>NZ_FMYO01000007.1 GCF_900096895.1 Acinetobacter kookii | reverse complement strand
CTGATCCCTTCCCGAACTCAGAAGTGAAACCTCTTAGCGCTGATGGTAGTGTGGGATTACCCATGTGAGAGTAAGTCATCGCCAGCTCATTATTCTAAAAAGCCCTCTGCATAAGCAGGGGGCTTTTTTTATGTGCGGGGATTTTATAACTCTCAGTTTAATAGAGCTTAGCGGTGATTTTATTCAACACGAAGTTAGTGAACTGAAGATTGGCTAAGATTTTAGGTTCCCTTAACCATTGATAGGCATTTTATTTTTATAAGCGATAAATATACATATATACGGACATAAAAAAGCCCCGGCATCCTGTCGAGGCTTTTTCGTATTGGTTAAAGGTATCACTCCTGTTCTACCTCAGCTTCCTGCTGTTTTTACTTTTATTCTTCTTATTTTATAAACATCCTGTTTCTGTATGAGTTAAATATAATCTGAGCTCAGCCATATGTATAGCCTTCATTTTCTGCAGTTCATGTAAGCAAAAGCGTACAGGAGTGCTTTAGAAATGCGCTTCTATGCCAAGATAAGGGCCTTTAAATTTGAGTTTGGTTTCTGCATTTGAGCCTTCTTCTAACTGGATGTCTAAAATGCGATAACCGACTCTGGCACCCACGTCGAGTAACAGGGTATCAATGAAATTATATTTGAGTTCCACCTGAGCATCGCTAATTTGCTCATCATCCAGTGCAGCAAAACTGGCTTCAGCTCTTGCACTTAAACCGGTAAAAGGCAGGTTTACCCCGGCCTGGGCATAAAGCATCGGTAGCGTGCTACTCACATCTAAGGTGTTGGTATAGTTTTGCAGAATATCTCCGCTTAAACGTTTGGCACCAATGCCGACATCTGCATCGACAATATTGTCCAGCACTTCATAATACAGAATGAAATCTGTATAAGTGAGGTCGACCTGATGGCTTTTTACACCCGCCAAACTTTGATCGCTGTCAGCCTGTAAATGGCTATGTTTGATTTTTGCATTGGGCAACAATGGCACCGGATGTTCTAGCGCAACCGAGAATGTCAACGCTTGATCATTTTCCATTTGTGCTTGTGGTAGCGAAGATGCCGGTTGGGTTAAATCGGTGCTGTAGTGCCAGTAATCGATATTGCCTTTGACCGCAATAACATCGGCTTGAGTGGAACTGAACGCGCCCAGTCCAAGGGCTAGACAAAGAATTTTGAATGATCGCATGAGAATCCTGACATTGTTTAATCCGTTATTTTGAAAAATCTTTTTGTGAGTTAAATAGCATGAGTTGAGACCCAATTTATAGCGCATCATATATTGAATGCTTAAAAATTGCATTGTTGTTGTTTCTCAAAATTACAGAATGTTTATCTCTCATCTTTAGCATACGAGTTGAAAAAGGCATGTGGCATTTAATTTTTAAATTGTTATTTCACAACCATAAATAAGCAGATTGAATCATCTTAAGATAACTTTAGGTTTTTATATGTAATTTATGTATTCCCAGAAGTTTATAGGTGAATAATAAAGCAGGATTAAAATTCAGCCGATTAAATGAGCATTCAAACTCAACAGATTATAAAAATGAAATGTTTGGTAAATAAATTACAGAAAATTTTTATAAAAGTGAGTATTGTTAAGTTCATATAAAGGATGAGTATTGATCAACATTTTTAAGCAAAATTTGAACCTTACTGATCTGTTTGCCATTTAGAATACTGCACCCAAAAGGTGACCTCTAAATCAAACACAAGAATTATTTTTGAAGGGTACTTTTTGTGCTTGCGATATAAACCCGATAACAAGCAGCATTTAAAGATACCTAAGGTTTAGGTGTTTTATGACAGATTCTCGTGAAAACTGGTCATCACGATCCGGCTTTATTATTGCAGCTGTCGGATCGGCTGTCGGTTTAGGTAATATTTGGCGTTTCCCCTACGTGGCTTATGAAAATGGCGGCGGCGCGTTTCTTATTCCTTATTTGATTGCTTTAATTACGGCAGGCCTACCGCTGTTATTCCTCGATTATGCTGTAGGGCATAGAAGTAATAGCTCACCGCCAAAAGCCTACCGTAAACTGTTTCGTGGCGGTGAAACCTTGGGATGGTGGCAAGTCAGTGTATGTATCATTATTGGTTTGTATTATGCCAGCGTTTTGACCTGGGCAGGCAGTTACGTGTACTTCTCCATAGGTCAGATGTGGGGCAATGATCCGGAAGGTTTCTTTTTTAAAACCTATTTACAAACCAGTGAAGCGACCGGGTTTGATCCGCGTTTTGTGAGCCATATTTTCTGGCCATTGGCAGGAATTTGGGCACTCACCTTAATCATTTTATACGGTGGGGTGAAAAAGGGCGTTGAACTTTCCAACAAGATTTTCATGCCATTACTGTTTGTTTTATTCACCATTCTGGTGATTCAGGCACTGCGTTTACCGGGAGCGGTCGATGGCTTAAATGCCTTCTTCACTCCAAACTGGTCTGCCATGATGGATTACAAGGTGTGGTTGGCTGCCTATGGTCATACCTTCTTCTCGCTGTCCGTCGGTTTCGGGATCATGGTGACTTATGCTTCTTACTTAAAGCCAAAAACCAATTTAACCGGTTCGGGTTTAATTGTGGGTTTTGCTAATGCCTCTACGGAAATTTTGGCCGGTATCGGGATTTTCTCTGCGCTGGGCTTTATGGCTTATGCTGCGAACAGCAATGTTCAGGATGTGGTGAGTGGCGGTATTGGTCTGGCATTTATTGCATTCCCTAAAATTATTTCCAGCCTGGGTGCGGGTGCCGACCTGTTTGGTATCCTGTTCTTCTCGTCCTTATTTGTGGCCGGCATTTCCTCGATGGTGAGTATTTTGGAAGTTCCGATTTCTGCCATGATGGACAAGCTGAAATGGAGCCGTAAGAAAGCGGTCACTATTGTTGGTGGCGGTAGTGCCTTGGTATCGATTGTTTTATTCTCCAGTGTGAACTCGATTAAACTGGTGGATATTATTGACCATTTCATTAATAACATCGGCATTATCGGCGGTGCGTTGCTGTCGATTATCTGTATTGCCTGGTTCAAGCGTTCGGCACTGGCTGAAATCCGGAATCACGTCAATGCCATTTCAACGGTACATTTGGGCAAAGGCTGGGACTTTACCCTGACCGTGATTACCTCGTTGATTCTGTTGGTCACCTTAACCATGACCATTTATAACTTGTTATTAAAAGGCTATGGTGATTATAGTGTAAGCATGCAGTGGCTGTTTGGCTGGGGCTGCGTGATTTTCTGTGCTGTCATTGCTTTTATTTTGGCTCGCGTCAAAGACCGCTAGGAGAATAAAGATGAATACTTCTGCAATCGTTATGATGATTATTTCCATGCTGTTTTTGTGGGGCGGACTGGTCTTGTCCATTCTGCACTTGATGAAACATCCTGAGGAATTGGATGAAGTGTTGGAAGAAGTCAAAGATCAGCACACTCTTTAAATCTGCAAAGACTTCAGTTCATACTGTTACAAAAGAAAGCCATTATCATTGATGATAATGGCTTTCTTGTTTTTAAAATACAGCATCAGAGGTGCATACCATTTTGCAGTAGGAGGTCTGTATCGCATGTGCAATGACCTTTCTGGCAGGATGGGCACACCAATAAAAACAGGTGGCTCTAAGCCACCTGTTTTCATTACATCGGTTAAGCCGTTTTCTGGATACGGCAATAGAAGAAACCATCACCACGACCCACTTGTGGCAATAATTGGCGACCGTGAATTTGTTCAATGCCCCAATCGGCTTCAATTTTCACTTCTTTGGCATCGGCATGCGTAGCAAAGAACTCAACCATTTGCTGTTCATTTTCTGCCTTTAAAATGGAGCAGGTGATGTAAAGCAAGGTGCCACCGACTTTGAGTTGCTGCCACATATTGTCCAAAATCTGTTTTTGCAGCTGGACTGTTTTGGCAATATCACCCGATTGACGCAGTAAACGGATGTCTGGATGACGACGCATCACGCCAATGGCTGAACAGGGTGCATCCAGCACGATACAATCGGCTTGTTCAGGGGCCGTCCACGTCACGGCATCTGCGGCGACAATTTCGACATTTTTGCCATCGAGAACCAAACGTTCCAGGTTTTCAGACACACGCTTTAAGCGCTTTTCATCCTGATCAAGGGCAATCAGTTTTTTCGGCTGATATTTTTCTAAAATGTGTGCAGTTTTGCCGCCCGGTGCCGCACAGGCATCGATCACCATTTTGCCATTCAAGTTCGGCAATAAAGTGGCACACAGCTGGGCATGTTCATCCTGTACTGAAAAGCCGCCCGCTTCAAAGCCCGGCAGACTTGGAATGTGCAGGCTTTCGTCCATGACAATGCCGACTTCAGAAATTTCGCAGCGATGTGCATTGATGCCTTCATCTTCCAGAATATCCAGATATTCATCCCGGCTAACCTGGCGAGTATTGACGCGTAAAGTCAGTGGCGCAACCTGTTTCAGCTCATAGCTGAGTTCAGCAAATTGATCGCCCCAGTCTTTTTTCAGACGTTTAGACAACCAGCTTGGTAAATTCGTTGCTTGTTCAAGCACGTCATAGAACTGCTCAGTTTCACGGGTAGCACGACGTAAAATGGCATTGACCACGCCACTTAAACTTTCCATGCCCAATTGTTTGGTCGCTTCAACGGTTTCTGAAATGGCCGCATGGGCAGCCACACGTGTACAAAGCAATTGATATAAACCAAGGTACAAACAAGTTTCAACCACTTGATTGTCCAGTGGTTTAGAGAGTAATGGTAAAGTCAGTTGTTTCAATGCATGCCATTGACGTAAACAACCCAGTACCAATTCATGGAACAAAGCACGATCTTTGTCTGACACGATGTTCATCTGCTGCGCGAGCACAGATTGCAGCGATTGACCATTTTGGACAGCCAATAACGTCTTCACCACCTGAGCACGTAAATTGAGATCTCGGGTAGAGGCGTTGGGAGATTGCTTCATTATAAAATTTGTCCAATAGTCAGTTTTTGGGTTTGTAAAATTTGTACAGGGTTAAGCGGTTTAGCGCCCGGCCATTGTAAAGCAGTCAGCGTGATGACCGTGTTATTTGCACAGGCAACATGGACGCCATCTTTATCAATAGCAAGGATCTCACCCGGTTGCGCATTTTCCGCAGTGGCATGAGATAATTTGGAATTCCATACCCGCAAGTTGTTTTTCTCGTCGAGGATGATAAATGCCACCGGCCACGGATTGAAGGCACGGATATTGCGGTCAATCTGTACGGCATCCATAGACCAGTCAATTTCCGCTTCAGCTTTGGAAAGCTTGTGCGCATAGACAGTCAAGGCTTCGTCTTGCACTTCACGGGTCGCCAGGTAGTGTTGCAGTTTTTCTTCCGACGCTAAAACAGCTGCAATTGCGCTTGCACCCTGTTCGGCCAGTTTGTCATGCAACGTTGCAGAGGTATCGCCGGCTTCAATCGGGCAAATGGTTTTAAACATCATGTCGCCAGTATCTAAGCCTGCAGCCATTTTCATAATGGTCACGCCAGTTTCAGTATCGCCTGTGGCAATGGCACGCTGAATTGGCGCAGCACCACGCCAGCGTGGCAACAGTGAACCATGGATGTTCAGGCAGCCATATTTAGGTGTATCAAGTACCACTTGCGGCAGAATCAAGCCATAAGCGGCCACCACCATCACGTCGGCATTTAAAGCGGCCAGTTCTGCCTGTGCGGCCAAGCCTTCTTCAGTCGAAGATTTAAAATGAAGAGGCTGGTAGACCGGAATATTATTGGCTAAAGCCAGCTGCTTTACAGCAGAAGCCGTGAGTTTTTGTCCTCGTCCAGCTTTGCGGTCCGGTTGAGTATAGACCGCAACAATGTCATGTTCGGTTTTAAGCAGTGCAGCCAATGCAGTGGCTGCAAATTCTGGTGTACCCGCAAAGATGATTTTCACACAAAAGCTTCCAAATAAACGTGATGCCTATTATAAGGCAAAAGCATTTATTCACCTAAATTGAGTCTTAACACAGACCGAAGAAGCCTATTTTTATAAAAAAAAATTATGCAAAATTTAAAAATTATTCATGAAAGTTTTGCATTGTCTGACCAGGGATGGCGGTATAGTAGATTTCAGTTAAAGATTTTTGTCGTCAAATCACGAAGTTCAATTTATAGACCCATCTGCCCATATCTAAGATGAAAATGCCCTCTTGAAAAACAATGGCTTGGTGTATGATAGGTTCGAAATTCGACTGATTTCATGCTCTCGATCTGTAAGATTTCGCCAGAGTGAATGAGCTCATTCAACTCAAGCACAAACTTTGTTGGAATAACACAATGCCTGACTATCGTTCAAAAACATCGACACACGGAAGAAACATGGCGGGTGCGCGTGGCTTATGGCGCGCAACTGGGATGAAAGATGAAGACTTCGGTAAACCGATTATTGCCGTCGTCAACTCATTCACGCAATTTGTTCCAGGTCACGTTCATTTAAAAGACCTTGGTCAACTCGTGGCTCGTCAAATTGAAGCGTCAGGTGGTGTGGCCAAAGAATTTAATACCATTGCCGTCGATGACGGCATTGCGATGGGTCATGACGGCATGTTGTATTCACTGCCTTCACGTGACCTGATTGCTGACTCGGTTGAATACATGGTCAGCGCGCACTGTGCCGATGCCATGGTGTGTATTTCCAACTGTGACAAAATCACCCCGGGAATGCTGATGGCTGCGATGCGCCTGAACATTCCGGTAGTATTCGTGTCTGGTGGCCCAATGGAAGCGGGTAAAGTTAAAATCCGTGGTAACGACAAAGCCATCGACCTGATCGACGCCATGATCGTGGCGGCAGATGACAACTATACCGACGAAGAAGTGGCGGAATACGAACGTTCTGCCTGCCCAACCTGTGGTTCATGTTCAGGCATGTTCACTGCCAACTCGATGAACTGTTTGACTGAAGCATTGGGTCTGTCTTTACCGGGTAATGGTTCGACACTGGCAACTCACGCAAACCGTAAAAAACTGTTTGAACGTGCAGGCTCGTTAATTGTGGAGCTGGCTAAACGTCATTATGAACAGGACGATTACAGCGTACTGCCACGTTCAATGGTGACCAAAGCATCCTATGAAAATGCCATGACGCTGGACATCGCCATGGGCGGTTCAACCAATACCGTGCTGCACTTGCTGGCAGCTGCCAATGAAGCAGGCGTTGATTTCACCATGGATGATATCGACCGTTTGTCTCGTAAAGTGCCGGTACTGTGTAAAGTTGCTCCGGCGAAAAATGATGTGCATATGGAAGATGTGCACCGTGCCGGCGGCATTATGTCGATTCTGGGTGAATTGGATCGTGCCGGTTTGCTGGATACCTCAGTCGGTACAGTCCACGAAGCAACCCTGAAAGATGCTTTGGACAAATGGGACATCATCCGTACTGAAAATGAAGAAGTGTATCAATTCTTCCGTTCAGCACCGGGCGGCGTACCAACGCAAACGGCTTTCTCGCAAGACCGTTACTACTCACGTTTAGATGGCGACCGTGAAAATGGCGTGATCCGTAATGCAGAACACGCTTTCTCGAAAGACGGTGGTCTGGCTGTGCTTTACGGCAACATTGCGCTGGATGGCTGTATCGTCAAAACTGCCGGTGTAGATGACTCGATTCTGAAATTCAATGGTACTGCCCGTGTGTTTGAAAGCCAGGATTCTGCGGTAGAGGCGATTTTAGGCAACGAAATTAAAGCTGGCGATGTGGTGGTGATTCGTTATGAAGGTCCACGTGGCGGTCCGGGCATGCAGGAAATGCTGTACCCAACCAGTTACCTGAAATCGAAAGGTTTGGGTAAGGAATGTGCCTTGCTGACTGACGGCCGTTTCTCTGGCGGTTCATCAGGTCTGTCGATTGGTCACGTGTCTCCAGAAGCGGCTGAGGGCGGTGCTATTGGTCTGGTTGAAGATGGCGATTTAATCGAAATCGATATTCCAAACCGTACCATCAACCTGGCTGTAGATGAAGCCACCATGGCAGCTCGCCGTGAAGCGCAAGAAGCGAAAGGCTGGCATCCAGTGGAAGAGCGTCCACGTAAAATTTCCAAAGCCCTGAAAGCCTATGCCATGCATACTACAAGTGCTGCGAAAGGTGCGGTACGTGAAATTTAATTTGTAGTTTTTACAAATTTTAGAAAGCACTCCAGATGGGGTGCTTTTTTATTGATTATTGAAAATAGCACGGTCGCATTTTACTTTGTACTCTTGCAATAGCATTGCGTAGACGATGTTTTACTTTTGAAGGCTCAAAAGTAACAAAAAGCCTTTGTTGTGCTGATGGTATATCCCTATACCACAGCACAACAGGTGACATCCTGTCACCTGTCACGATTAATATTTTAAGTTCTTGAATATTCAATCTGATATGAGTTTATCTGGAGTATATGTTTTCTTCACGAGTGGTATTTCTATACAATGATCTTAGAATAAATTGCCAAAGACTGAAGCTGAAAATCGGTCATCGCCAAGGAAGAAACCAATGAGTAAAGACAATATCCGCGAACATTCAGCACCCGTTTATGAAGGGATTGAAAATGCACCGGCACGTTCCATGATGCGTGCCACCGGTTTTAAAGATGCCGACTTTAGCCGTCCTTTTATTGGCATTGCCTCAACTTGGGCCAATGTCACGCCGTGCAATATGCATATCGATGGCTTGGCGCGTGAAGTGGAAAAAGGCGTGAATGCCGCAAATGGCAAGGGCATTATCTTCAATACCATTACCATTTCAGACGGGATCTCGAATGGTACCGAAGGCATGAAATACTCATTGCTGTCACGTGAAATTATTGCCGACTCCATTGAAGCGGTGGTGGGTTGTCAGGCCTATGACGGCGTGATTGCGATTGGCGGCTGTGACAAGAACATGCCGGGCTGCATTATGGGACTGGCGCGTTTAAATCGCCCGGGGCTGTTTATTTATGGTGGAACCATTAAACCGGGTGCTGGCCATACCGACATGATTTCCGTGTTTGAGGCGGTGGGCCAGCATGCCAAAGGCGAAATCAACGAAATTCAGGTCAAGCAGATTGAAGAAGTGGCACTGCCGGGTCCAGGTTCCTGTGGCGGCATGTATACCGCCAACTCGATGGCATCTGCCATTGAAGCACTTGGCATGAGCCTGCCGGGCTCATCGGCGCAGGAAGCGGTATCTGAAGAGAAAAAAATCGACTGTCTGCGTGCAGGTGAAGCGGTGATGAATCTGTTACGTCTGGACATTAAACCGCGTGACATCATGACCAAGGCAGCGTTTGAAAATTCCATTAAAGTGCTGATTGCACTGGGTGGTTCGACCAATGGCGTGCTGCATTTACTGGCCATGGCACATACGGCCGGGGTGGAACTGTCCTTGGATGATTTTGTGCGCATTGGCAAGGACATTCCGGTGGTGGCCGATGTGCGTCCATCCGGTAAATACCTGATGTCGGAACTGATTGCGATTGGCGGGATTCAACCGCTGATGAAACGCATGCTGGATGCCGGCATGCTGGACGGTTCCTGTATGACTGTCACCGGTAAAACCCTGGCAGAAAACCTGGCGGATGTCGAGGATTATCCGGAAGGTCAGCAAATTATTCTGCCCTTTGATGCCCCGATTAAAAAAGACTCGCATCTGGTGGTGCTAAAAGGCAACCTGTCACCGACCGGTGCGGTAGCAAAAATTACCGGTAAAGAAGGGCTGTATTTTGAAGGTCCGGCACGCGTGTTTGAAGGTGAAATTGGTGCCATGCGCGGTATTCTGGATGGTGAAGTGCAGGAAGGTGAAGTGGTGGTGATTCGTGGTGAAGGGCCGAAAGGTGGACCCGGCATGCCGGAAATGCTGAAACCGACCTCGGCCATTATTGGTAAAGGTTTAGGAAAATCGGTGGCATTACTCACCGATGGCCGTTTTTCAGGAGGCAGTCATGGCTTTGTAATTGGTCATGTGACTCCTGAAGCTTATGAAGGCGGACCGATTGGTCTGGTGAAAAATGGCGATAAAATTTCCATTAATGCCGAAACCCGTGAGATGACGCTGCATATTTCCGATGAAGAACTAGCAGCGCGTAAAGCGGCCTGGGTCAAGCCTGAACCGAATTATCGCTATGGTGCTTTGGCGAAGTTTGCCAAATTGACCACAGGTGCGGAAAAAGGGGCAGTGACCGATCTAAATTTAGATGTATAATTGATCATTACCTAACAAATTGTTATAAACCCTTGTAGCACACAAGGGTTTTTTTTTCGAGGCTGATCTCATGTCACTGTTACGCCGTTGGTTTGATCCACTTCGATCGAGTTGGTTTTACCAAAAGCCGACCCGTCAGGTGGAATTATCTACGGAGCAGGGTTTAACCATCCACTTGCGTCTGGATGATGTCTATAGCTATCTGGCTGCACAGCAGTTACCTGAACTTGAAGAAATCTTGAGTGATGAGATCAAACCCTTAAAGGTGATCATTTCCAGCCGAACGGCAGAACCTCCCAATAACATGTCAAAAATGGAGTGGCAAAATTACTGCCTCAACGATGCCAAAATTCTCTCTAAACAGCATCGCTTTAGTTTCCATGAAACCCCAGAACAACCGCCGCTTGAGGCCATCACTCAAGCAGAAACCATCCTTCGCAATACGCCGTTACGCGGCCAAGATTTCCTGTATTTACTTGAAGACGTGTTCCACATGCTGTGGCAAAAACAGTATGGAAAATTACGTACCTTGCACGCCATGGCCAGCCGCCATCATCCAGCGCAAAACTTTCCGGAACGGATTTTTAACGATGCCGAAGTGCTGGTCAGTTACTTTGAATTTGGTGGACGCAAATATCATGCGGTGGATGATCTGCTGCGTCTGACCCGCCGTCTAAAACAACAAAAATTGCTGACCGACAATCCGATTTTCCTGATTAACCATATTGAATGGCGTGAACACCTGATTAGTGATGCCGAAGAACTGAACGAAATTCAGGCGCTGGATCCGGAACTGGATTTATATATTGCCCTGGAAGATCCGATCTCCTGGCTATTATTGGCCTATATTAAAGAAGAGCTGGCCAATTTTTATAATATTCACCTGAATGTTTACCCACTGTCCTATCATGGACGCGACCTGTTTGACTGGGGGCTGGCGACCCGTTTGTCCAAACGTACCGAAGTGAAATTTACCCCATTTTGCCGTCCTACCCAGCAGGCAACTTATGAGATGGCGAAACTGTTTTATAGCGTGCCTGAAGAGCGGCGTGTGGAAGCCATGTACAGCATTTTGCAGGCAGTCTGGACCAAAGGCAAAGACCTGTCATTCAGGTCGCATTTTGACCAGATCAAGCGTGATTTAGAGATCAATGAACTGAGCACTGAAGATATTGCTGCCAAATTAAAACAAAATGACATACTCTGTGAAATGAAGTCTCAGCCCGATTTTCCTGTGCTCGAACTGCGCATTGATGGTCAAAGTTATGTGTTTAATAGCCTGTACCGGGTCTGGATGATCGAAAGTATTTTTAGTAATGTCTTAGAAGACCAATATAAAAGTGAAAATGATGACAGCAAAGATGAAGAAAGAGAAATGTGAGTCTTTAGAACAAGCCCGTGCACAGATTGATGCCATTGATACCGCACTCATTGAAATGATTGCCACCCGTCAATTTTATGTCGATCAGGCTGCGCGTTTTAAGCGAACTGTACAGGACGTACAATCACCTGAGCGGGTAGAACAGGTCATTCAGAAAGTACGAGCACAGGCACTGGACCTGGGCACCGATCCGGATCTGGTGGAACACTTATATCGTGAAATGATCCAGCGTTTTATTCAGCGTGAATTGCGAGAATTTCGCCCTTAATTTTCCCCTGTTAACGTCTATAAAAAAATAAGACACCTGAACAGGTGTCTTAGGGCTGAAGTCTATCTATTACGCCAGGCGGTAATAAGTATAGCGAACCTGATCATTCTTATAGACGGCATGGCTTTTTTGCCTGAAATCAGACACCCATTGACGGCCGGTATAGGCAGCAATATGGCCATAAATGTGCTTTTGGGTTCTGTGGATAATATAAATATCGCCTTCTTTCGGATTATCAAAAGATGGATTGATTTTTTTATAGCCAATGGTTTGGAGGGTATGTCCCCAATCTGCCGCTGCCACCGGATGATTCAAAATTCGGGCACCTGCAGACTGCAATGCAATCCGGATACTCCGTGCACATTTTTTGGTACTGGTCGCTGACGACATGCTATGTAGCTTCTGTGTGAATTTACGTACATCCAGATAGGGAATGCCTTTATTTTTGGAATTTTTAGCGCCTGAACCTGCCTGGTTTTTCTGGAAATTTTGGGAGATTACTGCAGTATTCTGATCTGCAGTGTTAATCATATTGCTATGATGTCCATCATAAATCATTCTTCAATCTCTACCTTATCTTCAATTGCTTTTAGAAAAAATAGACAGCATTTTCAGAACTAAAACCCGAATATTTTTTCTCTCAATGGTACAAATGCTATGTTATTACATAGCCCATTCATGCGAAGCGCGTACTTTAAAGAGCTTTTGTTTAAAAATCCACCCGTTTTAGATTAAAAAAAGACCGTTTTAGGCTGAAAAAAGCGCTGAAATTGCTGCAATCGGGGCAAAAAATAAACCCAAGATAGTTCATAAATCATACAGTTAAGAAAAACTTAATAATATGTTATTAATTGATGGAATTTTTATGTAAACATGCAATTAATTGCTCAATTGTTAATCAATAATTAACATTTTGTCATATTTAGAGCCCTTTTTTAATATTCCTTCGCCTCAACAGCCTCAACTTTTTCTTGAGGCTTACTCTGGAAAATAGTGATTTTTAAAGGGCTCTGCGTCACCTATGATCAGCTTAAAATTTAACGGGTGTTGAATATGATTGGCTTTGTGATTGGGGTGTTTGCCATTGCAGGCATGATTAAAGGCACCATTGGACTCGGTTTGCCTGCGGTTTCCATGGGTTTGCTGACGATTTTTATCAGTCCCTTTCAAGCAGCCACCTTGTTGATCGTACCGTCGATGGTGACCAATTTTTGGCAACTGTTTGCTGAAGGTCAGGTGCTGAAACTGGTTCGTCGCTTTTGGCCGTTGTTGCTGGGCATTGTGGTTGGTTCCATCTGGAGTATTTTTCCTACCCTAGGACATGGAGAATTTCAGAGTGAGGCGCTGCTCGGCGGAATGCTGGCCTTGTATGGCTTGTACGGTCTATTTGCCAAGAACATGCCCAATCTGGCCGCGCATGAAAAATGGTTATCTCCGATTATGGGGTATTTGGGCGGGGCACTCACAGTCGCTACCGGTGTGGTCGTGATTCCTGTGGTGCCTTACTTGCAATCGCTACATCTTAAACGTGATGACCTGGTGCAGTCGCTGGGTTTGGCCTTTACCACCTCCACGATTTGTCTGGCGGTATTTCTGCATCAGCATCCGGTAGAAAATATTCCTATGGACTATAAGATGTCATTTATTGCCCTGCTTCCAGCCTTGGTGGGAATGTGGGTGGGAACCAAAATTCGCTATCGCATTCCCGAACAAAAATTTCGTAAAGTATTCTTTTGCGGGCTGGTCATTTTTGGTGGTTATATGGTGCTGCATCAGTTGGGTCTGCTTTAAAGTCAGCAATAAAGCCATCTGAGCAAAAGTTTTTAACTCGGCAATCTGGATGTATGGGAAACTAAAAACTGGCTGAAATGTTGATAAGCGACGGGCAAAGCATCAAAGTTTTTTGCTGCCAGTAACAGCTTGCGATTGGCCCAGTCTCCAGTCAGTTCAATTTGCTGAAAAGAATAAACTGACTGTAAACGATTGGCTGCGCGTTTCGGCATGATGGCAATCCCGACGCCATTGGCAACGACCTGGGCAATCGCAGCAAAATTGGGTAAGCGTAAACGGTACTGAATCGAACAGCCCAGTAATTTGGCTTGGGTTTCGATTGATTGCTGCAAGGAATGATATTGCATCAGGCCGACAAAGGGATAATTCAGCACATCGGCTAATTGCAGGGCTGCTTGCTGCTGCAGTTCATGATCCATGGGGCAAATCAATACCAGCGGATCATCGGAAAACTCCAAGGTCTGTAACTTTTTTGAATTAAAAAAACCTGAAATCAAGCCGAGCTGTGCGCTTCCATTTTCCAGTGCCTGAATAATGTCGTTACTTTCCGCTTCTTTTAGCTCAATCTGGATATTGGGGTTTTCAAGCAAATAAGAGGGTAAAAGCAGGGGAAGATATTCACTTTGAGCCGAGGAATTACACCACAGCGTCATTGCACTTTGCGCGCCCGTAGCGAAGGGCAGCATCTGCTGTTGCAATTGTTGAGCCTGGTGAACCAGTATCTGCGCCTGCGAGGCAAACACCTGTCCAGCAAGGGTGAGCTTGACTCCGGAAGCATGTCGGGTAAATAAATGCACAGCAAACTGCTGTTCAATTTTTTTAATCCGCTCACTGGCGGCTTGCAGGGAAATCGCGGAGCGTTCTGCACCCTTGGTCAAACTACCCGTATCTACAATATTCAGGAAAAGTTGCAAATCAAAAAAGTCGAGACGCATCTGCTGAGTCTGCTCAGTGAAATTTGAACCATCATACTAAAATTTCCTCAGCCGCAAACATAAAAAAAGCAGCCTTGCGGCTGCCTGAAAATGTGTAGTTATCTTTATGATTTATCGCCCAGGCTAAAGAACCAGTTCAGGATTAAGGCGGCAAACGTAGCGGTACCAATACCCCCCAGATTAAAGCTGCCAAATTGCAGGGCAAAGTCACCGGTGCCTAAAATAATGGTTACCGCAGCCACCATCAGGTTTTTGTTTTTAGAGAAATCCACCTTGTTTTCAATCCAGATTTTTGCCCCGGCAATGGTAATTAAACCGAACACCACAATCGATGCACCGGTTAAGATGGCAGTCGGAATGGTATGGATAATGGCACCAAATTTTGGTGAAAGTCCCAGGAAAACTGCAAATACACCGGCAAAAACAAAGATGATGGTGGAATAGACACGAGTCACTGCCATCACGCCAATATTTTCACCATAAGTGGTCATCCCCGGCGCACCGACACCACCCGATAAAGTGGTTGCAAGACCATCGGCAACAAAGGCTTTGCCAATATGCGGATCAAGGTTTTCACCGGTCATGGCACCTACTGCCTTGATATGACCCAGGTTTTCAGCCACTAAAATCAGGGCAATCGGCGCAATAATCAGCATGGCATTGGCATCAAATACCGGCGAATGGAAAGTTGGCAGACCAAACCAGGCTGCTTGCTGAATTGGAGCGAAATTAATGGGCGTGCCAAGTCCCATTACATTGGAAACAATATAGTAAATCAGGTAAGCCAGTAATAAACCGATCAATAACAGCAGACGTTGCAGCAGGCCTTTGGTAAATACTGCAATCGAGCCCATGCACATCACGGTGACCAGTGACATCCACATATTGAAGTTATTCCCCGCCACGCCTTTAACCGTCACCGGTGCCAAATTCAGGCCAATGATCATGACCACAGCGCCGGTCACTACAGGAGGCATGAGTTTTTCAATCCATTTGGTGCCGGTAGCCATCACAATAAAGCCAAAAATCGCATACAGCACACCACAGGCCATAATACCGCCAGCAGCCAGGGCCAGATTGGCATTGGGTGCGCCCGTACCCGAAGCGGCATAACCTGTTGCCGCAATCACCACCCCAATAAAGGCAAAGCTGGACCCCAGATAACTCGGTACACGTCCCCCAGTCATCAGGAAAAACAGAATGGTACAGATCCCTGACATTAAAATGGCCAGGTTCGGATCAAAACCCATCAGGAAGGGTGCAAGTACCGTCGCACCAAACATAGCAAAGGCATGCTGTACCCCTAATACAACACTCTGTGCAGGTGGCAGATATTCATTGGTACCTACAGGACGTGCATCGATGCTGCCTTCATACGGGCGCCATTTGGGAAACCAATTGGACATTTTTTGAGCACTCTAAAAACAAATTGTGCACATCATACGCTTCTTTTTTGGAAGATTTAATCATTGAAACAAAATTTTGTTTAAACTAATGCCATGACTTTTCAAGTGTTTTTACCATGTGGTAAAAGTTTAATCATTTAAAAATAATGCTAAATCAACAGTTAATAGGAATGAAGATGTCTTGATCAATTCATAAATATTTTTTGTTTTATTTATAAAAAATAATGGGAATCTTTTGACCATAAGGTTAAAAAAAGCACATTGCGGAAATGTGCTTTTTCTATGGAAAATCAGAATTTAACCGGTATTACGCAGTCCGGCCGCAATCCCGGCAATACTTACCATTAAGGCATGATCGACTGGGGTATGTTCTGCCTGACGTTCTGCCAGATAGCGACGGCGGCGTTTCATCAGTTCTGCCTGGAGTAAATGCAGCGGCAATAAATACGGTTTACGTACCCGCATAGACTGGTCCAGCACTTCATTGCTACTCAGCAGTTGAGATTCACCTTTCAGGGCCAGCAAGGTTTGTACCGCATCTTTTAAGCGCTGACGCAGTTCGTTGCCGAGAACTTTTAAATCTTCATCATCGGTCAAATGTGATTCGTAATAGAGCGCTACATGGCTATCGGCTTTAGAAAGGACCATTTCCAGCATGTCAATCAGGGTCTGGAAATACGGCCATTGTTGCAGCATCTCATCCAGCAGCTGTTTTTGCCCCTGATCAATCATCTGGTTAATTGCCGCACCTGTACCGAGCCATGCCGGAAGCATCAAACGGATTTGGGTCCAGGCAAATACCCAGGGAATGGCACGTAAAGATTCGATCCCACCGCTGACCTTGCGTTTTGCCGGGCGTGAACCGAGTGGCAACATTTGCAATTCTAGTTCCGGTGTAACCGTACGCAGGTATTTTACAAAATGTGGATTTTCACGCACGGTTTGACGGTAGACCTGTACCGATAAATCGGTCATGGTATGCATCAACTGACGCCATTCATCTTTAGGCACCGGTGGCGGCAACAAGGTTGCCTCTAATGTGGCTGCGGTATAAATTTCCAGGTTTTGCAGTGCAATGCCTTCCAGACCAAACTTGAAGCGAATCATTTCGCCCTGTTCGGTCACGCGGATGGCACCGGAAATCGAACCTGGCGGTTGTGAAAACAGCGCTTGCTGGGTGGGTGCGCCCCCCCGGCTGATCGAACCGCCACGCCCATGGAACAGGGTGAGTTGCACGGCATGTTTTTTTGCAACAGCCGTCAGTTCTTCCTGCGCACGGTATTGCGCCCAGTTGGCTGACATGAATCCGGCATCTTTGGCAGAATCCGAATAGCCAATCATTACCTCATGCTTGCCCTGAATATGCTGTTTGTACCAATGCATATTAAACAGGGTATTCATGGTTGCGGCTGCGCCGTCCAGGTCTTTCAGGGTTTCAAATAATGGCACCACACGCAGCGGATGCTTGATGCCGGCTTCTTTTTGCAGCAGTAAGACCGCGAGTACATCACTCGGATATTCCGCCATGGAAATAATATATGCGCCCAGGCTTTCTTCCGGCTGTTCAGCCAGCGTGCGCATGGTGGCAAACACTTCCTGCACATCCGGATGTTCAATCAGGCTTTGTTTCGGTTCATTCAGATGTTTAGGCAACAACGGACGTTTGCTTTGCAATTCCTGCAACAGGAAGTTTTGGCGTGCCTGTTCGGTCCAGGTTTCAAAATTGCCCAGACCCAGATATTCAGTGATGGCAGAAATGGCCTGACGATGGCGACCGGATTCCTGACGGATATCCAGTTTCAGCAGTTCAATGCCAAAGCAGTTGACGCGATGGATAAAGTCCAGCAGTTTGCCATTGGCAATTTCAGGCAGGTTGCAGGCAATCAGTGAACGGTAGCACAGCAATAAAGGCTGTAATAGTTCATCTTTGCTTTTAATGACCTGGCTATCATCGGCATCTTGCCCTTGCAGTTTTTGCGCCAGCCAGTGACGGGTGGCTTTAAGGCGTTCGCGAGTGTCACGCAGATATTCACGGTAGGGTTCGGGGTGGTTATGACCCAGTGCCTGTAACAGTTCATCACTGGCATTCTGAATCGACAGTTCCCAGCGCAGGTCTTCCATATCACGCAGATATAAATCCGCCGCTTTCCAGCGCGACAGCCACAGTACTTCCTGGGTAATGTTATGCGTAACATTCGGGTTGCCATCACGGTCACCGCCCATCCAGGAGGCAAAACGCACCGGTGCAACGGTTAGGGGTAAACGCTGGCCACAGTGATCTTCAACCATTTCATCCAGTTCACGAATAAACTTGGGAACTGCATTCCACAGGGTTTGCTCAATAGTGGTAAAGCCCCATTTCGCTTCATCGACTGGGGTCGGGCGGTGCTGGCGGATTTCATCAGTCTGCCAGGCGGAACAAATCAGCTGTTTGAGTTCTGCCAGTACGGCCTTGCGTTCACGTGGGGTCAGTTTTTGTTGATCAGACTTAAACAGACAGTCATTAATATCGTCATATTTTTGAATTAAGGTACGACGGCTGACTTCAGTCGGATGCGCAGTCAACACCAGTTCAATTTTCAGTTCACAGATTTGCTGGAATAGCGTGTCGGCTGAAATTTCGTGATCTTTAAACTTCTGGAACAGATGATCAAGCGGATTAGGGGAAGGCGCATTTTCATCGAATTCACTCTTACGGCGACTGCGCACCACATTGTACTGTTCGGCAATATTGGCAAAATTCAGAAAGTGGGTGAATGCCCGGGTGAGCGGAAGAATTTCATCATCTTCCAGACTTAAAAAAAGTTGTTCAAGCTGTTTTTCGGCTTCCACCTGCCCATCACGTGCACCTTTGGACAGCGCACGAATCTGCTCCACCTGATTAAACAAATCTTGTCCTGCATGTTCCTTGAGGGTTTCTCCCAGTAGGTTCCCAAGTAAGCGTACATCCTCACGCAGTGGAGCATCAATTTGTTGAATCATTTTTTTCATTCTCCTAGGCTACTCTTTTGAATATACCCCGATTCGATGACATTCCAAGTAGGGGGCAGACAAAAGTCGGTATCTTTTGTTGCTAAAACTGGCAATTGAGGTGCTGTTTGTGCAGTCAGGAAAATGGAATTACAGATTTTAAGGTTTTTTTTGATATTTCAGCATAAAGATTTCAATACTGTTCAGGATAATCTGCTGTTTCTCTTCAGCAGTTGGAACTTCCCGGACCCCAAGCAGCACTTCATGATGGCGCAGGCCCAACAGTAAAGAAAGGATCAGTAAGGTCAGGTTTTTTAAAGCTTCTGGCTGAATAAAGCCCAATTCTATAGCCTGCTGAAAAAAGTTTTCCCACAGTGCATTCATACGCAGATGGCAGGCATTATAAAATGTCTGTGCCAGTGGATTTTGTTCCGCCGCCAGTTCCACCAATAAGCGTTCCAGTTTGATGGCTTCTGGCAAATTGGTGATATTGAGGGCCAGCTCACAGGCATGCACAAATTCTTGATAAAAATTACTGTCGGCTTGCAGGTTTAAGGGGCGAGCACTGAGTAATTCTTCGCATGTGGCAACAATGGCACAAACAAATAAATTGGCTTTATCCTGAAAGTGATTGTAGACCGTCAGTTTGGTGACACCGGCTTCCTGGGCAATCTGGTTCATGCTGGAACCCTGATAACCACACTTCAAAAATAAGCTTTTCGCCGCATTTAAAATACGCTGACGTTTTTCTAAGTCCTTGGGACGACCAACATTTATTTGCACAATTTTTTCCAAAAAAATGAAAAAGGTCATTGCTTTGACCTGATTATTATAATTACTGTACCAGGCAGTATATTAATTAAAAAATGATCAATTTAAGATATTGCTTATTTTGCCCTAAAAAACATTTTGAGATAAGAGCGAACTTCATGAGCACAGTAAAGATTGCAGTAAAAACCGCCCTGGCCAGCATGATGATTATTTGCAGTGTGACTTTATTGGGCTGCAGCACGGAGGCAACCGAAACAGAACAGGTCCCGTTTGTGATGGTGACTCAGCCGAACAGTACTCATAATGAACAGAAAAGCTATGCTGGAGATGTGCAGGCACGCCAGCAAACGGCTTTGGCTTTCCGGGTGGGCGGACAGATTATCGAACGTTATGTCGATGTGGGCGATCAGGTCAAAGTGGGGCAAGTACTGGCAAAACTGGATGTGAAAGATGCCCAGCTGCAGCTTAATGCAGCAAAAGCTCAACTAGAAAGTGCCCAGTCGGCAGCAAAAATTGCCGCAGATGAACTGCAGCGCTTTCAGCAACTGCTGCCGATGAATGCCGTGAGCCGTTCGCAATATGATGCGGTAGATAACCAGTATAAATCAGCGATGTCCGCGCTGAAACAGGCGCAGTCCAATTATCAGGTTACGAGTAACCAAACCGGTTATAACCAGCTGATTGCCAATAAAAATGGCGTGATTACCGCACGTAATATTGAAGTGGGGCAGGTGGTCGCTGCAGGACAGTCGGCTTATCAGATAGCGATTGCCGGTGATCGTGAAGTGGTGATCGGGGTGCCGGAACAGGCCATTTCAGAGATTAAAGTCGGTCAGGCAGCGTGGGTGACCTTATGGTCCAAGCCGGAAGATAAATTTGCAGGCTATGTGCGTGAAATTTCTCCGGCAGCCGATCAGTCCCGGACCTTTAGTGTCAAGGTGGCCTTGCGTGAAGGCAACGCTGCCATTCAGCTGGGCCAGAGTGCTCGGGTATTTTTTAACAATAGCCAAAACAATGTACTTAGCGTGCCGTTGTCCAGTGTTTCGGCCAATGGCCAGCAGGCCTATGTCTGGGTGGTGAAACCGGATCAGACCATCCATAAGGTGGCGGTGACCCTGGGGGCCTATGGCCGTGACAGTGTGCCGGTATTGTCCGGTCTGAATCCGCAAGATTATGTGGTGATTGGCGGTGTGCACTTATTGCGTGAAAAACAGAAAATCCAGCCGATTGACCGGGAAAACCGTGCCGTGAACATCCAGTCAGGAGCTGCATCATGAATTTAGGCACGAACTTTAACCTGTCGGAATGGGCACTGAAAAATAAGGGCCTGATCCTTTATTTCATGCTGCTGCTCGGCATTGTCGGCATTGTTTCCTATTCCAAGCTGGCGCAAAGTGAAGATCCGCCGTTTACCTTTAAGGTGATGGTGATCCAGACTTACTGGCCGGGCGCAACCGCACAGGAAGTGTCTTTGCAGGTGACGGATCGCATCGAAAAAGAACTGATGAGTACCGGCAATTACGAACGCATCATGGCCTATTCGCGTCCCGGTGAATCACTGGTGACGTTTGTCGCCAAGGATTCTCTGCGTTCCAACCAGATTCCCGATGTCTGGTATCAGGTGCGTAAAAAAGTGGGCGATATCCAGCATCAATTGCCGAGTGGGGTGCAGGGGCCGTTTTTTAATGATGAATTTGGCGATACCTTTGGAAATATCTATGTCCTGACTGGCAAAGATTATGACTATGCCATATTGAAGGAATATGCCGACCGTCTGCAACTGCAACTGCAACGGGTCAAGGATGTCGGCAAGGTTAATCTGGTGGGGCTGCAAGACCAGAAAATCTGGATTGAACTGTCCAATACCAAGGCGGCTCAACTCGGCATTCCGGTCACGGCGATTCAGCAAGCCCTGCAACAGCAAAATACCGTAGCCAGTGCCGGTTTCTTTGAAACCGGGACCGACCGCATTCAAATGCGGGTCAGCGGCCAGCTGCAAAGTGTCGATGAACTCAAGCAGATGCCGCTGTTGGTGGCAGGAAAAACCATTCAGCTGGGCGATGTTGCCGAAATCTATCGCGGCTTCAGCGAGCCGGCCCAGCCACGCATGCGCTTTATGGGCGAAAACGGGATTGGCATTGCCGTCTCGATGCGCAAAGGGGGCGACATTCTGGCTTTAGGTAAAAATTTAGAGGCTGAATTTGCCCATCTGCAAAAATCTTTGCCCTTGGGTATGCAGCTGAAAAAAGTTTCCGATCAACCAGTTGCGGTGAAACGCAGCGTCAATGAATTCATGAAAGTGCTGGCAGAAGCGGTGATTATTGTCCTGCTGGTCAGCTTCTTTTCACTGGGTTTCCGTACCGGTCTGGTGGTGGCATTTTCCATTCCGCTGGTGCTGGCCATGACTTTTGCCGGCATGAATCTGTTTGATGTCGGGCTGCATAAAATTTCACTGGGCGCTTTAATTCTGGCGCTCGGTTTATTGGTAGACGACGCCATTATTGCCATTGAAATGATGGCCGTAAAAATGGAGCAGGGCTATAGCCGGCTGGAGGCGGCAGGATTTGCCTGGAAAACCACGGCTTTTCCAATGCTGACCGGTACCCTGATTACCGCAGCCGGCTTTTTACCGATTGCCACTGCTGCGTCCAGTACCGGTGAATATACCCGTTCCATTTTCCAGGTGGTGACGATTGCCCTGGTGGTGTCATGGTTTGCAGCGGTCCTTTTTGTCCCCTATCTGGGCGATAAACTGCTGCCAGATTTTAATCAAGACCTGCTGCAAAAAGCGCCGTGGTATCAGCGCTTATGGGCGCGCCTACGCAGGCAACCCGAACCGCCAGCTGTGCTGCATCATGCCGGTGAGCATCATGACCCTTATCAAACCAAGTTTTATCAAAAATTTAGAGGCTGGGTGAGTCAGTGTATTACTTACCGTAAAACCGTGATTGCGACCACGGTGGGTATTTTTGTGTTGTCGGTGCTGATGTTTAAACTGGTGCCGCAGCAATTTTTTCCACCATCCAACCGTGCCGAAATTCTGGTCGATTTAAAACTGGAAGAAGGTGCATCCCTCACCGCCACAGAAAATGCCGTGAAGAAAGTGGAAAAATTCCTGTCGACCAAACAGGGCATCGACAATTATGTGGCCTATGTCGGCACGGGTTCCACCCGTTTCTATTTGCCGTTAGATCAGCAGCTGCCACAGGCCAGTTTTGCCCAGTTTGTGGTCTTGGCTTCGTCCTTGGATGACCGCGATGAAATCCGCAAATCTCTGGATCAGGAAATCCGTAAATTGCTGCCGGATGTGCGTACCCGGGTCTCGCTGCTGGAAAATGGTCCGCCTGTCGGTTATCCCTTGCAGTACCGTGTTTCCGGGGAAGACCTGAATCTGGTGCGTCAGTGGGCACATAAGGTTTCCGCCGTCATTGCAGAGAATCCGAATACCACCAACGTTCATCTGGACTGGGGCGAACCGAGCAAGGTCATTCAGCTGAAGATTGACCAGGATCGTGCCCGTCAAATGGGGGTATCGACTTTAGATTTGTCGCAATTCCTGAACAGCTCCATCAGTGGTGCCGTGATTAACCAGTATCGTGAAAAACGTGAACTGATTGAAATCCGTTTGCGTGGAAATCGGAACGAACGGGTCAATGTAGAGTCCTTATCCAGTCTGGCCGTACCGACGGCCAATGGCGGTTCTGTACCTCTGGCGCAAATTGCCAAAATTGAATATAAATTTGAAGATGGCCTGATCTGGCATCGTAACCGTTTGCCGACCATTACCGTGCGTGCCGATATACGGACCAAATTGCAGCCTGCAACCGTGGTCGGGGAACTGGCCGATAAAATGGATCAGCTGCGTGCCGAATTGCCAGGCGGTTATCTGGTTGAAGTAGGCGGTACGGTCGAAGAGTCGGCGCGTGGACAAAACTCGGTCAATGCCGGTATGCCGTTTTTCCTGGCGGTGGTGATGACCTTGCTGATGATTCAGCTGAAAAGTATGTCCCGCGCATTTATTGTGTTTTTGACCGCACCTTTGGGCCTGATTGGGGTGGTCCTGTTCCTGTTGTTGTTGAATAAACCCTTTGGTTTTGTCGCGATGCTGGGAACCATTGCCCTGTCGGGCATGATCATGCGCAATTCTTTAATCCTGATTGACCAGATTGAACAGGACATTCAGGCTGGACATGATCCCTGGAATGCCATTATTGAGGCAACCGTACGTCGTTGCCGCCCGATTGTGCTGACTGCCCTGGCCGCAGTACTGGCGATGATTCCATTATCACGCAGTATTTTCTTTGGTCCGATGGCTGTCGCCATTATGGGCGGTTTGATTGTGGCCACGGTTCTCACCTTGTTCTTTTTACCGGCATTGTATGCCCAATGGTTTAATGTGAAAAAAAATAGCCAAACGGTGTAATTTTTTGACAATAAGCAGGTGCGAAATATTGAAAATTTCAATATAGTAGCACCTAATATTCGTACACATTTCTATAAAGCAATTTACTGCATATTAAAAATCTAAAGATGTGGTAAATGGGGTTAAAACGCACATGAAGCAAGACAACTTAAGCCGACTTCGCCGTTCTATTGCGATTTCCTATGTCTTGATGTTTTTGGCCTTGTTTACTGTGATTAGCGGCATATTTGCTTACTGGTTTGCGCGCAAAGTCACACAAGTGAATGAAGTGGAGGTCTGGCTTCAGGCTCAAGCACTCTGGATCATGCGTAATATTGTGATTTATATGATTCTGGTGTGTTTTGCGGCTCTCTGGTTTATTCCGCTGATTTTCTTTTATTGGGATAGTGCAGTCTGGGTAAAAGGCTGTACTGTTACAGGCGTGATTTTCGCCCTGATTGCCTTTTTATTTTTGTTGAATGCCTGGCTAAAAGGAATTTCCCGGTTTTTCAAAAATAAAGCCGTATTTTAATCCGAATAAACTTTTTTCCTCAGTTTCCCTTGTAAAATTTGTTTCCGTCCCCAATTTCACTCCACAGTTAAGTATTAAATAAAATTCCGTGAGGAGCATCGCCAGACATGGCTAAACGTGATTATTATGAGGTTTTGGGCGTCGCTAAAACCGCTAGTGATGATGAAATTAAAAAAGCCTACCGTAAGTTGGCGATGAAATATCATCCAGACCGTAACCCGGACAGCCCTGAAGCTGAAGAAAAATTTAAAGAAGCTGCTGAAGCTTATGAAATTTTATCGGATAGCGAAAAACGCAGCATGTATGACCGTATGGGGCATAACGCTTTTGAAGGCGGCATGGGCGGTGGTGGCTTCGGTGGCGGTTTCAGCGCAGAAGACATCTTTAGTCAGTTTGGCGACATCTTTGGTGGCGCATTCGGTGGCGGTGGTGGCCGTGGCCAGCAACGTGCACGCCGCGGATCAGACCTGCGCTATGTGATGGAATTGACGCTTGAAGAAGCGGTCAAAGGCGTGAAAAAAACCATTACTTTTACCGCACCGGCACCGTGTGAGACTTGTGATGGTAAAGGTTCTAAAAACCCGAATGATGTTGAAACCTGTAAAACCTGTCATGGTGCAGGTCAAGTGCGTATGCAGCAAGGTTTCTTCTCTGTTCAGCAAACCTGTAGCACCTGTCGCGGTCAAGGCAAAATCATCAAGAACCCGTGTAACACTTGTCATGGTTCAGGCGTAAAAGACCGTCAGCAAACCCTTGAAGTGACCATTCCTGCAGGGGTGGATAACGGCGACCGCGTACGTTTAAGCGGTAAGGGTGAGGCGATTCGTGATGGTCAGTCCGGTGACTTATACGTAGAAGTGGTCGTGCGCGAGCATGAAATTTTCCAGCGTGACGGTGCAGACCTGTATATGGATGTGCCAGTCAGCATTGCCGATGCTGCCTTGGGTAAAGAAATCCAGATTCCAACCCTGGATGGCCGTGTCAGCCTGAAAATTCCTGAGGGAACTCAAACCGGCAAACTGTTCCGCTTGCGTGGTAAAGGGGTGAAACCGGTACGTACCAGCATGCAGGGTGACTTGCTTTGCCGCGTAGTGGTAGAAACACCAGTCAATTTGACTGCACGTCAACGTGAGTTGTTAAAAGAATTGCAAGAAACGATGGATGGTGATGACAGCAAATCATCGCCTAAGAAAAAATCGTTCTTCGGTCTGTTTGATTAATTTCAGACACAGTTTAAAAAAAGGGGGGAATATTGAATATTCCCCCCTTTTTTTTATAAGCGCTTATTCGGTGATTGGTTTGTCAATAGCTTCGACATCGACCAATGGCGCTGCTGCTTCGCCAGCCGGTTCTTGCTTGGTCGCTGCCTGATTAGTTTCAGCTTGAGCCGGTGTAGAGCTATGGGTACGAATATTTATTTTGACTTTTGACAGGCTTTCCAAAGTATCTCCTGCTTGGATTGCCGGTTCTGCCCACGCTGTGCTGACGATGGTTGCCATAAAAACGGTTAACGCGATTTTTTTTGAATGCATGTTGATTTCCTTATAATTCATCTTTTGATCACTCGTGTTGCGTAGTCTGCGCAGTGATGTTTACAGGGAGATGAAAATCAGCAGCAAAATCATTTATTTTTAATGCTGAACTTTCAATATAGCAACCGGTCGGGGTTGAGCCATTACATCGTCATCGTACTTTGGCATAAACATTCGTCATGACCGATTTCTTTTTAAATAAAAAATTTCAGGCTGAAACTTAGTCTCGGTACATAGTTTTGATATAGTAAGAACAATTTAAAATCAACATTGGGAATATGTTATGTCAGCAGCTCCACGCATTGGTGTATTGGGTGCAGGCGGTCGTATGGGACGCATCCTTATTCAGGCCGTTAAAGAAGCAGGTTACCAGCTTGCAGCAGCAGTTGAACGCCCTGAAAGCAGCCTGATTGGTGCAGATGCAGGTGAGCTTGCCGGTATTGGTGCTGTGGGTGTAAAAGTGGTAGGTAGTCTGCAAGAAGTTTTGCAAGACTGTGACGTGGTGATTGATTTTACTGCACCAGTTGCAACTGCTCAGCATTTAAAATTATGCCGTGAAGCAGGGGTGGCAATTGTGATTGGTACCACTGGCATGAATGATGAACAAAAAGCCTATCTGGATGACAGCGCAACGCAAACTCCTGTTGTTTATGCTGCCAACTATTCGGTTGGCGTGAACGTTTCCATCAAGCTGTTGGAACTTGCTTCTAAAGTGTTTGGCGACACAGTGGATATTGAAGTGATTGAAGCGCATCACCGTCATAAAGTCGATGCACCATCAGGTACGGCACTGATGATGGGTGAAGCGATTGCTGATACTTTGGGACGCAATCTGAAAGAAGTGGCAGTTTATGGCCGTGAAGGTCATACTGGCCCACGTGATCGCCAAACCATTGGTTTTGAAACCATTCGTGGTGGTGATATTGTCGGTGAACATACGGTAATGTTTATTGGCGAAGGCGAACGTGTTGAAATTACCCATAAAGCAACCAACCGTATGAACTTTGCCGCGGGTGCGGTTCGTGCCGCAGCTTGGGTAGTGGGACGTGAAGCCCGTAAATATGACATGAAAGATGTACTGGGTTTTAACGATATTCAAGTATAAAAAATCGTTAAAATCATTTATAACAATATCTAGCAAAATTAAAATAAGAAGCACAATGGAATGAAAAAAGTGATATTGATGGCCTGTGCAGTAGCAATGCTTGCTACTGCGCAAGCTAAACCTGTGGATAATGCCAAACTCAGTATTAACAAAAATAATATTAAGGTCTGGACCTATCAAAACAGCCAGAACCCGGTATTTTTATATAAAGCTGAAACCACCTACGATACGCCTTTTGAAAAGGCCGTTGGTCTGATTCTGGATGTCGACCATGCGGTGAAATGGGTGCCGTATATGGGCAGTATTAAGGTTCTTTCCCGGGATGACAAAAAAGGCGAATTTTTATTGTATATGGTGCTGGATTTTCCTTTCCCGCTGAAAGATCGTGATCTGGTGGTGCAAGGCAAAATGATGAAAGATGCTCAAGGCATGATCACCATTAAAAATAAAGCGGTTGATAAAGCGTATGCCAAAAATCCGAATTATGTACGTTTAACCCATTATGAAGGCGATTGGACTTTTCAGAAATTAGCCAATAACAAAGTCAAAGTTTCCACGTATGGTTATGCCAACCCTGAAGGTTCTATTCCTTTAACCTTTGTGAATATGTTTGTACAGCAGCAGCCTTATCAGATGCTGCAAAAGATGAAAGCTGAACTGGCCAAACCCTCGAGTATTCCGCTGTTGCCTGAAGCATTACGCTAATTAAAAAACTAAAAAGTCCGCATTGTGCGGACTTTTTTCTAAATATATTTTATGAACAGGATGGATCATCTCCTGCTTTACAGCAGTGAGCTAGGGCAAAGGTGGCTGGTCCGTAACTATTGAATGCCAATGCAAGCGATGGATTGCTGGATGTATACAATCTTTAAATTTTGAAGATGAACGTGATTTTAAAGGTTTATTGTTGTTAAAAAATACATTACTTTGCACAATATTATTGATGAATAATCAATACATGAGTGGAAGATGAAATCGACCATTGAAGAACTCCACGCTTTTGTGACTATTGTCGATAGTGGCTCGATTGTGATGGCAGCCGAGCGTCTGGGACAAACCACATCCGGGGTGAGTCGAGCTTTGCAACGTCTGGAGAATAAGCTCAATGTGACCTTGCTGGAACGTACCACACGCAAGTTGAAATTGACCCAGGAAGGGCAACTATTTCTGGAAAAAGCCCGTAAAATTTTAAACGATTTGGCCGAAGCTGAAGATGCCTTGCTAAAATCTGATAGCGATACTTCGGGACGGATTCGGATAGACTCTGCGACCCCTTTTATCTTGCATGTCATTGTGCCGCTGATGCAGGAGTTTATGCAGCAATATCCCAACATCGAAATTGAACTGAATAATCATGATCAGGTGATTGATTTACTGGAGCATAAAACCGATGTCGCGATCCGGTTTGGAGAACTGCACGATTCAAGTTTACATGCCAAGTTATTATGCCGCAGCCGCCTGTATATTGTGGCGAGCCCTGTTTACCTGGAACAACATGGAGTACCGCAATCTCCAGCAGATTTATCCCAGCATGCTTTACTGGGTTTTAGCCAGCCGACGCATTTAAATACCTGGCCGGTTCAGTTGAATGGTGAAGATTTGATTGTTCATCCCAAAATAAAAGCCTCAAATGGAGAAACGGTCCGGCAACTGGCTTTACAAGGCTTGGGCATAACCTGTTTGTCGCGTTTTTTGGTCGAAGATGATTTACAGGCTGGTCACCTGAAGGCCTTATTTGAAGACCAAATTCGTCTGTATTATCAGAACATCCATGCAGTGTACTATCGACAAGAACATCTGCCGAAAAGGGTGCGCTTATTTATCGAATTTCTGGCACAAAAACTGGCCGTATATTTATAAGTGACTTAACGACTAATTTGTCAGAATGAATAAAAATCTGCCAAGCACGATTGCTCTTGGCAGATTGGATTTAAGTGAAAATTAAATTGAAAAATGAACTAGAAATCCGCTTTGAGTACAATCCGGTAACGGGCCTGACCCGAATGGAGATGTTCAATGGCTTGATTGAGCTGTGACATTGGAAAAACTTCAGTTTGCGGTGCAATATTTTTACGCGCTGCAAACTTCAGTAATTGGCGTAGTGCCGCAGGGGAGCCTGTAGGGGAACCGGTCACGGATTTTGCACCACCAATCAATGTGCCGGCCGAGATCTGCATGGGTTCCAGGGGAAGCCCCAGCATATGCACGGTACCGTTTGGCGCAAGAGTAGCAAGGTAAGCTTGCCAGTCCAAGGTCACGTTGACTGTGCTGAGTAGTAAATCAAACTTGCCTCGTTGTGATTTAATGGCTTGAAGATCCCGGCTATTCACCACATGATCTGCACCCATGGCCTTAAGCTCTTCAGTTTTGTCCAAATTTGAAGTAAAGGCGGTAATTTCACAGCCCCAGGCTTTTAGCAGTTTGATTGCCATATGACCCAGGCCGCCAATCCCGATCACACCCACATGATGTATGGCTTGAATTTGATGTTTTAGAATCGGATCAAATACGGTAATACCACCACAGAGTAGCGGTCCAGCACTTTCAGGATCCAGATCTTCGGGCAGGGGAATCACCCATTGCCAGCCGGCACGGACTTTGTCGGCAAATCCACCGGCATGGCCTACAATGGTCGCTTTTTTTTCACCGCTACACAGCACTTGCTGACCCGATACGCAGGGATCGCAATACTGGCAACTTTCTGCTGTCCAGCCGATGCCCACGCGCTGTCCCACTTTCAGGCCTTTGGCTTCTGAACCCAGCTGTACAATGGTGCCGATAATTTCATGCCCGGCCACCACGGGATAAACCGAAGACTTCCAGTCATTATTGATTACTGAAATGTCGGAATGGCATAAACCGCAGTATTCAACTTTAACTTCAACCTGATGCGACTGCAGTTCTCCGGCATCAAACTGATAGGGTTCAAGTGCTGCACCTGCCTGCATGGCTGCATAAGCATGGATAATATTATTACTCATGGAAAAATCCTTTCCTGATCATTTTAATGATGAACCTGTTTTAAAAGAGCAATGGTTTTCATGATCATCGACCATCCCCACAGCCTGCATAAAAGCATAGCAAGTAGTGGGTCCTACAAATTTAAAGCCTTTCTTTTTTAAAGCTTTGGATAGTGCAAGGCTGATGTCGGTTTGGGCCGGTGCCTGACGATAATTGGGCACATCATTGTATAGGGTGTGATATTCAACAAAGCTCCATAACCAGTCTCTGACATTCATTTGTTGTGGTTTTAGTTCTTGGCTTAAATACTGCCAGGCCATGGCATTCTCACGAATAGCTTTGAGCTTGCCGATGTGCCGGATCAGGCTGGCATCCTGGAGCTTACTTTCCAGCTCTGCATCACTAAACTGGGCGATCTTGGCTATCGGAAATTGAAAGAAATGTTCACGGTAAGCTTCACGCTTTCTCAGCACGGTAATCCAGGACAAACCGGCCTGCTGTCCTTCCAGGCACAGCATTTCAAATAAATGCGCCTCATCATGACTGGCTTTGCCCCACTCATGATCATGGTAGGCCATATACAGTGGATCATTCGAGCACCAGCCACAGCGTTGAATCGACATTTCTGATACTCCTTAAGCACTTATAGCTTAAATTCAGTCCATTGATCGTGCTGGTTATCCCAGTAATACAGTTCGGCTTGCGGTAAGTCAGTGAACTGAATCCACATGTCTTTACCCGTTTTTTCTGCAAAACCGGTGCTGATCAAAAGCGCTTCTTCGGTAATTTCCATCACCCAGCCTTGATGGGTTTGTCCCGCCAACACAATTTTTTGTTGATTGCCTGATTCAGCAAATTCGACCAAACGATTGATCAACGCTTCTGACATGAATAGTTCCTAAAAAATTAACGTAAATAAGGATAGGGATTGACCACACCACGACCCTTACCCTCCAGGTAAATGCCATAGTGTAAATGCGGTGCCGTATGGCGTGCATTGCCGGTATTGCCGACATAACCAATCAGATCACCTTTTTTGACATAATCGCCGACACTTAGGCCGCGTTTATGCTCATCAAGATGGGCATAGTAATGCCAGGTTCCACCCGGTCCCAGAATCCAAACCACTTTACCACCCAAATTGTTATTGCGTAAGTCGGCAATGAGACCTTCTGTTGCACTCAGAACTTTTGTTCCACGTGGAGCCATAATATCAATGCCTTCATGGGTGCGGCCATGACTGCGCGAAGCTCCCCAGGTATCCTTTAGCTGTCTGGCTTTGATATTCTTTACCGGAATAGGTAATGACGCGTTCAGCTGCATACTTTTCAGCTTTTGCACCTGAGCCGGGGGGAGGGGGGAAGTAGAAGGTTTATGCGGTGTCGAGGTACATGCCGCAATCCACAAAATGCTAAAACCCAACAATAAGGTTGAAATAAAACGTAGCACTGTTCATCCTTTTTTCATTCTAATCTATATGAAATTATTCGAACTACAGTGCCTGACTATCTCATAAATTTACTGCAGAGATCAATTTTTTCATCGCAGTGGGCAGGCCCATTGCAGTTGCGCTTTGTGGGCTTAACCAGCTGCCATTCAGTTCAATCGCAAGATGTTCTTGCTGGTCAGTATCGACTTCAAAACACAAGGCTTCCAGTTGCCAGGTAAAATGAGTAAAACTATGCGTGATTTGCGCACGTTGAATCACTTTTTTTAAACCTAAAGATTGGCACAGTCGTTCAAATTCGGCAGGATCTTCGATAATCGGCAGGCACCACAAACCACCCCATAAGCCACTATTGGGGCGTTGTTGCCATAACCATTGATCATCAGACTGAATCAGCAAAACTTGCGCTGATTTTAGCGGAACAGGTTTTTTGGCTTTTTTAAACGGCAGCTCGGTTTTCAGTCCCTGTTGATGGGCCTTGCAGTGCTGCTGCATCGGGCAATATAAACACAAGGGTTTTTTCGGTGTACAGATGGTTGCCCCCAGATCCATAATCGCCTGGGTATAGTCATGATTGCGCTCAACCGGGCACAACTGTTCTGCCAGTTGCCACATGGCACGTTCATGCACTGGTTTGGACAGGTCATCTTCAATGGCAAAGAAACGCGCCAATACCCGTTTGACATTGCCATCCATAATTACGCCGTACTGACGCAAACCGAGGGACATCAGTGCCCCGGCAGTGGATGGGCCAATTCCGGGAAGTTCAATCCATTCTTCTAATGTCGCTGGAAAATGACCTCGACCAGCCACCATTCCCGCCGCTTTATGCAAATGTCGGGCGCGGGCATAATACCCCAGACCTGCCCAATACGGGGCTACATCATCCCAACTGGCCTGTCCTAAATCTGCTACCGTCGGAAAGCGTTCGATAAAACGCTCGAAATATTGCAGCACGGTTTTCACTTGAGTTTGCTGCAACATAATTTCAGAAACCCAGACCTTGTAGGGATCATCCGCGATTTGCCAGGGCAAATCATGACGGCCATGAACGTCAAACCAGGAAAGCAGGGCATCGGCAAAAGAAAACTGTGACATGTGAACCGTAGCGTGGGAATAGATGAATAGTATAACGAAAATTGCCCAGTACTGCGGCGTTGTCCGAAGCAAAAAAAATGATGCCGAAGCATCATTTTTTGAGTGATAACGCACAATCCATTTTTAATCGCTGATCATGCCCCAACGCTCATCAAGCTTCAATGTCTGACCTTCATAGCGTGGAATGATGTGAATATGCAGATGTTCATCAGCCTGACCAAACACCGCACCATCATTAAAGCCAATATGAAAGCCGGCAGGATGATAACGTAGCTTCAACTCATTACGGGCAAGCTCAAGCAGGGACATCAGACTTTTACGTTCTTTGTCGGTGATATCAAAAAAAGAGCTGACATGGCGCAGGGGAACAATAACCGAGTGACCTTGAGATAAAGCATTTGGCTCGGGCAAAATTACACCGAAATCATTCTTATCAATGATGTCATATTCATCAAAATTGCAATATACACAATTGTTTGTCGTCATTATTGTATCCTCTCTAAATGATCCATCACTGGATGGGTAAAAATAGCAGGGCCATCTTTACCTTCATTGTTATTCACCAAGTCGCGTTTTAAATAATTCATACATGGCAGATAAGCCTTGCTGCTCAGCTGCTGCGTTATAGCCCAGATCAATACCATTGGCTTTGGCACGCTCATCTGCAAGCGGGTTGCTAAAGCCATGTTTGGAGCCTTCAAAAATGATCACTTCATGCTCGACTTGAGCAGCATGCATCTCTTCTTTAAAGCGAGCTACATCATCCAGGCTGACCATGCTGTCCAGTTCTCCGTGGAGCACCAGAATTTCTGCTTTCACCTGTCCGGGTTGTGCAGGAGTTTTCGGGGTCAAGTTGCCATGGAAGGTCACGACCGCTTTTAAATCGGCACCGGAACGTGCCAGATCCAGCACCACCTTGCCGCCATAACAGAAGCCTATAGCTGCCAGTTTATCTGCATTTACTTCTTCTTGCGCAGCTAATGTGGCCAAACCTGCGGACGCACGAGTCACAATTGTTTCCGGATCTTGAAAGGTTTGCATCATCCATTCGCTGGCTTGAGGCACAGCTGTAGTGACTTTTTTATCCCCGTACATATCAATGGCAAAAGCAGCATAACCATGTTCGGCCAGCTCACGCGCGCGTTGTTCGGTGTAATCGTTTCGTCCCCACCATTCTGGCGCAACAATAATGCCCGCGAGCGGTTTCTCTGATTCAGGTGCGGCAAAATATCCAATCAACTGGGTTCCGTCTGGCGCGGTGTACTGAATTTCGCGAGTTTTAATGCTGAGAGCCATGGATTTGATCCTTGTAATAAATAAAAAATGTCTAAATTAAAAAGATAGAAATGAATTTTCTTTAATGATTGTACAAGATCGTTCAGTTTTGGCAGCAACTATTCTGCATAAATTGAAACATGCTTTTAATTAACCAGGATATGTATCTAAATGTTGAATAAATATAGGGTTAATCTTATTTCTAGGGTGTGGCAAAAGAGAAAATAGATCGGCAGGATTTTAAAAGAATGACCTCTGCCAGCATGAAGTGCAAATGGTCTAATGCATTTCATCCATGTTAAAAATGGCGAGCAGCCCTAACTGTGGGGGGGTCAGGTTAACTCACTCGCTATTTTTACATGAAACAGGGGCTGATCGATTACTTGCTGGATTTAGGCAATACTTCAAGCAGTTCGACATCAAAAATCAAGGTGCTATTCGGTTCAATCACATCGCCGGAACCAATTTGACCGTAGCCCAGCTGTGCCGGAATGAAAAAGCGGTATTTGGCCCCTTCTTTCATCAGCTGTAAGCCTTCCGTCCAGCCTTGAATCACCTGGCTGACCTGAAATTCCGCTGGCTGGTTCCGGGCGATTGAACTGTCAAACACGGTTCCATCAATGAGCCGACCTTCATAATTGACTTTAACCACGGAATTGGCCTTCGGTGATTTTCCTGTACCCTGTTTTAAAATCTGATATTGCAAACCGGATTTGGTGCTTTGAACACCTTCTTTTTTGGCATTGGCTGCTAAAAATTCCGCCCCAATTTTGGCATTGGTTTCGGCCTTTTGTTTTAATTCAATCAGCTGTTTTGCTTCACTCTGCTTTTTATGCTGGTTCAAAACACGAGCCATTTCTTCATCGGTCAGGGCAGATTTACCGCCTTGCGTGGCTGTCTTTAGACCCAGGATGAAAGCCTCCAAGTCTAAATCTTTAAACGAGTCAGCATTGCTACGTCCCATTAAGTAACCGAAACTGTAACCAACCTGTTCCTTTAAACTGCTGCTATTAGTCACCGTTTTTGCAAAACTTGCCGTGGTACACATGCATAAACAAAGGAGTGTTATAGATGTTTTCATTTTCTTATCTCAAGATAAATAAGGAGAGCAAAAGCTCTCCTTAAAATTTTTATTTTACTTTAATCAGTTCAACATCAAAAATCAGGGTGCTATTGGCAGGAATCATGCCCGGAACACCTTGTTCGCCGTAGCCCAATTGTGAAGGAATATAAAGGGTAGCTTTACCGCCTTCCTTCATCAGTTGTAGACCTTCAGTCCAACCCGGAATGACCTGATTGAGCGGGAATTCAATCGGTTGTCCACGTTCAATCGAGCTGTCAAATACCTTGCCATCGACCAGTTGGCCTTTGTAATGAACGGTAACAACAGAAGTTGCGGTCGGCTGTTTACCGGTACCTTCTTTGGTGATTTTGTACTGCAAGCCTGAAGCCGTGGTTTTCACACCCGGTTTTTTCGCATTTTCAGCCAAGAAATTGTCACTTGAGGATTGAGCTGTTTTGGCTTGATCCAGCTGTTTCTGTTGCATCTCTTTCTGGAACTGCTGATAGGCTTGTTGAAGTTCTTGTTCTGTATAAGCCGGTTTATTACGAGCATGTCCTTCACGCACACCTGTAACAAAGCTGTTAATGTCTAGTTCAGGCGGGGTTTGATGTGCGACTTCATAACCGAGCGCATAACTGATTTTTTCAACAGCAGAGGCATTTTTTGATGCTTTTGATGTCACAGTAGCCGGGTTTTGAGTTGCATAATAAACAGGTACAAGTGCAGCACCGCCTAAAAGAACAGCGACAGCGATGGGTAAGGCTTTACTCATAGGTTTTCCCAAAATCATTTTATATTAAAAAAGTTGCATTAATTTTAGCAGACTTTTCTATCCAGCACGTTTCGAGCGAATCGTGGTGTATAGAAACCCAATATATTCTTATCAACCCAACTATTCTATAACAGTCTGAATATATAAAACATTTCTCATACAATAAAATATCTGTTTTTTATTTTTATAAAAATAATTATAAAAAACAAAAGCCAGTGATTTCCACTGGCTTTTAGCCTACAACGCTTCAAATTATATTCATGAAACAGATTTAATCATTATTTTTCGAAGCCTTATAACTATAAGCATAGTTATAGCCATATCCATAGCCATAAGCGCCCGAGCCACGTTGAATATCATTCAGAATAAAGCCATTCACTTTCACATTGACCTGTTCAAAACGATTGACCGTTAACTCCAGTTCTTTCATCTGCGATTTTGCATATCGTGCAATAACTAAATTCACACCCGCATATTGTGAAATGATAATACCGTCTGTTACTGCCAGTACAGGTGGGGTATCAATAATAACATGATCATAGCGGGGTGAAATTTGCTCTAAAAGTTCCGAAAATTTTGCCGAACTTAAAAGCTCTGAAGGATTGGCTGGGCTTTTGCCACGAGTGATCACATCCAGATGGGGAACTTCAGTGGATTTAACAATACTCTCAAGTGCTTGTTGACCATTTAAATATTCAGCCAAACCGGATTGATTGTCCTGGTTGAAATATTTGTGTAAATAACCACGACGCATATCGCCATCAATAATTAAGACCCGTTTATTGCTTTGCGCCAAAATTGTCGCTAAATTGGCTGAAATAAAAGATTTACCCACTTCAGGGGCAGGGCCGGAAATCATGATGATATTGTTTTTGGCTTCGCTTAAAGCAAAATGAATGGCGGTACGCATACTGCGTAAGCTTTCAATCGCAATATCATCGCTATTTTTAATGGCTAAGATAGGAATGTGCTTTTTCTTTTTCAGAAGCTTAATCCGACTTTCTTGAATCGGTGAACGTGGAACAGTGGCATAGACCGGCAAATCCAGTTCATTTTCAATTTGATCGGAATCTTTAATCCCAGAGTGCATCATATTGCGTAATAAAGCCAGTAAGGTTCCCAGGAAACCACCCACAAAAACAGAAAGAATTAATACAATTAGTTTTTTAGGCTTAATCGGTTCAATTGGTAATACCGCAGTATCCACAACCCGAACATTGCCAATTTCACCTGCTTTGGCAATACGCAATTGCTGGTATGAGTTAAGCAGGGCGGTATAAAGCTGCTGTTTGACTTCAACTTCACGGTAAAGCTGCAAATAGCGGCGCTGCAAATCAGGCAACTGTTTTAAGGTGCCATTCAGCTCACCAATTTTTTTGTTGATTGCGCCCAGTTGAGCATTCATCTGTTCCATCACTGGATGTTCACTGGTGTATTTTGCAGAAGCTTCCGCCAGTTTCTGTTCCAGTTCAGCTTTAGAGGTTTCAAGCTGAATGCTCTGGGTCAAATACAGTTCGGATTCTTTGGTTACATCAACAGTATTATATTGTTGACGGAATTTGTTGAATTCTCGTTCAGCCCCATCAAGCTGCTGCTTTAATTCCGGTAACTGTTCTTCAAGAAATTTAAGTGTTTGTGCAGTTTCAGCGGAACGGCGTTCAATGTTTTGATGGCTATAGGCAACCAGAATCGAGTTGAGGACTTTGGTGATATGTTCTTTGTCCTGACCTTGATAATTTAGACCCAAGATGCCAGTCAATTTACCTTTTTCAGCCACAGAATAATTCTCTGTAATTGAAAGCATTGCTGCAGGTAAAGACATTTTTTCAATATTATAAGTGTCTTTGAGTTGATCTTGAGTATAAATAGCCACTTTCCATGTTCCAAACTCTGAACTATGGTGGTTCTCTTGATTGGTGAGTCCAGTAAAAACCACTTGCTGGGTTTCTGCATCCGTTAGAATGAATTTATTGGCATTAAAATCAAGCAGCAGATCCTTGTCTAAGTAGTCGGCTGGAACTTCAAACTTGCGAACCTCAAATGACTGGGCATCATCCTTAAATAACACAGATTTATTTTGATATTGGGTTTGATAATCATGTGGATTTAACAAGCGATCAAAAAAACCGTTTTCTGTCCCGGAAATCTTTAAATCCAGGTTTAGGTTTTTAATGACAGAGCCAAGTACTAAACGTGATTTGAGCAGTTCAATTTCAGTTTGAGCAGGTTGCTTCTGCTCAATCAAATTTGATAAATCACCCAATAAAGCTGCAGAGGTACCTTTACTTTCTTCGACTTGTACCAAGGCATCCACTGAATAGGTATCCGGTGTTGTTCTTAAATATAACAGTGCAGAAACCAGACTTAAAATGATGCAGAGTGCGATAAGTTTCCATTGAGCTATGAGTGAAAAGAAGAGTTCTTTTAAGTCAATGGTATCTTCAGTATTGGTATTTTGGCTCATAATTTTGCTATCAAAAAGTTAAATATGTTGTGTCCAGTCACTAATACAATCCTGTATTAACTGACAGGTTTCATCAAAGACCAATTGCTCATGCTGGTAAGGGTCAGGAACGTTTTTGCCTTGCCAATGCCCTAAGCGAAAAGTTTTTCCTTTCGCAAAAGGCCAGGTCTGCTCTATATGCTTTTGCTGATTTTGGCTCATGACTAAAATCAGATCGGCCTTTTTAATCAGATTGGCGTTCAGCTTTTTGGCAATATGCGCGCTCATATCAATGCCTAGGCGCTGCATACAAAGGGTGGCTTTTGGATCCGCCGCATGACCGGTTAAACCGGAAATACCTGCAGACTCAATATGTAGTTGCTGATACTGCTGTTTTAAAAAATATTCAGCCATCGGACTACGACAGATATTGCCTACACAAACCACAAGAATATTTTGAATATTCATATTAGTTGCCCAAATTATTAGCTGTATTAACTAGGCTAGAAAAAGGCACCATCTGGTTAATTATACGTTGCCAACGCGCCAGGCCAGAAGCATCGACATAGACAATATCATTGCTACGCATCTTGAACTTATTGGCTAAACCAAAATCGGCAATACTGGTTAAATCCAATTGATAAACTTCTGTAGAGCTATCCCCGGCATTGCTGCGAACCACATAAATCTTACTTCGGCTCGCAGACAGCGGATTTAAACCTAAACTTTCACCTAAAACATCACTTAAACTCATGCCCTGATCGCGCATTGGCAGAGATTGGTTTTTACCCGATTCACCCATCACATAAACTTTTTGGTTTTCACGTGAATTGACATATAAAGTGTCATTGGGTTGGAGCAGCAGGTTATGTAAGGACAGTCCGGCTTTTTCCAGCTCAATACTATTGAGCTGATAGCTACGACCTTGTCTGACCAGCGTAATAGAAGCATTATCCCCTTGCTGGGAATTCACCCCACCTGCCATACCTAAAGCCGTATATACGCTGACAGGTTGATCGCTAAGCGCAAATTGTCCGCCTTTCATCACATTGCCTTGCACGGAAAAGCGTTGACCTTGATAAGACAATACCCGGGCAATCACATCCGGGGTTTTTAAATAATGGGAAAGTTGGCTACGTAACTCCTGGTTGACCTGAGTCAATGACTTTCCTGCGGCTTTATAACGTCCAATCATGGGAAACTGGATGTAGCCATTTTGGTCAATTTGATAACCGTTGGCCTGAACGGCTTGTTCATTATTAATTGTATTGGTCGGTGGAGTAATTTCAGGATAGGCCCAAAGATAAATGGAAAGAATATCTCCGGGACTCAATTTATAATTTTTATGGGAAGTATGAAATAAATGGGCATAATCCTGACGAATATTAATTTCAGCCGGCTGCACGGCAAACAGCGATTCTTGAGTGAGTTTGATTACATTGACTTGAGTGCCCAAATCCGTTTGATAAACCCCTTCACTAGGTAAATCATAAGTTTGTAAACCAGAAGTGATTGCACAACCAGTCATTCCTAAACTCAGTGCAAACATAACGCTATAACGGTAGTAACTCACTCGAAATCCTGTTTATAAAAATAATTTGAAATTAATATATGGGCGTAACTTGTCCAATAAATGAAATTTGAACAATAATATTTTATACCATTAATGTTTTGTTACCTAGTTTAAGATGTTGTTGAATCGTAAGATGTTGGGTATAGGTGTGGAAATACTACTGGGTTATCTTTAAATAAGAAATAGCAAGAAAATTAAATTTATTTATTGTGTGATGTTTTTGGCGTTTATCAACCCTGATTTTAAGATTGGCATAAATTGCCCGTTTGAATGATCTCTCCTATAAAGACAATATTTTACAATTAAAATTACTGCAATTTCTGTTATATTATAATGCTATTTACAACGTCACGATGATCAAGAATTCATCGATCGCATAGGCTTCTATATGTTACAACTCTCTGAACTGAAAATAGCAATTATTGGGCTAGGTTATGTCGGTTTACCCTTAGCTGTAGAGTTTGGAAAACAGGTTTCTGTTGTTGGTTTCGATATTCATCAAAAGCGTATTGATGAATTAAAAAGCGGTCAAGACCATACCTTAGAGGTCTCGCCTGAAGAATTAAAACAATCTACTCATTTAACCTATACTGCAAATCTAGAAGATCTAAACGACTGCAACTTCTTTATTGTGACGGTGCCGACCCCGATTGATGAATATAAACAGCCGGATCTGACGCCACTGGTCAAAGCCTCGCAAAGTATTGGTAAAGTTCTGAAAAAAGGCGATATTGTTGTTTATGAGTCAACGGTTTATCCGGGAGCCACTGAAGAAGTCTGCATTCCTGAATTGGAAAAAGTATCCGGTCTAAAATTCAATCAGGATTTCTTTGCGGGTTATAGCCCAGAGCGCATTAATCCGGGTGACAAATTGCACCGCGTGACCAATATTCTTAAAATCACTTCAGGTTCTACGCCTGAAGTCGCGGATTTTGTCGATCAGGTCTATAACCTGATTATTGAAGCCGGCACTCATAAGGCATCCAGCATTAAAGTGGCTGAAGCGGCAAAGGTGATTGAAAATACCCAGCGGGATGTCAATATTGCGCTGATTAATGAGCTGGCCTTGATCTTCAATAAAATGGAGATTGATACTGAAGCGGTACTTGAGGCTGCAGGCACGAAATGGAACTTCCTGCCGTTTCGTCCGGGTCTGGTCGGCGGGCACTGTATCGGGGTCGATCCGTACTATCTCACCCATAAAGCGCAAGCGATTGGTTATCACCCTGAAATCATCTTGGCTGGCCGCCGTTTGAATGATGGTATGGGCGCCTATGTGGTGACTCAGTTAGTGAAAGGCATGCTGAAAAAGCGCATTCAGGTGGAAGATGCCAAGGTGCTGATTTTAGGCTTAAGTTTTAAAGAAAACTGTCCGGATATCCGTAATACCCGCATTATTGATATCGTCAATGAACTGAAAGAATATCACGTGAATGTAGATGTTTATGACCCATGGGTAGATCGTGCCGAGGCCGAGCATGAATATGGGATTGATCCTGTTTCGACATTAACAGAAAACAGCTATGACGCCATTATTCTGGCGGTGGCACATCATCAGTTTAAAGAGATGGGCGTAGAGAAAATTCGTGCCTTGGGCAAAGCGGAACATGTTTTATATGATTTGAAATATGTACTTGCACAGTCTGAATCTGATCTTCGTTTGTAATTTAAAAAGTGTTAGGAAGTATCGTCATGAGTCAATATCAGCTGGTTTGTGAACAGTTAAAGCAAGCACCGAAAACGTGGCTGGTCACGGGGGTTGCCGGTTTTATTGGCTCCAATCTGTTAGAAACACTGTTAAAACTTGATCAAACTGTTATTGGTTTGGATAACTTCGCTACCGGTCATCAATATAACTTAGATGAAGTACAGTCATTGGTCAGTGCGGTGCAATGGGCAAAATTCACCTTCTATGAAGGCGATATTCGTAATTTGGAAGATTGCCAAAAAGCCTGTGCCGGCGTGGATTATGTCTTGCATGAAGCCGCTCTGGGTTCAGTACCACGTTCGATTGCTGATCCGATTACCACTAATGCCACCAATATCAGCGGCTTCCTGAACATGCTGACGGCTGCACGTGATGCCAAAGTCTCTAGCTTTACCTATGCCGCCAGTAGTTCAACTTATGGTGACCATCCGGCACTACCTAAAGTTGAAGAAAATATCGGCAAGCCACTTTCGCCTTATGCGGTCACCAAATATGTAAATGAGCTGTATGCTGAAGTCTTTGCCCGAACTTATGGTTTTAAAGCGATTGGTTTGCGCTACTTTAATGTCTTTGGCAAGCGTCAGGATCCAAACGGAGCCTATGCGGCGGTGATTCCGAAATGGACCGCAGCCATGATTGCCGGTGATGATGTATTCATTAATGGTGATGGCGAAACCAGCCGTGATTTCTGCTTTATCGATAATACGGTCCAAGCCAATATTCTGGCAGCGACCACAGCCGATGATGCCGCAAAAAATCAGGTCTATAACGTCGCAGTGGGTGACCGTACCACCTTGAATGACTTGTATCGTGCGATTCAGGCTGCATTGGCTGAAAATGGCGTGAACTATACGAAAGATGCCGTATACCGTGACTTCCGTGCCGGAGATGTACGTCACTCCCAAGCCAGCATTGCCAAAATTGAACAAGCCCTGGGTTATGCACCTGAGTTTCGAATTGATGCCGGTATTCAGCTGGCCATGCGCTGGTACGTTAAAAATCTGACATGATTGCGCGTATTTTTGCCAAATATCAGTCGATTGGCTTAATCACGTCGAGTTTATTGGTAGGTGCGATAATTACATTTATCGCACTTCCTTTTTTAACGCGTCTTTATTCGGTGCAGGATTTTGGTGAATATGGCATCGCATTGGCTGTGGTCAGCGTTTTATCGACCATTGCCAATTTGCGTCTCGATCAAGCCTTACTGGTCGCGGAAGAGCAGGACAAAAAAAGCCTGATCTTTGAAGGGACGATGTTCTCCACAGCTATTGTGGCGGTCAGTGCCATCATCTTAAGTTTTATTTTTAATGCGGCTGTGGTGGTTGCCATTTGTAGCGGTGTGTTGGCCAATACCCTGATTCAAACTATCTATAACTATAAATTTGCCGCGCATGCCGAATATTTCTGTGCCGGACTGAATATTTTGCGTAGCCTGATTGTGGTGCTGGTACAGCTGGGTTTGCCCTTGTTGATGAGCATCAGCCTGGTCAACAGTTACAGTGTCAGTTCAGTGCTGATGCTGCTGTTTATATTGATTTATATTGTAAAAAATCAGCTTTATCAGGTCAGTTGGCAGGCATTTAAGCACTATCAGGATTTTATTTATTCCAATACGCCACATGCCTTGCTGAACAGCTTTTCGCATAACTTGCCTTATTATGTGGTCTCGCATTTTGTCGGTGTGCAGGCGATGGGCTTTTATGCCATTGTGGAGCGGACTTTGCGGGTGCCGATTAATTTAATGTCGCAAACCATTCGCCAGTTCTTTATCCGCAAATTTAAACATCTGGAAAATAGTCAGGAAGCCCTGAAAAGCAGTGTACTGCTGAGTCTGCTGTCTTTGCCGCTGTTTGCCGTGTTTTTTGTGCTGCCAGAATCGCTGTATTTATGGGTATTTGGCAAAGACTGGGTCGGCATCTCTACCTATTTCCAGATTTTGGCCTTGGGCTATTGGGCCATTTTTTGTAATCCGCCCAGTTCTGCCTTCCTGATTGCACAGCGTAGTAGCCATGTGCTGTTTAGATTGCAGATTATTGAGTTATTGATTAAATTCGTTTTATTTTTCGGCCTGTATCTACTGGTAGAAGATAAGATCTATATGCTGCTTGCCGTGCCGGTTGCCCTGATTTTTTATAACTTTGCCATTTTATTCTCTGTGTGGAGTAGCAAAAAGTGATGTTTTTTAAAGCTTTAAAACTCATGAACTGGTTCACTGCACAATGCCGCAAGGTTGTTTATAATCAGGCCTTTGCTACCCGGTTTAAATATTTTGGCAAAGGCACTACGCTTGAAATTGCAGGTCAGGTGCGTATGGGTAAAAATGTCTATATCGGCGATCAGGTCAGCCTGATTGTGGAATCAGGCGCAACGCTCAGCATTGCCGACAACAGCTTTATTGGTGAAAGTTGTTATATCAAATGTTTTGGTGGCAATATCAGTATTGGTCAGGATGTCAGCATCAATTCCAAGTCATTTATCAATGGCTGTGGTGGAGTCAGCATTGGCGACAATACCCGTATTGGCACGCAAAGTATCATTATTGCCAGTAACCATAAATTTGATGATCCGGATATCTTGGTGAAAGACCAGATTACCAAGCAGGGGGTCAGCCTGGGGGAAAATATCTGGCTGGGTGCCCGGGTGACGGTTCTAGATGGCGTCGAGATTCCGGACAACAGTGTAATTGGAGCGTGCAGTCTGGTTTCCAAAACGCTTGCCGAGCCGGGAATATATGTCGGCATTCCTGCCAGAAAAATCAAATAAGCCTGGCAACGCAATTATATGCCTGACGCCAATTTAGGCGTAAAATAGCCCACTTCTCGCATTTTTTGTTTTGCTGCTCTAAAGGTCATGCGCATGGCATTGATAAAATCCGTCTTCAATACACTCTTTGACCTGGTCTATTTTATGGCCAAAGGCAGTGTGGCTTATGCGCGGAAAAAAGGGGTCAGCGTAGGTGAACATTGCCGAATTTATATTAAAAGCTGGGGCTCGGAACCCTTTCTGATTGCTATTGGCGATCATGTTACGGTAACTTCCGGGGTGAAATTCATCACTCATGATGGCAGTACCTGTCTGGTCAAAGACCAGCACGGCAAACGCTATCAACGCTTTGCCCCGATTCAGGTCGGTTCGCATGTGTTTATCGGGGTCAATACGATTGTTATGCCGGGGGTGAAGATTGGTTCCAATGTGGTGATTGGTGCCGGTTCGGTAGTGACCAAAGATATTCCGGACAACAGTGTGGCGATAGGTGTGCCCGCCAAGGTGGTTTCAAGTTTTGCGGACTACGCTGCCAAGATTCAAGCCAGCTGTGCCAGCGATTCAGAACTGGCCGGCATCCATGATTATCAGCAGCGTGTGCAACGTGCAATGGCTCTGCAAGCTTCTAAAAGCACCGATTAATTTCTTCCATTTTTAGGTATTGTTATGCTCAATAAAATCATGTTTTTTTTGCCGAGCTTAGGGGGTGGTGGGGCAGAACGTACCGTGATTCAGTTGGCCAACAACCTGGTCCAGCAGGGACGCAAAGTGGATGTGGTGGTCTGTGACATCAGCGGAGTAAAAGGTAAACTCCTGCCCGAGGTTGATCCGCAGATTCAATTGATTGATTTAAACTGTGGCCGTGTTGCCAATGCCATTTTCCCACTGAAAAAACTGTTGCAGGCGGTGGATTATGATGTGCTGGTGGCGACCCAGACCCATACGAATATCATTGCTGCCCTGGCCAGACGTTTAGCCAAAAGTCAGGTCCGGTTGATTTTACGCGAGGTTTCCACCCCTTCAAAAAATTTGAAATTGCAGGGCTTGGCAAAGTGGCTGCTGAAAACCCTGGTCAAAATGACCTATCCAACTGCCAGTCAGGTGGTCTGTGTGTCCAATGGCGTGCTGGATGATTTTCGTGAATATTATGCCTATTCCAAGAACAATTTAGTCACCATTTATAACCCGGTGATTGACGAGACCTATGCTGAAAAATTGCAGGTCGCGGTTGAGCATCGTTTCTTTCAGCCAGAACATAAAGTCATTCTGGCAGTCGGGCGTTTAACCGAAGCAAAAAATTTTGGTTTTTTGATTCGTTCTTTCCATGCCTTGTATCAACAGCACCCGAAAACCCGCTTGATTATTCTGGGAGAAGGGGAATTACGCGGTGAACTAGAGCAATTGATTCATGACTTAAGCCTAAGCGTTGTGGTCGACCTGCCCGGCTTTGATCCTAATCCCTATGCCTATTTTAAATATGCGGAACTGTTTGTCTTGAGTTCTAATTGGGAAGGCTTGCCCGGGGTGCTGATTCAGGCTTTGGCCTCGAAAATTAAAGTGGTGAGCACCAATTGCCCGAGCGGTCCAAAGGAAATTTTGGCGGATGCTAAATTTGGCTTGCTGGTGGAATGTAATGATCAGGCGGGCATGACTGCGGCAATGCAACAGGCAATTTTCGGTGAATATGTCACGTATGATGACACTGAATTAGCTGCACATTGTCTGCAATTCCATAAACGTACCGTGCAACAGCGCTATCTGCAGCTGATGGAGCCCTCCGCATGAATCAGCCGAAACCAGTCATGGTACATGTGATTACCAACTTTGCCGGAGTGGGCGGGGCCGAAATGATGCTGGCACGCCTGATTCAGCAGACCCGCGACCAGTATGCGCATGTGATTATCGCACTGATGAAAACATCAAAAGTGTATGCCGAAACCCTGGTGCAATGCCAATCCTATTATGCATTGGGCTGGAATGGGCTGAATACACTGGGGACGATTGCTAAGCTGCGGCATTTGCTTAAGTCGATTGCGCCAAAAACGGTGCAGTGCTGGATGTACCATGCCAATGTATTGACCAGTTTAAGTTGCATTGGTCTCAGCCCCAAACCCGAGATTTTTTGGGGCATTCATCATTCGCTGGCCTCTCCCAAAGAAGAATCACTGAGTACCAAAGTCGCCCTGGTCATGAGTAAAGTTCTGGCTGCGCAGCCCCAAGGCGTGATTTATTGCGCGCATTCATCCTTGCAACAGCATCAACGCTTTGGCCTGAAAAATAGCAATGCTCAGGTGATTGCCAATGGCGTGTTTCTGGACAAGTTCCAGCCCAATCCTGAACTGCATCAACCGATCAGCATTGGTTTTGCCGGACGTTATCATACGGCAAAAGGTTATCCGTATTTATTTACGACCCTTGCAAAACTAAAAGATCAGCCGATTATTTTTAAAATTGCCGGCAGTGGGGCAAGCTTAGAGAATCCCGAAGTCAAAGCCCTGTTTGAACAATTCGGGTTAGATAAAAACAAAGTGCATCTGCTCGATCAGGTTTCCGACATGCCGGCATTTTATCAGTCGGTGGATGCCTTTTTGATGACCTCGATTACCGAAGGCTTTCCCAATGTGCTGGTCGAAGCGATGGCATCCGGTCTGCCCTGTATCAGTACCGATGTCGGCGATGCTAAATATATAGTTGATGAGCTGGGTGCCATTGTGCCGCCACGTGATCCGGAGGCGTTGGCCAATGCCATTTTGGATTATGTCCATTCCAGCCAGGCGGAAAAATTACAGTTGAAACAAGCCAGCCGTGCACGGGTGGAACAACATTTTAGTATTGAAAGCGTGAGTCAGCAGTATCTGGACATGTGGAGACAAGGTGCATGAAGTTTTTGATGATTTGTAGCTATCTGCCTTCAGCCCTGAACTTTAGGGGTAAACTGTTGGAAGCGATTCATGCTCAGGGTTATGAAATTCATGTGTTTGCACCGGACCTGACGGATTTTCCCGATGAATTAAAGCAGTTGCAGCAGTTGGGCTATCAGGTGCATGGCATCCCCATGCAGCGCGCAGGCACCAATCCATTGGCCGATCTTAAGCTGCTGCAAACCCTGTATCAGATGATCCGCCAGATTCAGCCGGATATGGTGCTGAGCTATACCATTAAACCGGTGATTTATGGCACTTTGGCGGCATGGCTGGCTCGGGTGCCGCAGCGTTTTGCCTTAATCACCGGACTGGGTTATGCCTTTCAAAATATAGAATCGGGCAAACGCAGTTTTTTTCAAAAACTGGTGCATGGCTTGTATGCCCAGGCACTGAAACATGCCCATAAAGTGTTTTTCCAGAATCCGGATGATTTAAAGCTGTTCCAGCAGATGCATTTGCTTGATTCAAGCAAGCCGACTGTGGTGGTCAATGGTTCAGGGGTGAATGTGCAGGATTTTGAGCTCATGCCTTTACCGCTCAATGAAGACGGGCAGGTGAAAGCTTCTTTCTTGCTGATTGCCCGATTGCTCGGTGATAAAGGCGTGCGTGAATATGCCGAAGCGGCACGCATTGTCAAAGCGCAATATCCTGAAACGGAATTTCATCTGGTCGGCTGGATTGATGACAATCCTTCTGCAATTTCACAAGCCGAGCTGGATCGCTGGGTAGCGGATCATACCCTCAAGTTTTGGGGTAAACTGAGTGATGTACGTCCGGCCATCGCGGCAAGTTCGGTCTATGTATTGCCTTCTTACCGGGAAGGAACCCCGCGTACGGTCCTGGAGGCCATGGCGATGGGTCGAGCCATTATTACCACCGATGCCCCGGGCTGCCGTGAAACGGTGAGCAATGGCGTAAATGGCTATCTGGTGGCGGTCAAATCGGTCGAAGATCTGGTGCAGAGCATGCAGTACTTTATTGAAGATCCCCAGCTGATTGCCTATATGGGACAGCGTTCCCGTGAAATGGCACTCAATAAATATGATGTGCATCAAGTAAACCGACATATGCTGACAGAAATGCAGATCATTGCTAAGCCATGACCGAGATGAATCGGGTGGACAGGATAAATAATTCAGAGATGGTCTTATGATCGTGAAATACATTAAAAGTGACTTGTATCGCTATACTGGAAAGATCAGCTTTAAACTCTTTTTAAAAAACTATTTGTTTAATCGTGGTTTTAACTTTTCAGTCTGGTTGCGACTCGCCAGCGCAAAATCCATTTGGGCAAAATTTGCCTATCCCATTTATTATTACAAGAAAAAGCAATACGGCATTGATATTCACATCACCACAAAGATTGGCTATGGCTTGTATATCGGTCATGGTGGGCCATTGGTAGTCAATCCTTCAACCGTCATTGGGAATAATGTAAATTTGTCGCAATTTAGCACCATTGGTGCGAATGGGGGGCGTCAGGCTGCCGAAATCGGCGATAATGTTTATATCGGTCCTCAGGTCTGTATTGTGAACCATGTTAAAATTGGCTCCAATGCAACGATTGGCGCGGGCAGTGTCGTCACCAAGGATATTCCAGAAGGTGCCACCGCTGCGGGCAATTATGCAAAAGTGTTGCATATGAACAATCCGGGTGGATTAGTGAATAGACGTTGGACTGATCTTTAATATATATAATGAGTGAAATGAATGTTAAAGCGTGTTCTGGATGTGGTGATTGCTTCGACGGCCTTGCTGCTGCTGTCTCCAGTCTATTTTTTTGTGGCCTATAAGGTGCGTAAAAACTTAGGCTCACCGGTCCTGTTCCGCCAGGTGCGTCCGGGTCTGCATGGCAAACCCTTTGAAATGATCAAGTTTCGCAGCATGAAAGATGCAGTGGATGAAAACGGAAATCCATTACCCGACAGTGAACGTTTAACGCCCTTTGGTCAAATGCTGCGTTCAAGCAGTCTGGATGAAATGCCGGAACTGTGGAATGTAATTAAAGGTGAGATGAGTATCGTTGGACCACGGCCACTGTTAATGGAATATCTGCCTTTATACAATAGCCAGCAGGCCAAGCGCCATAATGTGCGTCCCGGCATGACCGGACATGCACAGGTGAATGGGCGTAATGCCATCAGCTGGGAAGAAAAATTCAAGCTGGATACCTGGTATGTGGAAAATCAGTCGCTGTGGCTGGACTTTAAAATTATGCTGAAAACCGTAAAAAAAGTGCTGGCCAAGGATGACATCAGTGCCGAAGGCGAGGCAACCATGACAAAATTTACCGGCACACGGGAACAGAAAAATGACTAAACTCTATGCCATATATGGGGCTTCGGGCTGTGGGCGTAGCCTGATGCCGGTGGCGCGGCAGCAACTGGCCCGTGAACAGGACCCATCTGAAATTGTGTTTATTGATGATGCACAGACTGCCATCACCACGGTCAATGCTCATCGTGCCATGAACTATGCCAGCTTTCTGGCTGAACCTGCTGCGCAGAAACAGGTGCTGATTGCCATTGCCAATAGCCAGGTGCGTGAAAAAATCGCCAATCGCCTGGAAGCGGATGGTATTCAGCTCTGGTCAGTTATGGCAGATAATGTGGTGCTGATGGATGATGCCCAGATTGCAGCTGGTGCAGCCCTGAGTCCATTTGTGACTATTACCTCGAATATTAAAATTGGAAAATGCTTCCACGCCAATTTATACAGCTATGTCGAGCATGATTGCGTGATTGGGGATTTCGTTACCTTTGCGCCAGGGGTAAAATGCAACGGCAATATTCATATTCAAGACCACGCCTACATTGGTGCGGGTGCCATGATCAAGCAGGGCACACCTGAACAACCTCTGGTTATCGGTCGTGGTGCGATTGTTGGTATGGGCGCCGTGGTGACCAAAAGTGTACCGGCTGGCGTTACCGTGGTGGGTAATCCGGCACGTATCGTTGAATCCAGATAGAATTTAAAGCTAGGAAAATTCCATGTTAAACAGTGCATTTGAGCCGTGGCCAAGTTTCACGCAAGCAGAGGCAGATGCGGTTTCAAAAGTCCTTTTGTCCAATAAAGTGAATTACTGGACCGGTCAGGAATGTCGTGAATTTGAGAAGGAATTTGCACAATTTGCCGGAACGGATTATGCCGTGGCTGTGGCGAATGGCACCGTAGCGCTGGATCTGGCTTTAAAAGCACTGGGCATTGGTCAGGGTGATGATGTGATTGTCACCTCACGTACTTTCCTGGCATCTGCAAGTTCAATTGTGACAGCCGGGGCCAATCCGGTTTTTGCCGATGTTGAACTGGACTCGCAAAACATTTCACGCCGTAGCATTGAAGCGGTACTTACACCAAATACTAAAGCAATTATCTGCGTACATCTGGCCGGCTGGATGTGCGATATGGACCCGATCATGCAATTGGCCGAGGAAAAAGGCCTCTATGTAATTGAAGACTGCGCCCAGGCGCATGGTGCAATGTATAAAGGAAAATCTGCCGGTTCCATCGGTCATATTGGCGCATGGTCCTTCTGTCAGGACAAGATCATGACCACGGGCGGTGAAGGTGGCATGGTCACCACCAATGATGAAACACTTTGGAAAAAAATGTGGTCCTATAAAGACCACGGCAAGAACTTTGACAGTGTCTACAACACGCAGCATCCGCCAGGATTCCGCTGGCTGCATGACTCCTTTGGCACCAACTGGCGCATGATGGAAATGCAGGCAGTGATTGGACGACTCCAGCTGAAACAGATGCCGGAATGGACAGTAAAACGCCTTGAAAATATGCATAAAATTCAAAGTGCCTTTGCCAATAGTCCCTATTTCACCGTTGCTCAACCGTCAAGTGACTATGTGCATGCGGCTTATAAGTGTTATGTGCAAGTCAATAGTGATGCATTGCCTGAAGGCTGGTCACGAGACCGCATCATGGCGGAAATCAATGCCTTGGGGGTGCCGTGTTTTAGTGGTTCATGTTCGGAAGTGTATCTGGAAAAGGCATTTGAGCATACGCCTTGGCGTCCTGAACAGCGTTTGCACAATGCGCAAGCTTTGGGTGAAAGCAGCCTGATGTTCCTGGTACACCCCACCTTGTCTGAACAGAGCATGCAAAAAACCGTGACTGCAATTCAGACGGTGATGGCAGATATTTAAAGCGGAATGGGCGTATAATATGCGCCATTCAGTTTTCTGACTTTTACCGATTTAGAGCCCTTAGTGAAAGACATCATCCGATATTTAGCATCTTTGCCGCGTCGCCAAAAACAAATCGTGTTGGTGGCGATGGATATCTGTGTTTTGCCTGTGATCATGTGGCTGGTCTATGCCATCCGTTTGGCAACGCCAAACGTTGCAGTCATGCAGGGGTTTGATTTCTGGTATGTCTATGTCGGCGTTTTTGGTGTTCTGGTTTTTACCTTATTGGGTATTTATAGCGCCATTGTCCGTTCCTTTAACGAAGACTATTTACTGCGTTTATCCATTGCGACCTTTATCCAGATTGTGGGTTTATATGCCATAAAAAAACTTAACTTGGCGTTTATTCCCATGAGTATTCCACTCATGTACGGCTTTGTGCTGTTCTCTTACATGTGGTGGAGCCGCGCGGTGATTCGTTATGCCACGCTGCGCACTTTTGCCAAAAAACAGAACCGTAAGCGGGTGGCCATTTATGGCGCAGGGCTTGCAGGCCAACAGATTGCGGCTGCCTTGCATCGATCTGATGATTATCTGCCGATTTGTTTTATTGATGATAAAGCCTCGCTGCACGGTCAGTCCCTCAGCGGTTTAAAAATTTATGCGCCGAAAAAAGCCTTGGGTAAATTAGGCAAATTTCATATTGAAGAAATCTTGCTGGCCATGCCCTCGGTCAGCCGGGCGCGTAAAAAAGAGATGATTGAATCCTTTGAGCTGGCTGATGTCAAAATCATGGAATTGCCGGGCGTGACCCAACTGGTCGGGGGGCAGGTGCAGGTTTCCGATATCCGTGAGGTGGATATTATTGACTTGCTGGGCCGTGACCCTGTACCGCCAAAGCCGGAACTTCTAGAAAAAAACATTAAAAATAAGGTGGTGATGGTGACCGGGGCAGGCGGCTCGATTGGTTCGGAACTGTGTCGCCAGATTGTCAAACATCAGCCCAAGCTATTGGTTCTGTTTGAAATGTCAGAGTTTGCGCTGTATTCGATTGACCGTGAGCTGCAAAATTCGGGTATCCAGGTTGTTCCTGTTCTGGGTTCTGTCACCAATCAGGCCAAATTAGAACGTATTATTGCCGAGTATCAGGTACAAACGGTCTATCATGCCGCAGCCTACAAACATGTGCCATTGGTAGAAGCCAATCCGTTTGAAGGCATTTATAATACTTCAATTGGTACTGCACGCAGTGTTGATGCGGCGGTGAATCAGGGTGTGGAAACCTTTGTTTTAATTTCCACCGATAAAGCCGTGCGCCCGACCAATGTCATGGGGGCATCTAAACGGATGGCGGAACTGTACTGTCAGGGTTTGGCTGCAACAAAACCGCAAACACAAATCAGTATAGTGCGTTTTGGCAATGTATTGGGCTCATCAGGTTCCGTGGTTCCCTTGTTTAAAAAGCAGATTGCACAAGGCGGACCGGTCACGGTGACGCATCCGGAAGTGACACGTTACTTTATGACCATTCCTGAAGCAGCCCAGTTGGTGATTCAGGCAGGGGCCATGGGTACGGGCGGTGACGTATTTTTACTGGATATGGGTGAGCCGGTAAAAATTGTCGATTTGGCCAAACAGATGATTCGTTTAAGCGGTTTCCGTCCTGTTGATGAAAATGGCCTGGGTGATATTGAAATTCAGTTTACTGGACTTCGTCCTGGTGAGAAGTTGTATGAAGAATTGCTGATTGATCAGGAAAATGTAGAGAAGACTGAACATGAACGGATTTTAAAATCTTTTGAAAAGTTCTATAGTTACAATGAAATATCTCATGTTTTTAATGATATAAAAACGTGTGTAAATCAAAATCAAATACCTGAATTATTAAGTATATTAGCTCAATATGTGGATGATTATAAATATATTTTAAAATCAATGAATTAAATTATTATATTTTAGGGAAATATGTAAATTTCAAAAAAAACGGGACTTTATTTTTTGTACCCTCTATAATTGTACATAATTTATGTTAATACTATTACATATAATAGACCTCTTTCATAAATCAAAAAATGATCATTAGAAAGTAATGAAATTAAATTGGGAAGTTCCTTCTCCCATTGGGTGAAGGCTAGGATGAGGATTTTTTCCATAGAAACCTTTCCCTAACCCTGTCCTTAAAAAAGAGAGGGAATTTTCATTGCTAATAAAGATTGATTAAAAAATGATTTATGCAAGAAGTTTAATAGATCTTTAATCATTAAGTAATGATTAACCAAGAATATTAGAGTCTAATTTTAGTTATGGAAGTTTTTTCTAGAAAAATTGTGTCCAATTCCCTATGGATGATGCTTGAGAAAATTATCTCAATATTTGGGTTGATTTTCGTCACTTCCTATGTAGCAAAATATATTGGACCAACTAATTTCGGAAAAATAGCATTAGCAACCACATTGTTTACATTTGTCCAAACTCTAACTTGGTTTGGTAATCAAGAAATTCTATTTAAACGTGTTAGTAAGAATCATCAATCGGGATTAAATTATTTATTTAATACTCAAAAAATAAGATTTTATTTATTTTTGCTCATGAGTTTACCAATATTATTAGGATTATATATTTTTACAGACCTATTAACACTTATTTTTGGTATAGCTACAGCATTTGCAACATATTTTATTACGCAAGATATTTATGCAATTTATAATAATGCTGTTCTTCACTCATATATCAATGCAATTGTGAACATGGTTGGTTTGTCAATTGCATTAGCAGTACGATATGTGATTGTTGTATTTGAAATGGAATACGCATATCTTTCTATTCCTATAGTATTAGTCACGTTGATTCCATATTTGCTAAAGCAATATTGGTTTAATCGAGATCACAAAGCACAGTTTTCTAATCAAAGTAAGTATAGAAAATATTATTTTTTAGCTGGTGGTTCTTTAGTTATTTCAACCTTAGCTATAAGTTTCTATACACAAATCACCAGTCTAATGTTAGCAAAACTGACATCTCTAAAAGATCTTGGAATTTATGCAGTAGCTGTTACGCTAGGTACTGCTTGGTCATTTATTAATTTTTCTATTATTACATCAGTCTTGAGTAAAGTATATAGAGAAAAAGATGATTATCAATCCTATTATATAATTGCAAAACTTAATCTTACTATTATAATTGTCTCATCATTTGTAATAATGTTTTTGGCACAATTTGGTCAATGGATTATTAACATTTTATATGGTTCTGCATATCAAGAAGCACATTATTTAATTATTGTTCTTGGGCTTTCTACATTATGTAGTGGGTTGGGAACTATTGCAGCACGTTTTATGATTAAAGAAGAAAGTTACTCTTATATTTCTAAAAAAATGTTAGCCGTAGCATGCTCTGCACTTCCAGTTTCATATTTTATGGTTTCACTTTATGGGCTGAAGGGTGCAGCATACAGTGTGTTACTGATTGAATTTCTTTCACTTACTATATTTAACTATTTTTATCGAAATGGACTAATTTTTAAAATTCATTTTTTCCCTTTTTTTAAACACTCATTAAAATTTAAACTCCAGGAAGAACAATGTTGAATATTACAGTAGTTGGTACAGGTTACGTTGGTTTATCAAATGCCGTACTTTTTGCGCTTCAACATAAAGTTATCAGCTTAGATATCGACGAAAAACGTGTGGAACTGATTAATCAGCGTTTATCTCCTATTGTTGATGAATATATTGAAAAAACATTAAAATCTCCGGATTTGAACCTGACTGCTACACTTGATGCGCATTATGCGTATCAAGATGCTGATTATATTATTGTGGCTACCCCAACCAACTATGATTCAGAAACTAACTATTTTGATACCTCATCAATTGAAAGTGTTATTGATCAAATTATACCGTTTAATCCTAAAGCCACGATCATTATTAAATCTACAATTCCTGTTGGTTATACCGCACAGCTAAAGAAAAAATTAAACAGTGAACAAATTGTATTTGCGCCAGAATTTTTACGTGAAGGTAAGGCACTATATGACAACTTATATCCATCACGCATTATTATAGGTGAAAAGTCCGAGCGTGGCGAAGCCCTTGCTAAGCTTTATTTAAATGCAACTGTAGAAAAAAATGCTCCAACCTTATGTATGGAGTCGACAGAAGCGGAAGCAGTTAAATTGTTTTCAAATACTTATTTGGCTATGCGAGTCGCTTACTTTAATGAATTAGACACTTACTGTGCCAAACATGAATTAGACAGTTTTGATATTGTACGTGGGGTTGGTTTAGATCCACGCATTGGTCAGCATTATAACAATCCATCATTTGGTTATGGCGGTTACTGTTTGCCAAAAGACACCAAGCAGCTTTTGGCCAACTATAAAGAAGTTCCACAAAACTTAATTCAAGCAATTATTCATTCCAATAAAACCCGTAAACAATTTATTGTGAAAGAAATTTTAAAGAAACGCCCAAATGTTGTGGGAGTTTATCGTTTAACTATGAAAGCAGGTTCAGATAATTTTAGAGATTCTGCTATTCAAGATATTATGCGGGAGTTAAAAGAGTACAATATTGATGTTGTGGTTTATGAACCGACATTAAATACACAAGTATTTGAAGGCTATAAGCTGCGCAATACGTTAAATGAGTTTTTAGCAACGACGGATTTGATTTTAGCAAATCGCATGCATACTGATTTGGATGACTGTAAAGCTAAAGTGTATACACGTGATTTGTTTGGGGACAATTAAGCTTGGGGTTATATATGAACATACTTATTACAGGTGGTGCAGGTTTTATTGGTTCTGCGGTAGTGCGTCACATTATTCAGAATACCCAAGATAGTGTTTTGAATGTTGATAAACTGACGTATGCTGGCAATTTGGAATCTCTAGAAAGCATTCATCATCATGAACGTTATACTTTTTCGCAAACAGATATTTGTGATCGTTCTGCTTTAGATCAATTATTTGCAAATTTTCAGCCAGATGCAGTGATGCATTTAGCTGCTGAGTCACATGTAGATCGCTCAATTTCTGGTCCTGCAGATTTTATTGAAACCAATATTATTGGTACGTATCAGCTTTTAGAAGCGACTCGTCAATATTGGAATACATTGGCTGAGCCTCGGAAACAAGCCTTCCGTTTTCATCATATTTCTACCGATGAAGTTTATGGTGATTTAGAAGGCACGGAAGATTTATTCCTTGAAACAACCCCCTATGCGCCGAGTTCACCTTATTCAGCAAGTAAGGCAAGTTCAGATCATCTAGTCCGTGCATGGCATCGTACCTATGGATTGCCTGTTGTGGTGACGAACTGCTCAAATAATTACGGACCTTATCATTTCCCTGAGAAGCTTATTCCTCTAATTATTCAAAATGCATTGGCGGGTAAAGCCTTACCTGTTTATGGTAATGGTCATCAAATCCGTGATTGGTTATTTGTAGAAGATCATGCTCGTGCTTTATATAAAGTCGTGACAGAAGCTGCGGTGGGTGAAACCTATAATATTGGTGGACACAACGAACAGAAAAATATTGATGTGGTCAAAGCCATTTGTGAGTTGCTAGAAGAATTAGCACCCAACAAGCCAGCAGGTATTGAACACTATCAAAACCTCATTACTTATGTGACAGATCGCCCTGGACATGACTTACGTTATGCAATTGATGCAAGTAAAATCAAAAAAGATTTGGGTTGGATACCACAAGAAACCTTTGATACTGGACTTCGTAAAACTGTTGAATGGTATCTGAATAACCAAGAATGGGTTGAGCATATTCAAAGTGGTGAATATAAAAACTGGATTCAACAGCAATATCAAACGGAACAGGCTTAATCAATCAGATGAAAATTTTACTTCTAGGTAAAAATGGTCAGGTTGGATGGGAGCTTCAACGTGCATTACAACCATTAGGTGAAGTCACAGCCTTAGATCGCTCTATCAATGAAAATGGATTATGTGGTGATGTTGCAAACTTCTCAGCAATAGCACAAGTATTTAATCAAATTCAACCTGATATCGTGATCAATGCGACGGCTTATACAGCTGTAGATAAAGCCGAATCTGAACAGCATGCTGCTGATTTAATTAATCATACAGCAGTGGCGCATTTGGCTGATTTATGTAAACAGCAGAATGTATTGTTAATACATTACTCAACCGATTATGTGTTTGACGGTACAGGGACCAGTGCTTGGACGGAAGATGCTGTCAAACAGCCTGTAAATTATTATGGGCGTAGCAAACGTGATGGTGAAATTGCTTTAGAAACTAGTCAAGTTCGGTTTATTAACTTTCGCACTTGTTGGGTCTATGGCACACATGGTCATAACTTTATTAAGACGATGCTAAAATTGGCTCAAACTAAAGAAGAGCTAGGAATTATTCAGGATCAAGTGGGCGTACCAACAGGTGCAGCTTTAATTGCTGATGTGACAGCACAATCGCTACGTTATTACACCTTACAAACGCTTGATCAGCAAAAACAATTACATGGTCATTATCATTTGGCACCAGCTGGTGAAACTACATGGTATGAGTATGCGAATTATATTTTTGAACAAGCACGCCAACGTGGCATGACTTTAGCTATTCAAAAAGTAAATCCAATAGCAACTTCAGCTTATCCAACACCAGCATGTCGACCACTGAATTCGCGTTTAAATACGCAAAAATTACAACAGTCTTTTAAGCTACGTTTGCCAGAGTGGCAGCAAGGCGTGGCTCAAGTCATTAGTGAGATTTTATAACATGACAACTTCAATAAAACGTAAAGGGATTATCTTAGCCGGTGGTTCGGGGACACGTTTGTATCCAATTACTATGGGTACATCCAAGCAACTGCTTCCAATTTACGATAAACCGATGATTTACTATCCTTTATCGGTTTTAATGTTAGCGGGTATTCGTGAAATTTTAATTATTTCTACACCTGAAGATTTGCCTAATTTTGAAAAATTATTGGGTACAGGTGAAGAACTAGGAATTCAGTTGTCCTATAAAGTTCAGCCTTCCCCAGATGGTTTGGCACAAGCTTTCATTTTAGGTGAAAAGTTTATAGGCAAAGATAATGTTTGCCTGATTTTAGGTGATAACATTTTCTACGGTCAGCATTTCAGCGATCAGCTCAAACGTGCGACTCAGCAGGCGACTGGTGCAACTGTATTCGGTTATTATGTGAATGACCCTGAGCGTTTTGGCGTGGTTGATTTTGATGCTGAAGGTAAAGCGCTCAGCATTGAAGAAAAACCAGAAAAGCCGAAGTCAAACTATGCAGTAACTGGGCTATATTTCTATGACAATGATGTCATTGAAATTGCAAAAAATATTCAGCCTTCACACCGTGGTGAGTTAGAAATTACCGACGTGAATAATATCTATCTTGAAAAAAATGCCTTAAATGTTGAGGTGTTAGGTCGCGGTTTCGCATGGCTAGATACAGGTACACATGACTCTTTATTAGAAGCAAGTCATTTTGTTCAAACTATTGAAAATCGCCAAGGTTTAAAAGTCGCAAGTTTGGAAGAAATTGCTTTTAATAATGGCTGGATTAGTCCTGAACAACTCAAACAGCGTGGTGAGTTTTTTAAAAAGACTGGTTATGGTCAGTATTTGTTGAAACTATATGATGAGCATGTAGCTAAAGCCTAATAGAGTGAAAGTGCCCAAATGGGCACTTCGTTTGTCATGTATTTTCAAGTTTGAGTCAGTCTAATGAATGTTATAGAAACGAAGATTAAAGATTTATTAATTTTTGAGCCACGAGTATTTGGTGATGATCGTGGTTGGTTTATGGAAAGTTTTAACCAGCACGTATTTGAAAAAGCATTAGCTGAACGTGGTTTGGATATCCCACAGTTTGTTCAGGACAATCATTCATTTTCTAAAAAAGGGGTTTTGCGTGGCTTACATTACCAGTTAAATCCACATGCACAAGGGAAATTGGTGCGTGTGGTACAAGGTCGTGCTTGGGATGTTGCTGTAGATATACGTAAAGACTCAGAAACTTTTGGTCAATGGGTCGGGGTGGAATTGAGTGGAGAAAATCATAAGCAATTCTGGATTCCTGCTGGTTTTGCACACGGGTTCATTGCTTTGGAAGATAATACACAGTTTTTATATAAGACCACAGATTACTATTCTAAAGAGTGTGAGCGATCAATTTTGTGGAATGATGAAGATTTAAGTATTGAATGGCCAATTGAGGAAGGGTTGAAATTACTTTTGACAGATAAAGATAGTCTAGCGCCGATATTAAAAGTTGCAGAACTATTTTGAGAGATTGAATTGAATGAATTATATACCAAATGCAATTAGTGTAGTTATTCCGACCTATAATCGTGCTCATTTGATTAGAGAGTCTATTCAAAGTGTATTAGACCAGACTTTGCTTCCTCAGGAAATTATAATTGTAGATGATTTTTCAACTGATAACACAGAGGAAGTGGTTAATTCATTTAATTCACCATTAATTAAATTTGTTAAAAATCAAAGAAAAAAAGGGGCAAATGGTGCTAGAAATACTGGTATTTTAATGGCTCAGGGGGAGTATATTGCTTTTCATGATAGTGATGATATTTGGTATGAAGAAAAATTATTTGAGCAGCTAAATATATTGAAAAATGACGATAAAATAGATTTATGTTTTTGTTCAATGAAAACTACAGGTAGATGGAATAGAAAGATAATTGTCCCTAAGGCTAAAGTTAGTATTGAAAAAATTTATGATAAGATCGAAAAATATAGCTTTATTAGTACACAAACTATATTTGTAAGAAGCTGTATAGCTATGGAGGTAATGTTTGATGAAGAAATCAAAAGATTGCAGGATTGGGACTTTATTTTAAGATTGAGAAGAAAAAATAATATTTTTCATTTGAATAAAGTTTTAGTGGATCAAAATATAGGTGACATGAGTATTTCTAAGCAAAGTGATCCTATAGAGGCCTATAAAAATATTTTTGAAAAATATCCATTTTTAATAAATAATGGATTACAGAATATTTTTTTTAAAAATAGAATTAGTTATAGAAATAATAAAAATATAGTATTATTTTTAAAAATATTATTTTTAAAAATGCTGCTTTCTATTAAATCTTGGTAGTTGTATGTATTTAAAATTATTCACTCCATTTTTATTTTTGATTTTCTTGCAAATCTTTTGTTTTTTATTGTATAGAGGTTTTACATATATACCCTCAAGTGGTAGTGAATTTTTTTTAATTCTTATATATTTTTCAAGTTTTTTTATAATCATATACTTAAGTATTGTTTTTGAGAAAAAAGCTAATCATGTGATAAGCTTTTCTTCTAAAAGATTTTTTGATTATTCGATGTTATTTATATCGCTATTTTTCTTAGTAAGGCCAACTATTGTATTATTTGGTATAGGCTTTGAAAATGGTTTTGAATATTTAAGAATTAACTACTATGAGGATGACTCTATCCAAAGGTTAGCTTATGGATCAAATATTATAAATGCACTTACTAATTTTTATATTGTACCTTCACTTTGGTTTTATTTGATTTATGTCTCGAATTCTAATACAAAAATAGCTAAATTCAATTTTTACTTTATATTGATTTTATTGATTTTATTTAATCTTTCTTATGGGGGGAGATTTAATATTTATTTTTGTATGCTAGTATTGTTTATTAAAAGTGTTCTGAATGGTGAAAATTTTTTTAAATTTATAAAGAAATATTTTATACTTTTATTAGTATTATTTGTTTCTTCAATTATTATGTTATTGTCAAGAAAAAACAGAAGTATTGAGGATCTATCAAATGAGTTTTTAAGTCTTTTTGAATACCATATTTTGCCAATATTTATATTTTCTCAAAAGATTGATACTAAAAGATTAAATCCAGATGGTTATCCATTTGAAGTCATAATTAATAGTTTAATTGCACCTTTTCTTTTTTTATTTGGATTAAATGGAGATAAAATACCATATATATATATCCCTAAAATATTAAGTGAATTTAGTTTGTATTCAAATGCTACTAATAATTATTACAATGCTTATGGAACTTTATATAGTTATTTTTATATAGATTTTGGGTATTTTACTCCTGTATTTTTTATTATATTTTGTTCTTATATATTTTGTGGATCATATTTTTTAAAAGATGACATGAGAATTAAATACATAGCATATTTTTCATTTATGTTGTACACAAGTCTTTTTCAGGCGCCTATATTTTCTCCTGGTGCAATAACTATCTTAATCCTCTTTCCTTTATTATTTAGTTTTTTAAGTAAGTTTTCGAGATAAAGTTTATGAAATTAATAAGTGTAATAGTAACATACAACCCTAATCTTCAAAACTTATCAAAACTGACAGAAATGCTTTCGGCATCGTGTACCGACGTTGTGATTGTTGATAATTTTTCAAAAAATATCAATGAACTATCGGCTTTATTAATTAATGCTGAAGTTGTTTCACTAAGAGAAAATTATGGAATTGCAAGGGCACAAAACACTGGTATTAAAAAAGCTCTAGAGTTGGGCGCAAAAAAAATATTTTTTTTTGATCAAGATAGTGAAATTGACGAACATTTCATCAAAAATTTAGTCTCAGATTATAATAAACTTGAAGGTATGGGAGGAAAAATTGCTGCTATAGGGCCGCAGTTTATTGATAAAGAATTTGGTTTTTATGCACCAGGATTAATTGTAAAGAATAATGGTTTAATTAATAAAATTGATATTAGTGAAATTGCTGAACCTGTACAAGTAGGTATTATTATTTCTTCAGGTTCACTGATTCCTGTAAGTGTCTTGCAAGATGTTGGTTTTATGAATGAAGATTTTTTTATAGATTATGTAGATACAGAATGGTGTTTTAGAGCACTACAAAAAGGTTATAAAATTTATGTTTCAAACAAAGCTGTAATGTATCATAGTGTTGGGGAGTCAACTATTACATTATTAGGTAAAACTTGCCCCGTTCATTCTCCATATCGAAGATATTATAGGGTGCGTAATCTTTTTTTAATGAAAAATATGCCTCATATTAGTAAAGCTTGGATTTTTTCTATGCTAATTAATAATTGTATAGCGCAAATTATTTTATTTTTTACTCAAAAAAATAAATTTTCTTATATACATTACTTTATTATATCTATCATAGATGGTCTTAAAGGAAAAAAAGGAAGTCTATGAGCAAAGTTATTGCATCATTGGTTATATATAAACACTCTTATTCTGATCTTAAGCTTACATTAGAAAGCCTTTTGGGTTCTGAAAACATCTCTAAAGTAATTTTAATTGATAATGATAACACTGATTGGGCACATCAATTTGAGCATAAAAAAGTTAAATACTTAAAATCTCCGGGTAATATTGGCTTTGGTTCAGGTCATAATTTAGCAATCCGTCAATTTGCAAAGCAGTGTGATTTTTTCTTAATTTGTAATCCAGATATTGTGTTTGATTCTACTGAATTTGATAAATTAGTACATTTTGCATCTACGCATGATGCAGGTTTATATTTGCCAAAAATTGTTTATGAAAATGGAGAAAATCAGTACGGTGCTCGGCTTTTGCCCTCGCCATTAAATTTGTTTGCTCGTCGTTTTTCACCAAAATATGCTGAAAATTTGGACGAAGATTATTTACTTAAAAAGATTGACCTTTCAAAGCCAGTGTTCGTTCCTTATTTACATGGTTGCTTTATGTTATTCCGTTCCGAAGCTTTACTTGAGCTAGGTGGATTTGATGAGCGTTATTTTATGTATATGGAAGATGTAGATTTATCACGTCGCTGTGCGGAAAAATTCGGAAATATATATTACCCATTAGTTCAAGTTATTCATTTACATGAGCAAGGATCTTATAAAAATAAAGTCTTGCTCAAAGCCCACTTAAAAAGTGCATGGCAATACTTTAATAAATGGGGATGGTTTTATGATTCAGGCCGAAAGAAATTAAATGCATTATGTATAAAAAATATAGGAAAATAATCTTCTTTTTTATATTTCTCTATAGGAATCTTTAAAATACTCAATATCATCTTTACAAAGGTATGTGTAGACTAAAATTAGGTATTTAAATTCTGTAATTCTTAAAGCTAACTTCCATTTACTTTTCAAAATTTTGATAATATTTTTATTTTTGCATAGGTGTGAATAAGAACTGCTTTTTAAGTATATTTATTATAATTTAATCAATTAATTCTTAGGTAAATATTAATAATATTTCTTGTCTGGATTTTAAAATTTAAATCATGTTTATTCTATCTAAAAACTGTAAATCTTTATTAATTATATTTTTAACTACGGAACTAGACAGAAGCTTGGTATTAATATTTTTCTAGTATAATGGTTTAATTACAATAAGGTGATGGTTGTTATTGCTGTGGTTAAAATAATCGGATTGTGAAAATTAATCAGTAAGTGATTCAGGTGGGAAATATGTTCTAAGGCTAACTGGAATAGGGGTGATAAGGAAAAACTGGAACATGAAATAGGCCATAAACTTTTTCCCGAACCTTTAGATAAAATTATTGATATCGGGTAGTCATCTATCGGAAATTTTTATAAATTTATTAATGCCAACTTGAGTAGCTTGGGAGTTCAAATATGCATTATAGTGAAAATACAGCTTATATCTATTATTGGAATTTAAAAAAAATTTAACAAAAATATGATTAAATTCATAAATCTTATTAAGACTTATATTGCGTAATTAATATTATATTTTGTGTTGTAAGAATGCAGTAAAAACAGGCTATAATCATACCCTGTTAATAGGCGATGGTTCAGCGCAGCAATGGGGTGAATACAAGCATACTTCAGTAGACGACATTACTTTCGCCTATTTTTTTAATAATATCATTAATATTTTATGACACAATAATCCATAAAGAGTTGAATTTCATCTACTAGGTGATTAAAGATGATAATTCAATCTTGGGGGTAAGGGGTCAGTTAACTTGAAGGTTTAAGATGGCGTCCAGATTAAATGCATCTTATGTCTCGATATTGCAGCGGTCTTGCGATGTTTTAGCGATATATGGGGGAATATATATCGTTTCAAAAATCAATAATTTGACTGTAGATCATCGGACTTTACTTGCTTTTTTAACAGTAATCAGTGTATTTCAATTAATAGGTGGCCTGACCGACTTCTATCGGTCTTGGAGAGGCATTAATCTTGGTTATGAACTGATTTCCTGTTTAAAAAATTTAACAATAACACTCATTACTTCTTACTTGATTCTTTTATTTTTTACTTATATCTCATTAAGTATCGCATTTAAATATTTTATCTTTGTCATCCTGTGTATGACCGGCTTCCGTATGCTGATCCGGCTGGTATATGCACTGTTCTTTAAAGTATTTAATAAAGCTGACCGTATACTGGTCATCGGTGAGTCTGCCAAAGCCAGAAAATTATATGATGATTTAACCCGTTCCGCTTGGACTGGTGCAGCGTCCTTAGGTCTGTTCGCTTTTACCACTAGTCAAAACCCGGAGGCACAGTATGATGGTGATCTCAATGATGTGATTGAGACGGTCAAGCAGGGCAAAGTTAATAAAATTTATATTGTGATTGAAAAGAGCAATTTGCAACAGACAGAAGCACTCTTGGAAATTCTTGCTGATACTACCTGTTCGACGATTATTGTACCGGAATTATTTTCCTATAACTTATTATATTCCCGGGTCGAAGATATTAATGGCATCCCGATTATTCCACTGTTCGATACTCGTATTAATGGGATCAATACCTTATTAAAACGGATTGAGGATATTTTTGTGGCATCGGCTATTCTTCTGCTGATTTCACCATTGCTGCTGTTGATTGCGATTGCGATTAAGTTAACTTCCAAAGGACCGGTATTTTTCCGTCAGATTCGTTATGGTTTAAATGGCCAGCCAATTAAGGTGTTCAAGTTTAGAACCATGACAGTTATGGAAAATGGCACCGAAATAAAACAAGCCGTAAAAGATGACCCACGAGTAACCAAAGTCGGTAAAATTTTACGGCGTACTTCGCTTGATGAATTGCCACAATTCCTTAATGTGATTCAGGGCAATATGTCTGTAGTGGGACCACGCCCGCATGCGGTTGCGCATAATGAAGAATACCGTAAACTCATTACAGGCTATATGCTTCGTCACAAAGTCAAACCGGGGATAACAGGACTGGCTCAAATACGCGGCTGGCGAGGTGAAACGGATACTTTGGATAAAATGGAAAAGCGCGTTGAATGTGATTTGGAATATATACGGACTTGGAGCTTATTGCTTGATTTAACAATTATATTCTTAACCGTATTTAAAGGCTTTATTAATAAAGCCGCATATTAGGTCGGTATAATATCAATATATGTAGTCTTTTTATTCGTAATTAGTGGAATTTTAAAATAGTTTTATGATTAGAATTATTTTAATAATTTTTAAACTTAGAAGTGTGATGTAATGATTAAAAAAGCTATTCTTCCGGTTGCAGGCCTCGGTACACGTTTCTTGCCTGCCAGTAAATCCATTCCTAAAGAAATGGTCACGGTGGTCGACCGTCCGGCCATTGAGTATGTGGTACGTGAGGCTGTTGCGGCAGGAATTGAACAGATTATTCTGGTGACCCATTCATCTAAAGTATCGATTGAAAATTACTTTGACCGTAATTTTGAGCTGGAAACCACACTTGAAAGTAAAAAGAAATTCGATTTGCTTAAAGAAATTACCGAGATTTTACCCCCGCATGTGAGTGTGATCAGCGTACGTCAGCCACAACCACTCGGTCTAGGTCATGCCGTACTTTGTGCCAAAGCAGTGATTGGAGAAGATGACTTTGCTGTTTTACTGCCTGATGTATTGGTGAAAGATTCTGATCCGGTTAATGACCTAAGTTTGATTATTCAGCGTTTTAATTCATCTCAAGCTTCACAAATTATGGTGGAAGCTGTGCCGGATCATATGGTCGATCAATACGGTATTGTCGATGTTGCAAGTTCACCTTTAGAGGGTGAAAGTATTAAAATGCAAGGGATTGTAGAAAAACCGGCAGTCGGCACGGCACCCTCCAATCTTTCTGTGGTTGGACGTTATGTCCTGCCTGCCAAGATTATGCAGTTATTGGAAAATACCCCGAAAGGTGCAGGCAATGAAATTCAACTCACCGATGCGATTGCAGAATTACAAAAGACAGAAGTGGTTGAAGCCTATCGAATGAAAGGTCAAACTTTTGATTGCGGCAGCAAACTGGGTTATTTGAAAGCCGTGTTACATTATGGCGTAGATCATCCTAAATTGGGTGAGGACTTTAAAGCTTTAATTCAAGAACTTGCTCTATAAGCCCACAATATAAAAGTTACAATATTTGGCCAAACACGTTATGCCTGTGTAATGTCTGTACTGCTTTTCGAATGTGGACATCAGGTATAGGGGGATCTATTTCAGCAGTCAATCGTTTACTGAAAAAAGCTGAAAGTGGGTTGCTTAAATGTTGTAACTTATCTGATTTGAGTCTTGAGATTGATGCTTATTTTTCCAGTTTCAATCCGACTAAAGAACACTAGAGCTAGATCTTTTAGAATAATTACAATAGTGCTGAATTATTCATGTTTCAACTTAGGTGATGGATGTAACTGAAAAATTTCGAAAAATGCTGGTTGATGATCATTGGATTGATTTGCCAGATGCGATTCAGGAAGGCAATGCGCTACAAAGTATGGCAAAAACCGAGCCGTTAATCGTAGTCTGTAACCCATCTGAAGTTTAAAACAAAGTCAGGAAATTGTTACATCTTTTATTTCCCGTCAGCAGCAGTTTCTATTTATGCCTGTTTTAAATGCTGAATTGACTAAACTTCATATTTCCGGGAGGGTTGCAACACGGATTGGTTATATCAATCATTGAGCTGTAGTTTAGAGCACTTAGATAAAGTTAGATATTTTTCAATTACTTATATAAAAAATGAACTTGATATCTTTCAAGCATAGTTTAGGGGTGGCTACCTTTAGTCGGAAAATGCTTCTTCGATGGTTCAAGTATTAAATGAAAAATTGATCATAAGAAGCTCCTGTATTACTTGAATTGAGTAAAAAGAAGCATCTTTGAGCTGATGTATTTCATACATAGATTATGCATGAACGCTAAAAAAAATATAGTACAAATATTCATCAAAAAATGATCAATTCTTGATTCATGAAAGAGATTGGGTAATTCAGAAGTGGGTTGATGTAGAGGGTAATAATGTGGAAGATAAATTGCATAATTTGGTACATTCGCATTTTTCTTGGCATTATTTAAAATAAATCTTTAATTTTTTGATAATATACGCGGGTGCAAGGTATTCATAATATTATGGAATCCTTGAAATTATTATCTGAAACTTTTTAGAAGAGGAGCATATGAGTAAGTTTTTAGATTCGAGAGGCTAACGGTGAATGCTGATCATATTAAATTTATAGGTAGGATTGATTCTAGAAGGGAGTCTAAAGGCTTAAATGCTTGAGATGTTTCTTACTGAAGGAGTGTATGAACTTGGTGTTGCAATAAAAGCCTACCATTTATTCTAAGGCGGCTAATAAAATGGAATGAGGAATCTGAAAGATCTGCTTTGGTTAAGAAGCATCGTTTGGATTGGTAGTTCATGATAGAAACTCCAAAAGTTGGCTAACAAGTTTTTAAAATTAATGATGAATTTCATAATATGAAACATATTTCTGCAAAGCAAACTTTAATAGAGCATTATATTGAACCGGTAGCTATGAAAAAAATTATTTCAATAATAAATGAACTTTATTAAAAAAAAGGCCGTAGAGAATTTGTTATGAAAAGACTAATAGATTTTATTATTGCATCTATCGCTCTTATAGTACTTTCGCCTATCTTTGTTTTTGTGGCGCTTAAAGTCCGAAAAAATCTTGGCTCGCCTGTCTTTTTTTATCAAGAACGACCTGGTAAAGATGGTAAACTTTTCAAAATGATTAAGTTTCGTTCTATGAAGGATGCCTTTGATAAAGAAGGTAATCCGTTACCAGATGAGCAACGGATTACTGCTTTTGGACAAAAACTCCGTTCCACAAGCCTAGACGAAATGCCACAGCTTATAAATGTTTTAAAAGGTGAGATGAGCGTGGTTGGTCCACGACCAATGCTTAAGGAATTTGTTGAGCTTTATTCTCCTGAGCAAGCTCGACGTTTAGAGGTTAGACCGGGAATGACCGGCTTGGCACAAGTAAGCGGTCGTAATGAACTGGATTATGAAGATCGTTTTAAATGTGATGTTTGGTATGTAGACAACCATAATATTAGGATAGACTTTAAAATTATGTGGAAAACAGTGGGCGTAATGACAAGGGGTGATGGTATTAATGCCCCTGGGCATGTAGGACCTTCATTGTTCCAGGGTAATGAACCTAAAGATGACTCAAAAGTATGTTAGGTTAAGCTTAGTTAATATGATCAAAAAAGCTATTCTCCCAGTCGCAGGTCTAGGCACACGTTTTCTGTCTGCAAGTAAATCCATTCCTAAGGAAATGGTGACTGTGGTGAATCGTCCTGCCATTGAATATGGGGTTAAAGAAGCTGCCGCAGCAGGCATTGAACAAAGTATCTTAGTGACACACTCTTCCAAAGCCTCCATTGAAAATTATTTCGATCGTAATTTTGAGCTGGAAACGACCTTAGAAAATAAAAAGAAATTTGATTTATTCAAAGAAATTACTGAAATTCTCCCCCCTCATGTCAGTATGGTGAGTGTACGCCAGTCACAACCCTTGGGTTTGGGACATGCCGTGCTCTGTGCCAAAGATGTGATTGGAGAAGATGACTTTGCTGTATTACTGCCTGATGTATTGGTGAAAGATTCTGATCCGGTCAATGACCTAAGCTTAATGATTCAAAGTTTTAACCCATCTCAAGCTTCACAAATTATGGTGAAAGCTGGGCCGGATCATCTGGTCGATCAATATGGCATTGAGGAGGTAACTGCATCCCCTGCAGAAGGTAAATGTATTGTGATGTAAAAAATTATAGAAGAACCGATATCTCAAAATCCTATTACAGTATGGCGTAGATCATCCTAAATTGGGTGAGAACTTTAAAGCACTTATCCAGGAACTTGTATTATAAGGCGGTAGAACGATGAAGGTTGCAGTATTTGGACAAACCCTGTATTCAGGCGTCCTGTCAGCATTGCTGGCCGAATGTGGCCATCAGGTGTATTGGTGTGATTTTCTAAAAAAAAGCACTTTAGAACACGCCTATGCCCAAGATGATGCGGTCAAACAGTTACTGGATAAACAGGAAAAAAATGGATTTTTAAAATACTGTCACCTGAATGATATTGCCCTGGATATCGATGCCTATTTCTTTAGTTTTAATCCGACTGAAGAAAATTTAGGCATTGAAATATTAAAAGCAATCGGTCAACGTCAAATTATTCATCCTAAACTGATGATTAATGCATCTACGCTAGGCTTGCATGGCACGGACAAATTACAAAAGTATTTACCTGAAGATGACTGGGTGTATTTACCCGATATTATTCAGGAGGGGAATGCCTTGGCCAGCATGACTCAAGCCGAACAGTTGATTGTGGGCTGTGAGCAAAGCAAGGTTCAACTCAAAATCCAGGAATTATTGCGTCCATTATTTCCGCGCCATCAGCAATATTTATTTATGCCCATTTTGGATGCTGAATTTACCAAGCTTAGCATTTCAGGCATGTTGGCGACACGCATTAGCTATATCAACGATTTGGCTGTCGTGGCTGAAAAACTGGGCATTGATATCGAGCATGTGCGTCAGGGCATGGCAGCGGATAGCCGGATCGGGTCGTCCTATCTGTATCCAGGTGCGGGTTTTGGCGGAGAAAACTTCTCGCATGATATTCTTACTTTAGCCAATACCGTGTCCGGGACAGGGGCTAAAAGTCAGCTGTTGGCGCAGGTTTGGGAAATCAATGAACAGCAAAAAGAGCTGCTGTTTAGAAAACTGTGGAATTATTACCATGGCGATTTAAAAGCTAAAACGGTGGCAATTTGGGGTGCCTCTTTTAAAGAAAATACGGCACGTATCCAGCAGTCACCGATTCATATCATGCTGAAAGCCTTATGGGCACAAGGCGTGACGGTCAAATTGCATGATCCGCAGGCATTGGCGGAAATTGAGAAAGTCTATGGACATCGTGCGGACCTGATTTATTGTACAGACCAGTATGAAGCCGTAAACGGCGCACATGCCTTATGCCTGTTAACTGCCTGGAAACAATATTGGAGTCCGGATTACCCGACTTTATTAAAAATCATGCAGCATCCGCTGATTTTGGATGGTCGAAATATTTACGATCCCGACTATGTGAAAGCGCAGGGATTTGCCTATATGGGGGTAGGACGTTAAATGATGACTCAAGCACAACCTTATCCAGTAGAAGAGATTGATACTGTTCTAAACAAGCTGGTGAACTTGAAAAATGAATACGAGAACAGGCATTTAAGCGATTTTTTTGCAGAAGAAGATGACCGTTTTCAAAAATTCTCTGTAAATTTAGAGACCATTGTCTTCGATTTTAGCAAGCATCGGATCAATCAGGCTGTACTTGACCGTTTGGTTGAATGGGCCCATGCACAAGAACTCAAGCCCTGGATTAAACGGCTGTTTTCTCGTGAAGCCATTAACTATACCGAACAGCGTGCAGTGATGCACTGGGCATTACGTTTGCCTCCGCATGATCAACAGCATGCTGACGTTGCAGCGCAGGTTCATCAGCAACTTCAGCGCATGTATGCCCTGGTGGAAAAAATTCATGCCGGTCAGTTTCGCGGTGCAACCGGGGAAGTGATTCAGGATGTGGTCAATATTGGTGTTGGAGGGTCGGATCTTGGGCCATTAATGGTTAGTCATGCTTTATCAGATTTTAAAAAACAGACCACCAAGCCTTTAGATGTACACTTTGTCTCGACCATAGATGGCAGCCAGCTTTCAGCATTATTGCATCAGCTACGCCCTGAAACGACATTATTCATCATTTCATCCAAGTCTTTTGGCACCATTGATACTTTATCCAATGCGCAAACCGTGCGTTTGTGGCTGGAAAAAGCACTTGGTCAACATCCGTATATTCTCAAGCACCATTTTATCGGAGTATCCACCAAACCTGAGAAAATGACCGAATGGGGCATTGCGCCTGAAAATCAGTTGTTGCTATGGGACTGGGTCGGTGGGCGTTATTCGCTCTGGTCGTGTATTGGCTTGCCAATTGCATTAACCATTGGGGTTGAAGGCTTCAAGCAGCTGCTGGCCGGGGCTTATGCCATGGATCAGCATTTCCGGAATGCTCCTTTTGCAAAGAATATTCCAGTGTTGATGGGCTTGCTGGGTGCCTGGAATACCAACTTTCTAGATATCCAGACCCATGCCATTTTGCCTTATGATGGCCGTTTAAAATATTTTGCTTCGTATTTACAGCAACTGGAAATGGAATCGAATGGCAAATCGATTCAACGTACAGGGGAGCACGTTGAAACCAATACTTGTCCGATTGTGTGGGGTGAGGTTGGACCGAATGCCCAGCATGCTTTCTACCAGTTATTGCATCAAGGCACACAAGCCGTCAGCTGTGATTTTATTGCACCCGTAAAACGCTATAATGCCCAGCAATTTACTTATGTAGACAATGCCGATGCCTTGATCGAGCAGCATCATTTGGCACTGTCCAACTGTCTGGCACAGTCGCGCTTGCTGGCATTTGGCAATCAGGCCTTGGATCAGGCTGAACTGAATGATTTACCTGTCTATAAACAATATGCAGGCAATCAGCCCAGTAGCACCATTTTACTTAAAGAGCTGACACCCTATAGTCTGGGGATGCTGATTGCCATGTATGAACATAAAGTGTTTGTGCAGTCTGTCCTCTGGAATATCAATCCCTTTGACCAGTGGGGGGTTGAAAAAGGCAAGGAAATTGCCAATCAGCTGCTGCCGATTTTAAGTGGTGAAAGTCAGAACATTTCAGAGCTGGATGCCTCGACTCAAGGTTTATTAAAGATACTATTAGGAAAAACCCATGGCTAAAATTTTAGTGACTGGCGGTGCAGGCTATATTGGCTCGCATACTTGTGTGGAACTCTTAAATTCAGCGCATGAAGTGATTGTGCTGGATAATCTCTGCAATAGTTCGGAAGAATCTTTAAACCGTGTACAACAGATTTGCGGAAAAACCCTGACTTTTGTGCAGGGTGACATTCGCGATGCACAGGTTCTAGATCAGGTTTTTCAGCAGCACCACATTGATGCGGTGATTCATTTTGCCGGGCTAAAAGCGGTAGGGGAAAGCCAGCAAATTCCACTGGCTTATTTTGACAATAATATTTCTGGCTCGATTCAACTGGTACAGGCCATGCAGCGCGCAGGGGTATTTAATCTGGTCTTCAGTTCATCGGCCACCGTGTATGATGAGGCCAATGTCTCGCCTTTAAATGAAGACATGCCTACAGGTATGCCAAGTAATAACTATGGTTATACCAAACTGATGGTTGAACAGCTTTTACAGAAATTGTCCCTGGCAGATGAACGCTGGTCGATTGCCTTACTGCGTTATTTCAACCCGGTCGGTGCGCATAAAAGTGGTCGTATTGGAGAAGATCCGCAAGGCATTCCGAATAACCTGATGCCATTTGTCACTCAAGTCGCAGTGGGCCGTCGTGAAAAACTGGCGATCTTCGGCAATGATTACGATACCGTTGACGGGACGGGCGTGCGCGATTATATTCATGTGGTGGATTTGGCGAATGCGCATTTGTGTGCCTTGAATAACCGCCTTATGGCAAAAGGCTGTCGTGCCTGGAATATTGGAACCGGTCAGGGCTCATCGGTTTTAGAAGTGGTGAAAACATTTGAACGGGTCAACCATGTGCCGGTCGCCTATAGCATCGAGCCGCGTCGTGAAGGCGATGTAGCGACTTCATTTGCAGACAATAGCCGTGCTGTGCAAGAGTTAGGCTGGAAACCGCAATATACTTTGGAAGATATGCTGGCAGACAGCTGGAACTGGCAAAAGCAAAATCCGAATGGTTATCGCAACCAGTAGGTATAAAAAAGGAGCTTTCGATCAAGCTCCTTTTTTAATAGCAGCAATTTTAGCCTTGAATCAGTTGGGTCAATTCATCGACATAATCCTGTATCGGTTCAGGATTCCTATCTGCACGGCTTTCAATATTTAAGCGCAGTAATGGCTCGGTATTGGAAGCGCGTACGTTTAAACGCCATGCGCCAAAATCCAGGCTCACGCCGTCTGTTCGATCAATGACCGGATTTTGATCGGCATAGTGATCAAAAATCTTTTGAATGGTCGTTTGGGTATCTGCCACTTTGAAGTTGATTTCGCCTGAACATGGGAATTTTTCAATCATTTCTTCTACCAGGGCAGACAACGGTTTTTGGGTTTCTGACAATACCGACACCGCTAACAGCCATGGAATCATGCCGCTATCGCAATAGGCAAAGTCACGGAAATAATGGTGTGCACTCATTTCTCCGCCATATACGGCATTATGCTCGCGCATTTTTTCTTTAATGAAAGAATGACCGGATTTAGACTGGATCGCTTCACCTTGGTATTGTTCAACAATGTCAAAGGTATTCCAGACCAGGCGCGGGTCATGCACAATTTTCTCACCCGACTGTTTCAGCAAGAACGCTTGTGCCAATAGACCCACAATATAATAGCCTTCAATGAACTGGCCTTTTTCATCAAACAGGAAGCAACGGTCAAAGTCGCCATCCCAGGCAAGTCCCATGTCAGCCCCATGCTCAATAACGGCTTGACGCGTGCTATCCCGGTTTTCAACCAGCAGCGGGTTGGGAATGCCATTCGGGAAGCTGCCATCAGCCTCATGATGAATTTTAATAAATTCTACCGGTACATTCAGAACCTTGAATTTTTCTTCAATCGCATCAATCACATGACCTGCTGCACCATTACCCGCATTTACCACCAGTTTCATCGGTGTGATCTTGGAAGCGTCGATGTAAGTCATGAGGTGATCTACAAATTCAGGCAGGATATTGTATTTTTCAGTCGTCCCTTTTACGGCAACGTCATTAAATATGCCAGATTCAGCTAGAACTTGAATCTCTTTAAGGCCTGTATCTGCACTGATTGGGCGTGCATTTTCACGCACCAGTTTCATGCCGTTGTAATCCATCGGATTATGACTGGCAGTCACTTCAAGGCCGCCTTGAACATCGAGGTGGAAGGCACCGAAGTAGACTTCTTCCGTTCCCGTCATGCCTAAATCGAGTACCTTGACACCTGCATCATTTAAACCGCGAATGGTCGCCTGTTTCAGGCCTTCACTGCTCAAACGAATGTCACAACCGATGACCACTGTTTTAGGTTGATAGATCTGTCCATAAGCCCGGCCAATTTTATAGGCAATGTCTTCATTTAATTCTTCACCCAATTTTCCACGAATATCGTAAGCTTTAAAACAACTCAGCGTCATGTTTTTTACTCTTTCCTTTGCAAGAAAAAGGCCGGTTACCCAGCCTTATATCAAAATTTATTATTCCACCGTGACCGATTTTGCCAGGTTACGTGGCTGATCGACATCCGTTCCACGCAAGACAGCCACATGGTAGGACAGCAGCTGCACAGGAATACTGTAAACAATTGGCGCAAGAAGCGGAGCGATGCTTGGCACATGAACCACATGCTGACGCTCTTTGCCTTTAATGCCGCTGTTTTCGTCGGCAAAGACAAACAGTTCGCCACCACGGGCCTGAACTTCTTCCATATTGGATTTCAGCTTGTCGAGCATGTCGTCTTGCGGAGCCAGAATCACCACCGGCATGTCATTGTCTACCAGTGCCAATGGACCATGTTTCAGTTCACCTGCGGCATAACCTTCGGCATGAATATATGAAATTTCTTTCAGTTTTAATGCGCCTTCAAGAGCAATCGGGAACTCGGTACCACGGCCTAAAAACAGGCAGTGCTGTTTTTCTACAAACAGCTCAGATAAACGCAGAATGTCTTTATCTTGCTGTAGGGTATCTAGGATGACTTTAGGCGTATGCCATAAATCAGTGGTAATGGCAGTAATTTGTTCAGCCGAGATGCTTTGCTTGACTTGACCAATCTTCAGTACCAACAGCATGAGTGCGGCAAGCTGCGTGGTAAATGCTTTGGTTGACGCAACGCCAATTTCAGGTCCAGCCAGGGTTAACAGGCTATAATTGGTTTCACGCACCATTGAAGAGGTAGCCACATTACAAATGGTCATGGTGGTAATGTTTAAACTTTTTGCAGCAGCGCGTTTTTGGGTATCGCGCAGTGCAGCCAAAGTATCGGCAGTTTCACCGGATTGAGAAATACAGACATACAGTGTGTTATTGACAATCACAGGCGTGCGGTAACGGAATTCGCTGGCAATTTCCACCTGACAAGGCAGGTCAATCAGCTGCTCAAACCAGTATTTTGCAATCATGCCGGCATGGTAACTGGTTCCGCAGGCAATAATTTGCACCTGTTGAATCTTTTCAAAATCGCCCACCGCATTTTGCAAGAAATCTTCGCGCAAATCGTTGCCATTCAAGGCTTGGGAAATGGTTTGCTGAATCGCTTCAGGCTGCTCATAAATTTCTTTGAGCATGTAGTGCTTATATTCACCTTTAGATGCATTGCTGACGGTGGCATCCAGCTCTTTTACTGGACGGTTCACCAATTGCCCATCCACAAACACTTCAATGCTGTTGCGGGTTAAACGTGCAATATCACCTTCTTCCAGGTAAATAAAACGGTTAGTAATTGGCAGCAGGGCCAATTGATCCGAACTGATAAAGTTCTCGCCAATTCCGACCCCAATGACCAGAGGTGAACCTTCACGAACGGTAATCAGTTCATTCGGATGATCGGTATGCACGATACCCAGTGCATAAGCCCCTTTGAGCTGGGGAACAACCTGCTGAACCGCTTCTAGAAGGCTGGAGGTTGATTTCAATGCATCATTGACCAGATGTGCGACAACTTCGGTATCCGTTTGTGAAGTAAACACATAGCCCAGGGCTTCAAGATCGTCTTTCAATTCTTGATAGTTTTCGATAATGCCGTTATGCACCACAGCCACCGTACCAGAAACATGCGGATGGGCATTGTTTTCCGTCGGTTTACCATGGGTTGCCCAACGGGTATGTGCAATCCCCAGTGAACCTTGAATATTCGATTCACTTACCGCCTGTTCCAAGTTGATCACTTTACCTACACGGCGTTCGCGCAGGACATGACCGCCATTGATCAGCGCAACACCCGCTGAATCATAGCCACGGTATTCAAGGCGCTTCAGGCCTTCAATTAAAATATTGCTAATATTACGTTCTGCAACGCCACCGACAATTCCGCACATATTTATAATCCTCTTATTTTTTCAGTTTTTGGGGGCGTTGATAGTTTTCTTTAGCCACTTGTTTAGATCGTTCAAAGGCCAAACTATTTTCTGCTACATCACGTGTGATGACTGAGCCAGCGCCGACAGTTGCACCATTGCCAATACTGACCGGGGCAACCAGGGAACTGTTCGAGCCGATAAAGGCTGAATCACCAATAATGGTTTTAAATTTATTGGCCCCATCATAATTGCAGGTAATGGTACCGGCACCAATATTTGAACCTGCGCCCACTTCGGCATCCCCTAAATAGGTAAAGTGATTGGCTTTGGAACCGAGGCCAATCGTGGAATTTTTCACTTCGACAAAGTTGCCAATATGCACTTCATTGGCCAGCTTGGCACCTGGGCGTAAACGGGCAAAGGGTCCAATTTGCGTATCTTCACCGACCACGGCATTGTCGAAAATACTGTAGGGTTGGACCTTGGTGCCTGAAGCAATTTTACTATTCTTAATTACACAGCCTGCACCAATTTCGACATTGTCGCCGAGTTCACAGTTACCTTCGATAATCACGTTGATATCAATACGAACATCTTGACCGACGGTAAGCTTGCCACGCAGGTCGAAGCGGCTTGGATCAATGATATGCACGCCTTGCTGCATCAGGAGCTTGGCCTGATAGGCCTGGAATTCACGTTCCAAAGCGGCCAGCTGAATCCGGTCATTCACGCCTTCCACTTCAAAGGCACGTTCCGGCTCTACAGAAGACACTTCAAGACCATCGGCAATCGCCATGGCCACAATGTCCGTCAGGTAATATTCACCTTGGGCATTGTTGTTGCTTAATTTGGGTAACCATTGATGCAGTTTGGCATTGCTGACACAGTAAATACCGGTATTGATTTCCTTGATTTGACGCTGTGCATCGCTGGCATCTTTATGCTCAACAATGGCCTGAATTTTATTGTTTTCACGTACGATACGGCCATAACCGGTGGCATCGGCCAGGGTTAATGTCACCAGACCAATTCCTGTTTCACGTGAAACAGCCAGCAGCTTTTCCAGGGTGTCTTGACTAATGCAAGGTACATCACCGGAAAGAATGAGTGAAACGCCATCGGTAGGAAGTACCGGTAAAGTCACTTTAACCGCATGGCCTGTACCCAGCTGTTCAGCTTGTTCCACCCACTGTACATTTTCCTGTGCAAAGGCTTGTTGAACTAAATTACCGCCGTGTCCAAAAATGGTAATAATATTTTTGGCATTTAATTTTTTAGCAGTTTCAATGACATGACCGAGTAGAGGGCGTCCTGCGAGCGGCTGCAATACTTTGGGTAGGCTCGAACGCATTCGAGTTCCTTTGCCGGCAGCAAGAATAATCACAGAAGTTGACATAATACACCTTAAAAACTTGGCTTAAGCCATTGAAATGTTGAGGTACACGAGAATACAGATTGCGGCCCAAATGCCGGCAATAATATCGTCAAACATAATGCCGAAACCGCCACCGACTTGACGGTCGATGACACGAATAGGCCAAGGTTTCCAGACATCGAATAAGCGGAACAGGACAAATCCAATGAACACCCAAAGCCAGCTCATTTGTGCAAAGTAAATCAGGGGCAGAAACGTAATTGACTGTCCAGCAAATTCATCCCAAACAATGCGGCCATCGTCATGTACGCCCATGACTTTAGCGGTTTGCCCGCAAATATAAATGCCAATAAGTGACATTAAAATCATGGCAATAATGGAAGCGGTAAAGCCAATTGCAAGCCAGGCAGGAATAAACAGCAATGCAAAGGCCGAACCAAAAGTGCCCGGCGCTTTAGGTAACAGCCCGGAACCAAATCCGACACCGCAAAAAACGATAAAGCGGTTGTACCAGGACATGTCTTTAAAGTGAATCGCAGGTTTATGCAAAGTGTTGATATCCATGAAATTGCAGCGAATGATCTACGCCATTCTGCACAAAAGTTAATTCAGTTTGTTGGGTTATTTGTCCAATCTTGCTAATGTTGACATCTAATTGTTGTTGCAAAAGCTTTTCATAATTTTGCGGGCTTATTGTAAAGCATAACTCATAGTCATCGCCACCCGCGAGGGCATATTGCCATTGCTGTTCTTGAGTTAAATTTTGTAAATCTGGGCTGATCGGCAGCTGATTTAATTCAAGCGTTGCCCCTACCTTTGAAGCTTTTAAGATATGGCCTAAATCTTGTGCCAATCCATCAGATACATCAATCATGCTGGATGCCAGGCCTTTTAACTTTTGACCGAGCTGACAACGTGGGGTTGGATAATCCAGACGCTTTTGTAGCGGATGTCCTAAATTGTGCAGAGCAAATGCGGCATCGCCGACTGTACCAGAGACACAGACATAATCGCCGGCTTGTGCGCCTGAACGTGTGATGGCTTTGCCGGTTTCTATCCAGCCAAGCGCGGTGACCGAAATAGTGAGATGAGGACTTTGGGTGGTATCGCCACCAATTAAACTCACACCAAATTGATCGCAGCAATCATATAAACCCTGGCTAAAGCCTTTGAGCCAGTCATGATCAATTTGGGGTAGGCTCAATGCCAGTAAGATGCTGTGCGGTTTGGCACCCATTGCAGCAATGTCAGACAGATTCACCGCGACAGATTTCCAGCCGATGGCATGCGGAGAGGTATCTAGGGGAAAATGTCGTCCGGCAACCAATGTATCGGCACAGATGACCAGTTGTTGCTGAGGAGGAGGGGTGAGCAAGGCTGAGTCGTCACCAACACCTAAATCGACCGACGCAGAAGTCTGCCGATGAAAATAAGTATCAATGATCGAGAACTCAGCCATACAACAAATCTACTTTATTTAGTTGGTTTGTTGCTTTTCTGCTGCACGTAAAGTTGTTGCTAAACGATCCAATACACCATTGATGTATTTATGGCTGTCTGCACCGCCAAAATGTTTAGCCAGCTCGATTGCTTCGTCCAAAACAACGCGATATGGAATTTCAAGATGTTCTTTCAATTCATACGCACCCAGACGAAGAGTAGCGAGTTCAACGCCGTCAAGCGCATCAATTTCGCGGTCAAGCACAGGGATTAAGAGCGCATCCAATGCTTCATGATTGGCAACCACTTGAGTCAACAATTCATGATAATAGCCGAGATCCACTTTGTGCATGGCATTTTCCACACGTGTACGTGCTTCAATTTCATGTACCGGATTGTGGCTCATCTGCCATTCATAAATTCCTTGTACAGCAAAACGACGTGCTTTGCGTTTTGCTGCATAAGTTGCTTGAAGTGTTTGCGACATAGCGTTAAATAGCCTTTAACAAGTTAACCATTTCAATTGCAGTCAAGGCAGCTTCACTGCCTTTATTACCTGCTTTTGTACCCGAGCGTTCAATCGCCTGTTCAATACTATCCGTAGTCAATACACCATTAATGACTGGTAAGCCAGTGTCCAGGCCAACCACGCCTAAACCTTTGGCACATTCACCAGCAACAAAATCAAAGTGAGGCGTGCTGCCACGAATCACTGCGCCAAGCGCAATAATGGCATCAAAACGATCAGCAGCAGCCAGTTTTTTAGCCACCACCGGAAGTTCCCAGGCGCCAGGTGCATGAACAACGGTAATATTATCCTCTGATACACCATGACGTTTCAATGTATCAATTGCACCTTCTAAAAGATGTTCGACAACAAAACTATTAAAACGACCCACTAAAATCGCGTAACGGCCTTCGCTCGCGAGATGTAACATACCTTCAATACGGCGAACTGCCATAGCAACCTCGATTATTTCTCTGTTGTTTGATTTGCGGCGACGTATTCCACCACTTCTAAATTAAAACCTGATAATGCATTAAAACGTAATGGAGAGCTGAGCAGCTTCATTTTCTCAACCCCTAAATCACGTAAAATCTGTGCACCGACACCAATGGTTTGGTATTGCTGTGACAATGCAGCACTGGATTTGGATGGCTTAGGTGTAGTCAAGCTTTCCAGTGCTGGACCGAGGTCCTGTAAATGACGCTGACCAATCCAGACCAAAACACCGCGCTCGCTAGATGCGATCTCTTTCAGTGCTTTGTCGAGATTCCAGGCCGGTTCGCCATTTTGCTTGTTAATTTTCAGCAAGTCACGTGCCGGACTAAAGCCATGTACGCGAACGGTAGTGACCCCCTGTTTAGGCTCACCTTTGACCAGGGCTAAATGAATATCCGGGTTACCAATTTCACGGTAACGGAACAATTCAAACGTACCGTATTCGGTATCTAACGTTTGTTGATCCAGACGTTCAACCGTTTGCTCATTGGTCATGCGGTAGTGAATGAGATCCGCAATCGTTCCGATTTTCAAACCATGCTTTTCAGCAAAAATTTCAAGGTCAGAACGGCGCGCCATGGTGCCATCTTCTTTAATGATTTCACAAATCACTGAAGCAGGTTCGAGTCCTGCAAGACGGGCCAGATCACAGCCGGCTTCGGTATGACCGGCACGGTGCAATACGCCACCGGGCTGTGCCATCAGCGGGAAGATATGCCCCGGTTGTACAATGTCCGCAGGCTTGGCATGTGCGGCCACGGCCGTCTGAATGGTATGTGCACGTTCAGCGGCGGAAATACCGGTGGTAATACCGTTGGCAGCCTCAATTGAAAGCGTAAAGTTAGTCCCGTGCTGTGCGCCGTTGGCATCGACCATGAGCGGAAGATTGAGCTGCTGGCAGCGGTCGCGGCTTAATGTGAGGCAAACCAGACCACGGGCGTGGGTGATCATGAAGTTGATGTCTTCAGGACGTACGTGTGTCGCAGCAATCACCAGATCGCCTTCATTTTCACGGTCTTCATCATCCATCAGGATGACCATTTTTCCTGCACGGATATCTGCTACGAGCTCTTCAACGGTATTGAGCGGCATCAACCTTCACCTTCTTTTTGTCTCAAATGACATTTTACTTGCATTGATTGTTGCATAGTCTACCGTTTTTTTACGATGTTTGCCTATGCTTATCGGTTTCCATTCCTGGTTCATTGTTATACACAGTGCCTGAACACTTGAAAAGGGGACTTTATTTTAAAAAGTCACGATTATGCTGAATCTTTAAGCAGTTGAAATACATAAATAATGACAAGTTTATGCGAAATGCTGCTGATTTATAGCATGAGGTATGCCAATGAAATAAAAAAAGCCCCAATCTTTCGATCAGGGCTTTTTAGAATCTGGAGCGGGAAAGGAGACTCGAACTCGCGATCCCAACCTTGGCAAGGTCACCGAGATTTATTCCATTAAATGACACTAATTATAAGTATATGATTTAATTGGTATTATTTGGTTTTTAGTAGGGTAAATTTTTGATGAATTTAGATCATTTAATGTTATTTTGGTCACTTTATTTTAGACATTTTAGTTTGTAAAAGTCACCTATGTTTTGATCCTGATTTTTCATATTAATAATAACATTATATTGTTTAATATAATGATTATTAGTAATTTATAAATCGACTACAACATGTAGTAGCGAAGATGCTTAAAATGCAATTACTACGTAACATCAGTTAAATAAAAGTCTCCCACAAACCCGGTACGGTTCAAATTTTATGATGAGAGGGGTGTTGCCTGGGGCTACGGTTTCTGTTTTGCCTTTTGGCGTAAGACGTACAAATATAAGCTTTCTACTTTTTCACGTGCCCAAGGTGTGGTACGCAAGAATCGTAATGATGATTTAACACTTGGGTCTATGCAAAAGCATCTAATTTCAATTTTACGACTCAAGCCTTCAAAGCCGCCATAGTAATCTAGCAACTCATCTAAAATGTCAGCAAGCTTTTTGCCGTGTAAGGGGTCATTGGATGTGTTCATATTGGATCAATCGTATTTGGTAAGGAAAGTGGGGCAGTCCATAAATAAATTTATAGAATTAGGTCAACTTCATACCCAAGTTGTCGCTTAAATTTAAGTAACTTGGGGCAGCTCTATCTTTAGAGTCTTTATGCAACAAAGCCCAATTCAACTACAAATACCACATTCAAAACTATTTTTACTACCATCAGTACGAATTATGTAGTAGAACCTAAAGACCTTTTGTAATGCGGGTAATCGAACAAATGACTAACAGCGAAAAGGTCTTAGCTAAAGCTGTTTTAACTGCAGCACAAAAAATTGGGCTAACACATGATCAACTTGCCATGATTCTTGATATAAATTTATCGATAACCAATATAGATTGTTGCAGACTCTCATTACCGCAAAAAGAAGTTGCCCTCAAACTTATACGTATCACAGTTGCCGTAGATACTCTCTCCGGCGGCAATATTTCAACTATCCAACATTTTATGAAATATCCGAATAAAATAACGAAAGGTATTCCGTTGGATCAAATCCAAAATATTTCTGAGCTTGAAACCGTTTTACAATTTGTGGAAGGCCAAAACCAACGTCAATAAAACAACAATTTCAGAGATAGAAAATGGCCATTTTACAGGTTCATTTAGCATATTTGAAAGTGTACTTAATGCGGTAGGCCTGCAATTTGAAGTGGATAAAAAGAAGTATAAATTTCCGCAGTGGAATGAAATTGAAGCAATGTTTGCGGAAGATGATGAATAAAAGTTTAGTGGCTTAGATTATCAGTCGAAGTACAAAAAAGAGTAATTTTTAAATAAGAAGGAAATTATTGGAGAAATTTTAGTCTTTTTTTTGATTTGCTGAAGTAAAGACTTATTTATTGTAGATACATTTATTGCTTTTAGATCCTGTAAGAAACATATTAGTTTCTTTTTTTGAAAAGCAATTTATGACTTTATCATTTCGATCTGTAAAACAGCCCTAGCTACGTAGTGATCTGAAATCACTCTGAAAATACAGTTAAATACGCGGTTCAATTTACCTTAATCTCCTTACGGAATTGGCAGAAAGATTGTCAATGCCAGATATTAACTGTCGGCAACTCTCTGGCAAAATTTCTTGGCAGTCCTGCATTTAACTACCTAGCGCAATCTGATAATAAATAATAACAAACCCGCCGTGTAGTTAGCATACAGTAAGTAAAGGAATGGTTGACTGTGATCATAAAAATAGCATATCAAGCCGGAGGGAAACTAGATGGCTAAGTATAGTAATATCAATAGTTTTAATACTTTAGAAACATTAACCGTCGGTTCAGAACACTATCAGATTTTCAACCTGTCCAAATTGCAAGTGCAGTTAGGTGACCTGTCCCGACTACCAAAATCTTTAAAAGTCTTGCTAGAAAATTTACTACGTTTTGAAGATCAGCTCACGGTGAAAACCGAACATATTCATGCATTGGCAGGGTGGCTAAACAACCGAACCTCAGAACAGGAAATCCAGTATCGTCCGGCACGGGTGCTGATGCAGGATTTTACCGGTGTTCCCGCAGTGGTTGATCTTGCCGCGATGCGTGCCGCAGTGGCCAAAGCCGGTGGTGACCCGGAAAAAATTAATCCGCTGTCACCGGTGGATTTGGTCATCGATCACTCGGTTATGGTCGATTACTTTGCCAGCCCGCAAGCTTTTGAGCAGAATGTCGCAATTGAGATGCAACGCAATGGCGAGCGCTACCAGTTTCTACGTTGGGGGCAGGCTGCGCTCAATCAGTTTCGCGTGGTGCCGCCAGGAACCGGGATTTGCCATCAGGTCAATCTGGAATATCTAGCACAAGTGGTCTGGAGTAATGAGGTCGATGGTCAGCGCTTTGCCTTTCCTGATACCTTGGTCGGTACCGATTCACATACTACCATGATCAATGGCTTAGGCGTGTTAGGCTGGGGGGTAGGTGGTATCGAGGCGGAAGCGGCCATGCTGGGCCAACCGATCTCCATGCTGATTCCGGAAGTGATCGGGTTTAAGCTCATCGGTAAACTCAAAGAAGGTATTACAGCAACTGATCTGGTGCTGACCATTACCCAGATGCTGCGTCAAAAAGGTGTAGTTGGAAAATTTGTCGAATTTTATGGCGATGGTCTGGCCGACTTACCCTTGGCTGACCGTGCCACTATTGCCAATATGGCACCTGAATATGGTGCTACCTGTGGCTTTTTCCCGGTTGATGAGGTGACGCTTTCCTATTTACGTTTAACTGGACGTCAGCCGGAAAGAATTGCCTTGGTAGAGGCCTATAGCAAGTTGCAAGGATTATGGCGCAATCCGGGGGATGAGCCCGTCTTCACCGACACGCTGGCTTTAGATATGTCGACGGTAGAAGCCAGTCTGGCGGGTCCGAAACGCCCGCAGGATCGTGTACTCTTGTCACAAGTGCCAAAAACCTTTCATGCCTTCATGGATTTGACCTTAAAACCGGTCAAGGAAGAAAAAGAGCGTCTGGAAAATGAAGGAGGGGGAGGTACAGCGGTTGAAGCGAAACAGGCCAACCTGCCCCATGAAAATGCTTTTTGTGTAATTGATGGTACAAAATATCCGTTGCAGCATGGTGATGTAGTGATTTCAGCGATTACCTCCTGTACCAATACCTCGAATCCCAGTGTCATGTTGGCAGCAGGGCTATTGGCCAAAAAGGCAATCGAAAAAGGTTTACAGCGGAAACCCTGGGTGAAAAGTTCACTGGCTCCAGGTTCCAAAGTGGTCAGCGATTATCTGCATGCAGCAGGGTTGACGCCTTATTTGAATCAGCTGGGTTATAACCTGGTGGGTTATGGTTGCACTACCTGTATTGGTAATTCGGGACCTTTACCTGAAGTGATTGAAGAAGCTGTGCAATGTTTTGATTTGAATGTAGCTTCAGTGCTCTCCGGAAACCGTAACTTTGAAGGACGGGTGCATCCTCTGGTGAAAACCAACTGGCTCGCCTCACCACCTTTGGTGGTTGCCTATGGTCTGGTCGGGAATATTCGAACTGATCTCACGACTGAACCGATAGGTGAGGGCTTTGATGGCCAAGCGGTTTATTTAAAAGATATCTGGCCGACACAGACGGAAATCGATGCCGCACTGCAAAATGTGAATACCGAGATGTTCCATAAAGAATATGCGGAAGTTTTTGAAGGCGATGCCAAGTGGAAAGCGATCCAGATTCCCCAAAGTCAAACCTATGCTTGGGATGAACAATCCACCTATATCCGGCATCCTCCCTTTTTTGCAGAAATTGATCAGCCGCTACAACCAATTCAGCAGATCAGCCAGGCACGGATTTTGGCGGTATTAGGTGATTCAGTCACGACGGACCATATTTCCCCGGCGGGCAATATCAAACAAGATAGTCCGGCCGGACGATATTTGCAGCAACAGGGTGTTGATGTAAAAGACTTTAACTCTTACGGATCCCGTCGTGGTAACCATGAAGTGATGATGCGAGGTACCTTTGCCAATATCCGCATTAAAAACGAAATACTGGGTGGCGAGGAGGGTGGCAATACCCTGCATATTCCAAGTGCAGAAAAACTCTCGATTTATGATGCGGCAATGCGCTATCAGGCAGAACAAACCCCACTCGTGATTATTGCCGGGAAAGAATATGGTACCGGTTCTTCACGTGACTGGGCGGCCAAAGGCACCAACCTGTTGGGGGTGAAAGCGGTGATTGCTGAAAGTTTTGAGCGGATTCACCGTTCCAATCTGGTCGGCATGGGGGTGTTACCTTTACAGTTTGTGGAAGGTCAGAACCGGCAGATATTGAACCTGACCGGACATGAAACCCTATCAATTTCAGGCTTGTCGGATGATATTCATCCGCATCAAATGCTGGATGTAGAGGTGCAACATGGCGATGGTACGTGTAGTCATTTTCAAGTGTTGTGTCGTATTGATACCTTGAATGAGGTGGAATACTTTAAGGCCGGTGGGATCTTGCACTATGTCTTGCGCAATTTGCTCACTTCCTAAATTGAATGATGAAAGCCCGATACCTACCACAATGCCGGTCATTTAAGGAATGAGCCCAGAAGCATTTGCGGCAGCTTCAAAATGAGGCTGTCTCGTGTCTAGGATACTGGGAACAGTCCAGTTCAAGCAGGAAGAATAAGTTTTTTAATAAAAACTATTCCATAAATTAATAATTTTTTAACTTAAGATTTTTTTTAATTATATATTTTTGGTGACCAAATTTGGTCACCATTTTTATAAAGTAGTGAAAAAGACTTCAATAAAAGCCAGAATGAAGTATTTTAAGTTTTTAGAATTACTCAGCCTATGTTCACTAAAATTTATGCAAAATCTTTAATATATTGATCTATATGTGATGGTTGCAGGGCACTTTTGGTCACGTAAGCCCATTTTCAAGTGATCTATCTTAACTTTTTACTAGCTTTAAGCATTTTAAGTTTATAAGTTTGGAAAGAAAATATTGTTTAAAATCAACAATAAAAAAGCCCCAATCTTTCGATCAGGGCTTTTTAGAATCTGGAGCGGGAAAGGAGACTCGAACTCCCGACCCCAACCTTGGCAAGGTTATGCTCTACCAACTGAGCTATTCCCGCGGAGTCTATAAAGTTTTTTAAGTGAAAAAACTAAATGAAAAAATTTTGAGCGGGAAAGGAGACTCGAACTCCCGACCCCAACCTTGGCAAGGTTATGCTCTACCAACTGAGCTATTCCCGCATGCCGTGTATAATACATTATGCAAAAATAGGGTCAATAATTTTGTGAAAAAACTTATGTCGATTGCATAAAATAAAACCATTTTGCTTAAATTTGTTGCTTTTATAAACAAAATTGAGATTTAAAAAGAAATTTTTATTTTGAAATGCAGGAATGATAGGGTAGACAGACACGAAGATTGAATCGGAACACGCTATACTGAAACCAGAGATTAAGCTATTTGGGAGCATCTTGATGAATTTAGAACAACAGTTGATTCAACGCCTGCAAGAGTTATCACCGGTTCATTTGGAAGTGGTGAACGAATCCTCCGGTCATGGCGGCTATTTCCCGGGTAAAGAATCGCATTTTAAGGTGATTGTGGTCAGTGACATTTTCCAAGGCTTGCGTTTAGTGCAACGTCATCAAAAAATTTATGCAGCAGCAGGGGACTTGCTTGCGCCAAGCCGTATTCATGCCCTCGCCATTCATGCTTTTTTGCCATCAGAATGGCAAGGACAAGACACGCCAAGTCCTGAATGTGCACATGCGCCCAAAGCAGAATAATAAGGAAGATTAAACAATGGATATGCAGCTGACGGTAAAAATTGTGCATATGATTGCTGTGACCTTATTGATTGGGGCAATCCTTGCACGTGCTTTTACTTTATTTGTTGGAGTCAAGGACAATCAGCCCAATCCGGTGGCACGAAAATTTCTGGTCGCCTGGCAACATCTTGCCATGACGGTTATTGTTTTGACCGGGCTAACTTCATTAGTGATCAAGAATTTTGAAGTACAATCCTGGTTTTATGCCAAGATCATCCTGTTTCTGGTGTTATTTTCTTCCTTGATCAAAGCCTATAAAAAAGATGACAGTATTTTACTGGTGCAGCGTCGTGCAGGTTTAATGATTGCAGTGGTCGCACTGATCGCCATTATGGGATTAGTCATCATTAAGCCGAATTTTGGCTAATTGTTAGACATGATTATTCTAGATCCAAGACGTGTGAGTTAAACTGCAATTCATAGATAACTATAAATGATAGGGGGCTTCCAATGCTGGTACGTGTGGTTTTTAATCAAAAAGGTGGAGTAGGCAAATCCAGTATTGCCGTCAATTTGGCTGCAATTAGCGCACATCAGGGGTTGAAAACCTTGCTGATTGATCTCGACCCACAAGCCAATTCCAGTCAATATCTATTGGGGGATGATGCGACCTATACCGTGGATAAACCGGCGCTGGAACCCAATATTGAAAACTATTTTGAAGAAGTGCTGGGGGCCACCCAAAGCAAAGGACTTTTAAGCAATGCCATTGGTTCCATTTTAAAGAACCGGGATAAAGGTCTGGAGCTCTATGTGCATCAATCCCCTTTTAAAAATCTGGATGTGATTCCTGCAAGTCCGACTTTGGGTGCGCTGGCACATGCCTTGGAGTCGAAACATAAGATTTATAAATTGCGGGATGCCTTGCAGCAACTGCAAGGGCAATATGACAGGGTGTATATCGATACGCCACCGGCTTTTAACTTCTTTACCTTGTCGGCGCTGATTGCAGCCAGTCGCGTACTGATTCCTTTTGATTGTGACGTATTTTCAAAACGTGCCTTGCAGACCCTGATTGAAAATGTCATTGAAACTCAGGATGACCATAATGAGCGTCTGGAAATTGAAGGGATTGTGGTGAATCAGTTCCAGGCACAGGCCAAATTACCGCGTGAAGTGGTGCAACAGCTGAAGGATGAAAGCTTGCCTGTATTAGACAGCATGTTGCCGCCGTCCATTTTAATGAAGGAATCGCATCTTAAAAATCAGCCTTTAATCCATTTGGCAACGGATCATAAATTGACGCAAGCCTATCAATCGTTGTTCAATGAAATTGAGCATATATAAGTATTGAGATTTCTCATGAAAACGATTTATCTAGGCTTCCTTTTGGGAAGTACGGTTTTATTGGGTGCTTGTGCAACGACGGTGAAACCGAGTTATGTTTCTCCGACCCAGTATCAAGCGCTGAATTGCCAGCAGTTGCAAAGTGAATATAACCGTATTCAGCAATATATCGATAATGGTGTGCAGGCACCTAAACGCACTGGCGTCGGTGTGGGTGTCGGGGTGGGCGGCGGTTGGGACAGTCATGGCGGCTGGGGAATTGGTCCGAGTGTTTCAGTCAATATGGGACAATCTTCCAATACCAAAAACACTGAATTGGCACGTCTATTGGGTGAACAGGAAGCTGTGGTTCAGGCGGCAAAATTCAAAAACTGCCCAATTATTGTTCGCAATAAAGTTCAATAATTCATCAATTTATCCCGCTGTTGAGGTGCTGTGCCCGACAGCGAGGTGATAAAATATTAGCAAAATGTTTCAATGTAAATATTATTAATATCAATTGGTTGTTGTTTTTCGATGGAATCTTTAAACGCATCAGGTGATGTTTTTTTATCGAGAAATACTTGTCACTTTTCATCTGTTTCATATAAGGTGTGCCCCTAATTAAGGGTAATGTCGGGTATGTATGATCGAGAGTTGGCTTTTTGTCTTGGCGGTGATTGCGGTATTGATGATTCCGGGTCCAACCAATGCATTACTTGCAAGCTCGGCGCATCAACAAGGCATTGCCAGAACCAGTCTGTTTATTCCGGCAAAATTGCTCGGCTATTTTTATGCCATTAATTTGTGGGCATTACTGATTCATTTATGTAGTCCTGTGTGGCCGAACTTTATTCATATCCTGCATGTTTGCAGTGCTGTTTATGTGGTATGGCTGGCCTTCCATTTGTGGAAAGCGTCAGATTTAGAAAAGCATAATCAACATCATCGTTCTATTCAGCCGCGCCAACTGTTCTTTTCTACTTTCAAAAATCCTAAAGCCTTATTATTTGCTGCCGGTGTTTTACCGATTGAAACCTGGAGCAATCCCACCAATTTTGTTTTGGTATTTGCGCTGTTCAGTCTGGTCCTGTTGCCTACGGTGGTGTTCTGGATGTTTTTTGGGCGGGCCATTTTGGCCGGACAGTCCAGGCAAATAAAAGCCGATCTCTTATATAAAGGATCGGCCATGTTACTGATTATGTGTATGTTGCCCGTTGTAATTCGCTTCTTTTAATGCGCCTTTTTGAGTTTCTGGCGAATAAAACCAATAATGCCCGGCAAGACACTAATAATAATGATGCCAAAAATTAGATGGGTAAAATTATCTTTAACAATCGGCATATTGCCAAATAAGTAGCCCAAAATTACAAAAGAACCGACCCAGCAAATGGCACCAATGATATTAAAGCTCAGGAAATATTTATAATTCATGTGACCTGCACCGGCGACAAACGGGGCAAAAGTACGGGCGAAAGGAACAAAGCGGGCAAAAATAATGGTTTTACCACCATGTTTTTCAAAGAATTTTTGCGTATACATTAAATGCTTTTTATTAATGAAACGGGATTCAATTTCAAAGACACGCGGTCCAATAAATTTACCAATATGATAATTCAGCGTGTCGCCCAATACTGCGGCAATAAACAGCAAGATGACCAGAATATAAGGATTCATTGCGCCTGTGGATGCCGCTAAGGCTCCTGCCGCAAACAGCAGGCTGTCACCCGGCAGAAATGGCATCACCACCAGACCGGTTTCCACAAAAATAATCAAGAAAAGAATGGCATAAATCCACACGCCGTAATCGGTGATAAATTCGAGCAGATGGGCATCAACGTGTAAGATAAAATCAAGCAGTTCCATGGCGCTACAGATAGCAAAAATGTGCTGAAATCCTAGCAGTCTAGGGCATGAAAGTCAGTACCAAAAAGAAAATTAATTGCATTTTCATCTTTCCCTTTTTGAGCAACGATTTATCTTACAAATTATTTATTGACCCTGATAAAAACAGGCTTAGGATGTAGAGGTCATTAAAACAAAAATCAAAAAGTGACCTCATGTTTAATCCGAATACTTTTATAAAAAATCTGGTGCAAGGCCTGCAAACCGATGCCTTTATCGCTTTGGTTGCACGTGTATTGATAGCCTATATTTTTCTGATGTCTGGCTGGATGAAAATCAATGCTTATGCTGCAACGGCCGGGTATATGGAATCTAAAGGTGTCCCAAGCAGCCTGCTGCCTTTGAGTATCCTGGTCGTTGCTGGCGGCGGTCTGGCCTTGTTGTTTGGTTTCCAGGCCCGCCTGGCTGCATTGGGCTTAGCCATTTTTACCTTTATTTGCGGCTTTATTTTCCATGGCACCGGGACTCCGGATGATGCCATTCACCTGATGAAAAATATTGCCATGACCGGTGGACTATTGTTCCTGATGCTGCACGGTGCAGGTAAATTCAGTGTAGATGACATGCTAGAGAGACTATCGCCAGCATTGAGAAAAATTGAAGGTTGATTCTTGCTTGTACAGATTTTTGTAATTACATAAAAGCTGTGCACACTACATAAAAGCTGCGTACAAATTGCCGGAATTTTGCTTCAATAAAGCTTGATGAAGCTAGCAAAGTGGAGTCAATCATGAAGCAAATGTTATGGGTCATTTTTATCTCTGGTGTTATGTTTTCTACAGCCTCCTGGGCGGGTAAAAGTGATCAGATGATTGTGAATGAAGCTGCCCAAAATACGGTCACGATTGCAGAAGCAAAACAGCTGGCGGATGAAACTGCAGTGACCTTATCCGGTGTTATTGTCAAACGAATACGGGGCGATCATTTTGAGCTCAAAGATGGTTCCGGTTCAATTGACATTGATGTCGATGATGATTTTTGGAAACCGATGGGCTTAAAGGCCGGTGATCAGGTGAAGGTCATGGGTGAAGTGGATACTCAAAGTGATCAATCCACCAACATCGATGTTGTTAAAATAGCAAAACTGGTAAATCCAAAGGATAAATGGCTTTGGTATAATCAGAACTAAGCTGCAAAATTTGACTTAATCACCAAAGTCCTAGAGAGCATACGACAAGGTCTAAACAGATGAGGTCGATATCCATCATGATGAAATTGAAGGATATCTAAATCGTGAAAATAGAAAAATGGCAATATAAATAAGGCATCTGACGGGTGCCTTGTTGTGCCAGAAATATAATGCAATCAACGAATTGAAAGCCTTGTGCGAATAGTGTGCTTAATGCGCCGAAAAATGATAGAATGCAGCGCTTATTTCGTTTGCCTTGCATAGTTGTTTGTCATGACTACCAATACTCAAATCACTGAAGACCGCATCCTGATTCTGGATTTCGGTTCTCAATACAGTCAGCTGATTGCACGTCGTGTACGTGAAGCTGGCGTATATTCTGAAATGTATGCCTATGACATGTCTGAAGAAGACATTCGCGCATTTAAACCAAACGGTATCATCTTGTCGGGTGGTCCGGAAAGTGTTCATGAAGAAGGTAGTCCACGTGCACCTGAAATTGTATTCAACCTGGGCGTACCTGTATTGGGTATTTGCTACGGCTTGCAAACCATGTCCGAACAGCTTGGTGGTAAAGTAGAGCCAGGTACCGTGCATGAGTTTGGTTATGCTGCGGTAGACGTTTTGGTTCGTGACCAGCTTCTGGGCAATTTAGACGATGGTGAAAACAAACTCAATGTTTGGATGAGCCATGGTGATAAAGTGAGTGCAATTCCGGAAGGTTTCCAGGTGACTGCCAGTACACCAAGCTGTCCATTTGCAGCAGTAAGCGATGAAAAACGCCGTTTCTATGGCGTGCAGTTCCACCCGGAAGTGACCCATACTGCAAAAGGTGCCGAGTTATTGTCTAACTTTGTACACAGCATTTGTGGTTGCCGTAATCTTTGGAACTCGGAAAACATCATCGACCTGCGTGTTGAACAGTTACGTGAACAGATTGGCGATCAAAAAGTATTGCTTGGTCTTTCAGGTGGCGTAGATTCATCTGTAGTTGCTGCGCTTCTTCATAAAGCCATTGGCGATCAATTGACTTGCGTATTCGTAGATAATGGCTTACTTCGTTTGAACGAAGGCGAGCAAGTGATGGATATGTTTGCGAAAAACATGGGTATCCGTGTAATTCGTGCCGATGCTGAAAACCGTTTCTTGTCCGCTCTCGCAGGTGAAGTTGACCCTGAGAAAAAACGTAAAATCATTGGTCGTGAATTCATTGAAGTGTTTGCTGAAGAAGCACGTAAACTTGATGGCGTAAATTTCCTTGCACAAGGCACAATTTACCCGGACGTGATTGAATCAGCTGCAACTAAAAACGGTAAGGCACACGTAATTAAATCACACCACAATGTGGGCGGTTTACCAGATGATTTAGCCTTTGAACTGGTTGAGCCAATCCGTGACCTGTTTAAAGATGAAGTACGCCGTTTAGGTACCACTTTAGGTTTACCGCACGAGATGCTTTATCGTCATCCGTTCCCGGGTCCAGGTTTGGGCGTGCGCATTTTGGGTGAAGTGAAAAAAGAATATGCCGACATTCTTCGTCTGGCGGATGACATCTTCATGCAAGAACTTCGTGCCAGCGGTTGGTATGACAAAACTGCGCAAGCCTTTGCTGTATTCCAGCCGGTTAAATCGGTAGGTGTGGTAGGTGATGGCCGTCGTTATGCATGGGTGATTGCACTTCGTGCCGTTGAAACTGTGGACTTTATGACTGCACGTTTTGCGCATCTTCCATATGAACTGGTAGACAAGATTTCAACGCGTATCATGAACGAAATTAAAGATGTTTCACGTGTAGTTTATGACGTGTCATCTAAACCACCAGCTACGATTGAATGGGAGTAACTTTCAGCATAGCTGAAAGTCTTGCGAGGTGACAAAGCAGTGCTTTGTTATTTCACCTCTCAGGGTTTCAGGAAGCACTGCTTCCTGCCTAAATTACGCCAAGCGCTCTGCGCGCGGCAGTTTAGGAATCTAGAATTATTCAAATAAAAAAGAGCGCTTAGGCGCTCTTTTTTATATTTTAAAAAATTAATCTTTGAAGAATAGGAATAAATATTTTGAGCCACTAAATTCGGCTTGAGTATGTAAGTCGAGCGCAGTTTTCATATTTATAAAATAGACCAAGACCGTTTCGATGAAGATAATTTTTAATTATTCATGCGTATAAATCGCCACCTGATTGCGTCCATTTTTCTTGGCTTGATAGAGTGCAATATCGGCATTTTTAATCAGTAGGTTTAAATCACTTTGATTCGGCTGCAGTTGCGATACCCCAATCGACACACTGAAATTAAAGAAGCACTTATCTTTCACACAAATTTGATGGCTTTCAATTTTTCGGCATAAACGGTTGGCAATGTTCATCGCATCTTCCAGTGTAGTATCGGGCAGCAAAGCAATAAATTCTTCACCGCCAAAACGGGCCAGTACATCGCTATGACGCATTTCCCGGCGGGTAATATCAGCCAGTACCCGTAGCACTTCATCCCCCACATCGTGGCCATAGGTATCATTAATATTCTTAAAAAAATCGATATCAAACATCAATAGACAGGTTAAATTATATTTGGGCCATTGCTGTATGTTCTGTTCGGCCAGCTGCAAAAATTGTCGGCGGTTATACAGCTGGGTCAGTTCATCTGTATGCGCCATTTCAGTTAAGGTGTAATAGTTCCAGTCGTTGAGTAACACCCGCAAAAAATTACGTTTAGAATTCAAGGTGTTATTCCAGCTGATATACATGCTGAGCAATAAAACCGGCGCGTAAATGAGTGAAAATAAAATTAGTTCCTGGACGCTGACCAACCTGAATACGCCATTAAAAATTACCGCGCTAATCAGCAGGGAACTAAAAATGGAATTACGAAAAGACACCTGTACGCATAAATTGCCCAATAAAATAAAAATGATGCTGGCGTAGAGATAGGTACTCACAAAGGGACTATGCGACAGATACAGCAGTTCAAGCCAGATTGCAGCTGCAGCTGCAACAGAGGCCGGCAGCAGGCTGTCCAGAACTTTAATATTCTTGCAGTAGCGGAAAGCCAGCCAGTTGACCAATAAGGCAAAAATGACAAGACTGAGCCGTGCAATACCGGACAGCATGCCAATGTCCGGTAATAAAACCCAGTCGACAAAGAAATAACTTAAAAACGTCAGCTGACCAATAAGATTGACGCATTTCAAAAATTGGCGCTGGTGCTTATTTTGATAGTCCAGATAATATTGTTGAAACTGCTCTGGAATACGGGTTGTAGGATGCTCTAATTGTTGTTTGATCAATTTTTTATTGTCAAGCGTACACAGCCGCTTGGGTAAAATGGCAGTTCCGATATTTGAATATTTGTCTTCATTGTCCCCAATATGCTTATGTTCTTGATTTTCGGGGCAATGAGGATTTTCCTGCTGTCCTTGGGACATGATTATCCTCTTCTATAGCAAGACTGGTCAGGAGGAAATAGTATGCTGAGGAAAAATATCTGTATACAGAAGACTCGGTAAGTCGTTGCTATAATTGTGACAAAAAATTTTTTTCCTATAAAATTCATATGAATAGGGTAAAAATAGCCAATAATTTATCGCGCTTAAACCTTGTTTTATGAAGAAAATTTCAAAAATAATATTGTCCTATCCCTAGTATTCACTGTATTAACTTAACTATAGGCTGAATGACGAAGAATCTATATGATTGATGACAATAGATTAAAAAATGTCAAGAACAGTCACGTTCATGAAATTCAGGGATAGGCATATGACCAATAGCAGCTATACGGAGCTTTCCAATTCGGACGATTGTGAAAAATATGTAAACCGGTTTATTCAGGAGTTTCCTTTGCGTAGTGCGGAAATTGGACAAGGTACCGTGATTAAGCGAGCCTTGCCCAGCCGGCATAAGCGTTTAATTGGTGCCTGGTGCTTTCTGGATCATGCCGGTCCAGTGGTTTTTCCCCAAGGTGATGGATTAGATGTCGGACCCCATCCGCATATTGGCTTGCAGACTTTTACCTGGATGATTGAAGGTACCATGATGCATACCGACAGCCTGGGGACTAAACAGCTGATTCGTCCCAAACAGGTCAATTTAATGACTGCAGGGTATGGAATTTCCCATACCGAAGTGGCACCGGAAACCGAAACCCATATGCATGCAGCCCAGCTCTGGATTGCCTTGCCGGATGACAAGATTAATATGGCACCGCGTTTTGATCATTATCCCGAACTGCCGGTAGTGGAAAGAGATCAGGTTGAATTTACCGTACTGGTGGGGGAGTTTTTGCAAACCCGATCCCCGGTTGCGGTGCATAGCGAATTGCTGGGTGTAGATTTAACCGCCCAGGAATCCACCACTACCCGAATTCAATTGAATCCGAAATTTGAATATGGCTTTATGGCGCTGGAGGGGGTTGCTGAAGTCAACGGTCATGAGCTGACGGACGACAACATGGTCGTGCTGGAGCCAGGCATGACTGAAATTGAAATCCGGTTGCACAAAGGCAGTCGTGTCCTGCTGTTGGGGGGAGAACCTTTCGAGTCACCGATATTACTGTGGTGGAACTTTGTCGGGCGGACTCAGGAAGAGCTTTGCCAAGCCCGTGACCACTGGATTGCTCAGGATGACCGTTTTGGTACCATTCCTGACTATCCTGGCCCCCGTCTGGAAGCACCCGCATTCCCCGATAAGATGCGTGCTTCAAAATAACGATAAAATTCAGGATTTTGTGAATATGTCAATTATTGCAAATGCAGAAGTACAGAGCTTGGCTGAACCCTGGTCAGGCGAAGTGAAAAGCGGAAAACACCAGTTTATTACCGACAAACCCGAATCCTTTGGCGGGCAGGATCAAGGTCCTGCACCTTATGATTGGATTTGTTCAGGACTGATTTCTTGTACTATGATTACCTTGCGTATGTATGCCCGTCATAAAGGCATAGAGCTCGGTCAGTTTTCAGTAGAAGCCGATTTTAATGCCAATAAGGAAGGCAAAGAATGGATTGAGCGTCGCTTGTCTTTTGCTCAGCCCTTATCGGATGAGCTACAGCAAAAAGTTTTAGACATCAGCAGTAAAACACCAGTGACCAAGACACTGTTACGCAGTCTGGAAATTAACACGGTTCTGCTTTAAATACGTGACCCGATACACCTGACATTGTGGGCAAAGGAATGTCATTTTTTAACATGACCGGTCATAAGCAAAATATAAAAATAGGGATCAACAGATAATGATTACACTACACCATTTAGATCAATCTCGTTCTTTTAGAATTTTATGGGCTTTAGAAGAACTGGCTCAAGATTACCAGGTCAAATTTTATAAACGTCTACCCACGCTGGCTGCACCGCCTGAATTAAAACTGGTTCATCCTTTGGCTAAAGCACCCATCTTGACCGATGAAGACCAAACTATTGTTGAATCGGCGGTGATTTTGCAACATTTGCAGGAAAGCTATGATACAGCGCAGAAATTTAAACCGACGGCCAAAAAAGATCAGCAACAATACCGCTACTGGATGCACTATGCCGAAGGTTCGTTAATGCCTTTATTGGTGATGCAACTGGTGATGAGCAATGTGCCCAAACATGTTCCTTGGCTGATTAAGCCGGTGGCACATAAAATTACTGCTGGGGTGAAAGCAGGATTTATTCATCCGCGTTTAAAAGAGCATATTGCTTATCTAGAAGATTATTTATCCAAGCATGAATATTTTGCCGGAACATTTTCTTTTGCCGATATTCAGATGTGGTTTCCACTTGATGCCATTCAATCCAGAGTCTCCGGTTCATATCCGCATATCGCTAAGTATCTGAAACGTCTTGAGGAACGTCCTGCCTTTCAGCGAGCCAAGTTTAAGGAACAGGGCCTGACTTAATACAGGCAGGTGGACTGTGCTTTAATCGGGGGTTAAAACAGGCAGGTCTAGCAGGGTTTGTACAGGCGCTCTTTAGGGAAAATGACTTTGAAGGTTGAGCCTTGATTTTCTTTCGATTCAATTTCCAGGTGTGCGCCGTGTTGCATCAGCACATGTTTCACAATGGCCAGACCTAAACCGGTTCCTCCGGTTTGGCGGCTACGGGCACTATCTACACGATAGAAACGCTCGGTTAAACGCGGCAGATGTTTGGGGTCAATCCCGATGCCGGTATCTTGAACGGTAAAGATGCCATGTTCGCCATCATCATGCCAACCCATGGTAATGGTTCCACCTTTGGGGGTGTATTTAATGGCATTGGTAATCAGGTTGCTAAAAGCACTGGACAGCTCGGTCTCGGAACCGATCAGGTCACAATGACTGTCAATATCGAGGTTGAGTGCATGGTGGTAGTCGACATTATAGGCTTGTGCGTCATCAAACAGCTGGTTCATCAGACTTGGCATTTCAATAATCTGGTTTTTCGCGATTTTTTTATCATTTTCTAAGCGCGACAATAACAGTAAATCATTCACCAACGCATTCATGCGTTTGGTTTGCGCCTGCATCTGGTCGAAGGCACGTTTCCAGCGCGGATTTAACTCTTCCTGATCGGTAAAAGTTTCAATATAACCGCTGAGTACGGTAAGCGGCGTGCGTAATTCATGGGAAATATTGTCGACAAAATCTGTGCGCATCTGTTCCAGGTTATGCATGCGGGTCACGTCATAAGCGACCAATAGGCGGCTTTCTCCACCAAAGCGGGTCATCTTGACCTGTACATAATGGTCTTCAAAGGCTGAAGATTTCATTTTCAGGCCATCGGGTGCTTCGTCAATATGGTTAAAATATTCAATAAAACTGGGTTGGCGCAGAATGGTTAAAATATTGCGACCGCGATCTAACGGTTGAATACCCAGGAGTTTTTCTGCGGCCGGATTCCACCATTCAATTTGGTGCATTTCATCAATCAGCACCACCGCTTCGGCCAGCGCCACCAGTGAAGATTGCGCCCGGTCAATCAGACCGACCATTTCTGCCTGAACAATACGTTCCTGACGCTGCGAACGGTAGACATTAAACAGCAAGGCTCCCCAGATGCCGTTTAAACTGGGCGGCACATCATAAGGACGGTTGGAAATCCATTCATTGACCAGATACAGCGAACGTAACTGCAAGGCAAAAAACACTGCAAAGGCAATGAGAATAAAAATCCAGAAATACCCAATCCCTAAACCGATTAAACCTGCAATCAGCAATAAAAAGGCGAGCAGGCGTAAATCTTGCTTGGCAAAAGTCCATAAACTGCTGTAACGAAACTGTTTATGTTCTCGTGCAAGTTCCGGGACGGGGTAGGGTTCATACATAAAACACAATTGACCTAAACGATGACTAACCTAGCGCAACATCTGCGCGGGTAGAAAAACGGTAACCTGTACCACGAACCGTCTGTACATAACGGTCTGCGCCAAACGGTTCCAGCACTTTACGCAAACGACGGATATGTACGTCAATGGTACGGTCTTCAATATATACGTTACCACCCCAGACCTGATCCAGCAATTGAGCACGGGTATAGGCGCGTTCCGGATGCGTCATGAAAAAGGCCAATAGACGGTATTCCGTAGGTCCCATTTCTAAAATATTCGGACCATGACTGACCCGCTGGCTGACAGGGTCGAGCACCAGGCCATTGGCATCAATGGTTTTTTCACCGCTTAGGGCATTGGCACGGCGTAACACGGCCTTAATGCGGGAAACCAGTTCACGGGTGGAAAACGGTTTGGTCATGTAGTCATCTGCACCGGCATCCAGACCTTGTACTTTATGGTCTTCTTCAGCGCGGGCAGTGAGCATGATCACGGGAATTTCTGATAGGGTTTCATCGCGTTTCAGACGGCGGCACAGGTCTACACCGCTGACACCACCAGGTAACATCCAGTCGAGTAGAATAAGCACAGGGCGTTGATCCACAATCATCTGGTGGGCCTGCTTGGCATCTTCAGCCTGTAGGCATTGGAAGCCCGCCATATCCAGCGAGGTATGGATCATTTCCCGGATCGGGAGCTCATCATCGACGATTAATATATAGTCATCTTTCACAGCGCAATACCCTATTTCACGTAAACGGTGGACCGTTTTATATTTATGACAGGCTTATTACAAAGATTAATTATGACAGTATCATTGCAGAATAGGTAGTTCGGCTGGATTTCGCAAAAAAATTGTCACAATTTTAATAAGATACAATCAAGAATTTAAAATAAATCAGTTAGATAAATATATTAAATTCAAGGTGTTGAGCATTTTTTACGGTTTTGTGAAAGCAGCCACGTTTAAATCATATTTTTTCTTTTACTGAAAAAGTATCGAGCAGCGCTAAAAAAACCACACTGCAAGAAGAGAGAACCTCCTCCATTGAGGGTTTAAAACCACTGACAACCCAGCGAATGGCAATTTGGGTGACATAGCCATTCAAGCCGGTCGAGATCATCGAAATTTCACGTTCAGAGCGGTTAATGTTGGGCATCATCAGCATCACAAAAGCATGAATCATGCGGTCAAAACGCAGCATGGTTTCATGGATGGTGGCCTGGTTATGCAGTTCCTGAACCAGCATGGCATCGATATAGATAATCCGCGCCATGCGTGGATTGTCTTTTAAGGTGGTGAGCAGGGCAGTCAGACCGGCTTCGATCATTTTCTTGGGATCGGTCGAGGCCTGCATAATGGCCTGCATGACATTGTGCTGCAACTGGTCAATCAGCTTTAAAAAGATGGTCTGAAACAGTTCATCACTTTTCTTAAAGGATTCATAGAAATAGCGTTCGGTCAGTTTGGCTTCATTGCAAATATCTTTCACAGTCACTGCAAAAAAACCATGCGTACCATAGGCTTCAATCCCGGCTTCAATCAGTTTTTCACGACGCGCCTGTTTACGCTCGCTTAAAGACAGGCCTTTAAATTGACGTTCTTTGGTTTTTGCCGGTTTATTTTGATTTTCTTCGAAATTTTTGTGCTGTTCAGTCATAAATGTGGTGTGCCAAATGAAATCGAGGTTTTGCCTTATATTAACAATAATTTATCTTCAGACCTATGTGTAAAACAAAGCCGCAGATTTTCCAGCAGGGATGGATAGACGATATATTATATTGACAATGATTATTGTCAAAATTATATTGGATGGATGAACTGCAATCTTCCAGACAGAAAAACAATCGAGATGTTTAGCTGGATGAGGCAGAAAACTGAATAAGGATAGCTCATGAAAAATTTTAAAAATAAAGTCGCAGCCATTACCGGTGCGGGGTCGGGTATTGGGCAGCAATTGGCCGTACTTTTGGCGCAGCAGGGCTGTCATTTGTCCTTGAGTGATGTCAATGAACAGGGTTTGGCAAAAACAGTTGAACTGGTCAAAGACAATCATGTCCGTGTGACCACGAAAAAAGTCAATGTGGCCAAACTGGAAGAAGTGCGTGACTGGGCTGCTGAAACCGTTCAGGACCATGGCTCGGTCAACATGATTTTTAATAATGCCGGTGTGGCATTGGGTTCAACCGTGGAAGGCGCTTCGTATGAAGAGCTGGAATGGATTGTGAATATTAATTTCTGGGGCGTGGTGTATGGGACCAAGGAATTCCTGCCTTTAATCAAGCAATCGGGTGAAGGGCATATTATCAATATTTCCAGCCTGTTTGGTCTAACGGCACAGCCGACCCAGTCTGCCTATAATGCCACCAAGTTTGCGGTACGTGGTTTTACCGAATCGCTGCGTCAGGAACTGGACCTGGAAAACTGTGGCGTGAGTGCACTCTGTGTGCATCCGGGCGGCATCCGGACCAATATTGCCAATGCGGCAAAAATGAATGACAGTATTCGAACTTTGGGCATGCATCCGGAAAAATCGGCCAGGTCTTTTAACAAATTATTGCGTTGTCCGCCTGAAGAGGCTGCCCGCCAAATTATTGAAGCTGTGCAAAAAGACAAGCGCCGTCTGCTGATTGGCAACGATGCCAAAACCTTGGATTTAATCCAGCGCATTTTACCGACCGGTTATCAGCGTGTCACAGCATTTGCCACCAGATTAAGCAATAAAGGCAAAAAATCTGCTTAAAACAACAGGCTTTTAAGAACCCGCAAATTGCGGGTTTTTTTACGGCTGAAATTTTCATCAGAGCAGTGATCTATGCAGAAATTCTTTATTCATAAAATAGAAAATGAAAGTGTATTTACAGCTGAATTGATATAAGCAGGTGTTGAAAAATCAACAGTAAAACCGATGGAAAAGTAACAGAAATACTCGGGATTATTTTAATAAAAATATATAAAACAATGACTTAAATTGTTGGCACGCTTGTTGTAATAACAGGGAGGTGTAATGATAAGAAATTAGGTAAACCTCATGACAATTTTAAAAGATTTAAAGGCAAAACAATCGCGTGCGGCTCAATTGCGTTCTCAGCTCGATTTTCCAGTGATTGATACGGACATTCATACCAATGCCTACAGTCCTGCACTTGAAGACTATATTGCGCAGTACGGGGGTTCACGTGTGGTGGATGTGTTCCGTAGCCATTTAAAAAGTAACGGTTTAAATGCTTTGGCGGCAGAGTGGTACAACGCCAGCCCAGAAGAACGTCAAAACCGTCGTTTGTTCCGCCCGCCATTTTGGGCATTGCCTTCAGAAAATACCTATGACTTGGCCACGGTTGCTTTGCCGGGGCTATTGTATGAGCGTTTAGAAGAACTCGGAACAGACTATGCCGTGCTGTATCCAAACCTGGCTTTGTTCCCAATCAATTCATCCAATGACGATTTACGTTTGTCTTTAACCCGTGCGATTAACCATTTCCATGCGGATATTTATAAACCCTATGCCGACCGTTTAACCCCAGTGGCTGCGATTCCACTGAATACCCCACAAGAAGGCATTGAAGAGCTTGAATTTGCCCAAAAGCTCGGTCTAAAAGCAGCGTTAATTCCTGGAGCAGTACGTCGTCCAATTCAAGCCGTCGCAGAGAAATATCCCGAAGATAGCGATCTGCGTCGTTATGCCTATTGGTTGGATTTCTTTGGTATCGACAGTGAATATGACTACGACCCGTTCTGGCAAAAGAGCGTGGATTTGGGCATAAACCTGTCGACCCATTCGGGCAGCCAAAGCTGGGTAGCACGCAACTCGCCAAGCAACTACATGTTTAACCACATTAACCACTTTGCCGATGCCTCTGAAGCCTTGGCCAAAGCCCTGTTCTTTGGTGGCGTGACTGAGCGTATTCCACAGCTTCGTATTGCCTTGCTAGAAGCAGGCGCAGCATGGGGTCAAAACGTGTTGACGCATCTGGTTGACCGTTTTGAAAAACGCGGTAATGAGCATGTGCAACAGTACAACCCTGAACGTCTAAACCGTGAATTGGCAATAGAGCTCTATCGTCAATATGGGCATACCCTGTACCAGGGTCGTGAACTGAATGAGCAAGAAATCATTGAAAGCTTGTTTGGTGTGGCATCGACTTCACGTTTCCAAGCGCAAAAACCTGAAGAAATCAATGATTTTGCCTTGGCCAAAATTCAAACCAAACAGGACATCTGGGATCGTTGGGTACCGAATTTCTACTTTGGCAATGAAGCAGACGACCGCACCATCGTGGGTGCATTGAATCCCAAAGGTAATCCATTTGGTCAGAAAATTAATGCCCTGTACTCATCCGATTCCGGCCATTGGGATGTGCCTGAATTAACCGAGCCCTTGGCAGAAACTTGGGACTTGGTGCAAGAAGGCGCCATTACGGCAGAAGACTTCAAGTCCTTGGTGTTCACCAACCCATACCAGTTCTATACCGCGAACAATCCGGACTTCTTCAAAGGTACGCAGGTTGAACACAAACTGAAAAACAACCAGGCCGCTTAAACCTAACTACTCAGGAAATTGAAACAACCTCATGCCTCTGGCATGGGGTAGGGGAAATTTTGTTTTTTAAATAATAGATGAAGTGAATGTAACAATGAGAAAGACGAGTTTAACTGTTGCGATTGGATTGATTCTGACGACGACATCGAGTTTTAGCTTTGCCCAGGATGCCACTCTCAACAAGCAATTGGAGGGACTTAAACAGCAGATTGAAGTTTTGCAGCAGCGTTTAAATGTAGTGGAAGCACAAAGCTCAACAACCACAAAAAAACCGCCAGTTGTAAATGCAGATAACAGCGAAGAGCTGACAGCTCAAGACAGCGAAATTGGTGAAGAAGCCCTAACGGCGGAAGTAACCCCTGCGACATCCGACGACATTGAAGGTTTAAGAACTGATATTGAAAACTATAAATACGACCAGTCTCGTCAGTACGAACGCCAAACCGTAAAGTCGACCCGTGATACGACTTTATTCGGTACGGTGCAACTGCGTGCCAATGTGCAGGACAATAACACTGCACCCAATACACCTAAATCGAGCTTCGATGTGGGTACGGCATTGCTGGGCGTGCGCGGTAACTTGTTTAAAGATTATAACGAAGGCAAAAACCTCGATTACCAAGCCTCATTCGGCTATTCAAAACGTAATGATGGCAGCAACAACAGTAACTTTAACTTGCTGGATGCCTACCTGCGCTATCACGTATTTTCCACCAATGGCGGTGCAGAAGTTCCCAGGCTGAACCTGACTTTGGGGCAACAACTCTTGCCATTCGGCTTGGACGTCCAATCTCCAGAAGATTTACGCCCCACCATCAGTACTGCAACTGCACCGACGTATTTGGGGCTGTTTACCCGTCAAAACGGTTTCATTGTCCGTGGCGATGCCAAGCCCTTTGTGGACTATGGCGCGAACTACCGTGCGCCTTTATTTGAATATGCACTTGGGGTGACCAATGGCAATGGCAGCAACAAAGCCGATGACAACAACAGCAAAGACTATATCGGTCGCGTGGCCTTTACCTTGCCTGTCGATTATGCCAGCTGGCTTCGTGAGCTGAAATTTGGCGCTTCCTATATTAAAGGTGAAGCGAAATTATCCGGCTCCGGTATTAGCGATAACCAGGCCAAACGTGACCGTCTCGGTTTTGACCTGTATTACAACCACGCACCGTTTGGCGTGACTTATGAATATCTGCAAGGCAAAACCGATTATATCGACCCGACTGTAGCTGCCATAAAAGAAGCCAAAGCAGAAGGTCATACCGTAACAGCGTTCTATACCTTGGGTGACCAGTTCTATAACAGTATTAAATCCAATGCCAAGTTTGATGATTTCTGGCCGAAATCGGTTCAGGGTTACTACCGTTACGACAGCTATAACCCGAATAAAAATCAGCAAGATTATCTCGATAGCGCAAGTGGCCGTATAGGTGAATATGACATTCACTCACTCGGCCTAAACCTGTTTTTTGCGCAGACCACCAAATTCCAGTTACAGCTCAATCACTACATCTATGACATTGAGACTGCAACCCAAAAAGACACCAACGAATTGCAGGCGCAATTCCAGTACACCTTTTAATTTTGATTGTTAAGGAACAGATTTAATGAAACTTTTTTCTAAAAAAATTGCGGCCACATTTCTAGCCCTCTCCGCATTCGGTCTAAGTTTACACATCCATGCAGCCAATCCGAAAGAAATCCGCATTTCTATGTCGGGTGCCGGTGAAGGCGGTAAGCCAAAAACAGGCGGGAGCTTTGTTGCTTCAGCGCATTTACGTGGTGTGTTGGAACAGGAATTTAAGAAAGATGGCATTGCGGTGAAGTGGTTATTCTTTCCGGGTGCAGGGCCTGCCACCAATGAAGCCTTAGCCAACGGTAAAGTCGATTTTGCTTTACATGGGGACTTGCCGTCATTGGTGGGTCGTTCAACGGGTCTTAAAACCAAGGTTCTGTTTTCAACCGGTCGCTTTGGTCCAACCTATGTGGTCGTTCCTGCGGGTTCAAATGCCAAGTCATTTGCAGACTTAAAAGGCAAGAAATTTTCAATCTTTAAAGGGACAAACCAACAGATCGTTTTTAACCGTGTCCTGGCTAAATATGGCTTTACTGAACGTGACTTACGTGTCATTTCACAAGACGCTTACTCTGCGCGTACCGCACTGGCCACCGGGGATATTGATGCTGCGATTACTTCACCCTTTAGTCTGGTTTCACGTGGGGTCGCCAAGAAGCTTATTGAAATTAAAGATCCAAAAGTTGCCCCACTGGCGCATTTCTGGGTAACTGAAAGTTTTGAAAAACAATATCCAGAAGTGACGCAGCGAGTCGTTACCACGCTGATCAAACAGGCAAAGTGGAGCTCGGAAGAAGCCAACCGTGTCACCCAATACAAGCTGTGGTCACAAAGCGGTATACCACTGGTCGATTACCAAAAAACCTGGGATGGCTGGAACTTGAAAGACCGTACTTCGCCATTACTGGACGAGTTTCATCGTGCACAAATTGACAGCGCATTAAAAATTGCCAAAGACGCAAAACTCATCCGCCGCGATGTCGATACCAAAACCTGGTATGAGCCGAAGTACTTAAACAATGCCTTGAAAGAACTGAATTTACAGAACTATTGGCGTGCATTTAATGCCAATGGTCAGCCGAAATAATTCAGGAATGTGGTTATGAATCCGATTGAAAGCAATGTTGTCTCAACACCATTAACGACGAAATTTATGAGCAGTTTTGTGCTCCTCACGATTATCGCCGGTTTAGGCGTCGGTGTTGCCCGTATTTTGATCTCATTGTACGCCGTGCAGCTCGAAGCAACAGAGCTTCAGTTGGGACTGATTGCAGCAGCGCAAAGTGCAGGTATTTTGTTGATGGCGCTGCCCATTGGGGTCATGGTGCAGCGTCTCGGTTCACTGAAAGTTTTTAGTCTTGGCAGTGTGATGGGTGCAGCTTTGTATGCGCTCACCCCACTGCAGGAAAGTGCCTGGTATTTACTGGCATTGACAGCCTTAGTGAGCTTTGTCTTACCAATGCGCTTTGTCTCGATTAATACCGTTTTCCTGAGCAATTTAAAGCGTCTTGGGCCAGCCAAAGCAGGCTGGTTCCGGGGTTCACACATGATGGGATTTTTCCTGATCGCCCCGGCTTTAACCGTCTTGCTGATTCAGCACTTTGGTTATAGCAGCAGTTTTTACTGTGTTGCCTTGATGTTTCTGGCCACGCTATTTTTTGCCCCATTTTGCTTTCAGCAAGTGCCTCAGACTGCCGCCAATGCTCCTCATTTTCAATGGCGAGATGTAGTTGCCCCACTGGCATTACTGAAAACCCATGCTGCCTTACGTATGGTCTGCGCTTTAGAGTTTTTAAGCAGTCTGGCCAATAACTATTTTGGTTTTTTCATTGTTGTCATCGCCATTCAAAGCTTCTCCATGGCTGAATCGGCGGCAGTCATGTTGTTGACGACCCAAGGCCTGGTTTTTGTCGGTTCCTTATTTACCCTGGGTGGCTGGGCCGAACTGATTGGCTATCCGAAATTTTACTGGATCGGACTGAGCTTAATGGGCAGTGCCTTACTGATTTTAGCCATCACGCCGATTACATTCTGGATGTGGCCGGCATCGCTGATGTTGGGTCTCGGTTTGGGCATGCTGCACATTGCCAACTTTATGGCATTTGCCAGAGTGGGTGAGCAAACCGCAATGGCAAAAATCTCACCCATCGTGGCTTTGGTGGGTCCAGCTGGTGGCTTGTTTGGCGGATTTCTGGGAGCGGCATTGGGTGCCAGCATCGGTCTGCAAAACCTATTTTTCCCGATTGGTCTGGCATTTCTGGCATTAATTTTACTGATCTTGCGAGATCAGGCATTTATTTCTTTTTTAAAACCTGATGGTTCAAAACATATAGCAGAAGGACAAGAATCATGAGCCTTACGAATGTAACCGCACATTCGGTACAGTGGCAAAGTTACCGTAGTGCATTTGGATTTTTTAAGAAGTACCTGAGCGTAACCTTGCAATTGGCTTGTGGTCTGCTTGTACCCGTGCTGCTGCTGGGACTCTGGTATGTGGCCACCCTACGCCAATGGTTGCCGGAACAGATTTTACCGGCACCGCAGCTGGTCTGGAGTACAACGGTTGAACTCTGGCAGTCAGGTGATCTGCAATTGCATTTCCTGGTCAGTACAAAACGCATTTTCTGGAGTGTGGCTTTAGGGGTGAGCCTGGGACTCGGTCTGGGAGTCTGGTTTGCACTGTCGCAACGTGCACAGCGCTTTGTCTTGCCGACGATTCAGCTCCTGACCCAGTTTCCAATTATTGGCTGGATTCCCCTGCTGATGATTTTCCTGGGTATTGATGAAGCCTTGAAGATTGTTGCGATCTCATTAGCCGTGGTTTCACCGGTACTGATCGCAACCTTTAAAGGCATTCAACAAGTACCGAACCGCTTACTTGAAGTGGCACAGGTCTATCAATTTTCCAAATTCCAGACTTTTTCTAAAGTCATTCTACCTGCCAGCCTCCCTGCGATTATTAGCGGTCTACGCCAAGGCGTGATGCAGGCCTGGCTGGCCTTGGTGTTTGTGGAATTACTGGCAAGTAGTGAAGGCATTGGCTTCCTCATGGTGTGGGGACGTCAATTGATGCAGATGGATATTATTTTCATGGGCATTATTTTAATTGGCATCACGGGTTTTATTCTGGACAGTGGTTTGGCTGCCTTTGAACGTCTTGCTCGTTTTTATGCAACACGGGTAGGGGGCTAATCATGTCAGAACTCAGTCTTGAAAAATCAGCCATCCGTGTAAATCCAGCTGTGGAAAAAAGCATTAAAGTGCTGCAAGCCTTGATTTTACCCCTGTTATTTATTGCACTTTGGGCGACCGCTTCCGCCTTACAGTGGCTGGATGCCAAACTGATTCCATCTCCTCTCACGGTATTCAGCAGTGCAATCCAGAGCTTTAGCCAAACCGAATTCTGGCAGGGTTTTGCGGCGAGTTTAAGCCGTAACTTTGCGGGTTATGTCATTGGCGCCAGTCTGGGTGTTGCTTTCGGTGTGGCCTTAGGCACCACACGCTGGATCAACTGGTTATTTGCACCCAGCTTTAACGTATTACGTCAGGTCTCACTGTTTGCATGGTTGCCTTTAATTTCAACCTTTTTAGGTTATGGCAACGGCGCAAAAATCCTGTTTATCAGCCTTTCGGTATTTTATCCCGTGGCACTGCATAGCCTGGAAGGCGTGAGCAGCATCAGCGCGAAATACAGTGAAGTCGCAAAAGTCTATCAATTTCCGAAACTGTATACCTACCGCAAGCTGATTTTACCGGCAGCCAGTCCGCAGATTTTTGTCGGTCTGCAACTCGGTTTGATTTTCGCCTGGCTGGCGACCGTGGGTTCAGAATTTCTATTGGCCAATTACGGGGTCGGTCTGGGTAACCTGGTGATCCGCGGGCGGGAACAGTTCAACGTATCTCTGATTATTTTAGGCATGTTCAGCATCGGCATCATCGGTGTGATTTTAAATGCAGCGCTGACCCGGATTGAAAGCAAAGTGCTGCGCTGGCAGCAACGTGTATAGGAGCAAATAATAATGAAAATACTTCCTAAATTTTGGCAAAAAGCTTTAGCAGCTGTAACCATCAGTGCCAGCATTATTGCGGGTTGTAGTAGCCAGCAGGTGGAACCACAAAATGCGAAAACTACGCCTACCTTACGCTACCAGAGTTATCCTGGCTTAGTGTCTTTGCCGGAGCTGGCACAAGATCTGGGTTATTTCGGCAAGATTAAACTGGACTATGTCGGTACGGTGCAAGGTGGTCCGCAAGATTTACTTACCCTGGTTGCTGGCGATGTCGATTTTGCCTCAGCCTTTAATGGGGCTATGGTGAAAGTCATCGCTGCAGGGCTGGATGTGGTTCCTGTGGTGGCCTCCTATGGCAGTGATGCGGAAATGAATGTGGGTTTTTATGTGCTTGAAAACAGTCCGATCCGTAAGGCACGCGATTTCATTGGCAAAAAAGTTGCGGTGAATGCCTTTGGCGCACACTACGAGTTTGTGGTTAAAGATTATTTGGCACGTCATGGATTAACCCCGGAAGAAATCCGTGAAGTGGAACTGATTGTGTTGCCGCCAGTGAGTATCGAACAGGCACTGCGTAATGGACAAATTGATATTGCCGTGTTCTCGGGCATTTTGGAAAAACGCGCCCTGAAAACAGGCGGCGTGCGTCCAATCTTTAAAGATATTGAATTGTATGGAGCATTTACTGCAGGCAGTTATGCGATGCGACACGATTTTATTCAACAGCATCCAGACGTTGCCAAAACTTTTGTGAATGGCGTGGCACGTGCCCAAGAGTGGCTACATCACATGCCCAAAGAACAAATTATTGCGCGTATGGAAAGCATCATAGATAAGCGTCAGCGCAATGAAACCAAAGTGCTGATTCCGTTTTATACCGGCACGGGTGTCGCTGAAATTGGCGGCGTACAAAAAGATGCAGACTTCGAGCCTTGGGTCAATGCGCTGGTAAGTGAACAGAAACTCAAAGCCAATCAGCTCAATGTAAAAATCTTGTACAGCAATGCCTTTAACCCATACGCCACTATAAAAAATGAACAATATAAGGAATAAAATCATGAGCAGTGCTTTAAATCTAGATCATGTGCGGAAAGTTTTTCCTGCACAGAACCATCCCAACAGCAAGAATTACAAACCGGAATTTGTGGCAGTGGAAAATGTCACGCTGGATATTCAGCAAGGCGAATTTGTCTCGATTGTGGGGCCAAGTGGCTGCGGTAAATCGACCTTGCTGGACCTGATTGCCGGGCTGACCAGACCTTCTTCGGGGCAGATTCTGCTCAGTGGTAAACAGATTACCCAACCGGGTCTAGATCGCGGCATCGTCTTCCAGCAATATGCCTTATATCCCTGGCTGACCGCTCTGGAAAATATTGAATTTGGCCTGGAAGCCAAAGGTGTCGACAAGAAAACCCGCCGTGAAAAGGCCTTGTATTATTTACAACTGGTGGGGCTGTCCGGTTTTGAAAAACATTATCCCAATGAACTTTCCGGTGGAATGAAGCAGCGTGTGGCCATTGCACGCAGTCTGGCTTATGAGCCGGAAATTCTACTGATGGATGAACCTTTTGCCGCACTGGATGCACAAACCCGTGAAACCTTGCAGGAAGAGCTGATCAAGATTTGGCAATCGTCTAAAAAAACCATCGTTTTCATCACCCACAGTATCGATGAAGCGATTTTCCTGAGCCAGCGCGTGGCGATTATGACTTCTCGACCGGGACGGATTAAGGAGATCATCGACATTCCAGCCAGCCTGAAAGCCAAAGATGAGGACATCCGTTCAACGGCTGAATACGGCAAAATTCGTCATCAAATCTGGTCGCTTTTAAGCGAAGAAGTGATTAAGGCGCAAGCACTCGAAAAAGATAAACAGCTTGCTCACGCATAAATAAAATTGAGGAATATTCATCATGTCATCGACTCAACAGGCGATTCCACATAGCCCGACCTATAGTCCGTCAAAACCACGTATGGAACTCAGCTGGCTGAACACCATTTTTAAACGCAGTATCGCTATCCTATTATTTTTATTGCTTTGGGAAACCTTACCCCGAATAGGTGTGGTCAGCCCGGCATTTTTACCGCCCTTATCCACTGTGTTGGAAACGGCCTGGCAGCTCTATCAAAACGGTCAATTGGGCACGCATTTCTTTGCCAGTATTCAGCGTTCAATCATTGGTTTTGCGCTGGCCTTAGCCATTGCCATTCCACTGGGTTTGGTGATTGGCTGGTATAAACTGGTGGCAGAAACCCTCAATCCATTACTGGAACTGTTCCGTAATACTACAGCCTTGGCTTTAATGCCTTTATTTATCCTGTTTCTGGGTATTGGTGAAGCATCCAAAATCAGCTTACTGGTTTATGCCTGCACCTGGCCGATTCTTTTAAACACCATTACAGGCGTGCAAACGGTGGATCCATTGTTAATTAAATCTGCACGGACCATGGGTTTAAAACCGCATCAACTGTTCCGTAAAGTGATTTTACCTGCTTCTGTTCCTACGATTTTTGTCGGCATCCGGCTGGCGGGTGCGATCTCGATTCTGGCTTTGGTGGCAGTGGAAATGTTCGGGGCCAAAGCGGGTTTGGGCTATCTGATTATGTATTCACAGTTCAGTTTTGAAATTCCGCAAATGTTTGTCGGTATTTTGGTGATTACTCTGGTCGGCCTATCGTTTAACTATATTTTAATTGGCCTGGAAAAATACTTTACCGCCTGGAAACGTAATCCTGTAGAATAATAGGAAATAAAAAGCATTAAAATGGACTTCTTTCAATTGTTCATACCCTCTTTAATTTTCTCCCCTAGGGAGAAATAAAGGCAATTTATAAAAGAAGTCTAATAAAAAACCTCGATAAATAAATCGAGGTTTTTATTATCTGGTTAAAATTTAAATAGAAAAATAAAAGCAGAATAAAATAAATGAGTGGATATTTATAATAAACCATATTTTAATAAACGCGTGCGAATGACATTACGGGTCACGCCTAATAATTTTGCAGTATGTACCTGGTTGTACTGGCAGTACTCATAGGCACTGCGAATAAATTTTTCTTCTATCAGCTCATTGATATTGGTCTGCTTAAACTGTTCCGAAGACTGAAAAATACTTTGAAATGTCTGTTCCAAAAGTTGTCCTGCATCCTGAAGATCCTTAATCGTTCCGTTTACCGCAGAAATTGAAGCAAAACTAAAAGGTTCAGCTTTCTGGGCAGCCGACTGAATACTGGAAAACGTAATATCTTCCGGTTCAATCACGCCATTTTTACTGACTAAAACGGCATGGTGAATGGTGTTTTCCAGCTCGCGGATATTGCCGGGCCAAGGGTGTAAAGTCAGTTTCTTAAGCGCCAGTTGGCTGAGGCGCAACGGGGTCGCATGCGGGTCGGTCTGGTAGACTTGAATAAAGTGTTTTGCCAGCGGCAGAATGTCATCGCGACGCTCTGAAAGCGTTGGAATTTTGAGTAAGGCCACATGCAGGCGATAGAATAGGTCCTCCCTGAAACGTCCGTCCTGCACGGCTTTTTCCAGATCGACATTGGTCGCGGCAATAATGCGCACATTGATCGGAATCGGCTTGAGTGAACCGATGCGCACAATCTCGCGTTCCTGTAACACCCGTAATAATTTGACCTGCATGGACAGCGATAAATCGCCAATTTCATCCAGAAACAGGGTGCCATTATGCGCCGCTTCAAACCAGCCTACGCGGGTATGGATGGCACCGGTAAAAGCGCCTTTTTCGTGTCCAAAAAGTTCACTTTCCACCAGTGATTCTGTGAAAGCGCCACAGTTCACCGCCACAAACGGGCCTTTGGCGCGATGGCTGAGCTGATGAATTTGCCGGGCGACCAGTTCTTTGCCTGTACCGGTGTCGCCAATAATCAACGCATTGGCTTCACTTGGCGCAATCTGTTCAATACGGGCAAGCAGCGCCTGTGATAAAGGGTCTTCAAATACCGTCGCCGTTGCACGCTTATGCTTCAGGGCAGAGGGTACATTGGGGTGGGTTAAAATAGACATGAGATTCTTATACTTGTTGAAAATATTGATCATCATGAAATATTTAAAATGGAATGATAAATAATATATCGGTATTTGATTATCGCTTTCAGATATAAATTAAAGCTGGGATTATTTATCTTTTAAAAAGATAAAAAAAATAGGGATAACTAAAGGATAAATCAAGATAAAGCAAATCAATAATCTGTTTTATATTAGAGATCTCTAAATAACAAAAGGCATAACTAAAATGGCAATTACTTCCGTAAATGTACGTAACCAGTTTAAAGGCATTATTCAAGAAGTATTAGAAGGTGACGTGGTTTCTGAAATAAATGTGGAAACCAAAGCTGGTCTGTTCACTTCAATTATCAGTACCCGTTCAGTCAAAGATCTGGACCTTAAAGTCGGTTCTGAAGTGGTGGTGTTGATCAAGTCGACGGAAGTGTCTCTGGCGAAGCTTTAATTCGCCATTGCTCAAGCTTTACAGGAGAATTGAGAGATGACACAGCAAGCAACCGGCCATGTATCTATTCAGCAGCTCAGCAAAACCTATCCCACACAAAACAATGACGCTTTAACCGTGCTGGAAGATATTAATCTGGACATCCAGCCGGGTGAGTTCATTAGTATTGTCGGCAGCAGTGGCTGCGGTAAATCCACACTGTTACGCTTATTGGTGGGGCTGGAAAACAGCTATCAAGGGCAGATTCAGGTGGATGGCAAAAAGATTTTTGGCACCAGTTTACAGCGCGGGATCGTGTTTCAGGACCACCGCCTTTTTCCCTGGTTAAGCGTGCGTGAAAATGTACGTATTGCACTGCATCAGAGTAAGCTGACACGGGCTGAAGAAGACCAGCTGATTGATGAACATCTGCAACTGGTCAATCTGACCAGTTTTGCCAATGCCTATCCATCCCAGCTTTCAGGCGGCATGAACCAGCGTGTGGCAATTGCCCGCAGTCTGGTGAACCGGCCGGAAATTTTATTTCTGGATGAGCCTTTTGGCGCACTGGATGCCTTAACCCGTCAGAACCTGCAGGACGAATTACAGCGGATTTGGCAGGCAGAAAAAATCACCATGGTGATTGTGACCCATGACGTAGAAGAAGCGGTATTTTTAGGGGATCGCGTGGTGGTGATGCAACCCCATCCGGGCCGGATTAAGCGTATTGTTGATGTCCCTGTTGCCCATCCGCGTAAACGTGAAGATGTCCGTTTGCATAATATTAAAAATGACATTTTGACGGATTTTAGCGATCCATTAAAAGACCAGTTACACCGCAATAAACCGGCAGCGAAATTTTCTGATTATCAATTTGCCTGGTAATCTTTTTTTAGTGTGATCCAAAAGCCTGCGTAAAGTGGGTTTTTTTATGTCGATTGAAAAGGATCAGACATAAAAAATCCCTCATGAATGAGGGATATTCAACTGTTTAAATTAAGATGCTTTGACTTGCTGAACAGCCAGCACATACTGGTTTTCAGGGCGTTTCAAACCTAAGTTTTCGCGTAAGGTTTTGCCTTCATACTCGGTACGGAACAGGCCACGACGTTGCAGTTCGGGGACTACCAAATCAACAAAGTCATCCAGGCTGGCAGGCGTGGTTGGCGGCAGAATATTAAAGCCATCCGCGGCTTCATTTTCAAACCAGGCTTGTAATTCATCCACCACCTGTTCTGGCGTACCAATAATGGTCCAGTGACCACGCGCACTTGCCACCCATTGATAAAGCTCACGAATAGTGAAATTGTTTTTACGTGCAATCTCTAGAATCAATTGGTTACGGCTGGCGCCATTTTCTATTTGTCCAATATGCTCAGGGAGAGGCTGATCCAGATCAAATTTTGACAGGTCTTCGGTAAAACCGCCCAGTTGCTGGATTAAAGACAGACCCAAGCTCGGATGAATATAGCTGTTCAGTTCATCATATTTGGCCCGTGCTTCTTCTTCTGTCTTGCCAACAAAAATGGATACACCTGGCATGATTTTCAGGTCATCGGCATGACGGCCATATTTGGCTAAACGGCCTTTTACATCACGGTAGAAGGCTTGGGCATCTTCAAGTTTTTGCTGGGCCGTGAATATCACTTCCGCAAATTTTGCCGCCAGTTCACGACCATCTTCCGATTGACCCGCCTGAACAATCACAGGATAACCTTGGGGTGGACGTGCCACATTCAATCCACCATGTACCGCGAGATGCTTGCCTTTAAAACGCGGTGGGTGAATTTTCTTGCCATCAAAGAATTGTCCTGTTTCTTTATTATATTCAAAGGCATCATCTTCCCAAGTATCCCAAAGTTTTTGTGCCACCTGGATAAATTCATCGGCACGTTCATAACGCTCTTTCGGGTGTGGAGCATCGCTTAAACCAAAATTTTTAGCCACAGGGATGCCCGCAGTCGTGACCACATTCCAGGCAGCACGTCCTTCGGATAAATGATCGAGTGAAGCAAACTTGCGTGCCAGGTTATAAGGCTCTTCATAAGTGGTCGATGCTGTAGCGATAAAGCCTATATGCTTGGTCACAGCTGCCAGAGCAGAAAACAGGGAAACAGGCTCAAGCCCCGCAGAAAAACCGCCGGTTAAACCCAGGTTCGGTGTGGTCTCCGGATCGACGGTCACGGGAACATCCGCCAGGAAATAGGCGTCAAATAAGCCACGTTCAGCCGTTTTGGCCAGTTCTATAAAATAGTTTAAGTTGTGGCTGTCTTGTGGACGAGCTTGCGGATGGCGCCAGCCGGCAACATGTTGTGATGTTCCGGGTACAAAAGCCCCTAAGCGTATTTGACGTTTTGACATGTGAAAACCTGTTCTATGTGGTTGGGTATGGTTTTATCTAGTTCAAAGAGCGTGCCAATAAAATAAGTATTAAAAATCATATATTTAATATTTTTTATTTTATTTATTGTTGTTATATCAACAGCTTGGCTGTTGTTGTGTTGTCATGTATTCAGCTTAAAATTTGCATTGAATATGCTGAGGATGAAAAAGGCATAATTTTTTTATGGGTATAAAACACATGCTCCAAGCGGAACATGTGTTTCAGCTCAATCAAGACGCTTTGCTTGCCTGTCTGGCAAGGACATACTGATTTTCAGGACGTTTTAAGCCCAGATTTTCACGTAAAGTAGTTCCTTCATATGCAGTACGGAACAGGCCACGGCGTTGCAGTTCTGGCACAATCAAATTCACAAAATCATCCAGGCCGGCAGGGGTAGACGGCGGCAAGACATTGAAGCCATCTGCTGCTTCATTTTCAAACCAGTTTTGCAGCTGATCCACCACCTGCTCGGGAGTACCAATCAAGGTCCAGTGACCGCGTGCTGAGGCAATATATTCATACAGCTGGCGAATGCTAAAGTTATGCTTACGTGCAATATCAATCATCATCTGCTGACGGCTAGAGAAATTGATCTCGGCTTCTTCCAGTTGCGGGAAGGGGGCATCCAGGTCAAATTTTGAAAGATCAATATGGCCTGCCAAACCGGAAAGTAAGCCTAGGCCAACATCCGGGTGAATCAGGCTGTTTAATAACTGGTATTTTTCCTGGGCTTCCTGTTCAGTTTTTGCCACAAAAACCGATACGCCCGGCATGATTTTCAGGTCATCGGTATGGCGGCCATATTTAGTTAAACGTGTTTTAACATCACGGTAAAAGGCCTGGGCATCGCTTAAACTCTGCTGCGCCGTGAAAATGACTTCGGCATATTTTGCGGCCAGTTCACGGCCATCTTCCGACTGACCGGCTTGCACAATCACCGGATACCCTTGTGGTGGGCGAGACACATTTAGTGGACCTTGCACGCTGAAATGTTTGCCTGTATGCAGGGGTTCATGCACTTTGTCTGCATCGAAGAATTGACCGCTTTCTTTATCATAAAGAAAAGCATTATCTTCCCAGGAGTCCCAAAGTTTTTGCACCACTTCAATAAATTCATCTGCGCGTTCATAACGGATTTTGGCATCCGGATGCGCAGTGAAACCAAAGTTGCGGGCAGTATCCGCCGAAATGGTGGTGACCACATTCCAGGCGGCACGACCCTTGGAAATATGATCTAAAGAGGCGTATTTACGGGCCAAAAGGTAGGGATCTTCATAGGTGGTGGATGCAGTGGCAATAAAACCGATATGTTTTGTCACAGCTGAAATGGTAGCAAACAAGGTCACCGGTTCAAAACCGACCACCTTGTCGCTATAGCCCATACTTTGCTTGCTTTTGGAAGCCCCATGACTCCAATTCACCGACAAACCATCGGCAAGGAAGTAAGCATCAAACAAACCTTTCTCGGCAGTTTTTGCCAGTTCAATCGCATAATCAATGCTTAAATGATGCTGTGGACGTGACTGCGGATGGCGCCAGCCCGCAGCGTGCTGTGAAGTGGTTGGAATAAAAGCACCCAGTTTAATTTGTCGTTTTGCCATGGTCATACTCTGTTGTAATCATTGATTTTCAACAGGTTTATAACAAGGAACAGCAGGCTTGAAAAATACGATAAAATTAAATCCTTATAACCTATATGGGATAAGAGCATTAATCCTATTTCTAAGGCATTCCGGCAAATCTTTTTTAAATCAGTAAGCAGTTTAAATGAGGGCAGTCACAGTTTTTTTCTTCCACACAAATTGGTAATACAGCCCTTGCATGATGCACAAGATGACGAAGGCCAAAGCATAGGCATACCAGATCCCTTGCAAACCCCACCATCGGCTGAACAGGTAGGCACAGGGCACTTCAATCAATAAAATCGCGGCGATATTAATCAGCATGGGGAGGGTCACGGTGCCACTGGCACGCATGATGGAAGCAAAAATGGCGCTGGCCCCAAAAAACAGGATGGACCACAGCACGATAAACAATAATTGTTGCCCCAGGACCACCACCGTCGGGTCGGTGATAAACAGCGCCATCAGATATTTGGAGAACAGATAAGCCAAAGCCACCAATCCGCCGGTAATGACAATATTCATCCCGAGTGCAGTACGCGTAACCTTGTTGAGCAGATCCGACTTTCCTGCACCAATGGCCTGTGCTGCAAAAATGGAAGCGGCAATTGAAATAGACAGGGCGGGAAATTGAATGTAGTTCAGTACCTGATTGACTGCCCCATAGGCCGCGGTTGCATGTGAACCATAACGGTTGACCAGTCCGACAATGACCAGTCCGGCAACCGAAGTGGTTACCATCTGCACCCCGGTAGGAATGCTCAAACGCAGAATAATTCTACTCAGTTCTGGGTGATGGCGAATATGGCTGAGCAAATGACGGTCAGGCTTGAGCGGATGATCCTTTTTATTCAGATACATGGCCAAAAACACCAGTACCGCCAGATAACCGACAGCGGTCGCAATTGCCGGAGCAATAATGCCCATTTTCGGAAAGCCAAAATAGCCTGCAATCAGCACAGGCGTAACGAGCACACCAATCAGAATAGTCATGCCAGAAGCAATTAGCGGGGTGGTACTGTCACCGACGCCACGTAAAATGGAGGTGTAAATAATATAAATAAATAATAAGGGGCTACCAGCCATCATCCACTGTACAAAAGGCAACGACAGGTGCATGACATCAGGAGCTGTACCCAGAGCCAGTAAAATATGCTTGGCAAAAAGCACCCCCAACAGCGCAATCATACTGCCGCCAGTTAAGGTCATAAACAGGGTAGACCCCACCACATAGCGCACTTTTTCAATATTTTGCGCTCCCCAGGCCTGCCCAACCAATACCGTTGCTCCTGAGGAAAGTCCAATCACAAAAGCCAGCAGGCAGAACAAAATCGGAAAGAATACAGCCACCGCTGCAATGGCCTTCACCCCCATCATTTGCCCGACAAAAATGGTATTAATGGTTCCTGACAGGTTTTGCAAAATATTGGTCGCAATCAAGGGCAACAGAAAAACTAAAAATGTTTTCCAGAGTTTCTGCTGGCTGACCAGAGGTTGATGATGGGGCATGGAACATCCTGTAATTTTTTTATATCTTTTGGTTCTATTGCTAACCCTACCTGAGTTAGCTTAAACAAGCCTTAGTTTTTCGGTAATCAAGGCGGAATTTGATTGCAAATGATGCATTTAAACAGCCGATAAAATGGTGGTTGCCTGCTCTAAAGTTTCATCTTTTTTGGCAAAACAGAAGCGGATTAAACGTAAATTTTCCGGTGCCTGCTGATAAAACACCGATATGGGAATGGCAACAATGCCATGCTGTTGGGCCAAGAACTTACACATCTCGACATCATCCAGATCGGGGCGGATGGCACTGTAATTCAGGTTCTGGAAATATGTCCCTTGTGAAGGGGTAAAATGAAAGCGCGAATTTCGCAGGCCTGAATTAAACAGGTCACGTTTATCCTGATAAAACTCTGCAAGTCCCTCAATATGCTCCGGATGCTGCTGCATAAACGTGGCCAGCGCCATCTGTACCGGTGTCACGCCGCAGAAACTGGCAAACTGATACACTTGTCTGAATATTTTCGTCAGTTCAGGCGAGGCAATGCAATATCCGGTTTTCCAGCCGGTCACGTGAAAGGTTTTACCAAATGAACCGATTACTATGCTGCGGTCGCGAAGTTCCGGAAAGGACAAGGCTGAATAATGCTTCTGACCGTCATAAATCAGGTGTTCATAAACTTCGTCGGATAGGACAATGATATTTTTATCCCGAATCAGTTCAATTAAAGTTAACCAATCCTGACGTGACCAGATGGCACCGCTTGGATTGTGCGGGGTATTCACAATGATCATCCGGGTCCGGTCATTGATGGCATCTTTTACCCGGTTCCAGTCCACTGAAAATTGTGGGGCTGTCAGGGAAATGTGAACGGCCTTACCCCCCACCAGTTTCACGCTGGGACCATAACTGTCATAACAGGGGTCGAAAATAATCACTTCATCTTCGGCATGGATCAGCGCCTGAATGGCAACAAAAATGGCAATCGTGGCTCCAGGCGTGATGGTGATTTCAGTAATGGGGTCAATCACCAGTTGATCGCGTTTTAAAAATTGCTGGGCCACCTGTTCACGCAGCGAAATCAAGCCATCACTGGGTGCATATTGATTGAAACCATCCATTGTTGCCTGGCTTAAGGCTTGGAGTAGGGCCGGTGGCGCGGCAAAGTCGGGAAAACCTTGAGAGAGATTTAAGGCATTCAGGCGATGCGCCATGGCGGTCATTACGCTGAAAATGGTGACACCCTGTGCCGGTAGTTTGGAATGAATCTCAATCATGACCCGAGCTCTTCAATATTCTTATGCTTTTCAGTGTAACAGCAAGCGTCTCGCAGCAGAATAAAGCAATGGCTTTAATCTCTGCACATTTTTATCTAATTTCATTCATTTAACAGAATTGCGCTGATGGATAAAATTAACAAAAAACCTACTGGACTAAAAAAACAACATTTTCTAGAATGCGTCTCAAATTAAAATAACCCTATAACAATAATAAATCATGATGTTAAAGAATATTCACATGCTGATGGACAGTATGGGCTTAAGTTTGCAAAAGCGCGCCCTGCATATCCAGTTTTCCAATGAATTGCTGAATGCTCAGGTCTTTATTCAACGCATTGAAGGACAACACCGCATCAATCAGGGCTTAAAAGCTGAACTGATGTGCCTGTCGACGCATGCCCATATTGCGCTCAAACAATTTATTGGCGGGCAGGTGGCTGTGGACCAGGTGACGGATACCGGTGAATTGTCCCGGATGACGGGCGTGATTACTGCTGCCAGCCAGGGCCAAAGCGATGGTGCACTGACCCTGTATAAACTGACCCTTGAAGATGCGACGGCACTGTGGCACAAGCGCCGTAATAGTCGTGTGTTTATCAACAAAAGTGTGCGCGATATCAGTGAAATCCTGTTTAAGGAATGGCAAGGCAAAAGTCGCCTGTTTGCAGCCAGCCTCAGTTTAAATATGCAAGGCCTGAGCCGAGACTATGATGTACGTCCTTTTGTGATGCAGGCCAATGAAACCGATTATGAATTTTTAACCCGGCTGTGGCGCAGCGAAGGCATCAATTGGCTGATTGATGAAGCCGAACATGTCGTTGCCAGTTCGGCCACAGCAATTCAAGCGCAGAAATTACGTTTAATTGATGAAAACCATGAGTTTAATACCTTAAAAAGAAGATCGGTGCGCTTTCATCGCAGCCATGCCACGGAGACTTTTGACAGCATTACCGGTTTTATTGCCGAACGGTCCTTGCAGTCGACCGCCGTGCAGGTACAGCGTTGGCAAGCCCATACCTTATCGCAGGATCAAAGTCATTCTCTGCTTAGCCATCATCAACATAGTGAATTGCAAGACAATGAAACTTTAAGTCTGGAACAGGTCTGGAACATGAGTCCTGCATGGACAGCGGATTTAACCGGTGCGGATCAGGCCACCACTGCAGGCAGTCCGCAACTGGAAAAACTGAATCGGCAACTGAGCCAGTACCAGGACTTGCAGGCCAAATATTTCACTGCGCAGAGTAGCGTGCGTGATGCCCATGTCGGTTACTGGTTTGAATTGCTGGATCATCCTGAAATTGATCGGCATTCAGGTTCAGACAAGGAATTCCTGATTTTAGGCAAGGCTTTTTACAACCAGAATAATTTGCCGAAAGACATCCATCGGCAAGTGGATAGCCTGGTAAGTTTAAGCCGTTGGCAACCGTCGGGAGAGGAACGGCAAGCCAATGAGCTGTATCTGGTGCGACGCAATATTGCTGTGCTGCCTGAATATCATCCCCTAAATCATCGACCTGTAGCCTATCCGCAACGTGCCAGAGTGGTCGGTCCGGAAGGTGAAAGCATTTATGTGGATCAATGGGGAAGAATCAAAGTCCGCTTTTTGTTTACCCGTGATGATGATCATGGACATGATGGCGGAGCCGGCAGCAATGACAATGATACCGATTCAGCCTGGGTAGATGTGCTGACCCCGTGGGCAGGTGAAGGTTATGGTGCACGTTTTCATCCGCGGATTGGTGAAATTGTGGTGATTGACTTCTTTGAAGGGGATGTGGACCGGCCTTTTGTGGTAGGGCGGATTCATGAGGCGGAACGCCATCAGAGCATGTTTGATCGCAAGGGGCAGTTACCGGACACCAAAAAGCTCAGTGGTATTCGCTCGCAAGAGGTGGATGGAAACGGTTTTAACCAGCTACGTTTTGATGACACCACTGGACAGATCAGTACCCAATTGCAAAGCAGCCATGGCGCAAGTCAGCTGAATTTGGGGCATCTCAGCCATCCCAAAGCTGCCGAGACTAGTGAGGGCCGTGGTGAAGGCTTTGAGCTAAGAACGGATCAATGGGGCGCTGTTCGGGCGGGTGATGGTTTGCTCATTTCCACACACAAGCAAAATACCGCGGCAGGTCATCATTTGGATGTGAATCAGGCTAAAAGTCAGCTTGAAAATAGTTTCAATCATTCAAAAAGCTTAAGTGATGTGGCGAAAAATCAGCAAACGGATGCACTTACCGTTTTAGACAATTTAAAGCATTTCCTGGAGCAGATGGAACACAGGGATGAAGCTAAAGCAAATGTTTTTAAGCAGGCCTTGATGATTCTGGCAGCGCCTAACTCCATCGCCTGTGTCACCCATGAAGATTTACATCTCTCGGCAGATGGACAGATCAGCCAAACTGCCGGAGATGCGATTAATTTCTCAACGCAAAAATCATTCATTAGCCATGCTCAAGACAAGATCAGCCTGTTTGCAGCGCAGCAGGGGGTGAGGGCATATGCTGCGAAAGGCAAAGTCGAGCTGCAGGCACAGGATGATGCCATTGAAGTCATAGCCCGTAAGGTTGTTAAGCTGATTTCTACGGAAGATAAAATTGAGCTTATCAGCCCAAAAGAGATTGTACTGACAGCGGGTGGTTCACAGTTAAAGATTAATGCAGAAGGTATTTTTACGACTACAGGTGGCAAGTTTGAAAGTAAGGCAGGGCAGCATAGTTTTGTGGGGGGAGGGAAAGTTAAAACTGAAATACCAACTTTACCTTTAATTCAAGATGTTAAGACTTTTACAAACAAATGGGATTTTTATGATCTATTTTATGAAGCTAATTTTTCAGAGGTTAAATACAAATTAATTAACAATAAAAATAATACCTATATTTCCGGAATACTCGATCAACATGGTCGAACTCAACGAATGAATACATCCATTAATGAAGATTATGACATTCTCATTGGTACTGTTGATGACTGGTCTGTGTCATTAGATGATGGAAGTGAAGATGAGAATTTTGAATATAACTGTAGTTGTGGTTCACATGAAGATCATGAACATGAGGATGAAATATAATTATGGATTGCTTAGCTAATATTAAATTTTTGGATGCTCTTGATCAGCCGATTAATGGCTTGTTTCATCAACTTTGGGTTGGTTCAATACTGATCTCCGATCATGTTACGATTGAAAATGGTGAATCTGTATGGATTAAGCGTCCAGTTGGCACAATTATCGAGGTTTTAGTAAGAAGTATTACGTCAGGGAAATACGAACCCAAAGTTAAGCTACAGCTTATTGGTGAAAAAACTACTTTTATTGTTCGGAGCCCTAAAGTTTTGTTAAAAGGGGTAAATCTCTCCGCCAAAGACGTAGCAACGGGTACATATGTCAGATCGACATACATTGTTGCTGAAGGTGATTATTTATCTCGAATAGCAGATGATAATCATACGACTACAGCAGAATTGATCAGGATCAATAATTTAAAAAGTGATACTGATATTCATCCTGGACAAGTGTTAAAAATTCCTGTCAAAAAAGTGGAAGTATCAATGCCACCACCTGAAAGTAAACCAAAACTACAACAAACTCGGCAGGAAAAAACCAAGATTATTGTGGTGCAACAAAAAGATAGTTTACCTTTAATTGCTAAACTCACTGGCAATACTGTTGATGAAATCAATAAATTAAATGGATTAAGTAATGATAAACTTAGCCAAAATCAAAAACTAAAAGTTTATGACCGTAAAGTGGCATCTCCCGTATCTAAACCCCAGCCTGAGAAGAAGAAAGAAGAGACAAAAACTGCAATGCCCCCAACAGTAAAACAAGATGCATCAAAAAATAAGGAAGAGACTCCTATAGCAAAAGTAGAGTCACAAATACCAGTTTCTTCCAAAGTTTCTCAAAGAAATGAAAAAGCAATTGGAAGGTTGCATCCACAGGTGAGAGCTTTAATTAGGAAGTTTATTAATGATGTATATACTAAGCATCAGGTACAACTTGTCATTGTTCAAGACTATCGTACATATGCACAACAAGATGCTTTATATGCAAAAGGAAGAACCGCTTCGGGTAATATTGTAACAAATGCAAAAGGGGGGCAAAGTAATCATAATTTCGCTTTAGCTGTTGATGTTTTCCCATTATGGGAGGATGGTAAACTTCACATGGATGCAAAGTCCGATGCTACAAATATTAAAATCCTAAAGAAAATTGCTCTTGTAGGAAAAAGTATTGGACTGGAATGGGGGGGAGATTGGAAAACAATAGTTGATAATCCGCACTTCCAATTAAAAACAGGAAAAAATATGGCTCAGCTTAGACAATTAACTAAAGATGCTGGTGGGAATCCTTTAAAGGTGAAATATGATGTTTAATAAGCGAATTCTCATGGTAAAAATTTTGCTTCTTACTTTTATATTTTTAACAGGGTGTAATTTATCAGCTAAAACTAATTTATCCACTAAAAAAATATTTGAACTTGACTTAACAGATCAAGGAATTAGTGCAGAAGGTGGTGGAATAGAATTAGTAAAGCAAGGAGATAGTTGTTTACTTATACTTAGTATTTATGGAGAGGTAGGTCAAGAAAAATACAAATTTAATTTTAAAAAAAATAATTTAATTTCAACAAATTATTTAAAATATAGATATAAAAATGGATTGATTGTTGTTGATGATGATTTGAAAGATCTCATAGCAAATGACCAAGTTAAAGTAAGTGATGGTGATATGGATTTGGTTATCAATAAATCATTTATTGGAAATGAAAATAGAAATATAGCTAAAAAATTTAATACGTATAAAAGAAAAGTACCTCAAAAAGTTTTAAATGATCATTGTAATTAAAGTATAAAGAAAAATCTCATTTACTATTGAAATTAAAGGGGATTTTTCTTTATGTTCAGCGGTACGCAGTTATTTGATGTAAACACCATCAATTAACAAAAGATCATAAGATATTTATAATTTCACTGATATAAAAAAAGTGGACTCTGGTTTGCTCTTAAGCTCACTCATCAAGCAGTTCCACACTCGACCTGAGAATATTTATACAACAAAGCCTTTGATTGATAAACAGGGTAATTTCATTTATACAGATTCTGTAGATAATAAAAATAATATTAAGTTAAATTTTATATATATTATAAATACTTGATTAGCTAAAAGAGATTGAAAATCTCCAATCTCTTTTTACTTTGCAACTCACCCTTCCAAAACTTCATCCAGTAACTCTTCACTCGGCGCAAAGTAATAAGCTCCGTCCATTGGTGTCACAAAGTGAAGCAGACGGTCATGAATGCCGTCACCAGCTGTACCAAACATATGTTCCAGCATATGGTCAATAATGTTTAAGTTTTTGGTATAGGCAATAAAGAACAAACCTTGGTCACCACGGCCTTCTCCATAAGGAAGGGAGTGACGTAAAATTTCCATTTCGTCGCCTTTATCATCTTCAATCACAACCCGGGCAATATGGGCATTTTCCGGCTTCACCTCATCATCCAGTTCAATCGACTCTAACTTGGTTCGACCCATCACATTTTCCTGAGCGTCCACTTTTAATTTTTTCCATTTTTCCAGGTTGTGTGCATAGCGCTGTGCAAATACAAATGAACCATCAGCAAAAACTCCGGCATCTTCACCGAGTAAAGCGACTTCGGCACGGTCATCCGGGAATTGCGGATTTTCCGTACCATCGATAAAGCCGGTAATGTCACGCCCGTCGAAATAACGGAAACATACCCGTTCATCCAGTACTTCCACTTTGTCTTGAATGCCTTTAAAAAAGGACTGGCTTAAGGCAAAACAGATGTCTGCGCGTGCACTAGCAATATGAATCAGCACGTCAGCAGGAACAACAGGCATCTGGAATGCACCTTGAATGGGATCTAACTGCTTAAAGCCGGCAGGAGTTTGATGATAAAGTCTTGTCCAAAGCTCCGGACCAAAGGCGACCCCTGTTTTAATCTGTGCATTTGGGTGCTGCGTGATTAAACGGTCACGTGTGCTAAATAAATCTGCAAGTTTTTCTTTTAACTCTTCAATCGTTAAGTCTTTTAAACGTAAAACAATAAACCGGGCATGATCTGAAGGTAACGGTAAAATTACAGATTGGGCAGTCATACATGGCTCCTAACAATTTTTATAAAATACGTGGCTGGCTTTATTGTGCCTTATCACTGCCAAGGTGAATAGCCCAATGCTTATTTTTGAAGATCAATTTTTCAAGCATTTAAAAGGTGAAAAGTCATATAATAAGCCGGTCTTTTTATCTCCTTGTCTTTTATGTCTTACCAAGTTTGGCTTGCCTATATGCTGGCATGCTGGGTCATCAGCATTTCTCCTGGAGCAGGTGCAATTGCTTCAATGTCCAGTGGTCTGAATTATGGCTTTCGCCGTGGCTATTGGAATGCACTGGGTTTACAGCTGGCACTTTTAGTGCAAATCGGGATTGTTGCTGCAGGGGTAGGGGTGCTATTTGCCACCACACCTTGGGCTTTCCTGGTGGTGAAATGGTTTGGGGTGTTGTACTTGTTATATCTGGCTTATTTGCAATGGCGAGCACCTGCACAATCTATTGAAATTCAACAGGAACAACCGGATAAGTCGATTCCTAAATTGGTTTTGTATGGCTTTCTGGTCAATATGAGCAACCCGAAAGCCATTGTGTTTTTACTGGCCGTATTGCCCCAGTTTCTAGACTTGTCTAAACCACAGTGGATTCAGTATCTGATTATGGCAGTCACAATGGTGACAATTGACCTGATTGTAATGGCGGGTTACACAGGCTTGGCGGCCAAAGTTTTGCGTTTGCTGAAATCGCCGAAACAGCAGAAAATTTTAAACCGTACCTTTGCCGTGTTGTTTGCCTGTGCGGCGAGTTTGTTGAGTCTGGTGCATCAGTAAAAATAGTTTTCTCTCTCCTTTAAGAAGGTAACCATCCTCAATATATGCTGAGTTCGCAAAGGAGAGATTTTAAAAAATAAAAGTACCTTAAAATGATGGATAGATAGGAAAGACTAAGCCATCTTTTTCACTTTTTGCACGGCAAAAATCACCGCAAACAAAATTGCCATGGTCAGGACAATGGTTAAGCCTGTTGAGGTGTCTAAACCGGCACTGGACCATAGCCCGACACTAATCCCGATTTGTGCAATCACAAAAGCCCACACCACCATCTGTTTGGGCGAGTTTGCCAGCAAACGTGCCGTTAATGCCGGAATCACCAGTAAAGCACCCATCAACAATGAACCGACTGCACGCAAAGCCAATACGGTAAAGAGGGCCAGCAGCAGCATAAACACCAGACGTTGCCATTTGGCATTTACGCCTTCGCTCACCGCCATATCCGGGTCAATCGCAATCTGAATTTGAGCTTTCCAGTTTATATACAGCACCGCTAAAGCGGCAATGATCACCAGTGCAAACACCGGCAAGTCTGACCAGGAAATTTGCAGCAGATCACCAAACAGATAGCTCAGCAGTTCAGGTCTTAGGCTTGGAATATGTTGAATAAACAGTAGGCCTGAGCAGAGCAGGGTGGCTGAACATAAAGCCAACAAGGCATCATTCGGCAAGCGAGGGTCATGCAGTACCCATAAAATGGCCACCAGTAAAAAGGCCAGAAAGCTCACCCCTAACCATAACGGCAGGCTTAAAGCCCCTGCAATCGCCACGCCCAATAAAGTGCCATGTGCCATGGTGTCGGCAAAAAAAGACATCCGTCGCCATAACATTAAACAGCCCAGCGGAGCCGTCAGAAACACCAACAGGGTTCCCATGGTCCATGCAGGTAACAAGAGTTGTAACCATTCCATCATGGTTTAAGCTTCCGGTTCAGGGTGAATATGTGGACGAGGATCATGCTGACACGGAGTCGCAGAGTCACCATGTGCGCAATGGTCATGATGATGCTGATAGAACACGCGGTTGGTACCGAAAATGGCCTGATATTCCGGGTGCTGTTGCACATTTTCCGGTAAACCGCTACAGCAGATGTGTTTATTTAAACACACGACCCGATGCGTGCCTTGCATCACCCATTGCAGGTCATGAGAGACCATCAACACGGCACAGCCATATTTGATCGGCAGGCTTCTGACATATTCATACAGTTCGGCTTCAGACTGAATGTCCAGACCTTGCATCGGTTCATCCAGCACCAGTACATCGGGCAAACGCAGTAAAGCCCGTGCCAGTAATACCCGTTGCCGTTCCCCGCCTGAAAGCTGCTGAACTTTACAATCCTGCAATCTGGTAATGCCGGTATCGCGAATAATTTCTGCTTTGATATCCGCATCGCAGTGTTCTAAAGCCAGTAAATCCTGCACACGCAAAGGCAGACTGTGTGATGGATTAAACTTTTGCGGCACATAGGAAAACTTGAGTTTTTTATGGCTATGAATTTTGCCTGAATTGGCTTTTACAATCCCCAACAGCACTTTAATCAGGGTAGATTTTCCCGCGCCATTCGGACCGATCAGCGTGACAATTTCCCGCTCATGTAAGGCGAAATCTACATTCTTTAAGATGTCACGGTCATCAATCCGTACACTGATTTTATCCAGGGCAATCAGCGGATTGACGGTTACTGTTTGTTGTGGCACTGCTGACATATCCCAGAAATTTCAATAATACTGTGTTGTGCAGTAAATTGATCAGAGGCTGAAAGTTCATCTAACTGTTTTAATAAACCCTGAGCCGAGGCTTCTTTTACATTTTTGCAAACAGTACAGATTAAAAATGCCGCCTGATGTCCTTCACGCGGATGACAACAAGGAATATAGGCATTAATCGAGGTGAGACGATGGATTAAGCCTTTTTCCAGTAAAAAGTCCAAAGTACGATATACCGTTGGTGGCGCAGCAGGACGGTCAGATTCGCTCTTGATTTTAGCCAGCAAGTCATAGGCACCCATGGGGCCGCTGGCATTTAGAATCAGTTCCAGCACTTCTTTGCGTAATGGGGTTAAGCGTGCGCCAGTCATTGCACAGAGACTTTCTGCTTCAGCAAGGCGTGTTGCTATATTATGATGGTCATGTACGCCATGTAATGCATTGTGATGTTCGTGCGAACATAAGCTCATAGCAAAACCTCAAGTGCGAAATTTATAAAAATCAAAGGACATTAAATCTTAACATGAAGCAATACCGGTTTCGATTAAACGTAGGTATTTTTGTCAATTTGTTATATTATAACACTTATTGAGTATTTGGTGATTTTCTTCTATGTCCCGTTTCTTTGCATTTTGTGCGCTAGCCTTATTCAGTAGCTTTGGCTGGACACAAAGTCTGGTGGTTTCTACGCATCCAATTTATCTGATTGCTCAGGAAGTGACTCAGGGCGTGGAGAAGCCTGTGCTCTTGCTGGGAGATCAGTCTGGACATGACGTTACCCTGACGCCAGCGCATCGCAAAGCCATTCTGGACGCCTCACTGGTGATCTGGCTGGGTAAGGCACATGAAGCGCCGCTGAACAAGCTGTTATCCGATACGCCCAAAGCGATTGCCATTCTGGATTCAGGAATTGTGCAAACCCTGCCGCAGCGTACTACCCGTGGTGTGGCGTTGAACAATACGGTCGATACGCATGTGTGGCTCGATCCCAACAATGCGGTACGCATCGGCTTTTTTATTGCAGCCCTACGTTCACAGCAATTACCGGAATATAAAGAAGCTTATTGGGCCAATGCCAAACGCTTTGCCCAAGAGATGCTGCTGAGTGCACAGCAATACAATAGCAATGTGACAGTGAAACCGTATTGGGCATATCACGATGCCTATCAATATCTGGAACGCGCTTTAAACCTGAAGTTTTACGGTGCATTGACCGATGATCCGCATGTGGCACCGACCATCGCCCAAATCAAGTATTTAAATGATAGCCGCCCGGCTCGCAATATGTGCCTTCTGGCAGAAGGGCATGCCAGCAAAAACCAGTACCAGAAATTGAATCCGGTGACTTTCCAGGCGGTTGATGAAAGTATGGGCGGGGAAGGGGATTTCGTGCTGGCGTGGAAGAAACTTGCCGATCAAACCTATAAGTGTGTACAAAATGCACGGAAATGATGCAAAAATTAAGCAGCAATGGATGAGTTGAAAAGCGATTTATGCAACGAAAAAAATCCGACTTAGGTCGGGAAAAGATTGCATGTTCAGGGGTGTAACTCTATAATGCCTGCGATTAAAAACGATCATCAGCTAAATTTGTCAAGCATGAATGCTGTGAGTGAATAAATAATGAGCCGAACTAGTCGCATGATTGACCGACGATTAGCGAAAGCTTTAGTCATTTTACAAGCATGCATGATTCCTGTTTCAGCCTTGATAGCGTGGGTCGTGAAAGACTCAACTGCAGCTTACAGCGCCGCACTTGGTGCGTTGGTGTGCTGGCTTGCAAGTTGTTATTTTTCTTGGCAATCGTTTCGAGCAGCAGGTGCACGGGCTTCAAAACAGGTTCTGTCGAACATGTATAGAGGCTTGATGGGCAAGTTTGCAATTGTGATTGTTGGTTTCATTTTAATTTTAAGCACTGTCAAACCGTTGTCAGCGGTGGCATTGTTTTGTGGATTTATACTTGTTCAGACGATGACGTGGGTCGCACCTTTTTGGGCGTCACGACTCCGGAAATAAGTTTAAACACAACAAAAAATTGAAAAGTTTTTTAGGAGAAGAACGAGATATCAGGCAGCACGCGATGTTCGTTCTCTCTATTTAGTATTTGACATTGACCAGGTGTGATTTATGGCTGCTGAAGAACATGCCCTTACTTCGACCGAGTACATCAAGCATCACTTGACCAATTTAACCTATGGCAAAATGCCGGATGGTTCTTGGAAATTGGCTGAGACTGCTGATGAAGCTCAACAGATGGGGTTCACTGCTATTCACTTGGATTCAATGGGTTGGTCTATCACTCTCGGTGTGGTTTTCTGTTTGTTGTTCTGGTTAGTAGCGAAAGCTGCAAACGCTGGTGTTCCTACCAAGTTCCAGTCTGCAATCGAAATGATCATCGAGTTTGTTGACTCAAGTGTCCGCGACACTTTCCATGGCAAGTCACGCTTAATTGCACCACTTGCACTGACCATTTTCGTGTGGATTTTCCTCATGAACGCAATGGACTTGATCCCGGTTGACTTTATCCCGTATACAGCTCAACTGATCGGTGCAAATGTATTTGGCATGGACCCGCATCACGTTTACTTCAAGATCGTTCCATCTACTGACCCTAACGTTACCCTTGGTATGTCATTGTCGGTATTTGTGCTTATCTTGTTCTATAGCATCCGTGAAAAGGGCATCGGCGGTTTCGTCGGCGAGTTAGCACTCAACCCATTTAACCCAAGTAACCCAGTTGCAAAAGCGTTGCTCATTCCAGTGAACTTGATTCTGGAACTCGTAACATTCCTTGCACGTCCAGTTTCATTGGCTCTACGACTTTTCGGTAACATGTATGCAGGTGAGTTAATCTTCATCCTCATCGCGTTATTACCGTTCTGGATCCAGTGGGCGTTGTCTGTGCCTTGGGCGATCTTCCACATTCTTGTTATTACGTTACAGGCGTTCATTTTCATGATGCTGACTATCGTATACTTGAGTATGGCTAGCGAAAAACATTAATGGTATTGCCTGACTGTCAAAGGATGGTTGGGCTTAATTTTTTACTTTAATTTGGTATATACCTAACCTCTGAGGAATTATCATGGAACTCACTTTAGGTCTAGTTGCAATTGCATCTGCTATCTTGATCGCTTTCGGTGCTTTAGGTACTGCGATTGGTTTTGGTCTTTTAGGCGGTCGCTTCCTTGAAGCTGTTGCTCGTCAACCAGAATTGGCTCCACAACTTCAAACTCGTATGTTCTTAATCGCGGGTCTTCTTGATGCTGTGCCTATGATCGGTGTTGGTATTGGCTTGTTCTTCATCTTCGCTAATCCATTTGTAGGTTAATCAGCTTAATTCCTAAATTAAACCATTGAGGAATAGCAATGAATATCAACCTCACATTGATTGGCCAAGCGATTGCATTTGCGATTTTCGTCGCATTCTGCATGAAGTTTGTATGGCCACCACTAATCAATGCGATTAGTGAGCGTCAGCGTAAAATCGCTGATGGCTTAAACGCTGCTGAAAAAGCAAAAGCTGACCTTGCCGATGCGCAAGCTCAAGTGAAAGCTGAATTAGACGCAGCTAAAGCACAAGCGGCTCAATTGATCGAACAAGCGAACCGTCGCGGTGCGCAATTGGTAGAAGAAGCGCGTACTCAAGCAGCTGCTGAAGGTGAGCGTATTCGTCAACAGGCGAAAGAAGCTGTTGATACTGAAATCAATGCTGCTCGCGAAGAATTACGTCAACAAGTTGCTGCTCTTGCAGTTGCCGGCGCAGAAAAAATTCTGACCCAGCAAGTTGACGCAGAAGCTCACAATGCCATGCTGACTCAGCTGGCTGCTAAACTTTAAGAGAGGCGGATTATGGCTGAACTCTTGACGTTGGCACGCCCATACGCTAAAGCAGCATTTGCTTACGCTTCTGAGCAAGGTGCAACTGACGCTTGGTCAAATGCATTAACTTTGCTCAGTGCTGCGGTGCAAGACGAAGCATTTTCAGCTTACTTAAATCGCCCTGAGCTTACTCCTGCAGAGCAGGTGAGTCTTTTTGCTAAAGTTTTAGGTGAAGATCAAACTGCAGCAGTGTCAAACTTTTTGACATTGCTTGCTGAAAATGACCGTTTGACTCTTCTTCCTGAAATTGAAGCAGAATACGAACAGCTCAAATCACAGAATAACAACACTGTGGATGTTGTGATTGAATCAGCATTCCCATTGTCTTCTACACAAGAACAAGTACTTGCAGATGCGTTGAAAAAACGCTTTAACGCTGCGGTAAATGTTTCTGTAGAAGTTAAACCAGAATTAATTGCTGGTGTAGTTATTCGTGCAGGCGACCAAGTGATAGATGATTCTGCGCTTAACAAGCTTGAAAAAATGCGGACTCGTCTTCTTGCGTAATTATTGATAAAAAATTACTGCGTAAAAGAAGACTGAACTTTAAAAAGATTGAGGTATAGCGCAATGCAACAACTGAATCCATCCGAGATCAGTGCGCTCATTAAACAGCGTATCGGCGATCTGGACACCAGCGCGACCGCTAAGAACGAAGGGACCATTGTTATGGTTTCCGACGGTATTGTGCGTATTCACGGCCTTGCTGATGCAATGTACGGTGAAATGATCGAATTCGACGGCGGCTTATTTGGTATGGCACTGAACCTAGAACAGGATTCAGTGGGTGCCGTTGTCTTAGGTAACTACTTAAGCCTTCAAGAAGGTCAAAAAGCGCGTTGCACAGGTCGTGTATTAGAAGTTCCGGTTGGTCCAGAACTTTTAGGCCGTGTAGTAGATGCTTTGGGTAACCCGATTGATGGTAAAGGCCCTATTGATGCAAAACTTACTGATGCTGTTGAAAAAGTAGCACCAGGCGTAATTTGGCGTCAATCAGTGGATGAACCTGTACAAACTGGTTATAAGTCAGTAGATACAATGATCCCTGTAGGCCGTGGTCAACGTGAGTTGATCATTGGTGACCGTCAAACTGGTAAAACAGCAATGGCGATCGATGCTATCATCGCTCAGAAAAACTCTGGCATTAAATGTGTATACGTAGCTATTGGTCAAAAACAATCGACTATTGCTAACGTAGTGCGCAAGCTTGAAGAAACTGGCGCTATGGCGTACACAACTGTTGTAGCTGCAGCTGCAGCTGATCCTGCAGCAATGCAGTATCTGGCTCCTTATGCTGGCTGTACAATGGGCGAGTACTTCCGTGACCGCGGTGAAGACGCGCTTATCATTTATGATGACCTGTCTAAACAAGCTGTTGCTTACCGTCAAATTTCATTGCTTTTACGTCGTCCACCAGGTCGTGAAGCATATCCTGGTGACGTATTCTATTTACACAGCCGTTTACTTGAACGTGCTTCTCGTGTATCTGCTGACTACGTTGAGAAATTCACTAACGGTGAAGTTAAAGGCCAAACTGGTTCATTAACTGCATTGCCGATTATTGAAACTCAAGCCGGTGACGTATCTGCATTCGTACCAACAAACGTAATTTCGATTACTGATGGTCAGATCTTCCTTGAAACATCATTGTTCAACGCGGGTATCCGTCCTGCTGTGAACGCGGGTATCTCTGTATCTCGTGTTGGTGGTTCTGCTCAAACCAAGATCATCAAGAAATTGTCTGGTGGTATCCGTACCGCTTTGGCGCAATACCGTGAATTGGCAGCGTTTGCTCAGTTCGCTTCTGACCTTGACGAAGCAACTCGTAAGCAACTTGAACATGGTCAACGTGTAACTGAGTTAATGAAGCAAAAACAATATGCTCCTTACTCAATTGCTGACCAGGCTGTTTCAATTTATGCATCTAACGAAGGCTACATGGCTGACGTTGAAGTGAAGAAAATCGTTGCATTTGATGCTGCGTTAATTGCTTACTTCCGTTCAGAAAATGCTGCGTTAATGCAAAAAATCGATGAAACTGGTGATTACAACAAAGACATCGAAGCTGCAATCAAAGCAGGTATTGAAAGCTTCAAAGCGACTCAAACTTACTAAGTTTCAACTTTGTTGAATTTAGTTCTGGTTTGGTTCACGGATCAACCTTCGGAAGCTCGAAAGAGCTTTCGAATACTAGGTTAAGCGTATGGCAAATTTAAAAGAAATTCGCGCCAAAGTAGCTAGTATCAAAAGCACGCAGAAAATTACTCGCGCGATGCAGATGGTAGCAGCTTCTAAGATGCGTCGTGCGCAAGAGCGCATGGCTCAGGGCCGTCCGTATGCCGAAAATATGCACCGTGTAATTGCTCATTTGGTACAAGCGAACCCTGAATACAAACACCGTTATATGGTTGAACGCCCGGTTAAGCGCGTTGGCTATATCATTGTGTCATCAGATCGCGGCCTTGCTGGTGGCTTGAACATTAACCTGTTCAAGAAAGTGGTTAAACACGTCCAACAGCAACAAGAGCAGTCAATTGAAGTTCAATTTGCTTTAATTGGTCAAAAAGCGGTTTCGTTTTTTAAAAACTACGGCGGTAAAGTGCTTGGTGCAACTACAAACGTAGGTGATGCGCCAAGTCTTGAACAGTTAACTGGTTCTGTACAGGTGATGTTGGACGCTTATGATAAAGGCGAGTTAGATCGTATTTATCTGGTGTCAAACGGCTTTGTCAATGCCATGACTCAAAACCAAAAGATCGAACAGCTCGTTCCTTTAGCAGCTGCTGAAGAAAGCGAAGGCCTGAACCGTCAATACGGTTGGGACTATATCTATGAACCAGAAGCTGAAGAGCTTTTAAATGGTTTATTGGTTCGTTACATCGAGTCTATGGTTTATCAAGGCGTGATTGAAAACATCGCGTGTGAACAGTCTGCACGTATGGTTGCAATGAAAGCTGCAACAGATAACGCGGGCGAGCTGATCAAGAGCCTACAACTTATTTATAACAAGCTGCGTCAAGCCGCGATTACTCAGGAAATTTCTGAGATCGTTGGTGGTGCCGCTGCCGTTTAACATTATTAGTTTGAATTGAGGAGACAGCAATGAGTAGCGGTCGTATCATTCAGATCATCGGCGCGGTTATCGACGTCGAGTTTGAACGTAACAGCGTTCCTAAGATCTATGACGCTCTCCAAGTTGACGGTACTGAAACTACTTTAGAAGTTCAGCAACAACTTGGTGATGGCGTAGTTCGTACCATCGCAATGGGATCTACTGAAGGTCTTAAACGTGGTTTGAACGTAACTAACACTGGCGCGCCTATCTCTGTACCTGTAGGTACTGCATGTTTAGGCCGTATCATGGACGTTCTTGGTCGCCCGATCGACGAAGCTGGTCCAGTTGCAACTGAAGAACGTTTGCCGATTCACCGTCAAGCACCTTCTTATGCTGAACAAGCAGCGTCTACTGACCTTTTAGAAACTGGTATTAAAGTCATCGACTTGCTTTGCCCGTTCGCTAAAGGTGGTAAAGTTGGTCTGTTCGGTGGTGCCGGTGTTGGTAAAACTGTAAACATGATGGAGTTGATCAACAACATCGCTAAAGCTCACTCAGGTTTATCTGTGTTTGCTGGTGTTGGTGAGCGTACTCGTGAAGGTAACGACTTCTATCACGAGATGAAAGACTCTAACGTTCTTGACAAAGTAGCGATGGTTTACGGTCAGATGAACGAGCCACCGGGTAACCGTTTACGCGTAGCGTTGACTGGTTTGACCATGGCTGAGTACTTCCGTGATGAGAAAGACGAGAACGGTAAAGGCCGTGACGTACTATTGTTCGTTGACAACATCTACCGTTATACACTAGCGGGTACTGAAGTATCAGCACTTCTAGGTCGTATGCCATCTGCAGTAGGTTACCAGCCGACTCTTGCAGAAGAGATGGGTGTTCTTCAAGAACGTATTACTTCTACTAAGTCTGGTTCTATTACGTCAATCCAAGCGGTATACGTACCTGCCGATGACTTAACAGATCCATCGCCTGCTACTACCTTCGCTCACTTGGACGCAACTGTAGTATTGAGCCGTGACATCGCATCTTCTGGTATTTACCCAGCGATCGATCCACTTGACTCTACTTCACGTCAGTTAGATCCATTAGTTGTAGGTACTGAGCATTACGAAATTGCTCGTTCAGTTCAAAACGTTCTTCAACGTTATAAAGAACTGAAAGACATTATCGCGATTCTTGGTATGGACGAATTGGCTGAAGAAGACAAACTTACTGTATACCGTGCACGTAAGATCCAACGTTTCTTCTCTCAACCGTTCCACGTAGCTGAAGTGTTTACTGGTGCTCCTGGTAAACTTGTACCGCTTAAAGAAACAATTCGTGGCTTTAAAGGTCTTCTAGCTGGTGAATACGATCACATCCCAGAACAAGCGTTCTATATGGTTGGTGGTATTGACGAAGTGATTGCTAAAGCCGAGAAACTTTAATTAGCTACCTAATTTAGGAGATTCTCATGGCGACTATGCAATGTGACGTTGTAAGTGTTAAAGAGTCTTTGTACTCAGGCACTGTAACTATGCTAATTGCTAAAGGTGCTGGCGGTGAGTTGGGTATTATGCCTGGCCATGCTCCGCTGGTAACTTTACTCAAGCCGGGCGCAATCCGCGTTCTGCTTGAAAACGGTACAGAAGAGTTAATCTATGTATCTGGTGGTGTACTAGAAGTTCAACCGCACGTTGTTACTGTACTTGCAGACACTGCAGTACGTGCTGACAACCTTGATGAAGCAGCAATTATTGAAGCTCGTAAACAAGCTGAACAATTGCTAGCAAATCAAAAGAGCGACTTGGACTCTGCTGCTGCGCTTGCTGCTCTTGCAGAAACTGCTGCACAGCTGGAAACCATCCGCAAAATCAAAAACCGCGCTCAATAAGACACGGTTTGAGATTGAAAAAACCACCCGAAAGGGTGGTTTTTTTATTTGAATATAGAGTTTTTAAAATGTTTTATACTTAAAAACAGGTACTTAAAAATTAGCTTTAGACTATCGTTTTTAAATTTTCTCTACTTTCCCCAAGAGATGATTCCTGCTTAAAAAGCCGAGTGAATTTTCTATATTTAATTCTGTTCTTCTTTAAAGAAAGCCTGTCTGAGCTGACCCAATAACAGATCACTTACCTTGTCGTCTTGAATCTTAATCTGTTGCTTTAATTTTTCAGCTTTTGGTGGGTCTTCCGGAACGATAATTTCTTCTCCAACTTGATCGGCATATGAAATAGGCCGAGCGTTTGCCGAGACCAGATTGGACGACGCAGAATATTCGACATGCCAAAGCTGAGTAGAAAGCGCCATGATGTATTGATATTCATCTGTATCTGGCTGAAAACGTTTATAAAATTGTAAATCTTGCAACGCTTCTAAACGATCCCCTGGGGCAGTGGAGGAAGGATTTTGCCATTCGGCAATGATCGGGTGAAGCTCATGTTGCATCAAATGGTAATCAAGCCAGTCACCAAGCAGGCTGTGGTCAATATCTGCAACATAATCGCTGTCTTGCTGGATCAACTGTTGCAGGCGTTGCAATACGTTCACTTCTTGCTGTTGAAGCGCGTAACGTGCTTCAGTGTCCAGTTGTTCCAATTCGCTAATTGGCACATCTAGAAAATGTTGTTGCTGTTCAAAAGCCTCTACAATATTGCTTTGATGGACATTATTCCATTGTTGCAAGGCATGAATTTCCAGCTGTTGAATTTCTTTAAATGCTTTGCTTTTGTAGTGACTGAGCTTAATACGCTGGATATTTTGCTGATTAAATTCAATTCGTTGTTTGATGTATTCAACATACGGACCAGTTTGCTTTGGGCTGACCGATTGGATGACATCCACCAATAACAACTGCTGTTGTTGATTATGTTTGAGCCAGTCTTGAATCAGTTGGACATCTTTTACGGGTCGAGAAAAAAATTGATTTAAAGGTGGGATGGTTTTTTCAGGCATGATGAAATGCAACATGCCATAAACCATGATTACGAAACAGACCACCACTAGAATCATTTTTTTCATATTATAAAATATTTTTCTGTGCTTTCTATTTGTACATATTATAGGAAAAACGAGAAGTATCTAACGTTTTTTAATAAAAACATCAATTATATACAAGGAAAATAGAAAATAGCGCAGTACTCATAATGTCGAGCTTAAAAGGCTTATCCATTCTTTCCTTTAAACTCGCTATCTCTAATTTTTAGATGATTTATAGTTTTCGTTTAGAACAATTGGCTTTTACTGGGTTACTTCAAGTCAAAGAATTTGGATTTCATTTCAGCAGTGTAAAAATAACATCTAAAGTTGCATATCTTATCAGCAGGGATTGGGTATAGATTGAAAGTATCTATTTTGCACGCTGATGGTTTTAGATGAACCTTATTGAACATGAACCGCACTTTTGGGAACTCTACCAAGACAATACCCATTATTATCTCAGTATTGCCGTCGACATGAGTTCAGTGGTGTCCTGCTGGGACCTGGTATTAACGCAGGATGAAATCCTGGCTTATAAACAGCAGGGTCGAAAGAGTATTGAGGAACTGGCAAAATCCATGGTTGCTTCTGCATATAAGGGTGATTTTTCTGCTATGGAAAGCCGTCTAGCCTCGTCTAAAGAAAAACAGGCGATACAGGCCGCTTTTAAACAATGGCATGTACAGTAAGATTCATGAATCGATAAGGATGAACCTCATCGCTAAGATGGAAAACTCACCCTTAACAATCATCTTCACTCTATAAATCTCAGTAAAAATTTTAGCTAAACTCGACATTTTTAGTTTGTATCAGTTGCCTGAATCCCGGCTTTGCAAGACTGGCTATGCCTTACTGTTATGTATAAGCGTACAAGGGATTTTTTCAACTCGGCTTCAATTAAGAAATAATCATTTTAGAGCCGGCAACCCTTGTGCTGCTGAACGGCAAGCGCATCTAAAGCGATCAAATCCAATACAAATCCCCTCATTTTGATGATTTATTGTTCGATATAGTGGAGCTGTGGCTCCTTCAACAAGAGTCTTCTCAGTATGTGTAATATGGAGAACATCAATATGACAAATACAATGAAAGCCGCGGTGGTTACGGCATTTAACCAGCCGCTGCAAATACAAGAGCTGGAAATTCCGAAAATCAGTCCAGGAAAAGTACTGGTAAAAATTATTGCAACAGGTGTTTGTCATACCGATCTGCATGCCATGCATGGGGATTGGCCGGTAAAGCCGACTTTACCTTTTGTTCCTGGACATGAAGGCGTGGGTGAAGTCATTGAAGTTGGTGAGGGGATAGAACATTTAAAGGTGGGTGATATTGTTGGTGTTCCGTGGCTGTATTCTGCATGTGGTCATTGTGATCATTGCTATGCTGGCTGGGAAACCTTGTGCAAGAAACAGCAAAATTCGGGTTATTCAGTGAATGGCAGTTTTGCTGAATATTGCCTGGCAGATGGTGACTACGTTGGTGTAATTCCGGAAGGTGTTGATCTGCTGGAAATCGCCCCGATTCTGTGTGCTGGCGTGACAGTCTATAAAGGTTTGAAAATGACGGAGGCCAAAACCGGGGACTGGGTGGCTATTTCCGGGATTGGTGGCCTAGGCCATGTGGCAATTCAGTATGCCAAGACCATGGGTTTTAATGTGGTGGCAATTGATGTAGATGATTCTAAACTGGAACTGGCTAAAAACTTGGGTGCCGATGTAGCCATTAATGCCCGGAACGTGGACGTCAAGGAAGAAGTCATGAAAGCCACGGGTGAGGGTTGCCACGGGGTTTTGGTGACCGCAGTATCACCAAAGGCATTTGAACAGGCGGTGGCGATTGTTCGTCGTGGTGGCACGATGGTTTTAAACGGTTTGCCAGCAGGAACCTTTGACTTGTCGATTTTTAATATGGTGCTGGAAGGGATTACCGTGCGCGGTTCGATTGTCGGAACGCGTCTGGACTTGAAAGAAGCACTGGATATTGCAGCGCGCGGCAAGGTTAAGGCGCATATCCATGTTGAACCGCTTGAAAATATTAACGATATTTTTGAGCGTATGGAGCAGGGTAAAATTGACGGCCGTATCGTGATTGATATGAGACTTTAATCTTCAATTTAAACAGACCAATTCTGCAGGACCCTGAATTGGTCTTTATTTTTAGAGGCTTTATTTACAGGAGAATTAACTTTCCTGATTGGATTCATTTTGCCCTGAATCATTCTGACCTTCAGGAATCATCATTCCGGCCAGTTTAATCATTTCCATCTGGATCGTACCCATCTGTTGTTCAATTTTCTTCAAATCGACCTGAGTCAAGTCGATCTTGCCATTTAAAAACGGGGTGGCTAGTACTTGCTGATTGGCCTGCATTACATTTTGACGAATCGAATCAATTTCCTGGCTTTTCAGGTTCAAGCTGCTGAGAGCCTGATCAAAACCTTTTAACTGGGCTTTTAAGGATTCTGCAGTGCTTTGTAATTGCTGCTGATCATGATTGGAAACAGCCGCTTCTAAATCCGATTGGCTCTGTTTGAGCTGTTCAATATAGTCACCGGTTTTCAATTGCATATCGGCAACATCGCGGACAATATAAAACATGTTTCCGCTTTTCAGTTCGGTTTTATTAGCTGAGGCTTCTGTAGCTGACGGGGTAGAGACCTGTTCGGAGACTTCGCTGGATGTTTCATTTTCAGTTGAATCCGGTGTACTGGCTTGTTCACAACCAATCAGCAAAAGGCCCGCACTAAACATCACAAAAGGAGAAACCGCATTTTGGATGAATTTTTTCATATCTCTTTCATTTCAGCTTCAATCAATACCTCACAATATAGGGACAGAATGTGGAGAAAAAACTAATTGTTGCAAAGTGATAACAAATATTTTGAATATAAGTGCTTGAGTTATTAAAAAAGAGCGCTGCAGCGCACTTAACTTTACATAAATGACTAAGCTCAATTTGTCATAATTTTCACAATACTGTGATTGAGCGTGTTAATCAGTACTTAGTCGCCATTGACGCGAATCCAGCGCTGATTTTTGCCCGGTTTACTCAGATTTTTATAACGTTTATGATCAATTGCGTAGCCTTGACCATAATAATGTGAAGGAAGGGCTTGACCGGCTTTCCAGTCGTGGGATGGTTTTAAAACCCGGTTTTGTACGACTTCATGATGACGCTGTTCAGCGTGCTGTTGGCCATGTGTGTCACCCGGATGCATATTTTGGGCATGGTTGTTATTTTCATGGGCATGAGCAGGTGGCGCAGCGATTGCTGCAGGTGCTGCCAGCACGGTAGTGGTTAAAGCAAAGAGTCCAGCATGTACTAGTTTTTTCATGGGTTTACCTACGCTTAAAATAGCTGTCAGCCAATATTTTTATTTCACCTTTAAGTTAAAGAGAAAACGTGAATAATCTATTGTATAAATGTAATTTGCTGCCTGCTCTGAAGCATGAATGGCATGCAACTCTCTGAATCCCTTCCTTGATTTGAATCTGCTAATTTCTGGGGACAACCAGCTCCGATGTCCCTTTGCTGGCTGATCGGGAATTTTCAAAGTGGTATGGCAATCGGCTTTCATTATTCGTCAGTAGCGTGTTCTGTCTGGTGATGATTTTGCCTGGCATCTCATTCATGCGGCAGGTTATTTCACCGATATGATGATAAAAATTGCTGATAGAAATAGCCTGATGTTCGTTCAGTTTTGGGTCATGTTCAACAGACTTATGTCTGGACAGTTTTTTGAAAGTTAAAATGATTAGAGAAAAATAAAGCCGACTTCAGCCTGAATTAAACACGCTGAGCCGGCCGGTTTAGAGCATACTTTTATTTGGCAAGTTCAGCATTAATCGCATCAACAATACGCGGATCATCGGCTGTGATGTCCGGGGCAAAGCGGGCTACCACTTCACCTTTTTTATTAATCAGGAATTTTTCAAAGTTCCATAACACTTCAGGCGGCTCATTTGGAGTCAGGCCATAATCGACCAGATCTTTCCACCAAGGTCCTTCGCCAATACGTTCAGGAATGGCCTGAGTCAGGGTTTGATAAAGTGGATGCTTATCTTCACCTGCTACGGAAATTTTAGAAAATAGCGGAAAATTCACCTGATAATTTAAAGAACAAAATTCCTGGATTTCTGCATCAGAACCCGGTTCCTGAGCCAGGAAATTATTGGCAGGAAAACCTAAAATTTCCAGTCCTTGGTCTTTCTTTTCTTTATACAGTTTTTGCAGACCTTCATATTGTGGGGTTAAACCGCATTTAGATGCGACATTCACCAACAGCAAAACTTTGCCTGTATATTGATTTAAGGTGATGTCCTGTCCGGCAATGGTCTTGACGGGAATGTCATAAACAGATTGGCTCATAGAAAGTCCTTGAATATTTAAACTTGAATGACTGCTTTGTTTTAAAGCTTATTGGGTCAATCGACAAGTCTTTATTGATATCTCGCCAGAAATCTTTCATGCCGGGCAAAGAAAAACAGGCCAATTGACCTTTTTTTATCATGCAATGCATTATTGTGCGGTTTTGACTTTGTTTTCCAGAGCCTGCATGTCGGCGACCAGTTCTTTTTGCAATTGCATCGCCCGGTTTCGCAGTTCATCAATTTTTTTCATATCCGGTTTTTCCGCTATGCTTTCTTCGGAAAGTTCGATACCCAGATTATTGGACTCTTTGATTTTTTCCCGCACTTTGTCTAGCTCGGTACTTTTCAGGGCTAAAGCATCCAGGTCCCGGTTAAAGTTGGCAATATAGGTTTTCATTTCTGCAACGGTCGTGCGTAGACTGGCTTTATCGCCTTTTTGCGCAGCCTGATTGGCTTTATCCTGTAAGTCTAAGGCCTCTTTGGAACGATTTTGGGAGAGGGTCTGGATTTCAACTAAATCATTTTTAATATCTTTGAGATTGTTTGTACTCAGCGCTACAGTTGCAGGTTGTGTAGTTGCAGGGGAGGAAGTTGTGGCTGCTGACGATGCGGGTGCTTCATTGGGTTTTTTATCACAGGCCGTTAATGCCAGAGCGGCAACACAGAGTGAAGCCAGTAATGGTGTTTTCATATCGCATCCTTATAGATCCAATGACAACATCAGACCTAACTATTTAAAAAAATTAAAAACATTAAAAAAATTAAAAACATTAAAGACGTGAAGAAATATATTCTAGAGACACCCTTCAATAGCGTGCTTTCATCAAAATGGCATAGGACTTTAGCCCGTGACTAGGGCATTTTTGTTGTGAAGCTGCTGCAAATTGCAAAGCAGGTGATTTAAGTTCATATAAGTATTAGATATCACGCAGTTGTGCAGGTGTCTGTTCGGTATAGCGTTTAAAAAACTCAATAAAGCTGGAACTGTGCTGATAACCCAGTTCATAGGCCAGTTTTTTCACTGTCTTGCCTTGGCGAACTTGAGCGATCGCATATAAAATTTTGGCCCGATTGCGCCATTCGGATAAGCTCAATTGCAATTCTTGCTGGCTCAGGCGCAGTAAATGCCGTTCGCTCATCGGCAAGCCGCTAAGAAGTTGCTGTAAACTCCTGTGAAATAGCTGTGGATCGGCTAATTGCTGCAATAGCGGCTTAAGCAAAACATGGTTGGTTTGCGGTAAATAGTGATCGTATGCTGTTGCAGTTTTGAGTTGATCCATCAGTACCAGTAATAAATGCTGATAATGCAGTGTGGTTATCCCCTGTTGTTTTTGCTCTAGGATTTCATGCACCAAATGCCGCAGAAAGGGGCGAATACTTAAGGTTTTGGTATCGGGGGCGAAATGCCGACATAAACAGGGATGGACCCGAATACAGACATAGTGGGTGATTTGTTCATCCAGTGCGATAGAGGTATGAGCTGTTTGTGGCGGAAGCCAGAGACCATAGTTCGGTGGCGACAGATAAATCTGTCCTTCAATTTCATATTCTAAAATACCATTCAAACTAAAATTGAAATCACCCCATAATGAACTGTGTGGCGCAATAACTTCATCTTTCTGATAAAAGAAATCATCTACTTCTATATAGTTTTGAATCTGCTTAAGCATGTGAATGTCCTTGATTTTTATGTCTGCGCATATTTATGCCTGAAAGAGCTTGGCAGTCATTTCAATTGCCACATCCCATTCTTCCGTGTCCTGAGCGCAGTATCAATGTCTGAAATTCGATATTCTAATTATTTCAGACTTCAGTAAAAATAAAAACTGAACATTCAGGCATGGTACAGGGCATGACGCAGCAACACAAAACAGTCTGGTGGGCATTCACTTTGCCATTACTCGCCGTTTTAATCTGGTCCATGAATATTACCGTGACACGCTATGTGGCGGACTATATTTCACCTGTCAGTATCAGCTTCTATCGCTGGCTGGTGGCTTTTGTGGTGTTAACCCCATTTATGCTGGGCAAGGTCTGGCGTGAACGGCAGCTGGTTTTGGCGCACTGGAAACAGCTAGCGGTACTGGGGGCTTTTGGCATGGTGCTGTATCAGGGTCTGGGTTATAGCGCAGCGCATTATACTACCGCCACCAATATGGGCATTATCAATGCCTTTATTCCGGTATTTACCATCTTTGTGTCCATGCTCATGCTGAAGGACATTCCCAACCGTTTTGCCGTTGTAGGCAGCATGCTGTCTTTTGCCGGTTTACTCTATGTCATGGCACAAGGGAATTTCAGCCAACTTGTGCAGTCCGGGGGACATCTGGGTGATGTAATGATGGTGCTGGCGGTGTTTTTTTATGCCTTTTATGGGGTTTTTCTGAAAAAGTGGCAACTGCAGATTCCCTTGCTGATTAGCCTGTATGTACAGATTATTTTTGCCCTGCTTTACCATTTGCCCTTCGTTTTATACTTGGGGCTGGATGCAATTGATCAGCACAATGTAAGCAGTGTGCTGTATGCTGGTATTTTTCCCTCTTTGATTGCACCACTGGTGTGGATGCTGGCAGTACAGATGATCGGGCCGAATCGTACCAGTATTTTTATGAATTTAATGCCGGTCTGTACGGCCATTATTGCCAAGCTTTGGTTGGGTGAAGCATGGACGATTTACCACAGTATTGGAGGACTGGTCATTTTATCGGGCATTTTATTGGCTCAGAAAAAAGAGAGCATCCTTAAAACGGCCAAGTTAAATACATAAGGGTTAAATAATGGATTAAAAAACAGACAAACGAATTGGTTTTTAACAATTATTTTTTATGGAAATAAAGTCTGAGTAATGAGTATAAAAAGCATTTTAAATGGATGTTTTGCTAAAAGATAATTAAAAAATAGTGAGATAATTTAAATTGTTAATAAAAAATGATAACTATTTGATAGTTTTTAACTGTCTTTTTAGATAAATAATATATTTGTATAAAGAAATCAGTTAATACATAATATTTATATCGTGAATGTTTAAGTTATTCTTAACAATCTTTAAACCTTCGCAATCAGATTCACAGACCCTCTGGATGTGATTTATACACATCCTTTTTATGCTCAACCGTCCCTATATGGTTGAGCTTTTTTTTGCCTGAAAATAATGTTCAGCACGCATCATACCAAAATGACCCGCATTAAGCGCGGATCACTTCACCTGTTTCAGCATCCATAATACGGCTAGGTTCTTTGCTCAAACCCAAATCGCCATTTAAATAATCCAGCTGACTGGAAAAATACTGGCTGGCTTCCTGAAGGGAGCGGGCAGGGTTTCCCCCTGCAGGATTGGCACTGGTCGAAACAATAAACCCGTTAAAGGCATTGCAGAGCGCAACGCATAAGGGATGTGTGGTGACCCGTACCGCTACTTTGGGATGGTTGCCTTTAATCCATGCCGGAATATGGTTGCCTGCAGGTAACAGCCATGTGGTTGCACGTTCAGTAGGAGAGCGATGGCTCCAGGAATCAATGACCTGTTGGCGCATTTCTGCGGTCAGCGGTTTTAACAGAGGTTCGACTTGTGCAATTTGCGCTGCCAGTAAAATTACCCCTTTTTCAATGGGACGTTGCTTTAAGCGTAAAATTTCCAAGAATGCTTGTTCGTTAAAAGGATCACAGCCTAAGCCCCAAACTGCCTCTGTAGGATATGCTAAAACATGTCCCTGTTTTAAACATTGAGCAGCTTCGGCAACAGAGGTGGTAATCATCAGATTTTTTTCCCTTCACATTTGTTAAAGCGCTATTGTGAACCTTATTTGTCGGGACGACAACGTAGATATAAGCCTGCTTGCTGGGTACACAAGCCAAGTAATTCCAGTTCCATCAATTGGCTGGTCAGTGTGGCAACGTCTAATTGTAGATGAGTAACCAGCTCATCCAGATGTTGTCCGATCCAGTCTAGCTGATTATACAAAGTGCTTAAATGCGCTGGCAGTTCGGGCTGGGCATCCAAAGGTGCGAGTTTACTGGTCTGTTCACGATGCTGTTGAGCTTGCCATTGTGTCGGCAGGGCCAGATCTTCAATCACCTGTTCAGGATGATCGACTAAAATGCCACCTTCACGAATCAGTTGATGGCAACCTTGATGATGCTCGCTATAAATATGTCCCGGAATGGCAAACACCAATTTTCCCTGTTCCGCTGCCAGTTTTGCCGTAATCAGTGAACCACTTTTTAAAGTGGCTTCGGCAACAATGACCCCTAGGCTTAAGGCACTGACAATACGGTTGCGCCGTAGAAAATGGTGCTGTAAGGGAGGGGTTCCAGGTAAAAATTCGGTAATCACCGTGCCAGCCTGAGCAAGAATCTGCTGTCGCAAAGACTGATGTTGTGTCGGATAGGTTTGATCCAGGCCGGTACCCATCACGGCAATGGTGCGATTGTGCTGCAAAGCCCCTTGATGGGCGGCTTCATCAATGCCTTGTGCCAAGCCACTGCCAATATAAAAGCCCTTTTCACTGAGGTAATAGGCAAAGTCATAGGCCACTTGCCGTCCGTGATTGCTGGGTTTGCGGCTACCGACAATGGCAATTTGCGGTTGCAACAGGGCTTGGGCATCGCCCTGACCAAACAGGATCGGAGGCTTGTCCGCATAGGGCAGCAGCTGTTGCGGGTAGTGCACATCATCCTGCAACAGCACAAAATCACTCTGTTTCTGGATCAGATCAATACAATGCTGAAATTGCCGCTGCGATTCGGGAAGATGAAAATCTCGCAGCCGCTGAATATGGTTTTTGTGAATGCCAAGCTTTTGCCAGGTTTCGATTTGATCGGGCTGTGTTGCCTCGACCAGATGGCTGTAGTATTCCTGAATTTTATAAAAGCTGGTGAGCGAGTGTTGTACCAGAAACCATAGCCGAATGTAATCCAGCTGCAAAGAGCTTAATGAACTGAGCATAACGAGACCTTGAAAGATGTCTTCTTTTTATTGTTTAAATTATTGTTTAAAAAATAAAATGAGGCTGAATCCCAGCCCCATTTCTAAATTTCGAGTGAAGGATTATTCATCCATCAGTGGTGGCTGAATACCAGCACCGACTTTAATCGGCAATTCGCTATCCAGTACATAGGCATAACTCAGGTTATCAAAGCTCTTGAATACCATGATGTTACCAATACGCTGTCCAGGGAGCTGAATACGCTCTTTGGTTTTCGGGTCAGTCACGACTTCGCCTTTCTGGGTTACCGTCAAGACTTGTCCGGCTTGAACCCCTTGCAAGCTACCACGGTCAATCGTCACCACACTGTGTTTTGCAGCGGTGCCAATCGAACCCATTACGCGAACCACTTGTCCACCGGCAGCAACATCTTCAGCATTGGTCGGGTAGAACAAGGTTGGCAGCATTGGATCATATTCAGGCAGTACACGGTCACCACGACGAACTTCAGCATTATAGGTATCTGTCAGTTCAAGTGTAGTAATGTCATTTTCACCACGGACGGCAACACCAGATGCCACCTGAATTAATTCAAGGCCGGCATTGTATTTTTTGCCTTTAGCATCGGTAAACATATACGGTTCACCTTCACGGTAAACGGCATAGCGTTGACCCACTTCCAGGCCATTGCCGCGTGCATAAACGGTTTGACCTTGAGCCGCCAGAACCCGTTGATCCGCCGTGCCTAAAATGTATGGCGTACCGGTGATGGATTCAGGTGCCACAATCGTGCTGCGTTCCAGCCACTGCTTGATGTATTCCAGTGGAATGACCGGAATGGCATTGTTTAATGATTCCACCCGAACCTGAGGCTGCAACTTGGTGCCACCGGTATAACGACGGATAATCCCTTCACAGCCATCACCTTCATCTTTACCGATGATCGGTTTGCCATTATAGGTACACATGAGCAGGCGGTCGCCCGGGAAAATCCAGTGTGGATTTTTCACGTGTTTATTGCTGGCCCAGATTTCAGGCCAACGTACCGGATTCTTCAAAAATCTTTTGGAAATATCCCATAAAGTATCGCCTTTTTTCACCACATACACTTGTGGTGCTCCGGCTTTTAATGCAGGTGGATTGATATTGCGGGCAGGTGCTGCTTCAGCAACGCTGATCATGCCGGCCCCAACACTTACACATACGGCAAGTGCCAATAATTGTTTTTTAAACCCCAAGGCACTAAAAGTTGGCATGCCCTTCAAAACCTTTTTCATTATCATAATTCCTAAAATTATGTATGTAGTTGCGTTATAATAACGATATTACACACATTTTTTTGATGAAGCATTCCTTCATTTTGTTTTTTGATCAATGGCATAAGTGAGGACACCGTATGGCCTTATTACCTATTTTAAGTTTCCCGGATCCCCGTCTTCGTACCATTGCTAAACCAGTCGAAGAAGTCACTGATGAAATTCGTCAGCTCGCAGCCGATATGTTTGAAACCATGTATGAAGCCCCAGGTATTGGTTTGGCAGCTACACAGGTGGATCGTCATATTCAGCTGATTGTCATGGATTTATCTGAAAATAAAGATCAACCCATGGTATTCATTAACCCCAAAGTTACGCCATTAACTGAAGAAACTCAGCCTTATGAAGAAGGCTGCCTGTCAGTGCCTCAAATATACGATAAAGTTGAGCGTCCGTCACGTGTAAAAATCGAGGCAATTAACCTTGAGGGTCAATCATTTGAGCTGGAAGCGGACGAACTTCTCGCTGTTTGTATCCAACATGAAATGGATCACTTAAATGGTAAATTGTTTGTTGATTATTTATCGCCTTTAAAACGTCAACGTGCACGTGAAAAAGTAGAAAAAGTGGTGCGTCAGCGCCAGAAAGAAAAAGTCGCGGTGAAACGCTAATCCATACAACTTCTGGATGAAATAGCTTAAAAAAAAGCCCAATTCAAATTGGGCTTTGTTATACTGGCCTCCGACAAATTTTAGGATTTGCCTGTGCTTTTTCGTAATGGTCTACTGCTATCCTGTATAGCCGTATTTTTACAGATTGCTGTGTTTTTACAGCCTTTGCTGCCGAAGCAATATCAGATTGCTCCGGTCTGTGAAACCATTACGCGTGCATTATTGCAAAAACCTGCTTCACCTCATATTTCCGCATCTACACATGCACTTCATCAGTTGCATCAATATCATCAACAGCAATCTGTAGAACATGATCATCATGATGCCAGTCACCAATGTCAGTATTGTACTGTCTACGGCAATCTGGTTTTGCCGCCAGAGCTTGAAGTCAAAGAAGTTTTAGACCGTATTCAAGTGCGGTTACTGGCATTCCAGAAGACCTTTGGTCATGTCTGGTTTATTTTACAGCGACTCTTTCTCATTCCTCAAGGCCGAGCCCCGCCAACATTCGCTTAAACCATGTTTTATACGCCGGGTCTTCACTGACTTAGGCACAGTTATATTTATGATTTAAGTGAGAAATAAAATGGCTCAGCCAAAATTCTTTTTACAGCCACTTGCGGCTGCGATTTGTGTTGCCTGTTATTCAGCTTCAGCCTTTGCTGAGCAGCAAATGGCAACAGTGCAAACTTTAGCTCCTATTGTGGTGACTGCTCATCAGGGCAATGATGCCAGTGGCTTGATTGTGCATGCCGATCCAAAACAGCCCATCCAGCCGATTCCAGCCAGTGATGGTGCAGACTATTTACAAAGCATTATGGGATTCAGTTCGATCAAAAATGGCGGCACCAATGGCGATGTGACTTTCCGTGGCATGTTTGGTTCACGGATTAAAATTTTAGCCGATGGTTCGGAAAATCTGGGTGCCTGTCCAAACCGTATGGATGCACCGACATCTTATATTTCACCGGAAAGCTATGACCGTATTTCGGTGATCAAAGGACCGCAAACGGTGCAATATGCCAATACCGGTTCGGCTGCGACAGTGCTCTTTGAACGTGGTCCGGAAACTGAATTAACGGCTGAAAAAAATTATCGTGGTCAGGCCAGTGTGCTGGCAGGTTCATATGGACGACTGGATCATAATCTTGAAGCTGCTGTTGGCGATGAGCAGAAATACGTTCGCCTGAATGCCAACCGTTCTGTGTCGGATAGCTATAAAGATGGGGATGGCAATACAGTTCCTTCAGACTGGGAGCGCTGGAATGCAGATATCGCTTTAGGTTGGACACCGGATGAAAATACCTGGGTGGAACTGACGGGTGGCAAGGCTGATGGTGAAGCTGTTTATGCAGGCCGCTCGATGGATGGGTCGAAATTTGCCCGTGAAAGTCTGGGACTTCGTCTAGAAAAGAAAAATGTCACCGATGTGATCAAGAAAATCGAAGCACAAGTGAACTATAGCTTTAATGATCATGTCATGGATAACTTTAGCTTACGTGAATTTAAACCAGATGGCATGATGAATATGCCTATGGCTTCCAACGTGGCACGAGAAACCTTAAATGCCCGTCTGGCTGTTACTCATCAATGGGATAAACTGCAATTCATTACAGGTGTTGACAGTCAAAATAACCAACACTCTAAGCGCAGTGGCAGTTTGATGAAACCCTATCAAGATCAAGCACGTAGCAAAGATATGAAATTCCGCTCATATGGTGCCTTTAGCGAGCTCAGTTATCAACTGAATGAGCAAAATAAATGGGTGGGTGGTGTTCGTGTCGATCAGGTGAATGTCAAAGACTTACGCTCTGAATCTGTAGACAAAGGCTATAACCTGGAATTAGATAAAACATTACCAAGTGCATTTATCCGTCTTGAAAATCAGCATCCAGAACATGATGCCAAAACTTATATTGGTTTAGGCTATGTTGAGCGTATGCCGGATTATTGGGAGCTGTTTAGTACCGCGCATGGTAATCCCGGAACTGTGAACTCATTTAATGGTATCGACACTGAAAAAACCTTGCAGCTTGATTTGGGTTATCAATATGAACATGGCGCAGTCAATTCCTGGGTTTCTGCTTATGCGGGCTTAGTCAATGATTATGTGTTGATGAGTTATCATGTCCATAGTATGCCGGGCATGATGAGTCATGGTAAAACTGCAGGTGCTAAAAATGTCGATGCGACCATTGCTGGTGCAGAAGCCGGAGTGGGCTATCAATTTACCGATCATCTGCAGGCTGATGTCAGTGCGATGTATGCCTGGGGTAAAAACACCACCGACGATAAACCTTTACCGCAAATTGCACCTTTGGAAGGACGGGTAAATCTTCGTTATATTCAAGATAAATACACTTTGGGTGCATTATGGCGAGTGGTTGCAGCACAAAATCGTATCAGTCAAGATCAGGGCAATATCGTAGGTTATGACTTGGCCGAAAGCAGCGGTTTCGCAACCTTGTCGTTGAATGGTACTTACCAAATTCGTGATGGTGTCGATTTGTCTGTAGGTGTAGATAACCTGTTTGATAAAACCTATAGCGAACATTTAAACAAGGCGGGTAGTGCGGGTTTTGGTTTTGCTGCAGATGAGCAATTCAACAATATTGGCCGAAACTATTGGGCACGGGTGAGTATGAAGTTCTAATCTGTCTTTAAATTAAGCTAAAAGCAGGAGTATTCTCCTGCTTTTTTAATTTTTGAGTTTGTAAAATTTATATTTTTCATGAACTTAAATAAAATTGGTATTTCTAAATAAAATAATGAATATTTTTATTTAAATAATTTAATTATATAAAACATGAACTTATTAATTTTATGGATTATAAAATAAACACCCGATTCAACTGATTTTAAAAAGGTGTTGCAAGCCCCTTAAAATGCTGTAGAATGCACATCCATCGGCGGTGATGAAGATTAAAACTTCTGATAAAACAGCAACTTAGCGCGAAGTGTTAAGGTTGGGTTTTAGAAAGAAAGTTTAAAATAATTTGAATTACTGATTGACACTGGGAATATCTAGTGTAATATAGCCGACCTAGCTTGCTGGTGACGAACCAGGAAGAAGATCATTAAGAGATTATGAAGAACAACTTGTGTGGATTTTTACTGGTTGATCGATCGAAATTATTTTCATTGATTGATGGTAGAAATTACTCG
>NZ_FMYO01000016.1 GCF_900096895.1 Acinetobacter kookii | reverse complement strand
CCGCCGTAAGTTTTTGCACAGATAGTTGCAATTGCAGCAGTTAAAGTAGTTTTACCATGGTCGACGTGACCAATTGTGCCCACGTTTACGTGTGGCTTATTACGTTCGAACTTAGCCTTAGCCATGTTTATATTCCTCGTTTACGTCGAACACAATTCTGAGTAAAACTCAGCATCGACTTATCGCTTTAAAAACCAAACACCCAATACTTGAAAAGCAGACTAATAAGCCTGCTTTTTAAAATTTTTGCAACAATGTTGCCAAACTGTATCTGGAGCTCTTATCGAGATTTGAACTCGAGACCTCTCCCTTACCAAGGGAGTGCTCTACCACTGAGCTATAAGAGCAAATAAAAACCTCAATGGAGCGGGAGACGAGGGTCGAACTCGCGACATGTAGCTTGGAAGGCTACCGCTCTACCAACTGAGCTACTCCCGCACGATGTTGGTACAAACCACTTATTGAAGTCTTAAAATTGGTGGTGAGAGAAGGATTCGAACCTTCGAAGCTTACGCGACAGAGTTACAGTCTGTTCCCTTTGACCGCTCGGGAATCTCACCATTTTACACTTACTTCAGTGTCGTTCTTTTACCCCACTACTCAAACTTTCTAAGATGGTGCCGGCACACGGATTCGAACTGTGGACCTACTGATTACAAGTCAGTTGCTCTACCAACTGAGCTATGCCGGCGTTTCTTAGTGTTTCGTACGTTTCGTATCGGAACGGTGTGCAGTTTAGCAAAACTTAGAATCCGTGCAAGTGTTTTTTTCAAAAAAACCGTCAAAAACTCATAAAATCAACCCGTTTGATGATAATTCAACCGCTTTGATCACTGCGCGAGCTTTTATCTGGGTTTCATTCCATTCAGATTCAGGATTTGAGTCATAAACCAGACCTGCGCCAGCCTGAACATAAACCTTATTTTCGCGAATTACACAGGTCCGAATGGCAATCGACATGTCCATTTCACCATGCCAGCCTAAATAACCTACAGCGCCACCAAAAATTCCGCGTTTGACCGGCTCGACTTCGTCAATAATTTCCATAGCACGGATTTTGGGTGCGCCTGAAAGCGTCCCTGCCGGAAAAGTGGCTTTAAACACATCCAGCGCATCGACATCATCACGAACTTCGCCCTGCACATTCGAAACAATGTGCATGACGTGCGAATAACGTTCGATCACCATTTTATCGGTAACCTGCACTTTCCCGATTTTTGACACACGCCCGACATCGTTACGACCCAGGTCAATCAGCATCAAATGCTCGGCAATCTCTTTTTCATCGGACAGTAAATCTTGCTCAAGCGCCAAATCTTCTTCTTTGGTTTTGCCGCGTGGACGTGTACCAGCCAAAGGACGAACGGTCGCGATGCCATTTTCCAGGCGCGATAAAATTTCCGGTGAAGATCCGACAATATGAAATGGCTTTTGATTATCTAAAGTCTGACCTTGCACCAAGAACAGATACGGCGATGGATTCAGATGACGCAGTGCACGATACACCTGTAAAGGCTCACCATCGAAGTCCGAGACCATACGATGCCCCGGCACCACCTGCATCACATCGCCCGCTTTAATATATTCCTTCACCTTGGCAATCGACTCGATAAACTTGTCGTGCCCGGTCAAAGACTCAAAATGTGGTGCCGTATGTTTTTTGGCTTGCAAGCTAATGGGTGTTGCCAGTATTTCTTCCAATTTATCTAGCTGCGCTTGAGCTTTAGCATAGGCTTCAGGCTCATTGACATCCGCATGCACAATCAAGAACAAGGTATCTTTTAAATTGTCAAACACAATCACGGTTTTAGACAGCATCATCCAGATATCTGGCAAGCCCACCGGATCGGCTTCAGGCACATTTTTTAGCCGTGGTTCAATATAGCGTACCGAGTCATAGCCAAAATAGCCCACCAGCCCCCCGGTGAAGCTCGGCAAATCAGGCAAATCTTTTTGGGTCGGCACATGGAACTGCGCCTGAAAATCACGGATATATTGGAATGGATCGCTACATGGCTGAGTATCAACAGAACCATCCACCCGCTGAACGGTTAATAAACCGCGATTGCATGAAAAAACAGTGGACTCACCGAGACCGATAATGGAATAACGCGCCCAGTTTTCTCCACCCTCAACCGATTCAAACAGATAGGCCTGACTGTGGTCTTTCAGACGCGCAAAGACAGATAATGGGGTTTCAGTATCGGCCAAACGCTGACGATAAACCGGGATCAGGTTATAACCCTCAGATTGTAACTGTTGGAATTGAGCTTGAGTTGTCATGAGTATTCTCTATATGTTTTCGATATGGCTGGTTTACGTTTGTTTTCCTGTAGTCTGACTTAGTTTCGCCATCGAAAAACCATAAAATTTCTCATTCCGTTATCCTCAATTTTCACTTATTGCGCGAGTAATTCTGTTAAATCATCAACCACTTGTTGCGGCTGGCAATCATGAATATCTTCACCATGATTATAGCCATAGCTCACCACAATACAATCAACTCCTGCACGTCTTGCTGCTTCCACATCATTGCTGGAATCACCAATCATTAAGGTTTCTGCCGCAGTGACATCATACTCATCAACACAAAACAGTAGCTGCCGAGGATGGGGTTTCCGCTCTTCAAAACGGTCCCCGCCAATCACATCCACAAAATAATGACTCAAGCCCAGCGCCTCAACAATCGCACGTGCCGGCTGTTCGGGTTTGTTGGTGACACAAATCATTTGCTTATTGTTGCTTAAGCCCCAATCCAGAAATGCAACCACCCCTTTAAAAGGCTGGGTATCCACACAGGGGTCTGCATTATAAATATTTAAAAAAGTCGTCAACAATTGCTGATGCTGCGCACGGTCCACCTTTCCGGTGAGATATTGCAAAGTGCTATGGCAAAAAACAGAGGTCCCCTTGCCAATCCAGGTGCGCACCTGCTCCTCAGTCACGCTCGGTAATTGCAAGGCATTCAGGCTCATGTTCATGGCCCGGTATAGATCTGATGCTGAGTCAACTAAAGTGCCATCCAGGTCAAATAAAATCAGTTCACGGCTTGCAAGTTTTGCTACAGACATCATTTCCCTCTCACGATTTATTTTAGCCCATACCCATACAATGAAGGCATGCGATTGCATGCCTTCATTGTATGTCGCATGCAGGCTTATTTAAAGAATAACCAGGCAATGATTGCCAGGATAATCAATACAACAATGGAGATTAGACCCACGGATGCATTTTTCTGCTCTTCTTTGACCTGCTCTACACGGGATACTGGTGTTTCAACCGCGATGGGTGTTTGCTTCTCGGGAATGGCACTCAGGTCCACACCTTCAGGAATCGGTGCCGGTTTCGGGATGGCAACCCCTTGTGGCATACCATCACGGCTCAGCTGGACATTGGCATCACGCTCGGTCAGTTCCGGCATGCCCTGATCATTCATTTGCTGCGCTGCAGTCTTTGCTGCTGGCTCAACCGGTTCTGCTGCCGCAGTCTCAGAAACTGCCACTGCTTCTGCAGGTTGTGCGCTGGTCGGCACACTTTCTGTTTCAGTTAAAGCAGGCTCAATGTCTTTAGCAGGTGCAAGCACGGAAAATTTCAAACCTGCGAACTGAACGATATCCCCTTCTTTTAACAGGGTTTCATGCTCAATACGCAAGTCATTGACGAAGGTGCCATTGGATGAATTCAAATCTTGCAGCCATAAGGCCTGGTCTTTAAGCAAGAAAGCCGCATGCTTGCGGGAAATTTCCCCCGCCTGCAACACGATATCTGCGCTCTGATGGCGACCGACCAACATATCACGGTCGATGCTGATTTCCTGTCCCGTTAATTCACCGGTAATTGCTTGTATTTTCCAAGTCATGAAATGCACTTCTCTTTGTGATTTTTCATCATCATATCACGGCATATATTCAATTCTTAAACCACGCTGTTAAGAACCCGAACGAATCGTAGTCGTGGTCACGGTATTTTTGGTTTTTTTAACCTCAGTCACCGGCACACTAACTTTTTGTTTCTGCACGACCGGTTCAATTGCAACCGGTGTGCTAAACGTAGCTGCATTCGACTGATTCTGGGTTGCCGATGGCAGGGTTTGATAAAGAGGAGCTTTCGGTGCCGATGGCGTGACCGGAATTCGCTGCTGATAAATGTCTTCTACATTTTCCGGTAATTTGGCAAAACTGCCATCCCGATCCATGGCCAACTGCAAGCTGTACAACTGGCTATAACGCTGCTGCGACAAACGGCGCACATCATTCTTATCTCCAACAATGGTTGGGTGGATAAACACCAGTAAATTGCGCTTCTCATTAGATTTGGCATCGGCACGGAATAAACGCCCCAGACCTGGTATTGCACCCAAACCCGGTACCGACTGACGGCTATGAATCGAGTTATCGGAAATTAAGCCACCCAAAACAATAGTCTGTCCATGTTCGGCCAGAATCGAGGTTTTAATGGCACGCTTGCTGGTGACCAGATCCTGCGCCTGACCTTTATCCTGCACCGCAGAAACTTCCTGCTCGACTTCCAGACGAACCGAACCACCCTCGCCAATATGCGGCACCACCTTTAAAGTGACACCGACATCCTTACGCTCCACAGAGGTATAAGGGTTGGCTGTTCCACCCTGAGTTGTTACTGAACCGGTTACAAACGGGACATTCTGCCCCACCACAATATAGGCTTCTTCATTGTCCATGGTAACAATGGAAGGTGTGGACAGCAAATTGGACTTGGTTTTGCTTTTTAAGGCCTGAATCAATGCGCCATACAGTTTGCGTGAACCGTTATCGCTTTCCCTGTAATCACCAAGTAATAGCGAGGTACCCGTACCCAAATTGGCCGCAGCCCCTGCCGCCCCTCCGGCTACATAGCCGGCAGCAAGATCGGCAATACTCGCACCGACATTGCTAAAATTGATTAAGCCGATGCCGTTGGTCAGATCACCCAAAGCCCACTGCACACCGAGCTGATCGGCATCATTGCCTTCCACTTCAATGATGGCAGCCTCAATTAGGACTTGCTGACGGCGGATATCCAGCTGTTGAATAGCCGATTCAATTTCACGCATCAGTTGCGGATCGGCTTTCACCACCAATGAATTTTGGCTGTCGTCGGCAATGATACTGACGCCATTACCATTAAAACTGGTAATGCTATTTTGACTGTTACTGTTTGATCCACCGCCCAAATTAATTGCCGGAGTCGAAATACTGGAAGAACTGCCACTGGACGAAGAACTGCTTGAATTATTAGCCAGGTTGTTCATCACACTATTGTTTGAGGATGAACGACTGGAATTGGATGAACCAGATACCGACTGGCCAGACACTAAGCCCTGTAAGATTTCCGCCAGATTTTTGGCACTGGCATATTTCAAGCGAAACACTTTTAAACCGCCCAAACGATCAGCGGCTGGCACATCCAGCATTTCAATCATCTGGCGAATGCGTTTGCGCGTTGCAGTATCACCTTTCAGTACAATCCGGTTGGTGCGGGTATCTGCAATAATACGGATACGGGAACCCTTTAAGTCCCGGGCTGCGCCGGTAGAACTCATGGATTCCAGCAAACCCAGCATTTCTTCAGCCTGACTGGATTGCAGGGTCACCGCTTCGATATCATTTTGCCCGGTACCATCCAGATTACGGATAATGGTTTCCAGCTGATAGATATTACTGGCACGGTCTGACACAATCAGCGCATTGGTTCCAGCCACTGCCGATAAATGGGCAAATTGCGGCATCAATGGACGGATGGCAGGAATCAGGTCATTCGGGTTGGTATTCTCCAGCCAGATCACCCGCGTCACAATCTGATCACCGGTCGCACGGTGTTTGCTGTCAAAAGGCACACCGGAACTTTTGACATTGCTATCTGGAACCAGTTTGATGGTATTGCCTGAAGGAATGGCGACCACACCATTCACGTTCAATACGCCCAGAAACAGATCGTAGACTTCGGCTTTATTTAAAGGCTTATTGGAAATGACCGTGACATTGCCGCGCACACGCGGATCAACAGCAAAATTTTTCCCCGTAATATCGGCCACTTCATTAATAAATGCAGTTAAATCAGCATCTCGTAAGTTGATTTTCCATGTTTGCGCTTGAGTAGAGGTACTCACCATAGCAATCAGGGGTGCAGCCGCGAATAAAGCCCAAACTGGACGATGATGATTAAATAAAGCCATAAAGTTCCGTGCTTCCTAATCCTGTAAGGTGACGATGCATCACTTAAAAATTTTGTTGTATGGTCATCACTTGATCACCACGCTTTATTTCTATTTTGACCTGACCTTCACGTCGAGCCTGTTCCAGCAACTGGGCATCACTTTGCCCCTGCCCCACAGCCTGTCCATTTAAAGACATGATCCGGTCACCGGGTTGTAGCCCCAGCTTACTGCGCAATGCTGCCGGTGTTCTTGCCGTAACTTCATAGCCTCCACTCGCTGCATTGACCCCCATATCTTTTAAATACTGATCGCGGTCTTCCTGTATTTTCTGTACTGCCTGCCCTAAAGCATTTTGTTCCTGACTGGGCATAGGCGGTGTGGTCTGATTATTCATCGGCAAGCTGTTTGTTGCTACCGGTGGAATAATGCTTTGATCCAGACCATTTTCCATGCCTTTAAATTGCAGTTCTCGCGTAGCCCCATTACTTTGACGCAACACTACCCGGTCCCAATACACTTCAGCCAACTGATAAGAGGTCGGGGCAATATTTTCACCGACCCGATAGCGATCTGACTGATCATTGACTTTAATCACTGCAGAGGAAAACTGATTTGGATAACCGACCACCACACCTTGCAAAATCAAATTGGCAGTGTCTTCTGCCGCAGCTGTTCTGCCCGCTTCCTGAAACAGGGCAAATGAAGAAATATTGGGCACCTGCGGCTGCTGTGAACCCAGTTCAACACGGTCCAGCTGCATCACCTGTGGCGGCGCCACCAGCAACCAGAAAATGTTTGCCAACTTCCAGCATAAATATAAAATCAGCAGAACCAAGAATAAAGGCGCAATCCGGTCCGCCTGTTTCCAATTAACTTGTTGAATTTTTTCTAGCCACTGATTCATTAGAGGCCACCTTTAAACAAAGGTTGGCGCGAACTCACCACATAGGTATCCAAACCAGCTTTTCCATTATAAGAAGCAATATTCAGCAGCAGACGCTGAGTCAATTGCACATCAAGCATCAAGTTTTGATCCAGCTCCAATGCCATCAGCTTTTGATCACGCTGATCCCGGATATCAAAGAGCAGCTTATTATTTTCATCCGACAATTTTCCTTTCAAGGAAGGAATATTCATTTGATCCTGACGCTGGGCATAGTGATAAACTAGCTCACCCCCCACCCATTGCAACTGACCGTCAGCCCGAGCAAAACCCTGTTCTTTTTTAAAATTAAAATGAATATCCTGCAATTGAATGGCATTGGCCGGCCACTGCCATTCCACCAGATGTTTCAGCGTTTCCGGTGCAACCTGACCATTCAAGTCATGAACCATGATTTTTTTGCCAAAACCATAGCCAACAACAGCATCCAGTTGGGTATTCCCACTATGTACCTCTATGTTTGCCCCTAAACGCAGCAAAAAAATATCCAGAGGACGTGTTTTCCAACTTAACGATCCGGTTAAATTCCCCGTCTGCCAATCAGCCTGCCCTTGCCAAATATTACCGCTTACATTTTGCAAGACCTGGTTGTTTTTATAAAATTTTGAAATGAGCCAAGCCGCTGGAATTTGGAGTAATATGAACATGAAAAAGACACTGATGGAGAAAATCCACCACGTGATATATTTGGGTTTGTTTATCATCCCATCACGACCCACATAATCAATTATTCTTCCCTTAACACTAATATTATATTTCTATCCCCATTATGCACACTTTTTCCTCAACGCCAATTCCAAGTGATAAAAATAGATATAAAAAAACCACGCTTAAAAGCCTGGTTTTTTTAATTTAATCCAGTTGGATGACTATCTGATGAATATTTCCATCAGATGAGAAAATCTTCCAGCTTTGCACCACTTTCAAGTTCTGCAACCAGCCAGCGAGGTTGTTTCCCACGTCCTGTCCAGGTATCCGCTGAATTCTTTTTGCTGCGATAACGCGGCTCTACAGATTTGCGTGTACTTTTCTTACGTTTGCTTGCACCAAACTCTAAAATCTGTTCAATGCTTAAACCTACATTATCGGCAATATCTAAAATTTGCTGATAAGCATCTTCAACCGCCTGATCTTTTTTAGAAGCAATTAATGCTTCCGCTTCAACTTGTAAACGCTTTAACTCTTCAACAGATAAATTACTAATATCCGGCATCATATTAACTCCACAATAAATTTTATATTTTTTTATTTAAAACCAACTCATAATATTTTTATTATTTAAAACATTCAATACAATTTTTTAAATAACAACAATCTTTAAAACAGATTTCACATTTTTTACAGTTTACAGGTCATTCGCTTTAAATGTTTTCAAATCAAATGATTCACACTTAATTCAATTTCTATGATTTTATGACGAATGATTTCAGGTATTTCCGCTTTAAGCATACTCTGCTTATTTACACAGACAATCACCGCCTCTGCTACGGCAACAGTTTTTTGTTGTGACTCGCTCCATAATAAATAGCTCATCCGGAATGCACTATTACGAATTTCTTCAACACGCACCCCAATTTTAAGCCGGTCTGGATAAAATAGCGGACTGATATATTTGCACTGGTTGGTTGCCACCACCGTATAAACATCCTGTTCAAAAATACTCAAGGCATCCATATAAAAAATGCGGGCACTTTCGATATAACGGTAATACATCACGTTATTTACATGCCCAAAGGCATCCATATCCCCCCAGGCAACAGACTGATCATAAATTACCGGATAATCGGACAGGGTGAGCATATTTCTTACCTTTATATTTTTATTTCAACAAAATTTGCATTATTTTCAAAAATTAAATTTAACTGTTTAATCAAGTCATCCTGACCGTTTAAAGTAGATTTAATTCTTAAATAATTCATCATCACGTTATCTGGGTATAACTCAAGTAATTGATCAGCTTCAGCTGTTCTTGCCGTAGCGGTATAGACATGCCATTTGGCAAAGGCAAATACCGGTAAAGATGGATATTTACTTTCCCAATAGTCAATCCGTTGCTCAACCATTAAATAATCCGGGCTCTGCTTTAATAATTGCTGCTGGAACCATAAATAAAAAACGTCTTGATTAAACTGTTGATCCAGTAAATGCAAAACCAAGGCTTCATGCTGCTGGCTCATTTCCGGCATACGTGATAATAGCTTTAACCATAAGACTTTAATTTCATAATCACGGCTATAAATCTGGTCTTGCAAGTCTAAATAGCGCTGTTGCAAATTTTGCAAGCTTTCGATACTGGCCTGATCAAAATTCACCAATAACTGCTGTAACCATTCCCGTTTTTTTTCTGTGCCCAGATGTCCATATTTAGTCGAGCGTAAATACATCCAGGGAAACTGAATGGCAAACTTTTCCCATAAACTGGTTAATCTTAAATCATAGGCACTTTTTACCTCATTTAACCAGGGTGAAAGCTCATGTTGATTTAAGAATTCAAGATGGGTTAATGCCTGCTCGGCATCATTTTGCGACAGGTAAATTTCGATGCGCTGTATTTCCGCCAATTCAAATGCCATGGCATTACTTTGATTTAAAATAGCAAGTGCTTGCGGATATTGCTGCTGCATCCAATACAGACGTGAACCAATAATCCCCTTTAATAAACCCGATTGAGAAAATACGTTTTGAATAATTTGATGCTGATCTTGTGCAGCTTCCAATAACCAAATTACGGCCAACTGTTCATACGGGTGCAAGTTTTTAAAATTAAAAACAGTTTCCAGCTTGCGTTGTTCCCGGGTTAAATAACGTTTAATCAGCAGCCATACTAACTGGATTAACAGGCTTAAACTCACCAGAATAAAAAACATGATCCAGATATTGGTTTGAATTTGCCATTCACGCCAATATAAATACACATAACCCGCGCCATAACCGTAACTTAAAATACTTAAACCTGCGATAATAAGTAGGCTGATAAAAGCATAGGCCAGTAAAATCTGCTTCATGAATTCATCATCCCAATAATGCACGCGTATTTAAACTAGGCGTAGGCACAACCGTAAATCCTTTGATCTTCTGGATATTCTGAATCAGCTGTCGCGATTTCTCATCCGGGATTTGATTTAATAGTTGAATAATTTCAGTCAGTGATTTTTGATACTCTAAATATTGCCCCTGTTTTAAGGCTTGTTGAGCAATGAGCAATCGGAGCTGTGCCTCTTTTAAAATTAACGGACGCTGCATGAGCGCCGTAGCAGGTTGTTTTGCAGGTTCAATCAGCAGCCAACGTTGCCAGAACGGTTTATCCGGTGCCTGACTCACGCTTAATTGAGGGGCTTGTAATTCCTGGGCCAAGGCAGCATCCAGTTGCTGGATCAGCCTATCCACCTTGACTTGCTGAGCCATTCGCTCACCGACAAAATGCTGAATAACCTGATGATCTTTGGCAATGACCTGATGCAAACTTTGCTTCAATGGTGCCGCCAGGGCATATTGCTCAAGATTTTGATCTAAACGGGTTAATTTATCCAGGGCAGCAGTAAACTGTTGTTGCTGCAACATAAATTCAATCAATTCAAGTTGCTGTTTAATCACGACCACAGGATCAATACTTGTCGCCTGAATGCTTTTTAAATCCTCTGCAGCCTGTGAATTGGCCGGTGCCGATTCTCCTGTCAGCATGACTTTGCGCTGTAAAGCAACAAATTGATCATTTAAATTTGCATTATTCTGTTCAATCCGGTGCAGACTGGTATTTAATTCTGTTTGTTGTGCAGCAAGATTAAATAAGTCATAACTCAATTTAACAATCCAGAGCAGACTTAAAATAAATAATAAAATGAGTGTTTTCTTCATGTGTTCCCTTGCACAACAACAAGCTTCTGCAGAATTGAATCTGTTTTTAAATCAGTGAGTCGCGTGATATTAAAACATGTTGCCTGATTTTTTTTATAATTCGAAACAACTTGATACAAGCGCTCCCCCAAAACCAGATAATGTCCTTTTGCAATAAGGTGCTTCTGATGTCGCATGAGCTGAATCCAGTTTAGCCAACCCGCTTCACTACTCACCACCATAGCATACTGTTTTTGTTTTTCTAATAAAGAGAATATGTTAGCTAAATCTTGCTGAGTAAATACAGGACAACGGCGCTCATATAAAACAAAATTTAGAATTTGCATGCCTTGCTGTTTTAACTGGTCCATCATAAACATCCGTCCCCCTTCACCACGCCAGAAAGCCAGACACTGGCCTGAATCAAGCGTTTGTAAAACTGGAAGCTGTAACATTCCTTCCGATGTTTCAACTTTGGGGACTTCGGCAGAAATACCATATTGCGCCAAAGCCTGAGCAGTGCGATCCCCGACCGCAATCCACTGAATATGCTGAAGTTGATCCAGGGTAATACCCGACTGTTTTAAATACGCCATACCAATTTGCACGGCCGTGGGACTGACCACCACAATTACCTGCGCATCCGGCAATTGCCGGTAAAGTGCAGATAAATCTTCTGACCAGGCTTGTGGCAGCAACTCCAGCAAAGGTAAATCCACCACATCAATGTGAGCCAGGCGTAATGCATGGCTCAACTCTTCTGCACGGTCTTGCGGACGTGTATTGATAAACAGCATATTAATAGAGGGCTTTCAGCAAATCACCCGCGCCCTGGGCTAACAGTTCTTGAGCCAAAGCCACTCCAATTTGCTCAGCCTGGGCGGTCTCACCAACTTGTTCGGCTTTGAGTAAAGTTTTGCCATCGACACTTCCCACACGCCCCTGGATATGGATTTGACCCTGTTCAAGGATGGCATAACCTGCAATTGGCACCTGACAGCCCCCTTCCAGATAGGCATTGAAGGCACGTTCTGTCCGTACGCACACATCGGTTTCGCTATGTAGCAGCGGCAAAATCAGCTCCAGCACTGCCTGATCTTCCGCACGGCATTCCAAACCCAGTGCACCTTGCCCAACTGCAGGCAAACTCACTTCCGCTGGCAAGGTATGGCGAATCCGTTCTGCCAGACCTAAACGCTTTAAACCGGCACTGGCCAGAATGATGGCATCATACAGGCCTGCATCCAGTTTGGATAAACGCGTACCCACGTTGCCACGCAGATCAATAATCTCCAAATCAGGACGGGCTTTTAAAATCTGGCTTTTACGGCGCAAACTGGATGTACCCACCTTGGCGCCTTGTGGCAAGTCATCAAAACTTGCATAAGTATTCGACACAAAGGCATCCAGCGGATCTTCGCGCTCACAAATCACGGCGAGGGACAAACCGGCAGGTAACTTCATCGGCACATCTTTCATTGAATGCACCGCCAGGTCTGCACGGCCATCCAGCAGAGCTGCTTCTAATTCTTTAACAAACAGCCCTTTTCCACCAATCTTGGCTAAAGGCGTATCCAGAATTTTGTCGCCCTGGGTGACGAAGGTCACTAACTCAACTTTAAGATCTGCATGCAATGCCTCCAAACGGGCACGAATATGTTCCGCCTGCCATAAAGCAAGCGGGCTTTGTCGAGTTGCAATCTTCAAAATTTTCATAAATCCAGGAAACAGTCTATAAGTACATTAGTGTAAACTTAACGCGCTGACTGGAAAATGCAAGTAAATTTGCACTGCCGATGTCACCTAAATTCATGAAAACAGATTTACATCTTTTGGATGCGTTCTCTTAAATTGGGCAAATGACGTCGGCTGACCGCCAGGCGCTCTTCCAGTTCACGGCAGCGCACCTGATACTGTCCCGAACTGATCACTTCAAGACCATCCAGAAAATGTACGGAAACCAAGGCATTCCGATGAATTCGAATGAACTGGTCACCAAATTCGTTTTCCAGATCTTTTAAAGTTTCATCGATCAGTACACTGCCATTTTTATGCCGTACCGTGACATATTTTTGATCTGCCAAAAAATAATAAATATTTTCTACAGGAACCAGCTCTACGCCACGATAGGTTTTTGCCACAATCTGGTGGCGTTTTATATTGAGTTCGTCCATATCTTCTTTTTGTTTTAAGTTGCTCATTTGTGCTTGAGTCAGTTTTGTTAAATGATCTAATACCTGTTGCAATTCCTGCTGCATCACCGGTTTTAGCAAATAGCCTTCCGCATGCGACTTAAATGCCTCCAAAGCATGTTCATCATAAGCAGTACAGAAAACAATGGCGGGCATAGGATCAAGCTGGCACAAATATTCAGCGCAGCTCAAGCCATCCATTTCAGGCATCTGAATGTCCAGAAGCACCACATCTGGCTCATAGAATTGAGTCATTTCAATTGCTTGCTGTCCATAACTTGCAGTGGCAACCACCTGATGTCCCAGTTGCGTAACTAAACGTGACAAACGCTCCACAGCGAGAGGTTCATCATCGCAAATCAGGATGTCCATTTCTCCTCCTTCACAGTTACCATGATTTTTTTTATAGGTTAACTATGATCTTTTATTTATATCGATATTGCACAACTGTGGTAAACATTCCCTTCCCCGCGTATGTCTGAAAAGTTGCAGAGCGACCATAATATGCCTCAAGTCGCTGCTTTACATTTTCAACTGCAATACCATGTCCCTGCCGTAAATTTATTTTATCCTGTGTATAAGGGTTAGTAATGACTATATTGACTTGATTTTGCAATATTTCAATCAATATGCTTATCGTACTCTTTGTTAGAAATTTTTCAACTCCATGAAAAATACTATTTTCCACTAAAGGTTGTAAAGTTAATAACGGAATTTGTATCTGAGAAAATAGAACTTCATCGTCATATTTCCATTCCACCTGCAAGCGGTTCCCCAAGCGAATCTGCTCAATGGCCAGATAACGCTGACACAGCTCAATCTCATCTTTTAAGCGAACCAGCTTAAGCTCCTTAAAACTTGCACGAAATAGTTGGGATAAATTCAGTAACATTTGTTCCGCTTTATCTGGATCAATGGTTATCAAACTAATTACGGTATTTAGGCTATTAAATAAAAAATGCGGATGAATCCGCGCTTGCATGGCCTGAATACGTGCATTCAATTCACTGTTTTGCTGACGTGCCCATTGTTCTCGCATATACAGATAGCGAAAACAAAATGCACCAATCAGTACACCATAGCTCAGATGCAACACCACGCCATCCAGTAAAACTGCTGCAGTGATATGAGCGAATTGAAAATTTTGTCCAAAGAAAATAACCCCATTCAGCACCACCGTGGTCACGAGCACGATCATCTGCAGCAAAATAAAGCCCACCACCAGGGTCTGGCCAAAACTGAAGTGCTGGATTTTGCTCTGCAGGCGCTCGGTCAACGCCACAAAAGCCAGTAAAACCCAGTCAATGAACAACATATATTGCAATACACGGCTCAGGCTTAATGCCGTCCAGGACTGTGCCTCTGCCAGTGCCAGGATGACGGCCAAAATATTACTGGCAATAAATAATTCAATTAGATGTTGCCAATGCCCTATTTTCGTAAAAAAATAGGCGTCATTGTTTTTCCGATCATCTGTATACGTCGAAGTTGGATCGACTTGTTTTTCGGCAAGTGATTCTGAATTTGCTATACTCTTGTTCAAATTACTGCTTTTTATTTTATTGAGCCGATATGACCACATCTTCTAATTCCTCAAATCCGTCACAAGCCCAAACTTCGGGTATGTGGGGCGGTCGTTTCTCTGAAGCTACTGACGCATTTGTTGCTGAATTTACAGCATCTGTTCAATTTGACCAACGCTTTTATAAACAAGATATTGCAGGTTCTATTGCGCATGCAACCATGCTTGCCAAAGTCGGTGTTTTAACTGAACAAGAACGTGATGACATCATTAACGGTTTAAACACCATTAAAGCTGAAATTGAAGCAGGTGATTTCGAATGGCGCATTGATCTAGAAGATGTGCACATGAATATCGAGTCGCGCTTGACCAGTCGTATTGGTATCACCGGTAAAAAATTGCATACCGGCCGTAGCCGTAACGACCAGGTGGCGACAGACATCCGTTTATATGTACGTGATGAAATTGATGCCATTTTAGCGTTATTGCAAAAATTACAAAAAGGCATTTTGGGTCTGGCGGCGAAAAATACCAACACCATTATGCCGGGCTTTACCCATCTGCAAACTGCCCAGCCGGTAACTTTTGGTCACCACTTGATGGCATGGTTTGAAATGCTGGTACGTGACTCTGAGCGTTTGATCGACTGCCGTAAACGTGTGAATCGCCTGCCGCTAGGTTCTGCTGCACTCGCAGGTACCACCTATCCAATCGAGCGTGAATACACCGCACAGCTTTTAGGTTTTGAAGCCGTGTGTGAAAACTCGCTGGATGCTGTGTCTGACCGTGACTTCGGCATTGAATTTAACGCTGCTGCATCTTTAATTATGATGCACCTGTCGCGTATGTCTGAAGAAATGATCCTGTGGACCTCTGCGCAGTTCAAATTTGTCAACATTCCAGACCGTTTCTGTACCGGTTCTTCAATCATGCCGCAAAAGAAAAACCCGGATGTGCCTGAGTTAATTCGTGGTAAGACTGGCCGCGTATACGGTGACCTGATGAGCCTGTTGACCCTGATGAAAGGTCAACCGCTTGCGTACAATAAAGACAACCAGGAAGACAAAGAACCATTGTTTGATGCGATTGATACCGTTCGCGGTTCACTCATGGCCTTTGCCGACATGATTCCTGCTTTGGTACCAAACATCGAAATCATGCGTGAAGCTGCATTACGTGGTTTCTCGACTGCAACTGACCTTGCCGATTACCTGGTGAAAAATGGCGTGGCTTTCCGTGATGCGCATGAAATTGTCGGTAAAGCGGTTGCACTTGGCGTTCAGGAAGGCAAGGATCTGTCTGAATTGACACTTGAGCAGCTGCAACAGTTCTCTGACCTGATTCAAGCGGACGTGTTTGAAAAGGCATTAACGCTTGAAGCCTCTGTAAATGCGCGTAACCACATTGGTGGGACTGCCCCTGCACAGGTTGAAGCAGCCATTGCCCGTGCCTACGCTCGTTTAGAAAAACTCTACGTTTAAGGAAAACGGATATGTCTCGACAAGTTTTTTGCCGTAAGTATCAAACAGAAATGGAAGGTTTAGACTTTGCTCCCTTCCCAGGGGCAAAAGGTCAGGAGCTGTTTGACACTGTATCTAAACAGGCCTGGCAAGAGTGGCTCAAGCATCAAACGACGCTCATTAACGAGAAACGCCTAAACGTGTTTGAACCGGATGCAAAGAAATTTCTTGAAGAACAACGTGAAAAATTCTTCAATAATGATGATTCACTGGAAAAAGCTGAAGGTCTAAAGCCTGAGGCGTGATAAAGCGGAGCACTGCTCCGCCACGCCGCAAGACGAGAAGCTATGCTTCGAGTTGAAATTCAAAGCGTTGCTTTGAAAATTATGCAAGACAAGCGAAGCACGTAGTTTTAAATGTCATGAAGGAGTCTAAAAAGGCTCCTTTTTATTTATTAACTACTGCTCCACCCAAACGCAAGGCGAAGACCGTGCCTAAGCTCAAATAATAAGCAGAGCATTGCTTTGAAATTTACGCAAGACGAGAAGCCATGCTTTAGATGGCCAGAATAGGGGGTTGCACTTCAAATGCTCATCTAAGCTTTCCTAAAAAACCCGAATACGACTTTAATTTTCTATTTTATTTTTAATTTTAAAAATTCTACTTATCCCATAAATCTTTTTAAACATTTAGAAATAACTGTAATTAAAAAATACATTTCTCAATAAAACTATACATTACAATACAATAACACACATGATTTGACTGTTGTCCTCCCCTATACTTGGTCTCAAGTAGATGGTTATCCATCTTATAACAATAATAAATATCCCCGATTTCAATCCTAGGTTTCCCCCAAAATCTAGGATTTTTTTTGTCCGTTATTTTTAATCCTTCTCTTTCACGAAAACCTCATAGAAATAAAAAACGCCCTGCTTTCAGGACGTTTTTTGAATTTTTTAAAGCTGAGCTTAAGGCTGTTTTAAATAAGGCCATGCCGCTTTTAAATAAATAAACATCGACCATAAAGTCAGAATGACCGCAGTGTAAAGCAATGCATAAGCCAACATTTCAAGTGGTTGCCAGTTCAGTAAAAACACTGAAATCGCAATCATCTGAAAAGCGGTTTTATATTTGCCCACTGTCGATACCGCCACACTGGTACGAGCCCCAAGCTCTGCCATCCACTCGCGTAAGGCAGAAACCGTAATTTCACGGGAAATAATGACAATGGCTGCAAAGGCCATAGAAATGGTCGGTTGCCATTGCACCAGAACAATCAATGCAGCCGCAACCATGAGCTTATCCGCTACAGGGTCCAAAAAACGGCCAAATGCGGAGGTTTGATTGAGTGAGCGCGCCAAATATCCATCAAACCAGTCAGTTACAGCAGCAATGACAAAAATGGCCGTTAAAATAATGTGACGAGTCACATTTGCATCATGACCTGCAACACCAACCGCAGGTGGCCAGTATGCCACCAGCAAGAAAACCGGTATTAAAGCAATACGCGCCAAAGTCAAGATATTCGGAATATTCAGGATGCGACCTGTAGTCATAGACACCGCCAATTTTTCCCCTTTATGTACAATGAAAAACCACACATATTTTGAGGATGGATTCATCGTTAATAAGAGTCACTTTATACGAATTGCCATAAAGTGTCACTAGGCAAACACGGTAACTGTCTGTCTGGAAATCGCAATCAGTCTATTTTCTGCATCCCAAAGATGAGCATACTCGGTCGAATAACCCTCTGCGGCATAATCGGTAAATACTTTATATTTAAACCAATCATGCAGCTGATTTTTTAAAGGATGCACATAGGTCACATGCCAGGTCAGCGAACTGGCCGGTGCAAATGCCTTAAACATCGGCAAGACGCCAGGCGGCCATATATCAAAAGCCACCATCAAGTCGGCAATGCTCATGTCCCGATTGTCATGCCGGTCCGGATTAAAACGCATCCAGCCACTAAAATCAGGTTTGACACTGCCGCTACACGGATATTGCCCATCCACCCAGACCAGGTCCATCTGCCCAAAACATTCCGGTGCTAAAGGATGATGCTGTGCAATGGTTAATTGTTCAGGCATTGGAAACTCAGGTGCAAGTCGTTCCTGCTGCACTGAAATCGCAGACTGGCGATGCGTTCCAAAACTGGCAATCAAAATACTTTGTACGGCATCGTCCTGCCAGAGCCGAACTTCAACCGTGGTTACGGATTTGCCTTGACGCAAGATTTCAGCACTCAACCGGACTGGTGCCATTTGCACTGGCCCGACAAAAGTCACACTAGTACTTAACAGCTGTTTTTCTGCATCGGCAACCGCGAGCAAAGCTTTTTGCATCATCATCCCGGCCACCAGTCCGCCATAAATGGTACGCCCCTGTAGCCAGCCTGGTGGAATATTGACCCATTCATCCTGTTCAATTGCTGTGAATAATTGGCGCAGTGACATCCTTCGTCCTTTGGATTTTTTGATTGGCTCTATCTTTCACTTATTTTCAACTGTTGTGAATGATCAATGACTGCCGCGTCAGTGAGCACTTTGGCCAATCGGTTTGCATCTATTCATGCAGCACCTTATAGATGGTTCGGGCCATCACATCGCCCAAACCGGGCACCAGCTTCAAGTCATTTTCCGAGGCTTTCAGTACACCCTGAATGCCGCCAAAATGGGTCAACAGATCACGGCGACGTTTCGGTCCCAGTCCTGGAATCACTTCCAGTACCGATGAGCCACGTTTCTTTTCGCGTTTGGCCCGATGTTTGGTAATGGCAAAACGGTGTGCCTCATCACGCACCTGTTGAATCAGATGCAGCGCTTTATGGTCTTCCGGCAACTGGATTTTCGTGCCATCAGTAAAATGTAGGGTTTCCAGACCGGGTTTACGCCCTTCGCCTTTGGATACCCCGACCATAAATGCGTCCAGTCCCAGCTCCTGCATCACTTCCATTGCCATATGCAATTGACCTTTACCGCCGTCAATCAACAGTAAATCCGGCAGCATGGCTTTTTTATAACGGCGGGTCAGTGCCTGACGCATAGCCGCATAATCATCACCACCGGTAATATCATCAATGGCGAACTGGCGGTAATCGCGTTTTCGTGCACCGCCCGAATCAAACACCACGCAAGAGGCAATGGTGGCTTCGCCCATGGTATGCGAGATATCGAAGCATTCAATCCGGTCGACGGGACGGCCGACCACCTGTTCCAGCTGATGAAAGCGTTCATTCAGTTCAAAATGATTGGCGAGCTGGCCTTTAATGGCATGCTGCACATTCATATTGGCCAGTTCCAACCACTCGGCCCGGGTTTCGCGAACATTGTGTTTGATCTGCACCTTTTTGCCGAATTCCTGTTGCAACGCCCGTTCCAGCTCTTTGCGGTCCGCAAGCTCGACATTGACAATCAGCTCAGCTGGCACTTCATCGGCCACCTGAAAATAAAAGTTCGCCATGAAGTCCGAGAGCATTTGTCCCAGATCATCGCCCAGCATATCCGGGAAATAGCTTTTACCGCCCAGCATTTTGCCGTTGCGCACATGCATGATCTGCACGCAGGTCACCCCGGCATGATAGGCAATCGCCAATATATCAGCTTCCCCTTTGAGTTTATAAATTGCCTGATTGGCTTGCACATCACGCAATAAACCCATGCGATCACGATAAAATACGGCTTTTTCAAATTCGAGCTTTTCAGCGGCTTCTTCCATTTTCTGAATCAGTTCCTGATTCAGTTCTTTGGTATCGCCCTGTAAAAATCGAATCGAGTTTTTGACATCTTCCTGATAATCTTCAGGCGAAATCAGACCGACACAGGGCGCGCTACAGCGTTTAATCTGATACTGCAAACACGGACGCTTGCGTTGGGCAAAATAGCTGTTTTCACACTGCCGCACATTAAACAATTTTTGCAGCACGACCAGAGTATCCCGCGCATTATAGGCGCTCGGATAAGGCCCGAAGAACTTGCCGACCTGATGTTTGCCTTTGCCTCGACCGGCAGCAATACGCGGATAAGGCTTGTCGCTGGAAACAAAAATATAGACATAGGATTTGTCGTCGCGCAGCATGATGTTGTACGGCGGACGATGCAGCTTGATCAGGTTCTGTTCCAGCAATAAGGCTTCGGTTTCCGAGCGCACCACCAGCGTTTCAATGTCATAGATCCGCGCCACCAAAGCCTGTGTTTTCGGATGTTCGATGGTTTTGACAAAATAGCTCGACACACGGTTTTTCAGATTTTTGGCCTTGCCCACATACAGCAATTCACCGTCTTTGCCCAGCATGCGGTAAACGCCCGGTAAAGTGGTCATATGGGCCAGAATCTTTTCAATATGTTCTCGTGCGTTTTCGTTCACATTCAGCCTGATTTAAATTGGATAAGCTTTGCTACATGATGTGATGGTTTTCACGCCATTTTCAAGCCAATTCGGTATTTTCCCTTCATCAAACAAAGTTCCAGCAATCACCTGATTGCTAAAAGCTATAAGTAAATTGCGCTTATTTTGCTATGCTCAAGTCATCTGAATAATTTGGATCAAACTGAATGACGACCACCAGTCACGCCATGCATATTGTCAAACCCGTTACTGCAACGCATAGCACATCTGAAAAAGATAAACTGATTGGCAAGCCGCGTTTTCATTTTGAACCGCTTGAAGTCATGCAGCTGCTGAAGCAGCGTATTATTGGACAGGATGCCGCGCTGCATGAAATTGAAAAAATGCTGCATGTAGTCAAAGCCGATTTTTCCAGTCCCGAGCGCCCCTTGTCCGTAACCTTGATGCTCGGCCCGACCGGTGTTGGTAAAACCGAAACGGTCCGTTTAATCAGTGAAGCCATCTATGGCCGTCCGGATGCCTTCTGCCGCATCGATATGAATACCCTGGCACAAGAACACTATGCCGCTGCCATTACCGGTGCACCTCCGGGCTATGTCGGCTCCAAAGAAGGTCATAGCCTGTTTGATGAAACTGCCATTGCAGGCAGCCATACCCGTCCGGGCATGGTGCTGTTTGATGAGCTGGAAAAAGCCTCAACTGAAGTGATTCGCGGCTTAATGAATGTGCTGGATACCGGAAAACTCACCCTCACTTCAGGCACCAAAACCATCGACTTTCGTAACTGCATGATCTTTATGACCAGCAATGTCGGAGCGCAAGCCGCGCAGCAATATCTGGATAAACTGAATTTCTTGCCGAAGAAAATGCAGGATTTGTGTCTGAAAAAAATGCCGACCCGGAGCATTATTGAAAAAGTCATGTACCGCAAGTTTGATCCCGAGTTTTTAAACCGGATTGACCGCACCCTGCATTATCAGGCGGTACAGGATGAGGCCCTGCCGAAACTGGTGGACATTGAACTGCAAAAGCTGAACCAGCGCCTGCAGCATCAAAAGCGTGCTGTGGTTTTGACCGATGCCGCCAAAGCCCACTTTTATAAAGATCATGATATCCGTTTTGGCGCACGCCATTTGGCCCGCAGAATGCGCACCGAACTGGAACCGCTTCTGGCGCTGTATTTTTTAAATTATCCGGAAAAGGCTCAGCTCACGGTGAATTTTGCTGAAGGGCAATTGATCATTCAGCCCGAATAATCATTGTTATCATCACGCTTGCAGTCAAATGCCGGGCCAAGTATTTGACTGCACCTGTACCTCGCTTTGATAAACTCCAGCTTTCCTTCAAACCTGCCAAATCATGATCTTTTAACTTAAAAATTTCAGTTTAAAACTGCATTTGTAGAGCTGAAAATTTTGATGGATTGACTATTTTGACTAAAACAGCGGCATAAAAAGCTTGCAATCGTGACGCTGTACCCGATATAAACAAGCACGAAATTATTAAAAAACCTTAATCTAAACAAAAAGTTCATCACATTTTTAAGCGCTACATTAAAAATCAGGCTGCCCCTCACTAGGGTGTGTTGGAAAAAAATTGATGACCCTAGCGTCACGGCTTGATACAACTTGTTATGTTCTTTTTGGATATAGTTATCGTAAGATTGGCGAAGCATAAATGTACGCTGGAATTGCGTACACGCTTCACAACATCAACTTAGAAGTCCTCCAAAATAAAGGAGATCAGGCATGATCCACGCTGGCAATGCCATTACCGTCCAAATGCTTTCGGACGGAATTGCAGAATTCCGCTTTGACTTACAAGGTGAGTCGGTCAACAAATTTAACCGTGCAACGCTTGAAGATTTTAAGGCTGCTATCGAAGCTGTAAAAGCAGATAGCGCCATTAAAGGTTTGATCGTTACCTCAGGTAAATCAACATTTATCGTTGGTGCTGACATCACTGAATTCGGTGACAACTTCGCACAAGGCGAAAAAGCGATTGTGGATTGGGCATTGCCTGTTCACGACATCTTCAACGCATTTGAAGACTTAGAGATTCCTAAAGTTGCTGCAATCAATGGTATGGCATTGGGCGGCGGCTTTGAAATGTGCCTGGTGTGTGACTACCGCGTGATGTCAGAAGCGGCTCAAGTCGGCCTGCCTGAAATCAAACTCGGCATTTTCCCGGGCTTCGGCGGTACGGTGCGTTTAAGCCGTGTCATCGGTATCGACAATGCGGTTGAATGGATGGCGATGGCGAATCCAAAAAAACCTGCTGCTGCGCTGAAAGACGGTGCTGTGGATGCGGTGGTGGCTGCGGACAAACTGCAAGACGCTGCAATTGACCTGGTGAAACAGGCCATTGCTGGCCGTTTGGACTGGAAAGCAAAACGTCAGGAAAAACTGGACCCTGTTAAGTTGAATATGCTTGAACAAATGATGGCATTCAACACAGCAAAAGGTGCAGTGCTTGCGAAAGCAAACCCGGCTCAATACCCGGCGCCAAAACTTCTTCTCGATTCATTACAAGCAGGTGCAAGCCTTCCACGTAACGAAGCATTAAAAGTAGAAGCTGAAGGCTTTGCAAAAGCTGCGATTACGCCACAAGCGGGCGCGTTGATCGGTTTATTCATCAACGACCAGATCGTGAAGAAAACTTCCAAGAAATATGAAAAAGGTGCGCACCCTGTCAACCAGGCAGCCGTTCTAGGCGCGGGTATCATGGGTGGTGGTATTGCTTACCAGGCGGCAAGCAAAGGCACACCAATCATCATGAAAGACATTGGCAACCCACAACTTGCTTTGGGTATGAAAGAAGCCAATGGTCTTTTAACGAAACAAGTTGAACGCAAGAAAATGAAACCTGCGCAAATGGGTGAAACGCTTGCGCGCATCCGTCCAACTTTAAGCTATGACGAATTCAAAGAAGTCGACATCGTGATTGAAGCGGTGACTGAAAACCCTAAAGTCAAAGGCATCGTTCTGAAAGAAACTGAAGCAAAAGTTCGTGAAAACACGATTATTGCTTCTAACACGTCTACAATTTCAATCACACGTCTGGCTGAAAACCTGGAACGTCCTGAAAACTTCGTGGGTATGCACTTCTTTAACCCGGTACACATGATGCCATTGGTCGAAGTGATCCGTGGTGAAAAGACATCTGCTGAAGCGATTGCAACCACTGTTGTTCTTGCTCAGAAAATGGGTAAAACACCAATCGTGGTGAATGACTGCCCAGGCTTCTTGGTAAACCGCGTACTATTCCCTTACTTCGGTGCATTTGACCTGTTACTTAAAGACGGTGCGGACTTCCAGCAAATCGACAAAGTGATGGAACGCTTCGGCTGGCCGATGGGTCCTGCTTACCTGATGGATGTTGTCGGTATCGACACTGGCGTTCACGGTGCAGAAGTGATGGCGGAAGGTTTCCCTGACCGTATGAAGCCGGACTTCAAAGGTTCAATCCAGACCATGTATGAAGCAAAACGTTTGGGTCAAAAGAACGATGTTGGTTTCTACAAGTACGAACTGGACAAAAAAGGCAAGAAAGCCAAAGTGGTTGATCCAACTGCGTACGAACTTGTGGCATCTGTTGCAACTGCGGAAAAACGTGAGTTTGATGCTCAGGAAATCATTGACCGTATGATGCTGGCTTTCTGTAACGAAACGGTTCGTTGCCTGGAAGACAACATTGTTGCAACGCCGTCTGAAGCAGATATGGCGATGATTATGGGTGTAGGTTTCCCTCCATTCCGCGGTGGTCCATGCCGTTACATCGACCAAACTGGTGTTGCTGAATACGTTGCACTTTGCGACAAATACGCTCACTTAGGTAAGGCTTATGAAGCGCCACAAATGTTGCGTGACATGGCTGCTAACAACAAAAAATTCTACGGTTAAGGAGCAACGTGAATGGCTACTTTAAATCCGCGTGACGTTGTCATCGTTGATGGCGTACGTTCAGCAATGGGTAAAACCAAAAACGGTATGTTCCGCAATGTACGTGCTGACAGCTTGTCTGCTGAATTGGTTCGCGCTTTGGTTGCTCGTAACCAGTTTGATGTCAACGAAGTTGAAGATGTGATCTGGGGCTGTGTAAACCAGACGCTTGAACAAGGCATGAACATTGGCCGTAACATCGCGTTACTGGCCGATCTTCCGAAGACTGTTGCAGGTCAAACCGTTAACCGTCTGTGTGGTTCTTCTATGCAGGCCATCCACACCGCGGCTGCACAAATTGCTACTAACCAAGGTGATATCTTCATCATTGGTGGTGTTGAGCACATGGGCCACGTGGGCATGATGCACGGTATCGACATTAACCCTGAAGCATCTAAACACTATGCAAAAGCGTCTAACATGATGGGCTTAACCGCTGAAATGTTGGGTCGCATGAACGGCATTACTCGTGAAGAACAGGATGCGTTTGGTGTGGAATCTCACCGCCGCGCTTGGGCTGCAACTCAGGAAGGCCGTTTCAAAAACGAAATTGTGGGAATTGAAGGTCATGACCAAAATGGCTTCAAAATCCTGTGCGACGTTGACGAAGTGATTCGTCCGGATGCCAACCTTGAAGCGTTTCAGGCGTTACGTCCAGTATTCGACCCGAAAGGCGGTACAGTAACTGCTGCGACATCTTCAGCTTTGTCTGACGGTGCTTCTGCTATGTTATTGATGTCTGCTGAACGTGCTCAAGCACTGGGTCTTAAGCCACGTGCTGTAATCCGCTCTATGGCGGTTGCTGGCTGTGATGCTGCAATCATGGGCTTTGGTCCTGTTCCTGCAACACAAAAAGCGCTTAAACGTGCTGGCTTGTCAATTGCTGACATCCAAACTTTTGAGTTAAACGAAGCGTTCGCTGCACAAGGTTTGTCGGTTCTTAAAGGCTTAGGCATTTATGACCAGCAAGACCGTGTGAACTTGAACGGTGGTGCAATTGCTTTGGGTCACCCATTGGGTTGTTCTGGTGCGCGTATCACGACTACATTGCTGAACGTGATGGAACAACAAGATACACAAATTGGTCTTGCGACTATGTGTATTGGTTTGGGTCAAGGTATCGCGACGATTATCGAACGTGTTTAAGATTTAAATACTTAGATCAAGAAAAATCCTCGCTTTATGCGAGGATTTTTTATATTATTTTCAATAAGCTATCTGTGAATAGATTCATGGATTGTGTTTCGCAATCTGATTTCTAAGGGTCAGGACATGAGCTAACTTATGTCTTCCTGAAATTTCTTTCGTATAAGAAGGATTTTAATAATTCCTTGAGGCTTTCTCTCTTTTGAGAATGCTTGATGGTTCGCCATAAGAGTTTTCACAGATAGCTTCTATGAGTTCAAATTTATTACTTTTACAAAATTGCAAAAATAGGCAAGATTTAGCAGATCTATTAGATATAGATTACAATCAATTTTGTTATATTTTATATGCTCAACCAATTTCTAAACACTATAATAAAGCATTAATTTATAAAAAGAATGGCAAACCTAGAGAAATTTTAGCTCCTGATAATCATTTAAAATATATACAACAACGGTTAGCCATTTTATTAGCTAAAATTTATGATGAGGTTAATTTTCGCTCTACTCAACTTTGTTATAGCTATCGTAAAGATTCAGAACAAAAATTTGATTTTCATGAAAATGCTAAACTACATATTGGTTCCAAATTAGTTATAAATGTAGATTTAAAAGATTTTTTCACCAATATTACATTTAGTCGTATTGTTGGTTATTTTTCTAAAAATAAAAATCTAAAAATAAACTATGAAGTTGCCGTCACTATTGCCCAAATTGCATGTTACAAAGATCCAATCAGCAATAAATCATATCTTCCACAAGGAAGCCCATGCTCCCCTATAATTTCTAATTTCATAGGTACAATTTTAGATGATCGCTTATTCAAACTAGCAAATAGAAAAAAATTTACTTATTCACGCTACTCGGATGATTTAACTTTTTCATTTAATACAAATTCTTTCCCTAGTGATATTGTCACAAAAATTGAAAAAAACTGGGTTCTTTGCAAGACTATTAGAAATACAATTAATTTATGTCAATTTGAAATAAATGAAGAAAAAATAGTAATTAGAGATAAATATAAAAGACAACAAGTTACAGGCTTAACAGTTAATAAAAAAGCTAATATAAATGCAAATTACTATAAATATACCAGAGCAATGATCGACAAATATTGTAAGACTGGCTTATATGAGCGTTCAAAGCATCATTCTATAGGTATAGATTTCAGCGAAAAATCTTTGATTGGTATTGCAAACCATATAAAAAATATAAAAGGCATCAAATATAATCATACAAATATTATTGATAAAAACTTAGAACCATTACAAATTTATCAAAACTTAAAAGGGTTTAGTAAAAGTTATATCGATTTAATGTTTCATATAAATTTTGTTCACCAATCAAAAATTAAAATTATTTGTGAAGGAAAAACTGACCCTCAACATATTTATAACTATTTAAGAAACACAGATTTATTCCATAAGAATCAGTTTGATATAATAAGCTTCGAGAAGCATCTTAGCTCATTCACACAGCCTTTAAATCTTTCAGGGGGAACTGACCAATTATGTAAGTTTATTAAAATGTACTCTCATTTATATAAATCAATTGATAAATCAAAGTATCCAACAATTATTTTTGTCGATAATGACCCAGCAGGAAATAGTACTTTTAATACAGCAAAATCGTATTCTACTTATAACGAAATAAAAATTTTAAGGGATTCAATTAGAGTTGCCTTTGTTTGTAAAAATCTTTACATAATACAATCGGCAAAACATTGCCCAGGAATAGAATATTTATATCCTTCTCATGTACTAGAAGAAAAATTGGAAGGAAAGACCCTAAATTTAAGCAATGATAAAATTAAAGATGATAGTGAATATGGAAAAATCGTTTTTTTCCACAAAATCATTAAACCTCTAGGAAAAAAAATTTATTTAGGTAAATTCAGATATCTTTGTTTTGGCTTCTATCAAATAGCTCAACATTTAAAAAATACTTAACCCGCTTACACAATCATAAGATCCGCTGCGCCAACAACGTTGCGAAATGCTGTTTAATCCGGTTCCCCTGTGCATCTACCCGATGCAACTCACCGACATTTTCATTGTATTTCACAATCTTCCAGCCCGCGTACAAGGCACTTAACTCGCCTGCTTTAAACGTAAAAGGAAAGTCAGGCTGCGCAGGAATATCATCGGTATCCATCGCACAGACAATCAGGTTAAAGCCATTTATTTCGGTTGCTTGCTGCATCTGTGCAATCAAAGGTCTAACCGTTTGGGCCTGCAAGAACATCATCACCACGGTACAGCAAATAAAGTCATAACGGCCACTAATACTTGGGTCTGCATTTAAATCACGCTGCTGTACCTGAATGTTATCAATTCGCTCGCTTTGAATAATCTGCTTTAAGGTTTGCAGGCTCTTTTCATTGACGTCCCAGGCATCCACCTCAAAACTATGCTGACTCAAATACAGCGCATTTCGCCCCTGCCCGCAGCCGACATCCAAAGCACGACCACCTTGTAAATACGGCGTAGCAGCTAAAATTTCCGAATGCGTGGGTGAAAGCTGATATTTTTTATGAAAATAATCTTGCGGCAGACAGTAAAACTGCAGCTGACATTCAATGTCATCACTGGCAGAAACAATTTTGTGCCACGCCTGCGGTTCAATAAATGGAGGTTGCTGCTCTGGGCTAAACACATGCTCGGACTGTACGTTGCCAAATTCATCCAGCATGGCAAAATGCAGCTCACCTTTGAATACCGTCAGCTTTGCCCAGGTGCCGGCTTTGGTATTGTGCTGTTTTTTAAACCCTTGCGGAATAGTCTGTTGTGTCCAGACAGGAAGTTCTTTATAACAAATCAGCTGTTGCATAAAAGACTGCGCTCCAAAACATCGGTGGTCGGGCCGAAATTAATCAGTTGATGATGTATGTTTTAGCATAGCTCGTTCAACAACAGATTAAAATAAGCCTATCGCACTCCATTCAGGCAAACCAAGCATCCTATTAAAAAACAAAAAACTGCCCGGTACGGACAGTTTGACGGTCTTTAAAAAAAGAAAAGTAAAGATACTTCGATTTTACTACGACAGTTGTTCGCGCAGCCACATCATGTATTTTTCCCGGTCCATAAAATCAGGCGCACTGCCCGTGTCCAGACTAAAATATTGCTGATTGAACCGAATCACAATCTGTTCGGTATAGTGCCAGCCTTCAATCATTTCAAAGTATTGATTGAAGAAAGAACGGGTTTTACCCCTGTTGTTTAAGCTTTCCAGTTTCGGATATTTTTTATTTTCAACAAACTCACTATACACATGCTGAATATCATCAAAAACATGTAGGGTTTTCATGACTCACCTGCGTAGATTTCATGTCGTGATCTTTGCGACTGTTTTAATCTAGCAAACGAATTTGAAAGGCAAATGACAACTCTATTGCAAAACTGTCATGTTTAAAAAGATAAGATTCCTGTGTTCAACAGCATACGCGCTTTACCCAGTAAAACCCAAGAAAAACTCAATGATTACAAATATTAAAAATATCAATTCCTATTGAATTAAACAGGAATAGGACAAAAAACTCAAAATTAATGTAACCCATTCGCAACATCATGTTATCACTCTGTAAATTTAGTGGAATATTCACACAATTAAACATCTACAAGCTGTTCAGTCAGAAAAAGTAAGGATCTTGAGCGTTAAAATAACCCGTACAAAAAATCTCTTTATTCTCACGATTGAGTAACCAACATGAATACCATTAAAACTGCTGTAGTTATCGCTTTAGTTGCAGGTACAACATCGGCTATGGCTGCCACTGCTGTAGAAACCACTCCGGCGGCTAAAGTTGCTGCATTAAAAGCACAAGTAAAAGCAGATACCATTCAGGCTGCGAGTACGGTTAAATCAGCTGCTGCAACAACTAAAGATAAAGCTGCTACTGCTTCTAAAACAGCTGCTCAAAATACTGTAGCTGCTAAAAATGTAGCAGTCGCTAAAACTGTAGCAACTAAAGATGCTGTAGCAGAAAAAACAGCTGAAGTGAAAGATGCTACTGTAGCTAAAACTGTAGCAGCTAAAGATGCAGCCGTAGCAAAAGCAGTTGAAGCGAAAGATGCAACCGTTGCTAAAACTGCACAAGTATCCGATACCGCTGCGGCTAAAACTGTCGCTGCAAAAGATGCTACTGTAGAAAAAACAGCTGAAGTCAAAGAAGCCGTAGCTGAAAAAACGGATGCGGTTAAAACTGAAGTAAAAGCTGAGAAAAAAGGCCTCTTCTCTTGGTTTAAAAAATCTGCGGCTTAATCTGCATAACGGATTTTAACCGTAAAAAAGGATGCCATTAATAGGCATCCTTTTTTTATTGCTATTTTAGCGATCAAACTCGAGTACACCCTCCTATTCAAAGGAGTTTTTTGCTGTAGTTGCAATCACCTAATGAATTAATTTTGCGGAACATTTTCCAAAATACCTAGTGAAATTTGCTCTCGGGCAATTTGCACATTGGTGGCACGACGGTCTATACCAAAAGGCTCAAGCAGCACATACAGGCCTTCTCTTGGATCAGGTGACTGCAAACCTCGGGCAATGGCCAGAACATATTGCTGCAATGCCAATGGCAAGCTGTTGATATCCGGCATAGGGGCTTCAGGAACCAGATCGATGGTCATCAGAATAGTGGGATCAACCACAAAGTTTTGTGTATCCATCTGGATCTGCATAATTCTATGCTGCAAAACTCGCTCATTTTGAGGATCAGTCCGATATTCAATCACCGGGGTGGTTTCAGCGCTTAACTCGGCTTCTGTTAAAGGAGTTAATCCAGGTGCATCTGCTATATCGGCAAAAGTAGAGGAAATAGAAAAGCTTGCGGCAATCGCTACGATTGCACAGGACAATTTTTTTAGGATCTTCATGGCAGTTCTACTCAACAATGAATTGAAGTAAACAAACAACCGTCGACACCTATAATTGTATAGCGTATGCGCCTTTCAGCAAGTTGCCACAGACCAGTGGTCTGGCCGAACATTCTAACTTTCGTTAAAAAAACTGCTCATTTCACCGCTTAAAAAACATGAGAATTGCTTCGATAAGAAAGTTCTATGCTGGATCATGTTGCTATAAATCAGATTTTTATCTTCTCCTGACTTATTGCTCGGCTGACATAAAATTCCGTCATAATCTTTATTTTTCTCGTATTCCGACGCGCAGAAGTACAGGAAATGTTACATCTAAATATTCAGCTGCCGTTTGCAAAGCCGCTGAAATCGGCTGTAGCGGGTCATTTCGGTTGTGTTCCTGGTAATGTTTCAGGCCTGACCAGGTCTTTAAATAACTGAGCAGTTGCTGTCCTGTCCATTGATATTCCAGACGCAGCTCCGGAACCGCCTGTTCATGAAAGGGAAATGGAATGGTTTGATACAGCTCATCAATATAACGCCGTTCGCTATCCCAATAATCTTTTAGGGTTTCAGCATACAGCTGTTGAACCAAAGCATTGATTGCAGCATCCTGAACCTGAATGAGACCATAGCCAATGATGGCCAGCACCCCTTGAGGTTGAAGTACTCGTGTTACTTCTTTATAAAATGCGTCAAAGTCAAACCAGTGTATGGCTTGCGCTACCGTCACCAAATCAATGGACTGGTCCGGAATCGTCGTCTGCTCTGCCGCTTGCAGCTGATAGCTGACATTTTCAAAATAAGGCGCTTGTTGCAACTGGGCTTCACTGATATCGGTGGCCACCACATGCTCGAAATACGGCGCCAGAAGCTGGGTAAACTGACCGGAGCCTGCCCCACAATCCCAGGCAAAATTCCGTTTAGGCACATGTTTTAAAATTTCTTTGACAATTTGAGTGGAATAAGCCGGACGGGCCTGTTTATAACGCTGACTACCCTCAGAAAAAAGATCTTTCATTTAACGATGCTCAAATATTTTTATAAGTTTAATCAATGACCTGATCAATTCTAAAACTGGTCTGGGCAATCGGCGCCAGCTGATCATTCAATTGATAATATTTAACATCATATATCCCTGTTTTCCAGCCCTTCGCAGGATTAAAACCGACCCAGTTCTGTTCCCGACCGGCACTGATACGCTGTGGCATAAAAAACAGTACTTCACCTGTGGACTGGTTGCTCCAGCGAACGAAAACCTGTTCATGATTCGGTGTTTTTCCCAAAGTATCAAAATGGGCAAATAATTGCTGTCCGGCATAAATCTGTCTCGGCAGCACCTGATTGGCTACATATTGTTGCTGCGCCGTGACGCTGGCCTGACCGCTCATGGCTTCATGCGGATCATTTTTTGCATCGACAAACTCATTGACCAGACGCTTGGCAAACGCGCGCTTGTTGTGGACACCGGATAAATCATAGTCTGGAAAGGCCTGCGCCAGATACGTGTCAATCTGTTCAGGGCTGACTTGATCTATCAGGCTATTCACCTGATTTTTCTGTTTTTTTAACTCTTGCTGCAATGCCGGGTGATGTTCAGGCTGAGTTTTCGTTTTTTGCTGAATGGTGTAAATAAAATTTTCCACAGCAATATCCTGATGGCGCTCAGAAACAGTCGGTTCCGCTTCAGGATTGGACTGGGCAACCCAATAACCCAACCCAAAGCAGAGTATGCCAATCACCAGTGCAGCAAGGAATTTCATGCGATTTAAATACGCCACTTAGTTACAGGTGATGGTTTCAATCAGGTTTCCGACAGGAATATTCACGCTGCCAGTGGGAAATAATGCCCCTGCATTGACCTGCTGTCTGGTCAGGTTGGTTCCTGAAAGCAACCTTAATCCTTCCGCAGTGCACAGTCCGGTTTGGGTATCATTGCTCAGCTGTACCACACAGCCATTGACTGTCACTTTATGGGTATTTGTGACTGGCTGAGCACATAACTGGGTAATGACTACTGAAGAAGGTGACTCCAGTTCACATGCTGAACAGTCCTGATTTGTACCGCCACAGGCATCGGCCGCTTTTTCGCTGCGGCAAATATAAGTCTGGTTACCGAAGCTAAACGTTTTTTCATAGGATGAGTTAAAGTAATCTCCGCTTCCGCTACCACCACAAGCTGTAAGTAAAACCGATAAAAAAGCGAATACAGGGAGAGCGATTCTTTTCATTGCATAGTCTCCAGTTGTTATTACTTTGATTCTATAAGAACAAAAACCTCAAGCTATGGAGATGTAAAACAAGAAAAATTATTGCATTTTAGGTGTCATCACCCCGGATGCAGGAGGATTATCTAATGTTCAATCGTACCCATGCTGACATTTTTCAGGTCGAGCTGTATATGCGTACCACGGTCGATGTGCTGCATACTGTTGTTACGGTCTATACCAAAGGGCTGTAACATAATATACAAGCCTTGTGTCGGATCACTCGACTGTAAACCCTGAGCGATATTCACCACATGCTGTTGCAGTATAGGAGGTAAAGAATTCAGGTCTGGCTGTGATTGTAAGGGCTGAATTTCCAGATTGGCAACCACATGGCTGTCAAGCATAAAGTTTTGTGCTTCACGTGAATTACGAATAACTTGATGCTGTAAAGCACGAAGGTTTTTTTCATCATTCTGATACGGTACAAACCCTGTTTCTGTACGTAGTTCTGGCTCGGCCAATACTTGCAGTGTCGGCAAGGTCACCGTGTCGTCCGCATGGACCAGCATGTTCCCCGTACAGGCGAGTAGCAACGGTAAAGCAGAGATTTTTAGAAGATTCATAAGCTTGACTCCTCACGTAATTTCAAGGCAATGCAGCTTCACGCTATGCAAGGAAAATGCTTTTCACTGCATCTGTATAGGTTATAGCCTACATGAAATTCCGTTTTTGCTCACTTGGACTCGGATAGACGGTCTTTCCAAAACCGCTCAATCCATTAATGAGATTCGCTTATATCCGCCCTTTTATCGCATCTTGCATGCAGGGATAAGCCCCATATCCAACAGACAGGCAAAAAAAATCCCCAAACAGTGTTTGAGGATTTTTTAAATATGGTGGCGAGACCCAGGATCGAACTGGGGACACACGGATTTTCAATCCGTTGCTCTACCAACTGAGCTATCACGCCGATGCCGTGTATTAAGCCGTATCTGTTATCAATAGTCAATATAATTCATGACATTTTTATTTGATCGGGTATTTTTTACCCAAAAAAAATCCCTGATGGGATCAGGGATTGAAATCTTAAAATCAGATTTTGAATATGGTGGCGAGACCCAGGATCGAACTGGGGACACACGGATTTTCAATCCGTTGCTCTACCTACTGAGCTATCACGCCGATGTCGCGTATTAAACAGTTTAAGTGTTTTGCAGTCAAGCAGGTTTTGGGCTTTTTAAAGCAAGTGCTTATTTTTAAGGCAAATTGGCGTTTATTTGCCTGTTTTTTATTTAAAACTCAAATCATTGTTTAATCGTATCCATATTTTTCACTTATAAAAAAACAGCCTGAAGGCTGCTTTTTTATGTGTTGGACGGGTTTAAATTTTTTCCAGATGCGCCAGACAGCGATGAATTGCCCCACAGCCCGGTTCAAATGTCTTCACGCCTTTTTCTTCTTCTATGCGGCACACTTCACTAACCAGCCGTTCTGCAACCCCACGTCCACGGTTAGCCGGGTGTACCACAATATTTTCCAGCGTCCGGCTTTCCCCCTGCCCGGTACACCAAATTGCCCCAATCACTTTAGTATTAAATTCTGCTGTGTAAACTAGGGTATACTGAGCCAAGTTTTGCTCTAGTTGTTCAATGGCATCCTGCCCATCTCCAAATTCCGGGCTAGTGTCATACAGTCGCTCAAGCTGGCTGCGCACTTCGTCATTTTCTAGTGAAGTATAAGCGTGTACGGTAATAGGCATTGATTAACCCTCCTGAGCAATCTAATATGCGGGGACTTCGTCACCGCGAAAAAACATTTTACATCATCATTTTTGACGTTTTTGAGGAACGTGTCTATGACGCAACGTATCAGTGAAGTGGTAAGAAACACTAACGAAACCAAAATCCGAGTTCGTGTGAATCTTGATGGTACAGGTCAAGGCACTCTCAATACTGGTGTCCCATTTTTAGATCATATGATTGATCAAATCAAGCGACACGGCTTATTTGACATTGACATTCATTGTGATGGTGACCTGGAAATTGATGACCATCACACCGTAGAAGACTGTGGTATCACCCTGGGACAGGCATTTGCCCAGGCATTGGGTGATAAAAAAGGCTTACGTCGTTATGGTCACTTCTATGCCCCACTGGATGAATCTTTAAGCCGTGTTGTGGTTGATTTATCGGGCCGCCCAGGCTTGTGGATGGATATTCCATTCACTCGCGCACGTATTGGCAGCTTTGATGTTGATCTATTCTCTGAATTTTTTCAAGGTTTTGTGAATCACGCCTTAATGACGCTACACATTGACAACCTGAAAGGCAAAAACAGCCACCACCAGATCGAAAGCGTGTTTAAAGCATTTGCCCGCGCCCTCCGTATGGCATGTGAAGTCGATCCACGTGCAGAAAATACAGTAGCTTCAACCAAAGGTACCTTGTAATGACCCGTATTGCCCTTCTTGACTATGGTATGGGAAATTTACACTCTGCAGCTAAAGCCCTGGAACATGTCGGTGCAACTGTAGATGTCACCAATGATCCCAAACTGATTGCCCAAGCCGACAAAATCGTCTTTCCGGGGGTCGGTGCAATGCGTGACTGTATGCAGGGCATGCATGAAGCCGGTATTGATGAAGTGGTACGCCATGCCGTATTCAACAAGCCTGTGCTGGCGATCTGTGTCGGCATGCAGGCGCTGATGCAGCGTTCGGAAGAAAATGGCGGTACCGATGCGCTGGGTATTTTTGCAGGTGAAGTGAAGCGCTTTCCGGATATGGAAGGCTTAAAAGTACCGCATATGGGTTGGAACCAGGTGCATCAGGCAGACCCAAGTCATCCAATGTGGAAAGACATTGAACAGGATGCGCGTTTCTATTTCGTGCATAGTTTCTATGTTGAACCGCAAGACAAGAACATTGTGGCAGCCACTTGTGACTATGGTTTAGAGTTCTGCACGGCACTGCATCAAGAAAACCTGTTCGCCACTCAGTTCCATCCGGAAAAGAGCCATACCGCAGGTTTACAGTTACTGAAAAACTTTGTGGAATGGAATATCTAATTTCCACGCTGCACATCAAAGCCCAGTTTCGACTGGGCTTTTATTTTGCCTAAAATACGAAAAGCGATTAAGCTGAATACAAACCAAGAAAACTATTGATGATTATGGAAGAGCCACTGCTTCAAACCCTGCCCAGCAAAGAACAGATTCAGGTCTTCCCTTTATTTAAAAACCTTCCGATGCAACAGATTCAGGTGATTCACAGCCTAGAACAATGTCATGCTTTGGAAGCAGAATTAAAACACTGTGCTGTTCTGGGTTTTGACAGCGAATCCAAACCCACCTTTGAAAAGGGCGAAGTTGCAACTGGACCACATCTGATTCAGCTGGCGACCTTGGACAAAGCCTACCTGTTCCAAATGAATGACGAGATTTGGGAATTTTTAAAGCCGATTTTTGCCAGCCGTGACCAGATTAAAGTCGGCTTTGGCTTAAAAAATGATGCCCATCTGTTCCGTAAAAAAGGCATTGAACTGAACAGTGTGATTGAACTGTCGAAATGCTTTTCTGCCTTTGGCTTTAGCAATCCGATGGGACTGAAAAATGCCATGGCGCTTCTATTTCAGGTGAACTTTCCCAAAAGTAAAAAAACCAGCACCTCGAACTGGGCACGCAAAACGCTGACGCCACAGCAGATTGACTATGCCGCTGCCGATGCCTATGCCCCGGTTTTAGTGTTTGAAGAATTATTACGCTTAGGCTTACTCCCCAAACATATTCCCAATACCACATTAAAGTTGCGCATTCGCCCCAGCAAAATAAAAGCTGAAACTGGTGCTTAGAGATTTGCCAATACTTTGTTAAGATGGAACACAATGAATTCAATAAGATTAGGCAAGGAGCGAAAGCATGCTGATCATCCCTGCAATTGACCTGAAAGATGGCAAATGTGTCCGTTTAAAACAAGGCCGTATGGAAGACGATACCGTATTCTCTGACGATCCGGTTGCAACTGCACAGCATTGGGTCAATGAAGGCGCACGTCGCTTGCATCTGGTGGATTTAAACGGCGCTTTCGCAGGTACACCGATTCACAAACCTGTGGTGGAAGCAATTGCCAAAGCGCAACCAGAACTGCCTATTCAAATTGGCGGTGGTATCCGTTCGCTGGAAACCATTGAGCATTATTTGGATGCCGGTGTGTCTTTTGTGATTATTGGCACCAAAGCAGTTCAAAATCCTGAATTTGTTGAAGAAGCCTGCAAAAAATTTGCCGGTCACATCATTGTCGGTATTGATGCCATGAACGGCATGGTGGCAACTGATGGCTGGGCAAACGTGACTGATGTCAAAGCAACAGATTTGGCTAAACGTTTTGCCGATGCTGGCGTATCAAGCATTGTCTATACCGACATCGCGCGTGACGGCATGATGCAGGGTGTAAACATCGAACAAACCGTCAATTTGGCGACGTATTCAGGCCTGCCTGTGATTGCATCTGGTGGCGTGACCAACTTGGATGATGTGCGCAACTTAAAAGGCCAGCCGGGCATTTTAGGTGCCATTACCGGTCGTGCCATTTATGAAGGCACGCTGAATCTTCGTGAAGCGCAATTATTGTTAGATGAACAATCACTTTAATTCCGTGATGTATCTCCAAGAGGTCTTCGGACCTCTTTTTTATTCCTGATATTTTAAAATCACTTCTGTGCTACCATGCCCTATTTTCCTTCTGGCCTGAAAGCCAAAGCGCCGCAACTTGCCTTAATTTTCATTACCCTGATTTGGGGCGGTTCGTTTATTACCGTGCAATACGGCTTAAACTTTGCCAGTCCGATGTTTTTTGTCGGCTGTCGTTTTGCTGCTGCCATGCTGTTTGTCGGCCTGTTTTCCTGGAAAGATTTAGCTGGAATCCGGCTGAAAGAAATTGCCGCAGGAGCCTTGATTGGTCTGGTAATTGCCTTGGGTTACGGCACGCAAACCATTGGGCTGCAAAGCATCAGCAGCAGTGAATCGGCTTTTTTAACTGCGCTGTATGTACCTCTGGTGCCGATTCTTTTATGGCTATTGTTCCGTAAAACACCGCAATTCATGACCTGGTGTGGAGCAGCGCTGGCCTTTTTAGGTCTGGTCTTTTTAACCGGCAATGGTTTTGGTGCAATCCAGCTGAACTTTGGCCAGATCATTACCATTCTCGGTTCAATCGCGATTGCTATGGAAATTATTCTGATCGGATTGTTTGCCGGTAAAGTCAATGTGCGGCGTGTCACCGTCATTCAGCTCGGCTTTGCCTCGATTTTTGCCTTTTGTATGATGCCCCTAGCGGATGAAAACTGGAATCCGGTCTTTTCCTGGCCGCTCGTGATCATTTTAGCTGGCTTAGGTTTAGCCAGTGCCGCCATTCAACTGGTGATGAACTGGGCACAGCGTGCAGTCGACCCTGCGCAGGCTGCCATTATCTATTCAGGTGAGCCGGTTTGGGCTGCTTTAATTGGCCGTATCGCGGGTGAGCGTTTGCCCCTACTGTCCCTCCTGGGTGGAGCTTTGGTGGTTTTAGGAGTGATTGTCAGTGAGTGGAAACCGAAATTCTTGCAGAAGAATGAGGAAGTGAGCCCTTAAAAGCTGCATTTCTCCCCCTCCCTGACCTTCTCATCCGGGGAAAGAGAAACTAAAGCCGGAGATGATAAGCACTACCCTACAAGCAAGAGCTCCTTCACCAATTTCTAGAACGATGCTACTGCTAAAATACTATTTCTAATATGCCATTTCCAAAAAGACAGCTTTATCTCTCTGCTGTCCCATAATTTAATTTAAGTAAACTTTGGATTGACGAATGTGGCAGGGATGCCACATGTTATCCACCATAACATGGATGTTATGTGT
>NZ_FMYO01000010.1 GCF_900096895.1 Acinetobacter kookii | reverse complement strand
CTGATCCCTTCCCGAACTCAGAAGTGAAACCTCTTAGCGCTGATGGTAGTGTGGGATTACCCATGTGAGAGTAAGTCATCGCCAGCTCATTATTCGAAAGCCCCTGCCAAGTGCAGGGGCTTTTTTTATGCGGGGAGTTTTATTAAAAAGAAGAATGATTAAAATGGGTTTCGTAGAGTTCAGTGTGTTTTTATTCAGAATACTTAAGCTGGTTATAAAAAAACTCGCCATTTTGGCGAGTTTTTTATTTGAATATCAACTTGAGTGTTCTTAATTAAACATAGATATTGCTGCGCTATATAAAATCCAAAGAATAACGATAGCTACAATAGGTTCAAATACTTTTGACCATGCTGGAACTGGGGCATTTACCACTTCATAGCTGATATTTGCTTCGTCATGTGGGTATTGTTGGCTGACCATTTGATTAAACTCCTTCATTGTTGAGTCTAATGATATCTCTTCTTGCTCAATCGGTTTAGAGCCTTTTAACTCTGTTAGGTCGTTTGTTGACCAAACCCAATCGGAAGCCTGGCCAGATAAATGTTCAATCTGTCCTAAAATCAGTTCACGTAAGCCTATGATATTCAGGTTTCCAATATCATTGAGTTGTTTTAATTCTGCCAATTGTAATTTTAATATTTCAGTTACTGTTGGCTCTAGTTCATTTTTAGGCAAAGGAGACTGATTTTTTGAAGATGTCGTGAGATGTCGTGCAATCTCTTGAATAAAAAGATCATCTGGTGAGGAGATTTCCTGATAAACTTTTTTATCATCGGTGCGCCAAAGTGAAATAAGTTTACCTAATACCAGCGCGTTAATTTCTAACAGATGAGTTTTTCGATCTTCTCTAGAATAGTGCTCGAGAAGCTGAGGCTTTTGATTGTTAATCTGCTCAGCAAAATATTGTACTAAATCAAAAGCCATTCACTTGCTCCCTCTTATTTTAATCTAATAACCGTAGGCTCGGTTTTTTCTTAGGTTGTTCAGTTTCTTCTGAAGTTGTGGTTGATTCTAATGTATCTTCAGTAATTTGGGTACCTTCATATTCATTTGGATCAAAGAATAGGCCTTGTCCATTTTCACGAGCATAAATACCCAGTACTGCATTTAAGGGTACATAGATGTCACGTGAAACGCCACCAAAACGCGCAGAGAAGGTGATTGCGTCATTACCCATATGTAACTTGTGCACGGCATGAGGAACGATATTTAAAACAATCTGACCATCCTGAATGAATTGTTCCGGTACCATGGTATTAGGTTGAGTCGCATCAACCAATAAATATGGGGTCAGGTTATTGTCACAGATCCATTCATAGATAGCACGTGCTAAATAAGGTCGGGTAGGGGTAAGATTCAATTCTTGTTCAGACATGATGTTGCTCGATTAATTTACTAAAAATTTGCTGTAGCGGTTTTTTTCCTGCATGGTTAAAGATTTGGCAAATGCAGGTCTGCTAAAAATTCGTTGACAATATAGATGAATGGGACGGCAATGCTGTTTAGGCAATTCGATGCCCATGGCCTTTAACCGTATAAAAATAGGTGCCAGCATACAATCTAAAATTGTAAAGTTTTCAGACATAAAAAAGGGAAAATGCTGAAATAATGGCGTAAGTGAAATCAGTGTATCCCTGAGCTGCTTTTGAGCTTTCGCTTTTTCTTTTTCATTCAGGGTGTCTGGATGACACAGCATAATATCCGCCAGTTTTAACCAGTCTTGCTCAAAACGCCAGATATATTGCCGTTGCTCTGCTCGTGGCATCGGTGCATCGGCATAGAGTTTGTTTTGACGATAGCGGTCGTCCAGGTATTCGGAAATAATGCTGGAATTAAATAATTTTAAATCGTTTTCAATCAGCATGGGGAGCTGATTATAGGGATTGAGACTGGCCAGATCTTCATCCTCTTCATCTACAATAATTAGATTATATTTGATTTGCTTCTCTGCAAGTACATAGCGTATCCAGTGGGAGCGAAAATCATCCGCATGACTGTAAAGCGTAATTCCTTGTAGATGTGCATTTTCGATTGACATAATCCGAAACAGTGATAAATGAATGGAATAGGATACTAAAATTCAAGCTAAAAAGCACGAAGCATAAAAGCGCAATTGGGGTTAAGATAAAAAGATGATAAGAAAAAATAGCGGGAGGAAAACAAGATGTTAATCAAACTGGCGATGGTTTCACTGTTTATTTTGATTGGTCTTGCGAATTATTATCTCACCAAATCTTTCTGGTGCCATGAAGGTGTGTGGGGTAAGGATGTGCATGAACAGTAGGATGAAAATATTCACCCAGATTAAAATTGAAGTACCATAAAAAAAACCCTGGATAATCCAGGGTTTTTTGTCCGATTCGGTAAACGAATTAACGTTTAGAGAATTGAGGACGTTTACGCGCTTTACGTAAACCAAGTTTCTTACGTTCAACTTCACGAGCATCACGAGTAACGAAACCAGCTTGACGAAGAGCAGGTTTTAAAGTTTCATCAGCAGCGATCAATGCACGAGTAATACCGTGACGGATAGCGCCAGCTTGACCACCGATACCACCACCAGCAACAGTGATGTAAAGGTCATATTTTTCAGTAGCTTCTAAAAGCTCTAAAGGTTGACGAACAACCATACGAGCAGTTTCACGACCGAAATATTGCTCTAAAGAACGGTTGTTGATTACGAGTTTACCAGTACCAGCTGATAGGAAAACACGTGCAGTTGCGGTCTTACGGCGACCTGTACCATAGTTAGTAGCCATGTGCTGTATCCCTTAGATGTCCAAAACTTGTGGCTGTTGAGCAGTATGAGGATGCTCAGTACCAGCGTACACTTTCATTTTTTTGATCATTGCATAACCAAGAGGACCTTTTGGCAACATGCCTTTTACAGCGCGTTGGAAAATTTCTTCTGGTTTGTGAGCAACTAACTTCTCGAAGTTAGTTTCACGAATACCACCAGGGAAACCAGTATGGCGATAATATTTCTTATCAAGTGATTTTTTACCAGTCACTTGAACTTGTTCAGCATTGATCACAACGATGTAATCACCAGTGTCAACGTGAGGAGTATAAGAAGTTTTATGCTTACCGCGTAAACGACGAGCGATTTCAGTCGCAAGACGACCTAAAGTTTTGCCAGAAGCATCAACAACGTACCAGTCGTGTTGAACTTCAGCTGGCTTAGCGCTGAGAGTTTTCATTAAACCACTACCTATTATAGTTGGTTTGGACTATGGAAGCTGTCCAAACAAAAGGAGACCGAATTCTACCTGAAAGACAGGAGAACCACAATGAAAATATAAAATTTCAAGCGCTATATTTTAAAAGAACAAAGATGAAAATGGAAGTATTGGGGAATCTAAAACGGATGGGCGGTAAATGAAGATCAAAATATTGGCTTTTAGTTCTGAAACTGTGAATCTTGCATGTTCTCTTTAAAAGCAATAGATACGATTTTATCGACTTGAGAACCTGTGCCATTCAGTATTTTTGGTATTTTTAGCAAGCGATGATGAAAATTTAAAATTTTATTTTTATTGAAGTATTAAAGTGAAAAATATCAGTGTATGGCTAATGACGAGTTGTTTTTTGATTAAGGCAGTTGATCTATAAGTTGTTTTGCACAGCTTCAGCTTTCTTGTCCGACATTCGCGTTATAATGTTGAACATTGAGCCCTATTTGGATGAATTATGCTTCCTTTATATGTCACGAGTGGTGAACCTGCTGGTATTGGTCCGGATATTTGTTTAAGTTTGGCCGATCGTGTTGATGAGCGTCCTCTTGTCGTCTTGGCGGATATCCACCTATTAAAAAAACGTGCCGAATTATTACAAAAAGAGATTGAACTATTTGAATATCAAGGACAATTAGAATCTGCAGCTCAAGGACAGTTATATGTGGAACATATTCCCTTAAATACTGAAGTGGTTTTGGGACAACTGAATGCAGAAAATTCTGCCTATGTATTAGAACAATTACGTCGTTCGGCAGACTATGCCATGTCGGGTAAAAGTGTCGGGGTAGCCACCGCACCCGTACAGAAATCCATTATCAATGAAGCGGGTATCCATTTTAGCGGGCATACCGAGTATTACCAGGAATTTGCTGGCGTTGATCGCGTGGTAATGATGCTCGCTACCAAGACTTTAAGGGTTGCACTGGTGACCACGCATCTGGCTTTACGTGATGTACCTGATGCGATCACGCCTGAACGCCTGCATCAAGTGATTGATATCTTAATCCACGATTTAAAAACCAAATTTAAAATTGATCATCCGAATATATTAGTCTGTGGTTTAAATCCGCATGCAGGGGAAAATGGCTATTTGGGGATGGAAGAAATTGAGGTGATCAATCCTGTACTTGAAAGCTATCGCGCACAAGGTATCAACATGAGTTTAAGTTTGCCGGCGGATACTCTATTTACTCCGGAAAATTTAAAAGATGCCGATGCCGTGCTGGCGATGTATCACGATCAGGGCTTACCTGTGTTAAAATCACAGGGTTTTGGTGAAGCCATCAATATTACTTTGGGCTTACCGTTTATCCGAACTTCTGTCGATCATGGCACAGCACTCTCCCTTGCAGGTACAGGTCTGGCAAAAAGCTCAAGCTTGCATGTGGCTGTGGATTTGGCGCTCCAACTTGCGCGTCAATGATCTTGTTTTTATTACACGTTGGAAATGTTTATGTATCAGATTAATGCCTTAAACCCCAAAGATGAAGGGCATCACACGCGTAAGCGTTTTGGGCAAAACTTCTTACATGACCAACGTGTCATTGCCAAAATTGTCCGTTCAGTGAATCCACGTTCTGGCGATAACATTGTTGAAATTGGTCCGGGTCTTGCGGCATTGACTTCACCTTTAATTGGTGAATGTGATGCTTTAACTGTGGTTGAACTTGACCGTGACCTGGCGTCAGGTTTGCCGGGTCGTGTGCCGCATCCTGAGCGTTTGACCATTGTTGAAACCGATGCCTTGAAATACGACTTTACTGAGTTATTTCAAGAAGGCCATCCGCTACGTGTGGTGGGTAACCTGCCTTATAATATTTCAACACCGCTTCTGTTCCATCTTCTGGAATTTGGCGACAAAGTCAAAGACATGCACTTTATGCTGCAAAAGGAAGTGGTCGACCGCATTACTGCATCACCCAATACCAAAGAATATGGCCGTTTGTCGGTGATGATCCAGTATTACTGCAAACCGACTTTCCTGTTTGAAGTGCCACCAGGATCATTTAATCCTCCGCCAAAAGTGACGTCTGCAGTGTTCCGTCTAGAGCCGTACGATGTTAAACCGATTGTGGCAAAAAATGAAAAAGCCTTGGCGCGTCTGGTTTCACATGTCTTTACCCAGCGTCGTAAAACTTTGCGCAACAGTTTAAAAGGCATGCTGGTTGAAGAGGGATTTGAAAAAGCAGGTGTTGATCCGATGGCACGTCCAGAGACTTTGACCTTGGCTCAATTTGTTGCATTAGCAGACCAAATGGTGGATTAAGTGGCAGATTCGAATATTCGATACAATTATGTGATTGGTGATGTTCAAGGCTGTTTTGAAGCCTTAAAAAGTTTGCTGAAAGAAATCAAGTTCGATCCGGATCAGGATTTTATCTGGTTTGCTGGTGATCTGGTTGCTCGGGGTGAAAACTCGCTGGGTGCGCTGCGCTTTATTAAAAAACTTGTAGACCGTGGCGTGGCAGCGACAGTACTGGGCAATCATGATTTAACCCTGTTGGCATGTGCACGTGGTTTAAAAGAGCTGAAAGAAAAAGACAATACCCGTGATGTAATTGATGCAATTGATAGCGATGATTTAATTGACTGGTTGCGTAAACAGCCTTTATGCCTGTTCCCGAATGAGCACACCATATTGACCCATGCCGGTATTCCTTGCCTTTGGTCAGCAGAACAAACTGCAGCATTGGCAAAAGAAATAGAAGCGGTCATTGCTCATGATGATTTTGCTGTGGTGGATGCTTTCCTGGCAGAAATGTACGGTACGGAACCTGATCTTTGGTCAGATGATTTACAAGGCAATGCGCGCTTGCGTTGTATTACCAATTATTTGACCCGTATGCGTTTAACCAATGCAGAAGGTCGAATGGAGTTCTGCTTTAAAGACTCGCTGGATGATCCTATGCCTGAAGGCTTTCAGCCCTGGTTTGACTTTGAGTCCAAAGCGGCCAAAACCCATCAAATTATCTTTGGACACTGGGCTGGATTACAAGGGAAAACCATTACGCCACAGATTCAGAATGTGGATGGGGGCTGTGTTTGGGGAAATCAACTGATTGCGTATCGATTGGAAGATAAAGAATTATTTAAAGTCGATAATCCGGTCATGTCATCCTCGAGCTAAGCCATAATAAAAAAGCCACATGATGTGGCTTTTTTATTTACAGGGACTTAATCCAGTCTGATCCAGGTCTGGCTGCGTCCTAAGGTGGAAATACCCATATAAGCCCTTAAGGTTAAACGCTTGCCTGTTGCATTCAGTCTGATTTTGGCGTCATAAACTTTACCCGCTAGAGGATCTATAACACGGCCTTTTTCGTAGTTATTGGTTCCAGCTACATGTTTTAAGCCCTTTAGAATTTCCATACCCAAAATTGGCTGATTGGTATAGGGTGCTGGGCAATTATTACATGTCTCTCGTGGAGTATAACCTGGGCGAGGAGTAACTTTAATAATTTTCCCGGTAAATGTATTATTGTTTTCTTTATTAATTTTAATAATTGCTTTTGCAGCACCGGTCTTATCGTCAATTTGCTGCCATGTTCCAGAAATGTCTTGAGCGAAAACATTTCCACTGAAAAGTACAGCAGCAAAAGCAGCCAGCAATAGATTCTTTTGCATATAAGACTCTCACTTAATCTTTCATTTTCTGATTAACGGATATATTAGATAGATAGAGTAATTAGTCAATATACTCTAGAGTCAAGCAAACAGTTTTAAGCCGATTAAGCCGATTTGGATAAAAAGCCACTATATTGTGGCTTTTTAATTAAAAACAGAGATTTGGATTAATCGACCCGTAACCAGGTTTGACTGCGACCCAATGCCGAGATACCGATATAACCACGTAGGGTAAGCCGTTTTCCATTGGTGTTCAGTCGAACTTTGGCATCATAAATTTTGCCGGCTAAAGGATCGATAACACGGCCTTTTTCATAGTTATTCGTACCTTCTACATGCTTTAACCCGGTGAGGACATCCATACCTAAAATCGGTTGATTGGTATAGGGTGCCGGGCATTTGTTGCATGTCTTTTGAGGTGTATACCCTGGGCGAGGTGTCACTTTTACAATTTTACCCGTATAAATATCATTTGCATCTTTACGAATTTCAATAATTGCTTTAGGTGAACCGGTTTTATCATCAATTTGTTGCCATGTACCAGATAGATCTTGTGCCAATAGATTTCCACTAAAAGCTAAACTGGCAAGAACAGTAAGTAAGATATTTTTTTTCATTTAATTTCCTACGGTTGTGCTGAATAATTTTTTTAATCTATAAAAACATATTAGGAGTGTTTAGAAATTAGTCAATATAGGGGGTCCTGAAAATGAAGAATAATGTGAACTATTTAAATATCAGTGAATAAAAAGCCACATAGTGCGGCTTTTTGTCATATTCAGTCGCTTCTGATCCAGGTCTGAGTTCGTCCCAAAGCAGAAATTCCTACGTAACCACGTAAAATAAGACGTTTACCGTTCGGGGTCATCCGTCCTTTCAAGCCATATATTTTCCCGGTTAAAGGGTCAAGTACACGACCATTTGCATAATTATTTCCATTGACCTGTTTTAAGCCTTTAAAAATTTCTAATCCTAATATTGGCTGATTGGTATAAGGGGGTGGACATTGGAAACATGTTTCCCGGGGAGTATAGCCTGGACGTGGCGTTACTTTGATAATTTTTCCGGCATAGGATCCATCAGTTTGCTTTTGAATTTCAATCAGTGCTTTAGGTGAACCGGTTTTATCATCAATTTGTATCCATGTGCCAATGATGTCCTGAGCAAAAATTGAAAAACTGCTGAATAGTGCTACAAAAAATGTAGTGGTGATTGCTATTTTTTTCATAAGATTTCCTCATCTGTATAAGTCAGCCATCCTAGTGACTTATTTAAAGTGGGGGGACGCAATACGAAATTGAGCAGTCTTTGGAATTAAATTTTTAAGTGCTCATTCGAACCATGCTCCCCATCTATGCTGAGCTGTAATTTGTATCATTTAATCTTGTTTAATCCATGTCTGGCTACGGCCAAGCGCAGACACACCGACATAACCGCGTAGAGTAAGACGTTTACCGTTCGGGCTTAGCTTTGCTTTGCCGCTATAGATTTTACCGTTCAGTGGATCAAGAACTTTGGCATTTACAAACTGATTATTCCCGGCAGGTTTCAAGCCGGTTAAAATATCTAATCCTAAGATGGGTTTGTCGGTATAGGGGGCTGGACAATTTACGCAGGTTTCTTTTGGGGTATAACCCGGACGAGGAGTGACTTTTACAATTTTGGCCGTATAGGTTCCATTGCTTTCTTGACGCATTTCAAGAATCGCTTTTGACGAGCCTGTTTTATCGTCAATGGTTTTCCATGTTCCGCTAAGATCATTTGCCCATACATTCCCACTAAAAACTACACTAGCAAAAGCAGTAAATAATAGATTTTTCTTCATATCAATTCCTGTAAGTGTGGAAAATATTTTTTTTAATTTATATAAAGATATAGTTATCGTTTAAAAAATAGTCAACCCGCTGTTTCATAAAAATGAAATATAATGTGAATTATTTAAATATCAGTGAAGAAAAAAGCCACATAGTGTGGCTTTTTGTCATATTTAGTCATTTCTAATCCAGGTCTGACTACGGCCTAATGCTGAAACCCCGACATAACCACGCAGGGTCAAGCGTTTACCATTTGGACTTAATTTCGCTTTCATGCTGTAGATATGACCAGATAGCGGATCGATAATTTTACCATTCGCATAGTTGGGTCCTTCTACGTGTTTTAAACCTTTCAAGACATCCATGCCTAGAATGGGCTGATTGGTATAAGGTGCCGGGCATTTGACGCAAATTTCTTTGGGCGTATAGCCAGGACGCGGAGTGACTTTGACCACTTGTGCGGTATAAGTGCCATTATTTTCCTGACGAATTTCAAGAATGGCTTTTGATGAACCGGTTTTATCATCAATATTTTTCCACGTTCCTGTAAGGTCTTGAGCTAGGGCAAAACTCGCTAAAGTTGAGCAGATTAATGCAATAGTAAGTTTCATCTTGACCATTTGAATGTTCCTTCATTCCACTAACAGTATTCCTGATACTAGGCGTATTTTTGACAGGCAACAATCATTATTAATGCAAATGACTATTTGGTCACATTTTTTGTAAATACAGTATAAATGTAGGCAGCCATATGGCAGTAAATACAGCATTCACAGCCATGCCAAAAGCGGCATAGCGTCCTGCCACACTGCCTCTTTGCCATGCCTGTGCTGTTCCAATGGCATGCGCGGCCAGACCTAATGCCAGACCCGAAGCGCGTTCATCATTGATATGACGCAAGATCAATGGCGAAAAGGCAGCGCCAATCACGCCGGATAAAATCACAATCAGAATCACCATGCTTATAGGTGCATGTAACAGCGTGGCAATATTAATGGCGATTGGTGTAGTCACGGCACGTGTAGCAAAGGCCATAATGCTGGAGTCGGTCATATGCAATAAATAGGCAAGTCCCATCGGTAACGCGACTGCACTGATACTGGCAAACACCAGAATTCCGAGCATGGCTTTTAGCGGCAGATCATCATAACGCATGGCGGCTAGGGGAATGGCCAATGCAACGGTGACATAGCCCAAGAGGCGATTAAAAAGCGGATTGACCTGTGCCATATAGGATTCATAAGGCATTCCGAATAAGAACAACAAGCCAATAATTAAAAACATGCCAATCACAATGACCGGAATTTGCGGCAGGCGTTTATTGATCGGTTTTGCGACCAGATAGGCGATCAGGGTAATGAAAAAACCGGAGAGTACTGCAAACATATAATTTCCCTATAACCAGCGCTTGGACATTTTTGCATAGATCCACAATGGAATCAGGGTGCTGACAAACATGACCAGCAGAAAAGCCGGCATTTCCCTGCCCATTTGAGTCAGCATAATCAGGGACCCTGCGCTAATGGGCAAAAAGGCAAAGGCACTTTCTTTCATAATCTTGTTATTGGTATCGACCAGGCGACTGGGTAATTTCCTGAAACTTCTCCAAATGAATAAAGTCGCCAATAGGCTGATCAAGCCCACTAGATTACCCAGCTCAGGATGGTGAAATTGTGCGGTTAACCATACTGCGCCTTCACGGAAACAGATGATTAATGCCAGGGTGCCAATCCAAGCTGGCCAGTCGATTGTTTTTATCCAGTCCATTTTTACCAACAATTATAATTACACTTGTCACGTTTTAACTGATTTATCTTTTTATTTCAAATTCCTCAAGCGGCCGTTTAAATTGTGCAGCCTTGTGCCCCAGAATTTCATCTATAGGTAAATGTGCCTGTTTAATCAGCTGTTCCAGCTTTTGTGGCGCCATAATCACATGCAAATGCAGATTACCTACATCATCATAATGTTCAGATTGAATGACATTCAAGGCATACAGTTGAGTACGTAATTTGCCATAGGCAGGCTTTAACTTCAGCTCGAAGCTTTGAATCTGGCCCATCAAACATTCTTGCACCGCTTGACGCAGCAGGTCTAAACCTTTGCCTGTGTGTGCGGATACATAGACCCGATCGGGCATGTGCGGTTTGGCATAGACAATTTTGGCATCTTCACCGCTGACATCAATTTTGTTGTAGACGCGCAGGACCGGCACATTGGCGCCAATTTCCTTGAGTACCGACTCTACCGCTTCAATCTGTTCCAGCATGTCTGGGCTGCTGGAATCAATCACATGCAGCAGCAAGGTGGCTTCCAGTGTTTCTTCCAGCGTTGCCTTAAAGGACTCGACTAAAGAATGCGAGAGATTACGCACGAAACCCACGGTATCTGCCAGAACCAAACGTCCAATTCCATCCCACTCCAGACGGCGCAGTGTAGGGTCCAAGGTTGCAAACAGCTGATCTGCCGCGTAAACATCGCTCTTGGCCAGAATATTAAACAGGGTGGATTTGCCGGCATTGGTATAACCGACTAAAGATACGGTCGGCACAGCGGCCTTTTGCCGTGCAACACGACCTTGCATGCGGGTTTGGCGAACTTTATCCAGTTTGGCTTTGAGTTGCCCCATGCGGATACGCAGTAAACGGCGGTCTGTTTCCAGCAAGGTTTCACCCGGGCCGCGTAAGCCAATCCCGCCTTTTTGACTGTCAAGATTGCTCCGGCTACGTACTAAACGCGAGGAAAGGTGCTGTAACTGTGCCAGTTCGACTTGCAATTTACCTTCATAGGTCCGGGCACGTTGCGCAAATATATCTAAAATCAGTTCCGTGCGGTCCACCACACGGCAGAGCATGATTTTTTCTAAATTACGCGCTTGAGCGGGTGTCAGCGAATGATCGAAAATAACCAGATTGGCTTCAAGGTCCTGAACCAGCGCAGCAATTTCTTCTGCCTTGCCAGAACCGATAAACAGTTTGGGATCGGGTTTAATACGTTGAGCACTAATATGTTCCAAAATTTCAGCACCGGCAGATTCTGCCAGTAAACGAAATTCTTCTGCATCAAGGTCGTCTAATAGCTGTACCGATACACTCACTAAGATTGTTCGTTCACCACCCTGATGTTGCTCAAAATATTCCACTAACGATGATCTCTACTGCGTTAAAATTTCATTTTAGTTGAAAATGCACAGGCAGAGGGAAAAATAGCAAAAACTTAACAAAGCATCGTAACAAGATATTCAGTCCCGGGCGTGTTTTTATGAGCAGGGATTGTTAAAAGGCAGTGATGAAAAGAAGCAAATCACGGAGATGTATCTGAATCTTTTTTTAATTTTTAGCACATTATTTCATCTCTTTATTTATGATAAAAATAAATGATTTATTGACTCAGTCTACTGGTTTTAAAAAGTGAATCGCTGATTTAGGTTTTTATGATCAATGCAAGTTTAAAATGAACAGTATAGAATGACAGCAAATAAATGATTAAACGTTGTAGCTAATAATTAGTGATCCATCTATGACTCAATCCCCCCTAACTGAAAGTTCATCGTTAAATGGCTTGTCTAAGTTTTTCTTATATAGCAAAAAGTTATTGGCTGGTTTAGCGGCAATTATTCAAGGATTTTATCTGGTTTTTCGTCATCGCTTATATAAAGATCCGAACAACCCATGTAATACGCGTTATGTACAGCATTTCTGCCGCGAATTATGCAAGGTATTTAACCTTGAAATTCAGGTACATGGGGTAATTCCACGCGAACCCGCGCTGTGGGTGAGCAATCATGTTTCCTGGCTGGATATTGCCGTTTTGGGTTCAGGGGCACGGGTGTTCTTTTTAGCCAAAGCGGAAATTGAAAAATGGCCGATTCTGGGTAAACTGGCCAAGGGCGGCGGTACCTTATTTATTAAACGGGGTTCTGGTGATTCAATTAAAATTAAAGAGCAAATTACCAATTTTTTAAAACGCGATATTCCAGTGTTATTTTTTCCGGAAGCCACCACTTCGGATGGCAGTAAAATTAAAAAAATCTATGGCCGTATTTTAGGGGCTGCCATTGATGCCAATCGTCCGGTGCAAATTTGTTTGATTTGTTATGTGAATCAGGATGGGGAATTGGATACCATCGCGCCATTTGTTGGAGATCTTAGCTTTGCCGACCATGTCAAAAAAGTGCTAGAAATGCCCAAAGTTACTGCACATTTAATGGCATTGCCGGCAATTTCTGTGCAAGGGCATACTATTGAAAGCTTGACTGAAGAAGTGCAAGCGCAAATGATCGAAGGTTTGGGGCGGTTACAGCAAAAAGTCCTGAAGGCGTCACCTGCAACACTTCTGTCCAAGCAGTCCTGAAGGCTTACATAAAGCCTTCGACCGGTAACCAGGAAATGATTTTAACACCGGCTTTTTGCCACCATTTCATCTTGGGTTCTTTCTGATAAGTTTTGATGCTGCCATCATGACGTTTAATTTGCCAGTTGATTTTATTGTTGGCATTTAACACCAGTTTATAGGCATATTTAGACAGGTTCTGGTCCATGGTGGAATGAATCTGTTTCGCCAGGTTCGGGCTGTCCAGCAATACGCCAATTTCGGTATTTAAATAAGCGGAACGTGGGTCGAAATTAAAAGAACCAATAAATACCTGCTTCTCATCTATGGCCATCAGTTTGGCATGCAGGCTGGAACGGCTTAAACCTTTAATGCTGACTTTGGCTTTTTCTGCAATTTCCTGGGTATGGGCATTCAAGTTTTCGGTTTCCGGTGCAGACAGAAACTCGTAAAGCTGGACATTATTCTGAAGTAAATCCTTGCGGTATTTGCCATAAAAGGCATGCACCAAAGCTACATCATTGGCTTTAAAGGAATTGGTGAGTACCCGCACATTGATATTGTTTTGAGCCAGCTCACTCAGCATCTTTTCGCCTTTTTTTTCTGGAACAAAATAAGCGGAAATAATATCGACACTGTGTTGGGGCTTTTCTAAACGGTTAATCAGCTGAAAATTCAGATGCTGTTCTTTTTTGGCCTTTGCGCGGATTTTACTTGGTGAATCACTGACCACTTCCGCTTTGACCCAGTCAAATTGAATGCTGTTATTGAGCCAGTTTTCAAAAGCATGAGATCGGGTGGCTAAATCGAGATAATTCTGCACGGTAATATTTTGTGAGTGTTCCTCGAGCTGTTTTTTCAGGCTGTCAAAACGCAAGGAATAATGGTTTGGATTGACAATTTGCTTGACCGGAAAAGCATAATCGTCATTCCAGTATTCATCAAAAGAATGAATAATTTCATCCGATGCAGCACCAACCAGCATCACGTCGACATCGGAAAACTGATAATTGTCACTGACGTTATAATACTGGTTACTCATATTGCGACCGCCAATTAATGCAATCTGGTTGTCTGCAATAAAGCTTTTGTTATGCATGCGACGGTTGATCCGTTTTAAATCCAGCACCATGTCCATGGCACGGTAATGTCTAAAACGGTAAGGATTATACAGGCGCACATCAATATTCTGATGCTGATCCAGGGCCAGGTAAATGCCTTCCATCTTTTTGGCATTGTTGTCATCCATCAATAAGCGGACCTTTACCCCCCGGTCCGCTGCCTGAATGATAGAGTGCAGGGCCAACGCACCAATTTTATCGTTGTCCCAAATGTAGTATTGTAAATCTAAAGTTTTTTCTGCTTTATCAATTAAATGGATACGTGCCGCCAATGCCTCAAGCGGGTCGTAAAGAACATGATAGCCGGTCAGGTTCGGGTTTTGTTCCCTCAAGGGCAAAATGATTTTAGCCAGGGAGGTCTGTTCGGTTTTGGTGTCAAATGAATATTCAACTGGCTGCGGTATTTGTTTGGGAAGGGTGGAACATGCCGGAATCCCCAGCAGCAGACTGCAACTTAATAATACAGTGGTTTTATAGCTGGCCGTGCCAGGTGATTGACCGCTGTGTAAGTGGGTGTGCTGATGAGAAGATCGCGTCATAAGGTGTAAACAATACCAAAAATTGGTTTGAGTATAATTGTGAGCTGTGAAAAGATAAATATCGTAATAGATGAATGATGTAATATCAGCGTCAAGATTAGAGAAGATAATATGTGGGATTCACACTCAGTCATTTTTTATTTTTACTTGTGTTTTGCAGTACTTGGCATATGGGGTATTGCACAGGCCTGGCTGAGCCAAACCCGAACAGAAACCATTCATCCCTTTAAGGCATTTGTACATTTATTGGCCTTTTACTTATCCTATTTACTGTTTCCGCTGTTTTTCTTTAGTTTATATGCCGGCTGGAGTGGCTATTACTCTATTCACCAGGCGGTGTTTATTTTCTTGCTGAGTTGTGTGCTGATTTATGCCCGTTTTATCGAACCTCAGCATGTCATGGTTAAAACCCTGCAATACCAGCTCAATCCGGAACAAAACCTGCAAAGCCCCGTCAAAATTGCCTTGATTGCCGATTTACATATCGGACTGTTTTCCGGGCATGAACGCCAGCTGAAAATTATTGTCGATAAAATTAATCAGCAGAATCCCGATCTGGTGGTGGTCGCAGGGGACTGGACCTATGAACCGGAAAACAAACTGGCAGATGAACTGGCCATTTTACAAAATATCAATGCGCCGGTGTATTCGGTGAACGGCAATCATGACGAACAGTATCCCGGACCGCCGATTCTACAATTATTGCAACATGCGCTTAAAATGAATAACGTGATTGATATCGAAGGTCAAATTGTTGAATTTGATGAATTCAGGTTGCTGGGCGTGGGCGATTTATGGGCCGGAAAAACCGATATGCGTTATATGCCGGATTTGCCGCAAGACAAACCCTGGGTAATTTTGTCGCATAACCCGGATACGGTGGATATGGTACCGCAATTGCCGACACGCCCTCTTATGCTGTCGGGGCATACTCATGGCGGACAGGTGGAACTGCCTTGGCTGACCAATTACATCATGAAAAAAGTCTCCATTCTTGGACATAAAAAAGGGTTGTACCAACATGAAAATGCAGATGTTTTTGTGACTGTAGGCACAGGAATGGTGGGTGTGCCTTTTCGTTTTCGGGTACCGCCGACCATTGATATTATTGAGCTGATTTAAGGCTCAATAATGGGTTGTCCTATATGTGACATGCGATAAAATAATAAGCATTGAATAAAACAAGAATGAGGAGAGGCCGATGTCTTTTTCGCAGGAAGTGGGACAGTTTTTTGATTTAACTGCTGCGCAATCGTCACAGCTGGAAATGGGCCTGCTCGCTTTGCAACAGGCTTTTTTGCAAGCTGAAAGCGATGTGGTCAATACACCCGCATTTGCCAGCAGGTTTTATCAAAAGTTTCAGCACCTAATTGGTGATTTTGGCTTTAATGACAATAATGTGGAAGCTTTGCTGGATCATTTATACGGAACGGAAACCTACCGTCAGCTGGTCACCTGGATTGTTTCGAGTTACTACAATGCGGGGGGTGAGCGAAGCAGGTTTGAAGAAATCTATCAACAGATTTTAAGCGATGAGCAGGTTTAAATTATAAAAAACCAGCGTGGATAACGCTGGTTTTTTTATGTCTGGATGAAATTAAACCTGGTTGTTTACATCTTCATTTTTGGTTTCACGAATGGCCAGGAAGGCAAGCAGTGAAAGAAGAGAGGCAGCCGTTAAATAATAACCCACGGCATATAAACCATATGTCGTTGCAAGCTTGGTTGCAATAAGGGGTGCAAAAGACGCCCCAAAAATGCCGGCAAGGTTAAAGGTTAATGCCGAACCGGTATAACGAACTGAAGTCGGGAAAATTTCAGACAGTACCGTACCAATCGGGCCATAGGTTAAGCCCATGATCGCCAGACCAATACATAAGAACAGGAAGACGACAATGGTACTGCCAGATTCAAGCATGCTTGAGAATACCAGGCCAAACAATGCTGAAACGATACATACGCCAATTGAAGTGGCTTTACGACCAAATTTTTCCGCAAACACGGCAGAAAGTGGAATGAATGCAGCAAAGCATAAAGTGGCAACCAGTTGCAGTTCCAGAAATTCAGAACGTGTGTAACCAAGCTTGGTGGTTCCCCAGTTTAAGGCGAATACCGTGGTGAGGTAGAACACCACAAAGGTACAGATGGCAGCGATGGTACCGAGAATCAGCATGCCCCAGTGTTTGGTCAACACTTCTTTGAACGGAATATTTACTTCTTTCTGCTTATCCAATACCTTCTGGAAGGCAGGCGTTTCATGCAGTTTCAGGCGAATCCATAAACCCACGATCACCAGTAACGCACTTGAAATAAACGGGATACGCCAGCCCCATTGCATAAAGTCCTGTTCCGACATCAATGCGCCAAGGGTAATAAACGAACCTGTCGCCAGGATAAAGCCGATTGGTGCCCCAAGTTGCGGGAACATGCCGTACCAGGCACGTTTACCTTCAGGTGCATTTTCAGTTGCAAGAAGAACCGCGCCACTCCATTCACCGCCTAAGCCCAGACCTTGACCTAAACGGCAAAGAGCAAGCAATAGCGGTGCAACAAGACCCACTTGAGCATAAGTCGGCAATAAACCGATACATACGGTCGAAATACCCATGGTCAGCAAGGCTGCGACCAGGGTTGCCTTACGGCCAATCCGGTCACCCAAATGTCCAAACAGGGCAGCACCAATCGGACGCGCAATAAAGGCAATCGCAAAGGTGGCTAAAGACTGAATGGTTGCCGTGGTGGGGTCTGTGCTGGCTGGAAAGAACAGATGTGGAAAAATAATGACTGCTGCCGTTGCGTAAATATAAAAATCGAAAAACTCGATTGTTGTACCGACAAGACTTGCAGTAAGAACGCGGAATTTTGAATTGGTTGCGGCTTCTTCTGAAGCAGCGATAGAATCTGATGACGCCATGGATGACCTTACACTTACTAAAAATAAAAAAACTTAATTTTAAAAGCGTAATCTTTTTAAAAAAGGCGTAATTTTTTAAAAAAACAACGAAGAATCTTCTCTACTCAACTCGCTCAGGGTCACTGAAATGAAGAATGAGAGGATTAAATCACGTAAAGATAGATAGACAGAAAATGTGATCCTGCACCGATCAATACAAAAATATGCCAGATAGCGTGCGTGTATCTTACCTTTTTTAGCGCATAAAACAATGCACCCACGGTGTAAGCAAGCCCGCCAACGATCAGATAGGTTAATGCTGGGGTACTTAAAAAGTGTTGCATATCATCCATAACCAGTAAAGCCAGCCACCCCATGACCAAATAGGCGATGAGTGAAATTTTCTGGAAACGATGAATGAGAACCAATTTGAATAGTGTGCCAATGGCGGCAATCAACCAAAGGGCGATTAATAAATATTGTGCCTTGGCTGTAGGAATGGCAATGGACAGGAACGGGGTATAGGTTCCCGCAATCAGGTAATAAATGGCAGTATGGTCCAGTTTTTTGTACCAGCCACGACGTTGTGGCGATTCGGCATAATGGTACAGGCTAGATGCAGAAAACAGTAAAATCATGCTGAGTGCATACACACACAGTCCAATAAATTGTCCGAGCGGTAAATCACTGCCTTTGATCAGCATAAAAATACTGGCGATAAGCGCTAGGAGTGCGCCAAAAGCATGACTGATCGCATTGATTTTTTCTTCATGGGGATCGTAAGCCTGCAGCTGGGAAGTTGTCATTATTTATTTTCTATAATTAAAAAATACACTTGTATAGTAATGCAGTTTTACCTTTAAAGTAAGAAGTTTTAAACTGATGGCTTAATTTATTCGAGTGATGTATATGTCTCAACCGGCTTCTCCTTTTATTCAGGAACAAAAATTCTTAGACGCTTTTCAGCAAGCCATTGAAACACATAGTTTTGATCGAATGATTATTAGCCAGTATAAAGGTGAGCTGGAGCATTTGGAGAAAATGACCTTGCGAGTCATTTCACTGCAAAACCAGCCAGTGCTCAGTTGTCTGTACCGTTACAAGACTCAGGATGTCACTAAAAATTATCCTTTGGCAGAAGCGGTGCCCGTGGTGCAGTCATTGTTGGCGCAATCTAAACAGGCCAATCTGTTTACTGCGGGCGAAGAACTGCAACTGAAAAAGAACAAGAAAAAAGCCATGCTGAGCAGCAGTAAAAAGGCCGGTACACCAGTGAATCCTGCTGAGACCCAGCAAGGCCATGACCGTGCCAAGCATCGCTATGTCGATCAGGACAGCTATTTTTTACAACCGCTCGGCATTACCGACCATAACGCGCAGATTATTCCGAGCATGGCACGAAAATGGAAGCAGATTAATAAATTTGTCGAAATTTTCTCAGGTGCTCTGGATCAAATTCAGCAACACGATCATGCACTGCGTGTGGTGGATTTTGGTTCAGGCAAAGGCTATCTGACTTTTGCCTTATATGATTATCTGGCCAAACACGGGCAGACGCCTTTTGTCACCGGGGTCGAGCTGAATCCGAAAATGGTGGAGTTTTGTCAGGACGTTGCGCAGCGTTCCGATTTTCAGCAACTGGATTTTTTCCAGGGCGATGTCCGTACCTATCAGCCGGAACATCTCGATGTCATGATTGCGCTGCATGCTTGTGATGTGGCAACCGACTTTGCCATTCATACCGGGATTCGCTTAAATGCACAAATGATCATGTGCGCGCCGTGCTGTCATAAAGAATTGCGTCCACAGCTAAAAAGCCCTGAAGTGCTGAAACCGATGTTGCAATTTGGCATTCATGCCGGACAGCAGGCTGAAATGCTGACCGATACCATTCGCGCTTTATTGCTCAAAGCCTATGGCTATGAAACCAAGGTGTTTGAGTTTGTGGCGCTGGAACATACCAGTAAAAACAAGATGATTCTGGCCACCAAACGCAAAGATTATCGTGAGCCTGACCCACAGGTTTTGGACCAGATTCAGGCCTTAAAACAGATGTATGGCATTCAAAAGCATTCTCTGGAATTGTTGCTAAATGATCAGTGGGATCAGCAGGATATTGGCTGCAAGTGTTAATTTAAAATGGATAAAGCAATGTTAAACTGCTTTTTAGGAAGATGATGTTTCAATGACAGAATTGAAAATACGTTCAGGCAGTTGGGATGAATTGCAAAACGATGCCAAACTGATTCGTGAGCAGGTCTTTATTCAGGAGCAACACATTCCTGTTGAAGAAGAATGGGATGCGCAAGATGCCGTCGCATTGCATTTTGTGGTTTATGATCAGGCACAGCCTATTGCCACAGCGCGCCTGCTGCAAAATCACAGCATTGGCCGGGTTGCCGTTTTAAAGGCTTATCGTGGACAGGGCATTGGCAAGCTGTTGATGTTGGAGATGATTCAGCAAGCCAAACATGAGCAGCGCAAATTTCTGAAACTCTCTTCTCAAGTACATGCCATTCAGTTTTATGCAGGTCTTGGTTTTCAGGTGCAGGGCGATGAATATCTGGACTGCGGCATTGCGCATATTGATATGTATTTGAAACTTTAATCATCTTTATCACAGTGGTTAAGCATCAGTCAGATGCTGCTGTAGTGATTGAGCGATCAGATCAATGGTGATACGGATGCGTAATGGCAAAAAATGTGATTGTTTCCAAACAATTTGAATGGGATAGTCGTTACTTGAATGATCTGCAAGCAAGTGCTTCAATCGCCCTGATTGCAGATAAGGCTGAATCAGCCACGATGGAAGCCAGCTAATTCCACCACCCATTAAAGTGTAGTCTAAAATAGCCTGCATATCGTCCATCTGGATGTTGCCATTTGGCCTGTATTTTATGGTTTTCAGATTTGGGTCTTTAAATTGCCAAGCTTGCATTTGACCTGATTTCGCATAGCGAATCAGATGTTGCTGTTCTAAGTCCGTGAGCGATGACGGGGTGCCATGCTGTTCTAAATAATGTGGTGTGGCGCAAAGCCACATTGCATGTTGGCCAATCTTTTTTGCAATCAGCTGACTGCTGTCTTCCAGATGGCCAATTCGAATAGCAAGATCAAAATTATCTTCAATTAAATCGACCCGCCGATCATTAAAAGACAGTTCTATATTTAATTCAGGATGTTGTTCGGACAAGGTTTTCAGTATCGGCACAATAAATTTTTGACCGAATAAAACAGGCATGGACAGGCGTAATGAGCCTCGAATATGTTGACTGCTGCTGTCCAGCAGATTTTCGGCGGTCAGCAGTTCCTGTACAGCACGCTGGCTGTATTCATAAAATACTGCACCTTCGTCGGTCAAGGTCACATGGCGGGTATTGCGGGTCAGCAGCACAGCGCCCATTTGCTGTTCCAGCTTGGCGACCATTTTACTGACGGCAGAACGGGTGAGATGCAATTTTTCAGCCGCTTGAGTAAAACTGCCTAATTCAACCACAGTCATAAAGGCATTCAGGCTTTTCAGATCCGTAAGGCGCATTTTTGTTTCCAGTATGGAATCAATGTGATGATTTATTATCGCTTTTGCATCTAATTTGGCAATGCTAATCTTGTGCTCAATGAACAGAGTGAGCCAGATCATGAGTCAAATTTTGGTGCTTAAATCCAGTTTTATGCAGAGTCAATCCATGAGCAATCAGCTGATAGATGCCTATTTACAGACGCGTCAGCAGCAGGGTTTTGAAGATCAGGTCATTGAACATGACTTGGCTGCGATGCATTTGCCGGTATTGGACTTGGAACTGTTTCAGGCCCTGCGAGGCGAGGTGAATGAAAAACCTGAGATTAAGCGCGCCGTTGCCTTGTCGGATCAATTTATTCAGGAACTTCAGCACTGTGATTTATTGCTGATTGCGGTGCCGATGTATAACTTGAATGTGCCGACTCAGTTGAAAAACTGGTTTGATTTGATTGCACGGGCACGTGTCACTTTTCAATATACTGAAACAGCACCTGTGGGATTAATTCAAGGGGTTAAAGCGGCTGTTTTCAGTTCAAGAGGCGGTATTCATCAAGGTTTGACAACCGATGCCGTCACACCTTATTTGACTGCTGTATTGGGGCTGGTCGGTATTGAGGATGTCGATTTTATTTATGCAGAAGGTACCGATCTGCAGCCGCAGGGTAAAGCCAAAGCAGTGCAGTCCGCCTTGGTGCAAATTAACCATTATTTAAAGGCTCAAAAAAGTGTACAAAACGCATCAATTTGAAATGACATTAAAAAAGCGGGTGATAAAGCCCGCTTTGATACGCCGATAATGCTTTAGTGACTGTGTGCACTTGATGCTTCGGCATGGTCTGTCATATGTGCATGTTCTTCTTCAGTCATATTCATTTCAGCGGCAGTAGGTTCGGCAGCCGAAGACTGCTGCTGGTGTGCAGTATGCGTTTGATTACGTTTTTGACTCGGCATATAGTCTGGTTCGTTGCTCACGGCCAGATAAAAGATGCCCATAAATAAAGCACCTAAAATACAAACAATAATAACGGCTTTCCAACCCCACGGTGATTTTTCAGGAGAAGAGTTGTTTGTCATAAGAGGTCTACCCACCAGATAAATAAAAAAATTTAAAACTTATGTAACTTTATAACATAAAAGCCCTGCGAAAGCAGATGAGATTCTTTGGTTCAAACAATCCGCATGCCCAAGGGTAAAAAAGAGAAGCATTGGGCTCACTGCTGTCTCACAGTTGAATTCCAGGTGTTAGATTTGTGAGTGTGGCAAGGATGCCACACATTCCCCATCACGACAGGACGTCGTGTATGGGGAATAAAGATTTTTGCCTACTTTTGGTCTTTCAAAAGTAGGGTCCAGCCTACACAAAGTGACTTAAACTCTTAAAGAAAAGACAAGGCTATGAAAAATTAAATATAAATAAATATCAAATATTTAAATATAAAATGTCATCATATTTATTCGGTGCTGAAATAAAATCCAATTATGGGACAACACTGGCATTTCGCCTCTCTTTTTATAGGATGAAGTTTAAATTTTTTCGCCTTGGGCAATCTTGTCTTTGAGCAATTGCGGCGCTTTAAAGCGGTCGCCGTATTTTGCTTGCAAGGTGTTGGCACGAATCAAGGCTTTTTCCAGGCCGTATTGATTCAGATATTGCAATGCACCTCCGGTCCATGGGGCAAAACCAATTCCGAAAATAGAGCCGACATTGCCATCAACTGTCGATTCCAGTACACCTTCTTCCAGGCAGCGCAAAGTATCCAGCGACTGCACAAACAGAAAGCGGTCAATCATTTCCTGTTCAGAAATATCGGTGTCTTGCTGCCATTTTTTCAGGCCATCCCAAAGCTGTTTTTTGCCACCTTCCGGATAGTCATAGAAGCCTGCACCGGCAGCTTTACCTTTACGGCCGAACTCATGAATCATGCTGTGAATCACATCATCTGCCCCTGAACGCGGCAGGTCTTTGCCTTTAGCCAGTAATGCTTTCCGCGCTTCATTGGCGACATGTTCAGATAAGGTTAAAGAAACTTCATCCTGAATGGCCAGTGGACCCACAGGCATACCCGCTTTCAGCGCAGCCATTTCAATTCTTGCCGGATGCACACCTTCAGCCAATAAGCGCAGACCTTCCTGAACAAAGGTACCAAATACACGGCTGGTAAAGAAACCGCGGCTGTCATTGACCACAATCGGGGTTTTACCTATTTGCTGTACAAAGTCATAGGCTTTGGCCAAGGTCTCATTGGATGTATTTTTGCCCTTGATGATTTCAACCAGTTGCATTTTATCGACCGGGCTAAAGAAATGCAGGCCAATAAAGTTCTGCTCATTTTTAGAAGCCTGAGCCAGTTCTGTAATAGGCAAGGTTGAGGTATTGGATGCCATTACACCAGCATCGACCAGATAGTTTTCAGCTTCTTGCGTCACTTTGGCTTTCAGTTCAGGATTTTCAAATACCGCTTCAATGATCAGGTCACAACCTTGCAAGTCCGCAGCATCTGCGGTTGTCTGAATCAGGGCTAAAACCTGATCTCTTCTCTCAACGCTTAAACGGCCTTGCGATACTTTTTTATCCAGCAGTTTCTGGCTATAGGCTTTGCCTTTTTCAGCCGCTTCAATAGACACATCTTTCAGCACTACAGCAATGCCTTTAGAGGCTGTAGCATAGGCAATGCCTGCACCCATCATGCCGGCACCTAAAATGCCGACTTTAGTGGCTTGCCATTTGGCAATGTCTTTTGGACGGCTGGCACCGGATTTAATTGCATTCAAACCATGCCAGAAAGTGCCGATCATGTTCTTGGAAATCTGACCGGTGGCGAGATAGGTAAAGTAACGTGATTCAATGGTCAGCGCGGTATCGACATCGACCTGAGCACCTTCTACCGCTGCCGCCATAATCGCTTCAGGTGCTGGGTAGCAGCCCTTGGTCTTGTCACGCAGCATGGCCGGAGCAATTGCCAGCATTTGTGCCACGGCAGGCGAGGACGGGGTTCCCCCCGGAATTTTATATCCCTTCACATCAAATGGTTGCATAGACTTCGGATTGGCTTTGACCCAGGCGATGGCTTTTTCTAAAAGCTCCTGTTCAGAACCGGCTGTGTCGTGAATTAGTCCTAACGATCTGGCTTTTTCTACACCAAATTGCTTGCCTTCCATGAGTAGAGGAAATGCATTTTGTAGCCCCAAGAGACGAACCATCCGCACAATACCGCCACCGCCAGGCAATAAACCCAGCGTCACTTCAGGCAGACCGAATTTGGCTTTGGCATCATTCAGGGCAATACGATGATGACAGCACAAAGCCAGTTCCCAACCGCCACCCAGTGCCGTGCCATTGAGCGCTGCAACCACCGGAATGCCACGGGTTTCGATATAACGCAGTTTGGCTTTCATGTCTTCAATCATGTTGAAAAATTCTGCGGCATGTTCAGGGGTGGCCTGAATCAGCTCATCCAGGTCGCCCCCGGCAAAGAAGGTTTTTTTGTTCGAGCGGAAAATGATGCCTGCAATGTTGTCATCGGCTTTTAATTTTTCTACCGTTTCGGTTAAGGCGTTGCGGAAATCTGCATTCATGGTATTGGCAGACTGGTGGGGTGAATCTAAAGTGAGAATCACAATATTGTCGGCATTTTTTTCAAATTGAATTGCGCTCATTTTTGTTCTCCTTATACCAATTCAATAATGGTTGCGATGCCCATACCGCCACCGACACACAGCGTTGCCAAACCACGTTTCTTGCCTTGGCGTTCCAGCTCATCCAGTAGTGTGCCCAAAATCATGGCCCCGGTTGCACCCAGTGGATGTCCCATGGCAATTGCACCGCCGTTGACATTGACTTTGGCCGGATCCACCTTCAGTTCATTAATGAAACGCATCACCACGGCAGCAAAGGCTTCATTCACTTCAAACAGGTCGATATCATCAATGCTTAAACCGGCTTTTTCCAAAGCCTTACGTGCAGCCGGGGCAGGACCGGTCAGCATGATGGTCGGATCAGTGCCTACAAGTGCAGTAGACAATACTTTGGCGCGTGGTTTTAAGCCTTGTTCCTGAACGGCTTTTTCGGATGCCACCAGCACGACAGCCGCACCATCGACAATGCCTGATGAATTTCCGGCATGGTGTACATGATTGACTGCACCCACTTCCGGATATTTTTGCAGGGCAATGGCATCGAAACCCATCTGTCCCATCATGGCAAAACTTGGATTGAGTTTGCCTAGGCCTTCTGCTGTGGTGGTCGGTTTAATGAATTCGTCTTGGTCCAGAATCACCACACCGGCTTTATCTTTTATTGGGACCACTGATTTGCTGAAAAAACCGTTGGCTTGAGCTGCAGCGGCTTTCTTTTGTGAATCGGCAGCAAAGGCATCGACATCCGAACGTGTATAACCATCAATGGTGGCAATCAGGTCGGCACCAATGCCTTGCGGAATAAAGTCACAGGCCATATTGGTTTCAGGGTCGAGTGCCCAGGGACCGCCATCGGAACCCATCGGCACGCGCGACATGGATTCGACCCCACCTGCCACCACAATATCTTCCCAGCCCGAACGGACTTTTTGCGCAGCTAGGTTCACGGCTTCCAGGCCTGACGCACAGAAGCGGTTGATCTGTACTCCAGCCACATCATTGTCCCATCCGGCAGCAATGGCTGCAGTTTTGGCAATGTCGGCACCCTGGTCGCCAATCGGGGTAACACAGCCCAGGACAATATCATCCACCTTGGAAGTATCGAGTTGATGACGGTCTTTCAGTTCATTCAGCAAGGTGGTCAACAGGCTAATCGGTTTCACTTGATGCAGTGAACCGTCTTTTTTTCCTTTTCCGCGTGGTGTGCGAATGGCATCGATGATATAAGCCTCGCTCATGGCATTTCCCTTTTATGACTTTAAATTTTTTATACTTTTTTGAGTGTAATGATTAATTTTTGAAGTGCAATGATGAGAACGGGTCAGGTCAGATGATGTTTTTGGTCAATAAAAAAAAGCCCAAGTCGGAACCTGGGCATAGAGAGAAACTGAAAAAATCGGTTGTGATCAGTGATAACCGTGCAACTGGCGATATAAACCTGGAGTTACCCCGGTCCATTTTTTAAAGGCACGGTGGAAGGTACTGGTTTCACTAAAGCCGACCTGCTGCGCGACATCTTCCAGGGTCAAGCCCGGATTCAGCAACAGGTGAATGGCCGCGTCACGACGCAAGGCATCTTTCACGCCCTGATAGCTTTTGCCTTCCGCAGCCAGACGGCGACGCAAAGTTTGCGGAGAGAGGTACAACATCGAAGCGACATCGTTGAGTGTCGGCATTTCTTCGCCAATCTGGCTCTTTAACACTTCACGGATACGAGAAGTCAGCGAGTTGGTGTTTTTGAATTTAACCAGCAACTGTGCAGGTGCTGCTTTGAGGAATTCTTCCAGCGTCTCTTCATTTTGACGAACCGGAAGATCCAGATAGTCCGCAGCAAAGGTAATTTCGGTACGTGGGGCATCGAATTGCATCACCGGTGCGAAGAACAGGGCATCATATTCATCGGCATGTGCAGGACGTGGATAGCCAAAATGAACGCGTTCGAGTGGCAGTCGGCGTTCGATGAGCCAGGATGCCAGACCGTGCCAGATCATCAGCATGCTTTCGGTAATGAAGTGATCCGGATCCATGCTTTGGGGAATAAGGGGAACCAGACGTGCTTCATGTTTGTCACGTTCTAAAATCACCGACCATTCATCGCCAAACAGTTTATAGAACTGGGAAGAAAGCTCTAGGGCATCTCCTAGCGTTTTCGCGTGAATAATCAACTGACACATAATGGCAAAAGTGCCCAAACGACGTGGCTGTATATCAAAGCCGAGATGTTCGTCCTGGGTTACCATCCATAACATCTGAATAAATCGGGTGTATTGTTCCGGAGAAATACGTGCTTTAGGCTGACGTAATAATTCCGCTTCAATGCCCACATGTGACAATAAAGTTTCGACATCCATGCCCAGACGTTTTGCGCCGGTTAGAGCCGCATTGACGAAGTGGATACTGATCGTATCGCGGCTCATATTAAATCCTTCAGTCTCTTTCTCTTTTATATTCACTTGCAGTTGACCTAAATGACGCTAAAAATTGTTTGAGTGGCAATTTACAATAGATGTTTTACCTTATTGACATCTTAAATTGCCGAAATGATCAAGGTAAATGGCTGAACATGACATTGTTTTATGAGTTTTATATTTCTAATATGCATATAAAATCAATATAAAATGAGAAAAAACGGATATGACTACGGCTTTAAACGGATTAAAAGTGCTTGATTTTTCCACTTTACTCCCAGGTCCCTTTGCCACTTTGTATTTAGCGGACCTCGGTGCAGAAGTGATCCATATCGAATCGCCTACACGTCCAGACCTGATCCGGCTGATGCCACCTTATGCCAATGGGCAGGCAACGGCGCACAGTTACTTAAACCGTAATAAGCAGTCGATTGCGCTGGATTTAAAAGATGCACAGAGTATCCAGCTGATTAAACAGAAGATTACTGAATACGATATTGTGGTTGAGCAGTTTAGACCGGGAGTGATGCAGCGTCTGGGTCTGGATTATGCAACACTGAGCGCACTTAACCCCCGACTGATTTATTGTTCCATTACCGGCTATGGTCAGACCGGAACTTATAAAAATAAAGCCGGTCATGACATCAATTACCTGGCTTTATCCGGAATTGCAGGACATAGTGGCCGCCAACAAGGTGGACCACCCGCATTGGGTATTCAGGTGGCCGATGTTGCCGGAGGCTCCTTACATGCGGTCATTGGTATTTTGGCCGCGGTTGTTGAGCGTGAGCACAGTGGCTTGGGACAATATATTGATATTTCGATGACTGATTGTGTTGCCACTTTAAATAATATGGCAGCAGCGGCAACATTGGCAGGAAAAACCAGACAATTTCCGGAACAGTCGCATTTAAATGGCGGCAGCTTTTATGACTATTACCAAACTCAGGATGGCCGTTATTTATCGATTGGGAGTTTAGAGCCACAGTTTATGACCGGCTTGGCGCAAATATTAGATCTTCCCCTACTTGCTGAAAAAGGGGCTTCATTTGATCTGGCAGATCAGCAAAGCGTAAAACAGGCTCTGCGGGAAAAAATTAAAAGCCGAACTTTTGCAGAATGGAAAATGCTGTTCGCGCAGCAGGATGTATGCGTAGAGCCTGTTTTAGATCTGGATGAAGCCTTGCATTCCACTTTGGCCGAGCAACGACAGTGGACGGTGGAAGTTCCGCTAGAGCAGGGCAGTCAACACACCGAAACCCAGCTGGCCTGTCCGATCAAATTTTCGCGATCTAAGACAAAATATCTATATATTGGGCAGCATTTAGGGGCTGGAGATTGGTAGCTTTATTTTATATTGATAAATATTCTTTTATAAAACAATAAATTAACAAATTTCATTAAAAGTTACATAATGGACAAGAGTACCATATTTGTATTACAAAATAATATAAAGACTCTTTCTTATGAAGAAATTATGTAGAACGTTCAGTTTTAGCATCAGTCTGCTGTCTTTCAGCTGTGCGTTACAGATAGCAAATGCAGCCGATGCTTTTGACCCACAGAGTCAATGGATGTTTGGAGACTGGAATGGTAAACGTACCGAGCTCCAAGCAAAAGGTTACGATTTCAGCCTTGGCTATACCGGTGAACTGGCGACGCTAATGCATTCCGAGAACCACTCCAGTCATGGTACGGAATATGCGGATCAATTTGCTTTTGGTGCGCATTTGGATTTAAACAAAATCTTAGGCTGGCCAGATACTGAAGCGCAAATTACCGTGACTGAGCGTAATGGTCGTAATTTGTCGAATACTTCTGAGGCTTTAAATGGTCATAAAAGTTCAGTCCAAGAAGTATGGGGCCGCGGCCAGACCTGGCGTTTAACCGATTTCTGGATCAAGAAAAAATTCCTGGATCAAAAACTGGATGTTAAAGTCGGCCGTTTTGGTGAAGGTGAAGATTTCAACAGTTTCGACTGTGATTTTCAGAACTTGTCGCTCTGCGGTTCACAAGTCGGGAACTGGGTCGGTGACCAGTGGTATAACTGGCCCGTCAGCCAGTGGGCGGCACGGCTGAAATACAGCCTGACTCCAGAAGTCTATGCACAAGTCGGCGCCTATGAATATAACCCGGAAAATTTAGAGCGTGGTAAAGGCTTTAATTTAAGTACCGATGGTTCGCATGGTGCGATTATTCCTGCTGAAGTGGTTTGGACAGCAAAACTTGGCGTGGCCAAACTTCCAGGTGAATACCGTTCCGGCTATTACTATAGCACCGCGGATGCAGCACTGATCGCTAGCACTACAACTGAAAAGAAGCATCATCAAGGCGGTTGGGTGGTGGCCAGACAACAACTGACGGCCCATAACGGCGATGCGTCTCGTGGCTTGAGTGGTTTTGTAAACTTAACTGTACATGATAGCGACACAAATCAAGTCAGTGACATGCAAAATATTGGTCTGGTTTATAAGGGATTAATCGACTCCCGTCCTCATGATGAGATTGCGGTCGGTATCGCCCGGATCAATATCAATGACAAGGTTAATGATGCGAACATTCGCAATAACAGTGTAGATGCCCGTGGTCTACAGGGCGAAGAATACAATAGCGAAATTTACTACGGTATGCATGCCGCAAACTGGCTTACGATCCGTCCGAATATTCAATATATCCACCGGGTTGGTGCATATAAAAATGGAGAGAATGCCTGGGTTGGCGGCATTAAATTCCAAACAGCGTTCTAGTTTCTAGATGATAAGTACTTGGGTTTTATCAGTAGATGCCTAGAGCACAATTTTCTTTTGCAGATCGGTTTAACCCAGATATTTAAAATCTAAAAACTAAAAAAGGTGCTCATATTTAACTTTAGATATGAGCTTTAAAAAGAATCTTAAAAATAGGTGGTCAATATGAGTACTCCATCTTCAGGTTCAGCTCTAAAAACGGTTTTGGCTGTGATAGCCATTATTTTCGGTTTAGTGCTGCTGATTGGAGGAATATATCTTGCAGTGCTTGGTGGGTCTTGGTACTACATCATCGCAGGTTTATTCTTCATCGCTACTGCAGTTCTATTGCAAAAATTTAAAAGTTCGGCACTTCTGGTGTATGCGGTGCTGGTATTAGGTACTGTGGTCTGGGGGCTTTGGGAAGTGGGTTCTGACTTCTTTGCGCTTGCCCCCCGTCTGGACATTTTAGGTATCTTTGGTCTTTTATTGCTGATTCCTGCAGCGACTCGAGGTTTCGATAATACGAAAACCGCCAAGCTTGTTTTAGGCGGTTCTTTGGTTATCACTATTTTGGTGATGATTTACTCGATTTTTAATGATCCTCAAGAGATTCGTGGCGAGTTAAGCACCAAGCAACCTGCAACATCGCAGCCCATTCCGGGTGTGGCAGATGGTGACTGGCCGGCTTATGGTCGTACCCAGTCAGGTTTGCGCTATTCTCCGTTAAAACAGATCAATTCCGATAACGTAAAAGATTTGCAAGTGGCGTGGGAATATCACACTGGCGAATTCAAAACTGAAAACGACTCGGGTGAAACCACCAATCAGGTCACCCCAATTAAAGTGGGTGACAACATGTACATCTGTACCACCCATCAAAAATTGACAGCGCTTGATCCAGCAACAGGTAAAGCAAAATGGACTTACGATCCGGTTCTTAAAGCAGATAATACCTATCAGCATTTAACCTGTCGTGGCGTGTCTTATTATGACGTAAACAATACTGCTGGTTTTGAAGCCAGTTTGGCAGCTAAAAAATCTAGCTCTGCCGAATGTCCTCAAAAAGTGATTTTGCCGGTCAATGATGGTCGTCTGGTGGCGGTAAATGCACAAACCGGTACACCATGTTCTGACTTTGGTAAAAATGGTGAAGTGGATTTGCAAAAAGACATGCCGTTCCCGTATCCAGGAGGATATATCCCAACTTCACCTCCAGTGATTACCGGTACAACCATCATCATTGCAGGTTCAACAACCGACAACTATTCAACCAAAGAACCTTCGGGTGTGATCCGCGGTTATGATGTCAATAGCGGTGAACTGCTTTGGGTATTTGATACCGGTGCGGAAGATCCAAATGCGATTCCTGCACCTGGTCAAAAATTTGTGCATAACTCGCCAAACGCATGGGCACCTTTGGCCTATGATGCGAAACTGGATATCGTTTATGTTCCAACGGGTGTCGGTACTCCGGATATTTATGGCGGCCACCGTACCGAGTTGGATGAACGTTATGCCAACTCGATGCTTGCGCTGAATGCGTCTACCGGTAAGTTGATCTGGAATTTCCAGACCACCCATCATGACCTTTGGGATATGGATGTACCCTCTCAACCGACTTTGGCTGATATCAAAGACAAATCTGGCAATCTTGTTCCTGCAATTTATGTACTGACGAAAACAGGGAATGCATTTGTGCTAGACCGACGTACCGGTGCGGCTATTATTCCGATTAGGGAAAAACCTGTGCCGCAAAGAGTAAAACGCGGTCCGCAAACCAAAGGCGAACGTTATTCAGCAACTCAACCATTCTCTGACTTTGACCTGGCACCGAAAGACAAATTGACTGACAAACAGATGTGGGGTGCCACCATGTTTGACCAGTTAATGTGCCGAGTAGCGTTCAAGAAATTGAACTACGATGGCATTTATACGCCACCTTCTGAAAATGGCACGCTGGTGTTTCCAGGTAACCTGGGCGTGTTTGAATGGGGAGGTATGTCGGTCAACCCGGACCGTCAAATTGCCTTGATGAACCCGATTGGCTTGCCATTTGTGTCCAGACTGATCCCAGAAGATCCGAACCGTAAGCAGACAGCCAAAGGCGCGGGGACTGAACAGGGTGTTCAGCCCATGTACGGTGTGCCGTATGGTGTGGAAATCAGTGCCTTCCTTTCTCCCTTCGGGCTGCCATGTAAACAGCCGGCTTGGGGCTATGTGGCAGGTGTCGATTTAAATACCCATAAAGTGGTCTGGAAACGCCGGATCGGTACCATTCGAGACAGTATGCCGGGTATTCCATTACCGCCATTTAAAATGGGTGTGCCAATGCTGGGTGGTCCAATCTCTACTGCAGGTAATGTCATGTTTGTGGGTGCAACCCAGGACAATTACATCCGTGCCATTAATGTCACCAATGGGGATGAGCTTTGGAAAGGCCGTTTGCCGGCGGGTGGCCAGGCAACGCCAATGACTTACGAAAGTAACGGTAAACAATATGTAGTCATTATGGCGGGCGGTCATGGTTCATTTGGGACCAAAATGGGCGACTCTTTGGTTGCTTATGCCTTACCCGATAAAAAATAAGCTATCTATTTATTAGGTTAAATTTGAAAAGTCCGATTCGTCGGGCTTTTTTATGAAAATAAATGCTAAAGACTAAATAAATTAAGCAATATCATTGAAAATGAATTAAAAAAGGCTGAAAGGCTTTATATCTGTGCAGGTCGGGCACACTTATCAATAAAATCGCTATGAAATATGTAAAAAACGCATTTTGTTGATAGATCAAATCTCGTTATGCTGTGCACCGTTATAATAGAAACTACTAGCTGTACGCCATGTATTTATATACTGATTTTGACCAGCAACTGGTCAATGAACGTGTTGCACAATTCCGTGACCAAACGGAACGTTATTTAGCCGGTAAATTGACGGAAGATGAATATCGTCCACTCCGTCTGCAAAACGGCCTTTATGTACAACGTTATGCGCCAATGTTGCGTATTGCGGTTCCTTACGGCCTGATGAATTCAAAACAATTACGTAAAATTGCGCAATTGGCTAAAGACTATGACCGTGGTTATGCACACGTATCAACACGTCAAAACATTCAGTTTAACTGGCCTGCACTAGAAAATGTACCGGACATGCTGCAAGAACTGGCTTCTGTACAAATGCATGCCATCCAGACTTCTGGCAACTGTATCCGTAATACTACAACTGACCAGTACGCAGGTGTGGTTGCCGGTGAAGTGGCTGACCCACGTCCAACCTGTGAATTGATCCGTCAGTGGTCTACATTCCACCCAGAATTTGCCTTCTTGCCACGTAAGTTCAAAATTGCAGTTTCTGCATTGGAAGAAACTGACCGTGCGGCGACTTCATTTCATGACATCGGTGTATACATCGTGCGTAATGAAGCAGGCGAGATGGGCTATAAAATCAAAGTGGGTGGTGGCTTGGGCCGTACTCCGGTGATTGGCAGCTTTATCCGTGACTTCCTGCCACGTGAAGACCTGATTGCCTATTTGGAAGCGGTACTGCGTGTCTATAACTTGCATGGTCGCCGTGACAACAAATACAAGGCCCGTATCAAAATTCTTGTTAAAGCACTAACTCCGGAAGTGTTTGCAGAGAAAGTTGAAGCTGAATTTGCGCATACCGTAAAAACTTTAAAAATCGATGCAGACACCTTGGCGAAAATGGATGAGAACTTCACGCCATTTGATTATCAAGACTATGCTGATGAAGACTTTACAGAACAGTTTGCAGCGCATCCGAAGTTCAAGCAGTGGTTCAATATCAATACCAATGCGCATAAAGTCAAAGGTTATCGTATTGTTACCATTTCACTGAAACGTGCGGGTATCGCACCGGGTGACATGACGGTTGAAGAGATGAACCTGATTGCCGATCTGGCAGACAAGTACACCTTCGGCGAGTTCCGTACTACACATGAACAAAATGTGGCCTTGGTTGATGTGCCGCAAAAAGACCTGTTTGAATTGTGGCAGATTCTTGATCAGCATAACCTGGCACGTGCGCACATTGGTTTCTTGACTGACATCATCTGCTGCCCGGGCGGTGACTTCTGTTCGCTTGCCAATGCGAAATCTATTCCGATTTCAGAAGCTATTTCACGCCGTTTTGATGATCTGGATACCATTTATAATCTAGGTAAGCTTGACCTGAACATTTCAGGTTGTATGAATGCCTGCGGTCACCACCATGTCGGTAATATCGGTATTTTGGGTGTTGACAAAAAAGGTGCTGAATTCTACCAAATCACGCTGGGTGGTAATGCAGACCATGATGCATCGATTGGTGACATCTTGGGGCCATCATTTGCAGCAGACCGTATTCCAGATGTAGTGGAAGAAATTTTAAATACCTATCTTGACCTGCGTAATGAGGGTGAAGAGTTTATTGATACCTACCGCCGTGTTGGCATTCAACCATTCAAGGAGCGTGCATATGCTTAATACCGCACTACAAGTGCTCTCTAAAGATGGCACGATTGCAGACAATACCTATCAATTGATTGGTGAAGATGGCGTATTGCCACAAGGTGACGTGGTTTTAACGGTTGACCAGCTCGACCAAATTGCCCAGGTTTCAGGTAAGAAAGCACTTTACATCACTGTAGATGCATCTCCTGAAACGCATGAATTTCCACTTGACCAGTTAGATGCAATTTTTATTGAATTTGCAGGTTTTAACGATGGTCGTGGCTATTCATTCGCTGCACTGTTACGTCGTCAAGGTTTCCAGGGCGAACTGCGTGCGACAGGTGATGTGTTCAAAGACGTGTTGAACTACATGAAGCGTTCTGGTTTCGATACTTTCGTGATTAAAGAAGGGAAAGATATTCAGGAAGCTGCTGCCGGTCTGGGTGATTTTACCAATCCATATCAGGCTTCAACTGCAGTTGAAAAAGCAAGTTATCAAACAGGTGCTTGATTGTTTTAAGCTGATGTTCAAAAGCCGGATAGATTCCGGCTTTTTTTTATGCGTGTTTAAATAAAAAACCGAGATTACATGGCTTCTAACTGGCAATTCACCATCCATTTAATCCCGAACTGATCGGTGAAGGCACCATAGAGTGCACCCCAGAAGGTCTTTTCTAAGGGCATTTCAATTTGTCCATTTACAGATAAAGCATCAAATAAGCGTTTCGCCTCATCTTGCTCATGGGCATTCAGATTAATTGAAATATAGTGATTATTGCCTGGCGTGAAAATGCTATTGTTTTGCGCACAGAATTGATCATTGGTGTCAGATCCCATCAATTCTGTAAACGCATTAATCGGTAAGGATACATGCAGAATAAGATTTTTATCCGCTTCAGATAGCGTGACACCTTCTTGCGCTGGCATTTCACCATAACGGGTCAGATTGGAAAACTCACCACCAAAAACAGATTTATAAAAGTTAAATGCTGCTTCGGTTTCACCTTGGAAATTAAGATAATGATTAAGTTGCATGCAAAGCCTTTGTAGTTGTTATTTTGATGGTTCTAATCTAGCAGGTTTAAGCTCAAATTTTGATGATGAAAACATAAAAAAGTGTAAGCATAAAAAATCTCTCAAGCGAGGGATTTTTTTCTCATCTCTCCCAAAGAGGAGAGATGAGAAGCACTGCTTCGCAAGGAGATTAAAGCAACTCAATCGCCACAGCAGTCGCTTCACCGCCACCGATACACAGTGCCGCAATGCCTTTTTTGCCACCCGTACGTTTTAAGGCATGAATGAGCGTCAAGATAATGCGCGAACCGGTAGAACCGACAGGATGACCGAGTGCACACGCACCGCCGTTAATGTTGACTTTAGCCGGATCAAGCTTGAAATCATCCATCGGACACATGGTCACCATGGCAAAAGCTTCGTTAATTTCCCAAAGATCAACATCTTGAGCATCCCAACCGGTTTTATTTAAAACTTTCTGAATGGCACCGACTGGAGCAATGGTAAATTCTGAGGGATGCTGTGAATTAGAAGCATAAGCCACAATTTTTGCCAGAGGTTTTAAGCCCTTAGCTGAGGCATTTTCACTTGAGGTGAGCACAAGGGCAGAGGCGCCATCTGAAATCGAGCTGGCATTGGCCGCAGTAATCGTACCATCTTTGGCAAATGCAGGACGTAGCGTTGGAATTTTTTCAATATTGGCATTGAAAGGCTGTTCGTCTTTATCTATCACGACATCGCCTTTACGGGTAGATACCGTGACTGGGACGATTTCATCGGCAAAGTAACCTTCATTGACCGCGTTTTGTGCACGTTGTAATGAACGAATCGCAAAGGCATCCATCTGTTCGCGCGTATAGCCACGCGTATTTGCCATGTCTTGTGCAAAAGAACCCATTAAACGGCCTGTTTCTGCATCTTCTAAACCATCCAGGAACATATGGTCTTTGATTTCACCATGTCCCATGCGCAAACCGCTACGCGCTTTAGGCAATACATAAGGGGCATTGGTCATCGATTCCATGCCGCCTGCAACCACGATTTCAGCAGAACCGGCTTTAATCATGTCAGCCGCTTGCATCACCGCTTTCATGCCAGAACCACATAACTTATTAATAGTCACTGCACCAGTTGAATCAGGTAAGCCGGCTTTGCGCATTGCCTGACGGGCTGGTCCCTGCTTCAGGCCAGCAGGGAGTACGCAGCCCATAATGACTTCTTCGACATCGGTTGCTTGTAATCCTGCACGTGCAATCGCTTCCTTAATACATGCTGCGCCAAGTTCTGGGGCTGTTACATTGGCCAAGCTACCTTGAAAGCCGCCCATTGCAGTACGTGCACCATTTACAATTACGATGTCTGTCATTGTTCTTTCTCCGAGATTGATTTTTTTAAGGAATTATTTTTCCAAGTTTAAGCAGTATATTGAAAAATGAGCCGGAATAAAGAGGGGATGGCAGCATGTCTTTAGACTGAGAAGTTTTTAGCAGAGGGAGAGGGTTTCTATCCGCATATGCCCCATGGCACTCAGAACCAGTTTCCGATGATGATCAGAAACATTTGAACAATAATAAAAACTGCCATTTGAACCTATCGGCAGGCCATTTTCAGCTTGAAACGTTAGGCTGGGGGCACTCAATGTCCCTCTCCAGTCTAAATGCCCGTATTTTAAATTGGTTGATTCTGTATAGATAATTTTTTCGCCTGTATCAATTTGTCTATTTTTATTGCTGTCGAGAAAAACCAATAAACCGGCAGCCCATTGATTTGTTTGACAATTCAAGTTATTTTGACTTGGACACAACACCACATTGCTATGATAGAGAAGGGCTTGAGATTTGGCTAAATGAATTGTTGAAATCAGTTTATTCGTAGTGGCGTTGACTTCCTGTTTGGCTCTTATTTCTTGAAAATAAGGTAAAGCGATGGTGGCCAGAATTGCAAAAATAGCCAAAGTAACGATTAGCTCAACCAATGTGAACCCATTTTTTTGTTGAAAAAGCATTTAAAGTAATCCTGCAATGTATTTTTTTTTAATTATGTGTGTTATTAATATTTTGTTTTTTAATTGTTTTTTTGCGATTGATATTTATTTTTCAACTTTATAACAAAGCTGTTAAAATAATTCGCAAGTGACGATAAGCTATTCATAAGAATAAATTGAGTAAAAATTTACCGAATTACAACGGAAATTGTAAGTAATTTTGTCAATAATTTACTTGATTAAAATTATCAAGCACTTGGAAAAAAAATAAAGTGTTTGTATGATTCACTGTGAATAGCTTAAGAATTAAGAAAAAAACTGGGGTATAAGAAAGCCTATCTCAGAATAGCCAAATTCTAGGCTTGAGCTTGAACAACAATTGTTATCTCTGGAGGATAAATCCATGAAAATGAGTCGTATTGCTTTAGCAATGCTCGTTGCTGCACCTTTAGCTGCTGCAAACGCTGGCGTAACTGTTACTCCATTAATGGTCGGTTATACATGGCAAGATACTCAACACAACAATGGCGAAGATCATTTAACAGATGGTCCTGAGCTTCAAGACGATTTATTCGTTGGTGCAGCACTTGGTGTTGAATTAACGCCTTGGTTAGGTTTCGAAGCTGAATACAACCAAGTAAAAGGTGATGTAGAAGGCCTTGGTGTACCTGCAGGTGCAGAGTATAAACAAACTCAAATCAATGGTAACTTCTATGCGACTTCTGATTTGATCACCAAAAACTATGACAGCAAAATCAAACCTTATGTATTGTTAGGTGCTGGTCATTATAAATATGAAGCTACAGGTTCAATTGCAGGTGGTGAGGCTGAAGAAGGTACTCTTGGTAACGCTGGTCTAGGTGCTTTCTGGCGCTTAAATGATGCTTTATCTCTACGTACTGAAGCTCGTGCTACTTATAACATCGACGAAGACTTCTGGAACTATACAGCTTTAGCTGGTCTTAACGTAGTTCTTGGCGGTCACTTGAAGCCTGCTGCTCCTGTAGTAGAAGTTGCTCCAGTTGAGCCTGTAGCTCCAGTTCAACCAGCTCCACAAGAGTTGACTGAAGACCTTAACATGGAACTTCGTGTGTTCTTTGATACAAACAAATCAAACATCAAAGACCAATACAAACCAGAAATCGCTAAAGTTGCCGAGAAGTTGGTTGAATATCCAAACGCTACTGCTCGCATCGAAGGTCACACAGACAACACTGGTCCACGTGCATTGAACGAACGTTTATCTTTAGCTCGTGCTAATTCTGTTAAATCTTCACTTGTAAATGAATACAATGTAGATCCAGCTCGTTTGTCTACTCAAGGTTTCGCTTGGGATCAACCGATTGCTGACAACAACACTAAAGAAGGCCGTGCTATGAACCGTCGTGTATTCGCGACTATTACTGGTAGCCGTACAGTTGTTGCAGAACCTGCTCAACAAGCGCCTGCAGCTCAATAATTTATTATTGAACTGAGTTAAAAAAGCAGCCTTAAGGCTGCTTTTTTTATGTGCTACATAAGCATAACTTGTTTAATACACAGTTTTATTTTGATCTTGTTCTAATAAACACCCATATAGACAATAAAAAGAGGGTGACAAAATGACGCAGATGTTAACGACAACAGATGGAACCTCGATTTATTATAAGGATTGGGGAGAGGGACCGGTTGTGGTCTTTTCTCATGGATGGCCTTTATCCAGTGATGCTTTTGAAGACCAGATGTTATTTCTTGCAGAACATGGCTATCGGGTGATTGCATTCGACCGACGGGGTCATGGACGCTCGAGTCAGCCTTGGGCTGGGCATAATATTGATCAGTATGCACAAGATATGCATCAACTGATTGAGCATCTTGGGTTAACCGAGTTCGCTTTAGTCGGACATTCTACCGGTGGGGCCGTCGTGACCCGTTATACGGCAAAATATGGTCAGCATAAAGTCACTAAACTTGCGCTTATTGCGGCGGTAACACCTCTCATGATTAAACGGGATGATCATCCAGACGGTGTAGATTCAGACGTGTTTGATGAGATGCGCGCCAATTTACTGGCCAACAGGGCGGATTTTTACCTGGATTTTGCTAAATTATTTTATGGCTATGACAAGCTGTTACATAAAACCTCAGAAGGGGTAATACAGAGTTTCTGGCGTATTGCCATGCAGGGTTCAATCAAGGCGCATTACGATTGTATCCACGCATTTTCAGAAACCGACTTACGTGAAGATCTAACCCGGATTACTGTACCGACCTTGGTGCTTTATGGAACAGCAGATGACATTGTTCCGCCAGAAATTTGCAGTCGGCAAACCGTCAAACTTTTAAAGCATGGCGTAGAAGAGCAAATTAAGGGAGCACCGCACGGGTTGTGTACCACCCATAAAAATGAAGTCAGTTTTGCCTTGAAGGAATTTCTGGCACATCATTGATATAAGTTAAATAAAAAAACAGCCTAAAGGCTGTTTTTTTATTTATATATTGCATTTAGTCCTGATCAGGATTCATGGGTTTAACATCCATATCTTGATAAGAAACCAACTTGGTTTTGTTTTTCCATTTATAGCCCAGCCAGATTGCCAGAAATAATGGAATACTGATATAGGTAGATAACACACCGAGCCAATCACCCGTAATAAAGGCCTGATAGTTCTGTCCAAGTACGACAATCGTACAAAGAATAAAGGCAAACCACGGGGCAAATGGGAAAAATTTGGCTTTATACGCTAAATCTTCCAGTTTATAACCCTGTGCCACATAACCTTTACGGAAACGGTAGTGTGAAATGGCAATACCCAGCCATACAATGAATCCGCACATGCCTGACATATTCAGCAACCAGCTAAACACCTGTTGTTCCCCAATGAAAGTCGTGAGGAAGCAAAGAGCGGCAATTGCAGTGGTGGCATACAGTGCATTCATGGGTACACCGCGTGCATCCAGTTTGCCAAAGATTTTTGGTGCACTGCCTTTGCGAGCCATGTCAAACAGCATACGGGTCGATGAATACATGCCTGAGTTACCTGCAGACAAAATTGCAGTTAAGATTACGGCATTCATTAAACCTGCGGCAAAAGCAAAACCGACTTTTTCATACAATAAGGTAAAAGGTGAAAGGGCAATATTTTCACTTGCAGCCGCTTGTAACAGACGTGGATCATCATAGGCTACCAAAGTACCAATGATGAAAATACACACCACATAGAACAATAAAATACGCCAGAAAATTTGCTTGATGGCCACCGGAATGGTCTTTTTAGGGTCTTTCGATTCACCCGCAGCAACCCCCACCATTTCTGTACCCTGGAAGGAGAATCCGGCAATCATGGCGACACCAATCATGGCCTGCAAACCACCAACAAAAGGTGCATCACCTTTGGTCCAGTTGGCAAAGGTCACCATATTTGGCGTCAGCATGATTTTTGCAATCATGGCAATACCAATAATGATAAAGACAATAATGGCAATTACTTTGACCAAGGAGAATAAAAACTCACTTTCACCAAAGCCTTTTACGGAGAGAGAATTAATGGCAAAAATAACGCTAAGAAAAATGGCACTCCAGTAGAATCCGGGAATATCAGGAAACCAGAATTTCATAATAAACTGGACTGCCACCAGTTCAAAAGCAACCGTAATGGCCCAGTTGTACCAATAGTTCCAGCCCAGAGCAAAGCCAAAACCGCCTTCTACATATTTTGTACCGTAGGTAAAGAAGGCACCTGAAGTCGGGTTATGTGTTGCAAGCTCGCCCAGACTGGTCATCAGGAAATAAATCATGATCCCAATCAGGCAGTAAGCCAATAAAGCACCGCCTGGACCTGCATTGGCAATGGTTGCACCAGAAGCCAGGAATAAGCCTGTGCCGATAGAACCACCAATGGCGATCATATTCAAATGACGTGCACCCAGCTTACGCTGTAAATGTGCAGATTGAGTTTCGCTCATCGTTGTTCCTTAAGATTTCTTTTCAGTGCTAGCGAACAGCACTTTAAAGCCTTGTTGATCGGCTTTGGTTGTACATTTGCCAAAGCTTTGTTCAATGAGTAATGGATAATTTAAAAAGCGGTTTGCCACAATCCAGAGTTCACCACCCGATTTCAAATGACGGCGTGAAGTCTTGCACAGGCTTTCGCTGGCATCATAATTGGTCTGAATGCCTTGATGGAAAGGCGGATTGCTGACGATGGCATGCAAGAAAAGCGGCGCATCTTCAATACCGGTCACAGCGGTAATTTCCAGCTGTTCGGGAGAAAGGCCATTTTTTTCAAACGTCATGCGGGTTGAGGCCAAAGCAAAAGCATCGACATCCAGCGCAAAAATACGGTTTTTCGGATTCAGTTTTGCCAGATAGGCACTGATCACACCGGCACCACAGCCAAAGTCGGCAATTTTACCTGAAGTAACCTGTGATAAAAACGGTAAAAATACCGCTGTACCGACATCTAAACGATTTTGGCTGAATACGCCGGGCAGGGCACAAATAGTGAGATCACCTTTCGGTGTTGCTACCGTATATGCTTGAGCCCAGTCTGCCAAAGCCTTTTCTTGAGCCGTCGATTCAACCTTGACCTGCCAGAGCTGGCAATGACGTGCACTGTCCAGTTTAATGGCTTTACCATAAGGCTGGAGCTGTTTGGCTGCGCGTTCAACGCCGCCTTTTTTCTCACCCACCAGGAAAATGGAAGCACCTAAACCTAGACGGCTGACGACATTATGCAGCACATAATTTAGGAGTTCTTTGGACTTCGGTACAAAGATAATGGCCTGGTCAAAACTGCCTTCAGGAAGCTCTACGCCAAAATGGACATTGGCCTGTTGCGACTGAAAATATTGAAATTCATTATAATTCCAGGTCCAGAAACAAGGGCTGATGTCTTTTCCTAGATTGGAAAGTAACTCATCCGTAGGTGCATTGACCAAAAGCACACGTCCAGAAAGATATTCATGCTGCCGAATGACAACTTCACTTCTTGGATCCATTTTTTTATCTCGCCATTGAAAAACTCTGCCCAGACAATGCTGGGCAGAGTTGATGCTGAAATGAAATTATTGCTTCGATTCAGGAAGAATAATATTTAAAAGCAATGCTGCAATACCGCCAGTCGCTACGCCAGAACTGAAGATGTTACGGAATAATTCAGGAAGATGTTCCAAAATTTGTGGGACTTGTGCAACACCCAAACCGAGTCCCAGTGAAATCGCAATAATTAACAGGGCACGACGGTCAAGATGAATCCCTGACAGGATATTAATACCAGACGCCGCTACCGCACCAAACATCACCATCACAGCACCGCCGAGTACGGCTTGAGGGACTGCTTGAATCACGCCGGCAACCGCAGGCAACAAGCCTAAAATCACCAGTAATGCTGCAATCCAGATACCCACATAACGGCTTGCAACCCCGGTAAGCTGAATGACGCCATTATTCTGTGCAAACACCGAACTCGGGAAAGTATTGAATAAGCCGGCAAGCAGAGAGTTGGCACCATTCACCAGTACCCCCCCTTTAATACGTTGCATCCATACCGGGCCATCGACTGGCTGGTTGGAAATCTTTGAAGTGGCGGTAATGTCACCAATGGCTTCCAGTGATGTCACCAGATAAATAAATGCCATTGGAATAAACAAGCTCCAGGAGAAGCTTAAGCCAAAATGCATCGGGGTTGGAATTTGAATCATCGGCGCATCTTTCAGGCCTGAAAAATCAAGATGTCCCATGAAACCGGCAAGAGCATAACCAATAATCAGGGCAATCAGAATGGCTGAGCTTTTGATCCAGGTAATACGGATACGGTTCAGGACAATAATAATTGCCAGTACCGTACAGGACATGATCAGATTGTCGGCATTGGCAAAGGTTTTGTCACCCATGGCCTGATAACCGCCACCCATACTGATTAAACCTTCTTTAATTAAGGTCAAGCCAATCAGCAGCACGACAATACCTGTAACCAGGGGCGTGATCAGCCGTTTTACCCAAGGTAAAATACGTGAAACACCCATTTCAATGAATGAGCCGGCAATTACTACACCAAAAATAGAAGCCATCACTGCTTCAACAGGGGTGCCTGCCGCGACCATCGCTGAACCAATGCCGATAATCGGGCCAATAAAGTTAAAACTGGTGCCCTGTACAATTAAAAGACCTGCGCCAAAAGGACCAACTTTTTTACATTGTAAGAAAGTTGCAATCCCCGAGATCACCAAGGACATGGAAAGAATCATGTTGGTGTCTTCTTTGGATACGCCTAAAGCAAGACAGATCAAAAGACCTGGGGTGACAATCGGGACAATAATCGCAAGTAAATGTTGCAGGGCAGCGAGAAAAGCAATAAGTGGTTTGGGGCGATCGTTTAATCCGTAGACCAAATCAAGACGATCTTGTTGTTTGGGAGAGTTTTCTAAATCAGACATGTAAAAAAAGGTACAGCAGTAATTTGGCGTTATTCTAATCGAGTTACAGTACTTTACAAACCGAAAAAGGGATGAATAGTCAAAAAAACTTGTAACTGTCAATAAACTGTCACTATAAAAAGCTAAGTTTTTTCTGTATAATTTGCCCTCAAATTTAAAGCGTATCGAATTTACATGTCAGATATTAAAACTCTCCGTAATATTGCCATCATCGCGCACGTCGACCATGGTAAAACGACTTTAGTCGACAAACTTTTACAACAATCAGGTGCTTTGGGTGAACGCGCGGGTGAGATCGAGCGTGTTATGGATTCAGGCGCTATTGAAAGTGAACGTGGTATTACCATTCTTGCAAAAAACACTGCAATCAAATGGTTAGATAAACGTACAGATACAGAATACCGTATCAACATCGTGGACACCCCGGGACACGCCGACTTCGGTGGTGAAGTTGAACGTGTAATGTCTATGGTTGACTGTGTACTTCTTCTTGTCGATTCTCAAGAAGGTCCAATGCCACAAACCCGTTTCGTAACGCAAAAAGCGTTCGCACGTGGCTTGAAACCAATCGTGATCATCAACAAAGTCGACAAGCCAAACGCGCGTCCTGACTGGGTAATTGACCAGGTATTTGACCTGTTCGACAACCTGGGTGGTACTGACGAACAGTTAGACTTCCCAGTGGTTTATGCTTCTGGTCTTCGTGGTGTGGCGGGTCCGTCTCCAGAAGAACTTGCTGAAGACATGACACCATTGTTCCAAACAATCGTAGACATCGTTGAACCACCAGCAGTTGACGTTGATGGTCCATTCCAGATGCAAATTTCGTCTTTGGACTATAACAGCTTCGTTGGTGTAATCGGTGTTGGTCGTATCCAACGCGGTTCAGTAAAATTAAACACACCTGTAACTGTTATTGATAAAGAAGGTAAGACACGTAACGGTCGTATCTTAAAAATCATGGGTTACCACGGTCTTGAGCGTATTGACGTTGAATCTGCTTCTGCTGGTGACATCGTATGTGTCACAGGTATGGAAGAGCTTCATATCTCTGATACGATCTGTGATCCTAAGAACGTTGAAGCATTGCCACCGCTTTCTGTTGACGAACCAACAGTTTCGATGACATTCCAGGTCAACAACTCACCGTTTGCCGGTAAAGAAGGTAAGTTCGTAACTTCACGTAACATCCGTGAACGTCTTGACCGCGAATTGATCCACAACGTGGCACTTCGTGTTGAAGATACTGACAGTCCTGACCGTTTCAAAGTGTCTGGTCGTGGTGAACTTCACCTTTCAGTTCTGATTGAAAACATGCGTCGTGAAGGTTTCGAGATGGGTGTATCTCGTCCGCAAGTGATCTTGAAAGAAATCGACGGTCAAATGCAAGAACCGTACGAAAACGTAACTTTTGACGTTGAAGAACAGCACCAAGGCGCTGTGATGGAACAAATGGGTCACCGTAAAGGCGAGATGACCAATATGGAAGTTGACGGTAAAGGCCGTATCCGTATTGAAGCAACTGTTCCTTCACGTGGTTTAATTGGTTTCCGTTCTGAATTCTTGACCATGACTTCTGGTACAGGGATCATGACATCAAGCTTCTCGCACTACGGTCCTATGAAACAAGGTACTGTTGCGAAACGTCAAAACGGTGTATTGATCTCTATGGTTCAAGGTACTTGCCTGGGTTATGCATTGTTCAGCTTGCAAGACCGTGGCCGCCTATTCGCTAAACCTCAGTTAGAAGTTTACGAAGGTATGATCGTGGGTATTAACTCCCGTTCAGACGACATGGTTGTGAACCCGACTAAAGCGAAACAGTTAACCAACGTACGTGCGTCAGGTACTGATGATGCTTTAACACTGGTTCCAGCAATTGAATACACACTTGAACAAGCACTTGAATTCATTGAAGACGACGAGCTGGTTGAAGTTACACCGAAATCAATCCGTATCCGTAAGCGTTGGTTGACTGAAAACGAACGTAAACGTAACCGCTCTTAATGATTTAATTGAATCAGATTTAGAATGTAAAAAATGCTATCACGTCAGTGGTAGCATTTTTTTGTTTATAATTAGAAAATCAATATGTCCAAGATGTTAAATTCCAAGTAAATTATAAGGAATTATGAACTGTTATTCGTGCTTAAAAGGGTAGGACAGTTTTTAAAATACTTTAAAAGAATAGCATCAAGAAAAGCTGGAGAAAGTTATGAGTATTATCCAAGAATTTAAAGAATTTGCCATTAAAGGCAATATGATGGATTTAGCGATTGGTGTCATCATTGGTGGTGCGTTTGGTAAAATCATTGATTCTTTGGTTAAAGACATTATTATGCCTTTAATCACGGTTATTACGGGCGGTGGTGTCGATTTCACCCAGAAATTCTTTGTGCTCGGCAGTAACCCGAATAATTTGCAATCTTTAGCTGAATTGCAAAAAGCGGGTGTGAATGTCTTAACCTATGGTAATTTTTTAACTATCTTCATAAACTTCCTGATTCTTGCCTGGGTGGTTTTCTTGCTGGTTAAACTTATGAACCGTTTGCGTAAACAGGAAGGCCCGGTAGAGGAAACACCGACTACCCCGGCCGACATTGAATTGCTGCGTGAAATTCGTGATGAGTTGAAAAAACGCCCGCAACTTTAATGGCTGAAAAAGAAAAAAACGGCACTCTCTGTGCCGTTTTTTATTTTTACTCATAACTGTTGGCTTGGATTTTAAATTTAGATTTTAAATCTAGTGTCTACCCTTTGTGATGTTCGACCTTCTGTTTTATGGACCAACCCATGCTGAAATTGGTGATTTTTGATCTTGATCATACCTTGTTGGACTGGGATCGGACACAGCGCTTTGCCAGACAGCAGTTGAATGAAAAGATTGTTCAGCACCTGTCTGTAGATGTCTTTTGGCAGGCCTATGAGGTATTGCATGACACTTTGTGGGACGCCTATATGCAGCAGGATTTAACGGTAAGCGAATATCGTCTATATCGTTATCTCAAGCCCTTACAGCAATGTGGTATTGATGATGTGGATTTGGGCGACAACATTAAACCAAAGCTTCATGCAGCATGCTTTACAACATCATCATTTTTGTGAGGGTGCAGAAGAGGCATTAAACCTATGCCAGGCTTTAGGCTTGCAGATGGCAGTACTGACCAATGGACCTGCATAAGGTCAATTGCAAAAAATCCGTCATCTTCATTTAGAGCGTTGGTGTACACATTATTTTATAAGTGATGAGCAGGGTGTTGCCAAACCCCATCCCCAGGCATTTTTAAACGTTTGTCAGGCTTTTAAGCTTCATCCACAGCAATGCTTAATGGATGGAGATGACAATGAAGTGGATATACAAGCAGCACAACAGTTAGGGTTGCACACCTACTGGATCAGTCCTGCCCAGCAGCAAGATACAGAAATTCAGCCCCATACATGGACTGAATTCTTAAGTGATTTAAAACAGATGTTTAGTCCATGCGAAACTTAACTTCAACCAGGTGAAAACCAAACTGACTTTTGACAGGGCCGTGTAAAACACGTTCAGCTGCAGTAAAGACCAGTTTATCAATGACTGGTACCAGTTGTCCTTTCTTGACTTCACCTAGCTCACCTCCTTTTTTGCCCGAAGGGCAGGTGGAATATTGCTTCGCAATTTTTGCAAAGTCAGCACCGGATTGAATACGCTTTTTGAGTTGTTCACAGGTATCTTTATCTTTGACAAGGATGTGACGAACAATCGCAGTTTTCATGAAGTTTTCCCTCGCGACTTGGCAACACGTTGAGGTGTCACTTTGGCTTTTTTTAAAGGTTGGCACTCAGGACAGAACACAGAGGCACGTTGTCCAAGTTTTATATTTTCAAGCGTGGTTTCGCAGTTCACACACATTTCACCGGCACGACCATAAGCAAGCAGGGTTTGCTGAAAATAACCATTTTCACCCATGGCATTGGTATAGTCACGCAAGGTAGAACCCCCTAAATCTATGGCTTGCTGCAAAATACGTTTAATTTCAATCACAAGTTTTTCAATCTGTGCAAAGCTTAAATTTTTTGCAGGTTGTGCCGGGTGAATGCCTAAATTAAACAAACTTTCTGTCGCGTAGATATTGCCCACACCAACCACAACATGGTTATCCATAATTGCAACTTTAGTGCCAACCTGTTTGTTTTTGAGTTTCTCAGCCAGGTAGTTTGCATTGAAATCATCGCTCAAAGGTTCAGGACCTAAAGTGTCAATCAGTTTGCTTTGAGTCGCAGCATTTAACCATAAAATACAGCCAAAACGGCGAGGATCATGATAACGCAGTTCAATATCTTCAAATTGAATGATCAGATGATCGTGTTTACGCAGTTCATCTGTTGTTGCACACAATCTGAAGCTGCCCGACATGCCCAAATGCCAAAGCATGCTGTCCTGTTCAAATTCAGCCAGAATATATTTGGAACGGCGGGTCAGCTGAACTAATTTTTGTCCCACCAATTTCTGTATATTTTCAGGAATAGGCCAACGTAAGCTCGGTTGACGGACTTCTACCTTTAAGACGGTTTGCTCCAACAGTGGCAAAAGACTGGTTTTGGTGGTTTCAACTTCAGGTAATTCGGGCATGGCAGATCAGAGACAGGAGAATATGGCTAATATTGGGCGATTTCAGCTTGATTGCAAGTAAAAATGCGAAAGGAAAACCAGAAAAATGGCCGATTATTTTATTTTGATGCACCTTAAAAATGTCGACATCAGAGATTTATTTCATCAGCCAAAAATGTTCAGGATAAGATTTTTTGTTTCCCGTACCCGAGGTCCTGAACCGGTTTGAAACACTGCACTGTAGGCGACACACATGGACAAATGGCGAGGCACGCTGTGAATGAAGGTGCCGGTTTCACAATGGCTTGCGGTTTAAAATATAGCGGCTGGTTTCGTTTCCATCCCAATGCCATTTCAGGTGTGGCCATTAACCGTGTACATGTCAACGACGTGTAACAAGCCCTGTATTTAATGCCAGTGCGGAATATAATGTGGAATTGAATGACAGTCCTAATCCTACCCAATGGCTGATGATTCGTCCAAACTTGCAAGATGTGATCCATCCAGGATTAACCTACAATGTGAATAATGTATTCGTGTTAGGCTGAGGATCAAGAATCGCGTTCTAACTGAGAAGAAGGCAGGTACAGGCCCATGCAAAGTAACAATCTGATGATGTCCTTCCACACGAGTTTGCTTTGCTTAACAGCATGCATCTGCCAAAATCTATATGCACAAACAGGTTCTGCGGAACCTGTTTTGCTTCCTATCCTAAAAATAGAAGCGACACGTACGGATACTGAATGGCTGCAAACACCGGCTTCTGTATATCGAATCGAACAAGATAGCAAGGCTAATCATCTGGGGGTCAATCTTTCTGAAACCTTACAAGGTGTGCCAGGGCTACAGTTGAATAACCGTGAAAATTACGCCCAGGATTTACAGATTTCCATGCGTGGCTTTGGTGCACGTTCAACTTTTGGGGTGCGTGGTATCCGTTTATATGTTGACGGTATTCCTGCAAGCATGCCGGATGGGCAGGGCCAGACCTCAAATATCGATTTAATCAGCCTGGATCATATTGAAGTGTTGGGTGGGCCATTTTCTGCACTGTATGGCAATTCTTCTGGCGGCACAATTTTGACCACGACCAAACAGGGCGAAGGCCAAGATTCCATTGAACTGGGTTATTCAGGGGGCAGTCAGCATAAAAGCCGTGCCGATGTGGTGTTGCAAGGTGGTGCAGATCAAGCCGGTGAGCCGAGCTATGTGGTCAGTTCATCCTATTTTGATACCGATGGTTATCGTGAGCATAGCGCGGCCAGAAAAGTACTCAGCAATGCCAAACTGACCTGGAACCTGGATGACGGTTCCAGGCTGAACTGGATTGTGAACCATGTCGATATTAATGCGGATGATCCGCAGGGCTTGAATCGAAACCAGTGGAAAAATAATCCCAAACAGGTCAATGATGCTTCCAACCAATACGATGTGCGTAAAGAAATCAATCAGACCCAGACCGGTCTGACCTGGTCAAAACCAGTCAGCGATCAGCATGAACTGTATGCCATGGCTTATCTGGGACATCGTGAAGTCATACAATACCAGTCGATTCCTCGGGCACCGCAAAATAACCCGCGTCATGCCGGTGGGGTAATTGATTTCAGCCGTGATTATTACGGTACGGACTTGCGCTGGACGGGTAAAGATTTGCTGCCCAATACACGGTTGACCGCGGGACTGGCCTTTGACTATATGGATGAAGACCGTCAGGGATATGAAAACTTTAATGCCAATGGGCAGTTTGGCGTAAAAGGTAATCTACGCCGGGATGAGCAGAATATCCTCTGGAATCTGGATCCTTATTTGCAGGCCTCCTGGGATTTCATGCCAAGCTGGACTTTGGATGCAGGGCTGCGTTATAGCAATGTGCATTACGAGTCCAACGATCACTATATTGTCACAGGCAATGGCGATGACAGCGGCAAGACCGACTATGACAAAGTGCTGCCTTCGGCGGCTTTAAGCTGGAAAATCAAGGATCAGCTGAATGCCTATGCCAGCTATGCCAAAGGTTTTGAAACACCGACCTTTACCGAAATGGCCTATTCCGCAAATGAGGGCATAAACTTTAATTTACGCCCTGCCAGCAGCGATAATTATGAGCTGGGTGTAAAAGCGCAAAATGCATGGGGGGCTTTCACGGCTGCAGTTTTCCAAAGCAAAACCCGAGACGATATTGTCTCTGCGGGGACAATAGATGGCCGTGCGACCTATAAGAATGCGGATAAAACGCGACGTGAAGGGATAGAGCTGTCCTGGAACAAAAATCTATGGCGTGATTTAACTGCCCAAGCCAGCTACAGCTATATTGATGCTACATTTGACGCAGCGATTCCGGACAGTACGGTGCAGAAAGGCAACAAGATTCCCGGCATTGCCAGAAATCAGGCTTTTGCCTCTTTGGGCTGGCAGCCGGAAACCGGCTTTAATGCGGGTATTGATGTCCGTTATATGGACAAAATCTATGTAGATGATGCAAATAGCGATGCCGCATCAGGCTATAGCTTGGTTTCGGCCAATGCAGGATATGTCTGGAAACAGGCCGACTGGAAAGTCCGGACTTTTGCTAGAGTTGATAATATTCTGGATGAGGACTATGTCGGTTCAGTGATTGTCAATGATGGCAATGGGCGCTTCTTTGAACCCGCAGATGGTTTGAACTGGAGTGCGGGATTAAGTGTGAGCAAAGTATTCTAACAGAGGGGGCCAAACGTGGCGTTATTATTTCAACCGATTCAGTTTGGTTCATTAAAACTGAGCAATAAAATTGTGATTGCTCCAATGTGCCAGTATTCGGCAACAGAACAGGGCGAAGTGACTTATTGGCATGAACAGCAATGGGCCAATTATGCCTTGTCTGGTGCAGGTTTATGTATTGTTGAAGCAACAGCAGTGCAAGATGAAGGGCGGATCAGTTATGCCGATTTGGGGCTGTGGAATGATACCCAGCGTGATCAGATTAAGGCATTGCTGACAAAAATAAAGACACTTTCGCCTATGCCTTTTGCAGTACAACTGGCACACGCAGGGCGTAAATCTTCTACCGATAAACCCTGGAATGGAAAAGGCCAATTTAAGCCGGAAGAGACTCATGGCTGGCAAACAGTTTCTGCCAGTGATTTGCCGTTTAATCCGACTGATCACCCGCCACATGCGCTGAGTAAAGATGAAATCCGGCAAGTGATTCAAGACTTTGCTAATGCGGCCAAGCGTGCGGTAGATGCCGGGTTTGACCTGATTGAAGTGCATGCAGCCCATGGCTATTTGCTGCATCAATTTATGTCGCCGTTATCGAATCAGCGTCAGGACGAATATGGCGGCAGTTTCGAGAACCGTATTCGCTTAACGCTGGAAGTTTTTCAGGCCATGAAGAATGCAGTTCCTGAAGGTTATCCTATAGGCGTGCGTATTTCTGCAACGGACTGGATGGAGGGGCAGGACAGTTGGGATATCGAATCTTCAATCGGTCTGTCCAAAGCTTTAGAGCAATTGGGCGCCGTATATATTCATGTGTCGAGTGGTGGCTTGCATGCCCAACAGAAAATTGAGCTACAACCAGGGTATCAGGTGCCCTTTGCTGAAGCCATCAAGAAAACAGTCAATATCCCGGTGATTGCCGTGGGTTTGATTACAGAAGCGATGCAGGCCGAAGGGATTTTGCATTATCAGCAAGCTGACGCAATTGCTCTAGCACGTGCTATGCTATATGACCCGCGCTGGCCATGGCATGCTGCAGCAGAATTGGGTGAAAATATTCAAATTGCACCGCAATATTTGCGTTGTCAGCCGCATGGGTTAAAAGCATTGTTTCGTGCTTTTTAATACTCCATCCCGATATTTCGCTTGAACATTTTAATGCTCGGACTCTGATCCATCAGGGTCTGATCAGGTAATTTTATTTATTGAAAGGACAAATTCCATATGGTCTTTTCGGTCATCGTGCCGATCTTTTTCTTATTGGCCTTCGGTTATCTCTCGGTAAAATGGCAACTTTTAAGCAAGGTACAGCTCAATAGCGTTGGTGCTTTTGCCATTAAAATTGCTTTGCCTGCGTTGTTTTTACAGTCGCTTGCGTCAAAAGATTTGCATGAAATCTGGTATCCCCAATACTTCTTTGTCTATAGCGGCGTGACTTTTATTTTATATGTGACGGCTTTTTTTATTGTTTCACATTATTTTAAAAATAACCGTTCACAGTCTTCGGTTCTGTCGCTGGGTGCGGCAATGTCGAATACCGGACTCATTGGTACTGCGGTATTGTCCTTGTTGCTGGGGCAAAAAGCGATGACCTATACCTCGTTGGTCGTGATCATTGAAAGTGTGCTGCTTATTCCGGCAGTGCTGATTCTGGCTGAACTGGGAAGCTCGCAACAGGCTAATTTTGCCCAGATTCTCCAGAGTACAGTGGTCACTTTATTGAAAAATCCTTTATTTATGGGCGTCATGCTGGGGATGGCCTGTGCCATTTTCCAGATTGAAATTCCTCGGCAGCTGGATCAGGTTTTGGCCATGATCGGACAAACCGCGTCGCCTCTGGCCTTGTTCTCGATTGGTGGGGGAATTGTGGGGCTGACGCTGAAGTACGTGAATGTACAAAGCTTTTATCTGGTGATTTCCAGCAACCTGATTATGCCTTTGCTGATGTTTCTGGGGTTGAGTTATTTCACCGATGTGAGTCAGGAGATGGTCTATGCCGGAACCATTATTGCCGCTTTGCCGATGCCGACCATTTTTGCCATGTTAGGTCAGGCTTATGGTTTAAATGAAAAAACTTTAACGCCTTTATTGATGAGCACCATTTTAGGATTCATTGTGGTGAGTGTGTTAATTACTGTCTGGTGGGCTTAAAATTTTTACGCTCAGCATGGATCACAACAAAAGAATCGGTATAAAAAAACCCCGGATTTCGGGGCTTTTAAAACATCTTGGTGCTTAGCTTTTCTTTGCCTCTTTAGGCGGATTTTTGGCCTGTTCGGCAATCATTTTATCCACCACAGCTAAAGATTCTTTGGCTTGCGGAACATTTTCTTTGGCTAAAGCCTCAAAAATCTTTTTCGCTTCAGGCAGATTTTGCGGAACGATTTTACCGTTTGCAAACATGTTGCCCACAGCCATTAAAGCGGGAATATAGCCTTTTTGTGCCAGATCCTGAATGCTCTGTAAGCCTTGCTTGATCGGGGCTTCGTTTTTGTTTTTAAAACCTTGGCTGATGTCATATAAGGCTTTGGCATGAATGGCCTGATAATTGCCTTTTTTGATCAGCGGCTCTAGTTTTTGCAAAGCCAGTTTATCTGATGCGGGTGTACCTTCAGAAAACAGTAATACGGCTAAATCGACACTGGCATCATCGAAGCCTTGCTTAGACGCTTTTTCTAAATACTGTTTGGCTTTTTTAGTGTCCTGAGGAAGGCCTAAAGTCCCGGTGATGTGGTTTTTACCCAATACATAATTTGCTACCGGATAGCCTTTGTTTGCAGATTCCTGATACAGCTTGACGGCTTTTTTCTCATCTTTGGCAGTTCCCTGTCCGGTTTGGGTCAGGTAGGCCAGATTATAAAGTGCCTGGGCATTTCCTGTTTTGGCTAATTTATCCAGTTCCTGATAAGCACCTTTCATATTGTTGGCTTTGACCAGGGTTTCTATTTTGGCAAAGGCTGGATCAACCGAAGTGGTTGCCATTTCAGCCATTGCGAAATTTGAAGACAAAGCAATAAGGCCGGCAAGTATAATTTTTTTCATATTTTTAAAAACCTTTTATAAACATGCACATAATTCCATTTATGTGTTTAAAATGAATGTGGAACACTTCATACAACATCATAAGTTTATTTATGCGAATGTAAATACATGATGTGTGCATTGCAATAAGATTTCATCGATATTTACATAATCATTACTGGAGGAATTCTGTGCGGACAATCTTAAACCCAGCTTAAGCGATTTGAATGCTTTGTATATCAATTGTCTTGTGTCTAAAAAATTGAAAACTTTCAAGCCCAGGCACAGATAAAAACAGATGAAAATATGCCGTGGCGAAACGGTACTTTGTTTTTAAGCCAATCTTTGTTTAAATCGCGACTGAATTAATGTGTGAGTAGATGAATGTTCATTAAAGCGATTAAACGGGCCTATGATCGGGTCAATCTTGACAGTACGATTGCTGAAGAAGAAAAAATTGACGCATTGCTGATGAAACTGGGTGCTGAATATTTGGTCAGCAAAGAGGACCGGGTCTATATCTTTAAAAAAGGTGAACTTGAAGCAAAATTTGATGCCAAGCATGCGCGCGATTATTCATTTAAAGAATATGTCTGCAAAGATATGAACAAACTGTTTCATGGTTTTTAATCAATCAAAAGCCTCCATTGTTGGAGGCTTTTTTATGAAGTTTAATCTTTAGAATTTATTGTGGACGCGCCACATCGCCATTTAAGGCTTCAGGCAAATCTAACACTTGTAGCCCTAATTCAGCCAATGCTTCCGGTTTAGCCACGACCAGGGCCTTATAACCGCCATCAACAGCAATGCTATTGACCACTTCAACATCATTATTCAGTTGGGTTGCAGCGGCAGGGGCATAACCTGTTCCTTGAACCAAATGCAGCCAGTGTTTCGGTTTTGCCTTGAACCAGAGACGCGCAATAATTTCCTGACCCAAATAGCAGCCCTTGTCGTAATGTACGCCTTCACGCTGATGCAAACGCAGTTCTTGCGGCTGGAATTCTTGAGCGGTGGTTGCTTCAATCCAGGCCTGACCGGCTTCAATCGCTTGAAGCTGCCAAGCGGCGATATCGGTTTCGTTGGCGGAAAAGTCAGTACTAGCGCCATTCAGGGTAGGGTAAACTTGGCTGACTTGTTCCAGTTTCATTTTCGAAAAAGCACCAAACTTTTTAATGTGTTTGGCAAATTCTTCGGCCTGATCGGCAGTGACCACAATTTCAAAACTTTCCGGATTGATTTTTTTCAGCCATAAGCCAAACTGGATACGTCCTTTTAAACTACAGATCGCGGTATAGCGAGTCAGGTTTTCTGCCAAAGCTTCAGTATTTAAAGTAACCTGACCTTGAAGGAATTTTTGCGCATCTACACCATTTAAAGTGAATAGCGTAAAAGCAGTAGACGTTGCCATGACCAGCCTCTGGGTAAATTTCACAAATTGTTAATGCAGATATTTTGCAGCAAGCAAGACAGATAGGCAAACAAAAAGCCCATATTGCTATGGGCTCGCAAGATTAAAGAGGATACTTCAGGTCAGTGATGTACTGGTGGTGGAGTATTACAGTCAAACTTGTCACCACAGATGCGGACAAATTCCATCATGCCCTGATCTTCATGATCCAGAATATGGCAGTGCTGAACAAAATCACCTTCAAACTTTTTATAGTGTGATCTAAGGATGATACGATAGCCGCCCGGTTTCACAAAGATGGTGTCTTTGAATACACCTTTTAAACCACGGTACTGGGCATCAACCACGCCACCTGTTTCATCTTTGACCTCATTATCGGCAACACTGACATCAACACCATCAGGATCTAAAATTTTGACAATTTGGAACGGGTTGATGTGAATATGGAATGGATGGCCGCCTACTATACTTCTGAGTTCCCACTCATCTGTTGCTCCAACTTGTAATTGACGCACATAATGGCCATTAATAGAGCCCGGACCTTCAAACAGATCTCCAAAACTAAGAGAGCTGGTTGGGTTGTTTATATCATGGCTGAAGCCAAATTTAGGGCCTCCAGGGGAGCCAAAACCACTGATAATAAATGAATTAAATTGAGTTGGCCTTGCCGCAACCTCTTGATCGATTTCCGGGGTCATCAGTGAGGCGTGATCTGCAAATGCTGAAAGATTCAGTTGTGAGAGCTGAGCTTGAATCTCTTTGTTTAAACCAATTTTTTTCGCCTGTGCTTGCAGGAACTGGGCTGCTGTTTGGGCTGACTGCTTGCTGGCTTTGACATTGACCCATCCAATCAGTTGTGCGTTTAAAGGGTTATTCGGTGCGAGTTGGGGCTGGATTTGGTCGGGTAATGCTGAATTGATTTGGTCATCCACATTTAACACTGTGTCATAAATACAGTATTTATTGCTGGTCGGGAAGGCGACCATGGCATCTTGACGATAACCCGGATGGAATACCGAAAGTGTTCGGGTTTGTACATGATTCATGGTCAAACCATCTTGGGCAATGGTGTTGACCTGTAAACTTTTCAGGCGATCAAACGCCTCTTTCTGGTTTTTTTCTTGATAAGATGAACAGGCCTGAATGGTTTGTTCGGCAGTATAGTTTTTAGATTCAGGAAGTTCTTTAATCATTAAACCGATGGTGTCTCGAACACCGCCATGAATCATGCGCCAACGATTAAATTCATTCTGCTCTACTTTCATCTCGCCTAAAACTTTGCCATTGATGGAGGTGTGATATTTATCCGCTCCCCACGTGGCCGGAGAATTCAGACCGGAATTAACATAATCTTCCAGTATCCCTATCCCTACACAATTATCGGGATTGGTAAGGGTGCCGTCTGAAGCATTGCATCTGTATTGAATTTGTTGAAATAACAGGACTTTTTCATTCGAATCGCTGTTTTTGGCTTTATCTTTCCACAGAATATCCATATCTCCAGTTTCGGTGATTTTGCCTTGTTTATATTTTGGCACTCTGGAACCTTCAACAATGAGTGGGCCGGCCATACCGCTGGAAACTTGAATCGCTGTTGAGCCGTGCACGTGAGCGTGATACCAAAAGGTTCCAGCAGGATGGTTTTTTTCAATTTTATACTGATAGTCAAATTTTTCTTGTGGGGCAATTCTTACGAAGACATTATCACCGTTGCCTTGAGGAGTGACCCAGAACCCATGCGTATGAATGTTGGTGGTATTAAAGCAATTTGGGTTGTTGATATTCTCTACATGATGAGGACAGGTTTCTTCCGATTCGACTGGAAGCTGGTTATTTACGTTCAGGTTCAGAGTTTCACCTTGTTTGATACGAATTTGTGGTCCCACCAAGAGATCATTAACGTAATGCCCCTCTTGTTTTTTATTCAATAAGCTGGGGTTGGTTAAATAGCCTCGCAAGAGAACGGGATTCCATACTTTCGTATTGGGGTTATAGAGCTTATTGAGTTTATAAGTAACAACAAGTTCGTGTTTGCCCTTGGCATTTTTGGGTAATAAGGGCGGGTTGCTAATCACTGAATCAGATGCTTCGGGATTAGGGTGAGAAGGGTGAGAAGGGTGTGACGGGTTGGATGGCTGGGATGGGTTAGAGTGATGTGGTGGATGGGCTGGATGCGATGGGCTGGATGGATGTTGAGCTCCATACCAACTGGAGATCAAAACTGCCAAACCCGCAGTGATGATTCCAATAATGGCTATTTGCAACATTTTATTTCACCTTCTTTGGTTTTTTTGTAATGAGGTTTTTTTTATTGAACAATAATTAAATTCTTAAGAAAGGTTTGATTATAGGGGAATCTGGATGGCTGAAACAGAATAATTGTAAAAATATCTAATAAATATAAGTATTTATGATCAAAGTTTATGTAATTTTTAATGCTTAAGTTTGATAGATAATAGTTTAGAAAAACTTAATTTTTTAAGTGATGACAGACTGTTTAACATCAACATAAATCGCACAATGGACGCTTGTTTTTTATTCGCTTAGGTATATCTAATACTAAAGAATGAGGCCTATTTCCTGCTATTTTTCCAAAAAAAGCACGATTAGAGCAAATATCTTAAAAAATGTGTAACAATATATTTCTAAAACACCTATTTTTATATCTAAGTTTATGAAATATAAAAGATTTGGGAAATGGCTTTTCGGCAGTGTACTATGCCGTTGAACCGATTGTAACTCGTCAACAACAATTACGTAGTCAAGAAAAAGTGATTCAAGAGGCAGGTAAGCTATGAACAACAACTACCGTAAACCGCTGCAAGGTACCCAGCTCGAATATTATGACGTACGCCAAGCCGTAGAAGATATTCAGCCAGGCGCATATGCAAAACTTCCCTATACCTCAAAAGTACTTGCCGAGCAGCTGGTACGCCGTTGTGAGCCTGCCATTCTGGAACAGTCTTTACGTCAGCTGATTGAACGTAAGCAAGACCACGATTTTCCTTGGTATCCGGCACGTGTGGTGTGTCACGACATTTTGGGGCAAACCGCACTGGTGGACCTTGCCGGCCTGCGTGATGCGATTGCCGACCAGGGCGGTGACCCGTCTAAAGTCAATCCGGTCGTTCCAACCCAGCTGATCGTTGACCACTCTTTAGCGGTGGAATATGGAGGTTTTGACCCGGATGCGTTCCGTAAAAACCGCGAAGTGGAAGACCGTCGTAATGAAGACCGTTTCCACTTTATTGAATGGACCAAAACTGCATTTGAAAATGTCGATGTGATTCCTGCGGGTAACGGCATCATGCACCAGATTAATCTGGAGAAAATGTCTCCGGTGATTCAAAAGCGTGACGGCGTGGCATTCCCGGATACCTGTGTCGGTACAGACTCGCATACGCCACATACCGATGCCTTGGGTGTGATTTCAGTGGGCGTAGGTGGCCTGGAAGCAGAAAACGTGATGCTCGGCCGTGCATCGTGGATGCGTCTGCCGGACATTATTGGTGTGGAACTGGTAGGTCAGCGCAAGCCCGGCATTACCGCAACCGATATCGTATTGGCATTAACGGAGTTCCTGCGTAAAGAACGTGTCGTGGGCGCATACCTGGAATTCTTTGGTGAAGGTGCCGACAGCATGTCTGTAGGCGACCGTGCCACCATTTCCAACATGACGCCTGAATATGGCGCAACTGCGGCGATGTTCTATATTGACCAGAACACCATTGATTATCTGACTTTAACCGGTCGTGAAGCAGATCAGGTGAAATTGGTTGAACAATATGCCAAAGAAATTGGTCTTTGGGCTTCAGACATGAAACAGGCGGAATATCCACGTGTACTCCGTTTCGACCTATCGACCGTAACCCGTAACATTGCCGGTCCGTCAAACCCGCATGCACGTGTATCAACGGCTGACCTGAAAGAAAAAGGCATTGCAGGCAATTTAGAAGCCGCTCGTGCGCAAGAAGCAGAAGGCTTAATGCCGGATGGTGCGGTGATTATCGCGGCGATTACTTCTTGTACCAATACCTCTAACCCGCGTAACACGGTAGCTGCAGGTTTATTGGCACGTAAGGCAAACGAGTTGGGCTTAACCCGTAAGCCTTGGGTGAAATCATCATTTGCACCAGGTTCTAAAGCGGCTGCTTTATACCTTGAAGAAGCAGGGGTATTGCACGATTTAGAAAAATTGGGCTTTGGTATTGTGGCTTATGCATGTACCACCTGTAACGGTATGTCGGGTGCGTTAGATCCAAAAATTCAGCAAGAAATTATCGACCGTGACCTGTATGCCACTGCGGTACTTTCAGGCAACCGTAACTTCGATGGCCGTATCCATCCTTATGCCAAACAGGCTTTCCTGGCATCTCCACCTTTAGTTGTTGCTTATGCGATTGCCGGTACCATCCGTTTTGACATCGAAAAAGATGCACTTGGCAACGATAAAGACGGCAATCCAGTCTATTTAAAGGACATCTGGCCATCAGATGAAGAAATTGATGCGCTGGTAAAAGTTGCGGTAAAACCAGAGCAATTTAAGAAAGTTTACATTCCAATGTTTGATTTGGGCGAGCGTGAAAAAGCGGCAAGCCCACTGTATGACTGGCGTCCGCAAAGTACCTATATCCGCCGTCCGCCATATTGGGAAGGGGCTTTGGCTGCACCGCGTACCTTGACCAACATGCGTCCGCTGGCGATTTTGCCGGATAACATCACTACCGACCATTTATCGCCATCGAATGCGATTATTATGGATTCGGCTGCGGGTGAATATCTGCACAAAATGGGCGTACCTGAGGAAGACTTTAACTCCTATGCAACGCACCGTGGTGACCACTTGACTGCACAGCGTGCGACTTTGGCGAATCCTAAACTGTTCAATGAAATGGTGGTGCGTGCTGACGGTACCATCAAGCAGGGTTCAAAAGCGCGTGTCGAGCCGGAAGGTGAAGTGATGCGTATGTGGGAAGCGATAGAAACCTACATGAACCGTAAGCAGCCGCTGATCATTATTGCGGGTGCGGACTATGGTCAGGGTTCTAGCCGTGACTGGGCAGCCAAAGGTGTGCGTCTTGCCGGTGTGGAAGCGATTGTGGCCGAAGGTTTTGAGCGTATTCACCGTACTAACCTGGTGGGTATGGGCGTGTTGCCGCTTGAGTTTAAACCGGGTACGAACCGCAAGACTTTAAAGCTGGATGGTACGGAACTGTATAGCGTAGTGGGTAATATTGCGCCACGTTCGACCTTAACTCTAGTTATTGAGCGCGCAACTGATGATGGTAAAAACCAGATTGTTGAAGTGCCTGTAACTTGTCGTCTGGATACCGAAGAAGAAGTTTCTGTTTATGAAGCGGGCGGTGTATTGCAACGCTTTGCACAGGACTTCCTGGAAGGGAATGTAGCTTAAATTTTGTTCTAAAAGTATTTGATATTATTTGAAAAAGACCCTACTTTAGAGTGGGGTTTTATTTATGATATAGAAATGAATAGTGAAGAGTTTAAACGACAACTTATAAATTCAGAGACTAATGACGAACGAAGTGACTTTTGTAGAAAGTTAGTTTTGCATGGAACACCTTTTATTTTTTATGGAAAAGAGCATGAGTACTACGAATTTAGAAAGAAAATTGCCAATCATTTTAAAGTTTCTTTTCACGAAGTATATATTACAGGGTCAGCTAAATTAGGATTTAGTCCTTATAAAAATAAAGAATTTGATCTGGATTCAGATATTGATGTAGCAATAATTTCAGAAAAACTGTTTGAAGAAATAATGTGGAAAGTAAATAAATTTCAACTTGATTACAGAGGCGCAAGAAAAACTCCACATCAGTCTGAAGTCAGACAATACCATGATTTTTTAGAATATACGGCTCTTGGTTGGATCCGTCCGGATAAACTTCCGATTTCTTTTCAAATGAAAGAATTAAAAGATCAGTGGTTTCAGTTTTTTAATAGTCTATCTTACGGACGTTCAGAAGTCGGTAATTATAAAGTTTCAGCTGGAGTATTTAAAACTTATCAGCATTTTGAAAGTTATATCATCAGTGGGTTAACCCAACTTAGAAATCAAATTAAATTGCAGAGTTTTAATAATGACAAATCAAATTAAGCCTTCCGTAACCAACCCTACTATTGCCGATATATTCCAAAAAATATCAGAGAAGAGATTAGACTTGGCTCCTTCATTTCAGAGACGTTTTGTTTGGACACAAGAACATCAAGAACAATTCATTGACACAATTCTTCAAGGATACCCATTTCCTGAAATTTATGTATGCCAAGGGGAAACAGATATAAAAAGAATAATAACTAAACAAAAGGTTATTGATGGTCAACAACGTTTAACTACTATTATGAATTATATAAATGATAGTTTTGAAAAACCTTTGAAATTAATAAAAAAATTTGATGATTTGGAAAGTGAAGAAAGAAGAAAATTTTTAGAATATCAAATTGTTGTAAGGGATATAGGTCAGGTAGAAGATGCAGTAGTCAAAGAAATTTTTAGGAGAATTAATCTTACTAAATTTAAATTAGATGATATAGAAATTCATAATGCTATTTATGATGGACAATTTATACAAACTGCTAAAAGCCTATCTAATGAAATTAATTTAAATAAATATGAAGTTTTCCATGATTCAGAAATAACACGTATGGTTGATATTCACTTTTTTCTAACAGTATTGTCTACACTTGAAAGAGGAGGATATTTTGCTAGGGATAGTGAAATTGAAAAGTGTGTTGAAGAGTTTAATGAGTCCTTTATAAATTCTCATTTAAGAAAATCAGAAATTTTACGCGCATTTTCTATATTAGATAATTTACAATTACCTTTAGATTCAATATGGTTTAGAAAGTCAAATTTCTTTACGTTAATTGTTGAATTTTCAAAAAATAAAATTGATAACTTATCCGTAATTAAAGAAAAATTACTAAACTTTGAAAAGTTAGTTTTAAATAATAGAAATGACCCAAGCAATATATATGGAGAATATTATCGATATATGTATTCTGGAACGAACGATAGAAAAGCAAGAGTTCGTCGTTCAGAAATTTTAATAAATGATGTCTTGAGCTAAAAAATTCTTCGCCCAAACGACATCATCATTTACAAAAATGGACAATAGACAATCATCACAGCCACGTTATACTAGGTTCACCATTTCTAAAACCTATGGAGAACAAAAATGGTTACTGCTGGCTCTAAACCCGGAACAGGCTTCTATTTTTGTGTCAAATGCGGACACCGCACCTACTTAGAAATTGGTACTGATCGTCTACCACCGTGTACCAAATGCCTTGGCAATCAATTTAACAATAAAATTGCGATTGCCTAAGCAGCACCTATAAAACAGTTATCCTCTGTTTTGAACAAAAGCCCTATTCATCCATAGGGCTTTTTTGTTACTTTCATTTTAAAGCGCCGCAATAAATTCAAGCCATAAAAGGAAATGCACATGGAAACAATACTCGGTTTATGCATAGGCGTGGGCTTAAGTGCTGCCTGCGGTTTTCGTGTCTTTGTGCCACTATTGGTGATGAGTATTGCATCTCTCATGGGCTGGTTTGAGCCAATGCAAGGCTTTGAATGGCTGGCACTGCCATCTGTCTGCATGGCTTTAGGTATTGCAACCCTGAGTGAAATTGCTGCTTATTATATTCCTTGGGTAGACAATGCCCTGGACACGGTGGCAACACCCGCAGCACTGATCGCCGGAACCTTGGCAACCATGGCAGTGAGCAGTGGGGAAATGTCGCAGTTTGCCAGCTGGGCGGCCGCGATTATTGTCGGTGGCGGTACCGCAAGTGCAGTTCAATTAAGTACGGTGGCTGTTCGTGGCGTATCAACTGCAACAACGGGTGGAATCGCCAACCCTGTGGTGTCTACAGGGGAATGGATTGGGGCATTTGTACTGTCCGTTCTGTCCTTGCTTGTACCTGTGCTGGTGGTGATTGTTGTATTGCTGTTGATGGTGTGGGTTGTGCGCTGGGTACGCCGTAAGAAACAGGACAATATCAATAGTCCGGTGCTATGAATGTATGGGGTTTGCATCAGGTTGAGGTCATTTGATTGAGCTGCTCTTTATTCACAATATTTATTTTCCTTAGCCGTACCCGAGTCATAAGCTTGCGGAAAGCTCTGTCTTGATTTTGCCCAGTCAAATAGAATTTAGAAATAAGCCGCTGTTTTATATAAAAATAAAAAAAATAAGAAAAAAAGATGTAGATCATTAAAACTAGTGATTGATTTTTACTCAATAAAGGCATAATTTTAATATGGAATTAAACCCATAAATTTTATATGGGTTTGTTTGTGGTTCAACTTTATAAAAATTATTCGGGGAACTATCAATGATCAAATTTATTGTAGATGAACAGCCTGCAGCTAAAGGCATACACTATATACACAATGCGACACTGGGCTGCGAAGACCTGCCAAAATCGGATGACCAGATTTTGATTGGCTACTTTGCAAATTATGAACTTGCCTATAAACGCGCCAGAATGAACTGGCCAACAGAAAAAGTGGAAGGTTGTAGCAAGTGCTGTACAAAATAATTCAAAGCTGAAACCGAAAAACTCTGCCCGATTGGCAGAGTTTTTTTATTGGGTTGATGATTGATTTCGCTACGAAACACTAAAATGTTTCCATCATAAATCAGTTTTTTGAATAAATATAAATAGATAGGAATAAATAACGAATAAAAATCGCTCCCCATTCATCTACGGACTGATTATTGGGCGTTGTTTGAAAAATGCTCAATACACCCTCATCTTAAACTCTATATTTACTGTGTTTAGGGCGGCTCAATTGCAACATTATCTTGATCTGAACCACGACTCTGGTGTGGCCAACTATGAAATTGGCAATGAGTTTATTCGTGTTCAATTTAAGAAAAATTCAAAAATTTATACCTATAGCTATGCCAGTGCCGGCTATCAGCATATTGAAAACATGAAACAGCTGGCGCAGTATGGCGATGGTCTAAATGCCTATATCAATCACCATGTGAAACAGCTCTATGTCCGGTAAATGGCAGTGGAATTTTAAGCTGGTCTTTGCTTTAAATTTTTGTTTGTTCATCCATAAACGGAATAACGGTTTAACGGCTATAGGCATTAGAGTCTGGCACATGCATCTTAAAAATTGCTGGATGCTTGCTTTAAAATTAATCTAAAAATATGGAACTGAATTAATCTAAAACCAAGCTTTCCCTGGCAAAATGTAAACCAATAAGCGTTGATTAGACTCGGAAATCATCATCACGGCATATTGCATAGAGATAAAACAGAAGGTATGGGGTATGAACGGAAAAACAGAATGTCAAACATGCATGGTCTGCAAGAAAAGCTTTCCTAAAAAAAATCTTATCCCGATCGGAACAATTCGAAAAGTCATTACCGAGGAAATTTCAAAGGATTTTCCACAATGGTCACCTGGCGACTTTATCTGCCAGGTCGATTTAACCAAATACCGCATGCAGTATGTACAGTCCATATTAAAATCTGAACAAGGTGAAGTCACTGATCTGGAATATGAAGTGTTGAACAGTATGCAACAGCATGAGCTGATCAGCAAAAATATAGAGAACAAGCTCGATCAGAATTGGACTTTTGGAGAAAAACTGGCCGATAAAATTGCAAGTTTCGGCGGTAGCTGGACCTTTTTGATCTGCTTTGCCATTTTCTTGGCGCTGTGGATTTTGGTCAATACCGTGGTCATGGTGAAACATCCAGCAGATCCATATCCCTTTATTTTATTAAATTTAATGCTCTCCTGTTTGGCCGCCATTCAGGCACCCGTAATCATGATGAGCCAAAACCGGCAGGAAGCCAAAGACCGCTTGCGTTCGCAAAATGATTATCAGGTCAACTTGAAAGCTGAACTGGAGATTCGGCATTTACATGAAAAACTCGATCATCTTTTAATGCATCAGTGGGATCGTCTGGCTAAAATTCAGGAAATTCAACTGGATTTGCTGGCGGAAATGACCAAGAAGAAATAGCGGCTAGGGAGCTGAAAGGTAAGTTTTAGTACTCCAGTTCATGAAGATGGAGAAAATATTCCGGTTCATGTCAGTTTGGCGCAATAAAAATCGGTATTTTGCATCAATTTGGGAAATTTTTTTATAGATTTGAATAAAGCGGGAAAATATTCCAAAAATAATTAAAAATGCAAAATCTTAGGAAATTAATCCCGCATTTCTTTGGTTATTCTATATCTCAAGGGTGTGAAGGGATCGAAAAGAGTAGATTGCTGCCAGTTGCGTACAACGTGAGTGCAGTACTTACCCACAAGGTCTCGATTCGGCTTAGGACGCTATAGATTATCAATTTATAGGCATAAGGTTATAACTTACAAAGTTATAATGGTTGAAGTAAAACAGTATGTTTTCCCTGACCCCCTAAAAAATTCTCCAGCCAAGACAAGTATTAAAAAACATTATAAAAATTATTAAAAACAAATACATGGTTTTAAATTTAACTGCAAAAAAGCGGATACAAATCAGTTGTTCATTTTCCTTCATAAAATCTGCTAATTTAGAATATATAAGCAAGCATCCGGTCAGGTCATAAAAATGATAAATGATGATTTTTGGAGCCGTTTTTTACTGTGTTCATTACTTATAAATTACATCATCTTAATGATCTGGTTTTTGGTGTTTATTTTTGCCCGTAACTGGATGAAACAGGTGCATGGCAAATGGTTCCAGCTTTCCGATCACACCTTCGATGCCATTCATTATGGGGGTATGGCCGTATATAAAATTGGCATTCTATTGCTTAATCTGGTGCCATTTCTGGCCTTATATCTGATCCGAAATTCCTAGGCCGGATTGGAGGATTGAAATGGTTGATATAGAAAGGTCGATATAGATAGATCGTCTGTAAACAGTGGTTTCGAAGCTGATAAAACAGGACCACTGCTATAAAAAATAAGCAAAAGAGGAATTCGGGAGCATGAATCAATTCAAGTCCGCACTGGTTTTAGGTGCTTTCATTTGTCTGGGGATGATTCTTGCGGGATGGATTCTGGGCAGTAGTGCAGTCAAAATCAAGCAGTATGAACGTATAGTCTCGGTCAAAGGTCTATCTGAACGAGAGGTGAAAGCCGATGTCGCAGTATGGCCGATCCGTTTTAGCTCGGCCAGTCAGGACCTGACCCAGCTGTATGACACTATGGAAATACAAACCCAACAAATTCAGGCGTTTTTAAAAACCGAAGGTTTTAGCGCTCAGGAAATTACTACGGCAGCTCCTGTCACGACCGATAAATATGCCCAGCAATACGGCGGCGATGCCAATGTCGCGCTCCGTTATACCGCGCATCAGACCATTACCGTTTATACCCATAAAATAGATGCAGTGCGGGCGGCACAAAGCCGTCTGGTGGCTTTGGGTAAAAAGGGCATTGCCTTTGGTGGCGATGATTCAGGTCAACGAACCGAATATTTATTTACCAAGTTAAATGACATCAAGCCGGCCATGATTGAGCAGGCAACCCAAAACGCCCGCAGTGTGGCAGAAAAATTTGCCGCAGATTCCAAAAGCCGTCTAGGCAAAATCAAGGCGGCCAATCAGGGATTGTTCAGCATTGAGGATCGCGACAGCAATACCCCGTATTTAAAGAAAGTCCGTGTGGTGTCCACCGTTGATTATTATCTGGCTGATTGAATGGGGCAACAAGGCACAAGAAAAATGTGCTTTGATTTATGGATAAATTCCAATAATCCTGCTTTTTCTGCAATAAAAAACCTTTATTTTAATGTGGATGATAAAAAATTCTTTTAATTATTTATTTAAAGAAAAAAATTACCAAAATTAATGGAAAATTAAAAATCTTAGGAAATTAATCCCAACTGCCTTTGGCTAATATATGTCTCAAGGGTGTGAAGGGATCGAAAAGAGCAGATTGCTGCCAGTTGCGTACAACGTGAGTGCAGTACTTACCCACAAGGTCTCGATTCGGCTTAGGACGCTATAGATTACCAATTTATAGGCATAGGGTTATAATTTACAAAGTTATAATGGTTGAAGTAAACCACAGATGTTTTCCCTGACACCCTCAAAATTTTTATAAACAATAAAAAATAACAATTCTTTTTCTTTTCATTTATTTAACCTGCATCAAATTTTATCCTCCTGAATGTGCATTGCATCATCAAAAATATACTGATCACTTGATATAAAGTAATTTTCCATAAAAAAACAAAATAGTCGGCTGAAAAAACGCTTGCTAGAATGGTATTCGATCATTTCAACATGAGCCAATAACAATGAAAAAATACGAATTGGAAATTCGTCATCCACAGCACTTGAGTGAGCAGGATGCAGAAGCTTTAGGATTATTTGAAAGTACAGAAATATTGAGCCAATTCGATGCAATCAACTGGCGCCGCCAACTGGTTTCACAACTGGAAATGAATGGGGCCATTACCAGTTTTACCGTAACCGATACCGCTACCCAGCAATGCCTGCGCCTCAGTTTAAATGCCTATTCGGCCTCCGATCAGCTGGCATTCAAGCTGGACAGCGATATTGAAATTGTTACTCCGCAAAAGAACCTGTTTGGTTTAATCACTTTAAAAAACAAGGATTATGTGGCTTTTAAACAGCTCAGTCTGGGGCAGGCCAGAGCCTACCTCAACCATTTTCTAGATGGTCAGCTCGACACCCTGAAAGACAGCTATAAAACCACGCTGGAAAAACCGAAGCAGACATAATTTTGGCGGGATGGTCCAGCATTGACAGCTCTGGCAGAGATTGTTATTTTGCGCGCATTCTCCCACGTGCCGTAATGCTATGCCCATCAACGATAACTTCGTGTATATGCCGCCTCAGGAACCGCTTGCCATCGTCTATGAAGATGAAGACCTGGTGGTGATTGAAAAACCGGCAGGGCTGTTGTCCGTTCCGGGACGTTTGCCTGAACATCATGACAGTGCTTATTTTCGGGTATTGGAACGCTATCCCAACGCTAAAATTACTCACCGTTTAGATATGGCAACTTCCGGTATTTTGATGTTTGCCAAACACCGTGAAGCAGAAGTGGCGGTCAGTAAAATGTTTCAGGCACGTACGGTCAAAAAAAACTATATTGCGCTGGTTCAAGGCAAGCTCGAAGCCGAGGGGAGTGTCGAGGTGCCATTAATTACCGACTGGGAAAACCGGCCGCGTCAAATCGTGCATTTTGACTTGGGAAAACCCGCCAGAACGCTGTATCAGGCCTTGGAATATTCTGAAGCGGAAGACATTAGCCGGGTACTGCTGACCCCGATTACCGGACGCTCTCATCAGTTGCGGGTGCATATGCAGTATATCGGCCATCCGATTACCGGCGACAAGCTCTATCATCCAGAGCCCTACCAGAGTCCATTAAAACGTATGGCCTTACATGCCAGCTATCTGGCTTTTAAACAGCCTTTAAGCGGAGCAGATGTTGAAATTAAGGTGAAAATTCCTTTTTAATCAATATCTTTTAATTTTACTTATTCAAAGGCCCATAATTTTAATAATAAGTTACATATATGCTATGAGGGTTGACTTCTTCTTGTCGGCCAACTGATTTATGATGATGAAAATCTAAGAATAATAAAAAAATGCGACCAATCGCACACAATATCCCTTTTTCTAATGATTGAAAAACATATTACTAATAAATAATGTGTCACCTTTCTTCGAAATAATAATTTTGAGATAATAATAATGCTTTATCTATATATCCTGACCACCTTCATTTTGGTGGGATTGCTTTATCGGGCAATCATAAAAATAAGAAAAAAACAGCGCACTCTGGAATCTTTGCAGGTAAATCTGGATCGCACGCGAAATAATCTGGCAGAGCATGAACAGCAAAACGATGCGCTGCACCATCAATTAAATACCTGTCGTATCGAGATCGGCAATCTAAAAAACCGGGTTGAAAAGTTGAGTCAGTATCAAGACGTTTTGGATACTGAGCATTACGTTGCAGAGCGAAAAAACCAGGTCGAGAGCTTTGTCGAAGCCACTAAAACTGAAGCAGAGTTTCTGCTGGAAAAAATGAAGGCAGAGATTGAAAACACTCGACATTATCTGGAAAAACTGGAAAAAAATAGCCGGCTTAACCTGGAAGCCCAGGCCAGAGAACGATTAGGGGCTTTTTATCATCAGGCAGTAGAACAAGAAAAATTGGCCACAATTTCAAAAGCACTGGAAAACAAGATTCAGGGTTATGGCCTTCAATATGTGTATCCTGCACAAATCCTTTTGGATCAATTGATTGAAGGCTATGAGGATATTCATGCCGCGCAGCAGTTAACAGAAGTCCGCCGAAAAATAAAAAATGCCATTGCAGCAAACAAGGTGGGTCAATGTGAGTATGTCGAGGAAAATCGCAGACTTTCTGCCATCGCTCTGGTTACGCATGTGTTTAACAGCAAGGCTGACCTGTATTTATCTCAATTAGAGCATGACACGGTGGGGCTGTTTATTCAGGCGTTGCAAGATGATTTTATCCTGATCAATCATTATGGAGCAGCATTCAGCCATGCCCGAATTCATGAATCATTTTTAAAGTTACGTCTGGAAGAGTTTAAGCTTGCAGCCCTGGTTTCAGCCTTCAAGGCACAGCAACCGAATGAGCCAGGTGAATTGCAGCAGCAGATGGTGGAAGGCTAAGACCAGCGATCTGTGGAAAATAAAATGGCAGGACAAAGGGGACTTATCAGCACAAGTGTTGTAGTTAAGCTAAACAGTGAAATGGCTAAACTGAAACAAACTTGAGCTAATCTGTATGGCATGATATAGCTGATATCTAATTACAATAAGGAAACACTCCATGACACGCGATTTTGACCAATTCCCCGATGATGAAAATGGTAATGTACTTTGGCAAATGGCCGAAGATGGCGACGACCTGACTGAAGCGCATGAAATTGAATTTTCCATAGCTTTTCAGACTGAAGAACAGGCACAAAAATGTGCACTTTATCTGCTCAAAGAAGAACAAAAAATTAGCCTGTTTGAAGATGAAGAAGCCGACACGGTCGAGTGGATTATCACCATTTATGTGTATATGGAACCTGAATATTCAGACATCGTCGATCTGGAAGAATGGTTCACTAAAATCGCGACGCAATATGGCGGTGAATATGATGGCTGGGGCTGTATGGCTTATGTCTATGAAGATGAAGACTGGGAAAATGAAGTCAAAAGTTAATCCCTATTCCTAAAAAATTTTAATGGCTGGGGGATGATCCAGGTTTGAGCCAGTACAGTTAATTGGATCGAACCTGTTAAAAAGGCCTTAAACATTTAGATGCTTAGGGCCATTTTCATATCAAGATTTTATAAGAATCATACCCCATCCACTGAAACTCAGAAGAAGCTGTTCAAGCCGCTTTTGCATTCTATTCCTTTCTATTGATTTTAAACCTTCTAAATTTATTTAATTAAATATTTGATTTTAAAATTAAAAAAATTATGTGATGGACTGATGCTTTGCAGCCACGCCAGTTTAGTTTCATCTTTCTGCTTTATTTACCAAATACCTTCAATGTGTATACCAAGCACTTCCTTTGTAAAACAAACTCCTTGCTAGATTAATACATAAATTTCAAAACAGTTTATTTCTCTTCAAGGCATGAAAGGAGCACGGCATGGCAGTGAATAATTATGTGGCCTATGGTCCAGAAGTCGAACAAAAACAGGAAAATGAAGAAGAAGATATTCAGTATATTGTAGATTATATGACCCAAAGCAATACTGAGGTTTTTGACAAGCATCGTCATGCAGTTCGCGATGCGCATGCTAAATCCCACGGTTTCTTAAAAGGCATTTTAACCATTCCTGAAAACCTGCCCGATCACTTGGCGCAGGGAATTTTTGCCCATCCGGGCTATTATGATGTCATGGTCCGTCTGTCTGCTGCTCCCGGGGATTTGCGTAGCGATAAGACACCGGTGCCGCATGGTTTTGCCCTTAAAATTTTAAATGTGCCGGGCGAGCGCTTATTGCCAGAAGATTCCAGTGAGGGAAAAAATCAGGATTTTCTGATGGTCAATATGCCGGTACTGGTTTTTGGAACGGTACGCAAATATATGCAAATGCTGCCTTTTATGACTGAAGCGGAAAGGGCACCTGAACTGGTCATGCGTGGTTTACGCGGTGTCATGCGTGGGGTCGATCATCTGGTCAGCCGTGCGGGATTGCAGGCATCTGCGACGATCAAGGGACTGGCACGTAGCCAGCATCATATACTCGGGGAAACCTATCACAGCATGGCAGCATTACGTTATGGCAACTATATTGCCAAAATCAGTGTGGCACCTGAATCTGAGTCGGTAAAACAACTGACTGGCATACCGATGCAAATTCAGGAAGATTCCGGTATACGTGATCTGGTCCAGGATTTTTTTAAGCGTAATACGGCTGATTATGTCATTCGTGCTCAGCTATGTACCAACCTGGACCGTATGCCTGTTGAAGATGCCGCCGTGTTGTGGGATGAAGATGAATCACCGCATCAGGTCATCGGGACTTTACATTTTCCAAAACAGCAGACCTTTAGTCCGGCACGTCGGGTCTATTCAGATGACGTGCTGTCTTTCAATCCATGGCATGGGGTAAAAGAACACCAGCCTCTAGGTTCCATCATGCGGGTACGCATGCAGGTGTATGAGCGTTCATCCTGTTTTCGGCACTATATGAATACTCAGCCGCGCACAGAACCTAATCATATTGATGACATGCCAGATTAGATATTCAAAACTGGATTTGATATTTAGATAAAAATATCGGCTTGAATGCTGCTATTCTGGACCTATAATGTTTTGGGACATTGATAAATGTTTTATGAACAAGGAATTGAAAACCCTGTTTCATATCGGACCAAAGCCCTGCAGCATCAGAGAATAACCGCAATCAACTTGCATTTTAAAAATAACAATAAGACGAGGTTCGCAAATGACTGAAAGTAATACAGTGAAACTGCATCGCGTATTTACCGCACCACCTGAACGGGTGTTTAAGGCATTTATTGACCCGGATGCTCTGGTCAAGTGGATGGCACCCCATGGTTTTACCGCTAAGGTTCATCATCTGGATGCCAAAGTCGGTGGGACCTATAAAATGTCGTTTAGCAATTTTTCTACCGGTTCTAGCCATTCCTTTGGTGGCATCTATCATGAAATTATACCCAACCAATTGTTGCGCTATAGCGACCAGTTCGATGATCCCAATTTGCCCGGAAACATTGAAGTGATCATTCAATTCAAAGCAGTGTCCGTGGGAACCGAAGTGCATATTACCCAATCAGGTATTCCTGAAGTTATTCCAGTGGAAGCCTGTTATTTGGGATGGCAGGAGTCATTGCAACTGCTCACTTTACTGGTTACTCCTGAAATTCCAGATCAATAGCTACTGTGCGATGAACATTCAAATTAAACGTGCTTATGCAGAAGTTCTAGCTTCAGACGGCAAACGGATTCTGGTTGACCGGCTGTGGCCCAGGGGCATTACAAAGGCAGATGCCAAAATTGATTGGTGGGCTAAAGAAATCACGCCGTCAACTGAGCTGCGAAAATGGTATGCGCATGACCCCGAACATTGGGACGAATTCCAGCAACGTTACAGGGCTGAACTGCGCTTACAAACAGAGGTGTTGCAGCAAATCAGAGAGATGGCCAGACAAGAAAAAGTCAGCCTCATCACTGCGGCTAAAAGTGAAAACTATAATCATGTGATTGTACTTAAACAGGTTTTGGAAGAAAGCTGAAAAGCATCTGATAAGCGATTTTATTCCATAATATAAATAAGGTTTTAGCAAAAGATTGCTTTATAAAATGTTATAATAAGGCTTTTGAGGTTTTTTATGTCTTTGCCAAATTGCCCCAAATGTAACTCAGAATATGCTTATGAAGATGGCGATTTGCTGATTTGCCCAGAATGCGCTCATGAATGGAAAGAAGGCGAAAGCAGTACTGAGCAGGCTACAATTATTAAAGACGCAAATGGCAATGTGCTTGCTAATGGCGATACGGTTACCCTGATTAAAGATCTGAAAATCAAAGGTTCTTCATCGGTAATTAAAGTGGGAACCAAGGCGAAGAACATTCGTTTATTACCGGACTCAAGCGATGGTCATGATCTGGACTGTAAAGTGGATGGCTTTGGTGCCATGAAATTAAAATCTGAATTTGTGAAAAAAGCTTAATTCACGACATTAAAACCCAAAAAGCTCTGGCGATATGCCGGAGCTTTTTTTTATGAAGTCGTGACTGCATGAATTATCGTACTATTGGTTTTTATCAGAAGCATTATGGCTTAAACATTGACAGAGCCATTTTAGGATTAAAGCACCAGCATGCTATAACCTTAGTCATTCATGTTAAAGAGTTCTTGTTATGCCGCATATCCATCTTGAATATTCCGACAATGTAGAAAACTTTCAACCCAAACCGCTCTTGCTTGCCTTAAACCAGGCCCTGGTTGAGGGTGCTTATGTCGGTGCCGCGAATGATCTCAAAAGCCGTGCCATTTGCCAGCATGATTATGTCATTGGTTTGGGAGATGTTTCACAAGCCTATGTGCATGCCAAAGTTTCTTTATTGACTGGACGTAGTCTGGAGTTACAACAGCAAATTGCTCAAGTGATCCTGCACACCCTTGAACAGCACATTCCTGCGCAAAGCCAGGTCAGTGTACAGATTTGTGTGGAAATACTGGAAATGCAGAAAGCTACTTACGCTAAAAAAATTGTTTAAGGGAGGGCAGGGTGTTAATCAAAAGCTGGGGAGAGAATAGACCGGCAATTTAGTAGACTTCTTTTATAAATTTCCTTTATTTCTCCCAATGGGAAAAAAATAAAAAGGGTGTGAATAATTATGAAAGAAGTCTACTCTCTTGCCTGCAGTTCATGGAACGATGGCTATCAACAGTGTCTGGATCAAAATAGCGCAATGTATTCATTTAAGGCGATAAATCATACCAATCTAGATTTAAATTATGATCATAAAATGTGCTTTCTTTGAAATAAAAAGTCATTTATATTTAATACAAGTAGCATATTATTTAAACAATATAAATTCTATTCTTTTATAACTCTTACAATAACAAGGGGTATTTTATATGGCAGGATGGTATGAAGTCAGTCAGGCGAGCGATGGGCAATATCGCTTTGTTTTGAAAGCGGGCAATGGGGAAGTGATTCTGACCAGCGAATTGTACAAGACCAAAGCTTCTGCACAAAATGGCATTGAATCAGTGCAGAAAAATAGTCCTGAAGATAACCGCTATGAACGTCTGGAAGCAAAAAATGGCAAACCCTATTTCAATTTAAAAGCAGCAAATCATCAAATCATCGGTACCAGCCAATTTTACTCAAGCGAGCAGTCACGCGATAAAGGCATTGAATCGGTGAAAAATAATGGTTCAAGCACCACCATTAAAGACCTGATTACTTAATTCTGATTGCTTAAATCAGGTCAATGTTCAGTTAAAGCATGTATGTATACATGCTTTATTTTTTGAATATAAAAAGTAAAAAAACCAAGATCAAACCCGAATAGCGGGCTGATCATCAGGTTTTTATGCAGCAGATGGATTTTTAAAAACGTTTCGGGATTTTCTGCCCATTCGGCACCGGGGATTCCGCTTTTTTCAGCACGCCAAACAGCCAGGTTTCGGCATGGTTGACCGCCTGTTTTAAGTCGTCACCTTGTGCTAAACGGCCGGCAATAAAGCTGGCCAGCGAACAGCCTGAACCGTGATATTGGCCTTCCAGGCGAGGACATCGGGTTTCAGACACCAGTTCACCCTCTACGTATAGCGCATTGCGGATATAGTCCGGGGTATCTTCGTGTCCACCTTTGACTAAAACGGCTTTGGCACCCATTGCAAAAAGTTTTGCTACAGCCTGGTCGATATCTTCCACGCCAGTTAAGGCTCGGAGTTCAACGGTGTTCGGGGTCAGTACAGTAGCCAGCGGAATCAGTTCCACAAAGGCTTTGACCAGTGTGGCTTGATCGCCCAGTGAACCGCCACTATTGGCCACCAGTACCGGATCAAGCACATACAGATATTCAGGATGTTCACGTAAAAATTCAGCCAAAGCGGCAATATTGTCTGTGGTGCCTAACATACCGGATTTCACACATTTAATCGGTAAATCGCCGACTACAGCATGCGCTTGGGCCAGCAATAATTCTTTGGAGGTTGCTTCAAAATCAAACACCTGCTGCGAGTTTTGAATGGTCAGCGCAGTACAGGCAATTGCTGCATGTGCACCACTTTGGCCAATCGCTTCAATATCTGCCTGCAAGCCAGCACCACCCGATGGGTCTAAACCAGAAAAGCAAAGTACAGTAGGGCGCACAATGATGTCCTTAAATCACAAAATTTGCGTTAGTATAGGCAACTTTGAGCCAAGTCTCGATAGTATTTGTGAAGTAAAAATTTAAGTTGAAGGGTCGGTTGGTGATTAAGAATATTTTGATTGATTTAGACGGAACATTAACTGATCCCAAAGTGGGGATTACCACTTCGGCACGCTATGGTCTGGCTAAAGTGGGCCATCCAATTGCCGATGAGGTCAACATCGACTGGATTATTGGTCCACCTTTGCAGGCCTCTTTGGCGAAAATTTTAAATGTGCCGGTGGATGATGTTCTGGCTGAACAGGCCTTGATGGGCTATCGGGAACGCTTTGCTGTGACCGGCTTATATGAAAATCATGTTTTTGAAGATGTGGCTGCAACTTTGCAAACCTTGCAGCAAAAGGGCTTCCGTTTGTATTTGGCTACGGCAAAACCTCAAATCTATGCCAAGCAGATTTTAGAACATTTTGATCTGCTGCAATATTTTAATTATGCCTATGGCAGTGAGCTGAATGGTGAGCGTACCAACAAGGGCGAGTTGATTGCCTATATCCTTGAAAAGGAAAATTTAAACCCAGCTGAATGTGTGATGGTGGGTGACCGTGAGCACGATATTTTTGGTGCCCGCAGCAATGGGATAGACACCATCGCAGTCGAGTATGGTTATGGCTCTGATCAAGAGTTGACAGCAGCTGCACCTAAAGCGCGGATTAAAACCTTTGCTGAATTACTTCAATTTGTTTAACTCAACATGAGTACGCAACTTCCTCGGTATTTACCCTGAATCAAGCTTTGGGGACTATTAACGCAGATCCAGATAAAAACTTTCCTTCACTTCTTCCATTACAATGTAACTGTGTGAGGAAGCGGAGGAGGGAAGTTTTTTAAGTAAGTCGCCGAGCAGACGTCGATAGGCACTCATTTCCTTTAAGCGCGCTTTCACCAGATAATCAAATTCGCCTGAAATCAGGTGACATTCCAGAACCTCAGGAATTTCCACCAAATCACGTGCCACCTGATCAAACACATCGCCCGATTTTGCAGATAGTTTAATTTCTAAAAATACTAACAGGTTGCGATCGACCAGTTGCGGATTCAGCCGCGCATAATAGCCCATGATGATGCCATCGCGTTCCAGACGTTTGACCCGCTCCGAACAGGGGGTGGTAGACAGGTTGACCCGAGATGCCAATTCACTAATCGCAATCCGTCCATCGCGCTGCAAAATATCCAGAATCTGCTGATCTATACGGTCTAATTTACGCATTATGATTTTCCTTTTTTTAGAATTTTTTCGCGACAAAACTATCAAATTACCTAGATTATAGTGCTTAAAATAGTGAAAAAAACTATCAATCAAAAAATATACTAGTGAAATAAACTAGTATGCGTTAGGGATAAGCAATGCGTGTAATTGTCTTGGGTAGTGGTGTCATCGGGGTTGCCAGTGCGTATTACCTCGCACAACAGGGAGCAACCGTTACTGTCTTGGACCGTCAGTCTGGGCCTGCTGAAGAAACCAGTTTTGCCAATGCAGGTCAGGTTTCGCCGGGTTATTCAACGCCGTGGGCAGCTCCAGGTATTCCATTTAAAGCAGTCAAGTGGATGTTTCAGCATCATGCACCGCTTGCCATCAATATGGATGGCAGCATGTGGCAATTACAGTGGATGGCGCAGATGCTCAAGAACTGCAATCCGCACAGCTATGCCATTAATAAAGAGCGCATGACCCGGGTGGCAGAGTATAGCCGTGACTGTCTCAGAGAGCTGCGTAAAGAAACCGGCATTCACTATGAAAACCGTTCTAAAGGCACCTTGCAAGTTTTTCGTAATGAAGCGCAACTGGACATGGTGCAACGTGACATTCAGGTGCTAAAAGAATGTGGCGTGGAGCATGAACTTTTGCTCAAAGATGATCTGGCCAAAGTGGAACCTGCTTTGGAATTTGCCAAAGATAAACTGGTCGGTGGCCTGCATTTACCGAATGATGAAACTGGCGACTGCTACCTGTTTACCAATGCGCTTGCAAACTTGGCCAAAGAGCTGGGTGTAGAATTTAAATTTAACCAAAACGTTGAAAAACTGGTGCTTGAAGGCGATGACATCAAGGGTGTGCTGGTAAATGGCCAAGTCCTTAGTGCAGACCGTTATGTCCTGGCATTTGGCAGTTATTCACGTGACTTCTTAAAACCACTGCACCTGAATTTGCCGGTTTATCCGGTGAAAGGCTATTCACTTACCATTCCAATTGTTGACCCTGCATTTGCACCGCAGTCTACGGTGCTGGATGAGACTTACAAGATTGCCATTACCCGTTTTGATCAGCGTATCCGGGTGGGTGGCATGGCTGAACTGAGTGGCTTTAACCATGGCCTGAATCAGGACCGTCGTGCGACTCTGGAAATGGTCACCAATGATTTATTCCCGGGTGGAAACCTGGCAGAAGCGACCTTCTGGACAGGCTTGCGTCCAATGACGCCGGATTCCACCCCGATTATTGGTGCAACCCGTTTTAAAAACCTGTTCCTCAACACCGGTCACGGCACGCTGGGATGGACTATGGCCTGCGGCTCGGGCAAGCTCATCAGCGACCTGGTCATGAACCATCAACCGGACATCAGTACCGAAGGTTTATCGATCCAACGTTACCCTTCAGCAGCCTAATCTGTTTTAGGTCATATTGATTCAAGGAAGAACAACATGCCACGTCCGATTACTGCAGTGATTCATCGTCAGTCACTGCAGCACAATCTCTCTATTGCACGTCAAAAAATGCCGAATAGCCAGGTCTATGCAGTGGTGAAAGCCAATGCCTATGGTCATGGCATTGAGCGTGTCTATCAAGCTTTCAAATCTGCCGATGGTTTTGCACTGCTTGATTTGGTAGAGGCGAAACGCATTCGTGCCCTGGGCTGGAAAGGTCCCGTCTTGTTGCTGGAAGGCATCTTTTCCGAGCAAGACCTGTTTGACTGTGAGGAGCTGAATTTGAGTTTCACCATTCATAGCGAATATCAGATTGAATGGTTAGCCCGATTCCCCAGACCCGCCCGGTTTGATGTTTACCTGAAAATGAACAGCGGCATGAACCGTCTGGGTTTCCGTCCTGAACAGTATCGTCAAGTGTGGCAGCAGCTTTCAAACTTGCCTCAAGTTCAACGTCTGACCCATATGATGCATTTCTCGGATGCTGATGGTGAGCGTCTAGGACGCGACGGCATTGAGCATCAGTGTCAAATCTTCGATGCGGTCATTCAGGATCTGCCAGGTGCGCGTTCCGTATGTAACAGTGCCGCCATCTTACGCCATCCGCAGTTGCAATCGGATGTGATCCGTAGCGGCATTATGCTGTACGGCAGTTCTCCGGATTATCCAAGCCATTCTATTCAAGACTGGAACCTGCAACCTGCGATGAGCCTGCGTAGTGAAATTATTGCGGTTCAACAGCTCAAAGCGGGGGATAGTGTCGGGTATGGCTCCAGATTTGTTGCTGAACGCGAGATGCGTATTGGTATTGTAGCTTGCGGTTATGCCGATGGTTATCAGCGTATTACCGCAACAGGTACGCCGATTTTAGTCGATGGTCAACGCAGCAGTTTGGTTGGTCGTGTCAGCATGGACATGCTGGCGGTCGATTTGTCTCATCTCCCAAGTGCCCAAGTCAGCAGTGAAGTGGTGCTGTGGGGTACATCGAAACACGGCACTGTGCTCAGTATTGATGAAGTGGCGGCAGGTTCAGGCACCATTGGCTATGAGCTGATGTGTGCTGTCACTGCACGCGTCAATTTTATTCAAGATTAAATTTTAAAAAATCAGATTATTCATTCAAGTCATTGATACAAGGAAATGTAGATGTCCCATAGCGATATTGAAAAGTTTAATAGCAACGCCGTCATGAGCGCCGTGACGGTGTTTAATCAGGTGGTTTATCTTTCCGGACAGGTACCGAAAAACACCGGCAATGATATCGCAGGTCAGACCCGTGAAATTTTGGCCACCATTGATGAACTGCTGGCTTTGGCCGGAACCGATAAATCCCGACTGCTGTCTGCACAGCTTTATATAAAAAATCTCGCTGACTTTTCAACCGTCAATGCCATTTGGATTGACTGGATGAAAGGTTGTACTCCACCTTCGCGTGCCACCATTCAGGCAGATCTGGTCAATCCGGACTGGCTGATTGAAATTGCTGTAACGGCGGCACAGCCTTGACCTAAAAATCTCCCGCAGGGCAGCAAAGCGGTTGCGACCGATGTGCTGCCTGGCGTGTAAATGTCGCTGGTTGGGATGACTGGCAATGTAAAGCACATGGTTTACACGCAATCGTATGTTAAAAGGATGTTCAGTTATGACCACTACACCACGAGCAGACGATGCCCAGGCATCATCGCATGAACTACAACGAAAACTGTCCAACCGTCACCTGCAACTGATTGCCATTGGTGGCGCGATTGGGACAGGCCTTTTTATGGGCTCAGGCAAAACCATCTCCCTGGCTGGGCCTTCAATTTTATTGATCTATATGATCATTGGTACCATGTTCTTTTTCCTGATGCGCGCATTGGGTGAAATTTTACTCTCTAACCTGCACTACAAATCCTTTATCGACATGGCGCATGACCTGATTGGTCCGGGTGCAGGCTATTATATTGGCTGGTCATACTGGCTCGGTTGGGTGCTGGTCGGCATTGCAGATCTGGCTGCCATCATCAACTATCTTGGCTTTTGGCTGCCTGAAGGTATGGCCTTTACCCCATCCGGACAGGCCATGATCAGCGTGGCCTGCGTGTTGCTGGTGCTCGGCATTAATATGCTCGCCGTACGTCTGTTTGGCGAGATTGAATTCTGGTTTGCGCTCATCAAGATTTTGGCCATTTTGGGGTTGATTGGTATTGGCGGATTTATGGTGTTTAACCATTTTCATGCACCGGGTGGCTCGCTGGCCAGCTTTAGCAATGTCTGGTCGCATGGCGGCATGTTCCCGCAAGGTGGCAGCGGTTTCCTGGCAGGTTTCCAGATTGCCTTGTTTGCTTTTGTGGGTGTGGAACTGATCGGAACCATGGCGGCAGAAACCCAAGACCCTGAAAAGAACTTGCCAAAGGCAGTGAATGCCATTCCGACCCGGATTATTCTGTTTTATGTATTGTCGCTGTTCATTGTGATGTCGGTGACCCCATGGAACCAGATTCCTGCGGATCAAAGTCCCTTTGTGTCGCTGTTCATGCATGCAGGCATTGGTGCAGCAGCGATTATCATGAACCTGGTGGTGCTGTCATCGGTCATGTCCTCCATGAACAGCGGTGTATTTTCAACGTCGCGTATGCTGTTTGGCTTGGCGCGGGAAGGGCAGGCTCCGCAAAACCTGGCGCAATTGTCCAAGCGTGCCGTACCTGCCAAAGGTTTATTGTTCTCTTGCGCCTTTATTATGGCGGGTGCAGCATTACAATACTTTGTACCGAATACGGTTGAAGCCTTTACCTTAGCAAGCTCGCTGTGCGTGATTTTGTTTATCAGTATCTGGAGCATCATCATGGTGTGCTATATCCGTTACCGTAAACTGCGTCCAGAACTGCATGCCAAGTCCACTTTTAAAATGCCGGGCGGAATATGGATGTCGTATGTGGTACTGGTGTTTTTATTCTTTACTTTGATTATTTTAAGTCTGGAAGCCGATACCTTGCGTGCCCTGATGATCAGTCCGCTTTGGCTGATTATTTTGGCCGTGACCTATCAGCTCCTGTATAAACCGCGGATGCGTAAACGTCATCAGGAGATGCTGATGAAACGCAATCAGGAAATGTTGAACTAAGTTTTTGTCAGATGTAAAAAAGCCCTCGATTGAGGGCTTTTTTGATGCTTAGAAGATGGGTTTCACCACCACTAGAATGACTACGGCAAATAAAATCAGCGTTGGCATTTCATTAAAGAAGCGCCAGAACTTGTGTGATTTGTAATGCGCATTGCCGATCAGTTTTTTACGGTAATAACCACAAACAAAGTGGTAAATCACCAATAATCCGACCAGTCCGACTTTCAGGTAAAACCACAGTGCATCATGGTAATGACGCGTTGCATCACCCCAATCGACCAGAAAGTGCGCGGTGATGAGTGTTGCAACCATTGAGGGCCACATGATGCCGCGGTACAGCTTACGTTCCATGACTTCAAAACGCTGGTGACTCAACACATCTTCACTCATGGCATGATAAACGTACAAACGTGGCAGGTAGAACAATGCCGCAAACCAGCAAACAACTGCAATAATATGTAATGCTTTTACCCACAAGAAAGCATCAGAAGGAGCATCCATCCATTCACCCTTTTAAGGGCAGTGTGGCAGAAGTTGATCATCCATGGCTGAATGATCAACACTTCTTAGCTTAGCCTTCCCATTTTTTGAAAACAAGACAGGCATTTACACCGCCAAAACCAAAACTGTTACTCATTACAGTATTCAATTTTGCGTCACGTTTTTCAAGTACGATATCAAACGGTTTTGCACCTTCATCCAGTTCAGTCACGTTGATGTTTGGCGCAATAAAGTCGTTTTGCATCATCAAGACAGAGTAAATGGCTTCATGCACACCCGCAGCACCCAGGCTGTGACCGGTCATAGACTTGGTTGAGCTGATAGGCGGAACCTGACCTTCACCGAATGCGCGTTCCATCGCTTTCAGTTCAGTCACGTCGCCTGCTGGCGTTGACGTACCATGCGTGTTCACATAGTCAATCTTGTCCACGCCATGCTGTTTCGCTTCTTCAAGGGCCATCAGGATACAGCGTGTTGCGCCTTCACCGCTTGGAGCCACCATGTCTGCACCATCAGAGTTGGCAGCATAACCCACCACTTCAGCTAAAATTTTCGCACCGCGAGCTTGTGCATGTTCCAGTGACTCAAGCACCACAAAACCGCCACCACCGGCAATCACAAAACCGTCACGGTCAGCTGAATATGGGCGAGACGCTGTTTCTGGTGTGTCATTGTATTTAGAGCAAAGTGCACCCATGGCATCAAACAGCAAGCTTTGAGACCAGTGATCTTCTTCACCACCACCGGCAAGCATTAAATCCTGTTTGCCCAACTGAATCAGGTTATAAGCATAACCAATGGCATCGGCAGAAGTTGCACATGCGCTGGTAATTGTATGCGCCACACCCTGTAATTTGAATGCCACACCTACGTTTGCGGTAATGGTGTTGGTCATGTTACGTGGAACAAAGAAAGGACCGACTTTACGCGCACCTTTGGTGTGCAATAATTCGTTCATTTCAATCACGGAAGCAGTTGAACCGCCACCTGAGCCGCCAGAAATCCCGTAACGCGGGTTGCCGGCCAAATCTTCAACGCTTAAACCTGCATGTTCTACTGCAGCAAGCGCCGAGTTGTAGGCATACATGGCACATACGCCCATGAAGCGTTTCAATTTGCGGTCAATATGGTCAAAATCTTGATCAGCAGCTGCACTGACATGGCTCTTAAAGTTTAATTCTGCATAAGTCGGGTTAAAACGTGTTCCAGAAATCCCGTTTTGTAAAGAATGAGTGACATCTTCTAAAGAATTACCAATGCATGAGTTGATACCCATACCAGTGATTACAACACGCTTCATCTACAGATCCCTTATATGGTGATATTTTGAGTAAAGGCAGCTGATTCAGGAAGAAAAGTAAAAACCTTAATCCAGCGCATTACTCATGTCTTTCGGTTGCATTCATGATAGCAGAAAGGTTTTTGAATTCTTATGGCAAATATTATGCCTATTTCGGCAGTATGTATCTGTAATGTTTACGCGGAATAATTAACTAAAAGATACACATTCGTATTGAGATAAACTTAGACTACACCTAGTATTTATCAATAATTGTAAGAATAGAAGATGAGGGTAAAAGAATGGCAAATACCAATAATAAACATTCAGGTGGATTCTTCTCGAATGCTTTGGGAGTGGCTAAAAAGATCAGTGCAACAGGAATGAATGTACTGAGTCATGCAGCTGCCGAGCATGCAGGCAAGGCCTCAGGAGGCTTGAGCAATGGCCATGTCATTGAGGGAAGTGCCCGTTCTCAAAGCGTATTTGAATCCAGAAAATATGATAATCCTCAACAAGTGATACGTGAGTATTTACCCAATGTCTCAAGGCAATTGCTGGGTCGTCAGTACAGCAAGGTCAATCGTGTGGCGAATTTTGTTTCGCCAGATTTTTCAGACAAGGTTTCGGACTATTTTTTTGACCATTTAAATCAGTTCACTTCAAATCTGAGTTCTGTAGATACTGTATTGGATCAGGCCGGAGCAAAAGATTTACAGGAACTGACTCAAGATGTCGACCGTTCCAAACGGCTGAGTCAGGCATTGGCAGAACAAAACAAATGGCTTGCTTCTATACAGGGTGCAGTTACGGGTGCCACAGGCGTAGTCGGTTCAGCGATTGACGTGCCTTTGTCGCTGCTGATGTCCTTGCGCATGATTTATCAGGTCGGGCGTGCTTATGGCTTTGAACTGAATAAAGACACCGAACAGGATATTGTCCAGTTTGTGTTTAAACAAATCGACTTGGGTCAGATTGCTGAAAAACAAAGTGTATTGATGGCACTCAAAATCGTGTCCAATATGCTGCAAACCAATGATACCGCCCAATTGCAAAACATGCTGGGTTCCAGCAATGACAGTGAGCCACTAAAAAAATGGCTGGTCAATGAAAATGGCGAAATGAAATGGAACTGGTTGAATCATCTTCCAAAAGTTTCTTTGATCAGTAAATTGACGCCGGTTGCCGGAGCAGGTATAGGTGCAGCCTATAGCTGGAAACTGGTGGAAGATGTCAACCAGAAAGCCCAGCAAATCTTTTCCCATGCCAGAAGCTATTTGCAGCAGCATCAAGGAGCGGAATTGTCTCCTATTGCGGCTTATGAAAAATCCCTGGAGCTGTTGGCACAGGCAGCGCCAAGGTTACTAAACCCCTTTACTAAAGACGAGTTGAATTCCGGCGAGCTTAAACTGAATCAGGACATTGAAGTGGAAGGGCATGGTTCTATTGCCAAAGTGACCATTAAAAAGAAAGCCGAGGATGCCATCGCGGATGACGAGCGTAAAAGTGAGCGAGTAGAACAGGGATTAGAATATTTGGCTGAACACATGGTTGAACCGCATGCTCAGGTTGAGCCGCAAAAACCGGCCATTACGCTAGATGAACCGGAAACAGGTGACTATGCTCAGGCAGATGTTCAAGAAATTGACGCGGGCAGTGAACAGCTTGCCGCTTCCCAATCTGAACAAAATGAAGCACCTAAGCCCGTCAAGAAAAAAGTTACAAAATAGAAGGTGTAAAAGCCTGGGCTAGAGTCTTTAAAAAACGCATCTACTGACCTATATATAAGGAAGTGGTTAATATTTGACATGGCCTCGAATATTGACCATTTTTCTATCTTCGCTTACAATTGTGTGCCCTCAAAAAGTGGTATTTTTTTGAGGCTTTTTATTAACGGGAGAATTGCCAAATGGCAACAACAAATCAGTTGATCCGTAAGGGTCGTACGACTTTGATTGAAAAATCAAAAGTTCCTGCGTTGAAGGCTTGTCCACAACGTCGTGGTGTTTGTACACGTGTTTACACAACTACACCTAAAAAACCTAACTCAGCAATGCGTAAAGTTTGCCGTGTTCGCTTAACTTCTGGTTTTGAAGTATCAAGCTACATCGGTGGTGAAGGCCATAACCTGCAAGAGCACAGCGTTGTGCTTATCCGTGGTGGTCGTGTTAAAGACTTACCAGGTGTACGTTACCATACCGTTCGTGGTTCTTTAGACTGCGCTGGTGTTAAAGATCGTAACCAGTCTCGTTCTAAATACGGTACTAAACGTCCTAAGAAATAATCTTTTTAGATTAGCTTTTTAAGAACGTAGAACCGCAATCCTTTATCGTCTCGCTTGTCTGATTTCTGCATTTAAATTTGTGAAATTCAAGCGACGTGTAGTAAGGCCAGCGAATGTACATGACACTTTGTACTCATGCTGGATAAACCTGAAGTGTCATATTTATAGGTGTATTAAAATGCCAAGACGTCGCGTAGTCGCTGCCCGTGAAATCCTTCCGGATCCTAAGTTCGGCAGTCAAACAATCGCTAAATTCATGAACCACGTAATGCAAGATGGTAAAAAATCTATTGCTGAAAGTATCGTTTACGGTGCTTTAGACCGCGTTCAAGAAAAATCTAAAGTAGACCCAGTTGAATTTTTCGAGACTACTCTTGAAAAAGTTCGTCCTATGGTCGAAGTAAAAGCACGCCGTGTTGGTGGTGCTACTTATCAAGTGCCTATGGAAGTACGCCCATCCCGTCGTACTGCCCTAGCTATGCGTTGGTTGGTAGATGCTGCTGCTAAGCGTTCTGAAAAAACTATGGCTTTACGTCTTGCTGGCGAGTTGCTTGATGCATCTGAAGGTAAAGGCGCTGCAGTCAAAAAACGTGAAGATGTGCACCGTATGGCTGAAGCCAACAAAGCCTTCTCTCACTATCGCTTCTAAGCGGTTAAAACAGCCCCTATTCAGGAGGGTGATGAGCCAGTTTTCACTGCTTTGTCATCGAATCGCTTTAAGCTGCCAAGCGGCTTAAAGCGTCCTGTTTTAAACAACAAATTTAGGAATGCAAGAAATCATGGCTCGTCAAACCCCAATTTCTCGTTATCGTAATATTGGTATTTCTGCGCACATTGATGCGGGTAAAACCACAACTACAGAACGTATCTTGTTCTACACAGGTGTATCTCACAAAATTGGTGAAGTACATGATGGTGCAGCAACAATGGACTGGATGGAACAAGAGCAGGAACGTGGTATTACCATCACTTCAGCTGCGACTACTACATTCTGGTCAGGTATGTCTAAGCAGTTCCCTGAACACCGTATCAACGTAATTGATACCCCGGGACACGTTGACTTCACAATCGAAGTTGAACGTTCTATGCGTGTTCTTGATGGTGCATGTATGGTTTACTGTGCTGTAGGTGGTGTACAACCTCAGTCTGAAACTGTATGGCGTCAAGCGAACAAATACCAAGTTCCTCGTTTAGCATTCGTGAACAAGATGGACCGTACTGGTGCCAACTTCTTCCGTGTTGTTGAACAAATGAAAACTCGTCTGGGTGCACACCCTGTACCAGTTGTAATCCCTGTTGGCGCTGAAGAAAACTTCCAAGGCGTAATTGACTTGATCGAAATGAAAGCGATCATCTGGGATGAAGCTTCTCAAGGTATGAAGTTCGAGTACGGTGAAATCCCTGCTGACCTTCTTGATACTGCCGAAGAATGGCGTACCAACATGGTTGAAGCTGCGGCTGAAGCATCTGAAGAGTTGATGGACAAATACCTGGAGAACGGTGATCTTTCTAAAGAAGATATCGTTGCTGGTTTACGTACTCAAACTTTGGCTTGTGAAATTCAACCAATGCTTTGCGGTACAGCGTTCAAAAACAAAGGTGTTCAACGTATGTTGGACGCAGTAATTGAATTCTTGCCATCTCCGACTGAAGTTAAAGCGATCGAAGGTATCCTTGACGACAAAGACGAGACTAAAGCAACTCGTGAAGCGTCTGACGATGCTCCGTTCTCTGCTCTTGCGTTCAAAATCATGAACGACAAATTCGTAGGTAACTTGACATTCGTACGTGTATATTCTGGTGTGCTTAAACAAGGCGACCCGGTATATAACCCAGTGAAATCTAAACGTGAACGTATCGGTCGTATCGTGCAAATGCACGCTAACGAACGTCAAGACGTTGATGAAATCCGCGCGGGTGATATCGCTGCATGTGTAGGTCTTAAAGACGTTACTACTGGTGATACACTATGTGATGAAAAAGCAATCATCACTCTTGAACGTATGGAATTCCCTGAGCCAGTAATTTCTTTAGCTGTAGAGCCTAAGACTAAAGCTGACCAAGAGAAAATGTCTATCGCTCTTGGCCGTTTGGCAAAAGAAGATCCATCGTTCCGTGTACGCACAGATGAAGAATCTGGTCAAACCATTATTGCTGGTATGGGTGAGCTTCACCTTGACATCATCGTTGACCGTATGAAACGTGAATTCAACGTTGAAGCAAACATTGGTAAACCAATGGTAGCTTACCGCGAAACAATCAAGAAGACTGTTGAGCAAGAAGGTAAGTTCGTACGTCAAACTGGTGGTAAAGGTAAATTCGGTCACGTATATGTACGTTTAGAGCCGATGGATACTGACGCTGGTAAAGAATACGAATTCGCTGAAGAAGTTGTAGGTGGTGTAGTACCTAAAGAATTCTTCGGTGCGGTTGATAAAGGTATTCAAGAACGTATGAAGAATGGTGTCTTGGCTGGTTACCCAGTTGTGGGCATTAAAGCTACATTGTTCGACGGTTCTTACCACGATGTCGACTCTGACGAATTATCGTTCAAAATGGCAGGTTCTTATGCCTTCCGTGACGGTTTCATGAAAGCAGATCCTGTTCTTCTTGAACCAATCATGAAAGTTGAAGTAGAAACTCCAGAAGACTACATGGGCGATATCATGGGTGACTTAAACCGTCGTCGTGGTATGGTTCAGGGTATGGACGATTTACCTGGTGGTACTAAAGCAATCCGTGCTGAAGTTCCATTGGCTGAGATGTTTGGTTACGCGACTCAAATGCGTTCTATGTCTCAAGGTCGTGCGACTTACTCTATGGAATTCTCTAAATATGCTGAGACTCCACGTAACGTGGCTGAAGGCATCATTTCTAAATTCCAAACTGGTGGTAAAAAAGGTGACGACGAGTAATCTTTCGATTACTATAAGCCCAAACTAATTCATAGTTAAAAACCAAAATCACTTATGGAGCTAACCCTCCATAAGTATTTTAATAAGGAAGATCTCATGGCTAAGGCTAAGTTCGAACGTAACAAACCACACGTAAACGTGGGCACAATTGGTCACGTCGACCATGGTAAAACTACTTTAACTGCTGCAATTGCAACTATCTGTGCAAAAACTTACGGCGG
>NZ_FMYO01000005.1 GCF_900096895.1 Acinetobacter kookii | reverse complement strand
TCCACCCAATCGCAATGGACCCAGGTCTACGTTTTGCGATCCGTGAAGGTGGTCGTACAGTTGGTGCTGGTGTTGTTGCTAAAGTAACTGCATAAGTATTAATTGTGTGAAAAAAAGCGTCCTTCTGGGACGCTTTTTTTTATTTTATTCATTCATTTTTTAAAATTCATCTTGTATAGCCTTGCCTTATCTCTTGCAGCAAAGAAGTGATTTGAGGCAGTGCCTTTTTTCCTGCGTCGAAAAAATAATTTCGCTTATTGTGTTTTTCTCTTGGGTCGGAATAAAGCAGCGCTTTATTTCTCCTCATGTCCTAAACTGATATTTTCCTGACCTTATCTGCCCTTATAGCAAGTTTTTAAACACGTAATATAACAATCAAGAAAAACAAAAGTGAATTTAGCAATGTATTTGCTAGATAGGAGTAAAGCATCATGAATGCAAAGGTCAATATAAACAATCGTGCCGGTGCGAGTTTTCCTGTACGCCGCATGAACTTTGATTTTGAACAAGTTCCCGAATACTGGATGAATGGTTCAGCCGGTTTGACACACTTTATGACAGCACTATCAGCTTTGTTTCCCGCAGGTGAAAAATTCTTTATCGACAGTGTTCGCGCTGTACGTCATCATCCTGCCTTAAAAGACAATATAGAGTTACAAAAGGAAATCTCCGCCTTTATTGGTCAGGAAGCCATGCATACTCAGGAACATGTGGGCTTTAATGCCTCGGCACAAAGATATGGGCATGATGTGGAGACCTTGGATGGTTATACCGATAAAGTAATTCAGACCACACGTAAATTGATGGCAAAAATAGCTAAACCTGTGGGGATTACTCAGGAAATGATTGATCTGACTGCAACCACGGCACTTGAACATTTTACCGCGACCATTGCATCGCAGCTCTTAACCAATTCATATATTCAGGAACTCATGACCGATGAAACCATGAAAACCATGTGGATGTGGCATGCGATTGAAGAAAATGAACATAAGGCCGTGGCATATGATGTATTTGAGGGAATATTCGGTAAAGGCTTGAAGTTATATGCACTGCGTACATCTTCATTGGTGATCGCCATGGCAACTTTATTTGTGGTACAAAGTTATTTTCTGGCACGTCTTTTAAAGCAGGATCAACAGCTTAACTTTAATTCGCTGCGGGAAATTTATAGTTATGCCTATAGTCCATCAAAAGGCGTGATTAGTGGTATGGGGAAGGAAATGCTGTTGTATTTTAAGCCGGGTTTCCATCCGAATGATCTGGACACTCATGCTTTGCTCGAAAAATGGAAAGCGAATTTAGGCTTTTAAGCGGAAATAACATAGAGCGATAGTGATCGCTCTTTTTTTTACTCGATTTTTATCACAAAGTTTTTATAATGCGAGGGTTAATTTTATATAAGAAGAACGAAGATGATTCGTTTGATGCAAGCTGCAGATGTATCTACAGTGGCAAAGATTGAAAGATTGGTCCAAAGCCATCCCTGGACTGTTAAACAGTTTGAAGAAGCTGTAACGGGTTATCAGAGCACAGTGATTGAACAAGACGGTCAGGTGGTTGGATTCTGTATTTTACAGCCTGTGCTGGATGAAGCCAATTTGCTGTTAATGGCAATTGATCCGTCTCAGCAGGGCAAAGGTCTGGGTTTTAAGCTACTGGATGCATCGCTTGCTATGCTGAAAAATAATCCCGTACAAATTTTTCTGGAAGTACGGGAGTCTAATACTCCTGCAATCAAGTTGTATGAAAAAGCAGATTTTCATCAAATCGATTTACGCAAAAATTATTATCCCAATCCGGATGGATCAAAAGAGCATGCCATCATTATGGTGAAAGCATGCACTGATGATTTTGCAAGTTTGTTTAAATAGGAATGGCGGCATTACTTGATGATGGGGTTGTTCCAGCCCGAAGGTAATGTTGTCATGAGGGAGTTGCCCAATTGCTGAATTTCTTCCTGGTTGAGCAAGCGGTTTAAACGTCGCCATTGCCCATCAATCAACAGTTCCAACGGCACATATTGAGATTTGTAGTTCATTTTATCGGAGTGCGGAACCCAATAGCCGAGATAGACATAAGGCAAAGCCAAAGCTTTGGCATGTTCAATCTGTTTAAGTACGGCAAAAACACCCAGTGAGCGCCGGCTTTCCTCAGGATCAAAGAAGGTATAGACCGCAGAAATTCCGTCATCTAGCGGATCGCAGCTGGAAACACTCAGCAGTTTGTCATCTTTCCAGAATTCGAGAAAAAAACTGTCTGTACAGCTATGCACTAAAAATTTTTCGAATTGATCCAGACTTGGCGGGAACATATCGCCATCGGCATGACGTTCATTGATGTAGCGTTCATAGAGTTGATAGTGAATGTTGGTCGCATCGGCGGCGCGGGTAATTTTAACCGTCAGATCCTGATTGCGTTTCCATGCCTTCTTTTGTGCATTGTTCATTTGAAAGTCGGAAACAGGTACGCGGCAAGATAAACATTGACGGCACAGGTGGCATTCAGGACGATACACAAAATCGCCACTGCGACGAAACCCCAGACGTGAAAGTTCAGACAGGCTGACCACATCAATGCGATGGGCAGGATCTAAAAAGACCATTCGCGCCGATTTATTTTCCAGATAACTACAGCTATGCGGTGGCGTAATGTAATACTGTAAATCATTGAGCAGGGACTTTGGGTGATACGAGTTCATGGCAAGATCCCTCTTGTATTTTTCATTCAATTAATTTTGCGTTTTGCGCTATTGTTTTACTTGAAAATACACCCTCCTGATATTTTTTCCAATCAATAGCAGGCTGTTTTACAACATCTTGTAACGAATTAAGATACGCTTGGCGAGAAAGTGTACAGGCCCCCAGGCTTAAAAGATGATCATTGACCAATTGACAATCAATCCAGGGCAAATTGTTTTCCTGACCGATCAGCATTAAAGTATAAAACGCCATTTTTGAGACATCGGTTTGCGTGCTAAACATGGACTCACCAAAACAGCCGTGTCCAATGGTCACGCCATATAAACCGCCAACCACTCTATTTTCATCCCATACTTCAATGCTATAGCCATAGCCGGCTTCAAACAGCTCGCAATACCCCTCAATAATGTCTTCTGAAATCCAGGTGTCATCTGCATAGCTGCGCGGCAGGGCACAAGAACGGATGACCCGTTCAAAGGCCTGATTGACCGTGATTTGATAGTCAAACTTTTTCATATTTCGAATTAAGGATTTACTGGGATGATAATCCTGCGGGCGGATAATGCAGCGTGGTTCGGGACTCCACCAGCAGATCGGTTCACCTTCAGAAAACCACGGAAACAGGCCATGGGTGTAGGCTTCAAAAAGCGTAGAAGGGGAGAGGTCGGCACCTATGCAGATTAGTCCCTCGCCATCGGGATCAGCCTCGATGGGATCGGGAAAAATGAATTCTGAGGGGGCTAATGGATGCATGCGATTCAGCCTGAACGAAAAGGGTAACTGGCAATAAACACTTAAGATTTTTATCATACAAAAAAAAACCGCCCCAAGAGGACGGTTTTTTGAGTTGAATTGATTTATTTCAATCATTCACCCAAGGCATCAAGGTATTTTTCAGCATCCAGTGCAGCCATACAGCCTGAACCTGCTGAAGTAATCGCCTGGCGGTAAATACTGTCGGCAATATCGCCTGCAGCAAATACACCCGCTACAGAGGCAGCAGTGGCATTACCTGCAGTACCGCTTTGTACCTGGATATAACCGTCACGCAGGTTAAGTTGACCTTCAAACATGCTGCTATTCGGTTTGTGACCAATGGCAACAAACAAGCCCGTAACGTCTACATCCTGTTTAGAGCCATCTTGGGTAGACTGTAGGCGTACAGAAGTTACGCCGCTATTATCACCTAAGACTTCTTCCACCTGATGGTTCCAGATAATGCTGATTTTGCCTTCTTTTTCTTTAGCAAAAAGATGATCTTGAAGGATTTTTTCAGAACGCAATGAATCACGGCGATGAACCAGTGTTACATGTGAAGCAATATTCGATAGGTAAAGCGCTTCTTCTACAGCAGTGTTGCCACCACCGACCACCATCACTTTCTGGTTTTTATAGAAGAAACCGTCACAGGTTGCACATGCGCTTACACCTTGACCCATGAATTTAGCTTCGGATTCAAGACCCAGATACTGAGCCGTTGCACCGGTTGCAATGATGAGGGCATCACAGGTGAACTCTTCCATGTCGCCTTTTAAAACGAACGGGCGAACGCTTAAATCCACTTCGTTGATATGGTCATAGACAATGTCGGTGCCAAAACGTTCGGCATGGGCTTGCATGCGTTCCATCAGGGCAGGGCCGGTCAGGCCTTCCGGATCACCCGGCCAGTTGTCAACTTCAGTGGTTGTCGTGAGTTGTCCACCCAGTTGCAAGCCTGCAATCAGGGTAGGCTTCAAGTTTGCACGCGCTGCATAGACCGCTGCGCTATAGCCAGCAGGACCCGAACCTAAAATAATCAGTCTTGAGTGACGTGCGCTCATCCGCTGCATCCTTTTTTATTTAGAAATTTGTGGAATTATACGTGAAACTGTATAACAGTGGTGTGCGATTAAAGTCGATATTATTGATCATGCAAATCGATTTGAGCTATATAGAACAACAGTGCTGTGCTAGATATTCAATCTGGTATATTTCTAAGCAGCGGCCACTACATAATATTGCATCTTTTTTTGTGGAACAGGTGCATAATACGCGTTTATTGTGAAACTATTTTGTCTTAGTTTCTTACAAAAACATGAATGAAAAATTGGTTACAGGACAGTATATGACTGCGGTGTCGAGTGTTTATGCACAGCGCTTAATAAAGACATTATTTTTAGTCTCATTTGGAATTTATTTATTCCTTGCAACAGTGACCTATACGCCTTTTGATCCGGGCTGGATGCACATTTCCAGTGATACCCAGCAGGTGTCGAATGCCAGTGGGGTTGCCGGGGCGTGGATCGCAGATTTACTGTTCGGTTTTTTAGGCTGGGCAAGTCTGCTCATTCCAATTTTTCTGTTTGTTGAGGCAATTCAGGTCTGGTGGCCGTATAGTTTTTTGAATAAGCCGTTTCGCTATGCTGCACAGTTCTTTATTTTGCTGGCGACAGCAAGTTTGTTGTATCTGTATTGGCAGGTGCCGGCAGATACGCTGGACAATTCGTCGGGCGGTATCATTGGGTATGAATTGGGGCAAAGCCTTACCCAGATTTTAACCATTTATGGCGCAACCCTTTTCCTGCTGCTGTTCTGGTTTGTGTTATTCACCTTTGCATTTGGGGTGAAGTGGAACAAAACCTGGGACACCCTCAGAGCAATTCCTGCCTATTTACAGGACTTATTTTATAAAAATGTGCCGGAAGCCGAATCTGCATTTGACCGGACAAATCCTGAAGTCAAAAAATCATTGCTAAATAACAAGCAAAAAACAGCCACAGAAAAAGTAGCAGTAGTCGCCGAACATAAGGAAGTAGAACTATCCCCAATCGTTCGAGATCCGGCTGCAGAGCGCCTGTTTAATGACATGGTTGAAAGAGAGCAGTCTGCACAGCAACAGCTGATGGATGATGAAGATGAGGCAGAATTTGAACAGATTTTAGAAAAGGCCCATCGTCTGGAACAGAATACACAGCGTGTCGTGGCTACAGGTGAAGTCTGGCGTGCCTTACATTCCGATGACAACCAGAAACATAAACAGGATATTGATGCACTGTTAAAAGCGGCTGAAGAATCTGGGCCTCATACACCACATGACCATTTACAAGCCTTTGTTCATGAGCAACCTGTCGCAACAACTCCCCAGACCTCGAAGCAAAACCTGGATTGGGACGATGACGAAATCTTTGACGAATTGCTTGCCGCTGTGCCGGGTGGAAAAACGGCTACAGATGTTCATACGCCATTTAATCCTGTAAATCCGGAACCCGCAGCAGTTATTCATGAAGAAAAGATGGTGACGGCGGCATCTATGAATATTGCGGCATCACCACAACTCAACAGTACGCCCAAAAATAGCGCATTGGATGACGAGTTTGATGAGCTGGATGATCTGCTGGTCGATGATTTACCGGTAGATAATTTACCGGTAGATAATTTACAGATAGATCAGTTGGAGCCAGCGGCACCTGTGGCACGTACCACGAGTAGTTATGCTCAATCCTCAGCCTTTGTACGTGCAGAAATCAATACTCAATTGCAGTCGCAATCCACCATTTCCGAAGATGAAAAGGCCTTGATTGCTTCCAACAAAGATGCCTTCCGTGAAGTTTGGCAAGAAACGGCTGGAAAACCTGTCGACGAGTTTGAATTGGATGAGGATGATTTTGATCTGGATGCGCCTTTAACCGATGCAATGGGCCGCCCGATGTCACGTGCCATGCAGGTGGCACAAAAACGTCGCGATTTGCCGCCTTTGCCGGGTCTGGAGCTGCTGGATGAAGTTGACCCTAACAAGAAGGTGAATTTCACTGCCGAGCAATTGGCCCGTTTATCTGAACTTCTGGAAATTAAACTGCAAGAGTTTAATGTAAAGGCCAAAGTGATAGAAGCACAGCCCGGTCCTGTGGTGACGCGTTTTGAGCTGGATTTGGCACCGGGGGTAAAAGCCTCTAAAGTGACCAATATTTCACGTGACTTGGCACGTTCGATGTCGATGGCCTCAGTACGTGTAGTCGAAGTCATTCCGGGTAAGCCTTATATCGGAATTGAAGTGCCGAACAGCAGCCGTGAAATGGTTCGTTTGATTGAACTGGTCAAAACACCAAAATTTGAAGATCCAAATGGCATTCTTTCCATGGCCATGGGCAAAGATATTTCGGGTAATCCCGTGATTACCGAACTGGGTAAGGCGCCGCATATGCTGGTTGCCGGTACGACCGGTTCGGGTAAATCGGTTGCGGTAAACTCGATGATTCTGTCGATGTTATTGAAGTACACGCCTGATCAGTTGCGTCTGATCCTGATTGACCCGAAACAGCTGGAACTGGCGAACTATAATGATATTCCGCATTTATTGACGCCGGTCGTGACCGACATGAAAGATGCGGTCAGCGCCTTAAACTGGTGTGTGAATGAAATGGAACGTCGCTATAAGCTGATGTCTTTTCTGAAGATCCGTAAGCTCAGCGACTATAACCGCAAAGTCGAAGAAGCAATTGCCAATGGTGAAGAACTGTTTGATCCTACCTGGAAAGCCAGCGAATCGGTTGTTGGCGAACGTGCACCGCGTCTGACTCCATTGCCGTCCATTGTGATTGTAGCGGACGAATTCGCTGATATGATCATGCAGGTGGGTAAAAAAGCGGAAGAAATGATTACCCGTTTGGCGCAGAAATCTCGTGCTGCGGGAATTCACCTGTTGCTTGCGACCCAACGTCCTTCGGTGGATGTGATCACCGGTTTGATTAAAGCCAATATTCCAACCCGCGTAGCACTGCGTGTGAACTCGAAAATTGACTCGCGGACCATTCTGGATGCTGGTGGTGCAGAGGACTTGCTAGGTCATGGTGACATGCTGTTCCTCGGCCCAGGCAAGATTGAACCCGAACGTGTGCACGGCGCCTTTATTGCCGATGACGAAGTGAACCGTATTTGTGATGCTTGGCGGGAGCGTGGTGAACCAAATTACGTGGATGAGATTCTGACGCCTTATGATGAAGAGCCTACTTCACGTGGTTTTGAAGAGGGTGATGGTGGTTCAGACCGTGATGCGCTTTATGACCAATGTGTATCTTTTGTGCTGGAAACCCGCAAGGCATCCACTTCTTCGCTACAGCGCAAGTTTAGCCTGGGTTATAACCGTGCTGCACGTATCATTGACCAGATGGAAGAAAATGGCATTGTCAGCGGTATGGGTGCCAACGGTAAACGTGATATTTTAATTTAAGTGTAAATATCTTCCAAAGGCCTGCAAATGCAGGCCTTTTTCTTGCGCAGAATTGGAAGATATCAGGTAAATTAAGTGAATATTCATGAAAAACAAAAGTATTATGCAGCTCAGGAAAAGACTGAAATATTTCATTAAGGATACAGATAGAGCATGAATATTGTCATGGCGCTATTTCCATTGATCATTTTGATTGCAATGGGATATCTACTTAAACAGACGCGTTTTGTCACAGATGAATTTTGGGGAAACTCGGAAAAGCTCAATTATTTTATCTTGTTTCCTAGCTTGCTCTTTTTGAATTTATCTCATGTCGAGCTGGATATGGCTACCGTGTCGAGCATGCTGGGAATCTTGATCCTGATAATCTTGCTGGCAGCGATGGCTCTTTTTGTGGTCAAAAAAATCTATAACATTCCGGTACAGCGTTTTGGCGTGTATATGCAAAGCCAGGTGCGCTTTAATACCTATATCGGCCTGTCGCTCATGGCATCTTTATTTGGACCGAAAGGCATGCAAATGTTTGCCATGCTGATCGCTGTCGCGATTCCTTTAGTGAATATTTTATCGGTACTGGCATTATCGACCTTGAGCTGGCAAACTCTTGGAAAAACCGTTATTTCGATTAGCAAAAATCCGTTAATTCTCGGCTGTATTGTAGGTGTAGGTTTTAATCTTCTGGATTTGAGCGTCATGCAAAGTGTTGAGCAGCTATTTAAACTGCTGGCTGCCATGAGTTTGCCTTTGGGCTTGCTGTCAGTCGGTGCAGCACTGCAATTTGATCAGTTCAGAACAAATATCTATCGTTTATTGATGAATGTGTTTGGGCGTTTGCTCATCATGCCCATTTTGGCATTTGCAGTATGTTGGGCTTTTCATCTAAGTCATTTAGAGCGCATGATTCTGGTGGTGTTTTTTAGTTTGCCGACCGCTTCTGCCTCTTATATTCTGACCCGGGTGTATCAAGGCGATCATCAATTAATGGCGGCCGTGATTAGCTTGCAGACCCTCTGTTTTGCCGTGACTTTTCCTGCATTGATGCTATTGCTGGCTTAAAATAAAACGCTTAAAAGAAAATGAGTTTAATAAAAAATACCTGGCTGTTCTATGCAAACAGCCAGGTATTTTATGGATTACTTAAGCAAACTTGGCAAGTACTTCCAGGAAGCCTTCGCTTTGACGCGGGTACTGTGCAATCACATCATGAATGCGTTGACCTTCAGGATTGGTGGCATTGACATCACGGCCATCGGCAACGAATTGAGTCAGTAAACGCTCATAATCATTTGGACGCATATGCTTGAATGCATGATAAAGCACATGAAAATCAGCATTCACGCCTGCAGGAGGTAGCTGAGTTAAGTAGGCAAATACACGCTCATCTGACCATTCTTCATTGAACGTTGCTGGCTGAGATAATGCCATCGCAATCTCCTTGGTATACTGATTAAAAAAGGCAAAATATGAGGCTAGACCAGCAAACTTAAAGCACTGCTTTAAGGCTTTGCCTAGTCGCAAGACTTGAAGCTATGCTTCAAGTGAGCTGAATGGGATAAAATACCAGTTCAGCAAGCCTCATATTTTGCCTTGATTCAATTTGCTTGACTAATCAAAATTCGGATTATCGCTCTTCAGGCAAATTGATATTCATTTCTAACATTTCAATATTGGCTTCAGAACGAACCGACATTTGAATGTGCTGTTCATCCACGCCACGGACATAACGGTTGACCACCTGCATGATTTCTTTTTTCATGAGGTCAATCTTTTCCTGGCTTAAGCGTTTGCCTAAACCTTGTTCAGAGGCAACAATAACTTTTAAGCGGTCTTTAGCCGTCTGTGCGCTTGATGGTTTATCCTCACTACTAAACAGTTTACTCCAGAATCCTGCCATTTCTTACGCTCCAAATAGTCTTGCCAACCAACCTTTAGGTTTGACTTCAATGTGACGGTAAGGACGTTCTTCACCCAGGAAGCGTGCTACAAGGTCATCATAAGCCTGACCCGCAGCTTCTTCAGTAAACAGAATAACCGGTTTACCTTCGTTAGATGCTTGCAGTACGCTCTTACATTCAGGAATAACCCCCAGTGTAGGGACACGTAAGATATCTTTAGAAATATCGTCAATGGTTAACATTTCTTGTTTATCGGCACGTTCAGGGTTGAAACGTGTAATACAAAGATGCTTACGGATACGACCTTCGTTTTGTTCTACTTTTTTGGTTTTGCTGTCAAGCATACCAATAATGCGGTCAGAGTCACGTACCGAAGAAATTTCCGGGTTGGTCACAATGATCGCTTCATCTGCATGGTACATGGCCATGATGGCACCGCGTTCGATCCCCGCAGGTGAATCACAAATAATGTAATCAAATTCTTGAGAAAGTTCATCCATAACACGTGCAACACCTTCATCGGTCAAGGCATCTTTGTCACGGGTTTGTGATGCAGGCAAAATGTATAAATTTTCAATATCTTTGTCACGAATAAGCGCTTGTTGAAGACGCGCTTCGTTATTTAATACATTCACAAAATCATAAACAACGCGACGTTCACAACCCATGATTAAATCCAGGTTACGTAAACCCACGTCAAAGTCGATCACAACAGTTTTGTGACCACGAAGGGCTAAACCTGTTGCAAAAGATGCACTTGTAGTAGTTTTACCTACACCACCTTTGCCTGATGTTACGACAACAATTTTCGCCACCGAATCCACTCCTGTTATGGTTCAAACCCCTTTTTAAATATGGGGCTTTTGGTGTTTATTTATACATTAAAACTCGAGAACTTCAAATACAAGTTCTTGATGATCATTCAAGTAAATATGGACAGATTTTTTCAGGACATGTGGTGGAATGTCATCCGCCACACAATATGTCCCTGCAATCGATACCAGTTCTGCTTCCAGGGAATGGCAGAAAATACGTGCTGCACTGTTCCCGCCTGCGCCGGCGATGACTCTACCACGTGCGCTACCATAAATATGTATATTTCCTGAAGCAATGACTTCAGAGCCGCTATTGATCCCGGCATTGAGAATAATATCGCCATGATCCTGGACCAGGCATTGACCGGTACGCAAAATTTCATCGTGATAAGAAGTCACATGGCTGATGACACGACTTGGTTTTGCAGGCGCTTCGTCGGTGTCTTGGGTTGGGGCAGGCTCAACTTCAGGCTTGGCCTCAACCACTTGTTCTTTCGTGGCTTTAATCCGTTGTAAGGGTTTGTTGTCTGCGGGCAGAATAGGAAACTGAATGGCACGGGCTTCATTGGAAAGAATGCCGTCAATCACGCCCATCGGCTGTAAGTCCAGACTGATCAATAACTGAATCAGTGCGATCAGCTCCTGTTCTACCGTGCTGTCAATAATGACCAGCGTGCCATGAGAAGCAGTCTCTTGAAGCATTTGAGTCAATTGCTGGCGGATTGCATTGTGATCATTGGTGTCAAAAGTTAATCGGGTAAAATTAACCATTCTGCCTGTAATCCGTATATCAGCCATAATTATTCCTTAAGACTTCTGACTCATTAATTTTATGTCGAAGTGATGTTGTAAATAGAGCAAATGCTAGAACAAATTGCAGCTTTTCTCTAGCCACGTTTTCAATATTTTTAATCTCATGATCATTCTTTAACTTGATCATGCTGTTCCAGAATTTGTTGCCATTGTTTTACTTTTACTTGCTTGCGAATGGCTTCTAAACTCTCAAAAACAGCCGATTCCACCAGTTTTTCCACATGAGTATTATTTTCAAATTGTATTTGGCTGATTTTATTTGAAATTTCTAAATATGCCAGATTTTTTTCATTTTTATGACCATAGGCAAAAGGTTCAATCAGCCCCAGCGTGATGTTTTCTCCCAAGCGTTGTCCGATGCTTTGGATCTGTTGTTCTATGCGCCCTCCGACAATCGGAATCAGGCGCAATAACTGGGTCAGTTCAGGAGTGTCTTCAATGGCGCGATTGACAATGTCGCCGACATTTTCAGCAATCATGATTTTTTGCGCTTGCAGCTCTTTGCCCAAAGATTCTTGCAAAATATCCGCCAGGGCAGTGGCAAACATGTCACGGTGATGGGCAACCAGATCTTCAATCAGTTTTTTATGTGTGGTACTGGTGGAAAGTTCACGTTTTATGCCATCTAAAACCGTAAGTACAATACGGCTGGTGAGTTCTTCAAGCAACATGTGGTAATAAAATTTGGCCCGCCGATACCAGGCGTCCGGAATGACTTTATAACCATGCTGGTACAGATTGTAGCCGATGGCCCCGGCGCGTAATAAACGTAAAAAACGCAGCTGCGGAATAATCGATAGAATTTCATACCAGTGTATAAAAGGAAAGAAAAACCAGCGTTTATGATGCTGCGCAATAATCGCAATGGCCCAGCGAACCAGCAGTTCAATCACCAGAAAACTGGTAAACCAGCTTTCGGTAATGATAACCCAGGGACGCAATGAGTTACGGTAAAATTGCAGCAGTTCAGGAAGATGAATGAAGTCAAACAGCCAGCCGCCAAAATCACTCATCAGGATGGCATTGGCACTGAGACAGAACAGGTTAATGATGATCAGAACCATCATGAAAATGTCATAGCCCAGTGCGACTTTCCATCCCCAGGTGCCTTTTTTCACAAAAGAAAAGGTGGGGGAGGTGATCTGGTCGTCTTGCTTCATTTTTTTCCTTGCGTGTGTTTAAGCTTTTGCTGCCAACTCTTGCTGCATGCGTTCAATCAGCTGGTCTTTTTCAGTCCATAGCGCATGAACCCATTGCTGAAAACGTTCACGATATTCAGCATCATCTTCATAATTACCGCCTAATACCCAGCCTGGAATTTCAATTTTACGCAAATTCACCGCAATGCGATTGACTTCGCCTAGCCAGAAATCGCCATAACCCGGTGCCCCATCCGGATAAACAATGGTCATGTCAACCAGCGCGTCAATCTTGTCGCCTAAAATATTCAGCGCCAAAGCCAACCCGCCCGCTTTAGGTTTAAGTAAATGTTTGTAAGGGGATTGCTGCTGCGCATGTTTCTCTGGCGTAAAACGCGTACCTTCCAGATAGTTCAATAAGGTAAACGGCTGACTTAATAACTGTTCACAGGCTTTACGCGATTCTTCCATGTCACGGGTTTTCAGTTCCGGATTTTTGGCAATCTGTTCCTTGCTATGACGCTTCATCATCGGGAAACCTAAAATTTTAAAGGCTTGCCCGACAAAAGGAATAAAGATCAGCTCCCACTTGGTAAAGAAACGGGTCAGCGGCATGCGGGTTAAACCAAAGTACTGATTTACTGTAGTATCCACCCAGCTTTGATGGTTACAGGTCATCAGGTAACGGCCTTGCATACTGAGCTCTAAACCTTCTTCAATCGTGATATCCCACTTTAAGTTGGGCAATATATGCTCGATTAGCCAATTGTTGACACTGAGCCAGCTGTTGGTAATTTTAATGTTGGTTTCATCTACTTTACGTGATTTTTTAATGAGTTTGGTTAGTCCCAATGCGAGTACGGGTGGTCCATGAAAAAAAGTGCTTCCGGTAATGACCGAACCGACAGTAAGCCCGCGAGATATTTTTTTTAATATCGGTTGCTTGGTATTTTGAGATGACATATAAAAAACGGCCTTAAAAGAAAATCATCGAAGGTTTTTATTCAGTATTGAATATAATTGCAGAATTTAAAATAAAAAAGTCTATTCATACAAGTATGAAGAAATTGTGCGGAAGTTATTCTTAAGATCCGCAATAAATATTACAAAATGTAACTAATGCATGTATTATTTACAAAAAATCAATGGTATGCCCATTTTTTTTAATTCATTATTCCACCATACGATAAAACACAAGAAGGAGGCATGCGATGCGTGCACTAGCAATTTCAGCAGCGGTAGCAGGGGCATTAGTTCTATCTGGCTGTCAAACTGCCGGTAGTACAGGCGGTATGGAATACGATAAAACAGCAATTGGCGCATTGGTTGGTGCAGCTGCTGGTTATGGTATTTCTAAAGGTAATGCAAATACAAGCGCGCAAAATAACCGTGCAGCTGCAATTGGTGCAGTAGTAGGTGGTGCAGCGGGTGTTTACCTTGACAATAAAGAGAAAAAATTACGTCAACAAATGGCGGGTACTGGTGTAGACGTTACACGTAATCCGGATGGTTCGGTTGGCTTGATTATGCCGGGTAACATTACTTTTGATACCAACAAGTCAAATATCAAACCTAACTTCTACGCGACTTTGAACAAGGTTGCGCAAACACTGACTGAAGACAACAAGAGCGGTATTCTTGTAACAGGTTATACAGACAGCACTGGTAATGACTCGATTAACATTCCATTGTCTCAAGCGCGTGCTCAATCTGTAGCGAACTATCTTGCCGGTCAGGGCGTGGCACGTACGCGTATTAATGCACAAGGTCAAGGTTCAGCGAACCCGATCGCATCAAATGCGACTGCTGAAGGCCGTGAACAAAACCGCCGTGTAGAAATCAGCATTTACGCGGTTCAATAATTCTTCATGAATCCATGCTGAATTGAAAAGACCACCTTCGGGTGGTTTTTTTATGAATGTCAAATTTGTATTTTAGGTTATGCAAGTTTGGCGCAGATGACTATAATCGAGCTCCAATCAATACGAGGAAATACTATGTCGTCGGCAAGTCAACTCAATGACAAGCAACTTGAAGCCATGAAATATACTCAAGGACCCTTGTTAGTACTTGCAGGGGCTGGTTCAGGTAAAACCTCGGTGATTACGCGAAAAGTCGCGCATCTGGTTAAGAATTGCGGTATTCCGGCGCATCGTATTACTGCCATGACCTTTACCAATAAGGCAGCACGCGAAATGAAGGAGCGTGTGGGTAAATTATTGTCTCGTGAGGAAGCCAAAGGTCTGTCCGTTTCGACCTTCCATACCTTTGGTCTGAATTTGCTGCGATTGGAACTGAAACATACGCCGTTAAAAAATAATTTTTCTATTCTGGATGCCGATGATTGTAAGCGCATCCTGATGGATTTAATGCACCGTGATAATTTGTCGGGTGCAGAAAGTAAAGAGCTGATTGCCAAAGCCATGAAGATGATTTCGGACTGGAAGAATGACCTGATTCCACCGGAACAAGCTCACACCACCTGTGAAACCGCCGAAGATGTACAGTTTGCGCATTTATATCAGCTCTATGAGCGTAACTTGCGTGCCTATAATGCGGTGGATTTTGATGACCTGATCGTGATGCCGACCCGTTTGTTGCAGGAAAATGCCGAAGTTCGGGACAAATGGCAGAACCGGGTGCGTTATCTCTTGGTCGACGAATATCAGGATACCAATACGGCACAGTATATTCTGGTGAAACTGTTGGTCGGGGTGATGGGACAGTTCACGGCGGTAGGTGATGATGACCAGTCCATTTATGCATGGCGCGGAGCAAAGCCTGAAAATATGGCTTTGTTGAAAGAAGATTTTCCGAATCTAAAAGTCATTAAATTAGAACAAAATTACCGTTCAACCAGCCGTATCCTGAAGGCTGCAAATACGGTGATTGGCAATAATCCGCATATCTTTGATAAAAAGCTCTGGTCGGATAAAGGTCACGGTGAAGTGATTCGCGTAATTACCTGCCGTAATGATGATGATGAATCCGAACGTGTGGTCAAGGATCTGATCACCCATAAATTGATGAATGGGAAAAACTGGAAAGATTACGCGATTTTGTATCGGGGCAATTTTCAGGCCCGCATTTTAGAAACCCAGCTGCGGCAAATGCAGATTCCCTACAAGCTTTCTGGCGGCCAGTCTTTCTTTGCGCGCGCAGAAATTAAAGACATCATGAGTTATTTGCGTCTGATTATTAACCCTGAAGATGACAGCGCATTTTTACGGATTATTAACACGCCGAAACGTGCCATTGGTCCGGTGACTTTGGAAAAATTGGGTCTGTTTGCGCAAGAAAATCACTTATCGCTGTTGGCAGCAGCAGGCGATCAGCGTTTAACGATGGCAATTCCGAAAAAAGCCACTACACAACTGGCTGAGTTTGCCGATTTTATTGGAAATTTCACCCGTAATCTGCTGGATGACGACGAGCCTGTACCCATTATTCGCCAGATGATGCAGGAAGCGGGATATATTGATTACATTAAAGAAAATGCAGCAACGCCAGCGCAGGAAAAAACCAAGCTGGATAATATTGAAGTGCTGTATAGCAGTATTCAAAGTCTGATTAACCGAGCCGAAGATGTTGATGACAAGAATATTGAAAGTGTGATTCGTAAAATGGTACTGCTGGATATGCTCGAGCAGCAGCAGGAAGAAGAAGATACCGATAAAGTCAATTTGTTGACTTTACATGCATCCAAAGGTCTTGAGTTTCCTTATGTGTATCTGATTGGTCTGGAAGAGGAAATTCTGCCGCATAAAAACTCGATTGCAGCCGAAACCGTGGAAGAAGAACGCCGTTTGATGTACGTGGGCATTACCCGTGCCCGTCAAGGCTTGACCATTACGCTGGCCGAGCAGCGCAAAGCGGGCGGCCAGATGAAACAGATGACACCAAGCCGTTTCCTGGATGAATTGCCGCAAGATGAGCTGGAATGGTTGGGTCGCAAGAAAAAACTGGCCGGCAATATTGACCCCAAATTGCAGGCCCAGCATTATCTGGAAAATTTACGTGCGCTGATCAAGCGTTAATTCACCATTTAAACCATGCAACATTTAAACCATACAATTAGGAAAAAACAAATGAAAGTTCAAGTGAAAGTACTCGATACACGTTTAGGTAATGAATGGCCGATGCCTACCTATGCGACTTCGGGTTCAGCAGGTTTGGACTTGCGTGCTTGTGTCGATGAAGCGACTGTGATTGAACCGGGTCAAACAGTATTGGTAAAAACCGGTTTGGCTATTTATATTGAAGATACAAATTTTGCCGGTTTAATTTTGCCGCGTTCAGGTTTGGGCCATAAACATGGGATTGTTTTAGGCAATCTAGTCGGTTTAATCGATTCAGATTATCAAGGTGAGTTGATGGTATCGGTCTGGAACCGTAGCCAAACAGCATTTACCTTGCAACCGGGTGAACGTTTAGCGCAGTATGTACTTGTTCCTGTTGTTCAGGCGCAGTTTGATATTGTCAATGAATTTGAAGCAACAGAACGTGGTGCTGGCGGTTTTGGCCATACGGGTAAAAGCTAAACCTTGATTTAGTATAATTGAATAAAGCCTGATAAATACAACAGTGGGATTGGTCTGTGTCAGGTTTTATTCTTAAATCTGGATAGGGTGAATAAAATATTCCTTATAAAACAAAGAATCAGCAATCATCTGATTTCAAAACTATAAGTCTGATTTGAATATGGGTGTATACTCGGAATAATGTTTTTATTGTTTTTGTAGATAATTGTTTTTAAATTAAATTTATTTGAATACTTTTGTTTTTAAGCAGCATAAATTATATATTTATCAACAAAATAGCTAATCCATTAAGTAAATTTGTAAAAATTTTTTACCATTGCTTAAAAATATGAAATGCTTTTAGAATGTTAATCTTCTCATTTAATAAGATGATGCCCTGGTTGTGAATACTGAGCTAATCCAGCATGCCATAAAATTTTTATTTTATGGGTTATTCTAAAGTAGAAAATGTCATCATGAATTTTGAAAATAAAAAATTCCCAGCACAAATTTTTCGTGCCTATGATATTCGTGGAAAAATATCATTTTTGACTCCTGAGCTTGTCAAAGCCATTGCCTATGGATTGGTGATGCAATATCAAAAGTCAGGACAGACCCAACTGGCTATTGGGTATGATGCGCGCTTGACCAGTCCCCAATATGCAGAAATCATCAGACAAGTGTGTGCAGAAAAAGGGCTGCATGCCACAATTATTGGTTGTTGTTCGACACCACTTTTATATTTTGTTGCCCGTCAGTTTGACGGTAATGGCATTATGCTCACAGCCAGCCATAATCCTAAAACAGATAATGGCGTGAAGTGGATTATTCAGGGCGAACCGCCTTGTCCAGAGCAGATTCAACAAGTGGCTGTCGCAGCTCGTTCGGTTTTTAATCCAGAAGAAAAAATACTGATTGAACCGATTCAACATGAAATTGTGGTGAAGTACTGCCTTGAATATCAACATGCGCTATTAAAAGATATCCAGCTAAAGCGACCTTTTAAGGTGGTACTGGAGGGTCTGAATGGTTCAGCCGGACGCTGTGCGGCTTTGGTGCTAAAAAAAATGGGCTGTGAACTGATGCTCATTCGCTGTGAGGCCAATGGCCATTTTCCTGATCACGAACCCGATCCGTCACAAGAGAAAAATCTGGCAGAGTTAAAGCAAGCCGTGCTTGAACAGCAGGCCGATATCGGTATTGCGCTGGATGGCGATGGCGACCGGGTGGTGTTGATTGATGAACATGGCACCACAATCTCTGCAGACCGGTTGTTGTCGCTATTTTCAGAAATGTGCCTGAAAACGCATCCGGGTCATGAAGTGGTTTTTGATGTCAAATGTTCGACCATGGTGGGAAATACCGTGCGTCACCTGGGCGGTCAGGCCAAAATGATCCGTACCGGAAGTTCTTTTTTACGGACCTATATGTCGCAGTCCCAGGGCAAAGCCGTGTTTGGCGGAGAATATGCAGGTCATTATGTGTTTAATGACGGGCGCGGTTTTGGCTATGATGATGGCTTGTATGCTGCATTAAGGGTACTTGAATATCTTGGCCAGCAGGCTGATTTAACCCTGTCCCAGGCCTTAAAGGCATATCCAGAACGTTGTTGCACTGAAGATACCTATATCAGTACGCATAATATGGAGCCGAAGGCAGTATTGCATGACGTGGAAATGAAAAGTCAGGATTTTGGTGCCCAGTTAAGTAAAATTGATGGGGTACGACTTGATTTTGAAGATGGATTTGGCATTATTCGAGCATCGAATACCGGCGAATATTTTACAGTGCGTTTTGATGCGGATAATCCTGTAAGATTAAACGATATTCGACATACATTTGTTTCCATGTTAAGTGACCGATATCCTCAAATCGCACAAGACATTTTAGATGCTCAATAAGGAGAGGCGAATGCCATATCAACATACCGGCCTCGACAAAGCACAAATTTTGACAGAAGCTTTGCCGTACATTCAACGTTTTGCAGGCAAGACGCTAGTAGTGAAATATGGTGGCAACGCAATGACCGATCCGGAGCTGGAAAGCTCGTTCGCGCGTGACATTGTATTGTTGAAAACGGTCGGTTTAAATCCAATCGTGGTGCATGGTGGCGGTCCACAAGTCGATTCGTTCTTGAAACAGTTAGGCCGTGAATCTGACCGTATTGATGGCATGCGCGTCACTGACCCTGCAACCATGGAAGTGGTGGAAATGGTCCTGGGCGGTAGCGTGAATAAATCCATCGTCAATCTGATCAATCAACACGGCGGTCGTGCCATTGGTCTGACCGGTAAAGATGGTAACCTGTTACGTGCCCAGAAGTTATTGATGGAAAAAACTGCTGAAGATGGCACAGTCAAGCAGATTGACCTTGGTCTGGTGGGTGAAGTGGTTGGGGTGAAAACCGACGTTCTGGAAATGTTTACCCAGGGTGATTTTATTCCAGTCATCGCACCGTTGGGTGTAGATGAAGAAGGCAATACCTATAACATCAATGCCGATTTGGTGGCGGGTAAAGTGGCTGAAGCTTTAGGCGCAGAGAAGCTTATTCTTCTGACCAATATCACCGGTGTACTCGACGAAAATAAAAACCTGCTGACAGGCTTGACCACTCAGGAAGTCGACCGTTTAATTGAAACCGGCGTGATTTATGGCGGCATGATTCCGAAAGTGGGCTGTGCACTGGATGCTGTCAAAGGCGGTGTAGTGAGCGCGCATATTGTGGATGGCCGTGTTCCACATGCCACTTTACTGGAAATTTTTACCGATCACGGGGTAGGTACTTTAATTACCAACCGCACTCATTCGAAAAAGGTTTAATCGGAACGACCCTTTGCAATAAATTGTAAGCTAATATAAATAAGCCTCATTTTAATGAGGCTTTTGTTTTGGATTTGTTGTTATTTGATCATAATAATGTCATCTTGATTGCCTAGTGTAGAACAATAACAAAAGCAAGGTCTTATAAAATGTTTGATCAGTTGAATAAATATGATAAAAATTCTGAATTTCCCTTTCAAAAAGGTTTGGTTACAAGCTCTCCATATAAGTTTGAATGGATTGAAGATTTAAAAACTTTACAGGAAGCTCAGCGTTTCCGGGCAGTGCAGTTTTCACAGCAGTTTGGCATTCAGTTTGAATCTGGCCTGGATCAGGACTTGTATGACTTTGGCTGTGAACATGCAGTATTGCGGGATAAATGGAGCAATGAAATTGTTGCTTATACGCGCTTAAAACTGTTTCAAGGCCATGAATTAAAACAGAGCTATAGTCAGCAGGAATTTAAAATTGTTCAAGCGTTCAGCCACTTGGATAATATTGTCGAAATCGGGCGAACTTGTGTGCACTCGCGTTACCGCTCTGGAAAGGCTCTTTCGGTACTATGGACAAATCTGCTACCTAAAATCGTGGAGGAGATGCGGGCCAAGTATTTAATTGGTTGTGTCAGCATTCGCATGCAAGGCAATGAGTCACGGGCGTATTATACTCATCAGCATATCAAGGCATTGCCGCAGCAATCTATCTGCAATATTCAGTCTCAGCAGGTATTTGAGCCGCCATACCCGCAGTATAGTTTCCAGCAGGATGAACGCATTCCAAAACTTTTTGATGTTTATCTGAACATGCAGGCGCAATTGTCCACTCAGGCTTTTTATGATGAAGCTTTTAATTGTCTGGATTATTTTGTCTATCTGGAAGTAAATCAGCTGACTAAAAACTTTATTCTGCAGAAAAAATCAGAACTAAGTCTTGAAAATGCATAAGAAACCTTGATTTTGCTGTTTGTAATGGGCAAAGGAGTAATGCAAAATAGCATGGTGGTGGATTAAACAGATGATGAAGACTTATGTGCCAGTTACTCGGAATGAATTGTGCTACGCCCACGGATGTAACTTTCTCGTTTCGTGGTTTTTCTCAGCGTGCTGGCATTACATCAGACCATTGTGATGGTTTTGGCATTGCTTTTTTTGAAGATAAAGCCTGCCGGCTTTTCGTCGATAATCAATCCGCAGTTGAATCACCGATTGCTGAACTCATTCGTAATTATCCCATTAAATCACGCAACGTGATTGCACATATCCGTAAAGCCACTCAGGGTAAAATCAATCTGGAAAATTCGCATCCCTTTAGCCGTGAGCTTTGGGGGCGGCAATGGATTTTTGCCCATAATGGCGATTTACACGACTTTAATCCAACTTTATCGGGTCGTTTTACTCCGGTCGGCAATACCGACAGTGAGCGTGCGTTCTGTTATTTGTTAGACCAACTTGTGCTTAAGTTTGGTTATCATGAACCCAAACTCGATCAGGTGTTCGATTTATTGGCAGAGGTTTCTCCAAAAATAGCCGAACATGGCACCTTTAATTTCTGCCTGTCGAACGGTCAGGCATTATTTACTTATGCGATTACCAAATTGCACTGGCTGGTACGTGAATATCCTTTTAAACCGGCACAATTGATTGATCTCGATGTTGAGGTTGATTTCAGTCAGGTGACGACACCAGAAGATCGTGTCGCCGTCATTACCACCGAACCTTTAACCCAAAATGAAACCTGGACCGCATTTGTGCCAGGAGAGATGATTTTATTTCAGGATGGCCGACCGGTTCGCAAACAGCAGACTCATGTTGAACGCTTGGAACGTGAACGCTTAAATCCGGCATTGAAACGAATCACCAAGGCTGATCAATATTAGTAATATTCATTCCCCAGGTATAAAAAACACCCGATATGGATTCCTATCTGGTGTTTTTTATATAGCGAGAAGTTTTAAATGCATTTTTTACGTTTTAAGTGAGCTGTTTATAGGATTTAGCTTAAATAGTGGCAATAAAGCAGGTTTTTTATCATTATTTATATTCATTAAATGTTTGAAAATATAAGAAATAGAGAGACAATACTTTATATTAAAATTTACGGCTGTTTTTTTTTAATTATATTGGTTAAAAAATACTTTATCTTTTTAGTGGGTCTTCAAATATAATTGAATATATATCAATGATTTATATTTGTTTTATAAAAAAACCTAAAAGCCGACTATTTTGGTGCATTTTTATTTGTTGAAAATCAATATATTATGAATTTATGTGATTAATCGGTTATATCTAATAGGTGGTCGTAATGAAAATGAAATGGGTTCCAGAATATAATACTGGCATCGATGTGATTGACGATCAGCATAAACGAATTCTTGATTATATTAATGAAATTGATGATATCGTTGAAAATACCGACCGTGCGCGTATTAAACAGATTCTTGATAATATCATTGATTACACTCAGTCGCATTTTACTTTTGAAGAGTCTTTGCAGGAAGAGGCGGGTTATAAATACCGCGTACCGCATAAACGTGTGCATGATTTATTCATTAAAAAGATTGAATCGTATCGTAGCCGCTTTGAAATGGGACAGGCGATTGAAGGTGAATTACATGAAGTGCTTTCAAAATGGCTGATCAATCATATTCAGCACGATGATGCCGACTATGTCGGTGCGGTAAAAGAAAACATGATGGGTATTATTAAAGAAAAAGAAAAGAAAACAGGTAAAAACTGGTTTGCTCGTTTTTTCTCATAAAAGAGAAACGAGATAACAACAATTAAAAAGATAATCATTTTGCGCAGCAAATCATTAGGCATAATGGTTTGCTTTTTCTTTTTGATTTTCACTTATGAGAAAGGCAAAATAGCGAAAGACTTTTTTTAGGAACGCATCATGCAGGACAATGCGATGTCACGATTGCTATCACCGCTGATGGCATTTTGTTTATCTTTTATCATCATTGCCACTTTAGCACCGATTGTAGGGATTCAGCTTGATCGTCAGCTTGATTTTTGGCTGTTATGGTTAGCTACCATGCTTATTTTGGCTTTGCCGATCTGCTATTTGGAAATTGCATTGGCAAAGCGTTCTAAAACCACAGCTTTAAATGCCTTGTCCAGTTTGACCCGGGATGCGGATGCTTCGCAAAAATGGCGTATTGTGGGCTGGCTGGCCGTAGTCTTCATTCCTTTTCTGGCAGGCGGCATGTTGTCGAATGCGAGCCAGCTGCTGGGGCATTTTGCCGCTAATGCAATTGCACCGCATCTTTTATTTATAGCCCTGGCTGTTGTTGCTATTTTAGTTTCATTTGCACCGCGAAAAATTATTCTGCTTTTAACGGTGATTGGGGTTTTTGCTGCTTTTATTCTGGCCAATGTGATGGGAACACCTTTACCGTCTTGGCATGTAACACCGGTTGAATTTAGCGAGTGGGGCAGTGCAACCGTCCTGGCACTGGTGGCAAGTGGTTTAGGCATGGGCTTGTACTGGCAAACTAGTTTGCCTGCGGTTCAACAGCAAGATATGGCAACTAAAACCGTATTGCCGATCTGGATCGCGCAGTTAGTTGCGGTAATTGCTTTTGCTTTCTTTGCTGCTAATGCACAAATCCCAAGCCTGGCTTTGGTGGTTGCTGTCGTGAGTGCTGCGGCATTGTTATTGCAAATGGCGCGTGAACAGCTGTTGCAGCGTCAGTTGAATATCGTGATTCAATGGTTGCTTATTCTAGCTGCCGTATTTGTTTGGGCAATTCCTGCAATGAGCCCGATTTTTAATACACTATTGATGCTTTGGGGCTTAGTGATCTGTCTCATCTATGCCATTTTTGCCGGATGGATCATGAAGATTAGCCATCTGCGTAAGGCGATGAATTTCAGCAATGAGTTGTTTTATAACCTGTGGCGTATTGCCGTACGTGTGGTGTTACCTGTTTCGATTATCCTGGCGATGATTGCAATTATTGGGCAATTGTTCTGATGAGTGAGCTACAACAGGTTTGGGTCGCCTATGCGGCACTGGAGCAACAGTTTCATATTGCGCTGCCTTTTCGGCAAGGCATGACCGCTTTAGAGGCGATTGAACAAAGTGGTATTCGGGCACAGGTTGACTTGGCAGAACCGCTCGCTCTGGGAATTTTTGGCGTGCGCCTGAAAGATCTGCATCACATCTTGCAAGTCGGTGACCGTGTCGAGATTTATCGACCGCTCATCATCAATCCGAAGGATATTCGACGCAAACGTGCAGCAGCCAACCCGGTTGGGCGATATTGTCGTGGAAATCGCTTTAAACAATTGAAGTGATAAGAAAAACCCCTCAACGAGGGGTTTATTTTTATTTTAAAGTGTCTATAGTGGTGGCGCAGTTAAAATCGCTTCTTTTGAGCCGGGCAAGCCAGGTTGAGATTCTGGAATGGTTTCTAGACCTTCAATCTTTTGCACCGTACCGGTTTGATCGAAGTAAATTTTTAAATGTTGACCATGGGCTGCCGGAATCTTGGCTTTTTTCGCATAAGTTCCTGGTATATAGTTATAAATGTAGTCCCAACGTAAAGGATTCATTGGATCTGTTATTGTAGGGCTACCCAGCAAAAAGCGAACTTGTTGGTGACTCATACCGACTTGAATTTTTGACGCTTGTGCTTGAGTTAATGGTGTTCCTTGAGGAATATCAACTTTATAAACGCCCAAGGTCGAACAGCCTGCGAGCAGTGAAGTGACGAATAACGTCAACATGATTTTTTGCATTTTGCTACACTATCCCAAATTAATTATGATGCATTTGATCCAAGGATAGATCATACTGCATCTTAACTTTGTTGCATATTCCAACTTTAAATTTGTTGAGAGACCCTTTTACATGCCTATTTCAAATCAAGATTTACGCAAAGCTGGACTTAAAGTTACGCTTCCACGAATAAAAATATTGGAATTATTAGAAAATTCAAGACAACATCATTTAAGCGCAGAAGATATTTATAAGACTCTACTTGAACAGGGTGAAGATGTCGGTTTAGCAACTGTGTATCGCGTGTTAACGCAGTTTGAAGCTGCAGGCATTATCCAGCGTCATCATTTTGAAAATAATCATTCAGTTTTCGAAATTATGCAAGAAGATCATCACGATCATATTGTTTGCCAGAATTGCAATAAAGTGGTCGAATTCACCAATGACGTAATTGAACATGAGCAACATGAAGTGGCTGAAAAGTTTGGCTTTACTTTAACCGGTCACTCTTTAAACCTTTACGGTTATTGTGATGCGGCGGAATGCCAGGAAGCATTACGTAAAAAATAATACTGACTTGGAATCAGTTAAAAAAAACAGGCTTTATTTAAAGCCTGTTTTTTTGCATTTTAATTGGGCTTTTAAGCCTGGCCATCGAAGGTAATATTCGAACTGGCGCGCATTAAGCGATCGCCGCCTTCTTCCGACAACTTGATTTGCAAGCGCAGATCGTTTGGTGAGTCGGCATGCTTAAGTGCATCTTTATAGCTAATTTGTTTGGCTTTGTAGAGGTCAAACAGGGCTTGGTCAAAGGTTTGCATGCCCAGTTCACGTGAACGTTTCATCAGGTCTTTAATTTCATGCACATCCCCTTTACGGATCAGGTCTGAAATTAAAGGCGAGTTGATCAGGATTTCAATCGCAGCACGACGTGAGTTGCCATCTATGGTTGGAATCAATTGCTGCGCTACAATGGCTCTTAAATTGAGCGATAAATCCATAAACAGCTGGTTGTGTCGGTCCGCTTCAAAGAAGTGAATAATACGGTCAATGGCCTGGTTGGCGTTGTTGGCGTGCAGGGTGGCAAAAACCAGGTGGCCGGTTTCGGCAAAGGCAATGGCATAGTCCATGGTTTCGCGGGAACGAATCTCACCAATCAGAATTACATCGGGTGCCTGACGCAGGGTATTTTTCAGGGCCACTTCAAAGGTGTCGGTATCAATCCCGACTTCACGCTGGGTGATGATACAGCCCGCATGCTCATGAATAAATTCAATCGGGTCTTCAATGGTAATGATATGACCTTTGGAGTTCTGGTTGCGGTAGCCAATAATGGATGCCAAAGAAGTGGATTTACCGGTACCGGTCGCTCCGACGAAAATGATGATGCCGCGTTTGGTCATCGCCAGTTCTTTTAAAATTGACGGTAACTTGAGGTCATCCATAGTCGGAATTACAGTTTCAATACGACGTAAAACCATACCTGGCTGATCGCGCTGTTGAAATGCACTGACACGGAAACGCGCAGTTTTATCGCGGTTATTGATGGCGAAGTTACATTCGCGTGTTTCGGCAAATTCTTTACGCTGCTTATCACTCATAATCGAGTTTAAAAGCTGTCCCACCACTTCACCAGTCAGTTTGGTTTTTGCGACGGGCACAATCTGACCATTAATTTTCATGGATGGTTCAACGTCGGCCGTAATAAACAAGTCCGATGCCTTCTGTTGAATCATCAAATTGAGCAAGTCATTAAAATCCATAATAAGAACCCCAATCCGTTTTCAAATTATAAGAATGCTTCTGGCTGTTTCGCCATTGTGCGGGCCGTTTGCGGACTGATCACACCTTTTGCAACCAGGTTTTTTAAACTTTGATCAAGCGTGGTCATGCCATAATTGGCACCGGTTTGAATGGCGGAATACATTTGCGCCACTTTGTTTTCACGGATCAGGTTACGGATGGCTGGAATACCAATCATGATTTCATGTGCAGCGACACGACCACCACCATTTTTCTTGAGCAGGGTTTGCGAGATCACCGCTTGTAAGGATTCAGACAACATGGCACGTACCATGTCTTTTTCTTCTGCCGGGAATACGTCAATCACACGGTCAATGGTTTTTGCCGCAGAGGTGGTATGCAGTGTACCGAACACCAGGTGACCGGTTTCAGCAGCAGTCAATGCCAAACGGATGGTTTCAAGGTCACGCATTTCACCGACCAAGATAATATCCGGGTCTTCACGCAGTGCTGAACGAAGTGCTTCGTTAAAGCCATGGGTATCACGATGCACTTCACGCTGGTTGACCAGGCATTTTTTGGATTCGTGTACAAATTCGATCGGGTCTTCTACAGTCAGAATATGGTCATAACGCTGATCGTTAATATAGTCGATCATGGCCGCCAGAGTGGTGGATTTACCCGAACCTGTCGGTCCAGTCACCAAGACGATACCGCGCGGGTAATTACAGATATCTTTAAAGATCTGACCCATGCCCAGATCTTCAATAGTCAGTACTTTTGAAGGAATGGTACGGAACACGGCACCGGCACCGCGGTTCTGGTTAAATGCGTTCACACGGAAACGGGCTACCCCTGGAACTTCAAATGAAAAGTCGGTTTCTAGCTTTTCTTCAAAATCACGACGCTGTTTGTCGTTCATAATGTCATACACAAGTTTGTGTACTTCTTTATGTTCCAAAGCCGGCAAGTTAATACGGCGGACTTCACCATCGACACGGATCAGTGGCGGCATCCCCGCAGATAAGTGTAAATCTGATGCCCCGTTTTTAGCTGAAAACGCTAAAAGTTCAGTGATATCCATAATTTCCCCGAGTTCATTTAAATGTTATTTATTTTGATAGAATAATAAGGCTTTCCCAAAGCTTAACCAACAGTTAGTTGCAAGGGAAGGCAAAAAAAGATGAATGAAATGAGAACCTCGTCAATGAATAGTCTTCAACAGTCACGAAATCAAGTTATACAGCAAATAGAAGATGCCTGTAAACATGCCCGGCGCAATGTAGAAAGCGTACAGTTGCTGGCTGTTTCAAAGACCCATCCAAGTGAGTCGTTGCGCGAAATGTACCAGACCGGACAACGTGCATTTGGGGAAAATTATTTACAGGAAGCCTTGGATAAAATGGAGTCTTTGGGTGATCTGGATATTGAGTGGCATTTTATTGGTCATGTGCAGCGCAACAAGACCAAGCATCTGGCAGAAAAGTTTGCCTGGGTACATGGGGTAGACCGTCTGATTATTGCAGAGCGCTTGTCGAATCAGCGTGAGGCGAATCAGGCACCACTGAATATCTGTTTGCAGGTCAATATTGATGCGCAGGACAGCAAAGATGGCTGCCAGCCGAATGAAGTGGCTGAGCTGGTTAAACGTATTAGCCAGCTACCGCATTTAAAATTGCGTGGTCTGATGGTGATTCCCGCACCGAATAATCCGCAAGCATTTAGCGATGCCAAAGCCTTGTTTGAAAATGTAAAAACTGAACATGCTCATCCTGAAGACTGGGATACTTTGAGTATGGGCATGTCGGGGGATATGAATGAGGCGATTGCCGCAGGCTCGACCATGGTTCGTGTTGGAACGGCGTTATTTGGGGCACGAGATTATTCTAAACAGGCGTAACTTTAAATCAATTCTCCCTTGCAGAGCAGTCTCCTCATCCATTGAAAAAGAAGTGGATTTAATTGAAGTCATTAGCCAATGACTTCAATCGTGCTTGCACCTGCTCCCAGAAGCTTGACCTGAATCTGTACCGGAATGCGTTCGTGCATTTCCTGAATGTGCGAGATCAACACCACTTTACGGCCCTGATTTTGCAATTGATCCAGAGCATTCATCACCATGTATAAAGATGAGGCATCTAGCGTGCCAAAACCTTCATCAATAAACAGGGATTCAATTTTCATCGAACCTGAAGCCATGTTGGCAATCGCCAGGGATAAGGCAAGGGCGGTCAGGAAGGATTCTCCTCCTGAAAGTGAGGCGACGGAACGTGTTTCGCCATCCATGTCATGGTCAATAATTGCCAGACTCAAGGAGTGATCCAGACGTTTCAAGGTATAGCGTTGGGACAGCATCGCCAGTTGCTGGTTGGCATGCTCAATTAAAATATCCAGATTGTATTGCTGGGCATAATCGCGGAATTTCTTGCCGCTGGCATCACCCATCAGCCCGGAAATTTTGCCCCAGCGGTGTTCCTCCTGCTGGATTTTCTGGATCTGATCGGCATATTGCTGTTGCTTGATGAGATTACGCTGATGCAATTCAAGTTTCAGTTTTAACTGGTCACGGGTTTCCAGCTGGGTTTTTAAGGCCTCCAGATTTACGCTGATCAATTGCGCGAGCTGTTCAAACTGCATGTCCGGCATCTGCAAAAGATGTTCTGCATGCTGTTCCTGCATGGTCTTCAGGGCAGAGGCGGCTTCATTGAGCAGGCGTTCCGCATTGTGCAGTTTGCTACGCATCTGCTGCTCTTGTTCGGCATTGATCTGAATCAAGTCTGCCAGGTCATCATGACTAAAATCTGCATGTTGTGTTAACCAGTGTTCAATTTCAGTCTGGCATTGCCCGGAGGCTTTCAGGTTTTGCTGATGCTGGGCCTTAAGCTGTTCCAGTTCGCTTTTTTGCTTTTCATAGTCAAGGCGTAACTTCTCAAAGTTTTGTTTTAATTGATGATAATTCTGTTGCAGTTGCTGACGTCTGGTATCGTGTTCTGCCAGCCATTCATTCGGCTTGAGCCCGGTTAATCCGGTCATGCCATGAATGAGCTGATTGGCTGTATCGGTATTGTGTTGTCCCTTTAAGGCAATCTCTTGTAATGCCTGCTGTGTATCCAGCAGTTGCTGATCGAGATTCTGTTGATGGGTGTTGGATATGCTGAGCTGCTGCTTTTGCTGATCCAGCTGTTTGTTGAATGCATCTAACTGCTCTAACTGCAAGGCACGCACATTTAAGCGTGTTAAGGTCTGCTCGGCAAATGGGGTACTGTGCTGCTGCCAAGCCTGCTGTTCGGTTGCAGTAAGACAGTCCCGGATATGCTGAACTTGCTGCTGCAAATGTTTTGCGGAGGTAATTTGATGTTCAGTACTACTGATGGCCTGAATCAGTTGCTGCTGGGCTTTGGAATTTTGGCTTAAGTTTTCCAGCTGATGCTCAATAGCCGAAATGTCCTGTCTAAGCTGCTCAAGGTACTGCGTCATCTCGGCAGTCATTTGATCGTGAGATTGCTCCAGGTCCAGCTGTATGTTTACCTGATGCAGTTGCTGAGCCAGTTCATTCTTGAAGCCTGATAATTTTTCCAGCATTTGCTGGTGGGTGTGGGTGGTCTGGGTCAACTCTGCTTGCAGGGTGGCGAGATTTTGCTGCGTTGACTGCCATTCATTAAAGCAGTCCTGTTCCTTGCCCAAGGCTTGCTGTTCCTGCTGCTGTTGCAGTTCAAACAGGGCTTTGGAGACCAGGGTTTCATCCTGACGGTAAGGATGGGAGGTGCTGCCACACACCAGGCAGGCCTCTCCGACTTTCAGCTGCATGCGTAAATGTTCAATATTTTCAGCATGCAGCAGTTGTTGTTGCTGTAAAACCTGCTGCAACTGAATCCGTTCAGCTTTGGCCGTTTGAAAAGCTTGCTCTGCCTGTTGAGCGATTTTTTCAGCTTGCTGAGCCTGGCTGTTGAGTTGAGCCAGCTTTGCATTCAATTGATGGGACCCGTTTTGCAGCTCAAAATAATCTTTCAGTTTTTGCTGAATAAAGCCGAGCTGATTGAGTTGTACCAGTTTCTGTTCACGTGACTGGCGCTGTTGTTCCAGCCGGACTTCAATCTGTTCAGCCGGACCAAACTGGGCAATCAACCGATCTAATTCAGCCTTGTTTTCGGCAAGTCTGGTTTCAGCTGTACTGATCTGCCCCAGACTATTTTCAATATTTTGATATTGCACAATAAACTGGCTTAATTGCTGGATATGTGCATTTAAGCCTTTATCCAAACTGGAAAATTGCTGGCTTTGTTGCAGTTGCTGGTGAAGCTGGCTTTGTTGCTGCACAAGCTGCTGAATCTGCAATTCAATCTTTTGCTGTTGGTCCAGTAAGGGTTTTTGCTGATGTTCCAGCTGGAGCGAACGGGCTTTAATCTTTTTGTATTCTTCGCCAATAAAATCCCGTTCCTGCACGCATTGACGCACCTGTAGCAGAGCGTCATGATGTTGCTGTTCAAATTGCTGCAAACTATTCAAATCTGTTTCAGCTTGAATATATTTGACTTTTTCGGCTTCAAACTGATGGCTTAATCCATCAAAACTGTTTTGAGTAGACTGAATTTGCGGTTCCAGTTGCTGCTGGGCTTTGAATAACTGCTGCTGCTGAAAAACAACCGGGCGAATGCTGGAAAATATTTGCAGGCGGTTTAAACGGTCCTGTTCGGGCGCCAGATTTTGCTGAAGCTGTTTTTGCTGCTCATAAGCCTGCTGCTTGTGAATAATTTCACTGTCCAGTTTTTGCTTGCGCTCAAACCATTGCTGCTGTTTTTCCAGTTGTGCTTTTTCATGTTCCAGCTGTTGATATGCCTGATTCGCCTGCTGAAATTGATGGGTTAATTCAGTAATTTCTTCTTCAGATAAAATTTCAATGTGTCCGAGAATGTTCTCTATTTCTTTACGCTGGTTGGCAATCTGTTTGGTTTTTTCATAGGCCAGCTGGCCAATTTTGCCAAAAATACTGGAATTGGTCAGATATTCCAGCAGTTCACCGCGTTCATTATCGCGGGCTTTTAAAAACGCCGTCACTTCCGATTGAGCCAATAACACCGCACGGGTAAATTGCTCAAAACTGAGCTGGCAGATTTGATGAATATGCGCATCGACGGCTTTGGCTTTATCGGCAATCACCACGCCATCGGTCAGGCATTTTAAATACCGCTGTACACTTTGCAGTTTGCCATCGACTTTTTCACGTGAACGTTTCAGCTCCCAGCGCGCAAGATAGCGTTTCTGGTCCTGCGCGACAAAGCAGACTTCGGCAAAGCCATGCGCGGTGCCCCGGCGCAAAACCGTCAAAGGCGAGTTGGTCAGTAACTCTGAACCATCCACATCCTGCAATTTTCCGTCGCTGTCTTTTAAACGCGGAATCTTGTTGAACAGTGCCAGACACATGGCATCCAAAATGGTGGATTTCCCGGCACCAGTTTTGCCGACAATGGCAATCAGGCCCGCACTGGCCAAAGGTTCACTTTCAAAATCAATAAAATGCTCACCTGAAAGGGAAGCTAAATTTTTTATACGAATGGATAAAATTTTCATGGACAGTTCTTAGCGTATTTGTTGTTCTTCAAGTGATTTTTGTGCTTCGTGCATCAGACTCATAAAATCGTTCAAGACGGTTTCATCATTGCTATAGCCCTGCTTTTCCCAGATCTGCTGAAACAGTTTTTCCGGGGTTGGCGGTTCCAGGCAGATTTTTGCAATTGTTGAATTATCATTTTCCGCCGATAAATATTGCCGTGAAATTCGCACCAGACGATAGCGGTTTTTAGGCAGCGCTTCTTCAAACTGTTGTCTTAAATTGGGCAAGGGCGGCGTCAGGGTGTGATATTCAATATCCACATATTCACGCTGATCAATCTGTTCAATTTCACCTTCGGGCAAGGCTTTGAGTTTTTGCATCACTTCATTCAGCTCGCCACGAATTTTATGCAGCTGAATGCAGCGCGGGATGGCAATCGCTTCAAACTGAAAGCGTGATTCATCCTGCTTTAACGGATCAATCTGCACCTCTACAATCTGATGCTTATATTGAATCTCGCTAAAAGACAAAGGAATAGGCGAACCGCTATAACGAATGTGCGCATGTTGAACTTTTTGCGGTTTGTGCAAATGCCCCAACGCGACATAATCAATACAGTCATCAAATAATGCTGTCGATAAGGCTTCTTCATTGCCAATAATAATCGGGCGTTCCGAGTCGGATGTTTCACCGCCTTGCATATGCGCATGTGACATCAGAATAAGCGCCTGATCATCCATTTTACGTTTTTTTGCTTCGGCAATCAGTTGCTGGTGCAAATAGACAATCGCATTTTGACTATTGGTGGTGTGTTCATTAAAACCAGTAATTTCTGCCGGACGTAAAAAGGGCAGCGCCAAACACCAGGCCACAATGTGTTTCTGTTGATCATAAATCGGAACCAGCAACCGGTCTAAATCAATCTGACCCTTGTCATTTTTATGAACTACGCCGACGGTTCTGGCATTGTATTTTTCCAGTAAGGGCTCGACCTGTTCAATACGATAGCCCGAGTCATGGTTACCGGCAATCATCAGGGTTTGCATATGCGGGGCAAGGGCATGGGCATCGGCCAAGAATTGATAAAGCTGTTTTTGCGCGCTGGATGCAGGATTGATGACATCAAAAATATCACCGGCGATCAGTAATGCATGGGGCTGTTTCTGCTGGATTTGTTCAAGTAGCCAGCTTAAAAACTGTTCATGTTCATACTGGCGTGAATGGTTATAAAAGAATTGTCCCAGATGCCAGTCTGATGTATGCAGAAAATGAACAGCCACGAATGCCCCAAATCACAATGGATAAAATGAGCTTATAAATTATCATAAATCATGCCACCTATTCTGCCTTTCATTGTCGATGTAGTCGCTTAATTTATGTTAATCGATTTAATTCTAAAGCTTTTTTATTGGGCATTTTCATCTGCTTCTACCAGGCCAAAAGTATTGTGATCAGGGTCAAGAAAATATCCCTGCCAGCAACGCCCAGGAATGGCAAATTTGTCCATGGCAATTTGACCGCCTGCATTCAGAATTTTCTGTGCGACTTCATCGAAATTTTCAACCAGTACAGAACAGGTATAAGCATTGGTACCACAATGGGTTGGAGGGATTTCTGCAGGGCGTTTCAGTAAACCGCCAGACATGTTCTCAGTTTGGATTTGATAATACTCAATCGGCAAACCTTCAACCTTACTAAATTTCCAGCCAAAAACAGACTGGTAAAAAGCGATGTCTCTGGCTGGATTGGAAGACTGGATTTCAAAGTAAACGATATTATTCATCATGTTATCTCAAGTGTTATTTTGAAAATTTTAGAAAAATAGAGGGGTGTTGTTCTGGTTGCAGTACATCCAGATTGCTTTGAAAATAAATCAAATAGCTAGAAATATATGTTTCTTCTTAGAGAGAAATTGTAGAATAAATAATCATCTTGAAATATAAAAATGTTCAGTGGTGAAAAAGCAGTTTTTATGGGGGAGCCTGTTTCAGGCAGGTTAGTCATCAAGCGCGTATTGAAATGTCGTGTAGGGTAAAACCACAACATGCGAAGACATTTTTCGTGCATTCAAATGAGAGTAGTCTTATGTCGAACAATCCGTTTGATGAACAGCAATTGTCGAATGACATGTTTTATAAAACATTATTAGAGTCGACTTTGGCCATACCCTGGAGCATAGACTGGGCCACCAAACAGTTTAGCTATATTGGTCCTCAAATTGAAAAATTACTGGGCTGGGAACAAAGTTCCTGGAAGTCGGTGCAGGACTGGGCAGACCGTATGCACCGGGATGATCGTGATCATGTCCTGAATTATTGTGTGTCGCAATCCATCGCTGGTATAGATCATGAAGCGGACTATCGTGCCTTAAAGGCAAGCGGTGGATATTGCTGGATTCGTGATGTGGTTCATGTGGTACGCAAGGAAAATGGTGAAGTTGAACGTTTAGTCGGCTTTATGTTTGATATTTCTGAACGCAAGAAAAAGGAAGAGGAATTAAAAGCGTTGCACCGCAAGCTGGAAGAATTTTCCTATAAAGACGGTTTAACGGAAATTGCCAACCGACGCTTATTTGACGATTTCTATTCACGTGAATGGGACAACGCAATACGTGAACAAAAGCACCTGTCGGTCATTTTGATCGATATCGATTTCTTTAAACAATACAATGATTTTAATGGGCATATTATAGGTGATGCCTGTATCAAGCAGATTGCACAGATGCTGGAAAGCTGCTGTGTACGGCCACGTGACCTGGTGGCACGTTATGGGGGCGAGGAATTTGCGATTGTATTGCCAGAAACGAATTTAGAGGGTGCAATTCAAATTGCAGACAATATCCTTCGTATGATGAATCAGGCAAATCTGCCCCATCGGGCATCTCCCATTTCAGAAAATGTCAGTTTAAGTCTGGGGGTGAAATGTATTTGCCCGACAGAAAAAGATGACAAAATACACTTTTTAAACATGGTTGATAAAAACCTGTTTAAAGCCAAACAGACCGGACGTAAACGTTTTGTTGCCGATGAAGCGAAAATCACGGTTTAGGTCTCAGCAGTTCATTAAAAAATAATCCCCTGTATGGAGGGGATTATTTTTATTCATCTTTTATCAATCTTTAAAATGTACCGGAATCCACTGATAGCTCTTACCGTCTTGAGAGTAAATATGTCCAAGGCCAGGGAAAGGTAAATGCGGGGCAGCAATCAGCTGACCGTCTTTGGCATATTCGGCAAAGTGTTTTAACCGTGTCTGTACCGCTACTTTGGGATCAGTATCAAATTCAATCGCGGTTTCAGGACGGTCAAATTGCAAAGTATGTGAATGCACGATGTCGCCAATAAACACGACTTCCTGACCATCAGCTTTGAGTTTAAAGCTGTAATGCCCCGGGGTATGTCCGAAAGAAGGCTTAAATTCGATTCCACCCAATGCCAATGATTTGTCCGAGAATACCTTCACTTTTTTGGCTTTTTCATACGGCGCTAAAGCCGCTTTAATTTTTTCAACTGTGCCTAAAAAGCCTGCCTGTTTGTCTTTTGGCAGTTTCTTCACGGTGTTAGGGTTTAGCCAGTAGTCATATTCGGTTTTGGCAATGTGCAGTGTGGTATTTGGATAATTCGCTACGCCGTTATTGGAAATACCGCAAACATGGTCAGGGTGTAAGTGGGTGAGGAAGATGTCATTCACTTGCGTAGGTTGATAACCTGAAGCTTTCAGGTTGTTATAGATTGAACCCAGATGTGCGCCAAAGCAGCTGGCTGCACCGCTGTCGACCATGAGCAGTTGCTTGCCTGTATTGACCAGAAAGGCATTGACGGAGGTCTGAATGCCTTTGTCGTTTACAGCAGCATATTTTTTTAGGATGTCGCTTTTTTCGCTGTCGCTTAAGCCTTTAAACATGGATGGGTTTAAGTAGTTGGTACCATCGAGTAGGGCGGTGATTTGGGTATTGCCGATTTGGTGATGGTAGTAGCCAGCGACTTGTTTAGGGGCTTGGATGGTTGTTGGTTCAATGGCTTGGACTGTGGTGATGGTTGTAGTGCCAAGGGTTAGAGCGAGAAAAAGGGGTTTTAGGTTTTTCATGGGATTTCTCATTTTTCATAATTCTTGTGAAAATTGTTCATAAGTTTGCATAATAAAACTTGATAATTCATTTAAATAATCTTGACCTTCTTGTGTGTCTTTAAAAAGATTCCAACAGAAGTCAAAGACTTCATCTTTATCAGTGAGTTCTGAGTTATTAATAATTGCTTGGAAGAAATAATGATTATTCTCATTGTCTAGATAGTACTGAATAGCATGGTTAGGATGTTTATCTAAATAAACACGAGTTAAAAATTTTTCAGGCGATTCATTTGAAAATATAAAGTGTAGATTTTGATGTGTTGGATAAAGAAGTTGCAAATTACTATTTTGTTTTAACTTCATGTCTCCATCTAGTATACAAGCATATCCTGATCTGATTTTTTTCAAATGATATGTTTCCATCTGAGACTTGAAAAGTTTGTAAACAGTATCCGCTGATCCCATTGGAATGACATTAATTAACTCATTAAGCTTTTGAATATCATTCTGTTGTGCACAAAAATTTATACCTTTTAAAACTATTTTTTTGGCGATATTATCTTCACAGTATAGATCTACCAATGGAAATGACTTAGCATCCATTTTAGTCAATGCCGCACTAACACTAATGTTGTTGATTGATCTATATTCTCCGTTATGAGACCTTTCAATAAAGATTCTAGAATCGGTTGTAACGGAATCTAAAATAGTAGATGAATGCGATGTTATAATGAATTGTTTTTGTTCATCTCTGCTAATATTTCGAATTACATCAATAAGTCTTCTTTGTATTTTAGGATGAAGTCCCATTTCTATTTCATCTATAAGAATGAGAGATTTTCTTTCTGCCTCGATAATATCTACAATAATTCGTGTTAGTACATCTTCGCCTGTTGCGGTATTAAAACTTGAATATTCAAATGAATTTATATATCTGAATATATCTTTATCATTTACTCTCGCAACAGAATCAATATTAAAATTTTGCTCAAGAATATATGAAAGATAATTTTCTAACTTTTGTTTCTTTTCAGTTGATAAATTTTCAATGACACCTCTTCTTGCTTGATTAAAAACTTTAGCATTGAAAAAACGTGCAGGTAAAACTCGATCTAAATCAATATAAACTACTGAACGAAAATCAAATTGATTTTCTTTTTTTCCAATTCCGTTCCATTTATTTGTTTCAGCTTTTCTTTGACCTCTTTTAGATGGTAGTAATCTAGTGCCTTTACGATATGTTATATGATAAGTCCAATCTTCAGTTTGTCGATCATGGTTTGTAAACTTCATTAGAGAGCTCCAAGTGTTTCTCTCTAGATTTCCATTCGTTGGATTTCTACGCATAAAGTTCAAATGACTACAAGCTAGAGCCATTAGAATGGTTGTTTTACCTGAACGATTTGTGCCTGAAATAATTGAAATTGGATGATTAAAATCAATCTTTAGGTGAGGGATGTGTCTAAATCTTTCAAACTCTATTTTATTTAAGAAGAAAGGGTATTTGGTAGGGTCAGTTATGTCGATAGTAGAAAAAAAATTAAGATCTGAGTTAATGTTCATTTTGAGATTAAGTATTAATTTTGATGATTATAAAAGTATTTGAATAAAATTTGAAATGAGCTCTAACAATGTGTTAAAGCTCATTTTAACATTAAGACACTTTATCACCCGGTTTAGCACCAGATTCAGGTGAAATCACCCAAACGCCATCGCCATTACCCGCAGCTAACACCATACCGTTAGAAATACCAAAACGCATCTTACGTGGTGCAAGGTTCGCCACCATTACTACCAGTTTACCTTTCAAGTTTTCCGGTTGGTAGAACTCACGAATACCGCTGAATACGTTACGTGGCTCAGCTTCACCGACATTTAAAGTCAATTGAAGTAGTTTGTCAGAACCTTCAACCGTAGAGGCTTCTAAAACTTCTGCTACACGCAGGTCAACCTTCATAAAGTCTTCGATGCCAATAATTTCAGCTTCACCCACTTTAGGCTCAGCTTTCTTTTCTACCTTCTTCTCTTTTTTCTTTTCAGCTTTTGGTGCTTCAGCAGGGGCAGCTAAAGAATCTTTAGAAGCATCGACCATTGCCGCCACAGCTTTCGGGTCCACCCGTTGCATTAAAGGTTGGAACAATGCAATTTCATGACCGACCAGAATTGTTTCACGAGAAGCGAAATCGAAAGCATCTAACTGCAAGAAGGCTTGAACCTGTTCAGCCAAAGTCGGCAATACAGGAGCCAGATAAACCGCCAATTGACGGAACAGGTTAATACCCACTGAACATACATCATGAACCTGTTGTTCTTCACCTTCAATTTTCGCCAGTGCCCAAGGCTTTTTCTCATCAATGTACTGGTTGGCTTTGTCGGCAAGCGCCATGATTTCACGAATCGCCGCAGAGAATTCACGCGCTTCATACTGAGATGCAATTGAAGCACCCGCATCAATAAAGCTTTGCACCAGTTCAGGCTCTGCACAGGTTGCACTTAACTTGTTGTCAAACTTGGTGTTGATAAATTTTGCACAGCGGCTGGCAATGTTGACTACTTTACCGACCAGGTCAGAGTTTACTTTCTGAACGAAATCATCAAGATTCAAGTCAGAATCTTCAACTTTGTCAGAAAGTTTAGATGCAAAGTAGTAACGCAGGTATTCAGGGTTCAAATGCTGTAAATAGGTTTCAGCTTTAATGAAGGTACCGCGAGATTTCGACATCTTCTGACCATTTACAGTCAGGAAACCATTTACAAATAAGCCTGATGGCGTACGGTAGTTTGCACCTTCAAGCATTGCAGGCCAGAACAGTGCATGGAAGTAAACAATGTCTTTACCAATGAAGTGATAGACTTCATTTTCAGAATCTTTTTTCCAGTAATCGTCAAAGTTTAAATCAGGACGCTTGGTTTTTACATAGTTTTCAAAACTTGACATATAGCCAATTGGCGCATCGACCCAAACGTAGAAATATTTGTTTGGCGCATCCGGAATTTCAAAACCGAAGTAAGGCGCATCACGAGAAATATCCCAGTCCGACAAACCTGCTTCAAACCATTCATCCAGCTTGTTGGCAATCGACACAGGCAGACGGCCTTCATCACGGGTCCATTTTTGCAGGTATTCACCAAAGTTAGGCAGCTTGAAGAAGTAGTGATCTGAAGATTTCTCGACAGGCGTCGCACCGCTTAACGTTGATTTCGGATTGAGTAATTCTGTTGCGTTGTAGGTTGTACCGCAGACTTCACATGAATCGCCGTATTGATCTTCCGCTTTACATTTCGGGCATGTACCTTTAATGAAACGATCCGACAAGAACATGCCTTTTTCAGGGTCGAATAATTGCGTTACAGGACGAACAGCAATGTTGCCTGCTTCACGGTTTTTAATATAAATCTCAGATGCACGAGCCTGGTTTTCAGCACTGTTGGTTGAATCGTAGTGGTCAAAGTCCACTTTAAACCCGGCAAAGTCACGCTCATGTTCTTTTTGTACATTGGCGATTTGCGCTTCAGGCGAAATACCGTTGGCTTCTGCACGTAGCATGATGGCTGTACCGTGAGCATCATCCGCGCAGACATAAGTCACGTCATGACCCATTGCACGCATCGCACGTACCCATATATCAGCCTGGATATAACCGAGTAAGTGACCCATATGAATCGGGCCATTGGCGTAAGGAAGGGCATTGGTGACTAGGATTTTACGCACGGATTCACTCTCTCATTCGTATTCATTATGCAATGGGCCATAATTTTACATGATGCAGAGGGGATTACAAAGAAATGCTTTAGCTGAAGCGCAATGAATAAAGCGACCTGAATTTTCAAATACAGCATTCGGTATCATCCGATGCGCGACGATTAAACAATTGACCGAGGTAAGTTAACGCTACTTTCTGCAATCAATAGCAACAACATGTACAGGCTTTGTTGCAGTTTACTTAATTCGTCCGTTTGGGTGCATGCTTTGTGCTAAAAAATTGTCTGATCATTTTATGACACCTCAGGAGGGTACTCATGACTCAGAATAACCAGACAAGTACTTCGAAGCAAAACTCAGATAAAGAACAACATGCACGAGAACTGAATGAGCAAGTGGAAAAAGAGCAAAAGCAGAACGAGATCGATAAAAAGCATAATCAGGAAGTTCTAGAAGCCCAGAAGCACAATACTGATGAAAAGTCCGAAGCTAGGCAAGGCACTCAGCCAGGTGGCGAACATGCAGACCAGAAAGATAATTCTAATCAAGCTCAGTCTGGCAAGTTAGATCAAAAAACTGAAAGCATTAAGATGGATGACTTAAAAGCCAAGGCAATCGCGATTGGTGAGGATCTACTGAAAAAAGCCGAAAAGATTCTGAATGAGCTAAAAAATGGCAAGTCAGACAGTCAGCAAACTGGTGAACAGGGTTCGGGTGACACGAAAAAGGCGAAAGCGGATTATACATCGAAAGATAAATCGGCAAATCAGTCAGATCAGCAGGACCGTATGGCACATTTCAAAGATGAGGCCTTGCATAAGTTTGAAGACACCAAACAGAAGATTACGGAGTTGGTCAATGAAGCCTCTGTCAAACTGGGAGAACTGAGACAGATGGCGACAGACACAATGAGTAAAATGAAAGGTGAAGATCAATCTCAGTCAGGTGAGCCGAAAAAGCAGGATCAAGATAAAACCGATCAATCTGAGCAAAACAAGCCTGACCAAAATAAAAATCATCAATAATGGTTTGAGCTTTAAAGATACTTCAGTCAGGCCAGGGTTGAAGGGGGGAGAGCGGCCGAAAAATTTAAGATTGTTCAGATGCCATCAAAACATGCTCCATCTGCATATTGGGAATCTCTAAATCAGGCACACTGTTCTTGAGCGTCTATGACCTTGATTGAATCTCGATTGCGGTTCCATCAAGGTCAGTATTTATTTTATAGCGCTATCTGCTGTATTGAATACCTGTGATAATGGGCACTTAAAGCAATCTGCCAAGAGTAAAGACCATGATTGACCAGGATGATTTTGATTACGACCCACCTGTAACGTGTATTCAGCAAAATCAGCAGAATAAAGTGCAAATGGGCAATCAAATCTTGAAAGAAGCCGAACAGTATCTGGAAGAGATCTCGGCAGATGAGCATGCACTTTTAATCAACACCCTATTGGGCTTTGCAGAGCAAGATGCTTACTTCCAAATCTTGGCAGATGAACTTGATCAACCGATTGGGGCGAAAGTGGCCAATGATGCTTTAAACCTGATGCACTTTTGGCCTGCTATTCACCAGTTTGAAGATTTAGAACAATTTAATTTACTTGACATTATTAACAGCGAACATTTCCAAACCCAAATGCTTAAAGCTTTTGACGCTTTAGATATTGATGAAAATATCAAAGCGAAGCGCCGTCTTGTGTTGCTTGAAAGTTTTAAAATGTACAAACTCGGCTTCTATAGTGGTTGCATTCCAAATGTTTATGCACAACTAGAAGGCATCTTGACCGATGTCCTAATTGAGGCGGGTTTTTTAAAACAAAATGCAACCAGGTTTGTGGATCTTTATAAAATTGTTCCAGGCTTAAAGGGCAATGAAATAAAAAGCTTGTGGCACAAATCTAAAATTGCGACTGAAATGAATCCGTACTTTGCTGAACTTGCCGCTTATAAAAAGGATAGCAGTTCAACCGTGAGCATGACTCGGCATAACATTCTGCATGGTACCGATCTGAATCATTTTAATCAGGGACGCAGTTTTGTTTTGTTTATCTGGCTGTTTTCTGCGCTGAGTTTTATGGGAACGCTTAAGTATTGAACAAGCTGATCTAAACCATATTCGGCTTAAAGCTGCTGGGTTTGGGTGAGCTTATATACTGGATGGGCTGGAGATAGAGGGAACTTTTAACGTTCACAACAGATAAAGTATGTATCTCTTTTCTATGGTTTTGATCAGCAGGGGTGCTGTTCAGCCAAATTTTATTGTTGTTTATGGCACATCGAAATTCTCGAACTTGAGTTTAGGGGAGTTATACTCAAGTTCGAGGATTCCGTAGCCAAATTTTCTAAATCAATATAAAAATCCAATGAAATTTATAGCTCACGCCAGACTGTATTTTCATCTCGCAAAGAAACAGTAAAGTTAAAATTTGAATCGTCTGATACCAGCAGACTGGTCGGTGTTTGCATAACGACTTTTAAAATAGTGCCTTGTTCAAAAACCAGCGGATTGCAGTTTTCTTTTTCCAAGGTTACGGGTTTTAATAATTCGATGATTAATTTTTCCATTTCACTTCCCCTGTTTATTAGAAATTAAATTAATTATACCATAAATTGGTAAATATTTAACCAATTTTATCAGTTTTGCGAGTTAAATCAAAAACAAACGGATAAAAATCATTATGCAGTCGACATACTGAAGAAGTAAATGAGAAGGGATTAAAGTTTATATTTTGATTTATCTTCCATTTTTGAACATTTCCATAAAATTTTTAGGGATTTAATAGCTGGATTATTTTTAAGAAAATTTTAATTTAGCCCCTCTAAGCTGAGTCAAAATGTGGCAAAAAGTCATCAGTGCTGTGTTGAATGTAGGATGTCGCAGATTTTAAGCTGAACTGAATGATTAAGACATCATCACAGGGCGAATGAACCCTACCATTTCCTGATTAAGGTATCAGCCAAAGACATTGATTTCATCTGAAAAAACATTTCACAAACAGTGTATAAGTTGCTACAAAGATGAAAAGACGAGAATAATAGCCGCTTCACCCATCCGTCTTAAATGGGCCGGGTGGTTGATTGGCAAGTTTGAAACTAAAAATAAAGGAATAGCTTGAGCGAATGTTTAAATCTTTTTTTCCTGACCCGAAGTGGTTCTTTTCATCGTTGGTACTCTGGTTTGTCATCAATATTGCACTATGGTATTCCGGCGGAAGTGGCTGGGGAACATTTTTAGGCTTTGCACCGGGTTATGCAACAGCAGAATTACCGATAGGGGTAAGCCGCTTTTGGTCACCTTCATTTTTATGGTTCTATCTGTGGTTCATGGTTTCAACCGTTATTTTTGCCCTGTTCTGGCGCTTAAAATCCAGCAATCCATGGCAGGGCTGGTCGGTCTGGGGCTCGGCTTTTATTCTGTTTAACATCTGGTTTGCCGTACAGGTGAATGTGGTGGTGAATGCCTGGTACAGCCCATTTTATGACCTGATTCAGAAAATGCTGAGCAGTGGCGGTGGCAATGTCAATTTACTCTACAGTGAGACCTTGACCTTCCTCTATGTCGCGATGGTCTATGTGACCATTGCCGTGTTTAACCTGTTCTTTGTCAGCCATTATGTATTCCGTTGGCGTACGGCCATGAATGACTATTACACTGCGCATTGGGAACAGTTACGTCATATTGAAGGGGCTTCGCAGCGTATTCAGGAAGATACCATGCGTTTTGCCAAAACTACCGAGAGTTTGGGGGTGAGTTTCATTCAAGCCTTAATGACGCTCATGGCATTTTTACCGGTGTTATTACAGTTGTCATCGCACGTCAAACAGCTGCCGGTGATTGGTGAAATTCCATATGCGCTGGTTTGGGCTGCCATTAGCTGGGCAGTGCTGGGTACCGTGGTGTTGATGGTCGTCGGGTATAAATTGCCGGGTCTGGAATTTAACAACCAGAAGGTTGAAGCTGCCTACCGGAAAGAACTGGTTTACGGTGAAGACTATGCCGATCGTGCCGATCCACTGACCCTAAAAGAACTGTTCAGCCGCGTGCGTTTTAATTATTTCCGCCTGTATTTTCATTATGCCTATTTCAACATGGTGCGCATCTGGTACATGCAACTGGACAATCTGTATGGCCTGTTTGTGCTGTTTCCCAGTATTGCCGCAGGGGCGATTACCTTAGGCCTTATGATGCAGATTGCCAATGTCTTTGGCAAGGTACGCGAGTCATTCCAGTATTTAATCGAATCTTGGCCGACCATTATCGAATTGCTTTCAATTTATAAGCGTTTAAGGGCATTTGAATCAACTTTGCATAAATAATGAAGAATCAAATTGAGCAACAGAACCCGCATGATGCGGGTTTTTTATAACGCTTTATATTTCACAATCATGAAAATGCTGAAGTATAGTAATTAAAAAGGGAAGGGGCAGAAAAAAATGAAAAGGTTTTATGCGTGGACTTCGCTTTGCTGTCTGGCCGTGACCAGTCCTCTAACATTTGCCAAAGAAATTCAAGGCATGTCTTTTTCTCATCAGGATTGGGAAGTGTATTGCAGTAATACCGGCACCTGTCGGGCAGCAGGCTATCAGGATGATTATCTGCAAAGCATGCCCGCCACAATCTTGTTGACCCGTAAAGCTGGAGCAAAACAAACCGTACAAGGGACATTTGCCTTATCCAGTTTTGATCAAGCCTTAGATAACAAGAAACTGAATAATTTAAACTTTTTTATCAATAATCAGGATTATGGCCGAGTCAGGATTAACATTTCAGAGCAACTGCTCACAGGAGCGCTAAATAGAAAACAGCTCAATGCACTGTTACAACAGACCCGGAAAAAAGCGAACATCGTATTTAAAAATGCCTATTACACCTGGCAGGTTTCTGATGCAGGCATGACGGCTTCATTATTGAAAATGGATGATTTTCAACAACGTATGGGTACGGTAGGTGCTTTGGTCAACCCCGGAACTGCAGATGAGTCGAAAGTATTGGCAGCACAGCCCAAATTAGTGGTCAATAAAGTAAAAACCGCAGCAAAACCTTATTTAACACTACAGCCCAATAGCAGACAGTACCAAAACCTGCATAAGTTACTCATGGCTGCCCGGCCGACACAGTCAGATGTAGCTGAATTTTGTGAAGGCATTTATGATGGAGAGGGTGCCAAACCACAAGCGATTGAACTCTATAAGCTTACCAATAACAAAGTTATAGCTACCACCCTATGCTGGCGCGGAGCCTACAATGAAGGCTATGGGGCTTGGGTAATGAATCAATCTTTAACAGGCAAAGCCAGCTTTGTGACCGAATCTGCATCGGGTTTTGCAGCAGGCGAAATCAGCAGTGCACAAAAGGGTCGTGGTATTGGTGATTGCTGGAAGATGAGCGAATGGATTTGGCAGGGACAAGCTTTCGTTCAAACTGTAGATCGCTGGTCTGGCATGTGTAAAGGTTTTGCCGGTGGTGCCTGGGATCTTGATTTAATTGAAGCCGTGGTGAAATAACCCATTTCATTTTTGCTTTTGAGTACGCCAGCTGGCTATTTATATAAAAGATTAAATTTACATCAGGTCATGATGGAAATTGCCGAATAGCATCAGGGATAACTAAAGCTTCACCAATCATACAAAGTTTCAAATTGGCTAAAAAGTGTTATCTCCTTCAGATTTCAGTGCTGAAACTTTTAAAAGATTGGCAGTTATTTTGCTTTTTCAGATAAAAATGTATCCTGTAAATCAGTGGGAATTAATAATAAAATCAAGGTAGTGTATTTGTGATTTCCCGGATTTTCATATATTTTCTTAATGACAGCATCAGTGAGCATTAATACGTGAATTTCAAAACATTCATCTTGATTGGCGGAGTGGGCATCACTTTACATGGCTGTACCAGTTTTAATGCTTTGAGCTCAGATGATTCCGCTAAAAATTATGCTTCAGCACAGGAAATGATCGTTCAAAAAAATATTAACCAATCGAATGGACATGCCAAAGAATATGTCTATTCATGGGGAGCAAAACAGAATGACAAAGAGCCGCAATCTTTATATCCAAGAAAATATTTAAACAATTACTGTTCTGCCAAGCAGGGCAAATTCACGCTGCTCTATAAGAGCTCCATGACTCTGGTGAAGGATGCATCGGATAAAAAGCGTTTATCTGCATCTGGCAATGTCAAACAAGGCATAGGTGCCTACAAGTGCGTACAAAATAATGGGCAAAGCTGGATTGCGTCTATTGAGCCGGTGGCTGAACGTAAACTCAATGATGGGCGTGATACGCGTGTCGTCAGTTTGCAGACCAGGCTGATGTCTGCGGATGAAGCCAAAAAGTTTTATAAAAATATCCGTGTGACTACAAATGTTGCAGATAAAAAAAACAGTTCCAATGATCAGGGCAATAAAAAAGCGCTGAACAAGTCTGTGCCTCAACAAGAGGCTGAAGCTAAAAAAGAAACGGAACTGAAAAAAGAAACCAAGCCTGCAGCAGAGTTACCTGAAAAACAGCCGCTAAAAGTGGTGGAAAGTCCGCAACAGCAGCAGGTGAAATTTTACGTCGCTGCACGCCGTGATTTAAATAGCGGTAAAAATCAGGTGGCTGCCTGTAATAATGCACAGCGGGCCTATAATTATGGCAAATTGCAGGGAACGGAGGGAACCCGGGTCTATACTGAATCGGGGATGCTGGTGGCGCGCTGTTTAACCAGTGTGCCAAGTTATAGCAACCGCTTTTCTAATTCTAAAGCTCAAGCAAGGCGGGTCTTGCAAAATTTAGCCGTGAATTATAATCACAGTGGGGCGAAAAATATGCTTAGGCAGATGAAGTAAAAAGCTATTTTGCTCATCTTCATCAGTGCCACGTTCCATCATCATGCGATGGAACGTGAATGTTGAAATTTTCAAATCCTAACGCGGCAGCATTACAGCTGAATCGTTGCACCCAAGGCTTTCACAAATTGCGCCATCCAGGCAGGGTGCGCAGGCCAAGCCGGCGCAGTCACCAGATGTCCGTCGGTGACTGCTTCAGTCACGGCAATATCTGCATATAAACCACCTGCAAGTTTCACTTCCGCTGCACATGCAGGGTAAGCAGAACAGGTTTTACCTTGAAGTACATCGGCAGCTGCTAAAAGCTGTGCACCGTGACATACGGCTGCAATCGGTTTTTGAACAGCATCAAATTCACGCACAATTTCCACCACACGTGCATTCATGCGCAGGTATTCAGGTGCACGCCCACCCGGAATGACCAGTCCTACATAATCTTCGGTATTGACCGAGTCAAAGTCATAATTGATGGCAAAGTTATGACCACGCTTTTCACTGTAGGTTTGCTCGCCCTCAAAGTCATGAATGGCTGTGGCGATGCTGTCGCCGGCTTTTTTATCCGGACAGACTGCATGTACGGTATAGCCCAGGCCTGTTAAAAACTGGAATGGCACCATAGTTTCGTAGTCTTCGGCATAGTCGCCCACCAGCATCAATATTTGTTTAGCCATGATTTTTCCCTCTGTTCAGATATGATTTATATAAAGTTTTATTTTCATTTACCATAGCATAAGCAGAGGTCATTTTTAAGGATGAGGTGGCTTTCTTTAGTCGAAGCCGGAAACTCTTCAAATTGTCAGCTGGATAGACAAGCTGAAAAAGAAGTTTGATTTTACATAGCCATAACAGGCTGCACCCGGCAATTTATGATAAAAAGACAGCAGTTCAAAATGGAAGTTTGCTTTATGTTTTACTCTATTTTCACCCCCTTGGGGCGTCGCTTTGCTCGAATCGGTTGTTCTGCTTTGATGGCAACTGCGGTTATGGGAACAACACAAGTTGCAATGGCCGGACCAACGGTGGATCAGCTGAGTAACTGTCTGGTGAAATCCACCACGGCAGCAGATAAAACAACGGTATTGCAATGGACCTTTGTTGCGTTATCTGCACATCCGGAATTGAAGAAATTCAGTAATGTGAATGAAGAGCAGAGAACCCAGCTGGATAAAAATTTAGCTCAGGTCTTACAGCGTATATTGGTAGATCAATGTGCGAGCCAGACCAAAGCTGTCATTGCGGCGGAGGGTGTACAAGCGGTGGGCGATAGTTTTCAGGAGCTTGGACAGATTACCGGTGAGGAAATTTTAGAAAATCCTGAAGTAGAAAGTCAGCTCAAAGGTGTGCTGCGCTATGTGGATTTAAATAAACTGGTGGTCACTTTCTTGACACCGGATTTGTGGAATAAGTTGGGTGAGTTAAGAGGGAAATAACTGATTTAATGCATGCGTTGCAGGGTTTAATTATGGTATTTATTATGAATAACATAAATGAAAAAATAGGGGTTGTTATGTTCAAACGCACTGCTTTATTGGGTTTCAGTATGTTGATACTTTCTCCTACACTGTACGCAGGGGACAATGATTTGAGTCGGCAATACTCAAATTGTATGGATCGTTCAGATGGCGTTACTGTAAATATGCTGGATTGTATTACAGCCGAAACAGATCGCCAAGATACACGGTTAAATAATGCCTATAAACAGACGATGGCCTCGCTGAATGCAAACCGTAAAAAACAGCTTCAAGAGGTTCAGCGTCTCTGGATTCGCTATCGTGATGCCAATTGCGATTTTTATGCCGACCCGAATGGCGGGACGATTGCAACTGTAAATAGCAACAGTTGCTACATGGAATCGACCGCGGAACGTGCGACTGAACTAGAAAATTTAAGAGAAGAGTATTAATTTTTAAAAATCCTCTCCCTAGCCCTCCTCCTTTCTTGCGCTTCATTTTAAAGCAGTACTTTAAAACTTGCTCAGGAGAGGGAACCCCGCGTATCCAATAGACTACGTGACAAAGTCTCCCTTTTCTAAAGGGAGATTTAGAGGGATTAAATTGATAATGAAAGCTCCTTCTCCCACTGGGAGAAGGCGGGGGATGAGGGTATTAGTCATGCATAAAAAATGACTTTGACAGTTGAACACGTCCTAGGTCTTCGAGTTTGGCGATAGAGGATATTTTTTTGATGGTCATGTTATTTTGGTGTGAGATATTTGGGGTGATTGTAAGGTTAAATTTTCTATTCAAAAATTAGCATTTTATGCAGATAAGAAATTAATTTCAGATTATATTATTGAGTGTTTAGCTTTTGAAAAATTAAGGTTTTTGAGCAATGTATAAGAAAGAAGAAGCGTTAAGAATTGTTGAAGAAGGGCTCAAAGAATTAGAGTCACAGAAAGGAAGTATAACTGTTGCTGTACAAAAACTCTCTAGAGCTTCGAACTTGCTAGAAGAAAAAAATTATTATATTTGGGCTGAAATTGAACTTGGTAATGAAAAATATATTGAACCTTTAAAAGAATTAGTTTCGAAGATTTTGGATGAAGCTCAGCATGGCAAAAGTATTAACCTAAGTGATCAAACTTATAAAGATCTGCTAGAGACACTGACGAAAGTTGATATTGATATCAAATTTCTCTGCACAACCAATTTTTTGCTCCAAAAAACTAATTCTGGTACTGGTGGGCTTAATAAATCGATTCATCATCTTGAAGAGCATTTACCATATCTCAAAAAGCATGGTAATGATAAAACCTTGTACTTGAATAATGTTCAAGAGAGATTAGCTTATGTTAAAGGTAAGTGTCATAAGTATTTGACTGATTTATATAATAGATTGAAATTTTCAGGTACAGTTGCTTCGGGCTTTGATCTCTTAAAAAATGCCGTAGATGACAAATTACTTGATCTGGATCCTGAGATCGCTGAACAACTCATGTTAGCGTTTAGATCAGTTTCATCTGATTCTAAAGAAGAATGGTCTCAGGCTTTAGCAACATGTAGGCGCTTATTAGAAAGCTTAGCAGATATATTATATCCTCCTACAGATGAAAATATTAATGGTCGTACTTTTAAGCAAAATCAGTATATAAACCGAATTTGGAGATTTATGGATGTCGCTATTGAATCTAAAAGCAATAAAGATATGGCTAAAGCGCATTTAGATTATTTAGGGAGTTGGATGGCTGCTGATTACACATTAACATGTAAAGGTGTGCATACAGAAGTATCGCAACTTGAAGCGACGAAAGCTATTTTTCATATTTATTTAATGCTTGCAGACCTTTTAGAGTATTTAAATATTGATCCTCAAAATAGAACAACGCAACCATTAATTACAGAGGTTTCGTTGGATGAAATCGAAGCATTACTTAATGTAAAAAGAGATGTAGCTAAAGCAATTATAGTGGCAAGAGTCAAAAATAAAGGCTTAACGCTTAAGCAACTATCAGAAGTACAAGGTGTAGGTTCAAAGACAATTGAAAAAGCAAAAGAAGTTTTTACATTTTGAGTTGGAAAACCCGTCCAATGACGGGTTTTCTTTTTCAAAAAAATCATATTAACCAATCAATTTCTTCATCAATTCATTGATTTAAGAATATGGCGGATTTATGAAGCCAAATCTATAGTAAGATCTGTTTCTATTTTTTGTTGAGCTTGAATACTTTCTTGAGCATTATTTATTATATTAAGAAATTTTAAAGCTTCTCCCATGTCATCAGCTTTATTCAGTGAAAAAATAGCACAAATGAAAGAGGCTATTCCTATGAGTGGGTCAAACCAACTAACACTAGACAGATTAATAATATCTAGACATAAAAAGCCAGAGAAAAAAGCCATTAAATAATAGATAAAATAAAGGAATATTTTTGTTAGAACACAAATATACCAATTTTTTGAAAAGGTCATTTGATCATTTTTTAGGGTTATTTTGATATACCTGTTTCCCCAATGATAGTGGTCGGTAAGTATGTCAAACTTAACTAGCCTTTGTTCATGTAAATTAATAATGTAATCTATTACTTCAGCACTGATTCTTGGTGTTCGTGTCAAATTTTGTGCAGCTTTATCTCTCAAAAGTATAGGTAACTCAGAACTTGTATTTTTATAAAATTTTTCAAAATATTCTGTGAAATTTTCTAGGTCATCTTTAAATTTTTTACGTTTGTGTTGATGAATAATGTGTAAGGTGACAGGTATAGAACATACTGTGACTACAGCAGATAGAATTGGAAGAACTGAACTAATTTCCATAAGCTTCTTATTGGTTATTTTGTTTTATTAGTATACAAAAAAGCCCCGATAAATCGAGGCTTTTTAAATCAAATTAAAAGGTTAAATCAACCAATCAATTTCTTCATCAACTCATTTACTTGTGCAGGGTTGGCTTTACCTTTCGCTGCTTTCATCACTTGACCAACAAGACCGTTAAAGGCTTTCTCTTTACCAGATTTATACTCTTCAACCATCTTCTCGTTGGCAGCAAGCACTTCCTTAATAATCGCTTCAATTGCGCCTGTATCAGTTTCCTGTTTCAAGCCTTTTTCAGCAATAATCTCGTCCGCAGTTTTGCCTTCTTCCCACATAAAGCCGAACACTTGCTTCGCAATCTTGCCGTTAATCGTGTTGTCCACAATACGTGCAATCATGCCGCCAAGTTTTTCAGCGGAAACAGGAGAGTCAACCAAATCCAGACCTGCTTTGTTTAACGCACCTGAGAATTCGCCCATCACCCAGTTTGCAGCAATCTTACCTTGCGCAGCACCTCCAGCAGCTTTAACCACTTCTTCATAAAACTCTGACATTTCACGGGTAAGCGTTAAAACGTGCGCATCGTACTCAGTCACACCGAAGTCCGCTACAAAACGCGCACGACGTGCAGCAGGAAGCTCAGGCATGGTCGCTTTAATCGCTTCGATTTGCTCGTCGGCAATGATCACAGGCAACAAGTCTGGGTCAGGGAAGTAGCGGTAATCGTTCGCTTCTTCTTTAGAACGCATAGAACGCGTTTCCATCTTCACAGGGTCGAACAAACGAGTTTCCTGATCAATGGTGCCGTCCCATTCCAGGATTTCCATTTGACGTTCAATTTCTACGTTAATCGCTTGTTCAATGAAACGGAATGAGTTCAGGTTTTTCAGTTCACAACGTGTACCGAATGGTTGACCCGGACGACGTAAAGACACGTTACAGTCGGCACGGAACGAACCTTCTGCCATGTTACCATCAGAAATGCCTAACCAGCGTACCAGCGTGTGAATTGCCTTAATGTAGGCAACCGCTTCTTCAACTGAGCGCATATCTGGTTCAGATACGATTTCAAGTAATGGAGTACCTGCACGGTTTAAGTCGATGCCTGACATACCTTCAAACTGGTCGTGAATCGATTTACCGGCATCTTCCTCAAGGTGCGCACGTGTTACCCCAATGCGTTTGGTGGTGCCATCTTCAAGCTGGATGTCGATATGACCCAAGCCCACAATCGGGTTGTCCATCTGGCTAATCTGGTAGCCTTTAGGCGAGTCCGGGTAGAAGTAGTTTTTACGTGCAAATACAGATGCCTGGTCGATGTAAGCATCAATACCCAAACCAAAACGAATCGCTAAATCCACTACTTCTTTGTTCAGTACTGGCAATACGCCCGGCATGGCTAAATCAACCAGACTTGCCTGAGTGTTTGGATCATTACCAAATTCGGTTGATGAACCCGAGAAGATCTTAGATTTCGTCGCCAGCTGAGTATGAATCTCGATACCAATGACAACTTCCCAACCATCAATCAGGTTTGACTTAGGTTTTGCATTGTTCTTCGCCATTATGCATTCTCCTCAGCAATTGCAGCGCGTTTTGTATGCCAATCGGTTGCTTGTTGATACTGGTGTACCACAGACAGCAATTGCGATTCTGACCAGTAGTTACCAATCAGCTGTAAGCCAACTGGCAGGTTGTCTTTGTCAAAACCAACAGGCGCGTTAATCGCAGGAAGACCTGCAAGGTTTACCGCGATGGTGTAGATGTCACCCAGGTACATTTCAACTGGGCTTAAGTTTGCACCGATCCGGTATGCAGTGGTTGGCGCAGAAGGCGCGGCAATCACATCGACAGATTCGAATGCTTTGAGGAAGTCTTGCTGGATTAAACGACGTACTTTTTGTGCTTTTACGTAGTAGGCATCGTAATAACCTGCAGACAGGGCATAAGTACCAATCAGGATACGGCGTTGCACTTCAGCACCGAAACCTTCTGAACGTGAACGCTTGTAGAGGTCCATCAAGTCCACTGGGTTTTCACAGCGGTAGCCATAACGCACGCCGTCATAACGTGACAGGTTTGAAGATGCTTCAGCAGGGGCAATCAGGTAATAGGTCGGCACGTAGCTTTCTGTCATGTTGAGATCAATCTCAACCAACACAGCGCCCATTTCTTCTAACTTTTTCAATGATTCTTCAACACGTGCTTTGACGTCGGCATCTAAGCCGGCAACGTTAAAGTATTGCTTTGGAATACCAATGCGTAAACCTTTAACTGAGGTAGCATTCAGGTTTGCCACATAATCATCAACGTCTTTTTCTACAGAGGTTGAGTCTTTCGCGTCATGACCTGCCATCACGTTCATCAAGTAAGCACAGTCTTCCGCCGAACGCGCCATTGGACCGCCTTGGTCTAAAGATGAGGCATAGGCAATCATACCGAAACGAGACACACGGCCATAGGTCGGTTTAAGACCAGTCAAACCACAGAATGAAGCCGGTTGACGGATCGAACCGCCGGTATCAGTACCAGTGGCAAAAGGAGCCAAATCTGCTGCAACCACCGCTGCAGAACCACCAGAAGAACCACCTGGAACGTGATCCAGTGCCCACGGGTTTTTGGTCGCGCCAAAATAAGATGACTCAGAGGTTGAACCCATGGCGAATTCGTCCATGTTCACTTTACCTAAAGTGACTAAGCCCGCAGCTTTACCTTTCGCTACAACGGTAGCGTCGTAAGGAGAGATAAAATTGTCCAGCATTTTGGAACCGGCAGTGGTTTTAATGCCTTGGGTACAGAAAATATCTTTATGCGCAATTGGCACACCGGTCAATGCTGTGGCGTTGCCGGCCTTGATTGCTGCATCTGCGGCGTCGGCTTGGGCCAATGCCTGCTCGGCGGTTACGGTCACATAAGATTGTACTTGGGCATCGATTTTTTCAATGCGTTTTAAATAATGTTCAGTCAATTCGCGAGACGAAAATTTAGCCCCAGCTAAACCTTCGGAAAGTTCACGAATCGATAAGCGATGTAAATCTGTCATGAGAAATATTTCTTTACGTTTAATTTAATAAAATGATTTAACTGAATAAAGATTATTCAATCACGCGCGGAACAAGGTACAAGCCATCTTGGGTTGCTGGTGCAACAGCTTGATATTCTTCACGATGATTTTCTTCAGAAACCACGTCTTCACGTAAGGGCTGTGGATGGTCAAATGGACTTTTAAGCGGCTCAACATTTTCAGTGTCAATGCCTTTTAGGGTTTCCATCATGCCTAAAATTTTATTTAGACTTTGAGCATATTCAGCAGATTGCGTATCATTTAGCGACAATCGGGCCAGATGTGCGATTGCTGAAACTGTTTTTGCATTTAAATCTGCAGAATGCTGTGCATCCGATGTAGACATAATATTACCTAATCAGTATTAAAAAAATTCAAAATATCGTGCGTTATAATAAGCGATTGACTTGTCCAAATCATCACATTTAGTTAAAGTTGCCACCTTGCGTCCACATAAAGTTTAATCGAGAACGTCTCCGTGATTCTAAAAAGACTAATTGGCTTGTTTTCGCCCGATCTAGCCATTGATTTAGGTACAGCAAATACACTTATTTATGCACCAGGACGAGGCATTATATTAAATGAACCGACGGTTGTGGCCATCCGTCACAGCGGTTCACAGAAAATCGTTGCCGCGGTTGGTCTTGATGCTAAACAAATGCTTGGTCGTACACCTGCAAATATTTCTGCAATCCGTCCGATGAAGGATGGGGTGATTGCTGATTTCGAAGTGACCGAAACCATGTTGAACCAGTTTATTGGTAAAGTACATGAAAAGCGTCTATTCCCGCCTGCACCGCGTGTTGTGGTGTGCGTGCCGTGCAAATCGACCTTGGTTGAGCGCCGTGCCATCCGTGAAGCGGTATTCAATGCTGGCGCACGTGATGTCCGCTTGATTGAAGAGCCAATGGCTGCTGCAATTGGTGCCGGTATGCCGGTTGAACAGGCATGTGGTTCAATGGTGGTCGATGTGGGCGGTGGTACCACTGAAATTGCTATCATTTCATTACAGGGCTGTGTTTATGCAGACTCGCTACGTATTGGCGGTGATGTATTTGATGAACAGATCATCAATTATGTACGTAAAGCGCATGGTTGCGTGATTGGTGAAACCACTGCCGAAGTGATTAAAAAAGAAGTGGGTATGGCTCTTCCTGATGAAGGTGCCAAATCACTCGAAATCGAAGTGCGTGGCCGTAACCTGGCTGAAGGTGTACCTCGTGCCATCACGGTGACTTCAGACGAAATTACCCAGGCGATTTCCGATCCATTACAAAATATTGTGTCTGCGGTTAAATCTGCCCTTGAACAAACCCCGCCAGAACTGTCTTCTGACATTGCAGAGCGTGGTATTGTGCTGACCGGTGGTGGCGCATTGCTGCGCAACCTCGACAAGCTGCTTGCACAAGAAACCGGTCTACCTGTGGTTGTGGCTGAAGATCCGTTGACTTGCGTGACTCGTGGTGGTGGCAAGGTTCTGGAGTTCTTCGACAATCCAAATCACGACATGTTATTTGTAGGCTAAGTTAGGGACCAGGCGGTGCAAACACAACTGTTTTCCAGACAACCGCCATCTTTTCGCTCATTTATCATTGCGGTGATCACATGTCTGGTTGTGCTGTTTTTTAACTGGCGCATGCCTCAGGTGATTCAGCCCGCACGTGATGTCTTGTATGCGGCATATAATCCGATTTATGCCCTCGCAAGTTATCCGGTGTTGTCGCGAGAATGGCTCAATCAACAAACCAAGTCTGAAGCCCAGTTACGTCGTGAAAATACTGCGATGCAAGCCGAGTTGTTGCAGGCTCAGGTTCGTCTGCAAAAATTATCTGAACTTTCTGCCGAAAATACCCGTTTAAGAGGTCTGCTGGATACACCTTTGATTATTGATGGGCGCATGGAAATTGCAGAAGTCATCGGTACCGATGCAGATCCTTTACGGCATATTATTGTGATTAACCGTGGTTCCAGTAGTCAGCTCAAGGTCGGTCAAACCGTACTGGACGATAAAGGGATTATGGGGCAAATCATCAATGTCAATTCGCATAGTAGCCGTATTATGTTGCTGTCCGATAAAGAGCACTCGCTCTCTGTGCGTTTAGAACATACCGGGATGCGTGCCATTGTATCGGGTACAGGTGATTTAGGTCATTTGAAGATGGAATATGTTCCGACCAGTGCCAATGTCAAGGTCGGTGAAAAAGTCTATAGCTCAGGTCTGGGGGCGCATTTCCCGGCAGGCTATCTGGTCGGTACGGTGTCCAAAGTCAACCGGCACAATTCGGGTGAGTTTGCCCAGATTGAGGTCATTCCAGCCGCGCAACTGGCCGGTGGACATCATGTGGTGGTGCTGTTTTCCGATTCATTAGCGATGGAGCAGCCGCATGCCACTCGCTAAATTACGTGCCGAAACCAATCGTGATCCTTTAATTGCCATTATTGTTTCAGTCATTGTCTGTTCGGTGCTGATGGTTTATCCATTGTCTTATGCCGTGTCAGGTGCACGTCCCTTATTCATGTTGCTGCTCATGCTGTTTTGGGTGATGTGCCAGCCTACCTGGTGCGGAATCTGGTTTGCCTTTGCCACCGGCATGTTCACCGACCTGCTAGTGGATGCCCCTTTAGGCATGAATGCGCTAAGTTTTGTGTTGATTACCTTTATTGTCCGGTTTTTAACCCGTGAGCGCCGTATCATGACTTTTGGCAATCTCTGGGTGATCAGCTTCCTGGCCGTGCTGGCACATTTATTTTTGACCTGGATTTTGCAAATTATGGGCGGCTTGCAGTTCTCCCTTACCCGGCACTGGCAGCCTTTATTGAGCAGTGTGCTGGTTTTCCCGGTCATGTACTTTATGCTAAAAAAATGGCGCGTTTAATTCTGGCTTCGAGTTCTCCACGGCGCCGGGAACTATTGCAACAATTGGGTCTAGATTTTGAGATTTATAGTCCGGATATCGATGAATCTGTTCTTGACGGAGAAGATGTTGCCGCCTATGTCGAACGTTTAGCCTGCAGCAAGGCTCAAGCTGTGTTGGAGCGATTTCCGGATGCCATCGTCATCGCCGCTGACACCAGTTTGGGGGTGGATGATCAAATTTTAGGTAAACCTGAATCAAAACAACATGCTTTTGAAATGTGGCAGCGCATTTCCGGGCGCAAGCATGATGTGTTTTCAGGTGTTTGTGTGCGTACAAGAAAAGAAAAATCAAGTATAGTGGTACGGACGCAGGTTGAGTTTCAAAAATTAAGTCTCAATGATATGGAAAGTTATTGGGCAACCGGGGAGCCCTTAGGCAAAGCGGGTGGTTATGCCATTCAAGGTATCGCATCGCGTTATATTCCCCGTATAGAAGGCAGTTATAGCAATGTCGTGGGTTTGCCTTTACACGAAACCGCACAGTTATTACAGGCAGTTAAAGCACTAAATTAACTGACCTCAAAAAAGAATTTTTATAATGTTTTGAGTTTTATTATGTCTGACGAGTTGTTGATTAACGTCACACCTATGGAATGTCGTGTGGCTTTAATCCAGAACGGCACGGTCAATGAATTATTTGTTGAGCGTACGGTGAAGCGTGGATTGGTGGGCAATATTTATAAAGGTAAAGTGGTGCGTGTACTTCCGGGTATGCAGGCTGCTTTTGTCGATATTGGTCTTTCTCGAACCGCTTTTCTACATATCAATGATATGGTCTGGCCCCGTAATCAACCAACCCCCAATGTTTTTGAACTGCTTCAGCCCGGTCAAATTCTCACGGTGCAAGTGATGAAGGATATGCTCGGGACCAAAGGTGCCCGTCTTTCTACCGATCTTTCCATTCCTTCACGCTATCTGGTACTGATGCCTTATGGTCATCATATCGGTGTATCACAACGCATTGAATCTGAAGAAGAGCGAGATCGATTACGTTCAATGATCGAACGGATTCAAAGCGAGCATAAATTACCCGGCAGCGTCATTGTCCGTACCGCGGCAGAGGGGATTCCTGAAGCTGAAATTGCGCAGGATATGGCGTATTTGGCCAAGCTTTGGGAATTTATTCAACGCAAGCAAAAAAGCATTGCCGTCCCTTCATTGATTTTTGAAGAACTGCCGCTGCCACAGCGGGTCATTCGTGATTTGGCCAATGAAGATACTTCTAAAATTTCTGTCGATTCACGCGAAATACATGCCAAGTTGCAAGAATTTGTGCAAGAGTTTGTGCCGAGCATGCAAGACCGGCTGGTTCATTATCCGGGTGAACGTCCTATTTTTGACTTATATAATGTTGAAGAAGATATTCAGAAGGCCCTGCAAACACGCGTAGCACTGAAGTCGGGTGGCTATCTGATGATCGACCAGACCGAAGCCATGACTACCATAGATGTCAATACCGGTTCCTATGTTGGCGGTCGGACTTTAGAAGACACTGTATTTAAAACCAATATGGAAGCGACACAGGTCATTGCTCGTCAGCTGCGCTTACGCAATTTGGGTGGCATTATCATTATTGACTTCATTGATATGCAGGAAGCCCAGCATCGTGAAGAGGTGATGAGCCAGTTTGAGCGTATGCTGGAACGTGATCATGCCAAAACCAAAATCACCCAGGTTTCGGAACTGGGTCTGGTGGAAATGACCCGGAAACGTACCCGTGAATCTTTAGAACACTTATTATGTGAATCGTGTCCAACTTGTCAGGGGCGTGGCTATGTCAAAACGGCAGAGACAGTGTGTTACGAAATTTTTCGGGAAATTTTGAGATATGCACGTGCTTTTGAATCTAAAAGTGGTTTTACCGTGGTTGCACATCCTTCGGTGATTGACCGATTGTTAACAGCGGAAGCACCTGCTGTGGCTGATTTGGAGCACTTTATAGGGCGTATCATCAAATTCCAGGTGGAAAATCTATATACGCAAGAGCAATACGATATCATTCTGAGCTGAAATTGTAACAGAATATCGTTAAACACTTGTTACATCTGAAATTTTACTTTTTAAGCTGAATTTTGAATACTAGTCGTACACAGTAGCCAAAGCCAAAATCTCCCAGTTTTGGCTTAGCAAAAAAGAGGTATGACATGAGTATAAGCCAAGTAGCAGTTCAACAAAATACGAAAGTTACAGATAATAAAATGAGCCAAAACGGTTATATCGTCAATGAGCAGGGTAAAGAAGTTCAAATTACAGCTGCCATGATTCATTCAGTTTGCCATCAACTATTAAATCAATGTCGCGCAATTAAAAATTAATCTCATGCAAAGATAAAATAAAGGGGCCTTTGAAAGGCCCCTTTATTAATTTACTATTCACTTTTTGAAATGGCGGCTAACTCACCGCTCTCAACTTCTTTGGCGGAATATCTTGTCCTACAATCTCTTCAAAGCGCTGAATTTCATCTTCCAGGTGTGTGAGCAGGTTTTGCATCTTCGGTAAGGCATTGCGACAACCAGTTAAACCCACCTCCAACTTATCCAGATAGCTGGTCATGGTAATGTTGAGCGCCTGTCCATCCAGCACAATCGAAGCTGGATACAGGGCATCCAGCTTTGCCCCATTCCAGTAGAGCGGTTCACGTGGCCCGGGCACGTTAGAAATCACAATATTGAACGCTTGGCGTTTTGGCATCATTCCCGAGACAATATTTAAACCAGCTGCACCGTAAACTAATGCGCTATAGTTTAAAATTTGATTTGAATTCATGCGTTTGAACCGCTGCTTGGCATTTAACACACTACGGCGAATAATTTGCAGGCGTTCTAAAGGTGTATCTTTATGCGTACCCAGATTAGCCAAAATCATGGTAATACGATTTGAAACCTCAGAATCATCATCACGAATTGAAGCCGGAACCATAGCAATCAGCGGTTTTTTCGGCAATGCGTGATGACTGATCAAATACTCACGCAGTGCGCCAGAACAGATGGCCAAGACTACATCATTGATGGTGACACCCAGTGCTTTTGCAATTTTGCTTAAGCGGCCCAATTCAAAGGATTGTGCGGCAAAACGGCGTGATGAACTGACTCGTTGATTTAAAATACTGCTGGGTGCCTGGAAACTTGAAACATAGTCAGGATTGCGTCCCATATCTTTAAAAATCGTCTGGGATAATTCATACATGACTTTTGGCGTTGCTTCCAATTGATCCTTTAAAGTTCCCATGATTTTTTTTATGCGGCTCTTTGGGGGATTTTTAATACGTTTCGCGCGAGGACCTTCAACACACCAGAGTGGCACAATACTTTTGGCATTTGGATCTTGCGACAGGGATTTTTCAACTAGACGCATACCGGCAATACCATCGACCATAGCATGATGAATTTTAAAGTACATGGCAAAGCGGTTGCCTTCAATCCCTTCAATAATGTTACAGGTCCAGAGCGGTTTGGCACGATCAAGCAGTGCGCTATGTTCTTGTGAAATATAAGTGAGCAATTCACGGATTCGACCGGGATGAGGAAGTGCAATGTGGCGGAAATGATGGTCTAAATCAAATTCTTGGTCTTCATCCCAGAAGAGGCCATTGAGTTTATTATTAAAAGGTGTAACAGGAAGACATTTGGATTTACGAATATCAGCAACGAGGTCTTGAATGAAGGTCTCAGGCGCATTGTCGGGAATTTGAAACAGGAACAGCCCACCGACATGCATCGGTTGCTGACGTTTTTCCAGCGACAGGAAAATAAAGTCAATTGGGTGTAATGGACGCATAGCGTTGAATGCCTCACTGCAATTTTATGGCTGTTCTTATATAAACAGGCTTGTTAGAATTATATGAAAAGGTGTTTTTAGTATATCTTTTTTCAAAAAGAAATGAACTGCTTTATGTGTAATCATAAGTTAAAAAAAATCACTGAATAACAGTGATTTTTTTTAAAATATTATTTTAAATTTCCTGCATGTAATCCGCATTCTTTATGGGTCGCTTCCTCCCACCACCAGCGGCCTTCACGTTCGTGTTGATTCGGTAATACTGGGCGGGTGCAGGGTTCACAGCCAATCGAAATAAAACCACGTTCATGCAGCGGATTATACGGAATTTCCATCATGCGGATATAGTTCCATACGTCGGAACTTGACCAGTTTGCCAGGGGGTTATATTTAATCAGTTGTTTTCCTGGACCGGAAAAACCGGCATCGGCCTGAACGACTGGAATTGTATTGCGGGTACCTGGACTTTGATCTTTACGTTGACCGGTAATCCAGCCGTCTAATGTCGCCAGCTTTTTACGTAAGGGTTGAACTTTACGGATACCGCAACATTCCTGATGACCATCCTGATAGAAGCTAAAGAAACCTTTTTCAGTCACCAGTTTTTGCATCGTTTCTGTTTCAGGGAAGCAGATTTCGATTTCAATATTATAGTGTTTACGAACTTGGTCGATAAACTGATAGGTTTCTGGATGCAAGCGACCGGTATCGAGACTGAAGACACGAAAAGGTTTGCCCAAATGAGAAGCCATATCAATTAAAACCACATCTTCAGCACCCGAAAATGAAATGGCAATTTCACCTTCTTGACTTAAAGCAAGTTCCAGAATCTCGCTGGGAGATTTGTCGGCATATTCAGATGCAAGTGCATCAACAAGGTCAATGGTAGGGATTGGAGTCATGACAGTTCCTGGCGTATAGGCTTGGACACTTAAAAACCTATATTAATTTAATTCACAATGATTCTAATAGAATTGAAATAAGCTGCTTAGCACTAAAAAATAAATGCTTATGAATAAAATAGATTTAAAAAACAGCCCCTGAAATATCTATTTTTAAGCTATCATAACGCAAAATTTTTTCACTGACATTGGGAGAACCCATGGAAATCGTATGTCTTGATCTTGAAGGGGTGCTGGTTCCGGAAATTTGGATTAACTTTGCCAAAAAAACAGGAATTAAAGCATTGGAAGCCACTACACGTGATATTCCAGACTACGATGTGTTAATGACGCAGCGCCTGAATATCTTAAAAGAACACGGTTTGGGCTTAAACGATATTCAGGAAGTAATTGCAGAGATGGGACCTTTCCCGGGGGCAAAAGAATTTGTGAAATGGGTCAGCACTCATTTTCAATTGATTATTCTTTCAGATACGTTCTATGAGTTTGCTCATCCTTTAATGAAGCAACTGGATTGGCCAACCATTTTCTGTCACAAGTTAGAAACGGATGAAAATGGCATGATCACCGCTTATAAACTTCGTCAGCCAGATCAAAAGCGCCAGGCCGTTAAAGCACTGCACGGTTTGAACTTCCGTGTGATTGCAGCAGGCGATTCTTATAACGACACCACAATGCTGGGCGAAGCAGACCACGGGTTCTTGTTTGATGCACCGGAAAATGTCATTGCGGAATTCCCACAGTTTCCACCGATTCACGGGTATGATGCATTAAAAGAAGCGATTCGTAATGCTTCAGTGCGTAATATTCCAGCTTAAATCCTTATATTTATATAAGTAAAAAAGGCGTACCATCGGGTACGCCTTTTTTAAACATATAAAATATATTTAAAATTTATAACCTACATTCAAACCATAAGCGATAGCATGGTTATCTGCAAATTGTCCTGCTTGGGTATGCGCTCCAGTCACAGCATCAGCATCACCTAACCAGAAATATTTCACACCTGCTCCGATAAAGTAGTTTTCAGCAGGGGAGAAGCGCACACCTGTTCCCACATTCCAGTAGCCTTCCGTTGGACCAAGGGTAGTGACTGGATTACCCGCACCTGAATCCCAGCCTACAGAGACATTGGCACCCCAACGTTCATTCAGTTTACGACCCAGGCCTACTGTTGCAGAAATTTGATCGTCTTTATAGTCAATTAGATTAAAGCCATTCGGTTTTCCGGGTACTAGGCCTGCTTGTCCAAGCATTTGAGAGAGTTTACCAAAATTGTAGGGTTGAACTTTAAAATTAGACCAATCCACCCAACGCAGATTTGCAAAGGCAACAGTGTCCACCATAATGCCGCTCTGTAAATCAACATTGACAGATTGTGGCGTGGTTAATTCAGTTTGTCCTGAAGATGCATTTAAGACAGTCATTGCATTATCTAATAGGGTATTGCCTGTCATGCCAGCAGCATTAAAGCGTTCATAAGCATTGATCTTGTGCTTGATTTCTGAACGATAGGTGACGGAAGCTTTGAGTGCAATTTCCGGAATTTGATATGCAACACCTGCTAACCAGCCTGCCGATTCATCTTCACCCGTTCTGAAATCGTAGCCATTGAAAGCACTATAGGTAGTACCACGAAGTAGTACTGTACCATCCACAGTTTGATATACGGCACCTGCATATAAGTTCCAATTCTGAGTCGGTTGGTAGCCTAATATGAGATTTAAGTTTTGTGTGTCTACTTCGACAGAGGTGCCACCTTTAAAAAGAACAGGACGATTTTCTACAAAATTATTATTTCCAGAGTATTCTGCATCCGCACCATAAGGTTGATCGTAAATTAAACCTACAGAAAAGTGTTCATTCGCTTGAACTTTCAAAGCAGCATGTGGGAAATAGTAGTCACCAGCCATATCTGTAGCCGTATTTCCAGACTTATCTTTACCTGAAACTTCAGGGTCTAAAATAGAAATGCCTGCTTCAAAATAATTTCCGGGTTGTAAAAATGTGGCGATAGATTGACCTGAACGATCTAAGCCAGCGGCAAATACTGAAGCAGATGGAAGTAGGCTAATTAAAACTGCTGAATATATTTTATTGAGCTTCATGGTTCTTTCCCTGATGCCATTTTGTAACTAAAAGTGCTGGAAAAGTAACATAAATAAAAAAAGAGTAAATACTCTGCTAGGGTTTAATAATTGACTTGTAAGCACACAAATGATGCTTGATAGAGTAATAATTCTATTTTTGTTAAATTATCTTTATGATTTTTAAATAAAAAGGAAATTATGAAGAATGAAGTAAATCTCAAAATAAAAAATTAACCGTTTGATGGAAAATACAGCTATTAATTTATAAATGTATATTAAATGCTAATCAAAGACTGAAAAAAAGACCATTGTTAGCAATGGTCTTTTTCATCAATGGATTACATGATATTAGAAGCGGTAACCAATTTTTAAGCCATATGCAAGTGCATCGTTGTCTTCAAATTTAGCTACAGTTGCTGGTGTATTGAATTGAGCACCTGATTGAGCGTCAGCATCGCCTAACCAAAAGTATTTCACACCGCCCGCAATAAAGTAGTTTGGTGCTGGACTGAATTGTAAACCTAAACCCACATTCCAGTAGCCTTCAGTAGGACCAAGGGTAGATACAGGGTTGCCTGCACCTGAGTCCCAACCTACTGATACGTTACCCGCCCATTGCTCACTCATTTTACGACCAACACCTACTGTTGCGGAAATTTGATCATCAGAGTATGCAACTAAATCAAAACCATTTGGTTTTCCAGTTGAAGCTACAACAGGTGCTTGTACACTAGCTGTACCAAATTTAGGTGGGCGAATGGAGAAGTTAGACCATTCAACCCAGCGTACATTAGCAAATGCTACGGTATCTGCCATGATGCCGGTTTGGAAATCCAAGTTAACAGATTGTGGTGTCGTGATTGAAGTACTTGAATTTGGTTGTAGGTTAAGACCAGCAAATAAACCTGTATTAAAAGTTTCAGTAGTTTTTGCATCATGGTCAATTTCAGAACGATAGGTTAAAGATGCTTTGAGAGCAATATCAGGAATTTGATAAGCAAAACCAGCTAACCAGCCGACTGAACCGTCTTCTTCCATATTGGCATTGTAAGAGCCAAATGTACTGCTACCGCCATATGCTAGACCACGTAATTGAACGTCACCTTTAACAGTTTGATAAACTGGACCTGCATAAAAATTTAAATTTTTATTTGGTTGGAAACCAAATAGCATTGATATATTTTGTGTTTTTACTTCAACTTTAGTTGATTCAGAACCATTATGGAATAAACCTTGACCTTGAAATGCGGCTAATGCACCTGGTAGTACAGCAGGTGAACTTGAGTCTGTGGCTGAATAAGTTGCATCAGCTCCGAAAGGCTGATCGTAAATTAAGCCAAAAGAGAAATTATCAGTAAGCTGTAATTTTAATGCTGCGCTTGGAAAATAATAATCATCTCCCATATCTGATAAGTTTGTATTTTGAAGCCCAATAGCACTTGCTGGAGCTGCTTGGTTTGGAGTATATCCATTATTTACTTTACCTGAAACATTTGGATCTAAAACAGAAATACCCGCTTCGAAATAGTTACCCGGTTGTAGGAAGGCTGAAATAGATTGACCTGAGCGATCTAGTGCAGCTGCAAATGCACCCGTCATTGGTACTGTTGCAAGAATCATTGCGGTACTAAGAGTTTTTAATTTCATTTTGTGTCTTTCCTTGAGGTACAAATTTTATTACGGCTGATTTGTGTTTTTGAATGCGCTAAATTTATTTTCCTAATATCAGTTATATAACCAGATATCATTTGTTACTCCATGTGACAAAAATAGCACAATAAAAAAAAGAGTAAATGCTCTATAAAAAACTATAGAGTTTAAAAAATGAACTTATTAGAGTTTTTAGTCTAAATTTAGACTAATAGTTTATTTTAAATAATTGAAAAATAATAAATTAAATTTAATTGATAATTATTTTGTTTGAATATTTATTTGATTAAAAAGTGATCATTTATCATAAAAAGTATCATATTTTTATGTGATAGAGTTCTCTTTTTAAGCGTAATAATTGAAATTAAACAATAGCAGTTCAAAGCATTAAATTTTAATTGCTTGGATTATTGATCTTTATATTTCATTCGAGGAGTACAAAATTCTTATCTTATTGTCAGCTTAGACCAGTGAAATTTTGAATAATGAAATTCATGTAAAATGATGCTTAAATCAAGTTTAATCTCATGGTGATTTGAGGTTCTTTTGATACCAGAACTGAGTATCTTTTGAATGATCCTAGATGGTATCGTGTGGACAGTTGTAAGGTATTCACTTAAAGATATCTAAAAGTCAGACATGGTATATTTAATTTATATAATTAAGAAAATACTAAAGTCGTGATAGCATTTGGCAATGTTAATTTGAAGAAAAATATAAAGAAACCCACCGAAGTGGGTCTGTGCGATCGAATACTATCCGTAGTATCAGGGTGTGAATATACACCTATAAAATGACAGTACTGTTTAGATTTGCTTTATAAATAAGCAGGTGAGTTATTTTTTCTTGAAATAAAAAGTGATCAGTAATATCACGATAATAATGAGAATTACTGCAATAACAGCTCTTTCCATAACAGCTCACCTGCAATTTACAATTAAGTTCAGCATTGAATGTTGTGTTTTACTTTATCGTAATCCATAGCCATCCAATGCCTTTCCAGATCAGAAAGCAACATGACTTCAGTAGTGTAATTTTTAGGAGAAAGCTTTAATAGTGCTGGTATGTAATTCTTTTTGTATTCAGAAGGATAATTTGTACACAGGACCTGTTTCCGCACTTTTTGTTTAGTGTCTGGGTTATCCAATTGATTCAGGAATTGTTCGATCTTGGCATCTGATTCTTCGAATTGAGCTTTTACCCCTGGATCAACAACTGGTTCAGAAGCGATGGCTTCTTCAGATTGCTTTTGGCAGCCGCTGATAGCAATAGAGAAGTAGGGCCGGTTCGTATTTTTGATTTCATGGTTTTATGTTGTTATTGGTAGATGAATTATAAGAGGAAATGAGAAAAAGAAAACCCAACGCAATTACATTGTTGAACTACTTTTTGTTCGAACCTAGGATAGGGTATGTGTTTCATCTTGATGAATTTTTTGTCTTTTGAAAAAAAATAATTGCTATAATCCCCCGCGCTTTATACACACTTGTGCTTCTTTTCTAACTTAGTTGTAAAATATCTTTATATGAAGTTTAAATTTATTGGTGCTGTTGCACTACTGCTGGGGCTTATCAACCCATTAAATGCCATGCCTTTTGACCCGTTAATTGGCACATGGAAGGTCATAGATGACCGTACCGGATATTATATTTCAGATATTGTGATTCGCAAAAATTCTAAAACAGGGCAGTACAGTGCTGTTGTCACTAAAAATTATCCGTTGCCTGGTGCGCCAGTTGCTGAAACCTGTACTAAATGTCGGGGTGTTCTGAAAAATCAGCCGATTTTCGGGATGGAGACTTTAAGAGGACTTGTTGCCGATAGTAATCATCAGCAATTCACTAAGGGTGTATGGATTAATACACAAGATGGTCAGGTCTATAATGTTGATGCTCGTATAAACGCATCGAAGGATCAGCTTAAAGTTCAGGGTAAATCTAAAAGTAGTAATACCATGAGTAATATGACATGGAAAAAACTCTAATAGAGTTTTACGTAATTAGAGTGAACATTTCTCAAGTTGCTAAAAACAAAACCCATCAAATATTCTTATAGTTAAAACTATATAAAAAGCAAATGAGTGGGGTGTTTAATTGTATATATCATATAGTTATGCCCTCAATCATTTTTTTTTACATGTATAAAATTAATATATAAAGACTTTAAACTCGTTCGCTTCTATTAGTTATCAATTGAAAATCAGCTAGGGTATAAATAGAACTATTTATATAGTCATTCGTGTACTCATTAATTGCAACTATGGGCGGTTTTGTTGAATTATAGGCGGTTAATAAATTTAAAAAAATATTTAAACATCAATGTACTTGGAGCTATGTGCTGCTAAGTTTGGGAAAAATGATGGTGCGCCCTGCGGGACTCGAACTGTTAGCTTATCTAATTGAATTTTAATTTGATAATTTATGCAGTAAATTGATTTTACCGCAAAATATACCGTAAAAAATAAAAGTACTCTATTTTATAATTGAGTATTGATCTGATAGCGAGTATTACGCCCACCACCTTCCAATTTGATTATACACGCTTTTTCGAGCAAGTCAGATAAGTGGCGAGTAGCCGTAGCTTTACTGACTTTAGCAACCTTCTGATATTGTGAGGCGCTAATACCATGTTCAAAGCCATTTTGACCACCATCTAATAAACGATTCAATACTTTGCGTTGCCCTTCGTGAAGATCTAAGTTTGAATATTTATGCCAAAACTGGCTTTTAAACAATGTTCGATTAATTTGCTTTAACGTCGTTTCAAGGCTGTCATTTAAGGTATCTAAAAACCAAACAAGCCAATTGGTGATATTGGAATCATTTTTTTGGGTTTGTTCTAATATTTCATAGTAACTTTTGCGTTTATTTAATATAACGGGGGACATTGCATACAAGCGAATACTCTGTTCATCCATTTGTGCTAAAGCAAGGTCTGTGAGTGTACGTGTAATACGACCGTTACCATCATCAAAAGGGTGGAGTGTGATAAACCATAAGTGAGTAATACCTGCACGAAGTAGCGGGTCAAGCAAAGCATTGTTTAGACTATGATTAAACCAATTGATAAAAGCTTCTAAACGTTCTTCTAGTCCTTCTCTAGGAGGTGCTTCAAAGTGAACTGTTGGATAATCCAATCGACCAGAGACAACTTGCATTGGTTCTGAACCTCTGAGTTGACCAATACGTAAACGCTGCATTGTCCAATCAGGGTCATTAAAAAGCCATTGGTGCCATTGCATAAGACGTTTAACAGTAAGCGGTTGCTTTACGTTGTTAAGCGCATCCAACATGATGTTGGCTAAGCCTTCAGATCGGTCTGAACTTGGGTAAGGTTGTTCAAGGGTAACACCCAAACGACGAGCAAGTGAGGAGCGTAATGAATACACATTTAAGGTCTCGTTTTCAATCGCTGATGACGCTACAAGATTGGCAAGTAGAGTATCTAATGTGAATTGTTCTTTGGCTAAATCATGTTGACTTTGCCCAAGTAGAATTCCAATTTTTTGATGAATTTGTCTGGTTTTAGGCAAGATGATTTCATCTTCCCATGTGAAGTTTACCCAGTTTTCACTTTGCCAAATCCAATCTTGCATCTTAGTCTCCACTTAGAATCTTTCCAAGGTGAGCTAAATATAACATATATTCGGCTCAATAAATGAGTTGAATAGGGTGTTTAATTAGCTCATTTATATTGATGTATCTCTCACATGTAGGGGCTTATTATTGCTGAAATTTTTTATTTTGATTAGTAATAATAAACAATAATCATTTAAGCCACTTCGTCTCTGTTGCAAAGCCTATCTTTTATCCAATTCCTTGATAGCTCTCCACCTTATTTTAAAAGCATAACTCACTTACTTTTTGAAAGCTTAGTTCAGGTCTTAGGCTTCCATTATTCTTTACTCCAAGCAATAAAGAATACAGCCAATTTCTATACGTAGAATTGTTGTTTTTAGTATTGATTAATATTCATTTTTTATACTGAATAATGATCTATTAAAATAATGATTTTAATGTAGAATAAGTACTGATTAATAAAAGTAATATTTTATTATAGTCTCATAAATATAAAGGATTAGCATGGAAAAGTATCATTTTCTTAAAAGAATAACAAAGAGTGATTTGTATAAGATGTTTCGCTATAAATATCCTTTGTCGTTTCAACGAGGGTCAAAAAGAAATCAGCAACATGAAGTTGTTATTTTTCGAGAGACAATTGATCTGTTGGAGAACTATGATCAGTTGTTGCTGATGCTTAAAAATGATCAGGAACCAACACTTGATGAACTTCCATATTTGACGAACGAGCAGCGTGTACAACTGAATAAAGGGATTGATAGTCTCAGATATTCTCGTAATGTTTTAACTGAAAAGGATCATTTAGACTTTTTTGTTTTTAGAAAAATTTCACAATATTTGGGGTTGAGTCATGACCTTGGTCAACGCAATCATGACTTAATACGAAATTTGAATAAGCATCTAGGGCTAGGTGCAATGAGGTTGTGTGTTGATTCTCATCTGCTTGTAGCAAGCGAATTTAAAGATTATGAGCTTGATGTCTTCTTTGATTTTTTGGAAAAGTTGAAACCGAAAGTATTAACAGACTCTTCTGTTGATGAACAATTTGGCTTAGATGTTTATGAGGCAGGGTACGAGCAAACATTTAAAAAAGCTTTAGATGAACATGAGCAGGTTTATGTCTTTTGCTTCGATGTGACAATTCATCGAGATCAGCCAAAGATAGATGATGATTACCTAAAATTTTATTCAGACTATAAGGATAAAATAAAAGCGATCTTGCAGAAAGTTGATGGATTAAACACACTTATTCATTACTTGGTTAAACTGGAACCAAGTCAGGAATTTGGCATCAATCTACATTTTGTTTTGATTCTTAAGGAAACCAAGTACTTTGCAGAAAATACATTTATCCTAAAATTCAAGAAAGAGTTGGCAAGTATTTTTTCTATTTTGGCGGATGAGTACACTGTTAAAAATTGGAATAACGTTGTTCGCAAGCATTTTAATAAAAAGGCAGTTGGCTTCATCAAAAAAAGTGATGTAGCGGCCGTAAACGAAAGTTGGTACTGGATATTTAGCTGCTTCTTTGCTGTAGAACAGGTTTTTAAATTTAATTTAGGTTTTAACCCACACCAGATAATAAATGGATGTCTGGCTCTGCAATCATCATCTCTACCTACCTCTAATAAGAATTTAGAGTCGTTATCCAAAGACTATTGTACCCTCAATGACCTAAGTGAGCAGGATACAAGGATCTTTGCTCATCGAAAACATTTAGCAAAACCTGTACAGCAATATTTGAGTTATGCTGATCTCACTTACTTGATATATCCATACTTGTCAGAAAGTGACGGTGGACATTTAACATTAGGTCATCTGTTGGGGCGAGTAGAGGTGTTTTGTGAAACCCTAAAAGCAGTAAAACCTGAGTTATTTATTATTCCGAACAAAGCATTGTTTGGTTTTTTCTCACCTGAAGAATATTCAAAAATGCACACTCGATTGGGTCGGATGTGGTTGAATATTTTTAAAACTTTACTTGATGAGCCAGACCTCTTTCAGCAACTGTTAAAAGCACAATTTCGATCTCAAAACGTATTGTCTTTGTTAAGTTTTTTGCAGGTAAATTGGAGCGATTTACAAGAGCTTCAATCTCAGCAATTGAGTGAAGCAGTAATGATTCAACTCAATGAAAAAATGAGCCTTTTAAAGGATGAATTATCACGTCATAATTTTACAGAATCAAAAACAAGTTTAGATAACGGTTTTAGAAAACTTACTCAGTACACTCGTTATTTGCTAGCAAAAGAAGTCTATGTACTGCGTATACAGATTGAATTGAGTAACCAAAACAAAAGTTTGAATCAGACAGAGCAATCACCAATATTGACTGAATTCTTAAGAGTAGGTCAGTCAGCTCAACCACTATGTTGGCTAAGAGGTTATTTGTTGCGTTGGGATCAATATGACTGTGTGCAGAGGAAGAGTAGACAAACCTATGTCGACTTAACTTTGTTTTTTGAATATCAACCCAAACTGCAAGATGTCAATTTGACAGAGATGCTAAAGCTGTATTTGGCTAAATTTATCACACGCTATAACGAAAAGAAGAAACTAAGTAGCACAGTGAGTGAAATACATTACAGCATGCGTAGTTGCAATATTTTTGCTCCAAAGGCTGAGTTAAGGCATGAGGTCTTAAAAATTGAAACCATTGATAAAGACCTTCGAAAAAGCTTTCTGAAATATTATTTACCTTATTTTTACTTTTTAGACTTTTTCATACTATGGGTGGACATGGAAAACGGTAAGAAAATCAAGCGTTATACGAAAGGACAAGAGCCCAAAGCTAAGAAAATTTCAACTACGGAGAACAGCCAATCGTCATAATTGATTGAGTATGTTCTATGTGATTTTTCCTGAAGATTTGACTATAAGCGTTGAATAACTTTAGCTTTGCTAAAAAAGATGAATTTTCTAATATTCCCTAGGATAAATTGATTGAAATATTTCTAGATTTCAATAAATCCTAGGGCATTTTTTTGTCTGAAAAGCTGTAGTAGATATTATATATATGAATTATATAACTAAATATTAAGAATTAAAAAATACTCAAACACCTGATCTGATGAGCATAGTACGGAAATACTCATCATGAACACTTTTCAACACACACTGCATGAACCAAGGCTACTGATTGAAATTGAATCTTTTACCAAGAGGATTATGAAACATGGTCTGAAGAGAAAAGATCTGTCTGAACTTGTTAGATTGCTAGATGGCTTTGAAGAAATCTATTCCTGTAATTATCGTTATATAGACTATGTTGGATTATTTGATCATATTGCTGAGTACCAATTTCAAATCTATAAGCAGATGCAAAACGGTCGCTATACGTATAAATCTCTTCTAGAGGTGAGTGATTGGCTGCTAGAGCATTACAGTTGGTTGTTTCAAGTCAATAAGGAAAAAGTCTTGAGTGATGTTCGACAGTATAAGTCTGGCGTAAAGAGAAGGTTGAAAACACTTCAAACCACAGTAGAGAAATTATTTTTCCGTTATAGCCGTAATCTGGTTGTCAGAGTGGATTTAAAGTATAGGGAATCAAAGCAGCCTATGGTTGATATTGAAATGTTTAACCAGCATGTTCAAAAGCTATGTAACCGCATGGCAAATAAAAATAAGTGCTTTAAAAATCTTAAATTCAATGCCTGGTGTTTAGAACAGGCTCCGCTAGGTAGTTATCACGTTCATTTGTTTTTGATCTACGATGGTTCGGCATCTACATATGACTGTAAGCTCGCTAGATGGGTAGGTAGGGTATGGATGGATGAAATCACGGAAGGGCTTGGTTACTATTGGAATTGCCATACGAATAAACATGCGGATGAAGATTTGGAAGACAATGACACTATGGTCGCGAATACAGACAGCGTTCAGAAAAAGGAAAGTTATAAGTATCTAAATGGCTTGGGTATGATTAAGCGTGAAGATCCAAGAGGATTGGAAAGGCTTAAAGCTGTTTATAGCTATTTAGCTCGTATGACTGTTGAAAAGATTGACCAGCGGCTTAGAGTCCGTGTGAAAGGTATGAGAGCTTTTGGCTGTTCTTCATGTTGATTGAGCAAAAGGCTACATATCTCAATACAGTAGGATAGAGTTATACATTATTATTTAAAAAAGCCACTTCAGTAAGTTGCGGAATATGAGTCAGGAATGGCTCATATTCTTAGATACAAGAATAGAGCTATTTATTGTCAAATACCTGATGAAATAATGGTATCTGCAAATCCTAAAGGTGTTTATTGTTTAGGAGTTTATTAAGTCTCACAAATGATAAATTACATAAATATTTGAAGTAAAACTGTGAATGTTAGTATAATTATTAATAAAATTAATTATTTATATTTAATATTATGAAATGCGTCACAATAAATCTAAATACTAAGAATTTACTCTTAGGTTCAAGTCTCGCCCTATTAGCGCAGACGGGTTATGCTGTAGTGGAAATCGATAATACGGTTCAGCGCCAGCAGCAGCGAGATGAAGCGCTGACAAAATTGGTTCAGCCAGAAGCATCAGTACAGACGGGTTTAGAGAAGCAATTACAGAACAGCGTGCAGCTGCAGTATTTAAAATCCCACAGTGAAAACATCTGTTTTGAAATTAAGAAGTTCGTATTGATCGGGAAAGGTGCCCGAGAATTTACTTTTGCCATGCGTCCCGTCATTCAGGGCGAACATAATTTAATTGGCCGCTGTATTGGCGTAAAAGGATTAAATCAAGCGCTGGATCTGATTCAAAACCGAATCATCAGCCACGGTTATGTCACCACACGCGTACTGCTGCCGCAGCAAAATATTGCTTCAGGCGAAATTCAGCTGCAGGTCATTGCCGGTAAAGTTGACCAAATTCAATTTGCAGCAGGCACCTCCAAGCGCGCACATAAATTCAACGCGTTGCCAGTGAAATCAGGCGATATTTTAAATGTACGCGATATAGAGCAGGGCTTGGAAAATTTTAAGCGTGTACCCACGGTAGAAGCAGATTTTAAAATTCAGCCGGCGGTACAGCGCAATGAACCGGGCTATAGCGACTTGGAGCTGGCTTGGCAACAGTCTAAACCATACCGCATTCATTTAGGCATCGATGATGCCGGTTCAGATTCGACAGGTAAATATCAAGGCACGGCAACACTGTCTTTAGATCATCTCTTTACCGCTAATGATCTATTTTACGGTAGCTATAACCATGATTTAGGCGGTGGGGACGCTGGCAAGCGAGGCACAGACGGCTATTACCTCAGTTACAGCATACCGCTGAATTATTGGCTGCTCAGCACCAGCCTGAGCCAGTCGGATTATCATCAAACTGTGGCCGGCGCCAATCAAAGCTATGAATACAGCGGCGAAAGCAGGCTGGTCAGCGCAGACTTATCCCGGGTGATTTACCGGGATGCACAGCGTAAAACCACGGCATCTGTTGGCGGCTGGGCGCGTGAATCTAAAAACTTTATTGAAGATGTAGAAGTGGAAGTGCAGCGCCGCCAAACGGCCGGCTGGCAGGCCAGCTTGGCGCATACCGAATATCTCTCTAATGCAACGCTGAATGGCGCAGTAACTTATAAACGCGGCACGGGCGCATTTTCAGCGATGCCAGCGCCAGAAGAACAGTTTGGTGAAGCTTATACCCATGTCGGCATTTGGCAAGCCAATGTCAGCCTGCAAGTACCGTTCAAAGCGGGCAATCAGAACCTGCAGTATTTAGCGGAATGGCGCATGCAACACAGCCAAAAGCCACTGACCCCGCAAGACCGTTTTTCAATTGGCAACCGCTATACCGTACGCGGTTTTGACGGCGAGCAGACCTTAATGGCAGACAACGGCTTTTTAGTGCGCAATGAACTGAGTGGTTCGATTTCCAAACTACTGATGCAGTGGTATGCCGGTGTGGATTATGGCGAAGTCGGCGGGCAAACCGCACATGAACCGAATCCATTGGTGGGTACCAGCTTGATGGGCGCTGTCATTGGCTTGCGCGGTCAGGTGCTGAAATCGGTCAGCTATGACGTCTTTGCCGGCACGCCGCTGAAAAAACCGAATGGCTTTAAAACCGATGATTACACCACGGGCTTTAGCCTGAACTGGATGTACTGATTTTTGAGTGCAAGCTTTTTTAAAAAACATTGAAAAAAATATAAAGATTAAAGGGTAAATTGCTGTGAATAAGAATTGCTACCGTATTATTTTTAGCCAAGCGCGCGGCATGTTTGTTGCTGTTGCGGAAATTGTCAAAAGCCGCAGCAAGACAGTAGGTCAAAGTGAGGCCATCAGTGCTGCAGATACGCCGCAATTTACACCTCAAACTTTAAAAAAACTCAATCCGCTGAATTTTGCCGTGCTCAGCCTGTTGGGCGCAGTGATTTATACTATGCCGCTGAGCAGTATGGCAAATACTCAGATTATTGCGGATAAATCTGCGCCGAATTCACAGCAAGCGACCATTCTGAACAGCAGCAATGGCCTCACTCAAGTCAATATTCAAACACCCAGCGCTGGCGGTGTTTCACGCAATACCTACACGCAATTTGATGTGGGGCAGGAAGGTGCGATTTTAAATAACTCGCGAAATAATGCTCAGACTCAAATCGGTGGCTGGGTACAGGGGAATCCATGGCTGGCGAATGGTGAAGCCAAAGTTATCTTAAACGAAGTCAATAGCAGCAATCCGAGCCAGCTAAAAGGCTATCTGGAAGTGGCAGGCAAGTCTGCACAAGTGGTGATTGCCAATCCATCGGGTCTGGTTTGTGATGGCTGTGGCGTGATTAATGCAGATCGTTTTACTTTAACCACCGGCCAGGCGGTAATGAATCAAGGCTATTTGGAATCATTCCGTGTACGTGATGGTCAAGTGACCATTGAAGGCAAAGGCTTAAACGGCAGCTTAACGCCTTATACCGATATCTACGCGCGGGCTTTAAGTGTCAATGCTGGACTTTATGCTAACAGGCTGAATGCAGTTTTAGGTCAAAATGATATTAACGTCAAAGACCAGGTTATGCCACAGATCAATCCTTCGGCATCAAATTTAACGCCCAATCCCGATCAGCCTGGTTATGCACTGGATGTTGCACAGCTGGGCGGCATGTACGCCGGAAAAATCTTTTTGGTAGGTACAGAAGCGGGCCTGGGTGTGCGCAATGCGGGCTCGATCAATGCCACTGAAAATCAGCTGACCTTGAATGCCAATGGTGATTTAGTCAACTCAGGCAATATCATTGCCAATAAAGGCCAGCTGGATGTGCAGGCAAACAATATTGCCAATAGCGGTAATATCAGCAGTGCGGCAGCGAAAGTCACAGTACAAAGCCAGAACTTAAGCAATAGCGGCTTAATCAGCAGTGGCGATGAGCTGTATTTAAGTCAAAGCGCAGCCATTCAAAATGCGGGCAAAATCAATGCGGCGCGGATTGCGCTGGATGCAAATGAGCTGAAAAATACAGGAAGCATTCAGCAAACTGGTACTCAGGCTTTAGCGCTACAGGCAGAGAAGATCAGCAACACCGCAGGTAAAATCGGGGTAGCTGCATCGGCGTCTTCTGGCGGCAGTACTGGCGGTACGGGTTCATCTGGCGGCGCAACTGACCCTGTGGCGGAACAGCCAGTGAATCAGGCGCAGGATGGTGGCAGCTTATCCGTTGTTGAAAATACAGATTTGCCTGTTAAAACCTATGCAACGGGCTATATCCGCATAGCACAAAGCTTAAATAATGATGGCGGCAGTATTGAGGCCAATGGCGGCATTGATTTAAGCACGCAGAATGGTTTGGACAATACTGGCGGGCAGCTGCAGCTGGGGCTGCTGAATGTCAGCGGCGGCGCATTTGTCAATCAATCCGGGCAGCTGGCTGTAGAGCAGGCCAATATTCATACCGACAGTATCAATAATGAAAAAGGTTCGCTTTTTGCTCAGCACAGCTTGATTCTGCAAAGCCAGACATTCAATAATCAGCAAGGTCAGGTACAGGCGCTGGATACGGTCAGCATTCAAACGTCAGATCTGCTGGATAACCAAGAAGGACTGATTGCTGCACAGCAGGCTCTTGATCTGCAAGCCGGCCAGCTAAACAATACAGAAGGGACACTGTACTCTGAACAAAGCAGTCTGCAGCTGCAGGTGCAGGGTCAGATCAATAATACTGCTGGCATCATTCAGGCAGCGAAAAGCAGCAGCATTGAGGCTCAAAGCCTGGTCAATCAGCAAGGTCAGCTGATTGCGGATGGCCTTAATATTCAGCTTAAAACATTGGATAATGCAAAAGGGCAGATTCAGTCGGCTGGAGATTTGAAGATTCAGGCAGACAGCATTCAGAATCAGCAAGGGCAATTGATTGCTCAGCATGCGCTGAGTTTGACCAGCAATGCGGCAGCTTTATCGAATCAATCCGGACAGATCAGTGCAGGTGCTGACATTCAGATTGACAGCTATGGCTTGAATAATGATGCCGGCTTAATTCAAGCAGGACAAAATTTAAAAATTAATGTTCAAAATCAAAATTTAAGCAATCAGCAGTCAGGCGCATCCGGCGGCTTGATTGCGCAGCAAGCCTTGAGCATTCAGAACGTGAAGCAGCTGAACAGCCAGCAAGGCTTTATTGGTGCCAATGGCGCAGTGGAAATCTCTGCCCAGCAGCTGCAGAATCAAAAAGGCCAGATCAGCAGTGCAGCGGATGTGACTGCTGATGTTGCGGGTGAAGTGAATAACCAGGAAGGGCAAATTACAGCACAGGGCAATATCATTCTGCGCGCTGCGGTTGTAGACAACAGCGCGGTTTCAGCTGTAGGCAGTCAAATCATTGCCGGCAAAGACTTGCAGATCAATGCTGAGCAGCTGCTGAACAGCCAAACAGCTGTGGCAGAAGGACAAGGAATTCATGCAGAGAATCTTCAGATTGCTGTTCAGTCTCTGGATAACCGCCAAGGCGCAATACGCGCCAACAGTAACGCTCTCTTAAATGTGGCGCAGCAGGTGCAGAATGGGCAAGGCTTGGTTAGTGCGGTAAATCAATTGCAGCTGAAATCTGATTCGCAGCAGCTGATGATCCAAAACCGGCAAGGACAGCTGCTCGCTGGCGGGAAATTAAAGATTGACGCAAAACAGCTGAGCGGTGATGGGCAAGTGATCAGTCTGGGTGATGCGGATATTGCTCTGACTGATACTTATCAGCATGGCAAAGATGCGGTGCTGCAGGCCAATGGGCAGCTAAATGTGGCGCTGCAGCAGGATCTGGATAACTCGGGAGCAATCACTGCCGGGAATGGGCTGAATATTCAGGCCAATATCATCCGAAATTTAACGGCTGATGCATCATTGCAGGCACAGCAAACAGCGCTGAACGCGGTGAACAGCATTTACAATGCGGGCTTGATCAATGGCGATGTCACAGTTCTGAAAGCTGCGCAGATTGATAATGAAGGCACAGGGCGCATTTATGGCACTGCGCTGGCGCTGCAAGCTGATACGCTGAATAACCGTCCGGATGCAGCAGGTAAAGCGCCTGTGATTGCAGCGCGGGAACGCCTGGATATTGGGGTAAATACCTTAAATAACCTGGCTAATCCAGCCGATTATGACAGCCAGGCTCTGATTTTAAGTGCGGGTGATTTTTATTTGGGCGGTGTGTTAGACCAGAATCATCAAGCTGCGGGCACGGCACAAACCGTAAATAATGCGGGTGCGCGGATTGAAGCGCTGGGAGATTTGTATTTCTCTGCACGGCAAGTCAATAACAGCAATGCCAATTTTGATACCGATTTGGTTTTGGTCAATGTTGAAAAAGGGTTGGTGAAGGAGTACGGCGGCGGTTGGAAAACTTTTGACGGTGTGTATTTTGGTGGTAATGGTAGTGAAGACTGGACAGTTTACCGCTATGACATCGAACACTATGAGACCCAGGTAACCGAATCTGCACCGGGGCTGATACAAGCCGGCGGCAATCTGAATTTTGACAATGCTGACAGTATTGTCAACGACAAGAGCCAGATTCTGGCAGGCCAGCAGCTGAACGTGAATGGCATCAGTGCGGATCAAAGCGCAATCATGCAAAATATCGGTGTAGATGGCCTGACCAAAGTGCTTTATACCGGCACACAGGAACTGCATTATTTGGATGGCGGAGACCATGATCATGAGGTTGATTATCATGCGTGGATGCAGGAAAGCTTAGGCAGCGAACCCTTGCCGGTCAGCATTGCCAAGCCGTTTATGAATCTAACGGGCTCGAATGCTTCGATTGATCCAGTGCAGGCTGATGCGCTGGATATCAAAATTGATCAGGCGGATGGTACTGCTGGAAGTGTAAAAGATCAGGTGGATTTAGCTGCTGCCACTGGCACCGATACTGAAATTCGGGCAGTGGACAACAGTCAGTTCAAAGTACCCAACAGCGCTTTATACAAGGTCAATAAAGACAGCAGCGCCCATTATCTCATTGAAACCGATCCAGCTTTTGCCAATTATAAAAACTGGCTGTCCTCGGACTATATGTTGAGCGCGCTGGGTCTGGATCCAAGCATGCAGCAGAAGCGCTTGGGCGATGGCTACTATGAACAGCGCATGGTGCAGGATCAGGTTGCACAATTAACCGGTTTTAGATTCCTTGAAGGCTATGGATCAGATGAAGAGCAATACAAAGCCTTAATGAACAATGGGCTGTCTTTTGCAAAAGCATACGGCCTGCGTCCAGGCATTGGCTTGACCGCAGCGCAGATTGCACAGCTGACCAGTGATATTGTATGGCTGGAAGAAAAAGAAGTGACCTTGCCGAATGGCAGCAAGCAAAAAGCCTTGGTGCCACAAGTGTATGTCAAAGCGCGCGTAGGCGATTTAAAAGGTGACGGTACATTAATCTCTGCTGAAACAGTCAATATCAAAATACAAGGCGATGTGCTGAATTCCGCAGTGATTGCTGGACGCAATGCTGTTGTATTGAATGCGGAAAATGTCGATTTGCTGAACGGGCGGATTCAAGCCAATCAAGCAGCGGTCACGACAGCAAAGGATCTCAATATTGCAGGCGGTCAAATTATTGCAGATCAGGTCATCCAGTTGGATGTTGGACGGAATTTTAATTTAAATACCACGACGTTGAGTTCAGAACATCAGATTGGCCAAAGCTATTTCAGTCAAACCGGCATAGACCGTGTTGCCGGACTGTATGTCAACGGTTCGCTGAATACGCAAAATACCGATACAGAGAATTTAAGCACCACAATCAGTATCCGTGTGGGCGGCAATACCCACATGAAGGCTGCTGAAATCGCCAACAGCAATGGCTCTACTGTTATTCAGACGGCTGGGGATGTGGATGTCGGGACAGTCAATGTGGGCCGTACTACGCATATTCAGTCAGATGCGCAAAACTTCAACCATAGCAGCTACCGAACAGATGTCGGCAGCCAAATTGCAGGACAAGGCGATATTTACCTGATGGGTCAGAATATTCAGATCACAGGTTCTAACATATCCAGTGTTACAGGAACTGCGGCGCTTTCAGCGCAAGACAATTTGACGATCTCAGAAGGGCGGACAGAACAGAAAGTTGAAGCGCGGAATATTGAAACCGGCGGAAGCGCTTTCAGCAAAAAAAACTCAGATTCGTATTTTAAAACACAGCGCAATGAAGCGCTTGCCAGCAGTATTGATGGCAACAAGGTCATTCTGGATGGCAATAATGTCAGCATCCGCGGCAGCAATGTCATTTCTGATGATTTAACGCAGATACAGGCGAAAGAGAATATTTCAATTAAGGCTGCTGAAAATCAGTCTTCAGAAGTGTCGGAAAGCACGGTTAAAAAATCTGGATTTACAGCCAGTGTTTCCGATGGCGTGGCAAGTGTCGGCTATGGAAAATCCAATGTGCACAGTAAAGATGCCGCTCAATCTACTGATTTGACGCAAAGTGTGGTATCGAGTCTGGCTGGCAATGTGAATGTTGTGGCTGGTAAAGATTTGACTGCAGAAGCGGCACAGCTGTCAGCAGCTAAAGACATGAATCTGCAAGGCGCGAATGTTCATTTAAATGCCTTGAATATCAGTCAGAAACAGCAAAGCCAGTTTGATAGCAAGCAGTCCGGCATCTCTGTCGGCATCACTTACAGCGCTGAAGCTGCTGCTGCCTCTTCTGTGAAGAAGAGCAAGGAGAATAATGACTTCTCTGACAGCGCAGTAGGCAAGATCATGTCCAGCGCAGAAACTGCACGCAAAGCGACTATGGCGGCAACGACACCGGTTGTGATCACGGCCAGTCATCAAAAGATTAACAATAGCTCTCAATCAACATCCACTCAGTCTGTAGGCACTGAAGTGACTGCAGGCGGCAATTTAAATATTATTGCCAGAGACGGTGATATCCGCAGTCAAGGTGCGAAAATCTCTGCAGAAGGCAATGCTTTGCTGCATGCCAAGAATAATATTGATCTGTTGGCGGTTTCCAATACAGAAAGCCAAAGTGTAGATACCAAACGCAGCGGCTTCAGTATCGATACTCGGGATCACCTTGCCCCAATCGGTGTTTATAACGACAAAGGGGTCGGCAATGGCAGTTTGAGTCAAAGTGTAGGGACAGAACTTTCTGTCGGCGGAAAAACGGTTCTGCAGACTGAGGCGGGTGATATTAATATCATTGGCAGCAAAGTGGTTTCACAAAATGATCTCAGCCTGTCTGCAGGCAGGGACATCAATATTCAGTCTGCGCAAAGCACCCAAAATCAAAGCGAAAGCCAAAAGGGCAAAGGCTGGGGCAGCGCACAGATTTCTGATACAGAACGCTTTGACGGCTACATGGCCAATCAGAATAACAGCAGCAGCGTCAGTGTGACGCAAGAGCGCAGTCAACTGGGCAGCTTAGATGGCAATGTCAACATTACAGCAGGTAATAACTACAATCAAAAAGTAGCTGATGTGGTTGCAGGCAAAGATATCAACATTACTGCAAAAAATATCAGCATCGTCGATGACCAAAATACCGGCAGTGACAGCCAATCGAGCAAAGACCTCAAAGTAGGTGTATTTAGCCGAATTACATCGCCACTCATTGATTTAATCAATGCAGTCGATAATGCCGGAAAGAGTAAAGCTGATGACCGCACGAAGGCCCTGCAAGGCCTTGCAGCAGGCGCTCAAGCCTACCAAACCGCTAATACTATTAATAATGTACAAAAAGACATTGCTGCACTTGCACAAAATTCGGATGCTGTGACCTCAAAAGCGGCATTGTTTAAAGCTGAAGCAGGCGTAGGCTTTAGCACCAGCAAGAACAACCAAGACAACAGTTATTCAACATCACAAGGCAATGTACTTAATGCAGGCGGCAACATTAACCTGACCAGTACAGAGGGAGACATTCACCTTAAAAATACGCAAGTAAATGCCAAAGATAAAATTAGTCTGGATGCAGCCAAAGACATCTTACTTGAATCTGGACAAAGCAAAGAATATGCAGATGGCAAGAACAGTAATGCAGGTGCACAAGTAGGTGTGGGTGTATCGGTAGGCGCGCAAACAGGCGTATATGTTTATGCAGAGGCAGGTTATGGCAAAGGCAGCAATCACTTAGAAAGCATCACACATAACAACACGACACTCAATGCAGATAAAATCAGCATCAAGAGTCAAGGCGATACTACGCTGAAAGGTGCACAAGCTACGGCCAACCGCATAGATGCAGATGTCGGTGGAAACTTAAACATCATTAGCCAACAAGACACTTTAGACCAAAACAACGAACAAATGGGGGTAGGTGCACGTGTGCAAGTCTCGGCAGGCACAGCATGGGATGCATCGGGTAATTTTAATAACTCAAGCGCGAAAGGTAATTCTAAGAGTGTTAAGCAACAAAGTGGCTTATTTGCAGGGGATGGCGGCTACCATGTCAAAGCAGACCATGTTGATTTGCAAGGCGGCGCAATTGCCTCTACCGCTTCAAAAGAAAATAATGATCTCACTGCAAACAGTCTAAAATTTAGCAACATCGAAAATGAAAGCAGCCACAATGCAACGACCGTTGCACTGTCTGGCGGTACACGATTTGGTGAGGAGAAAGGCAAAGACAGTACAGGTGCACAATACACCAACAATGTGAATTGGAGAGACAGTACAAGCTTTAGTCCGACACTACCACAACAAGACAAAGACAGTGACAACAGTACGACCTATGCCACGATCAGTGAAGGCAAGATTAATATTGGTGGTAAAGATACCACAGTCAAAGAACTGGGTATCCATAGCGATATCAATACAGCGAACCAACAAGTGGCTGATGTTCCTGACTTGCAAGCCATCTTAGACAAACAAAAGACTGTATCGGATGCCACAAGTACCATTGTTGCAGCAACACGCACTTATAGCCAAAACAAACAAGCCGAAGCAGAAGCGCAAAAACAAGCAGCAGAAGCTCAAGCAATTGAAAAGCTAAAAGCAGAAGGTGGAGAAAAGTGGGCTGAATATAACAGTACAGATGACTATGTAACTAAACAAAATCTTCTAAAAAGTACATTACCTGCATACAAAGATGCATCAGACCAAGCACAGTCATGGGGCATGGGAGGCAATAGCAGTCGAGCACTGAATGCAGTGACTACAGCCATTACTGCAGCATTGGGTGGACAAACTGACCTGCAAGTGGTGACTAATACGCTTGCACCATATGCAGCGCAAGTGATTGGCAGCAAGTATGGACATGGTGAAGATAAAAACACGGCTGCGCAGTTAGTGTCTCATGCAATATTAGGTGCAACACTTGCTTATATAAATGGTGGAGACCCGACTGCAGGCGGAAGTGCTGCGGTTGCCAGTGAAGCTGCAGCAAACTACTTAACCAACCAACTCGCAGAAAAATATAAAGATGATCCTAAGTACTTTGTAAATGGGGAGTTCCAAGCGAATTTACTGTCAGAAGCTGAAAAAGCGCAAATCCGAGATTTAACAGCAGGGATTGGTGCAGTGATAGGTGGAGCTGCAGGAGACACGAGTTATAACGCTCAGTTGGCGGGTGTGATTGGGCAGAATGCTGTGGAGAATAATGTCGACTCAGTAAAAGACATTCAAAATGCGAAAGCCTATTCTGAAAAGATGTATAAGGATACATGTGCAGTATATGGTTTAGGTGAGCCTGCATGTGGAATACAAATTAGAAAAGATGGGTTTGAAATTTTAAAAGGAACAGCTTTAGTACTTTTACCAACCGAGCCGTATGAGTTTATTCCAGTTGGAAAAGGAGTTGGTATTGTTCTGAAAGGTACAAATAAATTAATTGCGGTATATAAGGATATTAAAGCCGCTGAGAAAGCAGTGGAAAAGGCTGGAGCTAAAGTTGAAATTCCTAATGCTGTAAATATAAATGCTCAAGATGCTTTAAATAGAAAGCTTTCTGGATTAGAGAAAGCTCAAAAGATGGCGAAAGTAACAAAAACATTACCTGATGGAAGAATCCGATATTACAATACAGAAGTTGCAGCAAGGACGGCGGGTCAAACGAGAGGAGCTTCATTTGTTACAGAGTATGATCCGAAGACAGGAGCTGTTAGACAATGGATGGAAAGTTATGACCATGGTGGTAATGTAATTAGAGTACATCCAAAATCAATAAATGGACAGCCAGTTATTGGACAGCATTATCCACCAACTGGAAAAGAAATACAGGCGGGAGCTAAATAAATTGAATAAAGATTTAAATAGAGAACTATCTAAATTGAAAGATTATGTTCTTCAGAGTTACGATCCAATAGAAGTATCTAGTACAGCTATGGAAATTTATAATAATTATGCTCTACAGTTATCTGTTGCTTCTTCAGACAAATTGATGATTCTAGTTGCAATGGACATGGGGGACGAATTTGAACTTCCTCAGAATGAGGTTGAAGACCTGTTAGATTTTTTAATAAATCAGCAGGACTAAAGTAAATTTTACAATGCTTTAAATGCTATGGCTACTGGTGCATTGGGCGGGAAAACAGATGTTTAAATTGCCGCCAATACTCTTGCGCCATATGCTGCTCAAATCATTGGCGAGAAGTGGGGCCATGGAGAGGACAAGAATACCGCAGCACAATTAGTGTTTCATGCGATCTTGGGCGCAACGCTGGCTTATATTAATGGCGGTGACCCTATGGCAGGAGGAAGTGCGGCGGTTGCCAGTGAAACAGCAACGAATTACTTAACCAATCAGCTTGCAGAAAAGTATAAAGATGATCCTAAGTACTTTGTAAATGGGGAGTTTCAAGCGAACTTGCTGTCAGAAGCTGAAAAAGCGCAAATCCGAGATTTAACTGCAGGTATTGGTGCAGTCATTGGTGGAGCAGTAGGCGATTCAACGTATAACGCTCAGTTGGCAGGTGTGATTGGGCAAAATGCGGTGGAGAATAATCAGGCGGGAGCACATAAATTTGCCAAGAAGCAAGATGATCAATATAACAACTTATGTGCACAAAATGGTATATCTGTTGGTCAATGCAGTACATGGACTGGGCAACGGATATTAAATAATTCGAAAGAATTAGCAATGATCATTATACCGACAGAGCCATATGAATTAATCCCTATGGGTAAAGGTGTAAGTATTGTTAGCAAAGTAACTGGTAAAGTTGTTGCTAAATTTAGTGATGTTAAACAAGCCGAAAAAGTATTAGAGAATATTAAGGCTAGTCAAGCTGCGAGAGAGTCTTCTAATTTCAATATTCATATTGCTAAATCAGATCAGGTTAAATGGGGATATAAAGCCGACAATTGGTCCACTAATACATTGAAAAAAGGTGATTATGTCTATGGTGGAATTCCAGGACAATCTGCATACTATACAACTGAAGAGACGCTTAAGTCTGCTAAGGGTAGTGCTACGTCACTTTTCCAAAGCTTACAAGTTACACCACATAAAATATTTGGATATCGGACTGAGATGGGAAAATATGAAGTATTGAAAGATATGACGGTTCCATTTGGTAAGGTAAAAGCGAATCCTGATTTAGGCAATGGAGGAGGGGATCAATTTTTTATAAAACCCTATGACAAGAATCTAAAACTGGTAGATAAATTGAAGTTGGAGAAATAAGTATTATGAGTATCACTAGATGTGAAAGTATAAATGATTTAATCAATCTGGCGTTAAATCAAGGAAATTCAGTACTTGAGATTACTCATAGTTGGAGTGAAATGGAGGCAGTAGTTTATATGAGCCAACCTATAACTTTAGAATTAAAGAATGCTGGAATGAAATACGAAGACTTAACTTATTATACAATGCAGGGTTCGCCACATACTAAGCCCGATGAGGGCTTTTATTCTAAGTCTGCGAAAATTGCAATTTCGTTTCCAAGTAGCTTGTAAATGTTGAAATAGGTTTGGCCATGGCGAAGACAAGAACACGGCAGCGCAGTTAGCAGCACATGCGATTTTAGGTGCAACACTTGCTTATATTAATGGTGGTGACCCAACGGCAGGCGGAAGTGCAGCAGTTGCGAGTGAAGCAGCAGCTAACTACTTAACCAACCAACTCGCAGAAAAATATAAAGATGATCCTAAGTACTTTGTAAATGGCGAGTTCCAAGCGAATTTACTGTCAGAAGCTGAAAAAGCGCAAATCAGAGATTTAACTGCAGGCATTGGCGCTGTGATTGGCGGAGCAGCAGGAGATTCTAGCTACAATGCTCAGTTGGCAGGTGTGATTGGGCAGAATGCGGTGGAGAATAATAATACAGCATTTATGGCTAACCCTTTGGAATTTGAGGAGTTAAAACAACCAAAAACAAGAGAGGAAATTTTACTCGAAGCACATGCTCAAAAAGAACAAGCTTTATACATGGCTTTAGCTTTAAATATCGTAAAAGATTTCATTTTATATAGAAATCTTGGCGGAAAGTATGAGATTAGAGATAAAGCAACTGGAAAAGCAATAGCGACTTTTGATAATGCAAAAGATGCTCAAAAATCAATTGATTTTGCTAAATTTAAAGTTGAACAAAGTAAACAAAATAAACATATACTTGGAACAAACGAATATAAAGTTTCTGTGTCTAATGATAAAACAAAAAGTATTTTGAGTGTTGATCCAAATAGTTTGACTAAAAAATTAGGTACAGGCCAACCAGTAAATAAAGTACAAGTCGGGTTACCAGGGTCAAAGGAAAGAATTGATTTTGGGAAAGTTATTGGAACTTATATAGATCCAAAAACAGGAGCTCAACTACCAACGAGTAAAGGAATTGTGCATTATAGTAATAAAGGAATTCACATTGTACCGTCAAGACCATAAATATTTATTTAATAGGAGTTGTATATGAATGATGATTTATTAATACTTCGTTTAGCAGTCCAAAATTCTTTAATTGGATGTGTAACTAGCGAATTAAGGGCAGTATATGTCAAAATAGAAAATAAAATCATATACTTTAAGATGGTTTTTGATGGGGAAATTTCTGACTACTGGTATGAAACAGGTTCAGAGATTGGAACAGAGATAGTATCTCATTTCTCCGATTATAGTATCAATGAAGATTTTATTAGGAAAGATTATCCAGAGAAATTAGATTATCCAGAATTTATATGTTTATATAAAAGATATGAATTATGATAGTGATTTATTCTAGCATATATGAATAATATTAAAAAAATTAAGGTTTCCTAAAATTAACATAATACAAGTTATAAAAATTCCTTATGTATGCCTCATCAAAATAGATGGGGCTTTTTATTTTTAGATGTTTCACTCTTAGAATAAAAATACAAAAATGAACTTCAGTACTATGGGAATGGTGTATTCCAGCCAAATTTATTGCCAGAAGAAGTAAATTCCAGATGCTTCAATAAATTAATTTTTATTAATAATTTAAGTTCAGTGATCTGAATTGACTTAACTTGCTCTCACCATTATTCTTAGCATGCTGACCTACATTGTCAGTTGGTTTTGACAGACCAAGCGTATAGCGTATCAGGTATTTATATTCTTCCTGAGTATAAGTCTTGTGCGAAACCTTCTCGTCCCCCTTTGCGGTAGAACGGGAGGGGGACGCGTTCGCGCGTGCTGGTTCTATATGCCCAGTCTGTCAACCCCTTTTCGTTCTGCCACCATAATCAATTGACAGTGATTCGGTAGAACTTCTTATGCATATAGGAGTCCATCATGGTCATTCAAATCATCCCCTTACTGTACTGAATTTAATTTCAAACAGCTGACTTTTCACCAAGCAGTTGATGGGATTTATTCGTCTCATTTTATTCGTATCCGCACATCTTCCTGCAAAGGGAAGCATGCGTCGCTGTGTCTTAAATTTTGATTTCAATACAGAACAATATTAAAGGGGAGCTTTATGAAAATTCAAACATTCAGCCTGCTTGCTGTACTGCTTTTACCTATTTTATCCGCCTGTTCTTCTACGGATGCCAAAGACCGTCAAGCCTATATCGAACAGTGCATGTATCCAAACCCAGCCATTAAAACCGCAGTAGAAAGCGAAGAGTCCTGTACCTGTCGCTATGACAGCATTCGTGAACAATACGGTAAGCCATTCTTTACCGTACCAGTCACCAGTGAGGAAGATCAACGACGTCTGGACTTCGCCACAGGTTATACCGTGGGCAAATGCAGAGGGTAGGAACAAACCATGTTAAACAATAAATTACTTCTTGTGATTGCCGTTGCTTTGCTTGCCGGGTGTACTTCAGAACAGGAAAAAGCCTGTCAGGAAGAGGCGGATGTTGCCGAAACCGTAATGCAGGCCCGACTGACCTATGGGGGATTTGCCGAAGCCTCCTATATGCTTGCAGGTGATAACGATGAGCTTCGAGAACAACTCAGACCGATGATTCATGATGCCTTTGAATATGAGCGAGGTGGTACGGCGACCTTCGAAAAAACCAAGCAGATGTTTAAAGACAAATATTACCAACAGTGCATGGAACGACCAGCACCTTGATTTGAATGCCTGAGCATACAGGCGATGGGGATAAAATGAAAAAGATCATGATGCTGGCAGCCATTGCCATGTTGACGGCAGGCTGTGATAAAAGCCCGGCAGCAGCACAGAATGCGAGCGTTAAAACCGAAGAAGTGAAGCCAAAGGCTCAAGCCGACAAACTGACTGAGAAAGAAATACAAGATTTAGAGTCTTTAGAAAAATCGCCAAGTGAAGAAACTGCAGCTACCGCAGGCTACTATCTCAGTAATCTGGAAGTTACACCTGTGCAGGAAATACGGGAGTTTATTGCCAAAGGCTGGGATGAATGGGAAACACTGAATCGGCAGGAAGCCGAGAAGGAATCTCAGGAAACATCCGATCAGGGTGATGCATCTATGGAATACCGTATTGAAGTGAAGAATCAGGTCTTTGCGCCCAACAATGTGGTTGAAACAGCCTATCTGCATTTAATCTCACTCTCAGACAGCATTACCCTGGATAAAGTGATTGTGAACAGAGGCAATTGCAGAGCAGATTACCGTGATGGCGCCAATCCTATTCTGTACGGTAAATCGATGCGCTTCTTCTTGAATTGTGATCCTCGTAATGTCAGGGAAGTGGTTGCAGTACTCAAGGATGGACGGGAAATTGTGATGTCAGCACCATAAAGTCAAGGCTGTATTTATACACATGCTATAGCTTGAGCTTTTGAGCTGATTGAAAGAAATTTCACTTATATAACATTAAGATGAATCAATACACAGAAGGTCACGATTGAATCCAGTCACACGCAGGATTTAATCGTCAAATTCTCAAACAAGACAATCTTACTTAAGGCTGCTGGATTTCATTCCGATTAGGGAATGGAGTCTGGCAGCCTTTTTTGTTTATAAGGAAACCATCACATGGCACATCAACTTGAACAAATGGCGTATGTAGGCGAAACACCTTGGCATGGTCTTGGTAATCAGCTCACGCAAAACCAACCGATTGAAGTCTGGGCGCAGCAGGCGGGAATGGACTGGCGGATTGAATCCTCCAATGTCAGTTACATGGCGCAGAATGAACGCGGGCAAAGCATCATCATGCCGTATGAAGATCAGCGAGTGCTGTACCGTTCCGATACGCATGCACCTTTATCTGTGGTCAGTCAACGCTATCAGGAAGTCCAGCCGAAACAGATTTTAGAATTCTACCGTGACTTAACTGAACAATCCGGTTTTGAACTGGAAACCGCAGGCGTACTGAAAGGCGGGAAAAAATTCTGGGCATTGGCACGAACAGGACAGACCTCTGCCTTAAAAGGCAAAGATGTCAGCAATGGCTACATTCTATTGGCAACCGCTTGTGATGGCACCTTGGCGACCACGGCGCAATTCACTTCCATCCGAGTCGTTTGTAACAACACCTTGGCAATTGCGCTAAAAGGGCAGAACAGCAATGCTGGTGTGGTCAAAGTCCCACACAGTACCCGCTTTGATGCGGACAAGGTTAAGCAGCAGCTGGGCATTTCCGTCCGTGCGTGGGATGAGCACATGTATGAAATGAAACAGCTGACGCAGCGCAAAGTGACCCAGCAGGAAGCCGCCGCCTATTTCGATGCCGTGTTTAACAATACCAGTCTGAGTATTGCAGAACAGGATGACAGCATTATTCAGTTCTATCGTAATGTGGCGACACAGGCACAAAGTAACCCGTCTGCAAAGACAGAGAATAAGACTGAACCCAATGGACGTGCTATGTCCAAAGTCATGACCATGTTTAACGGGCATGGCCGTGGGGCAGAACTCAGTTCGGCCAAAGACACCGCCTATGGCTTGTTGTGCAGCATTACCGAATTTGCAGATCACGAGCGTCGTGCCATGAGTCAGGATCATCGGCTGGATTCAGCGTGGTTCGGTGCAGGTGCCGGCTTAAAGCAGCGTGGACTAGAACAGGCTCTAAGGTTGATTGCCTAAGCTAAATCCATCAACCAACACATCACACATAGCCACATTTTCTGATGTGGCTTTTTTATGCCCGAAATTTAACAGAATAGGAAAATAAACATGAACTCAGCAATATCCGTTTCTCAAACCAAAACGCAGCACACCCGTATACCGAAGCTGTTTACCGCCAAACGTTTTGTTGATACCCGAAAGCTCAGCCAGGCAGAATGGCTGGAAGTACGCAGACAGGGTATTGGTAGTAGTGACTGTGCCGCAGCGTGTGGCCTGAATCCCTATATGTCGATGCTTGAACTGTGGATGATCAAGACGGGACGGATTAAACAATCCATTGAAGATGAAAGTGAAGGTCATGCGCCTTTATATTGGGGTAAACAGCTTGAACCTTTAGTGGCTGAATACTACAGCATGCATACCAATAGCAAAGTCCGTCGTGTCAATGCAGTGCTACAACACCCTGATCCAGACAAACATTTTATGTTAGCCAACTTGGATTACTCAGTAGTGGGGAGTGCAGAAGTACAAATTCTGGAGTGTAAAACTGCCGGGGAATATGGGGCAAGGCTGTGGCGTGATGGTGTGCCGTTATATGTACTGTGTCAGGTACAGCATCAACTGGCTGTAACAGGCAAACAGGCCGCACATATCTGCGTACTGATTTGTGGACATGAAACCCGTATCTTTAAAGTAACCCGTAGTGAATCGGTCATTCAGCATATCATCAATGCCGAACGTTACTTCTGGGAGTGTGTGGAAAAGGGTACACCACCTGATGCGGATGCCAGTGAATCGGCAGCCAAGGCATTACAGCAGCTGTATCCCAAACATGTGCCGCTGAGCACTGCGGATTTATCTGGGGATGAGCAGGCCAACCAGCAGTTCGAACAGCTGATCCAAGCACGCAACCAGATTGAGAAGCATCAGGAACAATTTGATCTGCTGAAGCACCAGTTACAGGCCAAGATGCAGGAGGCGGAACGAGCCCTTTTTAAAGCAGGTTCAGTCACCTGGAAAAAGTCTAAAGACTCGATCAGCTTGGACAGTAAAGCTTTGCTGAAACAACATCCTGAATTCTTAATCCACTACCCGCAAAGTAAACAGGGGACACGACGCTTTCAGATTTATCCCCATGCCGGATGAATAAAACGCGATTTACCAGCCTTTACTACCACTAAGCCCATGCCAACAGCATGGGCTTTTTTTATATCTATTCAATTTACACAATCAATGAGGAAATGACCATGATTAAAGGTTTAGCAATCACACCACCTATTTTAGGGCGGATCAGTATTGGCAAGATTGTCGAAAAGAATGGCAAACGCCTACCTGAAAAGGATGACCAGTTCACCATTACTTCCCAGATTCAAAGCAAAGAAGGATGGGTGAAACATCCATTAGATGAACAACTTCGGGCGCAGGCACCAAATCAAAAACTTAGAACCATTCCAGTTCGAATGATTTTCAATGATCCTGACTTAAACCTACGTGCGGAATACACTTTGTTTGAACGACAGACCGGACGACCAATGTGTGTGGGTAATGGAGAAACCTGCCAACGTTTAACCAATCAAGGGGTTGAGCAACATCCATGTCCATCACCTGATTTATGTCCAATGGCACAGGGAGGTAACTGTAAACCTTACGGACGTTTGCATGTGAATTTAGATGAGTCGGATGAACTTGGCTCCTTTATCTTTAGAACCACGGGGTTTAACAGTATTCGGACTTTGGCGGCGCGACTAAGTTATTACCATGCGGCATCCAATGGTTTACTTTCATGTTTACCACTGCAACTGACCTTGAGGGGTAAGTCCACGACACAAAGCTATCGTACACCTGTGTATTACGTGGATTTAACACTCAGAGAGGGGACCAGTTTGCATGATGGAATTCAAATAGCCAAGGAAATTGACCAACAAAGTAGGCAGGGTGGCTTTAACCAATCTGCTTTAGATCAAATAGCACGGCAGGGTTATGGTAATGCCCGGTTTGAGGTGAATAGCGAGGAGGGGGTGGACTTAGTGGAGGAGTTTTATGTGAAAGAAATTCCTGATGTTGAACATTCACAGCCTGATTTGAAAACCAAAGCTAAGCCTAAATTCCATCAAAAGGAAGACTTTGTACAGGATATTCAGAAAGACTTACAGCAGCATGTACGAGCTGTTAATTAGATGGGAGTGGACGAGATTGGACTCAGTAAAATTTTATTGGACTGACCTATTATTTGAGCGAATTACCGCTCGCATCAATGATCAGGAGTAAAAATCATGAATGCGTTCACAGGTCAGACTTTTCAAATGAATCAAATTATTAACTTGAAAGAGATCATGCGAATTACAGGGTTAAGTCGTGCAACGATTTATAACATTGCGAATGAAAAGCATAAACAATACGATCCGACATTTCCCAAACAAATAAATTTAACAGTTGGTCGTGTTGGGTGGTCAGCTTGGGAAATCAGTCAGTGGATTGAATCTAAGTTAGCGAGTCGATAAAAGGTGGGAGCTTTGGCTCCCTTTTTTTATACGTGGTTGCTATTTATTGCCCTTATGTGACTTTTCCCTAGGCAACGGGGTGCATTTTTCCCATTGGGTATTTGTAAGTATGTATCTATCCATTTATGCAACTATAAGCTTTGCATCTTTATTTGGCTAATTCTCAACAGGCTCTAGTTTGATGAACAAAAAAATCAAGATGATCCGCTACAACACCGATTGTGGCTGATCTTATAGTAGATTTAATTACAGATAAAAAACTTATTTTCTTACCTAGTGGGGCTATGAAATTGATTAAATTAATTTAGTGCGTCATTGACTCTATTAATGAGATAATTAATAATTAAATATATAAATAAATTTTATAATCAATCGATTAAACTTAATTTAACAATTATTTTTAAGTTTTAATTAATATTGGGTGTTTTAGGGGGTTGGGATGCAATCTAATAAGGTATTGCAGTTTAGTGCTGCCTTTTTTTTATTTTTTATGGGGCTAATGCTGCAATCACTTGCAAATGCCAGCTTATATTTGTTACCCAAACATGACCACCATAATAATCCTCATTCATGTCAAGTAAATCAACATAAAAAAGAATGTGTATTTAAATCGATTGCGCTTCCGATTGATCAATTTAATGATACATCTATAAATCAGGTTTTTACCTTAACTCAGCATGTTCCGAGTATTAATCAGACTGGTTTTTCATGGATCAATTGGCAGGGTGAAAAAGGACTGTTACCTGTATTAAGTGAATTAGCACAAAATAATCCATCTCAAAGCTACCACAATCCATTTGACCAAAAAGATAAAATACCAAATGTAAATGACTGGATGTATTCAGCTTCACTAAGCGACGTTGAAAATATTGACGTTGCTCTAAAATTTAAACTTTTTCATCATAAAAAAGAAATTTTGGTTCCATTATGGAAAGCTCAATCTACTTTACAAGAACAACAGACTTGGGGGTGGGATAAAATTGTAGGCTGGATGAAAGATGCAACCTGCAAAATTGGTTTAGGATCTTGTGAAGACCGATTAGTTTATCAAATTGGTGGTTATGCCATTATTGATATTATAGATGTTGGATTTACTTATCAGAACAATAAAAAAATACCTTGGATTAAAGTAGTTTTTAAAGGCTTTAAACACTGTTTTAATACCCCACCAGATGCAACAGATATTGATGTTGTGACCAATGAAGATCAGGCTGTATCGGTTCAACTTAAAGGGAGCGATGTAGAAAATAATCCATTGTCCTATACAGTGAGTACACCACCAAAACATGGAAAATTAGAAGGAAGTGATCAAAACTTAATCTATATTCCAGACCCAAATTTTGTAGGCCAAGATGAGTTTCTTTATACGGTAAATGATGGTTCTGAAAGTACGATAGCAAAAGTAATAATTACAGTAAAACCAGTGAATGATGCACCTATTGCTCAAAATCAAAAATTAATAATTGAGGAAGATCATCCGCTCAATTTAGTTTTAACGGGAACAGATATTGATAGTCTTAATTTAAATTATGCTATAGAAAGTCAGCCTTCACATGGAAAGGTAGTGCAAGTCAATAGTCAATATCAATATATTCCTAATCCAGATTATTTTGGTGAAGATAGTTTTAGATTTTCAGTTTCTGATGGTGAATTATCAGATAGTGGTTTGATTCAGATCACTGTGGTGCCTGTGAATGATGCACCAATGGCACAGGCACTTGATGCTGAGACATCAGAAGATACCCCAATTGATATTCGACTTAAAGGCAATGATCCAGACAATGATGTTTTGGTTTATACAATAACAAACAGACCTCAACACGGTATCTTGATTGGTTTTGGGCAAGATCTTCAATATATCCCACACCCAAACTATTTTGGTAAAGATGAATTTATATACACGGTAAATGATGGGCAGCTTAGTAGTACTGCGGTGGTCAAAATTAATGTATTACCAGTCAATGATTTACCTGTTGCACCAGATATTGAATTGACTACTAATGAGGATGAAGAAGTTAAACTTCCATTGTCTGAGTTTGATGTTGATGGAGAACCTGTAAGATATGAGTTTGACGATCCACGTAATCAAGTTGATGATTTTGTTTGGATTTCTAATTCAGGTGAGGGAACAATATCAAAAATTAATGTAGACAGTGGTGTAGAGGTCGCACGTTACCGTACTGGTCCTACTACTGCTGGAAATCCATCTCGTATTGCAGTTGATTTAGATGGTAATGCTTGGGTGGGCAATCGTGCAAATAATACCATTACTAAAATTGGCTTAAAGGAAAAGGAGCAATGTATTGATCGTAATAAGAATGGGGTAATTGATACATCTACTGGACCTGGGGATATTAAGGGATGGGGCGGTTATTTTGGTGATAACCAAGGCGTAACCAATGCTTTAGATGAATGTATTTTATTGCATGTACAAGTTCAAAAACAAAATATTGCGACACCAACAGATATCCGAATGGTTGCAGTTGACAAAGATAATAATGTTATCGTGGGTGGCACAAATGTCCGTTCTGTATTTAAGATCAATGGTCAAACAGGCGAAGTCATCAAAGGGTTAAATACGACTGGTTCTTTTTATGGTGGTTTTGTTGATCAGTATGGACGTACTTGGGCGATTTCACGTTATTCAGGTCGTGGTGTGATTATTCGTGTGGATGCTGCTTTGGAACAATCTGAGCTAGTTGATTTAAACCAAGATCTTTATGGGATTGCATTAGATAAAGAGGGTATTGTTTGGGCAAACTCTTATAGCTCACCTGCAATTGTGGCGTATGACCCTAAAAATCCATCTCATACCAAGATTTTTTATCAGCAAAATCGATCTGGTTCATGCTATGCACAGGGTATGGTTTTAAATACCAGTGGTGATATTTATATTGCGGGTTGTCTAGGTTCAAATGTTGTTGGGCACTATAAAAAACAAATCAAGGCAGATGGCAGTTTTGAGCTTAAATTTATTGCGAATTATGTTGTTGGTTCGGGCCCAACAGGTGTGGCAATCGATAAGAATGGTGCTGTTTGGGCATCTAACTATTATAGCAATAGTGTATCACGTATTCAGTTTGATACAGGTTCTGTCAAAATTCAGCATTTCCCAGTAGGTGCGAATCCTTATAATTATAGCGATATGACAGGTTATTTCTTGAAGAGTTATACTTCTAAATTGATTGGTGGTATTGAGGGGAGTTCACCGAATTTTATTTATAAACCTGCTTTAGATTTTAATGGTACAGAAACAATTTATTATAAAGCATATGACCCTGCGACAGGGCAATATGTTACAGGCAAAATCATTATCCGTGTAACGCCTGTAAATGATGCGCCAGTGGTAGAAGATAGTACCTATAGCTTAAATGAGGATACAAGTGTAGGTTTTGATTTACTGGGAACAGATAAGGAAACGAGTACTGATCAACTTTTATTTAAGATCATGCAACAACCAGCATCTGGTACCTTACAAGGATCAGGTAGACGTTGGACATATAAACCAAATTCAGATTTCTATGGAACAGATTCTATTCAATATACAGTCAGTGATGGACAGGAAACGAGTGTTGTAACCATTACCTTTAACGTTGCTCCAGTGAATGATAGTCCAGTCGCTCAGGTTTTAAATCTATCTGTAAATGAGGATCAACCTCTTACTATTAAACTATTAGGGACAGATGTGGATGGTGATACACTAAGTTATAGTATTACTAAATCTCCTGTTTCAGGCATTGTGACAGGTCAAGCACAAGAGTATGTTTATACACCTAACGCTAATTTTAGTGGTACGGATAGCTTCGAATATTTTGTAAGCGATGGAAAATTCATACATAAAGCGGTAGTAACGATTATTGTACATCCAGTAGATGATGCACCTGTAGCTAACAACCAAAATATTGAAGTTCGTAAAAATAAAACAGGTTCGATTGTATTGACTGCGGAGGATATTGATAGTCAAGCATTAACTTATCAAATAAGTTCACAACCAAGCCACGGTACGATCACAGGAACAGCTCCAAACTTTGTTTATACCCCATCGATTGGTTATGTGGGAGCAGATGAGTTCCAGTTTACAGTGAGTGATGGAACTTTAGTGAGTAGTGGAAGAGTCCATATTCAGGTAGTCGATACACCAAACCGTTTGCCTGAATGGCAATCTGTACCACCTGTACAGGCAGAAGTGGGGACATTATATCAATATACCCTACAGGCGACAGATCCAGACCAAGATCCAATCACTTATCGTTTTGTAACGTCTGCTCCTCAAGGTATGAGTATCAATGGCAACGTTTTATCTTGGACACCGCAAGAGGGGCAAGAGGGGAATATTGAGTTCCAAGTCATTGCAACAGATACCGAAAATGGTTCAACTGCTCAAACCATTAAATTAACAGTACAATCACGAAATGTTGCACCGGTGATTAATTCAAAACCAAGCTATAGCACCACTGCTGGTAAGTCATATAAGTACCAGTTAATTGCGGATGATGCCAATCAGGATCAATTGAGTTATAGCCTTGACCATGCACCTGTGGGAATGAAGATCAATGCTGAAACAGGATTATTGACATGGGAACAGGCAGTCGAGGGACAATATAACCTTATAGTGAAAGTCAGTGATGGTCGCTGGATTGTATCGCAAAGCTATACACTGACGGTAACTCCTCCTCAACCACTTTCAGTTGAAATCATTGTGCCTGATCAAATCAAGTTAAATGAAGCATTTAATATTAAAGCACAAGTCGGTGGTTCGAGTAGCAATACAACTGTTCAACTCTTGGTTGATGGTGAGGAAATAGCTTTAGATAATAATTATCAAACGACCTTAACCCTTTCTCAAACGGGACAGCATACTGTAACCGTTATTGCTAAAGATGGAACTGAAACCCAAACCAAAACCATTAATATTTGGGTTACTGATACCTCTGATACAACAGCACCACAAGTTACATTGAATGGTTTGGATAATCTCATCAGTATTACTCAACCAACTCCTATTACGGGACAAATCTCTGACCAAAACCCAAGTTACTGGACAGTCAGCTTATATGATGTTGAGGGTGAGGGCAGAAGCGTTTGGACAAAAGAGGGACAGGGTAATATCAATGGCGAACTGGCTGTGATTGACCCAACCTTACTGATCAATGGAGTATACAGTGTTGTTGTCCGGGTGGTTGATATCGGGGGTAATGTCACCGAAGTGGTTCGTGACATTATTGTTGATGGCAAAATGAAAGTGGGTGAACTGGCATTTACTTTAGAAGATGCTGTAATTCCAATGCCAGGTTTGGATATTAGTTTGCAACGTAGTTATGACAGCCGTTTAGGACATCGACTGGGTGACTTTGGTTATGCATGGAGCTTAGGCATCCAGCAAATGCAAATGCGCCAAAGTCGTCCGATTCATACAGGTTGGGAAACCTATATGAAAACTATATTGCTACAAACTTCTGGAACACAACTGGGAACAATTTGTTTACGCCAACGCAATAGTAGACCATTACCAACCGTAACGGTGACCTTGCCTAATGGCGATGTTGAAACATTCCAAGTCGAATTGGGTTGTACATCAGGACTACGAGACCGTAATACGGGTGAGATCATTCAAGGCAATTCATTCCCAGTGACCTTTAAAGCGGTAGGGGATACTCAAAGTCGTTTTAATATCACAGGTGAAACGACAGTTTCAGTAATTAACGGACGTTGGTCATCATCCTCTGTGCAAGAGATTGATGACAATGGAAATGTGGATTATCTATGGTATATCCCAAGTGAATTTAGTATTACTACCCAAGATCAGGTGAGTTATTACTTTAATAAAACACAGGGTATTACCAAAATCGTTGAGCCAACAGGACATACCCTGACGATAAATCGCAATGGTATTTTTCACAGTACAGGTACTGCAATTCGCTTTGTACGAGATAGTTCTGGAAAAATCATAACCACAGCACTGCCAGATAATAGTACATGGAAATATGAATACGATGCAGCAGGAGACTTAGTCAAAGCGATTGCACCAAATGGCGTAGAGAACCTTTATTTCTATAATGGGCAACATCGTTTACTCAAGATCACTGACAAAGACGATAATTTAATTGCAGGCTATGAGTACGATGCCGATGGGCGCTTGATTGCCATGCTAGATGCAAAAGGACAGCGTGTTGAACTGATCCATCAGCTTGAGCAGAATACGGAACAAGTCAAAGATCGTTTAGGGCGGGTGACTACTTATACCTACGATGACTATGGCAATATCATTAAAGAAGTTGATGCTTTAGGTAACATCACAGTACGTACTTTTAATGATCGTTATGACCAGTTGAGTGAAACTGATGCTTTAGGGCGTATCACCACATGGACCTATGACGACAAACACAATAAACTTACAGAGACCAATCATTTAGGGCAAATGACCAGTTATAGCTATAACAGCAATGGCAAGCTGCTCACCGAGACAGACCATGCAGGACGAATTGTCACCGATAACAGTTATGACAGTTCAGGACAACTGACCGAACTTAAGAATGCGGCAGGACATACCACCAGTATGAGTTATGGCAGTAGTGGTTTGACAGGACTAACTGATGTTGCGGGACATACCACCAGTTATGTGTATACAGATGATAACTTAACAGAAACCACTGATCCAACAGGTAGGAAAACCCGTTACACTTATGATGCCAACAAACGTAAACTCAGTGAAATCATAATCTATACTGATGGTTCGGGAATAGAGCGCCAACTGCAAACCCGTTTTGAATACGACACTAAAGGCAGACTGGTTAAGCAAATCGATGCGGATGGTGGTGTCAGCACAAAAACCTATGGTGCGGCAGATGAGATGTTAAGCGAAACCAATCGCTTTGGGCAAGCCATGACTTACCAATATGATGCCAATCAAAAGCTGATTCAGACCACTTATGCGGATGGTACAAGTAGTAAAACAGTTTACGATGCTGAAGAGCAGGTCTTACAGGAAACAGACCGTTTAGGACGGGTGACACAATATGAGTATGACCTAGGGGGACGAAAAACCAAAACCCGTTTACCGAATGGCGCAGTCCTAACTACTCAATATGATGCAGTTGGTAATATCCTTAGTGAAACCAATGCATTGGGTCAAAGTACACATTATGAATACGATGCCTTAAATCGTAAAGTTAAAACGACAGATAGCTTGGGTAATGTCTACACTTTAAGCTATGACGCACTTGGGCGAGTCAGCAAGGAAACTGATGCTTTGGGGCAAATCACTCACCATGAATACAATGCTTTAAACCAGCGCATTAAAACTACTTATGCCAATGGTAATAGCATTCAAACTGAATACAACGTCTTAGGACAAAAAATAGCGGTTACTGATGAACTCAATCGCAGAACACAGTACCAATATGATTTAGGTGGGCGTTTAATTCAGGTGATTGACCCAATGAGACAAACTACCCGATATAGTTATGATAATGCAGGTCATAAGCTCAGTCAGACTGATGCACTTGGACGGGTGACCCGTTGGCAATACGATGCTTTAGGGCGAGAAACTAAACGCATATTGCCACTTGGACAAAGTAGTAGTCAAAGCTATGACAGCAATGGTTTACTGAGTCAAAGTACCGACTTTAATGGACAGGTTACACATTACAGCTATGATAGCAACCAACGCCTCAAACAAAAAAGTTTTGCTGATGGCGAAACCGAAAGCTATGTTTATGATGTAGAGGGGCAATTACTCCAAACCCAACAAAGCAAAGCGGATGATACGACGACAACGACTTACCAGTATGATGCGATCGGCAACCTGTTACAGGAAAACCGAAGTACAGGCGAAACCCTAAGCTATAGTTACGATCTATCAGGTAATAAGCTACTGGTTAAAGCCAAAAATGGACAATATGAAAAGATCACAACTTATCAATACGATTTATTGAACCGTTTGATTAGTAGCACTGACCATTTAGGAACAACTAGTTACAACTATAATGCCGTGGGTAATCGTTTAAACGAAGTCAAAGCCAATGGTATCGTTACAGGTTACGCCTATGATGAGCGTAACCGCCTGACTGCGATTGTCCATGCCAAAGCAGGACAAGTGATCGTTAGCTATGCTTATATTCTGGATGCAGCAGGGCAACGTCTTAGTATGATTGAACATACAGGACGCAGTACCACATGGAGTTATGATGCGGCAGGGCGACTACTGGAAGAAAACATCCAAAATGGACAAAACTCACAAAGTAGTCAATACCAATATGATGCTGTGGGTAATCGTATCGAACAAACAGTGAACAGCACTAAAACCACGTATCAATACGATAGCAATGATCGACTAACGATTGAAAATAAAACAGGTAACTTTACTGAATATAGCTATGACCCACAAGGCAACTTGTTGAGTGAAACCAAACAGGGGCAAACAACGGCCTACCAGTACAATGCAGAAAATGAGCTGACTCAAATCCAACAGTCAGGGCAACAAATCCAGTACAACTATGACCTTAATGGTATACGTACAGACCAAGATGACAATGGACTCAAAACTCACTATCTTAATGATCAAAACATGCCGTATGTGTCTGTGTTGATGGAATTGCAAAACCAGCAACCCGTTGCAACTTATACTTATGGTGATGACCTGATTAGTTATCATCAGGGAATAATTGGTAGCCAATATTATCTGTATGATGCGCTGGGTAGTACCAGAGCGCTCACCAATGAAAATGGGCAGATGACGGATACTTACAACTATGATGCTTTTGGTGCAAACACAGAACATCAGGGTGGTAGTAACAACAAATACCAATATGCAGGTGAACAGAAAGACAGTACAGGCAACTATTATTTAAGAGCGAGATACTACAATCCGAACATTGGGCGCTTTACCCAGATGGATAGCTATATGGGACAAAGTAATAACCCGATTACCTTGCATAAGTATCTATATGCCAATGCCAATCCAGTGATGTATACCGATCCGAGTGGGTATTTTGGATTGGGTGGAATGAGTGCCGGTATGTCTGGCATGGCAACATTATCGACAATGTCAACTGGTGTTCGTATTGGTATGACAGGTCAGGCTCTGATTCGACCATTAATAGCAACTTTAAGTGCAGGACAAACTACGGCTCAAGCAAGTGTTAGTGTGATTGGCTTGGTTGTGGCAGCAAAAAAATACTGTGAAACGAATGATAGCTGTAAACCTAAGTTTCCTATCTTGATTTATGGTTTGAACCACGGAGAACTCACAACTCATGTGCATGATGCAATTACAGAGGGAGGAAGTACAGGTATACCGTTACCAAACGTATTAACTTATATAAAGCCTGGTAATCGCAGGGATTGGCTAAATAAGACTTCTATCTGTAATACGCAAGCTCGTAAGACATATGGTAAAGATGCGGATTGTGATGAATATCCATTTGCATCAAGTCATCAAGGCGGGAAAACAAATAGTGTTTCGTTAAGATTGATAGATCCTACTGATAATCGAAGTGGTGGGCGATTATTAGGTGGTATGTTAAAAGCAGATAAAACAGTTGCTAATCAAGATTCTTATATTGTATTGGCTCATTCAATGGTTCCATTAAGTTTTTATTGGACACGTAAAGGTAAGGTAGGGATGTCGAAAGGCATTGATCCAGATGGAGAGTAATAAAATGAAGTTTCCAAATACACCATTAAGTAATATTCATTCTAATTATTCAGGGACCACTGAAATATGGAAAGATTTTTTTAATGTATTTTTAGAAAAATATGATCTATATGAAGTCAAGGAGGGACGTACTGATAATTTATTATTAAATAAATATCAACAAATATTGCAGAACTTGGATATAAATAAAAAGATTAAAGAAATTGAAAAGCTAGAAAAAAAGTTAGAGATTTCATTATCAAAGTCATATAAAGATTTTATATTGGCTGGAGGTTTAGAAATTTCTGACTTTTTAAAATATAATTTTTTAACATATAGAGGATTTTATAATATTGATAATATAGATTTCTTGTTTAAAGATAAAAAAGGATATTCTTCTTATAAGGAGCTTGTAGAAATAAATAATGAAAGTTATAAGAGTGATAATATTAAGGTTGAAGAATTAAAGAAAAATTATTACTCATACTTTAATTATTTTGATTTATTTAAATATGTTAATGAGGATAGTAATATATTGGATGTTATTGGTAGTAAATTTTGTAATTCAGAACTTGGATATTTTAGTAGAGGGACATTACCTGAACATAAGGTTTTTGAGAAAAAAATAATTAATTTATATGCAGGTTTAAATCGCATTACTCTTCCATTTGAAAAAACACAAGACGGAGAGTATGAAACGTGGTTTTTTGAGGATGTAAATTTTTATAAATTTAAATCCTTTGCAGAAATGTATATGGTGGACTTAATAGGAAATAGCTATGAAATTCTTGGTGGAATAAGAGGTATTGAAGAGCTATTTAAAGAAGTTTTATCAAAAATGTTCATAAATATGCCAAGTTGGTAAATTTAATTATAAAGGTGGTTTTGTGGTTGGATTTTTTTTAAATTTTATTGCTATATGTATTATTGGTTTAAACTTAATATTACTTTTTAAATTTTATAAAGGAAATTATCCTAGTAAGATAACATTAAAGTCTATTGGAAGAGATCAGACTCCATTTTTAATAAATAAAGAATCCCAAAAGTTGGAAGCAGAATTAATAAATATTGGCTTTTCTGTAATTGGGTATTCATTTTTAGATAACACGTATGTCATGTTTCTTAAGCATACTGAAAACAATCTCTCTTGCTTGATTTACTTAAATGATAAATATAAGAAAGTATGTTATGAATTTTATATAAAACCATTGAAAGGTAAAGAAATATTTATCGCAAGTTGGAATATGCCTATGACGTTTGAACATTTGCATCGAGACCTTTATAGAATTCCTGCAAACTTAACCCCTACACTGGTCTATTTAAATATTATTAATAGAATAGGCAATGAAAATTTAGACAATTTGCCTAATTCGATAGATAAGTTTCTGGAAATCGTATCAAATTATTTTTCTAAAGATGCGGAGTATCAAACTCGACGAGGTTTTCTGTGTAAAACTAAAGTAGGGCAAGAATTTCAAAAAATTAGCTTAAAAGGAGCTTTTACTCTTCTATTTCGTTCAGGATTTCCTACAGGATTTTATTTTTCTTATAAAGAACTTAACCGATTTAATAAAAAATTTCTTAGTTTTTAAGGAATTAAATTTTGAATGTAGTGGTTTAATAAAGTTGGACACCTGTTTATTGATTTAAAAATAGTACACCAATGCTCAAAAAGCCCCATCGAACCTTCACAATTAAATTTAACCTCAGCTACTTCAACAATGTCAATTCGCTACATAACTGAAAGCAATCCTGAAATCAACCAGGTAGTTCACCGGATGTTTATTATAAAAAATCCTTTTTAATTTGCTCACAATAATCAGCCCATTTTTGCATCATCACTTTTCTCTTTTCTAAATGCTTGGTACGGTTATATGCTCGGCCATGCATATCTCTTACTTGATGGGCAAGTTGTTGCTCAATCAGTTCAATCGGAAACTCTAAAACCTCTTCTAATATTGTACGTGCAGAAGCACGGAAACCATGTCCGCATGCTTGTTCACTGGTATAGCCTAAGCGACGTAAAGCTTGATTAATCGTATTTTCTGACATCGGCTTTAAGTTAGAAGTTGTTGCTGGAAATACAAACTCACTTTTAGCTTTTGTTATGAGAGCAAGTTCAGCAAGCAAGTGAATAACTTGAGTTGAAAGAGGGACAATATGCTGAACTCCAGTCTTTGATTTCGTTTTCGGAGGAGTGTAACTCCACAAACCCTTTGTAAGGTCGATATCTTGCCATTTTGCATGTCTTAATTCGCCTGGGCGAACAAAAACTAAAGGCGCAATACGTAGGGCATATCGAGTGACTGCTGAACCCTCATAATGATCAATGTCTTTTAGGAGCAAGGCAAAATCTTTAGGCTCTACCAAAGCTGCCATGTGTGTTACTTTGGGAGGCGAAATAGCTCCTTTTAAATCTTGAGTAACATCACGTTCACAAAGCCCAATAGAAACCGCATATCGAAGGATTTGACCGCATTTCACTTTGACCTTTTTAGCTGTTTCTAATTTTTCTTCTTTTTCATAAATTCGACAAACTTTTAGTATATCCATGGCTTTAATTTCATGTACTGGAATTTTTCCAATATATTGATTAATTACTTCTAATAAGCGTTGTTGTCCTTTAATTGTTGATTCGGCAAAGTCTTGTTTTTCTATCCATTCATTTGCAATATTATAAAAATTATTATTATTCGCATTTAATATCTCATTCTCAATTCTAACCTTTTCAACATGCGGGTCGATATTTTGAGAGAGAAGAGTGCGAGCTCCTTCACGTTTAGTTCTTGCATCGGCTAAAGAGACTGTAGGGTATGAACCAAAGCTTAGAGAATTTCTCTTTTTGGTATAGGGACGTGAATAATCAAATCTCCAGCTTTTATCACCAGTCTTTGAAATAATCAAAAATAAGCCATTGCCATCGGCAAGCTTTTGTACTTTCGTAGAGTCTGCTTTGATAGTTTTAATTTTGGTATCTGTAAGTGGTATAACGATTTTTGGCATTTTTACGGTAAGATTTTTTGCGGTAATACATCTTACCGTAAAATCTACCGCAAAAAAATATGCATTAAGTTAGAGTTTTATAGACTTACTTAGATTTTAATTTTTAATAAAACACTGAATTTTATATATTTTTAAAATTATCTTGAAGTGTTGTAGATCAAAATAAACCATAAAATGGTGCGCCCTGCGGGACTCGAACCCACGTCGGTCGCTTAGGAGGCAACTGCTCTATCCAGTTAAGCTAAGGGCGCAATGCGCAGCTAATTTAGCGCAAATACCGGTAAAAAAAAAGTTATTGTCGAAACAATAACTTTTTAAAATGAGTTAAATGAATTTTGTGCTTAAGATTTCTTCGCATTTAGGCTTTTGAATAGGCCAAACATCAGCACAATCCAGACTGGAATCATCAGTACAGATTCTTTAAAACCTTGGGTCCACATAATATAAAGGACTGTTGCAATAAAGATCAGTACCACATAATTGCTGACAGGAGCCCAGAGTGCCGGGAACTTGGTTTGAATCGCAGCGTTTTTGACAGCCTGTTTGAATTTCAAATGCGTCAGACTGATCATGGCCCAGTTAAGAACCAATGCACCCACGACCACGTACATCAAGTGACCTAAAGCGTCTTCTGGAACAAAGTAGTTTAAAAGCACACAACCGAAAATAAGCAGGGCCGAGAATAAAACAGCAGGAATAGGTACACCTTGTTTATTCACTTTCAGGAACGCTCTTGGTGCATTGCCTTGCTGTGCCAGACCATACAGCATACGGCTATTGGCATACATACCGCTGTTATAAACAGACAGTGCCGCAGTCAAGATAATGAAGTTCAGTAAGTGCGCTGCCCAGCCAATACCGAGTTGACTGAAAATCATCACAAATGGGCTTTTATCCAGACCACCGAGGTCTAGCTGGTTCCAAGGCACTAAGGATAAAAGAATCGTAAGTGAACCCACATAGAAAATCAGGATACGAAAAACGACCTGGTTAATGGCTTTAGGAATGGTTTTTTCCGGGTCTTTGGCTTCCGCAGCCGCCATACCAATCAGTTCAATACCGCCAAAGGCGAACATGAGGAAAGCCAGCATATAGAACAGGCCTTCAAAACCATTCGGGAAGAAACCGCCATGTGCCCAGAGATTGCTAAATGAAGAGGTCGAACCTGCATCTGCGGTCAGCAATAAATACAAACCGAAAACAATCATGGAAATCACGGCAGTCACTTTAACAATGGAAAGCCAGAATTCGGATTCGCCATAAAACTTCACATTGCCGAGATTGACCAGAGTAATGACAATGAAAAAGAACAGTACCGAAGCCCATGCAGGAATATGCGGCCACCAGTAATTGATATATTTGGCGACTGCAGTCAGCTCTGTCATGGCTACTAGAATATATAAGATCCAGTAATTCCAACCCGCCAGGAAGCCCGGGAATTTGCCCCAATATTTAAAGGCAAAATGGCTAAATGATCCTGCTACAGGCTCATGTACAATCATTTCACCCAGTTGGCGCATGATTAAAAAGGCGATTAAACCACCAATGGCATAACCCAGAATAATGGAAGGGCCAGCAGATTGGATGACCTGTGCGGAACCTAAGAATAAGCCTGTCCCAATTGCACCGCCCATGGCGATCAGTTGGATATGACGGTTCTTTAAGCCACGCTGAAGTTTGGAAGACTCGTTGTTCAAAGTATTCAGCCCGACAATGTGTAAGGAAAGGATTGTAATAGATTGTAATAGATTGAAATGTATAAGCCTAGTACAGGGCCAGGAGGGAGGTTGTTAAAAAATAATCACAAAAAACATATTTTATATATTTTAATTTCGAATCAAGGAATTAATTTTATTTTTAATTACATAAAATAAAATGATGTTAATGATAAAAAAAAGTTTGATATCCGTTTTTTATACTTAAGTCAAGAAAGCATCTATTTCATCAAAAAATCGCTATGATACTTTTTAGCATTTTGCTGAAGATGTACAACAATGATAAATGAAAGGATAAAAGAGAAATGAGTTTTGCTCCACAAATCAAGATTCCAGCAACCTATATGCGTGGCGGTACCAGTAAAGGTGTGTTTTTTAAACTGGATGACTTGCCACAAGCTGCACAGCAGGCTGGAAAAGTGCGTGATCAGTTATTGCTGCGAGTAATTGGAAGTCCTGATCCATACGGCAAGCAGATTGATGGCATGGGTGGAGCAACTTCAAGTACCAGTAAAACCGTGATTTTGGCTAAAAGTACCCAGCCAGATCATGATGTCGATTATTTATTTGGACAGGTTTCGATTGATCAGCCTTTTGTGGACTGGAGCGGCAACTGCGGTAACTTGACGGCTGCAGTCGGCTCATTTGCCATTTCCAACGGCTTGGTAAATGCAGAACGTATTCCTGAAAATGGCATTTGTACCGTTCGTATCTGGCAAGCCAATATTCAAAAAACCATTATTGCCCATGTGCCGATCACCAACGGACAGGTACAGGAAACCGGTGATTTTGAACTGGATGGGGTGACTTTCCCGGCAGCTGAAGTTGCAATTGAATTTCTGGACCCGGCTGATGATGGTGAAGAGGGCGGAGCCATGTTCCCGACGGGGAATGTCGTGGATACCCTGGAAGTGCCGGAAATCGGAACTTTCCAGGCGACCTTTATTAATGCCGGTATTCCGACCATCTTCTTGAATGCTGAAGATATTGGCTATGAGGGCACTGAATTACAGGATGCCATTAATGGCGATGCCCAAGCTCTGGCACGTTTTGAAACCATCCGCGCTTATGGCGCCAAACAGATGGGACTGATTCAGGACATTTCCGAAGCGGAAAAGCGCCAACATACCCCGAAAATTGCCTTTGTATCGAAACCTAAAGCCTACACATCTTCAAGCGGTAAAGACATTCAAACCACTGATGTCGATTTGCTGGTTCGCGCCTTGTCGATGGGCAAACTGCATCATGCCATGATGGGCACGGCTGCGGTGGCGATCGGTACGGCTGCTGCGATTCCTGGAACGCTGGTCAATCTGGCAGCAGGTGGCGGAGTACGTGAAGCGGTACGCTTCGGGCATCCATCTGGTACTTTAAGAGTCGGTGCACAAGCTGTTCATGAAAATGGACAATGGGTAGTCAAAAAAGCGGTCATGAGCCGCAGTGCACGGGTACTGATGGAAGGTTGGGTTCGAATTCCGGAAGATAGCTTGAAATAGCAAACAAGATAGAGAATCTTGCGAGAAAGCAGTATCATGCTGCTTGTCATTGATCAATAAGTTAGCCTGGTTCAAGCTTAAACGATGATGACGGTTCAATTCTCATGTAGATGAGGAATCACAAGTTCTCTGTCGAAGGTGACAAGAGCGTTGTATATTAGATCGGAGCATTTTTAATTTTCCCGATCTATTCCCAAAGCAAAGTATTCGAGGCGAATGTGTCATCTTTAACTGACGTGCAAGCAAATGCATTAACTCAAGCACAGCAACGTATTCAACAAGATTTATTAACGGCATTAGACGCATTTTCCATACCGGAGCCGCTTAAAGGGGCTGTGTATCATGCGGTCATGCTGGGCGGAAAACGGGTACGTCCTGCACTTTGTTATGCCACCGCTGCTTTAAAACCGAATGCAAATTTTGCTGCCGTACGCCGTGCTGCAGTCGCCATTGAAATGATTCACTGTTATTCACTGGCCCACGATGATTTACCCTGTATGGATAATGATTCCTTGCGTCGTGGTCAACCGACCTGTCATGTCGCTTTTGGGGAAGATACGGCATTACTGGCAGGGGATATCTTGCAGTCGATGGCCTTTGAAATCTTGGGTAGCCGTCTGTTTGACCAGGGCCCAGCAGTTGCTCCGGCCATTGTTTTAAAACAGATGCAAATTCTGGCGACTGCCAGCTCGAAAATGGTCTGTGGTCAGGTGCTGGATTTGCAGGCTGAAGGCAAGCGTGTGGATCAGGATGCTCTGGAAAATATTCACCGTAATAAAACTGGTGCCCTGATTTCCGCGGCAGTGATGATAGCAGCCGTGACCGTATTTGAAGGTACAGATCCTGCCATTCCTAAACTGCGTGAATATGCGCAAGCGATTGGACTGGCCTTTCAGGTGCAGGATGACATTCTGGATATTATTTCCGATACGGCAGTACTGGGGAAAACTGCGGGCAAGGATGAGCAAGTGGATAAATCGACTTATCCTGCACTCATGGGGCTGGAAAAAGCTCAGGCCTATGCCAAGGAGCTGCATGATCAAGCCTTTAATGCTTTGGAGATGTTTGCTGAAGATGCAGCTGAACTGAACCAGATTTCAGAATTTTTATTGGCGCGTAAAAGTTAAAAATAATGTAAATTCATCAAAATTGAATCAAAAAAAGAGGACTTAAAGTCCTCTTTTTTTTACGCGCTTAGACTGTAAAAATTATTTAGATGCTTTATACAGGCGGTCACCTTCATCGAAACGGGTGGTCACTTCAGCAGAAGGGGCTTTACCCAGCAGGCTGACCACGACAATGGCAATGATTGAAGCAATGAAGCCCGGAATAATTTCATAAACACCGGTATCGCCCAACAGGTTTTTCCACAGAATGACCACCACTGCTCCGACCAGCATACCGGCAAGTGCGCCATTTAAAGTCATACGACGCCAGAACAAGGACAGAATAATCAGTGGACCAAAAGCCGCACCAAAGCCCGCCCAGGCATAAGCGACTAAACCAAGCACCTTGGATTCAGGGTTTCCAGCCATCCAGATAGCAAGCAGGGCAATCAGTAACACCATGAGACGGCCAATCCAGACCAGTTCGGTTTGCGATGCGTTTTTACGCAGGAAGGATTTGTAAAAATCTTCGGTTAGCGTACTTGAGCAGACCAGTAACTGGCAGCTCAGGGTACTCATCACTGCGGCCAAAATGGCTGCAAGTACAATGCCTGCTACCCAAGGATTGAACAGGATTTTAGTCAGCTCCATAAATACGGTTTCAGGATTGGCCGTTACTGCACCGGCAAGTTCCGGATGCTGCTGGAAGTAGGCAATCCCGAAGAAACCTGCCGCCACTGCACCACCCAGGCATAAAGTCATCCAGGCCATACCAATACGGCGTGCATTGGGAATGGATTTCACCGAATCTGCAGCCATAAAACGCACCAGAATATGCGGTTGACCAAAATAACCCAAGCCCCAGGCAAGCAGGGACATAATCGCCACAAAGCTCAAATCCCCCATGACATTCATGGCTTGTGGACGTGCTGCCTCAAGTGCCAAGGTCATTTGAGACAGGTCCGAGAAACTCAAAATGGTCACAATAGGGGTCAGTAACAAGGCAAAAATCATCAATGTCGCCTGAATGGTATCGGTCCAGCTGACCGCGAGGAAGCCACCGATAAAAACATAACTGATGGTGGCAATCGCACTGATCCAAAGCGCCGTGCTATAGGATAGGCCAAACATGTTTTCAAACAGGCGTGCACCGGCCACCATGCCTGAAGCACAGTAAATAGCAAAGAAAATCAAAATGATGAAAGCTGATGCCACACGCAGGATTTTCTTCTGGTCGTTAAAACGGTTGGAAAAATAGTCCGGCAAGGTCAGGGCATTGTGCTGTACTTCGGTGTGTACACGTAAACGTCCGGCAACCAGCAGCCAGTTAAGCCATGCACCAATAATCAGACCAATGGCAATCCACATTTCAGATAAACCTGAAAGATAAATTGCGCCCGGAAGGCCCATCAGCAGCCAGCCACTCATGTCTGAAGCACCGGCAGAGAGCGCCGTCACGAAACTACCTAAACGACGACCTCCCAAAATGTAATCAGAGAAATTGGCTGTCGCGCGATAAGCCAGAAGGCCAATCGCGACCATGGCGACAATATAAAAAAGAAAGGTGATTAAGGTCGGATTCAGGGAGCTCATACGGTATCCATTTACACGGTGGACAGTAGATCGAAACACAGGCTTTTAAAGAACAAGCACAAATAATTTCAAAAAAAAATAACGCGAAATTTAACCATAGATTAAAAAAATTTGCAGATTTTTTCGTGGCGGAAATAAAAATAGACAGCCTTTGCTGTCTATTTTTCAAGTCAAAAGAATAGGTTACTGATTGCGTCCCATCACTCCACGGATGGTATGCAGGATGTCGGCAGGCAACACCACAGTTTTGGCATTATTGGACTTCGACATGTCCTGCATGGCTTTGACATACTGTTCACCGAGCAAATAAGCGACCGGAATTTCTTTATCGCCAACCGCTGAAGTCACCATCTCAATGGCTTTTTGTGAGGCTTCAGCCAGGACAACTTGCGCTTCTGCATCACGGCGTGAAGCTTCCAGGCGGCCATCGGCTTCTAAAATAGCCGCCTGTTTTTCACCATCTGCCTTGGTCACGGTTGCACGGCGCTGACGCTCGGCAGCCGCTTGGGCTTCCATTGCCGCCTGCATGGTCGATGATGGCTGAATATCCTGAATTTCCACGGTTTTCAGGGTAATGCCCCAATCCGAAATATCATCGGAAATGGCGGCTTTCAGTTTGGCTTTAATATGGTCACGTGAAGACAGCGCATCATCCAGATCCATTTCACCGACAATAGAACGCAGTGAGGTTTGCACCAGGTTCTGAATGGCCCAGGTATAGTTTTCAATACCGTAAACCGCTTTTTCCGGGGTGGTGATATTAATGTAGGCCACTGCATTCATCAGCAGTACCGCATTGTCACGGGTAATCACTTCCTGCGAAGGAATATCCAGCACGATATCTTTGGTGGTCACTTTATATGCCACTTCATCAATATAGGGAATCACAAAGCTCAGGCCGGGAGCCAGAGTGGTATGGTATTTACCCAGACGTTGCACAATCCACTTATAACCCTGCGGGACAATGCGCACCCCTTTAAAAATGGTCACCCCGGCAAAAACCAGCAGCGCCAAAACAATAATTGTTCCACCAGACATGTTATTTCCTCAGTTTATATATTTTCGTTATTGGGATTATGGGGTTTAACCACCAGATCATTACCCGAAATTTCGACCACACGAACCCGGTCTCCAACGTGTACCGGCGCTAAAGTACGGCAATTCCATTCATCTGAACCCAACACAGGCATTGGAAAACGTACCGTAATCAGGTCATGTTGCAAATGGATTTGAATCACCATGCCGACCTGACCGATCGTGGCTTCACGGGATAATCCGGCTTTGGTTTTATCAATGGAAAGCGGTTTGATAAACTTGAACCACAACAAGGTGCATAGCACAGACAGGATAATCCAGGTGACAATCTGGGTAGTGAAACCCATCATCGGAAACATCCAGTATAAAACCCCGACCATAATGGCACCGATACCAAACCATAAGGCAGCAAAAGCGGGCAGGGCCAATTCGGAGAGCATGAGTAAAATACCCAATACAAACCAGTGCCAAGGTTCTAGAACAAATTCCATACATCTACTCGTGTATTGTAAAAATTGATATAGACGACTAACTGTCTATATCAATTTAGCAGATGAATAAGTCTTTGAATATTAAAAAAGCATAAATTTTAAATTCTGGATTTTGGCGCAGGTCTAAACGCTGCGGGTGACTTTTTAAAATCGCTAATCGCCTTATCAATCGAGATAATTTTCAGCTGGGCCGCTTTTTCGCCTTCCAGAATGGATTCATGACTGGCTTTTAAATCCAGCGTGCCTAAATGTCCCACTTTAGGCTGAATGATCACACTGGCCTGATTCAGTTCTTCATTAATACTTTGCTGACCCATAATATTAATGGTCTGGTCCAGCAGACCCCACATGTTCATCGGTTTATTGCCGGCCGGACGTGCCGAAATATCCACGGCAATGACAATATCGGCCCCCATGGCCTTTGCGGTTTTCACCGGAATCGGACTGACCAGCCCCCCATCAACATACTGTTTCCCGCCAATGGTGGCAGGAACAAACACATTCGGAATACTGCAGGAAGCACGCACGGCCTGACCGGCATTGCCTTTAATAAATTCAGCTTTAGTGCCGGTGTCCAGACGGGTTGCAACAGCGGCAAAGCGAATCGGAAATTGTTCAATCGGTTTATTTGCAATGTGCTTGTTCACGTAATTCTGCAATTTTTGACCCTGCACCACACCTTGGCTGTTGAAGGTTAAATCACGGATATCCGATTCTTTTAACGTCAGTGCAATTTGCTGTAGTTGATAGGGTGTTTTACCACTGGCATAAATGCTGCCGACAAAACTGCCTGCACTGGTCCCGGTCACGATTTTAGGTTTAATGCCATGCGATTCTAAAACTTTCAGCACCCCGATATGGGCAAATCCTTTGGCACCGCCACCCCCGAGCGCAATGGCAACCACAGGTTCACGGGCCTTGATGGTTGTGGTTTGTGGTGGTGTTTTGGTGGTTTTATCACAGCCAATCAGGCTCAGCCCAAGTAAGCCAATACAGGAATAGTGTGCAAGTTTCATGGTTGAAATTGAACATCAAATAGACAATGTTGCACACATCACAGCAAATAATTTTATGTTTGGCTAGTTGTTTTTTAAACGATTTTGTAAAGGCTTGGCTAACCAGCCCGGATTTTTGGGAGAAAATTTTCCGGTATAGTGATCCAGAATTTGTTCTACATCCTGTTCATAATTTCCTGTGGGCTGAAACACGCCCAGGCAGTGTATCGCCTTGTTTTTATAATCCAGTGAAAACATCACAATCGGGATATGGGCACCCACGGCAATGCGGTAAAAACCACTTCTAAACGATTCGGCCTGTTTGCGCGTTCCTTCCGGTGCCATACCGACCCAGATCTGCTGTTGCGTATTGATGAAGTCGATAATTTGCTGAGTCGTGCCTTGCTGGATACTGCGATTGACCGGAATCACGCCAATCCATTCCAGTAAGGGTTTCAGCGGGGTGTTGAATAGGGTGTGTTTGCCAAAAACCGTGATCTTGATGCCCAGCCCAAGCAGTGCGGCAAAACCATGCCAGGCATCAATATTCGAGGTATGCGGAGAGATAATGGCGACCGCTTTCGGCAGGTTGGGAAATTCACCTTCAAAACTCCAGCCTTGAGCCAGAAATAATTTTTTGAAAATATTTCGGCTTAAGTGACCACTACGGGCAGGCACTTGATCGGGCAAGGTCGGAAAGTGTTGAGTCATGGTGCTGTATGGAATTTCCCGGCAAATCTATAGACTTTTAAATATGTTAAGCTTTTGTAAAATAAGATTCATTGGCAAAATGTAAAGCATCATTCAGCTTGCCTGATCAAAATAGTCAATCCAGTTTTTGACCCTAAGGGCACACTATGCCGAGTACACGTAACATCTATCTATTGTTGTTCTCTTTATATTGGGCCCAAGGTTTACCCGTCGGTTTTATGACCCATGCTTTACCGGTGATTTTACGTGCCCAAGGGGTATCGCTGGCACATATTGGCGGTTTTGGCTTATTGATGTTGCCCTGGTCGATTAAAATTTTCTGGGCGCCCTGGGTTGACCGTTTTGGCCATTACCGTAGCTGGATTATTCCGACCCAGTTGTTGAGTGTGCTGGTACTGGCTGGCTTGTCTTTCCTGCCGATTCAGGCTTTAAACCAGCCTGAGTATTTACTGGTCTTTTTTATTGCCTTACTGAGCATGAATCTGGTTGGTGCCACCCAGGATATTGCCACCGATGGCCTGGCGGTCAATCTGCTGAACAGTCAGCAGCAACATTGGGGCAATACCTTTCAGGTCATTGGCTCCCGACTGGGCTTTATTGTCGGTGGAGGGGCCATTTTATGGGCACTGGACTGGCTGGACTGGCAAAGCACATTTTTAATCTTGGCGGGACTGGTGCTGCTGAATACTTTACCCATTTTATGGCTGAAAGAACCGCAACGATTAAAGCATACGCCGTCCAGTACCCAAGCAGAAACATTTCGCTGGCAAAAAATAAAAGATTATCTGACTTATTTTTATCAAGAGCAAAGTCTTGCTGCATGGTTCACAGTCCTTATCACATTTAAGATTGCCGATGGTTTAGCCGGGCCTTTGCTGAAACCCTTAATGGTCGATTTAGGACTGACATTTTCCCAGATTGGCATTTATGTGACCATGCTGGGCGCTGTGGCTGCGCTCATCGGTGCAGGGCTGGCAGGGTTCAGCCTGAAGTATGTTTCCCGTGAACATGCCTTAGTCGGGTTTTCTATTTTGAAAATTTTCAGTCTGGCTGCCTATGCCTGGCTAGCCCTTCAATATGAGGCACAAGGTCCTATTGAAACCTGGCTGATCTATCTGATTAATGCCGCTGAGGACATGATTTCCGCCATGCTGTTGGTGGTGATGCTGACTCTGGTCATGCAATACAGCCGCAAACATTTGGCAGGAACAGATTTCACTTTTCAGGTGGCGTTGATGGCCACCGTGAGCGGGGGGCTGTATAGCCTAAGCGGGATTTTTGCCGATCGTTTAGGCTATGGAAATTATCTCATCATTATTACTTTGATTGCGATTTTATGTTTGTGGACAATTTTCCGATGGATAAAATATTTTAAACAATGTAATAAAAACTTAACAAATCAATAATTTGACTATTTGATAAGGCTAAATTATTAAAAATTATATATAAATATAAAATTAATGATTTTGTAACATAAATCCTTTGTGTATGATTTGTTACAAAATAAACCAATGGACTATTGAAATGAAAACCAAATTAGCAGCAGCGATTGCATTAAGCCTACTGGCTGCACCAACTTTTGCAGCACCAACTCTTTATGGGGAAATTGATGCAAGTATTGATTACTTGCCAGAAGACAATGCCAATACTTCGGATAAAGATGTAGTAGAAGTCAGTTCTAATAGCTCTTTCATTGGTTTAAAGGGTGAAGAAAAACTGAACGATCGTCTAAACGCAGTTTATGCAATTGAATGGGGTCTCAGCGCAGATGGTGATAGTACAGACTGGACTACGCGTAACCGTTTTGTCGGTTTAAAAGATGCTCAGCTCGGTACTTTAAAAGTGGGTGCACATGATACTCCGCTTAAACAGCTTTCAAGCCCAGTTGATACATTCAATAACTACGTTGCAAACAAGGCTGATGTTACAGGGATTATGACTGGTGAAGCCCGTATATCGAATGCGGTTATTTATGAATCTCCGGCAATTGCCTTGCCTACAGGTGCCATTAAAGTAAATGCATTATTGGCTTCTGGCGAAGCTTCAGGCATTGCGAAGGGTAACGGTGCTTCTAAAACTGCCGGGCGTGGTTTAGGCGACGCATGGTCTGCATCTGTAGTATATGACAGCCCGGTGGTTGTGGCGGGTATTGCGTATGACAAAGCAATTCCAAGTAATTTTGCTGGTGTAGGTTTTTTAAATACAAAGCAAAGTGAATTGGGTGATAGAACTTCTATTTTTGCTGCAGCGAATACACTTCGTGCGATTGGCCGTGTAAATATTGATGGTGGTTTGGCATTAAAAGCACTTTATCAAACTTCTGAAGTAGAAGATGCAGCCGGCAATGAGCTAGCCGCAGCAGATATTGATGATTCACAAGGCTGGTTGTTGGGTGCAGAATATAATCTGCCGACAGCTAAGGCTTGGACAGTAAAAGCGCAATATAGCCAAAATACAACCAGCTTTAAATCAGCAAAATCAGATTTTGATGCGCAACAGATTTTTGTCGGTGCCGACTATGCATTTAACAAACAGGTGAAAGCTTATGGTTATGCAGGTTACTTGACTCTTGAACAAGGTGATCTTGAAACCAAACAACCTGTAGTGGGTACAGGATTGGAATATAAATTCTAATCTGTCAGTTGTTGTATTCTAAAAGGCGATGTTTAACATCGCCTTTTTTATTACTTTTTTTATATTAAGTGAATTTTAAGTTTGGTATTTTAGATTAAGGCATCAGTAAAAAGATTAGCCCAAAGTCATGTCAAATATCATCAGTCCCATACGCGATAAGATAAAGCCGATTTCATTAAGCCAGTTTAATGTGTTGCTGGCGATCTGGCTGGGCGCGATTTTAAATTTTGCATTTTTTCAGAAAATCCAGAGTTTGACTCCCTACCAGGGTCCGAAAGCCTATCTGTTTTTAATGGCAACGGTACTGGTGATTGTGGCTGCCTATAACCTGATTTTTCAGCTGATCCAGTGGAAATGGAATGCCAAAATCTTTGCCTCCATCTTTTTGGTGGTGGGCGGTTTTACGGCATATTTTGTCAATAGTCTTGGCGTGGTCATTTCCCCCGAGCAAATTCAAAACATGATGCAAACCGATGCCCGTGAGGTCGGCGATTTACTATCTCTACAGTTTGTATTGTGGACAGCTGCTTTTGTTGTGTTTCCTCTCCTTTTTATCAGTCTGGTTCGGATTAAAGCTGAATCTTTGCCTCGCAAAATCATTAAAAAGCTATTGAATGGCGTTGCTTCGTTGCTGCTGGTCGGTGGTTTATTATTTGTTTTTTATGTTGATTATGCAGCAATTTTTCGGGAACATCGTGATTTGAAAGGCATGATTTCTCCACAAAATGCCATCGCATCGACCCTATCGTATTACCACAAATCGGCACCCAAAAAGAATTTGCCTTTAATTCAGTATGGGGAAGATGCTCATTTGCTTCAGCCCGTCAATGAGCAGGCTAAACCGAAGCTCATGGTGTTGGTGGTGGGTGAAACAGCCCGTGCAGAAAGTTTTTCATTGAATGGCTATGTCAAAAATACCAATCCTGAACTCTCTAAACTGGACATTATTAATTTCAGTCAGGTGAGTTCATGCGGTACTGCAACCGCCGTGTCGGTACCCTGCATGTTCTCTGGCATGCCGCGTGAAGATTATGACGAACAGTTGGCCAGTCACCGTGAAGGACTGCTCGATATCGCACAGCGTGCCGGCTATAAAGTGACCTGGATGGATAATAACTCGGGTTGTAAAGGTGCCTGTGACCGGGTTGAACAGTATCAGATTCCGCAACAGCTCAAAGATAAATGGTGTGCGAAAGATGGGGACTGTTATGATGAAATTCTGGTGGACAGTTTAAAAAGCTATCTGGCTGCAATTCCTGAAACCGACAAGACCCCACGTTTAATTGTCCTGCATCAGATGGGCAGTCACGGACCTGCTTATTATCAGCGTTCCAAAGCACCCTTCCAGCCTTTTAAGCCGAGTTGCGATAGCAATGCAATTCAAGGTTGCAGCCGTACAGAATTGTTGAATAGTTATGATAATTCGATTGTATATACCGACCATGTTTTGAGTTCGCTCATTCAGGTGTTAAAAGGCAATAGTGCTTATCAAACCGGATTCTGGTATCTGTCCGATCATGGTGAATCGACAGGAGAACATGGCTTGTATTTACATGGCTCGCCTTATGCGATTGCGCCGACCCAACAAACCCATGTTCCCATGCTGATGTGGTTTTCTCCTGAATGGACTGCACAAAATTCTGCGCAAATCACTTGCTTAGCCCAGCAAAAAAGCAAAGAATTAAGTCAGGATAATTTGTTCCCGAGTCTGTTAAGTTTACTGGATGTGAAAACCCAAACCATTGATGAACAAAAAAATATGTTGCAGCACTGTCAGTCAACAAAGAAGGTATGAGTTTAAAGCATGGCTAAAATATTGATCATTGAAGATGATTTCATGATTGCTGAATCCAGCATGACTTTGCTGAAATATCAGCAATTTGATGTGGAATGGGTCAACAACGGAATTGACGGTTTAAAAAAGCTCATACAGGAAAAGTTTGATATCGTCCTGCTCGATCTGGGCCTGCCGATGATGGATGGCATGCAGGTGCTGAAACAGATTCGCCAGCAGTGGCCCGCTTTACCTGTACTGATTATTTCAGCACGGGATCAACTGCAAAACCGGGTGGATGGATTGAATAGCGGGGCAGATGACTATCTGATCAAGCCCTATGAGTTTGATGAACTGTTGGCCCGTATCCATGCTTTGTTACGTCGTAGCGGGGCAGAGTCTGCGCTGCAGGACAACCCGCAAATTTTAAGTTATGGCGAACTCACGCTGGATGTCGAACAGCACATTGCCAAGTTCAAGGGGCAATATATTGACCTGTCCAATCGTGAATGGGCAATTCTGATTCCCTTGGTCAGTCATCCGAACAAGATATTTTCTAAAGCCAATTTAGAAGATAAATTGTATGATCTGGATAGCGAAGTCAGCAGCAATACCATTGAAGTGTATGTGCATCATTTACGTGCCAAACTCGGTAAAGATTTCATTTGCACCATTCGCGGCTTAGGTTACCGACTGGGACAATTATAAATCAGACAACCATAAAATCAGCTAGAAGGTCAGCCACTGGTGCAGTCACAGTATTCATTAAAAAAACGCCTGATTATTTATGTTTCGGTTTTTAGTATTGCCCTGGGCTGCTTGCTGATTTTTTCTGCTTACCGCATTGCACTGCAAGAAATTAACGAAGTCTTAGATGCGCAGATGCAGAATCTGGCAGAACGCGTCGCGCAGCATGATCCTGAACCGGTGCAAAGCCAGTTTGATCAGGCTAAGCATTATCATGAAGAAGACCTGTTTGTCGATGTCTGGTCTTATGCAAATGCAGAACATAAAACCCATGCCCTGAATTTGTTGGTGCATCCTGTGAAAAAAGCAGGATTTTATACCCATAAAACGGCACAAGGGGTTTGGCATACTTACATTTTGCCTTTAGAGCATTACCAGATTCAGGTGAGCCAGCAGCAATCGACACGGCAGCATTTGGCCCTGGAACTTGCCGGCAGTATGTTTATTCCTTATTTACTGTTCATGCCCTTTATCATCTGGGGACTGAGCTGGATTATTAGCCGCAGCCTGCAGCCTCTGGATGACTTTAAAGCAGAATTGGCACAACGTGGTTCGGAAGAGTTAAGTCCCATTGAGTCGAATACTTATCCCCTTGAAATTGTGCCGACCATTATGGAAATGAATCATCTGTTTGAACGGATTTCCTCTGCACAGCAGGAACAGCGGCAGTTTATTGCTGATGCAGCACATGAGCTGCGCACGCCTATCACTGCATTGAATTTACAGATGCAAATTCTGTTAAAACAGTTTCCAGATGCTCAGGAACTACAGAATCTCAGCAAAGGATTAATCCGGATTCAGCATTTGGTCAGCCAGCTGCTGAGTCTGGCAAAACAGGATGCTTCAATTCTGGAGGTCGAAACCAAACAGCAGTTTTTACTGAATCAGGTCGCAGTAAATTGCGTAGAACAGCTCGTTCATCTGGCCATGCAAAAAGAAATTGACTTGGGTATGGAACGTCAGGAAGACGTCCTGCTGCATTGCCAGGAATCTGCGGTACATTCCATTATTTATAACCTGATTGATAACGCGATTAAATACACGCCCAATCAGGGGGTGATTAATGTGTCGGTATTTGAGCAGGCGGGTTTTGCCATGATTCAGGTCGAAGACAGTGGACCCGGAATTTCTCCCGAACTGTATGAGCAAATTCTTAAGCGTTTTTATCGTGTCCATCATCATCTGGAAATAGGCAGTGGTCTGGGGCTGTCTATTGTGGATAAAGCCACAGAACGGCTCGGCGGCAAACTTTCATTTTCCAGGAGTGCAAGCCTGGGTGGCTTGCAGGTTAATGTGCAATTGCCACTCTAGCAGACACTGCTGTCCCATAGTTGAATTGTAGGTGTTAGATTTGTGAGTGTGGCAAGGATGCCACACATTCCCCATCACGACAGGATGTCGTGTATGGGGAATAAAAGACTTTTGCCTACTTTTGGTCTGTCAAAAGTAGGGTTCAGCCTACACAAAGTTACTTAAACTTTTAAAGAAAAGATAAGGCTGTGAAATAATTAAATATAAATAAATATCAAACATTTAAGTATAAAATATCATCATGTTGATTTGGTGCAGAAATAAAATTTAAATTATGGGACAGCAGTGCTCTAGCAGATCACTTTTCGCAGATGATGGGTTTTAGCAGATAGGTGTGAGCAGTTAAGTTTTCTCGGCCGCTTTATCCATGCTTTGGCCTAGTGCAAATCTTTGATAATTGAGTAGATAAAAACTCACGTTAACGAGCCAGATAATCCATGCTGTCCATAGGTTGTGGCTGAGAAAATGTGCCCCGCGCATCATTTGCGCCCAGCCCATGGCAAAACCTAAAATAAGCCCCGAGACCAGAAAAAAATAGGCACGCTTTTTATCGGAAAGCCTGAATACAAAAAAACCCGCCATCAGTGCAAAGCCGGTAGATGCATGTCCGCCCGGGAAACAGTGACCTTTGGTGGCAGAAAAATCCCAGAAAAACCCTTGATGGGTCGGAATGGTGATATTCCAGGGGCAGGCATGGGCAGACTGCGATTTTAACAGGCCAATAATCGAGGTGGACAGGATGACCAGCCCAAAGAAATAACCATAGGTCCAGCGTAAAGCTTTGACTTTCTCAAACTTGAACGATGCCAGCCAGATCATTAAAAAGCCGACATATACTGCAATAATCAGATTTTTGACATAACGATGGTTCAGTTCAGCTAAATACCAATTGTCACGTAACAGGAATTTCCCAGATTCACTGACCCAGGGATGAATCAGCGCAAGATCCAGCGCGCCCCCGATCGGAAAGAAAACCAAAAGCAGGCAGAAACTGATGATGAGAAAACAGCCCTGATAGAGCATGAAGCGTTGCTGATCGTGCATAGTAAAGATCAATTGATTTTAGTGCTGCGATTACAGCAATAAAAACTTAATCCAGACTTAAGCGCGCTTGAATCGGTGGGGAAAATCGCTGCAAAGGTATCGTGTTAAGTATGATGTTGGATTAAATGCTGATAAGCATATTCAGGAAAGAGCATAATGATATAAAGCTTCAATGCTACATTAGCGGCAAGATTTGTATAGGTATTCAAATGACTATTTGTGCTGTTTTATTCGACCTGGATAATACCTTAACCCATCGTGATCAAAGTATTCTGGCGTATAGCCAATATCTGGCACAGACCTATCAGCACCAGTTACAGCATGATGCAATTGGCCAAATTCAGGCGATTATCCGTCGCATTGATAATGGCGGTTACCCGAAAAAAGAATTGCTCACCCATCCCAGTATTGCCGCGTCTGTGGCTTATGCCTTGCAGCAGGAATTAACCTGGAAAAGCTTGCCCGATCTGGATGAGCTGACCCAGTTCTGGTTTCAGCAATTTGGATTATCCGCAGTGGCCATGCAGGGGGCCAGTCAGCTCTTAACTGAATTAAAACAGCAAGGTTATCAGCTGGCGGTTGTTTCCAATGGTGGTCATGCTACCCGTTTAACCATTTTACAGGGTTTGGGTTTTAGTCATTATTTTGATGAGATTGTCAGTTCGGAACGGGTCGGCATCAGTAAACCGAATCCGGAAATTTTTCTCTATACCAGCCAGAAGTTGGCCGTTGCACCAGAACATTGCCTTTTTGTGGGCGATCACCCGGTGAATGATGTGCAAGGCGCAACCCGTGCCGGAATGAATGCCTTATGGCTACAGGGTTTTCATGACGTTCAAGATCAGCCCATAAATCGCATTCAAAGTCTGGCGGAAATTAAGCAGTTTTTATAATTACTTGTACGCATTTATTGGGTCAGGCTAAAGCCACCATATAGAAAAAGAAAAAAAGCGACTTTTTAAAGTCGCTATTAAAATCATGATTCATTTTAAAGATTCGGTTTAAACCATCAGCTTTAAAAAATGGTTTCTTCTGAATTGGCAGAAATTTTATGAATGGATAAATCGGCACCACGGAATTCGTCTTCCTGTGATAAACGGATGCCCATGATGGCTTTCAGCGAACCGTAAACCGCAAGACCGCCTGCAAGTGCAACAGAGATTGCGATTAAGGTCCCGAGGATTTGCGAGATCATGGATACACCGCCTAAACCGCCGAGCCATTGCTGTCCGAAAATTCCGACTGCCAGGCCGCCAAAGGTGCCGCATACGCCGTGTAATGGCCACACACCAAGCACATCATCCACTTTCAGTTTGTTTTGGGTGTACGTGAACAGTTTGACAAAAATGATTCCGGCAATGCCGCCAATAATCAGTGCACCGACTGGGTGAACCACATCCGAACCTGCACAGATGGCAACCAGACCGGCCAAAGGACCATTGTGCAGGAAGCCCGGGTCATTCTTGCCCATGAAGTTGGCTGCAATGGTACCACCGACCATCGCCATCAGTGAGTTAATCGCAACCAGCCCAGAAATGGCATCCAGACGTTGTGCACTCATCACGTTAAAACCGAACCAGCCGACAATTAAAATCCATGAGCCAAGTGCCAGAAACGGAATGGAAGATGGCGGGTGTGCGCTGACGCGACCATCTTTTTTATAACGGCCATAACGCGCACCCAGTAAAATCACAGCCACCAGTGCAATCCAGCCGCCCATGGCGTGCACCACTACAGAACCGGCAAAATCATGGAAAGCTGCCCCAAAGGTTTTTGTTAGCCAGCCTTGTAATCCCAAGTTGCCATTCCAGGCGATGCCTTCAAAAAATGGGTAGACCAAGGCAACCAGTAATAAAGTGGCAATGGCTTGGGAACGCATTTTGGCCCGTTCAGCAATACCGCCGGAAATAATGGCAGGAATGGCAGCAGCAAAGGTTAGCAGAAAGAAGCAGCGCATCAGGTTATAGCCATGATCTGCGGCCAAGGTTGCCCCGATGTGGAAAAAATGTTCCCCATAAGCAATATAGTAGCCGACAAAAAAGTAGGCGATGGCAGAGATGGAAAAATCTGTCAAAATTTTACTCAGGGCATTGACCTGATTTTTATGTCGTACAGTGCCCAGTTCCAGGAATGCAAAACCTGCATGCATGGCTAAAACTAAAACCGCACCAAGAAGGAGAAAGAGTAAATCTATATTTTGCATTTTATGGCTCCATTTTAGTGCTTAAAATCACAAAAAGAAGATCAGTATAACCATGTGATTGTTTTCGTGAAGATGGTCGAAATGGGGAAATTTTGATTAAGGCGGAGAAAAAAAACACAAGACTCGATATAAAGCAATCACTTGCTGAAAGGTAAGGAGTCTGCACTGCTATGGTGCAACATTATTTAATTTAAATTATAAATAAACATATGATAATTGAATAAAATTTAAAAATTTTAAAGAAGTTATTTTTAAGGAGTTTTTATAGCACTGAATAGTGGCAAGTTTAGCCCGATAAAAATTTAAGTGCGCGCATCGCTTATTATGAACAAGAAATGAAAAAATATTTAAAGCTGGGCTGATTTGGTTCAGTTTTAGGAGTTGATCATAAAAAAACCAAGCCGCAGGCGTAGGGCTTGGTTAAATTGCACACTATTTTAGTGCAAGATTTTATTCAGGAACTGCTGAGCGCGATCACCGCGTTGGGTGTTAAAGAATTCATCCTTGGTGCAATCCTCAACAATTTTCCCCTGATCCATAAAGATCACCCGGTTAGCCACCTGGCGGGCGAAACCCATTTCGTGGGTCACGCACATCATGGTCATGCCTTCTTTGGCCAGTTCGACCATTACATCCAGCACTTCATTAATCATTTCAGGGTCGAGTGCTGAAGTGGGCTCATCAAACAGCATCGCAATCGGGTCCATGCTCAAGGCACGGGCAATCGCAACGCGCTGTTGCTGACCGCCGGAAAGCTGCGCAGGAAATTTAGAAGCATGTGCGCTGAGGCCAACACGGTCTAAATAAGCCAGCCCTTTTTTCGTGGCTTCGGCTTCAGAACGCCCCAATACTTTGACTTGGGCAATGGTCAGGTTTTCGGTAATGCTCAAATGCGGGAACAGCTCAAAATGCTGGAACACCATACCCACACGGCTGCGCAGTTTGGTCAGGTCGGTTTTGGGGTCCTTGATGGAAATCCCGTCCACAATGATATTGCCTTGCTGAAACGGTTCCAGTCCATTCACGGTTTTAATCAGGGTCGATTTACCTGAACCTGAAGGCCCGCACACCACTACCACTTCACCTTGGTGAATCTGGGTGGTACAGTCGGTCAATACCTGAAAATCTTTGTACCATTTACTGACATTCTGCAGGTCAATCATCACTTTACCATCAGTCATACAGTTAACTTCCTTTGTAATTTTTTAACGGCATAGGTCGCGATCATACTCACAGTGAAGTACACCAAACCTGCAAATAAAATATATTGGGTCAATAGCGACATCAGGTCGCCACGGACATAGTTGGTCCGGAAAAAGTCCAGCAAACCAATGGCATAAACCATGGTGGAATCCTGAAACAGAATAATGGTCTGTTGTAACAGCAGCGGTGTCATTTTACGGAAGGCCTGCGGCAGAATGATCAGCCGCATGGACTGGCCGTAACTCATGCCAAGGGCATAGGCGGCTGCGGTCTGACCTTTAGGAATGGACTGAATTCCGGCCCGGACAATTTCCGAAAAGTAAGCCGCTTCAAACAGCATAAAGGCCACGATACTCGACACCAAGGCGGTATCAATGGTCAGGTAATTCCCCGTGACTGCGGTATAGATAAACGGCACCGCAAAATAGAACCACATCAGTACCAAGAGCAAAGGGATAGAGCGAAACAGATTGACATAGCCTTGCGCAAATAAATTCAGGACTTTAAATGAGGACAGGCGCATTAAAGCCAGCAGGGTACCAATCAAAATACCGCCGATGGTGGCACTGAACACCACTTTCAAGGTAATGCTCAAACCATGCCACAAGGCAGGAGCAGACAATTGTAAGTCATTTAAAAATGCAGTGAGCCATTCCATTATTTATCTCCTGCAATCAGACCGGGAACACGTAAGCGTTTTTCCAGCATATTCATTGCCTGAATTAAACAGAAGTTAATCACAATGAAGATGATGGTCACATAGGTATAAATTTCGATGGTGTTCTGGGTATATTCACTGATGGTTTTCATCTGGGAAATAATTTCTGCCACACCGACCAGGGAGGCAACCGAAGTATTTTTGACACAGTTGGTCAGCTCGGAACTCAGTGGCGGTAAAATCATGCGGAAGGATTGCGGCAGAATGACATAACGGTAAAGCTGAGCAGTTGTAAAGCCCATGGCATAACCGGCATTCACCTGACCGACCGGCAAGGCTTCAATTCCGGTACGCACCTGTTCACAGACCCGTGCTGCGGTAAATAGCCCCAAACCGACACTGGCTGAAATCAGGGCCGTGGTATTGGCACCCAGATCATTCATCCACCATAATTTAATCGGCGTGGGTAAAAAGTTGGGAACCACATAAAACCAGATAAACAATTGAATGAGCAGGGGAACATTACGAAACAGGGTGACATAAGCGGTACCTATACCCCGTGCGGTTTTACTGGGCAATGTGCGCATGATACCTAGGATGCTGCCCAGAACCATGGCAATGCTCCAGGCCACAATGGCAATCACCAGCAGCCAGCCCAGCCCGGTCACAATCCAGTTCAGGTAGGTCGTGTCACCTACACCGGTAGACTGTAATAAAACTCCCCAGTTCCAACTATAATTCATAGTAACTCCTGAGTAGCATCAGGCAAAAAAGTCCTTTTTCTGCCTGATGGATAAAGTTGTTGTTCTAATGCTTATTGGTCACGATCATGCGGATTGCTGATTAAAGCCTTCAACTGATCGGACATCTGGAAGTTCAGATTAATATTTTTCGGTGGAATCGGCTGCTGGAACCATTTTTCATACATCTTGTTGATTTCACCAGAGCTATAGGTGGCTTTAATGGCGTCATCCACGACCTGTTTAAAGCCGGTATCACCTTTACGCAGCATACAGCCGTAAATTTCATGGATGGGTGCAGTTCCGACAATTTCCCATTTATTCGGATCAGCCGCCTTGGATTTTTCACCGGCAAGCAAGATGTCATCCATCATAAATGCCGCCGCACGGCCATTTTGCAGCATCAGGAATGATTCTGCATGGTCTTTGGCCGAAATGATTTCGCCAATGCCCAATTCCTGCTGATGCTGACGGATATAGCGTTCCGATGTCGTCCCCGCTGTGGTGACCAGTTTTTTACCTTTCAGGTCGGTAAAATCTTTCACTCCGGAATCTTTTGCCGTCAGCAAACGGGAGCCGACTTCAAAGAAGCCCACCGAGAAATCAACCTGTTGCTGACGTTCCTTGTTATTGGTGGTTGAGCCACATTCCAGATCTACCGTACCGTTTGATACCAGCGGAATCCGGTTTTGGCTGGTCACCAGGTTATAGCGAATTTTTAAATCCGGCATGTTCAGCTTTTTCTTCACCGCTTCTACAACTTTTAACTGTAAATCGTGTGCATAGCCCACCGGCTGATTCGGATTATCGGCAATATAGGAGAATGGAATGGAAGAGTCGCGATAGCCCAGCACAATGGTGCCAGACTTTTTAATTTTATCCAGCGTACCTGAAGCAGAGGCATCTCCACCGGCAGGCTTTTCAGAGGATGGAGCTTTATTGTCACTACACGCACTCAGACCGAGTATGAGTGTGCTTGCGCAAAGTAAAGAGGTGATATTACGTTTATATGTCATGTATAAAACTCCTTTTTATATCCTTATCATCAAGTGCCAAGTTGCCCATAGAAAGCCACTTATTTTTTTATGCAAAAGATGTTTTCTTTTCTGTCTATAAGTACATCAGTTTTCATCTTAAGCGAGTTTTGAAGGATTGCTCAAGCAAATTTTTTTACCGTTTTGTTACCAATAAATGACTATGAAATAAATGTTTTTTTGGTCAAAGCCTCTTAACGCGGAGCCTTAACTGCAGCAGGAAACATGCCAGCTGGAATATGAGTTTTACGGCTTCGACTAAAGTTCTACTCGCTAAATTTGAATAAAAGATAAAAAGAACTAGAGGGCGTTTCTGATTATCTGAGCATCTGTTCCTTGATAGCCTTGGCCCAGCGGCCACAGCCACAGCGCGGACAGGACTGCTCGGGCTGGTCAGGATGATCGACATAGCCACAGTACATGCAGGCATAAGGTGTGTTGGGTTCTATCTGATTAACTTTCTGATATTGCTTGGGAAACAGCGGCAAGCCATAACGGATGTCTTCAGGGCGAAAAAGCAGGATACTAAATTTACCATCGCTTTCGAGCAGCCCGGCACGCACCTGACCCAGATGTTCAATGCCTTGCTGGCGCATTTCGGCAAAGAACTCGTCGTGTGACATTTTCCCGCGCTTGATTTTCTCCAGTACCAATACACCATCTTCTACAATGTACAGCGACTTGCCTTCCAGTAAATCTTCAAAGGGCTGGTATTTCATCATCAGCCAGGTGGTCAGACGGTACATCATGATGATGACGCTCATGATTAGCAGTGCCTGAATTAAGGGCAAGTCTTCGGTAAACATCGGGTCGCCGGCAATCGAGCCGAGAGACAAAATAATGGCCAGTTCAAACACCGAAAGCTGCCGGACTCCGCGTTTCCCCGTCAGACGTAAAAACAGAATAATCATGATAAACATACACACACAGCGCACCACAATTTCAGCGGCAAATTCCCAGTTGGTGTCGTGTATGAAAATACTGGCCCAATCCATGTGTGCTTCCTTTCTCGGCTTTATTCATCATTCTTTTATACTATGCACGAGTAGAGCAGGAGGTATCTTTATATTTCGGTAAAGAACTGCAATTATTTTAGTGACTTAGTTAATTCAAAAAATTACCTGATCTGAAGCTATGTAATGCTAAGGCTTACTTGCTGAGTATTTTGCTATGTTTCAGTTTTACCGAAATGAGCCAAAAAATACATTCACATAAATCAGGTATAATTTTTCTTTTTCTTCTATCTTCCCTATGTCTTTTGCGCTGAAAACCACGCCACAAACGGTACTTGAAGTCTCACCACAGCATCAGAAGCTGAATCGTTTAATTGATGAGATTGAACAGCAGAAACAGTTATTGCTTGCATGGCAACATGCCAAAGATGACATTCGTGCGTATAGTCAAAAGGCGCTCATGCCTGCATATCGAGATTTATACAGTACGCTGTATGAGCAGATGCAGACCTTATGGAATGGCCTAAGTTTTTATAGTTTAAGTAAATCGGATCGCACGGTAGTCGAAGATAAAATTCAGAACTTAGCACGTTTACTGCAAGGCTCACATTTGCTCAGTCAAAAGCAGCTTGATGAAGTGGAAAAGATGCATGCTTATTATGAGCAGGTCATCGAGCACGCTCAGAAAAAATCGAAAAAGAAAGCCAAAGACAGTTTGAATGAAGCTGAAACGATTGAAGCCGATGATGCTTTTGAAGATTGGAACAGCGATCAATACCAACAAGCACGTGAGCAAGCAAAGTTAAAACGTCAGCAAGACAAACAAGCACAAGCTGAAAAGTTAGTGAATCAATCACTCAAAACCGTATATTTGAAAATTGCATCCATTATTCACCCTGACCGTGAGCCTGATGAATCCAAAAAAGCGGAAAAGACTGAACTGCTGCAACGCGTCAATAAAGCCTATGAACAGGAGGATTTATTCTTTTTGCTCAAACTACAGCTAGACGTAGAGCAAAGTAAAACTGGTTCAAATAAAGGTTTAAGCACAGAACAAGTAAAGTTTTACCAACAGGCCTTAGAAGCACAAAGCCAAGCTTTGCAAAAGCAGATTCAGGAGTTGATCGACTCACTTGTTTGGTCGAGTAAAGCCAAAATTGCGGTGCAAAAGTCGAAAGGGCAACTGAATATTGAGCAGTTGTATAAGCAGATTGATGCAGATATGTCGGCGGTGAAGCAACAGCTTAAAGCAGAAAAGCAACGACTTGGTTTTATGAGGAAAGAGAGTGGGTTGGAGATGTTGTTGGAGCATCAAGTTTTATGATTTACCTCTTCTAATAATAGAAGAGGTAAATGTACTCTTAAAGATGGATATCTGAATTAGGTTTTAATCTATCAAGAGTTATCCCAGAACTTTTTTTAAGCTTTCGTTTTATAATATCAAGTTCAGAGGATTTGCTAGGACAACGAGTTGTGACAGCATAAGCTTTTTTTGTCTTACATAAGTAGTCAGGATGATTGTTCTTAAGATAATCATGAGTAGCTTCTATTTGTAAAACAGCTTTTTCTAAGTCTTCCCCCTTTAATTCAATAAAAATAGTTTCTTTGAGTATAAGCTGTTGATTTGTACAAGTGATATTTGTAGGACAATTCACCATAGGGTTATTTAACCGACTTTTACAATCGTTTTCATAAACTTTATAAAGCCAATCACATTTATTGCCTACATTGATCAAACCGCCATCAATTTTAACTTCACAAATATAGTAGTTACTATTATGTAAGCGAAATGAAGATTTATTTTCTTTTTGAGAAAAAATCTTTTTACATGAGCAAGATTCGTAATTAGTCATAAAATTAATCTTGAGGCTCAAATTCTAATAATTGATTATAAATATTAGAAGCATGGCTAGATGCTTTATCTAATTCCTCTGAATCGATCATTGAATATTCTTCATTGATTATTGAATATAAAAAACCATCCTCTATTTTATAAGCACATATATCATTTATATCAATTGCTGACGTAGAAGGAAGAATATGATCGTATTCTTCTTGAGAAAGTAATCCTCTCTTCATTAAGTCTTTTGCATATAAGTAGTTATTAAGCTCACTTAAAATGTATGGACTATGGGTAGTAATAAAGAAGTTGAAACTATTATTATACATATTTGTTAAAAGTTTAATAATTTTTGCTTGTGAAATAGGAAAAAGATGTGCCTCTGGCTCTTCTATAAAAATATAGCTTTCATCTTGGATGTAGGAAAGTACAGCAAGAGTTATTAACATCGGTAGAGCTTCTTGTTGCCCTGAAGAAGTATGAATAACTTCTGTTTTACTATTATTGTTAACTAAAAAAATTTTATCATCTATTTTTGAGATTTCACCACCTAAAATATCTTTAATAAATTGAGTAGGTAAGATCTCTGCAAGATCATTTTTATTTCTTAGGAAGAATGAAAGATAAACTTCATATAATCTTCCGAAATCAACTAATAAAGGGTCTAAATTATTTCTACTACTTAAGATAGTAAATAAGTTTTCTTGAAATTGGGAAAAGAAAGATCTAGATGCAGGAATAAAATTTGCATCTTCAATGAAAATTTTTAGGTCTGAATTTTTTAACCAATTACGTATCTGTTCTTTATATAAGAATTCAACAGGTAATGAATATTTCATTTCTTTAGAAGACTTATTTTCATCCATTTCTTCTAATAAAATACTCATTTTATCTAAGCATTTTTTATATGCGGTAACGATTTTAGGGTCAAAGCTTACGAGTAATTTCCCTGCATCATTACTTATTCTTATCAATAAATTATCACTGTGATAGGTAATAGAGAAATCTTGATGTTCCCATGCATAACTAGGAAAAAGAGAAGTAAAACGCTCTATAAAAGATTCACTAAATTGCTCAAAAGTTTCAATTTTTGAAATATTTTTTCTCAGTGATGACTCACAACTTTTAAAAAAATACACTGTTTTTGCAAGTACACTCTTACCAGTTCCTTGTGAACCGATAATAACATTAATTTTTTTAATATCTAAAAATGCTTCTTTAATAACTAAGAAGTTTTTTACAACTAAAGTTTCCATATAACCTTTATATGTAAGAAGACTATAACGTCAATCTAAACTGAAATGACGTTATAGTCCATAGACTAGATGTTTTATGTAATTAAAGCGCCGCAATTTGCTCCATATTCGCTTTAATCTTCGCTAACTGGTCAGCAAATTCAGCAAGTTTAACTTTCTCGCCTTCAACTACCGCAGCAGGTGCTTTCGCCACAAAACCTTCATTTGCAAGTTTAGTTGCAATTTGGTCATGTTGCTTTTGAACCTTGTCTAAGTCTTTTTGTAGACGACCTAATTCCGCTTTAGGGTCAATGAGGCCCTTCATTGGAACGAATACAGACACGTGACCGACTACAGATGAAGAAGACAATGGTGGTTGTTCGCCATCAGCCAAGAAGGTAATGCTTTCAACTTTTGCCAATGCTTTAAACAATGGTTCAATACGAGCAATCTGCGCTTTTTCAGCATCAGTGGTATTTTGCAGAAGAACAGGTAACAAACGTGCATTACCTAAGCCCATCTCACCACGAATGTTACGTACTGCACCAATCAAACCTTGCAGCCATTGCATATCCGCTTCAGCCTGTTCATTGATAAGCGCTTGGTCAGCAACAGGGTACTGAGCCAACATAATTGTTTCGCCCGAAATGTTTAACTTGGGCGCAAGCGTTTGCCAGATTTCTTCTGTCAAATATGGCATTAACGGATGCGCTAAACGTAAAGATGCTTCCATTACCGCAAGAAGAACACGACGCACTTCTGCTTTACGCTCAACCGATACGTTTTCATCATTCAGAACAGGCTTAGTCAGCTCTACATACCAGTCACAGTATTCATTCCAAATGAACTCGTAAATCGCTTGTGCAGCCAAGTCTAAACGGTAAGTCGCGAATGCTGTTTGCACCGCTTGTTCCGCTTTTTGTAGACGGCTCACGATCCATTGTTCAGGCAATTCCCAAAGGTCTTGACGAACTTCCTGACCAATCACTTGCTCTTCGCAGTTCATCATCACGAAACGGGTTGCGTTCCAGATTTTGTTGGCAAAGTTACGGTAACCTTCTACACGTTTCATGTCGAACTTAATGTCACGACCGGTGTTGGCAAGCGCACAGAAGGTGAAGCGAACAGCGTCTGTACCGTAAGACTGAATGCCTTCAGGGAATTCCTTACGGGTAGATTTTTCAATCTTCGCTGCCTGTTTCGGGTTCATCAAACCTGTTGTACGTTTTTGTACCAGGGTTTCCAGATCCACACCGTCAATCAAATCTAATGGGTCAAGCACGTTACCTTTAGATTTAGACATCTTCTGACCTTCGCCATCACGTACCAAACCATGTACATACACAGTTTTAAACGGTACTTGTGGTGTGCCATCTTCATTTTTCATGAAGTGCATCGTAAGCATAATCATACGTGCAACCCAGAAGAAGATGATGTCAAAGCCAGTCACCAATACATCAGTCGGGTGGAAGGTATTTAAGAAATAGTTTTCTTTATCTTTCGCTTCATCACCTGTCCAACCTAAGGTTGAGAATGTCCAAAGACCTGAAGAGAACCATGTATCTAATACGTCTTCGTCTTGGCTTAACTGAACATCGGCAGGAATGTTGTTTTTCGCACGAACTTCCGCTTCGTCGCGACCAACGAAAACATTGCCTTCAGCATCGTACCAAGCAGGGATACGGTGACCCCACCACAATTGACGAGAGATACACCAGTCTTGAATGTTGTTCATCCACGCCATGTACATGTTGCTGTACTGCTCAGGTACAAACTTAATACGACCGTCTTGAACCGCTTCAATGGCAGGCCCAGCAAGTGGTGCAATCTTCACATACCATTGGTCAGTCAATAATGGCTCAACGATTACACCTGAACGGTCACCACGAGGTGGTTTCAAGGTATATGGTTGAATTTGGTCTAACCAACCTTCAGCTTCCGCTTGAGCTACTAACTTTTTACGTGCTTCAAAACGCTCTAAACCAATATAGTCTGCAGGGGCAGGAATGGTTTTAGAAATTTGCTCGCCGGCTTTTGCGATGTATTCAAACTCAGCCAACACTTCAGCATTTTTGTTGAAGATGTTGATGATTGGAAGTTCACAGCGTTTACCTACTTCATAGTCATTGAAGTCGTGTGCAGGGGTAATTTTTACACAGCCTGTACCGAATTCTTTATCAACGTATTCATCTTTAACGATAGGAACCGCACGACCTGTAATTGGCAGGATGATGTTCTTACCGACTAAATCTGCGTAGCGTTCATCATCCAGCGCAACGGCAACTGCTGTATCACCGAGCAATGTTTCAGGACGAGTCGTTGCAACCACGATGTAATCTTTACCATCGTGCGTGCGAAGTGATTTATCTTCAAAGAAATATTTGAAATGCCAGAGTGAACCTTGTTCTTCTTTATCAGACTCAACTTCCAGGTCAGAAAGGGCAGTTTGCAGTTTAGGGTCCCAGTTCACCAGGCGTTTGCCACGGTAGATGAGGCCTTCTTCATGCAGTTTCACGAACACTTCTTTTACTGCGTTAGATAGACCTTCATCCATGGTGAAGCGTTCACGTGACCAGTCTACAGAAGAACCCAAACGACGGATTTGACGGGTAATGTTACCGCCAGACTGTTCTTTCCATTCCCAGACTTTTTCGATGAACTTTTCACGACCCAGGTCATGACGGCTAATACCTTCTGCACCCAGCTGACGCTCTACCACCATTTGCGTTGCAATACCGGCGTGGTCCGTACCCGGTTGCCAAAGCGTATTTTTGCCAGACATACGGTTGTAACGCGTCAAGGCATCCATGATGGCATTGTTAAAACCATGACCCATGTGCAAGCTACCAGTGACGTTTGGCGGCGGAATCATGATACAGAAAGACTCGCCTTTTTCAGACGGCTTAAAGTAACCACGCTCTTCCCACGTTTGGTACCATTTTTTCTCGATCTCGGTCGGATCGTAGGTTGTAGCAATATTTTGCGCTGAATCAGTCATAGTTCGAACAGATCAAAAGTGAATAAAAAATTGCATCTATTGTAGCAAAAAAAAACACAGATGAGGCAGCTAAAGAAAATGCAAAAAATAAGCATTTGGCACATACACAATTCGGTTCTATGATGAGAGTATGATAAAAACAGCGCAGATGATCGCAGAACAATTCTAAAAGGAGATAATGATTATGAGTTACTTGATTTCTTTAAAATTAAAAGCAGACACTCACCACAGATTCCGCCAGATTCACCAGCAGCTGAATGAAGGTAAAACCGAAAGCCTGGCGAAACCGCTGGGTGAAGTGCTGGCAGATATTTCCTGTGAAATTGTTGATCAGGTTTTTGGTGAAATTTCGCGTTTATCTACCTCGGGTGACAGGGAGTCAGACAAGGTGGTGCAGCAGATTTTAGATACGGTACGTAAGTATATGCCATGGTCCGTGTCATTTTTTGGCAATGACCGCCTCATTCCAATGGTCAATTATTTGATTGAAATGGCACATGAAAAAAATGATCAGCACTATATTTCCTATCGGGTTGACCATGTGCTGGTGGTGGAACTGTTAGGTTGTGTGGAACAGGTCAAGAGTGGCAATAGCCAATATGTTTCGCCTGCCTTGAAAGCATTTACCGAAATGGTCGATCAAGGTGTGACCTATTTGGTACGTGAACCTAAAAAAATGTTGAAATTCAATTTGGTGGTTGATAAAACCTTAAACGGTGTAATTAGTTTGACCACGCAAATGGGCTATAAACGTCTGGAAAAACTGGGTGCTTATTACGATGCACAAGAGACGCATCGTTACCTTGATCATTTTCTGATGTTTTTGAACCAGGAGCCTAAAAATGACAGATCAAACCATTCTGAAACCTAATTCAAAACAGGAACGACAACATGGCGCAGCAGGGCAGTTTAAGCAATAAAGTGGTATGGATTACCGGTGCATCTTCAGGTTTAGGCAAGGCACTTGCTCAAGAGTGTGCTTTACAGGGGGCGCAGGTGGTACTGACCGCACGCCGTGTAGATGAACTGGAAAAAGTCCGTTTAAGCTTGACCAATCCTGACCGGCATATTTGTGTCAGTGCCGATATTAGCAATGAAAATCAGGTTCGCCATGCCTATGAACAGGTGCTAAACCAGAAAGGGCGGATTGACTGGCTAATCAACAATGCCGGTTTAAGCCAGCGTGCCTTAATTGCCGACACCACCATGCAAACCGAACGTGCCATTATGGAAGTGGATTATTTCTCGCAGGTGTTTCTGACCAAAACGGTTTTGCCGACATTTCTAAAACAAAAGTCCGGTCGTATTGCCTTTGTTTCCAGCGTGGCAGGCTTGCTGGGCACTCAGTACCGTGCTTCATATTCAGCAGCAAAAGCGGCCATTCATATGTGGGCCAACAGTTTGCGGGCCGAAGTGGCACAGGACGGGGTTGATGTTTCGGTGATTTTCCCGGGCTTTGTCAAAACCAACGTGTCTTTCAATGCCTTAGATGGTGCCGGTAAACCGCAAGGACATCAGGATGAAGCGATTGAAAATGGTTTAGAGCCAGAAGTGTTTGCCAAAACAGTGGTGAGTGCGCTGCTGAACGGTGAAGAATACATTGTGGTCGGGGGAACCAAAGAAAAACTGGGTGTCTGGATGTCGCGCTTATCGCCAAGCACGCTGTATAAAATGATCCGTAAGGCTAAAGTGAAATAATTAAAGCTCCCTCCTTTTTAAAGGAAGCTTTAAAGTCCCCCTTTGCAAAAAGGGGATTTAAGGAAATTCAAACCTTATTTAATTTACTTAACCCTGAACTGCAGTCCCATATGCAAACACTTCTACCATCCCGCCTTGCATGCCCAGCTCTGTAGTACTGAGACGTAAGCCCATAATCCGGGTTGCGCCCATTTTTTCCGCTTCCAGCTTTAAGCGGACAATCGCTTCACGGCGGGCACGTTCAACTATGCTTTCATAACTGGTTAAGCGGCCACCCAAAAAGTTCTGGATATTGGCAATGACATATTTAAAGTAATCATGCGAGATGACCACATTGCTACTGATCATTTGTCCTGGCTGGGAAGACGTTTTAAAGCGGCTATTATCCAGGGTGATATAAGCCAGGCGCTGTTCATTTTCCGCCAGTGAATCCAGGTGCTTGCGTTCATTGTATCTGCCGAAACCAAAACCTATTGCAAATAAAATGGCAAAAACAACGATCTGGAGAATCAAGCCATCCATCGCTTAAACCTGCGCCTGAAATGGGTCGGGAAGTTTGGGAAGGTTTGGCTCCACCACAACTGCGGTGCCATATACAAATAGCTCAGATGCACCTTGGGCAATATTCGAGGTTGAAAAACGGATGCCAACCACGGCATTGGCACCCATAGCTTTTGCTTTCTCAATCATGCGGTTCATGGCTTCCTGACGCGACTCTTCCAGCAGCTCGGTATAAGCGGTCAGTTCACCACCGACAATGTTTTTTAAGCCTGCAAGCAGGTCACGACCCACATGTTTACTGCGCACAGTGCTGCCATAGACCACATCAATTTGTCGGCTAATGGTATGACCCGGAACAGTTTCTAAATTACTCAGCAGCATGTTTTGATATTCGAATGAAATAGGATTTATTGAAGATAGGAAATCATGTTTAAAAAAGCAATAAAAAGCCTGCATGGCGCAGGCTTTTTTATGAATCCAGATTTATTGAGCGCTGTTTGCCGCTTTGCGTTCAGCACTAGAAGGTGCCTGTTGAACCGCATCACCAGTATTGGCTTTCAGGCCACCACCGAGGGTTTTATACAGTTCAACCTGATTGTTCATGTTGGCCTGTTCAAGCAACAATAAACCCTGTTCGGCTGCATATGAGGCACGTTGTGCATCCAGTACCGTCAGGTAACTGTCAATACCGGCACGGAAGCGGGCATTCGACAGTCGGTAAGTGGTATTGGTTGCATCCACCAGACGGCGCTGTGCTGCCAGACGGTCACCAATATTTTGACGTACGGCTAGGGCATCATTCACTTCGCGGAAAGCGGACTGAATGGATTTTTCATAATCAGACAAGGCAATTTGCTGGTCTGTTTCTGAAATCTTGATGTTGGCTTTACGTGTACCCCAATCGAAGATTGGCAGGTCGATACTCGGACCAATCGACCAGACAAATCCACCCGATTTAAATAGGTCGCTCAAGCTGGTCGATGCATAGCCTGCGTTGCCGGTCAAACTGATGGTCGGGAACAGGCGTGCTTTAGCTGCCCCAATATTGGCACCCGCCGCAGACAGTTTATATTCCGCAGCACGAATGTCGGGACGGTTATTTAACAGGTCACTTGGTAAGCCCGCAGTTAAAGCACTGCTGCTGGTAATACGTGTGATACGTTGCGCAGGCAGCAGATTCACAGGAACCGGTTGACCGACAAGCAGGTTCAGCAGGTTCTGAGCCTGGGCAATCTGGGTCTTGTAATTGGCAACATCGTTACGGGCCGTTTCGACAGAAATCTGTGCCTGACGAACAGGAACTTCACTGTCGATACCGACATCGAAACGTTTCTTGTTGAGGTTATAAGACTCAAGCTGGGCTTTCAGCGTTTGCTCGGCAAGTTTTAAATTTGCATTGGCAAACGAATAATTCAACCAGGCTTGAGCAACCTGGCCAATTAATGCAATTTGAGTCGCATCACGCGCACTTGCAGTCGCTAAATACGTATCCAGAGCATTATCTTTTAGGCTGCGTACACGGCCCCAAAAGTCCAGCTCATAGGCCGTCACACCCAGACCGACATTGTAGCTGGTCATGGCATTGCTGTTGAGCGTGTCTTGACGAAGTACACTGCCGCTGGCACCAATGGTTGGAAGCTGGTTGTTCTGGGTAATCTGGTACTGTTGCTGCGCACGCTGAATGTTCAAGGTTGAAGTACGCAAATCACGGTTATTGGCCAATGCCAGATCCAGCACTTGAAGCAAGCGTGGATCGGCAAAAAAGTCTTTATAACCTTGTTCAGCAATTGAAGGTCCGGAACTTGCGGTTAAATAACCCTGTTCTGGAATATTTGCTTGAGCTACGGGCTCTGGGCCACGCATACTTTGACATGCAGTCAAAGCAAGCGCAAGTGCAGATACCGCAATGCTACGACCTGTAATAGACCATACCTTTTGCATCACGATGCTTGCTCCTGATTATTTCGGTTTTTAGGTTTGTATTTAAAGATACTTCGAATCCAGACATAGAACACAGGAATAAAGAAGATACCCAGTAAGGTTGAACTGATTACACCACCCAGTACACCATAACCGACCGAGTGTTGGCTACCTGCGCCTGCGCCTGAAGCAATGGCAAGCGGAAGTACACCAAAACCGAAGGCAAGGGTGGTCATAATGATTGGACGTAAACGCATTTTCGCTGCGTGAAGTGTGGCTTCAAGTAAAGGTTCGCCTTTATCTTCCTGCAGCTCCTTGGCGAATTCGACAATCAGGATCGCATTCTTCGCGGCCAAACCAATGACCGCAATAATTGCAACCTGGAAGTAAATGTTATTCGACAAGTTTGGATCTTTCAGTACGATCATGCCGAGGAACGTTAAGCCAATTGCACCCACAATACCTAAAGGAATCACCAGCAGTACCGAGAATGGAATAGACCAGCTTTCATACAAGGCAGCCAGACACAGGAACACGATTAACATCGAAAGTCCGTATAGACCCGCAGTTTGCGAACCTGCTTCACGTTCTTCTAAAGATAAACCTGTCCATTCATAGTCAAAACCGCTCATGCCCATTTGTGGCAGTTTGGCAATGATTTCTTCCATGGCGAGCATTGCATCACCAGAGCTGACGCCCGGTGCAGGGGTACCCTGAATGTTGACCGATGAAATACCGTTATAACGTTCAAGACGTGGCGAACCATAGGTCCATTCACCTGTGGCAAAGGCAGAGAACGGCACCATTTGTCCCAGATTGTTACGTACATACCATTTGTTCAAGTCTTCCGGCATCATACGCGCATCAGGTACGGCCTGAACATAGACTTTTTTCACGCGACCGCGGTCAATAAAGTCATTAATGTATGAACCGCCCCAGGCAATACTCATGGTGCTGTTGATTTCAGAAATGCTGACGCCCATGGCGCTGGCTTTTTCGTTATCGACATAAACCTTGTATTGCGGCGTATCTTCCTGGCCATTTGGACGTACACCGGCCAGACGCTTGTCTTGCGCCGCCATACCCAGAATCATGTTACGGGCAGTAATCAGTTTTTCGTGACCATTACCGGCAGCATCTTTCAACTGCAAGTTAAAGCCCGCAGAAACACCCAGTTCCGGCATTGCAGGAAGCTGCAACGGCATCACGTAAGATGCATCTTTGGCAATCACGTTCAGGGCCATACCACGCTGGATGATGGCGCCGATTTGAGATTCAGGGGAGGTCCGTTCGCTCCAGTCTTTTAACTTAATGAAGGCTAGACCGGCATTCTGACCGACACCTGTGAAAGAGAAGCCCGCAACGCTGAATACAGAATCGACATTGGCTTTTTCACCTTCCATAAAGAAGCCAGTCATTTGATCAATAACTTTCTCGGTACGGTCCAGTGTGGCGTTCGGTGGCAATTGAACCAGTGTCATCACCACACCCTGGTCTTCATTCGGCAGGAATGAGCTAGGCAGGTTCTTGAACATGAACAATAGACCCGCAATCACCACAGCATAAATAACGCCGGCAATCACTTTATGAATCAGCAGTTTGCCAACCCATTTCTGGTAACCGCCTGACATGCGGTCAAAGCTATGGTTAAACCAGCGGAAGAAGCGCGCGAACACACCATTGCTTTCCGGTTTGTCTTTATCATGCTGTTTGAGCAAGGTTGCACAAAGGGCAGGGGTAAAGGTCAGGGCAATCGCCAGGGATAAAATCATCGCGGTGACAAGCGTGATCGAGAACTGGCGATAAATGACCCCGGTCGTCCCGCTAAAGAATGCCATGGGTACGAATACTGCAGTCAATACGGTGGTAATACCGACCAGGGCACCCGAAATCTGTTGCATCGACTTTTCAGTTGCGCTAACCGGATCGAGGTGTTCTTCCTGCATGACACGTTCCACGTTCTCGACCACGACAATCGCATCATCCACCAGCAGACCAATGGCCAGTACCATGGCAAACATGGTGAGCGTGTTAATCGAGAAGCCAAACAGGTTGATGATGGCAAAAGTACCCAACACCACCACAGGCACAGCCATGGTTGGAATCAGGGTGGCACGCCAGTTCTGCAAGAACAGGAACATCACCAGGAATACCAGCACGACCGCTTCAATCAAGGTGTGAACCACACTTTCAATTGAGAGTTTGATGAATGGTGTCGTATCAAACGCCAACTGGTCTTTCAGATCAGCTGGATAGTTTTTGCGCAGTTGTTGCAGGCGTTCTTCAACAGCTGTTGCCGTGTCGAGCGCGTTTGCACCGGTCGCCAGTTTAATTGCGACACCGCCAGCAGGTTTGCCATTGAATTTAGAGGTGAACTGATAGTTGTCAGAACCCAATTCAACTTTGGCCACGTCGCCAATGGTGACTTTTGCACCCGAACCGGCATTTTTCAGGAAAATGGCACGGAACTGTTCAGGTGTCTGTAACAGGCTTTGCGCATTTACAGTGGCATTCAGGACCTGGCCTTGAACAGCAGGCGCGCCACCCAATTGACCTACGGCAACCTGAGCATTTTGAGTACGCAGGGCAGCCACCACATCACTTGGGGTCAGCTGATAACTGCTGAGTTTCGCAGGGTCCAGCCAGATACGCATGGCATAAGATCCACCAAACACCTGTACTTCACCCACACCAGCCACACGGCTCAGCGGTTCAGAAATATTGGAGTTGACGTAGTCCTTAATGTCGGCGTCAGTCATTGAACCATTCGGTGAATAGAATGCCAAAACTTGCAGGAAGCTGGCACCCGATTTGGTCACCTTGAGACCCTGACGCTGTACATCTTCAGGCAAAAGAGCTGTTGCGGACTGTAATTTGTTTTGCACCTGAACCTGAGCGATATCGGGATCGACCCCTTGTTCAAAGTTCAAGGCGATGGAAGCCTGACCGTTACCGGCACTATTTGATGAAATATAGCGTAAGCCGTCCAAACCATTCATTTGCTGTTCAATAATCTGTGTCACTGTATTTTCTACAGTTTCTGCAGATGCACCCGGATAGGTTGCAGCAATGGTTACCGTTGGCGGTGCAATGGTCGGATATTGTGCAATCGGCATTTTGCTGAGGGTCAAAATACCCGCCAGCATAATCACCAATGCAATCACCCAGGCAAAAATCGGGCGATGAATAAAAAAGTGAGCCATTCAGTCTACCCCTTATACATTTGAAGTAGATTTTTGTTCAGTTTTAGGTTGTGCTTGAGCGGCAGGTTGGCCTGCTTTATTTGCATCTGCTGCAGGTTGACCTGCACCCTGAGGCATAGCAGCTTGAGGCTGGTAAGGTTTGGCAACTACGGTTGCACCTTCTTTCACCTTGGCAATACCATCCACAATCACTTTTTCACCCGTTTGCAAACCTTTGGTCACAATCCAGTCTTTGCCTTGCACGCCAGCCGTTTCTACCGGACGTGTTTCAACCACACCTTTGGCATTCACGATCATGGCAATCGCCTGACCTGTTGGGGTACGGGTAATCGCTGCCTGAGGAATCAGCATGGCATTCGGAATCACACCTTGCACGATTTGGGCAGTTGCATACATGCCAGGAAGCAATAAATGGTTCGGGTTCTGGAACACGGCACGCAAAGTCACGGTACCGGTTTCCGGATTTACGCTGGCATCGGAGAATGCAAGACGACCTTCAACCGGGTAATAGCTACCATCTTCAAGCTTAAGCTTCACTTTCGTATTGTTGCTGCTGCCCAAATCGCCTTGACTCAACTGTTGGCGTAAACGCAGCAGCTCGGCACTCGACTGGTTAATGTCCACATAGATTGGATCCAGTCGTTGTACCGTCACCAAAGGTTCTGCCTGGCTTGCTGTAACCAGGGCACCTACAGTGACGCTTGAACGGTTGGTCTGGCCTGAAATAGGTGAACGAACAGTAGAGTAACCGAGGTTGATTTCTGCATTTTTAAGTTCAGCCTGGGTTGCCGCGACATCCGCTTCAGCCAGTTTTACTTGTGCAGCAATATCATCATATTCTTGTTTTGAAATGGCATTGGTGCCGACAAGTTGACGGTAACGTCCTTCTTTCACGCGTAATAGGCTTAAGTTGGCCTGCTGACGGTTGAGCGCAGCACGTGCACTGGCAACAGTTTCACGGTTGGTTCGCGAGTCAATTTCATACAGCGCTTGTCCTTGACGCACATAACTGCCTTCAGTAAACAGACGTTTAAGAATGACGCCACTGGTTTGTGGACGGACTTCAGAAATTTCAAATGCCGTCATGCGGCCAGAAAGTTCTACCGATTGCTCAACGCTTTGTGGTTGAGCAACAATGACACCGACTTCAGCCGGTGGCATTTTTTGGGCTGCTGCAGCTTGCTGCGCATCCTTAGGATCTTTGCTACAACCAACAAGTGCAATACTTGTTGCTAATGCGCAAGCGGTAAGGGCGGGTGCCCATAGCTTTGCAGACATCATTATTCCACCTCGATTAGATTCTTCTCTAAAAACTAATTTATTTTCTCTCTACTCAATTTGGCATACAGCAGATAAAGTAGTGTGATCCAAATAAAACTTACGCTCCAACCCGCCAAGACATCAGAGGGGAAATGCACGCCCAGATAGACTCTGGAAATTCCCATAACAGACAGCCACATCAAAGCACAGATGCAAACCAGTATGTGCTGTGGATGTTTTTGACTGAGATAAATTGCAAGACAACCCAAAGTTGCGGCATAAATGCTATGTGCACTGGGAAATGCAGCACCATAGCTTTCGACCAGATGATACATTTCAGGTGGGCGAGGTCTTGAAATTACATATTTAAGCAGCCAAACCGTGGCAGTACTTCCGAATAGTCCTATCCCAATGAAAACAACATTTGTAAATTTTTTATACCATGCCTGATGTAAACACCAGATTGTGGTTAAAAATAACACAAATGGCATACCGCCTATAGTCGAAAGCATGATGAATATTCTATTTAGAGGCACGCTACGATGCTGGCTCAGCCATTCAACCATCACCCAGTCAAAGTGATGCAAGGATGGTGTAACCAGCATTAATATGCTGAAAATAAATAAAAAAAATCCTACACCAAGCAACAGATAAGGCATGTATGGAACCTTGGTTATCTTAGCCGATTGAAGCGTGACTAATGAATGGTTAAAGTGTACTCATCAGTACACTTTATTTCAAGTATGTGTAAATTATGCTTTTCTTTTTACCGATTTTTTAACGTGAAGTAAAACAAAAACAGTAAATTACTTCATTGCCGATTTTTGCGGTGTTGAAAATTCATCTACTTCTAATGGGGTTTTGGGTGGCCAGAAAAAGTCGCTTGGTCGGGTCAGGAAGTGGGTGAGTACCAGTTTGGCCAACGGCTTCCATTGTTCAAAGCGAACCCGGCGGGCCCGCAGGGCCACAATAATGGTCAGGCTAAAACTCACAAACAGGTTGGTCAAACCAATTAACAATACCCCTAAAAATGAAACAATAATCAGGCCAATTTCAGGACTGCCATTAATACAGATCAGACCCTGAATAAAGTTGGCTGAAGCAAAGGCAATGTGGCGAATATCCAGAGGCAATCCTAAAATAAAACCGATGGTGCCCATACTGCCGAGCATGATCCCGAACAGGAAGTTCCCGGCCAAAGCCCCTAAATTTCGTTCTATATAGGCGGCAAATTTATTCAGCCGTTCTTGTCCCAATAACCGTTTTAAGTTCGCATGGACCTGTAAACGCGGACCCACCTTGCGGTACACCGCCATGTTGTCAAAATAACCGGCAATCAGTCCGGAAAAGAATAGGCACACCCCGGCAATCGCTGCATGCGGAATGGCCAGTGAGGTAAATGGATTGAGGGAATGTAAAGTGTTGCTGGCTTTGGCATGGGTTAAAAGCGGCTCATCCATGCCGTACTGCCAGAGCAGCGTAATTAACGCTGCGGTTGGAATGGCAATGGAAATATTGCCCAGAATGGCAATGAACTGGGTGCGGATAATATTAATGATCAGTGCGGCAAGTTCAGCAATCTGTGCAGTTTTAGAGCCTTTGGTCTGTTGTACCGTTGCCGCAAGCGCCGCGGCAGTCATGGCGGGCTGTTTGGTGGCAACGGTAAAATGCAAGACATGAATCAGCATAAAACCGAACGAATAATTCATGCTAAACACCAGGGCCTGCATGATGGGTGCCATAGCCAGTCGCGCAGCCAATATTTTTAAGGTAGCCATGGTGGCAATAATGACACCGGCACCCGCAGCCGATTTATACATCGACCAGAAACCCTGCTTGTCGGTACTGACATAGTGTTCACCGGTTTTGCTGGCATTCTCGGTGACCTGTAACGCAATCAGTTCGCTATTGGCGGCTAAAAGTGACCGCACACTGCGCTCGCTATAAATGGCATGGGTGATATCGACCAGCAATAAGCCTAAAGATTCATAGCGCAGCTGGTCTTCATCCATAATCAGATTAAGCAACAGTTCAATACGGTCCAGACATTGTTCCAGTAATGACAGCAGATAGGTCAGGCTTAAACTTACGCCAATTCTTTTGGTGGCACGACGAATTTTTAACACCACATCCCGACATTGCTCAATCATCACCAAAGCTTGAGAAGCGTCGGGAGCAGCAATTAAGGCCATCGGGTCGGTGTTTTGATGCAGTGCCTTGTAATGCTGGATAAATTCATTGATTTCCCGGTTTTGTACCAGGAAAGGCGATTCATATTCGGTGAGTTCCGGATGGGCGTTAATAAATTCCGGATACAGCCCAATGCCACTAATCCGGTAAGACAAAACGGTAATGGCCTTAATCAGCTCGCTTTTAATTTTAAGCTTGTCTTGCTGATTGCTGTGACCCTGATTAATCAAGGAAAAGAGTTTTTGCCAGTCTTGATCGGCAATACTATCCAGCCAGTATTTGTCACTGCGCTGATAAAAAACACGCCGTACTAAATCTTGCAGCTGGCTTTGATCATTAATCAGGGGAAGAAAATGCGCACCCAGTCGCTGAGCGAGCTGATTCCAGAAACCATCCAGAGACAAAATGCCGGTATCGGCATATAAACTGGTTTGCTTGTACTGGTTAATGAGTTTCAGGATAAAATTCTGAAATGTAACGACTGCATGGGGCGTAAGCAGCAGCGCTTGTATGAAAGCGTGAAATTTGCTGTTGATTTCGTCGAGATTGCTGGAATCATCTGGTCGAATACGGCTCACCAGCTCGATCAGCAGTGAGTCATCAAGAACAGCCTGACTGGATTCAAGCTGCTCCTGCATTTTTAAAAATAGATCATTAAAATTTATATGCATAGGCGAGGGGTAAAACTATATTTTTCAAATCCCGTTATTGAATCCGGTTAAGGGCAAGCTGGGCCAAATTAATCAATGCCTGGCGATATTCACTCTCCGGAAGTGCATCTAATGCTTTGAGTGCAAACTGGGTTTCTTCAGTGGCACGTTGGCGGCAATAATCCAGCGCACCACAGCTTTGTACAATCTCGATCACCCGTTCCAGCTGGTTAAGACCGCCAGTGGCAATACTACGACGAACAATTTCATGTTCTTCATCGGTGGTTTTTTGCAAGGCAGAGATTAAGGGCAAAGTCGGTTTGCCTTCCATTAAATCATCACCAATATTTTTACCTAATGTTTCCGCATCGGAAGTATAGTCTAAAATATCATCAATAATCTGGAAGGCATTGCCAAAGTGACCTGCAAAGACGCGCAAGGGTTCACGGTATTGGGGTGTGCCCGATAAAATGGCAGCGCCTTCAGTGGCCAGCTCAAACAGGCGCGAGGTTTTACCGTGAATAATGTCGAGATAAGTCTTTTCAGTGGTTTCTGGCTGATGCTGGGCTTGCAGTTGCAATACTTCACCTTCGGCAATTTCACAGGTACCGGTAGAAAAGTCTTTCAGCAGGGTCATATCGTTCAGGTCGACCAGCAAATCGAAAGCACGGGAAATCAGGAAATCGCCGACCAAAACCGCAGTCTGGTTATTCCATGTGGCATTGGCTGTAGGGCGACCACGGCGCAAGCCTGATTCATCCACTACATCATCATGCACCAGGGTTGCGGTATGCAGCATTTCAATAATGGCTGCCAGTTTACGCTGACGTTCGATATCGGTCGCGCCACAGGCTTTTGCTGCCAATAGGCACATAATCGGGCGCATGCGTTTACCGCCCGCTTCAACCACGTGTTTACTGACCGCCATGACCAAGGCAACTTTTGAAGTAATCCCTTCATTGATAAATGTGTCCATCGCAGCAAAGTCTGAAGCAACAGGAGCGAGAATGTCTTGCTTAAAGTCGATGGCCATGTGAAGAGAAACCTCTAAAAATTGAATTGCTTATTATAGTGTAACAACTATAACTCAGATAAAGCGAAGATCTTAATATAGTTGTTTAAATCCTGATTAGGCAAATGGTTTTAAATTTAGTCGAATTATTATTATCCAGCCAGATGTGTGATGGAACTGGCGTTGGGTATTTTATATTAGCGAATTGATTTTAAAAATCTATTACATTTACAAAATGTCAGCTCTACATCGCTAGGGAGCATTTTTTTTAATGCGCCTTGATTGTTTATAAAATAAACCGCGGACAAAGTGCAAAAAAACGCTGAAATGGCTTGTTGTTTGATTTATTATCACTTAATATGTTTGCCCTTATATATCCCCCCAGTGGCGTTCGTTTTAAGATCGATATATTCCTTTATCGGCACGACGACACGGGCATATTTGGAGTACATTATGTACGCAGTAATCCAAAGCGGTGGTAAACAACACCGTGTGGTTGAGGGTGAAACCCTTAAAGTAGAATTATTGAAAGCTGAAACTGGTACAACGATTACGTTTGATGACGTATTAATGCTTGTAAACGGCGAAAGCATTCAAATTGGTGCTCCAGTTGTTGCTGGTGCGACAGTAACTGCTGAAGTAGTTAGCCACGGTCGTCACGACAAAATCCGTATTGTTAAAATGCGTCGTCGTAAACATTACCGTAAACAACAAGGTCACCGTCAATGGTTTACCGAGTTGAAAATTACTGCTATTTCAGGCTAATTACGAGGATTATGAAACATGGCTACTAAAAAGGCTGGTGGATCGACACGTAACGGTCGTGACTCAAACCCTAAAATGCTAGGCGTTAAAATGTACGGTGGTCAAGCTGTGACTGCGGGTAACATTATCGTTCGTCAACGTGGTACAGAATTCCACGCTGGTGCAAACGTAGGTATGGGCCGTGACCATACTTTATTTGCTACCGCTGACGGCGTGATCAAATTCGAAGTGAAAGGTCAATTTGGCCGTCGCTACGTATCTGTTGAAACTGCATAAGTTTTAATGGTACGAAAAACCCACATTTAATGTGGGTTTTTTTATGGTTGTGAATCCATTAAAAACAATCCCGGTTCTCCATCATGATGTAGAAATGGCTACATTGGCTATTAATAACAATACAAAAATTCTTATTTTCTCAATTATTAGAAATAAAAATTGGTTTAAGATGGACGCATTGAACAAATTGCGATACCGCAAATAAAAAAGGTGATGATATGAAAATGCTTCGTAAAACCCTGTGTGCGATGACCTTGGGTGCTGCAACACTTGCACCGGTAATGAGTACAACTGTTTTTGCTGCACCTGTAGCAGCATCGGAGCAGCAAGCAACGAACAATCTGGTCAAACAGTTAAGCAATATCCGGACCTTATCCGCTAATTTTGAACAAACCACCAAAGCAACTTCGGGTAAAGCCCCGCAGAAAAAAGGCTTGACCGGACAACACATGAACCAGACCTTTAAAGGGGTGATGAAAGTGGCGCGTCCTGGCAAGTTCTTCTGGGAAACCACCAGTCCAGCCAAACAGACCATTGTAACCTCCGGTAAAACCGTATGGATTTATGATCCCGATTTACAGCAAGCCGTCCGTCAAAGTCTGGATGAACAGGTAGCGAATACACCGGCATTGTTATTGTCGGGCAATACCAGTCAGATTATGAAGTCTTATCGGGTGACTCAACCAGATAAAGGCAAGACTTATTACACCTTGTACCCTAAAGTGAAAGACAGTGCATTCCAAAGCCTGACCATCAGTTTTGGCGCAAATAAAGCACCAAGTTTGATGATTCTGCAGGACTCATTGGGGCAAACCACCTATGTGCGCTTCAATAATGTGAAAGTGAATCCATCGATTGCTTCTTCAACTTTTAATTTTACACCACCAAAAGGTACCGATATTATTGATCAATAAAAAATTGATTTATAATATTTAATTAAGGTTTTATCAATTAAGAGCAGCCCTGCGTGGCTGCTTTTTTATTGGAGGTTCTGCCAAAAGTCAGGGATGCTTGGTTGAAAAAGTACGGCCATGCAAAATGATGTTCAAACCCGGCCCTAGACATTACAATCCATAATGCTTAAAGATAACAATTCAGTAACCAGGGTTGAGTATAAACATACGCAAGATCAACCGTGCCTAAAATAAAGAAAAATTAAAAAGATAAAGGCTCAGGAGAATTAAAAAAGTGGAAAATATCAGTAAAGCTGCGTCATCGGTAGATTATCCGCGTTTCAGCAAACTAAAATCCAGATTTAATGGTTATCGTCAAAAAGCTATGGGGTTGGGGCTTAGCTGGCTACAACGAAGATCGAAAAAGACGGCTCAAAACAAGGCGAAAAATCCTTATCTGCATGGAATATTTGGTCCTGTGGATGAGGTCGAAACGCATGAACTTCAGGTGATTGGTAAAATTCCACAGCAGTTGACTGGACTATTGTTAAGAATAGGGCCAAATCCGGTTCATGTTGAACATCAAGCAGCCTATCACTGGTTTAGCGGTGACGGAATGCTGCATGCTTTAAAAATTGAACAGGGTCAAGCGGTGTGGTTTAAGAGCCGGTATATTGAAACGGATTCCATTCAAAAGCAAAAGCACCAGCCTGTTAAAGCCGGTTTTCGCCGAGGTCCAGGGGATGTGGTCAATACCAACGCTTTTTATCATGCCAGTCAAATCTGGGCGAGTGTTGAGGCAGGTGCGTTGCCGGCACGTCTAGATTTGGAGCTGAACACAAAAGAACACCGCCTTTTTAATACCGATGCAGACCTGCCTTTTACTGCTCATCCACATAAAGACAAGCATACCGGGCATTTGCATGCAGTTTGCTATGATGCGCTGGATATGAAACATGCCTATTATGAAGTGATTGATGAGCAGGGGCATTTAGTGCATTGGGCTAAAATTCCTGTGCAGCATGGTCCCATGATTCATGATTGTGCCATTACCAAACAGGATGTCTTAATTTTTGATTTACCAGTCACGTTCTCTTTCAAGCAACACATGAAGGGGAATCCTTTGCCTTATGAATGGAATGAAAAGCATAAGGCGCGAATTGGTATTTTGCCTAAGTATGGGCATGCTGATGAAGTGCAGTGGATTCCTATACAACCTTGTTTTATTTTCCATGCCGCAAATGCTTACCGAAATGGGCAACAGCAGATTGTGCTAGATGTCATGGTACATCAAAGCATGTTTAAAAAATCCTATCAGGGCCCCTTTGAACAGCAAAATACACGACTGGAAAGATGGCAGATTGACCTGCAGCACAAAACGGTAGATCGTAAGGTAATTGATGAACGGGCGCAGGAGTTTCCAAGAATCGATGAGCGCTATACTGGTGAAAAGCAGCGTTATATTTATAGTGTCAGTTTTGATCCATTGGTCATGACCCAAGCCAATCATTTGCTTTGTCATGATATGCATACTCTGGAAAAAACCAGCTATGATTTTGGAGAGCAATGGGTAACGGGAGAAGTGGTGTTTATTCCTGAATCAGTTGAAGCGGCTGAAGGTGAGGGCTATCTATTATCTTATGTGCATCATATCCATAAACAATCTTCCAAAGTGGTGATTCTGAAAGCGCAAGGACTCAATGTTCAGCCTCAAGCCGAAATTATTCTGGGCGTACATGTGCCCCTGGGCTTTCATGGCAATTGGGTGGACCTGTCTTAAAGCAGGCATTTTTATACGAATGCTTCATTATTCAGCTAAACATGCTTAAAGATACATATTTTAAATTTTATTCAGTCACTTGGCTTTGTATAGTGCAGGAGCATTCTAAGGGTCTCAGGTTGTAAAAAAAATGGAAACACGCACGAATAAACAATGGCTATGGGCACTTCCTGTTTCTTTGGCAGCACTCGTCATCACGGGTTGTCAGGAGCGACCAGCCCCGAAAACGGAACAGGCAAGTACTGCAAAACAGGAAAACGTTCAGACAATTCCATTAATTCAAGCCAAGGTTGTTCCTGTGAAACTGAGCAAACCGGAAGCATGTGATGCGGAAGGTTGTACCCAGTATGAGATTCAAACGGTAAAAACCAATCTGAAATGGGTAGATGACTATTTTCTTGATCGGGTGAAAAAAGCCGATCCGATTGCATTTTCTACAGCGCCTAATCAAAAGATCAATACTGCCGAAGGCGCGAATCCCAATCTAAGTCAAAGCTCGACCTATATCCGTTTTGTCAGTCAGCAGTATGATCGGGCAACCTTTGCCATTCAGACCTATACCTATTCATCTGGTGCTGCGCATGGCATGTATCATCAGGAATTTGTCAATTTCGATTTGAAAAACAAAAAGCGTCTGGCGCTGCAAGATATTATGGTCAAAGGCACAGAGCAGCAATTGTTGAATACTTTGTATGATTCAAACAGCATCTGGCTGGAGCAGCACAGTATCGACAGGGAAAAACTGAAATTAAGTGATAATTTTTACTATGGTGCCAATGGCATTGTCTTTGTTTATCCCTTGTATGAGCTGGCCTCCTATGTAGAAGGCATGACCGAGCTGACCTTGCCTTATTCGGCACTGGGCAAACTGATTAAAGCGGAATATCTGCCAGGTTTGCCCAAGTATCCATCGTCCTAATTTCAGCTTAATTCGGGTAAATTTGCTGTAATAAGCCACAGCTGTCCGCTCGATCACTGTCTTTTTTAGTGTTTAGCGCTTACACTATAGCTAGTTTTTTTCTTTGCAAAAGATTGGCTATGATCGACCCGAAATTAATCAGAAATAATATTGAGGCTGTAAATTTAGCCTTGGCAAAACGTGGTGTACAGCTTAATGTCGAAGAGTGGGCTTCCCTTGAAGCTCGCCGTAAAGAGCTTCAATCGAAAACTGAAGCTTTGCAAGCAGAGCGTAATTCGGGTGCAAAACAAGTTGGCCAAATTAAAAAATCTGGTGGCGATGCATCTGAAATCATGGCGCGTATGGCAGCCATTGGTGACGAAATTAAAGCCGCTGAAGTTGCACTTGCAGAATTGCAAACTGAAATTGAAACCAAGTCTTTAAGCATTCCAAACATGCCGCATGAATCTGTACCTGAGGGTAAAGATGAAGACGACAACGTTGAAATTTTAAAATGGGGCACTCCGCGTCAATTCGATTTTGAAATCAAGGATCATACTGACCTGGGTGAATGGATGGGCGGTTTGGAGTTTGAAACTGCAACCAAATTGACCGGTACACGTTTCAGTGTTCTGAAAGGCCCATTGGCGCGTTTACAGCGTGCGCTGACCCAGTTCATGCTGGACACCCATACCCTGAAAAATGGTTATACCGAAGCTTATGTGCCTTATCTGGTGAATGCAGATTCATTGCGCGGTACAGGTCAATTGCCTAAATTTGAAGAAGATTTATTCAAATTGCAAGGTGAAAAAGAATATTACCTGATTCCGACCGCTGAAGTGCCAGTGACCAATTTCGTGCGTGACGAAATTATTGATCCTGAACGTTTGCCATTGAAATATGCTGCACATACGCCATGTTTCCGCAGCGAAGCAGGTTCCTATGGCCGTGATACCCGTGGCCTGATTCGTCAACACCAGTTCGACAAAGTCGAGATGGTGCAAATTGTAAAACCTGAAGATTCGATGCAGGCCTTGGAAGAACTGACCGGGCATGCTGAAGGCATTTTACAGGCACTTGGTCTGCCATACCGTAAAATCATCCTGTGTGGTGGTGATATGGGCTTTGGTTCAACCAAGACCTATGACCTTGAAGTCTGGGTACCGAGCCAAAATACCTATCGTGAAATTTCTTCATGTTCAAACATGGGCGATTTCCAGGCCCGCCGTATGAAAGCACGTTACCGTGTTGACCAGAAGAAAACCGAATTTGTGCATACCCTGAACGGTTCAGGTTTGGCTGTTGGCCGTACCTTGCTTGCGGTGATGGAAAACTATCAACGTGCAGACGGTTCGATTGAGGTTCCTGAAGTGCTTCGTCCTTATATGGGCGGTGCGGAATTTATTGATTGATCTTCGGATTGATCAATAAATTTATGAATAGCACAATTTTGTGCATGAAAATTGCTTAAGACAGTCAGATTTAAAATATTGAGGTCATTCGTGGATATCTTTCCAATCTCTTTAAAGTTGCAGCAGCAACCTTGTCTGATTGTCGGTGGTGGGCGCATTGCTTACCGTAAGGCCGTACTTTTGGCAAAAGCAGGAGCAGTCATTGATGTGATTGCGCCTGAAATCGAAAATGATTTAGTTGAGATTGTTCGTGCCAGCCAGGGGCAATATGTCCAAGCGCCTTTTAGTCCAGATATTCCGTTGCGTGATTACCGTCTGGTGATTGCGGCAACCAATGATAAAGCCACCAATGTTCAGGTTTTTGAAGCTTGCGAAGCTGAAAAAATTCTGGTGAATAGTGTCGATGATCTACCGCATTGCCGTTTTATGGTGCCTGCCATTATCGACCGTTCTCCTTTAGTGGTTTCAATTGCCACCAATGGCAAATCACCAGTTTTATCCCGTCAAATCCGTACCCAGCTGGAAGCGAGCATTCCGCATGGCATGGGAAAACTTGCCGATTTTTCAGGTAAATGGCGAGCTGCGGTCAAAGCCAAAATTGAAAATCCGGATGAACGCCGTATTTTTTGGGAAGACTTATATGCCAGTCCACTCAAAGAACAGGTGTTTAATGACAATCTTGCTGAAGCCGACCGTTTGATTGAGCAAGCCTTAATGGAATGGAAAGCGCCGAAAGGTGAAGTCTATCTGGTGGGTGCGGGGCCAGGCGATCCTGAACTGTTGACCTTAAAAGCATTGCGTTTGATGCAACAGGCAGATGTTGTTATTTACGACCGTCTAGTGTCGCCTGCGATTATGGACTTGTGCCGCCGTGATGCGGAAAAGGTCTATGTGGGTAAAGCCCGTTCCAATCATAGTGTGCCGCAAGAAGGAATTAATGCACTTTTGGTGGAATATGCTGCTCAAGGTAAGCGTGTTTGCCGTTTAAAAGGCGGTGATCCGTTTATTTTTGGCCGTGGTGGCGAAGAGATTCAGGAACTGTTTGCTGCAGGTGTTGCTTTTCAGGTGGTACCCGGAATTACCGCAGCTTCGGGCTGTTCTGCGTATGCCGGTATTCCTTTAACCCATCGTGACTATGCACAAAGTGTGCGCTTCCTGACCGGGCATTTAAAGGAAGGCTCGCCAGAGTTGCCATGGAATGAGCTGGTGTATGAAAACCAGACCCTGGTATTGTATATGGGCTTGGTGGGGCTGGAAAAAATCTGTGCCCAGCTGATTGCCCATGGCCAGCGTCCAGACATGCCGGTTGCCCTGATTTCCAAGGGGACTACACCTGACCAGAAAGTGGTGGTGGGAACCTTAGCCGATATCGCATCGAAAGTGACGGAGCATCACATTCAAGCGCCAACGCTCACCATTATTGGTGAAGTGGTAAAATTGCGTGAACAATTGCAGTGGGCATGAGCGAGGATAAGCAACACTTCGTGTTGCCCGAGCGCAAGATGAAGGCTGTGCCTGAGTAAAGAGGATAAGCAGTGATTTTATTGCTGTTGTTCAATTGCAAACGGAACGCGGTGCTTGGCTAAGAAATCCTCTATCGAGTTCCTGGCTTGATCAGTAAAGTCCAAACATTGCCTAAATAAAATTAGAGTGAGTAAAAAGTGATCCACGTTGTTTTGTACGAGCCAGAAATTCCTGCTAACACCGGGAATATCATCCGTTTATGTGCCAATACCGGTGCGCAACTTCATTTGGTTAAACCGCTGGGTTTTGAGCTCGACGATAAAAAGCTGCGACGTGCAGGCCTGGACTATCATGAATGGGCACACATGAAAGTGTGGGAAAACTTTGCAGAATGCCTGGCATATTTAAAAGAACAGGGAATTGATAACAATGCCATTTATCCTTTAACCACCAAAGGTTCTGAAACTCCACATACTTCAGACTTAAACCGTCCGGTGGCTTTGCTGATGGGCCCTGAAACACGTGGTCTGCCTGAAAATGTGCGCATGATGTTCCCGGAAAAACACTGGATTCGTTTACCCATGGTAGCAAACTCTCGCAGTTTGAACCTGTCTAATGCTACAGCGGTTATTCTGTATGAAGCATGGCGTCAGCAAGGTTTTAAAGAACTCGTCTAATTTCAGAGTATAAAAAAAGACGCATTGAGCGTCTTTTTTTATGCATGAGATCAAAGCATTAATGCGTATCATCAAACTCGTTGTGCTGTGGAGCAGGGTGTTTGAAACCTTTGGTTTTATAACCCAGGTACAAAATACCGAACATTGCCCACCATAAACCAAATTTTAATGCGGTATCTTCAATCTCTAGCCACATGGCAAAAATACTTAAGAAGCCGAGTAAAGGAATGACTACAAAGCTAATAATGTCTTTGATATTTTTAGTACGGCCATCACGTAATGCATAACGTGAAATTACAGACAGATTCACAAAGGTAAAGGCAGTGAGGGCACCGAAACTGATCATTGAAATCACGATGTCCAGATCCATGAAACCAGCAGTTAAAGCCACGCCACCGACAATCAGAATGTTGTAAACCGGTGTGTAGCTTTTCGGACTGATATGACCAAAAATCTTTTTGTTGATCACGCCATCACGGCCCATCACATACATTAAGCGTGAAACGCCCGCATGTGCAGAAATACCGGATGCCATCACCGTAACGATTGCGAAGTAAAGCACCACAGTTTTGAATGCTACTCCACCAACGGCTTGAAGAATGTCCGGCTGGGTTGCAGCAACATCTTCAAAATATGTCTTCGGATCGTTCGGGAAGTAGATTTGCATGAAGTAGGTGCTAATAATAAAGATGACACCTGCAATAAGTGCAGTCAGGAAAATCGCTTTAGGTAAGGTCTTTTCAGTATCTTTAGTTTCTTCTGCCAGCGAGCTGAGTGAGTCAAAACCGGTAAAAGAGAAACAAAGCAATGTTGCACCGGTAATTAAAGGGCCTAAAGCTGTCATTTCATTCCAGAACGGATCCAGGCTCCACAACTGGTATTTGGCATTCGCCAATGTCCCATCGGCATTGACCCCACCTGCAAGTAGAGAATAAACCATCCAGGTGAAGTACCCGATGACTGCCAGCTGAACCAATACAATCAGGCCGTTGAAGTTGGCAACGAATCTGGCACCCCGCAAGTTTACCCCGGTCATAAATGCGGTCAGTACAACAACCCAAACCCAATGGTTCACCCCAGGGAAAAGCGCTTCCAGATAAATGACGGCCAAAATGATGTTGACCATCGGTGACAGTAGATAATCGAGCCATGATGACCAGCCCACCATAAAACCGACATTAGGGTGAATCGATTTTTGAGCATAGGTATATGCCGACCCTGATGAGGGATAACGACGGATCATGTGTCCATAACTAATAGATGTAAACAGAATTGCAATGAGGGCAATAATGTACGAAGTTGGCACGTGATAATGGCTTTCTTCGGAAACCAGACCGAAGGTATCAAATAATGTCATTGGCTGAATATAAGCTAAACCAATAATAATGATGTGCCACAGTCCAAGCGTTTTTTGCAGTTTAGCTGCCGATTGAGTCCCAGAGATATTTGTCAACGGCGTTATCCTCTTATCGTTGATCAAGGATCAGTCATGTTTACAAGGATCGTTTGAGACGAACGATCCCCCCTAAATGAATAAAACAAAAGTGCGCCAATCTACTCCAGTTTGGTACCTTTTGCCAATATCTTTATGAGTTTTTAATGCAGTAAATATGCCATTTGCTATAAAAGATTCGCTTTAATTTTCCATAAAGTAAAAGCCTGATGCTCAAAAAAACATCAGGCTTATTTTTGGCTATATTCACTTATTTTTCAATATTTACCAAGCTTTTTCTAAAATCGCTTTTAAATCACTCAGGGTGGCTTCTTTCGGATTGTAAATAATAGAACCGTCATTTAATGCTTTGTCTGCGACTTCATTCAATTGCGCTTCTGAAACCTTGCCGGTTTCACGTAAAGTACGTGGCAATTTAGTCAGTGCATACAAGCGATCACGCATGGTCAGAATCGTAGCAATCGCTTTATCGGCACGTAAATGTGCAGGGGTTTGCGCATAAATGTCTGGTCCAGCTAAAGGGAGTAGCAATTCGGCAATTTTGTCACCATTGACTTCCTTGTTGTACTCCAGCACATAAGGCAGGAACAGGTTCATGCATAGGCCATGGGGCAGGTGGGCAACCGCACCTAGGGCATGTCCAAGTGAGTGAACTAGGCCTACCATAGAATTAGAGAAAGCAATCCCGGCCATGGTTGAAGCTTGAGCCAGTTCCAGGCGACCAAACTCATCTGTCGGGTTGTCCAGAACATTGAACAGGCTGTTGCTGACTTTTTTGATCGCAGCCGTTGCATAAGCATCGCTGATCGGATTGGCTGCCATACAGGTATAGGCTTCAACCGCATGGGTCAGCGCGTCCATAGCCGTCATGGCAGTTAAATGCGGTGGCAAGGTCTGGGTCATACGCGGGTCAAGAATGGCAGCATGCGGCATCAGGTAATAAGAGGCAAATGGCATTTTGACATTTTTTTCCAGATCGGAAACCACAGCCACCATGGTTACTTCTGAACCGGTACCCGATGTGGTTGGAATCACGAAAAATGGTTTTAACGGTTTGGGCAGGTTATGTGCACCTGAATATTTAAGCAGGTCATCGCCGCCTTCGGTCACCAGGATATTGGTTGCCTTGGAGGTATCAATGACCGAACCGCCACCCACGGCGATAATCGCATCACAATTATGATCACGATAAGCTTTTGCTGCATTTCGAACGGTTTGTACGCTTGAATCTGGTGGAACATCATCAAAAATATGGCCAATCACCGCATCGGTAGATTCAAAGGCAGCCTCAATAGGGGCGAGCAGATTGTTGCTGCGTACGCCTTTATCGGTAATGATGAGCGGGCGTTTTGCACCTAAAGTAGCAAGTTCAAACGGAATATGTTCTAAGGCGGCATGACCTGCGATGACTTTGACTGGACAGAAAAATTCGTAATAAGGCTTAGCCATGTTATGCACTCCGTTTAAAATAGGATTGAGCTACTTTCAAATAAATATTTGCAGCTCCAGTCAGTTTTTCTTTTAGGCTCAATTCGGTTGGGTATTGTTTTACAGCAAGCTCGGCGAGGAGTTTAGGTAAAATGAGCACTTCCATTTTGTTTAAGCAGCGTACCAGACGAATGGCAAATGAAATATCTCCATCGGCTATCATACGGTCGTGGGCAAAAGCCTGTGCAGTACTTTCCTGAAAAGAAAACACTAAAAAAGCGTGGCTTAAATGCTTAAAAGTAATGGTGAGGTCAGGTTTGCTGTCTACAGATTGCAGTAATTGTAATTGATGGTCTTCCGTGACTTTTGCAATAAAAGCTGGGCCATTCGGAAATACTTTCATCGATAGCACAAAACCGACAGGAAATTTTGCAACTTCCTGTTTGACTTCGGCATCGACTTGACTCGCCATGACTAAACCTCTGCCAATCACATCCATCATGAGTTTGACATAGGTCAGTTGTAAAGCGGGCTTAACGGATTTGGTTGAAATCACTCGCGTATCCCTTATCTAAAAAATATTTTATTAGTTTAGAGTAAATACTCTAATTTATTTTTATGTCAAAAGCAAAGTTATTGTTGCATGATTTGAACTTCACTAAAGTAACCGCTGCTGTTTAAAGTTTCAATGATATCGACGCATAAGTTCTCGAATTTTGGGTAATCTGGAACCAGGTCCTGAATACGGACCATCTCTAAACCTGCATAACCACATGGGTTAATGGTATGGAAACCAGACAGGTCACAGTCAATATTCAGGGCCAATCCATGATAGCTGCGTCCTTTGCGGATTTTAAAACCCAGCGAACCAATTTTGCGTTCATTGACATAAACGCCCGGTGCATCCGGTTTGGCATAGGCTTCAATGCCATATTTTTTCAGCAGTGCGATCATTAAATTTTCAGCATAAGACACCAGCGTGCGTACATTCCAACCCAAACGGTTTAAATCAAACATGAAATAGGCAACCAGCTGACCCGGACCATGCCAGGTCACTTGTCCACCGCGATCCGTTTGTACCACCGGTATATTGCTGGACATAAGAATGTGTTCAGGCTTGCCGGCTTGGCCTTGGGTCAGCACATCATGATGCTGCAAAATCCACAGTTCATCTGGGGTATTCTCATCACGGTTTTCAGTCAGGTTTTTCATATCCTGAAAGCGGTCGAGATAGGGAGTGAGCTGGTTAAATTGGCGAATAATCAGTTTGGGTTTTAGAACAGCATCAGTCACGTGAAGTGCGTCCTTAAAAGTTTTTAAGAGGATGAAAGAATTATAATGAAATCATGCCAAAATGGGGATGATCGCTGCACGATTTAAACTTTTTTGTGGTATTAATAATATTTTTATTGTCCTATAAATAAAAAAACACGCATAAAGCGTGCTTTTTTATATTCTTAAAGCGCAGTTTTAATCAATGGGCAGGCTGCCAGGTCAGCATATAAAGCATGTACCTGTTCCAGTTCGACAAAAACAATTCGAGCAGTCAAAGAATGATATTTCCCGGTACGTGAAGGTTGTACCTTGATGCTATTACCGTCAAAGTCTGGGAAATGTTTTACCAAAATGTCTACAACAGCAATATGTAACTCTTCGCAGGCTTCACCAATCAGTTTGATTGGATAATCCATAGGAAAGACCCAAAGATGTTCTTGAAGTTCGCGAGATGGTGTACGGTCTAACATGGTCATAGTAGTCCCACTTATATATCAAACGCCTGCGTAGTGCAGGCGTTATGTGTTGCTGAATACTAGATGGGGCTAATGGACAACTTTTCAACCCCCATCGGTATTACTATGGCTTAGTCATTTTCCAGGAATGAACGCAAGTGTTCAGAACGGGAAGGATGACGTAATTTGCGTAATGCCTTAGCTTCAATCTGACGGATACGTTCACGGGTAACGTCAAACTGTTTACCGACTTCTTCCAGTGTATGGTCGGTTGGCATATCAATACCAAAACGCATTTTCAAGACTTTCGCTTCACGTTCAGTCAAGTTTTCCAGCACTTCTCGAGTCGCCTCTTTCAGGCCTTCTGAAGTTGCTGCATCTACCGGAGAGGTGATGTTGCCATCTTCAATGAAGTCGCCAAGATGTGAATCTTCATCATCACCAATTGGCGTTTCCATAGAAATCGGCTCTTTGGCAATTTTAAGCACTTTGCGGACTTTAACTTCGTCCATTTCCAGGCGTTCGCCCAATTCTTCAGGCGTTGGTTCACGGCCCATTTCTTGAAGCAATTGACGTGATACACGGTTGATCTTGTTGATGGTTTCAATCATGTGTACCGGAATACGAATGGTACGTGCCTGATCGGCAATTGAACGGGTAATTGCCTGACGAATCCACCAGGTGGCATAGGTCGAGAATTTATAACCGCGACGGTATTCAAACTTGTCTACGGCTTTCATCAAGCCGATGTTACCTTCCTGAATCAGGTCAAGGAATTGCAAACCACGGTTGGTATATTTTTTCGCAATCGAAATAACCAGACGCAAGTTAGCTTCCACCATTTCTTTCTTCGCACGACGGGCTTTGGCTTCACCCACTGCCATACGTTTAGAAATGTCTTTAATTTCCTTAACATTCAAGCCTAATTCTTTTTCGATGTCGGCAATCTTTTGCTGGAATGCCAGTACATCTGGACGTACTTTTTCCAGGTAAGCTTTCTGCTCTGCAGGTGCTTTGGCAATTTGTTCATCTAACCAGGCTGGATTAGATTCCTGACCCGGGAAAGAGGTACGGAACTGAGTACGGTCCATACGGCCACGGCGTACCGCATAACGCATCACTTCACGCTCAGATGTACGAATCTGTTCATGGGTGCCACGAATCATTTCAGAAATGATGTCAAATAGACGTGGAGTGAACTTGAACATCATAAACACGGTAGCAAGTGCCTGAAGTGCTTCATCTGCCTGTTTACTGTTGCGACCGTGCTTTTCAATTGCAGCTTTGGTTGCTTTCCAGGCTTCTTCCAGTTCAGCAAAACGTACGCGTGCAATTTCCGGATCAGGACCTGACTCACCTTCAGAATCATCCTCACTTTCAGATTCTTCTTCGTCATCATCGTCCAGTTTTACATCTTTGGTCGATTTAGAGGTTGATTCTTCCTCGTCATCAATGTCCGTTTCATCTTCTAAAACTTCTGGAATTTCTTCATCAGATTCCGGATCTAAATAGCCCGATAAAATATCAGCAAGACGACGTTCACCTTCAATGACATCGTTATATTCTTTTAATACAACTTCAACGGCATTCGGCCAGTAGGCAATCGAGTGCAGAACGTCACGAATACCTTCTTCAATGCGTTTAGCAATGCTAATTTCGCCTTCACGCGTTAATAGTTCGACCGTGCCCATTTCACGCATGTACATGCGTACGGGATCTGTGGTACGACCAGGTTCGTTTTCAACAGAAGCAAGTACGGCTGCCGCTTCTTCTTCGGCAACTTCATCGGCAGCTTCAGCATTTGAGCCATCGAACATGGCATCATCAGATTCAGGCGCACGTTCATGAACTGGAATACCCACGTCCTGAAGCATCTGAATGATGTCTTCAATCTGTTCGCTTTCCGTGATCGAGTCCGGGAGATGATCGTTAACCTCAGCGTAAGTTAAGTAACCTTGCTCTTTGCCTCGGCTAATCAGAGCCGCTACTTGCGAAGTAGGGGAAGTCATATCGCTCATCTTTGCTTACTCTTCGTTGAATCTGTGGCAGTGAAAAACCGTGCATGATAGCACAATTTGCTTAAAATTGTTTTGAATATTGATTGCTCAAGTCTCATTTAAAAATATGAATTTGATTTAACAATTGTTTTCAATATTGGGCTGGAATTTTTTTTTTCAAGTCCATAGGGTGGAACACTCAAAATATACTGAGTTTTGAACTGGCCAGGCTGAAAATTCTAGGTACTAATAAATACACAATTTTTAGGGGGAAAAACAAGATTAAACCAGGTTTGTGAGAGAAAAAAATAAAAATACTTGACAAGAGGATATAAGCAGGATAAATAGCGCCTAGACCCATTCACTTTTTTCACCATGAGGTAGTTTTAGTGTCTTCTACAGATTTTGAACTAGATGATAGCTACAGTGATGATGATGTTAGTTTTGATGAAGTATCAAGCAAAATTAGTGCTAAAGAGTCGTTAGAAAAACGTCGCCTCATTGATGACCTTCTCGCACAACGTCGTTTAGAGCGCGAGCTGAAAGATTTTGATTATGATCTGGATGATGACGACGATTTTGATGACGAAGAAGACTAAAATTGGATTCTGTATAGCGGGCTAAAATGCTATGCTATGCCGTAGTTATTTTACAAACTGGATTTTAAATGAGTGCTTTAGATTTAGACCTTTTGAGCGAATATCTAGATGGCGACCAAAATGAATATGGTCTAGATTTCCCGGCTACTCATGGCTTTTTATGTGCAATTGCGGTTGGTCCGAAATTCGATAAATGGCTGGACGAACTTTTTGACAACAATCAAAAGAAGGTACCTGCAGAAATTATTGCACAAGTAAAAGCATGGTTAGAATCAATTCGTCAAAGCTTGGCCAATGAAGAAGGAATCGAGTTTCCTTTTGAAATTGAAGAAGCAGATGTGGATTCAAGTTTAGGTGACTGGAGCGTTGGCTTTGTCGATGCGATGTTCTTAAATGAAGATGCTTGGTTCACGCCTGAACATGAAGAGCAATTGGTCGACTTAACTTTGCCAATGATGGTGTTCAGTGGTGTGGATGAAGAAGATCCACAAATGGAATCTTTCCGTCGCAATGGCCAGCTCATGGATGAAATTGCTGAAGAAATTCCAGATAATTTGAATGAATTGTATTTAATGTACCACACGCCAGCGTGATGTTACTTCATGTGCCGCTACAATCGCGGCTCGTGTATCACACGCCAGTGTAATGGTACGCCTTGCACTGTAATAATCACAGTTCATGTATTCATATCAAATTAATTCCTTAAATAAAAAAAGCACCATAAGGTGCTTTTTTTAGGCGTGTTCTTTTATAGGAGATGGGGTATGCATCATGATTAAAAACTATTTGAATTTATTCAATGTATAGCGGGCATAGCCATTGTAAGCAATATGAAAGATCAGCCCATGTAAGGCAATCGCAGCTGCGACCAACCATGAATTTCGGGCTCTACCGGCATAATTCATCGTGATTAGAATTTCCTCAGTTTGCGGATGTATAAAAATTGAGATAAACATCACGATAAAACCAATGGTCATGGCGATCACTGTTGATCCCCAAACCATTGTATTTTTCTCCTTGGCATTGGGTAAACGTTGTTCTTTTTTGACAAAATGTCTGGCACTTAGAAATGCTGAAGCGATCAGCCCAGGCAGCAGGGTAATGGCATTCAGCTTTAAGCCAAAAATCAAGAGGCTGACCAAAAGAATTAAGACCATACTATAAACAACTGCAAAATATTTAAGATAATGCGACATTGCCTTAGCCTCCCGAGGATAACTTTGATTCAGGAGGGACGATTTTTACGCTGCTGTCTACGGTATACAACCCAGCCAATAATGATGACTACAATGGACATAATCACATAACTGACTTTACTGAAAATTTGCTGCATTAAATGCTGGTTTTCTCCAAAATAAAAACCGACACAGGCAAGGAAAGTGGTCCAGATAATAGTACCTAAGCCACTGTAAAACATAAATTTCCAAAAAGGCATTCGACTCATGCCTGCAGGAATGCTAATGAGCGAACGTACGGCAGGAATCATGCGGCCAAAGAATACGATGCGATGTCCATAGTGTTCAAACCAGTCCAGTGACTTTTTAACATCGCTCGATTTGATAAATAGATATCTGCAATAGCGGTCTACAAAACGAAAGATGCTGTCATGGTTAAACTTATAGCCAATCCAATACAGTAAAGCAGCCGCAAGCAATGAACCGAAACAGCCGGCAATAATGACGCCAAACAAAGTTAGCTGGCCTTGCGATGCAGAATAGCCAGCGGAAGGCATGATGATTTCAGAAGGAATGGGAGGAAATACATTGTCAAGAAACATGAGCAGGGCAATACCGAGATAGCCCAATTGTTCCATAATGGAAATAATCCACTCTGTCAGATTCATAAAGTGATAAAAATATTAGTGATATTTACACCATCCTAAATTTAATTTGTTGCAGGGTAAAGCATAGCCAAGCAATCCCTTTGGATTATTCTTGGCTATGAATCAGGGTGTGGATATAAACTTTTCTTAAACTATAGGCGAGTGCAAATGGAATCACACCGAGCAAGGCATATTCCAGCAAATTAGGTGTGAGATGATAGGCAATAAACAGGGAGAAAATACTGCCAATCACTGCTCCCATCATTACAATAAAAAGATGGGATTCTTGCTCTAAAGTTTGTTTAATGTGTTCTACTTTTTGCAGATTTCTTTCGCGTACCAGGTAAAAGCGTCGAGTATAATGGGCTGAGCGACTGATTGTTCTTGACATAATTTAACTCCTTTTTCACGTTACTTTTTAGGTTATATGTTAAATATTTCACGTTGAAAATTAATGGTTTATAAGTTTGTTGTAATTTTTATTTCAGATTAACAGATTATTTGTGACTTGACACACATTAATGGTAAAACTTAGTGATCTTTTTTTATTTATTGTTGTTTTTAGGTAAATAATCAAAGCCCTCTTATGAGGGCTTTGATTTAGGACATTCAATTATAGGCGTTTGCGTTTCGCTGCTGCAATTTGTGACTGACGCATACGGAAGCCGGCTTTTTGTTTTTCGCTGGTTTTGTCGATGCAGTATTTGCAAGACACGCCATGTTCATAGCTTGGAAGTTGCACTTCTTCGGGAAGTAAAGGCCAGCCACAAGCATGACACTTAATGTTCTGACCTTCTTCTACACCATGAGTCACAGCAGTACGGCCATCAAAGACGAAACATTCACCTTCCCACATGCTTTCTTCGGCAGGCGTTTCTTCCAGATATTTTAAAATACCGCCTTTCAAGTGATAGACCTCATTAAAACCTTCTTGAAGCAACAATGAAGTGGATTTTTCGCAGCGAATACCGCCGGTACAGAACATGGCAATTTTCTTGTCTTTATGCTGCTCCAGTTCTTTTTTGACATATTCCGGGAATTCACGGAAGGTTTCAGTTTTAGGGTCAATCGCACCTTTAAAGGTTCCGGCTTTATATTCGTAGTCGTTACGCGTATCAATCAAAATTACATCGTCACGTGCAATCAGTTCATTCCATTCTTTCGGATCAAGATAGTGCCCGACTAAATCGCGCGGTTTGACTTCAACGCCTAAAGTTACAATTTCTTGTTTCAGTTTGATTTTCATTTTACGGAATGGCTTGTCAGAACTGTGAGACTCTTTATATTCCATTGCGTTAAAACCTTCATTCCAAAGGAATTGATGAATGGTATCGATTGCTGCACGGTCACCCGCTACAGTACCGTTAATGCCTTCTCCTGCAACAATGAGAGTTCCACAAAGATTGATGGTTTTTACCAAATCAAGAAGACGTTGCTGCAGATCGGCCGGATCTTGAACTTCTTTAAATTGATATAGTGCCGCAACAACCCAGTCAGTGGTCGCTTGCTGTTCTACAGGTGCAAGCTGTTCTACAGTAGCGTTCATGGAAAACTCCAAATGTATTCAGGTAAGACAAAATTTCAGGCGCATATTCTAACGTGAATTGGCACAATTAGCGATAAAACCTAGTATGAAATATGGTTTTTAATTTGCTGTTTGGGGATGTATGATGCCTGTGCTCATTGCATCTTAAATCAGAAAAATGGTCTGAATTTGCCAGACCTGAATGTTGTTGAATTTCGGAGTTTATTTTGAATACTGATCGTCAAATGGCCTCTTTGACTCCATGTGCAGGGCGTTGCTCTACGGTGTTTGGTGATTCGGTCTGTCGGGGGTGCCGTCGTTTTAATCATGAAGTGATTAAGTGGAATACCTATACAGCAGAGCAGCATACGGCCATTTGGCATCGATTGGATTCGCAACTGGATCAGATTTTGATTCCGATGTTGCCCATGGCGGATATCGCCCATGTTGAAGGTTTTGTTTTGTCCAAGCGTGTACGTTTGCGTCCGGACGCGAGCAAGGGACGCAAGCTGTACCATGCGTTAAAGTTGTGTGAGAAAAATCGTCATTTTACTGATGAGAGTGGTTTGGGTATTCACTATAAAGAAGTGCGTCCTTTGTGGGATGAATTTGAGCGACGTGTCTTGGCCCTTGCCACGGCCAGTTATGATTTGGCCTTTTTACGGGCGGATGGCATCAGTATGCATTTGCTGCAAAGTATGCAAGAAGAGGACTAGGCTCATTTTTACCTCTTAAAATTTATAAAGAAGATTTCTTCATTTTTGGGTGCATTGAAATAGTCTGGATTTAAAAAGTCATCAGGCTAAATGATCCAGCCTGATGACTTTTATTTTTTGTAGCAAGCTATGTGGCGTGGTTTAGAGATTGTGCTGCAAACGGTATTGTACAAGTTCTTCAATGGTAATCACGGTTAAATGATGAGTCTGTGCATAAGACAGAACCTGAATGCCAGATGCCATCGTACCGTCAGGATTAGTCAGTTCGCACAAAACACCAGCGGGTTTTAGGCCAGCCAAACGTGCCAGATCAATGGTGCCTTCGGTATGACCGCGTCGAGTCAAAACACCGCCTTCGCGCGCACGCAAGGGAAACACATGCCCCGGACGGTTGAGGTCACTGGCCACGGCACCATCCTGAATTGCGGTTTTAATGGTGGTAGTACGATCTTTTGCCGAAACTCCTGTAGTCACCCCTTGTGCGGCTTCAATGGTCACGGTAAAGGCGGTTTTAAACTGGCTGGAGTTGTCAGTCACCATGGGTGGGAGTTCTAAATGATTGGCCAGTTCATTGGTCAGGCAAAGACAGACAATGCCGGAGCCATCACGAATCATGCGAGCCATCGTTTCCACAGTTAAGGTTTCTGCCGCCACAATCAGGTCGGCTTCATTTTCACGCTCAAAGTCATCCATCACCAAAACCGGTTTGCCTTGGCGGATATCTTCTAATGCTTTTTGAATACGTTGTTCAGCTGGGGGAAGGGCTGAGAAGAAAATTTCGGGTTGAATCAAACTAGACATTGAAACGCTCTCGTAAAATAAACATACGGTTGAACATTTCAGGACTGATGCAGAAATGGGGTCGCAGCGATATATTATGTATAAATATCGGTTACGTCGTCTTCTTTCATCCGGACTATACCGTCGGCTTTGGTTTTTCACCAAATCTGCGAGTAAACCCTGTTCGGCTTACAGGCTCGTGGGCTGATTAAATCCTATAGAAATATAGTTTTAAATTACCACCGGTGGGGAATTGCACCCCGCCCTGAAGCGATGTGCCATAAGTATAGACCTGTTTTGCAGGCAGGGCGCAAATTTCTATAGATCAATCAGTCATATGGATAGTAATTATGTGAATAATAAAATGAAATTAACAGACAATAAAAAAGCCCGCATATTGCGAGCTTTTCATGTCTTTCAATCTTAAGCCACTTGAACAGGAATACAGTTGGCTGTGTGGTTCACTGTATTGTCCGGATTTGCATAAACCAGGCGAGGTTTATGGGCATTGGCTTCAGCTTCGGTGAAATCACCAAATGTGGCGATAATCATTAAATCGCCCACATCCGCTTGCAGGGCAGCGCCGCCATTGACTGAAATGATGCCTGAATTTTCTTCACCACGGATGGCATAAGTGGTAAAACGCTTACCATTAGTCACGTTCCACATATGAATTTCTTCATATTCACGGATACCGGCTAAATCCATTAACACGCCGTCAATTGCACAAGAACCTTCATAATGTAATTCTGCTTGTGTCACGACACAACGGTGAATTTTAGCTTTTAATAAACGAGAAAGCATGGCTAGCGTCTCCTTAGTTGACCTAAGATTTTATCTTAGTTAAATCAAATCACTTCTTACTGGATCAGTAATCCGCAGAAAGCGCATTTTGCTCCGAAAAAAGCAACATGGCAAGAAGGAAAATTCAATTATTTGTAGAATGATCAGTTCGGTTTGTAGGCATTAATTTGATTCATGGCTGGCTGTATGTCACCGTTCACCAGCAATTTAATGCGGGATAAAGCATGTGCAATAGCGTCATCCATTAAACCTTGTTCGCTGCTCGGAGCTTTGCTCAGGACATGACCCGATACGCGTTCTTTGGAACCCGGGTGCCCAATACCGATACGCAAGCGATGGAAATTAGGGCCTATATGCGGAACGATATCACGCAAACCGTTATGTCCACCGTGACCACCACCTGTTTTCAGGCGAATGATACCAGGGTCCATATCCAGTTCATCATGTGCAATCAGCATTGATTCAGGAGCAACTTGATAGAATTTGGCGAAGGGTACAACACTTTTGCCAGAGGCATTCATAAAGGTTGTGGGTAACAGCAGACGAACGTCCTGACCTTCGATATTACCTCGACCACTGATTCCGTAGAATTTAGGATCGGCTTTGAGAGAGATGCCATATTGTTCTGCAAGGCGTTCAACGAACCAGAAGCCTGCATTATGGCGGGTTTGGGCGTATTCCTTACCAGGATTGCCCAAACCAACAATTAGCGAAAGTTTTGACACTAATTTACACCGTTAACACTTATGCGCGTTTGAAGTCAGCGTGCATTGGAGTGTTTTTAGCTGGGTGACGTTGTAAAGCTTGGATTTTAACGCTTTCAACTTTGTCGCCAACTTTAATTTCAACAACTTCTTCAAAGAAAGCGTTGCTTTCAAGCGCTTTAACAAGTTCACGAAGCTCTAAAGTAACTGCTACAGGTTCAGCAGCACCACCGTAGATGATTGCTGGTACTTTGTTTTGAAGACGAAGGCGGCGGCTCGAACCTTTCCCTTGTACTGCTTCTTCACGTGCTGCTGCGTTTAATACGAAGTTTGCCATGATAGACATTCCTATTTAAGTTTAATTAAGCTGAGTTTTCGACCAGCTCAGCGATAGAAAACCCTGCTTGAAGCAGGGTTTTGAAAATTTAGCGCTATATTATAGATAAGAATCAAACATTGCGCTAATAGATTCTTCGTTGTTAATACGACGAATTGTTTCAGCAACCATGCTGGCGACTGAAACCTGGCGAATCTTACCAAGTTCTTGGGCTTCTTGAGACAGAGGAATGGTATCTGTGACAACGAGTTCGTCGATTACAGAATTCTTCAGGTTCTCAATTGCTTTACCAGAAAGTACCGGGTGAGTTGCATAAGCAACTACACGGCGCGCACCAAACTGTTTAAGTGCATCAGCAGCTTTACATAAGGTACCTGCTGTATCCACCATGTCATCCACGATAACGCAGTCACGATCTTTAACATCGCCAATCAAATGCATCACTTGTGATTCATTGGCTTTTTGACGACGTTTATCGATGATTGCAAGATCGATATCACCCATTTGTTTTGCTACAGCACGGGCACGAACTACACCGCCAACGTCTGGAGAAACAACCATGAGGTTATGGTGTTGCTGTTGACGAAGGTCAGCAAGTAATGCAGGAGTACCGTAGATGTTGTCTACAGGGATATCGAAGAAACCTTGAATCTGGTCAGCATGAAGGTCGATCATTACTACGCGGTCAATACCCACAGTTGTCAGCATGTCTGCGACAACTTTTGCAGTGATTGGTACGCGGCTTGAACGAGGACGACGGTCTTGACGAGCATATCCGAAGTAAGGGATGACAGCAGTGATACGACCTGCACTTGCACGGCGCAAAGCGTCAGCCATAACGAGGACTTCCATCAGGTTGTCATTCGTTGGGGCGCAAGTAGGTTGTACCAGGAATACGTCTTTACCACGGACATTTTCAGTAATTTCGACAGCGATTTCACCGTCAGAAAATTGACCTACAGATGCTGCACCTAAAGGGATGTGCAGATGGCTTACGACTTTTTGGGCGAATTGTGGATGTGCAGTTCCACTAAAAACGACAAGATTGGGCATGAAGCACCCTTGGCGGTTGGAATGTTTGAAAATAGATGGCAGGGGCGGCTGGATTCGAACCAACGGATGCCGAGATCAAAACCCGGTGCCTTACCACTTGGCGACGCCCCTAATGCGGCAGAACTTTAATATTTTTGCTGTTCTGTGTCAAGGTGAATTAACAAATGAACATGCAAATACTGTACTGTCTTTTTTGAGAAAAATGGCAGGGGCGGCTGGATTCGAACCAACGGATGCCGAGATCAAAACCCGGTGCCTTACCACTTGGCGACGCCCCTAAATTTGATTGCTATATTGTGATTTAAACCATAAGTTTAAATGGTAGGGGCGGCTGGATTCGAACCAACGGATGCCGAGATCAAAACCCGGTGCCTTACCACTTGGCGACGCCCCTAATACAGTAATCTACAGATGAATATGATGGCAGGGGCGGCTGGATTCGAACCAACGGATGCCGAGATCAAAACCCGGTGCCTTACCACTTGGCGACGCCCCTATCATATAACCTTGAAATGACGTAATGGTGATTCATTTAAACTATTGACCAAGTAAGCTTTACATGGTGAATGAGCTAAAATCTCATCAATATTCATATCGGCAGTTACTTCAGTGAAAACACAAGCACCTGTACCTGTAAGTTTTGCAATACCGAACTGGTCTAAATACTGCATCGCTTCATCAACTTCAGGATATAGGCTTCTTGCCAAAGGCTCAAAGTTATTTCCAAAGTTAAATGGCTTTAACTGATAGGCGCAAAATTTAGTAGGCTTCGTGTCTCTTGTCAACGTTTTTTGTGAAAAAAGCAGTTGAGTGCTGATAAAACAATCAGGTTTTAACACAATGTATTGTTTTTGATCTAAGTCTATGAATGTTAAGTGTTCACCAATGCCTTCTGCCCAGGCATTCCGGCCATGAACAAAAATGGGCACATCGGCACCGAGTTTTAGCCCCAGTTCGGCCAGCTGCTCAATGTTTAAGCCACATTGCCATAACTGATTGACCACAATCAGGGTGGTGGCCGCATTTGAGGAGCCACCGCCAAGTCCTGCACCCATGGGAATGTTTTTTTCAATGCGGATGTTTAAGCCCGAAAATGCTTTTGCATACGGCTTTAAAATCTGTGTGGCCTTGAAAATCAGGTTGTGCTCTAAATCGACGCTGCTTAATCCATCAATGCTAATTTCAGGACTTGCTGTTTGGCTAAATTCCAGCCAGTCATACAGGTCAATCAGCTGAAAAATACTTTGCAATTCATGATAGCCGTCCTCGCGACGACCAGTGATATGCAAAAAAAGATTAAGCTTGGCAGGAGAAGGAACACGAATCATAGAATTTTGAACTTTTGAATAGGCTTAACGGTTTTGAATGAGCATTGTAATACGGTTTTCCTGACCGGACTCAAGGAGTTGTTTGAGAATCAGCTTGTTTGGCAGCTGCGCCTGCTCGTTATAACTCAGATCAACGGTCCAGCCATCTTCCAGAAACTGAATGGGACGGTTTTGCTCATCTTTACTGATTTTTGCCTGTGTGGTTGCTGGTTTGGCCTGTACCCAATCGACTAGGTGGGTAATAGGGGCTTGCCAGCCAGTGGCACGCTGCAATAATTCTTCAGGTGTGTCGGCTTGAATCAAACCTGTTTTAGCACTGTTGAGGGTAACATTACCGGGTTGGCCTGAAATCTGGGTTTTACCCACGCCCAAAATTCCGCTTAACTCGATGTCAAATTCATCCTGCTGTTGTACCCAGGTGAAAAATGCACTGCCAGACTGTCCCGGTGTTCTTACCCCAATTTTACCTTGCAGATTGAAGTTTTTTGCCGCTTCAGGAATCTGGGCAACATTCGGTGTTTGAGGTTGGGTGTATTGTTGGCAACCGCTCAGGATTAGCGTGCTTGCTGCAATCAGGCTTAAACTGAATTTAGAAAAAATGTGCATACAGATAGTTAACTCTTTTTCATGGGTTGCGGTAACAGTAACGATTTCAATTGCTCTAATTGCGGATCATTCGGATGATTTTTTTGTAATTGTTGTAACACTTTACTAAATTTTGTCAGCTCACCTTGCATGTATAAAGATTTTGCATAACGCACTCCAATTTTCACGTTTTGACTTAATTTATAGGCTTGCTCTAACACTTGAGCCGAGGTTTTAAAGTCGTTTTGTAAAAAGGTGATATAGCCTAAAGTATCTAAAATAGAGGCTTGTTCGGGAGCAAATTCCAGGGCGTGTTCGACATACTGGCGGGCTTCATCTAAACGCCGGTTTTGCAGTGCCAGCGTATAGGCATAGGCATTCAGGTAAGTCGGGCTATTGGGCTCTATTTCGAGTAATTTTTTCAATAATTTATCAAGTTTTTCCCGGTCTTGAAAAGCATCGAGCAATAACACTTCAGAGTAAATCAGTTCCGGATCATCCGGAATGTTTTTAATGGCTTCATCGAGCAGGCGTATCGCTGCTTTTTTATTGTCCATGCGTTTTAAAATATCGGCCTGAGCCTGATAGAGAAAACTGGCATATTGCGGGTAATTAACCCGTTCTTGGGTCAGGAAGCGCAGTGCATCGGTAGGCTGGTTCTGGGCAGAAAAAATATTAATCATGCTGCGGCGTGAAACTGTGTACAGGCTGCCATCTACCAGACGATAGTAGGCTTTTGCCGTTTCAAAATGTTGCTTTCTTTCAGCATTGACTGCCAGATAGTAATAGGCTTCATTTTGATATTGAGTAGAATAACGTAACTCGACTAAATACTTTTCAGCTTTTTCGTATTGTTGCAAGTCAATACTGGTCAAACCGGCAATAAACAGTGCTTCTTCTTCATGGGGCCATTTTTTTAGCAAATTTTCGAGTTTATTGAGTGCCTCTTCTGATTTATCTAGCTTAATCAAATATTTAATTTCAGCTAAGCGAACCTCTATATTGTTTTTATGTTTGCGGCTGGCTTTGTTATACCATTTTAGGGTTTCTTCATCATTTCCCAGGGCACTGAGCAAATTGGCCTTCATTAAAATAAAGCCGGTCACATTGGCACGCTTTTTTAATGCACGACTGATGGTGGTCAGCGCTTGTTCCAGCTGTCCGTTTTGTGCTTCTAAACCTGCAATGAGCACCAGTACCGAAGGATTGTCCCGCTCTTTGCTTTTACGCAAGGCATCAATTAAATAATCGCGATCTTCAGGATCTTCCGGCGCAATGCCGACCAGAATTTTTTCCAGGTCTGCATTAGGGTCAATCTTTAAAATCTTGTCCAGCGTTTCTGCGGCCAGTTCATATTCATGGGCTTTTAAGGCAATATGTGAAAGATAAAATAAAGCCGGTACGTCGCTTGGTTCCTGTACCACCCAATGGGTGGCAATATCCAGGGCCGCTTTCAGGTCATCCTGTTCAATTGCAACATTTAAGGCGCGTTGTTTAACCGTGGTGGAATTGCTTTTAATTGCAAGCACGGTGTAGTTGTGTAATGCTGTGGGAATGTCATGATAGGTCAGTGCAAATTCAGCAATCATGCTTTGTTTTATGGCATTATAGTTTGAATTGGCATGATAAATTTCTCCAGATGCTCTAATATGAGCACTGGAAGCCATGCTACCCACAAGTAAGAATGTGGTAGAATATTGCTTAATTGTCGTGCCGTTTATCCGGCTATTTGTTTGACGCAATTTTTCTTGATCCAAGTAATGCTTTTTATGACACCAATACCGCACAATAGCATAAATTTAGCGAAATGATGATCTGATATGTCTTTCTTTGCATTGGGTGTCAACCATCAAACCGCCTCTGTAGAACTGCGTGAGCAGATTGCATTTAATCCTGAAAAATTAATGCACTTGCTTGCCCAGCAAAGCCAAAACCATGACCTGAATGATATGGTAGTGGTCTCTACATGTAACCGCACCGAAGTTTATGCCATGTCTGAAAATGCAGACATGGTAATGAATTGGCTCGCCGAAGCAAATGGCCTAGATGTTAAACAATTGTTTAATCATGTATATCGTTATGAAAATGCGCAGGCAGTGACCCATTTAATGCGGGTGGCCAGCGGTCTGGATTCACTGATGCTGGGTGAACCGCAAATTTTGGGACAGGTAAAATCTGCATTGTCTCTGGCTAAAGATGCACATACCGTTTCGCCGGATTTAAACCGGATTTTTGAATATGCCTTTTATGCAGCCAAACGTGTGCGCTCGGAAACCGCAGTGGGGAGTCATGCGGTTTCGATGGGCTATGCCGTTGCCCAGCTGGCCCTGCAGGTTTTTAGCAAACCTGAAAAACTGACCGTGATGGTGGTCGCTGCAGGGGAAATGAACAGTCTGGTAGCGAAGCATTTAGCGGAAATGGGTGTGGGAAAAATCCTGATTTGTAACCGGACCCGTGCGCGTGCAGAAAATCTGGCACAGGAAATTGCCCATCGTGTTGATGTGGAAATTATCGAGTTTTCCGAACTGGCGGTAAATTTGCACCGGGCAGATGTCATTTCAAGCTGTACCGGAAGTTTGCATCAGGTTATTTCCTATCAAGATGTTAAAACAGCGTTGAAAAAGCGTCGTTATCAGCAAATGCTGTTGGTGGATTTGGCCGTTCCGCGCGATATTGATCCCAAAGTAGAATCCCTGGATGGCGTGTATCTTTATGGCGTCGATGATTTACAGAGCGTGATTGATGACAATCTTGCCCAACGCCGCCAAGCGGCGGTTGAAGCCGAGGTGATGGTCAACCAGTTGGCTACGGATTTGCTCACGCAGCAAAAAATTAAAAATGCTGGCAGTACCATTCAGGCTTATCGTGCACAGGGTGAAGTACTCAGGCAAGAAGAACTGACTTTGGCAATGTCCCGTATAGCCAAGGGTGACAATCCGGAGCAGGTTTTGCAGGAATTTTCGCACCGGCTGACACAAAAATTACTGCATCCGACTTCTATCTTGTTGCGACAGGCAGCCAAGGCGGAAGATCCGGGATGTTTTGAATCGATGCGTGAACAGTTAGAAGAAGTATTTGCCAAACGGCGTAATACCAAACACGAATTTTAAGCTGTAAATGACTGCCGCTCGCTTAGTCTTCCAGCAGGGTGAGCGAGCGTTTTTTATCAATCTCATAAATTTTCTGTTTCAGATTGCGCATTTCGGCAATGCTAGCAAATTTCTTCGATTTAAGTTTTTGTTGCAGGCACTGGTATTGCAGTTTAATGGAAAAATCTTCCGCCAGTTTATCGGCTTGTTCAGGTGAAGAAGTGTAATCACTGACATTGGCATGTAGCAAAATATTTTGCAGATCATGGTGATAAGCTGCACAAGCCCCTAACACATAATACTGCGACAGCTCGGTATCATCAGGTAAATCATCAAAAATGATATTGAAAATATTTAAAATTTTAAACAGCAGTTGATCCTGCGCAATTAAGGCCCGTAGCGGTTCAAAATGAATATACAGATAGGGGTGGTTCATCAAAATCGCAATGACATATTCTTCGGCATCAATCTTGGTACTGAAGCTTAAGGATGCGTCATTATTGACTTGCGGTTGCCATTTGCGGCTAAAGCCCAATTTTTCCCGGAAAAATTGCTGTAATAAATAACGGTAGGACCCCTGTTTTGGCAACAGTTCGGTCAGTTGGCGTAATTCGCCCATGACCTGACTTTTGCCTTCAGGCTTGGTCACATCATGATTCTGGGTGAGATGAGCAAAAACAAAATCGGAGAGTAATGGCGCTTGCTGTAACAGGCGATGGAAGTTTTCAATGCCTTCACGGCGAATCAGAGAATCCGGGTCGTGATCATTGGGCAGCACAAAAAACTTGAGTTCGCGGCCATCATTCAGCAGCGGCAGGGCAATCTCGAGTGTACGGCGGGCAGCTTTTTGTCCGGCAGCATCACCATCGAAAGCAATGGTAATACGGTTGTTTTGTTTGAATAAAATATTCAGGTGTTCGGTGTTACTCGCCGTTCCCAGAGTTGCTACAGCACCGGAGATACCATATTGCTGCAAGGCTATCACATCCATATAGCCTTCAACCATCAGCCAGTCTTGGGCTTTCTGTTTGCGGCCTTCATATAAACCATAGAGCAACTGGTTTTTATGAAACACTTCAGAGTCAGGCGAGTTGATGTATTTCGGTTTGATTTCGTCATTTAAGGCTCGGCCACCAAAACCGACCACACGGCCTTTGGCATCACGGATCGGGAAAATGACCCGGTCACGCAGCAGGTCAAAATCACGGCCATTGTCACTGGTGCGGATTAGACCCAGCAGTTTTAAACCTTCAATATCCTGTGGAAAAGCTTTTTCCAGGTGTTGCCAATCTTCAGGTGCATAGCCTAAGCGCCAATAGTCAATGGTCTCTGCACTTAAGCCACGTTGTTTAAAATATTGCTGTGCACTGGCACTTTGCGGTAACTGGCGTTGGTAATACTGGGCAATATTTTCCAGCAGATCAAACAGGTTGCCGTCTTGTGGGGTTTCTTCCATTGGCATCTGTTCAAAGGATGCAAAAGGGTCGCCATAGTAGTCGTTTTCCTGGGCCTGAAATTCTGCAAAAGGATCAAAATGTGCGTCAAGTGCTGCATTCTGTGCTTGATCGGTGGTGCTTTTCGGTTGTTCTTTCAGCTGTGCTGTGGGCGCAGGTTTTACTGCTTCACGTTTATATTTAATTCTATTGCTGTCGTTATTGTCTTTCGGCAGTTCAATCCCGGTACGGCTCGATAGGTCTTTCATCACGTCGATAAAGTTGCGACCGTCAATGTCCATTAAAAAGCGGATGGCGTTGCCGTTGGCCTGACAGCCAAAACAGTGAAAATATTGCTTGTCGCGATAGACATGGAAAGATGGCGATTTTTCCTGATGAAAAGGGCAGCAACCTGAATAGGTGCGACCGGTTTTCTTGAGTTTCACGCGCTGACCAATCAGATCGACAATATCGGTACGATCCAGGATTTGATCAATCGTGTGTTGAGGAATAGCCATAGGTATGCAATCGGGTTGTAATCTATTTAAATGAGTGACCAATAAGCCGTCAGAATATACGCAAGTAAAAATTGCGTGATTCGGTTAAAAGTAATTTGTATACCTTTTGCGCAAAATGATCAATATGATGCATTGAAATCGCAAAAGGGCAAGTATCATAACTTGCCCTTCATGAAAATGCGAACAATAAGCCGGGCTTATTCTGCGCCGGGTGCTGGTGTCGGCGTTTCTGCTTGAGGCTGTTGCTCTGGTGCAGCAGGAATGCTGCTTTCAGTTTTAGGGCGATCCAGCAAACCAAAACTTAAACGGTTGGTGAGACTGCGCTTTTCAGACTGTTCTGAAATTTGCTGTTGCTCTGCCTCGGTAGAGGTTTTTGCTTCACGGCCAAAAATACCTAAAGTAGCGCGGTTAACCCAGCTACCTTCATTATGCGCGGCACGCATATTCACGCTACCGTCTGCTTTGACCAGATGCGGATAATTCAGCTTTAACACTTCAATGTACTGCTGTGAAGTTTGCTGATCTCCCAATTTGTCATAGCCATAAGCCATGGTGGCTAAAGCTTCAGGAATCTGCGGGGTTTGTGGATAGTGTTCCACCACCCATTGTGAGCGCTCGATGGCAGCCAGCCATGCTTTACGCTTAATGTTAAAACGTGCCGCGTTCATTTCGCTTTCAGCCAGTTCCGTGCCGATGAATTTCATGCGCTGTGCCGCATCGACAGCATAAGTGCTCGATGGGAAGCGGCGGATGAAATCGACAAAGTTCTGATAAGCCACTTTTAAATAACTGACATCACGGTGCGACTGTTTTAACGAGGTATAGCGGAGCAGACCGTCATAGTTTTGTTCCATGTTCGCTACACCACGAACATAGTAGGCATAATCCACATTGGGATGTTGCGGATTTAAGCGGATAAAACGCTCAGCCAGGGCAACAGCGCCTTCATAATCTTTTTGTTGAAACTTAACGTATAACAATTCCAGTTGTGCCTGCTGTGCATAGTCACCTGTTGGATAGTAGGTATCTATAGCTTCAAGATGTTTGGCCGCATCGGTATATTGTCCGCGCTCAAGCGCTTTTTCTGCTTTTTGGATATACACTTGCTCGCTAGACTGCGGTCCTGTGTCCACAACTTCTTTCTTTGGATTACTGCTACAGCCCACTATTGCCGACGCAACGCCTAAAGATAAAGCAAGCATTGTCATTTTATAACGTGGTAACGACATAAAAATTCCTCTGTTAATACTGGCAATGAGCTACAATTGCGCTATTAAACCACTTTTGTCTGAATGAGCAAATGAGTCAAGCACAATCTTCTAATTCTAATTTCCCTGAAACTGATTTCAATTTACTTGAAGATTCTGAGGATGCAGATAACCATACTTCAGACTCTACTGCAACACGTTTATCGTTGAAATTTCAATTGGATGAAAGTTATTTGGGGCAACGTATCGATCAGGTAGCGGCACTCATCTGGAATGAATTTTCCCGTGAAAAATTGAAGCAGTGGCTGAAAGATGGCCATTTGTTGGTAAATGGTAACACTGTCAAACCCAAGTATAAATGTGAAGGCAATGAGCTGCTCACACTGGATGTCGAGCTGGAAGTACAAACCAAAAGTTTGCCGGAAAATATTCCCCTCAATGTGGTGTATGAAGATGACGATATTATTGTCATTAACAAGCCGGTGGGTATGGTGGTCCATCCAGGTGCGGGAAATACGACCGGTACACTGGTGAATGCCTTGCTGTATCATTATCCAAAATCTGCCGAACTGGCCCGTGCCGGTCTGGTACATCGTATTGATAAAGACACCAGCGGTTTGCTGGTGGTGGCGAAAAATCTGGAAGCCCAGTTTTCTTTAAGCAAGCAATTGGCAAAGAAATCGGTATACCGTCTTTATGATCTGGTGGTGTACGGCAACATTATTGCCGGTGGCACGATTGATGAGCCAATCAAGCGCCATCCGGTCGATCGCGTGAAAATGGCTGTATTGCCAGGCGGTCGCGATGCAGTGACCCATTACAACGTGAAAGAACGCTTTCAGCATTTCACCCGTGTGCAGGCACGTCTGGAAACCGGCCGTACCCATCAGATTCGTGTACATTTTAGTTATCTGGGCTTTGGTCTGGTTGGTGATCAGGTTTATATGAATCGTGTCCGTGTACCGGCAGGTGCTTCAGAATTACTGGCCGACACTTTACGCGGCTTTAAACGTCAGGCCTTGCATGCAGCAAAACTTGGGCTGATTCACCCACGTAGCGGTGAAGAAATGATGTTTGAAGCACCATGGGCAGAGGATTTTGCGCAGTTGATTGAGGTATTGCGCAGTGAAAATAAAGCCTACTAAGCGGTTTTATGGCTGGGTATGAATCATAAGGAAAAGCACAAGGAAATTGACATGCGATTTGTTAAAGGGCTTCCATCAGGTGTGTGGGTTGGGCAGACGCGAGTGCATCATGAAAAAACTCAGCCTTCTGCACAAGCTGAATTGGCAGGATTTAATCTGGCCTTGCATGTGGGTGATGATGCAAAACGTGTACAGCAGCACCGTATGGCCTTGCTGCAACAGTTTGCCGAATTCGGGGTAGATAAAGTCACCTGGATGACGCAAACGCATAGCACCATCTGCCATACCATCAATGAAGAAATTCCTTTTCAGGCCCTGGAAGGGGATGGAGTGGTGACTCAGCGTAAAGCACATGCCTTAATGATGATGACTGCGGATTGTTTGCCGGTGGTACTGGGTAATGCCGATGGAACGGAGATAGCGAATTTGCATGCCGGCTGGCGCGGTCTGGCGCATGGTATTGTGGAAAATACCATTGCAGCCATGCAGACCCAGCCGACCTGGGCATGGTTGGGCGCAGCCATTAGCCAGCCTTGTTTTGAAATTGGCGAAGAAGTTAAAACAGCTTTCTGTTCCAAATATCCTGAACTGGACAGCGCTTTTAAGGCGGGTGAAAAAGCAGGCAAGTTTTTTGCTGACTTATATGCCATTGCACGATTTATCTTAAAGCAACATGGGGTTGAAGTTGTGCTAGGCGGCGATCAATGCTCCTATACACAGACAGATGAATATTTTTCATATCGCCGTGCAGCCAAAACCGGGCGTATGGCGACATTCGTGTTTATGGCCTGAAACTGTTAAACTTGATTAAAATCTATTGTTTTTATTGATATGTCTTTATCTTCTAAATCTCTTGCCATCGTTTATCACAGCCCCTATGGCCATACCGCAAAGGTTGCTTCTTTTATTGCTCAAGGGGCCAAGCAAACCGGTATTCAGGTACATTGCATGAACATCGAGCAGGTGGATTGGGAGGTTCTGGATCGGGCTGATGCCATCATGTTGGGTTGTCCGACATATATGGGCAGCATTACCTCTGCCTTGAAGTTATTTATGGAGCAGTCTTCCAAACGCTGGCTGGCACGGACCTGGCAAGGCAAGATTGCAGCAGGATTTACCAATGGTGGCGGATTGAGTGGTGACAAATTGGCGGTATTGCAGCAGATTAACCTGTTTGCCATGCAGCATGGCATGCTATGGGCAGGTTTGCCGCTGATGCCGACTGGACGTGGTTCGCAGGACCTGAACCGGATGTCGGGCTTTTTAGGTCTTATGACCCAGTCGGATAATGCCCCGGTAGAGGTCACACCACCACAAGGTGACTTGGACACAGCTATCTGGTTTGGGGAATATATTGCACTGTTGTTAAATAAATTCAAATAATGCCTTGAAGTATTTGTTTAATAAAAAACCTCCGGCTGGAGGTTTTTTTTGTGCAAAATTACTTGTGGAAAATCCGGGCCTTGTCGCGTTGCCAGTCACGGTCTTTTTCTGTGGCGCGTTTGTCGTGCAACTGTTTACCTTTCACCAAAGCAATTTCCAGTTTGGCCAATGGACCTTTCCAGTAACAGGCCAAGGGTACGCAGGCATAACCTTTCTGATTCACCGCACCTAGCAGCTTTTCAATTTCACGACGCGAAAGCAACAATTTACGTGTGCGGGTGGCTTCAGGCACCACGTGTGTCGAAGCCGATAACAGGGGTTGGATTTGCGCACCAAACAAAAACGCTTCATTGTTTTTAAAAAGAATATAACTTTCGGTAATGGTCATCCGCCCCGCACGCAAGGACTTGACTTCCCAACCTTGTAAGGACAGACCGGCTTCGAATTTCTCTTCAATAAAATAATCATGGCGAGCACGCTTGTTCTGCGCAATGGTGCCACCAGTATTTTTTTTAACTACGATTGATTTCGACATAATACGCATATTCCAATATTGACTCTATTTTGCCTCAAACTCGCGCTCAGGTGAAGTTTTTTCAAAATTAAGGAGATTGTTCACTAAAAAAAGAAGTTTTTGTTAAAATAGGGCTCTACTAAAAACTAGAGTAAAAATGGATGACTAAATCTCGCGTCATTTATCCAGGCACTTTCGATCCAATTACCAATGGACATATCGATTTGGTGTCACGTGCAGCGAAAATGTTTGATGAAGTTGTAGTGGCGATTGCCATCGGTCATCATAAAAATCCAGTCTTTAGTTTGGAAGAGCGAGTGGAGTTGGCGAAGAAATCGCTCAGTCATTTGCCTAATGTAGAATTTGTGGGTTTTGATGGTCTGTTAGTCAATTTTTTCCGTGAACAGAAAGCAACAGCTGTGCTGCGTGGATTACGTGCCGTATCGGATTTTGAGTACGAATTTCAACTGGCCAACATGAACCGCCGCCTGGATTCAGGTTTTGAAGCGGTATTTTTAACCCCTTCAGAGCAATATTCTTTTATTTCATCTACTTTGGTACGTGAAATTGCCCGCTTAAATGGTGATGTGGCACAGTTTGTCCCTCAAGCTGTGGTGGAGGCCTTTAAGCGGAAACAACAGCAAGGTTGGTAGCGTGTCTTTATATATTACCGATGAATGCATCAATTGTGATGTGTGTGAGCCGGTGTGCCCGAATGAGGCGATATACATGGGTGAAGTCATTTATGAAATTCACCCGGACTTATGTACCGAATGTGTGGGGCACTTTGATGAACCGCAGTGTCAATTGTTCTGTCCAGTCGACTGTATTCCGCATGATCCCAAGCATGTGGAATCGGAAGATGAACTGATGGAAAAATATAAAAAGCTGATTGCACAAAAAAGCACCAGTAATTAGTGCTGAAATTTGTTAGCATACGCCCCGAAGTGAGCCAGACGATCGCTGCTGTGGAGATCTCCGTGATTGAAGCAGGGGAGGAAAGTCCGGGCTTCGTAGGGCAGGGTGCCAGGTAACGCCTGGGCGGTGAAAGCCGACGGCAAGTGCAGCAGAGAGTAGACCGCCATCTTTGCAATCTCCTTTCGGGGAGACCAAGAGAGATGGTAAGGGTGAAAGGGTGCGGTAAGAGCGCACCGCGTGTCTGGTAACAGTTCACGGCAAGGTAAACCCCACCAGAAGCAAGACCAAATAGGAATCCTTCAGGCACGGCCCGTGCTGGATTCGGGTAGGTCGCTTGAGCGTACGAGTGATTGTACGCCTAGAGGAATGATCGTTCACGACAGAACCCGGCTTATCGGCTCACTTCATTAAATTTTTTACAATTATTGCGTGATATTTCTTGACATCAAGCTGCCTGAAATAGATAATACGCGCACAGTTTTGGCTATGTAGCTCAGTTGGTTAGAGCACCGCACTCATAATGCGGGGGTCACAGGTTCAAGTCCCGTCATAGCCACCATTTTCATAGACCACGTTTATAAAAGCGTGGTCTTTTTTTTATGGGTAAAATTTGTCTTTAAAATAGATTATTCACATTGAATTGCACTAGCATCGAGTTTTACTTTAGGAAATTCTTCAGCATATTTTTGCAAAATAGCGACTTTTTCATTTTCCCCAAAAATAATGTTTTGCAACTGACTGATTTTATTTTCAGTAAGATGTAACCGGGCACAATATAGGGCAATCTGGTTTTGCGTGGCAATGGCTAATTTCTGGTCTTGCGGAATCTGTTCAATTCGATAAAGTTTTTGTTGTGCTTTGCTGAGCTGGGCAAGGCTACGCTTTTGCTGCATGCTCAAAAGCTGTTGATTGTTGATCCATCGTGCCACATCCATGCGAACCCCATTATAGTCAACGAATATGGGTGAAATCAGCTGGCATGAGCTACTCAGGAGTGTCATTAAGCCCATAACGAGGAATTTGAATGGATGCATTTTATCTCAATATTTCAGTACCTTAATTTTAAGCTTAAAATAGAAAAGAGCCTGAATAAATAGCCGTTTTGTTTAAATATTAACTGAAAAAAAATAAAACGCTCAAACTCTGAACACTCGTAAAATAAAGGGCTTGACGCTAGTTGTCGAAATTTAGATAATGCGCACACAGTTTACGGCTATGTAGCTCAGTTGGTTAGAGCACCGCACTCATAATGCGGGGGTCACAGGTTCAAGTCCCGTCATAGCCACCATTTTTATAGACCATGCTCTCAGCATGGTCTCTTTTTTTGTGAATCAAAAAAGTCAGATTGATTCTCAAAAGAAAAAAAGGTCTGTTGATCATCCGTTTATAGACTACACCGACCCTTCATAATAATTACAAATTCTCTTGAAGGTATTGCTCGATAAATTGATGGGTAGTTTCACTTGAATAGAAGGGTGAAATCAATTCCTGAATAATGCCATCCAATAAACCTTGCTGTTCCAAGACCTGAAGGGTGTAGGGCAGGAAGCGTCGTGCTTCTTGATGTAAATCTGCTTCATTCAGTCCTACAGATTGCAACAGTTCCTGTAAGTTGTAGTTGGCAAAATAATTATAGAAACCGGCAACCACGTCCAAAACCACCTGTTGCAAGTATTCAGACTGCCTTAACTGACGCCAGGTTTCGTAAACTAGAATAAAAAAGTCTTCAAAGTCGATTGCTTGGAACTGTGAGTAGGTTTCTTTAAGCGATCTTTGCTTTACATCTTCCCACAAATGCAGCGCAATATCGGCAAGCTCTTCATTAGGAAGCAAGATGATATGACCAAGTTGTTTGACCAGTGCCTGAGCGAGTTGCTGTTCCAGTTTCAGTTCAATATGCTGCTGCTGGTCTTGAATAAAACCCAGAATTTTAGAACCCAAACCATGTTGATGGGTATTCAACTTGCGCAGATGATCCAGCCATGGGGTATTGCTTTCAAGAATCTGGTTTGCTAGCTGTAAACTGACATGTTTGACTTGCGGATTGTGCTGCAAGTTGTCATGGATGTAATGACGTAATTGATCCAGTTCGAGGATTTTATACATCCATAATTCAAATGATTCATCAGACAGTAGCTCATTAATTTGAGTGTGGCTGTTAATAGCAAAATGATGAATTTTTTGTGAAACCACCCCGATGAATTCTAAAATTTCGGCGCCTAAATTTAGTTCAAAGGCATATTTTTGAACGACATCTTGTAGCGCTTCAAGTTGAATAATCTGTTTTAAAAGAATCTGATCTGAAGAGGTATAAATATGATGAACAAATTTTTCAATATAGGGATTATGTTGTTCTGCTAATAATTGTTTTTTAATAAAGCGGGTTTGCTCAAGCATAAGCGCTTGAGCAAACTGTTGGGCCAAGTCCTGCTTAGACACCTGGTGCCCATCCATTCATGATTGGATAACGGCGTTCACGGGTAAATGCACGTGAGCTGATACGCGGGCCAATCGCGCCTTGACGGCGTTTATATTCATTGCGATCTACCAGGCGAATGACTTTTTCCACCACTTCTTTTTCAAAACCTTTGGCGATAATGTCATCTTGGCTCATATCTTCTTCAATATAAGCATACAGAATCGCATCCAGCACTTCATAGGCAGGTAAAGAGTCCTGGTCTTTCTGGTCTGGACGCAGTTCTGCAGAAGGTGGGCGGGTAATGACACGCTCTGGAATGACCGGGGTCTCTGAAATGCTGTTACGGTATTTCGCCAGTTCAAACACAATGGTTTTATACACGTCTTTCAGCACGGCATAACCGCCAACCATATCGCCATACAGGGTGCAGTAACCTACAGAAAGTTCAGATTTGTTGCCGGTAGATAAAACCAGATTACCAAACTTGTTCGACAAGCCCATCAGTAAGGTACCGCGAGCACGGGCTTGCAGGTTTTCTTCAGTTGCATCTGCAGGACTGTTGCCGAAGAATGGATACAAGGTTTGCATGAAGCTGTTCACGATTGGATTGATTTCAGCAATACCGAAAGTTACACCCATGGTTTTGGCCTGTGCGGCTGCATCTTCTACACTGATTTGCGCGGTGTAGGTATAAGGCATCATCACTGCCTGGACTTTATCTGCACCAATGGCATCAACTGCGATTGCCAGTGTTAATGCCGAGTCAATGCCACCCGATAAGCCCAGAATTACGCCAGGAAAACCAGAGCGCTGAACATAATCGCGAGTCGCTAAAACCAGACCCTGATAGATTTCAGCCAGCGTATCTAAAGCTGGAATCACTGTTCCGACTTTATAGGCTTTTTGTTCCGCTTCATATTCGGCGTAATAAAGATCTTCTTTAAAGCTTGCTGCCTGTAAAGCAATGCCGCCATCTTTATTGATCACAAAACTGGTGCCATCAAAAATCAGGTCATCTTGGCCACCGATCTGGTTGGTATACACCAGATTAATATTCAACTGTTTCGCCAGTTCGCTCATGGTGGTCAGGCGATGTTGCGGTTTGCCCACTTCATAAGGTGAAGCATTTAACACCAAAGCAGTTTCAACATTCAGTTGTGATAATTGATGAACGGTATTAAGTGACCAGATATCTTCACAAATCAGCACGCCAAATTTATGACCTAAATATTCAAAAACAAGGTGTTGATGGCCTTCGCTGAAATAACGCTTTTCATCAAATACACTGTAATTTGGCAAGTTCTGTTTATTGTAAACGCCCAGTACTTGTCCATCTTTCATTACGGCTGCAGCGTTATAACGCTGACCATCTTCAGTTTGATTGACAAAACCAAAGACCATCACAATATCTTTGACTTGGCTGAGCTGCTCAAATGCTTTTTGCGTGCGTTTTGCCAAGCTAGGACGGAGTAATAAATCTTCAGCAGGGTAGCCTACAGTGGAAAGCTCCGGGAAGAGAATTAAATCAGCTTTTTGTTTTTTGGCTTCATTTATCTGTTCAAGCATCTTTTGAGTGTTTGCTTCGATATTGCCAATATGCGGAGAGAATTGTGCAAGGGCAATTTTAAAACTTTTCATTCCAACTTAATCCTATTACCTATAGGGATGTATACACAGACCTAGATTTATTATGGTTATGGGTTCAATGCTGTGTACGTGACGACAAATAAAATAGAAGTATTAATCAATAATTAGCAATTCGATACTATATACGAATTGCATCGTTTGTAGAGAAAAAAACAAAAAAAAATCTGAATTTAGACAAAAAAATACAGCATGGCTGCAAAAATGGCCATGTTGTTAATGAATTAGCATGATTGAATGAAATGATTTTGGAGTGAAATTCTTTTTAAATGTTTTAAATCAATTAATTGAAGTAAAACTTATATCTTGACTACGGGTGGACAACTGCCAGGCGGTTTAAGGCTAGATAGGTGGGTGTGGTTAAGAGTTATACACAAAATTATACATATTAAAGCTTGTAGAGAGATGGCTAAAAATCAGTCCATTCATCTCAAGTCATTATGAATACCCAGCAATTTTGTAAATAGCTTTTAGTTGGATCAAATAGCGCTATAACCTGATACTTTTGGAGATCATGATCTCGCTCGTTTTTAAAGCAATCAGCTGGCTGGACGAAAAAATTACATCTTTAGAAAATCAAACAAGATGATGGGTGCGATGAGAGATGCAAAGAAGGATAAAATGAGTAATCAAATATATAAATAAAAAAAAGATTAAAAAATGAGCAGAAAAAATCAATGCACTATGTGCTGATTATTTAAAATAATGTTAGGAATATTTTTAAAAAATATGTCTCTTGCAATTTCGCCCTGTTGTTCAATGTTATAGGTATGAAAGGGTTTGCTTTCAATAAAGTCATATTGATAAGGATTATATTTTTTAAAACTCAAAAAATATCCGGACTGTAATAGAGCACCTTGCAAGAGAACATTGATATTGGACTGGTATTGATAAACGTGAGTCATCTCATGTATGAACAGACCTTGCATTGCTTTGGATCGCTGGGAAAAGTCTTCACAAAAATTTTCGTTGTTCATAAAGATATTGCCATTCGGTGCTATATACATGTTTACGGGTTGCCAGGGAAGATATTTGATATTAAATATTTTAACGTCATCGTAATTGATTAAATTACCGAAAATTTGACGTGCAAGATTGATCTCACCCGTAGTCAAATTTCGAAAACGAAAGTTATAAATATCAAACATTAAAGAAAGTTTGAACCACAACAAGAGTCTAAATTTCTGGAACATAACATTTTGCTTTGCCATTTATACTTATAATTCTATTCACAAAATAAAGCTTGAGTAAATGTGAAAGGCAAAAATTTTTGAATCTGTTAATTCAATATTGTAACGATGCTTAAGAAAAGAAGCTCCAATTTATCTCCTCAATATAACAAGAACACATGTTTAATTTTTCTTTGCATGGTTTTCATTAAGTTGGAATTTAAAATACTTCTTGAATGTATATATTTAATTTTTTAAAAAGAGTTCTTTCTTAATCTTAAAAATTCAGAAGCTAAACATGAATTTCCTGTAGGTAGAATATGCCTCATATTTTAGCAAAATCTCTAAAGCATCAGATAGAATTTCATCGCCTGGTTATTATGCCTTTTATATTTTGCTGTATTTATTTTTGTCAAACTTTAAAGAATAAATGTTAAGTACGTAACACTCTTCTAATATAGATCAACCACATAAAATAAAAGGATTTACATTGAAGAGAATTGAAACAGATATAAGCTTGGTCAATGAAATATAAAGAGTAGAGTGAATAAAGCTGTAGGTGTGCAGTAATTCAGACCATAGGAGATAAATAAAATGGCTACACAAGAAAATACTCAAAAGATTCAGCATAAACAATAGAATCAGTAAGTTAAAAATCCGCAAAGACCACAGAAAAAAGACTTGGATTTTCTGTTCTGATTATTGATTAATACTCAGGAAGTGTTCTTTGTGAAGAGTTTTTCCAGATTTATAGTCTCATTATTTCTATTCATCCACATTAATCAAAAGTGAAGAATAATATGAACTCAAAAGATGTGAAAATCATAATCGCTGTCATTGTCGTGGTCATCATTGCAGTCATTCTTTATTCCATATATGAAAGAAATAAAGATGAAAATATGGGAAATTTAAAGAATGAGCAAGGTAGTACATGGGTGAGTCCTGTGCATAAGATAAGCTCAAACGTCTAGATCAATACCTCAATACCAATGATGATCGTGATTAAAGAACCGAACCTGGACGTTTTTTTAAATAGAAACACTCTAGGTGAAAATGGCTATAACCAGCTTATTTTCCTCAATACCCTATTGTTATAAGGAGAAAAAAATGGCCGATCCAAATGATGTAAGAAAGGATGTAGATAATGATCCAGATACAGATGAATCACATCCAGTAGGAACAGGTGTAGGTGCTGCGGGTGCTGCTGCCGCAGGTGCCGCAATCGGTAGTGCAGGTGGTCCAATCGGAGCTATTGTCGGAGGAACAGTGGGTGCAATTGTTGGCGGTGTGGCCGGCCATGCAGTAGGCGAGGCGATTGATCCCACTGTTGAAGATGCGTATTGGCGTGAAAACAGTGTTAATCAACCTTATTATAAGTCCAGCCAAAATACTTATCCTGATTTGGACTATGATCGGGATTATCATCACGCCTATCGGGTAGGTTATGAAGATGTATCTGCGTATGATTCAAGCAAGCGGTTTGAAGACGTAGAGCCGGATCTTCGTGCCAAGTGGGAAGGATCAAAAGCGCAGTCCCGTCTAACCTGGGAAGAGGCTAAACATGCCTCACGTGATGCCTGGAACCGTTTACGTCCTTAGCTTAACTCCATCATCTCAATAGCTTTAAACCAATCTTTTTAATTTTAAAAGGATTGGTTTTTTGTTTTGCATGGTTCAAAAGCGATACCATTTTTCTTGTCTTTTAATTCTTGTGATTTAAGGGGAAGAAATTTTTTAGGGTTCTTCTTGTATTTTTATTGTTTGCATAAAAAAGCGTAGATTAATCTACGCTTGATAGGATGTGATTGAATTAGAATTATATTTATTTGAGTTGTTAAGTTTTCTTAAATGAAGCAGGTCGCGATTAGCCAGATGTAAATCGGCCATATTCATCGCGTCTTTGCGTAGTATTTCTACTACGACCACTGCCTGAACGGCCACCGCGATCATCATCGTCATCATAACGGCTACGACCACGGCCTGAGCGACCGCCACGATCATCATCATCGTCATAACGGCTTCGGCCTGAGCGACCGCCGCGATCATCATCGTCATCATAACGGCTACGACCTCGGCCTGAGCGACCGCCGCGATCATCATCATCGTCATAGCGGCTTCGGCCTGAGCGACCGCCGCGATCATCATCGTCATAGCGGCTTCGGCCTGAGCGACCGCCGCGATCATCATCGTCATCATAACGACTACGACCTCGGCCTCGGCCACCATGGTCATCATCATCGTCATAACGGCTACGACCTGAGCGACCGCCGCGATCATCATCATCGTCATAACGGCTACGACCTCGACCACCACGGTCATCATCATCGTCATAGCGACTACGACCTCGACCACCACGGTCATCATCATAACGGCTACGACCTGAGCGACCGCCGCGATCATCATCATCGTCATAACGGCTACGACCACGGCCACCACGGTCATCATCATCGTCATAACGGCTACGACCACGGCCACCACGGTCATCATCATCGTAACGGCTACGACCAGAGCGACCACCACGGTCATCGTCGTCATCATAACGGCTGCGACCGCGTGTATTCATATGGCTGCGCGCACCTGCCTCACGCGCTTCTTCCGAGGTAAATTCATGAGCATGTCCGCTTCTATGAGCAGCTTGACCGGCTGCACGGGCTTCCTCTGAGGTGAATTCATGAGCATGCCCACTTTCATGCGCGGCATGACCACCTTTACTTGCTATTTCACGTTGTCTCTCGGGATCCATACTTGCAAATCCGCGATTTGAATGTTCTGTTTCATTCTCATTACTTCGATTAGCCATTTTTTTCGTCCTATCTTTATTTTTGGGTAAGACTGTTGTAATAAACAACTCTAATAAATTAAAAGAAATAATTTATTAATAAATAAATGATGTGTTTCTATTCTTTTTAATGTAAATAATAAATAAAAAATATACTGGTAATGGACTGTAATTAAATGGCTTTATTTGTTTTTTATAAATAGGGTGAATAACAATATAATATTCTAATATTACTTAATGTTATATATGAGATTATTATAAAAAATTAACTATAAAATATTTTAATGTGCTGTTAGTATATGAATTTAATTTGTATTTAAAATGTATAAAATTGGAATAAACGTCTTTCATAATTATTCCTAACCTATTTATTTCATCTCATAGGAGAGTAAAGGGGGATGTAGGAAGTCTATTGATGAGACTTTTACAAATTTTAAAGGTATAAATAAAGAAAAAATTGGGGGTGGAAGATAAGTATAGATGCTGAGTTTAATTCTAAAAGCATAAATAAATGCTGAATTTAAATGAAGTGAGGGAGGGTATGTATGTGAATCATTAATATTTAAATCTGGTGGATCATTTTAATTGTTAAGTTGGATTTCTATTTTTAAAAAAAATGAAAAAATTATATTGTTGTTTATTTAAAATAGTACGTGGCTATTTTATGAAAAAGTATCAAAAGTAAAATAAGGTTGCATATAAAGCGTAAATGACATGGCAGAGTAAAACTTGAAGTGCGACATAAACCAGGCAGAGTAAAACTTGAAGTGCGACATAAACCACCTAATTAATTTAAAGGGTTTATGGAGTATATAAAATTGTCATACCATCATCTTAACTTTGA
>NZ_FMYO01000011.1 GCF_900096895.1 Acinetobacter kookii | reverse complement strand
TCAAAGTTAAGATGATGGTATGACAATTTTATATACTCCATAAACCCTTTAAATTAATTAGGTGGTTTATGTCGCACTTCAAGTTTTACTCTGCCAATGTTTAATAGATTGCTAATTTTTATTTTAAGGGGTAAATGTGATTTATTCTGTATGGGAAATAATTTAATAGTAGGGGCTTAAATAAAAAATTAATAAAGGTGATTATAATATCTGGTCAAATCATTATTTTTTTATTATATAGATTTTGATTTAACAGGGGTGAATATGGTGGATTGGGGTTTTATTTTTAAATGGTTAATTTAAATGATCTGTTTTTGGGGTTTTAAACTCTTTTAATTTATGCAATTGAGAATAAAAATCATTATTCTGACATGGCTAAAGAAAATTGTAATATTATATTTTAGATAAATATTTCATTATTTATTCTTTATCTGAAAAATCATTAATCTGGTTCTTCACATTTCTTGCATTCCAGCATTATCCCGATTTTCTCTTTTCGACCCTGCTCGGTCATGACCCAAGGGCGGTTTTGCCAGGGCGGATTATGCCGCACATGTTGCGTATGACCGCAAGCCAGGTCTGCGACCCAATGATTTTCTTCATCTAGGTGAAATCCAATAATGGCTTGTTGCATAAAGTATTCCTGTCAGTGTTCAAAGTATTCCATACAAGCTTTACTAAAATTGAGAAAAAAGAAAGATTAAACTCCGCTATACTTTTCTCAATTTAAAAATACATGAGCAGATCGATATGCGCGTACTTGTTGTGATGGATCCCATCGAAAATGTAAACCTGAAAAAAGATTCTTCTATGGCCATGCTCTGGGCTGCCAGCCGTCGTGGACATGAGTTGGGTTATGCATTACAGCAAGATTTATACATCGATCAAGGTAAAGCCTTCGGTTTGATTTCACCGCTGAAAGTGTTTGAAGACTATAACCATTATTATGAATTGGGTGAAAAGAAAAAAGAATCGATCGCGGCTTATGACGTGGTGCTGATGCGTAAAGACCCGCCTTTCGACATGAACTTTGTTTATACCACATATATTCTGGAACAGGCCGAGCGTGAAGGGGCGTGGATTATTAACAAGCCGCAAAGCCTGCGTGACTGTAACGAAAAACTGTTCGCCACCCAGTTCCCAGAACTTCAGGTACCGACTTTAGTGACCTCAAATGAAGGTTTGATCCGGGATTTTCTGAAAGAACACGTCGATGTAATTGTAAAACCACTGGATGGAATGGGCGGCACAGGCATTTTTCGCTTGTATCAAGATGGCATCAATATTGGGTCGACCATTGAAATGCTGACCAATAACGGTACCCGACCGATTATGGCGCAGCGTTATATTCCGGAAATTGTCGAGGGCGATAAACGTATCCTGATGGTGAATGGTGAACCAGTACCTTACTGCCTGGCCCGTATTCCGCAAAATGGCGAAGTGCGCGGCAACCTGGCAGCAGGTGGCTTGGGGCAAGCTCGTCCACTTTCTGAAAATGACAAAGCGATTGCAGCAAAAGTAGGGCCTTACTTACGTGAAAAAGGCCTGGTTTTTGTCGGTCTGGATGTGATTGGCAATTACGTGACGGAAATTAATGTGACCAGTCCAACCTGTATTCGTGAAATTGATAGCCAGTTTGGGACTTCCATTGCCGATGATTTATTTGCCGTTCTGGAAGCAGGTTTGCAAGCTTAAGTCTTATTTTTTAAAAGAGTTCCTCATGGGAGCTCTTTTTTATTCTATTTGATTCGTTCCTTTTCTTGCTTTTTATTTTGGGATAACAAAGGGACAGGAATTTAAGGGTTGTTCAAAAAAACAGGTCGTAAAATTGCTTAAAAAATATATATTTTGCTCGATTATTAATAAAACTAGTTTAAACTTTAAAATCTGAAGAAAAAAACAATCAAACGCATGTTGAAAAAAAGTAAATAACCTTTCACGGTTATGCGTTTGTGATTACAATTGTCAGCTTAAAATCAAATTTCGTTATTCCTATTTTAGAATTGAAGAATTAGACCGTGACCGAAGCAACGCAAACAAAGCCGAAACATGTGATGATGATGGCTGCCGGAACCGGTGGGCATGTTTTTCCAGCACTTGCTGTTGCCAAAGAATTACAGCAGCAGGGAATTGAAGTGTCCTGGCTGGCAACGCCGACTGGCATGGAAAACCGTTTATTAAAGAATCATAATATTCCCATTTACCAGATTGATATTCAGGGTGTACGTGGTAATGGGGCTGTGCGTAAGTTATTGGCACCGTTTAAAATTTTAAAAGCCACCCTAAGCGCCATGCGTTATATGAAACAGCTTAAGGTCGATGCTGTGGCCGGTTTTGGCGGCTATGTGGCCGGTCCCGGTGGTTTGGCGGCTCGTGCCTTGGGTATTCCCGTGATTATTCACGAGCAAAATGCCATTGCCGGTTTCACCAATACCCAGTTATCGCGTATTGCAAAAAAAGTGTGTCAGGCATTTCCCGACACTTTTCCTGAAAGTGCAAAAATCGTGACCACCGGCAATCCGGTACGTAAAGAAATTACTGAAATTTTAAGCCCGTCTTGGCGTTATCAAGAACGTGAGAAAGCGGGTTTGCCGCTACGTATTTTAATTGTCGGTGGCTCACTCGGTGCACAGGCATTAAATGAACGTGTACCGGAAGCCTTAAAACAGCTGAATGTACCATTGAATGTGTATCATCAATGTGGTCAAAACCATGCCGAGGCGACCCAGGCACGTTATGTAGATAAGCCTGCATCACTAGAGGTGGAAGTACAGCCTTTTATTGAAGATATGGCCAAGGCTTATTCGGATGCCGATCTGATTATCTGCCGGGCCGGTGCTTTAACCGTGACAGAAATTGCAACGGCAGGGGTGGCAGCGGTTTTTGTACCACTGCCAAGTGCGGTCGATGATCACCAGACGGCGAATGCCGGATTTTTAGCCAAAACTGGTGCGGCAAAAATTTGCCCACAAGCCACTTTAACTCCAGATAGCTTAAAAGAACTTTTAGCCCCGTTGATGAATCGCCAGTTGTTGTCTGAAATGGCAGTCAAGGCACGTCAACAGGCTCAACCAGATGCAACCCAACACGTGGTTCGTTTAATTCAAGAATTGTAAAATTAGAGTAATATATGTCTCCATCTACTCCTGCTGACCAAGCAAAAAAGTTAATCAAAGTGCCTGAAATGCGCCGTATCAAACACATTCATTTTGTGGGGATCGGCGGTGCAGGGATGTGTGGCATTGCAGAAGTACTGAAAAACCAGGGCTACAAAGTATCGGGCTCCGATATTAAAGCCTCTAAAACCACGGCTCAACTCGAAGAAAACGGCATCAAGGTCTATATTGGCCATGCGGCAGAAAATATTAAAGATGCCAATGTCCTGGTGGTTTCAACCGCGATTGATCCTGAAAACCCGGAAATCAAGGCCGCCATTGAAAGCCGTATTCCCGTGGTTCGCCGTGCAGAGATGCTGGGTGAGCTGATGCGTTACCGTCACGGTATTGCCGTTGCCGGTACGCATGGTAAAACCACCACGACAAGTTTGGTGACTTGTATGCTGGCGGAAGAAAATCTTGATCCCACCTATGTGATCGGCGGTTTGCTGAACCGTACCGGTGTCAATGCGGCACTGGGAGCCAGCCGTTACATCGTGGCTGAAGCGGATGAATCAGATGCATCATTCCTGCACTTGCAGCCTATGGCCACCATTGTGACCAATATTGATGCGGATCATATGGATACTTATGGTGGCAGCTTTGATGTCCTGAAAGATACCTTTGTGCAGTTCTTGCAGAAACTTCCATTCTACGGTCTGGCTGTAGTATGCGGTGATGACGCCAACATTCGTGAAATTATGCCACGTATTGGCCGTCCCCTCTTAACCTACGGTTTTAACGAAGACAATGACATCCGTGCGGTTGATGTCGATCAGGATGGTATGCGTACTCACTTTACCGTGCTGCGTAAAAACCGTGAACCGCTTCGTGTGACGGTGAACCAGCCGGGTCTGCATAACGTGCTGAATGCCTTGGCGGCAATTGGTATTGCAACCGATGAAGGCGTTTCTGATGGCGCGATCTGCCGTGCATTAGAGGGTTTTAGCGGTGTAGGCCGTCGCTTCCAGGTTCAAGGTGAATTTGAACTTGCATATGGCAATGTTAAATTGGTCGATGACTATGGTCACCATCCTAAGGAAGTCGAGGCCACCATTAAAGCGGCACGTCAAAGTCATCCAGACCGCCGCCTGGTGATGATGTTCCAGCCGCACCGATTTACCCGTACCCGTGACTGCTTTGATGACTTCGTCGATGTATTGTCACAAGTCGACCAATTGTTATTGTTAGAAGTGTATCCTGCAGGCGAAAAGCCGATTGTCGGGGCAGATAGTCGCAGTCTGGCACGCAGTATCCGTTTGCGTGGCGATGTTGAGCCGATTTTGATTGACCCTGTAGATGGCAATTTACAAAACGCGATGCAAAAAGTGTTACAGGCGAATGACTTGTTATTAACGCAAGGCGCAGGTAATGTGGGTGCGATCTCGGTTGAGCTTGCACAAAATAATTTGTATTTAAAATAATCACTTTGTGTGTTTTTGCATGTGATCGTTCAGTTATAAAGTTTAAGGATATAAACGTGGCAAATGCTTCAAAATTCGGCAAAGTTGCCGTATTGCTTGGTGGTAAATCAGCTGAGCGCGAGGTTTCTCTAGATAGTGGTCAAGCTGTGCTTGAAGCATTGGTGCGTTCGGGGGTGAATGCCGAAGCTTTTGACCCACAAGAGCGTAGTGTGACTGAACTGGTCAACTATGACCGCGCCTTTATTGTCTTGCATGGTCGCGGTGGGGAAGACGGTCAAATCCAAGGCACATTGGAATGGTTGAATATTCCTTATACCGGTACCGGTGTGCAGGGTTCTGCGATTGGCATGGACAAGGTAAAAACCAAGCAGGTCTGGCAAGGTTCGGAACTGCCAACGGCACCTTATCGCATTGTGACCAAAGACTCTGACCTGGATGCAATTATTGATAGCATTGGTCTGCCATTTATTATCAAACCGGTACATGAAGGTTCAAGTATTGGTATGAGTAAAGTTGAACGCAAGGAAGACTTTGCTGATGCGATCGCCAAGGCGACTGAACATGATGCCGTGGTGATGGCAGAAAAATGGATTACTGGCCGTGAATTTACCATTGTGATTTTAAATGGTCAGGCCTTGCCGATCATTCGCCTGGAACCGCCAAAAGATGTGGCATTCTATGACTATGAGGCCAAGTACAACCGTAATGACGTGCAGTACGGTATCCCTTGCGGTTTAACCGAGGAAGAAGAAAAACGTCTGCAGGCTTTATGTTTGCGTGCTTTTCAGGCCGTCGGTGCCAGCGGTTGGGGCCGTATTGATGCCATGCAGGATGAACAGGGCAACTTCTGGTTACTGGAAGTGAATACTGTTCCAGGCATGACCAGTCATTCTCTGGTACCCAAGGCTGCCAAAGCTGTAGGCTATAGTTTTGATGAGTTGTGTGTGGCGATTTTAGAACAGACTTTAACGGCTGCGGCTCACTAGAATATGGCTCAACTCCCTGCTTCAATGCGCCGTAAACGAGCGGCAATTACCTCCATTCATGATAAGCCACCTACACGTAAGGAAAAGCTTACGAATCTCGGTGGCTGGTTGTTGATGCTGGTTGCACTTGTGGTATTGGCTGTGGGGATATATGGTCTGTATGGTGTCATGACTGATGCGCGGGTGGCCAAACTGAGTGTGGTGGGTACCCGCTCGGAGGCTGAAAATCGCCAGGTCATGACCCATGTTGCACCCAAGGTTACAGAAAATTATTTTACCTCTGATCTGGAAAAAATCCGGGATCAGGCTTTAGAGTTGTCTTGGGTGGATCGCGTGGTGGTTTCACGTGCATGGCCAAATTCAATTCGTGTACGAGTGATGCCCCGTCATGCCATTGCCCGTTGGGGAACCGGACGACTGTTGAGTGATAGTGGCGATATTTTTACAGAAGTGGTGCCGCAGAATAACCAGAAATTACCTTTGTTGCATGGTCCTGCTTCTCAGTCAAAAATGATGATGCGTCGTTACAATGAAATTAACCAGTTATTCCTGCCGGTCAACATTCGCTTAAAAGAATTATATTTAACAGAACGTATGACCTGGTTCATGCAGTTTGATTCAGGTTTGCGCATTATTGTGGATCAGGATCAGACCATGGGTAAACTTCAACGCTTGAGTCATCTGGCACAAAGTGATTTAAAACCGGTTTGGGCTAAAATTTCGTCAGTAGACTTGCGTTATAGAAACGGAATGGCCATACAATGGAAGAATGCAGCACCTCCGAATATTGTAAATGGTCATTTTGTTGTAACGATTGATGACACAAGCATTGCAGATACAAGAACGGTAAAGCCATAATTGGGCGGCTTTATATAAAATAGAGGCTTAAGGCCATAAATTAACTAAACACGTAATGGTAGTAGTAGATAATGAATGAAGCTGTTCCCTCGGTTGTTGCGATTGACATTGGGACACACAAAGTTTCAGTTTTGATTGGTAAGGTACATGCGCCAGACAATATCCAAGTGATTGGGATGGCAACCGCTCGTAACCGAGGCATGAATAAAGGGAAAATTGTAAGTCTAGACAAGGTCATCACTGCAATTAAAAATGCCGTACAAGAAGCAGAAGATATGGCTGAATGCCGGGTGCATTCCGCCTGGATTTCCATTCCAAGCGCAGAATTAAAAAGTTTTTATGCTTCAGGCCGTACTCCGATTGAAAATAGCGACCATACAATTACAACAAGCGAAGTGGTTCGTGCACTCGAGTTGGCCAAAGCCAGTCATTTGACTTCAGACCATTATCTGGTGAGTGCTGTACCTTTAGGTTTTGAGTTGGATGATTCTGCTGAATGGGTGCAAAATCCGATTCGCATGTCTGCGCATAGTATGGTGGGGCATTATCAGCTCATGATGTTGCCGATCAGCACCATGCAGAATCTGGATCGTGCGCTGAAAGGGGCCAATATTGGCGTGGAGAAAATGGTGGTTTCCTGTCTGGCGACTGCTGAAGCCAGTTTGCTGAAAGATGAAAAAGAATATGGGGTATGCTTGGTTGATATCGGTGCGGGTACCACCAATATTGCCGTGTATCTGGATGGTCGCCTGGCATTGACACATACCTTGCAACGCGGAGGAGAGCATGTCACCCGTGATATTGCTGCCGTATTGCAAACCACCACCGAAGAAGCTGAACGGCTGAAACTGTTGTATGGCTGTGTTGACCTGAAAGTGGTCAAGCCTGACCATATGATTCAATTTCAGGGTATTGATGGTCCACAGACCATTAGCCGCATTGAACTGGCGGAAATCATTATTGCGCGTTATGAAGAAATTCTGACCCAGGTTCATCAAGAGTTACAGCGGAATGGGGCCATTCATGGTTTGTATCATGGTGTGGTTCTGACGGGTGATGCTAGTCAAATTGAAGGCATGGTGAATCTGGCGCGTCATATGTTGGGGGTGTCAGCGCATTTAGGCAATCCGCCCGTGCAAGTACATGCTGATGAACAGAATCAGGCCGCTTTACGTCGTTCACAGTATGCGACTGCTGCCGGCTTGTTGATGTTTAGCCAAAGTGATACGCAAGATACCATTGTAGAAGCGACAGACCCTGAAAAACTGAGTGTTTTTAAACGGGTCGGTCGGGCATGGTCAGCATTGAACAATCAGTTAAAATCGATATTTTAAGTGAAATTTATTGGGAATATTGTAAGGAAGTTGTACGTCTAACGGCTTGCACTTGACAAGCGTGTGGTTGGACAGCATCCTAAACTCAATTTTTATTAAGATCAAGGCAGTATACGGGCTTAAGTGACTGCCAATTACGAATTAGGAAATCCAAAGGTCATGGCCTCATTTGAATTTTTAGAAGATGATCAAAACGATAGCAACGGTCAAGCCCGTTTCACTGTATTTGGTGTTGGTGGTGCTGGTGGTAATGCCGTGCAACACATGCTTGAATCCGACATTCAAGGGGTAAAATTTGTCTGTGCCAATACCGACAAACAAGCTTTAGACCGTATGAATGCGCAATTCAAAATTCAATTAGGTGAACAAAGCACGCGTGGTCTGGGTGCAGGGGCAAATCCTCAAGTGGGCCAGACTGCTGCTGAAGAAAGCCGTGAACTGATTCGCCAACACCTGGAAGGTACTGACATGGTATTCGTTACCGCAGGTATGGGGGGCGGTACGGGTACAGGCGCTGCGCCAGTTGTGGCTGAAATTGCGAAAGAAATGGGTATTCTGACCGTAGGTGTGGTGACGACTCCGTTTAATTTTGAAGGCAAGCGTCGTCAACAGTCTGCTGAAAAAGGCATTGAGGCTCTGGAAGCGCATGTCGATTCACTGATTATTATTCCTAACCAGCGTTTGCTTAAAGTCTTCCGCGACATTTCAATGAAAGATGCGTACAAAAAAGCAGATGATGTGTTGTTAAATGCGGTACGCAGTATCTTTGATCTGGTTGTTCGTCCAGGTCATATCAACCTTGACTTTGCCGATTTGAAAACCGCCATGAGTACACGTGGCTATGCCATGATGGGTGTGGGTTCAGGTCGTGGTGAAACCCGTGCACGTCAGGCAGCTGAACAGGCTATTCGTAGTCCATTACTGGATAACGTCACCATTATGAATGCCAAAGGCATTTTAATTAACGTGACTGGTGGTGATGATGTGACCTTCGGTGAAATTGAAGAAATTACCGATGTCGTCAACCAGATTGTCGATCTGGATGAAGGTCAGGTGTTCTACGGTACAGTCTTTGATCCGGATGCGCGTGATGAAATCAGTGTTACTGTGATTGCAACCGGTTTGACCCGTAATTCCGCAGACTCGGCAGATACGGTAAAACGTCCAGCAGTGCAGTCTGCTACACGTCCAGTCAATCATACAGCACAAGCTGTCGTAGAAGATGATGATGTGCCAGCCATTCAACGTCAGCAAAATGAAGCGGCAACGGCACCTGCTCCTGCCGTTGGTTCATCACGTCCAACGCCAATGAGTATTCAAGATTACTTGAAAAATCAGCAACGTAAATAATGCTAAATTTGTGCAGACTGCACAAATTCAACAGAAAAGGTAGTCTTGCGACTACCTTTTTATTTTTTATCAATGGCTAAATATGCTAACGTATAGCGGTTTGATGAGCAGATGATAGAAAAACATGTTGAAACAACGTACCCTACAGCGTGTCGTGAAAGCGAGCGGTATTGGTCTTCATAGTGGGCAAAAAGTCTTAATTAACTTTGTGCCGCATCATGTGGATGGGGGTATTGTATTTCGACGTATCGATTTAGATCCGCCGGTAGATATTCCTGCAGATGCGATGCTGATTCAAGAAGCGTTCATGTGCTCTAATCTGGTTCAGGACAATGCCAAAGTCGGTACCATTGAGCATGTCATGAGTGCGATTGCCGGACTGGGAATTGATAACCTGATTATTGAAGTTTCGGCTTCAGAAGTTCCGATTATGGACGGTAGTGCGGGTCCATTTATCTATTTGCTCATGCAAGGCGGATTGCAAGAACAGGACGCACCGAAAAAATTTATAAGAATTTTAAAACATGTTGAAGCGTTAATTGATGATAAACGTGCAGTATTTCATCCTTATGACGGCTTCCAGCTCAACTTTACCATTGATTTTGATCATCCGGCATTTAAAAAAGAATATCAGTCCGCAACCATCGATTTTTCTACCGAAACCTTTGTTTACGAAGTCAGTGGAGCCCGTACTTTCGGTTTTATGAAAGATCTGGACTATCTAAAAGCCAACAATCTGGCCTTAGGCGCCAGCCTGGAAAATGCAATTGGTGTCGATGAAACCGGCGTGGTCAATGAAGAAGGGCTGCGCTTCTCGGACGAATTTGTACGTCATAAAATTCTGGATGCAGTCGGAGATTTATATCTCTTGGGACACCAGATTATTGCCAAATTTGATGGCTATAAGTCCGGACATGCCTTAAATAATCAATTATTACGCAATGTTAAAAGTGATCCAAGTAATTACGAAATTGTAACATTTGATGACATTAAACAGTGTCCAATTTCTTATGTAAGTGTGACATAAGTTATTGTCTTTTAATGTAAGTGTTATAATGTAACAAAACGAATTGTTAAGCAGTTCACATCTTTTATTTCTTAATTCAAAGATATGCCTGTATTGGTTACTTTTTATTTCTTGCCAAACGTAGCATAGCTTGGCTAAGCTTAGGGTCACTTACAAAGTCGGCAGCACCACGAAGTAAGTCTTGAGTATCTGGACTAAGGGATCGGGACAGAGATTGGGGTTTTGGAGGGGTTTGCGTCTGAATTCTTAATCGTACTTGCAATTTTTGTAAGTCTTTAAATTCAGGTAATTGTAACAATTGGGCGATATATTGCTTTTGAAGATAGGCAAGCTGGCTAATCATGGCTTGATTTGCACCCGTTATCGTCAAAATGCCATGTTGATAACAAACAACTTGCCATTGCTCTGGTTGGGGCAATATCGGTTGAATGAGTTTTGTAAGTTTCTGCCATGCAGCAACTTGTGTAGAGAGAAACGTAAAGTTTCCTGTTTTTAAGTGTTTTCTTGTTTGTTGAAAGACGTTCACTGGTTCCGACATACATTGTTCCTACATACTTGTGTCTTAATCTTACGCACTTCTTTTAGTGGATATCAAGGAAGAGATCACGCAAGGACATTGACTAAGAACAGTTAAAAGAGGTTTTTTATGCATACGCGACGTATTTTATTAGCGTTTTCATTGGCAGCTTCTGCCGCATCTGTAGCTTTTGCAGATTTAGTTGAATTAACTCCTAGCTCTAACAATGCATCGGAAGATCGCATTGAACAATTGACCCGTACTTTGGCGCAAGGTTCTTATGCAGAATCAAATGATATTGATCTTCCTGCTGAAACCAGAATGAATGTTCAATTGCGTGAAAAAACAATTGAATTAAACAATGAATCTTTAGCGAAAAAATATCGTTCAACCAGCTCAAAAACTTATTCTGGCAATGCTTACTCCTGGTTGGTGTCTCATCCTCTTCCAGACATGAAACGTGTGAGTTCCAACTTTGGTGGCCGTACCATGGGCGGTCGCGCTGAAAATCACTCCGGTCTGGATTTGTCTGCACCAAGCGGTACACCTATTTATGCCACTGGCCCTGGCGTAGTGACCAAATCAGGCTGGGGTACAGGGTATGGTCAATACGTAGAAATTAATCATGGCAACGGTTATTTGACCCGTTATGCACATGCATCACGTTTGATTGCCCGTGTTGGTGATCGCGTAGAAGCTGGTGAACATATTGCCAATGTGGGTTGCACGGGGCGTTGTACTGGTCCACATTTGCATTATGAAGTCGTGAAAGATGGACAACGCAAAAATCCATCAACTTATTTAGCAATGTTGCCATAAGTTGATAAATACAGATGTGTATATTCATTAAAGAGTAGCTCTAGGGCACTTAGAGCTTTCGAATATAATAGTATCATTCAAGAGAATAGTTATTGTATAAAAAACCGCCTTTATTGGCGGTTTTTTGTTTTATTGCGTAAAGAATGGTCAATGAGTATTTATTATCTAAATAATAGTGGTATTCCGTATTCAGCTGTAGCGATAACTGATGCTCTCCAAAGTATGGTACATATAGAGACTATAAATAAGCTCAAGGAATAGGTGAAATATGGCGTTTTATGGTGATACCGACGCGCAGGAAACCCAAGAATGGCAAGACGCATTTGACTCGGTTTTACAGCATATGGGTACTGAGCGTGCTGCATTTTTGTTAGAAAAACTCTATCAGCGCGCGATTGCCAAGCATGTTCCTATTCAGCGTCTAAATACTCCTTATCTCAATACCATTTCAGTTGAAGAAACCCCGGCTATGCCAGGCGACCAGGATATGGAGCGTCGTATCCGTGCCCTGATTCGCTGGAATGCCTTGGCAATGGTGTTACGTGCCAATAAAACCGGTGACGACCTGGGTGGTCACTTGGCCAGCTTTGCATCTTCTGCAACTTTATATGACGTTGGTTTTAACCACTTCTTCCGCGCCAATAGCGACCATTTTGGTGGCGACATGATCTATTACCAAGGTCACTGTGCGCCAGGGATTTATGCGCGTTCATTCTTGGAAGGCCGTTTGACTGAAGAGCAACTGAATAATTTCCGCCGTGAAGTCGGTGGCAATGGTTTGCCAAGTTATCCGCATCCTTACTTGATGCCGGATTATTGGCAGTTCCCGACCGTATCCATGGGTCTGGGTCCGATCATGTCGATCTACCAGGCGCATATTCAGAAATACCTGATGAACCGTAGCCTGATTAAAGAAGAAGACCGTAAGGTTTGGGCTTACCTCGGCGATGGTGAAATGGATGAACCGGAAAGCCTGGGTGCAATTTCTCTTGCCGGTCGTGAAAAGCTGGACAACCTGATTTGGGTGGTGAACTGTAACCTGCAACGTCTGGACGGTCCTGTTCGCGGTAACGGTAAAATCATTCAGGAGCTGGAATCCTTGTTCCGTGGTGCCGGCTGGCGCGTGATTAAAGTGGTGTGGGGACGTCATTGGGATCCGCTGCTTGCCAAAGATGAATCCGGTGCTTTAAAAGCCGTGATGGAAGAGGCGGTGGATGGAGATTACCAGCGTTATCAGGTGAAAGGTGGGGCGTATACCCGTGCACACTTCTTTGGCAAATATCCTGAAGCTGAAGAATTGGTGAAAAACCTAAGCGATGAAGATATTGATAATCTGAACCGCGGTGGACATGACCCGTACAAAGTGTTTGCAGCCTATGCCGCAGCAACCCAGGCCAATGGTCAGCCGACCGTCATTCTGGCAAAAACGGTTAAGGGTTATGGTCTGTCTGAAGAAATTGAAGCGGTCAACAAAACGCATCAAATCAAGAAAATGCAGCTTGAATCATTAAAGTATGTACGTAACCGTTTCAACCTGCCATTTACCGATGAACAGCTTGAAGAAGTTCCGTTCTACCGTCCAAGTGAGAACTCGCCTGAAATTAAATATATGAAGGCACGTCGTGAAGCGTTGGGCGGTTATTTACCAGCGCGTCGTAAAGAAAGTGAATCATTGGCGATTCCTGATCTGTCTGTCTTTGATGCCGTATTAAAAGGTTCAAATGGCAAACAGCAATCAACGACGATGGTGATGGTGCGTTTAATCTCGGCACTTCTAAAAGAAAAAGCAATTAAAGACCGCGTTGTGCCAATCGTACCGGATGAAGCCCGTACCTTTGGTTTAGAAGGCATGTTCCGTCAGCTCGGTATTTATGCTGCTCATGGTCAGAAATATACGCCTGAAGACCAAGAACAGCTGATGAACTATCGTGAAGCCAAAGATGGTCACATGTTGCAGGAAGGGATTAATGAAGCCGGTGCGATGAGTGCATGGGCAGCCTTGGCGACCAGTTATTCAACCAATAACCTGCCAATGATTCCAATGTACATGTACTACTCGATGTTCGGTTTCCAGCGTATTGGTGACATTGCCTGGGCAGCCGGTGACGCTCAGGCACAAGGTTTCTTGCTGGGTGCAACCGCGGGCCGTACCACATTGAACGGTGAAGGCTTGCAACATCAGGATGGTCATTCGCATATTCTGGCCAATACCATTCCGAACTGTGTGTCTTATGACCCATGTTTCGGTTATGAACTGGCGGTCATCGTACACGATGGCTTGCAACGCATGTATGTCAATCAGGAACGCGTGTTCTATTACCTGACCGTCATGAACGAAAACTATGAGCATCCGGAAATGCCGCAAGGCGTGGAAGAAGGCATCAAGCGCGGTATGTATCTGCTTGAACAGGATGAAAAAGCCACGGTTCAGCTGATGGGTTCAGGTGTGATTCTTCGGGAAGTGATTAAAGCAGCGAAAATCTTGCGTGATGAATACCAGATTCACTCGAACGTGTGGAGTGTCACCAGCTTCAACGAACTGGCACGTGATGGCATGGCATGTGAAGAATACAACCGCCTGCATCCATTGGCTGAAGAGGCGAAGGAATCCTGGGTGTCACAACAACTGCGTGAAACAGACGGTATTGTGGTTTCTGCAACCGATCATATGCGTGCATACAGCGAACAGATCCGTGCCTATCTTCCAGACAACCGCCCATTCGTAGCCTTGGGCACCGATGGTTACGGCCGTTCAGATACCCGTGGCAATTTGCGTAGTTACTTCGGTGTGGATGCCGCGCACATTGTCGTGGCAACCTTGAAGAAACTGGCCGATGAAGGCGAAGTGGATGCGCGTCTGGTGAAAGATGCCATCTCCAGCTTCGAACTTGATACCGATCGTCCAGTCGCTTGGGCACCTCAAGCACACCCTGAAGTTCAGGCGGTTGCGGACTATAAAGAACAATCAGGTGAGGAGAACTAAGCATGCAAATCAAAACACCTGATATTGGAGTTGATAAAGCCATCGTTGCTGAAATTTTGGTGAAAGTGGGCGATAGCGTCGCGGTAGATGACAGCCTGGTTTTGCTGGAATCCGATAAAGCCTCTGTTGAAGTGCCAAGCACTTCGGCAGGGATTGTGAAAAGTATTACGGTTGCAGTAGGCGATGTGGTTTCAGAAGGTTCGGTACTGATTGAACTGGAAGCTGAGGAAGGTTCAACCGGCGCGACTGAAGTTCAAGAAGCAGACGCTTCACAAAAGACTTCGGAAAACACGCCGACCTCGCTGCCTGATCAGGAAATTATGCAGGAACTGGCATCCCATCAACCCGCAGCTGCAGCAGCGAAGAATCCGGCCGGCAGCGCTTCAGTGGTTGAGGTACAAGTCCCTGACATTGGGGTAGAAAAAGCCCTGGTCGGCGAAATTCTGGTCCAGGTAGGTGATGAAATCACTGTCGATCAAAGCATTGTGGTGGTGGAATCCGATAAAGCCACGGTTGAAGTGCCAAGTACCGTTGCTGGTACAGTTGAGAGCGTTGAAGTTCAGGCAGGCGACACGGTCAAAGAAGGTGTGGTTCTGCTCAAGGTGAAAACAGCATCTTCAGCTGCTGAAGCAGCGCCAAGTACGGTTTCTACAACGACACCTGCTACAGAAACCGCTGCTGTGAATGCGCCAAAAACAGAAACATCAGTTCAGGCACCTGTAGCTTCTGTACCAGGCGGAGAGGTTGAAATTGCTGTGCCTGATCTGGGTGTAGACAAAGCTGTAGTGGCGGAAATTTTAGTTCAAGTCGGTGACACGGTCGAGGCGGATCAAAGCATTATTGTGGTTGAGTCCGATAAAGCCACGGTTGAAGTGCCAAGCTCATCGGCAGGGGTGATTAAAGCCATTCACGTACAAATGGGGCAAAATGTCTCACAAGGTATGGCTCTGGTAAGCATCGAAGCGAAAAGGCAGGCAGCTGCTGTAGTTCAGCCAGCCAAAGTTGAAGCTGCTCCTGCAGCCAAGGCAGCACCTGCTCCGGCAGCAGCGCCACAAGCGGCTACCTCTGTAGAACAAGCACCAGTCCAATCGGCCGATAAGCTGAGCAAGGAGCAGAATGCTGCCAATGCCAAAGTCTATGCAGGTCCTGCGGTACGTAAGCTGGCGCGTGAGTTGGGCGTGGTCTTGGCTGAAGTCAAAGCTTCGGGTGCCCATGATCGCTTGATGAAAGAAGATGTGTTTGCCTATGTGAAAACACGCTTAACTGCACCTCAAGCTGCACCGGTAGCGCAGACTGTAGCGCAAGTTCCTGGTTTGCCTGCATTGCCAGATTTCTCGGCATTTGGTGGTGGTGAAGTGAAAGCCATGACCCGCCTGCAACAGGTTTCTGTGCCGCAGTTGTCGTTGAATAATTACATTCCACAGGTAACCCAGTTTGACCTGGCAGATATTACCGAACTTGAAGCATGGCGCGGCGATCTCAAAGCCAAGTTTAAACAAGAGGGTATTAGCCTGACGATTCTGGCTTTCATTGCCAAAGCAGTCGCGCATCTGTTGAAGGAAGAGCCGTATTTTGCCGGCCATTTAGCGGATGACCAGAAATCGGTATTGTTGCGTAATGAAATCCATATGGGCATTGCTGTGGCAACACCAGACGGTTTGACTGTGCCGGTACTGCGTAATCCAGATCAAAAATCAATCAAGCAAATTGCAGTTGAACTGGGTGAACTGAGCAAGAAAGCACGTGACAAGAAATTGTCACCGAAAGATTTGCAAGGTGCGAACTTCACCATTACCAGCCTGGGTTCAATTGGCGGTACCGCATTCACTCCATTGGTGAACTGGCCTCAGGTGGCAATTTTGGGTATTTCGCCAGCCACCATGCAACCGGTCTGGAATGGTACAGGTTTTGATCCTAAGCTGATGCTGCCGCTGTCATTGTCTTATGACCACCGTGTGATTAATGGCGCAGATGCAGCACGCTTTACCCATAAGCTGACCAAACTGTTGTCGGATATTCGTAGCCTGTTGCTCTAATTTCAGTTGATACTCACTAAAACCCTGCTTCGGCAGGGTTTTTTTATGAAAGGCGTGGGTAGATTGAGAAACGCACAGGCTTGTTCCTATGACAGGGATAAGACAGTGAATACAGCCGCGTAAAATACTGCTTGGCTTAAAATGATTTCTGATGTAATTTTTGCCATGGATAACGAGGTTGATTGTTATCCTGAAATGATATTTTTAAAGGCATTTGAAAATTTTTATCTTTCAGCTTAAAATGCATGCACTTCATTGGGGAGTAGCCGCTTTTTACGCAAGGTAAAAAGGTGATGGTCAACATAATTGTTCCACAGAACATGGTCATCATAGCAAGGAACCAAATGATCTTTTTGATCATGATTTTCTTTTTGTTGGCAAGACCTTTGATTTACCACTCTGCTCAATTTGGCTAGCAGGAGGGGTGAGTCACAGGTTTTATTATGCTAGCCAGAGAAATACATCATGCTTTCAGCCTTCCTGATTTCTTTAGCTGTTGTTGCCTTGTCCGAAATGGGTGACAAAACTCAATTGCTGGCTTTGCTGCTGGCCGCGCGTTTCCGTAAACCTGTCCCAATTCTGATCGCAATTTTCCTGGCGACCGTGGTCAACCATGGTGTTTCCGCTGTCCTGGGGCAATGGATTACAACCGTTCTGAGCCCGACCGTATTGTTATGGATTGTTTCCCTTGGATTTATTGCGATGGCGGCCTGGATGCTGATTCCAGATGAACTGGATGATGAAACTGAAAGCATTAATAAATGGCAAAAATATGGCGTTTTTGGTGCCACGTTTGTTTTGTTCTTTCTGGCAGAAATTGGTGATAAAACCCAGATTGCTACCGTGGCACTTGCCGCGCGCTTTGACAGTATTGGCTGGGTAACACTGGGAACCACGCTGGGCATTATGCTGGTCAATGCTCCTGCAGTCTTTATTGGCAACAAACTGGCGGAAAAACTCCCGATTTCACTGATTCATAAAATTGGCGCACTTGTGTTTTTAGTGATTGGTGTGGCAGCACTGGTTCAGCATTATTTCTTTTAAATTTGAATAGCGTTAAAAAATCCTGGCATTTTTGTCGGGATTTTTTATTGTGAAATACCGCACAATTTGCTGATAAATCTACCAATATTCAGGTGTTATTTTGTTGTAAATTCCCATGAATCCCTATATGTTGAGAGGAATTAAAAAGTTAGTTTAAAAACGATATTTTGGGGAATGGGTATGGCGTTTGATCGCACCACATCACAGGTACTATTTGATAATGGTACGCATAAATGTATTAGTTTTACCAGTTTAGTGAAAGGTGAAGGTGTACAGGCAAACCAGTTTCTAATCCTGGACAATGAACGTGCTGCAGTGCTGGATCCAGGGGGCGACTTGACCTATGTTCCATTGACGATGGAACTGAACAAATATACCCGTCTAACCAATCTTGATTATGTCATGGCCTCCCATCAGGACCCCGACATTATTACCTCTATGCCACGCTGGCTGGTCTACACCGAGGCCAAGGTGGTGGCATCAAAATTATGGGCGCGTTTCTTGCCGCACTTGAACTCGGCTTTCATGAGTGACCGGATGAAAGGGAACTGGCTGGATCGTCTGGTCGAGTTGCCTGACCATGGTCAGGTGATTCCATTGGGTGAATCAAGCATTATTGCCGTGCCGGCACATTTCCTGCACTCGGTTGGTAATTTCCAGTTTTATGACCCGATTGCCAAAATTCTGTTTTCTGGCGATATGGGCGCATCCATGGTTGAGGATGCATCTAAACCGCTGGAGAATTTTGCTGCGCATATCCCGAAGATGAAAGGCTTCCATCAGCGTTATATGTGTTGCAATAAAGTGATCCGTCTTTGGGTACAAATGGTTCGTACCATGGACGTGGAAATGATTGTGCCACAGCATGGCACGCCATTTATTGGCAAAGAGCAGATCAATCAATTTTTGGACTGGATTGAAACCTTGGAATGCGGTGTCGATTTAATGGATGAAACTGTATTCACCTGTCCTGAATAGTTCAAAAAAAATCAAAATTTTTCTTGAGTGAAAAAACAACATTTTTTATATTTTCTATCCCAAAAAAACTTTTTTTGATGACGAGAATCTATAAGAAATGTTGTCTCAAGTACCCACACAGGATGCCTGTTTAAGCTGTGGCGCATGTTGCGCCTATTTCCGCGTCTCATTCTATTGGGCAGAAGGCATTCATATGCCCGAGCACTTTACTGAGCCGGTAACAGCAGTGTATTCATGTATGGTGGGAACCAATCAAAAAAATCCACGTTGCATTGCACTCGAAGGGGAAATAGGCAAGCAGGTGAGCTGTGGCATGTATGAGGCACGCAGTTCCTCATGTAAAGAAGTGCAGATTGCCGATGAACAATGCAACAAGGCAAGACGGGCGCATCACATGATTCCCTTTGTGCCGCTTGAATCTTTTGAGTCGACCAATGATGAAGATTTTGATCAGGTCTGTTAATCGAGTATTTGCCCAAATTTAAATATTCATGCAGTAAAATCACTGTTTTTAAATAAAAAAGTTGGCCAATATCCAGCAATGTAAATTTATTTTGCATTGCTGTTTGAAATTAGCATGAATAAAACTGTTTTTTTTGTTTATAATAGCGCACGGAAATTACCAGTGAGACTGTTATGTTGACCATCGTTCAAGAAGCTCTAACCTTCGATGATGTCTTATTACTCCCTGCCTACTCAACTGTTCTCCCAAAAGATGTCTCCTTAAAGACACGCCTCACTCGTGGCATTAACCTGAATATTCCTCTTGTGTCAGCCGCTATGGATACGGTGACTGAATCCCGTATGGCGATTGCGATGGCACAAAATGGCGGTATCGGTATCTTGCACAAAAACATGGATATCGCTGCGCAAGCTGCAGAAGTACGCCGTGTGAAAAAATTTGAAGCAGGTATGGTGAAAGATCCTATCACCGTAACGCCGGAAACAACGGTTCGTGAACTGATTGCAATTACCCAAGCCAACAACATCAGCGGTGTGCCTGTTGTTAAAGATGGCAAAGTAGTCGGTATTGTGACAGGTCGTGACACGCGTTTCGAAACCAACCTGGAACAACCTGTCAGCAACATCATGACCGGTCAAGACCGTCTGGTGACTGTTCGCGAAAACGAATCCAAAGAAAATATCCAGGCCCTTCTGCAAAAAAACCGTATTGAAAAAGTACTGGTTGTGGGTGACAACAACGAACTGAAAGGTTTGATTACGGTCACTGATTTCCGTAAAGCGGAACTTTATCCAAACAGCTGTAAAGATGACCTTGGCCGTCTACGTGTGGGTGCGGCAGTCGGTACTGGCGCAGAAACACCAAGCCGTGTTGAAGCACTGGTTGAAGCGGGTGTGGACGCCATTGTTGTCGATACAGCCCATGGTCACTCTGCTGGCGTGATTGAACGCGTACGCTGGGTAAAAGCCAACTATCCGCAAGTTCAGGTGATTGGCGGTAACATTGCCACTGGTGATGCGGCGCTTGCCCTTCTTGATGCAGGTGCGGATGCGGTGAAAGTGGGTATTGGTCCTGGTTCGATCTGTACCACGCGTATTGTTGCCGGTATCGGTATGCCGCAAATCTCTGCGATCGACAGTGTTGCCAATGCATTGAAAGACCAGATTCCTTTAATTGCTGACGGTGGTATCCGCTTCTCTGGCGATATGGCGAAGGCAATTGGCGCCGGAGCAAGCACCATCATGGTTGGTTCATTGATGGCCGGTACTGAAGAAGCACCGGGTGAGGTTGAATTCTTCCAGGGCCGTTATTACAAGGCTTACCGTGGTATGGGTTCATTGGGCGCAATGGCGGGTGCAACAGGTTCTGCTGACCGTTATTTCCAAGACTCTAAAGCCGGTCAGGAAAAACTCGTACCGGAAGGTATTGAAGGCCGCGTACCTTATAAAGGTCCTATGGGCAATATCGTTCATCAAATGATGGGCGGCCTGCGTTCTTCTATGGGCTATACCGGTTCTGCGACTGTGAATGATCTTCGTCAAAATGCCAAGTTTGTGAAAATTACCGCAGCAGGTATGTCTGAATCGCACGTACATGACGTGACCATTACCAAAGAAGCACCGAACTACCGTGTTGGTTAATTTTTAGTAATCAAAGTCAGGAAAAGCCGTCATTTATATGACGGCTTTTTTGATTTTGGTGTAAAGTAATTAGGACTAAAATTGGATGATCAATCCCATCTACATGTATAAGAAGTGAGCAAAGAATGAGTTATTTTGGAACAGATGGAATTCGTGGAAAGTTTGGGGAACTTCCGATTACACCTGAATTTGCCCTGAAATTGGGTTTTGCTGCAGGTAAAGTTTTAAAACAATTCAGTAATAAGAAAAAACCGATTGTTGTGTTGGGTAAAGATACGCGTTTATCGGGCTATATTTTAGAATCTGCATTACAGGCGGGCTTAAATGCGGCGGGTGTATATGTGCATTTGCTTGGTCCTTTACCGACACCTGCCATTGCCCATTTAACCCGTGCTTTACACGCCAGCTTGGGCATTGTGATCTCGGCTTCGCACAATCCTTATTTTGATAATGGTATCAAGTTCTTCTCTAGCGAAGGCAAGAAACTGCCGGATGAATTACAGGATGCGATCAATAAAGAGCTTGAAAACGAACTTAAAATTGAAGATACCGCAAACCTGGGTAAAAGTGTGCGGGTGAAAGATGCCAATGGCCGTTACATTGAATTCTGTAAATCGACTTTCCCTTACCATTTTGACCTGAGTAACCTGAAAATTGTGGTGGACTGTGCCAATGGCGCTGCCTATAACGTGGGACCCTCGGTGTTTAAGGAACTGGGCGCCAAAGTTGTAGCGCTTTATAACGAACCGGATGGCTTAAACATCAATCAGGACTGTGGTTCAACCCATCCGGAAAACCTGCAAAAGGCCGTGCTTGAACATCAGGCGGATGTGGGTATTGCCTTTGATGGTGATGCAGACCGCGTGATTATGGTGGATAAAAACGGTCAGCAAATTACTGGTGACCATATCCTGTACATTTTGGCCACTCAGGGCAAGCACAAGCCGGCGGGCATTGTCGGTACGGTCATGAGCAATATGGCCCTTGAATTGGCCTTGGAAAAAGCCCAGGTTCCATTTGTCCGTGCCAGCGTGGGTGACCGTTACGTTCTGCAAGCCCTGGACGAAAAAGGTTGGGTGATTGGTGGTGAACCATCAGGCCATATTCTGACTTTAGACAAGAGTACGACAGGTGATGCCATTATTGCCGCATTGCAGGTATTAACCGTGATGGTCGAGCAGCAAAAAGCCCTGCATGAACTGGTTGAAGGTTTTACCTTATTGCCGAATGTATTGGTTAATGTCCGTCTGGCGGAAATGTTTGATCCGTATGCTGTACCTGCATTGGTGGCTGAATTTGATCAGGCTACAGCACAACTGAAAGGTCGGGGCCGTTTACTGATCCGTAAATCGGGAACGGAACCTGTGATTCGCGTGATGGTAGAAGGTGACAATCTTCAGGAAGTCACCGATTTGGCCAATCATCTTGCAGACAGTGTACGTTCTAACGCAGCTTAAGGGGACAATATGAATGATCTGATTAAGGACTTAAGCGAACTGCGCTTGAGTTACCAAAAAGGGGAATTGCATGAAACTCAGGTGGTTGAAAACCCGCATGAGCAATTCTTGAACTGGTTTAACCATGCCTTAGAAGCAAAACTGCATGAACCCTATGCCATGTCGCTAGCAACTGCGAGTGCACAAGGCCGTCCGCATGTGCGTACCCTATTATTACGTGGCGCGACTGAAGCAGGTTATGATTTTTATACCAATTACGACAGTCAAAAAGGCCTGGATCTGGCAGACAATCCCTATGCCGAACTGCTGTTCTATTGGCCTGAGCAAGAACGCCAGATTCGTGTCGGTGGCCGCGTTGAAAAAATCTCGTTAGAGGAATCAACCGATTATTATCATAAACGACCGCGCGACAGCCAGATTGCAGCGCATATCAGTACGCCGCAAAGCGGTGTGATTGCCAGTCGTGAAGAACTGCAAACCCGTTTTCAGGCTTTGCAAGACCAGGTGGCAGAAAAAGCGGAATTGGCAAAACCTGAATTCTGGGGCGGCTATCGCCTGCAACCGGATTATTATGAATTTTGGCAAGGTCGTCCTAACCGTTTACATGACCGCTTGTGTTATGAAAGAATCGACGGTAAGTGGAACCTACAACGACTCATGCCTTAATGCCAAAAACACTGATTCAGCAAAGACCGTTTATTACACGCCCTGAAAACTTTCAGGGCGTGTCGCCGTTTATTGCGCAAATTTTAGCGCGCCGTGGTGTGCAATCGGAACAAGAACTTGAACTGAAATTGAAGCATCTTTTAGCGCCAAGCATGAAGGGTCTGCAGCAAGCGATTCAGCTGATGGACTTAGCCATTGATCAGCAAAAGAAAATCGTGGTTGTAGGCGATTATGATGCTGATGGTGCCACCAGCACCGCATTGATGATTTTAGCCTTGCGGGATATGGGCGCGAATGTCGCGTATCTGGTGCCGGACCGTTTTAAATATGGTTATGGACTGACGCCTGCAATTGCCGACCTGGCTTTTGCCAATTTCACGCCTGACCTTTTGATTACGGTGGATAATGGCATTTCCAGTCATGCCGGGGTGGAACAGGCGCAAGCACATGGCATGCAGGTGATTATTACCGATCACCACCTGACCACTAAAGAAACGCCTAAAGCGGAAGCCGTGGTCAATCCGAACCAGTTAGGCTGTGAATTTCCCAGCAAGGCTTTGGCGGGGGTGGGTGTGGCATTTTACCTGCTCGCCAATTTGTCCAGTTATCGCGGCCAATTAGGCAAATCGACTTCTAAGATTACCCAGTATCTTGATCTGGTGGCTTTAGGCACCTATGCCGATGTGGCCAGCCTGGATTATAACAACCGGATTCTGGTCGATGCCGGGGTCAAGCGCATACGGCAAAATCAGTGCCGTGCAGGGATTAGTGCATTGCTGGATATTGCCGGACGAGATCCAGCCTCCTTAAAGGCTCAAGATCTGGGTTTTGTATTAGGTCCGCGTATCAATGCAGCCGGACGCATGGAAACCATGGACATAGGTATTGAATGTCTGCTGGCTGCCGATCTGCAAACTGCTTATCCCTTGGCACAACAGTTAAATCAGTTAAACACTGAGCGCCGTCAGGTCGAGACCCAGATGAAGCAGGAAGCTTTGTCTGAGCTTACTCAGCTGGAGCTGGATCAAGAACATTTACCAGCTGCGCTCATTTTGTTTGAGCCGCATTGGCATCAGGGCGTGATTGGGATTGTGGCCGGCCGCTTAAAAGAACAGTTTCATCGCCCCAGTATTGTTTTTGCCGCAGATGAAGATGGCATACATATTAAAGGCTCCGCCCGCTCTATAGATGGCGTGCATATACGTGATGCAATTGAAATGATTGCCGAGCAGCATCCCCATTTGGTCAGCCATTTTGGCGGACATGCCGCCGCTGCCGGTTTGACCATTCAGAAACAGCATTTTGATGAATTTAAGCAGGCCTTTGAAGCTTTAATCTCAAATATGGATGAGTCCCTGTTTCATGCCACTTTATGGACCGATGGTGAATTACCAACAGAAAATTTTCACATTGAAACCGTCGATTTTCTGCAAAATTTAACCCCTTGGGGACAAAAATTCCCATCGCCGATTTTTGAGGGAGTATTCAAGGTTCTGGATTATCGCTGGCTGAAAGACATGCATTTAAAGTTGCGTCTGGCTTTGCAAAATGGTCAGATTGTAGAAGCCATCGCCTTTAATGCGCGAAACAAGTTTGAATTTGATGCTATGCAAGACCATGTACGACTGGTCTATGAAATTGATAAGAATGAATTTAATGGCAATGTCAGTTTACAGCTGCGCGTGATTCATCTGGAACAATAAAAAACCGCTCGGTTGAGCGGTTTGTGTTGATCACTTTAAAAATCAGAAGCGATATGCACCACGTACAGCAAAGACATTGCCAGCATCGGCAAAGTGAATAGAACCTTCCAGGCTAACTTGTTGATTCAGGAATTTTTTTGCACGAATGCTAAATACGTTGCTATCTTTTACATCGCTGTCGGCAAAACCGAGACCTAGGCTGAAGGTATTATCCAGATACACGTCGGTGCCTAAAGTATAGGCATCAAGATCGCCAAAATTTGCGCCTGCTTCAAAATTCATATCGTACTGACCGACCCGAGTCACATATTTGGCACGCACAGTGGGGTCAATAGCATCATCTATATCATTGTCATAGCCGGCAAGACCAACGGCAAGCAATAAGCCTGGCACCGGTAAATAGCCTAATTCTGCTGAATAAAGCGTGGTATCAAAATCCTCAAAGCCTTCAGTTTCTTCACTCATCTGCCCCAGATTTCCGCTGATATAGAAATCGGAATTGGGAACAAAGTATTCAATGCCGGCATTCAAGGTCGTATTTTCATACAGATCATAATCAATATAAGAAAAGGCTGCATTCAGATTACTGGCACGGTTTAAGAATGCCGCTTCATTGTAGGGATCATTTTTAAGGCGCACTGAATTAAAGTAGTAAGTCCCATCCACGCCAAAACCGGTAGACGTATCCCCATTATCTGGATCTACAATCGCAATTGTGCCTCCCAGTTCAGCCTGATAGGCATGAGCAGTTCCCAAACTGGCAAGTAACGCTGTAGTGAGAGCAATTTTTTTAAGCATTTAGAGTTTTCCCCTGGTGATTAAAGCTATTTAATATCGTTTTATTTTATAGTTGTAACAAATTGTATGTTAAATAATCGCACAGTCAATCTGCATTTTCTATTTAAATCCTTTATTTAAGGCCAAAAAAATGGCCCATCCGAAGATGAGCCATTTGATGAAAAGGGATTAAGGTGTGCTTAGAAGCGGTATTTAGCAGCTACACCAAATGAGTTGTAGTCGTTGTTACCGACTTCACCGAAACCAACTCGACCTTCAAGGCTGACTTGTTGGTTAAAGAATTTACGCGCATTAACGCCAAATTCATTTTGATCAGTTAAGTCGTTGTTGTAGTAATCCGCACCAACACTTAATGATTTGTCAATGAAGTAATCTGCTGCAAGATTGAACTCGTCTAGATCACCAAATGATGCACCTGCTTCAAGGTTGATGTCTTTACCATTACTAAGCTGAGTCACGTATTTGGCACGAAGAGTTGGATCTACACCGTCATCATTGTCATTGTCATAACCTTTTACACCAGCAGCAATTAACAGGCCTGGTGCTGGAAGGTAGCCGACTTCGGCAGAATAATAAGTGGTATCGAAGTCATATTTTTGACCCAATACATCACGGTATTCAGTGTTGTTACGGCTTACATCACCACCCAGATAGAAATCTGAGTTTGGAACGTAGAATTCAGCACCGACACCATACGTGTTGTCATCTACATCACCACGGTCAGCAAATGTTGCGTGCGCATTGACGTTGCTGGCACGGTCAAGGAATGCTGCTTCTGCAAGTGGCGCATTACGAGTTTGAACGGGGTTAAAGTAATAAGTACCATCTACACCGAAAGCACTACCTGAACTGCCGTTATCTGGATCAATATAAGATGCTGCTGCACCGACTTCGGCCTGGTAGGCATTGGCTGTACCTGTGACTGCTAGAGCAGAAAGAAGTGCTGAAGCAATGGCTAATTTTTTCATGGATACTACCCCTCAAATTTCGGTTAAAAATAATACATTTTTTGTTACAACTTTTAGTCTAGACCAAAACAAAAACAGGTCAATCCATTGAAAGTTACAGAAATGTTTCTAAGGTAATATTGTGTAATTAATATTAAATAAATATTTGAAAATTATAAAAATATTTAAATGTTTTATTTTATTAAAATTGTGGAGTTTTTATGGATTTATACGGTTTTTAAATAAAAAACCAAGTATTTTGTAACATAAAAATGATTTGAATCTTAAAAATGCTCTCTCAAATAAGGGTTTTGGATGAGCTGTTTTTTATTCACTATTTGCTCAATTGTTATTGAATTAAAGTGCTTTAAAACTCCCTCTATGCTCTGTGCTATAATTGACGGCTATTTAAGCCTAATATTCTGATTGAGAGTAATTCACGTGGAAATTAATCCTTATCTAAACCAATTAAAAGACTTAAACGACCGTGGTCTGACATTACGGGGGTATCTTTGACTACGATCTGAAAAAAGAGCGTTTAGAAGAGGTTCTGCGTGAACTGGAAGATCCGGCGATCTGGAATGACCAAAGCCGTGCCCAAGCCATGGCCAAAGAAAAAGGCGAGCTTGAGAATGTACTGAATGTACTGGATGGCTTAGCCACTCAGCTTGAAGATGCCCAAGCCATGCTTGACCTTGCTGTAGAAGCAGACGAAGAAGCCATGCTTGAGGATGTGCAGGCTGAACTTGATGTTGCAGAAGCGGAACTGGCAAAACTTGAGTTCCGCCGTATGTTCAGTAACCCGATGGACCCGAATCCATGTTATGTGGAAATTCAGGCCGGTTCGGGGGGTACGGAAGCACAGGACTGGGCTTCAATGCTGCTTCGTATGTACTTGCGCTGGATTGAACGTCATGGCTTTAAAGCTGAAGTGATGGAAGAGTCTGACGGTGATGTGGCCGGAATTAAGTCGGCGACCATTCGCGTAGAAGGCGAGTATGCCTATGGCTGGCTGCGTACCGAATCCGGTGTACACCGTTTAGTGCGTAAATCGCCATTTGACTCGGGTAACCGTCGTCATACCTCATTCTCTGCAGTGTTTGTATCCCCTGAGATTGACGACAATATCGAGATCGAGATTAATCCGGCAGACGTGCGTACCGATACCTATCGTGCATCGGGTGCCGGTGGTCAGCACATTAACAAAACCGACTCTGCGGTGCGTTTAACCCATGCACCAACCGGTATTGTGGTGGCGTGTCAGAACCAGCGTTCGCAACATGCCAACCGTGACCATGCCTGGAAACAGTTACGTGCCAAACTCTATGAGTTAGAGATGAGCAAGCGTAATGAAGCGGCTCAAGCCCTTGAAGACTCGAAGTCGGATATTGGGTGGGGTAGCCAGATTCGTTCATATGTACTGGATGACTCACGTATTAAAGACTTGCGTACCGGTGTGGAAAATTCCAACACAGGTGCGGTACTGGATGGTGATCTGGATAAATTTATTGAAGCCAGCTTGAAACAGGGCCTATAAGTTTATTGCGTGAAAAAGCAGAGGCGGGTCCTCTGCTTTTTTAGCTTTAGCATTTGTCGATCGGCAGGATGAATGCCCCTGACCAGACAATGCTAGAATGATCTGGATTTGGATAAAATGACAGCAATTTACAAAATGACTCATAATATCTAAAATTTTCGATATTAATATCGTATAAATTCGATATAATGATTTTTGCGAAGGTGCTGATCATGAACATGAGTGAAATGAGATGGACACAGAAGCGATTTATAAAGCCTTAGCCAACCCGATTCGACGCCAGATTCTGCAATGTTTAAAAGAACCTAAGCGTTTCATTTCCACAGAAGAATGTGGAGATGATTTTAGTCGTGGCGTATGTGCAGGGCATATCGAAAAAATCGCGGATATTTCCCAATCAACCATGTCCAATCATTTATCAGTGTTGCAACAGGCAGGACTGATTCAAGTGACCAAATATGGGCAATGGTCTTATTTTTCTCGTAATGAAGCACTGATTCAGGAATTTTTACAACATTTACAGCATGGGCTTTAGACTCGAATTGGTCTAAGCCAGCTGTAAGAGGATGGCTTGATGACAGATTTTTCCACCCCAATTCAATTTGGTGAGCTCAAACTTAAAAACCGTGTGGTGATGGCACCATTGACGCGTAGCCGTGCTACAGCCGACCGTGTTCCGACTGCCATGATGGCGGAATACTATGCACAGCGTGCCAGCGCAGGTTTAATCATCTCTGAAGCAACCGTGATTTCAGAAGAAGCCAACGGTTATGAGAACACCCCGGGCTTATTTACTGAAGCACAGGTTGAAGGCTGGAAACAGGTCACCGATGCCGTGCATGCCAAAGACGGTTTGATTGTAGCGCAGTTGTGGCATGTGGGACGTGTCTCCCATCCTGATCTGTTAAAGGGTGAAACACCGGTTTCAGCAAGTGCTGTACAACAGGCCGGCTATGTCAGCCTGCTGCGTCCAAAACGTGAATATGTGGTGCCACGTGCACTGGAAATTTCGGAAATCCATGCCATTACCGAACAATATAAACAGGCTGCCATTAAAGCCAAAGCGGCCGGTTTTGATGGGGTAGAACTGCATGCAGCCAACGGTTATTTAATTGACCAGTTCCTGCAAAGCAAAACCAACCTGCGTGAAGATGAATACGGCGGTTCAGTTGAAAACCGTGCCCGCTTCTTATTAGAAGTGGTCGATGCGCTGATTGAAGTGTGGGGCGCAGGTCGTGTCGGTGTACATCTGGCACCGCGTGGTGATGAGCATGATATGGGCGATGCCAATCCTTTGGAAACCTTTGGTTATGTCATGCAAGAATTGGGTCAGCGTCAAATTGCCTTCTTCTTTACCCGTGAATATCTGGCCGAAGACAGCATCAGTCTGGACATGAAAGCGCGTTCAAATGGGGTGCCGTATATTGCCAATATGCGTTTAAGCCGTGAAGATGCGCTTGAACTGTTGGCCTCTGGCAAGGCGGAAGCGGTGTCTTTTGGTAAGGCTTATATTGCCAATCCTGACCTGTTTGAGCGTTTGCTGGACGATGAACCACTGAATGAATTGAAACTGGAAAACATGATTGGAACCGATGTGGCAGAAGGCTATATCGACTATCCCTTTCTGAATAAACAGCTTGCAGAAAGTTAAGCAGCTAATTTCAATAGAACAGAATAAATGATGTTACAGAGCAGAATTCATTAACATGTGAAGGCTGCTCTGTTATATTTTGCCGATTAGACATGATTTGAGGCAACTTGTTTGGCTACTCCTTTTTGGTACAACGCGGCACTTACTCTAATTAAGCCATTATATAAATGGCAGATTAAAAAACGTGCGCTGAATACGGAGCAATTGCAACAAGAATGTCTTGAGCGCTTTGGTCCATTTCAACAGCCGAAAAACCTGCATGCGCTCTGGTTTCATGTGGTGTCGGTGGGAGAAACCAATGCGGCACAGCCTTTAATTGAACATTACCTCAAACTGGGCCATCCGGTACTGGTCACCAATACCACCAAGACGGGACAGGCTCGGGCCAAATCCCTTTTTTTAAAAGCACCTTATGAACATTTGTTTCAGGCGGTGTATTTACCTGCCGATCAGAAGAAATTAGTCCAGACGTTTTATCAAAAATATCAGCCGAAAGTCCTGGCTTTGGTCGAAACTGAAATCTGGCCGAATTTAATTGACCAGGCACAGCAATTTAAAGTGCCATGTTTACTGATTAATGCTCGGCTTTCGGAAAAATCGGCCAAAGGCTATGCCAAGGTTCAAGGGCTGACCCAAGGCATGCTGATGGGGCTGGAACGTATGCTGGCTCAGGACCAGGCCACTTTAGACCGCTACCGCAATTTAGGCATGCCAGCGGATAAAAGTCAGGTACTCGGCAGCATTAAATTTGATATTCATGCGCCACATAGCTTTATTCAGCAAGCGCAGCAATTGCAGCAGGACTGGCATTTATCGGCACGTAAAATCATCACTCTTGCCAGCACGCATGCCCCTGAAGAACAAAAACTGTTAACGGCTCTAAAGCCCTATCTGGAAAAACATCCAGAACTGCTGGTCATTGTGGTGCCACGTCATCCGGAACGCTTTGATGAGGTTTTTAAAACCACACAAATTTTAAATCTCTCAACACAGCGTCGTAGTCTAGGACAAAAAATAGAAACTGATACGCAAGTCTATTTAGCCGATTCGATGGGGGAAATGTGGCTGTGGTATGCCCTGAGTCAAGTCTGCTTTGTGGGTGGTTCGCTGAATGAACCGGGCGGCGGGCATAATATTCTGGAGCCGATTGCCTTAAATGTGCCGACAGTTTTGGGTAACAATTATTTTAACTTTCAGACTATTGTGGATGAATTTATCGCGGTGGGTGGCGTAAAAGTCATGGACGATGCCGGGCAGGCAGCAAAGGTATTAATTGAACTTTTGACCGATCTAGATAAAGCTGCCAGATTAAACATTGCGGCGCAGCAGATCATGCTTAAAAATGCAGGGTCTTTAGCCAAACATATTGCGGTGATTGATCAGTATATTTAAATATTTCAAATGCACGATACGGCCTCATTTTGACAGAAAAGTTTAAATGTTGATTCGTAGGCAATCTCTACTTTTGAGGGATCAAAAGTAGCAAAAATCCTTTGCTGATCTGATACAGCATCCATGCTGTACAGATCAGCGGGCGACATCCCTGTCGCCTTCCGCGTATCCTAATATGTTGAATGATTCTTTAGCAGAAGATTATGAATATTGTCCTCCTTGACCCACGCCAAACTGAATCTGAATACTGGTCCATTAGCAGCAAACGTCAGTTAGAGCATCTACAGCAACATCTGGAGATTACTGTAGGTGACACGCTTAAAGTGGGTATTCGTGAGGGGAAACGTTACCTGACCGAAATTGTGGAAGTGACCGAACAGGCGATAAAATTAAAACCGCTCAAAGAAGAAAGTGTACCGGCTAAACTTCCCGTGACTCTAATTGTCGCCATGCCACGTCCGAAAGTGCTGCGCCGCCTGATTATGGATAGCGTGACTCTGGGGGTAGAAAAAATGATTTTGCTGCATAGCTATCGCGTCGATAAAAGCTATTGGCAAACCCCGTTTCTACAGCAACTGGATCATTATGTAACCTTAGGTCTGGAACAGGCAGGGGATACGGTTGCACCGCAAATTGAAATCCATAAACGCTTTAAGCCTTTTGTTGAAGATGTGCTGCCCGGCTTAATCACCGCAGAACGTCCTGCCTATGTGGCCCATCCTTATGTAGAGCAACCCATGCCTTTTGCGATTGATCATCCCTGTACAATCGTGATTGGCCCAGAGGGCGGTTTTATCCCTTATGAAATTGATTTACTCATAAAAAACGGCTGCCAGGCGTTAAGCCTAGGCAACCGTATTATTCGGACCGAAACGGTAATTCCCTACGTATTTGGCCGTTTATTTAGCACGTGCTGATTCAGCGACTTCTGTCGTGTCATTGCCACGATAGATTTTGACTTCCTGTACCGGATAAGGAATTGAAATCTCGTGTTCAGCAAAGGCTTTAATCACGCGTTCCTGAACTTCGCTGATTGAACCTGCAGTGGTGGTTTCTGTGGTATCGACCCACCAACGTACATTCAGGTTAATCGAGAAGTCGGCAAGCGCATTGACGTTTACTGCAAATGCAGGCTGGCTCAAAATGGTCGGGTCTTTATCTAGAATGCTTAAGATAATGCTCTTGGCTTTTTGTACATCATCTTCATAGCCAATTCCGACCACAAATTCACAACGACGGCGTTGATAGGCCGTGTTGACGGTTACGGCACTGGTATACACCGTCGCATTGGGAATCACGATGCGGCGACCATCGGGGGAGCGTAAGTAAGTCGCGCGAATCTGGATATCCTCAACCGTGCCTTCCATGCCCGAAACAATAATGTCATCGCCAATTTTGAATGGTTCGCCCAGCAGGATTAAGATGCCAGAGAGTAGGTTCTGGAAAATGTCCTTGAATGCGAAACCGATGGCCACCGAACCGATCCCCAGGGCGCTCATCAGCTGACCCGGGGTAAAACCTGGAATGGCAATAACCATGGCAATTAAAAAGCCAATGAAGATGATGGCAGAACTGCCGACACGGTTCAGTACCAGGACCAGGTTCTGCTTGGTATAACTACGGTCCGCAAGCGCTTTACGGACAAAGAACTTAAACAGTTTTGACAGCAAATAGAAAATGGTAAACACCACCAACGCGATACACAAATAAGGCAGGCGTTCCCAAAAGGCATCGACAAATTTGTCGATGGTGGAATAGGCATCATTGTATTTTGCCGTATGTTCAATGACAGTTTGCGCTGTCTTTTCTGTTGCTTCATGCAAAAGTTGAGACGTGTCTTGAGTTACTTCATTCAAGGCGTTTTGTTTTTCAGCCACAAGTGTTCCGGATGATGATCAGTGGGCGCTATTTTGCCTGAAACTGAACAAAAATTTAACCGACCATACATCGTATTCATTGCCGTTTTGTCAAAAATTGTCAGTCGGCTTTAGAAATACTGGGTGCCTTTTTGAATGACTTGTGGCGGTACTTCCAGTTCGCCGGTACCGAACATATAAGACACCATGCTGCCTGAAGCCAAGAAACTCAATACCGTGATGATAATCATCAACCAGGCCAATATTTTTTCCCAGACCGGCGTTTCACGTGGCAATCCATAGGTGTTGATGCCTTTGGTCCCGGCACCCAACAGCAAATACAGCCCCATAAAAATATTCACCAGTGGCAGCAAAAACAGCAGGATCAGCCAGCCGCTTCGGTTCAGGTCATGCAGGCGGCGTACCGTAATCACGATCAGAAAATACAGATAAAGCACCAGAATGACCACAAAACCCAGTCCGGCGATTCCTGTCAGGGTATTGACGAACTGATTGTCCATGGACAAGGTATGCATATTAAAAATGCCCAGTGCCAGACTGAAGGCAAGGGTGGCAAAAAAAGCAATCAGATGCACAAACCCATACCAGCCAATTGAACTCAGACGACCGAAACGACCTTCCGGAGAAAGCGGATTATCTGCCTTGGCCGGTTGGGATCGGGAAAAAAATGGGGAGGCATCTTGCGGTTTCATACGCTTTTTCCGGTTAAAATAAAAATAAGAAAATGATGAATTCTGCAAAGTTAGAACACTATCTTCTGCTTAAATTATAAGATTAAATAAACAGATCAGATACGAATAAAACCATATTTTTTGTTGAATACGATAAGGGGTATGTGTTTTAAATTGTATAAATAAACTACGACCAAAGCATCATTGAAGCGGTTGAAAAATAATCGTCATACTGTAGATATGCAGTCAATAAATAAAGCAATAACAACGCGGCATAGCATCTCGTGATGAGATGAATAAGATCAAGGAAGTAAACAATGAATGAGATCTATCCTGTACCAGAAGAATTTAAAAAAACCGCTCGCACCAATGAGTCTGAATATTTCGAGCGTTATCAGAAATCCATCACGCAGCCTGATGAATATTGGGCTGAACAGGCCAACAAGCTGGACTGGATCAAACCCTTTACCCAGGTCAAAAATACCAGTTTCGACAAGGACAATTTCAAGATTGAATGGTTCGCTGATGGGCAGTTGAACCTCAGTGCCAACTGTCTGGACCGTCATCTCAAGGAACACCCTTATAAACCAGCCATTATCTGGGAGGGTGATCACCCGTCCCGTCACAAGATTATTTCCTTTAACGAACTTTATGATGAAACCTGCCGCTTTGCGAATGTGCTGAAAAAGAACGGGATTAAAAAAGGCGACCGGGTGGTGCTGTATATGCCAATGGTTTCGGAAGCCGCAATTGCGATGCTGGCCTGTGCCCGGATTGGCGCGGTGCATTGTGTGGTGTTTGGCGGTTTTTCGCCCGATTCTCTGGCCAGCCGGATTGAAGACAGCCAGGCCAAAATGGTCATTACTGCCGATTCCGGCATGCGTGGCGGCAAGCCGATTCTGCTCAAAGCCAACGTAGATGAAGCCTTGAAAATTGCCGGGACTGAATCGGTTGAACGTGTGATTGTGGTACACCGTACCGGCAACCCGATTGAAATGCAGCCCAGGCGTGATCTGTGGTATCACATGGAAATCATGTCGGTGAATGAAATCTGTCCGCCTGAACCGATGAATGCTGAAGATCCGTTATTCATTCTGTATACCTCGGGTTCGACCGGCAAGCCGAAAGGGGTGTTGCATACGACCGGTGGCTATCTGACCTATGTGAATTCCACTTTCCGAGAAGTGTTCGATATCAAGCAGGATGATGTGTTCTGGTGTACCGCAGATGTGGGCTGGATTACCGGACATTCCTATGTGATCTATGGCCCGCTTTCCAATGGCACCACCACGGTGATGTTTGAAGGCGTACCGCAATACCCGACCTGGGCGCGTACCGGTCATATTGTCGACAAGCACAATGTTTCCATTCTCTATACGGCACCCACAGCCATTCGTGCCATGATGCGCGAAGGCGATGCCTTCGTCCGGGAAAGTGACCGCAGCAGCTTGCGCCTGATCGGTTCGGTGGGTGAGCCGATTAACCCGGAAGCCTGGAACTGGTATTACACCGTGGTCGGTGAAAGCCGCTGCCCAATTGTCGATACCTGGTGGCAAACCGAGACCGGCGGAATCCTGATTTCACCTTTGCCGGGAGCGACCGATTTAAAACCGGGTTCTGCAACCCGACCATTGTTTGGCATACAACCGGCGATTGTCGATGCTGAAGGTAAGGAGCTTGAAGGTGAAGCCGAAGGCAACCTGATCATCAAGGATTCCTGGCCGGGTCAGATGCGTACCATCTGGGGTGATCCTGAGCGTTTTATTGAAGCCTATTTCTCGACTTATCCGGGAAGCTATTTTACCGGAGATGGTGCTCGCCGTGACAAGGATGGCTATTACTGGATTACCGGACGTGTCGATGACGTGCTGAATGTTTCCGGACATCGTTTAGGTACGGCAGAAGTGGAAAGTGCTCTGGTAGCGCATGAGCATGTGGCTGAAGCGGCCGTGGTTGGTATGCCGCATGATATTAAGGGACAAGGCATCTGTGCATTCGTGACCTTACAGGCAAATTTTGAGGAATCCGAAGAACTACGTAATGAACTGATCAACTGGGTACGTAAGGTGTTGGGCCCTGTGGCTACACCGGACGCCTTGCATTGGGCACCGGCTTTACCGAAAACCCGTTCAGGGAAAATCATGCGCCGTATTTTAAGAAAAATTGCCGCCAATGAACTGGACACTTTGGGGGATACCTCAACCCTGGCCGATCCGCAAGTGGTGGACAACCTGATCGCGACGGTCTATCCCGAAAAATAAGTGATTGATCAAAATACCGTCTGCATGTTCAGGCGGTATTTTTATTTTATGCATAAGCACTGCAGGCATTCAGATAAAACATGAAAACATCATCTGCTAAGCTAAAAATACAGCAATAATCAGATCATATTATGAATGCTTCATCCCCGCTTTTAATCTCAAATCCATTACACATTGCCGGGCAACTTGCTGAACAGTTTGCAACCACGGCTGCAGAACGCGACAAGCAGGGCGGTAACCCAAAACAGGAGCGTGATTTAATCCGTCAAAGTGGCTTGCTGGGACTTGCCATTCCAACCCAATATGGCGGTCAGGGCGCGGACTGGAAAACGGTATTTCAGACCATTCAGGTCGTTGCCCAGGTCGACAGTTCTCTGGCGCATGTGTATGGTTTTCATCATTTGCTGATTGCGACGGTGCAACTGTTTTCCCAGCCTGAACAGTATGGAAAATGGTTTGAGCAAACTGCACAAGAAAACCTGTTTTGGGGCAATACCTTAAACCCCTTAGACCGACGGACCACCGCAGTCAAAGTGTCTGAAAATGAATACCTGTTTCAGGGTGAAAAAAGCTTCTGTTCAGGTTCGATCGATTCCGATGTGTTGCTCTGCTCAGGCTATAACGAGGAAGGAAAATTGCTGATTGGCGTGATTCCGACAGCCCGAGAAGGGGTGAGTTTTTTAGGTGACTGGAACAATATGGGACAGCGCCAGACCGACAGCGGCACCAGTCATTTCGAGCAGGTTAAAATTCAAAAAGATGAATTATTGCTCAATCCAGGACCACTCAGTACGCCGTATTCGAGTTTACGTCCGCTGATTGCGCAACTGATTTTTGTGCATCTGTTTTTAGGCGTGGCAGAAGGCGCTTTTGAAACCGCCAGAAAAACCGTACAGAGCCAAAAAGCCTGGTCCAAATCTTTGGTGGAAAATGCCGTGAATGATCCGTTTACGCAAAAGCACTTTGCCGAATTTTATGTGCAGCTGGAAGGCGTGCGTTTACTGGCAGCTAAAGCGGTAGAGACACTACAGAAGGCTTGGGATATTGGTGCAGGCTTAACAGCCGAGCAGCGCGGTGAAGTGTCCATTGCCATTGCGACTGCCAAAATTGCGGCGACCAATAGCTCGTTGTATATCACACAGAATATTTTCCAGGTGATGGGTGCCCGCGCGACCACAGCCAAACTGAATTTAGACCGTTTCTGGCGCAATGTGCGTACTCAAACTTTGCATGACCCGGTTGATTATAAATATCAGGAAATTGGGGAGTGGGTGTTAACGGCTAAAGTTCCTGATCCGAGTTTTTATTCGTAATGAAATAAGAAAATGCCATTTTACGAAATGGAGGCCTTTTTTTACTTCTAGATTTAAAAATGAATTAAGAGCGTGGAACGTGAAAAATCACTTAAAAAAGCCTAATTTGTGAAAATTAGGCTTTTAATAAGGTTTAAATAAATGATTTATATAAAATAAATTTTAATTTCGTATAAGGTGTATTATGTTAATTTTAGGAATTTTAAACAAAGGTTATAGACGACTAACATCCAATCCTGCTGCGACTAATCTTGTTGCTATCTTTTTCATCTTATTAAATTCAGCAAAATAACTATCCTTAATTTGGACGGCATCACAAAACTCTTTTCCTGTGACATTTACCAAACTATCTGCATATTTAATAACTTGGATATGTAACTCTTGTGTCCAAGAGCTTTCATCTGCATTTGCTAAAGCTACACGAATAGCGTCAAAAATTTGATTATTCATATTAATTCCTCTTAGATTTATTTACTTTAAAATGAAATTTGGATTGTTACTTTATCGGGGCTAACATTGGCAGCCTTTGAAATTTTTTGTCTAGCTTCCTCTATTAATTCTGGAAGGCTTACAGATATAAATGTTTTTGGTTCCTCTATATTTTTCTTTTGATCGACTTTGATCCAGTCCAACGTATCTACATTCAAATCTAATATTTCAAACAATTCCTTTGTGCCCTGATAACGAATTGGATATTGCTGGGATTTATTTGATTCACCTTGCGTCAAGCGTTTCCATGCTTCCTTAAATTTGGCTTCATTAGGTAAAAAAGCATATTCAGAAACTTGTATAAATTTTCGATCATCTTCAACAATTTCAATATTCTGAATCCGACCAATATAAAAAGCTTGTCCATGAGCAATTTGAGGATCGTGCTCATGTAGCTTATTCGTATTTTGAGTACATATTAAATATTCTGCTTGCTCTAATTTACTTATTACAGCTCGCCAAGCTCTGCTTCCACCATTCTTCACTAAAGAATCTTTCGATTCAGATGTAAAAACAATTACAGATTGATGTTTATTCATGATGTATATCCTATTTAAACTGGTTTAAATATTTGTATATTGAGTCTCAATAAGCTAAATATACAAATATACAAGCTACTTGTCAACATATACATCGTGAATATTTTAAAAATAAAGATTTTTATTAAATATACATCGTGAATATTTAGATTATATGAAGGTATGCTCATTTGACATAATGGTCGTTATACGAAATTCATTTTTAAAATTTATTATTTATCAAATGCTTAATTAAATAAAACCGAAATAAAAAAGATTGAAAAGTACACATCTTAACAACTTGTGTGTTTTTTAGTCGGATATGTAATGTTCTGTCAATAAAGTTGATCAATAAAAATTCAATTTGATGATTTTTTGTGAGTTATTAATTCTTCCGGGACAGAAAGAATGCCCATATTCTACGCATAAAAATTGGCCAGTTCTGTACGCTTTGGCGCACATCAATTTAAGGATTTTGCGGATGGGCGCAGCCAGATTTTTTTCCTATGATGAAGTTATACAGGAACAGGATGTTCCGGAACATAAAACAACAATAAAACGTTCATACACCAGGATCGTGAAGCAAAGACAGGAGTCATGCTTAACTAACCCATACGAAAAAGCCCGGCAGGATGCCGGGCTTTTTTTATATCATTTTATTAAGCCATGATTACTTTGCTGCCTGTTCTACATCAGGTTGTGAACTTACAGGCTGTTGACTCGCGGAAGCAGGGCTAATCATTTTATTGATTGGCCGGTTATCCATCATTGTCCCAATGGGCGATACGCGCCAAATTATATTACCGACATCATCGGCCACTAAAATAGCCCCGGAACGATCAACCGCTACACCAACAGGTCGTCCAAAAGCATCTCCCTTATTGCTTAAAAAACCGCTTAATACATCTTGCGGCTGACCTGAAGGTTGGCCATTTTGAAAGGGCACAAAAATAACCTTATAGCCACTATGGGGTTTCCGGTTCCATGAGCCATGTTGACCAATCAGCGCACCACTGCGATACTGCGGCATCAATTGAGCCGTATAAAATGTCAGGCCTAATGAAGCCGTATGGTTACCCAGAGCATAATCAGGTTTAATTGCACGTGCGACCAGTTCAGGGTTTTGAGGTTTCACCCGTGTGTCCACATGTTGGCCATAATAACTATAGGGCCAGCCATAAAAAGCACCGTCTTTGACCGAAGTCAGGTAATCGGGCACCAGGTCATTGCCAATTTCATCCCGCTCATTCACGACTGTCCAGAGCATGCCACTTTGCGGTTGCCAGTCCATCCCATTGGGATTCCGCAGTCCTGTGGCGAAGGATCGTGCTTTGCCACTGGCAATATCAAATTCCATAATTAATGCCCGGCCAGTTTCCTGGTCTAGGCCATTTTCTGCCACGTTACTGTTTGAACCCACGGTAATATAGAGTTTGCTGCCTGCAGGGTTGGCAATCACATTTTTGGTCCAGTGGTGGTTTAGGGAACCACCGGGTAAATCCAGGACTTTGCTGCCGACTGCGGTAATTTGAGTTGCACCTTTTTGATAAGGAAAGCGCATTAAAGCATCCGTATTGGCCACGTACAGCGTATTGCCGACCAGCGCCATGCCAAAGGGTGAATTCAGATTTTGCAGGAACACGGTTTTTTGCTCTGCCACCCCATCGCCATTGCTGTCACGCAGCAGGCGAATGCGGTTGGCACTCGGATGCGATGACCCGGCACGCTTCATCAGCAGTTTCATGATTTTGCCCCTAAAACCTTTACTGTCATCCGGTTTGGGCGGTGCATCGGTTTCAGCCACCAGCACATCGCCATTCGGCAACACATACAGCCAGCGTGGATGTTCCAGTTCTTTGGCAAAGGCCTGAACTTTCAAACCCGGAGCCGGGGTGGGCATTGTACCGGCAGGCCAGCCTTTGGCCGGGGCAATATTGACTGTAGGAAACAGACTGGATTTGGGTTCAGGCAGATGCGGCTGAGGACCATAACTGTCTGTAATGGGTGACCTGGATGGTGAGGCACATCCGGTGAATGCCAATACAATGGCAGCGCCCGCAAGGGACAGTAAAAATTGAGCAGACATCTTTATTTCCAGCTTATTTTTTGCCGCTATTGCCTTACTTTAAAAGTTAGTTTAAGCAGCCACCATGCTGTTCTTGTTTTTTCTGGTTGCCGATTGGTTATTGCTTTTTGGCTCCAAGGTATCAATTCCAATGCTCATCTGAAAGAAAGGGCTAAAAACTTTAACAAGACTGGCTAATACAATTGATGGAATAGAAAAGATGGAGAGAACTAATTGCTTCTATTAAGCTAAAAATTTCTGATACACAAGTAAAAAAATCCCTCAAGCCGAGCCTTGAGGGAAAGATGGAGAAGCCATTTGATTATTATGATTTGAGTTCGTGTACGGTCTGTTTGCTTACCGAGATTAAGCAGACTTAGAGGTGACAACAGCGAGCTGCTGCGCTTCCAGTTGACGAACCAATGGCAACACTTTTTGTCCAAAATATTCAATTTCTTCAATAAAATGTAAGAAGCCGGACAAAATCAGATCCACACCGACTGCTTTCAGTTCAACAATACGTTCCGCAATTTGCTGCGGCGTGCCGATCAAATTGGTTTTAAAACCATCATTGTACTGCACCAGATCTTCAAAGGTCGATTTAGCCCAGTTACCTTCACCCTCGAATGTTGCAGCACCTGCTTCACGGGTGGCATCCCCAAAAGATTTCACGGCCTGCACATTGGCTTTGGCCACAATTTCTTGCAGTACGGCTTGCGCTTCCTCTTCAGTATCACGGGCGATGATGAAGGCATTCACGCCAATCTTGATTGAATGATTATTGGCTTTGGCTTTTTCACGAATATCATCAATCTGCTTTTTCAGCTCTTCTGGCGTGTTGCCGTTGGTAAAGTACCAGTCCGATACCCGTGAAGCCATGTCACGCGCAGCACGTGAACTACCGCCCTGAAAGATTTCAATATGCGGTTTTTGCACCGGTTTTGGTGCCAGGGTATAGTCCTTGAACTGGTAGAACTTGCCATCGAAATTGAAATGATCCTGAGTCCACACACCTTTTAAGCTGCGAATGAATTCTTCAGAACGTGCATAACGCTGGTCATGTTCAGGCCATTCTTCGCCAATGGCATCAAACTCGCCGCGGAACCAGCCACTGACCACGTTAATGGCAATACGGCCATTGGTCAGGTGGTCAATCGTCGCCAATTGTTTTGCAGCCAGTGCCGGCTTCCATGGACCTGGCAAAATTGCAGCAATCACCTTAAGTTTTTCAGTCTTCGCCAACAGGCCATGGCTGAAGCTGACAGATTCATGCTGGTTTTCCGCGTTATAGCCGGCAGTAAAACGAATCTGGGTCAAGGCATAGTCAAAGCCGCTGTTTTCCGCTGTTCGTGCCAGGCGCACGTTGTAGTCATAACTCCAGTCTGTACGCTGTTCAATATCGCTCACCACCAAACCACCGCTGACGTTTGGCACCCAATAAGCAAATGTAATGTTTTTATCTTGTACTGACATTCTGTATACCCTCAGGATGTAATTGCTTAGTTGCTTTAAGCCACTTGCGGCTTCGGCGCTTTTTTGCTGTGCAGGCGCGCTTCGGCAGCATCCAGGCTTGGAACAGCAGCGGAAGGAAGCACTTCTTCTTGTTCAATCTGTTTGTTGATGCCGAGGTTCTGGTTGGCTTGCTGAGATTTCTCTTTGACCACTTCAGCGCGCTGGCCTTTGGCAGGTGCCCACTCAAGAATTGGCAATGCACGTGCTACAGCGAGGGTAATGCGGTCACGCAGCAGTTCACTGTGAATGGTATATTCAGGGGTAAAGTCACGGTCGGTTGCATAGACGCCAATCGGTAAAGTCTGCGCCTGGAAAAAGCTGAACAATGGACGCAATTGATGTTCCAGCACCAAGGCATGGCGTTCAGAACCGCCAGATGCAGCCAGTAATACCGGGACATCGACCAAGGCAGTTTGTTCTACAAAATCAAAGAAATGTTTGAAAAGTCCGGTGAATGATGCACGGTAAACCGGTGTGCCGACAATCAGGGCATCTGCCGCTTCAACTGCAGCCAGGTCATCCTGTACACGTTGTGGCAACTGGTTACGGTAAATTGCACCGCCCAGTAAAGAGCCGATTTCGCTAAATTTAATAAAGTGCACATGAATTGGCGTTGCTTCACCTAACTCATCAATAATGGCTTGGACCAGCGCCTCGGTTTTAGAAGGATTGTTTAAGCCGCCTGATACAGCAACAATATTCAACGGTTTTTGCGCATTTAAAATAGACATTTGGGGATAACCTAAAACATAAAATCTTGGAATAGCTTTATTAATCAACAGCAGGCATATTCTGTAAAATAAGCAAATCAAGAAAAGTTATCTTATTTTGAGATATAAAGGAAAAAGTCACCAAAATGTGCTTTTATATGATTTAGTACGTTGATTTATATATTTATATTGCTTATTGATAAGTATTTTAAATTGGCCGATAAAATTTATATCAAAATATGATTTAGTTTGATGATTTTTCGAAAAAACTTAAAAAAAGGAATTTTTTGAGAAAATAATGCCGTATTGGATGAAAAAAGTGATTGTTTGCATATCCTTAATAGTGCTTGTGTGGTTAGAATAGCTCTTAATGTGCACCAGATCTTTCATGCTGCTTATGAATATTTTAATCGTAGATGATCATCCCCTGTTTCGTCATGCCTTGATTCAAGCTGTTCGTTACAGTTTGCCGCAAGCGCAAATTCAGGAAACTGCTGCAGTCAATGAGTTTTATGAGCGCCTGGATAATGGACCGGAACCAGATTTGGTTTTACTGGATCTTAATTTGCCGGGAGCTTCGGGCTTTTCGGCTTTGGTGCATGTTCGTGCCCAATATCCATCCATTCCGATTATTGTGGTGTCTGCGCATGAAGAAGTATCGATTATTCAACGTGCCATAGCCCATGGAGCAATGGGTTATATTCCGAAATCTGCGCATCCAAGCCATATTGGTGAGGCAATCCGTCAGGTACTGGAAGGGGAAATCTGGTTACCGCCAAACTTGCCTGCCAACATGAACTTTGACCCGCGTGCAGCAGATGAAACCGCCCTGGCAGAACGTATTCAGTCACTTACCCCGCAACAATTCCGCGTATTGATGATGGTGGCGGAAGGTTTGCTGAATAAGCAGATTGCCTATGAACTGGATGTTTCTGAAGCGACCATTAAGGCACATGTGACGGCCATTTTCCGTAAACTGAATGTGCAAAATCGTACTCAGGCCGTATTGGCCATCAGTGCGCTAAATATCGAAGAAAAGAAAATGTAATCTGCTGCATAGAGCATTGAACAAAAAAAAGGCACTTGATAAAAGTGCCTTTTTTTGTTGGAAATGACTTTAAAAAACAAAGCTTTTAATGTCTTGCATTAGGCGACGCAGCTTTGTCTGGGAGTGCTGTCTGTGCAAAATAAGGGATTCAATGCACATTGCAGATCATCAATTTGCTCTTGAGTGACATAGGCTTTCTCTTTCAGATATTCAGCCACACTGTCATCGCGCAAACTCAAGAAGGCAGCATCATATACGCCCAAATCGACAAACAATGCTGCGGTTTCCAGACTGTTAAAGCGGTCTAAATAGACATCGCTGCCATACAGCAGGAAAATATGATCTTCATCGGCATGGGCATTGATGCCTAAATGTTTTGCCAATTCCAGGGGTGGGGTTTTAATAAATAGCAGATCAGAGAGTTCATCAAACTGGGTGGTGTCGAGCAGATCCTGATCGGTTTTGACTTTTCCAAGCCATGCCTTAAACACCAGCACGGCACCACCACGCAATAACATGCTCCAAATTTGGTGACGGACTTTATCCGTTAAGTCTTTAGCTTCAGCGGCTAAAGACTGAATCAGCTTGTCTTCCTGTTCAGCGAGTTTCTCAAATAAACCCAAGCCTTGCGGTTTATAGGCTGCAGGGCTAAAGACGTCAAAATTCAACTCATCGAATACCTGCAAGGCCAGCGGAACGGCACTTTGATACAGGGTATTCAGGGCTTGAATATGAGTGTCCTTTAAGTGGCTGGGTCTAAATAGTTCGGTCCATTGAATTTCGGGCAACAGGGCATTGGCCCCATATTGACGGTAAAATTGTTGCGATTGATCTACGCCATAACTTCCGGCTTCAGAAATGTTCATCTTAAACTCCTGTATTTTCTATGATGATCAGTTTCTTGGGCAGCGTTTTTAGGCAGACTGATAGACAGATTAAACTGATCACTTATTGCTCTCATATATGAGCCAGGCTGACCCCAAACGGAATACGACTAAAGTTATATAATGGATTTTTCTTCTAAAAATATTTTTAATAATAATGGCTTGAAAAAATTGTAACCAATTATACAAGTGTATATTTAAATTTTGATCATCTTTGCCATAGGAAATACAAGGTTGAAATTTTTGGTCAATAAAGAGGCGGCTAAATTAAAGAATTTGAGCAATTTTGCCTAGAACAGAAAATAAATTGCCAGTGAGGTAAAGAGAGGGTGTTTTTATGTAATGAAAACGTCCATTTCACATACATGAAATGAACGTTTGATCTGTAGTGATTTCTGAATAAGTCGCTTAAGAACCAGAAATTTTTAAGCCCGATAACCAGGAACGCAGTGATGCCGGTTTTAACGGCTTTTTCAGCAGCACAATATTGAGATCTTTCAAATGCTGTGGCAGTTCAGGATCGGAATCTGCGGTAATCAGTGCCACCGGAACCTGTTCCTGACGGTTGGCCAGAATGAAATCCAGACCAATTTTATTGTTGTTCAGGTGCTGATCGACCAGCCAGACCTGAATATTTTCTTGCTGAATGAGTTCTAGTGCCTGTTCAGGTTCAGTGGCTTTAAAGACCTGATAGCCCCATTTGGTCAGTAAGGTGGTCATTCCTTCCAGAATGGTTTCATCATTGTCCAGACATAGAATCTTGTAGGCCTTGCTTTTCAGTGGGGTCGCCTGTACTGGCGCTGCCACCACTTTAGGCGCATCCACGATTGGCACTTCAATCATAAAACACGAGCCCTTGCCATATTCAGAATAGACATGTACCGGATAGTCCAGCAGGCTGGTCATGCGCTGCACAATGGCCAGGCCGAGTCCAAGACCCTGCTCGCCCCAAGGCGAAGTATGGCCACAGCGTTCAAACTCCTGAAACAGTTTGATGCGCTGTTCTTCGGCAATCCCCGGACCGGTATCCCAAACGCCAATCCGGATATGGCGCGGTTTTTCTGCAGAGCGAAGTACGCCCACCACAACCTTGCCTTTAGCGGTATAGCGCAGGGCATTGCTGACAAAGTTCTGAATAATCCGGCGAATCCATTGTGGATCGGTATCAATCCAGAACTGTGCATCATGCACGCTGAATTTAATGCCACGTTGAGCGGCAATGGATTTAAATTGCAGTTCCAGGTCACTTAACAGGTCATGCAAGGGATAAGGCTGACGTTTCGGCTGGATGGTACCGCCTTCGAGACGGGCAATGTCCAGCAGGGCAGACAGCATGCTTTCTGCACCATGCAAGGCACGGTCCAGCTGTTGCAGGGTTTTGCGGTCTTCATCCGACTGTACGCTTTGTTCTAAAGCGGTACTGAACAGGCGCGCTGCATGCATTGGCTGCAACAGGTCGTGACTGGCCGCTGCAATGAAACGGCTCTTGGACATGTTGGCACGGTCAGCCTGTTCGCGGGCCAGTTGCTGCTCGGAAAGTGCATCGGCCAGCTGTTGGGTACGGTCCTGTACCCGTGCTTCAAGTACCGCCTCATTTTCACGGAAAGCGGTAATATCGGCGAAGGTGGTGACGAAGCCGCCGCCTTCAATCGGATTGCCGCGCATCTGGATCACTCGGCCATCTTTACGGATCCGTTCAAATTCATGCGCGCTGCCCATGGCCATCCAGTGAATCCGTTTGCGCACGTGTTCTTCGACCGAACCCGGCCCGCATTCACCGCGCTCGGCGTTATAACGGATCAGGTCGGCAATCGGACAGCCAACATAGACAATATCTTTGGGATAATCGAACAGTTTCAGGTATTGATTGTTCCAGGCCACCAGACACATGTTTTCATCGACCACGCTCACCCCCTGGGTCATATGGTCAATCATGGTCATGATCAGGTTCTGGTTAAAACGCTGCCATTGAGAGGCCTGATCCAGAATATTGGCGACCTGACCGAGTGCCAGACCATTATTCACCATGGCGGTGGTGAGCAGGGTACGCGCCGAAGCAGCACCAATGGTTCCGGCCAGATACTGTTCGGTAAAGCGCCACCACATGCCATTAGCATTGCTGTTTTCATTCAGTATGACGTTGTTTTGGGCGCAGAACTGCTGAAAGGCTTGGGTGGCCGGTCCTTCTCCGGTAATCCGTTTGGCCAGGGTAATTAAATCGCCAACCTTCAGACGGGCCACATCCTGGTGAGAATAATTGATTTCACTCGAGGCATTGTGGGTCGGCAAAGGTTTGGTTTCATAATAGAAAAAACTTTCTGCCTGAATTTGCTCGGCAATACTGGGACGGAAAATTCGCGACACCCATACATACAGCATGATATTAAGACCCAATGCCCAGGTCACGCCATGGGTGAGGGGAGCAAAAGACTGAAAACCAAACAGCGCTTCGGGGCGTAACCAGTCCATGCCTAAAGGCCCTGCAAGCAGGAACTGCTGGCTAAAATAGCTGTATTCAGCAGGTAGACTGCGCAGTACGGTAGGCAACAGCAAGGTATAGGCCCACATTACGAAACCGGCAATCAGACCTGCATATACGCCCTGTTTACTGCCACCACGCCAATACAGACCCCCAATCAATGCTGGAGCAAATTGGGCCACGGCACTGAAGGCCAGCAAGCCAAATACTGAAAGCTGGTCAATGTCATTAAAGAAATGGAAAAACAGGAAACCCAGCAACATGACCGCTAAAATGCACACCCGACGGGTAAATTTCAGCACCAGAGGCAGACGCTTGTCATGACGTGAAAGTATGCCGGTACGCCATAAGGCAGGCATAATCAGGTCATTACTGAGCATAATCGACAAGGCCACGGAAGAGACCAGCAGCATGCCCGTAGAAGCGGAGAAACCACCCAGGAAGGCCAGAAGTGTCAGCCACTCCTGATCATAACTGAGCGGCAAGGACAGTACGGCGACATCGGGAATTGCAAGAAAATGCGGGGCAGCATGCAACGCCCAGCTGGCAATCGGAATAATCGCCAGTGTGGTCAGAATCAGATAAGTGGCAAACCAGCGACGTGCACCGCGAATATGTTTTTCATCCCGCAGTTCAACCACTGCAACATGGAACTGTCGTGGTAAGCAGATAATCGCCAAGGCTGCGAGTAAGGTTTGTACCCAGAACGTTTCGGGAACACCAAACAGCTGAACCTGTTTAAAGGTTTCTGCGACATCCGTGGAAATTTGCCCCAGGTTTTCGGGGGCATCAAAGACAAAGAACAGGGCCACACACAGCAGGGCAAACAGTTTGACAAAAGACTCAAATGCCACGGCTAGCATTAAACCGCCATGCTGTTCGGTATTGGCAATTTGTCGGGTACCGAACAGCATGGCCAGAATGGCTAAAATTCCAGTCAAAAACAGCACACTATTGGTGGTGCTTTGTATGCCAGTATTCTGTTGCAACACTACAGCAGCACTCAAGGCAATCGCTCTGAGCTGCAAGGCTAAATAGGGAATAATCGCGATGACTGCGAGAATGGTGACCAGAGATGCCAGAGGGCCGCTTTTGCCATAACGTGCAGCCACAAAATCTGCAATGGAAGAAATGGCGTGATGCTGGCGCACACGGCCTAAACGGCGCCAGATATCATAACCGACACCGACAAAAATCAGGGGACCCAGGTAAATTGGCAGAAAGATAATGCCTTCACGAACTGCAGCCCCGGTTGCACCGTAGAATGTCCAGGATGAGCAATATACCCCTAAGGTTAGACTAAAGAGTAACATGCGACCACGAGTACTTAGGCGACTCGCGTGTTTTTCACCAAAAAATGCACAGATAAAGAGTAACGCGATATAAAGGGCGAGTACCCCGATAATGAGCCAACTATTCATATTGCCTACAGCATAAATTTATGTCGTAATAATACCCTATCTAATAATCTCGCCGCTTTAATTGATCAAAATTTAACACCAAAGTAGTAATTACAAGAACCTAATAAGATTGTTAAGTTAGACAACGAAATAATTCGAATTAAAAAAACACCTATGGCTGGGTGCACACAGGAGCATGATTATGGATGAGGCACATGTAGAACGTATTCTACAGAATCCCAAATTTAAAGAAATGGTCAGCAGAAAAAGCAGATTAAGTTGGACATTAACAATCATCATGTTGATTGTTTATGTCGGCTTCATGCTTTTAGTTGGTTATAACAAAGAATTCTTAATGAGTTCGGTTAGCGGCGGCGTTACCACTGTAGGTATGCCACTCGGCTTGAGCATTATTGTATTGTCTTTCATTTTATGTGGTGTTTATTCATATATTGCAAACAATAAACTGGATGCATTAAATGAAGAAGCGATGCGAGAAGTTGAAGCAATTGCGAATGAGAAAGGACAGTAATCAGATGAAATGGAATTCATTGAAAGCGCAAGCACTCGCTGCTTCTACGCTACTGATGTCAGGTATGGCAATGGCAGGTCCGGATTTGGGTGCAGCTGAACAGCAAGCAACCAACTGGCATGCGATTATTATGTTCGCGATTTTCGTGGGCTTCACCTTGCTGATTACCAAATGGGCAGCAAGACAAACCACCAGTACTGCAGATTTCTATACTGCAGGTGGTGGTATCTCAGGTTTCCAGAATGGTCTGGCGATTGCCGGTGACTATATGTCAGCAGCATCATTCCTGGGTATTTCCGCAATGGTATTCAGCTCAGGCTTTGACGGTTTGCTTTACTCACTCGGTTTCATGGTGGGCTGGCCAATCGTATTGTTCCTGGTCGCAGAGCGTTTACGTAACCTGGGTAAATTCAACTTGTCTGACGTGGTTTCGTTCCGTCTGGAAGAAAAACCGGTACGTACTCTGGCAGCTCTTAGCTCTTTGGTTGTTGTTGCCTTTTATCTGATTGCTCAGATGGTTGGTGCAGGTCAGCTGATCAAGCTTCTATTCGGTCTGAACTACAACATTGCTGTGGTGATTGTGGGCCTTTTGATGATGGCTTACGTAATCTTCGGTGGTATGCTGGCAACGACTTGGGTACAGATCATCAAAGCGGTGATGCTGCTTTCAGGTGCAACTTTCATGGCTTTCATGGTAATGAAAGGCGTGGGCTTCAGCTTCACCAACATGTTTGAACAATCAATCCAGGTGTTCTCTAAAGTACATGAAATCAGCCTTGCAGAAGCAGGCAATATCATGGGCCCTGGTAAATTGGCTGCTAACCCGATTGATGCAATTTCACTTGGTCTTGCATTAATGTTTGGTACAGCAGGTCTACCACATATCCTGATGCGTTTCTTTACCGTAAAAGATGCGAAAGAAGCACGTAAATCAGTGGTTGTGGCTACAGGTTTCATCGGTTACTTCTATCTTTTAACTTTCATCATCGGTTTCGGTGCGATCCTTTACGTATCAAACAACCCGCAATTCATTGATGTAGCGAAAATGGCTGTAACTGGCAAGTTGGAGCTTGTTGGCGGTAACAACATGGCTGCAGTTCACTTGTCTGATGCTGTTGGCGGTGACTTGTTCATGGGCTTCATTTCAGCGGTAGCATTCGCAACGATTCTTGCGGTTGTGGCTGGTTTGACCCTGTCTGGTGCTTCAGCAATTTCACATGACTTGTATGCAAACGTATTCAAGAAAGGCCAAACGACTCCTGAATCTGAACTGCGCATGTCTAAAATTGCAACTTTAGGTCTTGCGATCTTTGCGATGATTTTGGGTATCCTGTTCGAGAAACAAAACGTTGCCTTCATGGTGGGTCTGGCATTCTCGGTAGCGGCATGTGCCAACTTCCCGGTACTGGTACTGTCAATGTTCTGGAAAGGTTTGACCACTCGTGGTGCGGTAATTGGTGGTGTTGTAGGTCTTGTTGCTGCAGTGACTCTAATCATCTTGTCTAAAGCGGTTTGGGTAGATACGTTCGGTATTTCTGAGACACCAGTCAACCCATTCAATGGCCCAGCAATCTTTGCAATGCCATTATCGTTCCTGTGCTGCTGGTTATTCTCTGTGACTGACAGCTCGGCTCGTGCGCATGCAGAACGCAAAGCTTTCGATGCTCAGTATGTACGTTCACAAACAGGTATCGGTATCTCTGGTGCATCAGATCACTAAGATAGCGTTACTTTAAAAAAGCCCCGTCAGGGGCTTTTTTTATATCAGCGCAAATAACACATCGCCTGATTGTAACACCCTTGTGCAAATGGATATCGCTGTTTAAATTCCCTTTCGGCAGATCATAAGAGTGACTGCATCCACCTTGAACAGATCAAAATAACGGTTTTTTCCAATCTTTTTCATACAAATATTTCGCTTGTCGCTTCAGCATTCATGCTAAGTTGATTAAAAGGAACATAAAAATTGAGACATAAAAAGAGATCTTCTGGAGCAGAAAATGCAGGCAATTATTGATGTGTGGAAGGTGTTTCGCGTATTGCCTTCAGCTTGGCTACTTTTATTACAATTTATTATCTTGATCCTGTCTGTTGCAGTCAATTACAGCATGCCTTACCGTACGCTCACCTGGCTATTGGGGGTGCTGGTTTTACTGGTCATTGCCAAAGTGATTAAACAAACCCCAATGTTTACCATTTTGGGCTTAAGTTTCGTGAGTGGCGCCGTGATTTTTTCTTCCCTGATGTTATTAGGCATAGAAAATCTCTGGATACAGGTTATCGCCCATGGCTTTGAAGCAGCCGCTTATTTTAGTGCGGCTTATGGTCTGTTGCGTTATATGTTTGAAGACCGCTATTTAACCCGAGATGAACTGTTTGCTGCGGGTGCGGTATTTACCCTGTTGGCCTGGGGATTTGCATTTTTGTATAACGTTTGCCAGCTGCTGGCGCCGGGAAGTTTCCTGAATCCCAACGTTGCAGGTTTACAAAGCTGGCTTGATTTATTGTTTCTGAGCTTTAGTTTACAGTCCGCAACCGGCTTATCAGATTTAATGCCCATAAGTGCCCCCGCACGGGTACTGGCACTATTGCAAATGTTTTCTGGGGTGATGTATCTGGCCCTCATTGTTTCACGCTTGATTGCCTTGCAATATATTGCCCATTTACCCAAGCATCCTTCAGATAAAGACTAATAAAAAAGGACGCTTTAAGCGTCCTTTTTTACTCTTTTTCTAATTTTGAATTAGAAACGGAATTTAGCGTTAACGCCTACAGTTTGCGTATCAAGCGCAAGCTGTTCAGCATTCGCATTTACGTAAGAAGCGCCAACTGCAACTGCAGGAGTGATGAAGTAATTTACGTTCGCACCCCAAGCTGAGTCTGGTGTACCAGCAAAGCTAGATTCAGCGTAAGAAGCACCAACGCTTAACTTAGGTGTAACGAAAAGAGTTGTACCTAGGTTATAAGCAGTGTCATCACCGTAAACTAAACCAGATTCAAAACCGATTGCCATGTTCGTACCGTCAATTGCACCCACATATTTGGTACGTGCAGTGATTGCATCTTGGTCTTGACCGATCGTAGCAGTTTCACCAACTGATTTAACAACGCCATTAGCCATGACATTGAATGCATCAAGAGCAGTTTGATCAGCAACGCTCGTATAACCTACTGCAACCAAGAAATTAGGCGCAGCAAATGCACCAAGTTCTAAGGCATAACGGTCGCCATTGCCGTCTGGATTACCCGCTTTGTTATCAGCGATTGTATGGCTGTAAGAAGCGCTTGCATATGCAGGAACAACTTGAGTCGGGATATAAGCTTCACCTTTTACACCAAAAGTATGGTGTACAGTGCGGTCACCAAATTCTTGTCCGTCTTCGCCATATGTATAAGCAACAGATACGTTAGATGCTTGGTTTAAGAAAGCTGCTTCAGCCAATGGGCCTTTAGACGAGTCAACATCTTTAAGGTAATAAGTACCTTGCAAACCACCGGTGAAATCTTTGTCATTTGCTGTGGTGTCGATGTATTCAGACTGACCTTGTACTTCTACTTGATACGCTTGAGCACCGGTCATGGCTAATAATAAAGCAGTGGCTAAACCGAGTTTTTTCATAGTAATTTCCAGTTCTATTTTCTATTGCAGATGGATTAAACTATGTTCATTGTATTGTAACAAAACATTAAGTCAATGAACTAAAAAGACATTATTTTGTTGTTTTTTTGTTATAAATGGCATATGCGGTTAAAAAAAGTACAAATGATCTATGCTATGTCAACTTTGAAAATTGTTTTTTAAAACAAATGAATAAGCGTTTTTTTTTATAACTTATCTTGTTAGGAATAAACAAAAATGAAGGGATAATTTTAAATTGAATTAATTGTAAGAATTAATTGTAAAATTCAATTGAAATATATTTTGTTACGTGAACTGTGCCTCATCTTGGAAATGTTTGTTCGATTTTCGCAATGAAACTTTCAAAACTGATAATTTTTGATTGAAAAATAAACACATTATTTTTTGTTTTGTGATGTATTTAACACAAATGAAGGGAATTTTTGTTTATTTAATACCTTACTACTTTAATAGGCTTTACTTATTTGGTAATTTTTACCATAATGTATCTATCAATTCATACTACATTGAAATAATGTGATGATGATCTGATTCTCCATAAGCAAGTTTTTGTTTTATATGCCCAACTTTCCCCAAGGTTGGGCTTTTTTTTATTTAAATCAAACAATTTCATTGAGCTTAAAAGAAAATAAACAGCAGAATAGAAACCAAGACTGCTGAAGTTAAAGCTTATTTTTTTCATGATTAAATAATTTATTTTTTAGTCAGCTATAAATTGATAAAGCACCAATATGGTGCAATAAAATATAATATTTTTAGCCTGTTTATTAGGTTCTAAGCATAAAAAAACCCAATTTTCAAAGAAAACTGGGGTTTTTCGCCAAAATCTTCGGAAAAATTAAATAATCTGCTGAGGAATATATTTAATTTGCCCTAATGCAGTGCATTATGCACTTATTTGTAGCATGTGTAAATGTTTTCTTACAACTGTCGTAGAAAATTTTTTAAATCTTTGTAATTTATAAAAAATTAACAAAAAATTGGGAAAAATAAATAGTTTATATTCTCAATATTGGCAGCAGAAAGCCGAGGTTTAATTTGGTCTGTGTGCTGACTTCAGGGCAATTCAATCATTTCCAAACTCTCCAATCCCATAGTGAAAAGCGATCCGAGGCTGTAAGCAAAAAAGCAGGCAAACAGGAAGATAAATTCGGCTAAAACGATAGCCCGAGGAGCTGTGCTTTAAAGCTTTAGTCAGGAAATAAAGGATTTTTAATTTTTATTTGAAAAAATATTATAAGTGATTGATAAAATAGAAATGTTTAAAAATTTTGATTAAATTTTAACTCTTTTTAAATTAAAATCATGTAATATATATAATTGTATTTGTATATGATTATCAAACATGATTGATCAGCCGTGTTGTATGGAGCGTATTTGATTCATGCATAAATTACGCTCGGAACATATCAGCCAGCGACTTTTCTGGTTAATGATCATTATCATCCTGTCTCTGCTATTTTTATCTGTTCCTTTAATTGTCAGTAGTTATCAAAGCTATCAAAAAGCGGATCGAGCTTTAACTGAAATTTCTGCGCTTCGTGCTGTGGCAGAATTAGCCAATAAAATTTCCAGGGAACGGGCACCCGCGAATAAGGTCATGTCGAGTAATGCCGATGAATTCGCGGCAAATCTAAAAGAATTAAAAGCTTACCGTAAAGAAGTGGACCTGCAGATTGAACAGACACGTGCAATTTTAGCTGCGGCAGGGTTTACGGTTCAGGCTCAGGCATTATCTTCCCAGTTAAAAGCCGCTCTGGCCCAAGGTCGCAATGCGGTCGATGCTTATGGTGCCTTGCCTCGATCTGAACGGCGTGCATGGCAGCTGGATCAGGCGATTCAGCACATGTTTAAGGCGTGGGACAGCTGTAAGGGAATTATAGAAAATGTATTGGTACATTCTGAAGCTAAAGGGACTTCAGTTTCAGACTATTATACGCTGATTTTAATTTTGGCTGATTTGCGTGATCAGGCGGGTCGAACTGCATCGAATATTATGGCAGCAGTGACTTTTAATGAAAAAATCCCTGAAGATAACTTGGCGCGGTCGTTACAGACGCAACATCAGGCCTATTATTTATGGGCTTTAGTGAATACCATACAGCCCGAACAGGATAAAACCCCCGAATATCTGGCTTTACATCAGCAAGTAAAAACACAATTTTTAGACCAAGGCATTCCAATCGTTGCCCGCCTGATGAATGAAAGTATACACAATCAGGCATATTCATTGACCGGTACGCAACTCACCGAGGCAATGGTTGATAAGTTTGTAACAGTGGTCGATCTGCAAAGCTATATTCTGGATTACAGTGTTACGGTGGCTCAAACCCAGAAAAAACAAGCCCAGCAAAAATTGATTTTAACTTTATTGGTGGCGCTGATTTGTCTGGTAACGGTTATTTTTACCATGATCCATGCGCGCAATCATGTTTTTATACCTTTAATTAAAGCCAGAAATACCATTCTTCGACTGGCCCAGCATCAGGTTATAGAGACCGAACGGGAACCATTATCTGCAGAGCCAGTCACCTTGTTGAACGCCCTTAAAGAATTAAAGCGCGTGCTACAGCAGCGTGATGCACTGGAATTTCAGCTCAGAAATATTGCCAATACGGATAATTTGACGGGTGTATCTAATCGTTTGGCTTTAGATGAATATATTCGTTATCTGGAAAATAAGCCGAATCAATTGAAACAAACTGGCCTAATCATTTTTGATGTAGATGACTTTAAGCATGTGAATGATACTTTTGGGCATATTGTGGGTGACGAGGTGATTAAGCTGATTGCAGAAAAATTGCAATTTAATGTCAGAACTTCGGATTTAATTGTACGTTATGGTGGTGATGAATTTTTGGTTTTAATTGAGCAAACTACTTTTGAGGAGGCTTGGGGTGTTGCAAATAAAATTCTTAAAGAGATTGGCGGTTCTGAACTTTATATCGCTGAACTGAACCAGAATATTCATGTTTCTGTCAGTGCTGGCGTTGCGGTGGGGGCGGTATCGTGGATGGCATTGCTGGAAAAAGCCGATAAGTCTTTGTTTCAGGCCAAAGAAAATGGCAAAAATAAAGTGGCGGGGTGAGGTGGTTTCACCCTCTATTTAGTTTTCTCAATTAAATAATGAATAAAATGGGTGCTACGACCAACCTGAATTCTGCGTATATATAGCTTAGATTAGCCTCTTCTAGCATGGCATGACGGATACCATTGCGATCAGCAGTATAATTTATTCATTTTAAAATCTCCCCTAACCCTGAGCCATATATGGTGCAAGGAGAAAGAGGGGGAACCTTCCTTCTTTAAAAAGTTGGGACACTCCCTCCTTTGGAAAAGGAGGGTTGGGGAGGATTGAATAGATCACTTCAACAACGGCTTTAAGAATCTCGCTGTATGTGAAACTTTAGATTTCACCACCTGTTCAGGCGTACCTTCGGCAATAATCATACCGCCACCGGCACCGCCTTCAGGACCCAGATCAATTACCCAGTCAGCGGTTTTAATCACATCCAGATTATGCTCAATCACCACAATGGTATTTCCCTTGTTGCGTAGCTCATGCAGAATGTCGAGCAGCTTGGCAATATCGTGGAAATGCAGACCGGTAGTCGGTTCATCCAGTACATACAGCGTTTTACCGGTATCGCGTTTGGCCAGTTCTCGTGCCAGTTTGACCCGCTGTGCTTCACCACCGGAAAGCGTGGTTGCAGACTGACCCAGTCGGATATAGCCCAGACCCACCTGATTCAAGGTTTCTAGACGGCGGTGAATGACGGGAATGGCATCAAAGAAATGCATGGCATCTTCAACCGTCATTTCTAGTACATCAGAAATGTTTTTACCCTTATAGCCGACTTCCAACGTTTCGCGGTTATAACGCTTGCCATGACAGGCATCGCAAGGGACATACATATCTGGCAGGAAGTGCATGGCGACTTTAATCATGCCGTCACCCTCACAGGCTTCACAGCGACCGCCTTTCACGTTAAACGAGAAACGCCCTGCGGCATAACCACGCGCCTTGGCTTCTGGCGTTTGTGCAAACAGTTCACGAATCGGGGTGAACAGACCGGTATAAGTCGCCGGGTTAGAACGTGGTGTGCGTCCAATCGGACTCTGGTCAATATCCACGACTTTATCCAGAAATTGCAGACCATCAATCGAGTCAAACTTTTCAGCCGTTAAAGTCGTTGCACCGTTCAATTGTGTTGCGGCCAGCGGTAACAGGGTACGGTTAATCAAGGTCGATTTGCCCGAACCTGAAACTCCAGTCACGCAGGTCATCACGCCTAAGGGAATAGTCAGGTCGACATTTTTCAAGTTATGGCCGGCAGCGCCCATCAGCTTGATTTGCTCTTCCGGTTTTGGCGGCTGAGTTCGAACTTTCGGAACTTCAATTTTCAACTTGCCTGAAAGATATTTTCCGGTCAGCGAGTCTTCATGGGCTGCCAGTTCTTCATAGGTTCCTTCGGCAATCACATGACCACCATGTACGCCTGCACCCGGACCAATATCAATAATATGGTCGGCGGCACGAATCGCATCTTCATCATGCTCGACCACCAGCACGGTATTGCCCAAATCACGCAGGCGAACCAGGGTTTCCAGCAGACGGTCATTATCACGTTGATGCAAACCGATGGATGGTTCATCCAGTACGTACATCACCCCCATCAGGCCGGCACCAATTTGCGATGCCAGACGGATCCGCTGTGCTTCACCGCCAGACAGGGTTTCGGCAGAACGGGACAGGCTGAGATAATTTAAACCAACAGACACCAGGAAGTGCAGACGTTCACGGATTTCCTTGAAAATCTTGTCGGCAATTTCCCCTTTGGCCCCTTCAAGATTTAAATCCTGATAATATCTTTCGGCATCGCCAATCGACATCTTGGTGATCTCGGCAATGGTTTTGTCTTTGACCCGGACATTGCGGGAAATTTCATTCAGACGTGAACCGCCACAGGCATCACAAGCGGCATTGGAAAGGTACTGGGCTAAATCATCACGCACATAGTTCGATTCCGTTTCACGGTAACGACGTTCCAGATGCGGCAAGATGCCTTCAAAAGGCATGACACGATTATGTTTGCGCCCGCGCTCATCAATATAGCTTAAATCGACTTTTTCCTTGCCGGTCCCGTACAGGAATTTCTTTTTGGTTTCGGCATCCAGCTCGTTCCACGGCGTATCCAGGGAAAAGCCAAAATGCTCTGCGACTTTTTCAATCATGCTGTAGTAATAAGGACGCTGTCTGTCCCAACCACGAATTGCGCCCTGGCTAATCGAAATTTCAGTATTGGGAATCAGCTTTTCTGCACTGAAATGGCTGCGGGTTCCCAGACCATCACAAACCGGGCAGGCGCCAAAGGGATTGTTGAATGAAAACAGGCGCGGTTCTAGTTCGGCCACCGCACGGTCACATTCCGGGCAGGAGTGCTTGGCAGAGAAAACCCGTTCCGGTTGTTCGCCTTTCATCCAGGCCAAAATGGCAATATCGCCGCCTAAACGCAGCGCAGTTTCGAAGGATTCGGCAATCCGGTTACCCAAGTCATCACGGACTTTAAAGCGGTCAACCACCACTTCAATGGTGTGTTTTTTCTTTTTGTCCAGTTCGGGTGGGGTGTCAATTTCAACAATCTCACCATCCACACGGGCGCGGACAAAACCCTGGCTTTGCAGCTGTTCAAACAGGTTGCTGTATTCACCTTTGCGTTCACGTACTACGGGTGCAAGCAGCATCAAGGCTGTGCCTTCTTCCAGACTTTTAACTGCATCGACCATTTCCGATACGGTCTGCGCCACCATCGGCAAGTCATGTTCAGGACAATATGGTGTTCCTACACGGGCATATAAAAGACGCAAATAGTCGTAAATTTCCGTGATTGTTCCCACAGTTGAACGCGGGTTATGGCTGGTCGATTTCTGCTCGATGGCAATCGCTGGACTTAAACCTTCAATCGAGTCGACTTCCGGTTTTTCCATTTGTGACAGGAACTGGCGTGCATAGGCAGACAGGGATTCCACATAACGGCGCTGACCTTCGGCATATAAGGTATCGAAGGCGAGGGATGATTTACCTGAACCCGAAAGCCCCGTAATCACCACAAACTTGTCGCGTGGAATATCGAGTGACACATTTTTTAAGTTATGGGTACGTGCACCTCGAATACGGATATGACTTTGGCTCATGCAATGATCCTAGAAAATTCATCAAAAACCTATATATGATAGCGCATGAAAAATGTTCAAGCTTTATTTAATAAAAATAAAACGTCAGTCTGTGTCGGGCTGCTCAAGGATTTAAATCAAATATATGGAAATGACATTTCGCTGTACCTATAAGTCATACATTTAGATATTGAAATTCTGTATTTCGACCGATTCACCGTTAAAATGCAAAATATCGTCTGAAAAATAAAAAACGGAAATCTCATGATTATTACAAAAGTTCTGATTGCCCTGATCGCGCTGTTACATCTCTATATTTTAATTTTAGAAATGTTCTTATGGGATAAGCCTTTAGGCATGAAAGCCTTTGGCAATACTGCGGAAAAGGCAAAACTGACCAAAGTGCTGGCGCAAAATCAGGGACTTTATAATGGTTTCTTAGCTGCAGGTCTGATTTGGTCATTATTTGCCCCTGCAAGCTATGCGGCTGCACTGGCGAATTTCTTTTTGGGCTGTGTGCTGGTTGCAGGCATTTATGGGGGTATTACCGCAAGTAAAAAGATTATTTATATTCAGGCATTGCCTGCACTGCTGGCCTTGATTGTGCTGAATTTAGTTTAAGCAAACGATATTTCGCGGCGTAAACTATACGATTCAATCAATTGATCAGTTTGGATAGGGCGAGATGCTGGCTTTATTTTTGAAATGTATTTTAGGGGCAGCGGTTGTGCTGCTGATTTCCCTCCTTTCCAAAAGTAAGGCTTTTTATATTGCCGGTCTGGTGCCGTTATTTCCGACTTTTGCCTTGATTGCCCATGTAATTGTGTCACAGCAGCAGGGTGCAGCAGCTTTGCAGAAAACGGCATTGTTTGGTTTATGGTCTTTAATTCCTTATGCCATCTATCTGTTGATGGTTTATGTGTTGGCAAGCAAAATGTCGATGTGGTCGTGTTTGGGCGTGGCAACGCTTTGCTGGATTGTGGCTGCTGCAGGGCTGATCTATGGCTGGCAGGTGTTTCAGCAGTAATGATTTAGTAAAAATTAAAGTATTAAAAAATATTTGCTATCGCGGAAGAGCCATTCGCAACTGTTCGAGGTAGAACCACTTATTTATTTAAAATAATGTTTCTACGATAAATTTTATATTTTTCGGTAATCGACAAGTTTTGCGAATGGCCAATGCTTTTGGTTACTTTGGGCGAAACCAAAGTAACGAATTAGCTGTTTCAATTTATGTGATAGCTGTAAGACTCCGCCAAAAAGAAACAGGCGTTTTTGATTAATTATCCAAACCCAACCACTGTCGTTGATCATAAGCACTATCCCAGAACAGCCATTCCAGTTTAGCCGCCGTGGTATAGGCATGATGCATTTTCTCTAAAGTATCGGCATCACAACGCGCAGCTACGCTATCAATAGTCGCAATCACGTTACGAACCGCCTGATTAAATTCTTCACCTGAATAGGTGTCAATCCAGGCCTGATAAGGATTATTTGGAACTGAATGGGCAACAATGGCGTTACCTACTTCGGCATAAATCCAGAAACACGGCAGTAAAGAAGCCAGTACCACCGGATAGCTTTCTGACCAGGCTGTGGCGGTTAAAAATGAAGTGTAATGATGACAAGCCAGAGTCAGCGGCGTGGTTCTAAATTCTTCCTGGCTAATGTCAAATTCCTGCATAAAGTCAGCATGCAGACTGCGTTCCACTACAATGGCAATCCTAGCGGCATCTGAAAACTGCATGACATCTTCAGCGCTAAAGGCTTTTGCAGCGCAGACTGCCAGTGCACGGCCATAGGCCAGTAAATAATGCGCATCCTGAATTACATAATGGCTAAATACATCTTTATTTAATGTGCCTTGTGCTAGTTCCTGATTAAATGGCAGGGCTAAAGTTTTTTCATATAAAGCCAAGTTGCGTTGCCATACCTCTTGAGAAAAGCTCATGTCATCATCCTGTCGATATTAAAAGAAGAATTTACAGTAGGCAGGACTATAACAAGAGTTTTCAGCCCAAGATATGCAGCAGAAAAAATAGTGGATTTGTACTCAAAAAAAATTCATACGAAGAACTTTGGCTTAACAGGAAAAAGCCGTCATAATTGTGCGCATAAAATCTTAAGCACTCTTTTTAAGTTTTACTGAATTCACCCGATATAAATATTTGTCTATAGGTCGATCTATCATGATGAAACATTTTGGTTTCTCAATCATTTTTACGATCGTGTGTCTGGTTATATCTGCATACTGGGGCTTTACGCATGGCCCGGAAGCAGGTTTAAAGACCATGTTCACGGCATTGACCATTACTGCCATTCTTGCGGTGATGGAAGTGTCGCTTTCTTTCGATAATGCGGTGGTAAACGCCTCTGTGCTCAGAGGCTGGGATCATTTCTGGAAAATGATTTTCTTAACCGTCGGTATCATTATTGCTGTATTTGGTATGCGTCTGGTGTTCCCAATCGTGATTGTTGCCGTGACTGCCGACATGGGCATGATGGAAGTGGTCAAGATGGCCCTGAATGATCCGATTAATTATTCTGAAAAGCTGATGGCCCATCATGCGGAAATTGCAGCCTTTGGTGGCTCATTCCTGTTGCTGGTGTTCCTGAACTTCTTCCTGGATAGTGAAAAAGATACCCACTGGTTCAAATGGCTGGAAGCACGTTTGTCCAATCTGGCTAACGTACCGGCAATGTCTGTATTCCTTGCCCTGATTGGCTTGCTGATCATGGCAGCCAATGTGGATGAAGCGGTGCGTCTGGTGGTCACCATGGCGGGGATCTGGGGCATTGTGGTCTATGTTGGGGTTCAGGTACTGAGCCACTTGTTAGGCGGTGAACCTGAAATTGATGAAGATGGCAATGCTGTGGCGCATGATGCCAGTGGAGCCTCTACAGGCGTCATTAAAGCCGGCTTGGGCGGTTTTATTTACCTGGAAGTACTGGATGCATCGTTCAGTTTTGATGGGGTGATTGGTGCTTTTGCCATTACTTCGGATGTGGTGATCATCATGCTCGGTCTGGCGATTGGTGCCATGTTCGTGCGTTCGATGACCATTTATCTGGTGGAAAAAGGTACTCTGGATGCCTATATCTATCTTGAACACGGTGCGCATTATGCCATTGGCGCTTTAGCCTTCATTATGCTGGCCAGCGGTACCGGTGTGCATGTGCCGGAAGTGGTTACCGGTTTAATTGGGGTAGCGTTTATTGTCTGGGCAGTCATTGCATCCATTCAATATAGCAAACGTCAAGAACGAATCCGTTAATGGTTTTTTAAGAAAACCGAGTACAATAGGGGCGCATGAAAATGCGCCCTTTTTTGTGGTGGTTCATTCCTGAAAAATCAGCATTTGTAAGATGAATGTTGTAGGATAATCCATTGAAATAAAACTTATAGACCTAAGCCAATTGATATGATGAATGCTTTAGAACGCCGTTCAACCTTTGCCTTAAGCAGTATTTTTGCACTGCGTATGTTGGGCCTGTTCATGATTATTCCTGTATTTTCTATAGCAGGACAGTCATATCAAGGGGCAACCCCTGCACTGATTGGATTAGCCGTCGGGGTCTATGGTTTAACCCAAGCCATTTTACAGATTCCTTTTAGCCTGCTGGCCGACCGCTTTAGCCGTAAACCTTTGATCATTCTGGGCTTGTTGCTGTTTGCTCTTGGGGGTGCGGTTGCGGCAATGTCCGAAACCATTTATGGCGTCATCATTGGCCGGGCCATTGCCGGTGGGGGTGCAGTTTCAGCGGTGGTGATGGCACTTTTGGCCGATGTCACCCGTGAAGAACAGCGTAGCAAGGCCATGGCCGTGATGGGCATGAGCATTGGCGTATCCTTTATGGTGGCCTTCAGTCTGGGACCTTGGCTGACCAGTCTGGTCGGTATTTCCGGACTGTTCTGGGTGACGACCATTATGGGTTTGGCTGCCATATCGATGCTGTTATTTGTCCCTAAAGTGACCCGTCATCATAAAAATTACCAGCAAGGCTATGTAGCACAGCTAAAGCAGGTGTTGAAAATGGGCGATTTAAACCGTCTGCATGTTTCAATTTTTGCCTTGCATCTGTTGCTGACCGCGATGTTTGTATATATGCCATCGCAACTGATTCAGTTTGCCGGCATTCCCTTATCCAGTCATGGTCTGGTGTATCTGCCACTACTCATTATTAGCCTGTTTTTTGCCTTTCCGAGCATTATCTTGGCGGAAAAATATCGCAAAATGCGCGGTATTTTCCTGACTGCAATTGCTGGAATTGTACTGGGTCTACTGGTGCTGATTTTTGGCTATGAATCCAAATATGTTTTATTGGCAGGTTTGGGATTATTCTTTATTGCCTTTAACGTCATGGAGGCCTTGCTGCCTTCATGGTTATCCAAATCTGCACCGATTCAGTCTAAAGCCACGGCTATGGGCATTAATTCCAGTAGCCAGTTTTTAGGGGCATTTTTTGGGGGCATGATTGGCGGTCAACTCTTGTTACTAAATAATACCTCGATGGGTTGGGGCATCCTGGCGGGGATCGCGGTGCTCTGGTTATTGATCAGCTTTAGCTTGGCCCAGCCGCGCTATCTTTCCTCACTGGTACTGGCCTTGCCCGAGACAAAACAAACGGATGAGTGGACTTCTCAACTTTTGGCGATTCGTGGTATTGAAGAGGTTGTGGTGATGTCCGACCAGCAATTTGCTTATGTTAAAATTGATAAACAGCTGATAGATGAAGCTGCGCGACAAGATTTAACGCAGTTGTTGGGTAAAGAGGTAGCCATTTAAGCATAACTCTTATAAAGTAAAATATAGAAATAAATAGGAAGTGTACGTCTGATGCGTGGTGTTAATAAAGTTATTTTAGTTGGAACTTTAGGTAAAGATCCTGAAACCAAAACTTTTCCAAATGGTGGTTCTCTGACTCAGTTTTCAATTGCAACCAGCGATTCGTGGACTGATAAAAATACGGGTGAGCGTAAAGAACAAACTGAATGGCATCGTATTGTGTTGCATAACCGCTTGGGTGAAATTGCACAGCAATATCTACGTAAGGGTTCAAAAGTTTATATTGAAGGTTCATTGCGTACGCGTCAGTGGACAGACCAAAGCGGTCAGGAACGCTACACCACAGAAATTCGTGGTGAACAGATGCAAATGTTAGATAGCAACCGTCAGCAAGGTGAACAAGCTGCAGGTGGCGATAACGCCGGTTATAACCAGCCACGTTTCAATAATAATCAAGGCGGCGGTTATAACAGCAATAATAACAACCAGGGCGGTTATGGCAATCAGGGCGGTTATAACAACCAGAACAATCCGGGTAATGGTTATGGCAACAATAACCCAGGCGGTTTTGCACCAAAACAGCAGCCTGCACCGGCAGCAGCTGCGCCGGCAGATCTAGATGATGATTTACCGTTCTAGACTTTTAATTAAAACGGTAAGTCATCTTCAAAACCCTTCCATTGTGGAGGGTTTTTTAATGGGCGATTGATCAGTAGTTTAGGATGAACGCTTATTTTTTGGCAGAAACCCACATGGTGATGATGGCACGGAACACCACATCCTGACTGGTATCTTTGACTTCAACCTGAACTAGATAATCACTGCCTGCGTTCCATGGAAAATTGACTTGCAGCGGGGTGGCAACTGCAACCAAATCGGTATTGGCTTTTTTCAGATATTCCACCTGCATGCCTTTGGGAATCCAGCGATGCGTAGCAGGTACGGTGACATCAGTCATGGTTCCACCGGCAAGCTCTGCCATATTGCACATGGCAATAGCATGTACCGTGCCCAGATGATTCAGCACAGCGCGGTGCTTTTTCATCCTGATTTCGCAGTATTCGGGTTCAAGTCTTTCAAATAGTGGTGAAATGCTGCTGAAATAAGGCGCTTTTAAGCACAGCATTTTAGAAAATGTCCATTTCCCGGCAGGCTTATTGGCCAATGTGTTCCATATTTTTAGTGCTTGGCTCATCAGAGAATTCCTTCTTATCATTTTAAGAGAATCATTCTAATACAGAATAATATTCTGTTATTTGGCATAAATGACTGCTTTTCGGTAATAAATGGTCTATGATTTTGCCAGTTCTCATCATCTATCGAAGCATATGGATATGCAGCAAGCCGATTTACTCCACCGTATTTACCCTGGACGCCGTGCCGAACTGAAGCGCATTTTGCTACAGCATGCTTTAGACTGCTTTTCAGAATTCAGCATTGAAGCGACCAGCATTGAAATGATTCGTGAGCGTGCAGACAGCAGTGTGGGTGCGATTTATCATCATTTTAAAAACAAGGAAGGCATAGTCGGAGCACTTTTTAGTGCAGCCTTACAAGATCAGATGCAGCAGCGCACAGCTGCATTACAGCAAGCCCAAGGCGTGCAGCAGGGGATGACTGTCATTATTGGTCAATATATCGATTGGGTGGTGCAGAACCCTGACTTTGCCCGCTTCCTGTTTATGGCACGCATGAGTTTAGGGGCAGGGCAGCACGCAGAAATTGCTGCACAAAACCAGCAACGCAATCAGGCGGTATTTGACTGGCTGAAAAAGCAGATAGATGAAGACCTTGCACAGCTTGCAAAAATTCCGCGTGAATTGCTGTTCTCTTTAATGCTGGGTGCAACCGAAAGTTATTGCCGTGCCTGGTTATCACACAAAGTCAGCACTTCTCCCATTCTCTATAAGCAAGCTTTGATTGATGCAGCTTGGCATTCGATTACGCAGTTTCCTGCTTACGCTAAAATTGGCTACAGCAATTAGAACAGAGCATAAGATAGAATTTTTAAATCTAAAAATTCGATTATTTTTATAAAAAAGTACGGTTTTACCTATTTAAGAAACTTTCGTATTCTAGCTTCACCAGATAAGCAATCCCAGAAACGAGCTAGAGGATATCTCATGAGTTTAATCAATACTGAAGTAAAGCCATTCAACGCAACAGCATATAAAAACGGTGAATTCATCCAAGTGTCTGAACAGGACATGATCGGAAAATGGTCCGTGGTATTTTTCTATCCTGCAGATTTCACATTCGTTTGTCCAACCGAACTCGGTGATTTAGCTGATAATTATGCTGAATTCCAGAAAATGGGCGTAGAAATCTATTCAGTATCGACAGATACCCATTTCACTCACAAAGCCTGGCACGATTCTTCTGAAGAAATCAAGAAAATCCAGTACAGCATGGTGGGTGACCCAACCTGGACCTTGGCAAAAAACTTCGAAGTGCTCATCGAAGCTGAAGGTCTGGCTGACCGTGGTACTTTCGTGATTGACCCGGAAGGCAAAATCCAGATTATTGAAATCAACGCTGGGGGTATTGGCCGTGATGCGCAAGAACTCCTGCGTAAAGTGAAAGCTGCACAATATGTCCATGCTCACCCAGGTGAAGTGTGTCCGGCTAAATGGAAAGAAGGTGATGCTACCCTTGCACCTTCAATCGACCTGATCGGTAAAATCTAATCTCAAGTTAAAATAATCTTCTAAAAAATCCAGGACTTTGGTTCTGGATTTTTTTATGTCTATTGTTTGAAAATTAAGGCGTATAGCCGAGGTGATCCCTGGCTAAATCTTTTAGACCTTTCATCAAGTAATCAATCAGTTTTTCCATCACCAGACGTTGCCCTTTACGCGAAGCATAGACCAGTTGCACTGTGCCTAAATTTGAGCACCATTCCGGTAAAATATGAATCAGCCTGCCTTGCTGGAGGTCCTGTTCAACCGCCAGATAGGGCAAGTCGGCAATGCCCAAACCGTCACGTACCGCGTAATAAACCCCTGCCAGATCGTTGCTTTTGATCCGCGGTTGCAGCGGAATATCAATCACTTCATCATGCTCGCGATTGTGTAAATGCCAGTAATATTGTGATTTTTGCGTACCGAGAACAATGCTTGGAAATTCATGCAATTCGGTGAAATGCCGGATTTGCCGTCCCTGTAACAGTTCCGGACTGGCCACCAGGCAATGCGTGGTTTTAATCACGTCACGGACAATCAGGCTGGAGTCTTCATTGGCCTGAAAATTGGTGCGAATAGCCAGGTCGATATCATCATGCAGCAGGTCGACACGGCGGCTGGTCAGCTCCAGTTCAATCTGGACTTTGGGATAATCTTTTAAAAACTGGTTGAGTAAAGTTCGTACCTGGAAATGCATCATCAGTGCAGGGCAGCTGATTTTGATCAAGCCTTGTGGTTCGCTTTTTTGTTTCAGCAAGACATGATTGGCACATTCGACCTGTGCAATGACCTTGCAACATTCCTCATAAAACTCCTGTCCCAAAGGCGTCACTTTAAAATGACGGGTGGAACGCTGAATCAGGCTGACATTAAACTGGCGTTCCAGATCTAAAATGCGTCGGCTGAGTTTTGATTTGGTGATATTGCTGGCTTCACTTGCTGCACTAAATCCCCCGTGTTTAACCACCAGGAAAAAGTAATAATAATCATCAAATGAATGCATACATCATGCTCAAAACAGGACCAGGGAATAACCGTTATTCTAGCTGAAAATCAGCCAGATAACGGATATTGAATAAGACAAAATAAGCGATCCGAAGACCGCCTATTTTAAAAAGACGAGGGTTATTTTTGACCGCTGTGCTGGTTATAGCTGTTGATCAGGTTGCGATAATCCGGGATGTGATTGGAGAACAGGGTACCCAAACCTTCAATGTCATTACGCCAGTCACGGTGCAATTCACAGGCAGCTCCAAACCAGGTCATCAGTTGCGCGCCGGCATTAGACATGCGATTCCAGGCAGAATCACGGGTTAAAGGGTTAAAGGTGCCGGAAGCATCGGTAATCACGAACACTTCAAAATCTTCTTCAAGCGCTGAAAGTGCCGGGAAGGCGACACAGACTTCAGTCACCACACCGGCAATAATCAGCTGTTTTTTACCTGTGGCTTTTACCGCTTTAACGAAGTCTTCATTGTCCCAGGCATTAATTTGACCGGGACGGGCAATATAAGGTGCATCCGGAAACATCTCTTTCAGTTCGGGTACCAATGGACCATTAGGACCCTGTTCAAAACTGGTGGTTAAAATCGTTGGAAGATTGAAATATTTGGCTGCTGCAGCCAGGGCCAATACGTTATTTTTAAATTTGTCTGGATCGATGTCGCGTACCAGCGATAACAGACCGGTTTGATGATCTACCAGAAGAACCGCTGCATTCTCTTTATCTAAACGAATGTAAGGCTTGCTCATTTTCCTATTCCTTGTTGTGATGAAAAACATCCTGACATCAACCGAAAACAGAAGTGTGGCGATGTCGTGATATTTTTTATGCTAAGTGTGAAAATAGGACAATGGAAGCAGCGATTCCGAGAAGGTTAATCATAAAAATAGGATAATTTATAAATATGAGGCTTTTTTCTAAATATTTAAACTGGATGATTATTCGATAAAGTCATTTTGTCTTGTTTGTAGGACAGTGTGTATTAATGTCACTCTATATTCAGAACAATGAAAGCACTAACATAAGTCCATGTTCATCCTATCGAGAATATAGGAGTTTAAAAGATGAAAAAAATTATTGGCGTTTACCGTAACCAGAACATGCATTGGGTAGGTGACGGCTTTCCGGTGAAAAACCTGTTTTCCTATGACCGCTTAGGACAGGCGATCAGTCCATTTTTACTTTTGGACTATGCAGCACCCTACCATTTTAGCCCAACGACGCAGCAGCATGGTGTCGGTTCCCATCCGCATCGCGGTTTTGAAACCGTGACCCTTGCCTATCAGGGTGAAGTGACGCATAAGGACTCGGCGGGTGGCGGTGGGACCATTCAAAGCGGTGATGTGCAATGGATGACGGCAGGAGCAGGTCTGGTGCATGAAGAATTTCATTCGGCTGAGTTTGCCCAAAAAGGCGGCCTGTTTGAAATGGTACAGTTGTGGGTTAATCTGCCTGCAGCAGACAAAATGACCGCACCGAAATATCAGGCGATTGCAGCAAAGGACATCCCGGTCATTGAATTTGAACACGGTGCAGGGCATATCCGGGTGATCGCCGGCCGCTATATGGACGGTCATGCAGAACATCATGGTCCTGCTTCCACCCATAATCCGGTCAATGTCTGGGATGGCCAATTAAAAGCCGGGCAGGTTCAGCATCTGCATGTTCCTGTGGATCACAATGTACTGCTTGTAGTGTTGTCTGGCGAAATGCAGCTGAACGGAACGCAGCATGTACAAGACAGCTCGATTGTGATGTTTGCTCAAGATGGCGAAGCCGATATTCGACTTGAAGCACTGCAAGACAGCAAATTCTTGCTGCTGACCGGTCAACCGTTAAATGAGCCAATGCAAGGCTACGGACCTTTTGTGATGAATAGCAAAGATGAAATCATTCAAGCATTTAATGATTTCAATAGTGGTAAATTCGGTGAAATACCGGTTGCAGGTTAAGTCGGTATTCATCGGAGCTGAGTGAAAAAGAAAGAGCCCCCTAAAAATTGAGGGGCTTTTTTGCGAACAGAATTTTTTTGTTGTCAGCATATTTGTATAGTTGGAGCTGAGGAAAACGTGATGGAGTTATCAAGTTTTTGCGTTATGTATCATAATAATATTAGAGGATTTTGTAAAACGTTTGTTATAAAAACGGTTAATATATATTGCTTTTTTTAAAGGTTTTTTATTATTTATATTTGAAAAATAAAACAATTTATTGAATTTTTTAAAAGGTTTTTTCTATATAAATAAAGGTAATTTTTTACTTTAGACGCTTCATGATGAGTTTTGTTAAAAACATACATTCTGGAATATTTTAATACCACCTTTTAATCTCGCTTGGTTCATAATTTCAAGAATCTTATGTGTAACTGACGGATAATAATTTTGGATATTGCAGTTATTGGCAGTGGCATGGCTGGGCTAGCTACCGCAAGAATTCTTAAAGATGCAGGTCATAGCATTACTATTTTTGAAGCGTTACCTGGTCGTGGTATGGATAGCCATAGCATTAAATTCGAAGGTGGCCTAATTGATGCGCCCTTACGCGTCATGAACCCGCATTTGTGGAAAAATACCCTGAGTTTGGCAACCTATTTGGGTATACCCACTTTTCCTGTTCGTACCTATATGGCATGCAGCTGGTTGTTTGAAGACCGCACTGAAACCTGGTTGACCACATCACGCAGCCGTATTGGCAATTTTCCGATTATTAATAACCGGAAAGGCATTCAGCAATATGGCTGGCGCATGGTTAAAGGCATGCTGCAACTGAAAGCGGCCATCACCCGATTCTTCAAATCAAAGAATCAGGAGATTACTCTGGCTGAATTTATCAATAATAATGATATTGAAGAAGTGTTCTGGCATGGTGCAGTGATGCCTGTACTGTATACCATTTGTACCTGTAACCCGAAAACTATTGGCGAATGGCCGGCAAAACCTTTATTGACATTCTTGCGTCAATTGACGGATGGCGATGCTTTACTGCGTATTCAGGGTGGCACACCGGCACTGGTAAACAAGCTGATTGAAGGCATTGAAATTCATGACAGTTCTGCCATTACCCAAGTCAAAGAACAAGAACAGGGTGTTGTGGTTGAAAATGCGTCGGGTGAGCAACGCATTTTTGATCGTGTCATTGTGGCCACGCCGACCAATAAAATTGAAACGTTTTTAAATAATGAACAATTTGCAGACGATATTGCGCTGTTAAAGAAATTCAAATTTGAACAGGGTCAATTGGTGATACACACTGACCAAACCGTAATGCCACCCAAACGTAAAGATTGGGCGGTACTCAGTTATATGATGGATCGTAAATTTACCCGTCAGCAGTTTACTGTATGGCTGAATTCGGTCGAGCCGAGTCTGGTCGGTAAAAATCCAGTGTTCCAGACCTGGCAGCCGGTGACGGAGATTGACCCGAAAAAAATCATCTCGTCAGTGACTTTAACCCGTGCTGTGGTGGATTCACAAACCGTAGCTTTAAATAAAGAGCTGCAGGTCCGTCATAAAGATCTAAACCGTAAAGTGTACTATTGTGGTTCCTGGTCTTGTGATGGTTTGCCGCTTTTGGAATCGGCAGTGACTTCAGCAATGAATATTGCGGAAATTCTTAATGCCCCATTGCCGTTTGTGGGATTAAAACCTAAAGTTGAGGTTGCCCCACAACTCGGCTACTAAGACATGAAATGGCTTCAAGCGATTCGGCAGAAACTTCCTCAACATAAATACGCAATCAATGCCAAACAGTTAGGAGATGATGCTGTCCTCGCCTGGAGCAATCTGGGCTATTGGGACGATGCAAGATCTTCTTATCCAGAAGCTTGCCGCCAATTGGCAGATCAACTGGCGCAAGCAGTAGCTTTAAATTCAAATGACTGTTTATTGGATTTAGGCTGTGGGCAGGGAGCAAGTCTGCTGTACTGGCAACAGCACTATCGGGTTCAGCATATTGAAGCAGTAGAGTTACAATCCAGCTGCGTGCAGCAAATTCAAAAATATTTTCCGCACATTGCGGCCATTTACCCGCAATCCTTTTTAAATTTAAAACAGGTTCCTTTCAAACAGCGCTTTGATGTGGTGCTGTGTATTGATGCTGCCTATCATTCCAATCTGAATTCATTTCTCGATTCAGTCGGCAGTGTTTTAAATTCACAAGGCCGACTGGGCTTTCATTATTTAATGCTGTCCGAGCAATGGTCGAATTTAAATGGACTGCAACAGCAAAAATACAGGTGGCTGCTCAAGGCTGCTGATGTGAATCTGGAACATTTAATGACCGCACCGCTCTTGGAGCAGACCTTGCAGCAACATGATTTTAGCGACATTGAAATTCGGGATTTATCCAAAGCCGTTTTGCAGGGATTTGCAAGCTATGTGCAACATGTGCAGCAATTGCCCCAGCAGGGCACAGCTATGGATGCCTTTAAGATTCGCATGACCGCAAAGCTCTGTCAGCAGCTGTATCAGGATGGGTTGGTCAATTATGTACAGATCAGTGCGAAAAAGAATGCCTGAGCATGGAGCAGTATTTTAGTTTTTAAAAGCTAAGTGCAAAAACAACAAAGCCTCACTAAAAAGCGAGGCTGAGTATAAAATGGTGCCGGCACACGGATTCGAACTGTGGACCTACTGATTACAAGTCAGTTGCTCTACCAACTGAGCTATGCCGGCAACGTGCAGAGAATAATAGCGATTTTTTTTGAAAACGCAAGCCAAAAAATGAACGGTTGGATCGGGTGAATGGAGCCGGCTATTCTCCATCACCCTCTAGATCCGCTATTCACATTCATGTCCTGTTGCGATTGAACCGGTTATTTGCTCCTTAAAATCTGGTCCAGGTCTTGAGCACATTCTTCCAGGGTTAAAGCCATATCGATTTGCATTTGTGGTTTAAGTTCGTCGGCGAGTTTGCGCCATTGTTCGATCAGTCGGAGGGCTTTTTGAATTTTATGTTTATTAATATCCTTGGCAATTGTTGGAGTATAACCACCACGTTTAGCATTCTTGATTTGTTTGACATAATTATTGCTGGTATTCATATCTACTCCCGAATAGCAGTTTTTCTATGTGTTCAATGTGCTTGTATAGGTCAACTTCAGGCTCTGTTATATGATTGTTATCATGGAAATATTGCATTTATATGATCATATTTCAATAGTTTTGTTTAGTTTGTGGACTCGAAATAATAGCGTGCAGAAATTGTGCCATTTATGTGACATGTTAATGAAATCCCAAGCTTTGATGGCTTTTGGTAATCAATGTGAAGGGGGTTACATCGAAGTTGTTGCAGATCAATTATCTAGAGACATTACATTTACAATGATGGAAATTGAAACATAGCTGGCGTTAGTGAATGAACTTTAAGGTGTAGATTAATGCTGATGTAGCGCAAGCGATCAATAGCAATGCACAGGATAGATAAACATGACCGCACAAGATAACCCACAACCAGACCAGCAAAAACAGCCTGTTCCTTTAACTGAAAATCCTGATCAGCAGAAATACCCTAATCCACCTAACCCTCAACCGGACCAACCGGACCAGCATATCGAAACATTCAATCCGCAAAAAAAGCCGAATGAACAGCCTGAAAATCCAATCAGACAACAGAAGTAACGCATTTTTTGCGTGTTTTGCATGAAGGTTCCGGTTCTTATCACTTCATCGTTGAAGATAAACGGATTTTTTCTGGCTAGAGGGTTTGAAGGGTATTATTTATCAATCGGCTAAAGGGAAATACATAAGATGACAAAACAGGCCAAAATGATCATTGCTGGAGTGGTACTTATCCTTATAGCTCTGGCTGCCTTGGTGTATGTTCAATCCAGGAAAAAAGAGGAATTTGGCGGTTTTCAAGAAGGGAGCGAACAGTATTACGGCTATCGCTATGCACAAGACCATCTTAAATCTGTAGATCAATGCGATGATGACAAAGACGATCCCGCCATGAATTTCAATGAGGAATTTTTTCAGGGATGTCAGAAATATTTTGAAGATAAATAATGTTTCAAAATCAGTGGAGATAAACCGTTCATTACTCAGTTTTTTCGGTTTGAATCATTTTTTAAATATCAATTATATAGAGGCGAAGTTGGCTGCTCAATATTACATCCGCTAGCCTGGTCTGAGCTTATTAAGCCGCAGTAGATAATATAAAGATCTCAATCTTGACGATTTTTCCCAGTGTATTTTTACGGTTTTAGAATCGCTGGGTATTTTTGCTGAATAGGATACGATAAAAAAGGCTTAAACCATTACAGTTTAAGCCTTTCGTCACTGCTTTGGATTGCAGGTCTTTCGAATCTGGCGGTGAGAGAGGGATTCGAACCCTCGATACGCGCAAACGTATACACACTTTCCAGGCGTGCTCCTTCAGCCACTCGGACACCTCACCATTGGAGCGCGATAATAGCGAAAAAAAGCTGCTCTGCCAAGTTGAAACAATTGATTTAGAGCAAAAGTTTTTGCTCGGTGATATCATTGCGAAAAAATAGTGTTCAAAACGAAGACGAAATATGCAAAGTACTGCACAAAAAGCCGCCTTGCCTGTGATTACCCTTGCAGCGCTTGGGGTGGTATTTGGAGACATTGGCACCAGCCCATTATATGCCCTCCGGCAATGTTTCCTCACAGCGCATCTGGCTATTACCGAGGCATCGGTTCTTGGAATTTTATCACTGATTTTTTGGTGCATCATGCTGACGATCAGTTTTAAATACGTCACCATCATTATGCGTGCAGACAACAATGGGGAAGGCGGGATTATGTCATTATTGGCATTGAACCTGCGAACCACACGTATTGCAGACAACAAGAAAATTTATCTGATTGCCTTGGGTTTTATTGGTGCTTCGTTATTTTTTGGCGATGGCATTATTACGCCTGCTATTTCCGTGTTGTCGGCAATTGAAGGCTTAAGTATTGCAACACCCATGTTTAACCAGTGGCTTATGCCTTTGGCGATTGGAATTTTAACTGGTCTGTTTATTATTCAGCGGCATGGTACTGCCACCATGGGCAAATTTTTTGGCCCTTTAACCTTGGCCTGGTTTTTATCCATTGGGGCCGTGGGGATATGGAGCATTATCCAGACCCCCTTTGTATTGACTATGATCAGCCCGCATTGGGCTTTTAATTTCGTGGTGCATCAGCCTTATGTTGCTTTTCTGACCATGGGTGCGGTGATTCTGACCATGACTGGAGGGGAAGCGCTCTATGCCGATATGGGACATTTTGGTCGTCTGCCTATTCGCCTGGCATGGTTCATTATTGTTTTACCTTGCCTGCTCTTAAACTATGCAGGACAAGGGGCGTTACTGCTGCGTAATCCGGATGCGATTGCCAATCCGTTTTATATGCTGGTTCCCGGTTGGGCATTGTATCCGATGATTGGTCTGGCAACCGCAGCAGCAGTCATTGCCTCGCAAGCCGTGATTACGGGTGTTTTTTCCATGACCAATCAGGCCATCCAGCTGCGTTATTTACCCCGTTTAACCGTGCATCACACTTCGGATGTTGAACAGGGGCAAATCTATTTGCCCTTCATTAACTGGGTGCTGTTTATTTCGGTCATTATTCTGATTTTATTATTTGAAAACAGTGCCAATCTCGCCAGTGCTTATGGCGTTGCCGTGACCATGACTATGCTGTGCGGGACCATTTTGATTGCATTTCTGGCTTATGGTTTCTGGCGCTGGCCGGTATGGAAGGTTCTGCTCTTTGCCGTGCCATTTTTGCTGATTGATTTGGTCTTTGTTGCATCGACCTCATTGAAGATTATTGCAGGTGGTTGGGTACCAATTTTGATTGGTGCAGCCGTGTATACCATTTTGATGACCTGGAAAGCAGGTCGTGAAATCTTGCTGGCTCGTTTGGAAAAAGATGCCCTGCCGATTGATCTATTTATCAAAAGTATTGGCATGAGTGCTGAAACACAATTTGTTCCAGGTGCTGCCGTATTCCTGACCGGTACGCCGAATATCGTGCCGCACGCCATGCTGCATAATATTAAGCATAATAAGGTCTTGCATGAGCTGAATATTATGGTAACAGTGAATACCCGTGACATTCCTTATGTGACGCAGGAAGACCGTAGTAAAATTGAAAAACTGGATAACCGTTTTTATCGTATTTCACTGTATTACGGTTTTAAAGATCAACCCAATATTCCTGAAGCACTGGAACAGGCCTATCAGGAATTGGGTTTTGAGTTTGACATGATGCAGATGAGCTTCTTTATTTCCCGAGATCGACTGATTCATACGGTGGGCGACGGCTTATCCCCTTGGCGTGAAAAGCTGTTCATTTCGATGCAGCGTAACACCAGTCCGGTGAGTGACTTTTATCAGATTCCTCCCAATCGTGTGGTTGAATTAGGTAGTCAAATCGAAATCTAGGCGCTAGACATTGCAGGCAATAAAAAACCAAGGTGGAAAATCCTTGGTTTTTTATTTGGAGGATGAAAGCCTGAACAAGAGTGTGATTAGTTCTCTGTTGCGTCTGCCACTGGCATTTCGGGAGATGCATTTACCGGAGTATCTGTCACCTCAGTCGCTGGGGCTGCTTGTACTGCATCATCTGGCTGTGGTGCAGCTTCAGGAGTCGCTGCAAAGGCTTCCTGGGGTGCAGCGACACCAGCGATATTTGCCGGTGCGATAGTTGCAGATTCAGGGGTGGTATCTGCTTGAGGCATATTCGCTGCGTTCACTGGTGTATCAGCAGTAGACTGACTGACTGGCGCAGCTGCAATCTCTTGATCTGCACCTTGCTCTGCCTGTTGTGCGGCTAATTCACCATTCGGTTGCATAGGATCTACATTTTCAGAGGCCGCCTGAGCTGTTTGCTCGATCGCAGGTGCATTTGCTTGTGCTGGGGTATTTAAGTCGGCAGTTTGAGGTGCAGTGCTGTTGTCGGTAGCAGAACTGGTTTGCAGTTCGGTTTCAGAACCCGCTAGGTTGGACTCCGCAGCAACTTGACCTGCCTCCACAATACGGATTTGACCACTGGCGACCAAATTTTCAATGGAACCGGCCTGACCATTTACTGTCGTGTTTACTTTGATTTTAGACAGACTTTCTAAGGTATCGCCCGGTTGAATGGCAGGTTCTGCAAATGCGGTTGCACTCATCATTCCTGTGACTAGACTTAAACCTAAAAGCTTAAAATGCATAAAATACTCCGTAGCAATCATTATTCAGATTTTTTGCGTATTTTTACCTTGTCATAAGCATGATCGGTTTTTCAATCAAACATACGTAAAGCTATTAAGACTTGTTATAAAAGCTTTAGAAAATGAGACAGACTGTTACAACAACTGTGCTTTTGTTGAACAGTTTTAGTCTAAATGTTAAGCAAATAAAATTTACTACATATACTTCATTTTCACTGCTTGTTAAGCTCGTGAAAAATAGGGGTTCGGCTCAAAATGGCAATGAAGAAAGGTAAAAGCGGTCAATCTTTGATGCAAATTTTAAATCAGAATAGTTTAAAAATTGTTTTGGGGGTAGTGGCGACCAGCAGCTTTGCAATTGCCTTTGGACAGGAAAAAATTCAACAGCTGGTCTCCTTGCCATCTGCATCAAACTCGGCCTGTCTGGATCAGTTTTACCGTGATATTCCGCCTTATCTGGCCAAGGAAAGCCTGACTAAAAATGCCTTTCCGCTGTGCTTTAATGGCTTTAACGTGATGTATTCGGGGGTGTCGAAAACGCCTTTGTGGGTGGCGGAAGCTCTGACCCCGCAACGCTTGAGCCAGAAAATTCCACGTGAAGACAACTTCCATGAAGAAACACGTTTAAAAACAGAATATCGTGCGACCTTGGCCGACTATAAAGCTTCAGGCTATGACCGTGGACACATGGCACCGAATGCCGACATGCCGAATAAAGATGCCCAGTTTGACAGCTTCTCATTGGCCAATATGGTGCCGCAGGCCCCGAAAAACAATCAGCAGGTTTGGCGGGAGCTGGAAGAGGCGACTCGTGCCATTGTGACCAAGCAGAAGCAGGATGTCTATATTGTAACGGGACCGGTGTATTCAGCTAAAAAACTAAAAACCATAGGTAATGGGGTGATCGTCCCGACAGCGACCTATAAAGCCATCTATATGCCAAAAACAGGAGCGGCAGGGGTGTACTATGCCGACAATACCCTAAAAGATACTGCACCCAAAGTGCAGGTGATGAGTATTTGTGCCCTGGAAGATCTGACCGGAATCAATATTTTCCCGCAGTTAACCGAAGACCAGAAGCGCAATACTTACAATTTGCCATTAAAGGCAAGTGCTGTGAAAGCGAATCAGAAAATTGCCTATTCCTATTGGGATGCAGAAAGCCAATGTGCCGAAGAAGTCAGTGCAGATGAGCTGAGCGCTTTGCAGAAAAAGTTTAAATCTTCCTCTGCAAGTTCAGCAAATTCAACCCCTACACAAGCGAACGAGAATAACGGCAGTGCATCAACGATTGATCCAGATACCCAGGATGCGATTGTTAAGCAACTGATTGAAGGGCTGTTGCAGTATATTTTACAGTTGTTGAAATAAGCCCTTTTTAGGTAGGATGAAAGTCATCATCCTACCTTTTTAATAACAACAAAGATCAGTGAGAATACAATGTTCAAGCCTTTTGAAAATGGTACCGAATCGCATGCCATTCACGACTTAACCTTAGAAAATCAAGAAGACCGCGTCAGTATTTATGGTAATTTACAGCTGACCAAAGATCAGGCCGGGCTTCAGGCAGCGAAAGCTTTGCAGGCTTTTGTCAATGCCGTGGTCAGTGCCCTGGAAAATGAAGCTCATCTTCCGGAAAAAATTGACCGTCAAGATGAACAGGAAATTGAAAATCCATTTTTATAAGCAGCGTTTATGTTCCACATGGAACATAAAAAAAGCTCACATTGGTGAGCTTTTTTTATCATTCAGGTGATTTGATAGGAATCGGGACATTGCTGCTTGATTAATCATAACCTGATGAATAAATAGAAGGTCAAGATGACGAGCAGAGTGTAATTTTTGCATATTGTTGTTGTCGCCATTGCTGCGGTGTAAGGCTGGTCCACTGTTTAAATGCACGCTGGAAGGCACTTTGCTCGGAATAACCCAGTAATAAGGCAATTTCTTGCAGGCTCAGATGCCGGTCTTTTAAATATTGTACAGCCAGTAAATGCCGTACTTCCTGCATACGTTGCTGATAGGTGGTGTCTTGTTGCTGTAAATGGCGTTGCAGTTGGCGTACCGACATATGTAACTGTTTGGCAATAGGTGCGATTTGATACTGGTTTTTTTGCAGCCCGGTGAGAATGGCCTGTTGCAGACGATGATCGAGCTGGGTGGAATTGGGAAGCTTATCTAATAGGGCATGGGCTTGTTGCATCAGTAAATGCTGCAAGGTCTGGTCACCTTGACGTATAGGTTTAGCCAGCTGATGAATGGGTGCAATAATTTGGGCCTTAGGCTGGGAAAACAGGACTTTGCAATTGAAGTATTCTTCATAGATGGCCACATTTTTCGGTGCAGGATGAATAAAGTGCACTTCATGTATATGAATATCTTTAAATTCCAGAAAATGTTTCAAAAATTGCACCATCAGGGCAATGGCATTTTCCTGGGTAATTTGCGTGGTCAAATGAAAGGGGATGTATCCCCAGCCAAGCGCCAGATATCCATCCTGTATATTGAGTTCTAAGGCACTGCCATCATAGATCAGTCGATGAAAATCATGATAACGGTATAAGGCTTCCCCCAAAGTGTTGCAGGACAGGGCAATATAGGCAATGATGCCTAAATGTTTAGGCTGGACATGTTCGGCAATATCCAGGCCTAATGCCGGAATTTGCAGATGTTGGTCTATATCTGTCAGCAAATCACGCCAAAGACAGAAGTCAAAACGTTCCAGATTCTGAACTTGTTCAAGTTTTTCAGAAATAACCAAGCCTTTGGCCTGACTATAGGCATAAAGTAAATGCCCAAGTCCACCATATACAGAGCCTGTGTAGTCTTTAGAATGTGGCATATTGATCTTTTTATTGTCGTAATTGTTAATTAAATTTTATTTTGGGTCAATGTTTAGCATATTTTATAACCTATATTCAATATAAAATAGGGAGAAATGGATATGTGGAAAGGTTTTTTGGTTGGGCTGGTGGTGGCCAATGGTTTTGAATGGGTGGCACACAAATATATTTTGCATGGCACACATCGCAGTGGAAAGCCCCGCTACAGCCCTGTGCCCGACAGCATGAAATCACATTGGGAACATCATCGCGAAGTCAGAAAAACGGCATTTCATGACCATGGCTATGTCGAAGGTCTTGCCAATTGGCGCACTAAAAATGAAGTTGTCTCTTTAGTCGTGGTGGCAGGCGTTTTTGGTACGCTGTTTTATCCGGTCTCCAAAGGCATGGCACTGTCTACCGTATATAGCGCCTGTAATTATTATTATATTCACCGCCGTGCCCATTTAGAGCCAGAGTGGGCCATGAAAAAAATTCCCTGGCATTATGATCATCATATGAATTCCAATCAGGATGCCAACTGGTGCGTGACCAAGCCCTGGTTCGATTACATTTTGGGAACTCGAGTGATTTCAGCGCCAGAATTGCAGGAGAAAAATCCCTTAGGAATTCTGCTGCCCGGCACCGTTTCAAATCTGTTGAACGGCATAACTGAGCGTTATTTCCCGGCCAAATGGGTGGAAAAACAGGAGAGATGATCATTTTCTCAGAAGGGAGGGGGTGGTTTTATTGTTCAGGAAGAGATCGCAATAAAATCGCTAGAAGTCACGACTGCCGAGACCTTGTCGTAATTTGTCAATATTTTCGACATTAATGGTCAATGTTTTTGTTATTTTTTTGTTATATATTTGTTTTCGCAATCAGGTCGGTCTAGTTAACTTGACGAGCTACTGTATATGTCATTTTACTGTTTTTCTTTTCAAGAAACCGCGCTGTAGTTTTCTTGGTTTATAGGGAGTCTTCAAGACTCCCTTTTTTTTATCTGCACTTTTTATGCAAGCTTGATTGCAAAGCCATTTATGAATAAAAAAGAGTGTGGTTTAGACACTCTTTTGATTTTTTAAGGCATGCTAAAATTTAGAGACGCATTTCAATTCCTTGAGCAGCCAGATATTGCTTGGCTTCCGGAATGGTGTATTGACCAAAGTGGAAAATAGAAGCGGCAAGTACCGCATCCGCACCGCCCTTGAGAATTCCATCGGCCAAATGCTGCAAGTTGCCCACTCCACCTGAAGCAATCGTTGGAATGGTGACACGGTCATTGATGTGACGCATTAACGCCAGGTCATAACCGGCTTTGGTGCCATCGGCATCCATAGAGGTAATTAAAAGTTCGCCCGCGCCGTAATCGGCCATTTTCACTGCCCATTCAATGGCATCAATCCCGGTCGGTTTACGGCCACCATGGGTGAAAATTTCCCATTTATTGTCGCCAGTTTTCTTGGCATCAATGGCGACCACAATACATTGGGCGCCAAAGCGTTGCGAAGCTTCCTGCACAAATTCCGGGTTAAATACCGCAGCCGAGTTAATGCTGACTTTATCTGCACCGGCATTCAGCAACAGGCGGATATCTTCCACCTTACGCACGCCGCCACCCACGGTTAAGGGAACAAATACGCTTTCGGCCATGCGTTCAACGGTGCGGTACGTGGTATCGCGGCCGCTTGAGGTTGCGGTAATGTCCAGAAAGGTAATTTCATCTGCACCCTGTTCGTTATAACGGCGTGCTACTTCAACCGGATCGCCTGCATCACGAATATCAAGGAATTGTACACCTTTCACCACTCGACCATTATCTACGTCAAGGCAAGGAATAATACGTTTAGCAAGCATAATTTTTTCCAAAAATAACAGCCGATTATGAAACTTCGCCACGAAGGTGCTACACCTTGGTAGTCGTAGCAGGTATTCTATCAAAATTATGTAGGTTTTTTTGCAGGTTTTCTATGTCGGTTTATACCACTTTGACTTTACAGGAAGTTCAGGCGTTTGCAGCCCCTTATGGATTAGAGGTGCTGGACCTGATTCCGATTCAAGGAGGTATTCAGAATACAAACTATTTTTTAGTCTGTGAAAATGGTCAGCAGTATGTACTCACGATATTTGAAGAAATGGATGAACAAGGTGCGGGGGAGCTGGTTCCCGTGCTGGAGCATTTGGGCAAACAGGGGGTGGCTGTGCCGGTACCGCTAAATTATGCGGGCAAAGCCATTCATACTTTAAAAGATAAACCCGCCCAGATTGCACCGCGCATGATGGGTAAGCATCCCATGCCATCAACTCTGGAACAGGTACAGGCGATTGCTGTGGCTCAGGCGAAAATCCATATTGCTTTACAGGATTTTCCTCTGGAACGCGCCGAATATCGTAACCATGATTACTGGTTGCAAGTAGCGAAAGAATTAAAACCGACTTTAAATCCGGCCGATGCCATTTTGCTCAGCGAAGTGCTGGGGCTTTATGATGCGCTCACTGCCGTCTATCCAAACCGTCCCAAAGGCTTTATCCATTCGGATTTGTTCCGCGACAATACCTTGTTTGAAGGGAATGAATTAAAAGGAATTCTGGATTTTTACGAATTGAATAAAGATGAATTCCTGTTTGACATTGCAATTACCTTAAATGATTTTTGTACCGAATATCCTGAGGTTCACTTAAATGAAGTGAAAGCCCAGGCCTTTTTAGAAGCCTATGAAACGGTGCGTCCATTGACTCAGGATGAAAAATCCTGCCTGGAAATCTATCTGGCTATGGCAGCTGCACGTTTTTGGCTGATGCGTTTACAAGTCGCACAAAAAAATGCACAACAAGGACGTACAGGAGATGATATTCTTCAAAAAAATCCTTTGGAAATGCGTAATATGCTTGTGGAACGACTAAAATTTGTGACGGCTTGATATAGGATATAAAAATGCGTGATCAGGGGCGATTAGTCGAATGGTTTGATGAAAAAGGCTATGGTTTTATTCAGCCCAATGATGCCTCGAAAGATCGCGTGTTTTTGCACATCAAGGATTTTGCCCGTCAGGGACCCCGTCCGATTGTGGGTTGTGCGCTTGAATATACTGTATTGCTGGATGGAGATGGACGTTATCGTGCCCAGCAGGTGACTTATCTTAAAGCGTCACAAACTAAAAAAAATGTCAGCAAGCCAAAACCCTCCAGTCAGCCTGCGCAAAAATTAAAACCGATGCAAATTGCCTGTGTCGGTTATATTCTGGCTTTGGCCGTGTTTACCGTAGCGGGTTTATTAAGCGGCATAGTGCTGTTATTTATTAGTCTCATTAATGCCATTACTTACTGGATGTACGCCCAAGATAAAGAAGCAGCCCTGCAGGGTAAGCACCGCGTACCCGAACAGGCCTTGCATGTATTGTCTTTTCTTGGCGGCTGGCCTACGGCATGGCTGGCTCAGGAAAAACTGCGGCATAAAACACAAAAACAACCTTTTAGAAAGATTTATTTTTGTACTATAGCCTTGAACATACTTTTGATTTTATGGCTGATTTCTCCTTTTAATGTACTGAAATTTTAAGGAGAGCAATGACTTTATAAGGCATAACAATGAATTATTCTATAGATCAAGATCCGCATCGTAGCCTCACTTTAATCCTTTATATCCTCTACATGATTGCCATTTTTACGGGTGGTTTATTGGCTGTTGTTGCCCTGATCATTAACTATATAAAACGCAATGATGTACGTGGCTCTATTTTTGAAAGCCATTTTACCTGGCAAATCCGAACTTTCTGGTGGTATCTGTTCTGGAACCTGATTGCCTTTATTCCTTTTATTTTCCTGTTTTTCACGGGTGAAAACATGGATGTATTTACTGGGGTTGCCTTAGGGGCAAGTGCATTTTGTCTGGTTGTGATTGGTGTTTCCTGGATCTGGATTGTGTATCGGGCGATTCGCGGTATGATGCGCCTGAATGATAATCAGCCGATGTATCAATAAGACGGGTGAATACTCAAAAAGGCAGATTGAGCCAGTACTGTCCCATAGTTCTGTTAAGGGCTTTTATTTTGCTGAAAACGGTTAATTTCGAATTAGAATCATATAAATGAATTTTTATGAAGTCTGT
>NZ_FMYO01000012.1 GCF_900096895.1 Acinetobacter kookii | reverse complement strand
AGCGTTAGATTGGCTTACACCATTAGAGAAATTTGCTCAGCTTGTTGATTATCATAAGACTTTTCAAACTGTCGCACCTCATGTTTGAATTCGCCATTTATTTACTTTCATTCATTTAAGGCGCAAGATTCTTAAAAATATGTTTAAGATTATCCAGCATTTTCTCAATTTGTAGGGGAGTTAAACCATCAAAGGACTGTTCTAATACAATCAGGCTGAGATCATTAATTTTCTGAATTGTTTGTTGTCCTTTCTCTGTTAATAATACTCGGGTAATTCGGGCATCCTTCTCACAGCAATAAGTACTCACCAATCCTTCGTCTCTTAAGCGATAGATCACTTTAGTGGTGGTCGACATTTTAGAAATCAACATTTCCGACAGATCAGATACGCTAGCTTTATTTTTAGATTTTAATGCCAGCAAGACACGACGGCGTGAATTATCTAAACCATATTTCTTTAATGCATGATCAACGTTTTGTATATATTGAGCATGCACTTGAGTAATCCAGTGATATAGAGAATTTTCTAAATTAAAATCTGCAGAGCCAGATAAAAACTTATTGTACTTTTTTGCCACGACCTCACCTCTTTTAACCCATTAGGATCATTAAAACTCTTTTAAAATACATTCTATTTTATTCCCTTTAATCTTTGTTACATTTTACCCACTCAATATCTGCGATTCATTATCCCCCCCTTTACTCTCTTTTTAAAATTAACTCTCTAATTCTTTTTTGCTTCTGCGAGCCTCTTTTTAATAAAAAGAATTAGAGAGTCCAATTCTAGGTACAGTTCCCTTTTATATTTATTTATTGTTATTAGGCAAAATGATTAAATCACTTTAATGGTTAAATGATCTATCACAAAAAATACCATTTTATTTTTGCAGATGTGTAAAAATGTGACAGAGTTAACATTAATTTATTTTGGAAAAATCGTCTATTTTCTGCAATTTTTAACTTATTAAAATAAGTAAAAAATTGAGTTTATGAATTTTTTTATATTTTTGATAAAAATAAAATACTGTTTAATTTAGTATTTTTACATATTAAAATTTTATACTTTTAGAGTATAGAGTTTAAAAAATAAAGGAAAAATAATCTTTCTTTATTTTCTCACAATATGCATTTTATATAGTTTGTTGAATATTCACTAATTTATTAGATATCTTTATTAGAATAAGTTTAAAGCAGAATTTTCTCGGAAATAGCGAATTTTCTGAGGGGCAAAATTAAAAAAGGGCTATCCGTCAACGGAGCCTGAGGAAAGAAGAATTTTCTTTTAATCTTTTCCCGTCTTAGCGCTGAATAAATTAAAAATGATAAAAAGGAAGCATAGGATCATTGCTGGTCAATAATTTGAATTTTATTTCAGCACCAAATCAATACAAGGATATTTTACGCTTAAATATCTGATATTTATTTATATTTAATTTCTCACAGCCTTGTCTTTTCTTTAAAAGTTGAAGTGAGTTTGTGTAGGCTTAACCCTACTTTTGACAGACCAAAAGTAGGCAAAAGTCTTTATTCTCCATACACGACATCCTGTCGTGATGGGGAATGTGTGGCATCCTTGCCACACTCACAAATCAAACACCTGGAATTTAACTATGGGACAGCAGTGGCACAGGGCTTCCTTTTTAAGCATCGTCCCATCAGATGCCGTATTTCACCCGATACGCTTCCATTTTTGCTAACGCATCTTTCTCGCCTTTAGCATCCAGAAAATCCATTAAATCTTTCATCGTAATCAAGGCATGAACAGGAATTTCCAGTTCTTTTTGAACTTCCTGAATGGCAGACAATTCGCCCTGTCCTTTTTCCTGACGATCCAGCGCCACCAATACACCGGCAATTTGCGCGCCGGCATTTTTAAGAATGGTCACTACTTCACGAATAGCAGTACCTGCAGTAATCACGTCATCAATAATCCAGACTTTTTTACCTTCTACTGAAGCCCCTACCAGTACCCCGCCTTCACCGTGGTCTTTGGCTTCTTTACGGTTAAAGCCCCACGGTACACTTACGCCATGATTTTGTGACAACGCTACAGCCGTTGCAGCAACAAATGGAATACCTTTATAGGCAGGGCCAAAAATCACATCCACATTCTCACATGCCGTTAATTTGTCTGCATAGCCTGAAGCCAATAGCGTTAACGCTTCACCATCATTGAGCAAACCGGCATTAAAAAAATAAGGACTCACACGACCCGATTTTAAAGTAAACTCACCAAATTTAAGCACACCACGTGATAATGCAAGTTCGATAAAAGCTTGAGGGTTAAAAGTCGCTTGCGACGTCATGAGGTGCTCCAAAATTCATAAATAGAGGTAAGACTTGCGCATGATACCAAAGAGTAGCTATCCAAGTGATCAAAAAATTCTAAGAGTGGTTTCAATTAACGTAAATGGCTTGCGTTCATCCGTGACCAAAGGCTTGCTGGAATGGATGGAACAGTCGGAAGCCGATGTCATTTGTATGCAAGAAAGCCGGATCACCCATGCGCAGTGGACTGAAAAATTTAGACCTGAAGGCTGGTACACGCACCTTTTCCCGGCAGAACGTGCAGGCTATGCCGGTACCGCCATTTATAGTCGCCTGCCTTTTGTCTCCGTAAAAGATGGTTTAGGCTTTGAACTGGCAGATGCTCAAGGGCGCTTTATTTCTGCAGAATTTGATCTCGGTTTGGACAAGCCTGTATACATCTGTTCGCTGTATTTGCCTTCGGGTTCATCCGGTGAAGAAGCCCAATCCCGTAAAGACCATTTTTTGGATCAATACCAAGACATTCTCAAACAATGGCGGGATGAAGATAAATCGATCATTGTCTGCGGCGATTACAACATTGTGCATAAACGCATTGACATTAAAAACTGGTCGGGCAACCAGAAATCTTCAGGCTGCCTGCCGCATGAACGCGCCTGGCTCGACCATATTTATGAGGATCTGGGTTATGTCGATACCTTCCGTGAAGTGCGTAAAGAAGCTGAACTTTATTCCTGGTGGTCCAATCGCGGACAGGCACGTGCCAAAAATGTCGGGTGGCGCATTGATTACCAGGCCTGCTCACCGGACTGGAAAGCCCGTACCGTCAATGCCTGGGTCTATAAAGAGACCTGGTTTAGCGACCATGCACCCGTGATAATTGATTATAAAATATAACTGATCATGTGGTATTGAGTGGACACATGTTCACTCAATACCAGCGTATAGATTACAAAAGATGTCGAATTTGTTGCTTTTTATATACATCTTTTAAGTGCATTATTGTCGCACGGCACAGGGATAAGTCAGGAAGACTGAAAAGGGATAGGACGCCGTAGGATGAAACAGAATAAACCACTTCGGTAGCTTATTTTGCAAGGATGTGACAATGGACGTTGAAATGAGACCCGCATGATCAGGATGATTAAATGCGGGTTTTCTCTTTTCATCATCTTTATTTTTCTTTTCTATTTCCCTATTTTTTCTATTTTCCATATTTAGAATAATCATATGGTTCTTATGTATGGCTTTATCATTACAGATCTGAATGTCAGTTTGATGACAGCTGAATTTTTTAATTTTAATCCTGTTAATTCACGCTAGAGCTTCTGGATAATTTTCGCTACGCTATCGCATAAGAGAAAATGGAACGATTCACTTATGCTAAAGATTTATGGCATCAAAAACTGCAATTCAATGAAAAAAGCCTTTGATCTACTCAACGAACTCGGTCTTGCCTATGAGTTTCACGATTACAAGAAGCAAGGCATTGCGGCTGAAACGGTAAAAACATGGCTGGATGCCAAAGGTCAGGAGCTTATCCTCAATAAAAAAGGCACCACCTGGCGCAAACTGAGCGAAACGGAACAACAAACCGCTTTAAGCAGTGAAGAAAATCTGATTGAAGCGCTCACCAGCCATAACAGCTTAATCAAACGTCCAGTGCTTGAAACTGCTTCAGGATATATCGTGGGCTTTGATGAAGACGCATATCGGGCATTAAAGTAAGCCTACTTCCCCATATTAAAAAAAGCCTGAGAAAGTCAGGCTTTTTTTGTTTAATCCATTTGGCTCAGCACACTTAGTTTGCGCGAATCCAGGTCTGGTTACGACCTAAAACGGATACGCCAATAAAACCGCGTAATTCCAGGGTCTTACCGCCATTTGCCAGTTCACCTTTTAGTTTATAGGTTTTGCCTGAAGAAGGGTCAAGAATGGTACCCTCTTCATAACTTGTACCACCGACATTTTTAAGACCGTGAACAATCTTTAAACCTTTTAAAGATTTATTGTGATAAGGACCTTCACATTTTTTACATGCCTGTTCTTCGCCCGGCGTCAAAACTTTTTGAATACTCGCAGACAATGTGCCATTTTTTTGTTCAGTAAATTTTACGATTGCTTTGGGTTGTTTTGTTTTATCGTCAATCGTTTTCCAAACTGTTCCATTTAAAGGATCAGCAGCATTCGCCAAAGCTGTTAATCCAAGCAATCCTAATGCAAGAGCAATTTTTTTCATTTTTTTTCGTTTCCTAGTCTAGTGTAGACGGCCTTAGTATTAAAAAGTCACAACATATTTGCAATTTTTCCGTGTGACCGTTTAGTGTAATCTTGTAACTTGAATTGGTAAATATCCAGTTATCCCCCAAAAGACATAACAAGATGGAAAAAACATGAAGATAAGTCCGTTATGGAAACAATTAATTACAGAAAGTTTTTTAAAAACCACCATCCGTCTGCCAAGCCAGTTTAACTTAGCGCCAAGTTCAGCACGTTTTGCCATTGAACAAATGTGCCGTCTATTTCCGCAGAATAAAAATGTCAGTATTCGCCCCATCCGTCTTGCCGGTTTACGTGCTGAAGAAATCAAACCTTACAATGACGTTACCCAGCTTATTTTACATATTCACGGCGGTGCATTCTTTTTAGGGTCTTTAAATACCCATCGGGCATTTGTATCTGACATGGTGGCACGCACCCAGATGCAAGCGCTGCATGTAGATTATCCTCTGGCCCCTGAACAGCCTTTTCCTGAAGCCCTGGATGCACTGTTTGATATTTACAATACTTTGTTGGTTCAGGGCATACAGGCCAAGGATATCATTTTGTCCGGGGATTCCTGCGGTGCCAACCTGGCTTTGGCCTTGGCCCTTAAAATTCGTGATGAAGAGCTGCCTCAGGTCAGCGGCCTGATGCTGTTGTCACCCTTTTTAGATTTAACCCTCACCAGTGAATCCTTACGCTATAACCAGAAACATGATGCCTTATTGTCCATTGAAACCTTAGAAACCGGGATTGATTATTACGTCCCGAAATCGATGGATAAATCACACCCCTCTATTTCCCCCTTATTTGCAGATTTAGCCGGATTACCCCCGACGCTGGTGCAGGTAGGATCCAAAGAAATTCTGCTGGACGATGCACAGCGCTTTAAAGAAAAAGCCGAGCAGGCCAATGTACAAGTCACCTTTAAACTCTACACCGGCATGTGGCACAATTTTCAGATGTTCTATGCCTGGTTTGATGAAGCCAAGCAGGCCCTGGCCGACCTGGCCGAGTTTGCCCATGCACTGGATCAAAGCTAAATTTAATCAGCAAATTCAACATTTCCCATAAAAAAGGTCAGCCGAAGCTGACCAAAGAGGAATCATGAATGGAATCATTGCGAATTACAGGCTTTTTACCTGAGCCAAAGCACTGGCAATTGCCTGATCTTTTAACTCTGCGCCCATATTGACGCCTTCAGCACGAATAATTTCAACATCATTCACACCGGTAAAGTTAAATACAGTTTTCAAAAAGCCTTCCTGGAAATCTGCCGGGCTATTTTCACCATACACGCCGCCACGACTGCTGGCGATATAGGCTTTTTTCTCGCCGGCCAAACCGACAGGGCCATTTTCAGTATATTTGAAGGTTTTACCCGCCACACTGATACGGTCAATCCAGGCTTTAAGCGTAGAAGGCAAACCAAAGTTATACATTGCCGCACCCACCACAACCACGTCAGCATCCAGATATTGCTGAATAATTTTTTCGCCTAAGGCTGCCTGTTCAGCATCTTTCCCCATCAAAATTTCAGCGGTTAAATGTGGAATGGGCTGTTTCGCCAAATCTAGATATTCTACGCTTGCATCTGCATGTTTGGCTTGCAATTGAGTGACAATGGCCTGACTCAATTGGCGTGAAACGGAATTCTCACCTAAGATACTGGAATCGATATGTAAAACTTTCATGCCTGTTACCTTCATCTCTATTTATTCAATGGAGACATTTTAATCGGTCCATAAAAATAGAATAATAGGTTTAAATACAACACAACGTTCTATATTTAGTACAATAATAATTCAGATCAAAATACTTTTTAGACCGAAAAGTACAAAAAATAGGTATGACTATTGCTGAAAAAACGTGCTATGTTGTGATTTATTAAAAATAAATCCACTCAATTCACATTAATTTATGATTTAAAAACTCAAGGATTATATCTATCGAATGAAGCCAATCTTTTCACCGAAACACATCATCTCGTTCAAAGAAAAAATTGCGAAATACCTGTTAGAAGATGGGGGCGTAATGAACTGGAGTGTCCTGAACAAATGCATTTTGATGCTGATTTTAGGAAGTTCGGTGCATCTGATCTGGATTATCTGGAAAGTATTGGTACTTTTATCGCCTGAAGTCTGGCCTTGGGTAAATTTACCCTTGCTCAGACTGCAGCTGAAAATGAATATTCTGATGTTGACCATCTTTATTGGGCTGATTTACGCATGTTCGATCTGGCGTAAAAAAGCCTGGGTAAAACAATACCTCCCCTATATATCTGTAGGTGCTTTAGTTATTTCACTCTGTCGTGATGGTTATGTGGTCGGCGTGCTCAGTCCTGCCACCATGATCACTTATATGTGTCTGCTCACTGTAGGCTTAGTGCTGTTTAAGCGTAAAATCGTTTATTGCGCGCTCATCCCCGCCACATTATTTTTATTGGTTTGCGGGTATTTAAGTCTGCAAGGTCAAATCAGTTACGGTCCGTTGTTTCATCTAGATACTCTGCCCTACCAAAATATGTTTTGGGTGCTTTCGATGATGTATTTCATCGTGCCGATTTTAATTACCTGCCTAATTTTATTTGAAATTTTACTGAGCCAATGGCGCCACCGAGAAAAGTTGATTCAACATTTAAGTCAGGTTGACCCGTTAACCAATGCACTTAACCGGCGCAGCATCAATTACGTTCTGGAAAAACTGGAACGCAAGCCAAGTACATCTTATGCCCTGGTGTTAATTGATCTGGATCATTTCAAGCGCATTAATGACCAATACGGGCATGATAAAGGCGATGAAACCCTGATTCAGGTCAGTCAAGTCCTGTCACAGATTATTCGGGATAGTGATGTGGTCGGCCGCTTCGGCGGAGAAGAATTTATTCTGATTTTGAATCATTCTTCTCTGGAACAGGCACAAATTATTGCCGAGCGTTGTCGTCAGGCCATTCAACAGCTTCATTTATGCAGTGATTCAGGACAGATCATTCCGGTCACCGCCAGTTTTGGCATCGCACTATCCAGCCACTCCCTGAATTCGCAACAATTGCTCAGCCAGGCAGACAAGGCGCTGTATGCAGCCAAAGCCAACGGACGCAATCAGGTCAAGTGTTATCAGGCAGAGTTGTTTACTGAACCCAAGCCCTGCTAAAGCGGCTGCTGTTGATACGATTCTAAATAATTCACCCAGGCTTGTTCTTGCAACGCGCCTTCCATCCACAGTTGCATGGCCGGATGTTGCAGCATGGTGTGCATATATTGCCGTGTAGACTCGTTCACCGGTAAGGCATAGGTCATAAGTCGCGTCACGACCGGGGCATAAAATGCATCGGCAATTGAAAATTCACCACATAAAAAATCGTTCACCTCTGGACGTTCTGACCAGATCTGCTCGATACGTGCTACATCTTGCCTAAGCTCGGCATTGTCCTGCCATAAACGCTTCCCCACATCGGCTAAATGGGCACGGATATTCATGCCACAGGCATTGCGCAAACTGGAAAATCCGCTGTGCATTTCCGCTGCAATACAACGCGCACGTGCCCGCTGCCTGACATCTTGCGGCCATAAATGCTGATCGGGATGCCGTTCTGCCAGATATTCACAAATCGCCAGCGAATCCCACAGCATCAGGTCATGATCAATCAATACCGGCACTTTACCATTGGGGTTAATGGCCAATACCTCCTGCTTGAATGTGCCCGTGTTCCGTTCGAACGGAAACGGTATCATGACTTCCTGAAAAGGCAACTGAAAAGCCTGCAACACCAGCCACGGGCGCATTGACCAGCTGGAATAATTTTTATTGGCAATATAGAGCTGATACATCAGATTATGGTCCCATATGCTGTTGAAACAGCTCGAGCTGTTTCAGTAATTCAGTCTCGCTAAAAGCACCGGTCAGACGTAAACCCCGAATTTCCTGCTGCTTTGCATCTAGGAATAAATAGGTGGGTGGTCCTAAAATATCCAATTGATTCAATAAGGCTTGATGCGTGGCATCATAGTTACTCAAATCCAGTTTAATCAGAAAATATGGCGCAAGGGCTTGTTGGACTTGAGCCGATTTTAACACCCGATGTTCAATCGGCTGACAGGCCACACACCAGTCTGCATAGACATCAATAATAATCGGCTGACTGGAGGGCACACTGCTGAGCAACTGCTGAAATTCATCCGCTGTTTTTGCCACATGCCAGGTGGCCTGGGTGGTGCTCTGTCCGATAAAAAACCGCTGGCTGTGTTGATATTGAGTATAAGCCAGATAAGGCATCACCACGAGCAAGACAATTATATATAAGGCCCGAAGCGGACTTTGTTGCCTGATGCGAAAAAAGATATACGCAATAAAAGCAATGCCTAAACCTAAGCCCGCCCATTGCAGCCAGGCCTCGGAAATAAGCGGACGAATAAAATACAGGGCTAGGGCCAACATGATAAAGGCAAACAGCACCTTAATCTGGTGCATCCACAGCCCGACTTTAGGCAGCACCCTGGACCCCAGGACACTGGCCAGTAGCAAGGGCGTTCCCATGCCAAAACCCAAGGTGAACAGCAAGAGTGCCCCCTGCCACTGACTTTGGCTCTGGGAGATAAATAACAGTGCACCAGCCAGCGGCGCGGTCATGCAGGGTCCAACCAGCAGTGCCGAGATCATCCCCATGACACTTGCTCCAATCAGGCTGCCGCCTTTTTGTAGCGATTGGGCCTGATCCAGGCGGTTAAGCCAGCCTTGCGGTAATTTAATTTCGAATAAACCGAATAAATTCAGGGCAAATAAAACAAATAACCCACTGAAAGCAATCAGGGTGGAAGGCTGCTGTAACCAGCGCTGAAAGTTCAAACCGGCAGATGAAGCGATTAAGCCCAAAACTGCATAGACCATGGCCATGCTGCAAACAAACACCAGGGCAATCATCCAAGCTTTCAGCCCTTTACTGTCCCGGACAATCAGCGAGGTTAAAATGGGCAGCATCGGTAATGAACATGGTGTAAAAGCCAGCAAGATGCCTAAACCGAAAAACAGCAATAAGCCATACACCAAAGAGCTTTCAGCCAGTGTTTCCGACCACATCTGATCCTTTGCAGTATCTTGTGTGACAGGCCTTACTGTCGGTTGGAGGCTATTCTGTCCAGCACTCAACGTATTTTGAGCAGTTACAGAACTGTTTGACGATGCAGAAAGATCCAGCAGACGCTTGCTTGCTCTGGCCTGATTTTGCAGCAGCACCAAACCGTCAATATCGGTCTGGAACTCAATGGTCTGCGGTGGATAGCAAATCCGGTCCTGGGCACAGCCCTGCCACGTTACCTGATAAGTTTTCGAGGCTTCGGTGGGAACCTTAAATTGGACCTGGTGAAAATAGACCTGGGTATGACCATAATTTTCATCATGCAAATCGGTCGCTGGCGGCAAATTTAAAGCCAGCTTTTGCGTCCCTTGCCGGACTTCAAATTTATGCTGATATAAATAATAGCGATCCGGAATTGTCCAGCTCAGCTGAGCTTCATGTGTGCTGCTGGATTCAACACTCAAAGAAAAAGCATCCTCGGCTGCAAGCAATTGCTCCTGTGCCTGCAGGGTCATGGAGCACAATAAAATCACACTACCGATCAATCCGCATATAGCGAACCGAAACCACCAGCCAAGCTCTTGAAGATGCTTTTTCATATCAGTTTATTTTTGAATTAAAACAGGAAAGAAACGCCCAAACCTGATTGATAATTTTTATCTCGACCATTTAAGTCCACCCCAATACTGGCATCCATTTGCATACGCTCATTCAGCGCATACACCAGCCCTGAACCCAGTGCATATTCATAATGTTGACTTTCGGCTTTGCGATAGACCAGTTCAGAAAAGCCGGACAATTTATCCGTAATCTTATATTCAATGTTCGGTATTGCAGTCACCGCCCAATTGCTGTTTTGCGCTTCATAACGCATGGTCATAGAGGTACGAATTAAATCACTATACTCATAAGCGACAGCCGAAGTCAGACTGTAAATATCATCCTGATTGCTAAAACCCTCATTGCCGGTTGCAAGAATCGCTTCGGCTAAAATGGCCATAGACAGCTTTTCATCATCCAGATTAATTGCTTTTTTCACCCCAATGCTGACATCGCCCAGACCGTCTTCTTCAAAAGACTGACCTGCGGTTCTGGTTTTTGACCAGGATGGACCTTGCCAGCCCAACTGCAACTCAAGGTCTTGCGCTAAACCGGTACGCAACAACATGTCGGCATTTAAAGTGGTATTTTTCACTTTGATTCCGTTTTCATCGCTACTTTCTGAATAGCTGAGGCTGGGTAAGCCTTGTTCCCATGCCAGCTGACCGACTGGAGTAATCCCTGTGCCTATTCCCGCACCTGGACGGTCAAAAGAAAAATCGGCAGCCATGGCATTGATACTGAAACCCGCCGCAAAAATGAAACCTACTGTTTTTACTACTGACATGAGTTGTCTCACTAATTATGTTAATTCTTTAGTCATTTTGGCCCCATGACTACGGAGCAATTCTAAAGTTTGCTTTTCTTCGGCCAAGGCTTCTGACCAGTTGATTTCATCAAAATCACAGTCAAAGAATAAATCACTAATCGAAGATAATATGGTCTGGCCATCTTCATCTTTGGTGTTGGGGTCTACTTTTTCATCCAGCAGACGTTTTACGGCAGGTACACAGGCAGAGCTGGCAGCATCCCATAATGGACCATACAGCTCTTCGGCATCCCATAAATGTAAATTGACTTTGGCTTGAATAAGTGCCTCTAAAATTTCAAGATGAACTGCCAGATTCTGCTGTTTTTCTTGTTCAGATAAAGGTGAACCGGCTTCATAGGCTTCGCAAATATGCTCCCACCATTTGAACAAACCATCGGACCAGACAGAAATGGCCGGCCCTTTTTCCAGATCAATAAAATTCGGATCGAGACCTTCTGCCAAAAGACGTTGCACCTGGGCAAGATCCAGTTCTTCTATTGCCTGTACAAAGACTTGTTGCTGCACTGTTAACATGGAGAAAATACTCTTCAATCATTTTTTGACTATTATGCCGAATAAACTGTCATTTGTTTTAGCTAAATCTATACCGATTATATTTTTTAATGCCTTTTGACTTGTGCAGAAATAGCAGATTAAAAAGCCCATAAAAAAAGCTCCGAAGAGCTTTTTTATTACCTAAGCAAAATTGCGCTTAATGATTTGCATCATCCACATCACTGGCTTCAGCAGTTTCAGCAAGTACCGGCACAGCAGCGCGCGGGTCATCTATTTTCTCAAATAAATGTTCCAAACTGCGTTTTAAGCGGTCAATCGCGCCATGAATGGCAGTATCGATATTATGGCCATGATGATTCACTACCACCGGTTTCAAACCTGCCGGACGTGCTTCGATCATGCAGTGAATATCATCTGCACCACCTTTGGCGCCATTTTCATCGCTGAAATGAACCGAGAAATGGGTAATACGTTCGCTATAGCGTTGGAATTCAGCATTCAGTTCTGCACGAACATAAGTAATTAAACGATCACTATTTTGGATGTTTTTATCGGTACGGATTTCAATGTTCATATAATTTCATCCTCTTTATTCATCAAATCTTTTTTGTGCAAAACTTCTTATCTTGGCACGTTTCACCTTGCTGTTAACAACAGCGCTGAGCATCTTCAAATCAGTCTGGAACGAATTCCTCCACATTGAACGATGAACACTTTTGAGTCTGCAGATTCGTGTCCTTATGCTTTGAATATAAGGGTCTAGGTGAAGCTTATGCAAGTAGTATTTTGATATTTTTTTAAATACCCTATAAAGAATAGGTGATTTGACTTTTCCGATAAAATAGTTTGATAAATATCACATTATTTATTTGAAGATAAAATTCTCTCCTGCAACCATTTTACTTTTTTTATCAACATGTATTTTTGGGTATCAAAGCTGTGTCGTCATTTTGATGATAAGTGATCTGAGCAAAATAGACGATTTTTTTAACCATTGATCAATTTTGGCTTTATTTTTACTTAAGAATCTGTATCCTTTGTGTGCTTCTCGGGGGAGATATTTTTTAATGAAACTTACACAAATTTTTGCTACATGCGCATTGGCTTCAACTGCTGCATTCACTCAAGCTTCACCTGTAGTATGGCAAGACTTCAGCTTGACTGGTCTTTATGGTGAAAACTATGAAGTAGGTACTGAAGACCGTACAACTGTTACTGCAGAATATGCAGCTAAACTTAAATATTCTGATGTATTCTTCTTCGTTGACCATCAATTGGATGGCAATGATGAACAAAATACATATTTCGAGTTAGCGCCACGTTTAAGCTTAGGCGAAGTATCTGGAAAAGACCTTTCTTTTGGTCCAATTAAAGATGTCCTTATTGCGACAACTTGGGAACACAATGCAGGATACGATCAAAACCAAGAGTTTAATAACTTCCTGTACGGTATTGGTTTCGCTTTAGATATTCCATACACCCAGTATGCAAATGTGAACTTCTATAAAGTAGATAACGATTCGAAATCAGCTTTCACTAAAGATGATTATCAAATGACGATCACTTATGCCGTTCCGTTTAAACTAGGTTCTGAAGATTTCCTGGTAGATGCCTTCCTGGATTGGTCAACAGCTGAGAAAGGCGCTCAAGCAAGCGAGCTGAACTGGACCAGCCAATACAAATGGAATGTCGGCAAGCACATCTCCCCTAAAACCAAACTATACGTGGGTGTTGAACACTCGGTTTGGAACAACAAATTTGGTATTCAAGGCGTCGATCAAAATGACGTCAGCGCTTTGGTCAAATACCACTTCTAAGCACCTCGTTGTGAAGGTTGAAAAAGCAAGGCTTCGGTCTTGCTTTTTTTATTGCTGAAAATCAGGTTTATTTCTAAAATCCTGAGTCTATTGATTCATTCGGCCTATGCTCATGGACTTTCTGATTCGTCCTGCTCAAACACAAGACCTGAAACACATTCTTAAAATTTATAATGCTGAAATTTTAAATGGCACTGCGACCTGGAATAGCACACCCAAGTCTATTGAGGATTTTCAGAGCTGGTTTAAAGACCTTGCTGAGCAGCAATTTCCACTATTTGTTGCTGAACATTCAGAGACTAAACACATCGCAGGCTATGCCGATTATTCATCTTTCCGTCAAATTACCGGGTTTAAACACACGGTTGAACATTCAGTCTTTATTCATCCGGACTTTAGCGGGCAAGGTCTGGGCAAGGCCTTAATGCTACAACTGATTGATCATGCACGGCAAAATCATATTCATGTGATGGTCGCTGCGATTGATCATGAAAATCAGGCATCAATTGTGTTACATGAAAAATTAGGCTTTAAGCAGACGGGTTATATGCCAGAAGTTGGACAAAAATTTGGAAAATGGCGTAATCTGGTGTTAATGCAACTCAATTTAAACACATAAAAAAAACCCGCACTTGCGGGCTTCTTCATAGACAGATGTGTATGCATTCCAATAAAAACTAAACCGCTAAATCCGCCAGATTACCTTTCTGTTCTAACCAGTGTTTACGGTCTGACGAGCGTTTTTTCGCCAGGAGTTTATCCAGTAGACCTGCGGTAAAATGCGCATCGTCCAGATCAAGCTGCACCAGACGACGGGTATTTGGGTCCATGGTGGTTTCGCGTAACTGGCTGGCATTCATTTCACCCAGACCTTTGAATCGGGTGATTTGCGGATTTTTGCTTTTGCATTTTTTCAAAATGCTTTCCAGCTCTTCTTCATCCAGTGCATAGTGCACATCTTTAGCATCATCGATACGGAATAAGGGCGGCATGGCCACAAACAGATGCCCTTCTTCGACCATGGCCGGGAAGTGTTTTACAAACAGGGCACAGAGCAGGGTCGCAATATGCAAACCATCCGAATCGGCATCGGCCAGAATACAGATTTTACCGTAACGAAGTTCTGACAGGTCATCACTGCCCGGATCAACCCCAATGGCAATGGCAATGTCATGTACTTCCTGAGAACCCAGGACTTCATCTGAAGACACTTCCCAGGTATTCAAAATTTTCCCGCGAATGGGCATGATCGCCTGGAAATTCTTGTCACGTGCCTGCTTGGCAGAACCGCCTGCAGAATCCCCTTCCACAATAAACAGTTCCGATTCTTCCAGAGTATGTCCGACACAGTCGGCCAGTTTACCCGGCAATGCAGGCCCGGAAACAATCTTCTTGCGTTCAACTTTTTTCGCCGCTTTTAAACGGCGACCCGCCTTGGCAATTGCCAATTCAGCCAGCTGCATGGCAATGTCTGAGTTTTGATTCAGCCACAGTGCAAAGGCATCTTTGGCGATATTCAGCACAATACTGGATGCTTCACGGCTCGATAGACGTTCTTTGGTTTGACCAGAAAATTGTGGTTCCTGAAATTTTAACGACAGAATGTAGTTCACTCCATCCCAGACATCTTCGGCAGACAGTTTCAAATTGCGCGGCAACAGATTGCGCAGTTCACAGAACTCGCGCATGGCATCGGTAACCCCTGAACGCAAACCGTTGACATGGGTACCGCCTTGCGCGGTTGGAATCAGGTTGACATAGCTTTCCTGAATCTGTTCGCCGCCTTCGGCATTCCAGCAAATCGCAAATTCGGCACTGGCACGTTCGGCCTCACCACTGGCCACAAAAGCGGGACTTGGAATGATTTCCCGGTCTTCCAGCTCATCCATTAAATAGTCAACCAGACCATTTTCAAACTGCCAGCTGATCTTTTCATCATTGATCTGGTCAACATAATTGATTTCCAAACCTGCCGCTAAAACGGCCTTGGCTTTTAAATTATGTTTTAACGCTTTTAAAGCAAACTTGGGCGAATCAAAATATTTGGCTTCCGGCCAGAAATGCACCGTAGTCCCTGTCGCGCGTTTCGGGGCTTTACCTTGCAGCACCTCAAGCGGAGCAACCGGCTCGCCGTGTTCAAAGGCCATTTGATACAGGTTGCCCTGACGCTGTACTTCAACTTCCACGCGAGTCGACAGCGCGTTCACCACTGAAATGCCCACGCCATGCAAACCGCCGGAAAACTGGTAGTTATCGGTACTGAATTTACCGCCGGCATGCAGCTTGGTCAGAATGATTTCAATCCCGCTCTGGCCATATTCCGGATGGATATCCACCGGCATCCCCCGGCCATTATCTTCTACCGACAGGGAACCGTCTTTATACACCGTGACGGTAATTTTGTTGGCATGCCCTGCAAGTGCCTCATCCACAGCATTATCAATGACTTCCTGCGCCAAATGGTTTGGACGAGTGGTATCGGTATACATACCCGGACGACGACGTACCGGATCTAAACCAGATAAAACTTCAAGTGATTGAGCCGTATATTGAGACACGTTGTACTGCTTCCTTAATTTATACAATCCGATAAAAACTGTAATGCCATCGGTATTTTGTCTGCGAAATTTTCCATCGCATGGTTGCCATTTGCTTCGGTAATCAGCATGGACTGATGCGAAGCATTGCTATAATAGCGCTGTGCTTCACGATAATCCAAAACTTCGTCACCTTGTTGTAATAACACTAAAATTTTGTCCGCATCTTGCACAAATGGCACGGCCATCTGCTCAAGCTGATCAAGATGGGTATGATCCAGGGTCCATTTTTCACTGACCACATAGGGGATCTGCTCGACACCAAACAGGTCTCGAAACAGTTGCCATGGTCGCATAGCGGGATTAATTAAAACAGCCGGCACGCCATACTTTGCGACCAGCTGTGTCGCATAAAAGCCACCCAGACTGCTCCCCACCAGCACCACCCGGTCCAGACTTTCAATCATGGCAGCCACATGCGCGATTGTCTGCGCTGGAGGCATGTTGAGATCTGGCAGATGCACCTGAAGATTGCCCTGCTGCTGACAGTAGTCTTTAATTTGCTGGCCTTTTATGGATAAAGCACTGCTTTGAAATCCATGTAAATAAATGATGTTCATGGTTTTTATTGCATCATTGTCAAATTTAAACTAGATTTATTTTATGCCTAAGTCTTAGCTGCCTATCTGTTTTAATGTAGATATAACAAGGATTGTCAGACAAAAAAATTAATACTGAAGCTCAATCATCGTTATTGTAAAAACTGTTCCAGATGAACGATATAAAATGAAAAGCTAAGAGTTTATACCGTGATCCCAAAAAAAAATAAAGGGTATGGGAAACATGGTCACAAAAAGGACAGGTCAAATGCCGAGTTTAACCCCATTACATGAAACCTATTGTAGATGGGACCGTACACCGCCCAGTCAAGCTGATGTATTGGAAGGTCTCGCACAATTGGTGACAACCCGTCTAAACGACGTCATGCAGGAGCTGATCCAGGCGATTCAACGCGAAATTTTGATTAGCATGTTTGGCATGAGTGAACAACGCTCGAAAAAATTGCAAAAAATTCCTTATATCGACAAACTCTACCAGCTGTCCTTCGACACCCTGCTCAACTACGGCAACTATTTATTGGCACCAGGCCTACGTCAAATTATTGAAAAATACCCAAAATTACATGACAAGCCGCTCACGCCTACCCTGCATTTTCTGGTCGGGGTGCTCAACGGAGTGCTGGGTGATTACTTATTGAAATACCAGAACCCGATGGCCCTGCCGATGGTGCTGTATGACCATTATGGCGGGCTGCAAAAAGGCGATTTATCCGGTCGCGTGGTCATTTTCGTACATGGCTTGTGCATGAACCATCTGGACTGGAGCAACACGCAATACGGCGGTATTGGCGAAAAATTGCTGGCGCAACGTGGCAATAACACCATGCTGTACCTGAATTACAATAGCGGACGGCGTATCTCGGCCAATGGCCGTAGTCTTTCCCATACGCTGGAAGACTTGATTCGTCGCAATCCGCGCATTACCAGTATTGATTTAATTGGCCACAGCATGGGCGGTCTGGTCTCGCGCAGCGCCCTGTTTTACGGCAAACAGAACATGTATCAATGGATACATCTGACCGAAAACCTGGTCTGCCTGGGTTCTCCGCATCATGGTGCAGTCTTGGAACGTTTCGGGTTTATCCTGCAAGACAAACTGGGGCATTTTCCTTTTGTGAAAATCATCCGGCATATTGTCAATATCCGCAGCAATGGCATTCTGGATTTGCGCTATGGCAGTGTGCGTGATGATGACTGGGAGCATAATCACGCCCGGATTGGCGGCATGGATGACAACCGTAAACCGGCTCCCCTGCCAAAACATATCAATACCTATCTGGTTGCAGGCACCATTGAATATGAAAATAAAAAGAACCGAACCTTAAAGGTGTTGGGGGACTATCTGGTCAGTGTGGAAAGTGCTTTAGGTGAACATCCCAATCCGCGTTTTCAACTGAAAGTGCCGGAATCACACAAAGCGATCTTTTATGGCTTAAGTCATTTTGAAATTCACTATCATTCCAGTGTGGCGGAACAGATTGCAAAATGGTTCTACCCGCCGCAAAATGAACAGGTCAAAGAAGAAGTGCATGAATACCTCATGCAGCTGGAAGATTTATCAGGTATTGCACTGACTTAAGTCAACAATAAAAAAGCCAACGTTCGGTTGGCTTTTTTATACACAGCTTTATTTTTTCTTGGCTGTTTTATTGTTCACCCCTGGATAGTGACGCAACAGTTGCCACAGGCTGATCAAGGCCAGTACGGCAAAGAAAGCCAAGGACCATACCGGAAGAGATTGTCCCAAAAAGGTCCAGTCGACCTTGGCACATTCACCCGAACCTTTCAGCACCTGTTCAAATACCGACTTTAACGGCAAGGTGTCGAGCCAATAATCCAAACCTGGACCACAGCTCGGCACCTGATCGGGTGGCAAATTTTGCAGCCAGACATGACGTGCTGCTATCCCTGCAGACCAGAGGATACTAAGCGTGCCCAACAAAGCATAAAAACGCTTAAACGCATTTGAAATGGGATTATGCAGGAAAGCGATCAGGGAAATGATCCCCAGACCAATTAGCCCTATACGCTGAAAAACGCAGAGTGGACAAGGCTCAAGCCCTTGCCCATGCTCCAAATACAACGCAAATGCCATCCCCGCGACACTGGCTAAAAATAAAAAACCACTCACGAAGCGATAACTCCATTGCATGGCAAATCCTCTTAATTTTTATCGATAATCGGCAAGATATTGCTCAAAACTGATGCTCGTATCTTGTTCCAGTTGCTGTTGCTGTTGCAATGACTGCTCCGCCAGCCCCTCAAAATAAGCCAGAGTATCCGGGCTTAATGAGTGCTGTTCATAAGTCGTTGCATGTTGCAGTGCCATCACACTCCCAAAACCCCACGTCCCGCCATGTTCCAGAGTATCGGCAATCACTTGTGCTGACAGGGTTTCATCCACCTCATCAATGCGGTTGAGCATGACCGCCAAGGCTGCTGAATACATCCGGGTGTTATAGGCGGCATCCAGTAAATCAGCCCAAGGCTGCATTTTGATGACCTGCGTACGTGCCCAGTCCTCAATCGGATGTTTTCCAGCCGCATCCACAATAGTGGCATTCGGTGCACGGCCACGATTGACCACTTCGGCCTGATTGCGCTCAATCTGTTCCTGTTCCGGATCGAGCAAATCGGGGCTGTCCTGTACCAGGCAATGCAACGCCAAGACTTCCAGAAATGCTGCCGTATTTTCATCAATTCCGATTGGACTGTACGGATTGACGTCGACTGCGCGCAGTTCAACATAACCCACCCCGCGATTTTTCAGCGCCTGGGATGGGGTTTCTCCCGCTTGAGGCACCTGCTTCGGACGAACCAGGCTGTAGTATTCATTTTCAATTTGCAGCACATGATCATTGATTTGAATCGGTTCACCCTGTTCATCATTTAGCCCTAAACGGCTAAAAGGCGCGTAAGGCGTTTTCACGGCTTTCTGCAAACCGTCCAGATAACCCGACAGATTGTTGTAGTGAATGCCCAATTGCTTCTGTGCAGAATTCTGATAGCCAAAATTGCCCATACGCAGTGCTGTTGCATAAGGCAAGAACAGGGTGCCTTTTAATAAAGGCAACAGATGATGGTCGCGCCCTGTCATGAAGCACTGACAAACCGAAGGGCTGGCTCCGACCAGGAACATCACCAGGGGCGTTAAACGAATAAAGTTACGGATCAAGCCAAAATAACGGTGACTGCGATAATCCTGCAAACTGAGGCTTTTTAGCGCTTCATCGCTTTCATGCTGTTGCAGTGCTTCAAACACTTGATCCGGAAAAGACAAATTATAATGCACGCCGGAAATGGTCTGCATACGGCGACCATAACGCACGCCCAGACCACGACGATACAAGGTTTTGAAGCGTCCAATATTGGAGCTGCCATATTGGGCTAAACGAATGTTTTCTTCGTTATCGTCCAGCATGCAGGGCATCGACAAGGGCCAGAGTTTTTCTCCATTTTCCAAATGACGGTGCGCAACGGCATGAATATCGGCCAAATAATCGAGTGCTTTTTCAATGCTGTCTTGTGGAGGAGTAATAAACTCCATCAGGGCTTCGGAATAGTCCGTGGTGATATGCGGATGTGTTAAAGCAGAGCCAAGTGCCTGAGGATGTGATGCTTGGGATAGAAAGCCATTGCTTTGCATACGGAGGCTTTCACGTTCAATACCGCGCAACATGCCCTTAAACAGCGAAGAATCCACCCAAGTTGGTACCACAACTTGAGAGGTCGATTCGGGTTGACTCATTAACAATCTCGCTTATCGGAAGATAACTACTAAATAAAACTACTAAAATAAAATCATCAGTTTATATAAGTATAACGTGATTTTTGGCTGCTACATTACACCCTGTATAGTTTTCAAGCAAAACGTCAATTTTATTTCTGGCAAATTTTTATCACAAAGATACTCTATAAGACATCTGAATTTTGTGTTTGTATTGAATAATAAGTGCTAAGGAATTGTAAATATTATGAATTATCCAGATATTTTGGACTTCTGGTTTAGTCTGGAAACTCAGCCCTTGTGGTTTGCTAAAAGTGATGATTTTGATGCACTGATCAAGCAAAAATTTCAGGACATTCACCAAAAAGCGGCACGTTCTGAACTGTGGTCATGGCGTCAAACCGCTGAAGGCCGCCTGGCTGAAATTATTGTTCTGGATCAATTCTCGCGTAACCTGTTTCGGGACCAGGCTCAGGCCTTCGCCCAGGATGCCTTGGCCCTGGCACTGGCGCAAGAAGCCATTAGCCTGGATTTGGATAAACAATTAAGTCCGGAACAACGGTCGTTTTTATACATGCCCTTTATGCACAGTGAATCGAAACTGATTCACGAATTCGCGTTAAAATTATTTCAGCGCTTAAATAATCCCATGAATCTGGGTTACGAAAAAATGCATAAGGTGATTATTGACCGTTTCGGACGCTATCCGCACCGCAATCACATCTTGGCACGTAGCTCAACTGTAGAAGAGCTCGAATTTTTAACCCAACCGAATAGTCGTTTCTAAGCATTTATTGTGTCTCCTCCCGCGCACAGTAAATCGTATGGAGGTTTAACATGAAGAACAGCATTCTAGGCTTGAGCATGGTGGTGGCATTGGCCCTGTCAGGCTGTGCAACCACGCCTTCAAAACCGCTGACTTTTGACCAGCTCGGGCAATTTAGCAATACCCCTCTGAATGCACAAAGCTATCGCATCAGTTTTCAGGCCCGTCCCAATATGAGTTTTGGCACTGCCGAAGAAATTACCTTGGTAAAAGCCGCCCAGACCACAGTACAAAACGGCTTCCGCTATTTTAAGGTGCTGAATGATCCGAGTAACCGCAACCAGCCTCCCCGTCAGGCCGTGGTTTATTCCAGCCCGATGTACTATCCCTATGGCTATTATCGCCGTTATCCCGGCTTCTGGCCTGACCCGTTTTATGACATGCCGCGTGTAGTGACTATTGACCCGGTACAGGTTTCCTATACCATTGAATGTTATAAAGATCAGAAAAAAGCACCCGACGATGCCTTTGATGCCTATTTGATTTTAAAATATTTAGGACAAAAATATGGCCTGGGTCCTAATGGCCAGGTGCTGCCCCCACCTGTACCGAAAACGGCAAAATAACAATAGTTTAGCAACCGACAGGAATCTTGCATGAGCACAGCGGAAGCAATCACCACACCGAGTTTGCAACGCAGTAAACGCTTTGCCACCATTGCCTTAATCAGTGCCATCGTTACGTGGCTGGTGCTGATGCTGGTGGCCAAGCTGATTCCTGAATATGCCTGGTTCATTCATATTTTGATGCTTTCTGCCGAAGCAGGTGTGGTCGGCGGACTGGCCGACTGGTATGCCATTACCGTATTGTTCCGCAATCCGTTTGGGAAAATGCCGATTCCCAAGTTCTTGCTCGATCATACTGAAATCATTCCGCGCAATAAGGCCCGGATTGCCGAATCCATGGGGCGTTTTGTCCAGGAAAACTTTTTATCTCCACAAGTGGTGGAAAGAAGCCTAAAAAGTACCGATCTGAGTCTGGCGATTGGACAATGGCTGGCAAAGCCGGAAAATAACACCCAGGTCATGCAAGTGATTCAGCAAACCGTACCCAAGATTTTCGAATTTGTGGGTCAGGAACAGATTGGAAACTTTATTCAAAACAACAGTGTGCAATGGGTGCGTAATACCCAGGTCAATACCCTGGCCAGTGAAATGCTGCGCGCGGTGCTGGAAAATGATTTCCATCAGGATGTATTGCAACGCGGACTGGATTTGGCGCATGAATGGATGATCTCACATCCTGAACAAGCCCATGAAATGACTCGCCGGCTGTTCAAAGAATTAGGCGTGTGGAAACTGGCCAAAGGTGCCAGCTGGATTGGGATTGATGTACAGCAACGCACCATCGATTCACTGATTGAACGGGTGGAATCCATGCTGGCCGACCCGCAGCATCCGTGGCGGCAAAAAATTGAACAGATGGGCCTGCAGCTTATGCTGGAACTGGCCGATAGTGAAAGTGAGGCCAGTGAGCGCTTAAACCGCACCAAAAATGCCCTGCTGGATAGCCCGCAGGTACTGAATTTTATCAGTGGCGCCGTAGTGATCCTCTGTGATGCCATTAAAGCCGATTTACTCAAGGCAGATTCAGGCATTGCGCAAAACCTGCGTATTGCCATTCAACAGGTCGGGGAAAATATCATTTCCAATCCGGCTGTACGTCAATTGCTGAATGAGCGGATGAGTGGCCTTGCGGTTAATTTAAGTGATCAATACAGCGAAAAAGTGATCCGTTTTATCAGCGAACGCATTCATGAGTGGGATTCGCGCGAAATGATCGACAAAATTGAAAATGAAGTCGGTGGCGACTTGCACATGATCCGGGTCAATGGTGTGGTGGTCGGCGGTTTTATCGGTTTAGTGCTGGGGATTATTCGTGCCCTGATTGACTGGGCGCTTTAGCAGGGAGCAAGGCACCCACACACAGACTCATTCTGAGCTGCATCTGACAGAAAACTAGCCGTGCTTTGCTTTGGTTCAGGCTGAGGACAGCGTAGGCAGAACGACCGCTTTTGCAGTCCTTTTACATAGTACCGGCAATAAAATCAGCATAATAGGAAAAGCAAAGTCCCGGGAATGATCCGTTTAGACAAGCCTAAATCATGCTTTTTTACATCTTTGGCAGCATTTATCCGGCTTCAATTCTGCACTCGTTGTCGGACAAGATTCATTCAATACAAATGGGTTCACCTAAAGACTGTGAAATTTGCTATATTTGCTGTTTTTCTGCGACATTTATTTTTCGACTGATTATGAATACGGCAATCCAAGCAGCTCTCGATCATGCAGTGCAATCTCTTCAAGCTGAAGGTGTACTTCCATCCGACTGGAATAACAGCGGTCATTTAACGCGAACCAAAGACCGAAGCCACGGTGACTTCGCTTCGAATATTGCCATGATTGGTTCTAAAGCTGCAGGTATGAAGCCTCGCGATCTTGCAGAAAAAATTCTTGCAAGCCTTCCTGAAGTAGCAGACATCAGCAAAGCAGAAATTGCGGGTCCCGGCTTTATTAACTTCTTTTTAAATGCCGACCAGCGCTTTGCTGTTTTAGACCAGATTCAGGCGCAACAAGATCAGTTTGGCCGTACCCGGGCCAATGCCGAAAAGCGTATTCAAGTCGAATTTGTTTCAGCAAACCCGACTTCCAGCCTGCACGTCGGTCATGGCCGTGGTGCAGCATACGGCATGACCGTTGCCAACCTGCTGGAAGCAACCGGTGCCAAAGTTGACCGTGAATATTATGTCAATGATGCTGGCCGTCAGATGGACATTCTGGCGACCTCTACCTACCTGCGTTATTTAGAGCTTAGGGGTCAAAGCTTAGTCTTCCCTAAAAATGCTTACCAGGGCGACTACGTTAAAGAAATCGCGCAAAGCATTATCGACCAGGATGGCGATGCTTATGTCCGTCCCGTTGCTGATGTCTACAAAGATGTGCCTGAAGATGTGCAATATGCTGAAGAACTGGATGCAGATGGCAGCAAGGTTGTGCTTTCAGGCGATAAAGAAAAACACATTGATGGCCTGATTCATAACTCTCAAGCCCTGATTGGCGAAGGTTATCGCGTATTCCATCAAGCAGCGCTCAAAGCCATTCTGGATGACATTAAAGATGACTTGGGCGAATTTGGTGTAACCTTCAACCAATGGTTCAGTGAAGCATCTTTAACCGAAAAAATTGAAGAAGCGCTACAAACCCTGGATCAACGTGGATTCTTATACGAACAAGATGGAAATATCTGGTTCAAATCGACTGAATTTGGCGATGAAAAAGACCGCGTAGTCAAACGCCGTAATGGTCAAACCACTTACTTCGCCTCTGACATTGCTTATCACCTGAACAAATTGCAACGTGGCTATACCGATATCGTGGATATCTGGGGTTCAGACCACCACGGTTATATCGCACGTGTTAAAGCAGCGATTGATGCCATGGGCTATGACTCGAAAAAATTGACCGTGCTTCTGGTTCAGTTCGTGAGCCTATGGCGTGGTGGCGAGATGGTGCAGATGTCATCCCGTTCAGGTCAGTTCGTGACCTTACGTGACCTGCGTAAAGAAGTCGGCAACGATGCAGCGCGTTTCTACTACGTGATGCGTAAGTCTGAACAGCACATTGACTTTGACTTGGACCTGGCTGTGTCGCAAAGCAAAGACAATGCCGTGTACTACATTCAATATGCACATGCCCGTATCTGCCGTATGCTAGAAAAAGCAGCGACAACAGGCGTGAACTTTGATGCTGCGAATGCACGTCAATTTGCGGCGAAACTTGCGCTGGATGCAGAAACAGAAATTCTGGCCAAACTTGCAGCCTACCCGGAAATCGTGGTTCGTGCAGCCAACAGTTATGAACCGCATCAAGTCGGTAACTATCTGAAAGAATTGGCAGCATTATTCCACGGTTGGTATAATGAGCATAAAGTACTCAATGATGATGCTGAACTTACACAAGCCCGTTTATTGCTTTCAGTAAACGTACAACAGGTTTTACGTAATGGTTTAGAATTATTAGGTGTATCTGCTCCTGAGGCGATGTAAGCAAAACCAGCTTTTGCATCACTGCAAGACTGAAAGTCATGTTGATGATGCAAGCTTAGCTCATGGTTTATAGACAACAGGCTAAACAAGGGATTATTATTTTAAAAATAAGACCTTGTTTTAAAAAACATTTAATTCAAAAATAACACACGAGGAATCCCACGTGTTTGGAAAAACGCAGCGCGGTGTCTCTGAACGACCGAATAAGCCGAAAAAGCCATTAATTCCTGCATGGCTGGGAACGCTTGTCGTTATTTTAATTGTGTTGAGTTTTGCGGTAGCTTTGATGCTATGGAAACCGTGGGCACCGGTTAAACCGAAAAATCAGATCAGTTCTGAACATTATCAGGAAGATACCAACAAGGACTATCGTTTCTACGATTTATTGCCACAGCAGCAAGTAACACCTATTCCAGATCAGGCAGTCCCTGAAACTAAAAATTCAGAAACTGTGGTGATTGTTGAAGCTCCAGAAACAGAAACCGCTCCTCCAGCTGAGACAGCCGAGCCAGGTCTGGAAAGCGCTGAAGCGCCAGTTGCCCACCAGCCGAGTTATATTTTGCAGGTGCGTAGCTATCCCGATCCAGATAGTGCCGATGCACGCCGTGCCGAAATTATCCTGAATGGTCTGTCTGCTGACGTAGTGAAATCGGTTGAAAGCGGTCAAACCTGGTATCGGGTAATTTCTGGGCCTTATGATTCTCAGGAAGCTGCAATGATTGCACAGCAAACTTTGCAACGCAGTGGCATTGATTCCATTGTGGTGAAACGATAAACCCCAGATATAAAAAAGCGCCTCTATTGAGGCGCTTTTTTATGGCTTAAATTCCCTCTCCTTGCTAGGAGAGGGTTAGGGAGAGGTAATACTTAAAAGCCCCTCCACCTAACCTCCTCCCATAGGGAGAAGGAATATTATTAAACCGTATGCCCCAAAGCTTCGCCCATCACTACAACGGAATTGGCTTTAAACATCGGGTCCCATTGCATTTTATCTTTTTCAAATAGCACCACAGCGGTTGAACCCAAATAGAAACGGCCCAGCTCTGCGCCTTTTTCAAGAAACAGGTTGTGCTGGTTGAGTTCCAGATGTCCACTCGGTTTTACCTTACCCGTTGCCACGGTTTCAATGCCTGCAACAATCATGGCACCGACTAGAACCACCGCCATACGCCCCAGTTCAGTATCAAACAGACAGACCATACGTTCATTACGCGCAAACAGGCCTGGAATATTTTCTGCCGTGGTTTGATTGACCGAGAACAATTCACCTGGCACATACAAGGTTTCAGTCAAAGTTCCGGCAAAAGGCATATGCACACGGTGATAATCTTTAGGTGATAAATACACTGTCGCGAAATGACCATTTTTGAAGGGTTCAGCCAATTGCGGATCGGCAATCAGTTTTTCCACCGAAAAGCTTTGACCCTTGGCCTGAAAAATATCGCCTTCTTCAATTTTACCCAATTGTGAAATGGCACCATCTGCAGGTGACACAATACTGTGCGGATCCGTATCGATTTGACGCACACCCTCTTTTAAAGAGCGGGTAAAAAATTCGTTAAATGATTTGAATTTCAATGCATTGCTTTGTTCAGCAATCGACATATCAATCCCATACTGGGCTTTGAAAGCCTGAATCACGGTATTTTTGATGATTGGGTTTTCGCTCGCTGCGAGTTTACCCACGACACGTGATAACTGGTGTTGGGGCACAACACGTTGAGCTTGAATAAATAATTGTTTTTTTAAACGTGATGTGAAACTCAAGACGGTAACTCTCCGGTAATAATCGGACTGTCGAGGCGGTTGCCCCATTCACTCCACGCACCATCATAAGCCTGTATCTTCCAACCGAGTAATCGACCCAGAATATAGGCCAGACCCGAACGGTGATGTGACTGACAATACACCACCACAGGTTCATTTAAATTGAAACCCAGTTGTTCCAAGCGCTGCTGAGTGCGTTCTAGGGGATGCAATTTTAAATGATTTTCACGATTTAGGGCAGTGCTCCATTCAAAATGTCGCGCATCTGGAATGTGACCGCCGCGTCGCGCTGCGAGTCGAAGACCGGTATATTCATCTTCGGTACGGCAATCCCACAATTGAATGTCATGGTTCTGGACTTTTTCTAACAGCTCTGCATATTCAATACGGTACTTTTCAATATTGCTCTGGTTAATGTCCACTAGAGACCCTACGGGAACTAATTTTTCCACGTCTGAAGAAGTAGGCAAACCGGCGGCCAGCCAGGCATGAATGCCTCCATTCAACAGGCTGGTATTTTCAAAACCCAGACAATGCAGGTTCCAGATCAGGCGCCCTGCCCAGGCACCCCCTTCATCATCATAAGCCACCACATGATGTTCAGGCGAAATGTTCAGGTATTCGATCAGGGCTTTTAAACCCTCTACATCGGGCAATAAACCTGATGCTTGCTCTTCTTGGTGTACCAGCTGTTTCGGCTGCACATGAATGGCATGCGGAATATGCAATTGATCATAAACAGAACGACGGCTTAAATCGACAATGCGTAATTTTTCATTGCCTAAAAATGGAACCAGCTCTTCTGCTTCTATCAGCAGACCAAAATTAAGTGCAGATACAGTCATACTTTTTCATGTTTTATTTAGATCAACATTGCCGATCTTAGCATAAGTCATTTTCACTATTATGCTGATTTTTTACATTCATTTAGCAGAAAATCAGCTATAGCCATCATGATTATTCCGTTTCGGTAAGATTAAATACCTGACGTAAATAGGCCAGAAAGGTATCGTTATCGGTCATGGTTTTTCCTGGGCTGTCGGAAATTTTTGCCACCGATTGACCATTGCATTCCACCAGTTTTAACACAATATTGAGAGGCGCTTGTCCCAAGTCATTGGTTAAATTAGTGCCAATCCCAAAGCTGACCTGAAAACGGTCTTTAAAGTATTGATGCAAGTCCCAGGCTTTTTCCAGATTCAGACCATCACTAAAGGTCAGCATCTTGGTTTTGCTGTCAATTTTTAATTTCTTATAGTGGGCATAGGCTTTGTCACCCCATGCATAGGGATCGCCACTGTCATGCCGCAGACCGTCAAACAGTTTGGCAAAATACAAATCGAAGTCACGCAGGAATGCATCCATCCCCACCACATCCGTCAGGGCAATCCCTAAATCGCCACGATATTCCTGTACCCAGGTTTCCAGTGCCGCTTTCTGAAAATCACGCAAACGCACATCCAGAGCCTGAAAGGCCTGTAAAAACTCATGCGCCATTGTTCCAATCGGCGTAATGCCCAATTCCTTGGCAATCAACACATTGCTGGTACCACGGAAAATATCCGGTGAAGCATGGTTAAATACTTCAATCACATGTTTTTGCCATGCAAAGCTATAACGACGACGCGTACCAAAATCCGACACCAAGAAAGGCGGATCATGAGGCTTCTGTTCTTTTTCATAATGCTTTAACAGTTCGACTTTGGCCTGCAAGCGACGTTCACCTTCTGCCAAAACGTCATCACTGCGAATACGCATGAAATACAGTTCATTGACAATGGCCAGGACAAAAATCTCAAACATCATGGCCTGAACCATCGGGCCCTCAATCCAGATGTCCAGACGGCCTTGCTCATCAATGCTGGCCTTAATAAAACGGCGTTTCAGCTGGAACAGTTCCAGATAATCGACGAAGTCACTTTTGATAAAACGTAAACTGCGGAGATAGAGCAGCTCATCTTCTTTAAACTTAAGCTGGCATAAAGAGTCGAGTTGCTGATTCAAATCGTCCAGAATATCCGTCAGCGGATAAACGGTATCCTCTAAATTACGGCAACGGAAATGATAAACACTGTGCGTTTGAGGAAATTTATGCAGTACCACCTGTAGCATGGTGAATTTATACAAGTCGGTATCAAGCAAAGATTGAATGATTGGAGCCATATCTAATGAAATTTCGCTGTGCTGACTGCATTAAAACACACTTTTTATCTTGATATTGCTAGTTTTGCGTACAGCTGTACCCGTCAAGCCCATAGCGTAAGGGCTAAACCTCACTGTTATTCAGCAATAGAGCCGTATTTCATTTCCTATAAGGTGCCTTGGGTCACGACTCTCACATTTACTTACTCATATCCAGTTTCGTGAAATCCTGCTTGAATTTATTCATGCAAAGATAGCGCAAAATATCTTTAACCAAACCTGATAATCCAGTGGAGATATTATGTGTATTTTAAAGCTTAAATTTCTGCCTGTTTGCTACAATGCTGGAGATAAATTGAAGATTTAAATTGGTTAAGTTATGCGTGCATTATTGCAACGGGTCCTGGAAGCAAAGGTTGTGGTGGATGGTGAAACCACCGGGCAAATTGAAAAAGGCATTCTGGTTTTTCTGGGTCTAGGCAAAGAAGACAATCTGGACAAAGGTAAAAAGCTGATTGATAAGATATTAAAATACCGTTTTTTCGATGATGAACAGGGCAAAATGGGCTGGAATGTCAGCCAAGCCGGTGGAGGAATCTTGCTGGTTTCACAATTTACCTTGATGGCACAAACCCAAAAAGGTTTACGTCCTGACTTTGGTCCAGCCATGCCACCGAGTGAAGCCAAAGCGCTTTATGAACAATTAGTAGAATATGCACAATCCCAATTTGAGCATGTGCAAACCGGTATTTTTGCCGCCGACATGAAAGTGCATTTGGTCAATGATGGGCCAGTGACGTTTAATCTGGAAGTTGAATAACGCGATAATATTGTTATCACAAAAAAGCCCTCGATTGAGGGCTTTTTATTTTTAGCGTATTTATTTAAAAACTATCTGCCTGTTTTTTCACGAATAAATGAACGTACCAGTTTGACTTTTTCTTGGACCGGTTTAGGTAATTTTGGCGGAATGAGTTTGGCAACTTTATTAAACCAGACCAAAAGGCCAAAATCGCCTTCCATCTTAATGGTCCCATTTTGCATGCCAGTCATGAAAGCACTTGGATCACCTTTCATTAAAGTTTTTACGCCCTGTTCACTGTCTGCAAACTGCAAAATGAAGTCCGCTTTTTCTGCATCGCCTGCTACTGTGTCAATTTGCCCATTGTTTACAATAATTTGACGTGCAACACCCAAGTCGGTACCAATTTGAATACGGAATTGACGTTCATGAACCAGCTCAATAAATTTTGGACTGGTACGCGCCAATTGCTTCATACGCAAGGCTAAGCCCGCAACTAACAAATCAAGCGGATCCGTGCTTACATCGACCAGCGGTAATTTTACGACAGGAATCGAAGATAGTTTCATGACATTTAAGCCTATTGTAATTGTTGGAAAATTGACGAGTTATCCTACCATAACTTGGGTTTTTTGAAGTAAGGCTTTGTATAACAATAATCAATAAAAAAAGATGTGCCGGAGCACATCTTTTGAATTCTTTGATTTATAAGTCTTTCGAATTAACGGCTTGAATAATGTTGCTGCTCATCGTCATAGACTGGGGTATGTTCAATATAGCGACGTTTGGCTAAAGCGCGTTCTGCACGACGATCTTCGCGGATTAACAGCAGGGTTAAAATTGCCATGACTGACATTAAGGCAGTCAGATAACTGTATCCCATAGGTAAATCAAACACCACTTGAGTACTGAGGCGAATGGCTTCAATCAATCCCCAAAACAGCATACCTGCAAACATAAAGCTTAACAAACGACGATAAGGCGAGAAGAAAACAGCTATCAAAGCAGCGGCAATCAAGCTTAAGCCTATGATGGTTGCTAAATTCGCTGTAACCATAAAAACCTCCGTCCTAATAGGATTTTGACACTTTTATATGGGTCTAAATCAAATCCCCGATACCGTGAATAAATGATGAAATATATTGATATCAATCTCTATGCAAGCATTATGCGGAGTTTTTTTGAGAAAAAAAGTCTTGTATTTTCAGCAAGCGACACACCTTGTCGCAATATTATTTTGTCATTACATTTTTTTATTTTTAACTTTTTCTGGAAGTGCGATGGGCTCAGACTTGCCGTGTCATTACAAAAAAACAACGCAGTAAAAACATTAAAAAAATATTTTTTACGAATGGAGAGATTGTGGTTTTTATCAGCCATTTAAGTCAACCGCTCATCGTAATTTGACTCTTTTTATCACAAAAAAACGCGACATCAATGTCGCGTTTTGTCAATGAACATCTACAGTTAGACCTAATCCTTAAGCACGGCTCAGGTCTTTATCATGCACACCTAAAAGATATAACACCCCATCCAGGCCCACACTTGAAATCGCCTGATTGGCATTCTGGCGTACTAGAGGCTTGGCACGGAAAGCCACCCCTAAACCGGCAATCGACAGCATTGGCAAGTCATTGGCCCCATCACCGACGGCAATGGCCTGTTCCAGCGAAATGTCCATCTTGTCCGCCAATTCACGCAGCAACAAGGCTTTGCGAGCGCCATCCACAATATGACCTTTGACTTCACCGGTGACCACACCATCTTTGACATCCAGAATATTGGCATGTACTTCATCAATCCCCAGTTTTTCTTGCAGATATTCGGCAAAATACTGGAAACCACCGGAAAGAATTGCCGTTCTATACCCCAACGCTTTCAAGGTCGAAATCAGGCGCTCTGCCCCTTCGGTCACGGTGAGACGCTCGGCAATTTTGGGTAAAACAGACGCATCCATGCCTTTGAGCAAGGCCACGCGGGCACGGAAACTTTGCTGGAAGTCCAGTTCGCCTTGCATGGCACGTTCAGTGATTTCAGCCACTTGCTCACCGACACCGGCTTCAATGGCCAGCTCATCAATGACTTCCTGTTCAATTAAGGTAGAGTCCATGTCGAAACAGACCAGACGGCGGTTACGGCGGTAAGCATTATCTTCCTGAACCGCGACATCGACACTCAGTTCAGCCGATAAACGCAAGCAGGCTGCACGCATGGCAGTCGCATCCAGCATTTGTCCTTTGAGGCCAAATTGTACGCAAGAGCGTTTTGGCCCTTCAACTGCACCATTGAGTTCCGGACGGCCCGACAAACGGGTCACAGTTTCAATATTAAAGCCCTGACTGGAGACAATCTGGGTCACCGCCTGCAAATGTGAAGCGGTCAATTCAGGTGCCAGTGCAGTCACGATATACCGGGTCTGCCCCCCTTCACTCACCCATTGATCATATTCTGATGCAGTGATTGGCTTAAAGCGCACTGTTAAGCCAATATCATGTGCTAGAATCAGGATCTCCTTCATGGCTAATGCTGTAGCAGTTTGGTCATCTGACGAAACAACAATACCTAAAGTCAGTTGGTTATGGATGACGGCTTGTCCAACGTCCAAAATTTGTAAAGAATGTACGGACAATACCTGCATTAATCGTGTAAATTGATTAGGCTGGTCGGGTCCCAAAAATGATATAAGAATGATTTCTCGCATGAATTGACTCGGATCTGAGCTACAACTATTGTTAGAATCATAATCGAATTTGAACATAAATGCCTTGGAAGTTTACGTTGAATGCGCCTAGACAAGGGCTATTTGCTAGCCTACTGATTGTAAGTTTTGCTTTACACACCTTTTTACTGGTACTTGCGACAACGCATCAGCTGAATGCTAACCGCGCCAGTCAGGGACAGCTGATGACCTCGCAACTGGTCACGGACAGCCTGTCCGAGCTGGAACCGGCCAATACGGTGTCATTGGCATTATTGGCCGACCGTTATGCCACCAACCCGAGTGTGGCCTCTATCCGTATTTTGGATGCGAATAATCAGGTACTGGCAACAGGTGGATTAACCAAGACACGTCAAGGCGAAGTGTTTGTTCGTGAAGCCCTGCAAAATGAAAAGAAAGTCGGCAGCATTGAAATTACCCTGATTCAGCCCAGTATTGGGGAAATTTTACGTACCCAATGGCTGGCGATTTTACTATCGCTGCTGATTCATGGCTTGTTATGGCTGGCCTATCGTGCCATTGCCCGTCCAAGCCGTACCGAATATCTGGCGCGTATTAACAATGAATCACGCCTCAAACATGAAATTCAAACCCTGACCCAGGCTTTGGAACAGGAACAGCACAATGCCGCCGTTGCGATTGCCCAGGCACAGAACAATGCCCAGACCAAAGCTAAAGTCAAAGAATCGAAACCGGTCGTTCTGGATGACAATTGCATTGCCTTGAATATCCAGTTTTATGATCCAAAACAGCTGATGGATTCGGTCAATAAAACCGTTTCTGTTCCCTATTTCAATTTATGCCAGATTTTTCTGAACAAAGCCGCTGAGCTCTGTGTTCAGCACTACAAGTTAAACAGTTCGGATATCGCCACCATCCATAAATTTGATGAACATGGCGCCACCATTAGCATGTCGGTAGAAACCCCCAATGCGGTGCAATGTCTGGTGATGATCAGTACCGTGTTCCAGCTCTTGTCGGATGTGCTGTACAAACGTTATCGTGAAGAAAAGCGTTTCGTGTTGCAAACCCGCAGTGCCATTTCCAGCCATGTTGAGGCTATGCACCTCAGCCCTGTCCAGGCGGCAGAACGTTTGGTACAACAATTGGCAGCCAAAGAAAGTGCCATTCATTTGCCGAATGAATTACTGAAAGCCATTTCAGACCGTTACCAGCTGGTCAGCCTGCCGAATCCCACCAATGTGCTGACCCGTCATGCCTTTATGATGAACGGTATGGATAGCGAAGTGGCCGAATTGGCACAAACCTTTAGAACTGAAATTTTAAAAGCCAAGCAATCCAAAGCATCTTAAAAAATAACTCAATAAAAAAAGCCGAGTTCATGGACTCGGCTTTTTTTATTTCTGATTCTATGCTGAAGTACCACTGTGCCCAGCAGAAATCTCCTGATCATTCTTCTATTTTATCTGTCCTGCTTGCCCAATAACTGGCTAATGCAGGACCCGAAATGTTATGCCATAAACTAAAGATGGCACTTGGTACCGCCGTAATCGGTGAGGCTGCAAAATGTACCGCAGCCAAGGCCACGCCCAGACCCGAGTTTTGCATGCCGACTTCTACCGCAACGGCTTTACAGTCTGCATAAGGCAGTTTAAACAGGCGGCTTGCCCAAAAACCCAGTAAATAACCCAAACCATTGTGCAAGGCCACTACCCCTAGAATCAATAAGCCGGATTGCAAAATTTGGGTCTTACTGCCTGCAATAATTGCCGCCACAATGGCCACAATCGCCACCACTGAAATTAAGGGCATCACCTGAATATAAGAGTCCACTTTTGACTTCAGGACAGCCCGAACAATTAAACCCAGGATGATTGGAAACAACACCACCTGAAGAATCGAACCCAGCATCGACAGGGCATTCATCTCAATCCACTGGCTGGCCAGAAGATAAAAAATGGCCGGGGTCAATACAGGCGCCAAAAGAGTCGAAACCGAAGTACAGGCCACAGACAAAGCCGTATTCCCTTTGGCCATATAGGTAATCACATTGGAGGCTGTCCCGCCCGGGCAACAGCCCACCAGAATCACACCTATGGCAATTTCAGGGGGCAACTGAAACAGTTGACATAAGCCATAGGCCAGTCCCGGCATGACAATAAATTGGGCAGCCACCCCGATCACCACGGCTTTAGGACTGTGCACCACCCCTTTAAAATCATCGACTGTCATGGTCATGCCCATACCGAACATGATGATTCCCAGCATCCAGGCGATATAGGCTTTCAGCCAGACAAAGGCTTCAGGGAAAATTAAAGCAATACCGGCAAATAGTACGACCCACAGGGCAAAGGTTTTCTGAATAAATTGCGTAAAGCGCAAGAAATAAGGCATGAAGATTAATCCCGATATTTATTCCGGTATCTAACCGATGCAGGAGCTTTTACCATATTCAGCAGCAAAAACGGATATTTTCCCGGATTAAACTGTCGATGCTGCCTGTGGCTGAATAATATCTTTAACCAGAATACGCTTTACTCCGGCTGCCAACATGTCTTGCCAGGCATGTTGCAATGAACCGTGCAAATCGATGCCCTTGGTGGCATCGGAAATTACATAGGTTTTAAATCCCAGTCTGCTGGCATCTATTGCCGTCCAGGCCACACAAAAATCAGTGGCAATGCCGACAATAAAAACGCTATCAATGCCGCGTTCTTTTAAATAGCCGGCCAAACCGGTTGTGGTTTTTTGATCTGCTTCCAAAAAGGCTGAATAGCTGTCGATATGGGCATGCGCGCCCTTGCGGATAACCAGTTGTGCCTTCGGTAAATGGAGGTCAGGATGGAGTTCTGCATCAGCAGTACCTTGTACGCAATGTGTAGGCCACAGCACCTGAGTGCCATAATCCAGTTCAATCGTTTCAAACGGTTGCTTTGCTGGATGATTTTCAGCAAATGACACATGATTCTGTGGATGCCAGTCCTGGGTAATGACAATATTGTCAAAATGCTGCCCCAATTGGTTAATGTTCGGAATAATCTGATCCGCATTGGCCACAGCCAAGTTGCCACCGGGGGTAAAACCATTTTGTACATCTACAACAATCAAAGCCGCATTCTGCATTATTTTCATCCCTTGCAATCTGAGTTTGCGAGCAAGCATAGCCTAAAAGCGGAGCAGATTTTTAGCCTTGGGGCTAAAAATAGCATGACTGCCGGTTCGGATAAAAATCATCAGCTGACTCGGCTTGTTCAAAGCGAGTAGTGAAACAGGGAGCCATTCTTGCTGCCTCATCCAGAGCGGGTATGAAAACAAAAAAGCCTGCAAATGCAGGCTTTTTGAAATGTTTTTATCTTTACACTTTGGTGCGGTTGACCAGGATCAGCATACATACTGCCGAGATAATGATACAGGGAATCGCTGCGGTAATAACGCCTGCTGCACCGAAGCCTGCAGTCAGTAACTGACCTGCAATCACAGGACCCAGCATTGCGCCAATACGGCCTACTGCAGAAGCAACACCTACACCGGTACCACGTACTTCGGTTGGATACACGATACTACCGAAAGCGTACAGTACACCCTGACAGCCAATCACGAAGGCACCGGCTAATGCTGCAGCCATATACATCTGGTTCAGCGAGTTTGCACCGTTTAATGCCAATAGGCCTGCCAAAATACCGCCGTACATCAACAGAATCACGTAGGCTTTTTTCCAGCGGTCGGTCAACATACCCAGAATAATCGTACCGATGGTCGCAGTCACCATGAAGTAGAACTGTGCAGTTGAACCGTCTTTACGGGTAAAGCCCAATTCCATAAACAATGATGGCAACCAGCTCAGCATGATGTAAACTACCATCAGCGTGAAGAAGTAGCTCACCCAGATGCAAATTGTGCGTAACAGGTTATCGGAGTTAAACAGATCCTTGAATGAACCTTGCGGTGCAGCAGCAAGTTCAGCAGCAGTTTTGTTCTGCGCTTTCAGGTATTCTTTCGATTCAGGCAGGAATACCATCATCAGTGGAATCACCAAGATTGGTAATAAACCTCCCAAGTAGAACACATTCTTCCAGTTCGCACCGAATTCAGTGGCGGCAATTAAAGACAAAATTGCTGCACCGACCGGCATACCACAGTACATCAGGCCCACGGCACGACCACGGTTTTTTGGAGACACGGCTTCTGATGCCAGCGTGATCAGAATTGGCATCGCACCACCCAGACCGGCACCCGCCAGGAAACGCACGGCCAGCAACGTGTTAAAGCTGTTCACCCAAACCGTACATAAAGTAAATACGGCAAATGTTGCTGTCGACCAGATCAACACTTTTTTACGACCAATCCGGTCAGCGAGTCGGCCACCGATCAGTGCACCTGGTAATAACCCCAGAATCCCTGCACTAAAAAACACACCCAACTGAGAGCTGTCGAGACCAAAATGTTCACGAATACCTGCAGCGGCGATGCCGGCTGCCTGAATATCCAGACCTTCAATCACAGCAATCAGAAAACAGATCGCTACCGTGACGATGGCATGCTTATTATCTGATTTTTCCATTGGATTATCCTTGTTCAATCAGCGTTACTAAAAAGAAGGCCATCATCCATGAGTCTGGACATTCAAATAACTACCAATAAGTGGAAGAATCTACAGTTTATTGACAAAAATACGGGAAATTTAAAACTTTTCGATACCAACACACATAGTCGCAAAAGCACTTAATCAAGTTTAATCCACACACAAAAAATCAACATGCCCCTTATCATTTCAATTCTGAAAAATCATCTTATGCGAAAAGCGTTAAAATAGATTAATAGTTTTTATTAATTATTCTGGTAGTTTTGAATAATTATTTTGATGGATTAAATGCCTATTTTATATAGCTTTAAAGTCTATACTGATCTTTAATAAATCTTAAATTCTGAGGTTTTTACCCGGAATTGGCGAGTTGATTGGGCTCAGTATAGTTTTTTGAAATATAAGTCGCCATTTTTACAGTCCAAAAAAGTGATCTTGAGTGATTAAAGCGGATAAGCATTTCAGGACATATCCATTTAAAAAATTATCTGGCTTTTTAATTGTTAGATTTTTCACTTGCTTTTCATAAAGTTTTTAGATGGTTTGACTAAAGCATATTGTTCTTCACCGCTTGTTCGTTCATAATTTGCATAAGCATTATTCAATTGCATTGAATTGGCTATAAATCAAAATACGTAACCATCCAAATTGATGTTTTTCTACCTGACCGGATGGCCAAATAGGATAATTTTTTAAAATGACTCAGCAAGCACAGATCATTCAAGGTTCAATTGTCGCAATCGTCACCCCAATGTTTGAAGATGGCAGCGTAGATTGGAAGGGTCTAGAAAAGCTGGTTGAGTGGCATATAGAACAAGGCACCAACAGTATTGTGGCTGTAGGGACCACAGGCGAAGCATCAACTCTAAGCATGGCTGAACATACCCGGGTGATTAAAGAAATCATCCGTGTAGCCAACAAACGCATTCCGATTATTGCCGGCACTGGTGCAAACTCGACCCATGAAGCCATTGAGCTCACCAGAGAAGCAAAAGAGCTCGGTGCAGATGCCGCATTACTGGTTACGCCTTATTACAACAAGCCTACCCAGGAAGGTTTATATCAGCACTACAAAGCGATTGCTGAAGCCGTTGATTTGCCGCAAATTCTGTATAATGTTCCGGGCCGTACCGGCGTGGACATGCTGAATGAAACCGTGATCCGTCTGGCTGACATTCCGCAAATTGTCGGCATTAAAGATGCGACTGGCGACGTTGCTCGTGGCAAAGAACTTATTGAAGGATTAGCCGGCAAAGACATGACCGTTTATTCTGGCGATGATGCTACGGCATACCAGCTCATGGGTGTGGGTGCCAAAGGCAACATTTCTGTCACTGCCAATGTCGCACCAAAAGAAATGAGCCTGATCTGTGCTGCTGCACTTGCAGGTGATACAGAAGGTGCTGAAGCTTTAAATAATAAAGTTGCAAATTTACACAATATTTTATTTTGTGAATCTAACCCAATTCCTGTGAAATGGGCACTCCATGAAATGGGCTTAATTGGTACCGGTATTCGCTTACCATTAACTCCTCTTGCAGAACAATATCGCACCCCATTGCGTGAAGCACTCAACGCTGCGGGTGTCATTAAATAAAGAGCACAACACTATGCAATTACGTTTCGGTTTAACCCTTGCACTTTCAGCATTCAGTTTAGCGGGTTGTAGTTCAATGGGAATCAGCAATGGTTCACTGGACTATAAAAATACAACAACCCTTGAGCCTCTGAAATATCCTGAAGGTTCAATGGTTCGCCCGGCAACGCCGTTGTATCCTGCCCCAACAATTGACCCGCTGGCGATTGAGCATGCACCCCAGCTTGAAAACAAGCGTGGTAACCGCTTTGCTCTGCCCCGTCCTGACAAGGCTCAGGAGAATACTGCAGCTGATACTCAACAGGACAGCACAAATATCGGTCGTCCACAGCTGGTTCGTGATGGAAACCAAAATCCACTGCTCAAAATAGACGGAAATTCTGCTACAATTTGGCAGTACACACTTGCCACCCTCAGCAGCCTCAACCATAGCATTGTTGGTCAAAGCAAAAATCGTTACGAAGTAACCATTAAGATTGATCAGCAGATTTATGTATTAAGACTAAGCTCTGTAGGCACAAGTAACAACCTAGCTGTATTCAATGCCGATAACAGCTTTGCAGACAAAGAAAAAGCTGCAGAACTGTTAACCCAGATTTACCAAAATTGGCCAGCCTAGTCGTACTAGGCATTTTTTTTTGAAAAAGGTTCCCCCATGTTGAAACAAACCTTGCTCTATACTGGTAAAGCCAAATCTGTTTATGAAACAGACAGTGCAGATCACCTTATCCTGGTTTTCCGTGACGATGCTTCTGCATTTAACGGCGAAAAAATCGAACAGCTGGATCGTAAAGGCAAGGTGAACAACCGTTTTAACGCCTTCATCATGGAAAAATTGGCTGCTGCCGGCATTGAAACTCACTTTGAAAAACTTCTTTCTCCGACTGAAGTTTTAGTGAAAAAATTAAAAATGATTCCGGTTGAATGTGTAGTGCGTAACTATGCAGCGGGTTCTTTATGCCGTCGCTTAGGTGTAGAAGAAGGGAAAGAACTTGTTCCACCTACTTTCGAACTGTTCTTCAAAGATGATGCGCTTGGCGACCCAATGGTGAACGAATCTCAAGCGATTGCTTTAGGTTGGGCAACTGCTGAACAATTGGCTCAAATGAAAGAACTCACTTACAAAGTGAACGAAGTGCTTAAAGGTCTGTTCGATGCAGGTAACATGTTACTTGTAGACTTCAAACTTGAATTCGGTGTGTTCCACGACCGTATTGTGCTGGGTGATGAATTCTCTCCAGACGGTTGCCGTTTATGGGACAAGGACACCAAGAAGAAACTCGACAAAGACCGTTTCCGTCAAGGTTTAGGCGGTGTTGTTGAAGCTTATGAAGAAGTTGCTGCACGTTTGGGTATCGACCTTTCTGATATCTAATTCGTTCATCGAATTTTAAAAAACCGGGCTAAACTGCCCGGTTTTTTTATATCTTCAAAAATCGAGAAAACAGATTTAGTTAATAAAAATGATCGTTTTTACAATATTGGTTTTTTTACTTAATCTATCTTACATAGCAGGTAGCAAAAGATTGAAGTCAATGGCTTTATAAACTCCTGCTTAACGACCCAGATTTTTAGTTTACCCTCCAGGATGTATCTCCCCTAAGACATCCTATTTTCAGCCCAATCCGTGCTCTGGATTGGGGTTTTTTTTTACTTACTTTACTGCTGTTGTTGCTGTTGCATCCAGCGGCGCTGTTGCAGTTTTTCTCCTTCAACTTCACGCTTGTTCCGTGCAGATTCGTAGAGCTTGGTGCCTTTTAATTCAGGAGGCATATACTCTTGCAGTACGAAATGCTCTGGGTAATTATGCGGATATAAATAATCCACCCCGTAACCCTGCTCTTTCATCAATTTGGTTGGGGCATTACGTAAATGTAGCGGCACAGGCAGATTGGCCGTTTTTTCTGCTAAATCTAAGGCCTTATTGATGGCCAGATAAGTGCTGTTACTTTTGGCACTGGTGGCCAAATACACTGCACACTGGCCGAGAATAATACGACACTCCGGCATGCCCACCGCCTGTACCGAGCGGAAACATTCGCCTGCCAGCAGCAAGGCATTGGGGTTGGAATTGCCAATGTCTTCCGAAGCTGCGATCAGCATACGGCGGGCAATAAACACCGGATCTTCTCCACCTTTCAGCATGCGCGCCATCCAGTACAAGGCGGCGTCCGGATCACTGCCGCGGATGGATTTAATAAAGGCAGAGACCAGGTCATAATGCTGCTCACCCGATTTGTCATAACGGGCAATGTTCTGCTGGGCTACTCTCACGACAATGGCATTGGTAATGCTATTTTCCAGTTCCGGTTCAAAGGTACTGGCAATTAAATCTAATAAATTAAGTGCTTTACGTGCGTCTCCAGCCGCAAATTGCAGTAATGCTTCGTATTCTTCAATTTGAATATAGCGTTCTTTTAAAAATGCATCTTGCTGAATCGCCTTATTCACCAAGGTCTTAATTGCCTCGTCATCCAGCACATTTAAGGTATACACCTGACAACGCGATAACAAGGCATTGTTCACTTCAAAAGATGGATTTTCTGTGGTCGCTCCAATTAAGGTAATTTTGCCTTTTTCCACCGCATTCAATAAGGCATCTTGCTGTGACTTGTTAAAACGATGAATTTCATCAATAAACACGACCGGGGTCAGTAAATCGCCACTTTCGGCAATTACTTCACGCAGTTCTTTTACTCCGGTATTGAGTGCCGATAAACTGATAAATGGCCGATCTACCGCTTGAGCCAAAAGCAAAGCAATGGTGGTTTTTCCGACTCCCGGTGGTCCCCAAAAAATAATGGAAGGCAAATGTCCCTGATCAATCATCTGACGTAAGGGTGCACCTGCTCCCAAAAGATGATCTTGACCAATAATTTCGGACAAGTCACGTGGGCGAAGGCGTTCAGGGAGTGGAATATGGCTCTCGGACATCTTGTTATTTCTTTGCTGTACTTAAAACAAGTCTACTATGTAATTTTAATATCGCGTATTTCAAATCAAGTGATTTACAAAAAATCATACTGTTATTTTAAAAAAAAATATCCATCATCATGATGGATATTTTACGTGAATTACTTTTAAATAGAGTAAAGTGGCTTATCCAAAACAAGCAGGCCATCAGAGATACAAACCGAATCATTCTCCTTTTGTATGTTCACGGATATAATTATTGTGTGAAATAAATCACACTTTTAAGCATTTTGATTATTTAAATGGGTAAGCTTTATGGAATATATTTTCAAAAACAAGCGAAAACCTTTCAGTCAGGATGGCCAAACACCCGATCAGCAGTGCATTAAAACCCCTCAAACTCAATTATCTGCCGAAAACATTATTATCCAAAATATCCTTAATCAATTACCCCAGCTGGTCTGGGTCAAGAACAAACAGAACCAGTATTATTATAATCAGGCAATTTGTGACTACATCGGTAGCCCTGTCAATTTATCGCATAATGATGAATGTCAAAGCTTCATTCATCCTGAAGATTACCCGAACTTTAAGGTACTTTGGCAAAATGCCTTGCACATTCAACAAGGCTTCGAACACGAATGCCGTATTCAACACCATCAACAGGATTACCGGGTTTGCCGGGTTTCCGTTCAACCGGCACAACATTTAGATAATATTGAATGGATGATCACTGCCACAGATATTCATGATCATTATTTAAAGCATAGCGAATTGCATCAGCAAGTGCTTGTACAGGGCAAAATGCTGGATGCCAGCGTAGACTGCATCAAGCTTTTAACACCACAGGGTCAGTTGACCCATATGAACCGTTCCAGTTGTCTCGCCTTAGGCGTACCGGTCAATGAAAATAAGTTGGGTATGTCCTGGTTAAATTTACTGCCCGAATCCATTCAGCATTCGGGACAACACGCATTAAAACAGGCCTCTACGGGAAAAAATGCGCGTTTTGATGGCATCAGCATCATTGCCGGTCAGCCTCCGCAATATTGGGATACCATGTTAACTCCCATACTGAATGAGGATGGTTCGACCCAAAGTATTCTTTGTGTTTCCCGGAATGTCACCCAACAAAAGATGGCGGAAAAAAATCTGCAACAGGTGACTGAACTTGACGAATTGACTGGCTTATATAACCGTCGTGCATTCCATAAAATTTTTAAAAAGACCCTTCAAAATGCCCAGCATCAACAAGAATCTGTTGGTTTTTTGCTGATTGATTTAGACTATTTCAAGCATATCAATGATATCTTGGGTCATAGTGCAGGCGATTATTTAGTCCAGATTCTTGGTCAGCGCTTAAGTGGCTGTTTTAATGAAAAAGTCATGGTGTCACGTCTGGGCGGTGATGAATTTGCGATTATCGTGCCACATCTGCGTGATGAGGCTGAATTGATGAACATTGCACAAATAGCACGCCAGCAACTGGATAAGCCGATCTGTTATGCCGGGCAATATATTAATGGCGGAATGAGCATCGGTTGTGCCATATACCCGCGTGATGCAAAAAATAGCTCAACCTTGTTACGCTGTGCCGATGTAGCGCTGAATGATCTTAAAATCAGTGGCCGTGGCGGTATTCGAATGTTTACGAGTACCATGTTTAACAGCATCGCACTCACCACCAAACAGCTTTCGCTGGCGCGGGCAATTATACAGCACGATAAAATTTTTCCAGTCTACCAGCCCAAGGTCAAGCTCGCAGACGGAACAGTTACCAGTTTTGAAGCGTTGCTGCGCTGGCAGGATGCAGAAGATCAAACCCAACTCCCCTTGCACATTTCTTGCGCTTTTCAGGATTATGAACTGGCCACGCGAATCAGCGAAATTATTCAGCTCAAAGTCTTTCAGGATATGAGCCAGTGGCAGGAAGCAGGCCTGAAACTGTTACCCATTTCCATCAATGCGGCACCGGTTGAATTCTTAAGGGACAATTATGCAGAAACCCTGTTAAACCGGCTTGCTCAATTTAAGATTCCCCACCCTCTGATTGAAATAGAAATTACCGAACAAAGTCTTTCTGAGCATGGTTCCGACTATGTCATCCGTGCCTTGAACCTGTTAAAACAATCCGGTCTGAAAATTTCACTGGATGATTTTGGGACCGGTCATTCTTCCTTGACCCGATTAAGGGATTATCCGATTGATTGCCTAAAGATTGATCGAAATTTTATTAAAAATATACCGGACAACCCTTCTGATTTAGCAATTGTGAAGGCCATCAGCCAGATCGGCGCAAGCATTGCCTTAGATATCCTGGTCGAAGGCATTGAAAGTTCAGAGCAGGTTGAAGTGCTGAAAGCTTGCGACTGTTCTACCGGGCAAGGTTTTTATTTTTATCATCCCCTGATCTTTCAGGAAGCCACCCCCTTATTAAATCCTGTGGCTGATGCCGCTCAGCCCCTCATTTCTTCTGCTTAGCCATTCAAGTTTATTCATGCTTGCAGTCCTCCTCTACTTTACAGGCTCAGGCAGTGACTTTATTAGCTGTCGAGGATTAAGGTTTTCAGGTGATTTCAGCCGAAGCTGACAGGAGGATGAACAGGCAATTAACGCACCCAGCGCACAATATATTCTTCAAGATCGTCTTCATTGACTTGCGTTTCGGAAATACAGCGGCCGGCTGCCGATTTTCTCGCCTTGATCACACTGTCACGTGTTCCGGTATTTAAATAATGCCAGGCAGGTAAAGTCTTGCCTTCTTTTAAACGGCGATAAGCACAGCTCGGCGGCAGCCAGTGAATAGTATCTAACTTTTCTGGTGTCAGCTGAATGCAATCCGGCACATGGTCAAGTCGCTGCTCATAATTGCTACAACGTGCAGTCTGGCAGTCTAAAAGTTTGCAAGCCACCTTGGTATAAGCGACTTCTTGCAGTTCTTCATCTTCCAGCTTGATTAAACAGCAGAGACCACAACCATCACATAATGCCTCCCATTCGGCAGGATTAAGTTCAGTTAAAGCGTATTTTTTCCAGAATTGTGGACGCAATTGTTCAGTCATAACAGTGAGAAATTAAAAGAAGCTGCTTATTATAACGTGTTCAAGTTCACAATGTAGGAATATGATTTTTACTTCAAATCATATATTTGCTGTCAAAGTGAACATTTTTTAAACATAAGCATAACACTGTTGGAAATTATCCCCCCCTATACTGAATCTACTTTGAAAATAACAACACATGGAGAAAGCTTATGTTCCGTTGGGCGATTATTTTTGCAGTGATTGCACTGATTGCGAGTCTACTCGGTTTTGCTGGCGTCGCAGGATTATCGAAGGATTTTGCGATTATTTTACTCGTCATTGCCGTTATTCTGGCAATCGTCGGCTTCCTCTCTCGTGGAAGGGTTTAGTTGAATAACCTCCGTTAAAAACATCTCACTTAATCAAAAAAAGAGCCTGTTCAGGCTCTTTTTTATATCCGTTTTTTGCTTCAGCTTTCTATCATCTACCTCTCAAAAAAACCGAATCAAAGTTAGCTATCTTTTTATCTAACTTATCTGGCTGTGGAGAGTTGTAAGCTCAAAATTAAGGGCGTAAGTGACGGGGTCTAAAACCTGTGGCCAATAAACCAATGGCATAAGCCACCACACCGGCGACACACAAACCAATCACTTCCAGAATCCGCATCCACTGCGATACATCTCCATTGTACAAGGTCAAGCCATACCACAGTGCAGCAACCATCGCGGCATTGGCAATCGCATATTGCAGAAACAGCTTTTTCCAGTGTCCGGCAAAGCGGAAAATATTGCGTTTATGCAAATAGAAATACAGCATGCCGGCATTGACCAGTGCCGAACCGGAAGAAGCCAAGGCCAAAGCCATATGCTCTGCATGCCAGTCAATCAGCTTAAAGAAACCAATAAACACCACGTTTAAAATGGCATTCGCGGCTACCGCCATCAGGCCCACACGCACCGGCGTTCGGGTATCTTGCTGGGCATAAAAACCTGGGGCAAAGACTTTAATCAGCATGAAGGAAATCACCCCGGCACTCATACATTGCAGGGCCAAAGCCGTCATTTGCGTATCTTCAAAGGTAAATTGCCCACGCTGGAACAAGGCCTGAATAATTGGCGTAGACAGCATAAATAAGGCGATACTGGCCGGAATACCGACCAGCATGATCACCTTGGCAGCCCAGTCAATCATGCTACGGAACTTGGCCTGATCCTGTTCGGCATGACGTGCAGACAGCGAAGGTAAAATCACGGTACCAATCGCCACACCAATTAAGCCTAAAGGCAATTCCGTCATCCGCTCGGCACTGTATAACCACGATACCGAACCATCCTGCATGAAGGATGCCCAAATGGTATTCAACAGCAGGTTAATTTGCGTGACCGAAACACCAAACAGTGCCGGGAGCATCAATTTCATGATGCGTTCCACACCTTCGTGCTTGAAATCCACTTTAGGTGGAATTAGCAGTTTTTTGCGCCACAGCTCTGGAATCTGAATCACCAGCTGCAAGATACCGGCAATCACCACCGCCCAGCCGAGTGCCATAATCGGTTCGGCCATATAGGGCGTGAGCCACCACGCACCTGCAATCATGGTGATATTCAATAATACCGGCGAAAAAGCCGGTGTTGAAAAAGAACCGTAACTGTTCAGGATGCTGCTGGCAAAAGCCGTTAAAGACATAAACAGCAGATAGGGAATGGTCAGGCGGAACATGTCCGTCGCTAGGGCAAATTTTTCCGGGTCGTCATGGAAACCGGGTGCATAGATATATAGCACGGCCGGCGCTGCAATCATGGCAATAAAGGTCAGGGCGGTCATAAAGGTGGCCAGACAGCCAAAGACCCGACTAATCAGAATTTGCACTTCTGCATGAGTGCGCGTGGTTTTATATTCAGTTAGAACCGGAATAAACGCTTGCGAGAATGCCCCTTCGGCAAATAAGCGCCTGAAAAAGTTCGGAATACGAAAGGCCACCACAAAGGTATCGAAATCTTTACCCGCACCAAACACATTCAGCAACACCACATCTCGGACCAAGCCCAGCACCCGAGACAACATGGTCATTGTACTAACAATAAAGGTCGATCGCCAAAGCGCCATCGTAACCACCCAGTGAAAAAATTAAGTCGCTATTGTAATGAAACTCCACAGGGAGTTTCGTTGTTTAATCATAAAGCCCATTCATTCTTGATGGATTTTATGCTGCTGCAATAAAGTTCTGAATTTGACCCAGTCAAAAAATGGGCCTGGATCGGTTTTACGTCCAGGCGCAATGTCCGAGTGGCCGGCCAAATGTTGTAGAATTTTTGGATAAGCCACCTGCAATGCAGCCGTCACTTGCGCCAGCACTGCATATTGCACCTCGTCAAAGGGCAAATCATCACTGCCTTCCAGTTCAATGCCGATGGAATAGTCATTACATTCTTTTTTACCCAGGTAAGTGGAACGTCCGGCATGCCAGGCCCGATCATTGAAATTCACGAATTGCAGCACTTCCCCACTGCGTAAAATCAGCAGATGCGCAGAAACCTGCATACCTTCAATGCTTTGAAAATAAGGATGCTGTGACCAGTCCAGCTGGTTCTGAAAAAACTGTTCAATATATCCCCCACCAAACTGTGACGGTGGCAGACTGATGTTATGTACCACCACCAGTTGAATTTCAGTATGTTCGGGACGCTGATTATAATTGGGGGAAGCTACTTGCCTGGCACCGATTAACTGACCGTCGATGACCTGAAAAAAGGGTGCCTGTTGCATATGCCGATCCTGAGTCCTGTTCACATAAGCTGATGATTTTAGCGCAATCCTAAAACTTTAAACTTAAAATCTCAAATTCCCCAGATAAAATTGCTGCAAAAAAACAGTTCTTTTAAATGAACAATGCTAAAATAACGCGCAACTTTCATGGGTTAAAAAAGATACGGAAATACTGATGAGCATATCTCAATCTTTGCTTGAACAATCAATCGAAATCAACATTCAGCAAGCATTACAAGAAGATATTGGCGAAGGGGATATCACCGCTTTATTAACCCCTGAAGATGAACAGGCCACAGCAACCATCATTAGCCGTGAAGACATGGTGCTGGCCGGTCAGCCTTGGGTCAATGCCCTGATTCAGGCCTATGATCCAAAAGTACAGGTGACCTGGCTAAAAAATGATGGTGACCGCGTAAACGCCAATGAAGCCTTTTTAAAACTGGCCGGCTCTGCACGCAGCCTGCTCACGGTGGAACGCCCTGCCCTCAACTTTGTGCAAACACTTTCTGCTGTAGCGACCAAAACTGCTTTATATGTCAAAGAACTTGACGGCTTGAATACCAAATTGCTGGATACCCGTAAAACCTTGCCGGGCTTACGTATTGCACAAAAATATGCCGTGGCCATTGGTGGCGGTCAGAACCATCGCCTCGGTTTATTCGATGCCTTCTTAATTAAAGAAAACCACATTATGGCCGCGGGCGGGATTGCTCAGGCGATAGCCAAAGCACATAACATCGCACCGGGTAAACCGGTGGAAGTGGAAGTGGAAACCTGGGATGAGCTGAACCAGGCTTTAGAAGCAAAAGCGGATATCGTGATGCTGGATAACTTCAGCCAGCAGCAAATGATTGATGCGGTGAAGCATGTTGCCGGTCGTTGCAAGCTGGAAGCATCGGGCAATATTACCATTGCAAACTTACGTGAAGTGGCAACGTCAGGTGTGGACTATATTTCGATGGGTGTGTTGACCAAAGACGTGAAAGCCGTGGATTTATCCATGCGTTTTAATGCTTGATCTCCCCCGCTCAACTCAATAAAGATTGAGTAAATAAAAAACGCACCGATGGGTGCGTTTTTTATTGCTGAGATGTTTAAACCAACAACTTACCAGCCTAAAGCTTCTTGCTGTTTTTTAATGAGTTCTTGAATACCTTTTTCTGCCAATTCCAGCATTTCGTTACATTGTGCACGGGTAAATGGCTTGTCTTCAGCCGTACCCTGCAGCTCGATAAATTCGCCTGCCTGAGTCATCACCACGTTTAAGTCAGTTTGGCAATTTGAATCTTCTTCATAACACAGATCCAGTAAGGCTTTGTCCTGATACATGCCGACAGAAATCGCGGCCACCAGACCTTTCAACGGATCTTGCTTAATTTTCTTGGTTTCAAGCAATACATTCATGGCATCCACTAAAGCCACTGCTGCACCGGTAATGGAAGCAGTACGCGTACCGCCATCTGCCTGAATCACATCACAGTCGATGGTAATGGTGTTTTCACCCAGTTTCTTCAAATCGACCATGGCACGCAGGCTACGACCAATCAGACGCTGGATTTCCTGAGTACGGCCACTTTGTTTACCACGCGCGGCTTCACGGTCACTACGGGTATGGGTTGAACGTGGCAACATGCCGTATTCCGCAGTCACCCAGCCTTGTCCTTTCCCTTTCAAGAAACGCGGTACCGAATTATCAATACTTGCGGTACAAAGAACTTTAGTATGACCAAATTCAATCAACACTGAACCTTCCGCATAACGTGTATAGTTACGGGTAATTTTTACCTCACGTAATTGATCTAATGTACGTTGGTCGATACGCATAATGAGTCCTTGTTTTGGCTAAAATTCATTGCGGCCTAGTATAACAGAAGCAGGCTCTCAGGTTTTGCCCGGAGATTCTCCATTGGCAAAAACCATCAAGCCCAGACGCGTCCATTTAAGCTTGCATGAAATTCACTACCCGCCCTGCATATCCTTAAGCTTGTGATAGAATATTAAAAGCCCAATAAGCCTTTTAATTTCTGTTTAGATTGGTCAAGGGTTGAGGTCCATGAATTTGGCAATGAACATTTGGCCAAACGCACCCAGACACTGCCGAACTGTTTAAAAAAGCTGGCTTCGTTATAGTGAATGCCATATTCGGCACATAAGGCACGAATTTTAGGCGCCACTTCTGCATAACGGTTTGCCGGCATATCCGGGAACAGATGATGTTCAATTTGATGACTCAAATTACCGCTTAAAATGTGCAGCCATTCTGTGCCGCTAAAATTGCTCGATCCGCGAATCTGACGTAAGTACCATTCGGCGCGGGTTTCATTTTCAGTATTATCCGGTTCAAAGGTTTCGGCATCTTCCGTGAAATGTCCATTAAAAATCACTGCGGATGCCCAGAGGCTACGAATGACATTGGCCACGGCATTGCCGGCAAAGACCGGCAGTGCATTCGGACCTGCAATTAACGGGAAAAATACATAATCTTTGGCAATCTGACGGGTGGCTTTTTTACGGAATTTTGCCGACTCTTTCCATACCTCTTTCCAGGTTTTGGTTTTATAAACCAGCACATCTTCCAGATGTAAACCCTGTACGCCGACATACCATTCAAAGAACAGCATGAGCTGAATGGTTAAAGGAATATTAAATAAAAAACGCGGTTCCCATTTTTGCGATTCACTGACCCGAATCAGGCCATAGCCCACATCATGGTCCTTACCAATAATATTGGTATAGGTGTGATGGATATAATTGTGGGTATATTTCCAGTCATCCCCAGTCGCCATGGTATCCCAGTCATAATTGGCACCGTTCAGATTCGGGTCGTTCAGCCAGTCAAACTGACCGTGCATCACGTTATGGCCCAGCTCCATATTTTCCACAATTTTGGAAATACCCAACAAGCCCGTGCCCAATAACCAGACTGGCGGAATCCAGCCGCCAAACATCAACATGCCACGGGAGGCAATTTCGCTATAACGGACAAAATCGCGGATTTTATAAATGTATTCAGCATCTTTTTCGCCAATATTGTCCATCACTTCACGGCGAATGGCATCGACTTTTTCACCAAATTCGGCAATTTGTTCAGGGCTTAAATATTTTGATTTACTTTTTTCTTGAAACTTCACTGACATATTCATTGTTTTTCTCCTGAGTGAGCATCGAACCCTGTTTTTAAAAGTGCGATCACTCACTAAACGGCGCTATTAAAGCGTTTTTATTTTTTAAAGGTTAATCACTACCGGACTCACGGCCTGGCTAATACACAACTTGATCTGGGTATTGCTATCGTGGTCGATTTCACCGGTCAGCAGGTTTTTGGTCGAACCGCTCACTTTGGTACAGGTACAGGTATTGCAGATGCCCATGCGGCAACCATGTGCGGGTCTTAACCCCGCCTGTTCGGCACTTTCCAGCAAATTGGTTCTGGCTTCAAACTCTTGTTGGGCACGTAAAAAGACCACCGGTTGTACTGCTGCAGTTTCATCAACCACGACCTGGAAATATTCCTGTCTGAGCAGATCGGCAATCCCCAGCTGTTGATAAATCTGGTTCAGACTCTGCATCATGCCCTGGGCACCACAGGCATAACTTTGACATTGCTGAAAATCCGGCACGGTACTTTCAAGCAGTTGCGTCGTTAAATGTTGTTTATGGTTTAGAGTATTAAAATGATGATATTTAAACTGTGGATGTTGCTCGGCCAATTGCTGCAATTCATTATGAAAGGCATCATCACGCGTGAAATAAATCAGATCAATCTGGCTGACTTGTTGACGAATCGCCTGTGGCAATAAGGCATAAATAGCGGTGATGCCACTTCCAGAAGCCAACAACAGAATAGGCGCCTGAGATGAACTTAAAGTGAAATCACCTCGAGCCTGAGAGATTTCCACCACGCTGCCCGCCGTCAAACGGGTTAAAGCATTGGACACTTTGCCCTGACGTTTCACTGCAATCACGACATGACCGTTTGCGGCAATTTTGACAATGGAATAGCTACGTTGCTCACGCACACCTGCAATCACGACAGTCACTAAAATACTTTGTCCGGCACGAAAAGCATCAGCGCGAAAATTATGATTCGGCTGCAACTCAATTTGATAAAAATCGGAACTGAGCATGTGTACATCAACAATGCTGGCTTTGACTTTTTTCCAGGCCCATACCGGATTGATTTTTTCAGCAATAAAATCGACAAAATCTTCTCGAATCCATTGCGGCTGATATTGCATCACATGACTCATATGACGTTCCTCTTTTATTGCTGGCTATTTATTTGAGTGAACAGTTGTTCTTATAGTGAACACCTGTACACTATAAGGGTTTTTCAATTCAGTCAACACCTGTTCACTGACATTCGTCGTTTATTTTGTTTTTTTTTGATAGACTTCATGCAGAATTTTTTTAGAGTAGTCGAATGTCGATACGGGATGAGCGTAAACAGCAGAGCCGCCAAGCACTTTTAGATGCCGCGCTGGCTTTAAGCACGTCTGGGCGTTCTTTTAGCAGCATCAGTTTGCGTGAAATCGCACGTCATGTCGGCTTGGTGCCGACGGCGTTCTATCGTCATTTTCAGGACATGAACGAGCTGGGACTGGAACTGGTCGATCAGGTTGCCATGCATTTAAAAGGCATTTTGCATCAGCTGGGACAGGCCTATATCTATCAACCGAATACCAAAACCGAAATCAGCCTGGACCTGTTTTTTCAGGCGGTTGAACATCATCCTGAACCTTGGGTTTTTATGATTGCCGAGCGTTGGGGTGGCTCAGAAGTGATCCGCCATGCCATTGCACGGGAAATTAATTTTTTAATTGAAGACCTGGCAAACGATTTGGGTCAAGTTAAGACCATGCAGCACATTGGTAATGCCCAAGACCTGCAAGTATTTTCCAATATTTTAATTAACTTGTCTTTTACCTGGGCCATGACCTGGATGGACATTAGCCGGAAATTTCAGGGTCCGGAACGGTCAACACAGCAAAACCAGTTTAAGCTGCAAACCATGACTCAAGTGCATTTGATTTTCCGTGGCATCTCCAACTGGGACCCATCCAAAGATTCTGCCTCTTCATAATTGAAGACTAGCCGATATAAAAAACCGCCATGATGGCGGTTTTTTTAGAGCCTGTTGCTTATTTGGCTTTACGCTCTTTTTCGACCAGGTAGCTGATCACTTGCGTCACTTTGGCATCTTCGCCTTGTACCACATATTTACCATTGACCACGACCGCAGGCACACCGCTCAATTGATATTGCTGTGCCAATTGCTTGGCTTGTGCCACTTTTGAGGTAATCGCGAATGAATTAAACATGCTGTTAAATTTAGCTTCAGGCACGCCATATTTTACAAAGAACTTGGCCTGGGAGTTTTGATCAAAAATCTGCTGGCCACCCGCATGAATGGCATGGAATAACGGCAGGTGAGTTTTCTTGCGTACCCCTAATGCTTCAGACACGAAGTAGCCACGTGCACCCTGTTCCCACACCGGATTCATGGCAGCCGGAGTACGCACAAAGTTGACATCTTTAGGCATTTTTTTCAGCCAGGTCTGCATATGCGGCTCTAAGCGATAGCAGTGCGGGCAGCCGTACCAGAAGAATTCGCGCACTTCAATTTTTCCAGGTACCTGAACTTTACCCGGGTTGGCCACCACGGTGTAATCTTTACCTGCAACAAAATTTGCTGCCATTGCAGTGCCGGATAAGGCAAAAATAGCCGTCGCTACGCTACCTAAAAGAAATTTTTTCATTGACCTTATTGTCCTCTAAATCATTATGCTTAATTTATGCGATCACTATAAATCAATTATGCCGATTTCGTTTTCATTCTGTGAACTTTTTTACGGCATTTATCGCTTTTTTTAGAATTAACGCTACACTAAGCTTCTGTAACTTTTTTAAATTATAACGACTTGATTAAGGTGATACCGATGTCGCAATTGAATGTTGATCCACAAGAAATTGCCAAATTTGAAGCATTCGCTGCCATATGGTGGGATCAGCATTCTGAGTTCCGCCCCTTGCATATGATCAATCCGCTGCGTTTAAACTGGATTGATGAGCATGCCGGCGGTCTCAGCGGTAAAAAGGTGCTCGATGTCGGTTGCGGTGGCGGTATTCTCTCGGAAAGCATGGCGCGTCGTGGCGCCGATGTTTTGGGTATCGACATGGGTGAAGCACCGTTAAATGTGGCACGCATTCATGCCGAACAGGAAGGCGTACAGAATATTCAATATCGTCAGGTTCCAGTAGAGCAGTTGGCACAAGAGCAAGCCGGACAATATGACGTGGTCACCTGTATGGAAATGCTGGAACATGTACCCGATCCGGCATCGATTATTCAGGCCTGCCAGACTCTGGTCAAACCGGGCGGTCACGTGTTCTTCTCAACCATTAACCGTAATCCGAAATCCTATCTGTTTGCCATTATTGGTGCAGAATATGTCCTGCGTATGCTGGCCAAAGGCACACATGATTACAGCAAGTTTATTAAACCTTCCGAGCTGGCACATGATATCCGTGCGGCAAATCTGAAACTGAAAGACATGACCGGCCTGCATTACAACCCGCTCACCAAACGTTACTGGCTGGCACCGAATGTCGATGTGAACTACATGGTTCACACGGTAAAAGAAGGTGTCTGATGAAAGCTGTACTGTTTGACCTGGATGGCACCCTGATTGATACCGCGGCCGACTTCATTCGCATTATTCAGGACATGTGCCGCGATAAACCCTGTGACATCGTGGCGGCTGATTTAATTCGTACCCAGGTGTCTGAAGGCGCACGCGCCATGGTGAAACTGGTCTATCCGGAACTGGAAGTGGATGATCCTGTGTTCCTTGCACATCGCCAGCGCTTTTTAGACCTGTACGGTGAAGATATTGCAGTAGAGACCGACCTGTTTGAAGGCATGTATCCCTTGCTGGAGCAACTGGAAAGTCAGAATATTCCCTGGGGGATTGTCACCAACAAGCCACGCTGGCTCAGTGAATCCTTGCTTCAGGCACTGAATTTGACTGAACGCTGTGCGGTTCTGGTTTGCCCGGAAGATGTCAGCAACACCAAGCCCGATCCGGAACCGATGTATCTGGCAGCCAAGCAAATTCAGGTCAGAGCTGAAGACTGCATTTATGTCGGTGACCATCCGCGTGATATCGATGCGGGCCGCAATGCCCATATGTACACCATCCTGGCGGGCTATGGCTATTTACCATTGCAACACAAAGATGACTTAACAGCATGGCAGGCGGATTGTATAGTGAAGACAGTTGCAGAATTACATCAAGTGATTAATCAACTAGTCGGTGTAAAACAAGATCATCATTCACTCATTTCATAACGACATAACAATATAAACGAGGAGGTATGCAATGAAATATTCAGAATATCAGCCTCGCCCCGATCTGTTAAAAGATCGCATTATCCTGATTACAGGTGCGGGCGATGGTATTGGCCGTGCGGCTGCAATAAGCTATGCCCTGCATGGTGCCACTGTAGTGCTGCATGGACGTACCCTAAACAAGCTTGAAGTCATTTATGATGAAATTGAAAGCCTGGGTGCGCCACAACCGGCTATTCTGCCTTTGCAGCTCTCCAGCGCCTCTCCTCGTGACTATGAATTGCTGGTCGATACTTTAACGCAACAGTTCGGCCGTCTGGACGGCATTTTGCACAATGCCGGCATACTGGGGGAACGTACCGAACTGGCGCATTACCCAGTAGATGTCTGGGATGATGTAATGGCGGTGAATCTGCGTGCTCCCTTTATTTTGACCCAGGAACTGCTGCCCTTACTGGCAAAATCCGAGCATGCTTCGGTGGTATTTGCCAGTTCCGGTGTAGGACGTGAAGCGCGGGAACGCTGGGGAGCCTATTCGGTCTCTAAAATTGCCATTGAAGCGGTGAACCAGATTTTTGCCAAGGAAAATGTCTATCCTAACGTCCGTTTTAACTGCATCAATCCGGGTGCCACCCGGACCGCCATGCGTGCCAAGGCTTATCCTGAGGAAGATCCAAAAACCTTGCCAACACCGGAAAGCATTATGCCGGCTTACCTGTATTTAATGGGAGATGACAGCCTGCATCTGAATGGTCAAAGCATTGATGCCCAAGACTGATCTGTAAAGATGAAAAGGGAGCGAATACCGCTCCTTTTTTATTACAGATGCAAACTGATTAAAAAAACTGAAAAAGCAGATTTTGAGTATTCCAAACATTAAATCGAATTTTCAAATAAATTTTACAAAAATATTCGTTTTTATAAATCATAACAATACCGCTATGCTGAACAACATGAAAAAACCTTCAACATGAGGAAGTGCAACATGGCAGACCAAAAACGTAAAATTGAAACAATTCGTGTTATTGAAAAACTACAGCTTTCAAATACCTTGACCATCGGTCTGGAGGATGCCAAACAGGCAGAAGCCATTGCTGAGGCAGTCAGCTCACTACAAGGCCTGGTTGAACAATGGAACTAAAAGTAAAATGATATTGAGCAGTCAAACCAGATCAGCTGTTCAGCCAGTTTCTGAGAACATTTTTGAATGAATAAGCATGATCTCAAAAATTTGATACAAAGTTTTCATCAACACAAAGTTTTTTAGTATTTAATAGCCCTATAAAATTGCTGAAGATTTTTAAATGATGAGATATTTTTCCAGTAATATCCTTATTATCTCTGCATTTTTTAAGAAATGAGTGATTTATCTTCACAGTTTCTCTGCAATTTTTGCGTACATTAACATCAATGAAATTAATACTTTTTTTATGAGGGTTCAACATGAAAAAGATTTTGACAATTCTGGCAATTTCTTTCAGTGCATTGATGGCAAACAGTATCACTACTGCTGCACCTCATGAAAAACATGATAATCGTGGCTGGGATCAATCCGATCATCCAAAATTCAATAAAGGCCGTGATTTTCGTGAAGATGATAATGACATGCAGGGCAAACGCCGTATGCGTGAAGAACGCGGATTCAAGCGTCTACAACAGCATAAATGGCAACCGGGATATGTGATGCCGCAGCATTATCGTGGCAATGGCTACAAGGTTGACTATAAAAGCCATGACCTACCTAAACCGTCGCGTAACCAGCAATGGTACAAAATCAACAATGACTATATTTTAGTGGATACAGACAGCAATAATATTATACGTATTCAAGGTTTCTAAACGCCGCTTTTAATTCTCCACGCCCAAACTTCAGTTTGGGCTTTTTTTATTTTTATGCCCTTATTTTCAAATTTCCTTTTTTAACGCTATAACTTTCAGACCTTTACAATCTTCTTTTTTTCTCCATCAATTTCACAATTCAACTAAGATTCCAACATCGTTTATCTCTACTTTTCCTCTAATTTTGAATCATCGAAAACATCTTCCTAAATGATTCAGGGTGAAAGTAATGAAAAAAGTTCTGACTACAATTGCGCTTTCTTTATCTGCATTGATGGCAACTTCTGCAATGGCCGCACCGGACCATCGTTATGATGATCATCGTTACAACCATGCACCATCACATCAGGACAAGCGTTGGGATAATAATAACCGTTATGACCACAACCGTTACGACAATAAAAAGCTCAACCCAAGTCGTGACTGGCGTGCTGGCCAAAACTTCCCACGTTTTTACGACTCATCACGTTATAAAGTCAGCGACCGTGAAGCACGCCGCTTACCCAATGCCAATCGTTATCAACAGTGGTATAAAATCAATGGCGACTATGTATTAGTGAATGAACGTACCGACCGTATTGTGCGCATCATCAACTAAAACCGGTTTAAGTTTCCTCTTCCCTAAAAAAAACACCTGAACGCCATTCGGGTGTTTTTTTATTTTTTAGCTTCCCCCCCGTCATTTTTTGATTAGAATCAAGGAAAGAAATTTTTTAATTTTGAGATAGGTATGCAAACGAATTCATCTGAAACTTCACAAAGCACAAATTTGCAATATGTGCATTGGTTTCGACATTCTGCGCCCTATATCAATGCCCACCGCAACAAAACCTTTGTCATCATGTTTGATGGCGAAGCGGTACAGCATGAAAATTTCCAGCATATTATTCACGACATTGCCCTGCTGCATTCTTTAGGCATTCGTCTGATTCTGGTGCATGGTGCCCGTTCTCAAATCAACCAGAACCTGAAAACCAGCGGCATTCAAACCCCTTTCCATAATCACCGCCGCATTACCACACGAGAATCCTTAAGCTGCGTCATGAATGCGGTGGGATCTATTCGCCTGCAAATTGAAGCCCTGCTTTCCATGGGACTCGCCAACTCACCCATGTACGGCGCCCGTATTGATGTGATCTCGGGCAATTTTGTCACCGCTAAACCCTATGGCATTCGGGACGGCATCGATTTCCAGCTGACGGGTGAAGTGCGTACCGTCGATACCGACGCCATTCAGAGACATCTGAAAAACCACAATATTGTATTGCTGGGTCCAACCGGCTATTCCAGTACCGGTGAAGTGTTTAACCTGGTCGCGGAAGAAGTGGCCACCAATACCGCCATTCTGCTAAAAGCCGACAAGCTGATCTTTTTGGGGAAACAGCAAGGTCTGGTCAATGAATTTGGACAATTGCAGCGTGAAATAGCACCGCATCAGCTGGATCGGCAGATCTTGCAATATCAGGATTCTAACCCGGATATTGCCCTGCAATTGCGCGGTGCCAAAAATGCCTCACTGCAAGGGGTACATCGTGTGCATCTGATTTCTTATACTTACGATGGTGCCTTGCTGGAAGAACTGTTTACCCGTGATGGTGCAGGCACCATGATGACCGATGCCCATTATGAAGATGTGCGTACGGCTACGATTCAGGATGTCGGCGGCTTGATGAATCTGCTTCGTCCACTGGAAGCTGAAGGCATTCTGGTGTATCGCTCACGTGAACGATTAGAAAGTGAAATTGAACAGTTTTCCGTGATTGAACGGGATGGCATGATTCTGGCCTGCGCCGCGCTGTACCCTATTCCCACCTCAGCCAATGAAATTAAATCGGCCGAGATTGCCTGTGTCGCGGTCGATCCAACCTATCGCAAATCTAACCGCGGCAGCCAGATTCTGCATTACCTGGAAGACAAGGCCAAAAGCCTGGGCATTCAGCAGCTGTTTGTACTGACCACACGTACTGCACACTGGTTTGTCGAACATGGTTTTGAAGCAGCCAGTGTGGATGACTTGCCCAATGCCCGTCAGGCGCTGTACAACTATCAACGTAATTCTCTGGTCTTTAAAAAGTCACTTTAAGTCACTACGGTCCCATAGTTGAAGTCCATGTATTAGATTCGCGAGTGTGGCAGGGATGCCACACATTCCCCATCACGACAGGATGTCGTGTATGGGGAATAAAGACTTTTGCCTACTTTTGGTCTGTCAAAAGTAGGGTTTAGCCTACACAGAGCCACTTAAACTTTTAAAGAAAAGACAAGGCTATGAAAAATATAAATATCAAATATTTAAAGATAACAAATCATCATGCTGGTTCAGTATTAAAATAAAATTCAAATTATGGGACAGCAGTGCACTTGAAGTGGCTTTTTTTATGCCTGCTATAGCTTTATTTTTTATATCTTTATCTATGCTTTTGCGAAATTTTTGACGATTTTCTTATGCTGTATTTAAATAACGTTATACCCGCATAAGATTTAGAATTTAAATTATTTAATATCAATAGCTTAATTAAATAAAACTGGATATTGAATTGTCCGGATAAATCACATTTCTGCATAAGTTTTTCTTTTTTTTATTTATCTTTTTTCCTCATTAGAAATTTATCTTTTCTTATTTTTTTCGAAAAAGAAAAGGCTTTAGCGTATGTGTTCAATATTCAACACTTCCTTATTGCGGAGCACACATACATGAGCGCCATTCAAGCAAAATTCTGGGCGAAATCACTGGTCCTTTCTTCAGTAGTTGCTGGCGCAATGATGATGTCAGGTTGCGGAAAAAAAGAAGCTGAAACGGTCACTTTAAATATCGGCTTTCAAAAATATGGCTTGTTACCGATTATTAAAGAACGCGGCACTTTAGAAACGGCATTGAAAGACCAGGGCGTCAATGTGAAATGGGTGGAATTCCCTGCCGGTCCTCAATTACTTGAAGGCTTGAATGTCGGCAGTGTTGTATTAGGCGAAGCAGGTGAAGCGCCGCCAATTTTCGCGCAGGCAGCCAATTCGAATCTGGTTTATATCGCCAACCAGCCGGCAGCGCCTAAAGCTGAAGCCCTGATTGTACAAAAAGATTCAGCCATTCATAGCATCCAGGATTTAAAAGGCAAACGTGTTGCCCTCAATAAAGGCTCAAATGTTCATTATCTACTGTTAAAAGTGTTAGAAGCCAACAAGCTCACTCTAAATGACATCCAGGTGGTGTACTTGCCGCCTTCGGACGCACGCGCTGCCTTTGAACGGGGTGCGGTCGATGCCTGGGTAATTTGGGATCCGTTCTTTGCTGCTGCAGAAAAGCAGATTGGTGCCCGTGTCATTGCCACCGGTGAAAACCTGGTCAGTAACCATCAGTTTTATCTGGCTGACCGCAAATTTGCCGAGCAGCATCCGGATGTGCTGAAAGCGGTCGTGAATGAACTCAACACCACCACCCAATGGGTATCCCAGCATCAGGACGAAGCCGCCAAGCTGCTGGAAAAACCAACAGGACTGTCTAACGAAATCCTGAAAACCTCCATTTCCCGCATGGGCTTTGGGGTACAACCGATTTCTGCTGAAGTGGTGCAAAAGCAGCAATATGTTGCCGATGCCTTTTATAACCAGAAACTGATTCCAAACAAACTCAATATTCAAGCCGCAATTTTAGCGAAGTAAAGCATAGATAAAACTTAGGGGATTTAACATGACTCAGCATCAGCCACACCACAAAGCAAACACCTGGTTCAAAACCTCCAGTCATGGCATGAATGCCCTATTGGTTGCTTGCGCGATGTTGGGTTCAAGCGCCACCTGGGCTGTGGATCCTTCAGTAAAACAGCTACGCGTCGGTTATCAAAAATCTTCCGTCAATCTGGTGATTGCACAGCAACAAAAGCTGTTTGAACAGGAATTTCCTAATGCAAAAATCACTTGGAATGAATTTCCAGGTGGTCCACAAATCTTAGAAGCCCTAGCAGTCGGTTCGATTGATATCGGTGCCACAGGGGATACGCCGCCTGTGTATGCTCAGGCAGGCAACAAGCCACTGCATTATTTTGCCTATGAAACGGCAAAACCTTTGGCTTCTGCCATTTTGGTGCCAAGCAACTCCAAAATTACCCAGCTCCGCCAGTTGAAGGGTAAACGTATTGGGGTGCATCGCGGTTCAAGCTCACATTATTTATTGGTGCAGGCGGTACGCAAAGCCGGTTTGCAATGGACAGATGTTCAACCGATCTGGCTCAGCCCAGCTGATGCCCGAGCAGCGTTCCAGAAAGGCGCGATTGATGCCTGGGCCATTTGGGATCCGTACTATGCTGCGGCACAACTGGAAGATAAAGCCAAGGTGCTGGCTTCAGGTAAAGGCTTAAGCCCAAATTACACCTTCTATCTGGCTTCAAATAATTTGGTGAAGAATCATCCTCAGGCACTAAAAGGCATTATCAAGCAAGTGAACGTTGCAGATAAATGGGTACAAAACAATAAAGCCGCTACTGCAAGCCTGTTTGCGAAAAGCACAGGTCTGAAACCGGTGGTCAGCCAGACTTTTATCCAGCGCCGTCCGAACCCGTCTGGTGCAGCTCTGCTCACAAAGAAAGTGATTGCCGATCAGCAAGAACTGGCCAACCGTTTTAGCGAACTCAAGATCATTCCAAAATCTATCAATATTCAGCAAGCCGTTTGGGCAGGCAAATAATCTAAGGATCAATACAATGAAAATTTTCTGGTTTATTCCTACGCATGGTGACAGTCGTTATTTAGGCACAAGCAAAGGCGCCCGTCAGGTCGATCATGCTTATATGAAACAGATTGCAGTCGCGGTAGATAACCTGGGTTATGAAGGCGTACTGATTCCAACCGGTCGTTCATGTGAAGATCCATGGATTACCGCCGCCAGCCTGATCGATGCCACCAAAAACCTGAAATTTCTGGTGGCATTACGTCCAGGCGTGACCACGCCTGCACTGGCTGCACGTATGGCAGCAACCTTTGACCGTTTGTCTGGCGGTCGCGTTCGGCTGAACCTGGTCACCGGTGGTGATGAGCAAGAGCTGAAAGGTGACGGCGTGTATGAAGATCACGCGACGCGCTATAAAACTGCGGCTGAATACACCACCATCTGGCGTGAAATTTTAAAACGTTCACATACTGGTGAAAGTTTCACTTTCCACGGTGAACATTTAAGTGTCGATGATGCAAAACTGCTTTATCCACCGGTACAGCAGCCTTATCCACCGCTTTGGTTTGGCGGTTCTTCCGATGCCGCCGTGGAATTGGCCACCGACCAGGTCGATACTTACCTGACTTGGGGCGAACCACCGGCAGCCGTAAAAGAAAAAATTGAAAATGTCAGAGCCAAAGCTGCGGCTAAAGGCCGTAGTTTAAGTTACGGTATCCGTTTACACGTGATTGTGCGTGAAACCAATGCACAGGCATGGGCTGCTGCTGAAGAGCTGATTCAATATGTGGATGATGCAACCATTGCAGCTGCACAACAAAAATTCAAGCAGATGGATTCCGTCGGCCAACGCCGTATGGCTGAACTGCACAACGGTGACCGTACTAAACTTGAAGTATCTCCAAACCTTTGGGCAGGTGTAGGCCTGGTACGTGGCGGTGCGGGTACGGCACTGGTCGGTGACCCTGAAACTGTGGCTGCACGCATTCAGGAATATGCCGATTTAGGCATTGATACCTTCATTTTCTCAGGCTACCCGCATCTGGAAGAATCCATCCGTTTTGCTGAACTGGTGTTCCCGCTGTTGCCTTTAGAAACCCGTAAAAAACTGGCTCAACCGAACCTGACTGGCCCTTTTGGCGAAATCGTGGCAAATAACTATGTCGCAGATGAGGCCAAGAAGGAAGTGAAACATCAGGAGCCGGCTTAATGAGCAAAAGCATTTCTGCGGGAGCCTTGGCCAAACCCAAGGTTTCACGTGGAACACCCTTTGGGCAGCGTTTGCTGCCCTGGCTGTTCCCGATTGCCCTGATTGTCATCTGGCAAATTGCCTCCAGTACCGGGCTGTTGGAAAGCCGCATTCTACCTGCACCGACGGCGGTCGTAGCTGCATTCTGGCAGCTGCTGGTCAGTGGTGAACTTTGGCAACACGTAAAGGTGAGTGCTGGACGTGCCCTGCTCGGTTTATTGGTCGGTGGCGGTTTGGGTTTATTACTCGGCCTGCTGAACGGTTCTTCTAAAACCGCCTCCACCCTGCTGGATACTACCTTACAGATGATCCGTAATATCCCGGCTTTGGCACTCATTCCTTTGGTGATTTTATGGTTCGGCATTGATGAATCTGCCAAGCTGTTTCTGGTTGCTGTCGGGGTATTCTTTCCGCTTTATATCAATACCTATCATGGCATTCGTTCAGTCGATCCGCAGCTGATCGAGATGGGCAAAAGTTACGGTTTAACGCGCTGGCAGTTGTATAAAGAAATTATTTTACCGGGTGCGATGCCGTCGATTCTGGTCGGTTTACGCTTTGCACTGGGTCTGGTCTGGGTGCTGCTGATCGTGGCCGAAACCATTTCTGCACAATCCGGCATTGGTTACATGACCATGAATGCACGTGAGTTTTTACAGACGGACGTGGTCCTGGTAGGCATTTTACTGTATGCCCTGCTGGGTAAACTGGCCGATGTACTGGCCGTCACTTTAGAAAAATACCTGCTCCGTTGGCATGCTGGCTATCAAAAATAAGGAATAAGACATGACTGATTTAAGCATCGGGCGTCATGCATCTGAAGAACGCCCAATACCGCAACAACCTGACCCTACCGATATCAATCCTCATGCTGTAGTCGGTGCAGAAATTCTGATTGAACAGCTGCACAAATTCTATGCTGAAGTCAAAGTTCTGGAAGATCTGGATCTGCACATTCAGCCAGGTGAATTCCTGGCCATTGTCGGACGCAGTGGCTGCGGTAAAAGTACCCTGCTGCGTCTGATTGCCGATCTGGAACAGCCGAGCTATGGTGAAATCAAGTTTAAATCGGCGCGTCATATTCGCGAAGGCATCACCAGCGATGACATTCGGGTCATGTTCCAGGACCCGCGACTGTTGCCATGGCGGAGTATTGAGCAGAATGTACAGCTGGGTTTACCTAAACACCAGCAAGACAATGCTTCTGCCCTGCTAGAAAAAGTCGGCTTGAAAGACAAAGCGGGCTTGTGGCCATCGCAGCTTTCAGGGGGGCAGCGTCAGCGTACGGCACTGGCCCGGGCCTTATCGCATAAACCCCGTATCTTGCTACTGGATGAGCCCTTAGGAGCACTGGATGCACTCACCCGTCTGGACATGCAGAACCTGATTGAAAAACTCTGGACCGAACAGGGTTTTACCGCAATTCTGGTAACCCATGATGTCAGCGAAGCCGTGCAGCTGGCCGACCGGATTATCCTGTTAGATAAGGGACACATTGCCCAGCAGTTTAAAGTGGATTTGCCTCGACCACGTCAAAAAGATTACGCCTTTAATGAACTCGAGCAACAAGTATTAAATGCCGTACTGGCGACCTGATTTTTATTTTTGAATCAGGATTTAAAATAAGCGCTTATCAATCCGGAGTTGATTGGCGCTGATCTCAAGATGATGTAAAGGCAAGATAAACAGATTCTTTAATTTTATTTAATGATGGCTCTTCCCCTCACATATTGCACCACCTACCGGGCCTCAATATTTTAATTTGTAATCTGACTGAAATACTGGAGAATATGCATCGGGTACTAAACAGCCATCTTTCTACCTCAATTTTTTACTTTTTTGAATTTATCGTAATTTCATAGCTCATCTACAAAATAAATCATCATTATTCATAAAATTAAAACTTTTGCTTATGCACAAATCTGACGATTTGCCGTACAATTTATGTTTCCCCTTTAATTTTTTAAATTTGCCAATGGAACAAAAAAAGAGTACACAAAAAAGACATCAATTGCTGAATGCTGCACTCGATGTATTTTCCCTTTACGGTTTTAATGGGGCAAGCTTAGACGAGATTGCTCAAATTGCTGAAATGCATAAATCAAATATTTTCTATTATTATGAAAATAAAGAAGCGTTATATGTAGAAGTGCTCACTACCGTTCTACAGAAATGGCTTGCGCCACTGCAAATGCTGGAATCAGAGCTAGAGCCTGAAGAAGCCATCACCAATTATTTATTGCAAAAAATTGAAGTATCGCGTACTCAACCGAAAGCATCCCGTCTGTTTGCATTGGAAGTGATTCAAGGTGCTCCGCATATTTTGCCAATTCTAAAAGGTCCTTTAAAGAAACTGTTCAAGCGCAAGGCTAAAGTGATTAGCACATGGCAAGAACAGGGGAAAATTGCCAAAGAAATTGACCCTGAACTGCTGATTTTGAATATTTGGGCATTGACCCAGAACTATGCCGATTTTGCTGTCCAGATGGAAATGGTCACCGGCAAAACCTTACGCAATCGCAGTATGCAACAACGTTGTATTCACCATACGGTACACATGATGTTATATGGCGTCATTCCCCGTCCATAACTCTTAAATTATCGTCAACGATAGTTTTGGCATACGACCATAGTTTTCTATGGTCGCCGAATTTCCACTTTCACTGTTCTTCTTTTATCGTTTGATATAATTTTGATAGCTTTTGCGCACCCAACAATAAATTTTCTTCCCAATCCAGATGCGCAGTTTCATTGGCCCCATCGGTAATATATTTCACTGAAACAAATCTTACCCCCAGTTTTTTACACACTTTGGCCATGGCATAGCCTTCCATATCGACCAGATGGCATGGCACTTTAGGCAGGCCTGTTTCAAAGCTGTCCCCCGTTCCACAGATGCCTTGAGGCAAATACTGAAAATAGGACTGCAAATGAATTTCTGCCGGATGGTCCTCATCCATAGGAGTCACCCCGACTGCAAAACCGAGCGGGGATACATCCATATCCCGTTGCACAAAGGTTGTGACTTCCACCAGTTCATGCGCATTAAAATGTGAACTTCCCGCCGTACCCAAATTCAGTAAGGTCTTGCAACCGGTCTTGTGAATCACCTCAAAGGCTTTAAAGGCCGCATTGACTTTGCCAATACCGCTGTAATGGACTTCGATGCCTGCCTGCTCAAACAGACCTTTAGATTCACTGGGCAAGGCCATAATTAAAGCCAGATCAGACATAGCAAAACCTTCGTAACGTGCAAATTTAAAGTTGTGCACATTAGAAAAGAATTACCCAGCAAGTGCAAATTTAAAATCGTGAGCATGCTAGCGTGCAAAAATTTAATAGCCCGCATTCACTTGAATATTTGAATTTATTTTTCTTGGCATCACCAAGTTTAAAACCATTCCATGCAATGAATCTGCTGTATGCAGATTTTTTTCACATCCTATTTTTGCAAGAAATTTAATATTTTTTTGTATGAAAACACAACAACAAGACGAAAGCGTAAGATTATGGCAATATATAGCCCTGATAATTTTTCACTTATTGATTCGCCCATGAAGCTGCTCCGCCTGAATGCTTTAGCGCCCAATTTTCAATTGCCAAAAACGGCCGTAACCATTGGTAATTTTGACGGTGTACATTTGGGCCATCAGGCGATGATTAGCCAGTTAAAACAGCTGGCAGCCGCAGAAAATCTAAAAACCCTGGTGATGATTTTCGAGCCGCAACCTCTGGAATTTTTTAAGGGTTATGATGCTCCTCCACGCATCACCTCACTGCGTGAAAAAGTGGAATATCTGACCGAACTGGGCGTGGACTACATTGCCGTTGCAAAATTTGATAACCATTTCCGCAGTCTCAATGCGGAAAGCTTTGCTGAACTGTTAAAACTCAAACTGAATGCCCACAGCCTGGTATTGGGAGATGACTTCCACTTTGGCAAAAACCGTCAGGGCAATAGTGAGTTTTTAAGAGCCTATGGTTTTCAGGTCACCAACTTAACCACGGTTGCACTGGATGGTGAACGTGTCAGCTCGACCCGTATTCGTCAGACCCTGCAAGCAGGCGATTTAGCCCTGGCTGCCAAATTACTCGGCCGTCCCTATAGCATTACCGGTCGGGTACAATACGGTGACCAGATTGGACGAACCCTTGATTTTCCAACCATTAATGTTGCTTTAAATCGTCATAAACCTTGTCTAAACGGGATTTACGGCGTCGAAGTAGTATGTGAAACCCTATCGTTAAAAGATAAAGTGAAGGCTGACAATCCTGAAAAATCAGGCATTGCAGGCTATGAACCTACTGCCCTGTTCGGTGCCGGACATGTCGGCACACGACCGGCCATCAAACAAGTCCATCCAGAATGGCGATTAGAAGTACATTTTCCTGATGTTTCTGCTAATCTGTATGGCCTGTTAATGCGGGTGACATTCTTGCACTATTTACATGGCGAAAAGGACTACCCTTCGCTTGAAGCATTAAAAGCCGGAATTGATGACGATGTTGAGAAACTGCTTGAGTTTCGACAAAACACGCCCCATTTTCCCTTTTAAATCCCAGATTTTTTATTGTAAAACGCGTCAGCCCAAGGCTGATTAAATTGGAAGACAACTTGCATGAGCGATAAGCAAACTCCTGAAAATGCAGTGGATTATAAAGCCACGCTAAACCTCCCAGGTACTGAATTTGCAATGAAAGCAAATCTGGCAGTACGTGAAGCAAAATGGTTAGAAGAGTGGTATGCCGACAACATTTATCAGCAGATTCGTGCATCGCGTATTGGCAAGAAAAAATATGTGCTTCATGACGGCCCTCCGTACGCCAACGGTCAAATCCATTTAGGTCACGCAGTCAATAAGGTTTTAAAAGACATCATCATCAAAAGCCGCGTGATGGATGGCTATGATGCCCCTTATGTGCCGGGTTGGGACTGTCACGGTCTGCCAATCGAACTGAAAGTTGAAGAAAAAGTCGGTAAGGTCGGCGTGAAAGTCGATGCCGCAACTTTCCGCAAGCACTGCCGTGAATATGCCTACACCCAGGTTGAATTACAGAAAAAAGACTTCGTGCGTATGGGCGTGTTCGGTGACTGGGACAATCCATATCTCACCATGAACTTCAAGCAAGAAGCCGACATCGTGCGTTCTCTGGGTGCCATTGCCAAAGCAGGTCATATCGAACCGGGTTTAAAACCGGTGAACTGGTGTCTGGACTGTGGTTCGGCATTGGCAGAAGCTGAAGTTGAATATGAAGATAAAAAATCGGATGCGATTGATGTCGGTTTCAGCGTGGTTGACTTGGCAGACCTGTCTGCACGTTTAGGCGTGCAAGTGACTGACCGCACCGACATCGTAATCTGGACCACAACACCTTGGACATTGCCTGCCAACCAGGCGGTTGCCCTGCATGCTGAAATTGAATATCAATTGGTCAAAGCACGTGCCGATGAAAAAGCACCACAAAACTTTATCTTAGCCAAAGAATTAGTACAGTCAGCGACTGAACGCTACGGCTTTAGCAGCTATGAAGTATTGGCTGACTTCACAGGTGACAAACTCGAAAACCTGATCTTGCAACATCCACTGATTCAAGCACGCCAAGTGCCTGTAATTTTAGGCGAACACGTGACCGCAACAAGCGGTACAGGTGCAGTACATACCGCGCCTGGACATGGTGTGGACGACTATAAAGTTGGCCTACAATACAACCTAAAAGTTGACAATCCTGTTGGTGGCAATGGCGTATATTTACCTACTGCACCAATCTTTGCAGGCGAACACATCTACAAAGCCAATCCACAAATTATTGCGACTTTGGCAGAAAACAATAAGCTTTGGGCACATCACCCAATCAAACACAGCTATCCACACTGCTGGCGCCATAAAACCCCGATTATCTTCCGTGCAACACCGCAATGGTTCATCAGCATGGATGCCAAAGGTTTACGTCAAGGTGCATTGAACGCGATTGAAAATGAAATCAGCTTTGTGCCGGATTGGGGTAAAAACCGTATTCAGGCGATGATTGAAGGCCGTCCGGACTGGTGTATCTCACGTCAACGTACCTGGGGCGTACCAATTCCATTCTTTGTACACAAAGACACCAACGAGCTTCACCCACGTACACCTGAACTGATTGAAGAAGTTGCAAAACTGATAGAACAGGAAGGCATTGATGGCTGGTACAACCGCGATGCTGCCGACTTTATTGGTGCGGATGCTGAACACTACAATGCGGTACGCGATACGCTGGACGTATGGTTCGACTCGGGTACAACCCACTACGCCGTACTTCGTGAACGTGAAGAACTGCAAGACCCTGCGGATTTGTACCTGGAAGGTTCAGACCAGCACCGTGGCTGGTTCCAGTCGTCATTGCTGACTTCAATTGCGATTAACGAACGCGCACCGTACAAAGGCTTGTTGACGCATGGTTTCGTGGTCGATGAAAAAGGCCGTAAGATGTCTAAATCGTTGGGTAACATCATCACCCCGCAAGACATCATTAAAGACATGGGTGCAGACGGCTTACGCTTCTGGATTGCATCTGCAGATTACCGTTATGAAATGACGGCGGGTAAGGAAATCTTTAGCCGTGCTTCGGACGGTTACCGCCGTATCCGTAATACCTTGCGTTTCTTGCTGGCAAACCTGAACGGCTTCCAGCCAGCAACTGATGCTTTACCAGTCGATCAATTGATTGCCTTGGATCAATACATCCTGCAACGCGCAAGCGACGTACAAAAAACCATTCAGCAAGCTTATGAAGATATGAACTTCCATATCGTCACTAACGCGCTGACCAACTTCTGTATTAACGACCTGGGTGGTTTCTATCTCGACATCATCAAAGACCGTCAATACACCACCAAAGCGGATTCACAAGCCCGTCATTCTGCACAAACTGCCTTGTATCACCTGGTCCAGGCCTTTGTACGCTGGATGGCGCCAATCTTGAGCTTTACTGCACAAGAAGCTTGGCCTTTAATTCCAGGTCAAAGCGAGAAATACGTATTCACTGCCGAGTGGTATGACATTCCGGTGGCTTCAACTGCCAATCTGGTTTCAGAAGCTGACTGGCAGACTTTAATTAGCGTTAAGTCTGCGGTGAACAAGCAAATTGAAGCAGCGCGTAATGCCAAACTGATTGGTTCTAACCTGTCTGCCAAAGTTGAACTGTGGGCCAATGCCGAATTGAAAGCGGTACTGGATCAGTTAAACGATGAACTTCGTTTTGTCCTGATTACTTCACAAGTGGCAGTAAATGCCTTTGATGAAGCACAAGGCGAAGCAAGCGATCTGGAAGGTTTACGTGTGAAAGTTTCAGCGGCCGATGGTGAAAAATGTGCACGCTGCTGGCATGTCTTGCCTGATGTGAATACACATCATGAACATCCAGGTCTTTGTTCTCGTTGTATTATTAACCTTCCTACAGGTCAAGGCGAAGAGAGAAAGTATGCCTAATCCGCAAAACAAAAAGGGCTTATTTCAATTCTACCCGCACAATCTTGTGTGGGTCGGATTATCCATTGTGGCGATTATTCTGGATCAATGGACCAAATGGTTTGCAACGACCCATCTGAACTATGCAGATCCGGTCCCTGTACTGCCCTTTTTAAACTGGACATTGCTACATAACTATGGCGCAGCCTTTAGTTTCTTGTCCGATGCCGGTGGATGGCAACGTTATTTCTTTACTTCACTGGCAGCATTAGTGTCTGTGATTTTTGTATTTTGGCTGATGCGGATGCCAAAAAAGATCGTGATTTTACCCATGGCGATTGCCCTGATTTTAGGTGGCGCCATCGGTAACCTGATTGACCGTGTAACTTTGGGTTATGTGGTCGATTTTATTCACGTTTATTACAACAACAGCCACTTTCCTGCTTTTAATATTGCCGATAGTGCCATTACCGTAGGCACGATCTTGCTCCTGATCGATACGTTTTTCCTGGAAAAACACCGTATTCAACGTGCGGAAGCGCAACAAAATGACTGAAATTATTAATCCGAATGAAGAAACCCGAATTGCAGCAGGCTCTAAAGTTGAGCTGCATTTTTCGGTCGCTATTGAAAATGGCGTGGAAATTGACAACACCCGCAGCCGTGAAACGCCTGTCAGCCTGGTAATGGGTGATGGCAGTTTGTTGCCGGGCTTCGAAAAAGCCCTGTTTGGTCTACGTGCCGGGGACCGTCGTACCGTGAGTCTTCCTCCTGAAGAGGCTTTTGGTCCATGGAATCCTGAAAACGTACAAAAGTTTGACACGGTTAAATTCGAACAGACACCTGTTGTGGGTCATATGATTGAGTTTGAAGATAAAGCCAAGCAAAGCCTGTTTGGTGTGGTGAAATCGGTCGGTGAAGACATTACCGAAATTGACTTTAACCACCCGCTTGCCGGTAAGGATATTACTTTTGAAGTGGAAATCTTTAAAGTAACGCCTGCGGGTCAGCAAGGCATTAAAATTATGTAAGGTTTCAGCCCTATACCTTTAAAAGCTCCTTCGGGAGCTTTTTATTTTCTGTTTTTATAACAGGCTAGAAGATACAAATCCCTAATATTCAATAAATAACATTCATAATAAGTTAAAGACGAAAATTCAAAAAACTAGGGAGCATACATGAAAATATATATTGTCGTGGGTAGCGTGCGTGAAGGGCGGACCGCCATTAAAGTGGCACGCTGGGTAAAGCGCAGTATAGATCAGGCCAATTTTAGTACCGTTCAGGCCGAACTGGTCGATTTAAAAGAATGGAATCTGCCGATTTTTGCCGGCAGCCATCCGCCCATAACAGGCATTTATGATCAACCCAAACAGCAAGACTGGGCAGACAAAGTGGCTTCGGGCGATGCCTTTATTTTTATCAGTCCTGAATATAATCATGGCTACAGTCCGGCGCTTAAAAATGCACTCGACTACGTTGGTAAAGAATGGCAAGGCAAACCGGCTGCCTATATTGGCTACGGTGCAACCAATGGCTCCCGTTCCATAGACCAGATTCGCCAGGTCGGCACACAACTCGGTTTAATCGACAGTAATGCGGTCATTGAAATTCGCGATATTTTTTCACGTAATAAAACCGAAGAATTTGAACCAAATGAGTTTGACCAGAAGACCTTAAAGGACGTGCTGAATAAACTGATTCAATACGTAAGTTCTTGATGTGTTGGAAAACGTTGTACGTTTAAGCTTACAAGATTTGAAGAATATATCTCCTTTTCACACATTATTTTTCACGATATATTTAACTCATACCGAGACAGGAAGTCTCTAAGCTTAAAACTAAAAAGATAAGCGAAAATAACAGCAGGATGCTGCAAGGTACGACAGGAGTTATACCTTTGAATGAATATGAAAAACCCCGACAGGATGTCGGGGTTTTTTCTTTATACATGACTGTGATCTGACTGACCATTTATCGAAAACTTGAACCCAAACGATCAAAAGTTACATGAGATGCAAATTTCAAACTCTATAATTACACCCATGCAAAAATGAGGAATCAAAGGAATAATCCTCAGAATTATTCCAGCCATCCTCAACAAAATAATAAAATGGAACGATCAAGACAAGCAGGCCTTTTTTGATGCCATGTACCGGGATGCCCTGTTACTGCAATGACAGAAAGGTGATGTAGCCATTGTGGATAATATCAAGATCGCCCATTGGCGCATGAATGGCGAACAAGGCAACCGTAAACTGATCCAGATACAGGCCAATGCGTTTAATGCAGATGAACACTACGCCGCCTGATCCAGGCAATCATGAATATCCATTATTCCCAAAGCCCCACCTGGGGCTTTTCAATTGTATAGGCCGTATTATTTCGCAGTCATTTTCAGCAATCTGGCATTTTGACCGTCTTCCAGCACCCAAATAGAGCCATCCGGGGCTTCCAGCACATCACGGATACGTTGCTTCATATCCACGCGTTGTACTTCAGTCACAGGTTTCATCGCTGTATCCACCACCACAATGGATTTGGAAGATAAACCGCCAATCAGGGCTTTGTTTTTCCATGCAGGAAATTGGGAACCCTGATAAAAAATCAGGCTGGATGGGGAAATGACAGGTGTCCAGCTGATTTCAGGTGCTTTAAATTCAGGGCGGGTATGATGGTCAGGAATATCTCTGCCATCATAATGATCGCCATTTGAAACCAGCGGATAACCGTAATTTTCACCTTTTACAATCAGGTTCAGTTCATCGCCACCTTTGGGACCCATTTCAACCACCCAAAGTTTGCCTTGTGCATCAAATGCAATGCCTAATGGATTGCGATGTCCCAACGACCAGACCTGTTTTGCAACTTCGCCCTGACTGCTAAACGGATTACCTGCAGCAGGCGTTCCATCCTCATTAAGACGCAATATTTTGCCTAAATTGGATTGCATATTTTGCGCCGGATCAAACTTCTGGCGTTCACCCGAGCTAATCCATAACTTTCCATCCTGACCAAACAGGAGCCGATGGGCATAATGTCCCTGCCCTTGTACTTTAGGTACCTGTTTCCATATGGTTTTTAAATTTTTAACTTGCGGTTGCTGACTATTAGATAAATCTAATTCACCCCGGGCAACTACAGCACCATAACCGCCCTGTCCTGCTTCGGCATAACTGAAGTAAATGATATGGTTCTGTTCAAATTGTGGATGCAAGGCGATATCGCCCAAGCCGCCTTGCCCGCCATAGGCTACTTTAGGTATGCCTTTGACTTCAATTTTTTGTCTGGTTTTGGGGTCAAATAGCTGTAACTTTCCCTTTCTTTCAGTGACCAGTAAACGGCCATCCTTCAGCTCTGCCATGGCCCAGGGTTCATTAAATTCTGCGATGCGCGTCAGTTTATACGTTTGATTGACTGAACCTGAAGAAGGTTTGGAAGATGCAGTTTCTGCGGCTGACTTGGCTGCCGGATTGACAGCATCAGTTTGTGCATTACACGCGGTTAAACCTGCTGTACTGATCAATATGATGGTGCTCAACATACGCTGTCGGAATATTTTCATTCTGATTATCCTCTGCCATTCAAAGAGCTCACCCGTTTTATTCTAAGTACAATATTGAAAATCACTATTTTTTATTGGTAACAAACTTTCATTTGGTCTGGTGGGTTATGTAAGACATAGCGTACACAAAATGGTTCTATTGACCTCTATCTCCTTCAAGATAAATTTCTTATTCTGAACTCATCAGGAGACAGGAAGTTTCCCAAACAGAAAACAACAATAATAATGTTTGAGCATCAGGATGTGAGGTACGACAGGAGTTATACCTAGGCAACCCATATAAAGAAGCCCTATCAGGATGATGGGGCTTCTTTTTTATCAGGATAATCCTTTTAAGCTTTTAAGGTAAGCTACGACTTCTTTATTGCCTGCCATTTCAGCAAGCTCCAGAGCGGTATAGGTACTGCGATGATTGACATCTGCGCCTTTACTGATCAATAGCTTCACGACTTCTAAGTGATCATTTTCAGCTGCTGCATGTAAGGCGCTATAGCCTTCTTCATCGGCAGAGTTGACGTCCAGACCTTCCTGTAAAGCCTGTTCAACCTGGTCGATGTCGCCTAGCGATGCCCAGTACACCAGTTCAGGAAGATGCAGTTCGTCGTCATCTTCAGGGATAGGGGAGAATGATTTAATAGTCATAATTGTATTACCTAAAATTTTTCTAATTATGAAATGGTTGATTTTATCCAGTCAACATCAAGAAAGTTCATCATATATAAATCTTTGGTTAATTACTTTTGAATTTTTTTAATAGTTCTTCACTTCCTGATAACACTGACAAAGCCATATCAATCATTAATTTTTTCCCTGATTGTATATTATCGATATCTATATCTTCCAAATTAGCATCAGTAAAATCTGGATTGATTGCCATTTCAAAGTTAACGATCCACCAGTTTTCAATTTTATGAATTAATTGGTAAGCACATAGAAAGTTCTTCGTCAGGTCTTTTATTTCACCATTAAAAACGATATCACTCATTTCATGTGCCAAATAATTTCTATAACTTTTTAAAACTTCAATATTTTCCTTATCTTCTTCATTAATTACTTCATTTTCTATTAACCAAGAAATAGAAGCGTAGAAATGATTTTTATGTCTTGATAAAACTTCTAATCTATATTCTTCCTCTCCTTCTAAATCCTTAGCACCAATTAAAGTCATAACATAAAAGTCTTTGATTCGACTAATAATCGAATCTTTCAACATTTCATAAATAGTTATATACATCGAAATATTAATTATTCGATCTCTAAATACTTCAGGATTTAAAAAGCTTTCCCATTGTTCGCGATAATCCATTTTTTATAAATTTTAAGCTCATGATTTTTTAATTTAAATTGCTTTAGATGATCAGTAAATAAAAAAGCCCCCTTTCGGAGGCTTCTTTTTAAACTTAACTTTTAAGCTTTAGATACTGCCGGTTCAGCTGAACCAATCTTTTCAGACTCATCGTCATGCATAATCAATGCAACTGCAATCGCAGTAATTAGCACCGGTAAGCCGACTGCAATGAAGTTGAAATGTGCAGGCAGGTTCATACCCAGTAAGCCACCAATCAAAATTGGACCTACAATCGCGCCCATACGACCAATCGCAGATGACCAGCCAATTCCTGTTGAACGTACTGCCAATGGATAGAACTGCGCAACATAGCTATACAGCAACATTTGCGAACCAATCGATGCTGCACCCGCCAAGAACACCAAGATGTAAAGTAAGAACTGGTTAGACGCAAAGCCCATTGAGCTCATCACAACCGCGCCCATCATGCCTAAAACCATCAATACCGGTTTCAAGTGGAAACGGTCTGCAAGAATACCGCCGCCCACAATACCGACCACTGCACCCACGTTCATGACCATCATAAACATCAGGCTGTTATCCATCGAGTAACCAGCTGCCATCATCAGCTTCGGTAACCAGCTGCTCAAGGCATACATGGTCAGCAAGCAGGTGAAGAATGCAACCCAGAACAATAAGGTATTGGTTGCACGACCACGACGGAACAGGCTTACTACGTTTGCCGCTTCAGGTACACTTTCCTGTGGCAAAGTAAATGTGGTCTGGTCCGTAACCTTGGTATTTGGCGACAGGCGACGCACAATACGACGTGCTTCAGCCTGCTTGTTTTGCTTTACCATAAACGCCAAAGATTCAGGCAAGAATTTCCAGATTACAGGCAGTAAAAATAAAGGAATACCGGCAATAAAGAACATGATTTGCCAACCAAAATCAGGCGTAAACCATGAACCTAATAATGCCGCCATCACACCACCAACGGCATAACCGCTAAACATGGTGGTCACAAGTGTGCTGCGCATTTTTTGTGGAGCATATTCAGAAGTCAATGCCACCAGGTTTGGCATCACACCGCCAATACCCAGACCAGCCAGGAAGCGTAAAATACCAAATTCAGTTGGGTTAGAAGCAAAACCACCAGCAAAGGTTAAACCACTGAATAAAACAATACAGATCATGATCACTTTTTTACGACCAATCTTGTCCGCCAAGGAACCAAAGATCATCGCACCAAACATCATGCCTGCAAGAGCTGTACTGGCAAGCATTCCCGCTTGAACGGCACTTAGGCCCCAGTCCTTCATTAATAGTGGTAAAGTTACACCATTAATTGCCAAATCATAACCATCAAATAAAATTACCAGTAAACACCAAGCAACTACATTGAAGTGAAAAGGCGTAAATTTCGCATTGTCGACTACAGAATTTATATCTACAGTTTCCATTGTCATCGTTCTCATCTCCCATGAGTACTTGTCCGTAACATCCTTTAAATATTCGGCTGAATATTTAATTCGACGCAATATACGCAAGCCGGATTTAACGCACAATAAGACTAATTGATATTCTTCTATGAGCACTGGAATAACATTTATTTGATTGATATATCACATTATTATTAGATTAATTTATGATCATTTTTATAAGTAAATTGGGCTATTCAGGCCTTTTAGATCGATTATCTTTTTTGATGGGTTTGATTTTGTACAAAAGATATGCAAAAGCCCCTTAATTCAAAGGGGCTTTTTTAACTGGATGGACCAATGACGGCAGTTTAAATTTTGGCTGTTTTCAATTGTTTCACTACAACGCGAACAGGTTTTGGTTGACGAATCATTGAAATAGCGATCATGCCGATAATGCCTGGAATTGCAACCGCGATAAAGTTCCATTTATGTGGTAATTCCATACCAAGCAGCATACCAATCACGATTGGACCAACAATTGCACCGGTACGTCCCACAGCAGAAGCCCAACCAATACCAGTAGAACGTACTGCAACAGGATAGTATTGAGCAACAAAGCTATATAACAAGATACTTGTACCAATCGATGATGCACCTGCCAAGCTGACAAGTAAGTAAATAACAGGCTGTGGAGAATTAAAGCCTAAACCAACCAAAGACAGTACACCGACAATTAACATGCCAATAAGAACAGGTTTAAAGTCAAAACGGTCTGCTAAAATACCACCACCAATCGTTCCGATCACTGCACCAATATTCAGTGCTAATAAGAACATTAAACTGCTGCCTAAAGAATAACCTGCAGCCATCATCAGTTTTGGTAACCAACTTCCAAGTGCGTAAAGCATAAGTAAGCACATGAAGAAAGCAACCCAAAATAAGAATGTTCCTGTTGCACGATTTTCTGAAAATAAAGCTTTTACAGATGCACTGTGTGTCTGATCGCCTGTTGCTAGAACGAGTTCAGTATCTGCTCGTACGTCTGCAGTTGGCTCAACTCGTTTGATAAAACGACGTGCTTCATTCATTTTTTGTTCTTTAACCAGGAAAGTTAAAGACTCAGGTAAGAATTTCCAAAAAAGTGGCACAAAAAGTAATGGAATACCTGCAATGAAGAACATAATTTTCCAGCCAAAGCTTGGTGCAAACCAGGAACCACATAATGCAGCCATAATACCGCCTACGGCATAACCACTAAACATTGTGGTTACAAGTGTACTTTTTAAACGTTTAGGCGCATATTCAGATGTTAAAGCAACGAGATTCGGTAATACGCCACCAATCCCTAAACCTGCAATAAAACGTAAAATACCAAACTCTGTTGGATTCGTTGCAAATCCACCTAAAAATGTAAAACCACTAAATAAAGAGACGCAAATTAAAATAACTTTTTTACGACCAATTTTGTCTGCAAGCATACCAAACAGCATTGCTCCAAACATCATGCCAGCGAGTGCTGTACTTGCCAGCATACCGGCTTGAACAGCACTCATGCCCCACTCCTGCATCAGCAGAGGCAGAACCACACCATTGATCGCTAAATCATATCCGTCAAATAGAACAATGAATAAACACCATAATACAATGCTCAAGTGAAATTTAGTGAATTTTGCCTGATCAATCACATCATTCACACTAACCGTGTTTGCTGCCATTTTTTTCTCACCTCCAATTGTGAGTTTTAATTAATTGTTATTACTACGACACAGCACATGATCTGTAATCTTTTTATTATTTTCGATGATTTATAGCAGTATGCTTTCGTAACAGACTAAGTTGAACACAGCCATTTTCGAGTAAACACTCTACTAAAGTATTAAAAATGACCAGAATTCTAGACCCTTGAGTTTAGTTTTTAACCATTTTTAAATTGACAATGCTGAATTGGGGGCAAGGAAAGTAAAATTGAATTGTTTTTTTGAATCATTCTTCTTTTTAATAAAAATTCTACGCATAAAAAAAAGCCCCCTGCTTATGCAGAGGGCTTTTTAGAATAATGAGCTGGCGATGACTTACTCTCACATGGGTAATCCCACACTACCATCAGCGCTAAGAGGTTTCACTTCTGAGTTCGGGAAGGGATCAG
>NZ_FMYO01000017.1 GCF_900096895.1 Acinetobacter kookii | reverse complement strand
CGAGTAATTTCTACCATCAATCAATGAAAATAATTTCGATCGATCAACCAGTAAAAATCCACACAAGTTGTTCTTCATAATCTCTTAATGATCTTCTTCCTGGTTCGTCACCAGCAAGCTAGGTCGGCTATATTACACTAGATATTCCCAGTGTCAATCAGTAATTCAAATTATTTTAAACTTTCTTCCTAAAAACCCAACTCAATCAATTTTAACTAAGTTACTGTTTTATCAGAAGTTTTAATCTTCATCACCGCCGATGGATGTGCATTCTACAGCATTTCACCCTCAATGCAACACCCTTTTTTAAATAATTCAGCAAAAACATCTCGAATGTTTATTTATTCTACAAAACAGGGGCTTTTTATTATTTTTAAGTTTAAATTAACAACAATTTCAGTTTCCCCTCACAAACAGGTCAAAATATTATTTATTTCTCCTCATGAATAAATAATTCTATTCTTATCTACTTTTTATGCTTTTAACACTGCCTCTCTTCAATTATAGCCAGTCTTTAAATACAGCTTATCCAGATACATCAATAATCAAAGCAGCAAGTATAGCCAGATTTGAAAATAGCCTTATCTATACCCTTACTCCACACAAGAAGGTATTTTATTTTGGAATGAATTTTTTATTCAACGCCATCATCCAGAGTTAAACAAACTCGCTTCATCACCCCTCAATGGATTTACACCACGAAGATTGAAGATTGAAGATTGAAGATTGAAGATTGAAGATTGAAGATTGAAGATTGAAGATTGAAGATAATTATTAAATTTCAGGCATAAAAAAACCGCATTTAAGCGGATCATTTATTTTTAAGTTGACACTTAAAATGGTCGGAGCAGTAGGATTCGAACCTACGACCCTCTGGTCCCAAACCAGATGCGCTACCAAGCTGCGCCATACTCCGAAATTGGGGTGAATGATGGGATTCGAACCCACGACAACCGGAATCACAATCCGGGGCTCTACCAACTGAGCTACATCCACCGTTACAACATTTTGGTTCTATAATACCAGACTACCAAATGGCGCGCCTGACAGGATTCGAACCTGTGACCATCCGCTTAGAAGGCGGATGCTCTATCCAACTGAGCTACAGGCGCATGACCGATGATATTACTATCATGCGATACTCGCCTTGAAGAATTGGTCGGAGCAGTAGGATTCGAACCTACGACCCTCTGGTCCCAAACCAGATGCGCTACCAAGCTGCGCCATACTCCGATTCATCTCAGCTTTTAGTGTATCGCACATCGTGCGGTACGGGGTGCATTTTAGGCGTGACGCCTAGAGACGTCAACACCTATATTCAAAAAAACTAAAAAAAACGCTTCAACCGCTTATTTATCAAGCATTTTAGGCATTTTTTGATCAAAATTAACGTTTTAAACTCGCACTAAAGCTTAACATACGATCAAGTGGTAATTTAGCGCGTTCTGCAAGAGCAGGATCAACGTGTATTTCTTGATCACCCTTTTGTAAAACCTCTAAAATTCCATCTAATTCGTTCATTGCCATCCACGGACAATGGGCACATGAGCGACAGGTTGCCCCTTCACCTGCAGTCGGTGCTTCGATTAATGTCTTGTTTGGCACAGCTTGTTGCATCTTGTAGAAAATGCCGCGGTCGGTTGCCACAATTAAACGCTCATTTGGAAGCGTTTGTGCGGCTTTAATCAGTTGCGAGGTGCTTCCTACTGCATCTGCAATGTCTACCACTGACTCTGGCGACTCAGGATGAACCAGAACCGCTGCATCCGGATACAATGCTTTCATCTGGGCAATACCGCGGGCACGGAATTCTTCATGCACGATACAGGCACCATCCCATAGCAACATATCTGCACCGGTTTTCTTCTGGATATAACGCCCCAGATGCTGATCCGGTGCCCAGATAATCTTTTCACCCAAGCTATCCAGATGTTCAATAATTTCAACTGCACAGCTTGAGGTCACCACCCAGTCAGCACGTGCTTTAACAGCAGCAGATGTATTTGCATATACAACCACTGTGTGATCGGGATGGGCATCACAGAATGCTGTAAACTCATCGACCGGACACCCCAAGTCCAGCGAACAGGTCGCTTCCAGGGTAGGCATAAGCACGGTTTTTTCAGGAGAAAGAATTTTTGCTGTTTCTCCCATGAATTTCACCCCAGCGACCACCAAGGTTTTGGCAGGATGGTCTCGGCCAAAACGTGCCATTTCTAATGAATCAGAAACACACCCACCCGACAGCTCTGCAATCTCTTGCACTTCAGGATCACAATAGTAATGAGCGACCAGGACAGCATCACGTTTTTTGAGTTCTGCCAGAATTTGCGCAAACTTCTCCTGTTTGACCTCATCACTTAAATGAATATCTTTAGGTTCGCCTAAACGATCTAAATGCGCCTGCACAATCGATTTTGCTTCATTAGCAATTAAATTGGTCGCATCATTCATAACAACGTCTTCTCTATCTTCATGCTTGCCCTAACACAAGCGTACTCAAGTCACTGATGATATGGGGGCAATTTGCTCATTCACCAGCCCTTTGCCGATTGATTGAATGCTAAAAAAGCCTCACAACGGAGGCTTTGTCATTCAATTTGAATTTTACGAACGGTAATCCGCGTTAATCTTGACATAGTCATAAGACAGATCACAGGTATAGACTGTATCTTTTGCCTGTCCTCGTCCCAAATCGACCCGAATGGTCAATTCAGCCTGAGACATCACGCGTGCACCAGCTTCTTCCGTATAGTCCGCTGCCGCACCACCATCTTTACAGATTTGTACATCATCTAACCAAACCTGGATTTTTTCAACGTCTAAATTTTTAACACCGGCATAACCAATTGCGGCAAGAATACGTCCCCAGTTCGGATCTGAGGCGAAAATCGCAGTTTTCACCAGCGGAGAATGAGCAATGCTATACGCTACATCACAACATTCCTGGGTATCTGCTCCACCTTCAACCGCAACGGTAATGAATTTGGTCGCCCCTTCCCCATCACGTACAATCAGTTGAGCCAAGCGCTGCATAACATGGGTTAACACATCCAGAACAATCGCATAACGTGCATCGTCAGTTGATGTAATTTCAGTACCGCCCGCTTGACCTGTCGCCACAAAAATACAGGAGTCATTGGTTGAGGTATCACCATCTACGGTAATACGGTTAAATGAAACATTCACCGTGGTTTTTAACAGTTGCTGTACCAGTTCACGGCTGATGGGTGCATCGGTCGCTACATAGCTGAGCATGGTCGCCATATTTGGACGAATCATGCCGGCACCTTTAGAAATACCGGTCATGGTGTAGGTCACACCATCCATTTCAAACTGTTCTGACGCCCCTTTAGGTAGCGTATCCGTGGTCATGATGCCTGTTGCCGCATCTAGCCAGGCATCTTCTTTTAAAGAGTCTAATGCAGGCTGCAAACCATGCACCAAGCGTTCAATTGGCAACTGCTCGCCAATCACACCAGTTGAAAAAGGTAAAATTTCGCTAGTCGATACACCGGCCAGTTCAGCCAGTTTGGCGCACGTCGCCTGGGCATTTGCCATACCGATTTTGCCAGTACCTGCATTGGCATTACCGGTATTAATGACCAGATAACGCGGATTGCCCGCTTGCAAATGAGCTTTACACACATGTACCGGTGCTGCGCAGAATGCATTTTGGGTAAACACACCGGCAACATTTGAACCTTCAGCAAATTCAAAAATAACGAGGTCACGTCGGTTCTGATAGCGTACATATGCTTCAGCTGAACCAATTTTTACACCTTTAACCACATGCATCTGTGGCATTGTTAAGTCGCCCACCGCCATTTTTAAACTTCCAAATAAGTTCGTCATAAAAAGACAGCTTAGTAGAAATTCAGTAAAAAATCGAGCAGAACACTTTGTTTGATTTATTTTTTATCAGTTTGACATTTTCAGGCATAAAAAAACCAGTCCGCAGACTGGTTCTAGCAATAGATTAGATTTAGTTGGAAGCCAATTGAGTTGATTCCGATAACAGTGCCTGTTTGGCTTTTTCCTGACTTGCAGCAGATAACGCTGGATTTGAAGCGACAATGCGGTTTGCATTTGCTGCATTTGCAGGCGTAATCGCTGCAGTTTTTAACACCACAGGACGTTGCTGCGGATTCGCAAAGGTATAGCGAATTCCTGTACGCGGACTCATTACTGTAGTGTTTTCATCTTTCACAGCATTTGCTGCGGTATTTTTGGATGGCTCATTTGCAAAAGCCAAACCTGGAATAGCTAAAGCTAAAATCATCAATGGTTGTAATACTTTTTTCATTGTCTTTTCCGCGAGTCAATGTTCATCAATATGCACTAAATACCACTTAATTTGGCGCTCTGCAAACATATTCACATCTTGCAAAAATAAACTCTTATTTTGTTGCAATAAAAAACCACTTTATCGATTCAAATCCGGAGGGAAATAAATATATAAAGTGGCTGAATGCTTAAGATAAAAATTAAATTTTACCGTGACATTGCTTGTATTTTAAACCTGAACCACATGGACAAGGTGAATTACGGCTTGCAGGCGGTGCAAATGTTTGCTCTGCCGGATTAAAGCCCGACTCGACTTCTACAGTTTCAGTACCGCTTAAATCACCCACCAACAAATTATCAAATTCTGCATGTGTCAGATTCAACTTCATTGCTTCTGCCTGAGCCTGTTGTTGTGCTTCCATTTCAGCCAGTTCTTCAGCTGTAGGAACATGAACACGCGAAAGATCTGTAATTACATCGGATTTAATGACAGCCAACATGTTTACAAACAGGTTAAAGGCTTCTTTTTTATATTCCTGTTCAGGATTCTTTTGCGCATAACCACGCAAATGAATGCCCTGACGCAAGTAATCCATCGCAGCAAGATGATCTTTCCAGTGACGATCCAAAGCGCTCAACATAAAGTGACGTTCCAGCATGGCTGCTGATTCACTACCCATTTGTTCACGGCGAGTGCGATAGCGTGCGACAATTTCATCAGAAATACGTTCTACCAAAGCTTCTTCGTCTAAACGACGGTCTTCTTCCAGCCATTGATTGACCGGTAAATCAATACCGAGCTCTTCACGCAGTGCATGTTCCAGACCATCGATATCCCATTGGTCATGAATCGATTCAGGTGGAATGTAGTTAGCAATCACACCCTTCACCACTTCATGGTGCATTTCCTCAATGTAATCTTGTAGCGTACTTTCAGCGAGAATTTCATCACGTTGTGAATAGATGATTTTACGCTGTTCGTTATTCACGTCATCGTATTTCAACAGGTTCTTACGAATGTCGAAGTTACGTGCTTCTACCTTACGCTGTGCATTTTCAATCGAACGCGACACCATCTTGTGTTCAATCGCTTCGTCTTCCTGCAAGCCCATCGCACGCATCATGGCAACTACACGATCACCCGCGAAGATACGCATCAGATCATCTTCAAGCGACAGGTAGAAACGTGAAACACCCGGATCCCCCTGACGACCGGCACGACCACGCAGCTGGTTATCGATACGGCGTGATTCATGACGTTCTGAACCGATGATATGCAAGCCGCCAGACGCCAATACCATTTCATGGTTTTGTTCCCATTCAGCTTTTAAGCGTGCTTCATCTTCAGGAGTTGGATTTTCAATTTTGGCAAGTTTGGCTTTCCAGTTACCGCCCAGCAAGATGTCGGTACCACGGCCGGCCATGTTGGTGGCAATGGTCACAGCGCGCGGTGAACCGGCCTGGGCAATAATGTCTGCTTCACGTTCATGCTGTTTTGCATTCAGCACTTCATGCGGGATGCCCGCTTCTTTCAATTTTTCGGAAAGAATTTCAGACGCTTCAATGGTTGCCGTACCAATCAGGATCGGTGCCACACCATCTTCATGCACGCGCTGAATTTCTTGAATAATGGCGTTGTATTTACCATTGCGGTTTAAATAAATAAGATCGTTTTGATCTTTACGGATCATTGGTCGATGGGTTGGAATCAGTACCACATCCAGACCATAAATTTCTTTCATTTCCGCAGCTTCGGTATCGGCTGTACCGGTCATACCAGAAAGCTTTTTGTAAAGACGGAAATAGTTCTGGAAAGTGGTGGTTGCCAAAGTCTGGTTTTCAGGCTGAATTTCCAGACCTTCTTTGGCTTCAACCGCTTGGTGTAAACCTTCTGACCAGCGACGACCCGGCATGGTACGCCCGGTGTTTTCATCGACAATGATGACTTCGCCATCATGAATGATGTAGTGCACATTACGTTGATACAGGTAGTGCGCACGAATTGCGGCAGAAACATGATGAACCAGGTTCAGGTTAGATGGTGAATACAGACTCTCGCCTTCAGCAAGCAACCCCATCTGAATCAACTGGTCTTCTACAGCTTCATAACCCACTTCAGTCATTTCAACCTGACGCTGCTTTTCATCAATCCAGAAATGACCGCCATCCGGCACTTTTTCTTCTTTTTGCGCATGAAGTTTTGGCGGAATGCTGTTGATGGCCGCATATAGCTGAGATGAGTCATCACTTTGACCGGAAATGATCAACGGTGTACGCGCCTCATCAATCAGGATCGAATCGACCTCATCGATAATGGCATAGATTAAGCCACGCTGTTTTTTCTCTGCCAGAGAGAACACCATGTTGTCACGCAGGTAGTCGAAACCGAATTCGTTATTGGTACCGTAAGTAATATCGGCACGATAGGCTTCTGCTTTCTCTGTTGGGTCCTGCATGGAATAAATGACACCAATGCTCAAACCCAGAAATTCGAATAAGGGACGGTTTAACTCGGCATCACGCTGTGCCAGATAATCGTTCACAGTGATGACATGCACACCCTGCCCGCTAATGGCATTCAGATAACACGCCAAGGTTCCCATCAGGGTTTTACCTTCACCGGTACGCATTTCCGCAATTTTACCTTCGTGAAGCGTAATACCACCAATCAGCTGGACATCGTAATGACGCATTCCCATGATTCGTTTTGCCGCCTCACGGCAAACCGCAAATGCTTCAGGCAATAATTTATCCAGGCTTTCGCCCTTGTTATATCGTTGTTTGAATTCTTCAGTTTTTGCAGATAAGTCTGCATCGCTTAGTGCAGATATCGTCGGCTCGAGCGCATTAATCCTGTCTACGATTTTACGCATGCGTTTGAGTTCGCGCTCATTTTTGGTACCGAAGATTCCTCCGATCAGACTTGCCAACATGAATAGACTCTCTAAATCTTGCTTGTCGAATGAATAAATTTTTTCTCAGTCGTTATTATGGTGCTAGAAATTTGAAGTACAAGGGCTTTGCACAAAACCAGTAAAAAAATTCTGATCACTCGTTCTAGCACGAGACAGCTAAGGTCAAACAATGTAACAAATTTTAAACAGCCAATATAGCCATAAACCTAACCGTTCATATTGTTTTTACAAATCAAGCCACTTTTTATATTCCATATTCTCATAAAGAAATACAAAAACACTATTTTCATTGCATAAAAAAATGCGCCATATTAAGTCCCATCCAAGTTTATAACAAATAATTTGAGGTAATAAAAATGGCATTACATTTAGGCGATACAGCACCGAATTTTGTGCAAGACTCAAGCGAAGGCCCAATTAATTTTTACGACTTTTTGGGTGACAGCTGGGGAATTCTATTTTCCCATCCTGCTGACTACACGCCGGTATGTACCACTGAGCTCGGCTATACCGCAAAACTGAAAGATGAATTTGCAAAGCGCGGTGTTAAAGCCATTGCCCTGTCGGTCGATGATGTTGAATCACATAAGGGCTGGATTAAGGACATTAACGAAACCCAGAACACCTCTGTGAACTTTCCAATCATTGCAGATCAAGACCGTAAAGTCTCAACGCTTTATGACTTTATTCACCCGAATGCCAGTGAAACCTTGACGGTTCGTTCTTTGGTGATTATTGATCCGAACAAAAAAGTACGTTTGATTATTACCTATCCTGCTTCGACTGGCCGTAACTTCCATGAAGTTTTGCGTGTGGTTGATTCGCTACAACTGACTGACAACCATAAGGTAGCTACACCGGCCAACTGGCAGCAAGGTGAAGATGTGGTGATTGTACCTTCTCTTAAAGATGAAGACGAAATCAAGCAACGTTTCCCGAAAGGCTATAAAGCTGTAACACCATACTTACGCCTTACGCCACAGCCTGAGCAAAATTAAAAGGATTCCTTTTTAATTTTGCGCAAGACAAGCGCAGCGCGTAGTTTTGGACAAGCAGAGCACTGCTCTGCCCTGAGGAATATATTCCATAAGAAGACGAGAAGCTATGCTTCGAGTTAAAATTAAAGTGCTGTCTTATTTTGTCGCAAGACAAGCGAAGTGCGTAGTTCACTCAGAAAATACTGCTCTACCCTTGCGTGCATTAAGGTGAGAAGCTCTGCCGCAAGTATGCAGCAAATACAGGATTAAAATGACGAGCCAAATCCTGATTTTGCTCAAGCCTGTCTGATGACAGGCTTTTTTATTCAGCTCAGAAATTGAATTACAAAATCAGGTTGGTGTTTGTTTCACAGCCAGTTTATAACTAAGCCTAATCATCTTAAGAATAAATATTGTGATCTATAACATTCATCATTTGCACTGTGGCACGATGTGTCCTGTGTGCGGCCCGCTATTTGGGCAAAAAGGTTTACGTGCCAAAGTGGTTTGTCATTGCCTGCTGCTGGAAACCGATCAAGGCTTGGTATTGGTGGATACCGGTTTAGGCGTACAAGATTATCTGCATACCAAAGCCCGCTTAGGCAATCTGGTTTCACGGCTAGGTCGCATCGAAAATAACTTAGAACTCACGGCGCTTGCCCAGATTCAGAACCTGGGCTTTAGCCCCAAAGATGTAAAACATATTCTGATCTCACATCTTGACTTTGATCATGCCGGCGGTATTTCCGATTTTCCGCACGCTACCGTGCATATTCTTTCCAGCGAATATAATGCTACTCAAAACTTTTTTTCCTTAAAAAATAAAGCCCGTTATAAAACCCAGCAATTCAAACAGCACCGATACTGGAACTTTATAGAACCTGATCAAGGCGAAGCCTGGTTTAACCTGCATCAAGTACAGGGATTTCACATATTCCAGGATGAAATTTTAATGATTCCCCTGCTGGGTCATAGCCAGGGTCATTGCGGGGTTGCCATTAAGCAGAATGATGGCTGGCTGTTTTTCTGTGGTGATGCCTATTACTCCCACTTGCAACTCAACCCTACAAACAGGCTAAGAACACTGGATAAACTGGAGCGTTTTTTTGCCGAAGACAATCAGAGGCGTATAGACAACTTGCACAAAATCCAGCAACTGGCACAACATGAAAAAAATATCGAGATTATCTGTGCACATGACCCTATTGAACTGGCGCGTTATCTAACATGATGAAAAGAACCATTCTTGCCATTTTACTCTGTAGCTCAAGTTTGACGGGATGCATGACCACAGCTGCATTTTCACCTGAACAGCGCCCTGCACACTGGGGAACATTAATTAATCAAACAGATAATTTTTATCAAATTAGCGAGCATGTGTTTCGTAGTGAGCAACCCAATGCCGAACTGATTCCGCAATTGAAGGCACATGATATTGATGTGGTGATTAATCTAAGGTCAAGAAATAAAGATCTGACTGTGCTGCCATCCAAAGATTTTAAATTGGTTCATATCCCCATCCACACCTGGGCAATGTCGCGTGAAGATTTATTAGAGGTCATGCGGCAGATTCAGCAAGCCAAAGCCTTAAATCAAAAAGTACTTATCCATTGTTATCACGGCTCAGACCGTACCGGTGCAAGTATAGCCATGTACCGGATTATTTTTGAAAACTGGTCCATTTCGGATGCACTCAGTGAAATGAAACATGGCGGCTACGGCTTTCACCCCGTCTGGATTCATATTGAAAAAATATTCAGTCCTGAAAATGTAAAATGGATTCAACAGCAACTGTTGAATCCATCTTAGTTTAGTTTCAAGCGAGGATTAGCGCTTATCGAGCGGAACCCAGTCAATCACCCATGCCGACTTCATTCCCAGGCTCTCATCGGCAGTAATTTTTTTACGGGTAGCGTCGGCAATATCACGATCTTTAGCCGGCCCCACCATAATGCGAACCCCTTTGGATGTTGGGCTCTTGGTCACTTTATAACCTTTGGCACGCAACTTGGAGGCCAGTGCATCTGCATTGGCTTCATTGGCAGCCAAGGCCACTTGAACCATCCACTGCTTATCGCCATTTTCCAGCAAATCACGGGCTTTTTCAGCTTCTGCTTTTTTCTTGGCTTCAGCTTTTTTCTTGGCCTCTAATTCACGCTCGGCTTGTTCTTTTTTCTTGGCTTCCAGCGCCTTTTTGGCAGCCAACTGTTTTTCAGCTTCTGCTTTACGTTTTAATTCCGTCTCATGCTTTGCCTTTTCTTCAGCGGCTTTTTTCTCGGTTGCTTGCTTCGCAGCTAACTGCTTTTCGGCTTCCACTTGGGCCTTACGTTTTTCTTCAGCTATTTTTTTATCAGCATCAGTTCGTTGTTGTTGAGCTGTCTGCTGCTGTAACTTTTTTTCAGCGAGCAACTTTTCATCAGCCAGACGCTTTTGTTTGGCTTTTTCATCTTCTACCAGTTCAGGCGGAATATTATCCGAACTCTGCTGTGCTCCACTGCGAAGCGCATTTAAAGCGGCATATTCTTCGGCTGCCTTACGTGCCGCTTCTGCCTCAGCCTGTTGCTGCATCGCCAAAAACTCGGCTGCACGTGCTTCCTGTTCTGCAACCGCTTTTTCACGTGCCCGGCGTTGTTCTTCAAGTAAACGTTTTTCTGTTTCCACATCAACCGTTAAAGGCTGCAACTGAACCATTCCCCCATCTGCTACCGGCTTTTTTTGCTCAACCTGGGCGGCCAAGTCAGATGTTCTGAGTTCATTCTGGTATATTTCTTCTTTACCCTTTAGAAGCAATGCTGCCAATAAAACACCACCACCTAATAAAACAACGCCTCCCATCCAGCGTTGTTTGCTATTCATTGACATTCTTCCAAATACTCCCATACCGCTTCTAAGGTATGAAATGAACCACATACCAAGATCAACTGATTATTTTTTGTTTCATTTAGCGCTGATTTAAAAGCCAATTGAACACTATTGAAGTGTTGTACTGTTTCGCCCTGTAACGCCTCCTCAAGCTGCTCGATCGTGGCTGCTCGCGGAACGGCTAAGGGTGCAATTTTCCATGTTAAAACAGTATCTTTCAACAAATCTACGACAGATTTGATGTCTTTATCCGCCAACATGGAAAAAACACTGATCACTTCTGTGTACTGTTTATTGTATTCTAAAAATTTTCGCAACTGATTTAACAAAAATTCTACGCCATGCGGATTATGTCCGGCATCAAAAATAACCGTTTTATCTTGAATTTGGCGTATTTCAAAGCGGCCTGGCAATTGTGCCTTTTGAATGCCGTGTGCAATGGCATCCTGAGTCACGTTTAAGCCACTGACCAGAATCGCGGCAACGGCGGTGGAAATATTTTCCAGTGCCAGAGCACCGAGGGGAAGTTTTAACGTACTGCCCGATGAGGCAAACATCCAGGCTTGACCATCATCGGCATATTGATAAAAATAATCACGATTGACGGCAAACAGTTGTGCCTGACATTCATCGGTTTTGTTTTGTATGGCTTGAGGAAGCTCTTGCGAACCACCAAAAATCACGGGAATATTCGGACGGATAATCCCGGCTTTCTCGAACGCAATCTTTTCAATGCTATCGCCCAGCCAGTCGGTGTGATCCAGACCGATATTGGTAATCACGGCGACATCCGGATCAATCACATTGACCACATCCAGACGGCCACCCAGCCCGACTTCAAGCACCCAGACATCACATTGCTTGACTTTAAAAATCACAAAAGCCGCCAGTGTGGTAGCTTCAAAGAAAGACAGGGTTAAATCACAGTCACGACGTGCCTGATCCACTTGCACAAAGGCATCTACCAGGGTTTGATCATCCACTTCAATCCCGGCCAGTTTCACCCGTTCATTAAAACGGTAAATATGCGGTGATTGATACAGTCCTACCCGATAGCCTTGCGCATTTAAAATGGCAGCCAGAGTAGTGGTGGTTGAACCTTTACCGTTGGTTCCCGCTACAGTCAGCACTTTGGCCTGCGGACGTGTCACACCGAGCTTTTCAGCCACAGGAATAACCCGTTCCAGACCTAAATCAATACCCGTAACGTGAACATGGCTCCAATAATCGAGCCATGTGTTTAAAGAGTCTGTTGCAAGTGGTGCTGTGTTCAAGACAAATTCATCAGTTTCGCGATAATACGATATACAGTATCACGTAATGCGTGACGATGAACAATTTGATCGACTACACCATGATCAAGCAAATATTCTGCGCGTTGGAACGGTTCTTCCAGTTTTTCACGTACAGTTTGCTCAATAACGCGTTTACCCGCAAAGCCGATCATGGCTTTAGGCTCTGCAATGTGTACATCACCGAGCATTGCCAATGATGCAGTTACGCCACCATAAACCGGATGGGTCAACACCACTAAATATGGCAGGCCAGCATCTTTCATTTTTTGAATTGCCGCTGAAGTACGTGCCATTTGCATCAATGACAACATGCCTTCCTGCATGCGTGCACCACCTGATGCAGCAAAACAGATTAAAGGTTGTTTCTCTTTAATGGCACGCTCAGCAGCTTGCACAAAACGGTCACCTACCACTGTACCCATTGAACCGCCCATAAAGTCGAATTCAAATGCACACGCGATAACAGGAATGTCTTTCAGCACACCTTGCATTACCACCAAGGCTTCAGTTTCGCCGGTTTTCTTTTGCGCTTCAGACATACGGTCCGGATAGGCTTTGCTATCGATGAATTTCAGCGGATCTTTAGCAACAAATTCCTGACCCAGTTCATTTTGAACCTGATCGAAGAACCAGTTTAAGCGATCGCGTGCTTTCATACGCAAATGCTCATCGCATTGTGGACAAACATAGGCATTAAATGTCATCGCGGTACGTGTAACCAGCGCATGACATTCAGGACACTCAACCGTAGGCTCGGTAAATGTTGCTTTGAGTGCAGCTTGCTCATCGGGCACTTGAATACCCGGAACATGACGTTCGGTCCACGGCTTCGCTGGGCTAAGAATTTTGCCTGATTTCACTTCTTGATTCATACTAACTCATCGAGCGCAGCTCGAAGCTCCTTGACTTTATTGACCGTTTCGACAACGGCTTGTTCTGGCGCTAAGTTCGCAAACTGTTTTACAAATGCACTACCAACAATCACAGCATCAGCTGCTACACCCATGGCTTTTGCCGAGGCAGCATCGCTGATCCCAAAACCGACACCCACAGGAACGTCAGTCACAGTTTTAATTTTCTGGATACGGACTGCCGCTTCAGCAACATCTAAGGTTGCAGCACCGGTTACCCCTTTCAAGGATACATAGTAGATAAAGCCACTGGCCTGATTCGCCACATGCTGAATACGTTCATCAGTCGATGTCGGTGCCAGCAAGAAAATTTGATCCATGTCGAATTTCTTCAACACGTCATCAAAATCTTTGGCTTCTTCAGGCGGCAAGTCCACCAGAAGCACACCATCGACACCGCATTCATTGGCGATTGACACAAACTTTTCATAACCGATCACTTCTACAGGGTTAAGATAACCCATCAAAACCACCGGTGTTTCTGTATCTTTCTGGCGGAACTCTTTCACCATGTTCAAAGCATCCAGGGTATTGGTTCCGCCTGCCAATGCACGTTCCGCTGCAAGGGCAATGACCGGGCCATCCGCCATAGGGTCTGAAAATGGTAGACCAAGTTCAATCACATCTACCCCAGCCTCAACCATTTGATGTAACAATGGAACGGTTACTTGTGGATGAGGGTCACCTGCCATTACATAAGAAACAAGCGCTTTACGCTGCTGAGATTTAAGCTGTCCAAAACGAGTGGCTAAACGTGACATAGGGTTGTACTTTCCTTGAATTATTAAAAAACTGAGGAGTTGGCTTTGTAGAAATACAAGACAACGCATTGTAACGCTATTTTTTACTCATTGAATAGAGCCTGAGCATTTCGCGCTACTTTCGACTCAGCATCTCATTTTTTCAGAACAATCCGAGAGCACCATTTACTGATATTTACGATTTTTTCTCAATGATCAAAGATGCCTAATTTTGCCTTGTAAAAAATATCCCTCACGCGGATAAATTTATTTTTATTGGTAAAAAAATTATAAAAATAATTAAGTTAGCTTTTATTGTTAAAGTTTGGCGCAATAGCAAAACCTGTACTCCACTACTTTTATATAACGCCCCAAGGTCTAGCTGAAGGAGTGCTTACCCACTTGCATTCATGAACCAAGCGACCTGAATAAGGCATTTTTATCGTTCTGACTGGGTTTGTAGTTGCTGTTTTCTCTGTAATAGGGTTTGACCACTATAGGCTTTATACGCACGTGCCAACGCCGACTGATCTGAATAGCCCAGACACATGGCAATTTCCGTAAAACTCATGGTTTGTAGCAGTAACTGTTCACAGCGTTTCATTCGCTCAGTTTCAAGCAGTTTTTTAAAGGAAGTCTCTTGTTCATAAAGTTGACGCTGCAAGGTCCGTACAGACACATGCAATTCATCCGCAAGCCATTCTATTTTAGGGGTCTGTTCATTAACTCGCAAATATTCAGCCAGTTTTTGCTGAATATGCAACAATAGATTTTCATAATGAGGTTTGGCAGCAATGGCATCTTCTGCCTGCCTGATTAAAAGCTGCATTAAAGAGGGATCCGCCAGCTCGGACTTTAGCCATAAGTTTTCCGCACTGATCTCAAAAGAATAGTTCGACTGTTTAAATGCCACTTTACAATCAAAGAACTTTTGATAATGATCACCTGCCATTCGTGGACTATGGGCAAAATTGACCTGCAATAACTCAATTTTTTCGGCCGGAAAAATCTGCCGGGCCAAATGCACCATACAGGCCATGGTCATTTCATTGAGCAAGGCATATTTCAAATCATGCAAAGGCCAGCTTAAACTGATCTTTTTGTTCCGTTGATGCATCTGTATCGGGCTAACATCCGCTCCGTCAATCACCAGACGGCTAAAGCGGATCACATATTGCAACGCCTCTGCTACACTGTTACTTCGAGTCGCCATATAGCCCAGTACACCAAAGTGTTCAGGGCGGATCAGGCGGGCCATTTCAAATACCAACTGCGGACAATTCATCTGTTTTTGAGTCAGCTGCATGACTTCTGCAAAAAATGAATAGGTCGATTGCGAATCAATAGGCAAAGATAAAACATAACGCAGGTGTGCTTGGTGCTGCGCTAGACAGGCCAAGCTAAAGAGGTCCATTCCCTGCTGCTGAAAATACATTTGAAGCAACTGAAAATAGCCATTTGGAATTTGCAATTCTTGCACGATGTATCCTGATTATTTTTGACATTTTATATTTTCACTTTGGCGTAAAATGTATAAAAAATGGCAACTACTGTCAAAACAAAACAGAAAAATCCCGACATACTGCAATCATCCCAGGCAATTGAAGTAAAACAACATGAATGCGATTGTCCAAGCACAGGTTATTCCAGTCGTACGTAGCAATCTGGATTTCAAGCTGAATGAAGTGCCGCGCTTCTGGTTCGGAGGCGATCCGTTTATTACCCGGATGTTCGATGCACTTAGCCTGACTTTCCCGGATGGCGAACGTTATTTTATCCAGTCAGTCCGTCTGTTTCGGGACCAGATTACCGATCCGGATTTAAAGCAGCGTGTGGCAGATTTTATCCGCCAGGAAGCACAGCACGGCATTGCGCATGACAAAATGAATCAGGTCATGAAAGAACAAGGCATGCCGGTCGATCAGTTTATTCAGCGTTTGAATAAAATTTTTAAATTCGAGCTGGAAAAACGTTCTCCGCAATACAATATTGCCATGACAGCTGCCGCTGAGCACTTGACGGCCTTAATGGCAGAAACCTTTTACGGCAGTAAAGAAACGTTAAGAGACGCTCATCCCTTTGTGCGAGCACTGTTTGCATGGCATGCGATTGAAGAAATGGAACATCGGGATGTTGCTTTTGACGTGATGAAACAGGTGGGCAATGTACCTGAAAGTACCCGTAAATTTGTTCTGGCATGGACCACCGCCTTAATGTTCGGCTTTACCATTTACCGTGCCAATGTCATGTTAAAGCATGACGGATTTAGCCCATTGCAACGTCTGCAAATGAATATTCGCGGACTCCCGTGGTTCTTTGGTAGAAAAGGTAAGCTCACCAAAATGAGCAAGCAATATCGCGACTGGTTTAAAAAAGACTTTCATCCAAACCAGCATCCGGTGATTGCCCAATACGAGGTCTGGGTCAAAACCTTAGAAGAAACCGGCGACCCTATACAAGCGGGCGAAGCGTTTTGGCAAGCGGCAAAAGAATAAAAAAAGCCTGCATATTTCGCAGGCTTTTTTATTTTTATAGATTAACCATTTGGCGCTTACCACTTGGCATAGTGCTGTTCGAGCAAACCATATTCATTGATCAAGACAATTTCCTGATCATCCTGTTGAATGGTCCCGCTAATTTTGGCTTGCCATTGGCTGAACTGACTGCCCACCAGTCTTAAATTCAGATTTTCATAGCGTCGCCAGCCCGTTTTGACATCCAGATTTAACTTTTCATCCAGCGAGCGAATGGTCCAGTGTCCCTCATCCAGATGCTGGAACAAAACATCACTGACAGGATACAGCACCCCATTCACCCATAAACAGTTTTCATTGCCAAAGCTTTCATTGACTCCTGAAGCCAGGTTCAAGCCAATCCGGTTATTTTGTGCATCCCAAAAATTGCACGACAACCAGAACCATGCCGTTTCCGGACGCAGAAAACCGCAGGTATCATCCAGCGATGCAAACGTTCTTTCATTAAACTGTATGGTTTCACCCTGCTTATTGATAAAAAAGCCTTCACACGCCAAAGTGGTCAGCTTCTGGGTATAAGTCCAGCCATTGATCCCCGTCGGGCTGCACATGCTGAGCGGGTTTGTACCCGCACAGAAAATTCGCGCACTAAGCCTGATTTCACCATATTTAGTCACATGGATATAACGCACGCCATTGGCATGCTGGATATCAATTTGAAAAGGTGACTTGGAAAAAAAACTCTGGTTATAAAGCGGCTGTTCATCTACCACGGTATTGCGTGATAACAGGTTAATAGCATTCCATTCTAAAACCTCATGGTTTTGATGATTATAAATATAGAAAAAGGCATGCCCAGCCCATGCAATATCGGCAATCGCCAGACCAATCGTATAATGGCCATGCTGAATGCAGCAAAATTTAAACTTTTTATATTTTAATCGCTTGCGCCAACCGGTTAAGACATCGCCATAAGGTGTCTTGTACTGGTATTGATTCAAATCGATGGTTTTAGGGAGGACGCTAAAACGTCCATAATGCGGTTGTCCATTTGATTGAATCAAATCCATTTATCAAATTCCATCTAGCCAAGAGATAACAATTCCTTAGCGTTATTATGCCTATATAAGCGGAACTTGAAAGTGTCAAAAAGCAATTTTCATCGAAAAAATACAAAAATTTATAATATTTCACCTGGTCTAATATTTGATAAATATAATTTATTAATCAAATAGATATAAATTATCCCTCATCCAGCATTAAATAGGTGTTTTCCCAGCGGTTGGTTGCAAAATCACCCTCGACCAGCTGTACATAACGTCCATGAATATGGTCAATCACAATACAGTCATCCACATCTAATATTCGGTCGGTATGCTGTTTCTGCCAATGCTTGGCAAAATAAGCCTTAGCGTATTGTTTTGCCCCCTTGGCATTTTGCGCCACGACCAGAACATAACGATGCAGCTCCCCAAATTCTTGAGGGTCGTAGCCTCCCAAATTCACTAAAAACAGATGTTGTGAAGATGAATTCGGCGCTGCATCACTAAACTGGATTTGATATTGTTTGCCTTCAAATTCAATCCCGTTAATTTGTGCCCAGGCATCAATATGCAGCCCTTTTTGCTCGCCAAACCATGCCTGTTTTAATTGAGGATAAACATCTTCAAGAGAATCACCGACAGCTAGCACCACATCATGCACTTCGGTATTGGCACGTGCATGACGACCACCAAGCATGACAATAAAAAGACTGGGCATGATTCTCTCCTTAATTTCAATCCTCCCCTAACCCCCTCTGCTGTCCCATAATTTAATTTAAGTAAACTTTGGATTGACGAATGTGGCAGGGATGCCACATGTTATCCACCATAACATGGATGTTATGTGT
>NZ_FMYO01000022.1 GCF_900096895.1 Acinetobacter kookii | reverse complement strand
CCACACGTAAACGTGGGCACAATTGGTCACGTCGACCATGGTAAAACTACTTTAACTGCTGCAATTGCAACTATCTGTGCAAAAACTTACGGCGGTGAAGCGAAAGATTACGCAGCAATTGACTCTGCACCAGAAGAAAAAGCACGTGGTATTACAATTAATACTTCACACGTAGAATACGATTCTCCAACTCGTCACTACGCTCACGTAGACTGCCCAGGACACGCCGATTATGTTAAAAACATGATCACTGGTGCTGCTCAGATGGACGGTGCGATCCTTGTATGTGCTGCGACTGACGGTCCTATGCCACAAACTCGTGAACACATCCTTTTGTCTCGCCAAGTAGGTGTACCTTACATCCTTGTGTTCCTGAACAAATGTGACCTTGTAGACGACGAAGAGCTTCTTGAGCTGGTTGAAATGGAAGTTCGTGAACTTCTTTCTACTTATGACTTCCCTGGTGATGACACTCCTGTTATCCGTGGTTCAGCTTTGGCTGCGCTTAACGGTGATGCTGGTCAATACGGCGAATCTTCAGTTCTTGCTCTTGTTGAAGCGCTTGACTCTTACATCCCAGAACCAGAACGTGCAATCGACAAAGCATTCTTGATGCCAATCGAAGACGTATTCTCAATTTCTGGTCGTGGTACAGTAGTAACTGGCCGTGTTGAATCTGGTATCGTGAAAGTAGGCGAAGAAGTTGAAATCGTAGGTATTAAAGACACAGTTAAAACAACTGTAACTGGCGTTGAAATGTTCCGTAAATTGCTTGACGAAGGTCGTGCAGGCGAGAACTGTGGTGTTCTTCTACGTGGTACTAAGCGTGAAGACGTTCAACGTGGTCAAGTACTTGCTAAGCCAGGTACAATCAAGCCGCACACTAAATTCGATGCAGAAGTATACGTACTTTCTAAAGAAGAAGGTGGTCGTCACACTCCATTCCTTAACGGTTACCGTCCACAGTTCTATTTCCGTACAACTGACGTAACTGGTGCAATCCAGTTAAAAGAAGGCGTTGAAATGGTTATGCCTGGTGACAACGTAGAAATGTCAGTAGAATTGATCCACCCAATCGCAATGGACCCAGGTCTACGTTTTGCGATCCGTGAAGGTGGTCGTACAGTTGGTGCTGGTGTTGTTGCTAAAGTAACTGCATAA
>NZ_FMYO01000003.1 GCF_900096895.1 Acinetobacter kookii | reverse complement strand
TCGAGTAATTTCTACCATCAATCAATGAAAATAATTTCGATCGATCAACCAGTAAAAATCCACACAAGTTGTTCTTCATAATCTCTTAATGATCTTACTTAAAACCTCGTCAGTTTTAAGTTTAACGCTCAACACAACGCTTCGTTTCTTGTGTCTCGTCGGGATGAAGCGTATTCTATAGAGTTTTTAAACCAACGCAACCCCCATTATAGAATTTTCTATAATTTTGCATTCGAGTGTTTGTTTTTTAACCCAAGAAGTTATTTTTAACATGTTTCAAGACTGTTTTGCGTGTTTTTTACACATTGCAACATTCATTTTTTAGATCATTTTTCTCATTTTAATTTTGATTATTTTGCCTTAAGACAATAAAACCAGCTTTATGCTAGTTTTATTTGAATTTATTAATTAGCCTGCTCTGCCAGCCATGACATAAACTTCTGACGTTCTGCCTTATTTGCTTTTTGCCATAATTGAATCAGTTGCTGATCAGCAGTTACTCCTGAAGGTGACTCACTAGAAGGAACTGCCACCACTTTTGATTGCACTGCTGCTGGTGTATATACAGGTGCTGGCTGATTTTGCAAAGCTGTTTTCTTTTGAGTCAAATCTGTAGTTTTTGAGAATATGCCTTGTGCCAACCATGGTTTTGGCTCAGTGTTTGCACCCACCTGCTGCACCAACATCTCATTATTTTTATCAAACAATGCCACTATAGGTTGTTCAGCATATTTTTTGGCAGCTTCAAAATTTGCCGGTGCATTGACCAACTCCAGTCGATATTCTCCACCCTCTTGTAAAATGGGCGTGCGTATAGTTACTACCGATGATTTTACAATATCGTGTTCACCATTTAAATGTTCAAAATACTGAGTGTAACGCACACTAATATTGCTAGTACCTGCATCCACCTTGTATTGATTGTTCTTGGCACGGAATAATCCCGTATTAACTTCCTGATCATTCACCGCTAGAATTTTAATTTCTTCTGGTGCTGAAATAGTGACTGCTGAAAATGCAGCACCACTTACCATCAATGCAGCTGCAGCAAAAGTTAATTTTAGACTCATTCCACCATCTCTTCTTTGAATATTAAACATAAATTGCACTATGCAATTAACAAATGACAATTTTATGACAAAGCTATTTTTAATACAGCTGTATTTTCAAGACTTTGTTGAGATAAGCTTTGCAGCTTAATTGATTTATCTATCATTCGCTTTATCAATAAAAAGAGTGCCGTTTCAGCACTCTCTTAACCTCACTTAAATGAAACATACATTAGTCAAATCTTTTGAAACGAATATTATCATCAAGAAATGTTTTTTCTCCCGCTGGGGCTTCAATTGAACCAAACACCAGTTCAGCACGTAATTTCCAGTTTTTAGGAATATCGAAGGTGGCTGCCACTTCCTCATCAATCACAGGATTGTAATGCTGCAATGAGGCACCGATATGCTGCTCTGCCAATGATGACCATACTGCAAATTGTGCAATGCCGGTAGAATGCTCTGACCATGCTGGAAAATGCTCAGCATATAAGGGAAATTGTTCTTGTAGCGATTTTACCACGTCTTGATCTTCATAAAACAATACCGTGCCATAACCTGCTGCAAAACCGTTAATCTTTGCATTGGTATTTTCAAATGCTTCTTCTGGCACAAGTTTACGTAATGTTTCACGTACAATATTCCAGAATTTCGCATGTGAATCACCATATAAAGTCACGACACGTGAAGTTTGTGAATTGAAAGCAGAGGGACTATTTCGTACCGCATCTTTAATGACCTCTTCTATTTGATCAGCTGTGATTGGAACGTTTTGACCAATTGCATAAATAGTACGGCGCTGTTTCATATGGGCTAAAAATGACATGATTTCACCTTTTTTAAATTTTATTAAGCATGATTGGAATAAATTGATCTTACTTTCATTTTAGGAGCATTACATGATTATAAAAGTGACATTGTGTTTTATTTATAGAACAGTTTGATAGCTGATTTTCAATAGATATAAAATAAAAAAGCACCCCTCAAAGGTGCTTCATTGATACGATGATCTGATTAATTCAAAATTCTAAACCGTTCAGCGGTCTGAGATTCCTGTTTGATGTCTGCTTCTTGTTCAATGGAACCGAATACCAGTTGTGCCCGTAACAACCAGGATTCATCAATATGAAAATGTTCCGAAACTGCCTTATCTATACTCGGATTATAATGCTGCAAACAGGCACCAATACCTGAATCCGCCAAGGCCGTCCACACTGCATATTGCGCCATACCCGACGTCTGTTCTGACCAAACGGGAAAATCATCCGCATTAAAAGGAATTTTCTTTTGCAATTTTTGAATAATGTTCTGATCTTCATAGAACAGTACCGTTCCATACCCTGCCACGCATTGATCAATTTTCATTGCTGCACCGGCAAATACATGTACAGCAACTAATTTACGTTGCACCTCTTTGACAATTTCCCAAAATTGCTGATGGGAATCCCCAAATAACACCACAATTCTTGAGCTCTGAGAATTTAATGCGGAGGGACAGCTTCGCACAGCTTCTTGAATCAATTCTGCCAAATAGGCTTGACTAAAAGGAACCTTTTTGCCGAGAACATAAATGCTGCGACGTTTTTTCAATTGATCGACAAATGTTAATTCATTTACCTCTTCAGCAGCTCTTTTTTTAAATTTTAGTTCTTTCGTAATATCTGCCGTAAGGACATGACCAATTTTCTCTAATAATGCCACAACAGTACTCCCCAATAAGAATGCTAAAGCTTTTAAGATTTTTTCATATTCTAGCGGTTTTATAAGGAGGTTCTTTAGATACGGGATTCTTGAATGTTGGTTTTTAAATCAAACAATTCTCACTAAAACAACAAACTCCGCATTTAGCGGAGTTTGTGTGAAATATCATGCATTTTACTTTTCAGTTTCAAATAAGGCTGCAACAAATGATTTTGCCGAAAATGGACGCAGATCATCAATTTTCTCGCCCACACCAATAAAGCGAATAGGTACATGGGTACGACTGGCGATATTAAATAACACCCCCCCTTTAGCAGTTCCATCCAGCTTGGTAATGGTGAGTCCGGTCAAGCCAACGGCTTCATCAAACATTTCAACCTGATTAATTGCATTTTGACCAGTACCCGCATCTACCACCAGCATAATTTCATGCGGTGCTGTGGCATCAATTTTTTGCATCACGCGTTTTACTTTGGTCAACTCTTGCATTAAGTGACCTTTGTTATGCAAACGGCCTGCTGTATCTGCAATCAGGACATCCACGCCTTTGGCACGTGCACTTTCGAAGGCATCAAAAATAACGGATGCACTATCTGCCCCATGCCCCTGGGCAACCACTGCAATATTGTTGCGTTCGCCCCAAATTTGTAATTGTTCTGTTGCTGCCGCACGGAAAGTATCGCCCGCAGCCAGCATGACTTTTTTGCCTTCGCCTTGCAAACGTTTTGCCAACTTGCCAATTGTGGTGGTTTTACCCACGCCATTGACACCAACCACCAAAATCACAAATGGTTTTTTATTGGGATCAATATGTAAAGGTTTAACACGCGGAGCCAGCAATGCGACCAATTCTTCTTGCAACGCTTTGTACAGCGAATGTGAATAAATCAGATCACCACGTGCAGTACGTTCAGTTAAATTGGCAATAATGGTTTTGGTTGCATCGACACCAATATCTGCAACCAGTAATTGCTCTTCCACCTCTTCAAGCAATTCATCATCGATTTCTTTACCACCAATGAGAATGTTGACCATACCGTCGGCAAGGTTTTTACGGGTTTTGGTTAACCCTTCTTTCATGCGGCTAAAAAAGCCACCTTTAGGCGTATGGTCTTGCTCTATTTCTGTTTGCTCTGTTTCTGTGGCTACAGGCGCAGAAACAGCAACTTGTTCATTTTGAGTTTCAACAATAGGGATATTTACCGCGGGTAAATTCGGTAAAGTGACATCGTCATCCCCGATATCAGCATCAATCAAAAATTTATTTTGCCCATTAGATTGCTGTTGCATGCCGAATCCTTGAAAAGCATAGCGTTAAAAAACAAGGATTCTAGCATAGTTTTGTCCTGCGTTTTCCAATAGACACTGAACACACCAAAAACCAACAACTTAACCTTTGCTTTCAGGCAGCAGTTTCTGAAAAATGATCATAAATATAATTTATGACTGGGGGTAAATCTTGTGCTCAAAAGCAGCTACCCACTTTTTTTAAAACCGTCTTTTTTTAAAAATCATATTTTAACGCTCACGCTGGCTTTATTGATGCTTCAAAGTGGCTGGGTACATGCAGAAACTCGCAGCAAATTGGCACGTACGACCTTTGAAACTACGCTCAAAAACGGTCTAAAAGTGATTATTCGGGAAGATCACCGTTCTCCCATGGTCATGACGCAAATCTGGTACCGGGTGGGCAGTAGTGATGAATCGGGGAATTTATTAGGCATTTCGCATGTACTGGAACATATGATGTTTAAAGGTACGCAAAAAGTTCCCAATGATGAATTTACCCGCTTAAGCCGTATGTATGGCGGACGCATCAATGCCTCAACTTTTACCAATTACACCAATTATTACCAGCTCTACCCTAAAACCTATCTACCCATGGCTTTAGAACTTGAAGCAGACCGGATGAGCAACCTGCTGTTACGCCAGCAGGATTTTGATCCTGAAATTAAGGTGGTGATGGAAGAACGGCGCTTACGCACAGATGACAATCCCAGATCCCTGGCTTTCGAACGATTCAAATGGATCACCTATCCAACCAGCCATTATCGCCAACCGGTGATCGGCCACATGAAAAATCTGCAAAACCTTCAGCTTGAAGATGTCAAAAAATGGTATCGCGACTGGTATAGTCCCAATAATGCCCTTCTGGTGATTGTCGGTGATGTCGATGCTGAACAGACCGTATTGCAAGTGCAAAAGTATTTTGCTGATATTCCTGCCAGAAAAACCCCGCCACGCAATGACGTATTAGAATTTGACCGTATTGGCTATCGCCATATGGAACTGAATTTTCCTGTGAAAGTACCCAACCTGTTTATGGCATGGAACGTGCGCTCACTGGTCACAGCCAAAAATCCGCAAGATGCTTATGCCTTAACAATTATCAGGAACATACTGGACAGTGGAATTTCTTCACGGCTGCAAGATCGCCTGGTTCGGGACAAAAAAATATTGACTGCAGTGAGTGTGTCTTATGATCCTTATAGCCGTGGTGACAGCTTATTGAGCATTTCTGCCCTGCCCGTTGATGGGAAGAGTTTATCGGAAGCTGAACAGGCCATTCAGACCGAAATCGAGCTTCTCAAAACCGAATTGATTCAACCCGAAGAAGTCGAGCGGGTGACGGCTAAATATGTCTCCAATTTAATCTATAGCCAGGATGACATTGCCGGACAGGCACGGATGATCGGCAATCTGGAAATTAACGGCTTAAGTTTTCGCTTGATGGACGGACTGCCCAAACATTTTGAAACGGTCACCCCACAAGATATACAACGCGTGGCGAATGCTTATTTTAGTCGTGACAATCTGAGCACCTTATATCTTTCTCCTGAAAATAAAGCCCCATAGTGGAATTTGTTATGTTCAAGCTGCATTCTTTTTTTATTTTTGGTTCTATGCTCTGGACCCAAGCCGCATTGGCGGACATTGACTTAAATAACCTACATGATGACAACCCGGCACAGCTCAAATCTATTCCCCTGTTACAAAGCTTGCAAATCTCCCATGCACAAACTCAATTCAACGCCCCCTATGTACATGAGCTGAAAAACAGATATCAAGTTCGTACGCTGTTTGTCGAATCACAGGATTTACCCATGGTCGATATTCAACTGACCTTTAATGCAGGTTCGGCACGGGATGAAGAAATCGCGCCAGGTCTATATGGTATTGCCAATATGGCAGCAAAACTGATTGATGAAGGAACAGAAAAATATACAGCTAATGAAATTGCCAGTACTTTTGAACGTGTAGGCGCTCAATTTAGTGCCGGTGCTTATCGGGACATGTTTATCGTTAAATTACGGGTATTGTCTGACCCCAATAAACTTGAACCTGCTTTAGGCATGCTGCTGGAAGTGCTAAACCATTCAACCTTTAAAAAATTCAGTATCGATCTGGTATTAAATAATACTCAAGTCGGCCAGAAACAGATCCAGGAAAGTCCTGGCCGCATGATGAATATCCTGTTTTACCGTGCTTTATATGGAAAACATGCCTATGCCGAACCCATTACCGGGACTCAGCGCAGTATTAGCAAAATCACACCGGCACAATTGCAGCAGTTTAGTGACCAATTTTTGGTGGCACAAAACCTGAACATTGCCATTACCGGTCAACTCAGTCCCAAACAGGCGCAGCAACTTTCTGAACGTATCGCGGGCAACCTAAAACAGGGAAAAAAGGCCCTACCCTTGGCTCAACCCGTCGATAAATCAGGTTTCGATATTCGCCACATCAAGTTTAACTCCAGTCAGGCGCATGTCATGATGGGACAATTGGGTCCTACACGCTTTGATCCGGATCGGCTCGCTTTAGAAGTGGCTAACCAGATGTTTGGTGGAAGTGGTTTTAATTCTATTTTAATGAAAGAACTACGGGTTAAGCGCGGTTTTACCTATGGCGCTTATAGTTCATTTACATTTAGCCAGGCACCAGGAACGTTCAGTTTTAGTTATTCCACCCGACAAGACCAGTTGCTCGACAGCATACAGGTTGCTCATCTGGCCTTGGTTAATTTTGTCAGCCAGCCCATTAACCAGAAACAGCTGGAAGAAACCAAGGCTGGCATGTTGCGCGCTTTTCCAAACAACTATAGTAGCAATGCCAATATCAATGCACAGTTAGGTTCTATGGGATTTTACAATCAACCTGCTGATTACCTGAGAAATTATCCAAAATTATTAGAAAAAATTACTGTACAAGATGTTCAGAAGGCCCTTCAAAAAAATTTGCACCCTGAACGTCTCACGATCATTGTAGTCAATGACAAATTAGACAAACCCGCGTTGGAGGCAGTATTAAAACAAGATTTAAATCCACCCGCTCCCGCATACACGCCTTCAGTTAAACCAGCTCCCAAAACAATTATTGCTCCGCTTGTAAAGGAGGCAATTGATGAGCCTGTGTCATCTCCAGATGATGCGCCTGCATCAATTTAAAATATTGGGCATAAGGAATCTGAGGTTGCTGCATCAGCAGCAGAGCCATTTCCTGAGTCGCTGGGTAATTGGCTTGAGCTGAAAGCTGTACGACATTTTCAAATTGTTTGACCGTAATGGGTCGGTGCAGCGCAATGAAAGCAAGAATCAAGATAATAGCAATGATGGTAACGACAAATCCGTTATAAATATCTTCCAGCTTTATTTTAGATTTTAAGTGAACAATTTTTTGTAAAGCAATATGCATAACCTACCTCGAATTCAAGGTAGTGTAGGATGCAGCATAAAGAAGCACAAGCAGATTTGCTCAATTTCACTGTATTTGTAACAGAAATTGAGCAAATCAAAATCGGCGATTAGACAATGACATTCCGGATTACTGCAAAGTAAAGCACAAATGCGATAATCCCCAATACCAATAGAATTGCGAAAGCTCCCACCCCTCTTTCAGCATGCACGGGATGCAGCTCATCATCGTCCGCTATGCGCAGCAACTCACCATTATAGACATTATAAAAATCCTCACGTTGCTGTATATCCAGCTGGCGAGTAAAATCATAAACTCTCTTACGCTGGGCTAAACAATAATTACCCAGGTGAATTTCTTGATGAAAAATAGCTTCGTCTAAATTTTTACGGTGCTGATGTGCAAGTTCAATGATTTGGTCTGTAGTGGGAGGCAAATCAAACGTAAAACCATCTAATGTTTTTGTCATGTTATTCTCCTTATATGTCAAGTTCCTCTATTAACATACTAAGCAAAAATCATTTTGTACATTGTTTAATCATGTAACCTTGATTTTAACAATACAGCCCATAGATATTGTTTGACAATTTAGGTTCGATGTAATATTACTTTAACAAAGCCTAGTTAAATTAGTATCAAGACAAACTTAATAGTCTATCTAGCAATCATAATTACAATAAGGAGTTTAATATGATTCAACAAATCTCTCATCAAGACCTAGAACATGCATATGCAGATGCAGTGAATACAATTCAGTCTCAAATGAATTTTGCAGATGCGGTTCAAAAACTGGAAGAAGTCGCTCGTGCCGGACATGGTAAAGCAGCCTTGTTTTTAGCAGAACTTTACTATCAGGGTTTCCGCGTAGAACGCGACTCACTCAAAGCCCAATACTGGCAGAAGCTGGCCACCATGCAAGCTTAATCAAACGTCACCAAGGTGGCGTTTTTTAATGCCTTCTCTTTTTAAATACATATTCATTTACATTATTTCTCAAAGCTTACACTGAACTTTCATCTTGCTTCCTTACAATAACTGCTGAATTCACTACATGTATTCTGGTATGAATCAAATTAATTCATTACAGCCTATTCCTAAAGATTTATTTTTTAAGATCACGATTTTAAAATCTATGATGTACTGTGGTGTACTTTGGGGTTTATATCATCAGCAGGGTTGGGCCATGATGTCCGATCATGAAGATTTTATTTTCCCATTCTGGTTAAACGGTATGCAGGCTCAAAAATATGCTGAACGTCATTGGCCAAATTATACGCCGCGTAAAATTACCTCTGCAGATTTTCAGGAATCGTTGCTGCCCACATTAACCCGTTTAAGTGTAACCCCCGCACTGTGTAATTCATCTAGTCAAAAATTTAAATTGACCACACAACAGATGCGGCATTTCTTTTTTGCCGAATCTTTACAACCCGCTTAAAGGGTTGTTCACAGAGTTAAAAATGAAATATTGAAAAATGTAAATTTTTATTAATGACCTGAAAAGTATTTGCATTTTTCTTTTTTCGCGCTAAGTTTAAAGTCAAATAAAGAACAAGAAGGATGATAATAAATGACCAACGTTGCACAAGTCATTCACGACAAAATTGAGAAAACGATTTTTACGATTCGTCCAGAATCAACGGTACTTGAAGCAATTACACTTATGGCGGATAAAGGCATTGGTGCGCTCGTGGTCACGCAAGATGAAAAAGTTGTGGGTATATTTTCTGAACGTGATTACACTCGTAAAGTCATGCTGATGGAGCGAACCTCTAAAGAAACCACAGTCAGCGAAATCATGACTGCCAAAGTACTGACCGTGACGAAATCTACCAGTGTTGAAGACTGTTTGGATTTAATGACCGATCGCCATTTACGTCATCTTCCTGTGGTTGAAAATGAAAAACTGGTGGGTTTGATCTCTATTGGTGATTTGGTTAAAGCCGTGATGGATGACCAACGCAAACTCATTGATCAATTACAACAATATATTGCCAGTTAAGACTGAAAATACATAAAAAAACCTCTCGATATGAGTAATGCGGATCAGTTAAGGAGTTTAGAAATAAACTCCTTAATTTTTTAGTGATTCATGGCGGAGTCTTACCGTTTTAAATCAAACTCTTGTAGCTCATTTGTTACTTTGGTTTCGCCCAAAGTAACCAAAGGCATTTGTAATCCGCAAAACTCGTCAGCCACTATCAACTAGCAAATCTGTCGCAGAAACAATCATTTTTTAATGTAGTCCTGCCTCAAACAGTTGCGGATGACTTTCCCACATATTAAATACAATCATAAATTTAAAAAAGAAAATGCCAGTCAGTTTGTTAACTGACTGGCATTTTCTCGATATGAGAGGTTTTTTAATTTTTCCAGCCAGAAATTAACCCTTATCTTAAAAAATAGGGACATATCTTTAGTTCAAGCCTAATTTCTCTGCCACATAATCCGAGTCTTTATCGCCACGCCCCGAAACGTTCACGACAATTTTCACATCTTTCGCCATTTTGGGTGCTTCACGTAAAGCCCAGGCAACTGCATGTGAACTTTCCAGTGCAGGGACAATCCCCTCTACCCGTGAAAGTGTCATAAAGGCATCCAGACATTCCTGATCCGTTGCCGTGGTATATTCCACACGGCCCAAGTCTTTAAGCAAGCTATGCTGTGGACCTACACCCGGGTAATCCAGACCCGAAGCAATCGAGTGTACCGGTAAAGGCTCGCCTTGCTCATCTTCAAGGACATAACATGCCATCCCGTGAAGCTGGCTTGGTTTACCCAAAGTCAAGGTTGCCGAGTGCATCGTGGTATCTAAACCATGGCCCGCAGGTTCCACACCGACCAGCTTGACATCAGCATCATTCAAGAAGGCTGTGAAAGCGCCCATGGCATTTGAGCCACCACCGACACAAGCTACGATGTAATCCGGATTTGAACCAAAACGGTCATTGGTCTGAACTTTGATTTCATCGCCAATAATCGCCTGAAAGTCACGAACCATTTTCGGGAAAGGATGTGGACCAACCACTGAACCAATGGCATAAATGAAGCTTTTCGGATCTTTCAAGTATTCTTCAAATGCGCTGTCCACGGCATCTTTTAAGGTCGCTGTGCCGCGTGTGACAGAAATCAGGTTGGCACCCAGAATTTTCATTTTGACCACATTCGGATGTTCTTTTTCAATATCCACTTGTCCCATGTGAATTTCACAGGGAATACCCACTAGAGCACACGCTGTTGCCAATGCCACACCATGCTGCCCTGCGCCTGTTTCCGCGATTACTTTCTTTTTGCCCATATATTTGGCAAGTAAAGCTTCACCAAGACAGTGGTTAATCTTATGTGCACCGGTGTGGTTTAAATCCTCTCGTTTCAGGTAAATTTGCGCTCCACCCAATTGGTCAGATAAACGCTTGGCATGAAACAGTGGACTTGGACGACCAACATAATTGGCAAATAAATCTGCCAATTCATTCTGGAATTCAGCAGTATGGCGAATTTGCTCATACGCCACATTAATTTCGTCCATCGCCTCTTTTAAATGAGGTGGAATAAACTGACCGCCATATGCGCCAAAGAAACCTTCTTCATTCGGTAATGGGATGCCATTAATTTGATGCGTCATATTGAATTCCTTCATTTAAAACAAGCACTTTGCTTTATGATGCTGTGATCAAGCAATTTATCGAGCCAAATATTTTGTCATATCTTCCACGCCTTTCAAGGTCATGGGATACATATGATCTTCAAAAATCTGCTTAATTTGACCAATAGTGTGGGTGTAATGCCAATAACGGTCTTCTTCAGGATTCAGCCAGGCCGTTTTTTCAAAATGTTGGCGCAGGCGCTGCAACCAGACAATACCGGATTCATCATTCATGTATTCAACCGAGCCGCCCACCGAGTTCAGCTCATAAGGTGCCATACTGGCATCTCCTACCACAATTACCCGATAGTCGCGCCCATAGGTATTGAATAGATCCCAGGTATTCATGCGGGTACTGGAACGGCGGATATTGTCTTTCCAGACATAATCATAAAGACAATTATGGAAATAAAAATATTCCAGGGTTTTGAATTCGGTCTTGGCTGCACTGAACAGTTTTTCACATTGCGCAATGTACGAATCCATCGATCCACCGACATCAAACAGCATCAACACTTTAATACGGTTGCGACGCTCCGGCACCAGCTGCACATCCAGAATGCCCTGCTTGGCGGTTTCACGAATCGTGCCGTTAATATCCAGCTCTTCAGCTGCACCCTGACGGGCAAACTTGCGTAAACGGCGGAGTGCCATCTGCATTTGCCGGGTACCCAAAATCTGTTCGTCATCGAGGTTTTGGTATTTGCGCTGTTCCCAGACTTTAACGGCGGAGCGTTTACGTCCCGGCCCACCAATCCGCACACCTTCAGGATGATCACCATAGGCACCAAAGGGCGATGTGCCACCGGTACCGATCATCTTGTTCCCGCCTTGATGCTTCTTGTGCTGCTCACGAAGACGCTCTTCCAGCATCTTCATCAGCTCTTCCAGTGAACCGGCTTTTTTCAGTTCTTCCCGCTGTTCAGGCGTGAGATGCTTTTCCAGAAGTTCCAGATCAAACCAGTCTTTTGGTAACTTATGCACCTGATTAAGCAAATCATCCAGATCAAAAGTGGAGATGCCATCAAAGTAATCTTTCATGGCTCGGTCAAACTTGTCAAAGAAACGCTCATCTTTAACCATAATCGTTTTTGCGAGTCCATAGAACTCTTCCTGATTGGCAAACACCAGCCCTGAAGCCACGGCTTCATTCAGATCAATCAGTTCACGCGTGGATACCGGCACACCGTATTTGCGTAAGGTATAAAACAATCGCACAAACATGCGTGTTTCTCCCCTAGCGACGTGACATAAAGGCTAAACGTTCAAGCAGCTGTACATCTTGCTCGTTTTTAATCAGCGCACCGTACAAGGGTGGAATCGCTTTGGATTTGTCATGATTGCGCAGAATATCTTCCGGCATGTCATCAGCCATCAGCAGACTGAGCCAGTCAATCAGTTCAGAGGTTGATGGCGGTTTCTTTAAGCCCGGTACCTGGCGAAGCTTGAAGAACACCTGTAAGGCTTCGTTGACCAAAGCGGCAGACACTTGCGGAAAATGCACATCAATAATTTCGCGCATGGTCGCTTCATCCGGGAATTCAATATAATGGAAGAAACAGCGGCGCAAGAACGCATCCGGCAATTCTTTTTCATTATTTGAAGTAATAATCACGATTGGACGTTGTGTCGCCGTGATGGTTTCCCCGGTTTCATAAACAAAAAACGACATTTTGTCGAGTTCATGCAATAAGTCATTCGGAAACTCGATGTCTGCCTTGTCAATTTCATCAATCAACAATACACAGCGTTGTTCACTGGTGAAGGCTTCCCACAATTTTCCAGGTTTGATGTAGTTTTTAATATCATAAACACGATCGTCGCCTAGCTGGCTATCACGCAAACGCGATACAGCATCGTATTCATACAAGCCTTGCTGTGCTTTGGTGGTCGACTTGATATGCCAGGTGAGCAGCTTAAGTCCCAGGCTTTCCGCAACTTGCTCGGCAAGTAACGTTTTACCCGTTCCCGGCTCACCTTTAACTAAAAGCGGCTTTTGCAAGCTACGTGCTGCCTTGACAGCAAGTTTCAAACTATCAGTCGCAATGTACTGATCTGTACCTAGAAATTGTTGAGTATCCACAGACATGATCTAACCTTATTGTTTTACTTAAAGCGGTGAACTATTTTTGTTTGCGGCAAATCTTGCCTTGTTGGCCATATATTTTGACCATAATGCTCCAATCACCAAGCCCAGCCCGACCACAAAGAGAATCAGAGAGGCATTTGACCAGATCAAGGCTTTTTCTTTGGTTAAAATGCCAAATAGCAGTCCAAAAAAAGCTGGGGCAATAGAAGCATTATTTCCTTCAGAAACTGTAGGCGTCAGTAGAATGGCAAAGCCGATGAGCCATGTCATTCCACCTAGCGGCTTAGGCAAACGTCTGGCAATCAGGTACCAAGCCCAGAGAATAATCACACTTCCTACCAGATATACCGTGACAGCAATGCTATCTTCAGGAATTGAATCCAGTAGTGAAAGAAAACTATTCATCGTTACAACTCCCGATTAACCATTAAGCACCGCGCAGCCCTTCAGGTGCAACAGCATTTGGATTGATTAATCCTTCTGGAGGAACTTGAATAAAGAAACCTTTCGTTTCAATAGAGTCAATCACATGCAATACATTTACACGCGCCAGTTTACGGCTTTCGGTTAACTCCAAATCCATGACAAAAGTTGCACGTCCAAATGCGACGCGCATCGCTTCCGGTAAAACTTCCAGCGGATTGACTGCCTCTGCTTCATTTTCAGTGGCTTCCGGACGGGCGATGTAAAGATACATTTCATCTTTTTTGCTAGATTTAAAAATTGAACAATGCATAGTTGAAACAGTACTCATAAAACTCAGGACAAAGCATACAGCAAAAAAAAGACTGAGACATTAATGATTATTAACGCATCAGTCGTGATTGTGTATAAATGTTAATTCTTTCAACAGAATGTTTAAAAATTAATCTGTTACTTTCATTTGCGTAGACAGATACTTTTCATCTGCATGCAGAACGTCAATCAGTGGCTTGGTCAGGACCTCATAACGCCAGCCAAGCAGATAAGCAGGCAAATCCTGCTCATCATTATGAAAAACCACATGCTGGTACAGTGCATTCAGCCATTTTTTACGCATCAGCACTTCTTTGGGTACGGTAGTTTCCTGCGCCACAGACTGAATGAAATGATCCACTTTTTCACCAATCTCTTTGGATGAGTGACGAATTGGACGTGCCATACGCAGTGGCCATTCTGCCTGTTCAGGCAAAAACTTAAGTAGGTCCAGAATGGTTTTACCATACTCACGCACAATATTTTGACGAATATCTTTAATACTAGACAACTGGAAATGATTACGCGGATTTTTTTCCACCAGATCAATCAGGGTGGAATTTTTCAGAATAAAGCTGCGAGGATAATTCAAGGCTTTGACCATCTGTTCGCGCCACACAGCCAGTTGTTGCAACTGCATCAATTGACGGCGTGAATGCCGGTAGTTTCCAATATCGTGATAAAGCAACTCTAGAGGTGTTTCCTGACCAATTTCATGGGTCAGATGACGGCAATCTTCCAGGGCAAAATCCAGTAAGTGCTTATCGCCTAATTCCTGCTGGATCTTATTCGATAGATTCATCAGATATAGTACGTCATTCGCCGCATAGGTGAGTTGCTCAGAGCTTAACGGACGCGCCAACCAGTCAGATCGGGTCTGGTCTTTATCAATGTCCACATCCAGCATGTGCTTTAACGCATTTTGATAGCTTACCTGTAGCCCATGACCTAAAAAAGACATGCCAATCTGGGTATCAAAAACATTGCTTAGGCTTTTTTGCTGTGAGTAATGATAAATTAAATCAATATCTTCACTGCAGGCATGGAAAATATTCTGCTGGGCCTGAAACAATTTTTTCCAGAATGCCGACAAATCCAGACTTGTGCCATCGAGTAAAAAAACCTGACCTGCAACATTAATTTGAAATACACCGAGTTTAGGCCAAAGAGTATCCACCTTGATGAATTCGGTATCCAATCCATAAATGGATGTCTGCCCCATCAAGTGCAGAATATCTTCTAAATCTTTTTGTTGATGAATGAACTGAAACATATTACCGAGTCTAAAAGCAGATTCTCTTGAAAAGTATATTAACCGATATATAACATTTAGATATAACAAAATCTACATCTAGCGTATATATTCACCATATTTTAATATTTAAATAAAAAATCAACATTTTTTTATATTTTTTTTGTATAAGTTTAAGACTATTTTTCTCGTAAATGCCACCCAGTTCTTATTCTTGTCAAAAATAATGAAATAAGCACCTGGGTACTTATTTCATACGCATACGATTATGCACCGCCTGACTTAAAGTATGACTATCCACATATTCAAGTTCTCCCCCTTGAGGAACACCTTGAGCTATGCGGGTCATTTGAATCGGTAAATGCTTGGTTGCTTCAACCAGATAATGTGCTGTCGCCTGACCTTCTACAGTAGCATTGGTTGCCAATATAACTTCTGAAACCGTGCCCTGACTCAGGCGCTGAATCAGATAGGGAATCCCGATTTCTTCCGGCCCAATTCCGTCCAGTGGAGACAAATGTCCACCCAACACATGGTATTTACCCCGAAAACTGCCACTTTGTTCAATCGCCATCACATCTGCTGGTGATTCCACCACACAGAGCAGCTGATCATCACGTTCATGCGAAAGACAGATATCGCAGACTTCATTTTCAGTGAGCGAATGACAAACGCTACATTCCTGAATATAGGTAGCTGCTTCATTTAAAGCATGTGCCAGCCCGACTGCACCTTCCCTGTTTTTCATGATCAGGTGTAATGCCATGCGCTGAGCCGATTTCGGCCCAACACTTGGCAAAATCCGTAAGGCTTGAACCAGTTGATCAAATCGATCACTAAACACTGGACGTATTCCTTAGAATAAACCTGAAAGACCTGGTGGCAAGCCCATACCAGAATTTGCCGCTTTCATTTTTTCCTCAGAAATCGCTTCAGCCTGACGTGCAGCATCATTCATTGCAGCCGCGATTAAATCTTCAATCATGTCAGCATCATCTTGCAGCAATTCAGGGCTGATTTCGATACGTTTTACCACGTTGCGGCAAGTCATAGTAACTTTCACCAGACCGCCGCCTGCTTCAGCATGAACTTCAGTTTGCGCAAGCTGTTCTTTGGCCTTTTTAACATTGGCTTCCATATCTTTTTGCATGCGCTGTGCTTGCTGCATCAACATGTTAATGTTCATAAAATACTCCGAACACAAAACTTAAAAAATAAGACAAAAAATTAAATTAAATCTAAACCACGACTAATGTCACGAATAATATCATCAATATCTTCCAAACCAACAGATACACGGATTAATCCTTCACGAATCCCTGCAGCTTCTTTGGCTTCTGCTGAAAGCTTACCGTGAGTTGTAGTTGCTGGATGAGTAATAGTTGATTTCACATCGCCCAGGTTACCGGTAATGGAAATAAACTGGGTATTGTCGATAACTTTCCAAGCCCCTTCACGCCCACCTTTGACTTCAAAGGACACAATACCGCCGAAACCGCTTTGCTGTTTGGCTGCAAGCTCATGACCAATATGTGAAGGCAAACCAGCGTAATACACTTTTTCTACTTTGTCGTGCTGATTTAAGAATTCAGCCAGTTTTTGTGCATTTGCTGAATGTTCACGCATACGTAAACGCAGAGTTTCCAGACCTTTCAAAAAAACCCAGGCATTAAATGGACTCATTGACGGGCCAGTGGTGCGGACATAACCAAATACTTCTTCAAGCAGTGTGTGATTACCTACCACAGCACCACCCAAAGCGCGACCTTGACCATCCAGATATTTGGTTGCTGAATAGACAACCAGGTCAGCCCCTAATTTAATTGGCTGTTGCAATGCCGGCGTACAGAAGCTGTTGTCAATCGCCAGTAATGCACCATTGGCATGAGCCAGATCAGCCAAAGCCTGAATATCGGCAATTTCAGCCAGTGGATTGGATGGAGATTCGACAAAGAGTAATTTTGTTTCAGGTTTGATGGCATTTTTCCAGGCTTGCACATCTGTCAAATCAACAAAATCGACGCTTACACCAAATTTAGCCACATACTTTTCAAATAACGAAACCGTTGAACCAAACACCGCACGTGAACAGATAACATGATCACCCATTTTCAGATATGACATGGCAACAGCCATAATCGCAGCCATACCAGAACTGGTTGCCACCGCACGTTCTGCACCTTCCAAGGCAGCCAAACGCTTTTCAAACATCGCCACGGTCGGATTGGTAAAGCGCGAATAAATGTTGCCAGGTTCCTGACCAGAAAACTTGGCTGCAGCTTCTGCTGCATTTTCATAGACAAATGAAGATGTCAGGAAGATTGGCTCGCCATGCTCACCTTCAAAGCTACGTGTATGACCTGTACGAATGGCTAAAGTATCTAATTGGTATTCAAGGTCGTCTTGTTGGCTCATCGTTGCTACCCAGTCCTGATGCCTTTGCTAATAATTGCCAACATTTTGAGCGCCTATGGCATTTAAGGTCAAGGTATAATGCATAAATATCGCCTACACTTCGATCAATTCACCTAGATATTCGTACTCACAGCAATGATTCAAGTTAAAAATAAAATTGCAAAACACAAAAGCAAACTCAAAAACCTATCGACGACTTTGTTCAATTCCAAATCACTGGTTTTATCGCAAACCACACCCTATGAAGTCATTGCAGAGTACAAACAGACCCGGGTGCGCTATTACGCCTCACCAGATAAGCAATATCAAGAACCCCTGGTTTTTGTTGCCCCCCTTGCAATCAACATGGCCATTTACGACCTGTATCCTTACCGCTCATTAGTCAAACACTTTCAGCATAGTGGCTTTGATGTCTATTTAATGGAATGGGGTCGATATAACTATAAAGATCGCTTTCTCAATTTCATGTCATTTATTGACGATGCCATTCCGCATTGTATAGACCAGATCCGGACTCACTCACATAGTGATCAGATTTCACTGCATGGCTGGAGCATGGCCGGTGTATTTGTCATGCTCTATTGCGCATTGCACAAACCGAACCACGTCAAGAATTTAATGGTATTGGGCAGTCCGGTAGACAGTCATGCCTCGGGTCGTACCGGTAAACTTTTTCAAAAGGCCAATCAACTGATTGCAAAAAATAAGACCCTGCAAAACAAGATTTATTCGGGCACCGTACCTAAGCATCTAATTCATAGCCCGGGTATACTTAACTCGCTCGGATTTAAAATGATTGATCCTGTGGGGTGGATACAAAGCCAAAAGCAGCTTTTAGCCAACCTCGATAACCCGCAAGCTTTGTACGAACATGCCACCATGGGCAATTTCCTGAACCAGATGATTGACTACCCTGGCGGTATCAATCAGGACATGATTTTCAATGTCTGGCTACAAAATCCGCTTAAAAACGGTGTTATTACCTTACAAGATAAACATATCGAATTAAAAAATATAGAGTGCTCTTTACTGGTGGGTGCGGGTCGTAGCGATCAGATTGTTTCTGAAGATGCTGTTAAGCCTTTAATTGGATTGACAAATAGCAAGGATGTCACGTTTACTCTTATTCCCGGCGGTCATCTGGGACTTATGTCTAGCCAGTCCAGTGCCAACGAGTTCTGGCCTTTCATGACCACCTGGTTAAAACAGAGATCGAGCAAAATATAAAGGAAACATCATGATTCAGTCAGTTGCATTTATCGGCTTGGGCGCAATGGGTTACCGCATGGCAGCACATTTACCTCAACATTTTGATACGGTCTATGTATGGAACCGTAATTTCGAAAAAGCCAAGCAGCATGCAACTGAATATGGCACGCAAGCCGTAGAACTCGAGCAAGCCGTTCAGGCCGATATCATTTTTTCATGCCTGCCAACCAGCCAGGAAGTCGAAGACCTCATTGCAACGGTTCAGATTAAATCGGGCGCGGTATGGGTCGACTGCACCAGTGGTGTTCCTGAATCTGCCAAAAAGCTGAGCCAGCAATTAAAAGCCTCAGAGGTTGATTTTCTTGATGCTCCAGTGAGCGGACAAACCATTGGTGCAGAAAATGGCACTTTAACCGTGATGATTGGGGGTGAAGCTGCTGCTTTTGAAAAAGCCCTGCCTGCAATTCAAGCCTTTGGGAAACTGATTAAACATGTTGGCGACTCAGGTGCAGGTTTCGCAGTCAAAGCTGTCAACAATATGCTCCTGGCCGTCAACCTCTGCTCAGTGGCTGAAGGTTTTACCACATTAAAAGCGCATGGCGTAAATCTGCATGAAGCTTTAGACTGCATTAATGCCTCCAGCGGTAAAAGTGGCGTGACTGAAACCGTGTTGCCGCAGCGGGTACTAAACCGCGAATTCCCGCTGACCTTTGCCCTGCCGCTATTAGCCAAAGATACAGGGATTGCATTAGACCTGGTACGTGATGCTAAACTGTCAGCGCCAGTGATTGCCTTAACCCAAAGCCTGATTCAGGCAGCCAGCAATTTAGCAGAAAAAGACAGTGACTTTTCTAGTGCTGTGAAAATGTATGAGTCTTGGAGTAAAATTACACTTGAGTAATTACTCGCCATTGAATAATAATAAATAAACCTAATATTGTGTAGAAACGTTCTACACAATGTTCTCACAGAGGAAACCCTCATGACCAAGCTTAGTGTTGCAGTTTTGGCTAGTTTTATCACTTTCTTTGGGGCGAATGCTTTTGCAGCGACAGCAGAGCAAGAGTGCCAACAATTAAAAAATGACCACGATGTCATTTATGCCTCTAAAGGTTTTTGCTTTAAAGACCCTGAAGCCAAGGCCAAGTTTGGCAATGACAATTGCTATACAACCAAGCCAAAATTTTCAGAAAAAGAGCAACAACGACTTGACGCCATCAAAGATCGTCAGAAAGAATTGAACTGTAAATAATTACAGTACCCAATCACTTTCAAGGACTCGACATGCTTTACGATGATCAAAATATTTTTGCACGAATTATCCGTAATGAACTTCCTGCAATAAAAGTGTATGAGGACGAACAGGTTCTGGCTTTTATGGACATTATGCCCCAGGCAGAAGGTCATACATTGGTCATCCCGAAAACACCTGCAATTACATTACTTGATCTGCCCCCTGACGCTGCTGCCTATACCATTCAGATTGTGCAAAAAATTGCACAGGCTATGAAAGTAGCACTGGATGTTCAAGGTATCGTACTGATGCAACTTTCAGGCGCATCTGCTGGTCAAACGGTTCCACATGTACATTTTCACCTCATTCCAAGTTCGGTTCATGAGCTCGGAAAACACGCATTGTGTATGGGTGACCAGGAAAGAATTAAAGCCCTGGCTGAAAAAATTAAAGCTGAACTTTAAAATTCACTAGAATTTTAACTTGTCAAAAATGGAGCTTCTGCTCCATTTTTTATGTCCGGGAATGCATTAATCTATCTTTCAAATTATAAGTAAAAATTAAATTACTGAAAAATAATAAAAAATATTAAATTTATCAATATCTCCCGTCATCAAAATGTCATATAGCTTTCACTTCTCTGTCACAAAGTTTGCAGATACTGCTTAGCAAGTTGGTGAGCTTTTGTAAGTTTTTGTACACAAGCAAACTATAAAAAGAGTCAACAGGGCAACCGCCCCATAAAAGTGTTTTTTGGAGAAACTTCAATGAAAAAATTGCTTCTCGCTGCTACAGTAGCAACCTTAAGCATCAGTGCAGCGCAAGCAGCACCAACATTGTACGGCAAGCTCAATGTATCTTTAGACCAAATTGACAATAATGGTTTCAAGGATGAAAACGTAACCAAATTAAACTCTAATTCTTCACGTATAGGCATTAAGGGTGAAGAAAAACTAACTGATAAATTATCTGCTGTTTATTTAGCTGAATGGGCAATTGCAACTGATGGTTCAGGTTCAGATGTAGACTTGAATGCACGTAACCGTTATATCGGGATCAAATCAGATGGTATCGCTACTTTAAAAGTAGGTAAATTCGATTCTTACTTTAAAACTGCTGCGGGTAATAACCAGGATATTTTCAACGACCACACTGAACTGGATATGACTTCAGTTTTAGCCGGTGAAGATCGTTTGAACAACGTCATTGGTGTTGAAATCGACAAAAAATTATTAGGTGGTTTAGGCTTCAACATCATGTTCCAGCAAGGTGAAGAATCTTCGGCTGCAAACAGTGCGACAACAGGTTATGAAGGCAGCCGTGATGGTTTTGGCGACGGTGTTTCAACATCGCTTACGTATGACAACAAAAACCTAGGCTTGGCTGCTGCTGTAGCTGGTAACTTTGGTGTTGCTTCTAAATATAGCGCTTATAGCCTATCCAACATTTATTCAGATGCCATCCGTGTGACTGGCTCTGTAGATCTAACTAAAGCCGGTGTTGATGGCCTGGTTTTTGGTGCGCTTTGGCAGACAGCTCAACCAACTGACGATACAGTAACAACAACGGCGGGCACACCTGCTGTCGTAACTTCCTATAAAGGCCTTCAAGAAGATGCTTATGGCCTGACTGCTGCTTACGTCATCCCATCTACACCAATTAAGTTGAAAGCAGAATATATTTCTGCAACCACTCAATCTGATGGTCGTGATGATCGTAAACAAGACCTTTATGGTTTAGGCGCTGATTATCAAATTAATAAACAAGCCCGTGTCTATGGTGTTGTTGGTCAACAAAAGCGTGATTGGTTAGCAAAAGATGATACGAAAACTGTGATTGGTTTAGGTATGGAATATAACTTCTAATCTAGATATCCATTAAGAGACCGCTATAACAGCGGTCTTTTTTGTATGTTTGGATTGCAAACATGTTTATCTCAACATCTGGTCACAGCCACTTTATAATCATTCGTTAATGATATTCGACTCGCAAATATAAATAAAAATTAATCTCATTTATTAATTCAAGTGCATTAGATACAAATATAACTTTTTAGGAATTTTAAAATTAAATATAAGTATTTTAGTCAGAATTAACAATTTAAATATAAGCATTTTAGTCAGGATTAAAAATAGAATACAAAGCAATTTACTCAACTTAAAAATCATAAAAATTTAGTTTATTTTTTAACATTTAACCACAATATCTTATTGTTTTTCATCAATTAAATAATATATTTTTATTTTAACTGTTCAATCTATTTATTTTTAGTTATTTTTTGTTTAATAATACATATTAAGTTTAAAAAAATAGGCTTATTTGTATGAGCTTAATACCCAAAGATTTCAACCAGCGATTAGTCCGAGAGATTGCAATCATATTAATAATCAAGATTGTGCTCTTAATGATGATTAAACAAATCTGGTTCGACGCCCCGACTATCCCTCAAAATTTTGACAATCAAGTTGCCGAGCGTATTGCTGGCAGCCCTTCCCCAATCAAGGAGACACGTTGATGATTTCTGAAAGCGTGGTCGATCTTTCGCGGTTCCAATTTGCAATGACCGCGTTGTATCACTTTATATTTGTACCTCTTACTCTTGGTCTGGCTTTTATTCTTGCCATTATGGAAACCACCTATGTGATTTCTGGCAAAGAAATTTATAAGGACATGACCAAATTCTGGGGAAAACTTTTTGGTATTAACTTTGCCTTAGGTGTAACCACAGGCTTAACCATGGAGTTCCAGTTTGGTACAAACTGGGCGTACTATTCACATTATGTCGGTGACATTTTTGGTGCGCCACTCGCTATTGAAGGATTAATGGCGTTTTTCCTGGAGTCGACTTTTATTGGTCTATTCTTCTTCGGCTGGGACAGGCTTTCTAAAGTTCAGCATTTGGGCGTGACCTGGCTGGTTGCACTTGGCTCCAACATGTCGGCACTTTGGATTTTAGTCGCCAATGGCTGGATGCAAAACCCAGTAGGTGCAGCGTTCAACTTTGAAACCATGCGTATGGAGCTGGTTGACTTCGGTGCACTGATCTTCAACCCGGTGGCTCAGGTTAAATTTGTTCATACCGTATCTTCAGGTTATGTGACTGGCGCAGTGTTCGTTTTGGCCATTTCAAGCTACTACTTGCTCAAAAAACGTGACTTGCCTTTTGCACGCCGTTCTTTCGCAATTGCTGCAATCTTTGGTCTGGCTTCTACACTTTCAGTAATTCTGCTTGGCGATGAGTCAGGTTATGAACTGGGTGATGTACAAAAAACCAAATTGGCTGCAATTGAAGCAGAATGGGAAACTCACCCGGCACCTGCTCCATTTACATTGTTTGGTATTCCAAATCAGGAAGAACAACGTACTGACTACGCCATCAAAATTCCATATGTGATGGGTATTATTGCAACACGTTCTCTTGATAAAGAAGTAACAGGCCTGAAAGATCTGATGGTGCAACATGAGCTTCGTATCCGTAATGGTATGACTGCATATGCCGAACTTGAAAAACTTCGTGCAGGCGACCGCTCTCCAGAACTTATGGCTTCATTCAAAGAAAACCAGAAAGACCTGGGGTATGGCTTGCTTCTTAAAAAATACACACCAAATGTCGTAGATGCTTCTGAAGAACACATCAAAGCAGCAACCAAGGATACCATTCCTAATGTGACTGCCCTGTTCTTCTCGTTCCGTGCCATGGTCGCTTCAGGTTTCTTGATGCTGCTTCTGTTTATCCTTGCTACTTATGCAGTAGCTAAACGCAATGCAGAAAACAAGCCTTGGTTGCTTAAGTTTGCACTTTTCGGCCTGCCATTACCGTGGATTGCTACACAAACTGGCTGGTATGTGGCTGAAGGTGGCCGTCAACCGTGGACCATTGGTGAGGTTTTACCTACACACCTCTCTGCTTCAAGCTTGAGCACTGGTGATATTTGGGGTTCAATCCTGGCACTTGCAGCGTTCTATACAGTACTTCTGATTATCGAAATGTACTTGATGGTTAAATTTGCTCGCTTAGGTCCAAGTTCTTTACATACTGGCAAATATCATTTTGAAAAATCAAATGCCGGACAAGACGACATTGTTCTTCCACAACGCGTATCTGGAGAGGCTCAATAATGATTGAATACGAACTCCTCAAAATAATCTGGTGGGTCTTGGTGGGCGTATTGCTCATTGGCTTTGCCCTCACCGATGGCTTCGATATGGGCTCTATGGCAATCATGCCATTCGTGGGCAAAAACGATGAAGAACGTCGTGCGGCAATCAATACTATTGCTCCGCACTGGGACGGTAACCAGGTCTGGTTCATTACGGCTGGTGGCGCACTGTTTGCTGCATGGCCAATGGTTTATGCAACCGCTTTCTCCGGCATGTACTGGGCACTCTTACTGGTACTGTTCGCCCTGTTCTTAAGACCGGTAGGTTTTGACTATCGCTCTAAACTTGAGAACAAAAAATGGCGTAACTCTTGGGACTGGGGTTTAGCTGTGGGTGGTGCAGTTCCTGCTTTAGTCTTCGGTGTTGCCTTCGGCAATATGTTCCTGGGTGTACCGTTTACCTTAGATGAAACCGTACGTTCAACTTATACGGGTAGCTTCTTTGCCCTACTTAACCCATTTGCCCTGGTTTGCGGTATCGTCAGCTTATCCATGCTGAGTGCGCATGGCGGTGCCTGGTTGATGCTTCGTACCGATGGCGATTTGCATGCGCGTTCTGCCAAAGCAACTCAATTGATGGGTGTGGTATTCCTGGTCTGCTTCCTAGGCGCTGGTGCATGGTTATACTTCGGTAATATTGAAGGCTATACTTTAGCTCAACCATTTGACACTAACGCTGTAGCCAACCCTCTTGCCAAAGAAGTCATTACCAATGGCAACCATGGCTGGATGAATAACTACTCGACTTATCCAATCACCATGATTGCACCGATCATGGCAATCCTGGGTAGCCTGATTGTGATTGCAGCTGCTGCGAAAGCCAAAGCCGGTTTAAGCTTCCTGGGCACATCGCTCATGGTCATTGGGGCAATTTTAACTGCAGGTTTTGCGTTGTTCCCATTCCTTATGCCTTCAAGTATCAATCCTGTTGCCAGCTTGACCATGTGGGATGCGGTATCAAGTAAAAATACACTGACTGTAATGACTGTTGCGGCCTGTATTTTTGTTCCAATCATTTTGAGCTACACCACTTGGTGTTACTATAAGATGTGGGGCGTGATTACCAAGAAACATATTCAAGAGAATTCACACAGCCTGTACTAAGGCTGTGTTTTAGGAGATAAAATTATGTGGTACTTCGCATGGATTCTCGGGATTTTAATGGCGTGCTTTGCAGGCGTATTAAGTGCCCTCTATATCGAACATCATCAAGATTTGGATGAGGAATAAACAATGACGGAAATCGCAATGACAGCAGAAGAAAGCAAGCCAAATAAATTTGTAATGGCCATTTCATTTTTGATGGCATTGCCACTTGCTACCGTGCTATTAATTCACCCTGCCCTCATGCTGGATGCCAATGGTCACTATAACCACAGTGCATTAATGATGATCATGATTGGCATTTCAGGTGGATTTATTTACGGCGTAGGATTTCTGCCAAAGTTCTGGCTGTGGAAATGGCTATTTAGTCCATATATCGCATGGCCATTGATGATCTGGGGTTATTACACCTGGCTCCTCACCTAATGACCAAGAAGTGATAAAAAGCCCGCAATTGCGGGTTTTTTTAATCATGCCTTTTATACATTGCATCAATTCTCTGCTTCTCTTCTGGCCTAATGTCTTCTTCCATTTGAAAGCATTCCCGGTATTTAGCATGAAGCATATGAATCCATTTTTCCTTTCCTGCGTGCCGCAATAATATCTGTGCTACCATCGAAACAAATCCATTTGATTGTTTCATGACATCAGAAGATTGTTTTTGAGTCAAACCAACTGCGTTTCTTATAATCGAATGTTTCCCCGTATGAACGATAGAGTTGAGATGCGTTAATGAATAAAATTTGAACTCTTCAAATTGCAAAGCTATAGTTTTTATTTCCTCTATATTTTTCAACTGTTCAATCATTTCGGAAACCATTGGCATTTTTTCATTTTTAAAAAGCTCACTCACATTTAAAGTCTGCATTTTCAAAATTTGGTCATTGGATGCCCTAAGTAATACCCAGTATGCCCGCACAACAGACTCAAATTGAATACGAAACAATGCAAGTGCTGATGTATAAAGTTTTTCTTTTAATAATGACTGAACAGCCACACCATGTTCCATTGAAATATAACAGCACTGATAAACCAGATCTAATCGAATAAGCCCATCCATTAATTCAGAATTTTCCAGTTCCCTATTTAGCTCATCCATCATCAACAAAGATTGTTCAAATAAATCCATTCATTCCCTCGAAAAACAAAAAAAGCCAGATCAAATCTAGCTTTTCAATATTAATATCATCATCAACGATGGGTATGAATCGACATCACAATCCCCATACTCGCCAGCAAGGAAATGACGGCTGAGCCCCCATAACTCATCAGTGGCAATGGATCTCCAGTCACAGGTAAAATTCCGCTGGCCATCCCTGAGTTTAAAAACACGAAGAAGAAGAACGTCAGTCCTATCGCACCCGCATACAATCGTCCAAAATTATGGAAGCTGTTCAAGCCAATCATCAAGCAACGAATAATAATGGCAGCAAACAGGCTAAATAATAAAAACACCCCGATAAAGCCATATTCTTCAGCATAGGCCGACATAATGAAGTCGGTATGGTGTTCGGGTAAGTAGCCTAAATGCGACTGAGTGCCGGTCAAATATCCCTTCCCGGTTAAACCGCCAGAACCAATGGCAATTTTGGACTGGATGATGTTCCAGCCAGCACCCAAGGCATCCGACTCAGGATCAAACAAGGTCAAGATACGTTTCTTTTGATAGGTTTGTAGTACAAACATCCACAAAACCGGTGCTGCAACCGCCAAAGCCGTGAGTGCACCCAAAATCAAACGCCAGGACATGCCACACAGGAACAAGACAAAAACACCGGGAATAATCAAACCAATATTCAAGTCGGGTTGTAGTGCCACCAGTACAAACGGAATCATCATCAAAATGAGTCCAGTCACAATTTGCAGGAATGTAGGTGGAAATGCACGACGCGAGAAATACCATGCCATCATCAGCGGCATGGCAAATTTCATGATTTCACTGGGCTGCATACTGCCAATGCCCGGAACGGTCAGCCAGCGCTTTGCCCCTAAACGCGTATCGCCAATCACCAGAACCAATGCCAAGAGCACCATGCCCAGCACATAGAAATATGGACTCACCGCCTGGTAAACTTTTGGCGGAACCTGGGCGCAAAGAAACATGATGATAAAGCCTACACCAAAACTGGTCGCCTGGCGGATCACCATACTGCTATCCTGCATGGTGGCACTATAAACCACCATCAATCCCAGCATTGAATTCAATAACAGAAATGCAAGCAGCCACGGATCCAGGTGCAGTTTGGCCCATCTGGATGAGTCATGTTTAATGCTTCTACCATCACGTAATGAGTGACGTAAAAAACGATACTGGGGGGATGGTATCATTTGAAATATTTGAACAAGCTAGAGACAGCGCAAATTATAAGTTTAAAGTGTTTAAATAACATCATTAAGTCCCATATTTCTGCATTTTTATCTTGTAGACTTTAAACTGCTTGCTGGGAAACCAAGATTAAACGTGCCAGTTCCAGATCATCGGCATAAGTAATTTTAATATTATCTGATCGGCCCTGTACCACTTTCACCTGCTCCCCCACGTATTCCAAAGCACTGGCTTCATCGGTAATGGTCATGCCATCCTGCAAGGCTTTTTCAATCGCATGCTTTAAGATGCCTAATCTTGAAATTTGGGGGGTCTGCGCTTGCCATAAATGGTCGCGGCTGACCGTCTTCGCAATCGCATTGTCCTGTGTCACATATTTTAAAGTGTCACGCACGGGAATTGCCAAAATCGCACTGCAATTGTCCTGAATGGCCGTATTGACCAAACGCTGCAAGCAGTCTTGGGTTACACAAGGACGTGCGGCATCATGGACAAACACCCAATCCTCTGCAGCTGCAAATGCTTCAAGATAGCTTAAAGCATTGAGAACCGAATTCACCCGCTCTGCGCCGCCCGGACAAAAATGGGCCTTTTCAGGATGGGAGAATGTTAAGGTTTTTGCCACATCGTCCTGTGCCCCAATAGCAAGAACATAACCTGCCAGCGGCAACTGGTTCAGACGTGCAACGGTATGTTCAAGGACGGTTCGACCTTGAATCTGCTGATATTGTTTAAGTTCAGTTTTAGAAAAACGGCTTCCGGAACCAGCGGCAGGAATCACTGCCCAAATTTTATGGTCCACTTTCTACGGGTGCTCCAGTGTCATTTTCATTGGTTCTTAAATCAACTTTGGCATTGGGGTCAATATAAATCGGTTTATAGTGAGTACCAATGGTGCTCATTTGCACAAAAGTTTCATGTGGCTTAATCAAGCCCAAGTCTAAACGCGCATGCTCTTCAATGGCTTCAATACCATTTTTCAAGTCATAGACTTCAGCAGCCAGAACCCGGTTACGTTCTTTGAGCTCCGTATTTAATTCTGTTTGTTGTTGAATTTTTTGGGCCAGTTTTTGATGGTCATGGTAACCACCTTCACCAAACCAGAATAAGTACTGAAACCCTGCGATCAAAATGATCGCAAGGCCCAATAATGCTTTACTCACTTTGGAGTCAAATACATTGAATAGAGATAGCATGATATGTGCTTAGTTCAAACCTTTGAACTCAGCTTTACCGCGATATGCAGCATTCGTCAATTCTTCGATACGAAGTAATTGGTTATATTTTGCTACACGGTCAGAACGACAAAGTGAACCTGTCTTGATTTGACCCGCTGCTGTACCTACAGCAAGATCCGCAATAGTCGAATCTTCAGTTTCGCCTGAACGGTGAGAAATTACTGTAGAGTAACCATTTGCCTTAGCAAGGTAGATGGCATCTAGAGTTTCAGTCAAGGTACCGATCTGGTTGTATTTGATCAGGATTGAGTTAGCAACTTTCTCGTTGATACCTCGTTGTAGAATCTTAGGATTGGTTACGAACAAGTCATCACCCACCAACTGGATTTTGTCGCCAAGGATAGAAGTCAGGTAAGACCAGCCTTCCCAGTCAGATTCGTCCAGACCATCTTCAATCGAGATGATTGGATATTGGTTTACAAGACCAGCCAGGTAGTCAGAGAACTGGTTGCTTGTGAATGCTTTGTTGCCTTCGCCAGCAAGGATGTATTGACCATTTTTGTAGAATTCTGAAGATGCACAGTCAAGCGCAAGCATAATGTCAGAACCCGCTTTGTAGCCAGTTTTTTCAATTGCTTCAAGAATAACCGTGATCGCTTCTTCGTTTGAGCGAAGGTTTGGCGCGAAACCGCCTTCATCACCTACTGCAGTGTTTAAACCTTGTTTCTTTAAAACTGATTTTAAAGAATGGAAAATTTCAGCACCCGCGCGAAGCGCTTCAGAGAATGAAGTAAAGCCCACTGGCTCAATCATGAACTCTTGAATATCAACGTTATTGTCCGCGTGTGAACCACCGTTCAGGATGTTCATCATTGGAACAGGCATGGTTAAAATGCTGTTGTTACGAAGGTCTGCGATATATTGGAAAAGAGGAATTTTCTTTTCGTCAGCAGCAGCGCGTGCAGCAGCCAAAGATACCGCTAGAGTTGCGTTAGCACCTAGTTTTTCTTTGTTTTCCGTACCGTCAAGCGCGATCATGGTGTTATCAATATCTTTTTGTTCAAAGACTGATTTACCCAATAATGCATCACGAATTACTGTGTTAACGTTGTTAACAGCAGTTCTAACGCCTTTACCCAAGTAACGTGATTTATCACCGTCACGAAGTTCTAAAGCTTCACGAGAACCAGTTGAAGCACCCGATGGTGCACATGCACGGCCAACTACGCCAGATGCCAAGATTACGTCTGCTTCGATGGTTGGGTTACCACGAGAGTCCAAAATTTCACGTGCACGAATGTCAACGATTTGACTCATGAACAATTCCTCAGTTGATGAATAACGCGATGCTTTAGAAGGCATCAAGGTGTATATAATTTAGTGTGTATCCAGCTTTTTGAAACCTTTGACCAAGGTATCCAATTCTTTCAGCTGTGCCAGGAATGGCTCAAGTTGCGACATACGAAGTGCGCAAGGACCATCACATTTGGCATGTTCAGGATCTGGATGAGCTTCCAGGAATAAACCGGCAAGACCAGTGGCCATACCCGCACGAGCCAGAGTGGTAATTTGCGCACGGCGACCGCCCGCAGAATCCGCACGACCGCCCGGCGTTTGCAGCGCGTGGGTGACATCGAAGAATACCGGCACATTCATTTCTTTCATGATGTCGAAGCCCAGCATGTCTACAACCAGGTTGTTATAGCCAAATGCCGAACCGCGTTCACAAAGAATCAGCTTGTCATTTCCGGCTTCCAGACACTTATGCAGAATATGACGCATTTCGTGTGGCGCCAGGAACTGGGCTTTTTTGATGTTAATGATGGCTTGGGTTTTTGCCATGGCTTCAACCAGGTCAGTCTGACGGCTCAAGAATGCCGGAAGCTGGATAATGTCCGCCACTTCAGCCACAGGCGCGGCCTGGTAAGGTTCATGTACATCGGTAATGATGGGTACATTGAAGTGTTTTTTAATGTCCGCTAACCACTCGATCCCTTTTTCCAAGCCTGGGCCACGGAAAGAGTTCAAGCTTGAACGGTTGGCTTTATCAAAACTTGCCTTAAACACGTAAGGAATTTCCAGACGCTTGCAGATATCCACATAAGTTTCTGCAATTTCAAAAGCAAGGTCTTTTGACTCAAGTACATTCATTCCGCCGAATAATACAAATGGCAAGTGATTTGCCATTTGTATATCGCCTAAACGTACAATTTCTTGTGGTTTTAATTGCGACATTTAAACTTTCCTAGTTTAGTCTTGCCCAGCCATTATTTGGTTTTTTGGTACTGTTTTTTCGCAGCATCAATAAAGCTGGCAAATAACGGATGCCCATCACGTGGTGAACTTGTAAATTCCGGGTGGAATTGTACAGCAATAAACCAAGGATGTTGAGGAATTTCAACTGTTTCTACCAAATGTTGTACTGGTGAATAACCTGAAATCTTCATGCCTTTCTCTTCTAGAGCAGGAATGAAACGGTTGTTCATTTCGTAACGGTGACGGTGACGTTCGATAATTTCATTCGAACCATACACTTCTGCAGTTTTTGTACCTGCAACCAGTTCAGATTTTTGCGCACCTAGACGCATGGTGCCGCCAAGATCAGAATCTACAGAACGCTGTTGAACTTCACCGCGCTCATCCAGCCATTCAGTGATCAGACCAATCAACGGTGATTTGGTTGAACGGTTGAATTCTGTTGAAGACGCATCAGTGATACCTGCTACGTTACGCGCGTATTCGATTACTGCCAACTGCATACCTAAACAGATACCCAGGAATGGTACACCGTTTTCACGTGCATATTTGATTGCCAGCATTTTGCCTTCAGTGCCACGCTCACCAAAACCGCCTGGAACCAGAATGGCATCTGCATCTTTAAGCGCTTCATTTACATCTTGGCTTTCAAGATCTTCAGCATTGACATAGTCAATTTGGACTTTGACGCGGTTTTTAATGCCCGCATGAAGCAGCGCTTCGTTTACAGATTTATATGCATCTGGAAGCTCAACATATTTACCAACCATTGCAACACGAACTGTGTATTCAGGGTTTAATAAAGCTTCTACGACATTGTCCCAGTCTGAAAGATCCGCTTCAGGCAGGTCGTTATAACCAAAACGTTCACAAATTAAATCGTCAACATCCTGTTCATAGAAAGTGCGCGGGATTTGATAAATAGTACGTGCATCTTTACAGACCACAACCGCACGCGCTTCCACGTTAGTGAATAGTGCAATTTTACGGGTTGTATCTGCATCTACATCATGCTCGGTACGGCAGATCAAGATGTCAGGTTGAATACCAATAGACAACAGCTCTTTCACAGAGTGCTGGGTCGGCTTGGTTTTGAGTTCTGCTGCTGACTTGATGTATGGAAGCAAAGTCAAGTGCATCAGCATGGTGCGTTTATGACCAAGTTCTACCATTAACTGACGTACAGATTCCATGAATGGGAGAGATTCGATGTCACCTACTGTTCCGCCAATTTCCACAATTGCAACGTCATAGCCTTCACCAGCGCGAAGAACACGTTCTTTAATATTATCGGTAATATGTGGAATAACCTGAACTGTACCACCCAGATAGTCACCACGACGTTCTTTATTTAAAACGTCCTGATAAACACGACCTGATGTGAAGTTGTTCAGTTTGGTCATTTTCGCACGACGTAAGAAACGTTCGTAATAACCCAAGTCTAAGTCAGTTTCAGCACCATCCTCTGTGACAAAAACTTCACCATGTTGGAACGGACTCATCGTCCCTGGATCGACATTAATGTATGGATCCATTTTGACCATGGTCACTTTTAAACCACGGGCTTCTAAAAGCGCAGCCACAGATGCAGCTGAAATACCTTTACCTAGTGATGATACAACACCACCAGTAACGAAAATAAAATGGGTCATTAAGTTTCTCGTACAATGGAGCCTAAATTGGCCTACAATGTTGTGCGATTTTACTTTACTCTGTACCAATAAAGCAAAGTCATTCCGCATCAATTCATAGAACAATAAACAATTGGTTATTCTATCAGCATTTCCGATAAAAAATTAGGGTAAGCTGATAGGATTTTTAAATTCGTATTTGCTGTTATAATGGCGACATCCAATTAATGCTTTATTTTGTGCGATTATGAATAACAAACTTTTACTTTGTGGTGCTATTGCAGCAAGTTTACTTTTAACAGCGTGTGTAAAAAAAGAAAGCCCTGAAGATGAGCAAGAACAGGTTGAAACAACTCAACAAACCGAGCAAGTGAATCAGCCTGCACAAGCTGTACCTTTGGAAGCTGTTGAAGATAATGACACCCAGGTTCCAGCACAAGTAGAAGTTGAACGTGAAGAAACGCCAAATACGACGACAACCATTCGTCGTGAAGTGCGTGAAGCCCCTCAACCAACTGCGGCTGAAACGGCTAAACCTGAAGCACCAAAAGCTGAACCAAAACCTGCTTCAGAAGCCCCGGCCAAATCAAATAATGAAGCTCAGACTGAGGATGATGCTGTTGCTGCTGCAATTGCTGCTGCAACACCTGCACTGGATCAATAATCCAGTCAGTTTCAACAACCCGTCTTTATGGCGGGTTTTTTATTGTGGTGTATGAGAGATCAATAATAATTTATAGATTCTAAATAAATTTTTTATTTAAAAATAATCGAGATAAAGTTAAACACAAAATAAGATGGTTTAAAAAGTACGATCCAAAAATGAAAAATTGGTTTCTGTCTTTAGTCCATGTAAGGGATGTTTCCCCAAGACTAAAAAGCAGAACGAATAACCATTTATCTTGAGACATAAACCCATGCTAAAACAATGTTGTGATTTACTCGAAACACGTCAGTTAAAAATTGCTTTTATCGAAAGTGCCAGCTCGGGCTATCTTTCCAGTCAGTTTTCTATTTGCAAAAACAGTGGCGCCGAGATTTTACTGGGTGGACTGGTCAGTTATGACCCCTCAATCAAGATTGATATCCTGCATATTGATGCTGAGCTGATAGAAAAATACACCGCCGAGTCTGCTGAAGTCACAGAAGCAATGGCAAGGCAAGGAAAAAATCTGTTTACTCAAGCCGATATTATTGTGGCTTGCACGGGTTTACTCAAACCTGGCGGTAGCGCAACACAAAGTAAACCTGAAGGCACATTTTTCACCTCAATTTTATATTTAAATAAAATACACAATTTTCAATATTTTATTGAGGGTACGCCTTTAAAACGTCTTGAGGTTTTAACTCAATATATTGCAGATGAAGTCACCCAACTCATTCAGGGAATTTAAGCATGTTTAACAGTAAAACTTTCGCATTGAGTCTGATACTGCTGCCCTGCACCTGTTTTGCAACCGTAGGTGGCCCTCAAAATCTTGAAGTGTTGGGCTATGAAAGCAAAGAGCAAAAAGTCTATCTGCTTAAACATTATCTGGATGGTCGTGGTCGCCTGCCGCAGCTTTATTATTATCAGTTTAAAAACACCAAATACCCAGAAAAGCTGATTCAGGTGAATTCGCTGTATATCAATCCTAAAACCAGGAAAATTGATTATGACCAAGATAGTCGGCAGTTCGATAAGGAAATAGCAAAAATTAAAACGCGGCTTAACCCTCTTGCCCCACTCCCTCAATCGGGCATCAAAATTCAGGTATTAAAGAAAATCACCTCTAAAGAGAAATCCTGGTATGACCCGAAACAATATATTCCGAAATATACTTATACATACCAACTCAGCAGTCAAAACTTGAAAAGCCAGATCCATCAGGCAATCATTTATCGCTACGGATTAAGCATATCCCAAGCCTACAAGATTCCCCAACAACAGAAGATTCTAGCGGTAGTTAAATACCTGGGCATTCCTTTTGAAACAGGTTACACCATTGAAGATCCGGTTTTACTGACTGTAAAAAAATAAAGCCTCTTACGAGGCTTTATTCATGCTTTTATCTTAAGCTGCAGTTCGCTCTGCAATTGGAACCACTTTACGCAGTTCAGGACCAGTATAATCCGCGCTTGGACGGATAATACGGTTGTCTGCACGCTGTTCCATCACATGTGCTGCCCAGCCTGTTACACGACTCATCACAAAGATTGGCGTGAACAGTTTGGTTGCAATCCCCATGAAGTGGTAAGCAGATGCATGGAAGAAGTCCGCATTACAGAACAGTTTCTTCTCGCGCCACATCACTTCTTCACAGCGTACTGATACCGGATAAAGTACGGTATCACCTACATCTTTAGCCAGACGCTCAGACCAGATCTTGATGATGCCATTACGTGGATCATTGTCTTTATAGATGGCATGACCAAAGCCCATGATCTTTTCTTTACGCTCCAGCTTGCCCAGCATTTCGCGTTCAGCTTCTTCTGGAGATGTCCAGTTTTCAATCATTTCCATCGCTGCTTCATTGGCACCGCCGTGTAATGGACCACGCAGTGAACCAATGGCACCGGTAATACATGAGTGCATATCAGACAAGGTCGATGCACACACGCGCGCAGTAAATGTAGATGCGTTGAATTCATGCTCTGCATAAAGAATCAGCGATACATTCATCACCTGCTCATGCAGTTCATTCGGTTTTTCACCACGAAGTAAGTGCAGGAATTGTGCACCGATTGAATCATCATCAGTATTTTCTTCAATGCGCACGCCATCGTGGCTATAACGATACCAATAGCAGATGATTGCAGGTAAAGTCGCCAAAATACGGTCGGCAACATCTTGCTGCTCATCAAAAGATTTTTCAGTTTCCAGATTGCCTAGCATGGACACACCGGTACGCATCACATCCATCGGATGCGAATCTGCCGGAATGCGCTCCAATACTTCTTTCAATGCTTGTGGAAGCTGACGTAAAGATTTCAATTTGGCCTTATAAGCCGCAAGCTGTTCAGTCGTTGGCAATTCACCAAAGAAGATAAGATAAGCCACTTCTTCAAATTGGCAATTTTCCGCCAGATCCTGCACATCATAACCACGATAGGTTAAGCCTGCGCCACTCTTACCAACAGTAGAAAGTGCGGTTTTACCTGCAACCTGTCCACGTAATCCTGCACCTGTCAGTACTTTTCCTTCAGCCATTTTTAATTCTCCATTTTGAATTATTTATTTAAAAAACTTATTTAAACAGTTTATCTAAAGTGTTCTCAAACGTATGATAATCAAGAAACTCGTAAAGCTCTTTACGCTGTTGCATCTTGTCCAGTACATTCACTTGCGTACCGTTTTCACGGATAGAACGCATCACTTCCAGTGCCGCTTTCTGCATTGCACGTGTCGCAGACAGTGGATACAGCACCATACGAATGCCTTGCTCACCCAATTCGTCTACAGTGTAATAAGGCGTATCACCAAATTCGGTAATATTTGCCAATACCGGCACGCCTACTGCATCGCAGACAGTTTTATACATGGTAATGTCGGTCATTGCCTCAGCAAAAATCGCATCTGCACCCGCTTCCACACATGCACATGCACGGTCAATTACCGCTTGCAAACCTTCTTTTTGCAAGGCATCGGTACGTGCCATCACCACAAAGTTCGAATCGGTTTTGGCATCCACTGCCGCCTTAATACGGTCGACCATTTCCTGCTGTGACACGATTTCCTTGTTTGGACGGTGACCACAACGCTTTTGTGCAACCTGATCTTCGATATGAACTGCTGCTGCACCAGCCGCAATCATCTGTTTAATGGTACGGGCAATGTTAAATGCGCCCCCCCATCCTGTATCAATATCTACAAGAAGCGGTGTGTCTACACGTTCGGTAATACGACGTACATCTTCAAGAACATTGTCTAAACTGGTCATACCCAGGTCAGGCAGGCCATAAGAATAGTTGGCAACGCCTGCGCCCGATACATAAATGGCTTTATAACCTACTTCTTTTGCCATCATGGCTGCATAGGCATTCACTGTGCCGATAATTTGTAATGGCTTTTCCACTTCCAGTGCTTGTCTAAATCTTAAGCCTGCAGACATTTGTTGTGTCATCTTCCTTTCCACAGTTTCACTTTATTTATCGAAGTTTGAGTATATCCATAAACCCCTGTGTGACCATGACTATTTAGAATCTTTACTCTATAACTTTAGTCAAATATTCAGCAAAACTATAGTAATATTTCGTTTCTTCATAATTGTTTCAAAATAAGACAACGCCTTTATTTCAAGAAATGTGTGCATATTTTTGCTATGATTGCAATTGATTTCATTTTTTAATTATTGAAGCCAATACGCCCTATGCAAGAACTCGCTCAATTAGAACCACTCGCTCGTGATACACCGCAAACAAAACGTGGTCATGAACGATGTCTGGCGCTTTTACTCAGTGCCAATGAGCTATTTTTGAAACATGGTTATGATGCTGTGTCTCTGGATGATATTGTCAATCATGCAGGCGGTTCCAAAGCTTCAATTTATAAATTTTTCGGCAATAAAGAAGGCCTATTCACCGCGATTTGCGATTATCGTCGGGAACAGTTTTTTAAAGACATTTGCATCCCGTTTGAACACGGCAAAGATGATCTTCGTGCCTATTTAATTCAAACCCTGATGAATGTTAAACAGCACTTGATGCTTCCAGAGAATGCTGCCTTCCTTCGCTTAATCATTGAACAGACACAGCGCAGCCCACAACTCGCCCTCTACATTCACGAACAGGGTCCAAAGCATATTCAAATTGCTATAGCCAATGCGCTAACCAAAGCAGATGAAATCGGGATGATTCACTGCAAACAACCGATTTATTCTGCTCAACTGTATTTTGGCATTATCCGTAATATTGAATGGTGCGTGCTCATGGGTGTTCCAATCGGTGAAAATGATCAAGAAACCATCAATTACATCACTTATTGTGTAGATCGCTTCCTGGAAGGTCATCAACCTCATTAGATTTTTTGCAATTTGTCTCGCATATAGTATATTAGCCGATTCCGTATTTTTTCTTAACCAACCAGCAACTAATTGCTGATGATTTTTTTCAGCGGTTATTGTGGAGTAAATGATGGCTCTCCGTCACTTTCTGACTTTACGTGATTTATCGACTTTAGAACTTAACCAGATTTTGCAACGCGGGATTGAACTCAAGCGTAAGCAGCATAACAATGAAGTTTTCCAACCTTTCGTTGGTAAAGTCATGGGTATGATTTTTGAAAAATCCAGTACTCGTACACGCGTTTCGTTTGAAGCTGGCATGAGTCAATTCGGTGGTAGCGCAATTTTCCTTTCTTCACGCGACTCCCAACTTGGTCGCGGTGAGCCAGTTGAAGATTCGGCACGCGTGATATCGAGCATGCTGGATATCGTGATGATCCGTACTTTTGGCCATGACATCGTTGAGCGTTTTGCTTCTTATTCAAAAGTACCTGTAATCAATGCATTAACAGATGATCACCATCCTTGCCAATTATTGGCTGACATGCAAACTTACCTCGAACATCGTGGTTCAATTGAAGGTAAAACCGTTGCCTGGATTGGTGATGGCAATAACATGTGCAACTCTTATATTGAAGCTGCGCACATGTGGGGCTTTAAACTTAAAATTGCAGCGCCTAAAGGCTATGAGCCGCAAGAAAAATTCCTGACCGAATTTGCGCATTGTGTCGAACTTGTCGATTCGGCTGAAGATGCAGCGGTAAATGCCGACCTGATCGTGACTGATGTCTGGGCGAGCATGGGCCAGGAAGAAGAGCAAAAAATCCGTGAAAAAGCCTTTGCTGATTATCAGGTCAATGAGCGTTTAATGGATCTTGCACACCCGGATTGCCTGTTCATGCACTGCTTACCCGCTCACCGCGGCGAAGAAATTTCAGAAAACATGCTCGACCACAAAAATGCCGTGGTTTGGGATGAAGCTGAAAACCGCCTGCATGCACAAAAAGCGCTGGTTGAATTCTTGTTAAACGAGAATTTAAAACAAGATTAAATTTTCGAACTAAAGTTTTCTAAAAAAGTACCTTCGGGTGCTTTTTTTATGCCTATAAATTGTTTAATTTAGATCATAAACATTTTAAGTGATGATGATCATGCCATTTAAAACAATATTTTTTTGTTTCAGTACTTTTCTCATATTCAATACCGCACATGCCAAAGCCACCGAACTTGATCAATATTTTGTTAAAAAGCAGATTCTGGATTCATCTTATAAAATTAAAGACCGCAAAGCCCTAAATGAAATTTTAGATGTAATCAGTGATGAAGATTCGCGCACCCTGCCTTTCCAGATCGATCAAAACATGTTGATGGAAAAGTACCAAATGAGCGCGAATGAAGTAAAGATTGAAAGCATTATCACCACGCCTGATTTTGCCCAGTTTGCTCAGGATGTGGGGGATAAGGAAGTCAAAAAACTGCTGAGAAAAAATATCCTGCAAAACTGCAGCTTATTGTTTGAAAACGAATTTCAGCGTGTCAATCCCTACCATGTTGAATTAAAGTTGTCATCAGAAAGTAAAAACTATGACTTTAAAATTAAAAATAGTGAATGTTCTTTTTAAGAGAGTATCTTGATACGTTAGTTGACTAACGTATCAAACCTTGCGGCTGTAAAATAATAAGCATCGCACCCAGTATGACCACCAATCCTCCTAGCATATCCCAACGTGTCAGAGTGACATGATCAACAAAACGTAGCCACATTAAAGCGGTAAAAATATAAATGCCGCCATAGGCTGCATAAATTCGCCCCGAGGCAGCAGGATGCAAAGTCAGCAACCAGACAAATACCGCCAAAGCCAAAGCCGTAGGCAACCATAACCAATGGGATTTTCCTTGATTCAGAATCAGATAAGGGAAATAACAGCCTAAAATCTCCATCACAGCAGTGACTAAAAATAATAGGCATGTGGTAATAACCTTATTCAGTTGAATATCCATAATTTTAAATTTTCAGTTTTTCTATCTTCAGGAAAGGATCAGAATGCGAGCAAGTAAAATAAAATAACCCGTGCAAACACGGGTTATTTTATTCATTGGCTTGATTAAGCAGGTTCCGCTGTTTGATCTTCAAACACTTCCAGTTTCAGGCCGACCGCTTTACCATTTTCTTTCTTCACAGAAACCGCAACATTACCGCCATGTTCTGCCAATTCACCAAATAGAATCATTTCAGCAAGCGGTTTTTTCAGGTGTTCCTGAATCAGGCGTTGCATTGGACGAGCACCCATCAAACGATCATAGCCATTTTCAGCCATCCATTCACGTGCACTCTTATCCACTTCAAGAATGACTTTTTTGTCATCCAGCTGTGCTTGAAGTTCAGTCAGGAATTTATCCACGACATTTTCAATAATTGTGGTTGGCAATGCCTTGAATTGGATCACCCCATCCAGACGGTTACGGAATTCTGGAGAGAATGCGCGTTTCATCGCTTCCTGATTGTCATTGCTGTTGTCTTGCTCTCTAAAACCGATGCTGACGCGTGAAATGCTCTCCGCACCGATATTGGTGGTGAGCACCAGAATCACATTACGGAAATCTGACTTGCGACCATTATTATCTGTTAAGGAGCCATGATCCATAATTTGCAACAATAAGTTGAATACATCCGGATGTGCTTTTTCAATTTCATCCAGCAGCAATACACAATGTGGACTCTTATGAATCGCATCGGTCAGCAAACCACCCTGATCGAAACCCACATATCCCGGAGGTGCACCAATTAAACGCGAAACTGCATGACGCTCCATATATTCCGACATATCGAAACGGACCAGTTCTACGCCCAACAGTTTTGCCAATTGCTTGGTTACTTCAGTTTTACCTACCCCGGTTGGACCTGCAAAAACAAAGCTACCAACCGGTTTATCCGGTGATTTCAAGCCGGCACGTGATAATTTAATCGCTGAAGACAATGCCTCAATCGCTTCATCCTGACCAAACACCACACGTTTAAGATCACGCTCAAGATTGGAAAGCACCGTTTTGTCATCTTTGGATACGGTTTTCGGTGGAATACGCGCAATCTTGGAGATTATATCTTCAATGTTTTCAACCGTGATTAACGTATCGTCTTGCTCAGCTTTCAAACGGCGCTGAGCCCCTGCCTCATCAATCACATCAATAGCTTTGTCTGGCAAGAAACGGTCATTAATAAACTTGGCTGATAACTCCACTGCAGAAACCAAAGCTTTATCTTCATACTGCACGTGATGAAAATCTTCAAACTTGGATTTTAAGCCACGCAAGATATCAATGGTTTCTGGAATAGAAGGTTCATTGACATCAATTTTCTGGAAACGGCGAGACAATGCATGATCTTTTTCAAACACCTGACGGTATTCCTGAAAAGTGGTTGAACCGATGCAACGTAAAGTTCCATTCGATAATGCCGGCTTGATTAAATTTGATGCATCCATGGTGCTGCCCATACTTGAGCCAGCGCCAATAATCATGTGAATTTCATCAATAAATAGCACCGCTTCCGGTTTCTTTTTTAACGCATTCAGCAATTGTTTCAGGCGCTTTTCAAAGTCACCGCGATATTTGGTTCCTGCAACCAAGGCACCAATATCCAGACTATATACTTCTGCATTTGCAAGTGGCTTAGGTGCTTTACCGTTAACGATCAACCAAGCCAAGCCTTCTGCAATTGAGGTCTTACCCACACCCGGATCACCGACCAGCAAGGGATTGTTTTTACGGCGACGGCATAAAATTTGTGCCGTACGTTCGATTTCTTTTTCGCGCCCGATCAAAGGATCTGTTTTGCCTTTTTGCGCTTCCACATTCAAATTGGTGGTGTATAAATCCAGTGGACCTGCATTTGACGAACTTGATGTTTCTCCATCCAGCTCTTCCACTTCCTCTTCAGCCTGTACGTCTTCTTTACGTGTACCGTGAGATAAATATTGAGTTAATGTTAAACGGTTAATTTGATGGCGTTTAAGCAAGTAAACCGCAAAAGAATCACGTTCAGAATACATTGCAACAAGAATGTCTGCACCTTCAACCGTACGATCACCACCGCTGGATTGCACATGGAAAATTGCACGTTGCAGAATACGGTCAAAACTTTCAGTCGGATGTGGCGCCTGATCGCTATGTTCGCCTAATTTAGGGGTGTGTTGCTCAACATATTCTTCCAGTTCTTTACGAAGAACGATAATGTCTGCTCCACATGCTTTCAGCGCATTTACCGCAGAGTCATTATCCAGTAAAGCCAACAATAAATGTTCAACCGTGAGAAACTCATGTCTCTTTTGACGAGCCATGCTGACAGCCAAACGTAAGGATACTTCTAATTGACGACTGAGCATGTAATCCCCTTAATCTTTTGGCTCAATCTGGCAAAGTAATGGATGACCTTGAGACCGAGCATAATTATTGACTTGGTTCGCTTTCGTTTCCGCAATGTCTCGTGGATAAACGCCTGCAACACCTTTCCCTTCATAATGTACAGTTAGCATTACTTGGGTCGCTTGGTCAAGATTCAAAGCAAAGTATTGTTGTAAAATTTCAATTACAAAGTCCATAGGGGTGTAATCGTCATTCATTAAGACGACAGCATACAAGGGTGGACGTTTTAATTCAGGGGGAGCGGTTTGTACCGCAATATCCCCGTCAGTCCCTTCTGAATCATCCTGCGAGTCATTACTTAAGCGTGGACTAATATGCCAGTCGACATATCCCGATTGATGAAAAGAATTCTTGAGGGTGTTTAAACAATGATGACGCTTATTCATTCGCATAGGATTTTTAATTCACATTTATTGTGCATTTGCTTCTGCTTGAGGAATTTCAGAAATAAATGCCGATTGACTCTCTATCGGTTTGCCACGACCCCAACTAAAACGTTTAATCACTGGTGTACTTGTTGCACCGCTTAAACGCACTTCAATGAATTGTGGCGTAAAGCCTTTAGGCATGGTCCAGCGTCCGGTTAAGCGTTCATAATCTTCAAAGTTAAAGTTTTTGTCTTCCATAGGAACCACTAAAACTTCAGTGCCTTGAATCAAGCGCAACTCTACAGTTCCGGAAATCCCCCGTCGATTCGGACTGACTTGAACCAGATCAAGTTGATATTCATAAGCATTTTCCGGCAAGGGCTTAATGCCGATATTTTGTATGGTCAGGCTTAAACCACCACGCTGGCGTAACACTTCCCGGTAGATTGCAGCCAAACCTTCAGACTGGGCCTTATCTTCACGAGCCTGATTCAAAGCAACAAACAAATCATTTGAATTGCTGACTGCAACATCACGTTCCTGTACAGCCAGATTCAAATTCTTGTTCAGTGTTTGCAAACTGCTCTTTTGCTTTTGTACCACTTCGACCAGCTGTTCTGCATCTGCTTCATAGCCCACTGCAGTCAAACCTTGCCGATGCCCAACCGAATAACCCAATAAACCACTGCCTGCTACCAAAATGGCAGCACCAATTGCCAACGGCAAATTCCCTTTTAAAAAAGGTTTTTTACTCAGGAAAGACAGCTGTGACGGAGTATTTGATTCAGTATTCGGCATCGTCATCTCTAATTTTGATTCATTCAAAGCACACATTTAAATCCAAATCCAAATGTGTGTGAAGTCGAAAAACGTTTTTTATGGTAATAAACCAATTCCAGCAAGACCTGCATTTTCAGCAAAGCCAAACATCAGGTTCATATTTTGTACCGCCTGTCCTGCCGCACCTTTCACCAGATTGTCCTGTACAGATAACACAATCAGTTTTTTCGGTTGCGGTTTATACAAGGCAATTCGGAGCTGGTTCGCACCACGCACCGAACGTGTTTCTGGCGAGCTGTTGGCAGGCATTACATCCACAAACTGTTCATTGGCATAAAACTGTTCATACAGGCTTTGCAAGTCCGCAGCATCCCCTGCATCTGTCAAATCAATATAGATCGTGCTGAGCATGCCACGGATCATCGGCACCAAATGCGGTACAAAGACGATGTGATCGAACACGCCCTTTTGACCGGAAATATTTTCCAGTGCTTCCACAATTTCAGGATGATGACGGTGACCTGCAACGCCATAGGCCTTAAAGTTATCGGCATTTTCAGAATAAATCATGCCCAGGCTGGCTTTACGACCTGCACCAGACACCCCGGATTTCGCATCAATAATAATGCTTTCCGGTTTCACCAATGCTTCAGTTTGTTTAAATAATGGTGCAAGACCAAGTTGCACAGTGGTTGGATAGCAACCCGGGTTACCAATCACCTTGGCATTTTTAATTTTGTCACGGTTCAGTTCTGACAGACCGTAAACGGAATCTTTTAAAATATCTGGGCAGGAATGCTCAAGACCATACCATTTTTCAAATTGTGCCAAGTCCTGTAAGCGGAAATCTGCCGCCAAGTCGATGACTTTAGTATTCGCTGCCACCAGTTCTTCCGCATGTTTCATGGCTACACCATGTGGGGTTGCAAAGAAAACCACATCGCATTTTTTCAGCTCATCAATGTTCAAATCTGAATACTGAAGGTCGGTATGACCACGCAAGCTTGGGAACATGTCATCGACACGGCGACCATTTTCGGTACGTGATGTCAGTACATTTACCTGTACATTTGGGTGTCGTAGTAAAAGACGCAACAATTCAACGCCTGTATAACCTGTACCACCGACAATACCAACAGTAATCACGATCACTACCTCAAATCAAAAGTTTCCATTTCGTAACTGCGTAGTATGACAGGAAGTTCACGTTTTCTAAACTGTTTTGCTCGGTGTTGGTGGTTTTTTATCATGTTATCTTCATATAATTTTTTTTGCGTTAAGTTTGCAAACACACTTCAAGGTTAACTATTTTGATTAGAAAAAAATGGACTGTACTACCCTTCATCTAATGGATAATTCAGAAACCTTATTAGCAGTAGAAGAAAAAACCAAATCATATGATCTGCAATCATATTTATAAATATTATAAGAAGTAAAAAGTTCCGCATATTTACAATCGATTAAAAATTTATTTATGATTTTCTCATCGAGTTTAAAATCTACAGGAATACCAATTTTATTATAATCAAATGACCAATCATTCTCTAAAAATCCAGATTCATGTATAAATGTCGTATGCACTTTATCTTCAAATCTGTATATAAGTACATAGCTAAAATTGCCTGAATGAACAATACCATTAAACTTTGAAATAGATTTCATTATTCTTCTAAAATCGCTATTTAGCAAATTTCTATTATAAAAATGAGATTTACACTTTATTAAACCATTTACAGACTCAATTAATATTTCAGCATCAATATATTCAGGATAATATGCATCAGCCCCAATAAATAAATTACTATAAGCTTCAGTATTAACAGCAATAGACTCATAAGGTTTAAGAATTAATGGTGGATTACATTCACACAATGTCAACAACAACTCTTTATCAAAAACGGCATGAATTGCATATATAGGTACTGGCTTATCTTTTTTGTTTGTTAAGACAAGATCATCAATTCTAGTAGAAGATAATCTATCACTGCTCACCTTAAAACTACATACAATATTATTTCCTATTTTTTTCCAATAAAAAAATAGCGCCAATAAAGTACTTATCAAAACAATTAATGGACGAAAGTTAGTATCTATGTAACTAATAAATTGCTGAAATATTTCCATTTTATCTTTAATTCTTTAAGGTTTATCAGTATATTAATCGAAAATATAAACATAAAATATCAATTTTCATATCTTAACTTATTAACTCACCACCAATACGGCATTGGAGTACTTTTTAAAATTTTGCGATGTTGCTGATAATTGGCATCATGTTTCCCCACCTCTGCCCAAAACCTTGGACTATGGTCAAAATGCCGGGTATGTGCCAGCTCATGCACACAGACATAACGGATCACCTGTTCAGGAAACAACACCAACCCACCATTCAACATAATGTCATGTTTGGCCGAGCAACTCCCCCAGCGCGTTTTCGGTTGTCGGATTGAACATTTTCCAAAATTCAGCTGACATTCCTGGCTGGTTTGCTCTAAGTAAATGGGCAAATGCTGCTTGGCATAAGCAATTACGAAAGCTTTTAAATATTGTTCAGGCTGACGGTCACTAATGAATAGCTGTAAATTCTGATCATCGAAAATAAATGAGTGTTTTTGAACTTGATAAATAATCTGTAAAGGTTGCTCTAAATTAAAAAGCTTTAGTTCATTCGGCAATATCTGCTGCTGTATATGCTGTGCTTGCTGTTGCCAGGTTTTCAGCAACCATTCTTCAGCCTGATCCAGAAAGTTTTGAATTTTTTGCTTGCTGCACAGTAACGGCACAGTTAAACGAATTTGGGCCGAGTCAACACGCAAGCGCAAACGTTTCGCTCGCGCATGACGGATAATCTGGATTTCAGGTAGATTGTTTAGGGTCATTTGTTTTTTTAATCTCCCCCCAACCCCTCTTTTTCAAAGAGGGGCTTTTAAAAGTCCCCCTTTAGCAAAGAGGGATTTAGGGGGATTCTATCTATTGAATTAATGGATTAAACCGCAGTACGCTCTTCAATGCCGTTGTCTGTGGCAACTACAGCAATATCGGCTTTATTCAACGCAAAAATACCGTTACACACCACACCTGGAATGTTGTTAATGGTTTTTTCAAGTTCAAGCGCATTCAAGATATTCAGGTTGTGCACATCTAGAATCACATTGCCGTTATCTGTCACTACACCTTCACGGTAAACCGGGTCACCGCCGAGTGAAACAATTTTACGGGCTACCGCAGAACGCGCCATTGGAATGACCTCTACAGGAAGCGGGAAATCACGGCCCAATTGCTCAACCCATTTTGAATCATCCACGATACAGACAAATTTCTTTGCAATCGATGCCACGATTTTTTCACGGGTCAGTGCAGCGCCGCCGCCTTTAATCATATGCATGTGACGGTCAATTTCGTCAGCGCCATCTACATAGGCATCCAGACCACCTACAGAGTTCATGTCGACCACTTCAATGCCCAATTTTTTCAGACGCTCGGCAGTCGCTTCAGAACTTGCAACCGCAGCTTCCAGTTGCAATTCTGGCAATAATTCAATGAGGAAGTTCACTGTACTTCCTGTACCTACTCCCAAAATCCCGCCTTTAGGCAAGTGTTTTAAAGCGGCTTTTGCAGCAGCTTGTTTCTTTTCATCTTGGGTAGCATACAGACTCATAACTTGGCTCAACTATTTTTTGACATTTGTTGCTGATTTAACAGCCCAAATGTACAGGGGTTTGTTACAATAAAGGCCTATTTTAAACTGTTAGATGGAAAATTAACATGCTGTCTCGTTTGGTTCGACAAATATTACAAGCAACGGTGTATGACGTTGCAATCGAAACTCCACTCGAAGCAGCGCCACGAATTAGTGAAAAGCTAAACAACAACATTCGCTTTAAACGCGAAGATTTGCAACCTGTCTTTTCCTTTAAACTACGCGGTGCCTACAACCGTATTAGTCAATTACCGAAATCTCAGTTGGAACGTGGCGTTATTACGGCTTCAGCAGGTAACCATGCACAAGGTGTGGCCCTATCTGGTAAAAAACTGGGAATTCGCGCCATTATTGTCATGCCAAAAACCACGCCTGACATTAAAGTCCAGGCAGTAAAACGTTTGGGTGGTGAAGTGGTCTTGCACGGCGATTCTTTCGATGTGGCCAACAGATATGCGATTCAACGCGCTACCGAAGATGGCATGACCTTTATTCCACCTTATGACGATGAACTGGTGATGGCCGGTCAAGGCACCATTGCCAATGAAATTTTGCGTCAATGGCGTGATGTGGAATATGTATTTGTTGCCGTTGGCGGTGGCGGTTTGATTGCCGGTGTTGCAGCTTACCTGGGCGATGTTGCGCCACACGTAAAAGTCATTCCGGTGGAATATGATGAATCGGCATGTTTAAAAGCTGCATTTGAAGCCAATGAACGTGTGATTTTACCTTCGGTAGGTTTATTTGCTGATGGTACTGCGGTCGCTCAAATTGGTGAAAAACCGTTTGATGTGATTCGCATGCAAAAATCAGACAATTCGGGTCCAATTGTTGAACCTGATGTAGTACTGGTGAACACAGACGAGATCTGTGCTGCAATTAAAGATACCTATGACGAATGCCGCAGCATTGTAGAACCTTCAGGTGCCATGGCACTGGCGGGAATCAAGAAATATGTAGCTGAACATAAACTTGAAGGCAAAAACATGGTGTCGATCGTTTGCGGTGCCAACATGAACTTCGACCGCCTGCGCTATATTGCCGAACGTACAGAGCTCGGTGAACGCAAAGAAGCCATTTTTGCCGTGACCATTCCAGAAGAAAAAGGTTCATTCCTGAATTTCTGCCGTGCCCTGCAAGGCCGTAATATCACGGAATTTAACTATCGCGCCAGTGATGCCAGTGCTGCACAGGTTTTTGTCGGCATCAGCTTGAAAGGTGGTGAAAAAGAACGTCACGACATTTATGAAACCTTGAAAGTTCAATACGATGTAGATGACCTGTCTGATGATGAAGTGGCAAAACTGCATATCCGCTATCTGGTCGGTGGTCATGCAGACATTGAAAATGAACGTCTGTTCCGTGTGGAATTTCCAGAACGCCCAGGTGCCTTACTCACCTTCCTGGAACGTTTAGGACCTACCCACAACATTACCCTGTTCCACTACCGTAACCACGGTGCAGCCGAAGGTCGTGTACTTGTAGGACTTGAAGCAGAAGATGCTCAACAAAATCCAGATGGTTTAATCGAAACCTTGGAAAGTATCACCTATCCATATGCAGAAATTACCAACAACCTCGGTTATCAGCGTTTCTTGAAATAAGCCCACTCATTAAAAAAGAGCCATTCATTGGCTCTTTTTTTAGAATTCAAATGGTTTTCAAGTCGATCTTAAGCAGTCCAGTTTTATATAATGTTCTATACAAATCCCTTCATGCTTAAATTGTTTTGAGAAGGACTTACAGAATTTATGGATTCTGACATCTTCATCGGGCACGGCCATCCAATAGGCCGTTTCGGCATAAATAATCAACAATTCAAAATTTTGCAACTTTAAAAAAGTATAAATTTCCTCAAAAACAATATCAAAAACATGGGCATTTACATTGTAGTATTTTCCAATGACCTCTTTATGCTTCTGATAATGCTGATATAAAGGCGTGGCCCTGTTACGAATGCTTTGCTGGATTAACCCCATATCAATATTTTTATGCTGCAACATTGCGCATCGTTCCAATCCATTTTCATAAGGATTTTCAACGTCTATGGACATTAAATAGGCATGCTCATGCTGGCCTGCCTGTTCAGTGGAAAGCCATGTCCGAAATTGCTGAAAATCACCTCTATATTTTTTCTTTGGAATTTCCTGATGTTTCAGCAATGGATACCATCCCTGTAATATCTTAAAAATCTTTTTATCATCCATTTTCATTCCCTATAAAAATAGAATTATGCCTATAAAGATATAGCAGTTTTTTGACCATCTCATGACATACTGCAATTCACACTCTTCACAATTAATCACAATTCACCAATTTATAGATTTATGCCTAAAAACATTCGGGTCATACAGGTCAATGCTTTTCAAAATAAGCCTTTGTTATTAATAATTTTGTAAGCTGGATAGCTGAACGAACCATAAAATTATAAAATTAGTGTATAGATCCATAACACCTCATGAATCAAAACCATATAAAAATGGATAAGGAATACGTTGCATGGCATTATTTGCAGTCATTGGTTTAGGTAGCTTTGGTTCCACCATTGCAACCCAGCTGGTCAGCTTAAATCACGATGTGATTGGTATCGATAACAACAAAAGAAATGTTGAGAGCATTTCAGATCAAATCACCCATGCTGTCATTGCAGATGCCACTGATGAACATGTACTCAGAGAACTGAATATTCAAAACTGTGAAGCCGTGGTAGTAGCGATTGGCGAAGACATTGAAGCCAGTATTCTATGTGTGCTGCATCTGAAAAACATGGGCATGAACAAAATTTGGGCCAAAGCCAAATCCAAAGCGCATCACATGATTTTGACCCATCTGGGCGTCAGTAAAATTATTCACCCGGAAGAAGATATGGGTACCCGCGTAGCCCAGTCATTAAGCTACCCGATGGTCAGCCGTTATATGGGTCTGGAAGACAATCACTTCATTGTCAAAATCGAGATTAAAGCCAGCTTGAAGGGTGAGCGCTTCAATCACCTGATGGGCAATATTCCGGCAATTAAAACCATTCTGCACAAACGCGGCAAGGAAATTTTATATAACATTGATCCTAATTTAATCCTGCAAGAAGGTGATATCTTAGTCGTGGAGGGTGAACTTGAACCCTTAAGAAAACTGTCTGCCCGGTTTAAATAAAATATGAATCAAGCGCAAAACAAAAGCCCTAACACGATTAACCTGAGCCCTCCAAGCTTACTGGCGCTGGGTTTCTTGAGCTTTATTATAGTCGGAACCTTATTGCTCAAACTCCCCATTTCGCATCATGGTGAATTAAGCTGGCTCAATGCCCTGTTCACTTCAACCTCTGCCGTGACCATTACCGGGCTGTCTGTGGTCAATGTTGGAGAAGCCTATACCACCTTTGGCAAGATCGTCATTATGCTGTTACTGCAAAGTGGCGGCCTGGGTTTTATGACCTTTGCCATACTGGCTGCGCTGAGTCTTTCCTCTAATATCAGGCTCAAACAGCAAATGATGGCACAGGAAACCATCGGCCAGACCAGCCTGGCCAAAGTGTCATTCACCATTAAAGGCGTGCTGTTATATTCTCTGTTTTTTGAGGCGATTGGCACATTTATTTTAACCATTGCCTGGATGCAGGAATACGATTTTTCCCGTGCCTTTTTTTATGCGGCTTTTTATAGTGTTTCCGCGTTTAATAACGGCGGGTTTTCCCTGTTTCCCAACAGTTTGATGAGTTTTGCGGATCATTACCTGATTACCTTTACCATCAGTATGCTTTACATTATTGGCGGTATTGGCTTTGTGGTGCTGATGGATATCAAGCGTGCCCGACGCTGGAAAACATTAAGCCCCAATAGCAAACTGATGCTCTCCACCATTGCAGGCTTGAACCTGTTTGCTTTTATTGTGATTTGGGCTTTGGAAGCCAATAATCCGCTCACCCTATCCAGCATGAGCCTGGGGGATCAAGCCTTGAATGCCTGGTTCCATGCCACCGTACCACGCTCATCCGGGTTTAACAGTTTAGATGTAGCCAGCATGACAGATGCCTCTACACTGGTGACCATGATTTTGATGTTTATTGGGGGTGGTTCTTTAAGTACCGCTGGGGGTATTAAAGTCGGGACTTTTATTATTGTGATTTTAAGCGTGATTACCTTCTTACGCCGTTCTGAAGAATTACGGGTATTTAATCATTCTGTTTCAAAAGCGACTTCATTTAAGGCGTTTGCCGTCCTGTCCATTACGGCGATCTTGATATTTTTAGGATCGTTTACACTTCTTATTCTGGAGCCGAACAAAGACTTTCTGGATTTACTCTTCGAAGCGGTTTCAGCCGCCTGTACAGTCGGACTATCACGGGGCATCACCAGTGAATTACAGCCTGCTAGTCTGTTTGCTTTAATTTTGCTGATGTTCGCGGGTCGTTTGGGACCTCTGACGCTGGCCTACCTGATTGCCACCCCGAAAAAGAGCCGTTTGAAACATCCACCAGCAGATATTCAAATCGGTTAAACCCGATTCAATAAAAAACCACTCATAAAGAGTGGTTTTTTAAGCATCAGTGATTTAGTACCAATTCATCAAGGACACACCCAAACCGACATACGTCGCACGATGGTTATAATCAATCAGGCTTTCACCATAGCCATCAAACAACTGGAAATGACCACGCAATTTACCGCTAATCGGGAATGCCCAGTCAAACTGCGCTGCCCCATGCGCATCATTACCGCCTTTCAGCGAGTGACGCAGCATCAGCGAAAACTCATGATCATTCTTGCGGTAGAATGCAGTTAAATCACCACGCCCCATATAGTTTTTAATATCCGGGTTATTATCGTCTTTTGCATTTTCTTCAATGCGATACCAGGGACGTAACATCAATGCAAAGTTGTCCCGCTCCAAACCGATATTAAAGATCATGCGGTTCCAGCTACGCGATAAAGGATCGGCACGACCATTGGACTGATGGTTAAAGGTCACACCCAGCAAACGTGCATTTAAGCCCAAAATTTCATAATTGGTACGAAAAACCAGACTGGCTTCAGGTTCATAGTTGGTTTCACGGAAAGGACGCGAAGCATCTGCATTATAGACCTGCCAGCGTGATGACTGGGTATAACCCAGCCAGACATCACCATTATCCCCAAACAGGTTTTCTACTGCTTTGGTTTTTAAAGACAGCTGGAACTTGGCTTCCATCGATTTCAGGTTTTGCTCATCACCTAGCTGTACCGTGTTGTTTTCATTCGGACTGGAAGGACGTTCATTTTTGTCCGAAGTCCAGAATCCTGGCAGTAAATAAACCGGCTGGTGCGCACGAATATTCCAGGTTCCAAGCTTGCTTTCAGGTGACAGCTCCCAACGCTTGTCCAGCAAGGACGTATTGGGATCAATTTTTGGCCCCTCAACCGCAAATATGTTACTTACACCATGACTGATTTTATCTTTTATCGTTTCCGGTTCAGTCGGTGCAGGTGCGATTTGATTGGCTGCCTGACGTTCAGACACCAGTGCCATTTTTTCTGTCTCCGGCACTTTGAACAAGGTGTCATAACAGGCCAGACGATCCGCATTGGATTCTAAGGCGACACATGCTTCCGGACTTGCGGGAGTAATCAATGATTGTGGGGTTTGTGCATGAATATTCGTCACATACAAAGAACTGAGCATGATCATGCTCAGTTGCAGCGTAGTGCGTTCAAACATTTTGAACGCCATAGGGTCTTACCTCAAATGATGTTTTTTTATTAGTTCACTTGTTTAATATCAAAACCAAGTTCAAGCAGCGCTTCACGTTTTGCCACAGGTGCAACCACCGCTTTCACCGGTTTTTGCTGAACCAGATATTGTTCTGCAACCCGTTTCAGATCATCCAGAGTTACAGCAAGTAAACGTGCACGTAATTGCTTGCGCACCGCAGGTGTACGTGCATGCAATAATGCATAGCAGGCAGTAATCGCCTCACCGGCAGGAGAACCCGGTTTATCCATGCTCGCAATTAAGCCCAAAATTGCTTCTTCAAGTTGATGCGGTTTGTGTTCACTATTCAACAACCACTGGATACTGGCATCAAAGTCCTTAAAAGTCTCTGCCAGGCGCGGATCACGATAGCTATAGAAACGGAACGAGCAGGCATTGCCGTCGTAGCTTGCGCCACCGCCGTAAGCCCCACCTTTTTCACGAATTGCACTGTGCAAAAAGCCATTGCGTAAATAAGCTGCCAACACCATAAGAGGTGCAGCATCGGGATGAGACATTTCTACCGCAGGATAAGCCGCCGCACAGAATTGGACATTGGCCTGAATCAGCCATGCTTCGTCAAGATTGCTATTTTCTGTGATGATTTGCGTTAATTCTACTGGAGTTTGATCCACACTCAATTTATCCCAAACCGTCTGGATTTCTTCAATCAGACGATCGGACTGCTGTTCTTCACACACCAGCAGGAATTGTTTGGGTGCCTGTAACAGCAGACGATGAATGGCTTTTAATTCCGCGATTAACGCCTCATAAGCAGCTTCATCAGTTTCAATTTTATTCACCAGATTACCTAACCAGTTCAGCGCTCCCAAACCGGTATTCTGATAGTCACGTTGTGCCAAGGCACTGTGGTTACGTCCTGCAATTTGCATGGCATAACTATGCCCCGAACCAGAAATACGTGAAGTCCAGCGTGTTTTACGTTGCTGCAATAATTCAATAATGCGATCTTTCTCATCAAAACGCAGCTGTTCAAATGCCAGTTTCAACAGGCGGATGGCTTCAAAATTATTTACCAGCGATTTGGTGGTCAAGGTGAGCCAAGCACTAATCTTGTTTTTATCATCAATTTTTGAACGTAAAGATGCACCCATCCCCACGCCACCACTCACTGCAGTTTGCAGTTGTTGCAGTTCCAGATAGTCGTACTCGCCCGCACCGACTTCACCCAGCAAAATTGACAGTAAATTGAAATATGGCGACTGAACCACCTGATTCGGAATTTTGACCAGCACCTGCTGATAGTAAATGCCATTGGTCCCGGCATGATACAAATTCAAAGGCGTATCCAGGTTATTGCTGATAATTTCACGCAATTGACCTTGTACGATGTGCAAATCTGCAGGAACGTCTTCCAGACCGACTTTTGGCAACAGGTTCAAATCATCCGGCGAATCTTGACGTTCTTTTAAGGCTTCGGTTTGCTTGATAATTTCCGCTTTTTGCTCATCCGTCAGTTTGGCACCAATGGCAGCCAGACGCGCTTTTTCCGCTTCAGCTTCTCTTGCCGACTTGGTTGCATCAGGCACCAAAGTCATTTGTACACGATGGGGATTATCCAGCAGATATTCTTGAATCAGGTTCGACAACCACATTGGGTCTTTGAGTTCTTCTTTCACCTGTTCAATGGCTGTATCGACATCCCAGACCTGAATTGGATCGCTATGATGAATCACGCTGCTTAATCCATTTAAAATCAAGCTTAAACCGTAAGGCATGCCATCGCCATTGATTTCACGCTGATGCAATTCAATCTGATGCAAAATGGCATCGACCATTTCAGTGTCGACCGGTTTGGAAGCCACTTCTTCAAGCACCTTAAACACACCGTCTTTAAATTCCTGGGCATGTTCAGGATTTGAACCTTGTACACCACAGAAGAAAGTCATTTCAAAGTTGGAATCATCCACGCCCATAATTGGACCGGTCGACTGGGCATAACCACAGGTTTCCAGATAATGACGCAAAGGCGAAGCTGAATCTTCCAGCAAAATTCCTTCAACCAGGCGCATCCCCAAGCGTAATTTAATATCGCTGGCTTGCGGCAACAGCCATGCAATCACGTGATAGGTTTTATCCTTCAAGTCTTCCGCATCTACCGCATAGGTTTCTGTGACTGCAAGCGGTGCAGTTAAACGGGTTTCGGGCGTTGAATGCAGGGTTTGGCCTTTTTCAAATTTAGACAAGGCTAAAGTTTCAAACTGTTCCTGCAAGTAATAAGCCGACTCATTGCCAAAAGTCATAAATACCGCATTACTTGGATGGTAATGTGATTTATAGAAATTAACTAACTCTGGGTAAGTTAAGTCCGGAATATCCTTGGGATCCCCACCAGAATTGTAATGATAGGTGGTATGCGGAAATAAATGGTGCGCCAGTTGATGATAGAGCTGATCTGAAGGAGAACTCATGGCCCCTTTCATTTCATTAAACACCACGCCTTTATAGACCGGTTCGCCATTTTCCAGCTCAATGCGAATCCCTTCCTGGGCAAAATCCAGTTCATTCAAGTTCGCAGCAAAAGCGGCATCCAGATACACTTCCAGCAGGTTCTGAAAATCTTTTTTGTTTTGCGTCGCGAAAGGATAAGCGGTCCAGTCCGCTGAAGTGAACGCGTTCATAAAGGTATTGAGTGAACGGCGAATCATCAGGAAGAATGGGTCACGAACCGGAAATTTTTCAGAACCGCAGAGTGCGGTATGTTCTAAAATATGCGCCTCGCCTTTTGAATCCATCGGCTGGGTACGAAACGCCACCAGAAAGACATTTTCATCCAGATCGCTGGCCAGATGATAATGTATGGCCCCCGTGACTTTATGCTGATATTCTGACACCCGAATATCTAGGGCTTCAACATGGTGTTGACGTATCAACTGAAACGCAGGATGAACAGTTTGAGAAATGGTTTCAGTGACATCTACAGTCATGTGATCTCCAACATTTACATATTTATAAGATGGTTTTGATTATACCTGAATATTGCACCATTTGAATTTGTACTGTTACGAAATTCCAAGCATTTTAGTCCAGTTTTAAGAACGTCATAGTTTAAGCAAAGAAGCACAATTTTTTAATGTAACCTGATTAAAAATGAATTCTGGCTAGGACTCATTCCGTATTTAAAATCAGTGCAAAACAAAGCTATCCACACAATCAACAAGAGATTGAATTGAAATAATTTTTAATTATTTTTGTAGACTGGTATCAGCAAAATAAAAAGCTTTTAAATTAATAAATTGCTTCAGCATGACACCATCAAGCCCACCTGGACTAAACAGTGTCATAGTCAAAGACCAAAACTAGATCAGATATTTGAAATAACTATAGTTGGGATGATTCTCTACAAACACATAGTTTTGTTTTTGATAGAAATGTGCTGCATTTTTGGTGTCGGTATTCAGGCACAGGGCTGAAAAGTTGGCACGAGCCTCTTTTTCCAGCTGTTGTAACAGTTGTTTGCCTACACCATGCTTGCGATATTCAGGCAAGACATAAAAACGACGTACCCGGCCAATCCGGCTATCTATTTCGTTTTCATTCCATTGCTGGTTTAAACCGCCACAAGCCACAAGCTTGTCATCATGATAGCCCAACAACAGGAATTCACCCGGTTGATCAAACCTGTTCTTGCCACTTTCAAACTCTTCAATCAATCGATCAACAAACTGAAATCCTTCTTGCTGTGCCTGCTTGGCTAATTCCTTGATTTGTTCAGGTAATTGTTCAGCTTTATCAATCGTGATATTCATCTAACCTTCCTTATTCTGTCCTATAGGGTATTTTGAACGAATAAATTGACTATATATTGAATTTTATTCATCAATCTACAGCAATCATGAGCATTGGTGTAAACTTAGCGTTTTAATTTAAATGTGAATGAAAGACATGACAACTGTTGATCTTTTTGCAATTGGTAATGCATTAATCGACCAAGAATTTAAAGTCTCTGACGATTTCCTGATTCAACAAAATTTGCAAAAAGGCACTATGCAGTTGACTGATGGTGAAACGCAAGCAAATTTATATAATAATTTAAAAGAAACACAACTATACAAAGGTCAAGCCTCGGGTGGGTCTGCCGCAAATACCACCGTTGCTTTTAGTGCCTTGGGCAGCACTGCATTTTATGCTTGCCGCGTAGGCAACGACGAACTTGGTCAGATTTATCTGAAAGGTTTAAACGAAGCAGGTATTCAAACCGCCGAGCAATCCGTCAGTGAAGGTGTGACAGGTACCTGTATGGTTCTGGTGAGTCCGGACTCTGAACGCACCATGCAAACTTACCTCGGCATTACCGCTGAACTGAGTGAAGCTCAAATTAATTTTGAACCTTTAAAAACCGCAAAATGGCTGTATATTGAAGGCTATTTGTCCACCAGCGATACTGCACGTCAAGCGGTTAAACAGGCCCGTGCAATTGCAAAAGCACATGGGGTAAAAATTGCCTTAACCCTTTCTGATCCTGCAATGGTGCAGTATGCACGTCAAGGTCTGGATGAGCTTTTGGATGATGGCGTGGATTTATTGCTGTGCAATTATCATGAAGCTTTAATGTACACAGAAACCGATTCAATTGAAGCAGCACTGGCTAAATTGCAACTAAAAAGCAAATACACTGTCATTACATTGTCAGCTGAAGGTGCCTTAATTTCCGATTCTGAACAAACCTTGAAAGTTCCAGGCCGTAAAGTGACTGCGGTAGATGCCAATGGTGCCGGTGATGCCTTTGCAGGCGCATTCCTGTATGCATTGAATGCAGGCTTAAGCCTTAAACTGGCTGCTGAACTTTCAATCCTGATTTCAAGTGAAGTGGTTTCACAGTTTGGCCCGCGCCTGAGTGTAGAAAGTTACGCAGAATTATTAAATAACTTTCAGAAGGAATGTGCATAATGATTAAAATTGCCATGATGGAAGAGATTCCTGAACGTGAAGCACGTTCATACGAAACGCCAAATGGTGACAATATTTTCATTACCCAGCGTGACGGCTCATTCTATGCCTATCAGAATCTCTGTCCTCACTTGCAGGTCGAGCTGGAATTTCTGGAAAACCAGTTTCTAGACCGTGATCAGGAATATATTGAATGCTCCACGCATGGAGCCCTGTTTCTGGTTGAAACCGGTGAATGTGTTTCTGGTCCCTGCCAGGGGCAATCACTTGAAAAAGTTGAAATTACCGTGCATTCTGATGGTGGAATTTACCTGAAAGAAGAATAAACCCAATGGAATTTGCCATGCTTGAGTTTCTACAAGACTATAACTTGATCCCGTTTCATTTAAGTTTATTGGCCTTAATTGTACTCAGCATGGCAGAAACCATTGGCTATTATTTTAACATTCGCCCGACCGAGTTTCTAAAAACGCTTTCACCAAAGAAACTGACTGACTCACCACTGCTCAACGTCAAATTCTCCAAAACACTGATTGTGGTGTTTTTACTCATGAACTTCAGTTTTGCAGGCTATTTTCTGCAACTTTGCGTATTTGCACAACAGAAGGCATTCTTGCCTGCTTATTATCTGATGATCCCGGCGCTGATCATTGCGGTGTTTTTCACTGTATTTATGATTCATTGCCTTGACCAGGTCATCAAGCCGACACTGACCAAGCAACAGGTCAGTCTACTGGGACGTTTGGCGACCATTTCCAGTGGCAATGCCCGTCCGGGATTTTCCGCACAGGCACGGGTACGGGACAGTTTTGGACAATTACATTATGTACAGGTTGAGCCTGAATTTGGTGAACTGGAATTTCAATCGCAGATTATTTTGATTCGCCTAAAAAAGTCCCACTATATTGCTAAAAAAATTTCCAAATCCAATAATTTATTTAACATGGAAAATCATCAGTAGCATTTATTTAGCATAGGCTATTTTATTTTAAATGCTTAACAACCAGCTGAGCCAGCCACTCAGCCGGTTAAAATCTTAACGTTTCAAAAAGCCGGACACCAGGTTCATCACCTGCTGAATATCAGCATTGGCTTCCTGCTTATTGGTTTGTTCGCCTTGAGGCGTCAGTGAATCAATAATTTGCGGCAAGACTTTTGAAATCGCAGCGTAAATATCCTGTTTGGGTACGTGGGTTTCCTGTGCGACCTGCTCGACTTCCTGATCATCAAACAGACCCTGTACCTGCTGCTGGTCCACACTGGCATTTTCACCTGGACCTGTAGAAACCCAATCATCCACCTGGCGACTGAGTCCCATACCTTTTAGTTTATCCAGCGCACCCTGCAAACCGCCTTGCTTCTGAATCCAGGCAAGCACCAAAGGAAGCACCGCAATCAATAAGGTCTTACCTACATTACTTCGCTGTTGGTTGTACTGAGGTTGCTGATTTTGTTGACCACTCAAATGTCCCAGCACTGATCCCAAAATTCCGCCCAACCCACCTTGTTGTCTTTGCTGGTTCTGCTGGTTTTGTTGTTGACTTTGCTGAGTATCATTCGCACTCATCTGGCCAAATACCGAAGCTAAAATATCTCCTAAACCACCCTGCCGTGATTGTTGCTGATTGCCACCTAAAGCCTGTTTAGCCAGCATTTCAACAATATTACTAAGATTCGTCATCGCACTATCCTTTTATGAGCCTAATAAAAGAATACGATGCTTTGAACGTAATAAATAAATCGCTATTGTTAAAATTTGCAATGACAACAAACAATTATTACCAGCGAAATTTATTCCAGTTTTCAGGGTTTGCCCAGAATTTGGAGTTAAACCAGTCAGGCACATGTTTATAGGTTAAAATATTGAATTGCCACAGTGCAAAATCACTGTCATGACGGGTTTTATCAATCAGCTGGGTAAAACCCAAGGCACGCAACAATTTTTCATCCTGTAATCGACTGACCACAACAATTCGTTTTGCCATCAGGTCACGTAATCTCACTAACAGCTGAGACTTCTGCACATCAGAAAGTAGCGCCAACTCTTGTGCATCCATCACCACAAAACCCAGATCATATCGCTGGGTAAAAGGCAGATTTAAAAACTCAGTTACGTTAAAATAGTGCCATTGAATTGATTGATTATTGTCGTATTGTGCAAGATTTTGACCAATACATAATGCAGTTTGGATAGGCTGTTCCTGAGATAAATCGTCTAGCATTGAAGTAATGACATTTTGTTCAGCCATAACTGCATCCTTATTATTGAAGAGAGTATTCTGTATGGAACTACAAGGCATTTGCCATAAAATGCATGCAGGTCTTAAGGACCTTAGTGTAACTGATCAACATACACACAAGGCAAATGTTGAATATAAATTTATTCTAGATCGTTCAGAAGTTGACCTGCCATTCAATTTAGGCCAGGAAATTGAAATCGAATGGACCGGCAATATCTACTGTGTATCCTGTGGTAGCAAAACCAGTAAATCCTTTTCACAGGGTCACTGCTTTAAATGTTTCAAAACCAAAGCATCCTGTGACATGTGCATTATGAAACCGGAAACCTGTCATTATCATCTCGGGACTTGCCGCGAAGATAGCTTTGCTCATGATGTGTGCTTCCAGCCGCATATTGTTTATCTGGCCAATTCAAGTGCATTAAAAGTCGGCATCACCCGTCTTGGACAAATGCCAACGCGCTGGCTGGACCAGGGTGCAACCCAGGCTTTGCCGATTATGAAAGTAGGTTCCCGCCGTCTCTCAGGCCAACTGGAAATTATGTTTGGCACTCAGGTTGCAGACAAGACGGATTGGCGCAAACTACTCAAAGGCGAAGCTGAACCGCTCAATTTAATAGAAGTGCGTGAACAGCTGATAGAAGAATTTGCACCGAAAATTCAAACCATTCGGGATGAATTTAGCCAGAACCTCGAATTTAACGAAACAATTGAAGTCATGGAAAATGAGCTGCCACGCGAGTTTGTTTATCCGGTCGAGCAATATCCCGAAAAAATCAAGTCACACAATCTGGATAAAACACCGATTATTCGTGGCAAATTACTGGGTATTAAAGGACAATATCTAATCTTGGATACCGGTGTCATTAATATCCGCAAATATTCAGGCTATGAACTGAAAATACGTGCTGAATAAGCTTCAATTCAGCCATAAAAAAACCTGCGTTAACGCAGGTTTTTTTTATTTCACTTAAGATTACTTAATCTTCGCATGTGACTTTAGATATTGCGTGTAATCATCCAGTTCCTGCTGACCACGAAGCTGTTGATACAACTTGGACAATTCACCCAACTGTTCATTGGTTAAGGCATTCGAAGTTGTCTTGTTCACATTTGATACAGCAACCACCACCAATTCATTAGGCAAAGAAGCAGTCGTGACTGACCACATGCCTGCTTTCGGTGCCGGAACACTGAATGCCGCACGTTCAATCTCACGTTTTAGGCCTTGTGAACGGGTAAATACACCAGCATTTTCAAAAGTAATCTGACTTTGTGCCACAACGCTAACAGCTGGTTGTGATTTAAAGTTATTCAATGCGGTCTGGATTTTCGCTTTCGCTGCATCACTTGCTTTCTGTTCGATGAGTTTTGCTTTTACACGTGGTGTTGCTTCAGCCAAAGTCTGCACACCAGCCGCATGATAATTACGTACTTTTACCCAAACAGTATTGCCATTTGCCATTTGAATGCTGCTAGATGCATTGCGATCGCCATTTTTCACATCATCATTAAACAGCTTGACCTTGACATTGGCATCGCTCAGTACAGGATGCTGTGTAGCCAGGGTCATACCTTTCACAGACTGAACCGTTACACCTTTAACTTCCTGCGCCACCACATCTAGCGCATCGCTCCCTACAACCAGCTCATTCAGGCTATTTACAGCATCCGAGAATGAATTTGCGGCTTTATTCTTTTGCAACTCAGCCAGCAAGCGCGGTTTTTCAGTCTCAAATGAAGGCAACTTCATTGCAGCGGCTTCGGTTTCAATTAAATGATAACCATACTGGGTTTTAACCGGTGCTGAAACTTGTGCGGGTTTTAAAGAAGCTACGCTTTGATCAAATGCATCACCAAACACGCCTTTTGCATAGGCTTCTACCACACCACCCTTAGATTTCGATTCAGTATCATCCGAATACTGTGCTGCAGCTTGGGCAAAAGACATGCCTGCTTTAATTTTTGCAGCGACCTCATTGGCTAATTTTTTCGCCTCAGCGTCCGAACGGGTGTCTGCCGTAATTAAAATATGTTTGACCAATGGCTTAACATTCTGCTTTTGCGCATCAACAAATGCATTATAAGCTTGCTGCAATTCAGCATCTGTCACTTGAGTATTGGCAGGTGCAACATCAGCAGGCGTAAGCACAACGTAGTCCACATCTACACTTGCAACCTGCTTAAACGCATTTTGATGCTTGTTGTAATAAGCTGCTATTTCTTGCGGTGTGACTTTGATATTTTTCTTGTATTCATCCAGTTTAATGCTGGCAAGATGCAAGGTGCGTTGTTCAGTTTGCAAGTTGGCAATTTGCTGAATATCAAGCTTGCTCACCAATGCATAGTCCATAAATGTTGAAGTCAACATTTTCAAGGCATGGTCTTTACGCAAGTTGGCAATCAAAGCCTGACTGGTCATGCCAACTGAACGCAAATAATTTGAGTATAAGGCTTCAGAAAATTTACCGTTTTCCTGGAAGCTTGGTTGCTGGGCAACCATCTGTTCAATTTGTGCATCACTTAATGAAATGCCCAGCTCTTCTGCCTGCTGTAACAACAAGGTTCGAGCGACCAGACTATCCATCGCCTTGTTTTCAATGAAAGATTGATTCAGTAAAGTTTCGTCGCCGTTGGCATAAGCCAAATATTGTTCTTTAAATGTTTGGGTCAGCGACTCCAATTCTTTTTTAGAAATTTCCTGGCCATTCACCAGTTTTGCTGTGTCTTCTGACTTACCACCACTAAAATATCCTTCAATACCTACAAGTGCTAAAGGGGTCAAAAACAAAATGAGCAACACTTTGCCCAACCAGCCCTTAATAACTTTACGAAAAGATTCCATAAGTATTCCAATATTTTATTTCTGGGGGATTTTACCCGAAAACCTCAGCTGAATGAATGTGTTCACACTGTAAATCGGCATTATTAATAAAAAACGCGCCTATAGGGCGCGTTTATCGGCTTTAAGAAAGATTAAGCTACAGAATCTTTTAAACCTTTACCTGCTTTAAAGCTTGGTACTTTGCTTGCTTTAATTTCTAAAGCTGCGCCAGTTTGCGGGTTACGACCTGTACGTGCCGCACGTTCTTTAACGTTGAATGTACCAAAACCAACAAGTGTAACAGTATCACCAGATTTAAGTGCTTCAGTAATTGAAGCAATTGTTGCATCTAAGGCTTTACCTGCATCAGTCTTAGACAATCCCCCTTTCTCTGCAATTGCATCGATTAATTCTGATTTATTCATGAAGATTACGTCCTCTTAATATCGTTTATTTAAGGTCTAAGGATTCCATAACACCTTTATATCAATGCTTTGGGGCAAAACGCAATACTCTCAATCAGCTTTTCTATAAAATAATTGCGAAAAAAATTGTTGAAAAATGCAGAAAAACTAAAAAAAGTTTCATTTTTGTAACATTTGTGCCTTTAACTGCTTATTTTCTTCAATCAAAAAATCGACTTTATTATGGAGTTGTAACATGAGACTTTCTAAATGTTGAATATCTTTTACGGTAACCAGACCAATTCTGTTTAAAGAGTGGTTAACACTATGGTCAATGAGTTTTTCGACCTTGTCTTTAGTATCGCTCACCGATTCTTTGGCTTTTACCGAAACTTTTTCTACGGTTTGATCGGCAATTTCAGACGTCTTGGATTCCAGTTCTTCACCGACCTTGACTAAAGAGTCAAAGAGTTTGTTGCCTTCCTCTTCCGCACGCGAAAAAGCCCCCAGGCCAGCAAGCCATATCTGCTGAGTATATTTACGAAAATCCAGACCCGATTTACGACCTGAACGTGATTTATTCTTTGTTTTATCAGTATTTTCATTTTTTAGTTGATCAATCTCTTGATCTTTTATTGATTTATCCATTCAGCCAATCTCCTGCTTATTTTCCATACAACTTAAATATAATTACTCAAAAAATACAGCTATAATAACAAATTAAATACTTGATCGATTTGCTAAACTGTTCTACAAAGCAAGATTAATATATTTGTTGATAAGTCCTGAAACACATTTTCGAGCATGGGATGCTCCTTTCAGGTAAGGATTAAGTTTTATGAGTGAATCGCAACAAGGTCAAAAACAACCGCATTTGTTGCTCACAATGACCATGATTGTTTTAGAGACAATCTTTACCTTCATCTTAAAACATGATCGGGTCGTTGGCTTGCAGGCTAAAAAATTTATAGATCAAAAAATAACCATTAAAATTAATAGCTATTTACCTTATTTTGATTTTTATGTGGTTTTTACTGAACACGGCATACTCTTTGACACCAAGGCACCAGCAAAAGTAGTCGATTTGGATATTCGCACCACGCTTATGGATTTAATCAAAGTATTTGTCTTTGGCAATCGACGCAGCATCAAAAAAATGCGTATTGATGGTGACAGTACCTTAAAGGATGAGTTTCGCGATTTAGCCTTGCTGTTCAGCTTTCCAAAAGTTTTATCTGACTGGAAACAGTGGCTTAGCGAACCCACTGATGAACAGGAGATTATTGCTTCCAAAAAACGTATTGCTCCCCTATTAGAAAAAATTGATCAACAACGTTCAAAGATCAATACCTTAGAGGTAGAAGTTAAACAATACAAGAATCGTATTCGTCGCATGCAGCAAAAACAAAAAAGAATGAATATCGCTTTTAGTCTAACTATCGTGCTATTAGTTGCGTTATTAGTGTATAATTGGTGGATTGTATAAATATATAATTTTCCTATAAAACAAAATAAGTTAAAGCCCCACAAAAAAACTTGACTATTTTAGTCAGGATTCATAAAATCGACACATCTAGTCTTAATATGTGTATCGAATCATGCGTCTTACTACTCGCGGTCGTTACGCAGTGACTGCTCTACTTGATTTAGCTTTGCAGCCAACTGAACAAACGATCACGCTTGCTGAAATTGCAGCTCGTCAAACTATTTCTGTGGCTTATCTTGAGCAGTTATTTGCGAAATTAAAGCGCCACGGCTTAGTTTCTAGTGTTCGTGGAGCCAACGGTGGTTATCATCTGGCACGTAACGCTGAAGAAATCACAGTATTAGAAATTATTGAAGCTGTAAACGAAACAGTTGACGCAACGCGTTGTGACCATAAAGGTAACTGCCAAAATGGTGCAATGTGCTTGACTCATGATTTATGGCAAGAACTCTCCCACCACATTGCCGATTATTTAGCAAAAATCACCCTTGCTGACCTGGTAGCACGCGACAACGTTCAAACCGTTGCAATTCGCCAAAATACAGCATCATTTGATTCAGCCCTTTTATCGGTTACAGGTATTTGACATGAAACGTCCGATTTATCTTGATTATGCAGCAACCACTCCTGTAGACCCACAAGTTGCAGAACGCATGATGGAGTGCTTAACTTTCGACGGTACTTTCGGTAATGCTGCATCTCGTTCTCATGCTTACGGTTGGCAGGCTGAAGAAAAAGTAGAATATGCACGTGAACAAGTTGCGAACTTGGTCAAAGCAGATCCACGCGAGATCGTTTGGACTTCAGGTGCTACGGAATCTGATAACCTGGCACTGAAAGGTGTGGCTCAATTTTATGCCTCTAAAGGCAAACACATCATTACAAGTAAAATTGAACATAAAGCAATTTTAGATACTTGCCGTGAATTAGAAGCAGAAGGTTTCGAAATTACTTATCTTGAACCACTGCCTCAAACAGGTTTAATTACTCCGGAAATGGTTGAAGCAGCAATTCGTCCAGATACCATTCTTGTGTCCCTGATGATGGTGAACAACGAAATTGGTACCATCACTGACGTTGCAGCGATTGGTGAAATTACTCGTGCCAAGAAAATTTTCTTCCATGTGGATGCGGCTCAGGCTGCAGGTAAGGTAGAAATTGATCTTTCAACTTTAAAAGTTGATTTAATGAGTTTCTCTGCGCACAAGATTTATGGCCCTAAAGGTATCGGCGCATTATTTGTTCGCCGTTCACCACGTGTCCGCCTTAAAGCACAAATGCATGGTGGCGGTCATGAACGCGGCATGCGCTCAGGTACACTTGCAACTCACCAAATTGTAGGTATGGGTGAAGCATTTGAACTTGCAGGCAAAAACCTTGAAGCCGAACAAAAACGTCTACGTGTACTGCGTGACAAATTATGGAATGGTCTACAAGGTTTAGAACAAGTGTTCTTAAACGGCCATCCAACTCAAAACGTTGCAAACTATCTCAATGTCAGCTTTAACTTCGTTGAAGGCGAATCATTGATGATGGCCCTGAAAGATGCAGCTGTATCTTCTGGTTCAGCATGTACTTCTGCAACGCTTGAACCGTCTTATGTACTTCGTGCACTTGGTCTTTCTGACGAGCTTGCCCACAGTTCAATCCGTTTCAGCTTCGGTAAATACACCACTGAAGAAGATATCGATCATGTTCTTGAAATCACTAAAGCTGCTGTTGAGAAATTGCGTGAACTTTCTCCGCTTTGGGATATGTATAAAGAAGGTATCGACCTTTCAACAGTTGAATGGGCTGAACACTGATTCATGTCCTGGAGATAGCTTTAAAATTTAAAGCTATCTCGTTGATAAACGTAATTTCACCCCCATATTAATCTTAAGGCTGACCCCGAGGTTTGGAGAAGCATCATGGCTTATAGCGAAAAAGTAATTGATCATTACGAAAACCCTCGTAATGTTGGCGTTTTAGACAAAAATGCTGAAAATGTTGGTACAGGTATGGTCGGTGCACCGGCTTGTGGTGATGTCATGCGTCTTCAAATTCAAGTGAATGATGAAGGTGTGATTGAAGAAGCACGTTTTAAAACTTATGGTTGTGGTTCTGCGATTGCCTCTAGCTCGCTTGTAACTGAATGGCTAAAAGGTAAAACCCTGGACGAAGCTCAAGCGATCAAGAATATCGATATCGCGAACGAACTGGCTCTTCCTCCAGTAAAAGTACACTGCTCTGTACTGGCTGAAGATGCAATTAAAGCTGCTGTTGAAGATTACCGCAGTAAAAAAACAAAAGCTTAAGTGTTTCAAGTTTTTGATGAAAAATTAACGGAGTTTTCATGATCCATTTAACTGAAAATGCTGCAACTCATATCAGCAATTACCTAAAGAATCGTGGTAAGGGTGAAGGCATTCGCGTTGGTGTGAAAACTTCAGGCTGCTCTGGTTTGGCTTATGTACTCGAATTCGTGGATGAAGTCGATACACATGACCAGATGTTTGAGCAGTTTGGTGTTAAGGTTTTCGTTGACCCGAAAAGCCTGGTTTATCTTGAAGGTATGGAGATGGACTACGTGAAAAACGGTCTCAATGAAGGCTTCGAATTTAACAACCCCAATAAAAAAGGCGAATGTGGCTGTGGTGAATCTTTCACCGTTTAAACACTCCATTGTCTCTCTTTTGGTGATTAAAACAGTGTAAAATGCACTGTTTTAATTGCATTTATAGCAGTCACTTTTGCATATCTATCGTGGATCCTGTCTCCCATGAATCATTTTGAGCTGTTCAACCTCCCTGTAGCACTCGATATTGATTTAGCAGCCTTAAAAACTGAATTTTTGAAGTTGCAGCAACAATATCATCCAGATAAAGCCGAAGAAAAAGATCAGGCCCTGATTAAATCGAGCGAGATCAATCAGGCATTCAAAGCTTTATCCAATGTTGATAGCCGCGCTGCCTATCTCTTGAGTCTAAAAAAACAGGATTATCACCTGGATCAGTCGATCAGTGATTTTGAATTTCTTCAGGATGCGCTGGAAATTCGTGAACAGCTCGACGATGCTGCATCTGCCGACGACCTGCAATCTTTAAAAGTTGAAGTCCAGCAATGGATTGACGGTTTAGTCCGTGAATTCAAAATCGACTATGACGATGAGGACTGGGGCGAAGCCCGTGATACCGTGCGTAAATTGCGTTTCTTTGTGAAAGTGATGGCTGACATCGACAAAGCTGAAGATCGTTTCCTGGATGACGACAGCTTTGATTTAGATGATGATTTTTAATTTGATTTTATTTTTAATTTTAGTTCTAAGGATGTAACACAATGGCTCTCTTGCAAATTGCAGAACCCGGTCAATCAAGTGCACCGCATGAACACCGCATTGCCATTGGTATCGACCTGGGTACGACGCATTCATTGGTTGCCACGGTACTTTCAGGTCAAGCCAAAGTCCTCAACGACGAACAAGGTCGCGTGTTACTTCCGTCCATTGTTCACTATAGCCATAACAACACGCATTATGGTGATGAAGCCAAGCCTTTTATTACCACAGATCCCAAAAATACCATTGTTTCAGTAAAACGTTTTATGGGGCGTTCCAAAGCGGACATTAAATTTCAACACCCTTATACCTTGGTGGGTGAAGACAACCAGATGCCTGCTTTTGAAACTGCACAAGGCCGTAAAACACCTGTGGAGATTTCAGCAGAAATTTTAAAACAGCTGAAAGACCGTGCAGAAGAAAGTTTAAAAAATGAAGTGAATGGTGCCGTGATTACGGTTCCAGCCTATTTTGATGAGGCACAACGTCAGGCAACACGGGATGCTGCACAACTGGCGGGTCTGAATGTTTTACGTCTACTCAATGAACCCACTGCCGCGGCTGTAGCTTATGGTCTGGATCAGGAAACCAATTTAGCTCACGATCAAAACTATGTGATCTATGACCTGGGTGGCGGTACTTTTGACGTATCAATCCTGCGTTTCTCACAAGGTGTTTTTGAAGTTTTGGCGACTGGCGGACATACTGCTTTAGGTGGTGATGACCTGGATCGCCTGATTGTGAAATGGGCTAAAAAACAGCTGAATATTGAAACCCTAGATGATGCCGAATATGCACATTTTATTGTTTCTGCACGTAAAGCCAAAGAAGCCTTGTCAGATGCCGACTCAGTTGAGCTGAAAGTATTAGATCAGGTTCTGAGTTTAGACCGTGCTACATTTGAGGACATCATTAAAGTGGCTTTGGATAAAACCATCAGCGTATGTAAGCGTGTGATGCGTGATGCCAAACTTGAGCTGGATGATATTAAAAATGTCGTGCTTGTGGGCGGGTCTACCCGTTCTTATGCAGTGCAAAAAGCGGTTCGTGAAGTCTTCAATCAGGAACCGCTATGCACAATTAACCCGGATGAAGTGGTTGCGATTGGTGCATCAATTACAGCGAATCAACTGATTGGCAATTCCAAAGATGGTTCTTTGTTATTGGACGTTACTCCGCTTTCTCTTGGTCTGGAAACCATGGGTGGTCTGGTTGAACGTTTAATCTCACGCAACACTGCCATTCCAGTCGCGCGTCGCCAGGAATTTACCACCTATCAGGATGGCCAGACCGCCATGCTGATTCATGTGGTACAAGGTGAACGTGATCTGGTGGAACATTGCCGTAGCTTGGGTCGCTTTGTCTTGCATGGCATTCCACCAATGACGGCTGGTCAGGCACGTATTGAAGTCACTTTCCAGGTTGATGCCGATGGCTTGTTGACTGTTTCGGCTAAAGAAACCACGTCTGGTGTACATGCGCAAATCGACATTAAACCTTCTTATGGTTTATCCGATGCCGATACCGAACGCTTACTGATTGACGGTTTCAAATATGCTGAAGAAGATAAGAACCTTCGTCATTTACAGGAAACCAAGGTTGAGGCAAAACGTGAACTGGAAGCGTTGGAACAAGCCCTGAAAGTGGATGCCCAGCTATTAACTGCTGAACAGTTAGCCTCATTGAATCAAGCCAAGGCTCAACTTGAGGCTCAACTCGAAACTACCGATATCAAAGCGATTGAACAGGCTGTAGAACAGCTTAAAATACACAGTGATGCTTTTGCTGCTGCACGTATGAATCAACATATTGATGCAGCCCTGAAAGGCACTAAACTTGATGACTGGTCAAACTCGGACAACTAAACAGGAAAAAATTATGCCACGTATTAAAGTTCTTCCACATGCGCAAATTTGCCCGAATGGTGCCGAGTTTGAAGTCGAACAGAATGCCAACCTGTGCGAAAGCCTGTTAAAAAATGGCATTAAGATTGAACATGCATGCGATATGTCCTGCGCATGTACCACGTGCCATGTCGTGGTTCGAAAAGGTTTTGACAGCCTTGAAGAAATGTCTGATGTTGAAGCAGATTTACTGGATCGTGCCTGGGGCTTGGAACCGGATTCACGTCTTTCATGCCAGGTAAAAATCGTGGATGAAGATCTAGAAGTGGAAATTCCAAAATATACCATTAACCATGCTTCAGAAAATCATTAAGATTTTAAACCATAAAAAACCACGCAATTGCGTGGTTTTTTCATCTTTAGACTGCATCTAAATTACGTTTTTAGTGATACTGCTCGTCTTTCTCATCTTCAACTACATCTTCCAGATTTAGCCGGACTATACCTTCTGAATTGGTCATTTTTTGCTGCTTTTCAATACGCTTGATCATCTTCTCCAGCACTTGAATCAATTCCGGATATTCATAGTTTTGAACTTCATCCAGATTCAGCAATAAATGGAAACCCTTGTACTCATAATCAAACCAGCGCTGATAATCCGATTTGCGCGAAGTATATTTTTCCATGACTTGCCAGGTCTTCACCGGACCTTGAATGCCTTTAAGCCGAATCGGTGCTTTAGGCGCACATAAATAATCATTTTTAATTAAATTATAGGTCTCATCAGAAATCAGGATTTCGTCGACTGCTGCTGCACTTTGCAGACGCGCGGCCAAATTGGCATCACGCCCCACAATGGTATATGCCATACGATGTGCTGCGCCATAGTTCCCTACGTGACAATATCCGGTACTGATCCCCATACGGATATGTAAGGCCGGATAGCCCATCTTGATCCAGCGCTCACGCAGCAGCTTCATTTGCTGACGCATATCGATCGCCATGTCCAGACAGGTTTTTGCATCTTGCTCCACACCTTGCGAGATAGGGTCACCAAAGAAAATCAGAATGGCATCCCCCATGAACTTGTCGACAGTCGCTTCATACTGCCTGGCAATTTCAGTCATATGACTTAAATAGTCATTCAGCAGGAAGGCTAAATCGTCTGGAATCAGGGTTTCTGAAAGCTCGGTAAAACCTTGAATATCTGAAAAGAAAATGGTCATTTTCTTACGTTTGTATTCAATTTTGGCTTCCGATTCCCCTTTCATGATTGACTGCCACAACTGCACTGGTGCATAGCGGCTCAGCTGATTTGCGAATTCCATATAACGATTCATTTGATCGTAATAATAGGTCCGGCGATTACTGATATGTTGAATCTGGCTGCTTTGGTAAAAACTGCCTACACCAAAAAAGGTGATTAAACAGATAAAACCTAATACGGTTAACTCACCGGTGGTTTGTTCAAAATACTCACCAAAACCAAAAATCAGAATATTACACAGATAAAAATTTGCGATTCCAATCAGGCTTGCCAATGACACCGCTAAAAATGAAATCTTGTTGGTAATTGCGGTATATAAAATGACAAATAGTGAAATAAAAGTCAGAACCAGGTTTAAATGAATGGCAGATAAAATAACCGAAATAACAACGACATCGGTAATAAACAACACACTGCGTTTTATATTGGAATTAAAGCGATACTGGAGCCAGTTCGATAATCTCGGTGTAACCAGAAAAACCAGCAGCAGGAAAAAAGGAATATAAATCTGATATTGGGTGTCAGAAGCCGTGTAATGGTAGACAATCACAAGTAAAGACAACATCATATATCCCATCAAGCGATGGAAATATTCAAATTGTCTGGGTTCTTTTCTAATCCAGTCGTCTAATGACACTCAATCACTCCTGATCCGAGTCTTTACACCATAAATTCCATACTATGGCTTTCAATAGGCAGGAATTAATCCATACGCCAGTCAAATGGCATATCACCCTGACCACGTAGTGCCAGCATCAAGGTTTGACGCATATGTGCAAGAACTTCATTGGTATAAGGAACTGCTGGAGTACCCCAGACCGGTTTTGGCCAAGCCACGTCATTCTGGTAACGCACGACATGATGAAAATGCAATTGTGGAACCATATTTCCAAGGGCTGCCACGTTCATTTTGTCTGCGCGAAATACGCGTGAAAGCTGACTCGATAACCAGCTAGATTCACGCAGGAACTGTTCCTGGTCAGCCTGACTTAATTCATATAACTCGCTCACGCCTGGTACGCGTGGAATTAATATGAGCCACGGAAATTGCATATCATTCATTAAACGACATGTTGACAGTGGAAAGTCGCCTACAAAAAAAGTATCTTGAGCAAGTTGTGGATGCAAACTAAACATATCTTTATAAATTATGCAAAATTAGAATGATGGCTAATACTATCACATACAATGGGACGTGAATATTCTATGCAATGTGTTTCATTACAAATAAACCACTATTTACAGCGAATACGTGAACATTCACGAATTTAATAAATTTCTTTAAAAAATCAAGCGCTTCATCGCACTATCTTTTAAAATCCGATCAAATTGCAAAGGGAATGCGTAAATATTATGCACTCCCTGTCAAATCAATGAATGTCTTTTAACAAACTGTCCATTAAATCGACAATAAACTGAATACGTTTTTGGTAATCTTCCAGCATAACCATGATTTTCAGGCGTTGCCCGCCATCCATACGGAAAAAGGTCGGATGTTTTTGCATCATTTGAATAATACTGATGGCTTGTACCGGTGTTTCGGGTGAAAATTCGATATGTCCACCATGAGAACCAATATCAATCTTGGTGATGCCCAGCTGCTCCGCTTTTAAACGGATTTGATGCACAGCAAACAGCTGCTTCACTGGCTGCGGCGGCACGCCAAACCGGTCAATCAGTTCCATCCGGATATTGTCGAGTTTTTCCTGGGTATCGGTATTACTGATGCGTTTATAGAACAATAAACGCTGATGCACATCCCCGAGATATTCATCTGGTATCAGGGCTGGCATATGCAGGTTGATTTCCGCAATGAGGGACAAGGGTGCATCGAAATTCGGGGTTTTGCCTTTTTGAATGGCTTTGGTGGCTTTTTCCAGCATTTCCATATACAGGCTATAACCAATGGCCTGCATCGAACCACTTTGCTGTTCGCCCAACAATTCACCCGCTCCGCGAATTTCCAGATCTTCGGTTGCCAACATGAAACCTGCGCCTAAATTGGATGCGCGCTGAATCGCATCCAGACGTTTTTCCGCATCCCCTTTTAGACCTTTAATGGAAGGTACCAGTAAATAGGCATAGGCTTGATGATGTGACCGACCAACACGCCCACGCAACTGATGCAACTGTGCCAGACCCAACTTGTCTGCACGCTCAATCAGAATGGTATTGGCATTGGGAACGTCAATCCCGGTTTCAATAATGGTGGAACAGACCAGCACATTGTATTCTTTGTGATAGAACTGCTGCATGACCTGTTCCAGTTCACGCTCCCGCATTTGTCCATGTGCCACTGCAACACGTGCTTCTGGCACCAGTTCACGGATATTTTCTGCGGTGCGTTCAATGGTATCCACTTCATTATGCAGGAAATACACCTGCCCACCACGCAGCAATTCACGCAAAATGGCTTCTTTAATCGATTCGCCAGTCTGCTCCTGCACAAAGGTTTTCACGGCCAGACGACGTGCAGGCGGTGTGGCAATAATCGATAAATCGCGCATCCCGCTAAAGGCCATATTCAGGGTTCGGGGAATAGGAGTCGCGGTCAGGGTGAGCATATCAACATCTGCACGCATGGCCTTAATCCGCTCCTTGTCACGCACGCCAAAACGGTGCTCTTCATCGACAATCATCAGCCCCAAATTTTTAAACTGGACATTTTCCTGCAAAATTTTATGGGTACCAATCACAATATCCACTTTACCTTCTGCCAGATCTTCAATGGTTTTCGTGTGTGATTTACTCGAACCAAAACGTGACAACACTTCTATGCGCACAGGCCAGTCAGCAAAACGGTCTTTAAATGATTCATAGTGCTGCTGTGCCAACAGTGTGGTCGGAACAAGAACCGCCACCTGTTTATTGTTCTGTACCGCCACGAATGCCGCGCGCATCGCAACCTCAGTCTTACCAAAACCGACATCGCCACACACCAGACGATCCATGGGTTTTGCCATTTGCATGTCGTGCAAAGTCGCTTCAATGGCATTGGCCTGATCCAGGGTTTCTTCATAGGCAAAGCCGCTGGCAAACTGCATATAAGGACTTTGTTCCAGTTCAAAGCTAAAGCCCGGTTTAGACTGGCGACGCGCCTGAATATGCAACAGTTCTGCTGCCACATCATGAATCTGTTCCAGCGCTTTACGTTTGGCCTTGTTCCAGGCATCGGTGCCCAATTTATGTAATGGCGCCAGATCAGGATCACCACCACTATAACGGCTGATCAGATGCAAGTTGGTGACCGGAACATAGACCTTGGCAGCGTCGGCATAATCCAGCTGTAAAAACTCATGTTCCTGATCATCAATATTCAGGGTAATCAGACCAGCATAACGCCCCACACCGTAATCGATATGGACCACCGGCGCACCAATACTGAGTTCAGTAAGGCTACGGATCAGGAACTCTTCTGAAACTTCCTGCTGACGCTTGCGGCGGCGCTGTACCACACGATGTTCATAAAGCTGGGTTTCCGAAATGACGCTGAGATGACCGGGAATCACCAGACCACGATCAAGTGGTGCACTGGTAATCGCGATTACATATAAGGATTTTCTAAACTCTGCAAAATTTTCTATATTCGGAATATCACCCAAAGCTGGACGTAAAGCATCTTTTAAGGTTTCACGCCGACCTGCACTTTCAGCGACCAGCAGGACTGGATGATTGGCAGCCTCAATATACTTTTTGACAGCAGAAAAAGGCTTTTCCTGTTTAGGCTCAACCGGTAAACGAGGAGGTGCTTCGGTATTGAGATTAATCACCCCGGCTTTTTCGACAAACTCTTCAGATGAAGCGATTATTCGTGCAAAGTGATTCAGCTGTTCCAATACCTGATTGGGCATCAGGAAAAGGTCTTCCGGCGGTAAAATGGGGTGGTCGACATTATGACGACGATCTTCATAACGGCGCAGTACATCATTCCAAAAATTGCTTAAACCTTCATCCAGATGCTTGTCTGTAATGACAATGCCATTCTTGGGTAAGTACGCCATGAGCGTGCTTTGGGTTTGCATCGCTTCTTTGCTGAAGAATAAAGGGAAATAAAACTCCAGTCCCGGCGATGCAATGCCTTCAAGTACATCCTGATAAAGCGGATTCTTTTTGGGATTTGCATGAGGAAAACTTTCAGCATAGCGGTCACGGAAGGTTGCCCGTCCTTCTTTAAGCGGAAATTCCTTGGCGGGCAATACAGAAAACTGTGGTAAGTTTTGAGTGGTTCTTTGGGTTTCAGGATCAAAAAATTTTAAGCTTTCAATTTCATCATCAAATAAATCGATACGGATGGGCGCGCTTTGACCAGACGCGTAAATATCCATAATGCTGCCACGCATGGCAAATTCACCATGATCATAAACGGTATCGACCAGATGATAACCGGCCTGAACCAAACGCAGTTTCTGCTGTTCCAGTTCAAATTTCTGTCCCACCTGAATATCAAAATGTTCACCCAGCAGCCATGAAGTCGGTGCGACACGCTGTACTAAAGTGGACGCAGATACAAGCAGCACCCCCTGCTTCGGCATATTGGATAAAATGGAAAGCCGTTCAGACACGATATCCTGATGCGGAGATAAACGGTCATAAGGCAGAATTTCCCAATCGGGGAAAATGGTGGGTTTAATCCCGTAAAATTCCAGTTCACTTTCCAACTGTCCCAAATGCTGATTATTTCTGGCAACAACAATGAACAATTGCTTACTTTGTGTGGCAATTTCTTTGAACAATAAAGCGGCCGAAGAGCCTTGCAAATTGCCGACCCAGCGTTTTTCGCCTGCCTTAAACTGTTGCAGATTTAATTGGGAAATTTCTTGTTGGAACATGTATATAGCTTTTGGTCTAAATGACATGGACCGTATATTAACATGGGTTTTTTCTTGGTTGAGTTATTTTTATATACAGCACAGGATTGCACCTAAATCCTTTTAGATGCCGAATATGCAGCTGATGATACGATTATTTTTCACGCAGAAAATTGCGATAATAGTCATTCAGTTTCTGAATGATCTGCTTGAACTGTAACAGGTTTTCTTCGGTGTTGCCCAAACGTGCAACAAAACGCTGACTGGCTATTTCCAGGTCAATTTTTTCATTAATCAGGATGGCAGTAAAATATAAAGTTTTTAAATCATCAAAGTTGTTCAGTTTACGATTGGAAAAATAAGCCAAACGTTCAGACAGCTGATTGACCACAATTCCGTCCACGATATAACCCTGCTCCAGATCAAACTGGATATTGTTTTCTTGAAGATACAGCTGTTCAGGAGAAGGTTTTGAACTTTTAAGCAGTCCTGAACCTGTAAATAGTCCGGCAAGTTTGTTCAGCATGGGCATGACACATCGAAAAAAATCCTGAACATTTTAACCCTGTGCTGCAGCATATTCACGACTATTTTTCATATAAAAAGCGAGCCGTTTAAACAGCTCCCTTTTCTATTGCTGTCATGATTAAATTGTTGTAGCAGCAGTTAGCCGACCTGTGCCAAAGCTTCATGCTGTAAAGTGACTTCTGAAACCAGATTGCTAAAAGCAAAAATTTCATCCAGCTGTTCTTGGGTCAGTAATTCCTGCTCTAAAACCACCTGCTGAATGGTTTTATTTTCAGCAATGCACTGTTTCCCAATTTCATCGCATTTGGCGTGTCCCAAAATCGGATCCAGCAAAGTGACAATGCCGACACTGCGCATTACAGCGTCGTAACACACCTGCTCATTGGCCTGAATACCTTGAATGCATTTACGGTCAAGGCTGACAACCGCTTGGGTGAGCAGTTCAATCGACTCATTAATTGCAACCGCAATTACCGGCTCCATGACATTGAGTTGCAATTGTCCCGCTTCTGCTGCCATGGTCACGGTTAAATCGTTGCCAATGACCTTAAAGGCAATCTGGTTCACCACTTCAGGAATCACCGGGTTGATTTTGGCCGGCATAATGGACGAACCCGCCTGTAATTCAGGTAAGCGAATTTCGGCCAGACCGGTACGCGGTCCCGAACTTAAGAGGCGTAAATCGTTACAGATTTTTGAAAGCTTGACTGCCAGCCGTTTCAAGGTGCTGGATAAAATAATGAATACGCCGCAATCGCTGGTGGCTTCGACATAGTCTTCTGCACCCGTTAAATTCAGCCCGGTAATTTTATTTAAAGACTGAATTGCAGCATGCGCATAACCTTGAGGAGTATTTACCCCGGTACCAATGGCTGTGGCACCTAAATTCACTTCCAGCAAAAGCTCACGGGTACGCTGAATTAGACGTATATCCTCCTTTAATAAGGTAGCAAATGCACGGAACTCTTGCCCCAAAGTCATCGGTACGGCATCTTGCAGCTGGGTACGTCCCATTTTTAACACAAATTGAAATTCGGCAGCTTTGATATGCAGGCTATCCACCAGTTTCTGGATCGGAAGCAATAAATCATCCAGACTATAATATGTGGCTAAACGTAAAGCCGTGGGATAGACATCATTGGTGGATTGCGACTTATTGACATGATCGTTGGGATGGATATGTTCATATTGCCCCTTATGAAAACCTAAATGTTCCAGGGCAATATTGGCCAGGACTTCATTGGTGTTCATATTGATGGAAGTGCCTGCTCCGCCCTGATAGACATCTAAGGGAAAAGCCTGACTCCATTTTTCAGGTTCTGCAATTAAGCTATTGCAGGCATGCTGAATAGCCAGACTGACCTGTTCTGAAATTGTATTAAATTTAAGATTGGTTTGTGCTGAGGCTTTTTTGACTTGAGCCAGGGCCCGAATAAAATGGGACTGACTTCCCACTTTCTGATTCGAGATCTGAAAATTCTCCAGAGCACGTAAAGTATGAATACCGTAATAAGATGCGGCCGGAACTTCCTTTGCTCCCAGCAAATCACGTTCTATTCTTGTATTGTCGGGTTGAACTGTTGTCACTTTAAATATACTCACATGTATGCACCAGAATTGTGCGATTGAAAAAGTATTAAGGCTTTGCCTTATTTTAAATATTGTAAAAAGATATTTATTTGGCAATGCTCTTTAACCAAATACATCGACTCTGTAGCGAGTGTAAGCACTTGTAACTATCTCATGAAACTATCTTAGCGCTTCCAATTTGCATCATTAAAAAATCAGGCATAAAAATCTTTCAGCGTCATTTTCAATTCACAGTAGACAATTATCCGAACAAGATGAATGACATTAAGTACCATGCTTATAAATTATTTATTTTCTTAAATTTTTATCAATTGTATCTAAAAATACATTCCGCTACATAACACGTCATGAAATCCCTTAGAAATGTTACAGAAGGTAATTTCAATTTTATGTTTGAATCAGCGCCTGACTGAACCTGCACAAAAATTCATCTCGGAAAGATGGTATTCATAAGGACATAAGGATGCGCCCATGAGTCAACTGAACCCCACCCTCATCACATTTATTTTTTATATTATTGCCATGGTCGGTATAGGACTGTATGCCTATAAAGCCACCTCCGACTTTTCAGATTACATTCTGGGCGGACGCAGTCTGGGCAGCGTGGTCACCGCCCTTTCCGCAGGCGCTTCCGATATGAGTGGATGGCTGCTCATGGGCTTACCCGGTGCAATCTATCTTTCAGGCTTGTCGGAAGCCTGGATTGCAATTGGCCTGATTATTGGCGCATGGCTGAACTGGCTGCTGGTCGCCGGCCGCTTACGGGTGCATACCGAAGTACAGAACAATGCCTTAACCCTGCCGGACTATTTCACCAGTCGTTTTGGGGATCGCAAGCGTATATTACGGATGATCTCGGCTCTGGTGATTCTGGTGTTTTTCTCCATTTACTGCGCGTCAGGCATGGTGGCAGGTGCACGATTATTCGAAAGTATTTTTGGCATGTCTTACACGACGGCACTCTGGATCAGTGCAATTGCCACCATCAGCTATGTATGTATCGGCGGTTTTTTAGCGATTAGCTGGACCGATACCTTTCAGGCAGGACTGATGATTTTCGCGCTGCTGCTGACGCCGATCATGGCCTATATGGCCATCGGTGATCATAGCCAGCAGTTTGCCACAATGATTGAAACGGCTCGCCCGCATGCCACCAATATGCTTTCAGGATTAAGTACGGTCGCCATTTTATCATCACTGGCGTGGGGCTTAGGCTATTTTGGACAGCCGCATATTCTGGTGCGTTTTATGGCAGCAGATTCAGTCAAGACCATTCCGGCAGCACGTCGTATTGGCATGAGCTGGATGATTCTATGTCTAGGGGGTGCAGTCGGAGCCGGTTTTATTGGCATTGCCTACTTCCAGCATCATGCAGAACTTGCAGGCGTGGTTTCCCAGAATCCTGAAACCATCTTTATGGAACTGACCAAAATTCTGTTTAATCCCTGGATTGCAGGCGTGATTTTGGCCGCCATTTTAGCTGCGGTGATGAGTACCCTGAGCTGTCAGCTTCTGGTCTGCTCCAGCACCCTGACGGAAGATTTGTATAAAGCATTCTTACGCAAAAATGCTTCGCAAAAGGAACTGGTTTGGGTTGGACGCTTGATGGTACTGGCGATTGCCATACTTGCCATTATTCTGGCAAGCAATCCAAACAGTAAGGTTCTAGGTCTGGTTGCCTATGCCTGGGCCGGTTTCGGTGCTGCATTTGGCCCGCTGATTATCCTGTCCTTGTTCTGGAAACGCATGACCTTAAACGGCGCGATTATGGGGATTATTGTCGGTGCAATTACCGTGATTGTGTGGAAAAACACCATGGCCAGCACCGGTTTGTATGAAATTATTCCCGGTTTTATTCTGTCATTTACAAGCATTGTCGTGGTCAGCTTATTAGAAAAAGCACCTTCGCAAGAAGTGATTCAGCGTTTTGAACAGGCAGACGAATTGTACAAGAAAGAAATGGCAGAATTGCAAAATGAGCTGCCTACCCAGTCCGAGAATGCTAGATAAGTATTGCAGGATAATTTCTTTCACCGGATAAACATCAAGGGGCATTAAGCCCCTTTGTTTTATTTTTTATCCTTTGGTTTTCAGATAAATTTTGGAACTTTCCTTAATCACTTCCATCACCGGATAGCTTCGTGTTTCCTTAATTCCGGGAAGCTGCCACAGTACCTGCCCTGAAATTTTCCGAAATTCTTCCATATTGGCACAGCGGATTTTCACCACAAAGTCGAATCCGCCACTGATCATGTGACATTCCACAATTTCAGGATATTGCATGATCGCATCAGAAAATTCTTCCAAAACATTGGGGGTGGTTTTGTCCAGTAAAATCTCGACAAAAACCACAAAACTGGCATTCAGCATGTCAGGATTCAGCTTGGCTTCATAGCCCAGAATAAACCCATCTTTGGCCAGTTTCTGTACCCTGGCCAAGGCCGCAGTCGGGGACAAATTCACCGCTTCGGCCAGTTTGATATTCGAAATCCGACCATCATTTTGCAGAATATCTAAAATTTTGATATCTGTTCGATCCAGGGTAAAAATCGGGCTGCGCATCAGCATTATTCTCTAAAATAAACCAAAATTATAGTGAGTTATTCGGCATTCTTTCTGTAATCATAAATTATATAAAGCATTTTACTCAACAAAAATTTGGCAGTCACAGGATGTTGGCATGAATATGATGGACACTGAAACCCGCTTTGACCAGGCAAAACCTCACTTTGGATATATTACCGAATTCAAAGAAAAAAATGATTATGAAGTTGAGGTAAATACTGCCTGGCGCCGTGCTGAACCTGACTGTATTGAACATTTACTCGAACATAGCCAGATTTCTGAACAGCTGAACCAGCGCATTTATGATCTGGCATTCGACCTTGCCCACACCCTGCGCGAACGCAAAAGCTCGAATGGTAAAGCCGGGATCGTACAGGGATTATTGCAGGAGTTTTCACTTTCCTCTCAGGAAGGCATTGCCCTGATGTGTCTGGCGGAAGCCTTGCTGCGAATTCCGGACAGTGCCACTCGTGACTTGCTGATTCGTGACAAAATCAATCAGGGTAACTGGAAAGAGCATGTGGGGCAAAGCAGCCTGATGTTTGTCAATGCGGCTGCCTGGGGCCTCATGCTGACCGGCAAACTGATGGAAACGCCTAAACAAAAAAGTTTATCTGGCATCCTGACCGGTCTTTTGGCACGTAGTGGCCGCGGGATTATCCGCAAGGCTGTGGATGTCGCCATGCGTATGATGGGCGAGCAGTTTGTTACCGGTGAAACCATTCAGGAAGCGCTAGAACATGCAGAACCTTTAGAAGATAAAGGTTTCCGCTATTCCTATGACATGCTCGGTGAAGCCGCGCTGACCGAACATGATGCTGAACGTTATTTTCAGGATTATAGCAATGCCATCCATGCCATTGGTCAGGCTTCCAAAGACAAAGATGTTTATGATGGCCCGGGCATTTCCATCAAGCTTTCCGCCTTGCATCCACGTTATCAGCGCGCGCAGATAGACCGTGTGCATGATGAGCTGTATCCAAAAGTGCTGCAATTGGCAGAACTGGCAAAACGCTACAATATTGGCCTGAATATTGATGCCGAAGAATCCGAACGTCTGGAAATTTCTTTAGAATTACTGGAGCGACTGTGTTTTGAGCCTGGCCTTGCCGAATGGAAAGGCATTGGCTTTGTAATTCAGGCCTATCAGAAACGCTGCTTCTACGTGGTGGACTATGTAGTGGACTTAGCCAAACGCAGTCAAAAACGCCTGATGATCCGTCTGGTCAAAGGTGCTTACTGGGATAGTGAAATCAAAAAAGCCCAAATTGAGGGCATGACCGATTATCCGGTATTTACCCGTAAAGTGCATACCGATCTTTCCTATATTGCCTGTGCGAAAAAACTGTTGGCTGCGCCAGAGCAGATTTACCCGCAGTTTGCGACGCATAATGCCCAGACTCTGGCAACCATTTACCATCTGGCCAATCCGGACCAATATTACAACGGTCAATATGAATTCCAGTGCCTGCATGGCATGGGCGAACCGCTGTATGAACAGGTGGTGGGCAATAAAACGGATAACAAGCTGGGGGTGCCGTGCCGTATCTATGCCCCTGTAGGCAATCATGAAACCTTACTGGCTTATCTGGTGCGACGTTTACTGGAAAATGGCGCCAATACCTCTTTCGTGAATCGCATTGCCGACAAAAGCCTAAAAATTGAAGATCTGATTGAAAATCCGCATGCAGAAATTTTGAAAAATGCAGCCAAAGAATCACAGGTGGGTCAGAAGCACCCTGCTATTCCCCTGGCCCCTGATTTATACGGCGATAAACGTCCAAACTCGGCGGGTCTGGATTTAGCCAATGATCATGACCTGACCGACCTTAACCAGACTGCACACAACCTGAGTCAGCATCAATGGCAGGCCAAAGCCTTGGGGAAAAACCTCGGTCTTGAAAATGGCTCAACTGAGACAAGCTCACAGTCACTTCTTATTGTGAATCCTGCCGATCATCTAGATATTGTGGGTCATGTACAGGAAGCAAGCGCTGATCAGGTCAATCAGGCCCTGGATCAGGCCGTGAATGCACAAGCTGAATGGAGCAATCTACCGAAAGACATGCGTGCTGCTTGCTTACAGCGTGCAGCGGATATCATGCAATCGCGTTTGCAGAAATTGATGATTTTACTCTGCCGTGAAAGTGGTAAAACCTATGCCAATGCCATTGCAGAGGTTCGCGAAGCAATCGACTTCATGCGTTATTACGCCGCTCAAATCATCGATCTGGATGATGACGCCCTGATTCAGCCCCTAGGCACGGTGTTATGCATCAGTCCTTGGAATTTCCCTTTGGCGATTTTCACCGGGCAAATCTCAGCGGCACTGGTGGCCGGAAATACCGTGATTGCCAAGCCGGCTGAGCAAACCCCTCTTATTGCTGCTCAAGCGGTTCAAATTTTGTGGCAAGCCGGCGTTCCTCAAGATGTGCTGCAACTTCTTCCGGGTCAGGGTGAAACCGTTGGTGCGCAATTAAGTTCAGATAAGCGTATTCAAGGCATCATGTTTACCGGTTCTACCGAGGTTGCCAAAATTTTGCAAAAAACCCTGGCTCAACGACTCAGTACGTCGGGCCAGCCTATTCCACTCATTGCGGAAACAGGCGGTCAAAATGCCATGATCGTGGACTCGTCCGCATTGACCGAACAGGTGATTCTGGATGTGGTCAGCTCGGCTTATGACAGTGCCGGTCAGCGCTGTTCAGCCCTGCGTGTGCTTTGTGTGCAGGAAGACAATGCCGATAGTGTCATTCAGATGCTGAAAGGCGCGATGCAGCAACTGCGCGTAGGCAATCCGTTGCTGTTAAAAACCGATATCGGCCCGGTGATCGATCTTGAGGCACAAAGCAATATTCAGAAACATATTGATCAAATGCGGAGTAAAGGTCATGCCGTACATCAGCTGATGTTGAATCCCGGACAGGATCAAGCTCTGGCACAAGGGACTTTCATTCCGCCTACCCTGATTGAATTGCCGAATCTGGACGATTTGCAGCGTGAAGTATTTGGTCCGGTTTTACATGTCATCCGCTACAAATACGGTCAACTGGAACAGCTGCTTGAACAGGTCAATGCCAAAGGTTATGGCCTGACCATGGGACTGCATACCCGTATTGATGAAACCATTCAGACCGTGATTGCACATGCAGAAGTCGGCAATTTATACATCAACCGCAATATTGTCGGTGCGGTGGTCGGTGTTCAGCCTTTTGGCGGTGAAGGCTTGTCCGGTACGGGTCCTAAGGCCGGCGGCCCAATTTACCTGTATCGTTTGATGCAGCACTGCTCTGCGAAAAAACTGGTTCAACCATTTGCGACTCAGACACAGGTTACACAGCCAGCGCATCAGCCTTTATATGACGTGTTTTACACCTGGGCAGAAAAAACCTTCCCGCAATATCAATTGCAACCGTGCCCTGCATTCTGTTCTGGCCATCATTATGAATTGCAAGGCCCGACTGGTGAAAGCAATCAATATGTGGTGTTGCCAAGAAAACGTGTGCTGTCTCTGGCAGAGCAGGAACAGGATCAGATTCAGCAACTGGCGGCAATTTTTGCGGTTGGCAGTCAACCAGTGGTGCTGGCCGAGAATACCTTTGTGCTCAAATATCTTTCTAAAATGCCCAAAGAAATTGCACAGCGTTTTGCCGTAATCCGGAACATCGAAAGCGGCGATTTTGATGCGGTACTGCATCACGGCACCCAAGCCCAACTGCAACATTTGCAAACTCAAATTGCTGGCCGTTCCGGGGCAATTATCGGCGTCACGCATTTAAAACCGCTGGATCATGATATTCCTTTAGAACGATTGGTGATTGAGCGCGCGATCAGCATCAATACCGCAGCTGCAGGAGGCAATGCCAGCCTGATGACCTTAAATTAAAAGTTTAAATTAAAAGCTCTACTTCAACTTAAATTTAAATAGCTTTAGCGCTGGACAACAGATCCAGCTGTCGTTTCCTCTTTGCCAAGTCAACTTCTCCCTGGTCTGGTTGACTTGGTTTCTTTTTGATTCCGGAACCGTTCCAATACTGCTGATTTTTGTCTTTTAATCAACCTCCGCCTTGATCATACGCAAGATCAAAAAACATATTTGAATTTAAGTTCAAACTGTATATTTGTGCTGCTTATTAGGGAATAAGTTTAGTCATCTGATGCAAACTTTGTTACCATCCCTGTTTTCAATGTGTTTGTGATTTTTACTGCATATGACTTCAGCTTATCAGTTACAACTTGATGCCAAGATTGCACGTATTTCTGCTCAATTTGCCGAGTTTAATCCTCCTTCTTTAGAAGTATTTCCGTCGCCTGAACAAAACTTCCGTATGCGTGCAGAATTCCGTATTTGGCATACTGAGGACGATATGTTTTATGCGATGTTTGAACGCAGTGAAGATCAGCAAAAACAGGTCATTCGCATTGACGAATTTCCGATTGCAGATAAAAGCATTAATCAGCTGATGCCAATTTTGCTGCAAGAACTGAAAAGCAATGCGGTATTGTCTAAACGCTTGTTTGAAGTTCACTTTTTGGCGACATTAAAAGGCGAAATGCTGGTTTCATTGGTTTATCGCTGTCCCCTGGATGCCGAATGGGAAAGCTTGGCAAAACAGCTGGCTGAAAAACTGAAAATCAAAATTATTGGCCGTAGCCGCGGTCAAAAAGTGGTCTTAAGTGATGAGTTTGTCGTAGAAGAACTGCAAGTATTGGGTCGTACCTATCAATACAAGCAAATCGAAAGCAGCTTTACCCAGCCCAATGCTCAAGTCTGTCAAAAGATGCTGGAATGGGCTTGTAACGCGGCCAAACAGTCAGATAAAGACTTACTGGAATTGTACTGCGGTAACGGTAATTTCACCCTGCCACTATCCACCAGGTTCAATCGCGTACTGGCAACCGAACTGGCCAAATCATCGGTCTATGCGGCACAGTGGAATATTGAACACAACCAGATTGACAATATTCAGGTAGCCCGTTTGTCGGCTGAAGAATTTACCGAGGCCTATAATGGAGAACGTGAATTCCGCCGCTTGCAGGAAGCGGAAATCGACATCACCAGCTATGACTTCGATACGGTATTTGTTGATCCGCCACGTGCCGGCATTGACAATGAAACATTAAAACTGCTGCAGCGTTTTGAACGGATCATTTATATCTCATGTAATCCGGATACTTTAGAGGACAATTTAAAGACCTTATCGCATACGCATAAAGTGACCAAATTTGCGATGTTTGACCAGTTCCCCTACACCCATCACGTCGAGTCGGGTGTGTTGCTGGAAAAGATTTAAACAATTTATTTCATTTTTAGTTTTATATACAAATGAAGCTCAACTGAGCTTCATTTTTTATGATATTGAAAATTAAATGTTTACAAACCTTCATCTGGCAGTAACTGTCATAATCCCGTTAAATTATTGTGTCAGAATCGGAAAAATTTGTGTCTAATTGCTGCTTTTATCACTGTTATAGGCTTGTATTCCTCAAAAAACTGGATATATTTCGATCTATGTTAGGTTGCATATGAAGGCTCTATGAGTTTTTGGCAAAAGCTGTTTTCTGCTAATCAACAGCACAACGAACACAAGAATCAGATTTCCTGTGTCGAAAATGATTGCTCTTGTAAATCGAATGAACAATTGATCGAAGCTTTAACGAAAGCAACAGATGAAAAAGTCATCATTGGAATTAAGAAAGTCTTAATTTCAAGAGGTTATAGCCGTAAAGAGTTAAATGAATTACAGCATCTACCACTTCAACAATAGAGTCTAAACCCTCTAAATAAAGGCATTTAGTTCACTGAATGCCTTTTTATTTGCCCTTTTTTAATGGCTGGCGAATTTCATTATTCAGTAGAACAGTTCTGTTGATCGATATAGGCCACCATCGGCCCTAAATGAAACAATGAGTCTGAACGCTTTAACTGCGGAATATAGGCACTTGAGATTGAACCATCCAGATACAAGGCATTTTGCACCTTAAGCTGTTGTTGAAAAAATTGTGCAAATTGATAAAAACTGACTGCATTGCGACTGATCACAAAATATAAGCTTTGATCTTTAATCCCGACAGCGTTACGGATTTTTAACGAGTCTGAATCTTTTAGAAAATTGGGATTTATCTGCCCGTCAATCACCAGCATCGGTCCCGATTGCGTCGCATATTCGGCATTAAAATTGAGCTTTTGATAATCTTCGGTCTTGGTAATCAGGCTGTGATGTCGATTCCATGCCAATACCCCATTGGGTTGCAGATGAAAATTGCCATATGCCTGCTTTACCGTGTTGAGTTTTTGCTGTTGCCGAGCTGCTTCAATATATAAGCCGACCGGAGAATAGTCCGCATGATACATCCCGGCATTCATGGCAAAGAGCAGCTTTTCACATCGCTTCAGCTGCTTTGCCACAGCCTGGAATTTAGCTAACGGTTGATGGGTCTGGTTATCATTTAAAAACAGGCGCAAGTTTTGTGGCTGATCTATTTTGACCACATCAACATCTACCCCTTCATTTTGCCAGCGCTGGATATGAAGGTCGGCATAAGTGAGGTTGCTAAAACTGAGTAAAGCGACAACTGCACATTTTATTAACAATACTTTCTTCATGTTGCTGTGGCTCATGAGGTATGCTGAGTCCTGACATTGTATACTGCGATGTAATGGATATATAAAAGTCTGTCAGCTTGGTGAAATAGTCGATTCTTTTATAAAGAAGCAGTAAACTACATCAACAAAACATATTTGTAACTTTATTGGCTAAACGTCAACATGCAACAGCAGAAAATACGATTTCCTTTAGGGGCACATCTTATCGTTAAACACTTTGGATATTCTCATCACGGCATTTATGCAGGTCGTGGCCGGGTTATTCACTATTCCGGTTTTGCTCATTTATTTAAGAAACGCCCCATTGAAATCACCTCACTGGAAAAATTCAGTTTTGGTAAAACCATTATTATCCAGCAATATAACAATCCTAAATTTCGCGGCCGTAAAGTGGTACGGCGTATGCGTTCTCGCATGAACGAAAACCAGTATCATCTGATTATTAACAATTGCGAACACTTGTGTACCTGGGCCATTACCGGTGTAGAAAGCAGTCCTCAAGTCATCCGCATGATGAACCGTTTAACCACCATCGGTTATGTCAGCTCACTCATGAGTTTTATGAACAGCATGTTGCTGACCCTCACCACCACCTGTTTTGCATTGGTGCTGTACATCAAGAAAAAGTTACGTGATAAGGCAAAAAAACGGATTCCGCATTATCTCTGGCTAAAAGAACAGAATCCCAAGCAGTGATTGCACCGGCTCGTTTCTCATTGCAGGATAAAATTTAAATTACCCATAGACATGCAGATCTTTTAGCTGGTTTTAACTTCAAGGAGATGACTTCTCCATATACTCCATATACCCCATCTGCATAGCAACGAATCACCAATCCATAACAGTTGATTAGTAGGTTTAGATCACCCCCATTTCGACAAAGGGCGGAAACTTGTCATTGACCAGATTTAACTGCGCTCCATATTCCAGATAAGCTTTGCAGCCATCCAGCACAGTGGTGAAACCGCCTGTTTGCTCAATCACAAAAGCAATTAAGTCTGAGCCTTGCAAGGGAATATCATAATTGCGAATGCGAAGATAAGTTTCTTGTACGGTTAATTTCTCAAAAATAAAGTCTACCGTACTCTTGGGCTCTCCCCAGATCATCTGGATCAGTTCATTGTTAATCAGCTGTTCGACATACACACTGCTGGTCACTTCATATTTTTCCCAATACCAGTCTACTGTTGTGTTTTCAATCAAGGGTCCTGTAGATGAAGTAAACCAGAACTTGCTGGTGATTTCGGGATCAGCAAAGGCATTAAACACCTCTGCAACGGGTTTACGAATTAACATTTGGGTTTCTATGACAACGCTCATTTTTATTCCCCTCAGCCTGTTGTTTTAGTGATCGCCATGCTTACGTTCTTATTGAATATTATTTTTCCCAGAATAAACAGTCCTGGTTAATAAGATCACACAATAAAGTGACTACCGTCAGGACTGGTCATTTTATGCTTACGAAAAAGCCCAACCGAAGTTGAGCTTTTAGCATATTTATTTCAATTCATTTTTAACTGTATCACAGATAGCTTGTTAGTCACAGCTTCATCTCTTGCGGCCGGCAAATGCGCCTTATCTGGCGCAAGATGAAAGGGTGTAACTTATCCTTACTTAGGCTTAAAGCTGTCTTTTAAGTCCAGAATACGGTTAAACACTGGTTTCACTGCTGTGTGATCATATTGATCTGCTACGAAGTAACCTTCACGTTCAAACTGGAAACGGTCTTCAGGCTTCGCTTCAGCCAGTGCAGGTTCAATCACCGCTTGAACTGTCTGTAATGAGTCAGGATTCAAGTTGGCAAGGAAGTCATCGCCCACTTCCGGATCAGATTCATTGAATAAACGGTCGTAGATACGGACCTCAGCAGGCACACCCTTGGTTGCAGAAACCCAGTGAATTACGCCTTTCACCTTACGGCCTTCCGGGTTCTTGCCTAAAGTTTCCGGATCGATTGAACATTTCAGTTCAACCACTTCACCGTTTTCATCCTTAATCACTTCATTGCATTTGATCACGTAAGCATGACGTAAACGTACTTCACCATCTGGAATCAAGCGTTTAAAGCCTTTAGGCGGTGCTTCTTCAAAGTCTTTACGGTCAATGTAAATTTCAGACGTTAATGGAATGATACGGTCACCCATGTCGACGTTCGGATGACGTGCATGAGTCAAATCCATATCTTCAGGCAAGTTGGTTAAAGTCACTTTCAGCGGATTCAACACTGCCATGCCGCGTGCAGCGGTATTTTCCAAAGACTGACGAATGCAGTATTCCAGCATTGCCACATCGACAATACCGTCAGACTTCGACACCCCCACACGTTTACAGAAATCACGCAGACCTTCAGGCGTGAAACCGCGGCGGCGCATACCGACTACGGTTGGCATACGTGGATCGTCCCAACCATGTACAAAGCCGCCTTCTACCAGTTTACGCAGCTTACGCTTCGAGGTAATGGTGTAATCGACATTTAAACGGCTCGATTCGTACTGGTGTGGAACGGCTGGAGATTTCACCTTCTCCACAATCCAGTCATAGAATGGACGGTGATCCTGGAATTCCAAGGTACATAAAGAGTGAGTCACACCTTCAATGGCATCGGATAATGGATGCGCATAGTCATACATCGGGTACATTTTCCATTTATCACCCGTCTGATGATGTTCAGAGTGCAATACCCGATACATGATTGGATCACGCATATGTACGTTTGGAGATGCCATATCAATTTTGGCACGCAGTACTGCCTGACCTTCGCCCAGCTCGCCATTACGCATTTGTTCAAAACGCGCCAGGTTTTCTTCTACAGTCGCGTCACGGAATGGAGAGTTTTTGCCCGGTTCTACAAATGAACCGCGGTTTAACTTGATTTCTTCAGGTGTTTGCAAATCTACATAGGCATCGCCCTGTTCAATCAGTTGCACTGCCCATGTGTACAGTTGATCGAAATAGCTTGATGCATAGCGAGGTTCACCATTCCAGTTAAAACCGAGCCATTTTACGTCGTTGGCAATACCATCCACATATTCTTGTTCTTCTGCGTCCGGGTTGGTATCGTCAAAACGCAAGTTACATAAACCGTCAAATTCTTGCGCAATACCGAAGTTCAAACAAATCGCTTTCACATGACCAATATGCAGATAACCATTCGGTTCCGGTGGAAAACGCGTGATCACTTGCTGGGTACGGCCTGCTGCCAAATCGTCAGTAATGACCTGGCGTACAAAATCTAAGCCAGGCTGTTGTTCTTGCTGCGCAGCATCGACAGGTTGAGTACTTGTTGTCGGGTTATTTGGCAGGGATGAAACAACATCATTCGGCTTCATAGTTGATAAATCACTTCTATAAGATAAAATAGGATAATTAAAACGCTTTTCTCCATTTTTAACAAAGAAAATAACGTTTTTGCTTGCCTTGTAGTTTACAGTTTGCTTATGCTTCTCTCAACCAAAAACCCATGGCTTTTTTGTCCATGATCAGGAGATTATAGAATGAGTTTTCCTCAAGTCGAATTAAACACCAATAAAGGACGCATTGTTCTTGAACTTAACTCAGAAAAAGCACCTAAAACTGTTGCTAACTTTTTGGAATATGTTCGTGATGGTTTTTATGATGGCGTAATTTTCCACCGTGTTATTGACGGTTTCATGATCCAGGGCGGTGGCATGGATGAAAATTTCAAAGAAAAAGCAACGCGTGATTCAATTGAAAACGAAGCAGACAATGGTCTAAGCAATGACGAAGGTACAATCGCTATGGCGCGTACCCAAGCTCCTCACTCTGCTTCTGCTCAGTTCTTCATTAACGTGAAAAACAACGCTTTCCTTAATCACACGGGTAAAACAGCTCAAGGTTGGGGTTATGCCGTATTTGGTAAAGTGGTTGAAGGTATGGATGTCGTGAATGAAATCAAAGGCGTTCGCACAGGTAACCGTGGCTACCACGCTGACGTTCCTCTAGAGAACGTTGTGATTGAATCTGCAAAAATCATTGCTGAATAAAAATCCCTCCTAACCTCCCTGAGCGAGTTTTAAAGCACTGCTTTTAAATCGAAGCGCAAGAAAGGGAGGAACTTTCCTCCATAAAATAAAGGTTTATTCCTTTATTATAAAAGTTGGGAAGTCCCTCTTTATCAAAGATGGGTGAGGAGCATTGCTCCGCAAGGGAGATTACAAAAAGGAATATACGTGACCTATCTGTTTATCTCTGATTTACATTTGTCACCTGAACACCCTCGACTCGTTCGGGGGTTTTTGGATTTATTGGACAGTTATAAAGATAAAAATACCCAGCTCTATATTTTGGGTGACTGGTTTAATGCCTGGATTGGCGATGACTACACTGCGCCCTGGCTGGATGACATTGTCCATGCCCTGCAAAAGTTTCATCAGGCCGGCAATCAGGTATATTTTCAGGCTGGCAACCGTGATTTCGCACTCGGCAAAAAATTCTTAAAACAATTCCAGGGCACATTGCTGTCTGAACCCGCCATTTTAAAAATATCCGACACCACATACCGTTTAGAACATGGCGACCTACTCTGCACCGATGATGTGTCTTACCAAAAATTCCGCAAGATCATTCGCAATCCATTGCTGTTAGGTTTTTTAAAACGTATGCCTTTAAGTTTTCGGCAAAAACTGGCCAATGGTTTCCGTAAAAAAAGTGCTGAAACCAAGCAAGTCAAATCTTATGACATTATGGATGTAAATCAGTTCGCGGTGAACGTTGCCTTAGAACATGTTGACGTATTAATTCATGGTCATACACATCGCCCCGCGATACATGATATTCAGGCTAAAAAAAGGATTGTACTGGGGGACTGGCGCGAACATTCGGCACAGATTTTAGAGATCAATCCTGAACAAAAAAATGTAAAATTAGAATTAAAGACCTGGGCTTATTAAATATAAATTTCCATTATCAGCTTTTATCCCTCGACTATGTCATTCACAATCTGTCGGGAACTACGCTGTAATGTTTCTGCGATGAAAAAAATTTAGCTGACCAAAAGTAAAACCGGTTTTGTGAATGACAAATGCCTTGGGTTTCAAGCGGCCATACTTTTCAAGGCAAAACCAAAAAAGCACCCACAGAACTCCTGACTCTATAATTACAGTTGCTGGGAGTCCCTCAGGTACAATTTAGAAGCCGATATAAAATATTAAAAATTAATAGCCACCTTCAGATTTAACCACTTCAGTACCATCTTTGTATTTGGCTAAAAGTTCACGCAGAGAGTTCATCAAGACACTGGTATCTACACCCACCGCAACAAACTCGGTACCCAAATCAATATATTTTTGCGTCACTTCATGCGCAGTCGATAGAATTCCCGCTGCTTTACCTGATGCCCGAATGCGTTGAATGGCATCTATTACGGCTTTTTGTACTTCCGGATGATTCGGATTACCCTGATAACCCATGGTCGCAGACAAATCTACAGCGCCAATAAACACGCCATCAATGCCATCCACTTTTAAAATCTCGTCCAGATTTTCTAAGCCTGTCACTGATTCAATCTGAATCAGCAGGCAAATATTTTCATGCGCTTTGGCATAATAGTCAGGAATGCTGTTCCAGCGCGTCGCACGTGCCAGTGCCGCTCCCACGCCACGAATCCCCTCTGGCGGATAACGTACCGCTTTCACCATCAGCTCAGCCTGCTCAACCGTTTCCACCATGGGAATCAATAAAGTTTGTGCCCCAATATCCAAAAGCTGCTTAATCAGCTGTACGCTGCCAATGGGTGGACGCACCACGGCTTGTGAAGGATAAGCCGCTATACTTTGCAATTGAGAGAGTGTGGTTCTTAAATCGCTCGGTGCATGTTCACCGTCAATCAGCAACCAGTCATAACCGGCATTGGCCGCAATTTCAGTTCCATAAGCATCGGCCAAACCCACCCATAAGCCAATCTGCTGTTGGGTTTTTAATTTTCTTTTAAAATGGTTTGTATCATCTATCATTGTCTGACTCGGTCTACAGGCGATGTAATTATTCGATTAAACGTGATTTAACAAAAAGTACCAATATAGATTTCGTATTTTATCATTGTATATAGCTATTAATAATTCATTTTATTAAGTTTTTATTCTATACCAACCTCAATACCGACATTCTTTATCTTAGGATATAAATTATCTAAAAATTCTTCCAAGCCATTTCAGCCAAGAATCAGGTAAAATCATTAAAAATTTAATAGTGGAAATGTCACTCATGGATTTATTAAACATTTCAAAAACACGTTACACCACCAAAGCATATGATGCTTCCAAAAAAATTCCACAGGAACAATTTGAACGTTTACTGGAAATTCTGCGTCTCACGCCATCCTCCATCAATATTCAACCCTGGCATTTTTTTATTGCCGATCATCAAGCTGCCAAAGAGCGCATTGCCAAGGCTTTAGTGGGTAAATATGCTTATAATGCCCCTAAAGTCTTAGATTCTTCTCACACCATTCTGTTCTGTACCAAAGCAGATATCAGTGAACAGCATTTAGATACCCTGCTTACTCAGGATGATGTCAGTGGCCGTTTTAAAGATGAAAAAGCCAAACAGGGTCAGAAAGACAGCCGCAGCGGATATGTGGATTATTACCGTAATGAAAAAGGTGATATTCAGCGCTGGGCAGAAAATCAGACCTTTATTGCGTTAGGTCAACTACTGCTGGCCGCAGGTATTGAAGGAGTTGATGCCACGCCTATTGGCGGATTTGATGAACAGATCATCCGCCAGGAACTGGAATTAGATGAAAAAGGTTTAATTCTGTCGGTGATTATGACCCTGGGTTACCGTAGTGAAAATGATTTCAACGCTCAATTACCCAAGTCACGTCTGAGCCGTGAAGAAATTTTCACCAAGCTGTGATTAAAAAAAATTACAATAAAAGGGGCTTATGAGCCCCTTCCATGTCATTTCGGGACTTATTTTTGCAACAGGACTCAGGTATATTGGCAAAAAAATAAACGGTAGTCCCTATCATGCTTTCAGCTATTAAAATGCCGATAAAATTTGAATGTCCCTCTTGCCAAACGGTTTACATGCACAAATACAGCCCAGATGCTATTTTGACCTCTTATCCTACATGCCCTGATTGTCAGCAACCCGGTCAACTTCAGGGCACAATTGAAATGCAAGATCTATTCAAACATCCTGTTGTTCTGGTCAACTACTATTGGAAAGATACCTTACAGCGCTTTCAACGCTCGTGATTGATTCGATAGATCTCTTTCATAAATCAAAAAATGTTCAATATTGGATTTTTTAAATCAGCACGGCCTCATTTGAATGATTTAATTTTTTGTACCTTCTCGTAGGCAATCTCTCTACTTTTGAAAGGTCAAAAGTAGACAAAAACCTTTTGTTTCCCATACACGACTTCCTTGTCGTGATGGGAAACGTGTGGCATCCATGCCACACTCATGAATCTAATACCAACTAAAATCTATTTTAAATTTTAGCTTTACGAACAATTTTCATTTATTTGCTGACGATTTTATGGTCTGCTTTTTGCTTCAAACCTATTTATAACGATTAAAATTTTTAAGAGATTCCGCATGTCTTTATTTATTCCATGCCAATGAAATTTGAGTGTCCTCATTGCCAGCAATATTATCTTCAGCTTTATCAGCAAGAAAATCATCACTATCCTGCCTGCCCTGTCTGTCATCAAAATGGCTTATTATTGGGTATGGCAGAAAAGCAAGATTTTCTGCAGCACCCTTTCATTTTTGTATCGAGCTATATCAGACAGACATGGTATAAGCTAAGCAAATAACGCTTACCAAACCTAAAGCCAGACCGAATGCTGTTGCAGGTTTCAATTTTTCTTTAAACAGCATTAAGCCACTGAAAGTACCCAAGATCACCACCAGAATATTCATGCCTGCAAACACAATTGCAGGCGTGTCTTTTAACAACATATGCGCCTTGACATACAGGGCTATATTGGCAAAATTTAAGATTCCCAGCCCCAATCCAGCCAGAATATTTTGACTACTTCCTGCTGTTTTCGTGGTCATGGCAATATACGCCAATGACAGAATGAAGGCACAGATAAACATCAAGTTTAGTGCCACGGCAAACTGCACACCCAAGCCAGTAGTATACTTGAGCAGCACATCAATCAGCGCATAGCCACACCAGACCAAAGCCAGATAGAGCAAGCCTTGCTTTGAAAATGGCTGCCCTTGCGCTGCCGTTTGATGTGAAAATAAAATACTGAGTACAGCCGAAATTCCCAATCCGATCCCGATGATTTTCAAGCCATTAAACTGTTCCTGAAAAATAAAGAATGCTGCCAGCAGGGATAACACCACCGATAAGCGCTGGGCAATTTCCGTTTTGATAATACCGGCATATTGCAGTGATTTCGCCAAGCACAGGAAAATACTCGGCAATAGCATACCCAGCACCACAATCAGCCACCACGGCGTATCAATGACTGATATATGCTGTAAATCGGGCTTAAACCATAAAAAACAGAGTACACTTGCAGACGCATAGTTCCAGACAATCATCTGCAAGACATCAAAACCTTTGGCCTTGCATAATTTCAACAAAATTGAGATGACGACACTACAGCATGCTGCAGCCAATATAAGTTCCATCTTTTGCCTTATTTCCCCTATTTATCATGCTTTAGCAATTAGATACAGAAAAGCCCACAATTGATGTGGGCTTTTGATTATAGATAATCTTTATGGATTATTTATAACGACTGACCATTTTCTCCAAAGAAATTGGACGAATCTTGTCTGCATGACCTGCAGTACCAAACGCTGTATAACGATCTACACAGATTTGTTTCATTGCAACAATAGTTTCTGCAAAGAATTTACGTGGATCGAATTCGCTTGGTTTTTCAGCCATCATACGGCGCATTGCACCAGTCGATGCCAAACGCAAGTCCGTATCGATATTGATTTTACGAACACCGTGTTTGATTGCTTCAACCAGTTGTTCAACAGGCACACCATAAGTTTCTTTGATGTCGCCGCCAAATTCATTGATTACAGCCAACCATTCTTGTGGCACAGAGCTTGAACCGTGCATGACAAGGTGGGTATTTGGTAATGCCGCATGAATTTCTTTAATACGGTCAATCGCCAGGATGTCGCCTGTAGGTGGACGCGTGAATTTGTAAGCACCGTGTGAAGTACCTACCGCAATCGCCAACGCATCTACATCGGTATCGGCAACAAAGGAACGTGCTTCTTCTACAGAAGTCAGCAGTTGAGAATGGTCAAGTACGCCTTCTGCGCCTACGCCATCTTCTTCACCCGCCATACCGGTTTCAAGGCTACCCAGGCAGCCAATTTCACCTTCAACCGAAACGCCACAAGCGTGCGCCATTTGAACAGTACGGCGAGTCACGTCTACGTTGTATTCGTATGAAGTTGGGGTTTTGCCATCTTCACCCAAAGAACCGTCCATCATGACAGATGAGAAGCCCAACTGGATAGAACGTTGACATACGTCAGGACTTGTACCGTGGTCTTGATGCATTACCACTGGAATGTGTGGCCATTCTTCAATCGCAGCTAAAATCAGGTGACGTAAGAATGGAGCACCTGCATATTTACGGGCACCCGCGGATGCTTGCACAATGACAGGTGAATTTGTTTCGTCTGCGGCCAACATAATTGCACGCATTTGTTCTAAATTGTTTACGTTGAACGCTGGTACGCCGTAGTTGTGTTCTGCAGCGTGATCCAAGAGCTGGCGCATTGAGATTAGAGCCATAATATCCTCCCAGGTAATGCGCCATATTCTACATGGACTCAGGTTTCAATTCAGCAACTAAACACACTATTTCAAAAAAAATCCCTGCTTATGCAGGGACTTTTAGATCAAAAAACACAAACTTACTGTGCAGTTGCTGTAGAAGCAGCCTCATCGGTAGCGGCAGTCGCTTCATCTGCTGGTGCATTTGCCACTTCAGCAGGTACATCGGTATTTTTTTCATCCAGGACAGGCTTATCCAAGGCATCAATCGCTTTTTGCTGTTCTGGTGTGGTTTGCTCATCTACTGCTGCAGAAGCGGCAGTTTCAGTTTTAGGTGCTTCATCTTTCTTGGCACAGGCAGTCAAAGCCAAAGGTAAAATCACAAGTGCTGCAAGTGTTAATTTTAGGTTCATCACATTTTCCTACCACAGGAGATTTAATGACCGGAATTTTATTGCAGTTATATTGCATTTTTATGACTAAAAAATGAATCACTGAAATGAAAGAGGAATGAAAAAAGGCTGACCGCAGTCAACCTTTTTTACTTTTAAAAGAATGTATTAAGCACGTTCTAAAAGCACAGCAACCGCTGGAAGTGTTTTACCTTCAACAAATTCAAGGAATGCACCACCACCAGTAGAGATATAGCCAATCTGGTCTGCAACGTTGTATTTATCGATTGCCGCTAAAGTATCGCCACCACCTGCAATAGAGAAACCGTCAGATTCAGCAATCGCCAGTGACAAGGCTTTAGTGCCTTCACCAAACTGATCTACTTCAAATACGCCAACAGGACCATTCCAGAGAATCGTTTTAGAGGTTTTCAGGATTTCAGCAAATGCTTTTGCAGTTTCCGGACCCACGTCTAAAATCATGTCGTTGTCTGCAACATCTTCAACTTTTTTCACAACGGCTTTAGCCGCAGCCAATGAACCCAGGAAGTCGTCGAAGTTGATTTCAGAAGCATCTGCAACCACAACGTCAGTTGGAAGCGGGATAGATACTTTTGCTGCAATGGCTTTTGCAGTATCAATCAAATCATTTTCGCACAGTGATTTACCCACGTTGTAACCAGCCGCAGCCAGGAAGGTATTGGCAATACCACCACCTACGATAATTTGATCGCAAATGTCTGAAAGTGAAGTGAGTACGTCAAGCTTAGTTGATACTTTAGAACCCGCAACAATGGCAACCATTGGTTTTTCAGGGGTTTTAAGTGCACGGCCTAAAGCATCCAGTTCTGCTGCAAGTAAAGGACCCGCTGCTGCGACTTTTGCAAAACGTGCCACGCCTTCAGTTGAAGCTTCTGCACGGTGTGCAGTACCGAAGGCATCCATCACAAATACATCGCAAAGTGCTGCATATTTTTGTGCAAGTTCAGGGTTGTTTTTCTTTTCACCTACATTGAAACGGCAGTTTTCAAGCAATACCACTTGACCTGCTGCAACTTCAACACCATCTAAATAATCAGTGAAAAGTTTGACTTCCTGGCCCAAAGCTTCAGTTAAGTACGCTGCAACTGGCGCCAAAGACTGTTCAGGTTTTGGTTCACCTTCAACTGGACGACCAAGGTGTGAATAAACCATTACTGCTGCACCTTTTTCCACGGCCGCTTTAATGGTTGGTAATGCTGCGCGTAAACGTGCATCACTGGTAATTACACCGTTTTTAACAGGAACGTTTAAATCTTCACGAATTAGTACACGCTTACCTGCCAAATCCAGGTCAGTCATACGCTGAAAGTTCATGTATAGCTCACTTTATAGATATAAAAAACGCCCCGATTTTAAATGATTATGTAGAAAAAGGTTAGCATCTTTTGCAGAAAAGCTGTCGAAAGACAAAGTTTTGATTATCATAGTCAAAAGCCACACAATGATTTAGAACTTATGTCTATTCACCCAGATCCAAATATCAATCGCCTGAATGTATTAGGCGAACCCTTGGCAAGCTGTTGCTACTCTCCTATTACCGGCTATTTTCGTAACGGCTTTTGTCATACGTCCACCACAGATCTCGGACAGCATACAATGTGTGCACAAATGACCGCTGAGTTTCTGAATTTTTCGCAAAAAGTAGGGAATGACCTGATCACACCTCTTCCGGAGGTTGATTTTCCAGGTCTAGAACCGGGGGATTTCTGGTGTATTTGTGTGACCCGTTGGGTTGAAGCGTATCAGGCTGGTATTGCTCCGCCTATTAAAATACAAGCTTGCCATCAGGCTGTGCTCTCCTATGTTCCGCTTGATGTGCTTATGGAATATGCAGTGTAATGAGTACTCCCAAAATTATTTTGGCTTCAAGCAGTCAAACCCGTAAAGACTTGATGAATCGTCTTCGTATTGATTATCAATGTATGGTGCCGGATATTGATGAATCCCCTCGTGGTGAAGATCATGCCGATCATTTGGCCCAGCGACTGGCTTTTGAGAAGGCCAAAACGATTGCAGAACAGTATCCCGAAGCAATCGTGATTGGTTCCGATCAGGTGGCCTGGCGTGAAGGTGCTCCCGATATCTTTATTGGCAAACCATTGACCGTGGAAAAAGCGATCAAGCAGTTACAGGCCAATTCGGACAAAATCGTTTATTTCAGTACCGCATTAAGTGTGCAACAGCAGTCCACTGGCTTTGAAAAAACACTGGTTGAACACTATAAGGTCAAGTTCCGTAAACTCGGTCATGCTGAAATTGAACGTTATATTGAAGTCGATCAACCTTTAATGTGCGCAGGCAGTTTTAAGTGTGAAAGCCTCGGCATTAGTCTGTTCGAACAGATGACCGGGCAAGATCAAACCACTTTGATGGGTATGCCGATGATTCAGTTGTGTCATATCCTGCGTCAGTTGAATGTGCTGGTGCCTTAACCCTAATTCTGCTTAGGCCAATCTTTCCATGACTTGAAAGGTTGGCTTATTTGAGGGTTCCACCCTCCTTGTTCAAACTTTTCCTGTCCAGGATTCATGCCTAGCATTGCGCTATTATCAATAAAAAATTCCCCCATGATTTCACTCCCGTAACACAGTACAAGAAGTCTTGCCAACTGATTTACAACTTGCTCTCACCTGCAACTCCATAGACAATAAGCATAAATTTATAGGTGCTTTTATCTTATGTCCCAGCCTCTAGATGTACTCGGCGGCATCACTGCCGAACAATTCCTTGCCGAATATTGGCAAAAAAAACCTCTCCTTGTTCGTAACGCACTTCCTGAAATTGAAAATATTTTAGTCCCTGATGATGTCATGGAACTGGCGTTAGATGAAAACATTACCGCACGCCTCATCAAGCAAAAAGATAAAGATCCAAACCAATGGTCAGTCAAATCTTCACCTTTGATTAAGGCAGACTTCCAGAAGATGCCAAAACTCTGGACCCTACTGGTTCAGGCGGTAGATCATTATTCATTTGATCTGGCAGAACTGTGGAAGAAATTTCCTTTTATCCCGCAGTGGCGTCGCGATGACATCATGGTGTCATATGCACAAAAAGGAGGTTCTGTCGGTAAACACTTCGATTTTTATGATGTGTTCCTTGTACAGGGTTACGGCCACCGTCGTTGGCAACTGGGACAAATGTGTGATGCCGAAACTGAATTCGTTGAAGGGCAACCTTTAAAGTTACTCCCGGACATGGACGTCAATTTTGATGAGGTGCTTGCCCCGGGTGATTTGCTATACGTACCACCGGGTTTATCGCACTACGGCGTAGCGGAAGATGACTGCCTGACCTTCTCTTTCGGTTTCCGCATGCCGAACGTGGCAGAAATGATGGATCGTGTCAGTGATAAATTTGCTGCTGATCAATTGCTCAAGAACCCGTTAAAAGACATTCTGCGTGACAAAATCAGCCCGATTGGTCAAATCACACAGAATGAACTTGAGTACTTAAAAACTGAACTTTTGGCGCAATTGCAAAATCCGGCCGTGCTTGAAGATGCCCTGATGAGCCTGATGTCAGAACCAAAATATCCTGAAAATATTCCAGAGGCGGAAGCCATTGGTACAGGTGACCTGGAAGAAGCGTTGGATCAGGGCTATTCACTCATGCTCGAGCCGGCATCTCGCCTGCTCTATACTGAAGCTGAAGGTGAACTGCTGTTCTGGGCCAATGGTGAAGGCATTTGTATTTCTGAAGCTTTTTCCCCAATTTTAAAACAGTTGGCGGATGGCGGTTCAGTATTGCTGGATGAAAATCTGTATGATCCAGACATGCTGGAAGACATTGTGAATTTGCTCAATGAATCCATTCTGATGCTGTTACCTGCCGCAGAAGAAGAGTAAACAGCACATAAGGGGGGAAATTCATTTCCCCCCTTATTTTATATTGCAGCATTTCAGATATACAGATTAAAATTTCTCACCGTTCCCAAAAGAAAAATCATTATTCATATTCCCGTTTTTTAATTTAATTTGGGAAAAATCAAAAGTAAAAGCGCTGAAAAAATTCTAATTTTTTGCCGATTTTATAAAATGATGGCATAGCGAATGCTATCTAAAAATCAAGGAAAATTGAATTGCTTATTTCAGCTGAACAATCGCCTGAATGATGGTGCAACCCGGCTCAGAAGATAACTTCAATTCCGCCCCTATGCGCTCCAAACGCATTTTCATACTGCGCATGCCAATACTTAATCCCTGTTGCGCTACACTATCCGCATCAAAACCGACACCGTCATCTTCTATACTCAAAATAAACTGGTTTTCCCGAATATAGACCATCACTATTTTTACCTGCTTGGCCTGACTATGTTTAATAATATTGGTCAGGCTTTCTTCCAGTACCCGTATTAAAGTGAGACACTGCAAAGCACTCGGCACGGCTTGCCATTCATGCGGGAAAATCCATTTAGAACGGATATCCAGCTCATCCATAAGCTGACTAAAACGATGCCTAACGGGTGCCACCCACAATACCGGACTGACTGGAATTTTATTATCCGCAGATGAACCACTATCGATAATTTGTCGGAGATCATCCCTTAATAATTTAAGCATCGATAAAAATTGCTTGTTAGAAATATTATGCGTACTTTGATCCACTAAAATCATCGAGCGAACCAATGATGCACCCAAACCATCATGCAAATCATGGGATAAATTGATTCTTTCTTGCAGCTTGACATTTTTAAGCTCTAATTGATGTTTTTCATTTAAACTGGAGCTTAAATCATTACTGACCTGCTGAACTTTCATTTCCAACTGGGCATTAAAAGTTTCAATTTTTTTAACATTACGGGCCAATCTTGAACCTAATATAATCACCATAAAAAAGGTAATCACCGGTCCAGTATAGGGAGATAATGGTCGAATATCCGTTACAATCTCACCGGATAATAATAAAAGGTCAAAAATCATAAAAATGACAATAGCGCTTAGGCAAATGGCCAAAAAGATATAATCTGTTCTTTTCGATTGAATGGCTTGGTAACAGACATATAAATAACCACTCAGAAGTACGCCAACATAGATTAAAAATATCAGTCCAAAAACCCAGGAAACGGACTGCTGTGGGGTGAGGAAAATACCTGCAATAATCAGTCCCGTCATTCCCCCAAAAAACGTCTCAACTTTAATAAAGCACTTCTGGATAAACCTGAATAAATAAATACAGAAACTTAAGACATAAAGAACAAAAAAAGCCAAATTGGCCTGTGCTGCAATTAATACATTGGGATAGGGAAATGTTTCTGTGCTTAGTATATTGGAAATAAAGAGCACCCATAAAAAGGAACTTAAGGCAAACCACCCAAAAGTGCTCTCTTTTCGACGCAAGAGCCAAATCACAAAACAGATCACGCCAAAGGTAATGGATAAAATGAGATTAATTAAAAATAAAGTTCGACGATTCCATACCTGACTTTGATATGACTCGTAAATGTTTTGTACATTATTAAAAGAAATCTGGCCAATACCCGGAGACTGGAAAGCCAAGCCATTCACATAAATTAAAATTTCATTTTCGCCGCTGTTTAATCCTGCTATCGGTAAAACCCAGTAACGCGGCATATTCCAGCTTTTTGACAGCGGCTCCTGTAAATGCTTATCTTTCCAGAGTAAATCGCCGTTTAAATAAACTGCACCCGCAGAATTAATATAATGAATGAGAAAAGCAATCGGCTCGGCAAGTCTGGCCTGATTCTGACATGACCAGCTCCATTGAATCTTATACCAGACTCCGCCATTATAATTTGGCCACCGCTTATTCCATTGATCGGGTAAATCCACAGACTCCCAGCCTTGCTTGGGTAAAATGCTGACAGAACTGGTTTTAACGGTATCAATAGAATGAATGTGCACTGCACATTGCGCATTGATATTTTCAGTTCTTTCCGCATGACTGACTTGACTCAGCAGGCTAAGAACAAAAATTAAAAAATAATGCACAATCAACCGCTTCATAAAATCCCTAAGGATCGTGCTGCACTGACGGCTTTTGTTCTTTTGCTCACCGACAATTTCCGGTAAATATGCTTGATATGACTTTCAACCGTATATTTAGAAACAAAGAGCTGTTCGGCAATTTCCCGGTTACTCATACCTAGAGCCACCAGATTCAAAATCTCAGTTTCCCGGCTGGTTAACAGTTCCGTATCGGCATCCATGATTTTCTGATCATCCGCTGGCGGTATGATCGCAGCCGATATCTGTTTTAAAATTTCTTGGGCAATAAAAGGGTCAATTGGCGCACCGCCGCGTAAAATACTGCGAATAGACAACAGTACTTCTGCATCATCACGTTCTTTCAGGACATAACCTGTCGCACCTGCCTTGATTGCTGAAAATAAACTTTCCTGAGTACTCCAGGCCGATATCACCAAGATCATGGCATTGGCATTGCTATCCAGTGCACGCAGCTTTTCAATCAGCTCTATGCCATTGCCGTCAGGAAGCCCCAGATCTACCAAAGCCAGGGAAACAGGTTGCTGCTCTATTTCGGTAAACGCCTGCTGCAAGTTTTTGGCAAAAATGAGCATCTCTTTGCTATAGCCCAGTTCTGTCAATATATTTTTTAACCGTTCTTGAATCAGTCCTTCATCTTCAACAATTAAAACTGGAACGGGTAAAATCGTTTCTAATTCTGACACACACCACCCCCCTGTTATAACCGCTGACTATAACGAAAAAAACAATCTCAACGATATCCCTAAAACTAGGTAATTTAATGACTTTTATATTAATAATTCATCAATTTTATTTACAATGCTACTGTCTAGCGGTTTAAATAAACACCATAGAATAAAAACTTTAAAGTTTCAATCGATGATTGATCCATCATTGATTCATTCAATATTCTGACTATATTACAGCGTATAACTTACTTTAAATTTAGCTTAACTTAATCAGCTGTAGGGCAAAAATAAACCGCTGCTTGAGCGGTTTATTATTTCGGGCTGGATTAGTGACCATATTGCTGGTTTAAGTATTTCACAATTTGTGCCGACTCAAACATTTTCACCCCGGTATTCGGATCAATCAAATAAGGAACCTGAATATCTCGCCCCATAATTTCAACAGTCTTTTCACGTTTACCACCGGCTAAGGGTTGATATTTTCCGGGTTTTAAACGCAGTACTGCCGGTCCCATATCCTGCCAGCGCTCTTTAGCCACATTATGGTAAACATACGGCAGCTCGAGCTCGGTTAATACCGCTCGTACCACACGGGTAAAAGGACTGGCTTCAAAGCCCCATAACTCCAACAATTGCTCAGGTGCTGCACGATCTTTAATTTTCCGGTTAATCCAGACGCCGCGTGCACCATTAATAATGGTTCCAGCTAAAGCTACGACAGGAATTTTAGGATAATGGGCAAATTTTTTCGGTGTGGTTCCCGTTCGGCCATAATGCTTAAACAGATAATGGATAATGTCCTGAGATTCATACATCTGAACCCCGGTATTTTCATCGATAAAAAATGGAAACCGGTTTTTTCCACCTTTTTCTTTGACAATTTTCCGGTATTTCTGTCCACCCTTCGGGCAAGGATAAACCTCATAATCCAGATTTAACAAAGTTAAAACTTCACGCACACGACGGCAAAATGGCGAACCTTCAAACTCATAAAGTTTCAGCGATTTTTCTGGCTGCTTGGGAAAAGCAGTACCGCTCACGCCACGTCCACCTTCAGTCAAAGATGAAGCTAAAGCCTGTATCACTTTCATTTGATGATTCACCATTTTTTATCCTTGTATCTCTATCTTTATAAATCGACTAATTTTTCTTTTGCCACCACAATGCCATTGTTGTCAGCATAGATGTAATCGCCAGAACTGATGCTTACACCACCAAAATACAAAGTTAAATCCACTTCGCCTATGCCTTTGCGATTGCTTTTTTGTGGAATTGCAGCCAATGCATGCACACCCAGATCCAGTTCGGCAATGGCATCCACATCCCGTACACAGCCATAGATCACCACCCCATTCCAGTGATTCTTAACCGCTGATTCAGCAATCATATCGCCCATCAAGGCACAGCGCATGGATGCTCCACCGTCTACCACAAGCACTTTACCGGTACCATCGGTTGCGAGGAGTTCTTTGACACGTGAATTATCTTCAAAACATTTTACGGTGACTGCCTGACCACCAAAGCTTTTACGTGCGCCATAACTTTTAAAGAATTTTCCATCCATTGATGGGGCGACTACCTGAATTTCTTTTTCTGGATTGTCATCAAGTAAATCACAGGTTACGAATGCTGGATTAGACACTTTTTATTTCCCTCGTTTGGAATTTTGTATGCATAAATTATCATAAATTTCAAACTTTTCAGTTTGAGTTTGTGCAGCCTCGACCATAGTATGAGCCACTTGCGCTGCTGTCACTGGCTTATATTTAAATGTATCAGGAACCCAATGCGAGAGTTTTTGATACAACTTTTGCGTCATATCTTCCAATAGGCGTCGTTCTGGTCGTTCACCCAGTAATAATGACGGGCGCAGAATGGACACATATTCCAGATTTAAGCCCTGGATATGCTGTTCCAGCTCACCTTTGACTTTATTGTAAAAAATTCTGGATTTTGCATTTGCGCCTAGCGCACTAATCAATAAATAGTGGGTCTGGGCCGATTCAAATAAATCGGCAAAATGTGCATTGATTTCATAATCAATAATATAAAAATTCTGTTTTGAACCGGCCTTTTTTAGTGTCGTGCCTAAACAACTGAAGGCATGGCTATAGCCATTTACATCTTCATCGTTCAGTAACAGAAAATCTTCCAGTATAAACTGCTGTACTTTTTTCAGGCTGTTAAGCTTTGGATCTTCATGCCGAACCACAGCGGTAATTTTTTCACAGTCTTGTATCTGGTTAAGCTGCTGCAAAAGTTCCCGTCCCACCAAACCTGTTGCACCAATCACAATTGCACTTTTAATCGATTTAGTCATTTTTTAAGCAATCTCTTTAGGTTATTACTAATGTAACGGTTTCTTTATACTTTTTATGCATCTAAAATGTTGCCGAATCAAGTCAAGACTTGACTTAACGCCATAGTTTAATCACAATATGGCACTTGTTTACGGGCTGGTGATAATTCTTCTGATGAAGGTTTTCAGTTGCAATTTCAGCCCGCCCAGACCAATCTAATTCAAGGAGTGCACGAGTGGCAAACTCTGCTCAAGCTAAAAAACGTGCTCGTCAAAACGTTAAAGCACGTAAACACAACGCAAGCTTACGTTCTATGGTTCGTACTTATCTTAAACGCACAGTAGCTGCAATCGCTGCTGGTGATTATGCTGCTGCTACAGAAGCATACAAAACTGCGGTTCCTGTAATTGACCGTATGGCTGATAAAGGTATCATCCATAAAAACAAAGCTGCTCGTCATAAGAGCCGTTTGAATGCACAAGTTAAAGCTTTAGCTAACTAAGTTGTTGCATTGAAAAAAGCCCGTTTAGGGCTTTTTTTTACGCTTATAAAAAATTATTCAGTCTAAAAATAGCACATTATAAAAATATAAAGTGCTTCAAAACTCTTATTAAAAACTGTTTTTAGGATTATTTCTTCAGGAAGAGAATCCAGACGGCATTTCTTTAAAGCCAATGCTATTTTATTTTTCCAGGTTCTGGAACTCCCGGATTGACAGCTCATTCACTTGGCCACGCCAAATCCATTTCAGTTTGGATTCTAGAAATACATCACCTTCAAACCAGACAAACAGGCCTTCCATCATTTTTGGCCAGTCTTCCCGGCTAACAGTATTACGACCGGAAATCACCGCAATAATGGCTGCCAAAATAGTATCGTGACTCACGGCCAGACTTAAACCAAAATGATCTTGCGGATGGGTATTATAAATCAGCTCCAGCACATCGACCACACCGGTAATCGGATGTTTCATTCCAGGCAAGGCATTATTGACAAAACTGTTAATAAAGCCCAAAGCACCCTGTTTCTGAAAATAAGGCCCCGCCTGTTTAATATCCAGCACAAAACTTCCCGGCTCGACCAGCAAGCCTTGCTGGACAATTTCAATATGATGGGTATTTTGTGCCAGCGTACTCGTATCGGCACCCTGAATCATTAAAGCAGCAGTATCGACACAGCGCTGGATCGGACTTGAAATGCAGTGCTGGATGCTACGGTCCGTATTATCGATTAAATAGCTTCCCCACGCCTGTGCCAAGTCACGGCCTTGTTCGGTTAACTGCAAATCATAGCCAGCCAGACCCTGCCCTGTAACGACCTCACGAATAGAATGACGGGTAAACAGGGTAACAGGGGTTTTGGCATCAGGCAGCAAATCGAGTGCCTTCAGCATACTTGTAGGGAGTAGATTTAACGCCATGAAGCAGCCAAAATTAAACATGGGTACATAGCACACTATAGCATGTTAATGCATCAGCTCAATGTATGTTCGCCATAAGTCCTAGGGTCTGGAATGCCAATTTTTTCATCTCGACATTACGAAATGCGATAAAACCACCGTTCAGCAAACTCTCCCGTTGATTATATACAAAGGGTCTGCCCTTAAAATCGACTAGACCGCCCCCGATACGCTCAATTAGACATTGTCCTGCACTGGTATCCCACTCGCTGGTCGGATGGAAACGCGGATACATATCGACTTTCCCCTCCAGCATCATGCAAAACTTATAGGCGCTTCCCGCCCTAAACTCTACAATATCGACCTGCTGTTTCAGGATGTCCAGATATTCGGCATATCTGGGCTTGTTCTGGCTACTTTGACTTAAACCCACCTGAACAGTTTTAGACGGCAAATCATCGACATAGTGCAGCCATTGCCGGGTTTGGATTTCAAATTTTAAAGGTACGCCCTGCTTGGGACAAAAATATATGCTTTGCTCACCCGGTATAGCCAATAGCGCAAAGGTGGTATTGGCACCCTCTACCAGGCTCAGGTTGATGGTAAATTCAGGACGCTTATGCAGAAATTCTTTGGTGCCATCCAGGGGATCGAGCAACCAGAAGTTCTGCCATTGCTTGCGTTGACTATTGTCGCCTTCTTCCGACAATAAAGGGATGAGCGGAAAAGTCTGTTTTAATGCATGGGTGATAAATTCATTGACCCGATAATCCGCTTGGGTGACTGGAGACTGGTCCTGCTTATGCTCCACATCAAAATTTTTACCCGCACAGTAGGCCTGATATTCTGCTCGCAAAATTTCACATGCCTGTGTCACAATGGGAACCAACTGTAAAATCAAGGCATCTTGCGGTGCCGTGGTCGCTTTAAACATAGATTACCTTCATATGCCGAATTATTCAGAAAAACCCACCATCATCTTTGATATGGATGGTACCCTTCTTGATCTTGCTTACGATGATTTTATCTGGAATCATCAGCTTCCTATTCGCTATGCAGAACAGCATAACTGTACACTCGAACAGAGTACCCAAGCGTTATTTCAGTTTTACCAGCAACACAATCATACCTTAAATTGGTATTCCACACGCTTCTGGAGTGCAAAGGTAGGGGTGGATACATTGGCGCTGCAACAGGAATTTAAGCACAAGGTGGCTTTACGTCCAGGGTGTATTGAACTGCTGGAATATCTTAAAGCCCACGGCTATGCCTGCTGGATAGCGACCAATGCCGATTGTGAAGGTTTAAAATTCAAACTCGAACAGACCCGGATTGCACATTACTTTGATGTCATTATCAGCAGTGAAACCATCGGTTATGCCAAAGAGTGCGTCGAATTCTGGCAAAAACTCCATTCACTGCACCCCTTTCAGGTCGAACACACCTATTTTATTGATGACACTGAAAAAGTGCTCAAAGGTGCAGAAAAATTTGGTATCCAGCATTTAATTACCATTGCCCAGCCCTCATCTCAAAAAGAAATAAGGACTGAAAGTTCCTATCCTATTTTACAAGAGCTGACCGATTTAATGGTGATCTTAAAACAAGCTGAGGATCTGAAAAAATATGCCTAATTCTTCTCAACAGAACCATGTTGAAAGTATGCGTGTTGACAAATGGTTATGGGCAGCACGTTTTTTTAAAACACGTTCAATATCCAAAGCTGCCATTGAAGGCGGCAAGGTGCATCATAATGGTGAACGGGTTAAAGTCTCCAAAGATGTTCGGGTTGGGATGGAACTCACCATTCAGCAGGGTTTTGACCGTAAAACTGTCGTCATCAAGGCCTTATCTGCAGTTCGTGGTGCCGCACCGATTGCCCAGCAGCTTTACGAAGAAACCGAAGTGAGCGTTGCAAGACGAGAGTTGATTGCCACCCAAAGAAAGTTGCATAATCTAGCGCGACCTGAACATCGGCCGAGTAAAAAAGATCGAAGACAAATCAGTAAATTCAAACAAGATAATGATCAGCAGTTCGATCAGCACTGGTCATATCATGATTAGAAGCTGTTGATATTTAAGCGTCACATTCTGTCGCATTCGACTGAATTGATATAGTACATAAAGAATGAATCTGTCACTATACTTGGGTGGAACACGTTTGAAAGCAACACATCCACTTAAGTGAATATTTTGGTGACATCGTTTTGAGGTTGTGAGATGGATGATAATAAAAGCAAGGCGCTGAATGCTGCCCTAAGCCAGATTGAAAAACAGTTTGGTAAAAATACAGTAATGCGTCTTGGTGACAACACTGTACAAGCCGTTGAAGCGGTCTCTACAGGTTCTTTAACCCTGGATATCGCACTGGGTATCGGCGGTCTGCCTAAAGGCCGTATCGTTGAAATTTACGGTCCTGAATCTTCAGGTAAAACCACCATGACGTTACAGGCGATTGCAGAATGTCAAAAAGCGGGCGGTACATGTGCCTTCATCGATGCCGAACATGCGCTTGATCCGCAATATGCCCGCAAGTTAGGGGTAGATATCGACAACCTGTTGGTATCACAGCCTGACAATGGTGAACAGGCCCTGGAAATTGCCGACATGCTGGTACGCTCTGGCGCGATTGACCTGATCGTCGTCGACTCCGTTGCAGCCTTAACACCACGCGCGGAAATTGAAGGTGAAATGGGTGACTCGCACATGGGTCTGCAAGCCCGTTTAATGAGCCAGGCACTGCGTAAAATCACCGGTAATGCAAAACGTTCTAACTGCATGGTAATCTTCATTAACCAGATCCGTATGAAGATTGGCGTGATGTTTGGTAGCCCTGAAACCACTACGGGTGGTAATGCGCTTAAATTCTACGCTTCTGTACGTCTGGATATCCGCCGTATTGGCCAGGTGAAAGAAGGTGATGAAATCATCGGTTCCGAAACCCGCGTAAAAGTCGTGAAGAACAAGATGGCTCCTCCATTTAAAGAAGCCGTGTTCCAGATTTTGTATGGTAAAGGCGTGAACCATTTAGGCGAATTGATCGACCTGGCAGTACAGCAAGAGATCATCCAGAAAGCGGGTGCATGGTATTCTTATCAGGGCGATAAAATCGGCCAAGGTAAAAACAACGTCATTCGCCATCTGGAAGAAAATCCACAAATTGCAGTGGAAGTTGAAAAACTGATCCGTGAACAGCTCCTCACTACCGGTACAGCACCGGCAGAAGACCATGACGAAGCTGAACCAGACTTTTTAGATGCTTAATTTCCAGCACAATAAAAGTTAAACTGTAAAACGCCCTACGGGGCGTTTTATATTTGATTCGATATAGACCACCTTATGAGCAATCCCAAATTTCCCAACATGCTGGATTACGCAGCACTCAAGCAACAATTTGATGAGTCGCCTGGCGAATTGCCCGTCTGTTCGAATCCATCTCAAGACTCAGATGCTTTGCACTTTGAAACTGAAACCCAGCCCAAACCTCAAGGCCTGACGGGCACACGCTTACGCTCCTACGCTTTTGCTGTATTGACCCGTAAGGAATACTCAAAGGCAGATTTGATCGAGAAACTTGCACTTTATGCCCTGGATCGCGGTGAAGTGCTAAAACTGGTGGATGAACTGGCAAAAGAAAATTATCAGAGTGACCAGCGTGTCGCTGAAATGATGCTGTCGAGCCAGAAACGTAAAGGTAAAGGTCCAAACCGCATCAAGATGGCGTTAAAATCAAAAAAAATTGATAGCAGTCTGATTCAGGACGAATTGAAAGAAACTGACTGGAATGAACAGGCCTATCAACTGAAAGTGAAAAAGTTTGGTCTGGAGGTTGAAAAAGAGCCAAAACTGAAAGCCAAACAAATACGCTTTTTGATGTATCGCGGGTTTGAAATGGATGCGATTATGCAAGCGATTAGCCGCAAAGCTGAGGATTAATCCCCTGCATTCATAAAATTCGAAATTTTGGTCAATCCCGCTCACGATATGAATAGTTCGCTAGAAAATAACGACGAAGCTCATCATATTGCGCTAAGTCAATGATTATCGTTTTTTAAGCTACGAACCGTTAAATGTTGATCATCTAAAAGATGCCTATAACGCCATAAATGAATGATATAGACGGAAGATAGACGGCAAATTATACTGACAATAATACAATGAAGATTTTAATCTTAAGTGGTTGAAATTTAATAAATAACAATCTTATTAAGATAGAGACAAGCAAAGTCATCACATAGAACATTCGATGTGTAATTTTAAAATATATAGAATGATAGATTAGACAAAAGGAAGGCAGGTTAAATTATTTTTTTAATTATAAATATGGTGGCAACCCTACCAGCAAAGCTTCGGCACATCATAGTTCTAGTACCGTTGCTACCTTCCGGTCCTGGCGGGGTTCGTAGAGTACAATTGCGAAGTAACCGGCAGGGCTACCATTGCAAGAACAGAGTATAGAGATTTTTAGTTAACTTGCAAGTACCCCAAGCTGTTTTCCAGCAACATTGCTTTTATTTGATTATTAAAAAAACAATATTAATTAAAAACAGCATTTTTGGATGTTTTTTATCTGCACAATCAATTACTTTAAAACTATGACAAGATTGTAAACACATATTGCATTTCATGGGCCGGACGTTTTTAATGTCGTCATGTCTTTTAAATGGTTACGCTCTAAAATCTTGCGTTTAGAAAGTACCGAAAAATACAAAATGGATGTTTTTATGATGCTCAAACAGCATGCTTTATGTGTACTCACCCTGTTGGGTTCCGCTTCACTTTATGCCAATGTCCCGATTGAATCACGCGGCTTGAGTCAAAACAACAGCATTGACCTCAGCGCCAATAATGTCGCCATCAATTCAGGTGCAGCAGTTGCCAATGTACCCACCAATCTGAATTGGCAACTCATGCAGAAAAACCAGCAATTAGAAAATGACCTTCGCACATTGCGAGGAAAAATTGAAGAACAGGACAACGAAATTGAACAGCTGAAACACGAGCTGACCAATCGCTATACCGATCTGGATCAGCGACTCGAACTGCTGCAACAGAAAGTGGATCCGGAAAGTGCAGCTCCAGAGGAGGATAACCAACAGGATACTTCTCCCAGCAGCACAAACAGCCCAGCCCCAGTAGCCTCTAATACAACCGTCAAGCAAGCGGCTTCTGTCCCCGCAAAACAGGCCGCTCCTACCAGTGCTCAACCCTCTTCAGCTGAACTGGATAAAGCCGCCTATACTGTAGCGCTGGATGCTTATAAACAAGGTGGTGCCAAAAAAGCCATTGCTCCAATGCAAAACTTTATCAAGAATAATCCCAATAGTGTCTACATCAGTAATGCTTATTTCTGGCTCGCTGAATTTAATCTGGCCATTGAACCGACCAATTATGCAGAAGCGAAAAAGAACTACAATATTGTGGTCAATCAATATCCCAATTCTGCAAAGGCATCACGCTCTTTATATCAACTCTACAATATAGCCAAAGATGTCGATCACAATACAACGCTTGCCAACCAGCTTAAAACCAAACTGCAAAAAAATTATCCCAAATCTGAAGAAGTGGGATATTTAAAACAATAAAAAAAAGACACCTTAACAGGTGTCTTTTTTTATTGTAATAGATTCGATTAACGAACAATACCGCGTTTGGATTGCTCTAAAGAATCAATCAACAGCTGTGCTTCTGGCGCTTCTGGCAAAATATCTTCACGAATCTGCTGAATTGCCTGTTCAGTGGTTAAACCTTCTTTATAAATCAATTTAAAGGCTTGACGTAATGCCTGGATGACATTTTTAGACCAGCCTTTACGACGCATGCCTTCAACATTCATTGCAAAAGCATGCGCTGGATTACCAGATACCATGACATAAGCAGGCACATCTTTTAAAATTAAAGAAGCACCACCAATCATGCTATAAGAATCGATTTTACAGAATTGATGAATACCCGAGTTTCCACCAACCACCACATAATCGCCAATACGTACATGTCCAGCAATACCGACATTATTGGCAAAAATATTATGATCGCCCACCACACAGTCATGTGCAATGTGAGTATTGACCATCAATAAATTATGGCTACCAATTTTGGTAAGTCCATGATCTTGAACCGTACCACGATGCAAGCTGCTATGCTCGCGAATTGAGTTATGATCGCCGATTTCAAGCCAGGTTTCTTCGCCAGCATATTTTAAATCCTGACAAACTTCACCCACACTCGCAAACTGGAATATTTCGTTGTTCTTCCCAATACGAGTATAGCCACCAACCACTACATGTGAATGCAGCTTGGTGCCCTCACCAATGGTGACTTGTGGCCCAATAATACAATAAGGACCAATTTGTACATCTGCAGCAATGACTGCAGATGAGTCAATAATGGCGGTTGGGTGAATTAAATCGTTATTACTCATGCCTGCTCTATTTTCTGATGCGAAACCATAATTTCCGCGGTTGTTGCTACAACGCCATCCACTGTGGCTATACAATTATATTTGTAAATGCCACGTTTGTGCATAACCAATTCTGCTTTTAATACCAATTGGTCACCAGCAACGACTTGCTTTTTAAAACGGACTTTTTCTGCGCCCGCAAAAAGAAACAATGAACCTGGACCCGGTTTTTCATTATTCATGATAAAGCCAAGTATACCAGAGACTTGAGCTAATGCTTCAACAATCAAAACACCTGGCATAATCGGATAATCCGGAAAATGTCCCTGTAAAAACTCTTCGTTGATTGAAACATTCTTATAGCCCACAATGCCATTATCAGTCACTTCAACAATACGGTCGACCAATAAGAAAGGATAGCGGTGAGGTAAATATTCACGAATTTGTTGAATGTACATTGGCAATTCAGGCTTCGTAAATGCAGCAGTATTCGACTCAGTCATCATAATCTATTTACGCTTAAAAGTTGATTCAAGGGACTCGATTTGAGCCTGTATATGATCAAGCCGTTTGAGTAATTGGGTCAATGGCACATCTGCTAATTGTTTAAAGCGTACCGCAGCCCGTTTCCAGTGCAAACTTTCCAGCATTGGTGTACCTGAAGAATAGCTTCCCGCCTCAGAAATACTTTTTGTGACCATTGACATCCCGGTAATCGTCACGTTATCAGCGATATTAATATGGCCTACTACCCCAACGGCTCCAGCCAATACACAGTTTTTGCCAATTGTGGTACTTCCAGCAATACCACATTTTGCAGCCAGCGCTGTATTTGCACCAATTTTTACGTTGTGGGCAATTTGCACAAGATTATCAATAATAACCCCATCTTCCAGAATGGTGTCATCGAGTGCACCGCGGTCTATGCTGCAATTTGACCCAATTCGGACATCATTACCGATTTTAACTGAACCCAATTGTGCAATACGATGCCATTTACCTTGGTAAGGCGCAAAACCGAAGCCTTCTCCGCCAATCACGGTATTGGCATGAATACGGACACGGTCACCGATTTTTGTATCACCGGTTAAAGTGACATGTGAATCAATAAAGCAGTGCTGACCAATTTCAATATCATGATCAATTTTAACGTGTGACTGAATAATGGTGTGATCACCCACTACGCAATGCTCACCAATAACAACATAATGCCCGATATAGGCACTATCAGCGATCATGGCTGAAGGATGAATTTGTGCTGTGCTTTCTATTCCCTGATGCTGATTTTTCTTTTCAAATACATGGGTCAGGATGGCAAAAGCAAGATAAGGATTATCCACTACAATAAAATTATTGTGCGTATCTAACTGATTTTTTAGAGTTGGAGTAACAATCAAGGCACCCGCTTTTGAAGCACGTGCCTGATCCAGATATTTATCAGCGTTTACAAATGCAATATGTTTCGCTTGAGCCGCATCTAAGCTGGCCAATCCTTCCAAAATTAAATCAGATTGACCTACGTGCTCGCCTTGTACTAAACGGGCGAGATATTCTAAGCGAAATTGTTTAGGATTCATTGATTACTTAATAACGTTAACCTTTTGAATCATTTTATCAGTTAAATCATATTTAGGGTCATACGCAAGCGCGGAATTTTTATTCAAAACAATATCCAAGTTGTTTTCTTTACGCAATTGTTCTGCCACCTGCTTGACTCGATCCCCTAAAGTCTTGTTCATCAGCTGAATCGTAGATTGAACGGTTGACTGTACACTTTGCTGCAGCGTATTAAACTCTTTTAGCTGCGTCTGAAATTGTGCAGACATTTTCTGCTTTTCAGCATCGGATAAATTAGGTGTTTGCTGAGCACGTTGCTGTAGAGCTTCCAGCTCTTTAGCCAACTGTTCCAGCTTGGTGGTTTGCGGCTTGACCTTTTGCTGTAAAGAAACGTTCTGCTGTTTTAAATACATGCTGTTTTCGACCACTCTTTCCAGATCAACCACGCCATAACCCGCAGCATGTACCACTGAGGTACTCGCCAAACCAGCAAAAACCAGGCTCATTAATATTTTTTTCATGCAAATATCCTTTTTTAAACCCATTGAAGGTCGTACTTAGAAAGTACGACCAATTTCAAACTGGATATTTTTAGTATCATCACCGTCTTTTTCATTTAACGGATAAGCATAGCTGAGAGATAATGGACCAATCATGGTAATCCAGGTAAAACCTGCACCTACGCTATAACGCATATTGCCTGCATCAAAGCCGAAGTTATCTTCACAATACTGTTTCGCATTGACTTGAGTATTACTCGAATTCAGGTATAAGTTTCCTTTTGGAATATCACACTGAGTATCAAATACCTGTGCACCTTCAGCAAACAGCACTGGACGAACCTGACGTGTCCAATCCCCTTTAAATGGTAAAGGGAGTGCAAGCTCGGCACCAAATTGAACTAGAGCATTACCACCGACTTCTTCAGGACCATAATCTTGGGTTTGAGTTTCATTAAACGTCACCCCAGGATATTTAGGACCTAAAGTACTATTGTCATAACCACGAACCGAGCCAAAACCGCCGGCATAGAAGTTTTTATAGAATGGCAGGTCATTACCATAACCCAGCTTACCATAACCACGCAGTACAAAGCCCTTGCCTAAAGGCTGGAAGGCTTGGGCATCATAAGTCACTTTTTGATATTCCACATCACTGCCTGGCAATGCAATTTCACCATTCACACGATGTGACATACCTGATGTCGGGAAGACAGGTCGGTTTAAGGTATTGTAAGACCAACCTAAATTAAGATTATAGGTTAAGAAATCACCATTAAATTTATTATCAAAATCGACTGTTTGTCCGTTACAAGTATAGCTTGTTACTTTAGTTGGATTAGCCGGATCACCATATTGTGCGACTTGCTCACCAATACAAACATCTGTAGCACGTCCAGTCGCTTTACCACCATTCGCTAACAAATAATCGCGAACGTAAGTCGAAACGTATGGACCAGTCGTCACTTCTGTCTGGTCGATATTTAAACCTGCACTCACACTCTGGTTTTCATCAATTGGATAACCAAAGTTGATCCCACCCCCAAAACTGTCCGTCACATAGTTATTGACGTTATAATCACTATCCAGCTTGGTTTTACGGTAGTACATGTTATAACCGCGACGCACACCATCAATGGTGAAGTACGGATCGGTTACACTTAAATTATAATAATCTTGTGTTTCTGAACGGGATAAATCAATCGAAACACTATTACCCGTACCCAGGAAGTTGGTTTGACTTAAGCCCGCCTGGAAGGTTACACCACCACTTTGCGAGAAACCGACTGCCAGTGTACTGGTCCCTGAATGCTGCTCTTCAACATTGACGTTCAGATCTACCTGATCAGGGACATTCGGAATACGTGCCGGTTTAATATCAACCGTTTTAAAGAAACCTGTACGCTCCAGACGAACTTTAGATAAATCAATTTTTTCATTGCTCGCCAATGCACCTTCCATCTGGCGCATTTCACGACGCAATACTTCATCGGCAGTTTTGGTATTACCGGTAAAATTGATACGACGCACCGTAACTTGTTGACCCGGATTAATATAATAATTCAAATCAACCAGTTTAGTTTCTTTATTAATTTCAGGAACAATATTGACTTCAGCATAGTAATAACCGGCATTACCATACTTGCGCAGTAAGAGCTGTTTAACTGCATTGACTTTTTCTTGCGAATAAATCTCGCCATCTTTATAAATTTGCAGCGCTTTTAATTCTTCAGGCTGGTAAAGCGCATCACCCAAGAACTTGCTTTGGCCAAATTTGAATTGCTCGCCTTCATCTACAGACACTTCAACAAAGATATTCTTTTTATCTTCACTCAAGTTTAAACTTGAGTTGGTGATATTGAAATTGATATAACCCTTGTTTAAATATAAAGCACGCAAAGCTTCAAGGCTGGCTGCCATCTTTTCACGCGCATAACGGTCATTTCGGGTAACAATTGAACTCCAGCCGCTTTCTTTAACCGCAAAAGCCTGCTTGATTTCGCTTTCTTTAAAAACAGTATTGCCAATAATGTTGATATCAACAACTTTGGCTGCCTTACCTTCAACAAAATCAATGGTTAAATCAACACGGTTATTCGGTCTGGCAGTCGTGATTACCTTAACATCGGCATCGTAACGACCTTGCTGCATATACTGCTGTTCAAGTTCAGTTTCGATGGTTTGCAAAGCAGATTTTTTCAAAACCTCGCCTTCTGCAATCCCCATCTTTTTAAGCCCTTCTTCCAGGGCTTCTTTAGGAATAAGTTTATTTCCCTTAAACTCGACCTTGGAAATAACCGGACGTTCTACCACGGTAAAAACAAGCGTATCTGCTTGTTGTGATGCCTTGATATCATCAAACAGGCCTGTGGCATACAAAGCACGAATGGCATTTGCAATGGTCGCATCATTGACACGATCGCCAGCATTGACAGGCAACATCCCATAAACATTTTCTGGCGTTAAGCGAACAAGTCCGTCAATTTTGATATCGCGGACAATGAATTCATCTGCTGCATATACTTGTTGTACTGCTGCCATTGCACTAACGAGTGCCAAAGGCATAAATAAATGTGTGTGCTGCATGCCAGTCTTTTCCGATGTTAATTTATTACATATCTACGTTGTTATAAACGCATGAAGTCATTGAATAATGCAAGGAGCATCATGCTACCGAGCAGTACCATACCAATTTTTAAACCAACCAATTGTATTTGTTCAGAAACAGGTTTACCACGAATTAACTCAATCACATAGTAAACCAAATGTCCACCATCCAGCATTGGTATAGGCAATAAATTTAAAATACCCAAACTCACGCTCATTAAAGCCATAAATGAGATAAAGGTTTGCCAACCCATTTCCGCACTTTGCCCTGCGACTTTAGCAATAGTGATTGGTCCAGATAAATTGTCCAGCCCAATTAAACCACGTACCATTTTGACGATCGAATTCAAGATCATACCTGAAATTTGACCCGTTTTATCAACAGCCATCACCAGTGCTTCAGTCGGGCTGTATTGAATGGTTTGCTTATATTCTTCCGGAATGGTTATTTTTCCAGGGGCATTTTGTACACCAAGCATACCTGAAACATTACCCATGCTGTCACGTTTGGCTTGTGGCATCACCTGTAAATGTACCAGTTGATTTTGACGTAATACATCTATTTTTAATAATTTTTCCGGGGAAGCCTGGACAACATTCACAACATCGAACCAGTCATTCATTTTCACGCCATCAATGGCCACTATTTTATCGCCTTCTTTCATTCCTTGACGAATGGCCGCACCATCTTCACTCAGCTTACTGACCACGGGAGCAATATATGGACGGTATGGCAAGAAGCCTAAACTGTCTAATGCAGACTGGTTCTGATTTTTGAGGAAGTTCTGGATAGGCAAGTGAAAGGTTTGCAACTGACCATGACGGTCTGCCTGAATTTCAATTGAACCGGTTTCACCAACGCGGTCCACCAAAGCAAAATTTAACTTTTCCCAGGTTGTAACTGGCGTTCGGTCAACTGTTGTAATTTTGTCACCAACCTGCATTTGAACTATCGCAGCCGGTGTATCCGGTAACACTTTACCTACACGAGTGTTCAATTGTTCTTGCGATGGAATAAACAAAACCCAGAACAATAACACTGCAAAAACCAGATTGATTAGCGGCCCTGCAGCAACAATCGCAATCCGTTTCCAAGGATGCTGACGGTTGAATGCCTTGGGTAAATCCTCTTCAGCAACACTGCCTTCCCGTTCATCTAGCATTTTCACGTAGCCACCTAATGGCAAGGCTGAAAGCTGATATTGAATGCCCGATTTTTTTGAGGTCCACTTGAGCAATGTAGGACCAAAGCCAATGGAATAAACTAAAACTTTAACACCCAGTTTACGCGCAACAATATAATGTCCAAACTCGTGAATCGCAATGAGCGGTCCCAGGAGTAAAATTGCTGCCACAATAATAAACAAGGCACTCATATTTTAGCTTCCTTTATTGATGACAATTTGCTGGGCAGCAGAACGGGCCATTTGATCGACCTGTAAAATACGTTCAATCGATTCTGCAGCGCCACCTTCAACCTGATTTAGAGTCTGTTCCACCACTTGAGAAATTTCTGTAAAGCCAATGTCATTTTTCAAGAAGGCAGCCACAGCAATCTCATTGGCAGCGTTTAGAATTGCAGGAGCCAAACCACCCGTTTGCATGGCTTGACGCGCAAGCTTTAATGCCGGAAAACGCAGTGTATCAGGTTCCTGAAAATCCAGTTGCTGATTGGCAAACAGGTTGAGTGCAGGCACATGCGTTTGAATACGCTCTGGCCATGCAAGTGCATGCGCAATTGGCGTACACATATCAGGATTGCCCATCTGTGCCAAAGTCGACCCATCCACATATTGAACCATAGAATGAATGATACTCTGTGGATGTACCACCACTGTTACAAACTGTTCTGAAATTGCAAAAAGATGACAGGCTTCAATCAGCTCCAAGCCTTTATTCATTAAAGTTGCTGAATCAACAGAAATTTTCTGCCCCATAGACCAGTTCGGATGCTTGCAGGCCTGTGCAGGCGTCACGCTTTGCAGTTGCTCCAGACTATGGTTTAAAAATGGCCCGCCAGATGCAGTCAGCAGAATGCGCGACACACCCTGTTTCGGCTGTCCATTGCGCTCTGCCTGAAAATAACCCACAGGCAAGCACTGAAAAATCGCATTATGCTCGGAATCGACCGGAAGCAATTCAGCGTGATAATCATGTGCTGCCTGCATCATGATGTCACCCGACATTACCAGGGCTTCTTTATTGGCCAGCAAAACACGCTTACCGGCTTTAACCGCAGCCAAGGTCGGCAATAAGCCTGCAGCACCGACGATTGCCGCCATCACCACGTCCACATCTGCATGTTCGGCAACAGCAATCAAGCCTGCTTCATCGGTTAAAATTTCAATATCAGTTAAGCACTGATCATGAAAATATTGCTGTAATTCCTTAACCTGACTGGAAGGAACAACCACGACTTTTGGTCGGTACTGTTTGCATATTTCAACAAGCTCTAAAATTCGGCTATGCGCCGTGACTGCAAAAACAGAATACTTTTCAGGATGCTGTTGCAGAACTTTTAAGGTACTTTGACCAATTGAACCCGTTACACCTAATATACAAACAGATTGTGACATCTATAGATCTACACCAATAAATTTTAAAATATACATGCCTGCGGCAAAAATTGGAGCAGCAGCAAGCAATGAATCAATACGGTCAAGCACCCCACCATGCCCTGGCAGAATACGACCTGAATCTTTAATTCCAGCACGACGTTTGATCATGGATTCGAACAGGTCGCCCAGAACCGAACTGAATACCGTAATCACAGATAAAATTAAAAATAAAATATGTTGTGCCAGGGTTAAATCCAAATATAGGATTTCTACTGCCACGACAATCAGCATGGCGGTAAAAATACCCCCGTACAAACCTTCTACCGATTTATTGGGACTGACATCCGGAGCAAGTTTTTTCCTGCCCAGTTTACGCCCAACAAAATAGGCACCGCTGTCTGCCCCCCATACCAGTAAAAACAGGTACATGAGCCACCATGGCGAGCTATGCCATACAGAGAAAATTGCAGTGACTGCAGCAGAAACCAGAATAAATCCAATAATCTTTAAGCTGGGATTGTACCACCCATCATAGTCTGGATATGATTTAACCCAAAAGATACTGCAGATCCAGCAAAGAATGGAAGCAGCCCAAAGCAGCAGAGCGATATCATTAAAATACAATGCTAAAGTTGCTAAAGCAGCAGTGGCAAGTCCATAAACCCACGCTAGCGGTTTAACAAGATTTTTATTTTTTCTTGGCATAAGCTTAAACCACTCATACCCTGCAACCCCTGCTGCAACAATCATCAGCATAAACATTGGATACTGAGACTGTGTAGCAAACATACAACTCAGTACGACTGCTACCAATACCAATGCGGTTATAATCCGCTCTAACATTTATTAATTCTCAAGTTTCTCTTGTTGGATTTGCTCTGAAGTTTTACCAAAACGACGTTCACGCCCAGCAAAGACCGCGAATGCATCATCTAATTCTTCTACGGTAAATTCAGGCCACAAGGTTGGGGTAAAATATAGTTCAGCATATGCCGCTTGCCACAGCAAGAAATTCGACAAGCGATAATCACCCCCTGTACGGATCAGTAAATCCACAGCAGGTAAATCGGCCATGCAGACATGCTGCCCAAACAGTTCAGCATCAATATCTTCAAGCGCAATTTTTTTCGCCAACACGTCTGCCGCAATCTGTTTTGCAGCCTGAGCCATATCCCACATACCACCATAACTGATGGCAATGGTTAAAGTCATGCTGTCGAACTTAGCAGTCCTTTGTTCAGCTTGCAACATTAACTCGCGTAAACGGTCAGACAAACGTGAACGGTCGCCAATAAAACGTAAGGCGATATTGAATTTTTCCATCCGTGGCAATTGCTCATGTATGGTTTCTTCCAACAATGCCATGAGTAAATCGACCTCAAACTGAGGACGATTCCAGTTTTCACTGGAAAATGCAAAAACGGTTAATGCTTGAATGTGATTTTTTCTACAGTGCTCAACAATCGGATCCAGGACATTCTTCCCTTCACGATGGCCTGCACCTTTTTGCATTTGCTTTTTTTTTGCAAAACGATTGTTGCCATCCATGATGATGGCAACATGTTTTGGAAGAAGCATACTGTCTTCTGATACGGTCATTAAATCTTAGACCTTCATCAATTCAGCTTCTTTAGCAGCCAGACGCTTTTCAACTTCAGCAACAAATTTATCGGTGATTTTTTGGATGTCATCACCTGCACGGCGCTCATCATCTTCAGAAATTTCTTTTTCTTTCAACAATGCCTTGATGTCACCCAATACGTCACGACGAATGTTACGGATGGCGACTTTGGCATTTTCCGCTTCATTACGTGCCACTTTCTGCATGTCACGACGTGTTTCTTCAGTCAGCGCCGCCATCGGTACACGAATCGCGTCAGCGGTAATCGGGTTAAGACCCAAGTCCGATTCACGGATCGCTTTATCAATTGCAGAGACCATTGAACGCTCAAATGGCTGAACAAGCAATGTACGCGAGTCTTCAACACCCACGTTCGCCACCTGGTTTAATGGCACATCCGAGCCATAGTAAGGAACCATAACACCGTTTAAGATTGATGGATGCGCGCGTCCTGTACGAACCTTGGCAAAACCATGCTCCAAAGACTCAAGCGTCTTGTTCATACGGTCTTCAGCGTCTTTTTTAAGATCGTTAATCATGTGATCTTCCTTACTTAATTCTAAGAGATGTAATAACTAAATAGCGTGTAGTATAAAGAGCTTTCAGGCTCACGTACATTAATTCGTAACGTGAGTCCCTTCTTTTTCACCCATCACGACTGAAAGCAATGAACCTGCTTTGTTCATGTCGAAAACTTGAAGTGGCACATTATGGTCACGGCACAGACAGATTGCAGTCAAGTCCATCACACCTAATTTTTCATCAAGTACCTGATCGAAAGTCAGGGTTTCGTATTTCACCGCATCATCGTATTTGCTTGGGTCTTTATTATAAACACCGTCCACTTTGGTTGCTTTCAAGATCAGGTTGGCTTCAATTTCAATACCTCGCAAGCAGGCTGCTGTATCTGTGGTAAAGAACGGATTACCTGTACCCGCAACAAATACGCAGACTTCACCTTGAGTCAGATGACGAATCGCATCACGGCTAGAGTAAGACTCAACCACAGCACCAATCGGTAATGCAGACATTAAACGGGTTTTAATGTTACGGCGCACCAAAGCATCACGTAATGCCAGACCATTCATTACCGTAGCCAGCATACCCATCTGGTCACCGGTTACACGGCCAACCAGACCATCTTTTTGCAATTGGCTACCGCGGTAAAGGTTGCCGCCGCCAACCACAATACCCACCTGCACACCCAAACCGACCAAGTGCGCAATCGCTAGGGACATTTGATCAAGCACGGTTGCATCAATGCCCATATCTTTATTTCCAGCCAGTGCTTCACCAGAAAGTTTCAATAAAATACGTGCATAGCGGGGCTTTTTTGAGTCCAACATCAGGAAATCTCCGAATCTTTCAATATCTAAAATTTTATTCGTGTCGTTAAATTAAAAATCAGGCTGATTTAATCCGAATTAACTTTGCATATAAATCATATTCATCTGCATCGGTAATTTCGACTTCAAGCAAATCACCTGCTTTAATCTGACTTTTATCAATATCTTCAACAAAGACATTGCCATCAATTTCAGGCGCATCGGCATAAGAACGTGCAACGGCTACCGGGAATTCTTCTTCCAGATCATCCACCAGTACAGTCATGGTTTGGCCAATGCGTTTTTGCAGTTTGGCTGCAGAAATTTCCTGCTGAACCTGCATGAAACGTTCATAGCGGTCTTGCTTGATTTCTTCCGGCACATGATCCGGCAAGTCATTTGCTGTCGCGCCCTCAACTGGTGAATAAGTAAAGCATCCGACGCGATCAAGCTGGGCTTCTTTGAGCCACTCTAACAAAATTTGGAAATCTTCTTCGGTTTCCCCCGGGAAACCCACCACGAAGGTTGAACGAATCACCAGATCCGGACATTTTTCACGCCACAATTTTAAACGCTCCAGTGTATTTTCACTGTGCGCAGGACGTTTCATCAATTTTAAGATACGCGGACTGGCATGCTGGAATGGAATATCCAGATAAGGCAGGATTTTACCTTGTGCCATCAAGTCAATCACGGCATCTACATGCGGATAGGGATAGACATAGTGTAAGCGTACCCAAATACCGAGTTGACCCAATGCTTCACACATGTCATAGAATTTGGTTTTAACCGGCTGGCCGTTCCAGAAGTCCAGCTTGTATTTGGTATCCACGCCATAAGCAGAAGTATCCTGGGAAATCACCAGCACTTCTTTTACCCCGGCACGTTTCAGCGCTGCAGCTTCCTCAAGCACAGAACCGACCGGACGTGAAACCAGATCACCCCGCATGCTTGGAATAATACAGAAAGTACAACGATGATTACAGCCTTCTGATATTTTTAGATAGGCATAATGTTTAGGGGTTAAACGAATACCCTGTTCAGGTACAAGGTCAATAAACGGATTATGTTTTGGTGGTTCAGGCACGTACTGGTGTACGGCTTCCATCACTTCCTGATATGCCGCAGCACCTGTCACTTTGAGGACATTCGGGTGCATCTGGCGAATTTTGTCTTCATCTTTACCCAAACAGCCAGTCACAATCACACGACCGTTTGCGCTCATGGCTTCGCCAATCGCATCTAAAGATTCTTGTACTGCAGATTCAATAAAACCACAGGTATTCACAACAACTAAATCGGCACCGTCATAATCCGATGCCACATCATAACCTTCAGTCTTTAACTGAGTTAAAATTCGTTCGGAATCTACCAATGCCTTAGGACAACCTAAAGAAACAAAACCGACTTTGGGGGATTTCATGAATCTGCGCTCCACTATAATGCGCGTATTGTATGTCTTTTCGAATCATAAAAACAGGTGGAATCCGGACTCTTTACATTGCGCACCAAAATACGGCTATATTTTTAGCAAATAATTCAAACGCACCATTTTGGTTCACTAATAATTCCATTTCTATTACTATGGAATTGAAATTCTGTTATCAAAAACAAAAAAAGCACACTTTTATAGCGACAGAATTTATATTTATACCCATGCTCAAAGTTGGCGTGCATTTTGCTTTATTTCGACAACGTTTAACTCGTTGAATGTCCCATAACAGGGAGAAATGACAAGAAGTGCAGATGCCATTGCGCTATTTTAACACAGGATACTTTCGCTAATGGATCAACCCGTCGCTATCGACTACCGCCTTTTAGTGGACAATTTAACCACCGCAATTTTATTGGTCGACAGTAACCTTAATATTTTTTATTTAAATTCTTCTTGTGAATCTTTGTTCGACATTAGTTTACTGCGTGCGGCGGGACAACCGGTTTTAAATTTGCTGCATATGCCCGATGATGAGTTTAATACCGAAGAAGCCCTATTAAATACCTTTAAAACCGGACAGCCTTATACCCGTCGTGAAGCGACCATTAGCGTCAATTTTAAAGATATTCATGTGGATTATACGGTTTCGCAAATCAACTCGGAAAAACCCTATCACCCGCTTCTATTGATTGAATTGAACCAGATCGACCGGATGCTGAAAATATCCAAAGAAGAAAACCTGATTCAGCAGCATCAGGTGGCCCGGCAACTGATTCGTGGTGTCGCACATGAAATCAAGAATCCTTTAGGCGGCATCCGTGGTGCCACCCAGTTACTGGCGCGCAGCCTGAACGATCCACAATATGAAGAATTTACCGACATCATTATTAGTGAAGTAGACCGTTTACGCAATCTGGCCGACACCATGCTGGGTTCCCGCCAGCTACCAAGTTATGAACTGGTCAATGTGCATGAACCTTTAGAACGTGTGCGTTCACTGATTACCAATCAAACCAAGAAAAAAATCAAAATTACCCGGGATTATGATCTGTCCTTGCCCGAAGTGCTGGCGGATCGTGACCAGCTCATTCAAGTCATGCTCAATATCAGCGTCAATGCCGTACAAGCCATGATGGAAAACAAGGAATTCTTTGTTGATCATCAGCCGGAACTGATTTTAAGAACCCGGATTCAACGCCTGGTCACCATTAATGGTGTATTAAAACGCTCTGCGGTACGAATTGATATTGAAGATAACGGTCCGGGTGTACCGGAAGAAATTTTAGAATCGGTGTTTTATCCCTTAGTCACAGGGCGTGCCAAAGGCACCGGGCTCGGTTTGAGCATTGCACAAAACATCATGCATCAACATAGCGGAATGATTGAATGCCAATCCGTTCCAGGAAAAACAGTATTTAGCTTATATTTACCTTGGGAGTCTAACCATGTCGCGAAATAAAATATGGGTCATTGATGATGATCGTGCCATGCGCTGGGTTTTGGAAAAAACCTTTAAAGAAGAAGGTTTCGACGTTACCAGTTTTGAAGAGGCACAGTCTGCACTGGATCAGCTCAGCATAGATGCCCCCGATGTGATTTTAACGGACATTCGCATGCCAGGCATCGATGGTCTGACTTTCCTGGGCAAAGTCAAAGGCACGCATCCTGATCTACCTGTCATTATCATGACTGCACATTCAGATCTGGAATCTGCTGTTTCCAGCTACCAAACCGGTGCTTTTGAATATTTACCTAAACCGTTTGATATTGATGAAGCCCTGGCACTGGTCAACCGCGCCATCCTGCATATTGCCAAATTGCAGCAGCAGGAATCTGCCAAAGCCACCCCGGCCATTCAGTCGACTGAAATTATTGGCGAATCGCCTGCCATGCAGGAAGTATTCCGTGCCATTGGGCGTTTATCCCAGTCGCACATTACCGTACTGATCAACGGTGAATCGGGCACAGGTAAAGAGCTGGTGGCACATGCGCTGCACCGTCATTCGCCACGCAGCAGCAAACCTTTTATTGCTTTAAATATGGCAGCCATTCCGAAAGACCTGATTGAAACCGAACTTTTCGGTCATGAAAAAGGTGCTTTTACTGGTGCCAACTCGCAGCGTCAAGGCCGTTTTGAACAGGCCAATGGCGGTACGTTATTTCTAGATGAAATTGGTGACATGCCCTTTGAAACCCAGACCCGTTTACTGCGTGTTCTGGCAGATGGCGAGTTTTACCGTGTCGGTGGACATATCCCGGTTAAGGTCGATGTGCGTATTGTCGCGGCAACGCATCAGGATCTGGAAAAACTGGTGCATGACGGACGCTTCCGCGAAGACTTGTATCATCGCCTGAATGTGATCCGTATCCATATTCCCAAACTGGCCCATCGCAGTGAAGACATCCCTATGCTGGCGCAGCACTTCCTGGCCCGTGCGGGTAAAGAACTGGGCGTAAATCCTAAAATCTTGCGTCCAGAAACCCAGGAATACATGCAACAGCTACCGTGGCAAGGCAACGTGCGTCAGCTCGAAAATACCTGTCGCTGGCTTACGGTGATGATTACCGGCCGTGAAGTTTATCCTGAAGATCTGCCTTCGGAACTGAAACAGATTCCAATTCAGCGTTCAGCCGAAGATACACAACCACACAACACCTTTGACCGTATTTCCCTACATCATTGGGATGAGTTATTGGGTCAATGGGCCATCCAGAAACTGAAAAATGGTGAAATGAAGATTCTGGACATTGCCACACCAATGTTTGAACGCACGCTAATTACTGCCGCTTTGCAGCAAACCCGCGGGCGTAAACGTCATGCAGCTGAATTACTGGGCTGGGGACGCAATACCCTGACCCGCAAACTGAAAGAACTAGGCATGGATACTGCCGATGATGATGTAGAAGAAGAAATAGAAAACTAAACTTTTCTGTCCATAAAAAAGCGCCTCAGGGCGCTTTTTCATTATGGTGTTTTCAAGGGGTCAATATACTTATGCGGTAAAACCCACGTAGCGGAAATATCCCTCAATCCCCAGATCAGATTTAAAAATCAGATAATCCGGATAAGTGGATTTGACAATTTCTGCAAACATATTCACCTGATCATCATGGGCATGCAGATCATCCACAGAACGCGGCATAGTCTGCTCAAATTCATCAGTCATATATTCAAAGCCAATATCCATAGCGATAAACAATACATGCTCACAGGGTTGTATATATTGCTCTTCCGCCCAATTGATCACGTGCTGCTGACAGTGTAGACATTGGATATTATCTGTGGCTTGAATATCGAGTTCGATCAGTTGATAGCTCATAACATTTTAAATTCAGTTTTCTATCCGACTATATTAACAAACTCAAAAGTGAATCCTTAAAAATAATCAACAAAAAAGGGAATCCTCAAGATTCCCTTTTTAAAGCGTTATACTTTTATTTATGTGCGGCTTTATAACGCGAGAGTGCAGTTACTGCTACTGCCGAGACAGCCACGGCAGGTAAACTTGCCATTAAAATCCCCGTGGTTCCCAAACCAATCGCCAAGATTTTTCCTGTCAGTAATGGTCCTGTCATTGCACCTAATCGACCTAAAGAAATCGCACTGCCTACGCCTGTAACTTTACCTGTACCCGAATAGAAAATTGGGGAAATACCATATAGAATTGATTGTCCGCCTGTCGAGAAAATCCCGCCCATAAACCCTGCAAGAATAAGTACTGGAATAGAGGTAGAGGTAAATAACAATACAAGGGCAATAAATAAGCCAGTATAGATAATTGCCGCCATCTGCCACAATTTTAAACGGTCCAGCAAATAACCCAAAGCCAGTGTACCAATGACAGCACCTACCTGGAATACCAGCATCACCATGAAAGCCTGTGGCTTTTCCAAACCTTGTTCCATCAGCAGATTAGGTAACCAGCTAATCAAGATATAATTGATCATCAGGGTAAAGAAGAAACCCACCCAAAGCGGCATCGTATATTTATATTGCTGATGCTTAAATAATACCTGCACCATAGATGGAACAGCTTCAGTCGCAGCTTGCTCAACAGCGACTTTCTTAGGCTTGTCTTTAAGAATAATCGCCATAAATGGCAACAGAACCAAAGGGGTTAAACCACCAATTAAAAACAAGGTATGCCCAGAAATATCTTTAAATAAGATGGCCAAGCCCGCAACAAAGATAGCCCCTACCGGTAATCCGCAATACATCAAGCTGTTCAGCTTGCCGCGGTTGGCTTCTGTCGCCTCATCTCCCACCACGGAAATCATAGTTGGCATTGCCGCACCCAGACCTAAGCCGGTAAAGAAACGTGCTGCGTATAAAATTTCAACGCTCGGTGCGATTGCGGTAAGCGACATAAATAGGCCGAAAATTGCAATTGAAAGCATTAAAACTTTCTTCTGTCCCAAATAGTCGGCAACACGTCCACCAAAGAACGCACCAAACAACATCCCAAAAACACCCAAACTAAATACATAGCCCATTTGCACCTGGTCGAGAGCAAATGTTTCAGCAATTCCTTTTGCTGCAATACCCGGGGCTTGGAGATCAAAACCCTCAAAAAATGCGACCCAAAAACACAAGAACACTGTTAAGAATTTTTGCATTTTACCTGTTTGTATTTGTGCCATGATTGAACTCCGTCCATAGTAAGCAAATTAGCCAGCAGCAATTTGCTTCACTATTTTCAGATCAATCTGTTGAAATAAATACCACTACAATGGTCGGGTTTATTGAGCATCCGCCTGGCAAACAGCGATTGAATTAGACGTAAAAGATTACATAAATAGACTTTTTAAATCTTACAAATATAAATTAAATAATATTTTCAAAAACTTATATTTTCGGTAGTTATTTATGATTAAACCATAGTCAAAAGCAATGGTTTAAAATTAAACGATAAAAAAGCCCGCATTTAGCGGGCTTTTTACCAACTTAACTCACATTGTATTAAGCAGATTTTTTCGCCTGATTATTCTTACGAATCGTAATCATCACCAGTTGAACTGCTGCTGGCGTTACACCCGGAATACGACTTGCCTGAGCAAGCGTTTCAGGACGAACATCTTTCAGTTTAAGCGTAATTTCACGCGATAAGCCTGAAACCACATCATAATCAAAGTCTGCAGGAATACGGGTTTCTTCCAGACGCTTCATTTGCGCCACATCTTCTTGTTGACGGTTGATATAACCTTCGTATTTCACCGCAATTTCAATTTGTTCACCAACAAATGCAGAAACTTCTGAACCCGTAAGTTCAGCAATTTGCGCGAAGCTGATGTTAGGACGTTTGAGCAAATCAATAGCAGAACATTCTTTAGACAGATCTGCACCGGTCATTTCAACGAATTTTTTGCCCATTGGATTGTTTGGCGCAGCCCAAAGGTGTTGCAAGCGGCCTTTCTCAGTTTCTACTGCTTCCATTTTTTCACAGTAAGATGCCCAGCGCGCATCATCCACCAGACCCATTTCACGGCCAATTGGAGTTAAACGTTGATCCGCATTATCTTCACGCAGCATCAAACGGTATTCCGCACGTGAGGTAAACATGCGGTACGGTTCTTTGGTCCCCAAAGTAATCAGGTCATCAACCAGTACACCCATGTACGCTTCATCACGTTTCGGTGTCCATTGTTCCTGATCCCATGCACGGCGCGCAGCATTCAAACCTGCCAATAAACCTTGTGCGCCAGCTTCTTCATAACCGGTGGTACCGTTAATCTGACCTGCAAAGTACAGGTTATTAATGGCCTTGGTTTCCAAAGAGAATTTCAACGCCTGCGGGTTGAAATAGTCATATTCAATGGCATAACCCGGACGCAGAATGTGTGCATTCTCCATACCGCGGATTGAGCGAACCAGTTCAAACTGCACATCGAAAGGTAATGAAGTCGAAATACCGTTTGGATAAAGCTCATGTGTATCCAGACCTTCAGGCTCAAGGAATACCTGGTGCGAATCTTTATCGGCAAATTTGTGAATTTTATCTTCAATTGACGGGCAGTAACGTGGACCTACACCTTCAATCACACCAGTATACATTGGGGAACGGTCGAGTCCGCCGCGGATAATGTCGTGGGTTTTTTCATTGGTATGCGTGATATAGCAGTTGATCTGTTCCGGATGCATGGATGCATCACCCATGAATGACATGGTCGGAGACGGGAAATCACCGGGCTGCGGAGTCATGACAGAAAAATCCACTGAACGTGCATCAATACGCGGTGGTGTCCCTGTTTTTAAACGGCCTACAGGAAGTTTCAGTTCACGAAGGCGCGCAGCCAGTGAAATTGAAGGCGGATCACCGGCACGACCACCAGAGGCATTATTCAAGCCGATGTGAATCACACCGCCCAAGAAGGTACCGGTCGTCAACACGACAGTTTTCGCGTCAAAGCGGATGCCCATCTGGGTGACTACACCTTTAACGGTATCGCCTTCAACAATCAGGTCGTCTGCCGCCTGCTGGAAAATATCCAGATTCGCCTGGTTTTCCAGGGTATGACGAATTGCTGCCTTAAAGCGTACACGGTCAGCCTGGGCACGTGTTGCACGTACTGCTGCACCTTTACGCGAATTCAGGATACGAAACTGAATACCGCCCTTATCGGCAGCCAATGCCATTGCACCACCTAGGGCATCAATTTCACGGACCAGATGTGATTTCCCAATACCACCAATGGCCGGGTTACAGCTCATCTGCCCTAAAGTCTCAATGTTGTGAGTCAAGAGCAGAGTCTGTCGACCCATACGCGCTGCAGCAAGGGCTGCTTCGGTACCTGCGTGACCGCCACCGATAACAATGACATCGTAAACTTTAGGATAATGCATAATGGTTTGAGAGATAAAAAATGATGACGGAGCATTATATCAAAATTAAGCAAAATAAGTTGACAAAATGAGTCGAATTTCATGAGGAAGATTGAAACGATTTTCAGCGTTTTAATGTTGCAATGTAATCCGGCTTTTCAGACTCGCTATAGAAATTAAACATTTAAGTAAATTTTTTTACTTGATTAGCATTGTTTAAATTTGATTACTTTTTAAGCTATAGGTTGGGTACATTACGAACAAAGGTATAAAAGATGAATAAGAATATTTTCCTCTCATCCATGCTCTGCGGTTTATGTTTCGCACCATTTGCAGCTTCCGCAAATGATAAGGTCGAAAAAGTATATGATTCTCAAAGGTACCAAAAGGTGTGTAAAGGTAAAAGTCAGGGTGCACCGGTCAGTTTTGCATATCGAGGCATTATCTGGAATGGTACCTGCGAACCTCAATTCTTTCCTTCAGCAAAAAACTCATCCATTGCCGGAGATGAACCCGAGTTAACCAGTGCATGCAGTGGAGATACTGGCGCGACATCTGTAAACATCAACGGGACTGAAGTTAAAGGTAAATGTGCTTTAGGTTTTATGGCTCCTCGTCCTTCTCAATCACAAATGCAACAATCCCAACCACAAATGCAACCACAAAATCAAATGCAACCACAACATCAAATGCACATGCAGCAGTCTCAACCGGAAATGCAAACCCAGCCTCAAATGCGGCCCCAACCTGAGATGCAGCCACAACAATCTCCATAAAAAGTTAATTTTATTCAAATAATTAACGGGTAAAATACTTGGTTTTTACCCGTTTCATATATTGCTTATTTAAAAATCTTGTTTAAACTCTAAGAATATCAAAGGATAAAAACAATAAAGGATATTCCATGGATTCAGGACTCTTTACCCTTTTTTTACCTCTTATACTTGCTTTTATGATGATTGGTTTAGGGCTTGAACTTACAGTTAAAGATTTTCTTCGTATCCGTCATCATCCTAAAGCCATTTTTTTAGCTTTATTTTCACAACAAGTCATTTTGGTGGGTGTCGCATTTTTTATTTGCATTTTATTTAAGCCTTCTCCACTTTTAGCGGTTGGCTTAATGTTGCTTGCCGCTTCTCCTGGTGGCCCTACAGCAAATTTGATTAGCTATATTTTTAAGGGAGATGTGGTCTTAAACCTTACCCTTACAGCCCTTAATTCTATTATTTGCACTTTTACCCTGCCTTTTATTGTCAATTTATCCATGCTTTATTTTTTAGGCGAGTCGCAAAGCATTACCATGCCTGTTGAAAAAATCATTCAGGTGTTTTTAATTATTTTGGTTCCGGTGGGTTTAGGGATGCTGATTCGTTCGATTGTCCCACAAATAGCATTGCAGCTGAACAGACCTATGCGGTTATTTTCTGTGATTTTTTTAGTTGCGCTTTTCTCGTACGCCCTCTATAGAGAACGATTTAATGTTACCGAATACTTTGCCGAGATTGGCGTTGCCATAGCACTGTTTTGCTTCATCAGTTTTTTAGTGGGTTATCTGGTTCCACATTTATCTGGAATTTCCGATCGGCAGGCTCGTGCATGCACATTTGAAGTCGGCATTCACAATACAGGCATTGCACTGACTATTGCGCTTTCCGTGTTATCGAATACCACAATTGCCATTCCCGCAGGAATTTATACTATTTTTATGTATATTTTTGCCTTTGCATTTGGTTATATCCTGAACAAAAATCCACAACTGCTCCATAAAGACAAGGTACGCACGCTAAATGGCTAAGATACAACTGCCCTGTTGAGAACATACTTATACAAAAATAGTTATATAAAAAGCAGTTATACAAAAAAAATCTCATGCATAAGTCACAAAGTGATCATTAAGTGTCAATAAACTTGGGATTAAAAGCTCCTTCTCTCTTTGAAAGAAGAAAAGGATAAAGGGATTTTCACGATTGATTCACTGTTTAAAAAATGACTGCTGAAAAAAGTCTATTCATACATCTATATTGCCAGTAAAGTTGCATAGAAAAAATCACTAAAAACTCAGCTCAACAAGAATAAATATAGGAGACTTGAAATGAATTCAGGAATCATTACCATTTTACTGCCTTCGGCACTTGCTATTATTATGGTGGGCCTGGGTCTGGAGTTAACCCCCAAAGATTTTGCCAGAGTCACCAAACACCCTAAAGCCGTTTTAATTGCGTTATTTTGCCAATTGGTACTTTTAGTAGGGATTGCATTTATTCTATCTAAGGTTTTAGCCTTATCTCCCTTATTAGCCGTTGGTTTAATGTTACTTGCGGCTTCTCCGGGTGGCAGTACAGCCAACCTGTTTAGCTATCTGTTTAAGGGCGATCTGGCTCTGAATATTACCCTTACTGCAATGAATTCCGTGATTGCAGCCATAACACTGCCTTTAATTGTCAATTTTTCTATTGCACATTTCATGCAAGACGCGCAGCAGATCCATCTACAATTCGGTAAAACTGTCCAGGTTTTTGCCATTATTATTATCCCGGTCAGTATAGGCATGCTGATTCGGCATTATTCCCCGCTTTTCACGGAAAAACTGAATAAACCGCTACGCATATTCGCTGTCATATTCTTAATCGCAATTATTATTGGTGCGATTGCCAGTGAACGTCAAAATATTGCTGAATACCTGACTCAGGTGGGCATTGCGACTGCTTTGTTTTGTATGTTCAGTCTGTGTATTGGCTACTTCATACCCAGGCTGTTCGGCATCAACAGTACCCAGGCGCGTGCCTGCGCATTTGAAATTGGTATTCACAATAGTGTGCTGGCCATGACCATTGCACTGACCGTTCTGGCAAACTCCACTATTGCCATGCCTGCTGCGGTATATTCCATTTTTATGTATATCTTTGCCACACTATTTGGCATGCTTTTAAATAAATTCGCCGCTCACCCAGCAGCCATAGCCACCTGATACAGCTTAAATAAATAGAGGACGGGGCTGCACGTCCTTTTTCAAGATAGTTTTTATCAATATGTAGTGGTTTCCACCTGAGTTCCGTTACAATGGCGTTTTTATAAAACAAATTTAGGTTATCTCCGTGAAGTGGTTACAAATTCATATTACTGTCGAGCAGGCTCAAGTCGATTTTACTGAAACACTCTTAAATTCATTAGGTGCAGTGAGCGTAACTTTAGATGATGCTGAAAATCAGGACTTGCTTGAACCGCTTCCAGGTGAAACTCCGCTGTGGAATAAAGTCATTGTGACAGGTATCTATGCGCAGGAAGATGAAGAAGAAATTGATGTAGATGCGTTAATTACCTTTATTACTGCACAAATGCCTGAAGCACCATTACGTTATGAATTTCTTGAAGACCAGGAATGGGAACGCACCTGGATGGATGCCTACGAGCCCATTCAAATTGCTGAAAAATATTGGATTGTCCCTGAATGGATGGAGGCTCCCGAAGCCGATGCGGTCAATATCAAGCTTGATCCAGGCCTAGCTTTTGGTACCGGCAACCATGCTTCAACTTTCCTTTGCCTGCAATGGCTCGGCAAAACCGATCTCAAAGATAAAATTGTGATCGACTACGGTTGTGGTTCAGGCATTTTAGGGGTTGCCGCTTTATTGCTGGGCGCAAAAAAAGTTTATGCCACGGATATCGATCCGCAAGCTGTGTTGGCGACCCAACAAAATGCTGAACTGAATGGTGTGCTTGAAAATCTGTACGTAGGTCTACCAGATGAGTTCAATGAAGAGCTGAAAAACCAGAAAGCCGATGTATTTGTCGCAAACATTCTGGCAGGCCCTTTAATGGCACTTGCGCCGGAATTCGCAACTTTGGTCAAATCTGAGGGTGAGTTCGCACTTGCTGGTATTTTAGAAGAGCAAGTTGCTGATGTTTCTAGTGTTTATTCTGAATTTTTTGATATACTGCAAATCGAAAAACGTGACGAACATTGGTGTCGAATTTCGGGTAAACGCCAAACTACCCCCTAAAAATCTTGAATAGACTATGAGCGAAAAACAAACCTACTGCCCTAACTGTTTGACCAAGTACAAAGTCTCTGTGGCTCAACTTACAGTTGCTCGCGGTATGGTTTGTTGTGCAAAATGCTCAACCAATTTTAATGCATTGACCCATCTGGTCGTAGAGAAAGAAGAAACTTTCTCTCCCGCTCAAACGGCTTCTTCTTCAGATCCATCCCAGCAAACTTTTGTATCCAATGCACTCGTTAAAGAGCAGTTGATTACGGAACAGAAACCGGTACAACATTTATTGGAGATTTTCGACCGTAAAGTTGAAAACTCGAATATCGATTTAAAGACCTATCTCAATAACCTGAATTATTTTAGTACAGAACCCATTGGCAACTACCCTGCACTGAACTGGTCAGAAAAAGCTGAACAAGAGAAAACATATGGTACGCGGCATTATGTTTTATGGGGAACCATTAACTTATGTCTGGCCAGCTTGCTGATTTTGCAATTTTTTTGGTTTAACCCGAAAATTTTAAATAACAGTCCGGTATTCAGTGCTTTATTTAATACGGCATGTCAGGCCTTTAATTGTTCGGTGATGGAAGAAAATTATCGCCTGATCTCCACCAACAAGTTAAAGGTTAAACAGATTTCCAGACAAGAAACCCAGTTTACTGGAGAACTGATTAACTATCATACCGAAAGCCTGGCTCTTCCAATGATCAAGGTAAATCTGAAAGCAAATGGGGAAACCGTATCAACTTATTTATTTAAACCTTCTGAATATTTGATTACCAGTCTCCAAGGAATTCAACGAATCCCTCAGAATAGTCCTTTTAAATTCAAATTTAGCGTTCCTATGCCACGCAAAAGCTTTGACACTTATAGTTTAGAAATAATTCGTCCGTAATATTGAAAAAAACTATTAAAAAATACAAAAAAATGTAAAAAAAATGCAGTTTTCTTGCTCACTTTTTCTTAGACAATGCTATGATACGCGCCACAAAAGCTTAGTGCTGCAAACTCCTCGAAAATTTTTACAACAAAATCGTCTAATTGAAATGCGCTTTATTAAATATAGCGTATAGAGTAGATTTTTTTGTTTTGATTTTGGGTGGTAACAAATATTAATCTATTGTTACGCTTAAATTTCGATCAGAAACGTCGAGTTGTGGCAAGCTAAATGATCAAGTTTTAGAACTTCCGTTTTAGGATCTAAAACGGGGTTCATTGAATTTCTATAGACCACTTTTATATATCTCTTTACCCAAGTGATATTTGATTTTTCGGATTAATTCGCATGAATAGCAAGTCTCCTATTTTTACTGCACAATCTGATGTCGCTCTTCGTATTCACGTAGATCGCGCAGTTCGCCACTACTTTGCACAATTGCAAGGCGAGCAACCCTCTCAGGTGTATGACATGGTGCTGGCAGAAATGGAGAAACCTCTTTTATCTGTTGTTTTAGAATACACTCGTGGCAACCAGACCCGCGCTGCTGAAATTCTAGGCCTTAACCGCGGTACTTTGCGCAAAAAGTTAAAAGCTCACGGTTTAATGAGTGAATAAGTGATAAAATGCTTGCGGTTTCCGCAGGCATTTTTTTTGGCCTGCTATTTAGCTTTTTGATTTAATTCTTGATAACTGTGACGACATCATGACTATTAAACGCGCTTTAATCTCTGTTTCTGACAAAACTGGCATTGTCGAATTTGCACAAGACCTTGCTGCTCTTGGGGTAGAAATTTTATCTACTGGTGGTACTTACAAGTTGTTAAAAGACAACAATATCGCTGTAGTTGAAGTTTCAGAGCACACCGGTTTCCCAGAGATGATGGACGGACGTGTAAAAACACTTCACCCGAAAATCCATGGTGGTATCCTGGCTCGTCGTGGTCTAGACGAAGCTGTCATGGCTGAACACAACATCGATGCAATCGATCTGGTTGTGGTTAACCTTTACCCATTTGCTGCTACTGTTGCAAAACCGAACTGTTCACTTGCTGATGCAATTGAAAATATTGACATTGGTGGTCCGACAATGGTTCGTGCTGCGGCGAAAAACCATGCGTCTGTAGGTATCGTTGTGAATGCTTCTGATTATGCCACTGTAATTGCCGAGCTTAAAGCTGAAGGCGGCTTGTCTTATGCAACACGTTTTGACCTGGCGGTTAAAGCATTTGAACACACTGCACAATACGACGGCATGATCGCATCTTATTTAGGCGCTCGCGTAGGTAAGGAAGAAGGCCAAGCAGACAAATTTGCACGTACCTTCAATACGCAATTGAACAAAGCGCAAGACCTTCGTTACGGTGAAAATCCGCATCAATCTGCTGCATTCTATGTAGAAGCTGATGCAACCGAAGCATCTGTTTCAACTGCTAAACAGCTTCAAGGTAAAGAGCTTTCTTATAACAATATCGCAGATACTGATGCAGCACTTGAATGTGTGAAATCATTTGCGAAGCCTGCTTGTGTCATCGTAAAACATGCCAACCCTTGTGGCGTTGCAGTATCTTTAGACGGCATTAAAGCTGCTTATGACCTTGCTTATGCAACTGACCCTGAATCTGCGTTCGGTGGCATCATTGCATTCAACCGTGAATTGGACGTTGCAACTGCACAAGCGATTGTTAACCGTCAGTTCGTTGAAGTAATCATTGCACCAAGCGTTGCTGAAGGCGTGCTTGAAGTGACTGGCGCGAAGAAAAACGTTCGTGTTCTTGTATGTGGCGAATTGCCAGCAATTGATGAGCGTAAAGCACAGCTTGACTACAAACGTGTAAACGGTGGTTTACTGGTTCAAGATCAAGACTTGGGCATGATCACTAAAGATGACCTTAAAGTTGTGACTAAACGTGCTCCAACTGAACAGGAAATCGACGACATGATCTTTGCCTGGAAAGTTGCGAAATATGTGAAGTCTAACGCGATTGTTTATGCGAAAAACCGTCAAACCATTGGTGTCGGTGCAGGTCAAATGAGCCGCGTGAACTCTGCTCGTATTGCTGCGATCAAAGCTGAACATGCAGGTTTAGTGGTTGAAGGTGCAGTCATGGCATCTGATGCATTCTTCCCATTCCGTGACGGTATTGATAACGCTGCGAAAGCGGGTATCAAGTGCATTATCCAGCCGGGCGGTTCTATGCGCGATGAAGAAACCATTGCTGCTGCTGATGAAGCCGGTATTGCAATGGTGTTCACTGGCATGCGTCACTTCCGTCACTAAGTGATTGGATATTAATGTAATGACAAAGTCATCTACATTTAGACAAATAGATTTCTAATCTTGCATAAAGTCCTCTCCTATTTTTAGGCTGAGGACTTTATGTCATTTTCGATTCATGGAGTATGAACCGATGAATATTTTAGTTTTGGGTAATGGCGGTCGTGAACATGCACTTGCATGGAAAATCGCACAAGATGACAAAGTCGCAAAAGTATTTGTAGCACCGGGTAATGCAGGTACTGCAACAGAAAATAAATGCGAAAATGTTGCCTTAAATATTTTAGATAATGCGGCAATTATCGACTTTGCAAAAAACAATGCAGTTGACTTGATCGTGGTTGGTCCAGAAGCACCCCTGGTTAATGGTGTGGTTGATGCATGCCGCGCGGCTGATCTTAAAATCTGGGGTCCAACCCAATTTGCTGCACAGCTTGAAGGTTCTAAAGCCTTTGCCAAGCACTTCTTAAAACGCCATAACATTCCAACAGCTTTCTATGACGTATTTACTGAAGTCGATGCAGCCAAAGCTTTTGTTGAGAAAAACGGCGCACCGATCGTCATTAAGGCCGACGGTCTTGCTGCGGGTAAAGGCGTAATCGTTGCCATGACCAATCAAGAAGCTTTCGACGCCATTGATGACATGCTTGCAGGCAACAAATTTGGTGATGCCGGTTCTCGCGTGGTGATTGAAGAATTCCTTGCTGGTGAAGAAGCATCATTCATTTGTATGATTGATGGCAACAACATTCTACCAATGGCAACTTCACAAGATCACAAACGCATCTTTGAAGGTGACCAAGGTCCAAACACTGGCGGTATGGGTGCTTACTCTCCTGCTCCGGTGGTAACTGCCGATGTCTTTGACAAAGTCATGAAAGAAGTGATGCGTCCTACCGTTGACGGCATGAAAGCGGATGGTCATGTCTATACAGGTTTCTTGTATGCAGGCTTGATGATTGATGAACAAGGTCAACCTAAAGTGATCGAGTTCAACTGCCGTTTTGGTGATCCTGAAACCCAGCCGATCATGATGCGTTTAAAATCATCACTGGTTGATTTAGTTGAAGCAGGTATTGCGGGTAACTTGCCTGCGGAAGCTGAATGGGATGAGCGTAAGACTGTAGGCATCGTGCTTGCATCGAAAGGCTACCCTGAAACGTCTAGCAATGGTGATGTAATTTCTGGCCTAGACACTGAAATGACAGATACCAAAGTATTCCATGCAGGCACAAAAGCCAATGAAAATGGCGAGATTGTGACTGCTGGCGGTCGTGTACTTTGTGTGACTGCACTCGGTAATACCATTGGTGAAGCACAAGCCAAAGCTTTGGAACTTTGCCAAAAAGTGACTTTTGATGGTGTTCAATACCGTAAGGATATTGGTTACCGCGCGATTGCACGTGAAAATGCTTGATTGATTTAATTCAGCAAAAAACCCGCCGAGTGCGTAATGCCAGTCAGTTAAGAAATTGACTGGCATTTTCTTTTTTAAATTCATGCCTGTATTTGATATGTGGGAAAGTCATCCGCAACTGTTTGAGGCCGGACTCCATTAAAAAATGATTGTTTTTGCGATAAATTTGCTAGTTGATAGTGGCTGACGAGTTTTGCGGATGACAAATGCCTTTGGTTACTTTGGGCGAAACCAAAGTAACAAATGAGCTACAAGAGTTTGATTTAAAACGGTAAGCCTCCGCCATGAATCACTAAAAAATTAAGGAGTTTATTTCTAAACTCCTTAACTGATCAGCATTACGCCGAGTGCGGGTTTTTTGCTTGCTATAGGACGCTTGTTCACCAACATTTTTACAGCATATAGAAATGAACGTGCACATGGAGAAATCAATAAACAATATAAAAAGCAAATACGAGAATTTATGTTAATTAATGAACTTTATCTTTTAGAAAATGAATCAATACCAAACAATTAAAATTTTTTTATCATTATCCCTTTTTCAGCTTTGTATTTTCAAAAAATTTATATAGAAACAAAATTCTTTTAATTATCCCTTTTATTCATTTCAATAAATTTAATCTATTGTTTTATGAGTTAATTTATAAAAACAGCTCACTTTCTTATGCAAAATTAAGCTAAATATCAGATTTATAATCACTATTATGTATAAAAAAAAATTGTTATGATGTGTCCAATTTTTAGGAATAAGTCATCATGAAAATTGTTTGATTACAGCAATTTGCCTTATTCAAACATAAAAGCTCTTCATGATGCTACCGATCTCTAATTGCATTGATGAGCGGGACATTTTAAAGTCATCTGCATCAATCAGTTGATCTGATTCACACTTGATTTAATCTCTCCAATGACATATTCGTAAATTTATCGCCAAATTAAATTTACTAGGACATATACATGAAAAAGCTCCTTGGTCTTGTTTTAGGTCTTTCAGTTGGCTTGTCTGGCTGTGGTAAACAAGAAGCGCCTGCAAATGATGCAGCTCAAACAAAAGATGCCAACGGTCTGCAGACGGTCACTATGGCTTCAACAGGTTCGGATGCTGAAGTCTGGCGTTATATTGCCACGCTTCCAGAAACCAAAGCTGCCGGCATTAAGCTTGAAGTGAAAAACTTCACCGATTATGTGTCTATGAACACAGCGGTAGCGAATAAAGAAATTGATGTGAATGCATTCCAGTCTTATGCCTATCTGGTTGCTTTCAATGAATCCAATAAAGACAAGATTGCTCCGCTTTCTACCACTTACCTGGAACCAATGGGTATTTACTCAAGTAAAGTGAAGAAACTGGATGAGTTCAAAACCGGTGCAACCATTGCCATTCCTAATGATGGCGCAAATGAATCACGTGCGCTATTGCTGCTTCAATCTGCCGGTCTGCTCAAATTAAAACCTAATTTTGACAACGTAAAAGGCACCCCTGCCGATGTTGTTGAAAACAACAAAAAAATTGTAATCAAACCGATTCAGATGGCCACTGCTGTACGTGTTAAAGACGAAGTCGATGCGATTGTCCTGGGCAATACCCTGGCAATGGAAGGCGGCTTGAATGTGCTTAAAGATTCTATTTATTATGAGCCAATCGACCAAAGCACCAAAATGAATGTCAACATTCTTGCAGTTGCAGAAGGTCGCCAAAATGACCCGGTGTTGAAAAAAGTCGGTGCGCTGTACCACACTGAAGCCGTGAACAAATTTGTTCAGGAAAAATTTGGCGGTACTAAAGTTGACGTAAATAAACCGATTAGCTATCTCACTGAAGCAAAATAGTAATATAATTGGTTCATCTAAACAGGCAAAGTCTCTTTGCCTGTTTTTCTTTTTATAGATAGTTTTTGACCATATGATTGAATTTAAAAATATTTCAAAACACTATCAGCTTAAAGGTCAAACAATTCGTGCCCTGGATCAGATTAATTTACAGATTCCAGATGGCAGTATTTTTGGCATTATTGGCTATAGTGGTGCAGGTAAAAGTACCTTAATCCGCCTGATTAATTTGCTCGAACGGCCAAATGATGGTCAAGTCATCATTCATCAAAAAGATTTTACTGCATTGGATGCACGCTCGTTACGTCAGGAACGTGCCAACATCGGGATGATCTTTCAGCATTTTAATTTGTTGCAGAGCAAAACTGTCGCAGCCAATATCGAAATGCCAATGAAATTATTGGGCTGGAGCAAAGCCGAGCGTGAAAAACGTTTGGCGGAATTGCTCGAGTTTATTGATCTTAAGCATAAAAAAGACGCTTTTCCGGATGAACTGTCTGGCGGGCAAAAACAGCGTGTGGGAATTGCCCGTGCCCTCGCCAATCATCCTAAAATTTTACTCTGTGATGAAGCGACCTCGGCACTGGATCCGCAAACCACCAAGTCTGTGTTAGATTTGCTTAAAAAGATTAATAAAGAACAAGGCATTACCATTGTCATGGTGACCCATGAAATGGACGTAATTGAATCTGTGTGTGATTATGTTGCGGTAATGGAACAGGGTAAAGTGATCGAAACCGGTTCGACGCTGGAAATTTTCAGTCAGCCCCAGCATCCTACCACCAAAAGCTTTATTCAAACCGTGCTGCAACAACAGTTACCGGTGAATATTTTAAATAGCCTGGAAAACAAAAATCATAACAGCATTTATAGTCTGCAATTCCTGGGTACTTCTGCACAAGAGACTGTGGTACAGGCGGCCATTAAGCAGTTTGATATCAGCCTGAATATTCTGTTTGCCAATATGACTGAAATTAATGGCTCTGTGATTGGACAAATGTTTGTCCAGCTGCTAGGTGACCCTGCAGTGATTGAGCAAACCGTTGCGTTTTTCAAGCAAAACGGCGTCAAAGTTGAACAGTCTGGAGTCAGTGCATGAGAGATTTAATTGTTCAATGGCTGACAGAAATCACGGCACCTTACTGGAAAAGCTCACTGTCGATTGACCAGTTTGTTACCGCGCTGCAAGAAACCATGCATATGGTGTTTTTTGCCCTGCTGTTCGGTTGTATCTGGGGCTTTATCCAGGCCATCATTTTATTGGTGACCCGTCCTGAGGGCATTTTGCCGAACCGGGTGATTTATCATGGCTTAAACCCGATTGTAAATGCGCTGCGTTCATTGCCGTTTATTATCTTGCTGATTGCCTTTATTCCTCTGACGAAATTACTCGTAGGGACATCAATTGGTACATGGGCGGCAATTGTGCCACTAACCATTTATATTGGTCCGTATATGGGCCGATTGATTGAGACTTCATTGCTTGAAGTGAATGAAGGCATTATTGAATCAGCACAAGCGATGGGTGCTTCGCCCATGCAAATCATTTTCAGGTTTATTTTGCCTGAAGCACGCAGTTCTCTCATTTTAAACCTGACCACTGCCACCATTAGCCTGATTGGTGCAACGGCGATGGCAGGTGCTGTGGGTGCAGGCGGTATTGGTGACCTCGCCATTTCTTATGGTTATCAGCGTTTTGACACCAGTGTAGTCATTTTGACCGTGATTGTGCTGTTATTGCTGGTGCAATTTGTTCAGACCTTTGGCGAATGGCTGTCACGATTAAGATAAAAATACACTTAAACCCTCTTCGGAGGGTTTTATTTTAGTGAATAAAGAAAAGATTCGAAATTTACGGATTTTTCCAGAAAGCTTCCCATAGAATCCATCTTGTCATGCGCTATACAGAATGACATCTGGATGTCATCCGTTGGCTTGTCTTGCCTTCAGCTGTAACGCTGTGCCTAAAGTTTTTTCAGGATCTATCATCAAGCCAATAAAAGATTTTTGTTGCCTTGCACAGCAGTACGGCTCATCTTTTAAAAGTAAAAGACCCTGTCTCCTCACTTATAGCCAAATGATCAGTCCAAAAAATCAAATCCAGACTTGACCTAAAAGTTAGCCATTTCCCCTCAATTTCAAACTGAAACAATAAATCCCGTGCTAAACTATCCAGTGGTTTTTGCAGGGACTCATTTATGCACTTTGTTCATCTTGGTATACATACAGAATTTTCAATTACAGAATCTATCGTACGTGTATCTGATCTTATTAAAGCTGCTGCAAATGACGAAATGCCAGCATTGGCCATTACCGACTTGTCCAACCTGCATGCTGCGGTAAAATTCTATAAAAAATGTCTGGATAAAGGCATTAAACCGATTTTTGGTTCTACCCTGCGTCTGAATGATGCAGAGCACAAAGTTACTTTGCTTGCCATGAGCAAAAAGGGATGGCGCAGCTTAACCGAACTGGTTTCTGAAGGCTATATCAGCGGGCAACAGCTGGATATTCCCTGTGTGCAAAAAGAATGGATTTTAAATCAGCAGGAAGATTTAATCGTTCTACTCGGCCAGCACAGTGATGTCGGCAAAATGCTGCTGACTTCCAACCCGCAAAAAGCAGAACCGCTATTGCAGGAATGGATTGAGAAATTCGGCAACCGTGTTTATTTGGCCTTAACCCGTACCAACCGCCCAGGTGAAGAAGACTTCATTCAGGAAGCGGTCAAACTTGCGAAAAAATACAATATAGGCGTGGTGGCGCATAACGACGTGCACTTCATTACACGGGATGATTTTGAAGCGCATGAAGCCCGGGTCTGTATTGCCGATGGTTATGTATTAGGCGATGACCGTCGCCCGAAAAATTACAGTCCTGAACAGTACTTTAAAACTGCCGCAGAAATGACGGAACTATTTTCAGATATTCCGACCGCCATTGAAAATACCTACCATATTGCCAAACGCTGCAACGTCAGCCTGCGTTTAGGCTTTAATGACTTGCCGGACTACCCGATTCCGGAAGGTCATACCATTGATACCTACTTTGCGCATTTGTCCGAACAAGGTCTGGAAGAACGACTCAACTTCCTGTATCCGCCCGAAAAGCGCGGTGAAGACTGGCCTGAAATTCGCAAACCCTATGACGAGCGTTTAGCCTTCGAAGTGAAGATTATTCTCGACATGGGCTTCCCGGGTTACTTCCTGATCGTGATGGACTTTATTCAGTGGTCCAAAGGCAACGGTGTCCCGGTCGGTCCGGGCCGTGGTTCAGGTGCCGGCTCACTGGTGGCGTATAGCTTGAAGATTACCGATCTGGATCCCCTGCGTTACGACCTGCTATTCGAACGTTTCTTGAACCCGGAACGTGTGTCGATGCCAGACTTTGACGTCGATTTCTGTATTGCCGGCCGTGACCGCGTAATTGACTATGTGGCACGGACTTATGGCCGGGATGCGGTATCGCAGATTGCCACTTTCGGGACCATGGCGGCCAAAGGTGCAATTCGGGACGTGGCACGTGTTTTAGGCAAATCTTATGGTCTGGCGGACCGTATTTCCAAAATGATTCCAACCAAGCCCTTGGGTTTGAGCCTGGAAGAATCGCTGGAAGCTGAGCCACAGCTCAAGGATATTGTCACCAATCCGTCCAACCCGGACAATGACGATGCCGCTGAAATCTGGGAAATGGCACTCAAACTTGAAGGCATTACTCGAAATACCGGTAAGCATGCCGGTGGTGTGGTAATTGCACCGACCAAGCTGACCGACTACTCAGCCGTGATGTGTGATGCCGACGGAACGAACCGTGTTGCCCAGTTCGATAAGGACGATGTCGAAGCGGCCGGTCTGGTCAAGTTCGACTTCCTGGGTCTGCGTAACCTGACCGTAATTGAAGATGCAATTAAGCATATCAACGCACGTGCGGATGTCACTGAACCGGTCAATATTTCCTATATTCCGCTGGACGATAAACCGGCCTACGAAATCTTTGCCAACGCCAACACCACTGCGGTATTCCAGTTTGAATCCGTCGGCATGAAAAAGATGCTGAAAGAGGCACGTCCAAGCAAGTTTGAAGAAATTATTGCCTTCGTGTCCCTGTACCGTCCGGGTCCAATGGATCTGATTCCTGACTTTATTCATCGTATGCATGGCGGTGAGTTTGAATACCTGCATCCCTTACTGGAAAAAGTTCTGGAACCGACCTACGGGATTATGGTGTACCAGGAACAGGTAATGCAGGCTGCACAGTTCTGTGCCGGTTACAGTCTGGGCGGTGCGGATTTGCTGCGCCGTGCCATGGGCAAGAAAAAACCTGAGGAAATGGTCAAACAGCGCCAGATCTTTATTAAAGGTGCTGCTGAAAAAGATATTGATGAAGCAACCGCCAACCATATCTTCGACTATATGGAAAAATTTGCCGGTTATGGTTTCAACAAATCGCATGCTGCCGCCTATGCCCTGGTTGCTTATCAGACGGCATGGCTAAAAGCGCATTATCCTGCAGAATTTATGTCCGCGGTGATGACCTCGGAAATGCAGAACACCGACAACATCGTGTTCCTGATTGATGACTGCCGTATTAATGGTCTGGAAGTTCTTCCCCCATCCATCAATATGTCCTTGTATAACTTCCATGCCAGCAGTCCGAATACCATTGTCTATGGTTTAGGCGCGATCAAAGGCGTGGGTGAAGCAGCAATGCAGTCGGTAATTGATTCACGCATGCAGGATGGTCCTTATAAAGACTTGTTTGATTTCTGCCACCGCGTAGACTTGAAAAAAATCAATAAACGCACCCTTGAAGCACTCATCCGTGCAGGTGCGATGGACTGTTTGGGCATTGAACGTGCCAGCCTGATGGCACAACTGCCTGAAGCGGTTCAAGCCGCAGAACAGGCTCGCTCTAACCGTGAAACCGGCATGATGGACCTGTTTGGTGAAGTTGAGGAAGTTCAGCGCAAACCCGCCAAACCGGTCAAACCGTGGTCAGATGAAGTTCGCCTCAAAGGTGAAAAAGACACCTTGGGACTGTATTTAACCGGACATCCGATTGATGTGTATCGCCCGGAACTCAAGTCTTTTATTCCTGCACGGATTAATGAACTCACGCCTACACGCCGTGGCGTAACTACCGTATTTGCCGGTCTGGTGGTGGATGTCGCCAACTTCCCGAACCGCATGATGGTGACTCTGGATGACGGCACTGCACGTATAGAAGTATCGGCCAATCACGAGCGTTTCCAGCGCTTTAAAGACATCATTCAAAATGAAAAAGTGGTGGTGATTGAAGGCGAGATTTACGAACGTGAAGGTTTTGACCGCCCTATGGGACGACTGACCAAAGCCTTTAGCCTGAATGAAATCCGTCAGAAACGTGCCAACAGCATTCAAATCAAGCTGAATGCGGAACACCTGAATGCTTCACTCAGTCAGGATTTACGCAAAATCTTAACGCCATTCTGCAATGTCGATATGTGCAATCATATCCCGATGCAATTACACATTGATTATCCTTATGCCTCTGCCGATATCAACCTGGGCTTAAACTGGAACGTGGCTCCACTGGATGAATTGCTGGCGAAACTACGTGACTATTTTGGTAAAGACGTGATTCACATTGAATATCAGGTCAAATCCAAAGCAGCCAAGGCCGTCAGTTACGAGCAGGCCATGCCTGCGAATGTCCCGCCGCCGCCAGCCAATGTGAGCATGGATGAAGCAATGGACATGTATCAGGCTGAAGCCACCCAATATTCCTAATTTTTTAAATATTTAAATTCAAATCGGACACCTTATGAGTCAAGTTGACAATGCTGTGGTTTCCGCACATCTCTCTCATGTGCGTATTGTCATGGTCAATACTACCTTGCCTGCCAATATCGGCAGTGCATTACGCGCCATGAAAACCATGGGCCTATCCAGGCTGGTACTGGTGCAGCCTAAAACCTATCCGCATCCGGATATTGATGCCCTGGCTGCAGGTGCAACCGATCTGATTGAACAGATTGAAATTGTACCGACGTTGCAAGAAGCGATTAAGGATTGCCATCTGGTGTTTGGCACCAGTGCACGTAGCCGCACCATTCCCTGGCCTTTACTGGATGCCCGTCCGGCTGCGGAAAAATCATTGCAGGCTGTAGTACAAAACCAGCAGGAAGTTGCGGTGATTTTTGGCCGTGAGGATCGTGGCCTGACCAATGAAGAACTGGCAATGGCCAACTATCATGTGACCATTCCGGTCAATAGCGATTATGGCGTACTGAATGTCGCCCAAGCCATTCAGGTGATTTGCTATGAAATGCGCATGGCTGCCATGGCATTGACTGAACAGAAGAAAGATCCGGAAGCCGCCATGCATGTCACCGATGAAATTGACATGCAGTGGGATGAGCCTTTGGTCACCCATGAACAGATGGAACAGTTTTACCCGCATATTGAAAAAATGCTGGCCGAAATTGAGTTTATGGACCCGAAAAACCCACGATTATTGCCTTTACGCTTGCGTCGTTTATTTGGACGTATACAATTAGATCGTATGGAATATCATTTACTGCGTGGCATCTTTAGCCGTGTACAGGCATTGAACAATGGTACATGGAAAAAATCTACAGACAAAACAACCGGTTCCTCAGAGGATCAATCTAATGCTTAAACAGCTCAAAGAAGACATCCAAGCTGTATTCGCGCGCGATCCTGCAGCACGAAACACTTTAGAAGTTCTCACTACCTATCCCGGCATTCATGCGCTGATCATGCACCGTATTGCCCATGAACTTTGGCAAAAAGAGTGTAAAGGCTCTGCCCGCCTGCTGTCTTCTTTTAGCCGTTTTGCCACCGGCATTGAAATCCATCCGGGTGCCAAAATCGGTCGCCGTTTCTTTATCGATCATGGCATGGGTGTGGTGATTGGCGAAACGGCTGAAATTGGTGATGATGTTACGCTTTATCACGGCGTTACCCTGGGCGGTACCACCTGGAACAAGGGCAAACGTCATCCTACCCTGGAAGATGGCGTGGTGGTGGGTGCAGGTGCCAAAATTCTGGGTCCCTTTACTGTCGGTAAAAATGCCAAAGTCGGTTCCAATGCCGTTGTCACCAAGGCAGTGCCTCCAAATACAACTGCTGTAGGAAACCCGGCCCGCTTCATTACCAAAGACCAGCCGAAAGATGCAGAAGAAGCCCGCCGTCGTGATTATGCAGAAAGTATTGGCTTCCAGCCGTATGCAGCCACACAGGACCAGTCAGACCCGATTCTGGATGGCATGCGTGTGCTGCTTGACCGGATTCAGCTCAATGAAAAACGCATGAACACCTTATGTCAGCGTTTATCCCTGCTCGATCCGACCTTTAAAAAACAGCAGCAAAAAGAACAGCCTTATAGTGTTGAAGAACTTAAAATTATTGAAGATGTGCGCCGTGAATGCGAAGCGCAAAGCAGCCAATCCAAAGCCTAATTGGCTGTTCTGAATATTAACAAGCCCTTACTTGTATGTTCCTGAGAGTTTTTTTAGACTGAGGAACATACCTATTTCCCAATTTTAAAATTAAATGAACGGATGATCTCTATGACCCTTAAGCCTTTGGCATGTACATTAATTGCTGTTGCTTTACTCTCAGCGTGTAGCTCGACACCGACAAAAGATAAAAAATCGAATGCACCAATCGTTTTCACTGAACCTGAATTAACCGCTCCATTTTATGCGCTAAATCCATTTAACTATGATGCACCGCCTCCATTTGAAATTGCCTTACAAAAAGCTGCTGCACAGCCTGTAACCAAAATGGAAGTCACACTTCCAGGTGACCCGAGTAAAAAAGTGACCCTGGATGTCAACAAGCTGATTATTCCTACCGTCAACAGCAAGCAGCGTAATGTAAAATATGCAGTCATGGCGGGTGAAAATGAATTTGATGTCACCGAAATTGATGATTTCTTGCAGTTGGTCGAAGGCAAGGCACGCCATTACCCGCCTCGTTTTACTGAACGTCAGGAACGTAAAGGCTTTGAAGCCAAGCTCAAACAAGTGACTCAGCAGCTTGATACCCTGGCTGCTAGAGACAATGCTTCTTTTGATGTATTGATTCGCGCATTTAAAGCCAGTGTTATGGCGCGTAACCTGGACCTGGGTTCAGTCTATACCACCAAGTCTTTAACTTACGCACAGCGCATTTTAAAAATTAACAAAGAAGATGCCGAGGCAAACTTCTGGTTCGGTTTTGGCCTGTCTGAAGGCGGTGGTCAACGTGAAGCCATTCCTTATTTGGACAAAGCCATGAAGGCAGGTGTGCAGGAAGCGTATTTATCTGCGGCAAACAATTACATTGCCATGGAGCAGAAGAAAAATGCGATTCAAGTCTTGAAAAATTACAAGGTGAAATATCCGCAGGAAGCTGAAGTTGCTGACCGTTTAATTGCTGAAATTGAAAAGCAAGGTCGCTGGAATGTATGGCAGGTACTTAACTCGGCTAAAGCACCTTAATTTTTGCTTTTTTAATGAGCTTTTTAAATAGACCGTTCAGAACGGTCTATTTTTTATGCACGAATTGAAAATTAAAACAAATATCGTATGATGAAGAAAAACTCAAACAAATACTCACGTAGACCATCTTTATGCCAAAACAAATATATAAAGTTTTATTTGCCTCGCTGCTGAGTAGTTATCTGCTCACTGGGTGTCAAATTGTCAGCGTCAAAAGCCAAGGCATTAATGTCACGATTGCCAATGAACGTGAAAGTATTCTTACCCGCAATAAATTGAGTGAAGCCAGTTTAAATGTACTGTCCATGACCGGTCGTGAAGCTAAAATCTGTTCCGACCAACCCGACCAGTGTATTCAGGAACTGCAACAGATTCCGCAAATTCAGGACGAACAGCTGCTCTCTACCTCCAGCGAAATCTACCTGGCCAAAGCCTTGGAATTTGAAAATTCTTCTGAGTGTAAAACCAGTACCTTAACCAGTACCCGATCCGAAGAAAAACAGAAACAGCAACAACTGACCTATGATAAATGTCTGGATCAGCAACTGTATATGCTGGATAAAAGCATCCGCTACAGCTATGCCTACATGTTTAAAACCAAACGTCAGCCCAAAGACCGGATTTTTGACAACCGGCAGGTGCAAATACGTGATTTTTATAATCTGGCACTGGCCAAACTGGTAACTGCTTATGCCTTGCGGCATAAACCTACTGTAGTTGAGCCGCAGGTCAAGGTCGGCAAAAGTATTTATCAGATCAACTTTGATTACTATCCACAGCTCAAAAATCAGAAAATCGAGCAGCTGCTTTCCAGTTATAACCTGAATTTTTCAGGTTTACGCTCCATTAACCGTCGTGATGGTTTTGGTTCAGAATTTGTCCTGGTTCTACCGCAGGTCAAGGATGATATCGGCGAAGGGAAAAATAAATATATTATCGACCCGATGAATTTCAGCTACAAAAACGGCGTCAATCCGAATATTCATCAGGCCCGCTATTTGGCTGCAACCCTGACCGCACAGCCCAAAGCGGCCAGCAATGTAGAAGACATTTTAAACAATGCAGAATTTGAAATAAAAGCCTTTGATCCGTACAAATATGATCAGGTCAATATGGCAGGCAAGACCTATCCGCTGGCTGGAAACTTTTCTACGCCTTATGGCTTATGGCTGGCACAGAACAATCTCGGCCGGGCAGCCTATTTAACCCTGATTGACCGAGATGACCATCTCACCATGCCGCATTTATATATGCTGGAACCGTATAATCCGAATAAAAAAGTGATTGTCTTAATCCACGGTCTGGCCAGTAGTCCCGAAGCATGGATTCGTCTGACGAACGACATTATGGGTGACACGGTACTGCGGGAAAATTTTCAGGTCTGGCAGGTGTTCTATTCAACCAATATGCCGATTATGGAAAGCCGCTTCCAGATTTATGCCCTATTGACCCAAGCCTTTGCGCAGGTCGATGCCAATGCCCCGGCCAAAAAAGATGCAGTGCTGGTTGGACATAGCATGGGCGGCATTATTGCCCGGCTTTTGGTCAGTGATGCAGACGTGACCAAAAAAGCGTTATCGATGATGAATAATCGTCAGTTAAACAAGTTTCAGAAATTACCGATTATTTCGCAGCGTCTGGTCATCAAGGACATTCCTAATTTCTCCCGTGCGATTTTTTTGGCCACTCCGCATCGGGGAACCGATTACGCCGATCGCTGGTTTACCAAGGCGGCACGTAAAATCATCCGTATTCCCGGTGCTTTCCTCTCTGCGATTAGCGATAGCATACAAACTCAGGATCTGGATTTGAAAGAGCTGTTACAGCAGATCGATCATGGCCTGATTCAAAATGGGCCGAGTGATTTAAGTTATCAGTCCAAGTTTATTGAACTGAGCAAAGACATTAGCCCGCGTAAAGGATTAGCCTTTCATTCCATTATTGGCAATATCACCGATAGTCGCGATATCAATGTGATCACGGATGACGTGGTGCGTTATAAGAGTGCCCATCTGGAGGGTGCCGTTTCGGAAAAAATTATTAAGGGGGGGCATTCCATTCAGGAAACACCGGAAGCCGTTTTAGAATTGCGCCGTATCTTGCGTCTGCATCTGACCAGGCTGGGCCTGCATCAGCCCTAATGTCCGCTTGAGTTTTCCAGCCACATCGACCGGCAGCGTCATGTTCATTGCCGGTCCGATGCCCCTGCTATGCCCGCATAACACTGTTCTTCTAATTTTTATCCATTTACTGCAAAGCATTTTTCGCAATTCATGCAAATTTGATAAGATGTCTGAGCGACTGAAACGCCGTTTTTTCATAGCTCGGTTTGGCTTGAAAATAACAATAATGCTCAAGCCAGCGTCTAGGATTTTACGATGAGCGTTTCATGCATAAATTTGAAATTGGTGAGACAGCCAAGTTTTTTAAAGATTCGATGTATTTAAATATTTAAGGATTTTACCTCAATGAGTTACCCGGAAATCATGGCTGATCTTTCCACTTTAACCCCGATGATGCAGCAGTACATGAGCGTCAAAATGCAGCATCCGCACTCCCTGATGTTCTATCGTATGGGTGACTTTTATGAACTGTTTTTTGACGATGCCCATAAAGCCGCCAAATTATTGGGGATTACCTTAACCCACCGCGGAAAGGCCAATGGTGAACCGATTCCCATGGCAGGCGTTCCCTATCATGCCGCTGAAGGCTATTTGGCCCGCCTGGTGAAAAAAGGCGAAACCGTGGTCATTTGCGAGCAGCTGGGCGAAGTGACTGGTAAAGGTCCGGTTGAACGCGGTGTGGTACGTATCATTACGCCTGGCACCCTGACCGATGATGCGTTATTGAACAGTCATCAGTCTTCCAATCTGGTTGCACTTTGCTTACATCAGGGGCAGATTGGTATCGCACTGCTGGATTTGAGTGCCGGTATTTTCAAGGTGCAGCAACAGGAATTTCAACAAGAGCAACTGGCAATTGAACTTTCACGCTTAATGCCAAGTGAAATTGTGGTAGATGAAGATATTGTCGATCCGAATATTATCGAGCAGATAAAAAAGCAGCTCGACTGCCCTGTGACCCGTCGTCCCAATGTCGACTTCAACTTAAATAATGCGCAAAAAACCTTATGTGACCAGTTTGCAGTCGCTACCCTTTCCGGTTTTGGAATTGATCATTTACCACTGGCCAAGGCTGCGGCAGCGGCACTGATTCATTATGCCAAAGAAACCCAGAAAACCGCTTTACCGCATATCCGCTCCATTCAGCTGGAACAAAGCAGTGACTTTATTGCTTTAGATCCGGTCACACGACGTAATCTGGAACTGGTGGAACCGTTATTCGAACATGGAACCTCCCTGTTCCAGCTCATTAATGACTGCCAGACTGCCATGGGCGCTCGACTGCTGAGCCGTACCCTGATGCAGCCCTTGCGTGATACCAAAATACTGGATGCCCGTCTGGATGCCATTGCCGCCATGTTGGGTGGTTATCATGAAGCACCGATTCGTCTGGTCCTTAAAGAGATCAGTGATATTGAACGTGTGCTGAGTCGCGTGGCTTTAGGCAGTGCACGTCCACGTGATCTGGTACAGTTACGTCAGGCCTGTGCGCAAATTCCTTTCTTGCGTCATGCCCTTCAGCCAATGGTACAAGCCAAGCAATCTGGTCTGATTCAGCAACTGACGGATGAACTGGGGGATTTTCATGGCCTGCATCAACGCCTGATGTCGGCCATTGTTGAAAATCCGCCGGTATTACTCCGTGATGGCAATGTCATTGCCGAAGGCTTTGACAGTGAACTGGATGAGCTGCGTAAAATCCGCGATCATGCAGGCCAGTTCCTGATTGATCTGGAAACTCAGGAGCGCGCCAACACCGGCATTTCAACCCTGAAAATTGGCTATAACCGGGTCAGTGGCTACTATATTGAACTGACCCGTGCCCAAGCCGAGCAGGCACCGGATCATTACATCCGTCGCCAGACTTTGAAAAATGCCGAACGCTATATCACGCCCGAACTAAAATCTTTTGAAGATAAAGTCTTGTCGAGTGAATCACGTGCCCTTGCGCGTGAAAAAATGCTGTTTGAAATGCTGCTGGATGAATTACGTCAGGACATCGGCAATTTACAAATGATGAGCAGCGCGATTGCACAGATAGACATGCTGGCCAATTTTGCCCATCAGGCCCGTTTACGCAACTGGTCCCGTCCAGAATTCAGCCCTGAAATTGGGGTCAAAATTGTGGCAGGCCGTCACCCGGTGGTGGAAGCCTTAAGCAAAACCACCTTTACTCCGAATGACACCAGCTTAGATTACAATCACCGCATGGCCATTGTGACCGGGCCGAATATGGGCGGTAAATCGACCTTTATGCGCCAAACCGCGTTGATCAGTTTACTGGCCTATTGCGGTTCCTATGTGCCTGCCAAGTCCGCAGTATTAGGGCCTATTGATCGGGTGTTTACCCGTATCGGTTCAGCAGATGACTTATCCACCGGAAAATCGACCTTTATGGTGGAAATGACCGAAACTTCGCAAATTCTGCATCATGCCACCAACCAGTCTTTAGTGCTAATGGATGAGGTCGGACGCGGAACCAGTACTTACGATGGCCTGTCGTTGGCCTGGGCCTGTGTAATTGACCTGAGCAAACGGATTAAATGCCTGTGCTTGTTTGCCACGCATTATTTTGAACTCACTGAACTGGGCAAGGAATCGGGAATTGATAACTATCATGTCACGGCCAAGGAACTGAACGGTAATTTAATCCTGCTGCACAAGGTTCAGCATGGCCCTGCCAGTCAAAGTCATGGCTTACAGGTGGCAAAACTGGCCGGTATTCCTGCCAGCGTAATCAAAGAGGCGCAAAACCGCTTGAAGATTCTGGAAAAGCAGCAGCAGCAACAGGTCAATAAAGTGATACAGAATGATCTGTTTAGCGCAATCGATGAACCAGCTGTAGAAGTTATTGAACGTGTAGTGGAAATTGAAAAAGATGTGCCTGCACTGAATCTGTTAAGGTCGCTGGATGTGGATAATCTTTCTCCTCGCGAAGCCTTGCAACAGATTTATGCCTTAAAAGATGCCCTGGAAAGCTAATTTAAATCTGTGCCAGAAAAAGACTTCTAAATAGAAGTCTTTTTCATTTACTACATATATTTAAATAAATATTCAATTTTTATTAAAATTAACAGCCTTATATATAATAAATATCAATAAAAGCAATTGTTACTTAGCCGCATTTTTGCCTAAAATACAGCAAGAGTAACTAGAACCATATTTTTTAGGTAGCTGTCGCCATGACCTTTGTTGTCACTGAAAATTGTATTAAATGTAAATACCAAGACTGCGTAGAAGTTTGTCCGGTAGATTGTTTCTACGAAGGTCCAAATTTCCTCGTGATTAATCCAGATGAATGTATTGACTGTGCATTATGCGAACCTGAATGCCCGGCAAATGCTATTTTCTCGGAAGATGAGTTACCTGAAGGTCAGGAAGTCTTTATTGAACTGAATGCTGAACTGTCGCAAAAATGGCCAAATATCACTCAAATTGGTGACCAGCCTGCCGATCGTGAAGAATGGAACGGTAAAACAGACAAGTTACAGTATCTGGAAAAATAAGACTGTTCCTGGACTTGCAAAAAAAGATCAGCATTTGCTGATCTTTTTTTATACTTAAAAAAACATTTGATTGCAATATTTTCAAATTTTATCCTTCAAATTGGATTAAAATAGCTCGTATTTATAAATATTTGATTTCTATAATGAAGCATGTTTTAAAGGGCTTACTGGGCTTAAGCCTAGTCCCACTTGTCATGATTGGATGTAGCACATCTCCTCATAAACAAGGGCAAATACCCGATGGAAAACGGATCTTCATTCCTCAAGAACGTATTAGCCTTGAGCGCCCAATTCCACCTAAAACAGTACCTTATGTTTATAATTCATGGATTGCCATCGGCGATAATTTACATCGTGTCCGTGAATATGAAAGTTTTCTGGAACGCAATGGGGTCGGCAATATTATTCCGAGTTTCGAATTGTTGCGTTCTGCTCGTGACTGGCAAAAATGTGGCCGTGCCCAATACATGATTCCAAATCGTGAATTGTGGAACAATCAAATTGCAACCTTACGCGTCTTTAAATATCTGGTTGCCGCCAAAGTGCTTACCGACTTTGAAGTGACCTCCGTTTATCGTGATTTGCCGCTTAACCAGTGTGCCGGTGGTGCAAATTCATCACGTCACTTATTCAATTCGGCAATCGATTTTCGCATTGGACCTGCAGTTCCCCAAGCTGAAGATTTTGCTTTTATTGAAAACACCAAATTTAAATTGTGCCAGTTTTGGGCCCAGTACGGACAAAGCCTGAATATGGGGTTGGGCTTGTATGCTTCTGGTCAAATTCATATTGATACCCAAGGTTACCGTACCTGGGGACCAGACCTGTCACGCCACAGCTCGATGTGTAATTTTTAAAACCGTGTATTGCAGTAAAAAAGAGATCTTGCTGATCTCTTTTTTATTTCCTCTTTTCAATAAATCAAAACGATAAATTGCACTCTGAAAGGAAAGGTTTAAAATGCATGCATCGCAACACAGGTGACCAGACTATGCAACAAATGTGGACAGAGATTGATGCTTACATCGATGCACATTTAATTCCAGAAGACCCCATTCTGCTACAGACATTAAAAAACACTGAAGATAAAGGTTTTCCAGATCACCTCGCCGTCGCGCCCAATCAGGGCATGCTGCTGCAAATGCTGATTCAGATGAACAAATGCAAGCGCGTGCTTGAACTGGGTACTTTTGCTGCCTACAGCACCATGTGGCTGGCTCGTGCCCTGCCTGATGATGGCTACATTCTGACCATTGAAGGTCGTGATACCCATGCAGCTTTGGGTCAGGAAAACATTGATCGTGCCAAACTTCCGCAGACCATTGATCTTAAAGTCGGTCGTGCTGCAGATGTATTAAAGGCATTACCTGCCGATTTTGAGCCCTTTGACTTTGTGTTTATTGATGCCGACAAACAAAGCTATGCAGAGTATCTAGAACTCAGCTTAAACCTGTCCCATTCAGGAACCATTATTGTGCTGGATAATGTGATTCGCGCCGGTGAGATCATTAATCCGGACAATCACAAACCAAGTATTGAGGGCATTCGCGATATGTTTGCGGCCTTGCAAGACCATCCTCGAATTCTCTCGTGTACCGCATTACAAACCGTTGGCAGCAAAGGCCATGATGGATTTGCCCTGGCCATAGTGAAATAATATGACACAAAGGTTAAAAAACAGTCTTTTTGTTTTTCTATTTTTTTATTAATAACTTACAAATACTGTCCATATAGTTATCCACAAGTTATGCGGATAACTATGTACAATTATTCTTCACAATGATCAAGTGCGGATGAACTTATTTCACCACCAGTAAGGGTACGGTTGAATTTCGGAAGATACTGGTTGCCACGCTTCCCAAAAAGAACTGGCGAATTTTACTGTGACTAAATGCACCGAGCAATATCAGTTGTATGCCATGTTCGCTTTGGTATTCCAGTATATTTTCCGAGACATCGCCATAACGGTATTCAGTCACCACATCCATTCCGGCATCACGTAAATACTGTGAAGGCTCATTCAGTATTTCCGGATGATCACCTACATATAACAGGTGACATTGCAATAATCTGAGTAAATCACTTTGTGCGACACGTTTCATCAGATTGACGCAGGTCGGTGAATATTCATAGGCAAAAATAAATCGTGTGGGTGGCTTAAACTGTTCCCCCACGGTCATGATGGTACATTTTGCGCCACGGATAAAATTTTCCACATTACTGCCTATCGGTTTGTTACGTTCCGCAGAACGCTCTCCGACCCGGCCAATAATGGCAATGTCATCTTCTTTAAGCACATGAAAACTTTGTTCCAGGAAATCGCCTTTTTCCTGAAGATGCGAGGCGCTAATCTGATACTTCTGCTGAATCATGTCAGAAATATGATTTAAAAGATTGTTGCTGTAATCCAGTGCCAGTTCACTTTGTTTCTGTTCAAGTTCTGCCAGTTCTTTCAGTAACATTGCATTACTTTCAAACCCAATCACCCCACTGATTTCACCCAAATGATAACTTGCTGGGTAATAGTCTAAAACCTGTAATAATACCAATTCACGTTGTGTCTGCTTTGCGACCCATGCTGCAGCTTCGGCAACTGCATTTACGCATGGAGAAGAATCAATACAAGCGATTACACGTTTCATTTTCGCCTCGCTTTTCGCCTATACAGGCTTTAAGTCTAATTGTTATTTTTAACTTAGCATAACTCTTCACGACTGTGCATGCTTTTATGTAATTAAACTTACTGGCTGATTCATATTCATTTTATTGGATTTTTTAATCCCGATGACGAATAAACTTCGCCGGATTCCCGGCAACAATAGTCGCCTTTTCAACATTTTTTGTGACCATGCTATTCATGCCCACAATGGCATGAGCATCAATCTTTACCCCATCTTTGACACCGACATGCGCGCCCAGCCACACATCCTGCCCAATCTCGATGCCCTGAGAACGTACCGGTTGCTGGTAAATGGGCTGTGCAAGCTCCATGCCGTGGTCAAAGGCATACAAATGACAGTATGCCGCCATACGCACCTGGTCATGCAGCTTAATGCCCATACGTCCACCATCCAGAATGCAGTGATGGTTGATGGCCACTTCATTGCCAATTTCTAAAGGGCCATGCAAGGTACAGTCTGCGGCAATAAAGGCATTATCGCCAATCGTTATTTTCCGGCCCGGCTCGGCAAAAATATGGGCCAGCGGTGAAATAAAACAATTTTCACCAATTTCGACGGTTTCCATTTCCATCAAATAAGCTTGATATTCTTTTTGCCATTGCTCTGCCCAGCCGCGATTTTTCGGTTTTAATGACCAGTACAGCCAGGGCATGTAATTCAAACGGTGCTTATGCTGTTCACGATATTTTAAAAGCGGGTCTTGCTCAGTCATGTTCAGACTCTTCTATAATTTTGAGTTGTTCGCGCCCGCGGGTCACATCCTGTATTTTCAGTGTCAAAGGCTGAATCTGATGGACTTGTAATAGGGCTTCGACCTGTACGCCTGTGGCGGTATATTGTTCCTGAAATTCGATGTGTTGCTGGTTCAGCTCATATTGAAAAATAGCCCACTCATTAAACTGGCAGGCAAAACTGATTTTTTTCTTTTCAATCAGCTCAATTTTTTCCGCCAGTAACAGGCACTGCCCGGCACAACCGCCATAGGCGCGAACCAGACCGCCAGTTCCCAGTTTAATACCACCATACCAGCGGTTGACCAGAACAATGACATTGGTCAATTCATTGCCTTCAATCGTGGCCAGAATCGGTCGGCCTGCTGTGCCGGACGGCTCTCCAGCATCATTAAAACGGACATTGTGACCAATTTTCCATGCCCAGCACTGATGTGTCGTGGTGATATCTTTATGCAGTTCTAAAAAATCTTTTACTGCCTGTTCATTTTCTACAGGAGCAGCAATCGCCTGAAAGCGACTTTTCTTAATGTCTTCTTCAAAAGTAACGGATGAGGCTATGGTAAATGGCATAAATCTGGAATAAATAACAACACAACGGCAGTATAGCCTGTTTTGAACGGCTTGCAGATACAAAAAACCTCCTAAGCTCAGGAGGTTTTAAATTAAAAAAAGTATTTTAAGTTATATGATTCTGTAATTTATAAGATTAGATCATTCTGATTAAACTTTAATTAAACGGTAAAGTCTTCACCCAGATAGACTTTACGCACAGTGTCATTTGCAAGCACTTCTTGCGGTGTACCCTCTGCAATGACCGCACCTTCACTGACAATATAGGCATGCTCACAAATCGCCAAAGTTTCACGGACGTTATGATCGGTAATCAGCACCCCAATTCCACGGTCTTTAAGATCACGAATAATATCCTTGATGTCTCCGACAGAAATAGGATCGACCCCGGCGAAAGGTTCATCCAGCAGCATAAACTTGGGATCGGCAGCCAAAGCACGGGCAATTTCGGCACGGCGGCGTTCACCACCGGACACACTCATCCCCAGTGAATCCTTGATATGACTGATTTTAAAGTCAGCCAGCAATTCATTTAAACGCTGTTGACGCTGCTGTTTGTTCAAATCCTTACGGGTTTCAAGAATCGCCATAATATTTTCAGAAATCGTCAGTTTTCTAAAAATGGAAGCTTCTTGCGGCAAGTAACCAATGCCCTTACGCGCACGCTCATGCATGGCCAAGTCGGACAAATCAAGATCATCCAAGTGAATCTCGCCCTTGTCCATTCGAACCAAACCCACCACCATATAGAAACTTGTGGTTTTACCTGCACCATTTGGACCAAGCAGGCCTACAATCTGCCCACTCTGCATCTGGAAAGAAACATCCTTGACGACCCATCTTTTACTATAGTTTTTTGCCAGATGTTTAATACACAAGGTTTGGGGTTGATTTAGCGATTGATCCATTAATCACGTGCTCCCGGGAATGATTTTGAGCTAGATGGCGGAATAACAATTTGTACGCGACCTGAAGATGAACCGGTACTGTTTGGTGTGCCCGTTGCCTCAACATCACCCTTATTCATGCTGTATTTCAAAGTATTACCGCGGATACTTGCCCCATCCTGCTGTAAAAATGCATTGCCAGACAAGGTGATAATGCCAGTTTGGGCATTATAAACAATTTTCTGCGCCTGACCTTTTGCCAAACCCTTATTCACCTCGGTTTGTTGTTGAAAACGTGCCGGACCGCCTGTCGCCGTAATGCTACTGATCTGTTTTTGACTGTTCAGATTGGCAACAATAGAGTTGGCTTGCAATCTCATGGTGCCCTGTTCGATGATGACATTTCCGCTATAGGTCGTCACCCCGGATTTTTCATTATAGGTAGCACGGTCAGCAACCAGTGAAATAGGCTGATTTCGGTCAGATGGAATGGCAAACGCCGCTGCCGACGAGAATACAACCAAACCGGCTAAAGCTGCCTGTTTAAGCAAAGTTTTAGACAATGTAAGCTTAAGATTGTGGTTCATATTTTCCTCGAATATTAAAAAATTCGTATTGACCGTCATTTAGATTGGCTTTCAGACCCTGGCTTACAAATTCAGCTTGCGGAGATTGCACATTGACCTGTTTATCTGTCTCAATTTCCCGGGTTTCGGGATATCCGGTTAATTCCTGGGTCTGAAACTGCATTTTGCCCTGTGGCATCAACTTGGTCGCCACGACATTTCCCGACAGAACCACCCGTTGATTGTCATCATAACTGTTCGCCACTTTGGCATAAAAAGTGGCATCAACTGCGCCATTTTTATACAGCGAGGCATTCAGGTTTTCCAGTTTGGCCGTTTCTTTTTGCATGTCCTGTTCCATACGGTCGACCTGAGCACGGGCATACAAATTACCGTTGTCATCGGTTTGAGTCAGGTTAATTTTTTCAGCGGAATAGGTCATGCTTCTGGCTGAATCAACCTCGAGCTTGTTGCCCTTACCACTGTAATAGTAGTAACCACCACTTATAGCTGCAATTGCTATAGCAGTCAGGTATAAAACTTTTGTATCCATAAGTGTGGCACTTAACTCAAATTCAATGAATTGTTTAACAATTAATGTGGGGCAGCGGTATAGGTTTCAAGCAGCTGTTCATAAGCCCCTTTGGCCGTCAGAATCATGTCACAGATTTCACGCACTGCACCACGACCACCCATGGCCTGAGTGACAAGGTCAGCACGGCGTCGAACTTCGACATGACCATTCGGAACAGTCACTTTCATACCGGCAATGGCAAATGCCGAAAGGTCAGGCCAGTCATCGCCCATATATAAACAGTCTTCTGGAGCAACATTCAATTGGGCACAGGCTTCGCGTAATGCGGTGCCTTTATCTTCACGGCCCTGGAAAACCAGGTCTACGCCCAGGTCAGACATGCGCTTTTCTACAATATTGCTTTTACGTCCAGTAATAATAATGACTTTTACACCAGCTTTCTGTACGAGTTTCATACCTAAGCCATCACGGATATCAAAGGACTTGATTTCATCCCCGGTATTGGTCAGGGTGACAAAACCATCACTCAGAATTCCATCGACATCAAGAACCAAAGCTTCAACATGGCGCGCCTGTTCCAATAAAATATAAGATGCCATTTATTAATTTACCCCGGCTTGAATCAGGTCATGCATGCTAATCACGCCAATGACCTTGTTTGCACTATCTACTACAACAAATTGATTAATTTTCTTTTCGTTCATGCGCTCTAGGGCTTCAACGGCACGTGCCTCTTGCGAAATGGTTAATGGATTTTTTGTCATAACCTCAGAAACCGGCAAGTTCACATCAAAGCCTTGTTGTTTATCAATTAAACGACGTAAATCACCATCGGTAAAAATACCCAATAGAACGTCATTTTGATCGACAATTGTGGTTAAACCTAGGCGTTTATTTGAAATTTCGTATAAAACCTGGTTCATTGGTGTATCTGGAGACACTTTTGGCAATTCTGCACCTGTGTGCATGAGGTGTTCGACATGCAACAACAAGCGTTTACCCAAGGCACCAGCAGGATGAGACAGCGCAAAATCATCGGCAGTAAAGCCACGTGCATCTAGCAAGGCAACCGCCAAGGCATCGCCTAAAGCCAGAGTTGCCGTGGTGCTTGAGGTCGGTGCCAGACCCAGTGGACAGGCTTCCTGAATATTCCCCAAAGTTAAGGCCACATCGGCATTTTGCGGCATAGGGCCTTTGTTGTCGCCACTAATGGTAATTAGAGGAATTTCCAGACGCTTGATTAATGGCATAAGCATCATGATTTCATCACTCTTGCCCGAGTTAGAAATGGCAATCAGCACATCGCCAGGAACCAGCATGCCTAAATCGCCATGTCCCGCTTCACCTGGATGCATAAAGAATGACGGTGTACCTGTAGAAGCAAAGGTTGCTGCCATTTTACGGCCGATATGCCCTGACTTCCCCATACCGGTAATGACTAAACGCCCTCGACACTTCAAGATGATTTCACAGGCACAACTAAAACGATCATCAATTTGTGTCGCCAATATTTCCAGTGCTTGTTCTTCTATACGCAAAGTTTCTAATGCAACTTTTTGAAAGTCTATTTGATTTGGCATATTTGGTGGGTTCAAAATAGGTTTACCTTTACTCTATACAGAGTTGATTCAATCAAGCAAAAAATAATTTTCGCAATTTTATCATATCTATGCAAATGTCACGTTTCTAAATTACAAGATTTCAATAATTGTGCAGAAATTATGGTGAGTGAACCTAGGTTTATCGCGAACTTCATCCTTACTCTCTTCAGGTCATGTGTCATGAATCATTCTGCATTTATGTAAAGCTGAGTGTATATTATTAGACTTGGTTGATTATTTAATTCTCATATGAAAAATACGCTTTCTGATCACAAGCAAATTGGTGTGGTTGCCACTTTTCCTGAACTGGTCAATTCCAAGTTTCAAGGAAATATAAATGCCATGTGCTGGTATAGAAATCTGGCTGGTGATTTTAAAGAAATCGTGACTAAACTTGAATTAAAAGAGAATATTACAGAAGTTTCTGTGGAAGATCTTTTAGCGCTGCAACTTTCAGAACAAGGTCATCTGGCTCGGGAAGTGATCTTAAAAGATATCCAGCTATTAACCGATTTCGGAGCCTCCCCATCTCTTAACTTACTTAAAAGTTATGAACGGGATGAAGAGCTGGATTTCATTGCAACAGATGTGTATTCCTATCACGTGGACCGCTCACCCATAGAAACCGATACTTTTTTATGTACTTATGCTGGTTGTGCCAGTGATATTTTGCCAAATGATCAGGTTGAGCAAAAGATTTTGATTCCCGAAATAAGAGCAAAGCTGAAAGACTTACATGATGGTCCAGAAGCCGAGTTCGAAAATTTCCTGGAAGAATATTTCTTTGATTTGCATTATGCACCCAAAGCGGATGCAACACCGATCAATTTAGGCCAGGGACATCTTTGGCGTTTGGCTGTCGATCATCCAACGCAGCCCGTTTTGCCTTGTGTGCATAGAGCGCCTGCTGAAGCAGGTGAATATAGACTTCTCTTGATCTGTTAAATATTGATGAGATAGAGAGCTCACTTGAGCTATAAAATCTGGATGTTACATCTATCTATTCAATGCTCTTCTTAAATGCTCTAGAGGAACGGGACAGATCGGTCCGTATGAACTCACATTCCCGCTATACAACCGTTTTGCTTGCTCAATTGTTATTTCTCAGGTATCACTGATTATTTTCATGAGCAGTGAGCTTTCTTAAGCCATAAGTAATGACATTAAATTTTCATATCGAGTTTTATATTCCCTAAAAAACTTCTGCATTTTTTCGTTTTAACTTTATGAAAAAAAATGCTTAGGTTAAGATGAGCCATCTTTTGTAAAAGCATCTTAGAAGACCTATGCAGCCATTTGTTCTATATAACTCAGAGCAACGTAAAAAAGTAGAATTCGTACCTCGTAAAGAAGGTCATATCGACATGTATGTCTGCGGTATGACCGTATATGACTACTGTCATATTGGGCATGCTCGAGTGATGGTTGCATTTGACTACATTATCCGTTTCCTGCGCAGTCAGGGCTGGAATGTAAAATACGTACGTAACATTACCGATATTGACGACAAAATTATTAAACGTGCCAATGAAAATGGGGAAAGCATTACAGCTTTAACGGATCGTTTCATTCAAGCGATGAATGAAGATGCTGAAAACTTGGGTTGCCTACATCCAGATGAAGCTCCACGTGCGACAGATTACATTGACCAGATGCAAAGCATGATTGGTAACCTGGTCAATAAAGGTACTGCTTATCCATCATCAAATGGCGATGTCTATTTTGAAGTTGAAAAATTTGCCAAATATGGCCGTCTTTCAGGCCGTAAACTGGAAGATATGCAGGCCGGTGCTTCTGAACGCGTTGATGTTGAAGTAGAGAAAAAACATCCATTTGACTTTGTGCTGTGGAAACATGCCAAAGAAAATGAACCGTCTTGGGCTTCACCTTGGGGCAATGGCCGTCCAGGCTGGCATATCGAATGTTCGGCAATGTCAACTTGCTGCCTAGGCAATCATTTTGACATTCACGGTGGCGGTTCAGACCTGATGTTCCCGCACCATGAAAATGAAATTGCACAGTCTGAAGCATCTACGGATGAACAGTATGTAAATTACTGGATGCATGTCGGTTTCATTAATGTTGATGGCGAGAAAATGTCGAAGTCTTTAGGCAATTTCTTTACCATCCGTGATGTGATGGAAAAATTCCACCCTGAAGTGATCCGTTACTTTATTGTGTCTTCACATTACCGTAGTCCGGTGAACTTCTCGGATGTGGCATTAAAAGAAGCCAAAACAGCCCTTTCTCGTTTCTACCATTCATTTAAGGCTTATCAGCAGGTCTACTGTGAAAAAACCGTAGAAACTCTGGATGAAGCATTGGTTGAACGTTTTAATACTGCTATGCGTGATGACTTCAATACAGCAGAAGCCATTGCTGTACTGTTTGAAATCAACAAAGAACTCAACCGTGCAGTGAAAGACGAAAACCAGGAGCAGGCAGCGGTTTATTATTCAACTTTACGTCACCTTACCAATATTCTGGGTCTGGTTCAGCACAATGTTGATGACTTCTTGAAGTCTGATATTGGTCAGGAAGCATTAGGTTTATCTGAAGAACAGATTGAAGATTTGATTCAGCAGCGTAAAGATGCGAAAAAGGCCAAAGAATTTGCCAAGGCTGATGAAATTCGCCAGTCTTTACTGAACCAAGGTGTGGTTCTGGAAGATACACGTCAAGGCACTATTTGGCGTCGTGCTGATTAATTAATCATTTGGAAGCATAAAGAGTTGACAGTTAAAAGAAACTCTCTATAATTCACTTCCATATTGCGGGAATAGCTCAGTTGGTAGAGCATAACCTTGCCAAGGTTGGGGTCGGGAGTTCGAGTCTCCTTTCCCGCTCCAGAATATGAAAAGCCCAGATCAATTGATCTGGGCTTTTTTTATCTATGAATCTCATTAAATTTTAAGCTGAATATACGCCAAACCTATAATGATAGTTCCACTTAAACTTCTTAGTAAAATACACAAGATCGTTTGCCCTCGCATAGAGGGTTTAGAAAATTAATTAAAATAATTTACAGGCTCAATAACAAATCATAAAAGATACATTTTTATCCTTTTTCCTTTCCACATTCCGGCTATGTTAAGCTTTGAACAAATAATAAATATTGAAACAAGAGGACAGCATCATGGAGTATTACCAGCACATTCTAGTTTCTGTCGATGACTCGCCCATTGCTGTAGCCGCAGCTGATCAGGCCATGGTGTTAGCCAAAGTTTTTGGCAGTAAAGTGACCATTGTGAGCGTGGTGATTATTGATCCTTTAACCAGTGTCAGTTTTTATAAAAATGTCCCCGGCGTCACTGATTATTTTATGGAAGCTCAAGCTCATGCTAAAAATATATTGGCCGAGCTAGGTGCCAGATTTTCCGAAGCAGGCATTCCAGCAGAAACCAAGCTTTTAGCCAAACAATCCCCTAGTGAGGCCATTGCTGAACTTGCCGATGAACTAAAGGCCGATTTGATTGTGGTTGGATCGCATGGCCGAACCGGTTTGAAAAAAACCTTCATTGGCAGTATTGCCCAAGATATTCTGACCGCCAGTCATGTTCCTGTGCTTGTGGTTAAACATACCCAATAACCCTTTTACTCTGCTTTTTTATGCCATTAACCTATCACTTCTGAGTTAATGGCTTTCACGCAATTGGGCTTAAAAACTGTCTTTTAAGGATTTGTGTTCTGCTCAGCTGACCTTATTACTGCTCTCTCTTTTAAACACTTAGATTAGCATTTAAAAACATAGACATGAGCCAAGCAATCATCTCGCAGATTCTATAAAAAACATCAAACTACGACCATAAACCTATACGCATAAACGTGATTAAGACATAAACTTTGTTCACAATTTTTTATAGACATTCAAAGAGCAAAACATGTCACAACAAGATTTTGAAAATGGTTTAAAAGTTCGCACCGAAGTCATGGGCGAAGCTTTCGTAAAACGTGCACAGGACAATACGGTACCCTTTACCCAGCCTTTACAGGACTGGATTAATGAACATGCCTGGGGTTCAACCTGGCAACGCGAAGGCGTTCTTCCACGTAAATATCGTTCACTGATCACCATTGCTTTTTTAACCGCACAAAAAAGCCCCACAGAACTTAAGGGACATGTTCGTGGTGCACTCAATAACGGTGCAACAGTAGAAGAAATTCAGGAAGTGTTATTACACAGTTTGCCCTACTGTGGCGCTCCTGCCACCCAGGAAGCCTTTCGTGCTGCACTTGAAGTCATCAATGAATATCAAAAAACTGAATAATATAATTTGATATTTATAGAAATGGTTTAAGCAGTTTAGCATTTAAATTGCTTAGGCTATTTTTATTGTTGACGATCTGATTCAACCGCAATCCATTGAATTGCGCTGTAATTGACCTTGACTTAACTGCAAAGTTTCCGCTTCCAGATATTCCAGTTCTTCGGGATGATGTGTGACATAAATCACTGGCAAATCCAGCTCCTCTTTTATCCGTTTAAAAAACGGTAAAATTTGCTGTTTTAAGCTACGGTCCAGTCCCGTTAAGGGTTCATCCAGAAGCAATAAATGGGGGGAAGATAGCAGTGCCCGCCCAATCGAGACCCGCTGTGCTTCCCCACCAGAAAGCTGATGGGCCTTACGTTGTATCAAGGTGGTCAAATCCAGCAATTCGACAATGTCATCAAACTGGAACTTTCGTTCTGACTTATCTACTAATTTCTCTGCATAGCGTAGATTCTGCTGCACATTCATATGTGGAAACAGCAAAGCATGCTGGAAAATTAAAGCGATTTTGCGCTGATACATCGGGATATGAATATTCTGCCGGGTATCCATTAACAGCTGTTCATTCAACTGGATATAGCCTTGCTGTGGCTTGAGCAAACCCACAATATTTTTTAGCAAGGTACTCTTGCCACTCCCCGATGCTCCGACAATGCCTAACAGTTGCTGCTGCATCTCCAGTTCAACGTTCAGGCTGAAATCACCCTGCTGATAGAGAAAATCACATTTCAACATTTCAGGCTCCCAATTTCCGTTGATACTTTTGCAAAATGAAATAGTTCGCAATCAGGGCTGAAAATGCCAGAAATAAAGATAAGACCACCACCCGCATGGCAAATTCTTCGCCATTGGGTTGTTGCAGCAAGGAATAAATCGCGATTGGAATGGTGCGGGTCTCATCTGGAATATTACCGACAAAGGTAATGGTGGCACCAAACTCTCCCAGACTTCGGCTAAAACACAGAATGCTCCCGATCAGCATGCCCGGCAGTGCCAAAGGCAGGCTAATACTGCAAAACACCCTGAACGGGCTTGCCCCCAACGAGCCGGCCACCTGTTCCAATTGCCGGTTAATCAATTGAAAAGACAGGCGAATCGGCTGCACCATCAAGGGAAATGCCACAATCATTGATGCCAGTACCGCCCCTTTCCAGTTAAAGGCCAGTTCAATCCCGAGCGCATTCAGATATTGTCCAATCCAGCCTTTATTGCCAAACAGCAGCAACAGTAAATAGCCCAAAACCACAGGCGGCAGCACCATCGGTAATTGCAAACATGCTTCAAACAAAAATTTCAGCCTGAATTCATGGCGTGCCAATGTCCAGGCCAAAGCTACTGCAAACGGTAAACAGATGACCGTTGCCCATAAGGCGACTTTTGCCGAAAGATATAAGGCACTCAGTTCTTCGGGACTGAACATTGCGTGGCGATCTCCCTATGGTTGATTCATGGATTAATTCATGCGAAATCCGTATTTTTGAAAGATGCTTTTTGCCTGTGGACTGCTTTTCACAAATTGTTCGAACTGGATTGCCTCTGCATTTTTCTCGCCCTGTTTGGTCAAGGCAATCGGATAAATAATGGGATGATGTGAATCTGCCGGGAAGGCTCCGATTATTTTCACTTTCTGGCTAATCAATGCATCCGTTCTATAAACAATGCCTAGCTCACACTCGCCCCGTTCTACAAAAGCCAAGGCTGAACGAACATCATCGGTCCCTACAATGCGGCCTTTGAGCTGAGCCAGCCAATTCAGCTTGGTCAAACTCTGTTTGGCATATTTACCCGCAGGTACAGACTCCATTTGTCCTGTGCATAAATGCCCTTTAAAAGCCTGGGCAACATTAAAATCGGACTGTGGCTTAAATGTAATATTTAAATTTTTCGGGCTAATGACCACCAGCTGATTGAACAATACGGGCTTGGCCCTGTTGTGATGAATGAATTGCTTTTTAATCAGATAATTCATCCAGTCCAGATCTGCAGAGAAAAAGAGGTCACTGCTGGCACCAGCTTCAATCTGTTTGGCCAGCGCTGAGGATGCACCAAATACCGCTACAACATCCGTTTTCGGATGCTGCTTTGCATACAATTTTTTAATGTCGTTAAGGGCATTACTCAGACTCGCTGCTGCGTAGATTTTTACCGTGCCTGCATAGGTAGAGGAAAATGTAACTGACAAGCACGCTGCTAAAAACAGGGATTTTTTCATCGGCATTTTCCTTCTCAGTGAATAAACAGACCTTGCACGATTTGCCCTTTAGATAAAGCAGCTCCCGCAGGAATCCTGACCAGACAATTGGCCTGCATTAAATTGCTCAGCATATGTGACTGCTGTTTGGACAAGCTCCAGACTTTGAGCAGTCCCTGATCAAAACTGGCCGACATTCTTAAAAAACGTTCTCGGCTATCCATTTTTAGCTCATGGGTCAACACGGCGCTAAACCAGTCCGGTTGCTGTTTCTGTCCTTGCAAAGCCCTTAACAGGGTTGAAGTATAAATTTGCATGCCTACATAAACTGCTGCCGGATTGCCCGGCAGTCCAAGCAGATAACAACGTGTGCGATCAGGGCGTGTTAATTCTGCAAAGAACATCGGCTTGCCCGGCTTTTGTTTCACTTTCCAGAACAGCTGTTCAAACCCCAAATCGAGGGCTACCGGTCGAATAAAATCATAATCTCCAACGGATACGCCACCGGTGGTTAAAATCACATCATGGCTGTCCGATAATTCCTGGATTAAGGCTTTCACGGCATCTTCTGTATCAGCCACATGGAACACTTCAACCTGCTGTCCTGCATTTTGAAACCAGGCCTGAATCAAGGGAGCATTGGCATCAAAAATTTTTCCTGCTGCAAAATCCTCGATGCTGCTCGCGACTTCATCTCCCGTAATGACCACTGCAACTTGGGGATAGCGAAAAACTTCAACGTTTTGGATGCCTGCCATACTTAAGGATGCAATTGCGCCGACTGAAAGGAACTGTCCTTTGTGGGCCAATAATTGTCCAACCGAAATTTCTTCACCCACATTGCGAATATCGACATTGGCATGTAAGTGTTCAGTGATTGCAATTCGGGTTGAATCAAGAACATTGACCATTTCCTGACGTGCCACCGTAGTGGTGCCAAACGGAATCTTGGCCCCGGTAAAAATCCGTACGGCTTGCCCTGCCTTGAGCTGTAATTCGGACGAATGTCCAGCTTGAATTTCACCGATCAGTTTAAATTCGCTATGCGGCTCAATGGCAGATTGGGCGCAAATTGCATAGCCATCTACAGCGCTTTGCGAAAATAAGGGCAGATTAATGGCAGAATAAACCTCTTGCGCCAAATAGCGGTTCAAAGCTCCATTTAACTCCAGACTTTCCGTGGCCAGTCCCTGAGTATGCTGCAAAATTAAATCCAGGGCCTGATCTACCGTAATCAGGCCATGCTCTGCTCCACATCCAGACATGATGCTATTCATTGGTACCCCCCTGGATGGGGAATATTTTTCTGCACATCAAATAAATGTACCAATGCCGGCAAGACTGCAATCAAAGATTCTTTCGCCCCCTGACGGCTACCCGGCAAAGTCATCACCAGACTGTTATCAATATAACCGGCTACACCGCGACTTAAAGCCGCATAAGGCGTTCGTTTTTGGCCAAAACTGCGCGACGCTTCCATCAGTCCGGGAATTTCACGTTTTAATAAAGGCTGCAGGGTTTCCACGGTTAAATCTTTTGGTCCCAGACCCGTTCCCCCAACGGTTAAAATTAGCGGATAGTCATTTTTTTGCTGTTCAATCAAGGCCAGTAATTGTTCCGGACTGTCAGGAATGACATGGTAAGCAATATCGCTAAAATTGGCTTCCTGCAAAATTTCCCGCACATTCTGTCCGGCCGTATCCGGTTTCTTTCCTGCAGCCACGGTATCCGACAGCACAATGATAGACGCAGGCAGCGCTTCTTTTAATACACGGGTAAAATGGGATTTGCCGCCTTTTTTCTTTTGTAACTTGACCTGATCCAGGCATAAATCTTCCGGTTCACAGTGCGGTTTCAACATGTCATACAAGGTTAAACCGGCCAGACTGACTGCGGTTAAGGCTTCCATTTCCACCCCGGTCGGACCGATGGTTTCTACGGTTGCAATAATCTCGACATGGGCATCGAACAGTTCATATTCCACATCGGCACGGTAAATCGGCAGCGGATGACACAGTGGAATCAGCTCATCGGTGCGTTTCGCAGCTAAAATGCCTGCTATCCGTGCAGTCTTCAAGGCATCGCCTTTTTCAGTATTGCCTTGACGTAATAATTCAATGCAATGTGGCGGCGCATACAGAATCCCTGTGGCTACTGCAGTCCGGTAACTTTCTGCTTTCATCCCGACATTTTTCATTGCATATTTCCTGAATTCATTTTTACTTTAAATATTGCTGTTGACTGACATCTACCTGGGTTCACTCAGTAGATGAAACTGTTTTTAATGATGGCAATGGGCATGATCACCGTGTGCAGGTTGTTTATCTGCATGATGATGGACATGCACCTGCTCCGCTGTATCTTTACGGATACAGCAGCCTTCTACATATTGACTGCTGCCATCCAGATAAAATTCCTCTTTCCATACCGGAACTTCATGTTTGACCCGTTCCACCGCTTCCTCACAGGCAGCAAAGGCTTCGCGTCGATGGGCCGCATAGGCCATGGCAATAATGGCTTTTTCACCAATAGCCAAAGCCCCAATTCGGTGAATCACCCGAACATAGGACACCGCATATTTGGCCTGAATCTCCTGTTCGATCTGACGGATCATTTTTTCCGCCACGGGTGCATAGGCGGTATATTTCAGCGCTTTAACCGCTTTACCTTCATGATGATTGCGTACGGTGCCGATGAACACGCCAATTCCCCCACACTCGGGAAAATGTTCGATCGGGTCAAAACTGTCCAAGGTTAAGGCAGTATCCTGAATTCTGGAAAATGCTTTGAGTTGTTCCATTTCAGCCTCCTGCCACTGGCGATAACAGCACTAGACTACTGTCGATGCTTAATTGCGTCTGGCGTGAAATAATGTCTTCACCGATGGCACAGGCACAGCGTTCAATCATGGCAAAAGCTGCCGGATAATCTTGCCCTACTTGAGCCAATACCTGAGCAACCGTGCTGTATGGGCTACACATCATTTCCAGATTTTCCGGTAACTGGCGTTCTACCGCACCAAAGGCCTCAATTTTAATTTTGATCTGTGGCATCTTAACCTCCAAGCATGTGCATGCTGATTTTTCGGCTGCTTTTATTCATGCGCTGATTTTCCAAACGTTGTGCGATGGCGTGATAACCTGATTCTTTGTTCCAGATATATTTGGATAACACGGCATGCAAGCTCAGCTCACTCAAAGGCTCAGAACAACTCAGGGCTTTAATTTCAGTTTTTAGATTCAGGCCTTGAGGAGCAAACAGGCAGTTATAAAATTCACCTTGTGCGGTTAAACGGACGCGATCGCAAGTTCCACAAAATGAATTGGTAATGGTGGATATGATTCCAAGCGGATGGCCATCCATAAAATACTGTCGTGCCGGCTCTGAACTGGAGCGTGCCGAGTCACCTGGCTGTTGAATTACAGTAAATTCAGTACTCAGGCTATCTAAAATCTGCTGTTCGCTGACCACATGTTCTGATGACCATTTACGGTCACCATCCAGGGGCATAAATTCGATAAAACGCAGCATAATTTTTTGCTGAACCGACCAGCGTGCCAAAGGCAGAATTTGATTGTCATTGATCCCGTTCATCAATACACAATTGATCTTGATTGGCAGACCTACCGCTTGTGCTGCATGAATTCCTTCCAGTACGGGAGATAACTCTTTTTGCGTCAGCTGTTTAAATTGATGCGTATCCAGACTGTCCAGACTGATATTCAGATCATCCAGTCCGGCCTGTTTTAACGCGGCTGCATACTGTTTTAAATAATGGGCATTGCTGGTCATGGAAATGCGTTTAAGCCCAAGCTTTTTTAAGTTTTGCAGTTGAGCGATAAAGTGCACCACCCCTTGACGCATTAAAGGCTCTCCGCCGGTAATGCGAATAGATTCAATGCCACGACGCACCATAAAATCACAAAATTGATAGAGCTGCTCAAAACTCAGCAAATCATGTTTTTTCATCCATTCAGGATGTTCCGGCATGCAATAGACACACTTGAAATTGCAGCGGTCGGTCACTGAAATTCGCAATTTGCGCTTGCTGCGACCAAACTGATCGACAAATCGCGCATTGGTTTCAAGCTCTGTCATCATATTCATGTTGAACATCCATCTTCAGACATCTGGTGGTAACTGCACACCTATTGTGCGCAAGATTTAAGGTGCCCAATCTTGTGATAATTAGATTTGCAATAAGTGTTCCAACTTTGTGCCAAAGGCGAAATATTCAGGTTTAGTGCAGAAATTTGAGCTGCTGATACTGCTGCAGTTCATCGAGCGAGTTAATACTGTGAAAAAACAGGGCATGATTTTTAAAACGCGCCACTTGAGCGTGCAAATGGCTAAAACAGTGCTTTAAACTGCGCTGTTTTTGTTCAAGCTGGGCAGTCAGGGTCAGCATACTGCTCCGTTTCACCAGACAAAATGGATACAGGGCAACCCCATTCATTTCCACATACGCGACTTCTGACAAACTATTTTTGGCTAAAGCCTGATGCAACTTGAGTAGAACTCTCGAAGGAATATAAGTCACATCACAGGGTACAAACAGCACATAGTCTGCCTCTACATGTGACCAGGCACTTTTCATGCCCATCAGCGGACCTAAAAAGCCGCTTTCATCATCCTGATAGCAATGAATACTGGGAATGATTTTCTGATAAATCGAATAATCACGATGGCTGTTGATCCAGACCTGTGCAACATCGGATTTCAGTTGCTGATGTATTTTGATCAGTTGAATCTGGTCATCAAATTGCTGCAACAGTTTATTGATGCCATTCATGCGCCGTGCCTGACCACCGGCCAGAATCACCAGATCAGTGCCGGGATAAGCTGAAAGTTCCAGTTTCTTTCTCATTCCACCGCCTCCATTTGACAGGTTTTGATCAGGCCACGAATTTCAGGCAGACATGAACCGCAATTCCCTCCTGCTTTCAGGCATGCAGTGACCTGTTTTTCATCGGTGATATTTTTTTCTTTAATGGTGTCAATAATCCGGTTTTTACCGACCTTAAAGCAGCTACACACCAGTGGACCTTCATTATTGGCCATCGACATCGGTTGTCCGGCAAGCAGTGCCTTGCGGTGCATGGCACTCAGACGTTCACGTTTAAACAGGCTGGCGACCCAGTCGCGGTCCGGCAGCAAGGCCTTGGGGGCAATATATAAACTGGCAATTAAATGGCCCTCTTTCAGCACCACACTGTGACTGATATGGGCGGTTTGATCTTCAAGATTCAGCCATTCAAAACTCTCATCCTGAAACGGCAGCAGCTCTTTCAACTGCTCGGTGGTCTGGGTAAATTTTTTACGGTCGGCCAGTTCATAGCGCACCGCTTTGGCGGTGGTGATTTTCGTCCACCACACCGTATTTTCAATGGAGGATTGCACGATCTTTTCAAAGCCCTGACGCACATAAAACACGCCCTGCCACTGGCTGTAAAAGGGATGGATCATCACCGGCGTATGCTTGAACTCAGGTTCACCGGAAATGGCATCCACCACAGGATTGACCACTTTGCCAATACGGGCATCCGATGCCACCTGGTCATTCCAGTGAATCGGTACAAAAACCTGTCCACGGCGGATATCGTCACTGACCGTCGCGCGTAAAATACAATTGCCCCACTTCGATTTCACTTCTACCAGCTCGCCATCTTTCACTCCGTATTTCAAGGCATCATGCGGATGGATTTCACAATACGGTTCTGCACGGTGGCTTCCTAAATTGGCAGAGAGTCCGGTACGGCTCATGGTATGCCACTGGTCACGAATCCGGCCGGTATTCAGCACCAGAGGAAATTCGCTACAGATTTGATTGACCGGATTCACCGCCGTGATGGCGATAAATTTGGCTTTGCGATCTGCATGGCTAAACTGCCCTCGGGTATAGATTCGTGCCACAGCACCGTCTGGCTGATCTTTAGTCCAGACCGGCCACTGTAGCGGTTCTAGTTGATCATATTCAGTGGCATTTAAATCGCTTAATGCTTTTAGATTGAAATAGCGAAAATAAGGCGTTTCAGCACGATGCTCCAGATCTGAATTTTGTTCAGCCGATAACCGGGCATGTTCCACAAAAATGTCATGACTGCTGTTAAAGTCAAAACCGCTAAAACCTAACTTTTTAGCGACCTGGCTGATGGCCCACCAATCGGCTTTGGCCTGTTCTGGCTCATCCAGAAAGGCGCGCTGTCTGGAAATACGGCGTTCAGAATTGGTGACGGTGCCGTCTTTTTCACCCCAGCCCAGTGCAGGTAACAGCACATCGGCATATTGCGTGGTATCGGTATCTAAACAAATATCGGACACCACCACGAACTCACATTTTTCCAGGGCACGTTTGACCTGATCGGCATCGGGCAAACTCACCACAGGATTAGTCGCCATAATCCAGATGGCTTTAATCTTGCCGCTTTCGACTGCATGGAATAGATCGACGGCCTTAAAACCTGCCTGCTTGGCGATATAGGGACTTTGCCAGAAGTTCTGCACCAGCTGCTGATGGCTTTCGTTTTCCAGTTCCAGATGGGCTGCCAGCATATTGGCCAATCCACCAACCTCACGACCGCCCATGGCATTCGGCTGACCAGTCATGGAAAATGGCGCAGCACCCGGTTTGCCAATTTTTCCAGTGAATAAATGGCAGTTGGTTATGCTGTTGGCTTTATTCACTCCTTGCGAAGACTGATTCACCCCCATGGAAAACAGGGTCATCACTTTTTCGGTTTGGGCAAATTTTTCATAAAAAGTTTGCAGTTTTTCCAGTGAAATACCGGTACGGACTGCGACATCTTCAATGGACGATTCAGTTTGGCTGTGTGTTAAAGCTTGCTCTAAGCCTTGGGTATATGCAGCAATAAAATCTTGATCTGCATGACCATTTTGTGCCAGATATTGCAATAGGCCATTGAATAATTTGACATCTTGCCCCGGTAAAATCGGCAAATGCAAGTCTGCCGCTTCACAGGTACTGGTAAAGCGTGGATCAATCACCACCACAAACAGGTCGCGCTGCGCTTTGGCTTTCATGATGCGTTGATATAAAACCGGATGACACCATGCGGTATTGGAACCGACCAGAACCACCATGTCGCTATGTTCAAAATCTGCATAGCTCGCGGGAACAATATCTTCACCGAAAGCACGTTTATGGGCTGCTACAGCCGAAGACATACAGAGTCGTGAATTGGTATCAATATTGGCCGTGCCCAAATAGCCCTTCACGAATTTATTCACCACATAATAGTCTTCTGTCAGCAATTGCCCGGACACATAAAAGGCAATACTGTCACGCCCGTATTGGTCAATACATTGCTGAAACTTATGGGCAATTAAATCAGTCGCCCTATTCCAGTCGGTCTTTTCCCGCTGTTGCTTACGGCCCAGCATGGGATGAAGGACACGGGTTTCAAGTCCCAGGGTATCGGCCAGATTGCTGCCTTTAATGCACAGTTTTCCGTAGTTGGAGGGATGGTTAACATCCCCTGCAACCGACACTTTTCGACCCAAAGCTGTGTCCTGTACAGTCGCAGTGACACCGCATCCCACCCCACAATAGGGACAGGTGGTATTGGTGATTTTCGTATTTATTTCTGTGGAGCTATGCAGTTCCATCACAGGGATACTATTCATGGATGCTCCTTTCTATCGAATAAATTCACTTGAATAATTTCTTCTATTTTCCAAGCTATCTAAATCTTTAGAGTTCACGTAAGCATATATTCTGTCGAGGTGGCATGGATGCCACCGTTTCCCATCATTACAGGACGTAATGTATGGGAAACAAAGATTTTTGTTACTTTTGATCTTTCAAAAGTAAGATCATGCCTACGCAATTACTCTTTACTCATTAAGACAAAATGTGGCTGTGCAAATATTTAAAATTGAACAAATACCACTTATGTGATTAACCTGCTTTCTTTAATGCAAAATCTTTACCAAACAGCAATTTATTACGAATATTACTGATTGGCGTTTGGTCTGAAATCAGTTCTGCATACCACGCACCATCTTCCGTATCGCCAAACAGCACTGCACCAATGACTTTATCTTTTTGAATAATAATGCGTTTATAGATCTGACGCTTTTCATCATTCAAGATAATGTCTTCGTAATCGTCCTGCGGTTCAAAGTTGCCAGCTGAAAATACATCACAGCCACTGACCTTGAGCTGGGTTGGAACCGTCGGTGCTTTAAAAGTTAAGCTGCCATGCTCTGCCAGATGCGAGGCACAAATGAAAGCCTGGCCCCAAAGTGGTTCAACCAGACCGAAGGTTTGGCTACGGTGTTCAATACACTCACCGACCGCATAAATACTCGGGTCAAAGGTCTGCATGGTGTCATTCACCAGCACGCCGCGGTTACAGCGTAAGCCTGCACTCTGTGCCAGTGCCATATTCGGACGAATGCCCACAGCAAAAACCACCAGGTCAGCCTCTAAAACAGTGCCATCTTTCAGCTGGATTTGCTTCACATGACCGTCTTCGCCAATCAGTTGTTCGGTATTGGCCTGAGTTATGATATTGATACCCTTTGCTTCAATACTCTGCCTTAACAAGCTGCTGGCACGACTGTCCAATTGACGTTCCATAATCCGGTCCATCAGATGCAACACCGTTACATTCATGCCACGTTGTTTCAGACCATATGCAGCCTCCAAACCCAGCAGACCGCCGCCAATCACCACGGCATTCTGTTTAGACTTGCAGTAATCCAGCATGGTATTGACATCGTAAATGTCACGGAAACTGAGCACACCTTTTAAGTTACTTCCCGGAATCGGTGGAACAAAAGGTTTGGAACCGGTCGCCAGAATCAGGCGGTCATAATCTATAATTTCGCCTTTTTCGGTATAAACCTGCTTGCGTGGACGGTCGATTTTCACCGCGGCATCGCCGGCAATAAAGCGGATATTTTTATCGCTATACCAGGCATGCGGGTGCAGCATGATGTCATCAATGGTTTTATCGCCCGACAACACCGGTGAAAGCATGATGCGGTTGTAGTTCCCCCAAGGCTCCTCACCGATCACGGTAATTTCATAGCGATCCGGTGCCATATCCAGCAAATCTTCCAGGCAACGCATCCCCGCCAATCCATTGCCGATCAGGACCAGTTTCATCTTTTCCTGAGAGCTGCCGTTATTGGTGATATAGGTTTTTTGCGGTGTTGGACTGATCCAGACTTTGCCGTTTTCAATCTTGCTTGGGAATACCAGCAGTTTCTGGTCTTTATCTTCCAGACAGCGGCCCGTTGCCAGACTGAAATGCTGTTTATAGATTGGAGAGGCCACGACACGCTCGCCTTGCAGATCGCCAATGATGCCGCGCGACATCACAAAAGCCTGACTAAACGGATCCTGGTTACTTAAGGCATAGACCCGTTTTTCATTACCGACACGGAAAATGGCAATTTGCTGATTGTCAATTAATGCACCCACACCGGTGTTTGGGGTAATGTCATCCAATGCACAGATTTCCACCCATTCCAGCTCATGGGTTTTATTCATCTCTTTAAATATTGTCATCTTCTTTCTCCTTTATTCTTTTAAGCTTCAACAACAGGAATACGTGTCACATCACGCTCAGCTTCAGTTTTTGGACGAATTTGCCCGCGAACCTCTGCAAATTGAATGTGCGGATCGTTTTGCTGCTCAACTTTTGCATTGATAAAGGTTTTAAAGCGTTTACGGACTTCAAGATCTTGCACCGCGGTACGCCATTCATCCTGATAGGTGCCCACCACATGGTTCATACGGCGTTCCAGTTCTGCCGCCAGACCCAGCGAGTCATTCACCACCACATCTTTTAAATAATCTAGGCCGCCTTCCAGGTTGTCACGCCATACCGAAGTACGTTGCAAACGGTCTGCCGTCTGGATATAGAACATGAAGAAACGGTCGATATATTTGATTAAAGTCTGGGTATCCAGATCCGATGCCAGCAGTTCTGCATGACGTGGTTTCATGCCGCCATTACCGCACACATACAGGTTCCAGCCTTTTTCTGTGGCAATCACCCCGACATCTTTACTTTGCGCTTCGGCACATTCACGGGTACAGCCAGACACTGCCATTTTCAGCTTGTGTGGAGAGCGCAGGCCTTTGTAGCGGTTTTCCAGAAAAATGGCTAAGCCGACCGAATCATCCACCCCGTAACGGCACCAGGTACTACCCACACAGGATTTCACGGTACGTAAGGATTTACCATAAGCATGCCCGGACTCGAATCCCGCATTGATCAATTTTTCCCAGATTTCAGGCAGTTGATGCACTTGTGCACCAAACATGTCGACACGCTGCCCACCCGTGAGTTTGGTATACAAACCATATTCTTTGGCAATCTGACCAATTGCGATCAGACCTTCAGGCGTCACTTCACCACCTGCCATACGTGGCACGACTGAATAAGAACCGTCTTTTTGAATATTGCCCAGATAGTAGTCATTACTGTCTTGTAACCCTGCATGGCTTGGCTTCAATACAAAGTCATTCCAGCAGGAGGCCAGAATATTTGCCGCAGTCGGCTTGCAGATATCGCAACCAAGACCATGACCGTGTTGCTGAATCAGGTCATCGAAGGTCTTGATTTCATTGACCCGCACCAGGTGATACAGCTCTTGGCGTGAATAGGCAAAGTGTTCACACAGATGGTTATTCACAGTTACGCCTTGGCGTTGCAACTCCGACTTCAATACTTGAGTGACTAAAGGTGCGCAGCCACCACACGCCGTTGCGGCTTTGGTACATTTTTTCAGGGCACCCAGCGAAGTTGAACCTTCTGCAATTGCAGAACAGATATCGGCTTTTGAGACGTTATTACATGAACAAATGGTGGCGCTATCTGGAAGCAGATCCACACCGCTACCACCCGCTTTGGCCGTAGATTGCGCATAGCCTGGCATGATCAGGCTTTCAGGATTTTCCGGAATTTCCAGTCCATTCAGCATCATTTGCAGCAGGTCGTTATATTCCTTGGCACAACCCACCAGCACAGCTCCGAGCAGCTTGGTTTTTTCGCTATTTACCACAATCTTTTTATAGATCATGGCATCTTCATCGGCATAGAAATAGCTGAGCGCATTTGGCGTCATGGCATGCGCATCGCCTACCGATGCTACATCAACCCCCATCAGTTTCAGCTTGGTGCTCATGTCCGCACCGGCAAATGAATTACAGGCCTGATCCATGACATGTTTTGCTGCAATACGCGCCATGTCATAGCCCGGTGCCACCAGACCGTAGATTTTGTTTTGCCATAGGGCACATTCCCCAATGGCATAAATGTCCGCATCTGAAGTCTGGCAGTAATCGTTAATCACGATACCACCACGCTCACCAATTGCCAGGCCACTATGACGCGCCAGCTCATCACGCGGGCGAATACCCGCAGAGAACAGAATAATATCGGTTTCCAGCTCTGAACCGTCACCAAACTTCATCACATGCTTGGCATTCATGCCGTCTTCAATTGCAGAAGTGGCTTTTTGGGTATGAACTTTCACGCCCAGGTTTTCGATTTTGGAACGTAAAACCTTACCGCCCAGGTCATCAATTTGCACCGCCATCAAGCGTGGGGCAAATTCCACCACATGGGTTTCCAGGTCCAGGTCACGAAGGGCTTTGGCTGCTTCCAGACCCAGCAATCCCCCACCGATTACCACACCGGTCCTGGCATTTAAACTCGCGGCACGAATCGCATCCAGGTCTTCAATAGTACGGTAAACAAAACAGTTCTCGCGGTCATTACCTGGAATAGGAGGAACAAAAGCATATGAACCGGTTGCAAGCACCAATTTGTCATAAGCAATCACATCACCATGACTGGTCGTGACTGTTTTATTTAAACAATCAATGGCGGTTGCCTTGGTATTTAAGCGCAGATCTATTCCATAGGCATCAGCAAAATCTGCACGGCAAAGCGTTAAGTCCTTGGCTGATTTACCAGTGAAATATTCGGTTAAATGTACACGGTCATAGGCTAAACGCGGTTCTTCTGCCAAGATGGTGATTTCAACCTCATCCCCTGCATGTTCAAGCACGGATTCAATAAATTTGTGTCCAACCATGCCATGGCCAATCATTACCAGTTTCATATTGTTTCTCCTATTCTTTTAATCTATTTAAGCCATGTTGTTGCGTTCAAGCACTGCCTGTTCAAACAGCTTTTGTTCCTTCTCTTTATGTTCAACCGAGAAACGGATCATCAGAACAAAACTTGCTGCAATCACGACCAGGCCACCCAGCACCATTAACGTGGTTTGAATATCCAGCATGCCTTTGAGCAAGAAACCTGCTGCCACGGCACCGACATTGCCGCCTGCACCAATAATGCCGGCCACACCGCCTAAAGCATCACGGTCAATGAAAGGAACCAGCGCATAGGTGGCGCCACAGGCCATATGGGTGAAGAGTGCAAATACCGTCATGACAAGAATTGCAAGAACTGCGGTATTCATTTGTGAGAACACGATCAGGAACAGACCTTCCATCAGGATCATGCCAAATAGCACTTTGGTACGGCCATCCAGACCTTTTTTGGTTGCTACCTTGTCTGAAACGATGCCACCCAAAGCACGGGCAAACAGGGCCAGTAAACCAAAGATCCCCGCCGCCATGCCGGCTTCTTTTAAGCCAAAGCTGAAGTGTTCAACGTAGTACATCGCCACAATGTTATGAATGAAGATTTCAATACCGAAGCACGCCGCATAAGCTCCAAACAGAATCCAGACGCGGTAGTTACGTGCAGCATGCATGAGAATTGCCATGCCACCTTTTTTCTCACTTCCGACTTGAATGCCTTGCGCACGAAGTTCCTTAAAGTTGCCTTGCGGACAGTCTTGGGTAAATTTCCAGTACAGCGCACCGACAATCAGCATCATCAAGCCCGGAACAATCAGTGCAATTCTCCAGCCCATAGCTTGCTCAACACCGAACATCACCAAAGCAGCAAGCATTAATGGCATCAACGCCTGTGTGGCACCACCACCCGCATTCCCCCAACCTGCTGATGCCGCATTGGCCGTACCCACCACATTCGGTGCGAACATAATACTGGTGTGATATTGGGTGATGACGAAGCTGGCACCAATCGCGCCTATCAGCAAGCGGAAAAACAGGAATGATTCATAACTGTTGGCCGATGCCACACCAAACACCGGAATACTGCCAATGACCAGCAATGCGGTATAGGTTTTGCGTGGACCATACTTGTCACACAAAGGTCCCACAATCAGCCGGACTAAAATGGTAATGGCAACGGCAGCAATATTGATATTGGCAATCTGGTCTTTGGTGAGATGAAATTCACCGGCAATCACAGGCATGAGCGGTGCACAGGCAAACCAGGCAAAGAAGCAGACAAAAAAGGCGAGCCAACTCATGTGGAAGGCTCTCATCGCCGCGCTGTTAAAACTAAAAAGACTTATTTTTGTTGCTTTTTTTTCATATAAATTTGAAGACATGGCCTTCTCCTTCCTGAACTGAACGTATTGGGTTATCTGCCATACGGATAGCTGCATAACAGATTCGATCAGAACGGACGTCGTTGGCCGTCTTACAAATTTTTTTAGAGTCGTCTTTGACTCACCAGAGAATAAGCAATGACTGTGCCAACAATAAAATAAAAATACCAACTTATTATTTTTAATAACTTTTTATTTAATTTTTATCATTATTCAAACTGGTGAAATTCTTCGTCTTCCCTTTTGAATATCCAACTGGCTCGTCTTAGCAACTGCACTTATGCTTCCTCATGGCGCATTTTTGCATCAAGACGGGGCAGCACCAGATAGCATTCAACTTTTATGTCTGATTTTTATATAAAAAAAGAAATCCATTAATTTTGGCATTTAAATTGCTTTCATTTAGGGAGAAATTTTTCTGGCTCTGCTTGATGGTATTTAGCTCAATATGCCAAAACTGAAAATTGCACTGATTGATGACGATCAAGAACGTGCCAACTATATAAAAGCGTCCCTGATCGAACATCATTTCGAGGTGGTGGCTTGCCTGACCATCGACCATTTAAGCCTGTTCCGTTTAGAACAGTTACATGCCGATGTGATTTTGCTGGACATGGATCATCCCCATCGTGACATTATTGAAAGTTGTGTCAGCCAGTTCGATTTACCCACCGTGCTGTTTACTAAAAACAGTCATAAAGACACCATTAAAAGCGCCATTGATGCCGGAGTCACGGCGTATATCGTGGACGGAATTGATCCGGCAAAACTGCAAAACATTCTGGAAATTTCGATTGCACAGTATAAAAAGCATAAAAAATTACTGGATGATCTGGAAGAGACCAAAAATAAACTGGCCGACCGTAAAGTGGTCGATCAAGCCAAAGTGCTGATGATGCAATTGCATTCCCTGACGGAAGAACAGGCATTTCAATTACTCAGAAAAAATGCCATGAGCCACCGTATGACCATTGGCGAAATGGCACGGCGCTTACTGGATGCCCAACAACTGTTACAAAACCAATTCAAGGAATAAGCCATGACAGATTTAGAAAAAACCCAAATCCAGATTGGCTACATTCCTTTGCTTGACTGTGTCGCCGTGCTTTGGGCCAAACAGCGTGGCTTCTTTGCAGAGCGTGGCCTGGAGATCACGCTCGTCAAGGAAGCCTCATGGGCAAGTTTAAGAGACCGGCTGGCCTTTGGCTTTCTGGATGCAGCCCATTGCCTGTCTGCCATGCTTCCTGCCGCAGCACTGGGCGAAGACCAGCTGGGTATTCCCTTGCAAACGGCATTGGTCCTCAGCCATAACCGCGCCTTTATCAGTCTGAGTCAGAAATTGTGTTTTGATCTGCAGATTTCAGAACAAGATCATGCCCGGCAATCGGCCGAGAAAGTTGTTTCAGCCATACAGGCACAGCAATCGATTCAGCTGGCGCATGTATTTAAGCAGTCGATTCATCATTATTGCTTAAGAGAGTGGTTAGCCCTTGCCAATGTTGAAATTGCAGAAAAAATCAAGCTCACGACCCTTCCGCCTCCCTATATGGTCGAGGCCTTGAGGAGTCATGTGATTGACGGTTTCTGTGTCGGAGAACCGTGGAACACACAAGGAGAACTGTTGGGACTCAGCCAGATTGTGGCCAGCAGTCAGGATGTTATTCCCAAGGTGGCAGATAAGGTGCTGGCAGTCACTGCCGACTGGGCCACACAGCATCCGCATACGCATCGTGCTTTAGTGGCGGCGATTGAAAAAGCACAGCAGGAATTACAGGTGCTGGACGACTATACCGAGGTCTGGAAAATGTTGATGGATTTCAATATTGTGCAATTTCAATGCTCTGACAGCATCCATGTAAAAAAATTCCACTCCATTCAGACAATTATACGTAACTTTGTGAATGAATCATCAGCACCCAAACTGGAAGATTTTCACTGGCTGATTCAGCAAATGCTGAAATGGGACCAGATTCGCCTGAGTGAGCAGAGTATTGATCAGATCAGCCAGAACTGTATTTTATCTTTCGATCCTTAAAAAACCATTTCTATTGGACCAATGCCCCCGCTTACTCACCTGAACAGGCAGCTGGGGCTAAATGATTCATTTTGGTTAGATTTCAGTTGAATCCACGTTTGATCTTTTATTTTTATTTGCGCGATTTTCCACAATTTTTCTCCACATTTTTACGTTATCTTACGCACCAAACGACATCTGGAACATTGAATAATGAAACGCATACAACCGCGTTGGAAACTAAGTGCATTAAGCTGCGCCTTGTTTGCTTTTATGTCCCCCACTTGGGCTGCCGATAGCACCGCAGATACAACTACAACAGACAGCAGTGCCCCCCAGATCGATCCGGTACAAACCCTGGCGACTTTAAAATTTGAAGCCGCACCCGCCCAGGCCAAAGACCCGGATATCAGTGCGGTGGCGAAAACCATTGTCACTCGGGAAGAAATGCTGCAATTTGGCGATCAGTCGGTAAATGATGCCCTACGTCGTGCAGCCGGTTTTCAGATGCCCGCGCCAGGACAAGGTCCGCGTGGAGGTGGCGGTGCTTCAGCTATGCGTTTTCGGGGTGGCGGTGCCCCGATATTTTTAATCAACGGCGAACCTGTTCAAGGCGGCCCGCGTGGAGGCATGTCTGTGGTGGACAGCATCACCCCGGACATGATTGAACGGATTGAAATTACCAAACAGCCAAGTGTTGCTCAGGCCTCTGTGGCATCTTCCGCCGTCATCAATATTATTCTGAAACAACCCTGGGATGATGCCCGCATCAGCGGAACGATCCGTGCCGGATATGGTTTGGCGAAATCAGATCAAAAAGAAGAACAACGTAAAAATATCAGTGTTCAGGCCGAAGGTCGTGATAATGCTTGGCTATACAGCATATCTGCCAACCAGATGTGGAATGGCACCACCTCGATCACCCAGACTCAAACCAGTAACGAAACACGTGAACAAAAACGCGTCACTGAACGCAAGTCGCAAATGCTGGCACCGCGTGTTGAATATGAACTGGATGACCAGCAAAAACTGGTTGCCGAACTGTTCTATCGCAACAATGAAAGTGACGGTAGCCGCGGTGATCAGACCCAAAACGACAAGAATGACAGCATCCGTTTAAATACCCGTTATGAACGCAAGGACAAGGGCAACTCGGACAAGATTCGCCTTTCTGTAGAACAGCAGAATGAAACCGAATCGACCCGATCGCCACTATTCAGCAGCTATACGGATGAAACCGTGAATGAATATGGGGCGGCTTATGATGGGGTGCGTAAGTTTGATGAAAACAGACAACTGAAGTTTGGTACGGATCTTCGTTCCAGTGAGCTTGAAAGCAATATTGCCGATACACTCGATGAACAGCGTTATGCACTCTATACCGAAGGCAGCTGGAAATTTACCGACCGGCAAACCCTCACCCTGGGGGCACGTCAGGAATGGATCAATCGTTCCGGACTGGTGGATTATAGTGACCAGCACTTCAGCCCTGTTTTGGCTCATCGCTTCGATTTTGATGATCACTGGTCACTGCAAACCAATATCAGCCAGGCATTCCGCAGTCCTAAAACCGACCAGCTGCTGCCGACGGTTTCAGTTTCTACCGACAGCGATGCCGGCAGCCTGAATAACCCGGACCGGGGCGGCAATCCAAATTTACGTCCGGAAAAAATTACAGCTTTTGAATCGACCCTGGGTTATAACACCCCGGCAGGTGGCGTCAACATCACAGCCTATCAACGTGAAATTGACGACTATATTGAGAAAGTGATTCGTCAGGAAAACGGCCGTTTTGTTGAAAGACCGATTAACCAGGACAATGCCACTACCTACGGGGTTGAAGTTGCTGCTCGCTATGCATTGAAACAAACGGAAAATGGGCATTCATTGATGTTGAATGGTCAACTGTCGACGGTACGCGCAAAAATTGAAGATGCCAATCATCAGGAACGTTTAGCCAGTGATGTGGCCCCTTATACAGCAAGTGCCGGTTTGTCTTATAACTATCAGCCTTGGCGTATTTCCAGCAGTATCAATCTGAACTATGTTCCTGAATTTACCCGTGCCCTGGATAACCAGCCTTACGATCGTACCAGCAATGAGCGGGTCAATATGGATATCAGTGTGACCAAACGCTTTGACGATGGCTGGGCAACGACCCTGAGTGCACGCAATATCTTGAGTACAGATTATAAAGAGCGTTTAAACAGTCAATCTGATGGCAGCCTGTATGAATCACGGGTGAATCAGGCCATTCCAAGTGTACTCCTCAGTGTAGAAAAGAAATTCTAAGCTGAAAGATAAAAACCGGTGCCTGACACCGGTTTTTATCACACGCTATTCGTTGTATTTACGCCTGTTGTGGATGAAGTCGCCCTTTTGCTATGGGCTACTCAATTGTCTCATTCATTTGAACTTTAAACCGACAGTCCCTTAAGCAAACTCGCTATTCTTAAAGTATGTTGCTTATTTCCCTTTTGCTCTATGACCTTATGTTCAATACGCCATAGATAGTCAAAAATTTCAGACTCGCTTGCATTTTCATTCAGCATATTAAAAATTTTGGGTAAATAATCCTCATATTCATCCCGCATGGAAGGGTTACAGCAAATCCCCAAGGGATCCCATTCCTGCAGTAAAATTTTATGTATGGCATGTAATAATTTGACATCTTTATTTTGTGTGGCTTCCATACATCCCCCTACACTTCATCATAATATTCATATAAATAAAATATTTTTTTTAATGAAAGACAATCTATTCATAAAAGAAAAATATCTGTATCGCACTTTCAGATTTGTCCTCAACTTTTTCTTGTTCCTAAAAAATGATTTTTAAAATTATCTTTCACTCTAAAAGTTTTATCATTCATTCAAGCTAATTCCAACCCCCTTCCGCATTTTAATTTTCTACAATTCCTGCATCAAAAATATCTAAAATTTAAATGGTAGGTTTTTGGTAGGTGGGATTTTTTTACGCTTCATTGAATACTCAAATCACGGTGAGGGTCACCGATAATACAACGAATGGTAGAAGGAATCGCACCATGGCTTTTAAAAATATTGCAGATCAAACCAACGGTTTTTATATTCCCTGTGTTTCACTTTTCGGTCCAGGCTGTGCCAAAGAAATTGGCGCAAAGGCACAAAGTTTAGGCGCAAAAAAAGCCTTAATTGTAACTGATGCCGGTCTGTTCAAATTTGGTGTGGCAGATACCATTGCCGCCTACTTAAAAGATGCTGGTGTAGACAGTCACATTTTCCCGGGCGCAGAGCCTAACCCAACCGATATCAACGTGCATAACGGCGTACAGGCCTATAACGAGCATGCCTGTGATTTTATTGTGTCCTTGGGTGGCGGTTCATCGCATGACTGTGCCAAAGGCATTGGCCTGGTGACAGCGGGTGGCGGTCATATTCGTGACTACGAAGGGATCGATAAAAGTACAGTTCCGATGACGCCGCTGATTGCGATTAACACTACAGCCGGTACGGCATCTGAAATGACGCGTTTCTGTATTATTACCAATACCGAAACCCATGTAAAAATGGCGATTGTGGACTGGCGCTGCACCCCATTGATTGCGATTGATGATCCTAAACTGATGGTGGCAAAACCTGCGGCCTTAACTGCAGCAACCGGTATGGATGCCTTGACGCATGCCGTTGAAGCTTATGTCTCTACAGCTGCCACTCCCATTACCGATGCCTGCGCAGAAAAAGCGATTAGCATGATTAGCGAATGGCTCAGCCCTGCCGTTGCCAATGGTGAAAACCTGGAAGCGCGTGATGCCATGAGCTATGCACAATATCTTGCAGGCATGGCTTTTAACAATGCATCACTCGGTTATGTGCATGCGATGGCGCATCAGCTCGGCGGTTTCTATAACCTGCCGCACGGTGTATGTAATGCCATCTTGCTGCCGCATGTCTGCGAGTTTAACCTGATTGCCTGCCCTGACCGTTATGCCAAAATCGCCCAGCTCATGGGGGTAAATACAGAGGGCTTAACCGTAACTGAAGCGGCATATGAAGCCATCCAGGCAATTCGCCAGCTTTCAGCCTCAATCGGTATTCCATCAGGTTTAGCCGAACTGGGGGTAAAAGAAGCTGATTTAGGCATCATGTCTGAAAATGCCCAGAAAGATGCCTGCATGCTGACTAACCCGCGTAAAGCCACACATGCACAAGTGGTCGATATCTTTAAGGCAGCTTTGAAATCCAATGCATCGGTAGTCGATTTTAAAGCAGCCGTATAGACCTCCATGTAAGTCTTCTCTCCTATCTTTTGACTTACATTTTTGGCAACCCACATTCCCGCTCCAGTCTGGAGCGGCTGAGGAAATCGTCTTGAACCGGCTGTTTCCTCAACTGTTCCCTTGGACCCTGTATAACACGGGGTCAGGAATGGGGTTGCTTTTTTTTATTAAAATAATTCAATTTGACAAATTACTGCCCATCATGAAGGATAAGAAAAAACCGATGTTTCCAAATGAGTATAACAATGACAAATGGTACAATCACAAATGGCACCCTTGAACCGCTTTACCAGCTGGATGTATTAGGTCCAGGCTATGAACAGGCCACGCTGGACTTTCCCGATGATTATGAAGGTCAAGTCACTGCAACTTTAATTCGAAAAAAAGCAGCGCAAACCACCCCTAAAGCTGTTTTATATATTCATGGTTTTATTGATTATTTTTTTCAAACCGAAATGGCAGAACGGTTTAACCAGCATGGTTTTGACTTTTATGCGCTAGATTTACGCAAATATGGCCGCTCACATCTGCCCCATCAAAAATATTATAACGTCCGCGAAATGTCGGAATATGATGCCGAGATTAGCCAAGCCTTAGACATTATAGGTGCAGAAGGACATGATGCGGTGCTGCTCTGTGGACATTCGACTGGCGGCTTGACCACCACACTTTATGCCGCCCATCATCCCGATCATCCATTAATTAAAGCACTTTGGGTCAATAGTCCCTTTTACGACTTTAATATGAACCCGATCAAGAAAAAATTGGGGCTGCCTAATTTAAGTCGCGTCGGCAAAATCTGCCCGGATTTAAAGTTCCCCAGCGAACTGAATAAATGGTATGTGACCAGTCTGCACCACAGCTTGAAGGGAGAATGGGACTTTAATCTGGAATGGAAACAAGTCACTTATCCTATGGTTCGCCTGAGTTTTGTCCGGGCCATTTTTGAAGCACAAAAGGAAATTCATCAAGGCGTGAGCTTAAATGTCCCGACTTTGGTGATGCATTCCCATCAAACCAAAAATCCGAAAAAATGGCATAAATATGCTCAAACCAGTGATGTAATTCTAGATGTCAAGCACATAAAAAAATATGCCCAAAAAATAAAAGGAGATGTCACCATCAGCGAAATAAAAGATGGCTTACATGACTTGGTACTGTCAGAAAAATCGGTGCGCGAAACTGTCTATCAACAACTGTTTGAATGGTTAAAGCAGAAAGGCTTATAAAAACAATTATCCGATATCAGTATTAATTGTCTTTATATTTCAGTAAGGTTTGATGCACGGGGTGAGTTTTTGGCATCAGTTCAATCAAGCGCTCCACCGCATCGATCGCTTCTGGAAAATGTGCCATGTGTTTAAGCAAAACATCGGTTTCATTGGCTTTAAAAATGGCATGACTTAAACGCGATTCCAGACAATCACGCCAGGCACATAAAAATGGGCTTTCCGTTTTTGCCAGAAAAACACCGGTACACAGTTTTAAGGCAGAATCGATATATCCGGCATCTAGAGACTGTTCGGTCAGTAAAAAGTCAGCTTCGACATGTGCCAATAAACGATAAGGCCTGGAACCCAGCATGCCGCCTAAAATATCGCGCAACTGTGACATTTCCGCCTTTAAGGTGCCGATGCTGACTTTGCGTTCACCGTATAAGGCCTGATGTAAACTGTCCAGGCTTAAACCTTGCGGACACAAAGCCAGAATGGTCAAAATTTCGATTTGTCTTGGCGTGAGCACCAGGACCTTGCCATTAAACAACACTTGCGGCACGGAAAAAGCCCGGATAAACAGGCGCTGTTTTTGATATTCAAGTAATGCCGATTGAATAATCGAGGCACATCGTTCAGCTGCAAGCAGGCCCAGACTATTATGCTTTTGCCAGGTGGTCGACAGGTCAATCACCCCTAAAACCTGTTTGGAATAGGGATCAACAATCGGTGCTGCATAACAGACCCAATCATGAATGGAAGACATGTAATGCTCATTGGAAAACACACAGCTCGACTGCTGGGTTTTAAGTGATAAAGCCAAGGCATTGGTTCCGACCAGTTCCTCGCGCCACTGCCCGCCTTCGATAAAATGCACGCTTTCGGCTGCACGCTGCATTTGTGGGCTCGACGCTGTCCAGATGATGGTACTGCCGATATCTCCAACCGCCAGCACCATGGAAGATTGTTCAGCAATATGTTTTAAATCCTGCATACAATGTTGCAGGGCTTGTGCCAGGGCCGAAGGATAGGTTTCTTTTTGTAAATGAACCAAGGGCGCAGCTGCACGATCTTTTGGGATTTCAGCAGAAGTCGAGCGTTGCCAGGAACTGACAATGCTTTGGCCCAATTGTTCCGCATGCAAGGGAGAAAGACTGCTACTTTGTCTAAACTGCTCAATTTTCTGTCTTTTTTGCATCAAACTTTGCTTATTCATCATTCCTTATTCTCACAACAATTCATGACTTACATCCACTGTAATCTTTATTTTTTAAGACTGTTTGGAAAGATTGTAAACCTTCTTGTCTCCAACCTTTCTCCAACCTTATTCCCTGTATGCTAATCAAATAATGTACAAAAGTACCTTATACCAAAGCTGTAGATACAGCTTCTTCACACGAGAATAAGCAAAGGAAAATACATATGCGTTACGTCGATCCTAATCAACCCGGTTCAAAAGTTCAGTTTAAGGCCCAGTATGAAAACTTCATTGGTGGACAATGGGTCGCTCCTGTAAAAGGAGAATACTTTGACAATATTTCTCCTGTAGATGGCAAAGCCTTCACCAAAGTTCCGCGCTCAAGCGTTGAAGATATCGAACTGGCACTCGATGCAGCGCATAAAGCCAAAGCACAATGGAACAAGTCCTCTCCGACTACCCGTTCCAATATCCTGTTAAAAATTGCCGACCGTTTAGAAGCCAATCTGGAACTGTTGGCGGTTGCTGAAACCTGGGATAATGGTAAGCCGATCCGTGAAACCCTGGCAGCAGATATTCCTTTGGCGATTGACCATTTCCGCTATTTTGCCGGCTGTATCCGTGCACAGGAAGGCGGCATTTCAGAAATCGACGAAGATACCATTGCCTACCACTTTCATGAACCTTTAGGTGTGGTCGGACAGATCATTCCGTGGAACTTCCCGATTTTAATGGCGACCTGGAAACTGGCACCGGCTCTGGCTGCGGGTAACTGTATTGTTTTAAAACCTGCTGAGCAAACTCCGGCAAGTATTTTGGTCCTGGTTGAACTGATTCAGGACCTGCTACCGGAAGGCGTATTAAACGTTGTGAACGGTTATGGCATTGAAGTGGGCCGCCCACTGGCTACCAACCCGCGTATTGCCAAAATTGCATTTACCGGCTCAACAGCTGTGGGTCAGCAGATCATGCAATATGCAACCGAAAATATTATTCCAGTCACACTAGAGTTGGGCGGTAAATCACCAAACATTTTCTTTGAAGATATCATGGCTCAGCAAGATGACTACCTGGAAAAAGCGCTGGAAGGCTTTACCATGTTTGCGCTGAACCAGGGGGAAATCTGTACCTGTCCATCACGTGCGTTAATTCAGGAAAGTATTGCTGACCAGTTCCTGGAGATGGCAGTAGAACGGGTAAAACGCATTAAAACCGGTCATCCGCTGGATACCGACACCATGATTGGTGCTCAGGCATCGCAAGAGCAGCAGGATAAAATCTTGGGCTGTATTGCCACAGGCCGTGAAGAAGGTGCTGAATTGCTGACTGGTGGCGGTGAACGCCGTGAAGTGGGCCAAGGCTTCTACATTGAGCCGACCATTTTCAAAGGTACCAATGACATGCGTACATTCCAGGAAGAAATTTTTGGACCGGTACTTGCAGTGACCACCTTTAAAGATTTTGATGATGCCATCCGAATTGCCAATGACACCATTTATGGTTTGGGTGCGGGTGTCTGGTCACGCTCTGCGCATACCTCTTACCGTGCGGGCCGTGCAATTGAAGCCGGTCGTGTATGGACCAACTGCTATCACATCTACCCTGCGCATGCCGCTTTCGGTGGTTATAAAAAATCAGGGATCGGACGTGAAAACCACAAGATGATGCTGGATCATTATCAACAAACCAAAAACTTGTTGGTCAGCTATGCCACCAAGCCAATGGGCTTCTTCTAACATAACCTTGTATAAAGGATATCAAAAGCGAACTTCGGTTCGCTTTTTTTGCTTTAAATTGCAAACAATCCACAGTGAAATCTTCATTTTTCTGGCTATTCAGGCTAAATTGCACTTATTCCTGCCCTCTTAGAAAAATAGTATATGACTACAGCATCTCCAGACTTTCCCGACACCATTTATGCCATTCAGCATCTTGCTTTTGAAGACCTGGGTGCATTGGAAGATATATTTTATCAACTGGGCTTTCGGGTACGCTATTTTGAAGCTGGCGTAGATGACCTAAGCAAAGCATTTCAGCATAAAGGCTTAACTATTATTTTAGGTGGACCGATTGGGGTTTATGAAACAGAAGATTATCCATTCTTACAACAAGAAATAGACTTACTTAAAGTTCGCTTAAAAGAAAATTTGCCAACTTTAGGCATTTGTCTGGGTGCCCAACTGATTGCGCATGCCTTGGGAGCCAAAGTCTATGCAGGCCATCAAAAGGAAATTGGCTGGAGTCCCTTAAGCCTGTCCAATACTGAACATAACCTGCTTGCCCCCTTAATGGATACCCCGGTATTACACTGGCATGGCGATACTTTCGATTTACCTGAACAAGCTGAATTATTGGCCAGTTCAGCAATTTACCCCAATCAGGCCTTTGCGATGGGTAAAAACATTCTGGCCTTGCAATTCCATATTGAAGTTGCAGCAGACAGTCTGGAAAAATGGCTCATTGGCCATACCTGCGAATTGCGCAAAGCCAATATCTCCATTCCTGCTTTGCGGGCAGACAATCAACGCTATGCCCATGCCGTAGAAGTGCAGGCACAGGCTGTATTGCAGGCATATCTCCAACAGATTTCAGCAATTTAAAGTAAAATTTCAATAAAAAAAGCACCATCTTAATGGTGCTTTTTTATGAGCCACTTCGAACTTATTTTTTCGCAGGAACAGAGGCTTCAGTGGTAATGTTTACCGTGATTTTATCGCCCACATTTGGAACATAGCCGCCTACACCAAATGCTGAACGGTTAAATGAAGTCGTTGCATTGAAACCAATAGACTCTGCTTTAGTCATTGGGTGTACGCCCTGTTTATTTAACACTGCATCTAAAACCACCGGTTTAGTTACATCTTTTACGGTCAGGTTACCCGTGATTTTATATTTGTTTTTACCTAAAGCTTGAACCTTGGTACTTTTAAATGTGATGTTAGGATATTTGGCTGCATCAAAAAAATCTGCTGTTTTTAAATGCTCATCCAATGCCTTGACATTGGTATTTAAACTCGATAAAGGAATCGTCACATTCACAGATGAATTTGCAGGTTTTGCATTATCAACGTTAATGGTACCTTGAATGTCGCTAAAGTTTGCAGATGGGGTAGAAAAACCAAAATGGTTCCAGCTAAATACAGTCGCTGTATGGGTTGGGTCAATTTGGTAAGCCACAGGCTTTGCCAAAGACAATGTTGCTACCGATGCTACCGCCAAACCTAAAGTTATTGCTTTGAAATTCATGTGTCATTATCTCGCTTTGGAATGGTTATTAGTCTATACCTTTCTTATCTTAATTCACCGATATACATAAAACGATATGTTGCAAGAATAGAACAATTACTGGTTATCTAGCCCTATAAATGAAATGATAAAATCACCTAATCTTAATATATTGATAATCATCACAAATTATTTTAAACCCTGATCCGCAGCTTTATTGGTTTTGTCGCTTCTGTCTGTTTTTATTAAGAATTTCATACAAAAATATACAGTTTATAAAAATCATGATGAAGTCATCAAAATTGCGCTCTGCCTAACTGATGATTTTTAAATGTCCAAAATAATCAAAGCCCCGACTGGGGCTTTTTAAAGGTCTTTCATCTTTATAACTTTTCAACCAGAATACGGTCGATTTGCTTCAAGCCGGTATGCTTTTCATGATTCTTACGGCGAATCTTAATCACCTTGTCTTCCTGCAAGTCTTGCAGCATCAGTTCAACCGCAACCATGGCATCAAGTTCAAGGTCTGCACCAATCCATTTCTGTTCACCAGCATCCATCAGGACAATTTCATCATTAATCTGATCATAAAGGCTCATATTTTCCTCACTTGGGGCAATCATGCACCCCGGGCTGAATACTGTATGAATGAATTAATTTTAAACCTGTAGCTTTAAATCATTCGTTACAAATCGTTATTTTGCAATAAAAAACGCCCCTTCTACTGGGGCGTCTTTTAACCGGCTAATCGAATTGATTAAGCGGTAATTTCTTTCACAGCTGCAACCACTGCTTCAGTGGTAATACCGAAGTATTGGAACAAATCTTTTGCAGGCGCAGATTCACCGTAAGTGGTCATCCCGATCACGCGACCATCCAGACCCACGAATTTCCACCAGTAATCCACATGCGCAGCTTCAACGGCTACACGCGCACGAATATGAGATGGAAGAACCGCTTCACGGTAAGCAGCATCCTGTTTCACAAACTCTTCAGCACATGGCATAGACACTACACGCACACCTTCAAGCTGCGCATAAGCTTCCATTGCCAATGAAACTTCAGAACCTGTGGCAATAATGATGGCTTTTAATTCACCTTTTTCTTCAGCCAGAACATAACCACCTTTAGCAACGTTCTCAATTTGCGCTTGATTACGGGTCTGGAATGGCAAGTTTTGACGAGAGAAAATTAACGCGGTAGGACCTTCACTACGTAACAATGCAGATTTCCATGAAATAGAAGCTTCTACAGTGTCACATGGACGCCAGGTATTTAAGTTTGGCGTGCCACGTAAAGAGGCGATCTGTTCTACCGGTTGATGCGTAGGACCATCTTCACCCAGACCGATTGAGTCATGGGTATAAACGTGGATGACACGCTGTTTCATTAATGCAGACATACGTACTGCATTACGCGCATATTCCATGAACATCAGGAATGTTGCAACGTAAGGGATGAAACCGCCATGCAGTGCTACACCGTTGGCAATTGCAGTCATACCAAATTCACGTACGCCGTAGTGAACATAGTTACCCGCCGGATTGTCTTGTACGCCTTGCGCACCTTTCCAAAGCGTCAGGTTAGAACCTGCCAGGTCAGCAGAACCGCCCAGAACCTCTGGCAATAATGGTACAAGTGCCTGAAGTGCATTCTGGCTGGCTTTACGGGTTGCAATGGTTTCTGCTTTTGCATTCACTTCAGCAATATAAGCATCTGCTTTAGCGACGAAGTCAGCCGGTAATTCACCGCTTAAACGGCGTTTAAGTTCAGCTGCTTCAGTTGGGTATTTTGCGGCATATGCTGCAAAAGTTTCATTCCATGCAGATTCAGATTGAGCACCCTTGTCTTTGGCATCCCAAGCTGCATAAACGTCAGCAGGAATCACAAATGCTTCTTCTTTCCAGCCCAACGCTTCGCGAGTCAATGCGATTTCGTCGTTACCCAGTGGCGCACCGTGGCAATCTTCTTTACCTTGTTTGTTTGGTGAACCCAGGCCAATAATCGTTTTACAGATAATGATGGTTGGCTTAGCCGTTTCCGCTTTTGCTTCTACAGTTGCCTGACGGATCGCATCGCTATCGTGGCCATCCACTTTAATCACTTGCCAGCCATAAGATAAGAAACGTTGTTCTGTATCGTCAGAGAACCAGCCTTCAACTTCACCGTCAATAGAAATGCCGTTGTCGTCATAGTAAGCAATTAACTTACCTAGACCCAAAGTACCCGCCAGTGAACATGCTTCATGTGAAACACCTTCCATCAAGCAGCCATCACCCAGGAAACAGTAAGTGAAATGGTCTACAACCTGGATGTCATCTTTGTTGAATTGAGCAGCCAAGGTTTTTTCAGCTAAAGCAAAACCAACCGCATTGGCAATACCCTGACCCAATGGACCAGTGGTGGTTTCAATCCCTGGTGCATAACCTAATTCTGGGTGACCCGGAGTTTTAGAATGTAACTGGCGGAAAGATTTTAAATCTTCGATAGAAAGATCATAACCGGTCAAATGCAATAGCGCATATTGCAACATAGAACCATGGCCATTAGACAATACAAAACGGTCACGGTTTGCCCATTGCGGGTTTTGCGGGTTGTGATTTAAAAATTCGCGCCAAACCACGTCAGCGATGTCTGCCATCCCCATCGGAGCACCTGGATGTCCTGAATTTGCTTTTTGCACAGCATCCATTGCCAATACACGAATTGCGTTTGCAATACGACGTTCGTTAAGCGGGGTTGTCATAGGTCAGAGTCCAACTAAATCGTTTAAAGAAGATGATGAATAGGAAAATTCAAAGCTGGCTATATTGTCTTAAAAAAACAGCAAGGGGTAAAGCCTAATAGCCAACATTTCGGCATTTATTCACCTCGGGGCATATTTTAATGCAGGCAAAGCTCAATTTCAGATCATTTGCAGGGACTTGGCACCCACGTAAATGCCTTGACCTATTGAGTTTAAAACTTATATATGACATTTGAACGAACAGTCCGCTGCCTTTTAAGGAGTGGATATATCATTCAAGACCTCTATCATTCATAAAATCATTTTCATTTGCTGATGATTTGACAGATTTTCAATACAGAATCAAAGCAGCTCAATTTTAGTTTCGCGAGAATGATGAATAAATGTGCAAAACCCAAAAAACTGAATTAAATTCAGCTCAAATAAAACTAACTGAAAAATTTAACCCCTGTTCATGGTTACTTTTTACTGGATGGCTTTTATTCAACCCCTTCCCAGCAAGCTGGGTCAAGTCTAAATTCCCACCAAGGAAATAAATATAAGCAGCTAATATTTATCATCTTTTTAAACCATAAAATCCTTTTATTATTCTCCATGAGAGTTTTTCAATTCAAAACAGTCCCACGTTTGAATTCCTGGGTAAATATTTGCTTAACAAAATTCATGAAGGGTAAATGTCAATTTTCAAACTCAATTTTACTGGCTTATCAGTTTTTTAGATGCCCATATCAATTAAAAAGTCATTGAATTGAAATAAATTCATCCATTTTTATCGTCTAGAACTGGCCCAAAAGACCAACTCGATGTAACATATTGCGTCTTTTGAATTATTAACTGTGATAGGACTTATGCGCGAGTACGCTGTATTTACCTCGGAATCTGTAAGCGAAGGCCATCCGGATAAAATGGCTGACCAAATCAGTGACGCTATTTTGGATGCAATCTTAAAAGAAGACCCATATGCACGGGTTGCTTGTGAAACGCTTGTAAAAACGGGTGCGGTAGTACTTGCCGGTGAAATCACAACAACGGCAAATGTTGACTTCGAAGCGATTGTACGTCAAACCGTAAATGGCATTGGTTACCACCATTCTGACCTCGGTTTTGATGGTTCAACCTGTGCGGTAATCAACATGATTGGTAAGCAGTCTCCTGAAATTGCTCAGGGTGTAGACCGCCAAAAACCTGAAGATCAGGGTGCCGGTGACCAGGGCTTGATGTTCGGTTATGCCAGCCGTGAAACTGACGTTTTAATGCCAGCTCCAATTTCATATGCACACCGCTTGATGGAAAAACAGGCTGAGTTACGTCGCAATGGTTCTCTACCATGGTTACGTCCGGATGCGAAAAGTCAGGTGACTTTTGCCTATGAAAATGGCCTGCCGGTTCGTCTGGATGCCGTGGTACTTTCTACCCAACATGATCCTGAAATTTCACAAGCCAATCTTAAAGAAGCTGTGATTGAAGAAATCGTGAAAAAAATCATTCCTGCAGAAATGTTCCATGCAGACACCAAATTCCACATCAACCCGACCGGGATGTTTGTGATTGGCGGTCCTGTGGGTGACTGTGGTTTAACTGGCCGTAAAATCATTGTCGATACTTACGGCGGTATGGCTCGTCACGGCGGCGGTGCGTTCTCTGGTAAAGATCCATCAAAAGTTGACCGTTCAGCAGCTTATGCCGGCCGTTATGTAGCGAAAAATATTGTGGCAGCGGGCCTTGCAGATAAATGTGAAATTCAGGTGTCTTATGCAATTGGTGTTGCTGAGCCAACTTCTATTTCAATCAATACATTTAATACTGCAAAAGTGCCTGAAGAATTCATTATTCAATTGGTTCGTGAGCACTTTGACTTACGCCCATATGGCATCACCCGCATGTTGAACCTGATTCAACCGATGTACAAGCAAACTGCAGCTTATGGTCACTTTGGCCGTCAAGGTTCAGACACTGCATTTACCTGGGAAAAAACTGATAAAGTCGAAGCGCTTAAAGCTTCTGCCGGACTGTAATTTTTCCATCAAAAAGCCCACATTTTTGTGGGTTTTTTTATTTCTGCTTTAAAATAATATACAAAAGCTTAAAATGTTATGATCAATCATCTTTTTATGGCACAGGATAAAAAAAATGGCCGTTATTCTTCAAGTTGACTTCCCTTCTCAAGGTCCATTTGGAGCGGAAATGAGTCAAGCCTATCAGCAACTTGCCGAAAGCATTAATCAGGAAGATGGCCTGCTATGGAAAATATGGACAGAAAATAGTGCCTATCAGGAAGCAGGCGGCATCTATTTATTTGACAGCCAAGCCAATGCAGAAAAATACTTACACATGCACACTGCACGTCTGCAAAGTTTTGGCATCGATCATATTCGTGGAAAAATTTTTGAAGTGAACCAAGCTCTATCTGCCATCAATCAGGCAGACTTTTTAAATATCTAAAAACTGATCCCCACAAAATCCTGATCATCAACAATCAGGATTTTTTCAATCCTTCAAACCGAAGTCTATTATTGTCTGGCACTAATCACTTCGAGTACCGAGGGTTGCACCGGAACGTCTTGATGATCCTGTAAATAAACATGGACAATCTTAAAGAGAATCACGGCTGCCAGGCAGGTTAAAATACAAAAAATCCAGAAACCGTAAGGACTTTTAATATTGTGTGAACCGCAATTTGTGCATTCTTTTTCGGTTGATTCCACAACCTTGTTACAACAGGCACAATGATATTGATATAACATAGGTATGCTCCTATCACTTTCTACTGTTTTTGTTTTTATTTTTCCACTCTTGGCACTGATGGACTGGAGTCTCAATAAAATATTAAGCCAGTCTTTTGGGGAATACAAGCCTATTGAGTCACCTGTAAAGTTCCCTAAGCAAAAACATCATTAAAACCATAATAACTTATTAATTTTTATATAAAATTTTAAAACCTCAAAATAAAGAGTGATGATTTATCATACGCATACATCACCTTTTAATCTTGATATTTTTATCTCCACATGCTGGCTCATATTTTTAGTAAAATAGCGGTAAATGACTAGGAGGATAGTATGGTTCAACTGATTAAAAAAGGCGGCTTACGCGAACGTGCCAACCGTAGTCGTAGTTATAAAGGTTCAGAAAATACAGAAACAACCTTAAAACCTAACCGTTATGTACAGCCACAAAAAAATGAGCAAGTCATATCCTCTGCTCCCTCATCTATTCCTGCGACTGAAGATATCAGTACAGAGCATTAAAGCATGGTCAATGCGTCATACCACAACCAGATGGCAAAAATCAGGAATAATCCGCCCGAGATTACATCAATATAACTGCCCGAACGCTGATAGGCCCTTTTAATTTTTGGCATGGATAAAATCAGCATGAGCAGAGCAAAGACCAAAAAGGTTTGTAGGGGAATAATGATGGCCAGCTGTGTTTTTAAATGATTTGAAGCGGAAGAACTTAAGGCCAGAGAAAAGACACTACTAAAATAAATCAGCGTTTTGGGATTGGAGAGATTGGTCCATAATCCCGATAAAAAATAATTTTGGGTATCTGCTGTCGCAACCTGTTGACCATCCGTCTCTACGCCGGTGTGCTGTTTAAGGGTTTTTAAACCGCCATTCAACATGGCCCAGCCCATCCGCGCTAAAAACAGCCCACCAACCAGCATCAAAATCTGTTGTATCCAGGGAAATTGTTCAACCAGTACAGTGAAACCCAGCAAGGTCAGCACCACCCAAACCAGAATACCCACAGAAATACCCAGAATAATCTTTAATGTATTCGCTCTTGAGGTCGATGCCGAACTTCTGGCAATCAATAGAACATCCGGTCCCGGGCTAAGCTGTGCAACAAAATGCAGTGCACAAATGGTCAAAAGCAGTGACATAGAAAGAGAGGAGATTTTTTAAAAACCGTATTATATCGCCTGTTCAATTTTTTGCATGATTGCAGCTTTAAATAATTTAGATAAAAATCCAGAACATAAAAAAGCCGAATTCTCATGATTCGGCTTAAAAATATCATTTAAAAAATTATTTTTTCACATCTTTCATTTCAATTTTTTTCGCTTCGGGTGTCACTTCACGCGCTTCACCATCAATAATGCTGGAATCGCGACGCTGTGAACCGCCCTGTTGCATGTCTTGCATTTGACGCATTAAATCGGCAAATGGATTCTGACCCTGAGCATCACCACCCATGCCATTCATATTACCCATCATGCCACCCATCATTTTATCCATCATGGCTTGCTGACGTTTGGCCATGGTTTTCATCATGACATTTTTAAATGTATTCTGAACGCCCGGAATCAAAATCAGTAATGCCAAAACATCGGTTATTAAACCTGGAATCAGCAGGAAAAAACCGGCCAGAATTTTAGGCAGATTATTGGTCAATGCAGGGTCGCCACTCATTTGCCCCATCTGCATCTGCTGCATTTGCGGCATTAAACCCGCTGAATATTTACGAATCAGGTTCATACCGATAAAAAAGGCTGCAACAAACCAGAAAAACACGTACCACATGCTGCCGACGAGGTCGCCCACGCCAATCCAGACAAAGACTTCCAGGATTAAGCCAACCAGTACAATAAGAAATAATTTCATGAAAATTAATCTAATCTCAACAAAATGAATAAGGTGTAGTCATTTACGGCTTAATCACCATCAAGCTTTTTTGCTACGCTTATGTAACAATATGGGCATTATTTTATTTTTAAAGGCTTTGCATGTCATTAATTATCGGTATTGACCCCGGTTCACGTTTAACAGGTTATGGCATCATCGAAAAAGATGGGCAGAAACTGACTTTTGTAGATGCAGGAACCATTCGTACCGAAACTCCGGAAATGCCTGAGCGTTTAAAACGGATTTTTGCAGGTGTGGAACGGATTGTTAAATTTCATGGCCCTACTGAAGCCGCAGTCGAACAGGTGTTTATGGCACAAAACCCGGACTCTGCTTTAAAACTCGGTCAGGCCCGTGGTGCAGCCATTGCGGCTTTGGTCAATCTGGATTTGCAGGTTGCTGAATATACGGCCCGCCAAATCAAGCAATCGGTCGTGGGTTATGGGGCAGCGGATAAAGAACAGGTACAGATGATGGTGATGCGGATTTTAAATTTAAGCATTAAACCACAGCAGGATGCTGCCGATGCACTGGCCGCAGCCATTTGCCATGCACATGCGTCAGGCAGCATGAGTAAAATGGCGGTACTGAATGCCTTAGGGGGCATGGCCCGTGGTCGTAGCCGATATAGTGTTCGCAGACGCTAAGTCAATTCATGAAAGATATGGCGCAAAATCCTGACGCATTTCCCGAACTGAGGGTTCCTTGCTATAGGTAAAAGTGATTCTCCGCCCAAAGTTCCTGACGTTCTTTTTCTGGCTCGGATCAATTCGAATCAACACCAGCTCATCCAGTTCGTTACGATGGTTAATTTCACAAATCATAATGGTCTGATTCTTTTCAATGACCTTATATTTATTGAATTCTTTTTGCACAATGTCTTTAAATGACCTGCTCGCTGAACTCATATCAGCGCGCTGCGTATAAATAACGATGAATATGCATAAGATCACGACTATAGCCACCACCAGATATTTATCCATCTTTCCCTCTTAGATCATTATTCTGATTGCGTTTTCATTGAATACAATATTTTAAAATCTTTCAGATTCGAATCTGGCTGAACTGGTGTTTGAATAATATGGGAAACTTCTGCCCGATAAGGCCCTGCCCAACTTCGCTGCACAAGTTTCTGAATAGTCAGTTCATCACAGACAAGCATGGCCTCCACTTCACCCGTGGGCAAATTTTTCACATAACCTTTCAGTTCTAATTCCCGGGCCTGCTGTTCAAACCAGCGACGATAACCGACACCTTGAACCTTGCCCTGAATAATGAGTTTGATCGCCTGATTCATTTGTGACTTCCCTGATTCACCACATGATAAATTGCTGCGTTCATATGATGGGCCTGCAAACCGCGCATGCCTTGCTCTGCCAGCCAGTCTCCCGCCAAGGCATGCAAGCTTACAATTTCATGCAGCTGGATTTTCCCGGCAAACTGGGCTTTTAAACTGGCAGTCATACCGGCCAATACATCCCCCATACCACCAGTTCCCATACCCGCATTACCGGCGGTACAAATCCACAGCTGATCTTGCAGAATCAGACTGCCTGAACCTTTCAGTACCCATTGTCCGGCATATTTTTCCTGAAGTTGATGAATGGCGGCTATCCGGTCGCTTTCAACTTCTTTGACCGAGCAAGCTAACAATTTTGCTGCTTCACCCGGATGTGGTGTGGCATAAGTATCCGATTTTAATGCTTCTGGATGCTCGGCTAGAAACCACAGTGCATCTGCATCCAGCACGACCTGTAAATGATCGGCGGCATTGATTTTAGGGAACCATTTAAAATATTGCTGTTCCGACCAGCTGTCACGGCCAAGTCCCATCCCGAAACTCACCGCATCAACATGTTCTAAAAGCTGCTGAATCTCGGCTTTGGTCAAGGCATTGATATCACGCAGCATGATATTCGGTGCACGGGCCAAAATCGCGGTGTGATGTTTTTCATGGCAGACAATGGTGACTTTACCTGCACCCGCAGCAAAAGCCGATTCTGCCGCCATCATCACTGCGCCGCCCATATCTGCATGACCACCGACCACAAGCACATGACCATAACTACCTTTATGACCAAAAGCCTCACGCTGTGGCAAAGAAATAGACCTTGGCGAAAGCTGGGCAATGGGCTGTAATTCAGCATCGGCAGGAATGAGGGAAATCACCTCCACCTGTCCGGCAAACTCTTTGCCTTGACCGGTAAAAAGTCCTGCCTTTAAGCCTAGCGCGGTATAGGTATAATCTGCCTTAATGGCACAAGGTAAAGGCTGACCGCTATTGGCGTGTAAGCCGCTTGGAATATCAATGGCGATTTTCAGGCCTGTTTGAACATTAATTCCTTGAATGATCTGCTGCCAGTCTGCACCCAGCTCACGGTTTAAACCAATGCCAAACAGCGCATCAATATAAGCGTCATATTTTTTTTGAAATATAAACCCTGCACAGATGCAGATTTCAGCATCTACTGCCTCCTGACAGGCAGTGTGCAAATCTTTGGATGCACCCAATTCAGCTGCGTAAATCTCGACATCAAAACCGTATTGTTTTAGATATTTAGCCGTGAGATATCCATCTCCGGCATTATTGCCCTGCCCACAGCAAACTGCGATATTTTGTATATTCTGTTGCTGAAAAACAGGAACTAAGCGCTGTGCAATGCTCCAGGCCACTTGCTGCATGAGGCCATAAGAACTGTTTTGCCGGGCAAACCAGCGTTGCTCCCAAGCTTGAATACTTTGGCTATGATAAACAGGGCTATGGTAAACTTGCTGAGGCATTGTTCTTCCTTTTTTATATCATTATGGCTTCTTCCACAGCATCACAAAAAATTCCTTTAGATCAAACCGATCCTGAAGCGCTGAAGGCGTGGATTAAAGCCCAGGCATTGCAATTAGGCTTTAGTGATTGTGTCATTGCCAAACCGGATGCTCAAGAAGAATTGCCACGTTTTCAGGAATATTTGAAACGTGGCTATCACGGCGACATGAAATTTCTGCAAGAAAATCTAGAAAAACGTGCCGACCCGACTTTGCTGCTTCCGGGGACCAAAAGCATCATCTGTGTCCGGATGAACTACTTGGTGGAAACACCTAAACCGCGTTATGTACCGGATGAACCGAATGCCGCCATCATTGCGCGTTATGCCCGTGGCCGTGATTACCACAAAACCATGCGCGGTCGCTTAAAGACTCTCGCCACGAAAATCCGGGAAAAGGTGGGAGATTTTGAATCCCGTCCCTTTGCTGATTCTGCGCCAATCTTTGAAAAATCTTTGGCTGAAAATGCCGGCATGGGCTGGACCGGGAAACACACCCTGCTCATTCATAAAAAATCAGGTTCTTTCTTTGTCCTGGGCGAGCTATTTACCTCGCTGGATTTGCCCTTTGATGGTCCAAGCAGCAAGCACTGCGGCTCGTGTACAGCGTGTATTGATATTTGCCCAACCCAGGCCATTGTTGAGCCCTACATGCTGGATGCACGTAAATGTATTGCCTATCTGACCATTGAATATCAAGGCATCATTCCTGAAGAATTGCGCCGTGGGATTGGCAACCGTGTATTCGGCTGTGATGATTGCCAGCTGATTTGTCCCTGGAACAGTTTTGCCAAGAAAGCCACAATTGAAGATTTTAATCCGCGACATGGTCTGGATCAGGTGAGTTTACTGGACTTATGGCATTGGGATGAACAGACTTTTTTAGCCCATACCGAAGGTAGTCCACTACGACGTACCGGTTACCAAAGCTTTATGCGTAATATTGCGATTGGTTTGGGCAATGCGCCTTTTTCCCGTGAAATTATGGAAACTTTAAAGCAAACTCGCGACCAGCATGATGAGATTGTGCAAGTCCATATTGATTGGGCAATTCAAGAACAGCGGGCCAAATCCAGTTCAATAATGAACCGGAATTAACAGCTGTCATTCCAGTTTTTTAATTTCAAGATACTGACAAAGTTTTGCCCTAATAAAAAACATAAACTCCAGATCAGGACAAACTTGTAAAAACAATAAAAAAACTTTGCAGTGATATTTACATTAAATCGGTTCAGTTTGCTACTAAATATAAAATCTTACAATAAGCATAAATTTTAAAAACCCATCGTGAGATACTCTTATTTTTGGTCGTTTATGCCTTTGGATTTGCCATAAATTATGTATGATAAAAGCAATAATGAAGATGATTATGGAATTTCACTAATGAATGTACGTAATGACTGGACACGAGAAGAAATTCAGGATTTATATAACCGGCCTTTTTTAGATCTGGTTTTTGAAGCACAGCGCATTCATCGTGAACATTTTGCTGCAAATACCATTCAGGTCAGCACCCTGCTTTCAATCAAAACAGGTAAATGTCCGGAAGACTGTAAGTATTGTTCACAATCTGCACATTACGATTCAAAACTGGAAGCCGAAAAACGTATAGCCGTGGACAAAGTAATTCAGGAAGCCAAAGAAGCGCTTGCTTCTGGCTCATCACGTTTCTGCATGGGAGCCGCGTGGCGTAATCCGCATGAACGCGATATGCCCTATGTGCTGGAAATGGTAAGAGAAGTCAAGTCACTGGGTCTGGAAACCTGCATGACTTTAGGCATGCTTAATCAGTCGCAAGCAGAACGTTTAAAAGATGCCGGTCTCGATTACTACAACCACAATCTGGATACCTCACGCGAATACTATTCCAATGTGATCAGTACCCGTACCTTTGATGACCGTTTAAATACACTGGACTTTGTCCGTCAGGCCGGCATGAAAGTCTGTAGTGGCGGTATTGTCGGCTTGGGTGAAAGCAGTCAGGACCGTATTGGTTTGTTACATGAGTTAGCCACATTAGCGATTCACCCTGAATCGGTACCCATCAATATGTTGGTGCCTATTGAAGGTACGCCACTGGCTGATGTGGAAAAACTGGATGTCACTGAATGGATTCGTACCATTGCAGTTGCCCGCATTATTATGCCGAAGAGCTATATCCGCCTGTCTGCGGGTCGTGAATCCTTATCTGATTCTGATCAGGCACTGGCTTTTATGGCGGGTGCCAACTCGCTTTTCTCTGGTGAAAAACTTTTGACCACCCCGAATGCCGGTGAAGGCAAGGACAGACAGTTATTTAGCAAGTTAGGTTTAATCGCAGAAAAAGCCAAGCCAACAGTCAAAGAACTCTCCGTCGATGCCATGGCCAGTTAAACTGAGCGAATTCTAAAAAAAGCCCACTTGGGCTTTTTTTATTTACTTTTTATTTAACTAGAAGTAAGCAAAAGGCCATACCGTGCATTTAAATAATTTCCCCGACGGATAACGTCTGCCCCATTGGCATGGTAAACCACCAACTCCTGAGTAAAAGTGTCATAACTGAACGAATCAAAACAGTCCTGATGATGACTTAACCAGACCAAAGTGTCTGCCAATTGATCAGTGACAATGTATGTATCTGCGGTAAAATCAATGCTCATGACTACAATTTCAAATAGCTTTAAATTGGTAGTTTAATCTTTTTTTCAATTTTTTCTAAGCATTAAAAAGTGAGCCTGAAGCTCACTTTTTAATGATCCCCATAGTTTCATTTAAAGCGGTTTATTCACTCCACACTTTCTGCATTCCTTATGATGTTCCTCGATCTCTTCCATGTGTTCATACTCATACACATGTAAGCAAAATAATTTCATAAGTAATTGAAGCATCTTCCCAACTCCCTTCTGATTGTTTTTAAAATTTAAATTTTTAAAAAATACATTTCATCCCGAAATATCAATGTGATTAAAAAAACATCATATTTATTTATTACCATATTTTTATGAAAATTCAAGTAACTTAACTTATAATTTTTCAAGAAAATTACACAATAAACGTTACCTTAATGACTTAAAAAAGTAAGGCTGTTTTTAAAAGTATGTGGCTATTTATGTTCAACGTCATTCACTTAAGATACATCCAGAGTCGGTATCATGACCGGCTGTACAAAAAGAGAAGCTCTACACTGTTAGACATAACCCTATTAAAAAATAGTTTTCCGAGAAAGCCGCGGATTTATTTCTGCTTTTTTATTATTTTCAAGAGGGAGCTTATTTTGCTTCTATTTTGATAGGCAATAAAAAAGCCCAATACTGAATTAGGCTTATTCTTTACTCTTCAATTTCGATGGGATCTCCATCTTCAGGACGAATATGGCGCGTTCCATCATCTGCCGGATCAACACTTGAACCATCTTTAGTAATCGTGTTGTACATTTCATCCTCTTTCTTATCATTGATAAACTCTTCATCTTCAAGATCTAGAGGCTCATCATCGTCTTCGAAATCCAAGGGCTTTTCTTCATCTATCATGGCGATCCATCACTTATTTAACCAAGATGACTTCATGTTCAAACATTCGCCAACGTTATTCAATAGTGGCTTTGTTGCATAAACCCATGACCACAGATTTATTCAGGCCTATAATCTGGCCATGAGTAAACCAGCCCCTAAAATCTATCAAACAGGAAATTGGCCTTTTTACAATCAAGCCTGGATTAATCAAGGAAATATAACGATTTGGCTTGCTGCTAACCTACTCGATCATCCCCCCCCTGAAGATGAATATATTGATTCAGTCTATATCGATGGGATTTTGATACATAATAATGCCGTCAGACAGTTTCAAATCGACAAGTACATGCACCTGTTCCACCCAGGAAAAATGCTAAGCCCTGGAACAACTCAAGGACAAGTTCCTTTGGGTGAAATGAATTGCTAAAGACAATAAAGCGTTTAGGTCGGACAATATGAAAAAATGGTCGGGGTACCATCGTCTAAGTCTGATAGAAACCAAGATGCCTGTCCTGCGTCAAATTATCAGCGATACATTGTCAGCAAAATATTTTTCAAGTCAGGAAATCCATGCATGTGTGGCAGTACTTAATAAATTTATTGAATGAGGCAGACCGCATGCCCGAGTTGTATCTTAAATTTGAATGGTTTGGGAAAATTTCAGCTTTTGAATATTTGTGCCCCAAAGCTTATCTAAAAACAAAAACCCCTTACGATTAGTACACGTAAGGGGTTGTTTTATATGGTGGGCCCAGACGGACAACAACCCTCTCCTACCCTATTGTTTTTAATAAATAAATTATCTATGTTAAAATTTAGGATACAAAGCAGGATACACGTTTTAAATGTTGTTTTTTTGATCAATTAAACTTTTAACACTACTTTACTCCCCCACTCCAAAGCAAATTTTTATTGAACTTTTACAATACAAAGCTTATGAGTGAAAGATGATCCGACATCAATATAATGACAATTATCAATTTGAGTATGTTCTTTTACGATCGTATGACCTAAATAGATTTCATCGATATTTTCAACAATATCATATTGGTTTGAGTTATTACGTATTCTTCCCCTTCCCCATAAAGCGTTTATGTACGCTGATGTGATTCCTGAAATTTTATAATCGCCTTGCACAATATCTTCTTTAAAGCTGATCCAATCGTTAATATCAATATCAGCATGAACGATGCCGATTTTTTTACTTTCTAGTTGAACTTCTATGACTAAAGGTAATTCTTTAAAGTAATTGATAATTTCTAGCTGCTTTTGCTGAGGCAACTTATAAAACCATTCCCCACCATTCCTTTCATGCATGTCTTTCATTTTAGGATCATACTGCCCGCGAATACACATTTCTTCATGATTACCGCGTACAGTTAAAAACCATGTTTGATCCAGTAATGAAATACATTCTAAATTTTCATTACCTCTATAGATGAGATCACCTGTACAGATCAATAGATCATTTTCGAAATCAAAATTAATCTTTTGAAGTTCTTGCATTAAAAGTTTATAAGAGCCATGAAGATCTCCTACGATATACAATCGTATCTGAGGATTTAGTTCGAAATGTAGAATTAAGCGATTAGTCATCAACTAATCCTATTTAATTATCCTGTATATAAGATATATATCTAATGACAATCTATCCACAAACTTTGATTTAAAGGTGTTATTCAGTCATGTTTTTTCGAATATCCCTTATACATTTCCTGAGCAACACCTTTCTAATTAACACTTTTAAAGCTTTTCTATCTGTTTAACTTACTCTTATGCAACTTCCTCTACTTCTTGTACTTCAACCCAACTCATTAGTTCTTTTTCCAAATCTATAACTTTTGCATATTCCGGTCTCATCAATAACTCTGTATATTCAGATCCGTTCTCCTCATTAATTACTGAATCTTGCATCAGGAAGTCATTTTTAAATGAACCTGCTTCAAATTTTACTCTTAAAATAGGTAAATCCTTTGACTTTACAATTAATGAAGGATTTTCACTACTGGTAGCAACTTCGACATACTGTACTTTAGATTCGTCGAAACCTATTTTAAGCAGCTTTGAATATAGAACATATGTTCTTAGTTCAGCATGAGCACCATTCATTTGTCTTGAACTTAATAAATAAATTTCGTTTTCATTATGGAAACGTATCTGATATTTTTGACAATATGTAATAGTCTTAGGTTCTTTAATGAAATAGCTACGCCAGTCTTTAACCTGGCTAATATTATTTGAAATAATATTTTTTAAGCTTTCAAACTCACTACCTTCATTGATTTGATTTAGTAAAGTTTTAAGCATTTTACGTCTGTCTTTATCTTCAAATACTTTTCGCCAATTTTCATTTCTTTGTCGAACAGTATTAAAAACTTGTCGCCCAAAACTCCAGTTAGATCCATCTTTTACTAAATAATCTCCGATGCTTAATAAGCTTCTATGGAAAATATAATCTTCATCTTTAAGGAATTTATCAGTAAAAATTTTACTGGAGATTTCTGCATACTTCGTGAATATATCCATAGAAACATTTTGATTCCCCTCATCTTTGGCATAATCAATTAAAAAACTGATTTGCCCATAGAAGTAGTCATGTTTTTCATACTTTCTAAATAGTGATTTCCATGCTGCATTATGATGTATTAATTCTGCTTTTTCTATTTCATGCTCAATATGCTGTTTATCAAATGCCGTAGTAAGTTTTTTAAATATTTCACTCGTCTCAGTCAATGAACGGATTTTGTCTAAAATATTGTTTTCAGAAATTTCAACTGCTAAATGATTGATTGCATCCAAAACACTAATTAAATCTTTTTCAGCATTAAAATAGTTTTTGGCATTATTAACTAATCTCTTTGTAACATTAAACCAATCATCGAATTGGCTTTCATTATTAATGTATGCATTATAAAAATAGAGAATTGCAAATTGTGCCTGGGCTTCATAAGAACTATCTTTAGAGTTAAAAATATTCAGTAAAATATCCTGAATATTTTCTTCACCACTATAGTTTTTTAGAAACTCAAAAAACCTATAAATATTTTGCATAATTTGTACTTGTGAATTCGCATTGCCCAATAGCACTTCATATTCATCTGTTGTAATAATGAGGTTTTTTCTTAAACGACTAACCAAACTTTTTTCATCTTTATCATATGTACTCTCTGTTTTTGCATTTTTAAATGTTGCTAATACATAACTATGACACAATAAGCAGGACTTAAAGAGCTGCATATACATCTCATCAAAGTTAAGATTGTGAGGCTTGTTAGTATCCTTTGATTTACTTGAAAACTGTTTCAAGGTCCACAAATAATCCGTCCATTCGCGATCTATTTGATTAAAGAAATCTTTCCTAGTCTCATTATCTATAGATTTTTCTAAATACCCCTGTAACCAAGCTTTGAAATTCTCAAATTCAGTAAGCTGAACTCCCCTAGCGTTCATCTTAATGTAAAGCTCCTCACTCAGGGCAAAGTCATTCATTGGCAATAGATAAAAACAAAGTACTTTGTCTATTGTCAGAGCTTTCCATAATTCAATTGCAGTTATTTTTGAGTAATTTACTAATGCTTGAAACTGACTATGAATTTCATCCAATACCGTCAACATCGATATAACTGTAGGGTCTTTTTTCCAGATAGCTAAATACCAAGCCTCATTTTCGATCATTGAAGATAACTTATTATCTTCGGCCACCTGTTTTATCTGTATTTCATGACCATGCTGAATGAGTTCAGAAATAAACATTCTTGAACTAACTCGAGTTTGATAGGTAAATTGACTTAGATTTTTTTTAATTTCAATTTTTTGAAGCTTTTCTTCAGTTCTATTTGCCAGATACCAATGTAACAGGAATAAAGTCGTCAATCGCTGCTGACCATCCAACAATTCCAATTCATCCTGATGTAAAGCACCGTATATGAAGTCCAATTCTAATGGGACTGAGGAAACAAGATGATCAAATAGGTTTTTAATAAAGCCTTTTCTAATCTGTTCAATCTGACGATCATCTTTTCGACCTTGAGCATAGTCTCGCTGAATAATAGGAATAATGACTTTATATTGCTGTAAAGTATTCCATAATGTATATGTTGCCATGCTATTCTCCCCCCATTCCAATATGGTTAAGTTGAATACCATATTTATTAAAACAATTTATTAATGCTTTTTTATACGCATCCCTATCAGCAATACCCCATTTCAGCATTTGGTTTACATTTGGACTAAAGTACTTTGAAAACACTTGTTGAGATGCCAAAGGTATAAAACTAGTTTTCAAATCAGTTTTAGTATTCTCGTGTTCCCATTTTTGTTCACTACTAATAATGTCTTGCCGTTTAATAAAAAATGGAGCATTTCCGATCGAACGATTAATTTCATCAGGTAGAAGACATAAGTTATCAAGTGTATGAACATTTTCAGATGTATCACCTACAACGGCGTATAATTCTTTCAAATATTCAGTTTGCAAGATATCAGACTCATCCTTATTCGCTGCTCTATATCTATCCAATGCTGTTCTTAAACGGGCTTGATCTTCGCTAGGTACATTGTCAATAATTTTATTTTGGTCTTCAAACCAACTTTTTAACTTATCCTCTTGTGAGAGTTCTGGGCTTTGCTGGGCATGAATATGCTCAATATCCCATTTACATGCATAATATTGTTTAAATGGAAACCGTGTTCTTTGCTGCTCATGGCGATAAATATTAAACAATGTTAATAATGAGATCAGTTTTGGCCGAGCATTACTACGTTCATAATCAATAGCCTCAAAAGCCAAAATTTCCTTATCTTCTTTTTTTTGCTTAAAAATAGTTTTAAGTTCTTCTCCAATAAAACCAATCAATATATGCTTAAAATTATCACGTTTAGTTTCCTTAGCCGCTTCCCAAAGGTCCTGTATCTTCTTATATTTCTGCCCGATTAAATAACCGATTAAATGATAAAGCCGATCATCTTGATACCACTCATTTAAGCGTTGAAAACCAGTCAGTACATCTTGCCAAATTAACTCAAGGGTTTCTTTAAGTTGTTCTTTGGAATTGACATCGCTTTTAAACTGGTTTGCATAATGAAGGAAAGTTTGATGATCTTGTTCAATGGCTGAATGTTCTAACTTAGATTTTTGTGCAATCAAATCAAAGATCAATTCAATACGAGTATATTTATTCGTGTCTTTGTGTGGGCTTAGAAAGGCCCAAAAATCATTATCCTGTAATGATTGCTCAATTAAATCCCACTGATTCGCCATTTCCATCTGTTTTTGAATAGCAATTTCTGGGATTTCATAAGCCTTAACTACATTTTGTAAAAACAAAGCTTTGAGTAATTCAGCATCTGTTAAAGGAATCTTACCTTGATTCAGGCGAGTAAAGATTTCTATAGATTGTTTTCTGAAATCTTCATTTTCATTATTACGAACTGCATACCAAATCACTTTAGTATTCTTTAAAAGCTTTGATTTCCAATCTTCACGGCTAAACCCAGCCTCTTCCTCTTTTTTCAAAAACCATTCCTGGATGGCCTTGTAAGCTTCAAAAAAATAATGACTATCAATTGTACTTAAGGGAATCTCACTAGCATTTTCAGGCAAATTAGATAATTGATTTAAAAACTCTATGCTTTCTTTCCGGGTTTCATATCTTAGATGGAAAAATTTTTCTTTATTCAGGTAACTTAAAATAATAAAAATTGTGGTCATACGTTGTTGACCATCAATTAGTTCCCAATAGTATTGGGCATCATCTTGTAATTTTGTTCGCTTAACTACGACAGGTTGTAAACAATAAAAATCTGAAGATTTTTCAATCTTAAACTCATCAATATCATCCAACAATGCTTTGACCTGTTGGGGCTTCCATTTGTAGCCACGCTGATAACTGTCTACAAAAAAGTGTTTATTTCTTAACTCCTCAATTCTCTTAAGCTCAAGAGAATTTTCTCTTTGCTCTAAATCATTAATTAGATGATTTAAAGATCTTTCAGCAACTTCAAATAAATCAGGTTTTTGTCTTAAAATTTCTTGAACCTTTGATAGTAGTTTTTCAGCTTGCAAGATTTTCCCCTCAATTTTAAATTTGTTGTAGAAACTACTTGATGACCTGATGAGCTTCGCTCATAAAAGGCTTAAATGCTTGTTCAAGTTTTTGAATATATTCCAAATGCCAAACTATATGTCTTTGCCAAAGATCTGGATTGTGTGCATCTACATCTATAGTAAATTCAATTCTTGAGGACTTTTTATCTTCTAATCTTAACCAATCTAATGAATGACCAAAATTTCTTTCGATTTCATCTTTATGACCATAGAAGAAATCAAATAGCTTTTTATTTTCTACTGATTCTTTTCGGGCAAATTCAACATCTACACGCAGGGCTTTTTGCAAGATAATCAAATGATAGTTACATTGAGCTATTCCTGTCGACCCACTTAGCCAATGTGCAGTTGTAGGGCCAATGTTGTTATAAAGGGTATTATTGTTCTGAGCGAAATATGCCAGTAACTTTTCCCAATACTGATAACGAATGTCTGAAGTATCTTTACCTTTTGTTTTTGCTTTGATTTCTTCATCTTCCTTTCGAATTAGCCGAACCATATATTCTGAGGCTTCAGGTACAGGAATAATCTGCTGGATATCTACCAATAATTGATCACCTAACTTGTATGGCGAAACCTTAACGCATTTGACATCAATCTTTCGATCAAGAAGCCATAATGCTGTATTTGTTACTTCTTTACGGAACTCTCCAGCCACCAAAATGATGCGCTGACTATTGCGTGGATTTAATGTCGTTATCTGTTTGTCCGTATCCTGGAATTCTTCTAAAAAACGTTGAATTAGAAGTTTTGCCGTATTCTTAACTTGATCTAGTTCAAAAGCATTGTCATCCAGATCAGAATATTTCGGTTTGTTTTTAAGCAGGTATTTTGCAAATACATCCTCAATATCATCTGCAGTAAACGGCGCAACATAGGAAGCATATTTGAGTGCTTGCCAAACGGCGTCACGCCCACTGTCATCTCGTTTGTTTTCTATAAGAACTAACTGTCCTTGTGTATCTAAAGCTAAAAGATCTAGACGTTCACCTGTTCCATCAAATCCATCAAACTCTTTTTGGATAATCAGTAACTCTTCGCCTAGTGCTTCTGGATGGCTGACTAACCATTCCTGTAGATCATAACGTTCTGTAAGTTGTTGTTCGCCAAGTGTTGTACCACTAAGTGTTGTACCACTAAGTGGCTGTAGTTTCTTAACGGCTGTATCTACTGTATATAAGCCCATAATAAAAATAACTAACTTTTTAACTTATTGTTAATTCTAATTTTATCTTATTTCATATTTTTTTCATGCCATACCTATACCTTTTTACTAATAAAATTTATTTATAAATTACCAAATCTGATTTTTTTCATCTCAAAAAGTTGAGTATGAAACGGACTAAAGTGAGGCATTTCTGTGCCTAAAATGTGCCAAAAGTGAAATATAACTGCGACTTTAGTGATAAATAAGTGAAGCATTTATGTGCCAAAACTTGGTCATAAATGATACAAAAGTGTGCCAAAGTCTTTTCAAAAGTTTATATAAAACTCCCAAAATTTAAATAAGAAAAATCTAAGAATATAACTCTTATGAAAATAATATTTTTCCAAATTCTATTTAATTTAAAGTTATTTAATAATATTTAAACATCAATATATAATTAACAATTCGTTAAAGACAAATATATTTTCAATATAAAACATCATATTTTCTATTAGAATTTATGACGTAACACTGATTATTTTTCATACACACTATGACGTAACACCGATCAAACTTTAATCTCATTATGACGTAACACCGATGATATTTTGTACTAATTATGACGTAACAAAAATTATTGTTAAAAATCCTTCGGTGAGTAACAGTAGTCTTGTATATAATTTAACCAAAAAGATTTGTTGAGAATTTTTCTTATTTCTAAAACCATGCAAGCTAAATTTGATCACCAGGAAGCATATTGGGCCAAAATATTAACATTAGAATATTTTTCAATCATCCTAGAACTCTAAATATAAATATTAATTAATTTTCTATAAAAATAATTCCGAAAAATAATATTTTTTAATTAACTCTAAATATTTTTATAAATAATAAGAATTAACAACCTTTAATAGAAAATTAATCCCTAATTATAATCTAGTTATGCGTCATGGTGTCGCAATGATAGTTATAGCTTTGATGCAATCCAATTGTAGGAATTGTAGGAATTGTAGGAATTGTAGGAATTGTAGGAATTGTAGGAATTGTAGGAATTGTAGGAATTGTAGGAATTGTAGGAATTGTAGGAATTGTAGGAATTGTAGGAATTGTAGGAATTGTAAAAGTAAACCTATTTCCTTACCTATACCTCATAAATCTGTTTACTTGATAGAAGAATTAAAGATATCGAATTCCTAGATCCAGCTCATTTTTTTAATTTTATAAACGTCCAACTTATAAAGTTTTAACGTCCTTTGTGATATTATCACAGAAAATTTAATTAGGAATTTCCAAGTTATGGATGGCAATTGGTTTGAATTTGTGGCGATGCAAGGCCTCCAGGCACGTTCAGCATTTTATGTCATCATGGTGCCTCTTAAATTTGTACCCAAGTTTTTTAAGTTCGACGATGAGTCATTACCAGCTACACTCAGAGCTCAAAGGACACTTAATAAAGCTCGTATTCCGCAAATAAGTAGATACATTACTGAAAATCCACATGAGTACATCATGTCTTCCCTATGTGCGTGTATAGACGGCGAAGTTAAGTTTGAACCTTCCCCTATTTCTCACAATATGGGGAAACTTAAAATTTCAATGGATGCCACAGTACTCATTAATGATGGCCAACATCGTCGTGCTGCAATTGAGGAAGCTATAAAAGCAAAACCATACTTAGGTGATGAGACAATTTCTGTAGTTCTGTATGCTGATAAAGGGCTTAAACGTTCCCAACAAATGTTTGCTGACCTCAATATGCATGCAGTAAAACCTGCTCAATCAATTAAATTGCTTTTTAATCATAGAGATGAGCAAACACATATTACTAAAGCTGTAATTGAACAAATACCATTGTTCTCGCGATTTACTGATTTTGAAAAATCGAGTATTTCTCACCGCTCAAATAAAGTCTTTACTTTCAGCTCATTACATCAAGCAACTAAAGAGCTCTTATGTTCAAAAAGTGAAAATCTTAGTACTGAGAATGCTATAAAAATCTCAACCGAATTCTGGCAAGAAGTAATACAATACATCCCTGGTTGGCTGGATTTACTAGAAGGCAAAACAAGTGCATTTCAAATGAGACAGGAGTATATCCATGCTCATGGCATTGCATTACAAGCACTTGCTCGAGTAGGTAATATTTTATTGCAGGCACATCCTCAAGATTGGCAAAAATATCTGAGCAAACTTATCCATGTTGAGTGGTCACGTAATAATTTGGCTATATGGAACGGTCGAGCTCTGGTTGCTGGGAAAATCAATAAGTCCCGTAATAATTTAGTTCTAGTCACAAATCATATTCAGAAAATTTTAGGAATTCCATTGAGTAGTGAAGCACAAAGAGTTGAAGATTTATTTATCAACTCATTACAAGTGAGTCAGCACACAACTTTAACCGAGGAGATGGTCTAAATGAGCTTTTTTGAGACCAACTCTCTAAAAGATGTTTATGAATCAATTCAAGAAGTCTACTTATCTGATCAGCGTCCATGGGTCGTTGGCTATTCAGGTGGTAAGGATTCTACATGCGCATTGCAATTAGTTTGGAATGCTCTTGCTAAACTACCAGAAGAAAAAAGACAAAAGCCTGTTTATGTAATTAGTTCAGATACACTGGTCGAAACCCCTATTATCGTTCGCTATATTGATAAAAACCTTGAAAACATTCAGAAGAAATCTGATGAACAAGGAATGCCTTTCATTGTTCAAAAGGTGAGTCCACGTGTTGAACGTTCATTTTGGGTAAACTTAATTGGTCGTGGCTACCCTGCTCCAAGTAATAAATTCCGCTGGTGTACAGAACGACTTAAGATTGAACCTGCGAATGACTTTATTACGCAACGGGTAGCAGAGTTTGGAGAAGTTGTTGTTGTCTTAGGCGTACGTTCCGCTGAAAGTGCTACACGTGCCCAAGTGATTGCAATGCACAAAATTAAAGGCACAAAACTTGCTCGTCACTCCTCATTACTCAATGCTTTTGTATTTGCTCCTATTGAAGCTTTTACTACAGATGACGTCTGGAACTACCTTTTACAGAACAAGTCACCATGGAACAATGACAACCGTGAACTTGTGACAATGTATAGAAATGCTCAAGCTGGTGAATGCCCTCTTGTTGTCGACAAAACTACTCCTAGCTGTGGTAACTCACGATTTGGCTGTTGGGTTTGTACCGTTGTTCAACAAGATAAATCGATGGAAGCGATGGTTGAGTCTGGTGAAGAATGGCTTGAACCTTTGCTTGAATACCGTGATCTACTTTCATCAACGCAAGATCCAGAAAAAAAATTCATCTATCGTGAATTTAAACGCCGTAATGGCCAAGTTGCTTTTAATCATGCAAATGGCAAACTGGTTCCTGGTCCCTACAAACTTGAGTTCCGTAAAGAATTACTTACCAAGTTATTAGAGATTCAGAAACAAGTTCAAGCTGAAGCACCAATTGGTGAAGCTCCAGTTCTTATTCACCCGGCCGAATTACATGAAATCCGCCGTCTATGGCGTTCTGAAAGTGGTGATTGGGCTGATTCTGTTCCACAAATTGTAAAAGCTACTCTAGGTATTGAATTAGATTGGGAAATCGAAGATAGCGTTCTGTATAACACCCAAGACTTTACTTTACTTGACTCGATTTGCAAAGAATATGATCTTCCTACGGAACTCATGGTGAAGTTGATTGGTGTGGAAAAAGCATCTCATGGTCTCAAACGACGTCACAACATTCATAGCCAACTCAGTAAAGTGCTAAATGAGGAATGGCGTGATTTGAAAACTATTCTTGCAGCACGAAACTCTGATCAAGACATAAGTGAAATCATTGAAACAGATGATGAAGAATCTTCTTTCGCAGAAGAAATATCTTCTGGTCAGTTAGATTTATTGAATAACGCTGGAGCTAACCCATGATTATCAAATCATTAATTTTAGATAATGTTGGTTTATATAGTCAGCGTACCGAATTCTCTCTAGAGCCTAAAAAATCTTCTATTACTAATCGTCCAATTATTTTGATCGGTGGTCGAAATGGTGCTGGTAAAACCACATTTTTAGATGCTGTGCGCTTAGCTCTCTATGGTAAGCGTGCCTTAGGTTTAGGTGTAAGTAATAAAGAATACCAACAGTATTTACTCAGCAAGACTAATCAAAACCATCTAGATCGTACCTCATGTATAGAACTCACTTTTGTCTATACAGAAGGTAGTGTTCCTGCTGAGTTTATGATTTGTCGTTCTTGGTTAATCGCTACAGATGGACAAATTCGTGAAAATTTAGATCTAAAGAAAAATGGTGAAACCGTTACGTCTGTACCAAAACAGGAATGGGAAAACTTTTTATTAGAGTTGATTCCTATTGGTGTTTCACAACTGTTCTTCTTCGACGGCGAAAAAATCCAAGATATTGCGGAAGACAATAATGCTTCTTTGTCTGATGCTATTAAGAACCTTCTTGGGATCGACCTAATTGAAAAGTTACGTCTTGATTTACATTCATATTTAACTCGTAACAAATCAGATGATGCAGGTCGAAATGATGTTGAAATTCTAACTCAGCAGTTAGATCAGCTTAAATCTCAAGAAAACACATTGAAAAATGAATATGCTCAGCTGAAGTACGAACATCAGAGTTTACTCACGAATATCGAACGAGAAAGACTGCGCTTCATTTCTGAAGGTGGTGCTATTGCGTTGGAATATGATCAACTCAAAGCTAAGCTATCACAGTTAAATAAAGATATTAATGCCTGCAAACAAGAGTTAGTGAATTTAGCCAATGGCCTACTTCCCTTTCTATTTGCACCTAAACTTATTACGAAATTCAGCAAGCACTTAGAAGGTTCATCAACAGATCAAACATCGGCTCAAAAGCTCTTTGAAGAAACGCTTAGCTCATTTCAGAATAGTTCCATTCAGAAAAAAGAACTTTGGAAAAATGAGCATTGGGAAAATTTGAACGAATTTCTTGCAAGTTACTTCAATACTCAACCACAACTAAGTACACATATTGCTTTTTCTGAATTGTCTGAGCCTCAACAGGCCTTAACTAAATTATTAAGTTTAGATGCTGAAGTGAGGAAGCAAGTAAAAGCTTTATATGAACGATTTACATTATTAAATCAGGAAAAAGAAGCAACAGAGTTCTCAATCGCTCGTGCTGAGAATGCTGAAGACTCTAATTCTTACCTTGATGAATTGTTACAGAAAGAACGTAAGCTTGGTGAGCTTGATCTAATCCTGAATCAAAAAGAAGAAGAATGCCGCAAAATCAGTTGGGAAGTTGTAACTGCAGAACGAAACTTAAAAGCAGCGAGTGAAGCTGTTGCAGAGTTTGAATTGCAAAATCATAAGAACTCTTTAGCTGCAAAAAGTATTAAAGCACTTATTGATTTTGAGACTGCTCTACTGGAACAGAAAATTATTCAAGTCCGCAAGAACTTTGTAGAAATTTTCAATTCATTATTACGTAAACGTAACTTCATTACTGATTTGCAGATTGATGCTAAAACATTCAATACATGTTTGATTAAAGCGAATGGTAAAGTCATTGAAAAGTCGGCTTTGTCCGCAGGTGAAAAGCAAATTTACGCAATCGCCATGTTATGGTCTTTGGCTAAAACAAGTGGTCGCCATTTGCCAATGATTGTGGATACTCCACTTGGCCGTCTAGATCGCGAACATCGCGATAACCTGATGAAGTTCTATTTCCCTCACGTTAGTCATCAAGTCATTATTCTTTCAACAGATACCGAAATTGATGATCTTTATGTAACTCAGTTAGATGAGTTCATTTCTGAAAGTTATCTACTTGAATACAATCATGAGTTAGCATCTACTCAAGCCTTACCAGGTTACTTTACTGATCTGAAACGCAACAATACGACGGAGAAGAGAATTGCATTACAGCAAGCTTAAAATTTCATCGGAAGCAACTACTCGTCTTCGTATGTTAAAGCAACGTACTGGTTTAACACCAAACTTGCTTTGTCGTATTGCCCTGATGATGTCTTTGGAAGAAGGCCCTTTGGGTAATATTCCATTGCCTAATGAAGATGGCTCTGAATTTAATGCCTATACACTTACAGGTGAAAATACAGATCTATTCTTCTCACTTCTTAGATACGTTGAGGATAATGAGGAAGAACCTTTAGAAAATAAAGTTCTACTTGATCGTATGCGTGGACATATTCATAGAGGTGTTGGGGCTATGTCTGTTAGAATGAAATCACCCTCAGATATATTAAGTCTCATAAAATAATAAAAGCCCCTAATTTAGGGGGCTTTTCATTAATAAGCTTCAACTTCATGAAAAGATGGAAAATATTGATAATTTTTGGCAAAATTTTTCTGCATTTCAGCTGGTATAATTTTTTCATCTATAGGTACGTTTTCTTCTTCACTAATTGGCATTTTAGACATCAAAGATCGTATTTCTTTAATTGTTAAATGACAAGTTTCAATTAGGTAAGGTTGATCAATCCGATTAGAATAGAAATTGAAGTTACCTAAATTTAGTACATTATACTTTTGTCTATCTTCCTCTGAAAATATTAACCATCCAAATGTAATCATTGGGATGCCATCTGCATATGAAAAGTAAAAAATCTGTTCTAAATTAAGCTTTTTATTTTCTCTTAAATCAGAATTTCTAATCGAAATAGCTGAAAGTAATCGACTATATACTTTTTCATTAATGAAATTTGAAAATTTATTTGGTTGGTTCCAGCCTCTATCATCGAGATCAATACCAATATCACCAAAAATTTCTTCAAAGTATTTTTTAAAAAATCCTTTTTCTATATTGGGATATTTTTCTTTTAATTTATGAATCTTTGGAATATCACATGAAAAACTTACGCTTAAAACAGAACCAGAAGTGAGATTCTCGACTAAAAAAATTAAATCTGTCATTACCTCTTCATTAAAACTATAATCATAATCCAACCAAACAATTGTTTTATCTTCATACTTAAGCTTTGGTAAAATTTGATATGAATAACCAAAATGCATCTGTATAAATTCATAGGGTTTATTAAATTCATATCGAGCAATATTCATTGAATCACATTCAATGCTGATCATTTTTTTACAGCCTAATGTTTTGTGAAAAAAAGTGAAATCAGTAAAATATTTAGACCCAAAGCCAATATATTGATACTCAGCCAACTCATCAAAAACAAATAATCGAGAAAAAACATCTTTCATCATTTTTCTTTCAATATTTTTTGCAGGGCGTACGGAGTAATTTATTTTTAAACCTGTATTACTCATTTCCACACTCATATTCAAAATAATATTCAAAAGTTCTAAGACCAACTTCAGCTTTAACATCTGTTTCTAAAAGCTGGCTTACCATATTAAATTGAGATATAGGCACACTATATTGTATTCTTACCGAAGTGGGAGTTTCCTTTCTTAAATTTGCCTGAGTAGCGTAAAAATCTTTTTTATTACAATCTAATTTAAGTAAAGAAATTAATTTTGCCTCAGCAATTGCCTGATTTAATGGCTCACTCTCAATTAATCCTTCTTCTAAGTATTTCTGCTCTTTAGCTCTATCACTCAAAATTGGTAAGACTTTTTTCATCACACTCAACATCGATTTAAAAGCCATTTTATAATATTTATTATCTTCGTCTATACCAGTTTTTGTTGTTGTCCACGGCAATAAGGATGAATCTGATGACTCAAAAATTACAATCCCTCGAAAATGAGCAAAATCATTGTGGTATTTTCTGGTACCAAAATCAGTATCCCATCCTGTTAGCTTTGTCTTATCTGCGGTAACAATTAATCGACCATTACAAACAATATACCATCCACTTTTTTCAGGATCTCTTTCAGATAGTCCTGCTATAACTTTTATTACCACACTATCAATATTTTTTTCCTCAATTTGAGGATTTATACTATTGCTCTGGAATAATTGAAAATCATATTTAGGTACTAAATCAGTATTTATTTTAATTTTCAAATTCTTATTTATTGGCATAAAATGCGCCAAAGAAACTTCATAAATAAGATCATTTATAAAATCATCTAATTTAAATTGTTCAGAAACTTCGCTATATATGTTTTCAACGATAATTTTTGTCGATCCATCTTCTAATCCAGTATTTCCAATTTGGCAAGGAAAGTTCCATTCTCCTGAACTTTTCCACTTACTAACATCTACATCTACAATAAAACCATCATCAGCTTCTGACTTAGTGATAACTTTAAATTTTTCACCTAATTTAAATAAAGTTCTCTTCATTCCTACACCAAACTGTCCCACGGAATTAGGTGTTGGAGGTGCCTCGGGATCACGCCCAAATCTAAATGCATACTTTTGACCTGTTTCAAAATCAAATCCGCCACAGTTATCAAAAATTTCAAAAGTATTTTTGTTAATTTTAATATTAATTTCAAAGCCCGATAAATCTTCTAACCCGTTAGCTAACATCTTCGAATTGGCAGCATCTACACTATTATCTATAAGATCTAGAATAGCTCTATTTAAAGGGATATCCCTAGTAAGCATTGTGATGAAAAACTCTTTTGTTGGTTTTGCATCAATCGATATTGAACTCATATTTCTTGCACCAAATTAATTATATATTTTGTCAAATACGCAGGCTAAAGCACACAGTGGCCCCAAAAGATCAAGATCCTCTCGAACAAATGTGGCCTCTACAAATACACCATTACTAGCTTCATATAGCTCCGTAATACGTTTAACTCCACGCTTATGAAGCTCTTTGCCTAATCTTCCTAAATTACAGTAATGCTTAAAGTATTCTTCTAGTTCATAACCATGCTGAGTTGAATCATACCACTCACGTAAAGTCACAATTTCTGCAGCTTTTTTAGCTGCAGAAATTTGTTCTTTCCGTAATTGAACTTCACTTTTTGAAAATTCAGAATTACTCATTACTTATCTCCCTTAAGAAACTTCAAGTTGTTGACACAGCTCCCAGAAAGCTTTGTCTTTCATCTTCACTAGTTTCTTATGGCCATCAATGTATAAGCTATAATGTTTATTAAGCTTACGAATTGTCTCCATCAAATGTTCTTGCTCAGATTTATCATCAACGTTAAATATAGCTTTAATATCGCCGTTGCTAATCTGTGCCACACGATGGATCACCCAAGTCAAGATATAAGCTGAGTAATTATTTTCCCCAGTTTTGAAGTGTGTAATATCCTGTGTAGACAAGACCACACCTACCCCATACTCACGGCCTTCTTTAAGAACCTTTCGTAAACTTGGGAAGTCTTGGGACATAAAGTTATCAGCTTCATCGACAAGGATCATCTTAGTGATCTGTCTGTAGTCGCCTTGAACCTGAGGTTTACCTTTTTTCTGCATTTGTGAGTAGAACAAATCTAACGTCAAAGCAACTACAAGGTTTTGAACTTGAGGTGGATATCCAGCCAACTCAACAACTAATACGCCGTCTAATAAGTCATATAAACTAGAACATTTGCTATTATCCGATTCGAAGATTTCCAGCTCATTTAAGCTTTCAAGAGCAGCATATAATGAATCTATTGAAGGCTCGGTTGCTTCAAATAAATTCCAAATATCTTTAATTGTTGGTGCCGGTAAATGCCATGTGGCAGGATCTGCCTTATCAATTCCTGCTTGCTCATACGCATCTAGAACCAATTTACGTAATGTTGCCTGCTGTTTAACCCCTAAACCAAATGCTTTGGCCATGGTGTCAGAAAAACCGCGAGCGGTATGTACCGGTAACATTGGCGTATCCCCAAATAAACTTAAGGGGTTATAAGGCAATTTATAAAGTTTATGTCTTTTTACAGAGTTAATTTCTACAAACGGATCATCTACGTAATCTGACTTGTAGTCGAAGATCAACATACCAATAGGTGCTGAATTTACATTATCTCTTTGGTTCTGCATCAGCTGCGTTATAAGGGACTTGGTAAATTGAGTTTTACCTGTCCCCATTGTGCCGATGATACCCGTATTGGTATTCATAAATTTAGAAGTATTAGTTGGCTCCCAATACAACTGTTCACCTGTGATCGCATTTTCTCCAAAGTGTACATTAAGCAATCCATTAGCAGGCTCAGGCTCAGGCTCAGGCTCAGGCTCAGGCTCAGGCTCAGGCTCAGGCTCAGGCTCAGGCTCAGGCTCAGGCTCAGGCTCAGGCTCAGGCTCAGGCTCAGGCTCAGGCTCAGGCTGCTTCAAGTCAATATTAGGATCAATCACATTTTGATCTTGTTCGTTCTCTTTCTCATCTACCAATTCTTCTGAAAGATTAATTTCTGAATACTCTGTTTCGCCATTAATAATGTATGGTTGAGGAATATTAAATAAATTTTTACTATCTGTTTGTTCAAGCAAATCTTTCAACGGCGTCGAAATAAATTTATTCTGACAAGCACCTGGTAACTTGATCACAAGAATATCTTCTTCCATACCAAATTTTTCTTGGAAGAAAGTATCACTTTCAATAAAGGCTAATACAAAACCTTTTGGATAGTTTTGGATATTGGCTAACTGATAATTACCTTCTAACCACCATTCTCTGTTTTGGATCACCTGATCGAAATAGTTCTCTGGATATGTCTGATAAAGCTGATATTTCTCAATCTGCATCATGATTTGTCGAATGAATAAACCTCGATAAAGATGTCCGACCAAATCCTGACGACCAAATAAGCAAGTTTCTAAATATCGTTTTAACTTTTGAGCTTGTAAGATCCCTTTATCATGCTTTTGTTTTTGACCAACTTTTACTTCTAATGGCAATAAATACATTTGCTGGTCTTTAAACCCGACAAATACAACATCATCCGAAATGACACCATATTTTTTACCCTGACAATAAGTACTAAAGTCAGACTCACTCATTTTTAAGCCAATATTGCCAGATACACGAATCATTTCAGCAACACTGAGCGGAACCCAAGTGATATCACTTTTATACAGAAGTGCATTCACATACTTATAAGCTGCAATAATACTTTTCTTCTCGCGTCTGTCCTTTTCAGGAAGTGTCAGCATCTTCAATAACCACTCACCATTAAAGGCATTAAATTCATCAATACGTCCAGCCTGACCTTGACTTAGAATTTGATCATAAAGATCACGACGCTTAGTTACAGTGATCGCATCATAGTGTGCAGAATTTGTGTAGTTATCAGAGTAATGGATTAATACAACATCCTGCTTTGTTTTGAAAAATTCTAAAGTTACTTTAGGATCGATGATCACAGTCCATAGACTATCTTCGTATGCACGATCAAGTAACCGTTGTAATTGATTCGATACTTTCAATGATAAACCATTGGATTCATAGAAATTTTGATCTTTCCAGGCAGCATGGCTCAAGGCACTATAACGCTGAACAATTTGAAGGGCTGGTTTATTATCACATTGAACACCTTTTAAACCTGCTGTTGTGAAATATGTATTCTGTTGATGATAAGAAGTCTCGCCAGCCAATAGTCCATTACAAGCGATTCCTGTTTTTTCTGCTTTTAAATCAACATTAGCAACTTCTACAGGCGTATTGTTCCGAATAAACGTAAGATGCGCATATTTAAAATCCACATCATCATTAATTTCAAATTTGCTATACGTAATCCGTCTACGAATGAGATCTGCAATTTGATCTACACTTGTATCAGATAAAGACAGTTTGCATAGTTGCTTAAGCTGCATTTGGCTAACAGCATCAGCTACCAAATCAAAATATGTAGAGGTTAACTCATCATCATAGATATTGACGTGAATATTAGGCACATCTTGAGGTTTAAGTTTTTGAACAAAGCCAACTAAGCCTAAAAACAGCTCCTGGTTAAAGCCATTATGAATAGAGTTAATTAATAATGTATCTCTTTCACCTTGATTGAATAAAATCTTAAAAGCTTCAACAAATTCTGCTGTCTTTTGTCGAACTAATGGGCGGATATAGTTTAACTGAGTCTGCTTCTGTGGAATGACTTTAATCCACATAGGATGTTCAACAACGGCTTGGCTATAGCTAAAATCGTGTGCAGCATGCCAATTAAAAGGAATTAAACCTTCTGCACTCAAACGCCGTAGGGTTGTTGTATGCAAAGTTTTAAAAGAGCCTGTAGCGTCATTTAAACACTCATTGATTAAATTTAAGAAATACGAAAGATTCAGCGGATGAAATGGATTGATATACTCCTGCCCATCTAACTCACTAAAACCTAGATTCACGAGATTTTTAGCCTCATCTGAAAGCATACGCTCTGTCGGAATCTCATGAATGAGTTTTACATATTCTGTAACTACACTTTCAACAATGGCTCTAAATTCTGGTCCCCATGAACCTAAACTTAAAGTTGTATTTCTTTCTGATAAATAATCATATAACTTTATATAAGCCTGACTGAGATCAGGGTAATCAACTGCTAGAGCATCAATATCAATCTCTGTACTATGGACAGTCTCAGTAGAGAGCAATTTTTTAGAAATAAGTTCGATTTCTAACTCTAGCAACTTTTTATAATCATTCTTTGATTTATATTCTCTACCTAAGAAAGAAATCCTTGAGTTTTTGGCATTGTAGATTCCATATATTTGATCATCAAAGAAATATTGATACGAATCTAAATTAAAAATCAGCGGTAGATTCAAGCTTGAAACTGAAAGAATACCCTGAATTTCAAAATTTAAAATTTGGTCATTTCGTTTTAGACCAAAACTAACTTGCTCTTCTGTATTAAGGAGCTTATCAAAATCTACAGTCCCAAATTCATTCGTATCAACAATTTCTCCGCAATTAGACAATGTATGAGTTGTACTAATAGAAGAGTCGAATATAAATTCGGATTGATCTGTTTCGAGAATAATAAATTCTTTATTAGGTACTATAAGAAACTTGTCTTCAAATGAACTTACTGGAAAAATATTTTCAGGAACCAGCAAAACTCTAAATTTAAAACACTCTTTGGGTTTTGATCTCTTAATTTCGAAGTTCAGGTACTTAGGCGTTCCATCAAACTCTGTTTCTAAACTAAGTACTGTTTTTTTATTAGACCGATTATTAATTTTGAAATTTAAGAACTTCTTAAATTTATTTGATATTTTGATCTCATCTTCAGAAAGTTGTCCTTTTACAAATACAAGATTTAAATCAATGAGTGACTGATCTGGAGCAACTTCTAGAATTAAATGATGATCACGACTTGCCGAACTACTTTTTTGAGAAGCAGCACCTTTAGTTCGATGATATTGTTTTGCAGCGGATGCGTTTAATTCAGAAAACTCTATAAGATCAACTGAATTCTTTTCACGTTCTTGCTGACATTCACCAAAATCTAAAGTTTTTTTCCATGACTCTAAGTCATTATCTTTAAAAAATTTCTCGATGAATTTTTCACTAAAATCTAAATCGACTAATTTTTCCACATATTCAGTTGGAAATTGCTCAATAATATATTCAATATCATCTTTGAGTCTTTTATTCTCACTGAGTCTTTTCTCAATCTGATTAATGTTAGATTCACTCCAACTTTCTAATGCTGAGTCATTCAAATAACCAAGTTCATGAAACTCTATTTTTCCATCTTGAACAGCTTTAAATAATTCTTTAAAGCCAAACATTGTCGCACCATCAGCACAAATTAATTCAAACTGATGGTTCAATAAGTGTTTAGAAATTTCATGATCTTTGAACGAACTTTCACCAATAAAGCTGAGTAGAGCCTCATAGATTGCTTTGGGATTCCATATGTTGTCAGTTAAAGTTAAATCTTTAGATGAGTTATTCAAAGTATCTAAAGATGAATTATGTATGATGAGTAGAATTGAGTCCTTAAACTCCCCTATTTGACTTGATACATGATCTCTCAAATAGGAAATATAATTTTCTGAATAACCAAGTTCGCTATCTGCATGAAGTACTGGGATTACCTTATATCCATTTAATACAAAATATTGAATTTCTTCATTATGTAAGGAAAATGATGCCGATGATTTACGACGAAAAGCTTCAAAAAGTTTTAAACTATTTTCATCATCCGGTGATTTAAAGTGGAGTTTCTCACCAATTTTTAAGTGATTTTTTGCCCAGTCAAAAAATAATTCAACCAAAAAATCTTCATATTGTTTTTTTGACATAAATTGCATCCCCACTATCACTCATTTTTTCTACATTACCTAAACGTTCATAAAAACTTACTAAAGCTTTTGTACTTTCCTTATCAAAGAAAATTCCTCGTAGTTTTAGTCCTGTAACAACCTCATATAAACGTAGCTTCTCTCTTTCACCAATAACTAAATTCGTTAATAACAATAAATATTCTTGGGTAAGTACAAATACAGTACCTGCACTTCCTCTAGATTGTGTGAAAGGTTTTAAAATTATATTTTTTATTGCACGAACCACATTTACATTTCGGCTTGCTCTAGTTTCACCCTTTGCAAATTGAGCTTTAAATAGGAGTTGCAGTGCAAACAGAGCTGACTCTACATTCTCAAAACTATTATGATTTATTGATAAATTTCGATCTTCAGCAAACTCTTGGTAGTAACGTTCTAAGATTTCAAGGTCATCATCACTCAACAGTGTTTTCAATTCCCATAAAGGGAATTTTTGGCCTGCATTATTTTGTAAACTTTCGCATAGGGACAAGGTTGGAAAAATTGAATCTAGTCCCTTTTCCACTAATTTATAGCCACTTCTTTGTAGAGAGGCTCGTTCTCTGCTTGCTTTTTCATTGTCTAATATGAAATAACAATCTTTAATATCCGGCTCATGTGCCTCCTTCCACCCATTAACTACAATGGATAATTGTGCTGTATATAGGAATGTATACAACTCCAAAAATAGTTGTATATTTTCTAAAAAATATTTTGAATGATTTGTTAAAAAAATTAGATCTTCAGCAAAAATATTAGATAGCTTTGGCAAATACGAATTTAAACCATCATAATTCGGCATACGACTTGGAAAAGAGCTCTCGAAAGCTTCATAAATTTTTTCTTCTATAAAATTTAAGTTCTTTACGTCATTATTATAAATAAAATTTTGCTTAAATATAGTCTTTAAAAGGCTGACTATTCGTTTCTCAGCTGAAAGATTTTGAGCATCAGCAGACAATGAGAAAATACGTAATTTGGGAGAAATTTTAGCGATATTATTTTTTAGGAAATAGATATCGTTAATCATCGCCCAAGCTTGATGATCTAGTAATGCATCCTTAAATTCCCGTTCAAAATTTGTATGAAATTTCTTTAATTCATCTTCAAATTTATTTATTTTTTTCTCTGCAAGTAACCCATATAGCTCACTTAAAAATAAGTTTGTCACATTTTCCCAATTGAAGTCATTACTATTCTCGTTCGTACTGATAGGGTAAAAAGAAGCCATACTATTACTTGTTGGCTTTAGATCAGGAGTCAAATGCATTCTAATATCCTACCTCTATACAATCATCTTCACGAATAAATTTAACTTCAGTTGAACTAGACCTAAAACTGATTTGATTAGATTTGTTTGCAAAATCAAGTAGCCTATTTACCATTTCATTCAGCACAACAACCACACTTCTGTCATTTTTATTAGGCCGATATCCTGCTCTAAGCCTACTTAATAATTCATATAAATTGATATCAACACTAAACTTGACTATAGGATCATCTTCTAACTCTGAAAAATCTTTAATTTGGATGTAAACATCAAAAAATCCTTTACCTTTTTTAGGTTGATTTTCTATAGCTTTGAAATCAGGTGTAAGTTTTAGATGAGAAATAACTTTGTAATCACCATACTCAGCAATTAAAAATTGATCATCCTCTAAGTAAGGAGCTTTTTTATTGATATAGCCTCTAATCGCATTTAGAAACTCTTTGTTATAAAAATTTCGTAATATTGGTCTCGAATTGACCTTATCAAAGTAAGTGTGATGCCTATATACTTCCAAATAATTCAATAGAAGGTTTTCTGTAAAATCTTCAGTAAATTTTTTGTGATAATTGTTTCCAATATCAATAAATTTTAATAAGTAAAACAACCTAATATAGGAACTAGAGTCATTTAACGGTAGAATCATTAGATCCGATTTTAATTTTTGATTAAATATCTCAAAATCCTTAGGCAGGCTATTAAGCTCATAACCAATAACAAATCGATCTATCGTCTTTGTTCTTAATCTAGATGGATCAAACTCGCTTGCTTTTTCCAAAATCTCGTTTTCATTACAAGTAAACAGATTATTAAATAAATAATCGTTTTTAGTGACCAACTCGTAGATTAGATCTAAGAATGTTCTTGCTGTTATAAATTGATTTCTGAATAATCTAATCTTTAGTAATAATTCAACAATAACCTTCTGTACTTTTTCATTACATAGTAATCTGTAATTAATGAATTTCAGATAATCTTTGCCGTTTAAACCATCCAGCTCATCTTTTAAAAAAAGTTTATAAAGCTCTGATGATGGAGATGTGATCCTCTGCAAAATTCGAGAAATAAACTCACTCTTATATGCATCCTTTGTAATCTCAAACTTTGGATAATCTTCAAAATTTATAAAATTAAAGTCATGTGATACTTCTTTTAATTCTAAATATTTTTTAAGTTTTTTACGTACTTCAAGATTCTCAGCTTCTTCTGCATAGTTGCCTAACATCCCAATATTAATACCAATGACTAATGAATGATTACTCCTTTCAAAAGCACTAAAAATTTTATTCAAAGTCTGAATAGCATTATCATGTGGCTCAAAGCTATGAGTCGCATCTAAATGGAAATGTACATAAGATTGCGTGAATTTTTGTTTCGCTCTAAGCATGAGCTCAGACTTCCCATCACCACTACTTCCACACAGAAAAATAACTTTTTTTGAATTTTCATTGACCTTATCTAAGAGGGAGAAAAAATCCTCTTCGATCGGCATCGCGACATATAAATCAGATTTGATTTTGGAAAGATCCTCATCACGATCACTTTCAGTCGAAACTGCAAATGAAGATGATTTAGACAACACGTTCAAAGCATCGACAAAGCGCACGCATTACCCCAACATATAATTTTAAAAATCAATTTCTTATTTAAAGTTATATTCATTAAACCCTTAGATGACACCTTAGGTTTCGTCCTTAATCTTTCTTAAGTCACATCAAAAGATGAAGGCATTAATGAACTTAACCAAAAATTTACTAGCTTTATATTACGATGATTTTTAGGTTTTTTTCTATCGAAATAAGACTAAAGACGTTTTTAGGGTATTATTTTTTGCTAAACATTCTTCTACAACTATTATGTTGTGCTGACTTAAGATCACTTGAATTTTCATTTTTTATGGGCTTTGTTGCACAAAGATTTCATAACTATATGATTTTAAAAGTTTTGATTATTTTTTGATCCAAAATTAAATTTATTTAAATCAGATGCTTACATATTTATGCAACAAAGCCCATGGTTTCGCATTTTTTCTAGGTGGAATCACCGCATGCGCTTGCCGATCTGCAATGACCTGACGGCATTGCTTGGTGTCATAAGCTCCATCGGTATAAACAGAGTTAATCTGCTCATCTTGTGGAATCTGATTAAGTAAATCACCAAGCACCTGTGAATCACTGACATTATTGGTTGTAAGCTGAACTGCTCGTATTTGTAGGGTTTTAGCATCTATACCAATATGAAGTTTACGCCATTGGCGACGATATTCAGGTCCATGTTTCTTGCGTTTCCATTCGCCCTCACCTAGAAACTTCATGCCTGTAGAGTCCATGAGTAGATGCAGCCCATCGCTACTTTTTTGGTAGCTGATTACAATATCAATATGCTTTTGTCTTCTACAAAGCGTGGTGTAATCTGGAGCTATCCAATTTAATCCGCAAAGTTTAATCAGACTTTGCACAAAGCCAGTGACCATACGTAAAGACAGACGGAATAAGGATTTAATCATTAAGCAGCATTGGATGGCTGCGTCGGAGTAGGTTTGATTTCGCCCTTGTTTGCCTTTTGATGGCGCATACCATTGCGTAGCAGGATCAAACCAAATGGCAATATTTCCGCGACTCATGAGTGCTCGGTTATATACGGGCCAATTGGTTGTGCGGTAGATTTTGTGTGTAGGCTTCTTCATTTGAAAATTATATCGCTGAAAAACCCTTTACAGATAGGTTTGTGCAACAAAGCCTATCCAAATGCATCGAATCCTCTTAAATCAGGCTTTCTGCTTAGCCACTATTACATTTTTTTTAGCATGAATTTGAGGGGTAGCTTAGGAAATCGTGTCAAAAAAAATGTAATATCCAAATGCATCGAATCCTGTCAAATCAGGCTTTCTGCTTAGTAACTCTTACATTTTTTTTAGCATGAATTTGAGGGGTAGCTTAGGAAATCGTGTCAAAAAAAATGTAATATCCAAATGCATCGAATCCTGTCAAATCAGGCTTTCTGCTTAGTAACTCTTACATTTTTTTTAGCATGAATTTGAGGGGTAGCTTAGGAAATCGTGTCAAAAAAAATGTAATATCCAAATGCATCGAATCCTGTCAAATCAGGCTTTCTGCTTAGTAACTCTTACATTTTTTTTAGCATGAATTTGAGGGGTAGCTTAGGAAATCGTGTCAAAAAAAATGTAATATCCCAATGCATCGAATCCTCTTAAATCAGGCTTTCTGCTTAGCCACTATTACATTTTTTTTAGCATGAATTTGAGGGGTAGCTTAGGAAATCGTGTCAAAAAAAATGTAATACGCTGATAGAGCTATATCCTGCATATTCTTATTCAAATAGACACTAAATCTCACAAATAAATGAACAAAGATTTAAACTTTCTGGTACCAGTATCTATGTAATTATTCGGAAAATTGCACTATTCATAAGTCTTTTGTATTCGTATATACGAATAAAACAGAAAATGTCAGGCTCAAGTTCAGTGTAGATTTTAGTCTACAATTGACGGTTTTTTACTCAATTTTAATGTAAAATTCACTTTCTAATTCAATAATGCAAAATCAACAGCTACTTGGATACCAATTCTTATTAAGAATGGACACTTACTACTCACTTTCCCTGTGCCATTTTATGGCATAAAATGGCATTAATAAGATTGAGAGGTGTTAAATGTCTACGCTAATAAAAAAGAGAGTTCAATATTCTGTGGATGAGGCTATTTCGGAATCAGCAGAGTACATTATAAAAAAAGTTGGGCTAACCCCTGCATCTGTTTTTAGTATGGTCATGGCTGAAATTGCCAAAACAGGTCGAATCCCTGTAAGCAATCAAATAAGTGATGATGATTTTAATACAGCACAGCTCATAGCACTTAGCCATAATATCCCAAGTGTAAAAGTATCAAATACAAAATCTGCTCAAGCATTTTTAAACGATGATGGTGGGTACTAATGGATTGATACCGTACAGACATATCAGCTGCCAATTGATAAAACAAAATTAACTTACATTGGTAAACTTTCTAAAAATGACTATGAGCGATTAATTAATCATCTTAAAGAACAATAACTGTTTGTCCAACTAGCCGAATAATGTCTGTCCAAGTTAGCACAAAATTTAATGATCATTTAAATAAGAATTTGCACAATAACTTCAATCACAATAATAGTTCTTGTCTTAGTCATTTTAATTTACAGTCTCGGCATTTACATTTCATTGACGTCTGGCCAGCTCTTTTAAATGCCAGTCAATAATCTCATCATAACGATACTTAACTCCACATTGCTTGCTCATTCCGCTTTTGATTCCCCGTGGGAAAAGATCATCTTTTAGTTCTTGCTCTCGAAGTTCATTAATCGAAATTCGAAGAAGTTTACAAACTGTTTTCTTATTCAAAAACTGATAAATCTCATTAGACTTAGTATGCGTTTTACAAGAACTCATTGATACTATTAAACCTGCTTAAATTGGAATCTGTTGAAAGATTTAATCTAGCATCAACTCTAAAATATCTCTGTGTGTGGTTAAAAAAATGAGAAAATAAACAGTTTTATTTATTTATTAGCCAATTAACAATACTTCTCGCATCTTTCTATAAAAAAATTAGGCCCCTTAGGGCCTAATTCATAAAACTTACTTACCGTAATTTTTTTCTTTCCAAACCGTTATTTCGTTGAAATCATAATAAACACCAGATTGTCGTGTACTACCAGTTTTGATCGGTCTTGGAAAGCTTTCATCATTCATCGAAACTTTTCTTAACTGCTCTACTGAAAATTCCAGATAGTCACATACTTCTTTCTTTTTTAATCTGAGTGGCTTTAATACGATACCATTTACAACAATGTCAAATGCAGTATTTGAAATCATCTCTATTCCTAATGATTAATAGATAATTTCAAAACTAGCATGCTTCAAAAAAAAGGCCTGTTGTACGTTAAAAAAATGGAAAAATAGTAAAAAACTGCTTAAAAATTAGCTTACATGAATCTTAGGAAACTCTCTCGGTCCACAAATTTGTTCAAGGTAGTCCGACCAATACTGCATGATTTCATACCTTTCTCGAAGGTGTGCGCCTTTGTCGTAGGCTCCTTTTACCCCAGATTTTAAGTGAGCTAATGCAGACTCGATCACTTGTGATCGATCACTAAATTTATCGTTTAATTTCGTTGATGCAATATGTCTAAAGCCGTGTGGATTCTGCTTCCCAAAGTATCCCAATCTATTTAGGGCTGTATTGAAAGTTAAATTTGAAATTGACTTATTAACACTGTCTCGAGCTGGAAATAGATAATCACTCTCACGTTTCGAAATTGATTTCAATCTTGTTAACAAAGTAATTGCTTGATCTGACAGAGGTATTCCATGTTCAATCCCCTTTTTCATTATTGAACCAGGTCTAATCCAAACCCGTTCATCAAAGTCGAATTGCTTCCACTGTGCTTGCCTAAGTTCCCCAGGTCTTGGAAACATATGTATCAGTAATTCTAACCCAATACTGATTTCTTCAGAGCGGTATTCCCTGATTTTTCCAATCATTTCAGGAAGTTCTTTTATAGGAATGTGTTTCATACACCCTGGATTAGACTTGTCTAAAAACTTCTGAATACCAGTTAGAGGGTTGAATTTAATCTCATCTTTAAAAACAGCCAAATCATAAGCATTCCGGCAATATGAAACTAATTTTTCGATTCGATTGAAAATTTTTTCTTCACGTTGTTTTGTTTGGAAGAATTCAAGCCATTCTCCAGAAGTAATATCTTTATATTTACGTTGACCAAAAACAGGCAGAAGATGCTTTTCAATAGATTGAACCTCTTTCTTAAATGTTGTTGGATCCCATGTATTTTTCTTAGTATCGATCCAATCTCGCATTAAGTACTCAAACAACTCACTTTCATCACGTTGAGCTTGTTTTAGACGTTCTGATCGCGTAACAATTTGAAGCTCTCCCGATTGAAATTTTAAAGCTTGTGCTCGAGCATTTTTAACTGAAACATCAGGGTAAGACCCTAAACCGACCCATGTCCATTTACCCTCATTATTCTTCAAACGAAGTTGCCATGACTTCTTACCTGAAGTTTGAACTTTCATATAAAGTCCTGAAATATCTGCCTTTCGATATTCTTTATCTTTTGCTTTTAAAGCAGCATATGCCACATCAGATAAAAGTTTATTTCTGCTCATAACTCTTTGTTTACCTACCATTTATTTAAACTTTGTATCCTGAGTTATATTTTAAATTTAGGATACAAACAAGGATACAAACGAGCAGTTCCTGTATGAGTGTATATAAGATTATTTTAAGTATAAAAAAACCCTTAATCCGTTAAGAATTAAGGGTTTAGATTTCATATGAGTGCATATGATTATAAAATATGGTGGGCCCAGACAGACTTGAACTGTCGACCAACGGATTATGAGTCCGCTGCTCTAACCAACTGAGCTATAGGCCCTATATTCTGAAAGCTTTATTTATCAATAATTTCAGACGAAAAGCATACTATCGAAGATTTTTTTAAAAGACAAGTCCTTTTGTTTATACCTGCACACTAACGCAACAATTTTGGACATCTTTCAAACGGCTATTATTCTTTCAATACACTCAACTCTTGCTTAGAGTGAATAAATCGTAAATTTATAGTCAAAGCCCTTCATAATAAGTATTTGAAACATTCCAATGAAATATACTGAACCAATGTCTTACACGAATAAATTAAGAAGAATGAACAATATTTAAGGAAATATAAAATTCAAAAAAATAGCCGGATTGATAGTTCACTCTCTCGACAGCCAACTTTTTAAATGAATGACGTTTGAATCCGCCATTTAAAAAATACTCAGACCAAATTTAGTCATCAATCGTTCAGCATTTTTGACATTCAAATCATGTGAAAAAGATGAATAAATTATACCTAAAAGATATTACTTTAATTTTTATTTAGATTGTGAACAGAGTATTTTTAAAATCTAAATAATAAATATTTTTAAGCTTCGACTGCAAAGCAATAGCTAAAGACTACGTTCTTTTTGCTCTTCAATGCGAATTTCGATTAAAGACCATACAACAACGAGCATAAACAAGCAAAATGCCAATAGAAAAGTCGAAACATACATCATTCTTTTCAATCCTCATTAAACAACTGTCCAGGTCAGACCATGTGTTTAAAAAATTTTATCTTCGACAAAAGTCTAATAGGTATCTTTTCATCTGACCAGTCATTATTAAGTCTTAATTTGTATTAAATAATATCTTTTACATCTTTTTAATATCTTTTTATATATAAAAACAATTAATAGGTGTATTTTTAGAAACTATATCAAGCGTATTTATTTGGTCATTTTTAATGCATCGGTACTTGACTATATATACGAACAGGCAGAAATTAGCCCACTTTCATATTGTCAAATATCCCGCACATTTATGTTAAAAAAATTTATTGGTGAATCCGCATTTAAGCTTGCAGGATGGAAATATCAAGTTGAACCAGATGTACTTGAAAATAAGCAGGTTATTGTCGGGTTTGAACATACTTCCATGATGGATGCCGTGCTTTCACTGGCACTGTTCCAGATTTATGATATAAAAATTCATACCCTGATTAAAAAAGAATTATTTAAAGGTCCCATGAAACCTTTATTAGAGGCTATCGGTGGAATTGCTGTCGACCGAAAAGCAAATCAGGATATTGTTTCTCTTATGGTCGAGCATTTTCAGCAGAATGAAAAATTCAATCTGGTGATTGCGCCTGAAGCGACCCGTGCCAAAACAGGTGAAGCCAGAAAGCCCATCCGTACAGGTTTCTGGTATATTGCCAAAGCCGCTGGTGTGCCTATTGTTTTAATGTATGCCAATTCACAGACCAAACAAGGTGGCATTTTAGGCAAGATTTATCCCACAGAAATTAATCACGACCTGGCTTTATTAAAACAGCTCTACAAAGAAAAGGTAGGATTGGATATTACTATTCCTGAACCTCAAAACATTTCCGAAGATAAAAACTAAGCAGCATTTGTTTAAAAACTCAAAACTGAGCCCTTTCTAAGAAAAAAGGGCTTATGGTAGAATTTGCGCAATCTGATAGGCATAAGGCCAATCTACAAGGAGCATATTTCGCATGGCGGGTCATTCCAAGTGGGCTAATACTAAGCATCGTAAAGCAAAACAAGATGCGAGCCGCGCTAAAGTATTCACAAAATTCATTCGTGAAATTGTTACAGCTGCCCGTTTAGGCGGTGGTGATGTTGCGTCTAACCCACGTTTACGTGCTGTCGTTGAAAAAGCATTAGTCGCAAATATGACACGTGATACCATCAACCGTGCAATCCAGCGCGGTGTTGGCGGTGAAGAAAATGCTGATTTAAAAGAAGTTACTTATGAAGGTTATGGCGTAGGCGGCGTTGCCGTTATTGTTGAAACAATGACAGACAACTTAAACCGTACAGTTCCTGACGTACGCCACTGTTTCTCTAAAACAGATGGTAACCTGGGTACTGCGGGCTCGGTTGCTTATATGTTTACTAAACGTGGTGAGATTACTTTTGAAGATGTATCTTTGGAAGATCAAATCATGGACGTAGCTTTAGAAGCAGGTGCAGAAGATATTGAAGTTGATGAAGAAGAAATCTTGGTCATTACCACTCCAGAAAGTTTCGGTACAGTTCAAGATGCTTTAGCCGCTGCCGGCCTTAAATCTGACAATGCCGAAGTTGTGATGAATCCATCAACAAAAGCTGAAATCACAGATATCGACCAGGCGAAAAAAATCATGAAGATGATTGATATGCTTGAAGATCTTGATGATGTTCAAAACGTTTATACCAACGTTGAATTTTCAGAAGAAGTATTAGCAGAATTAGATGCTTAACGGTATTTAAAGCAAAAAACGCACCTTTGGGTGCGTTTTTTATGGGCTTGAAAACCTTTTCTATATATAGAACTGTGAACAAAACATAGGATAAGTTTTTAACTCAGATTCGATTAAGCAAGCCGCTACAATTCAGTACCTTATATTCCTTAATCACAAAACTGGAATGTAATGCCACCACATGCTCAATTTTACCAATCCGCTTTAAAAGAATTTCACTATAGTTTTCCATATCTTTTGCAACGACTTCAACAATAAAGTCAGCAGATTGGCCGGTCACCAAAAAGGCATTAATCACTTCAGGAATACTTTCCAGTTCTTCTAAAAACTTGGCGAACGTATCCGTGTCATGTTTATTTAAAGAAACCTGCAAAAGTACATGCAAGCTGAAACCCAACTTGGCATAGTTAATATCACGCTTTAAATGGGTCATGATATTGGCTTCAATCAGATGCTTGATCCGTCGATGCACTGAGCTCACAGAAAGGTTTATACGTTCCGAAAGTTCATTTAAGTTGACATCTTCATGACTCAATATTTCTAGAATCTGTTTATCGAAACGATCCAGTTCCATTTTATACTCTTTTCAATAATCTATAGATACGTAAAATATTACGCTCTCTCTGTTATACAACAATTATTTATTTTTCACAAAGTTTTAATATCCTGAAAATATTTTCCAAAAACTGGTGAACACATAAGAGAAATTTTGCTGTCTACCTCGATTACCGCTGGTCATTTAAGTATAAAAAACGACCAATTGTAATTTTAATTATATATCGAATTTAACACTCATCTACTCAAGTGTCCTGCTCCGGATCACTGCTTATCTTTTATATCTACCTAGAAATTGATTAAAAATTAAATGCTCGAACAAAACAAAAGAATACAGTCATTTGATTTGCAATAATACGCGCGATATAGCGCGTATTTTTAGGTGTTCCTTTTAAACACCGCGCCAATCCACCCGTGCATTACGTTCGGTTTGATAGATGCGCAGCACATATTGTCCCAAGGGTAATGTCATTAGATGCTCTTTATATTGACGAAATTCTTCAGATAAGGTTTCACCCTGCTCTTTTTCCCAGGGTGTACCTGGAATTTCCAGAATGGGGGCAAGCATTGAACAGACAGCAATATCAGCAAGCCCTAGGCGTTCACCGACAAAATAACGTCCATGATTTTCAATCAATCTTTCATTTAAATTTTGGATGATACTGTCCATGTGCAGTTTAGATTCGGCCACCTTGTCTGCATTCAGTTGGTAACCTTTAGAAAGCAGGGCTCTGATAATCGGTTTGGAATATTTTTCAAACTGGCGTAAATAGCCCTTTTCACCAATCAGAATATCTAAAGATTCTTCATTTTCTGTCAAAGTATGGGCCAGCCCCCAACGACGCACGTGTCTGCCCAGTTCGGTGGCAAGCCCATTGATTTCCAAAGCTAGTTGGCGCTGCTGGGGATCAGCACGCAATAAAGAATGTTCCGGATATACGTCATCCAGATATAAGGCAATTTCAGTCGAGTCGGCAATCCAAAAATCTTGATCACGTAAAATAGGTAAACGGTTTTGTCCAGTTTTTAATTGGGCAAATGCACGATGCACTCCTGGAATCAGATTATGCGCCACATAATCCAACTCTTTATGATCGAGCAACCAGCGCGCTTTTTCACAAAAATGAGATAAAGGAAACTGGTATAAAATTCGCATAAAAACTCCGCGTTTATTTTTTTAGTTCTGCCAAGCCAAAACCATCTAATTCAGTCGGATACTTTAGTCACCCTACCCCGGAATTACAATGCGCTTTTTATTCAAAATATTATCTTGATCCTGTCAGTCATACACTTTTTATTTTTATACATTTTTTTGTCTTGATTATCTTTAAAGTAGATATCTCCCCATCAAAATCCTCCAACAAATTTCTTAAAAAATAAAATCATGTTGTTTTTTAAACATTTAATATATCCAAAATAAATAAAAATCTAGCAGTTTTTATTTTAAACAGGATTTTTCATAAGCTTTGCAAAAGCAATTGCTTAATTTTGAATTCGATTACTTGTAGCGTTTTGATATCGATTTAAGGTGTCATTATGTCTCGTTTAATTTCTGAAAATGTTCATGTGATTGAAAACGATCTTGAAGCTATTCATGCTGCTTATCATGTCGCAGATTTTGCTTTGGAAGGTCGCAATGAACGTGATCAACAGCGCTTGTTGCCTTTTGCTGAAATTGATCTGTTCAGCCAGAAAGGCTTAGGTGGAATTCGTATCCCAAAACAGTTTGGGGGTGCATTCGTTTCCAATAAAACGCTTGCCCATGTATTCCGTATTTTGAATAAAGCCGATTCCAGTGTGGGACAAATTCCACAAAACCAGATTGCGCTGTTGAACATGATCCAGATGATGGGTACGGAGCAGCAAAAACAGTTTATTTATCAAGAAATTTTACAAGGTAAACGCCTGGCCAATGGTGGCCCGGAACGCCATACCAAAGATACCAAAACCCTGGCGACTACGCTCACGATTGAAAATGGCCGCTATTTTGTCGATGGCGAAAAATTCTATTCGACTGGCAGCAGTTTTGCCCACTGGCTCGCGATTAAAGCCATCCATCCGGAAGGTCATGTGGTACTGACCCTCGTCAATGCTCAGGCTGAAGGCGTGAATGTGATTGATAACTGGAACGGTTTTGGACAGCGTACCACTTCAAGTGGCACGGTTAGACTCGACCATGTGGAAGTTGATCCGCTGCTGATTTTTGATGAACGCCTGCTTTCCAGCCAGCCCAATTACCGCGGTGCGTATTCACAGTTATTACAGGTGGCCATTGATGTCGGCATTGCTGAAGCCGCCTTTGCCGATACTATTACTGCCGTGCATAAGGCCCGCCCGATTGTGGATGCTCAAGTGGACAAAGCCAGTTTTGAACATTACACCTTACAGGAAGTCGGCAAATCTTCTGTTCTTCTGGATGCAGCCATTTTACTGCTTGATGAAGCGGCTGAATATCTGGATGAACTGGATCGACTAGAATCGGTCACAGATGAACAGGCGGCAAAAGCCTCTATTTTGGTCGCTGAAGCGAAAATTTATGCCAACGATGCAGCCCTGCACATTTCAGAAAAATTACTGGAACTTGGCGGTAGCCGTTCCAGCCTGAGCCAGCACAACCTGGATCAGCACTGGCGCAATGCCCGTGTACATACCTTGCATGATCCGGTGCGATGGAAATTGCATGCGCTTGGGGATTATTACCTGAATCATAAACTCCCTGCCCGCCACGCCTGGATTTAAGGACACTGCCCATGACTTCATATCAAAATATTCTTCCTTTTCAATCGGAACAACTGGCGCATGCACACATCATTCAGTCTGATGCAGAGGCGCTGGAAATTGCACATAATTTAGCGGAACAGTTCAAAGCTGGAGCCGTGCAGCGCGATGCCGAGCGTATTCTCCCATTTGAAGAAATCGAAGCCTATAGCCAGTCTGGACTCTGGGCAATCACGGTACCGAAACAGTATGGCGGTGCAGAGGTATCCAGTTATACCGTCGCGCAAGTCATTGCACTGATGAGTGGTGTAGATGGTTCGATTGGCCAGATTCCTCAAAACCATTTTTATGGCCTGGAGATCCTGCGCAATAGCGGCACCAAACAGCAAAAACAGAAACTCTATGCTGAAGTGTTAAAAGGTGCCCGTTTTGGCAATGCCCTGGCCGAGTTTAAAACCAAAACTGCTGCACAGCGTCAAACCGCGATACGCAAAACTGATCAGGGCTATGTGATTAATGGCGAAAAGTTTTATTGCACCGGCAGTTTATTTGCTCATCGCATTCCAACACTGGTGGTCGATGAACAGGATCAGCAGTTCCTGGCTTTTGTTCCGCGTAATAGCGAAGGTCTGACTTTAATCGATGACTGGAGTGGTTTCGGGCAACGTACTACAGGCAGCGGCACAGTGAAATTCAATAATGTGCAGGTGCTCGCTGAAGATGTAGTGCCATTTGATATTGCCTATTCAGAGCCAACCATCTCGGGTCCGTTTGCGCAATTGCTGCATGCCTCGATTGAAACCGGGATTGCCCGTGCCGCTTTTGAAGAAACCTTAAAGCGTGTGCGTCAGGCCCGCCCGTGGATCGATTCTGGCGTAGATCAAGCCACCGACGACCCTCTGACAAAATTTGAACTGGGCCGGATTGTCGCCGATGTGCGTGCCTCTGAAGTTTTACTGAAACAGGCCGCTCGCTCGATTGATGCCGCCAGACCTGCACCAACCGCAGAAAATGTCGCTAAAGCCTCTCTGGATGTTGCCAAAGTGCGTGCACACAGCACCGAAACTGCACTCAAAGCCTCCTCAAAACTGGTTGAACTGGCCGGTAGCCGCGGCAGCCAGCGTGAAGATGGTCTGGACCGCTTCTGGCGCAATGCCCGCGTGCATACGCTGCATGATGCTTCGCGCTGGAAATATTATTTCATTGCCAATCATATTTTAAATGGCGTACTGCCACCGCGTCGGGGGACATTGTAATGACAAAAACATCACAATTCGTACCCAAGAAAATCTTGCTGAATGCTTTTGACATGAACTGTGTCGGTCATATCAATCATGGCTTATGGACCCATCCGCGCGATGAGTCACACCGCTTTAATGAGCTGAGTTACTGGACAGATTTAGCCCAAACTCTGGAACAAGGACTGTTTGACGGCCTGTTTATTGCCGACATTACTGGGGTGTATGATGTCTATCAAAACAATATCGACCTGACGTTAAAAGAATCGATTCAGTTACCGAGCCATGACCCCAGTACTCTGGTTTCTGCCATGGCTGCTGTGACGCAAAACCTTGGATTCGGTATTACCGTCAATTTAAGTTATGAATCGCCTTATCAGTTTTCCCGTCGTTTTGCCAGTATGGATCATCTGACCAATGGCCGTATTGGCTGGAATATTGTCACCGGTTATCTGGACAGCGCACAGCGATTAATTGGTGAAAAAGGCCTTAAAGACCACGACCTGCGCTATGAACAGGCCGAGGAGTTTTTACAGCTTTGCTATAAGTTCTGGGAAGGCTCCTGGGAAAATGATGCAGTGCTCAAAGATAAACAAAACCGTATCTTTACCGATCCGGCCAAAGTACATCAGGTCAATCATCAGGGCCAATTTTACCAAAGCCAGGGTGTGTTTCAGGTTTCCCCTTCCATTCAGCGCACCCCGGTATTATTTCAGGCCGGTGCTTCACCGCGTGGAATGGCCTTTGCCACCCGGCATGCGGAAGGCATGTTTATTGGTGGAGATCAACCGGAAAAAATCAAAAAGCAGGTCGATCAGATTCGTCAGCAAGCCATCAATCAAGGACGCAATCCTGAAGATATTAAAATCTTTGTCGGCATTACTGTGGTGACTGCGGAAACCGATGAACTGGCGCAGCAAAAACTGGATGAATATCAAGCTTATGCCAGCCCTGAAGCCGGTCTGGCGCATTTTTCCAGTTCGGTCGGCATAGACCTGTCCAGATTTGCCGATGATGAGCCTATTCCTTACCAGCAAACCAACAGCATTGCTTCGGTCAACAACAAGTTTAAAGAACAGCGCATCAGCAAAAACGACTTAAAAGCCCAGCATGTATTAGGCGGCCGTTATCCGCTGATTGTCGGGAGTGGCGCCACTGTGGCGGAAAAACTGATTCAGCTGATTGATGAAACCGGCATTGATGGCTTCAACCTGACCCGTACCGTTGCGCCTGAATCGCACCATGATTTTATCCGTCTTGTGATTCCTGAATTGCAGCAGCGTGGTCGCTATAAGACTGAATATGAACCAGGCAGTTTAAGACACAAACTGTTTAATCAGGGAGACCAGCTTGCAGATTCGCATCCGGCACAACAATTTCGATGTCCAAGCTCCGCCTCAACTTCGAATTCCAACTTAAAGCAAAAACAATCCGCATAAATTTTGAGGTGCAACATGGCACAAACAGCAAAAACCAAACTGACCATTCTTGGGGTCATTATTGCCGCCGTCATTATTGGACTGGCGGTCTGGAACCAACAAAAGAAATCCGCTTCGGATGAACTGGTGATTGGCATCAGCCCATCCTTTGCCACGCCTTTACAGGTGGCAGCAGTCGAGGCCAAACAGCAAGGCCTGAACGTGAAACTGGTGGAATTTTCCGACTGGAACACGCCCAATATTACCCTGAATCACGGCGATATTGATGCCAATTTCTTTCAGCATCAACCTTTTTTGGATAATGCCAAAAAAGAAACTGACTTTAAGATCAAAGCCTTTGCCAAAGGTGCAGCCACGCATGTGGGTTTATATTCCAAGAAAATCAAAAGCTTTGATGAGTTAAAAGATGGCGCCAAAGTTGTGGTTCCAAACGACCCTGTCAACCAAGGTCGTGCTCTACTGTTATTGCAACAAGCCAAACTGATTACCCTGAAGAATCCTGAAAATCATTTATCGAACCTAAAAGACATCGCAAGCAATCCGAAAAAATTGCAGTTTGTTGAAGTGGAAGGCCCTCAAACCGCACGTGCCATTGATGACGTCGATCTGGCTTTTGGTTATCCGCACTACTTGCGTCTGGCAAAAACGGCTGATCCTGAACAGGCGCTGTTATTTGACTCTAACAAGGACAACCGTTATGCCATCCTGTTTGCCGTGCGTGAAGATTATCAAGATACAAATGACAAGCTGAAAAAATTTGTCGAGATCTATCAGAACTCGCCAAAAGTGAAACAGGCTCTGGATGCAGATTTCGGTGCCAAACTCTGGTTCCCGGGCTGGAAATAAGGGGTTAAATCATGTCTCAAGTTTCCAAACTGAACCTTAAAAAACTGCTGATAGGTCTCACTGTCCTTGTCATCATTGCAGGATTAATAACCTATCGTTATGTGCAAAACCCGCAACAGGATAATGTCCTGACGATTGGTATTAGTCCGCCTTATGCAGAACTATTACAGACAGTTGCAAAAGAAGTAGAGAAAGACGGCATTCATGTCAAACTGGTGGAGTTTTCAGACTGGCAGGCTCCCAATGTTGCGGTACAAAATGGCGATATTGATGCCAACTTTTTCCAGCAAAGCGTGTTTTTAAAGAATGCGATTCAACAGACCCGTTATGACCTGCATGCTTTCGGCATCGGCAGTGGCAGCCATGTCGGTTTGTATTCCAAGCAATATAAATCCTTAGAGGCCTTGCCACAAAATGCACGTGTGGTGATTCCCAGTGATCCTGTGAACTCAGCTCGTGCATTGATTTTGCTGCATCGTGCAGGCCTGATTCAAATCAGAGATATCCATAATGAGCTATCAACCCTGCAAGATATTGTGGCCAATCCAAAACAGCTTAAATTTTTAGAAGTGGAAGGTCCGCAAACGGCTCTGGCCTATGACGATGCCGATTTGATTTTTGGTTTTCCGCATTATTTAAATATGGCGAAAAAAGCCGATCCTCACAGTGCCCTGTTTTTAGACCCGGTGGACAAGAAATACGCCATTCTTTTTGTGACCCGAAAAGATTATGTCGATCACGATAAAAAGCTCGAAACCTTTGTCAAAGCTTTCCAGAACTCTGCAAAAGTAAAAACAATTTTAGACCGGGATTTTGGTACAGGCATGTGGTTTGAAGGCTGGAAATAAGGTGAATACTATGGTGAGTTTTGGTTCTCAGGTGGACTTTTCCGTCCCGCATATCAAGATCAGAAACCTGAACAAATATTATGAAGTACAGGGTAAATCCGTACATGCCTTGAAAAACATCAACCTGGATATTCCGGAAGGAAAAATCTTCGGGATTATCGGCAAAAGTGGTGCAGGTAAATCTTCCTTGCTGCGTACCTTAAATGGTCTGGAACAGATCAGTGAAGGACATATCCACATTCACCAGCAAGATCTGGCAGAACTGAAACATGCTGAACTGATCCAGCTGCGTCAGCGCATTGGCATGATCTTCCAGCATTTTAACTTGATGTCTGCCAAAACCGTCTGGGAAAATGTTGCCCTGCCGCTGAAAGTTGCAAACTATCCCAAACATGAAATTGAAACGCGGGTCAATGAAGTGTTGCAACTGGTCGGGTTGGGCAATAAATCGCAGAACTATCCTTCACAGTTGTCTGGCGGGCAGAAACAGCGCGTCGGCATTGCCCGCGCACTGGTGCATCATCCGGAAATTTTACTCTGTGATGAAGCAACCTCTGCCCTGGACCCGGAAAGTACTTCTGTGGTGCTGTCCCTGCTCAAAGAAATCAATCAAAAGCTCGGGATTACCATTGTGCTAATTACCCATGAAATGCAGGTCATTCGTGAAATTTGCGATCAGGTGGTGGTGATTGAACACGGTGAAATTGTTGAAGCAGGTGAAGTCTGGTCAGTCTTTTCCAATCCGCAGCAAAATATTACCCAGGAACTTCTGAATCTGGAACAGCTGGAATTGCCTTTTTCACTAACGCCAGAGATTATTGCCGACAGCTCACATAGCATTTTAAAACTGCGCTATGCCTCCAGTGTTCAGCACGCCCCGGATTTAAAAGTGATTTTCGAGCAGTTTGAAACACCAGTGCATTTGTATCAGAGTCATATCGACAGCATTCAAAACCATCTGGTCGGCAGTTTTATTGTCGCTATCCCCGATCTGCATATAGATACCACACTACTCCAGCAGAAATTAAAACAGTACATCGCACAGATTGAGGTGATTGGCTATGCACGACCAGCTTATTGATTTATTACTTACTGGCACCATTGACACGCTATTGATGATCGGCGTATCCGCCATTGTGGCTTTTCTGATTGGCTTGCCTATCGCGATCATTTTGGTCAGCACCTCCGAACATGGCATCTATCCATCCAAGCCTATTAATCAGGCCTTGGGCTGGGTGGTCAACATTACCCGTTCGGTACCATTTTTAATTTTAATGGTGGCGCTCATTCCACTCACTCGCTGGATTGTTGGCACCAGTTATGGGGTCTGGGCCGCGGTGGTACCTTTAACCCTGGCAGCCACACCGTTCTTTGCCCGTATTGCAGAAGTCAGCTTACGCGAGGTCGATCAAGGTCTGATTGAAGCCGCCCAGGCGATTGGCTGTAACCGCAAGCAGATCATCTGGCATGTGCTGCTGCCTGAAGCCCTGCCCGGGATTGTGGCCGGTTTTACCGTGACTTTAGTCACCATGATCAACTCCTCGGCAATTGCCGGTGCCATTGGCGCAGGCGGTTTGGGCGATATTGCCTATCGTTATGGTTATCAGCGTTTTGACATGCCGATTATGCTTGCCGTAATTGTAGTGCTGGTGATTCTGGTCATGCTGGTGCAGGCCACGGGCGATAGCCTCTCCCGTCAGCTGGACAAACGCAAAATTTAAATCCCTATCCATTTTAGGAGTTTTCAACAAAGCATCCAGCCATGACCTGACTTTGTCATGGCTTTCATGTAAAATCAGCGGCAATTTTTAAATAACACGTTGTGAGTCATTTCATGGGTTTTAATTGCGGTATTGTCGGCTTGCCGAACGTTGGTAAATCTACACTTTTCAATGCATTGACTAAAGCTGCTATTGCTGCAGAAAATTTCCCGTTCTGTACCATCGAACCAAACACCGGTATCGTGCCTGTACCTGATCCACGCTTGGACAAACTGGCTGAAATTGTCAATCCGCAACGCGTGCTTCCAACCACCATGGAATTTGTAGACATTGCCGGTCTGGTTGCCGGTGCCTCTAAAGGCGAAGGTCTGGGTAACCAGTTCCTGGCCAACATCCGTGAAACTGATGCCATTGCACACGTGGTGCGTTGTTTTGAAGATGAAAACGTGATTCACGTCAATGGTAAGATTGACCCGCTGGATGATATCGCGACCATCAACACGGAACTTGCACTGGCTGACCTGGAAACTGTGACTAAAGCGGTTACGCGTCTGGCTAAATCTGCAAAAGGCGGCGACAAAGATGCACTTGCCACCAAAGCCGTTCTGGACAAAATCCTGCCTTTACTGGATGAAGGCAAACCTGCACGTGCAGCCAATCTGGATGATGATGAACGCAAACTGGTACGCGGTTTCGGTTTAATGACTTTAAAACCGACCATGTATATTGCCAACGTGGCTGAAGACGGTTTTGAAAACAACCCGCATCTGGAAGCTGTTAAAAAATTGGCCGCTGAAGAAAATGCGATTGTGGTTCCACTGTGCAACCAGATTGAAGCTGAAATTTCACTGCTTGAAGATGAAGACCGTGCTGAATTTTTAGAAGCGATGGGCATGGAAGAACCAGGTCTGAACATCGTAATCCGTGCCGGTTACAGCCTGCTTGGCTTACAGACTTACTTCACTGCGGGTGTACAGGAAGTTCGTGCCTGGACCGTGAAAGTCGGTGCGACTGCACCTCAAGCAGCCGGTGTGATTCACACGGATTTCGAAAAAGGCTTTATCCGCGCTGAATGTATTGCTTATGATGACTTCGTGCAGTACAACGGCGAAGCTGGCGCGAAAGAAGCCGGTAAATGGCGTTTGGAAGGCAAGACTTACGTGGTTCAGGACGGTGATGTGCTGCACTTCCGTTTTAACGTTTAAGCCATTCTGACGTTTCAAAACAGCTTAAAAAGCCAGCATCATGCTGTAATGCCAGTCAGTTAAGAAATTGACTGGCATTTTCTTTTTTAAAGTCATGATTATATTTGACATGTGGAAAAGTCATCCGCAACTGTTTGAGGCATGACTACATTAAAAAATGATTGTTTCTGCGACAAATTTGCTAGTTGATGGTGGCTGACGAGTTTTGCGGATGACAAATGCCTTTGGTTACTTTGGGCGAAACCAAAGTAACAAATGAGCTGAAACAGTTTGATTTAAAACGGCAAGACTCCGCCGTGAATTACTTAAAAATTAAAAAGTCTATTTCTAAACTCCTTAACTGATCAGCATTAAGTATGATGCTGGCTTTTTTATGTCGAACTTTTTCAGTTCAGGCTTACCGTCTGGGCATCCATTGCAGCACGTTGCTTGCGTGCTTCTGCCAGCATGCGTTGCTCCAGCTCTTTTCGAAATCCAAACATAAACACCATTTCAGCCAATACAAATAAAGGACCGATTGCTAGGCCAATCACATCATCCATAAAAGCCGGTTTTTTCTTTTCATAAAAATGGCCCACAAACTGGAATACCCATCCCACCACAAAAATGCCAATACTTAAGCTTAACCAGACCGCCGTATCCAGCTGGGCAATCCTGTAAGCGAATGGATAAGCAAGCGCATAGATGAGCAACATGATCAGGCCAAAGATGCGGTCCAGGCTGAGATAATACAGCGTACTGGCAAGCAATAGCCCTAAAGCCAGCGTCAGCTCAACACCTGAAATGATCACACCGGCACGTGCAGTCAGGCAGATAATAGAAAACACAATCAATGGAATGCCAATAAAATGGGTATAAATATTTTTCTGGTCCAGATGATATGCTGCATACTGGCTCAGCAGCTGTTCTAGTTTGGTCATGACCGTTTCCTTGTTAGACTTATATTTTATTTCACTATATAAAAAAATACCCGGACAAGTTGTCAGCTAGCCGACAACTGACATTAAAAAAGGAATAACAATGCTCGAACCGGTTTATATCGATCATTTACAGCAGAATATATGGTTTGCACAATTGTCAGCCGAATTTAAGCAGTTCATTATCCAGCATGCCGTGCAGCAGCGTTTTGACAAGGAACACGCGATTTTTCATGCCGGTGATTCATTTAATGGCATCTATGCCGTTTTAGAGGGTGCCGTTCGCCTGGGCTATATTGATATTCATGGCAAAGAGTCGGTGGCTGCCATTGTTGAACCGATTATGTGGTTTGGTGAAATCTCGCTGGTTGATGCCCAGCCCCGTTCCCACGATGCCATTGCCACGCAAAAAAGTCTGATCCTGCATATTTCCAGTACCGCCCTGCAATCACTGCTGCAACAGCATCCGGTTTTTTGGTATCACATCGCGCAATTGACCAGTCAAAAGTTGCGCTTTGCTTTTCTGGAGCTGATTTCCATTCAAACGCAAAGCATCAGCCAGCGTTTGGCACAGCGTTTGATGTTTATTTTAAATGGCTATGGCAATCATTTAAGTATTGAAAAGAATGTCATTCATTTATCTCAGGAACAACTGGCTCAAATGCTGACCTGCTCCCGGCAGACCATCAATCAGGAACTGCAAGCTTTGGAACAGCAAAATATATTGCGCCTATCTTTTAAGAAAATTGAGATTGTAGATGTACCGAAACTGCATCGCATCGCGCATGCCTTTCCCAATCTTTAAATCGGAACATGAAGAAAATTTTAAATCATGAAAATAATTCAGCGATGTATCGCGTTGCGGTATCAGCTGTGTTTGGGTCAAGCCTGACAGGTGAATGACTTACCGGATGACGCATTTATTTTATTTATCGTGTTTATGAACGTAATTGACACACATTGACATCATCAAACCCATTGGTGCATGGCGCAACTTCATGTTCATTGTCCAATGACGCCTGGATGGCCTGTAGCGGCTCTGCAGCTGTGGCAACACTACTTAAAGCACTCAAAACGACAGCCATACTTATTGATAAAAACACTTTATTTACCATCTTTATTACTCCTGATTCTTTTAAAGTTAAATAATTCTTGAATTTATTTAAATAATATTATAATAACAATGTCTATTATTATACATATTTTATCGTTTTGTGATAATTTAATATTTTTATCAGGTTATCACTTTATCTTCTCACTCATTCTTTAAAGCTATAAATAAGAACCTGCTTAAACATTTAAAATATAAAAAAACGAGGCCATTGCCTCGTTTGCTTTGCATTTAAACGCCGATCTTTTTCGGGTCGGTATTGCCCAGCTGCGGATGCTCAATCGCACCTTTACATTGCTGTTTATCGCGTTCGTAATCGGCCTGCTTCTGCGCCACTGTACTGGATTGCTCCATCGTCTCACGCGCCCAGATTTCCAGACTGGTCAATGCCTTACGACATAAGGCATATTTTCCCTCAGTCACGGAATCGGTCATTTTGACATTAATGCGCCAATCTGTACTGAGCTTGCGAGCCGGCTTACGGACTTGTTCATCAATCAGATCCAGCTGTTTCTTATACACCAGACCATCCACCCTGTTAATGAATGTCCAGGCTTCATGCGCATAAGTCGTTGCATCATTGGTCAGTTTGGGTGCGGGTTTAATTTCAGCTTTTTCTGTTTTTTCGCCATCATTTCCACAAGCCTGCAGCAAAACACTACTGCACAATAAAGAAACGATCAGCATTCCACGTGTCTTCGACATCAACATATCAGGCTCGCTTAGATAAACAATTCGGCACTATGCTAGTGAATTCGAGTACAATACTCAATCATCATTTGACCTGTTGTTCAACTCTCCCGCAAAGGTGTGTCGTGTCTGAGGACAAAATCCCTCCAATTCAAGCTGCCGGCTTTTGGCAAGGTGCTAAAGACAGCCAAGCCATTATTTTTACTTATCTTCCTGTTTCATTTGCTTTTGGTGTTTCGGCCAGCCAGTTCGGTTTTAGCTCCTGGGAAGCGCTGTTTTTATCCTGCTCGATGTATGCCGGTGCCAGCCAGTTTCTGGTTGTCGCCTTACTGGGCAGTGGCACCTCCATCTGGATGACCGCCCTCACCGTGATTGCACTGGATATTCGACATGTGCTTTACGGCCCAGCCCTACAAAACCTGATTCAGGACAAGCTGAATTTAAAGAAAACCGCCGTCTGGGCCTGGGGCCTGACCGATGAAGTGTTTGCCTCGGGCATGATTAAACTGTCGCAACGCCGTCAGGAATGGTCAGAGTCCTGGATGCTGGGCTTAAGCCTGTTTAGCTGGATGTCCTGGGCTTTAGGTTCTTTCCTGGGTGGATTGTTCGCCGATCAGGTCAGTGCCTTGCCGCAGTTTTTACAGGCCGCCCTGGATTTCCTGCTGCCGGCTTTATTCCTGAGCTTCCTGCTGGCTGCCTTTGAAAAGAAACATACCTTTATTGTCACAGTCTGTTTAATTGTTTCAGCAATTGCCTGCTATTTCATTAATTTGTCTGCAGCCATTTTTATAGGGATTCTATCCGGCATTCTGGCCGGCTTATTTAAGCACTATGTTTTAAAACAGCATGATGATGCACTGGGAGAAGCCCATGAATCTTGAAATTATTCTGGTCGGGATTATTGTCGGGATTGCCAATTTTGCTTCGCGTTTTGGTCCTTTTTATGTCATTCAGAAAAGTCGGCAAAACGCTCAAAAGCGTGGCTCGGTCTGGATCAGAATTGCTTTAGGCAGTATTGGCATTGCCGCTATCAGCTCCATGCTGGTGGTGGCGACACTTCCGCCACTCATGGAAAATCCGAATAAAAGCTTTGCCATGCTGGTCGGTTTTTTAACCTTAGCCGGGCTGTATTTTAAGTTCAAGAAGATTGTTCCGGCGACTTTAACCGCTGCGCTGGCCTATGGCGTGATTTATACTTATCTGCCGGTTTCCTTTTAAACCCTGTATACAAGTCCCTCTTTTATAAAGAGGGATTTAGGGAAATTTTTAAAGCACTTTATAAATAAAATTGTTGGACAATATCATTATTTTATGTGAATCCGGGCTTAATTCGGCAATCAGTTCTGCTATGCTAAAAGTCCATAAAATCAAGCATGGATGATTTACATGAGCGTGACTATTGGTACTCCCCTTCAAGCTTCTGCCTTTAAAGTTTTGCTCTTAGGCTCAGGAGAATTAGGTAAAGAAGTGGTGATTTCTCTGCAACGTTTAGGTGTAGAAGTTCATGCTGCTGACCGTTATGACCATGCGCCTGCCATGCAAGTTGCCCATTATGCCTATACCTTGAATATGGCAGATGCCGAAGAACTCAAGCAACTGATCCAGCAGGTTAAACCTGATTTAATTGTGCCTGAAATTGAGGCTATTGCGACCCAAGTTCTGGTGGAAATCGAACAACAGAATATTGCCACCGTCATTCCTTCTGCCAAAGCCGTCAACCTGACCATGAACCGTGAAGGCATTCGCCGTCTGGCTGCCGAAGAACTGGGCTTGCCGACCTCAGCTTACCGTTTTGCCGACTCGCTAGAATCATTCCGTGCAGCCTGTGATGACATTGGCTATCCCAACTTTGTCAAACCGGTGATGTCTTCTTCCGGTAAGGGACAATCACGCGTCAAGAACTTTGATGAAGTGGATGCGGCCTGGGAATATGCGCAAACCGGTGGCCGGGTCAATCAGGGTAAAGTGATTGTCGAATCGCAAATCGACTTCGACTTTGAAATTACCCTGCTCACGGTACGTGCCAAAAATGCGGAAACAGGTGAAATTGAAACGCAATACTGCGACCCGATCGGACACCGTCAGGACTCTGGCGATTATGTCGAAAGCTGGCAGCCTCAAGCCATGACAGCGGCGGCTTTGGAAGAAGCCAAACGCATTGCGCATAAAGTCACAACAGCTTTAGGAGGCTGCGGTATTTTCGGTGTGGAACTGTTTGTCAAAGGCGATAAAGTATGGTTTAGTGAAGTCTCTCCACGTCCGCATGACACCGGGCTTGTTACTCTTGCATCGCAATTCCAGAGCGAATTTGAATTACATGCACGTGCCATTTTAGGCCTGCCGGTGAACACATCTCGTCATAGTGTGGCAGCCAGTGCCGTCATTTATGCAGGCGTTGATGACACCAATCTGTCTTTTTCTGGCTTAAATCTTGCTTTAGCCAATCCAGACACCGATTTACGCCTTTTTGGTAAACCCGAGGGTTTTAAACGCCGTCGTATGGGGGTTGCAACTGCACGTGCTGAAACAACAGATCAGGCGCGTCAACTTGCCCTAGAGACGGCGTCTCAAGTCAGTGTTCAACAAAACTAAACCTGCCACCTTATTAACGGACCACTGTTCATGATCAATACCTCTCCTCTGCTGAATTACGTTAAAAGTAACCATGACATCCAGGCAATCAATCAATGGCGCACCGATGTTGAAAATCAGCTTCAGGAAAGTTTTGAAAATGGACAGTCTATCCGGGAAATTATCCTGGCCCGCTCCCATTTGATTGATGAAGCCCTGGAGTTTCTCTGGAAACATGCTGAACTTGACCAGACCGATCTGGGCTTGTTTGCGGTAGGTGGTTATGGCCGCCGGGAAATGCTGCCTTATTCCGATGTCGATATCATGATTTTATCGGAACAGGACATTACTGCCGAGCAGGAAAAACTGATTTCCACTTTTATCTCCTCGCTTTGGGATGTCGGCAATTTCAAACCCGGTATTAGCGTACGGACCATTTTGCAATGTGTTGAACAGGCCACCAATGATTTAACCGTCGCAACTGCGCTGATTGAATCGCGCTTAATTAGTGGCAACCGGCATCTGGCCAAATGGCCACGCCGTATTGTTTCGCAAACCTGGACCGATAAAACCTTTTTTGATGCCAAAATGGATGAGCAGGCAAAACGCTATGCGCAGCACAACAATACCGAAAGCAACCTGGAACCAGATATTAAAAATGCGCCGGGAGGCATCCGCGACATCAACCAGATTGGCTGGATTGCCAAACGTCACTTCCGGGTCAACCGGATTTATGACCTGGTGCATTTAGGCTTTATTTCAGAGTTTGAACTGGGTGTTCTAGAAGAAGCCGAAAGCTTTTTATGGGAAATCCGTCATCATCTGCACCGTCTGACCAAACGCGATGAAAACCGCTTATTGTTCGATTATCAGCGTGATATTGCAGCCTTGTTTGGCTATACCCGTGAAGAAGATAAATCGCCGAATTATCCGATTGAACAGTTCATGAAGCGCTATTACCGTAGCGCACAGCAGGTCTCTACCTTAAATGAAATGCTGCTGGCCTACTTTAATGAATCTGTGATTACCCCACGGTTGCCCAACTACGAGCGCAAAATTGAAGAAATTAACGAAAATTTCAAATTGGTCGATGGCAAACTGGCGGTACAGCATCATAAAATTTTCTCGGAACGTCCAAGTGCAATTTTAGAACTGTTCTATTTATTGGCGAACCGTCCTGAAATTGAAGGTATCCGTGCCCGTACTTTGCGTCTGCTCACCCTGGCAGCCAAACGCATCAATCAAGCCTATCGCGATAATCCCGAACATCAGGCCCTGTTTATGGCAATCATGCGTTCGCCGCATCGCCTGTATGACACACTGGTGGCGATGAAACGTTATGGCGTGCTCGGAAACTATATTCCGGCATTCGGGCAAATTATGGGGCTGATGCAATATGACCTGTTCCATATCTATACCGTAGATGCGCATACTTTATTATTGCTGCGCAATTTAAACCGCTTTAAAGAACCTGAATTTGCCAAAGATTTTCCGGTGGTCAGTTCGGTGTTCCAGCGTCTTCGCCGTCGCGACATTGTCTATCTGGCGGCCTTGTTCCATGACATTGCCAAAGGTCGTGGCGGTGACCATAGCGAACTGGGTGCAGAAGATGCGATTACCTTCTGTCGTACCCACGGCTTTACCGAACGTGAATGTAACCTTGTGGCCTGGCTGATTCAAAACCACTTGCTGATGTCGATGACCGCACAGAAAAAAGATATTTCAGACCCGGACGTGGTGCAAGATTTCGCTGAAAAACTCGGTGATATGGAACACCTGGACTATCTGTATACCTTAACCGTTGCCGATATTAACGCGACCAATCCAAAACTGTGGAATACCTGGCGTGCCTCCCTGATGCGTCAGCTTTATACCCACGCACGTGATGTGATTCGTACCGGTCTGGGACATCCGGTGGATTATCAGATGCTGATTGAAGACACCAAATTCGCTGCCAGTGAATTGCTGGTCAATGACTTCTCCCTGGCGGATGTCGAAAAAGTCTGGCAAGAACTCGGCGATGAATACTTTATTAAGGAATCAGCCGATGAAATTGCCTGGCATACCCGTGCCATCTTGCAACACGGCCATAATCCAGAGCCTCTGGTCTTGATGCGTGCCCATCGCCAGTCGGCACAAGATGCGGTGCAGATCTTTATTTACACTCAGGATCAACCGAATCTATTCGCCACCACCGTCGCCATTCTGGACCGGATGAACCTGGACGTTCAGGATGCACGGATTATCACCGCCTCGACTGCCTTTAGCCTGGACACCTATGTGGTGCTGGACCGTTTTGGGACTTTGCTGACTGACCCTGAACGTGAACAAACGGTCATTGAGGCATTGGTCAAGGCGTTGAGCGAGTCAGATAAATACCCGGGCCTAATGCAACGCCGTATTCCACGCCAGTTACGTCATTTCGATATTGAAAATACCGTGGATATCACCCTGAATGCAGCACTTCAGCAAAACATGGTGGAAATTGCAACGCTCGACCATCCGGGTTTACTTGCTAAAGTAGGTGGTTTATTTATGATGCAGGGTTTAGATATTCATTCTGCTAAAATTGCCACCCTGGGTGAGCGTGCAGAAGATATTTTCTTTGTCACCAAAAAAGATGGCAAGCCAATGACTGATTCAGAAGCTGAAACTTTTGCTGCCCAATTGAAGTCAGCTCTGGATGAAGCCTCAAGTCTAGTCTCTGGTCACCATTAACTTAAATTTACGCGGTATCGATTTCATGAACTCAAGTTTGTCATTATTGCATCCTTATCCTTTTGAAAAGTTAAATAAGCTTTTTCAGGGTATTCAACCTGCAGATTTACCACTCATTCCATTATCGATTGGTGAACCAAAGCATCCGGCACCGGAGTTTGTGAAGCAGGCCATTATTGACAACTTCCAGCATTTATCGACTTACCCAAACAGCAAAGGCTTGCCTGAATTACGTCAAAGCATTGCCAACTGGCTCACCCGTCGCTTCAAGCTGAACAGCATTAGCGCTGAAAACCATGTTTTGCCTGTATCGGGAACACGTGAAGCGATCTTTTCTTTTGTTCAGGCTTTGGTCAACCGCGAAGATGCGCCTTATGTGGTGATGCCGAATCCTTTCTATCAAATTTATGAAGGGGCAACTTTGCTTGCCGGTGCCAAACCTTACTTCATTAATTGCACAGAAGAAAACAATTATCTGGGTGATTTTGATGCAGTTCCTGCGGAAGTGTGGGAAAAAACGACATTATTATTTGTCTGCACCCCGGGTAATCCGACGGGTGCAGTATTGTCCAAAGAACAATTTAAAAAACTGATTGCCCTTTCAGACCAGTACAATTTTGTGATTGCCTCAGATGAGTGCTATTCAGAACTCTGGTTTGATGAAGCCCCTGTCGGTTTACTGGAAGTCTGCGCTGAACTGGGTCGTGACGATTACAAAAACTGTGTGGTGTTCCATTCCCTGTCCAAGCGTTCAAACCTGCCGGGCATGCGTTCAGGTTTTGTTGCTGGTGATGCCTCTTTGCTGAAACCTTATTTGCAATACCGTACCTATCACGGTGCTGCCATGCCGGTTCAGCATCAACTGGCCTCTATTGCAGCGTGGGATGATGAAGCGCATGTGGAAGAAAACCGTAAGCTGTACCGTGCCAAATTTGAACTGTTTCAAAATGAACTGGGGCATTTACTGCCACTGAAAAAACCGGATGCAGGTTTTTACTACTGGCTGAAAGTCGACAATGACGAAACTTTTGCCAAAATGCTGATGGAAAAAGCGCATATTAAAGTCCTGCCAGGCCGTTATCTTTCACGTGATACCGGGCAAGGCAACCCGGGTGAAAATCATGTCCGTATGGCATTGGTCGCCGATATCGCACAATGTGAACAAGCCATTCAGCGTTTGAAAGCCATTCTTTAATGGCTTGAATAAGCAATAAGATTAACCATTATCCACTGCTGCAACAGTGGATAATTTTTTGCACATGCATTTAAACGCAGCCTATAAAACGAGAGAGGGCGATTCATGAATCGCCCTATTTTATTTATTTTCTATTATTCCAGCTTACTGCGCTAAAGCTGCTTCAATTTCATTTTCCAGATCTTCAGGTTTGGTGGTCGGTGCAAAACGATTCAATACTTTGCCATCTTTACCGATCAGGAATTTGGTAAAATTCCATTTAATGCCATTACCTAAAATCCCCTTGCTGTTATTGGTCAAATAGCGGAATAAAATGTGGGCTTCAGGTCCCTTGACATCCACTTTGGCAAACATCGGGAAATTCACCCCGTAGTTTTTTTGGCAAAATGCACCAATCTGTTCATTGGACCCCGGATCTTGCCCGCCAAACTGGTTACAGGGAAATCCCAATACTTCAAATCCCTGATCTTTGTATTTTTCATACAATTTTTCAAGACCTGCAAACTGGGGCGTAAAACCGCATTTACTTGCGGTATTTACAATTAATAAAACCTTACCTTGATAATCGGCAAATGATTTATTTTTTCCATCTAACAACTCAGCCTCAAACTGATAAATGTTGGTCATGGATAGGTTTCCTCATCATTTTTTTCTTGTGTTTTTAATTCTAAAGAAGCTGAATTGACGCAATAGCGCAATCCTGTAGGTTGTGGACCATCTTCAAAAACATGGCCTAAATGTGCGCCACAATGATGGCAAACAATTTCGGTTCTGACCATCCCATGCGAAGAGTCCTGATGCTCTTCAATAACCGAGTTATTTACAGGACGATAAAAACTTGGCCAGCCACTGCCGCTGTCATATTTAGTTTCAGAAGAGAATAATTCTGTCCCACAGCAACGGCAAAGATAAGTCCCTGCTTGCTTTGTATTCCAGTACTTACCGGTAAATGCTGGCTCCGTCCCCTTTTGTCGCGTAATGCGAAATTCGTCTGGTGATAACTCTCTTTGCCATTCTCGGTCTGTTTTATTGAGTTTTCCCATCACTAACTCCTTTAAATCTTTGACATTCAATGTCATGCTTCAGTACTTCATATTTACGCTAGAGCAAAAAAAATATCTAGCTAAATTTCAATATAGATTGTGATATTTCAGTAATCTATTTTTTTACACACTTACATAGTTGGATGGAAATATGTCCGTTTTAGGTAACACTACGCCACGCGAAATTAAAAAATCGTCTAAGCTCGAGCATGTATGCTACGACATTCGCGGACCTGTGTTACGAGCGGCCAACGAAATGGAAGAGGCCGGGCATAAGATTATCAAGCTGAATATCGGTAATCCCGCCCCGTTCGGTTTCGAAGCGCCGCAAGAAATTATTAATGATGTGGCTTTAAACCTGCCGAATGCTGTAGGTTATACCGATTCAAAAGGGATTTTCCCTGCGCGTAAAGCCATTTGCCAGTATTACCAGCAAAAAGGCATTCTGAACATGCATGTCAATGACGTGTATATCGGTAATGGCGTGTCTGAACTGATCGTGATGGCCATGCAAGGCTTGCTGGACGACGGCGATGAAATGCTGGTGCCAATGCCTGACTATCCATTATGGACAGCTGCCGTAAACCTGTCTGGCGGTACCGCGATTCACTATAAATGTGATGAGGAAAACTTCTGGTATCCAGACATTGCAGATATGGAAAGTAAAATCACGCCAAATACCCGCGGTATTGTGATTATCAATCCAAACAACCCGACCGGTGCGGTCTACCCACGTCATGTATTGCAACAAATCGTTGATCTTGCAAAAAAATATGACCTGATTTTGTTTGCTGACGAAATTTATGACAAAATTATTTATGATGGCATCGAGCATGTTTCTGTTGCTGCACTTGCCGGTGACCAGCTTTGTATTTCATTTAATGGCTTGTCTAAAGCGTACCGTATTGCAGGTTACCGTTCAGGCTGGATGGCCATTACCGGTGATAAATCACGTGCTCTAGACTATATTGAAGGCCTGGACATGTTGGCCTCAATGCGCCTATGCGCCAACCACCAGGCACAATATGCGATTCAAACCGCTTTAGGCGGTTATCAGTCCATCAATGACCTGATCCGTCCGGGTGGCCGTTTATATGAGCAACGCAATATTGCCTGGGAAATGTTAAATGACATTCCGGGTGTCTCTTGCGTAAAACCGGAAGGTGCCATGTACTGTTTCCCTAAACTGGATCCGGAAATTTACCCAATTCAGGATGATGAAAAATTCATGCTCGACTTATTGCGTGCGGAAAAAGTGTTACTGGTTCAAGGAACCGGTTTCAACTGGCCGACTCCTGACCATTTCCGTGTGGTGTTCTTGCCTGCCGAAAATGAACTGCGTGAAGCGATTACCCGTTTAGGTCGTTTCCTGTCAAAAATGCGCTAATGTTCTAAGTTCTAAGTTCTAAGTTCTAAGTTCTAAGTTAAATAAAAAAAACCGCGTTTGATCACGCGGTTTTTTTATGTCTGATGTGAGCGCTTGTTAGTCTTTCAGCGGATTGCCAAATCGTTTTAGATATTCAATGCCCAATTGCCGCGACCCCTGATCATTAATATGATTGCTGTCTTTATTCCGATATAAAGGCACATCATTAATCATAATTTTACACGTCTGCTGATTACAGATGACCCTGGTCGGGTCAATGATTTTCAGGTCAGGGTATTTCTGTTTGGCTTCTGCAACAATGCGATTAAATTGTAGTAGCTGTGCCTCATAATTCTTTCGGGAAACAGTACATGGCGCCTGGGTATTTAAAATTTCATTGCGAAGATTACAGTCTGCCGGCACCCCATCTCTATCTAACCGAGGTACATCATTCAGCAGAATGACCTGATCACTGGACTGATAGGCAATCTCCAGGGCTTTCATGAAACCGGTTTTAAATATTTCTGCATTGGAGTGATGTTTACCATCTTCCAGTTTCACCTCATCACCGAAATACGGCACATAGGAACCGGCCAAAATAATGGTGGGATAATGGGTTTTCGCAAGATGGGCCGTAATCGCCTCATTTCTGAATGCAAACTTGTCGAGTTTTGTCCAGCGGTTAAAATTCGCTTCCGAACGCTGCACCCCGGGCAAGTAAAAAGTTGAACTTTGCGTGATGTCATAACCGCGCAAATTCGCATCTTTGGCCCATACATCCAGCATCGCGCTATAACCGTTAGCATGCGAATCGCCAATCAATAAAAAGTCGATATCGGCTTTCGGCTTGCCCAAGACACAATCCTCCTGATCGGGTAAAGCTTTCGGATCCTCAATATCCATGCATTTATTTCGGATCACATGCGCATAAGAAAGCATGGCTTCCTGCTTGCTATAAACAGATTGCGGAAACCGGTCTGGAAAACCCTCATTGAGATTGACGGTCTTGGCAATGGCGATAAAACTCAGGGCTGGCATCAGAAAGCCGATAACAATCACTTTGTAATTCGCTGCCATCACAAAACGTTTACTGGGTTTTTCAATAAGTTGATAGGTTAAAAATGCCAACAGGATGGACAATAATACAATCACCACCTGATTTTCGACATTCAATGGCCGCATATAGATGCCGAATAACACGATAATCGGCCAGTGCCATAAATATAAAGGATAAGAAATTCTTCCCACCCAGGTACTGAAACGATTGCTTAACAATATATTGCTTGAGGGTGAAGACTGGCCTAGATAAATAATCAGCGCTGTCGCCAAACACGGGATCAGCGCCATTGCGCCAGGAAAAGGCGTCTGTTTATCAAAATACACAGCTGTGGCAAACAATACGACCAAACCGCCCCAAATCAGGCTTTGCAGCAATTTTTTTGGCAGTTTGAGCTGGGGCAGAAAGCCAATCAATGCACCAATCAGCAGCTCGAAGGCACGAACCGGCATACTGTAATAGGCCTTCGCTGCATTCTGAGTCAACTTGTGCTGGGCATACAGCAATAAGGCCACAATGAATGCAGTGACTACAGCCCACATATATTTACGCGATACCTTTCCTGCAAATAGCAATAACAGTAAAGGCCAGAAAATATAGAACTGCTCTTCAACCCCTAGCGACCATAGGTGCAATAAAGGGATTCCTTCAGCATCCTGGCTAAAATAATCACCCACTTCATTGCGCATATAGATATTTGCCATGAGCAAGGTTGCATACATGACACTGTCAAAATATTCGGTCAATTCGCCAGGAAGCATGACCTGCCAGGCAATAATACTCACAACACTGAGTACGGTAAAATAGGCCGGAGCTAAACGTACCACACGTTTCTTGTAAAATCGCGCGATGGAAAACCGTTTGGACTGAATATCATGCGTTAAAATAATGGTGATTAAATAACCTGAAATGACAAAAAAGACATCCACACCAATATATCCTCCTGAAAAGAAAGATAATCCGACATGGTTAAAAATCACCAATAAAACAGCAATGGCCCTTAAGCCATCAATATCAGCGCGATAGGAGAAATTCATAATTTCAAAAAAGTACGATAACGTAGCGGGATTGTAGACCTTTATTGAAAAAATTCAATTTTCAAAATAAAGGGTTATATGTCACACAATGCTATAAAAGCTGTCTTAAACATTACTTAATAACGCGTGCCTGCATGTTTTTATAGTGTTTATTGGTTCTAATCCTGTTTATTCTGCGGCACTCATGCTATTTATAGGATGAATGAATAATAAATACTGTGAGTACATGGATGTCCTCAAACAATATCAAGCTTAGTCTGTTGTTATGCCTCAGTATGTGCTTGGGGATTGGTATTTTGCGTTTCTCCTATACTGCGCTTTTACCCAGCACACGTGAAGCTTTTGCCTGGAGTACAGGCTTTGCCAGCCTTTTAGGCAGTGCCAATTTACTCGGCTATTTAATGGGTGCTTTTGCAGCCATGCGCCTGCCTCAAAACAAAAGCATGACTCTATACATTCAGATTGCCGCCATCGCCGGCATGTTCAGCTTGATGTGCTGTGCATTTTCCGGTTTTCCGCAAGCCTGGTATATTTTTTGGCGGGTGATTTCAGGAATCAGCGGTGGCCTGCTGATGATTTTATCTCCGAGTGTGGTGGCACAGTGCTGTGATATTCAGGACCGTTTTAAAATCAATTTTATTGGTTTTAGCGGAATTGGCCTGGGGGTTTTATTGGCGACCCTGTTCCTGCCTTATCTGGACCAGATTTCGATACAGACCGCCTGGCTGATTTTATGCGGCTTCGCGCTGATTATCTGTATTTGCTTAAGTATTTTACTGCAACAATTTAAGCATCATCTTTCTGCACAACCAGTGCAGACACAATCTAAAATTCCACTCAACACAATCTTTTATAGCTTGTTGGTTGTGTATGCCTGTAGTGCATTTGCCTATATTCCGCATTCACTGTTCTGGATTGACTACCTGAGCCATGAACTGGGACTAAACCTGTTCTGGATTAACTTGAACTGGATTCTGTATGGCTTGGGCAGCGCTTTGGGGGCTTTTGCTGCCTATGCACTGGCAAGAAAATTTGGCAATTTTTTCGCCCTGAAAATTCTCTACAGTCTGTATATTATGGCGATTTTTATTGCCACCTTAAATACCAGTCCGCTGCTGACTTTTGCCTCTTCCTTTTTTACCGGCATGCTTAATCCGGCAGTGGTGTTTTTGACCTCTTATACGATTTTACAACTCTATGGTCTGGCCTATAAAAAGCTCTGGAGTATTGCCACGCTGTGTTTTGCCTCTGTGCAGCTGATTGGCGGATTAAGTTTTAGTACCCTGCAACATTTCGGCGTGACTTATCATCAACAGTTTATCCTGGCTGCGGTGGTTTTATTATTGGGAACATTGCAACTGGCCTGGTATACCCGCCCGGCTAAATTCAAAACCAGTGAGCAGACATAACCGCTTTCTGCTCAGGAATCTGGAACCAGATAAGGATATGGGTTGAGGGCACCTTGCCCTTGCATATAAATTCCATAATGCAAATGTGGTGGGGTATTTTCAGCATTACCGGTATTGCCGACATAACCGATCACTTCGCCTGCTTCTACCCAATCGCCTGCCTGAATCCGGGCTGCATAATCCTCTAAATGGGCATAATAATGCCGGCTTAAATCCGGTCCCACAATCCAGACCACGTTTCCCCCCAAATGATTCGTACCTACCTGCAATACAATGCCTTGAGTAGTGCTTCGCACCGCAGTGCCACACCTGGCAAAAATATCCACACCTTCATGCTTGCGCCCTTCGCTACGCGCAGCTCCCCAGGTGTCTTGTATTTGTCGGGGTTGAATATTTTCCACGGGTATGGCAAGCCGTGTGGGCAAGTCCGTTTTTTGTAATTGCATATATAAAATGGGATAACGCATGCCTGCTGCATCACCCGATGCTGGCGGCTGGCAGCCTGAAAGCAGCACAAATGCCATCATTAAACTCAGGCAGGAAATATTTTTGGACATGTTTCGATGCTGATGCATGAATTTCAAAAATGAGAATAATCTAATCCATTTCATCTTAATTTTTTAATTCCATTGAATGAAAGATCATTTCTGTAAATATAAAAAACCTGCGACATACGCAGGTTTGTTCTTATACAGATTTAGGTCAAATGACTTATTCCATGTTGTTAATGACCGCCTGACCAAATTCCGAACAACGGAGCAAAGTCGCGTCCGGCATTAAGCGTTCAAAATCATAGGTCACGGTTTTATTGGCAATCGCACCGGAAATACCCTTGATGATCAGGTCAGCCGCTTCAGTCCAGCCCATGTCACGCAGCATCATTTCAGCAGAAAGAATAATCGAACCCGGATTGACTTTGTCTTGGCCGGCATATTTAGGTGCAGTCCCGTGAGTCGCCTCATACATCTGGATGGCTCCACCAATGTTGGCACCAGGCGCAATCCCGATCCCGCCCACTTCAGCAGCAAGCGCGTCAGAAATATAGTCACCGTTTAGGTTCAGCGTGGCAATTACCGAGTAATCGGCAGGACGCATCAGGATTTGTTGCAGGAACGCATCTGCAATGACATCTTTAATAATGATATCTTTGCCATTTTTAGGGTTTCTGATTTTAACCCATGGTCCACCATCCAGAAGTTCACCGCCAAAACGCTCAAGCGCAACTTCATAGCCCCATTCCTTGAAGGCACCTTCGGTGTACTTCATGATGTTGCCTTTGTGCACCAGGGTTACGCTAGGTTTGTCATTATCGATGGCAAACTGAATGGATTTACGAACCAGACGCTGAGTCCCTTCTTTAGATACCGGTTTAATCCCGATCCCGCAATTATCTTCGAAACGGATTTTGGTCACACCCATTTCTTCTTTCAGGAATCGAATGATTTTTTTCGCTTCTGGAGAATCTGCTTTCCATTCAATACCCGCATAGATATCTTCAGAGTTTTCACGGAAAATCACCATGTCCGTCAGTTCAGGATGTTGAACCGGAGAAGGCACACCTTCAAACCAGCGCACTGGACGTACACATACGTATAGGTCTAATTCCTGGCGTAATGCGACGTTTAGGGAACGGATACCACCGCCAACCGGCGTCGTTAAGGGACCTTTAATAGAAACCACAAATTCACGCAGGGCTTCAAAGGTTTCTTCCGGCATGTAGGTACCGTAGATTTTATCTGCTTTTTCGCCACAGTAGACTTCCATCCACTCGATCGAACGTTTGCCAGCGTAAGCTTTCAGAACCGCAGCATCAACCACTGCTTTCATTGCCGGTGTAATGTCTACACCAATACCGTCGCCTTCAATAAAAGGAATAATAGGATTGTTTGGAACATTGAGTGACAAGTCTGCATTTACGGTAATTTTGCTACCATCTGCAGGAACAACGATCTTCTGATAACCCATTCTCTAGGTTCTCCCTTTGTATCTAGCGATATCTAAAAATAATTGCCAATTGGGCAATACTTTCGTCCTTTCTTAACGCATAATAGTTTAATTGAATTCCATTGTGTTTAAGATTTATACGGGAAATAACAATATTTCCCCATTGAATAAAACTTAACCTTTTTTAGTCTTATGTAATTAAAGAAGTCATTTCCTATGAAAATCGTCATTCTCAACAAACCTTATGACGTCCTCTCCCAATTCCGTAAAGACGAAGCACACATGACCATGTCTGACTTCGTAGACGATCCGACTTTGCGTTTGGCGGGTCGCCTTGATATGGACTCGGAAGGTTTAGTTTTTTTAACCGATCACGGCGGTTTAAACCAGTTTATTACCAACCCGGCCAACAAGAAGTTTAAAACCTATCTGGTACAGGTGGATGGTGATGTCACTGAAGAAGCGCTGGAACAGCTTCGTCAAGGGGTTGAACTGAAAGATGGCATGACCCTTCCTGCCAAAGCCATTAAAGTGCAACAGCCTGAATGGTTATGGGAGCGTGATCCTCCGGTTCGTTTCCGTGCGTCGGTGCCTACCTCCTGGATTGAAATTTCAATCTGTGAGGGCCGTAACCGCCAGGTTCGCCGTATGACTGCTGCGGTAGGCTTTCCAACTTTACGTTTGATTCGTACTAAAATTGGTTCGATTGATCTGGTTCAGTTGGGTCTGCAACCGGGTGAAACCAAAGAAATCGAACCTTTACTCTACCCTGACTTTAAAGATGTCCCTGCCGAAGAACCTTACCGTTCACGTTCTTATGTGAAAAAACCGGGTGGTACAGGTGGTAAACCTATGGTTCGCAAGAACAAAGATGGTTCACCTAAGAAGTCTGGGACTAAACGTATCTGGCAAATGGATGAAAGCGAGAAACCGCGTCGCAAGACCAACGGAACAACGCGTCCAAACACCAAAGCGCCGCGTGGACGTGGCCGTGGTCGCGGTTAATCGCCACAATATAATAAGGGTGCATAAGCACCCTTTTTTAATACAAAATCCAAATATATTGTTTTTTTATATTCTGTAGACTGAGTTTAGGTTGCAATTTGAGTCGGCTTATTATGAAAAATATTATCTTTTCTGCTTTAATCGCAGGTTTTTCGACTTTGAGTTTTGCTCAAAATCCTTTAAGTGTTCATGTACTGAATCTGGATTCCGGCTTGCCTGCCTCCAATGTATCCGTAGTACTGGAAGCGCAGCAAGGTGATAAATGGACCAAGCTCAATGAAGCGAAAACCAATAGTGAAGGCAGGGTTACGGATTTATACCCCAAAGACACCAACCTTCAAAAAGGCATTTATAAAGTTACTTTTAAAACCGGCGACTGGTTTAAGGCAAAAAATCAGCGTTCATTCTTTCCAGAAGTCCCCGTAGTATTTGTGATTGATGGCAGTTTGGAGCATTACCATATTCCGCTGTTGCTCAGTCCTTATGGGTATTCAACTTATCGGGGGAACTAAGGACTTAAACTGATTAATGCTAAGAAATATTGATTATCCAAACCCAACCAACTCAATAATAAGCAAATGGTACGAGTCGTCCACATACTAAAGCATTACGCGATCGTGGGTGTAATAGTTGATAAGATTTAATTATTAAAACTCAAGTAAGTAGTTTTATTTTTATAGAAAGAATTCCGCACCAAATTGTAATTCATTACGCTTATAAATTAGAGATCTAAGTTTTTTACATAACTTTCTCCCATTCTTACACATAAAATCCATATCAAACTCAGCAAATAATTGTTGTTCGCGATTTAATAAATCTATCTGGATATATGTTAATTCCAACTCTATATTTTGAATTTTTCCTATTGCTATATGGTCAAATTTTACTAATATCAGTTGCTTTCCACTTTCTTTAATTTTCACATCAAAGATTTCTTCACCAAAATTAATTAAATTAAAAGTAACCTTAACAAATACATTCTGGTTTAAAGTTAATAAATGATTATTTTCAGAGTTTCTATCAAACTCTTGACCTAATACATTAAATACCTCTGTATTAGAAATAATAAACCGTGGCTCAAATATCCTCTGCTGGTCTTCAAATTGCTGCCTCTGAATATTTACAAGTTCTGCTTGCTGTTTAACACTCTCCCTCATCTCATCAATTTGAAGTTGAAGTGCTCTTTCCTACTGTTCTAAAGCCTTGGTGTTTTGATCTAACTGTTTGCCCTGTTGAACATAGCCTAAAATCAACCAAAAGAATGCGACTGGTGCAAATATTCCTGCGAGAAAATCCCCTAAAGAATTTAAATTATTCTGCTCAAATCCGAAGTTTTCTAAAATACAAAAAATGGTTATAGCCAAAAACCAAACTAGAGTTACACAAATTCCAATAATTAAACTTTTTTGATTCATCTTCTAATCATAAAAAATATTTAAGCCATTGTTTAACATAATTTTTATGAAATTATCAAATAATACTTAGGCTATTTAGAACGAAATTTATTCTTCAAAAAATCGTACACAAGCTTAATGCTGACCACAGCAACAATTGTCAAAATACAGGCGAACAAAAGCGCTGCATCAAATGAATACCTCCCATCCAAAAAGTAAATATTGACCGGGTGAGCCAGCACCATGGGCAATATTAATACCCAGATCGGGATATCGAAATTATGGTTCTTTCTCACTTTTATACTTTTTAAAATGAGGCTTAAATAAAGCATAGAACAAAAAAAGAGGATGTAAACATCCTCTTTTATACAAAGTATTTAAAGGTGGATTAAATTGCCTTTAACCACTTCTCAGCCTTAGCCTGATCTGTAACTTTCAGCTCAACTTCAGTCAATTCAGAACCACCGGCCTGAACTTCAAAAGTCATTAGCTCATCACGGCGGAAAGCATGAACAGTATACATTTCCTCTTGTTTTGCATATTTTTCAACAAGTTTAGTCGTCGCTTTCAAACCATCAATCGCGATAACAACATCTTGCGCAGAAAGACCTGCTTTCGCCCCGGCACCCTCTCGACGTGCTTGTTGAATCACCACGCCTTCAGGTTTATCGGCAAGCTTTAAGCCAAATGGCAATGACTTGTCATTTTTAACCTCAAAACTTAGACCAAACTCAGGGAATAACTGGTCTAGCGGCAACTCATCGGTGGTATTAATCAAATGATTGATCTGTTCAAGCCATTTATCACCGGTCAACTCATTACACAAATCGAAGATGGTACGCTCATTAACTTGAACACCATTTTGCGCATTTTTATACAATTTACGCATTAAGGCATCCAGGCTTGAACCGCGTAAACGCAAGCCCAAATCCAGACACAGCGCCACCAAACAGCCCTTATTATAGTAGCTGGTACCGGCGTTATTCGAGTTTTCATCCTGACGGTAGAATTTCACCCAAGCATCAAAACTTGAATCTGCAACGGTTTGAATCGCACGTCCCGGGTTTTGCAAATAGCGGTCTATCTGGGTTGTTAATAATTTCAGATAGGATTCCTGAGAAATCACACCACTACGCAGCAAAATCAGGTCGTCATAATAAGAAGTAAAACCTTCAAAAATCCACAATAATGAAGTGTAGCCTTCTTTGTTCAAATCATAATTGACGAAATTTTCAGGACGGATAAATTTTACCAACCAGGAATGGAAATACTCGTGACTGCACAGCCCCAGAAAACGCTGATAATCCGCTGAGGGTTCAGCAGGTTCATCCGCTTTAGGCAAATCCTCACGCGGGGTAATCAGACTGGTACTGTTCGGATGCTCCAGGCCCCCATAGCTATTGCCTGTCGCCATGGTCATAAAGGTATAGTCGCTAAATGGCGCAGAACCGAACATTGAAATTTCAGTGGCACAGATTTTTTCAATGTCTTGCTGCATGCGCGCGGCATTCATGGCATGTTTGCCAGACACCACGAATTCATGCGGAATACCATTGGCTTCAAAGCTAAAGCGGGTTTGCTCTGCCAGCTCGAAGGGTGAATCAATCAACTGGGCATAGTTGTCTGCCTTTAAGGTATAACGACCTTTAACCAGACTTTTAGCCATTAAACCGGTTGCCAACTGGAAATGCTTCAGCTCATCTGGCAAGAACACTTCCACTTCAACCGCTTTATCTTCCTGTCCCTCAAGTCCCAAACATGCACAGGCCGGATTCACATAAAGGCGGGTTTGATCGACATAAGCGCCACGTACCGATAAATCATAGGCATAGACATCATATTCCACCGTAATCAGCTCATGATCGGTGTTAAATAAACGCCATTTATTCTTTTCAAATTTCTGAATTTGTAAAATGCGGCCCTCTTCATCATATGCACGAACTGACTCAATATGCTTTGAAAATTCACGAATCAGATAGCTGCCCGGAATCCAGGTCGGCAGTGACAAGACTTGGGTGGGATCTGCCAAAAAGCGAAGTGTCACGTGAATAAGATGCTGACGATAATCGTCAAATTCGATTTGATAATGCAACATAATGGGCAATATAAAATATAAGAAAAGTTAACTTAACAATTAGCTTAGCATTTTTTGCCCGGCAATGCTGAACTGTCGCAATTGTCTACAATTCCGACTAGCCATACTTAAAAAAAAGGCATAGCATTCCTCATATTTTTTGCATTTCTACCACCAATGGATTGGTAAATAAGGAAGATCATTGAAAGCTGTCATCTACCTCCTCGCATCCTTAAGTTTATTGTGCTCCACGATAGTCAATGCTGCATTGCTGAACCTGGTTCCTGAAAGCGTTGAAGCCGCTGCATGGACCATTCTTGACACCCAATCAGGTCAGGTCATTGCAGAGCACAATAGCCATGAGCAACGTGCACCGGCATCCATGACCAAAATGATGGTTGCCTATATCGCCCTGAAAGAAATTGAAGCCGGTCATTTAAAGAAAGATGAGGTCATCACGGCGACACCGGTGGTAAAAATGGTGCAGTGGGATGAGTCGCAGATGTACCTGAAAGAAGGTGATCAGATCACCGTTGATCAGCTGCTTGCAGGCCTGATCGTGATGTCAGCCAACGATGCGGCTGTGACTTTGGCAGAACGCATTTCGGGTAGCGTACCGGCTTTCATCGAACGCATGAATAAAGAAGCCAAAACCTTAGGAATGAAGGACACGCATTTTGCCAATGCGCCAGGCGTGACCATGCCAAATCATTACTCATCTGCTCATGACATGGCCTTGCTCGGTCAAGCCGTTAGTGTTCAGACACCTGAATACCTGCATTATTCAGTCATGCCAAGTTTCAGTTATAACCAGCGTTTTCATCGCGCAACCAACCTGGCACTCAAGTTTGACCCCAGTGTGGATGGTTTAAAAACAGGTTTCACCAAAGCGGCAGGCTATAACCTGGCACTGACTGCACACCGTCCTACCGGTAATCCTGCACTGCCTGAACGCCGCCTGATTGTGGTGGTGATGGGAACAAAAAATGCCTTAAAACGTGCTGAAGTTGCACATACCCTGCTGGATATGGCTTATACCTATACCCGTAATGAAGTGGCAATTAAAGACAAGCAGCTGATCGCTGAGTTGCCGGTCATTAAATCCACTTTAAAAATGTTCAAACTGGAAACCAGCCAACCGCAAATTGTGACGACGTCTTTGTATAACCAGCCCTATGCAATTGACCTGCAAACTTATGATAGGGTGAATCAGCGTGTTATGCTGAATACCGGCAATGGAACAATTCAGGCGGTTGCTCCCTTACAAGAAACCAAAACCTACTTAAATGTTGAAATTAAAGAAAAATACCTGACTGCACCTTTAGCCCAAGTCATGCAACTGGCAACTGTGCATGTTTACCAGAATAACCAGTTGATTCGCACCATTGCCATTGAAAATGATGTGCAAATTGAAGAAGCCAATTTCTTCCAGAAAATTGCCATTTGGCTTAAGCAGCTTTTTAGCTTTTTCTCCACTGAGGAAATTAAAGTCAAAATTTATCCTCTAGGTTAATTGCGTGACATTTCTTTAAATTATGTAAGCTGTATAACAATATAAACAAAAGCAATGAATTGAAGGTGGCATATTGATGCCATCTTTTTTTTCGTCTTTAAAATAAAAATAGGTCAAAAAAATGAGTAATCTCCATAAAATTGTTATTGTGGGTGGCGGTGTCGGCGGTTTAGAGCTTGCAACGCAACTGGGTAATACTTTAGGTAAATCCCATCAAGCTCACATCACTTTAGTCGATCAGAAGCTCACCCATATCTGGAAACCGCTGTTACATGAAATTGCCGCGGGTACACTCAATCCGCATGCCGAAGAAACCAATTATTTTGCCCATGCTGCCAAACATCATTATGAGTTTGTTCTGGGCAGTTTTATTGGAATCGACCCAAACGCCAAACAGATTATTCTTGAAACATCGCAGCGGTCTAAATTCCAACAAACCAAGCCAGATCAAAGCCAGAAAAATATTCATCTGGATTACGATACCTTAATTATTGCAGTGGGTTCGACCTCGAATGACTTTAATACTGAAGGCGTGAAACAGCACTGCCATTTTCTGGATAGCCGTAAACAGGCAGATGTGTTTCAGCAAGACCTCCTGCATTTATATTTGCAGGCCCAAAATCATGATACTACCCGCGTCCTGAATATTGCCATTATTGGTGCAGGTGCAACCGGTATAGAACTTGCTGCCGAACTGTTTCAAGCCAAAGAAACTTACTTTAAATATGGCTTAAACAAAATTGACCCGAACAATGTCCATATTAGCGTAATTGAAGCCGCCGACCGGATTTTGCCTGCCCTTTCTGAGACCATCGCCAACCACACCCGCCATCAACTTGAGCAATTTGGAATTCAGGTATTGACCCAACACCGGGTAGCAAAAGTTGACGAGGACAAAGTCTATTTTGCCGATGGAAACTCTATAGATGCCGAACTGAAAGTCTGGGCGGCAGGCATTAAAGCCCCTGCAGTTCTGGAAAAGTTAAAAGGCTTTCAGAAGGACAATATTCACCGCCTTAAAGTGTATGCAACACTGCAAACGCTATCTGATCCGAATGTTTTTGCTTTGGGTGACTGCGCCCATTGCCAACCCACTGCGGATGAACCGGTACTCGGTCCACGTGCTCAGGTGGCCAGCCAGCAAGCCAGTTTCCTGGTTGATGCCATGAAAGCCCGCATTCAGGGCAAGCCCCAACCGATGTTCAAATTCTCCGATAAAGGCTCGCTGGTGTCATTAAGCCATAACAAAGCCGTGGGAGAATTACTCGGACAAGTGAATGTGCAAGGTTTGCTGGCAAAATCGATGTATATTTCTTTATATCGACTGCATCAGGCGACCATTCATGGCTATGTCCATGCAGGTCTTTTAACCGCCAAAGATTTTGTCACCAGAAAAATGGGGCCAAAGATAAAATTGCATTGAAATTTAAAAAATTGTCCCCATTATTAAAAAAACGCCATACAAAGTGGGAAAATTGCAGATTTTTGCTAAATCTAGTCTACAAAACCCACTTTTCACTTTATGATGTACCCTTAAAAAATTGAATGGATCAATAACATGACTGCTATTGCAAATGACCTCGTGGTTTCTTTCCACTACACGTTGACTAACGCAGAGGGCGAAACTCTCGACCAATCACAAGGTGAGCCACTTGCATATTTGCACGGTGCGGGTAACATCATCCCTGGTTTAGAAAACGCTTTAGAAGGCAAAACTGTTGGTGAAAAATTCACTGTAAACGTTCCTGCTGCTGAAGGTTATGGTGAATACAACCCTGATCTCGTACAAGAAGTTCCAGCTCAAATGTTCCAAGGTGTGGACAACATCCAACCTGGCATGCAATTCCAGGCTCAAACTGATGACGGCGTTCAAATCGTGACTGTTAAAGCGGTTGAAGGCGACAACGTTGTTGTAGATGCCAACTTCCCGCTTGCTGGCCAAGATTTAACTTTCGAAGTTGAAATTGTTGAAATTCGTGCAGCTTCTGCTGAAGAATTAGAACACGGTCACGTACACGGTGCAGGTGGTCATCACCACTAAGATCGTTCATGATCATAAAAGGCAAAGTTTTGACTTTGCCTTTTTTATTGCCTTAAATTTTGAAATTATTTTCAGTCATCCAGGAAAGTTTCAGTGTGATGAGCAATTTTCTAATACTCTATCCCGAAATGCCCCGCTAGAAATGACTGATCTGTTTTAAGCGCTGCAGATCAAGAATACGGATTTGACTATAATTCCACTCTACAATGCGCTCTTGGATAAAATATTGCAGTTGCTTGTTTAAGGTTTGCCGGGACACATGCAGTAATTCGGCAAATTCCTGCTGGCTCATTTTAAACTGCATGCTCGAATTGGCCTGACCTGCTGATCTTGCCTGTTGACCCAAGCTTATTAAATGTCGCGCAATTTTTTGCGTCATACTCGCGGTTTGCAGATAACGGTTTTTCTCCATCAAGCCATACATCCGTTCACTCAATAATTGAATGATCTGCCACATGGCTTGCGGCTGCTGCTGTAATTGTTCCAGAAAAACCTGACCTGAAATTACCGCCACTTCGACTTGCTCTACCGCATAAAAATCAAAATTCAGCGGTTTTTGCTGTAAAAATGGCACCAGATTAAACACCGAATACATTTTCACATAATCGCTGACCTTAAACTCGCCATCACTGAGCAGCCAGCCAATCTGCATCCGTCCAGACAACAGCACATAGATATCCTCCATTTTCTGCTGATAATGCAAGATCTGTTGCTGTGGTAAAAAACGCAGATATTTCACATGCTGCATTAAAGTTTGATGCGACTGTGTATTGAATGCAGAAAACACTGCATCCTGACCGAAAATCTGCTGTAATTTTTCTGCGCGACTCTGCATACGAAAGTGATGATCTCATTAAAATAAAAAAACCTAATATATAAATACTAGGTTTTTCGTATGCTTAGACCAACCAATTTTTAGCGCTATGTATATCTCGAATTCAGATCACTACGGGTCCAACACAGCGCAAATCAGTTCGTTGAATCATCAGGATGCTTTTTCCAGAATTTGACCATTTTCAAAAGTAAAATTAGAAATGTCCTGTTTCACCACTTTTTTCAGGCTCACACTTGGGCGACCATCTACACCAAACGGAATATCCCCTGCAATGGTGACACGGCGCACGACACGCAGCTCATCCCCATAATCATTGATTGCACGGTGCTGGGTGGCACGGTTATCCCAGATGGCCACATCACCTACACTCCAGCGCCAGCGCACGATGTTTTCCAGATGCACGGCATAGTCCTGAAATAGATCAAACAGGCGGCGTGAATCCTGGCTGTTATAGCCCACAAAACGTTTAAAGAAGTGCCCCAATAACAAGGTCTTTTCACCGCTTTCCGGATGCACACGCACCAATGGATGCTCTGTTTCATATTCGGTTGAATTGAATAGCGCACGATATTTTTCTGCATCGATACGCGGGCTTGTGGTTACCTTAGAGGCATAGTCATAGTCATTGCTGTGTACTGCTCGTAAACTATCCGCCAAAACTTTCAGTTCTGCTGGCAGGTCGTTATAAGCCGCTGTGGTATTGGCCCAAACCGTATCTCCTCCCGCTGCCGGCGCAACTATACTGCGTAGAATAGAGGCTTTGGGATAATCTTCAATAAAGCTGATATCGGTATGCCAGGTATCTGCCCGTCCACCACGTGAATCCAGTTCTAATACATGGGCTGTGCCACTTTTGACCGGAACCGTTGGGTGGTTTAAAGGCTTTCCTAATAAAGCAGCAAAGCCTTCCTGTTCGTCATCGGTCAGGTGCTGCTGATTTTTAAAGAAGATGGCCTTGTATTTCACCAGTGCATGGTTAATTTCATGGACCGTAGCTTGATCTAGAGTTGCAGAGAGTTTTACGCCCTCAATTTCCGCACCGATACGACCGGTAATCGGTTTCACCTGAATATGTTGATACTGGTAATTTGGGTCATATTGTGCTGTTTGGCTCATGGCGATTCCTTATATTTCAATTTTTATTGCAACATTGTGTTGTTGAAATACAGTCTGCCCTGAATAGGCGATAAACACTGTCAAAGCGTTGACAGTGATCAGCACAATACCTGCTGAAGTTTTGAATTTTCCTGATTTAGCCATCTTGATGACTCACACAGACTCATCGCCCAAAGAAGAAGTGAAATCTTTATCTCAATCTAAACTATTAAAAAATATAAAAAATGTCGAATTTTTAAAGTGATTTATTTATGATCACGTCAAAATATCAAGAAAATCATCTGGGGAATAACATGCACCTGACCTTTGTGGTTTCAGCATTTATGATGGGGTATCTCGATAAAATAAGTAAGCATTAATTATGTTTATCTGCCTATCAAAAAAGCCCCTAAATTAGGGGCTATTTATTTAAAAATTAGAGATAATTGCCTTCACGTTCTGGCTGATACAACACTTTTTCAATTTTCACTTTCATTAAATGACCATCTGGCTGTGGCCATTCAATTTCCTGACCTTCAGCCAATCCTAAAATTGCTGCACCGACGGGCGCGAGTACATTCACCTGCCCTTTCTCACCCAAAAATTCATGCGGGTAAACCAGGGTAATCGTGGTCGGTTCATTCGCAGGGGCAATAGTAATCGATACCCGTGCATTCATTGTCACCACGTTTGCCGGCATATCCTGCGGAGCTACCACTTGGGCACGTGCCAGCTCATCTTCAAGATGCTGCATGGTTGGCGTCAATTTAGATTGATGCTCAAGCATCGTTTCCAAACGATCAAGATCTTGTTGCGAAATCACAATGATAGGTCTTTGCATATTCAACATCCTCTTTTTTTAAACTTTTCTTTCATTCAGCAACAATAAGTCTAGTTACACAGTTGATTTAAAATTTATTTCAAGTATACATGTGTATATAAATAATTACTTTACAAGAATAATACGATGTCTCTTACTGAACTCCATTCAGCAGCTGAACTCGGCTCTCACAATTTTATGCAGCATATTCGCAGCCACTTTGAAATGCCGGAACATCAACATGAATTTTATATTGCTTCCGCACTTAAAACCGTTAATTTTGATGGCACATTTGCCAGTTTTGAACGACTGGATCAACTGTTTACCGCATTTAAAAAACAGATAGGTACACAAGCCACAGATTTTATTGAAGATCCCCTAAAATTAAATACCGTCTACCTGATTTCCAGTTATATCGGGCAATTTATCAGTCAAAAATTGGGTATCGATGAAAAATGGCAAAGCTTTGCAGAGCTGCAAGCCCATTTCGTAAAATTCCGTGATCGTCCCAATAACTTTGTACATAGCTATGCGCTCAATTGCAATGATCAAATTATTCTGCCCCTGCATTATGTGGCAAAGCATTTCTGTGAAAATGATTTACCGCTGAACATCAGCCAGGAAATTGAAGCCATTATTCTGAATTATCAAATTACCTTTGCAGATAAATGCCATAAATTTACTGAACAAATGCACGATTTACAAAGCATGTATTTCAAGGGTTATCCGCTGTTTTGTGGTTCTGCTTTTCAGAATCTGGTGCAGATTTCCGATTTGGATCATAGCCTGTCCAGCCTGGATCGCCTAGATGATCTCATGCGTGAAATTCGCCAGAACTATATGGTTTCAATCGATAAATTTTTAGAAGATGACGCCCATTTTTTCTTTATTCTGTTTTTATCCTCTTATGTTGGGCAAGTCATTGCCGAGCAAGCTGGAACTTCGCTACGCTGGTTCGCGCCGGAACAAGTCAACCAGATGCTCGGGCAACACATCCCGAATGCGTTAACCACCTGCCGGATTGCGCAGATTAATGCTTCCATTTTTTTTGTGACCCATCATATTTGCCAGTTTCTGTTTGAACCTGTCATTCCCGAATCCAGCAAACAATACGTTTTGAATGCCTTGCAAAGCATTAAAGCCAGCAGCAATCCTATTTATTTGGCTGAAGATACGCAAAAGACCAATAGCAATTTACAGCAATCCCCATTTTATGAGGCTTTATATCATGCCGGTCAGCTGACCCAATTTTTATTGCTGCATATTCATGGGGTGGTTCCACGCACTTCTTCCGAGCAGAGCCTGACACCCACCAGTTATCCACCGGGCAATACCTTTTTTAGCCATATGGAGGGACCGGATGGCCCCTTAAGACAACTGGATATCAATGCTGAAAAACATCCTTATAATGTGTTGGGTTATGAGATGTATGCCTGTCTCCCGCATGTGCGAACCGATGCCATTTCCCTGCATGTCCGTAACTATGGCGAACAGCCTATGAACATCCATTTGGTCATCCCTTTTTTCCAGGTGTTTGACTATCGCGGTTTTTGCATTCTGCAGCCCTATTTTCTCAGTAGCGATGCCATCACCAGTAAAAATTTACCCGAGATTTATCATGCCATGGGGGCATTTTTTAAAGGCATTCAAGACAGCGAACGAAATCGCCCGGCAGCGTCACAAACCTGGGCGCAATATTACAAGCCGAGCAAGCTCCCTTATCCAAAGGCGATGCAACAAAATATTCCCCAGCAGGTGTCATAAAAATATAAAAAAAGCCTCCATTCAGGAGGCTTTTTTTAAGTCAGAAACTTATTTTGCGTAAACAGGGAATTTCGCGCAAACAGCAGCAACTTTTTCTTTAACAGTAGCGATCACAGCTTCATCACCTTTGCTGTCCAGGATGTCAGCGATCCAGCCAGCAAGTTCACGTACTTCTGCTTCGCCGAAACCACGCGTTGTAACTGCTGGGGTACCGATACGGATACCAGAAGTCACGAATGGAGAACGCGGGTCGTTAGGTACAGAGTTTTTGTTCACAGTGATGTGAGCAGCACCTAACCAAGCGTCAGCATCTTTACCTGTAATGTCTTGTTTGATTAAAGACAACAAGAACAGGTGGTTTTTCGTACCGCCAGAAACAACGTCATAACCACGAGCGATTAATACTTCAGCCATGGCTTGAGCATTTTTAACCACTTGTTGTTGGTAAGTTTTGTATTCAGATGCCATTGCTTCTTTAAAGCAGATTGCTTTAGCGGCTACAGCGTGAACCAATGGACCACCTTGGTTACCCGGGAATACAGCTGATTGTAATTTTTTCTCGATTTCTTCGTTTGCTTTTGCAAGGATTAAACCTGAACGTGGGCCACGAAGTGTTTTGTGAGTTGTCGTTGTTGTTACGTCAGCAATTTGAACTGGGCTTGGATAAACGCCAGCAGCAACCAGACCTGCTACGTGAGCCATATCGACAAACAGGTAAGCGCCAATTTTGTCCGCGATGTCACGGAAACGTTGCCAATCAACAACTTGGCTGTAAGCAGAGAAACCGGCAACGATCATGCGTGGCTTGTGCTCGATTGCTAAACGCTCAACTTCTTCGTAGTCAATTTCGCCAGTTTCAGGGTTTAGACCGTATTGAACTGCGTTATAAGTCTTACCAGAGAAGCTTACTTTTGCACCGTGAGTCAAGTGACCACCGTGAGCCAGGCTCATACCCAAAACGGTGTCGCCCGGGTTAAGAAGCGCTAAGTAAACTGCAGAGTTTGCTTGAGAACCAGCATGTGGTTGAACGTTAGCGTAATCAGCACCAAAAAGTTCTTTAGCACGGTCAATTGCCAATTGTTCAATAACATCTACATATTCACAACCGCCATAATAGCGTTTGCCTGGGTAGCCTTCTGCATATTTGTTAGTGAGTTTTGATCCTTGCGCTTCCATCACTGCTGGTGAGCAATAGTTTTCAGAAGCAATCAACTCGATGTGCGCTTCTTGGCGAGCATCTTCGTTAGCGATTGCTTGAGCAATTTCCGGGTCAAATTCAGCAATAGAGATATTGGCAAACATTAGCGAGGTCCTATTAAATTAGGGCTTTTAAGCCGTGCTAAGATTGGCGCGTATTGTAGCATGAAGTTTATAAATGTTGAGAATGAACTTTACTCAGTTTGAAATAAAAATGCTCATGATTTAAAAAACATGAGCATAGACAGTCAAAACAAGTTACTGAATTGGCATTAGAGATTTTACATCTGCAATAATATTAGGAATATTCGAAGTATAGGCAGTTGAATGATTCCATGCCAAGTCATATGTCAAAACGATATTAGTCGTTCCAAGTTTTGTTGCATTGGTAATAAGGTCAGCTGTCGCATTTGCCGGAACAGTCGTATCCGACCCACCCTGATAGATTTTTACTGGTGTCGTAACTTTTACAGACAACGGCTGAGAAGTGCTATTCAAAAAGGTTGAAATTGCAGGTACTTGCATAAAATCACTTTGGGTTAAATAACCTGACAATGAAGTATTGGCGGCAGTTGCCATTTTAGTATTAAAATCTATTCCTAAGGGTTCTGAGCAGATTGTTTCAGCTTGTGCAGCTATTGTTGCTGCATTGGTTTCAAAGACTTGAGCATAGGTCGGTGATGCGGCTTGACCCTGCATTCCCGCAGTAATCAGCGCGGCATAAGTATTTAAAGATGCCAGGGTAGAAACTTGATCTTTGAGGGGTAAATTCGCTACAAGCTGTTTTCCCGTATTAAAAATTGTTTGTAAATTAGATGCAGGTGCAACGGCAACAGCTCCTTTATAGTCAAGATTTGCACGCGAAGCATATTGAGCGGCACCTAGTGCTGCATGTCCGCCTTGTGAGTGCCCTACTGCCATCCATTGATTCGATACTTTTACCCCCAAATAATGACGTGCAGCGACAACTGCATCAGTAATTGAATAAGCCTCGCTTTTTAAATTCAGGAAAGGATGAAACTCATTGCCACTTGGCTCGCCCAGGCCTTCATAATCGGGAGCCACCACCACATACCCTGCACTTAAAAGTTGAGTAATCATCCCTTCAATCTCTACCTTCAGTTTACTTCGACTCGGTGCACATTGATCTGCCACACCAGTCGTACCATGCGCCCAAACCACAATTGGCCAGCCTTCTACAGGTGCCGCTGTTTTCGGTGTAATGACCAGTGACGTTGCTTGAACTTCCTGACCATTAACCCCCAGCATTTTATAAGTCATCACCAGGCTTTCACCTGCTACGCTGGTCATATTTGTTTCGGTATAGGCTTCGGTTCTTACCACAGGATCAGCAATGTTATTCAGCGGAATAGAAGGTTCAGGCTGAACAATGACGCCGCCATTATCCCCACCCCCAGTTCCATCGCCAGCTCCATTGTCAACTCCAGTTCCATTACCAGAACCAGATGCACTCTCATCTCCACTTCCCCCCCCACCGCAGGCGGTAAGCAAAAAGGCACTGCTGATTAACACCGTTAATAATGTTTTTTTCATTTTTGCATTTCCTTATATATTGTTATTTTGATGATTGAGGTAATCATGAATACAAACTATTACCTTTATTTAATATTTGAACAATGTGATTTAACATCAAATAAAAAATATAAAAAAAGACTGGATTGCTATTAATATAAATAAATGATTTTTATAGATTTTATTTTTATGGATTTACAAATATCAAACACTATTAATTTAACAAAATATGTCTGCTGTTATTTGTCCAATTCCAGGCTTGCATGAGATCAGGCTGTAAATGTTTAAAAAGAAAAATAGTGAACAAAATGGTCCCTTCTTATGCAGCCTCGATGACCGATCAACAAAAAATGACCGCTCAGAAGCCGTTATCTCAGTTGTAGCGTCCAGATTCTTGAAGTCATTAAACATCACTCAAAGGATATATTCAGGCTTTCTTAAATACCCCCTGATCAAGCCAGTTATCCTAAATTCATCTAAAGCGTATATTTCGCGTGATATTTTCAAAGCAGTGCATTTAACCAGCATTTCGCTACAGAAATCATCATGAATGGGCAAAAGACTGTATTTTCAGTTTGTACCGGTATCTTCGAAAATGCTAAATTTACCCAAACGATCGCAACGGTTATGGACCTGTCATGCAAGCAATTATTCTCGATACCGAAACCCATACTTTAAATGGACAGCCGATTGAGATTGCATATGCGCCGATCCAAATCCAAGGTAGCAAACTTTCCTTAGATAAGAGTGAAATTTTCGACCAGCTCTATAGTGTCGATGAACCGATTTCTTATGCCGCCATGGCGGTGCATCATATTCTGGAATCCGAGCTGGTTGGTCAGCCTCACTACACGACTTTCAGCCTTCCACAGGAAACTACGTATATTATTGGCCACAATATTGATTATGATATTCGTGCCATTGAGAAATGCGGTGTAGATACCAGCAAAATCAAAGCCATTTGTACCCTTGCCCTTGCGCGTTTAGTCTGGCCAGATGCCGAGGCTCATAATATTTCTGCCCTTATTTATATGATCAGCAAAGGCAGTGAAAAAGCCCGTGAAATGATTAAAAAAGCGCATCGTGCCGATATGGATATTATTTTAACCGCCAATATTTTGATGCATGAAATCCATCATTTAAACATTCAAAACATTGAAGAGCTTTATCTGGCATCGGAAGACGCACGTATTCCTCGTACGATTAATTTCGGTAAACACCGGGGTACAGCGATAGCAGACTTACCGGCAGATTATATGCAGTGGCTGCTTCGTCAGGAAGATCTGGACCCTTATTTGCGCAAGGCTCTCGAGAAAGCCAATATTTTAACGCTGTAATATTATGATTTGTAATATTATTTAAATAATACTGTCATTATTAATACTTACAATCGGCCTTAGTTTACCGCGGGGATAAATTAAGGCATGAATCAATATCATAAAACTGATTTAGGCATTGAAAGTTTAAAACAACGTTCACTCAATCTGAATGCACGTCAACGCCGGCTGTTACTGCTGATCGGCACCGATGATTTTGACCTGCTTGCCGAACAATTCAAGCGTCGTATCGCGCCACCCGAATTACTTGAACAATTGCTGGAAATGGGATTAATTGCCCAGCAAGCGAGCCCATCCATTGAAGCTCCACTTCCATCCAGTCCCCTGAATACAGAAATTGAAGCCAGCCTTTCGCTGCAAACCTCTCAACTTAAGGATCACTCTGCCGAAGAGATCTTGGTTCCCGGCATTTCCCCATCTTCAATCACGGATGAAAAAGCTGAGCCGGCCTCCTATGAAAATGAAATACAGACAACGCTAGAAGTCATGGACTTTGAACAAGTCAAACAATTTATGGCTCAACTGCTGCAACGGCATTGCGGCTTAATGGCCAAACAGCTGATTAACCGTATTCTTTCTGCCGATGATTTACGCAGTTTAAAACAGTGTCAAATGCAATGGATTACCACCTTACAGGAAAGTCGCATGACACCTCAGGAATTAAATAAATACCTTAACCAGATCAATTTTTCGCTCCAGAAACATCTGAGCTGATCAGGCTTAAGAGCTTTTTTATGTTTCATTATTTATTTAAGGTCTTAACTATTGAAAGGATATTTTTTTTTATAGTTATAAAACAATAAGATTGGATTTATTCAACCACAGCCAGATTAAACTAGAACCCCTGGCCTGCGCCTAAATACGACCTAAGCTGAATGGCAAATATTTGCTAAAAGCCCAATATAGTCAATATTTCAGGGGAATTCATGATGACGTCCTTACATTATTTAGAATTTCATCCAGCAGACAATCCTATGCACTTAAAAAAAGTAGGTAACTGGGTACTGACATTTTTAAGTCCGAAAGAGAATCTGAATCATATTCAACTTGCCATTACCAGTGTATTGCCCCGTCAGGTCAGCGAAAACCTGCAACCCCTTCGGGTCATTATTGATCAAACAGAAGTTGAAAATCGCTGGTCAATCCAGCAAATCATCTGTTACAACAGTACGCAAGGCAAGGATGAAATATTCAGTTGTGATGATGGCATTGGAATCAAAGTCATAGAAAACATCATACAAGAATTTAATAAATATGATGTCGAGCTCAGTTTAATTTAAGCCTTCATCTTTTATTCGATTCCCTAATATTTTCCAATCGTATTGTTACTATTTTATAAAAACTCACCTTGAACAGTGAGTTTTTACCTTTTATCCATAATTTAGAATAAGTTTTATCAGACTTCTTTCATAAATTCCCTTTATTTCTCTCTCTGGGAAAAAAATAAAGAGGGTGGGAACAAAGATGAAAGAAGTCAACTATATATGCATTATTCAATTATACGATAAATACTCGCGGAAATACGGCTTTCAAAAAGCAGTTCAATACTGGGGCGAATAATTTCACCATTCACAATAATATGTTCAATCTTTTGAAATAATGAGAGTTTATGCAATACTGAATTTTCCGGAATTGCCCGTAATAATGCCTGTACTGCATGAATATTGCTAAATTGGTCTTTAACCTTCACCTCTATTAATTGGCTCATATTATTCTCTGCTCTCTTTATTTAACTAAACTTTTTATAACATATATTTGATTTATCCATAATTTAGAGATGTTAGATTTCTTGGCAATGTAATTTTTTATAACTCAATAAATGATATCTACTTTAAATATTTCAGTTAAGCTTTCTAAACTTCAATAATAAACTCTGTAGATCACCTTCAGTAATCTAAAATAAGTTCTGCAATTGGGGCCATCCGCAAAGCATTTTTTGACATGAAAAATAAGAAAGCCCGCATTACTGCGGGCTTTTATGTTGGAAGGCTAGTGCTGATTTTTTGCTTCAACCCGAAGTTGCAAGCTCAACAAGCTGTCATTGATCCGTCCAACCACTTTGTAGCGTCTCTCGACCTACTGTATTTTTAATATAAAACTCGAAAATGAAATAGGCAACCCTGACCAACATTTATATACAACAATCTAAAGAAACTATGATTGTATATTTTATAAACACGTGAATAATAGATGTCGTTTTAATATCCGCGCTTAAATTCACATAAAACCTTAAATAAGGCCATATTTAATAGGGCAGAGTAAAACTTGAAGTGCGACATAAACCACCTAATTAATTTAAAGGGTTTATGGAGTATATAAAATTGTCATACCATCATCTTAACTTT
>NZ_FMYO01000009.1 GCF_900096895.1 Acinetobacter kookii | reverse complement strand
ACAGACTTCATAAAAATTCATTTATATGATTCTAATTCGAAATTAACCGTTTTCAGCAAAATAAAAGCCCTTAACAGAACTATGGGACAGTACTGCCCTAACCCCTCCTTTTTCAAAGGAGGGGGAACTTTACATGACAAAAGTTAGTTAGGAGAATAATTATTACATCTCAATATGATACGCGCTGGCGACAGGGATGTCGTCTATTCACGATTCAAATTTCAGGAAAACTTAGTTGCGGAGTTGAAAAAATCGCATCCAATGACTTGAATGCGATTTTTCAATTCACCCAACCCTCTTTTTGCAAAGGAGGGCTATTCCCTCTTTCTTCAAGAGGATGAGGGAGATGTTTTACATCTCTACCATTTCCACGCCATCAATACGCGCCACAGTCATCAAGTCCTTATCACCACGGCCTGAAACCGTTGCAATAATGATTTGATCTTTAGACATGGTAGGCGCAAGTTTGGTCACGTAAGCCATCGCATGTGAACTTTCCAGTGCCGGAATAATGCCTTCAATCTGGGTTAAATCACGGAAACCTTGCAGTGCCTCTGTGTCCTTGATCGGCACATATTCAACACGGTGCATATCTTTCAAGAAACTGTGTTCAGGCCCAACACCCGGATAATCCAGACCGGCAGAAATGGAATGCGTTTCAATAATCTGGCCTTGCTCATCTGACATCAGGTAGGTACGGTTACCATGCAATACGCCGACATGACCGGCATTTAACGGCGCAGAGTGCTTACCGGTTTCAATCCCCAAACCAGCTGCTTCCACACCATACATTTTCACGTCTTGGTCATTGAGGAATGGATAGAACAAGCCCATTGCATTCGAACCACCACCCACACATGCCACAAGTGCATCTGGCAAGCGGCCTGCCTGTTCCTGAATCTGGCGGCGTGCTTCACGGCCAATGATCGACTGGAAATCACGAACCAGTTGCGGATATGGATGAGGACCGGCCACCGTACCAATCACATAATAGGTTGAATCAACATTGGTTACCCAGTCACGCATGGCTTCATTCATGGCATCTTTCAATGTTTTTGAACCGCTTTCTACCGGCACAACCGTTGCACCGAGCAGACGCATACGATAGACGTTCATGGCTTGACGTTTCACGTCTTCAGCGCCCATGAACACCACACATTCCAGACCTAAACGCGCCGCAATCGTCGCGGTTGCCACGCCGTGCTGACCTGCACCTGTTTCTGCAATAATACGTTTCTTACCGGAAAGTTTAGCCAGCAGTGCCTGACCAATGGTATTGTTGATTTTATGTGAGCCGGTATGGTTCAGGTCTTCACGTTTTAAGTAAATTTGCGCACCACCCAACTCTTTTGACCATCGCTCAGCATAATATAAAGGACTAGGACGACCTACATAATAGGCGAGATCACGGTCGAATTCTGCCAGAAACTGTTCGTCATTTTTCATACGGAAATACAGCTTTTCTAGATCTTCTAGAGCTGCCATCAGGGTTTCTGACACAAAACGTCCGCCATGGATACCGAAATGCCCTTTTGCATCAGGGAATTGGGTATAGTCAATCACATTATTTTGCTGATCCACGTAGGACTCCTTGCATAAAGCGTTCGATGAGTTGTTGGTCTTTTATACCTTTTGCGGACTCGACACCGCCACTCACATCCACAGCATAGGCTTGTGTGGTGAGAATTGCCTGCTCGATATTGTCAGGGTTTAAGCCCCCTGCCAAGATGAGCGGAATATTTAATTTTGGAAAAGTGCTCCAGTCAAAGCTATGCCCGGTGCCCCCTTTTAAATCTGGATGCCAGGCATCTAACAGCACAGCACTTGCCCCTGCATCCTGATAATCTTGAATTTCGGCTTGAATATCTAAACCCGGTTTCACCTGGATGGCTTTGTACCAGCGGCGGCCCACTTGCGCTGCAATTTCCTGACATTGTTCAGGTGTTTCATCACCATGAAATTGCAGCATATCCAAGGGCACATCTTTTAAAACGTGTTGAATGTCATCCGCAGATGCATTGACAAATAAACCCACTGTTTGCACATAGGCAGGTACATGCTGGATCAGTTCTTTCGCTTGCTCTTTGGTCACACTGCGTGGACTGGGTGGATAAAACACAAAACCAATTGCATCTGCACCGCTGTTCACCACAGCATGTACGTCGTCAACACGGGTAATTCCACAAATTTTGGCACGGGTTCGCATGTTTTTGGCTCTAATCTGGCTCAACTAAAACCCAATTTTTGCTCTAAACAGATAGATTGGGGCGAATCATTGTAATGCAATTTTTTTAGCTTGAGTAAAGTTCATCCTGATTATTCTTCATCAATATTGTTTAAATGATATGCAGACCTTATACTGCGCGCATCTTGCAACAAGTCAAGCTTAGGCTTTAGGGAAGTTGGTGCAAATCCAACACTGCCCCCGCAACGGTAAAATGAAAAGCATATCTTTATAAATCAGTTGATTTACACCACTGCATGTTAATGTGGGAAGGTGGATATGTAGCATGCAGATGCATGTGCATTTAAGTCCGGATACCTGCTTGTTGTGTTCTTTAACTCAGTCATTCACGTGGGGTGAATGTATGGAGCGCAAAACATGTCATCTCTTTTTCAGCCTACTGCTTTAGTGGGCGCAATTGCTATTGCAATGGGTTTTTCAACTTCAGCGTTTGCAGCTGAATCTCAAGATCAACATACCGTGAATGCTGCTTTAGACACACTTGTAGTAACAGCAACACGTTCTGAAGAAAAGATTAAAGATGTACCAGCACGTATTTCAATTATCGAACCACAAATTGTAGAGCAATCTCCTATCGCCGAATTACCTCACTTACTCATGAGTGATGCTTCCATCGATATGATGCAGTATGGAGGTTATGGTCAAGCTGCTTCAATTTTTACACGTGGCACAAACTCAACCCATACGCTGGTACTTCGTGATGGAATTCGTCTCAATACCGGGTCTGCTGGCTCTGCTTCCCTTTCATTTATTGATACTACCGACATTAAGCAAATTGAAGTACTAAAAGGTCCCGCATCTGTTCTTTATGGTACAGATGCTATTGGCGGTGTAGTTCAGCTTATTTCTAAAACACCTGAAAAAACAGGTGCTTTTCTCACTGGTGAAATAGGCGAACATAATACCTATAAAGCTGTTTTAGGTGCTGACTTAGCTGAAGATGGTTTTTATGCACAAATTCGAGGCCAACATTTAGAATCCGATGGTACACAAGTCACAAATTTAAAAGATTCTGAAATAAAAACGGGTAATTATGATCAAAAAGGTTTTAGCACAAAATTAGGCATAGAGAAAAAACTATATGCTCTATCTTTAGATTACTCAGCAAATGATGGCCAATCTCAATATATTACTGATAATGATACATACACAGGTGTCAAAAATGTCACTCAAGATTTTAAAAACGAGATCATTAACTTAAAAGGCCGTGTAAATATCAATGATGATATTTCAGTCCATACACGTTTATCACAATTTAAAGATGATCTTGAACAAAATGAATCTCAAGATGCAATCTATAACAAGACCCAAGAAGCTGAACTTTATAGCAAATGGCAATTTACTCCATCACAAAATATTTTAGTGGGTGTTGCACACAAAAATATTGAGTCTGATGTACTTTCTGGTAGCGCTCCTTATGGTGTGGACTATCTAAAAGATGTCGCAAGTCTAGGCTACTTTATTCAACACCAATACCAATCTGACAAACTACATACTCAGGCTGGACTTCGTGTAGAAGATCATGAAACTTTTGGTACACATACTGTAGGTCAACTTGCTGCGCGTTATAAACTTCATCCTCAAACTAGTGTTTATAGCAATATCGGCACAGCGTTTAGAGCTCCCACCAATAATGACTTATACGCATTGAGCTGGGGTGGTAATCCAGATTTAAAGCCAGAAGAAAGTGTTTCTTATGAAATTGGTTTGGATCAGATTATTACAGATCAATTAACCCTTGGCTTATCGGTATACCGTAATGAGGTTGATAATTTAATTACTTGGCAAAATGGTAAAAACTTCAATGTAAAGGAAGCGACTTTTACTGGGGGGGAACTAAATTTTAATTGGGCTAAAGACGAGCTATTTTGGGATTTAGGTTACGCTTATGTACAACCAAAAGATAAAGCTACAGACACTGATTTAAATCGCCGTCCTCGTCAAAGTCTGACATTAACAACAGGTCTGCAAAATGAAGTATATGGAATAAGCACGTCACTTTCAGCTAAATCTAGACCTAAAAATGGATCAGGTGTTTCAGGTTATGCAACTATTGATGTGAATGCATATTGGAATATCAGCCCAAATGTAAAATTATTTACCAATATCCAAAATATTGGTGATGTTGAATATAAGACAGCCTCAGCATCTCAATGGGGTCAAGATATTTACTACATCAACGGTGGCCGTTTAGCTTCTGCCGGTGTAACCTTCAAATACTAGGCTCTCAACAACAAAAAACTTTAAAACAGCGCAGTTTATGGATAATGTTATGACCGACATTATCCTTTTTTATTAGTCTTCTTTTCATAAATTCCCTTTATTTCTTCCTATGGGAGAAAAATAAAGAGGGTTTGAACAATTATGAAAGAAGTCTATTGTATTGGTTAAAAATTCAAGGAATACATATGGGCCACCGTTTAAGTAAAATTTATACCCGTACCGGCGACTCAGGCACAACTGGACTCGGTGATGGTTCACGCGTTGCCAAAGACGACTTGCGTATTACTGCACTAGGCGATGTGGATGAGCTGAATGCCTGTATTGGCATGCTTCGCTCACAAATTGCGGTCAGTACCATTGCAGACAAGACCAGCTGGGATAAATCCTTAAGCCTGATTCAGCACTGGTTATTCGATTTAGGCGGAGAAGTCTGCATTCCAAACTTCAACCTGGTTCAAGCCGTTTCCATCGAGTTTTTGGAAAATGACATTGACCGTATGAACGAAGCTTTGCCGATGCTGAAAGACTTCATATTACCTGCCGGAACTTTAGCTTGCAGTTATGCCCATCAGGCCCGTGCCGTGTGCCGTCGTGCCGAACGCAGTGTGATGTCTGTACATAGCCGTGACCAGAACATTCAGGCCAACTCGCTACAATTGCTCAATCGCCTGTCCGACTGGCTATTTGTGGCCTCGCGTACCTTGCAACGTGCTGAAGGCGGATCTGAAGTGCTGTGGCAAAAGAATATTAATGAGACGATTTAATCCCTCTAAACCACTTATACACTTGTTCATAAATAAAACCAAGCCGTGATAGTGCTATCGCGTTAGGCGACAAGGATGTCGCCGTTGGCTACAGGTAAATGGACTTACCTTGTAGCCAACAAAAATCCTCTACGCAAATTAATTTAACTTTTCAATACACTATAAACACATGATCATCTTATACTTTTAAAATTAGATAAAAATCCCATCAAACAGAGTTCATTATGATCATCATCGGACATCGTGGCGCACGTGGTGAAGCCCCTGAAAACACACTCGGTGGCTTTCAATATATTCATGATCTGGGGATTCGGGCGGTAGAGTTCGATGTCCGTCAGCTGAAAGACGGTGAACTCATCATCATGCACGATGACAATTTTTTAAGAACGACTGGCGCAGATCAGGCACTCTATGACCTAAACAGCCACCAGCTTGCAGCTTATAACCAGGCCCATATCTGGATGGATTGGGAAAAGCAGCTCACTCCGACACTCCGCCAGACCCTGAGCATGATTCATGACTTTGAGCATATTGAAGTTGAAGTCAAAGCGGTTGCAACCATGACGGAAGCTGAGAAACTGGTTGTAGAGTTACAAAAACAATTACACGGTTATGAACAAACGGCGGTCATCACCAGTTTCGATTTAAAAATCCATCAGGCTTTAAAACAGCAGTATTCCATCTTTAAACGTGGCTTACTGGTTGAAGATGACATCAAATACCAAGCCCTTGAACAGGCTTTAGAACTCGGTTGCTGCCAAATTGGCTGGATGAACCAGCTGGCAACCGATGAGATGATTCAAGCCACCCAACACGCCCATTTAAAAGTCAGTGTCTGGACCGTCAATGACGTTGAGCGTGCGAAGCATCTGCAAAGTTTGGGAATAGACGGATTGATTACCGACTTTCCCAAAATGATGCTGGAACAACTTTAACAAAAAAATTTTATCTCTCTTTTTGTGACTCAATCAGCTATTTGTTTACTCAAAAATGACTCACATCGCTGCTATTCACGGAAGCTGCTTTGACCTTCGGTAAAATCAATCAACCCTTCTCTGTATTCTGTTACTGTTTAGTACAATACACCTGTAGAATAATGCTAGTGAAGATTTGTTCGCTCATGCTAATATTGAAGAAGTCTTAATCCCTATAATTTGTATTGAATTAAGAATTCATTTATACCTTACCTTATACGGTTCTAGGAGTGCTGTTGGAGATGAATGCTCCCTTACCCAAAGCCCCAATTAACTGGATTGCAGTGTTCGCATTGGTATTCTTACCGATTGTGGCTGTAATCGCTATCCCTTTATATGCTTATCATCATGATTTTAGCTTAGGCGCATGGATCAGCTTATTTGTACTGCTCGGCATGAGCAGTTTAGGGATTACTGCGGGTTATCATCGCTTATGGGCACACCGTGCTTATGAAGCAACCTTGCCATTAAAGATTATTTTAATGATTATGGGTACTTTTGCCGTTCAAAATAGTATTTTGTTCTGGGCTTCAGGTCACCGTACCCATCACCGTCATGTAGATGATGTCGAAAAAGACCCATATTCAATTAATAATGGCTTTTGGTATGCACATATTGGATGGATGCTACGCAACTATCCGGCAGCAGAAGCAAACTATAAAAACGCACCTGACCTGTTAAATGACAAGGTGGTGATGTTTCAGGACAAATATTACATTCCGCTGGTGATTGCCGTACACGCAGTCATTCTGACCACTGTAGGCTGGGCTGTGGGTGACATGTGGGGCGTCGTGTTATTGGGCGGTTTACTTCGTCTGATCTTGAGTCATCACGTGACTTTCTTCATTAACTCACTGTGTCACATGTGGGGCAAACGTCCTTATACTGACGAAAACACTGCTCGTGACAATTTTGTATTAGCCATTGCTACCTGGGGTGAGGGTTATCACAACTACCACCACATCTTCCAGTACGATTACCGTAACGGGGTGAAATGGTGGCAGTACGACCCTACAAAATGGTTAATCTGGTCATGTTCAAAAGTAGGCTTAGCTAAAAACTTGCGTCGTATTCCAAGCTTTAATATTAAAAAAGCAGAATTGGCGATGCGTTTTAAATACGCAGAACAGGATTTGGCAGTGTATGGCCACAATGTCAATGAAGATATGGCTACGGCTAAACTTCGTATCGCTCAGGAATATGAAGCGTTTACCCAAACCTTGAATGATTGGGCCAAGTTGAAAGAGCAAGAAATTCAGGCGAAAAAAGCGTCTGTAGCTGAAAAGATTCACCAAATCGACAGCAAGCTTAAAGTCGATTTCCAGCTGGTTGAACAACGCCTTGTTCATCATCGTGATACCTTGAAAATCTTGATGCGCAATATTAAAAAGAATCCAGTGTCTGAATAAGACCAGATTCAATATAAAGCCCCATTCTTGGGGCTTTATTCATTTTGGCCGTTTAAATTTGCTATAGTGATGTCATCTCTTCCCATTTTTAGATTGTCCCATGCAATTTAATCCTCGCTACCCTTCGCTCAATCCCAAGCTTTATCATCATCAAATGCCAGCTCCCTTAAAGGGAGCAAAAGCCGGTCATTTCAATGCAGCACTGGCTGATGAATTACAGTGGTCAGAACAAGACCAGGCTCAATGGGTGGAAATCTGTAGTGGACAAAAAACCTTTGCCAAATTTGAACCCTTGGCTATGGTCTATGCTGGACATCAGTTCGGACAATGGGCCGGACAACTGGGTGATGGTCGTGGTTTGCTGATTGGACAAATTCTGGATAAACATGGCCAAACCATCGACCTGCATTTAAAAGGCGCAGGTTCAACCCCCTACTCTCGTATGGGCGATGGTCGTGCGGTATTGCGTTCCGTCATTCGTGAATATCTGGCAGGTCATGCACTGAATGCTTTGGGCATTGCATCCAGTAATGCCGTCGGCTTTACCTCTTCCACCCAAGGCATACAGCGGGAAAAACTGGAACCAGGCGCGATGATGCTGCGTACGTCAGACTGTCATATCCGCTTGGGTCATTTTGAATGGATCAACCAATATCAGCCCGACCTTTTAGAAGATTTTGTACAGAAATGTATAGAATGGCACTACCCTGAATGTCTGGAGGCTGAACAGCCAGTTTTGGCTTTTGCAACTCAAGTCATCCAGCGTACTGCGGTGATGATTGCCAAATGGCAACTGGTGGGTTTTGCACATGGGGTGATGAATACCGATAACCTGAATATCACCGGTTCAACGCTCGACTTTGGCCCCTTTGGCTTTATGGAGCGCTTCCGTCCGAACTGGATTAACAACCACTCGGATTACCAAGGTCGTTACACCTATCAGCAGCAACCGAGTATTGGGCACTGGAATTTATGGATGTGGCTGAACAACCTGATTCGGCTTAAAAAAGATCCTGCTGAAAAAGAACAGTTCAAAGAAGATTTGGCGAAATGTTTAGAGCATTTTGAGCCGACCTTCCTCGAACATTATACGGTTGGTTTGTGCCAGAAAATGGGCTTGCCAAGTTTCCATAAAGACAGTTTTGATTGCGGTATGGCATTCTTGCGAATTTTACAAACAGAGCAACTGGACTACACCCAAAGCTTTATTCGTTTACAGAATAAGCAATATGAAACTATTAAAGATGATTGCCTCGATCGTCGCCAGTTTGAAAGTTTCCTGGCTCAATATGAAAGCATTCGGGCGAATCAGGATACCGATGCACTGGATGCCGAAATGGTGAAAGCCAATCCGCACTATATTCTGCGCAACCACATGGCGCAGAAAGCCATTGAACTGGCAGAACGGGATGATTATTCCGAAGTCGAGCGCCTGTTTAAGTTGTTGAGTCAACCTTATCTTAAACAACCCGATTTAGAGCAGCCTGAAGATTTAGGCCCCTTGCCGAGTGATGTGCCTGAAGTGATGGTGAGCTGTTCTTCTTAAAGTTATTCACAAAGCATTTAAAAACTGTGGATAATTTCAGCATTATCCACAGTTTTCTTTTGGATTATTCAAACTTATGACTTTGCACAATCTTGCTTCCCAAACTGCTTTAAAGCTACCTGAAGTGACGATTACCCAACCTTTTGGCGATGGCTGTGATGTGTTTAAAGTCATGGATAAAGTCTTTATGCTGAGCTTTCATTTAAAAGGCCAAGCAGCTATTAACTTAAAAGTTATCCCGGATGATGGTGCCATGCTACGGGATATTTATCCCTATATACGTGCAGGCTGGCACATGAATAAGCAGCACTGGATAACTGTTTATGAGGATGAAAATCTGGATGAATCCTTGGTACAGGATTTAATAAGAAATTCTTATGAACTGGTGGTGAGTAAACTCAATAAAGTGCAACGACAACGGATTACCCTATTAAAGTCAGCAATATAAAAAAGCGAGCCATTTTCATGACTCGCCTTGTTTAAATTGAATTAAAAAATCAATTCAATCTTCAGGATATTCAAAACGATAGCCCACCCCATACACCGCCTGAATCCATTCATGACGGTTGCCTGTTTCGGCAGCATCAGAAATTTTACGGCGCAGGTTTTTAATATGGCTATCAATCACTCGGTCCGCCACATCAAAACTGTCCGGGTTAATATGATCGAGTAATTGCGCACGTGAATACACCTGGCCTACATGTTCCAGGAACAACTCCAATAAACGGAATTCAGTCGGGGTCAGGTTCAAGGTTTTTTGCTGATACCAAATACGTTGCTGGGCTTTGTCCATACGGAAAAGGCTGTTCTGTTCAGGCTCAACTTGACGGTCCAGACGACGTAACACGGCTTGTACCCGCGCGACCAGTTCTTTCGGGCTAAAAGGTTTACAAATATAATCATCTGCGCCCATGTTCAAGCCCAGTACACGGTCAATTTCTTCAGTGCGGGCAGTCACCATAATAATCGGCAAATCGGACTGTTCACGCACTTTACGGCAAATGGTCAGGCCATCCATACGTGGCACCATCAGGTCCAGAATCATCAAACTGGGTTTACGTTGCAGAAAGCTGTCATAGGCTTCTTGCCCATCATGAAACATACTGACTTCAAAACCCGCAGCTTCCAGATAGTCCCGCACCAGTTGTGCAAGTTCCACTTCATCTTCTACCAGCATGATATGTTTCATGAATGTTATTCCTTTATTTGTTTAACTGTTTTGGAAAAGTCAGTTTGCAACGCAAACCACCTAATGGAGAATGATCAAAACTCAACTGTCCACCCATTGCCTGCGCAATTTTACCAGATAATGCCAGACCCAAGCCTGTTCCCCCGGTACTCCGGGTACGGGAATCATCCACACGATAGAAACGTTCGCCTAAACGTGCCAACTGTTCGTCACTCAAGCCAAGCGGACTGTCATCCACAATCACACTCCAATGGGTGGCTGATTGCTCGGTATGCACACGAACCTCGCCGCCTGCTTCAGTATAACGAATACTGTTACCCAGCAAGTTGACCATAATTTGTTTAAAACGATCTATATCTAATTGTAAATTCGCACCTTCACCCTGCACCGAAACGGATAGATCAGCCTGGGCAAATTTAGGCTTGAAGTTTTCAACTTCCTGCAGCACCACATTCCACGGATTGACGTCTGCCATGTAGCATTTCAACTGCTGTGCTTCAGCCTGAGCCAGGTCGGCCAGATCCTGAGTGAGTTTTTTCAGGCTGGTGACCTGGCGCAGCATCGATTCAAAATGTTCCGGTGTCGGTTTGCGAATACCGTCCTGCATCGCCTCAATTTGTGCTTGCAGTACCGCCAATGGTGTTTTTAATTCATGTGAAGTATCTGCCACCCACTGACGGCGTGAGGTTTCATGCTGATCCAGAATGACCGCCAGATGGTTCAACTCTGTCGATAAATCACCCAGCTCATCATTGCGGTTGACTGTGACCTGATGCTGGAAATTGCCTTTGGTCAGTTCGCGGGTTCCTTGCAGCAAACGCTGAATGGGCGTTTTAAAATAAGTGGCCAACAATAAAGCCGCGACCAAGCTGGTCAGGAACGTTAAACCGTACACCAATAATAAATAACGTTTCTGGTTACTAAAGAAGTTGATGCTAGAAGCATCATCCTGATCCAGCACCGGCTTCAAGCCTAAATAACCGACTACCTTGTTATTCACCATAATCGGACGGTATGACACTGGAATATCGGATGGCTCACCCACGACAAACTGTTTTTTGGCATCATACAGCGACAAGCGGGAACTTAAGCCCAAACGGTCTGGCAAAGAGATAAACTGCTTTTTCTTAGTTTGAGTGGGTGTTGCATCGGCAGGCTTATCTTCAGCTTTCCGGTCAGAGCGGAAGATATTCTGATTGGCACTGAGTGGAAATTTAAGCCCTTCAAAAGGCTGATACTCGGAAGGTAAATTCAACTCGATTAGGCGCAACTCTTCTGCGTCTAAAATCGGTTTGCTCGGCCCGGTTTTATTTAAACTCGGAGACACACTCAGCAAGGTATTGTCCTGAAAATAACGCTGTTGCAAGGCAATATCATATTGACGGCGTAACCACCAGCGAGACAGACGGTCATAGTCATCCGGTGCAGCAGTGCCTTCTATTTGCAGGATTTGTGCCTGAATGGCATTGCCCCAGTCATGATAAACCGAATAGACGCCAGCCAGATTACTGATTACATGATCCAGCTTCTGCATTTCCACATCCGCGACATAGCGGGCGAAGTTCTTTTGCATGGTCCAATGCAATACCCCCAGACTCACCGTCGTAATCACCAGGGTGGTGAACAGTACGGTCAGAAACAGGCGTAAGGCAATCGGAACACGGCGAATCTTCAAAAGTTAAGTCTCAATCTTTTTTCTCAATGAATTATTGTAACGAACCTTCTAAAAAAATACTCTTCATTGTTTCTTCATCATTATTGTTTAATCTTTAACATATCAAATTTCGTTTTTTCATTGGAGATAACAACAATGAATTCCATGACAAAAATGGCTTTAGTCGGTGCCAGCGTACTCAGTATGGGTGTTTTGACAGCCTGCCAATCGACCAGCACGGTTCAGGACAAAGATGGTGACCACCCGCGCATGATGCGAGACCATCATCCAAAGCATGAGCGCAACATGACACCCGAACAGCGTGAGCAGTGGCAGCAGGTCCGTGCCGAACGCCAGCAAATGATGAAAAGCATGAAAACAGCCTGTGACGGCAAAGCCGTGGGTTCTGCGGTACAAATCAAGGCAGGTGAAAGAAGCATTGCTGGGACTTGCGTGACGCATTTCACTCCCGATCGTGCAGAGATGAAGCGCATGCGTGGCGAAATGAGAGCGATGCACATGCAAGCTGATCATCGTGCCATGCAGGGTGAAATGAAAGGCATGTACAGGATGCAACACGATGAACCGCTGACTGATGCCAAACGCGCAGAATTGACCAGACAATTTGACCAGCGCCTCGCTCAGCACCAGGCACATCAGCAAGCCATGTTAAAAGCTTGCCAAGGTCAACCTCATGGTAAGGCGGTTCAAGTCAAAATGGGCACACACACCCTCAATGGTAAATGTGAAGTCCACTTTCAGCCTAAAGCCCCTATGGGTTCCACAACAGCAAAACCTGCATCATAAAATTTACCCAAAGTTAAAAAGGCGCAGCTCTGCGCCTTTTTTATTGCCTGTCAAAAATTAAACCATTTGACTATTTATGCCACTCACAAAGCCATAAAAGCATTTACACTCAAGATACTTAGCCATTTCAAATTATAAATCTTTGACTTTACAGTCACCAAGAAAAAGCCCCTAACGCTTGTACCAAGGGGGAAGATGTTGCACGATTGAGCCATACAAATACGTGTCATTGAAGATACGTTCCAATGTTTATTTAGAATTATTAACGCTGGTTAAACCAGTATTGAGGAAACCGATATGCCACAATACAAAGCGCCCTTACGTGATATGCAATTTGTTCTACATGAATTGTTAAATGCTGAACAACATTATGCAAGCTTGCCTGCATTTTCTGACACCGTAAGCCGTGAATTGGTTGATCAATATTTAGAAGCTGCGGCTGACTTCTGTGAAAATGAATTGTCTCCAATCAACCAAAGCGGTGACCGCGAAGGTTGTACCTGGAATGATGGTGTGGTAACTACACCTACAGGCTTTAAAGAAGCCTATCAAAAATATATCGAATTGGGTTTCCCGTCATTATCTGCTGAAGAGCAATACGGTGGTCAAGCCTTGCCTGTTTCTTTAGGCAACGTGATCTCTGAAATGGTGGGTACTGCAAACTGGGCATGGGGTATGTACCCTGGTCTTTCACACGGTGCTGTCCGTACCCTGGAACATCACGGCTCTCAAGAACAAAAAGATACTTACTTGCCTAAGCTGGTTTCAGGTGAGTGGACCGGTACCATGTGCTTGACAGAATCTCACGCAGGTTCAGATCTGGGAATTATCCGTACCAAAGCTGAACCGAATGCAGATGGCAGCTACGCAATTTCTGGCGAGAAAATCTTTATCTCTGCTGGTGAACACGACATGGCAGAGAACATTATTCATATCGTGTTGGCGCGTCTTCCGGGTGCACCAAAAGGTACTAAAGGTATCTCTTTATTTATCGTACCGAAATTTAACCTCAATGCTGATGGTTCACTTGGCGAACGCAATACCGTTCGCTGTGGTTCAATTGAACACAAAATGGGTATTCATGGTAACGCAACCTGTGTACTCAATTTTGATAACGCAAAAGGCTTCCTGATTGGCCCTGAAAACCGCGGCTTAAACTGCATGTTCACATTCATGAACACTGCCCGTATTGGTACTGCGGTACAAGGTCTTTCAGCTTCTGAAGGCGCGTTCCAAGGTGCATTGGCTTATGCTAAAGACCGTTTGGCAATGCGTTCACTTTCAGGCGTTAAAGCGCCAGAAAAAGAAGCAGACCCAATTATTGTTCACCCTGCTGTACGCAACATGCTATTAACGCAAAAATCTTTTGCTGAAGCTGGCCGTGCATTGGTTTACTTATTGTCTTTCTATGCAGACACGGTAGAGCAAGGTGCAACTGAAGAAGAACGTAAAGCTGCGGACAACATGTTGTCACTACTTACCCCGATCGCAAAAGCATTCTTGACTGAAACCGGTTCTGAATCTGCGAAACACGGTGTTCAAGTATTCGGTGGTCACGGTTTCATCTCTGAACACGGTATGGAACAGATTGTTCGTGATACACGTATCGCTTGCTTGTACGAAGGTACCACTGAAATTCAGGCGCTTGACTTGCTAGGTCGTAAAGTTTTGGGTACTCAAGGTGCAATGTTGAAAGACTTCACCAAAGTCATCCATAAATTCTGCGAAGCCCACAAAGACAATGCTGCAATGAAAGAATTTGTTGAACCACTTGCTGCTCTGAACAAAGAGTGGGGTGATTTGACTATGCAGATTGGTATGCGTGCAATGCAAAACCCGGATGAAGTTGGCGCTGCTGCAGTAGATTACCTGTACTTCTCTGGCTATGTAACGCTTGCTTACCTATGGGCTCGTATGGCACTTGTTGCTCAAGAAACATTGGCTGCTGGTACAACTGACGTAGATTTCTACAACGCGAAAGTGACTACTGCCCGTTTCTACTTCAAGAAAATTCTTCCACGCGTTCGCTCACACGTTGAGGTGATTGCGGGTGGCGTTGAGCCATTACTGGCTTTAGATGCTGAACACTTCGCATTCTAAGTACAGGATTTTTAAACTGAGGTGAGAAAAAGGACAGTCATGTTTTTGGCAGTCCTTTTTCTTTATCAAATAAACAAAAAAATTAACCTTTAGTCGTCTAACCACATGAATTTTCATCTATTAGACTGATCAAACCGAACTGAATCAAACAATAAACAGGTGACTCACTATGCCAATCTATAATGCACCTCTTGCAGATATGAAATTCATTCTGAATGATGTTTTCAATGCAGAACAATTCTGGCAAGCCAATGAAAATCTTGCTCATGTTGATGCAGCAACAGCTGAAGCCATTCTTGAAGAAATGGCGAAATTTGCGCAAAACGTGACTTTGCCTTTAAACCGTACGGGTGATGAAGAAGGCGCTAAAATTGAAAATGGCAATGTGACGACCCCTGCGGGCTTTAAAGAAGCTTTCAAACAATATGCAGAAGGCGGCTGGATTGGTCTGGGTGCTGACGCTGAATGGGGCGGTCAGGAAATGCCAAAAATGCTGACCGTGCTTTCTGATGAAATGCTGTTTGCAACCAACCCATCTTTTATGCTCTACCCGCTTCTGTCTGTGGGTGCAGGTATGGCATTAAACAGCTATGCTTCCCAAGAGCAAAAAGAAACTTACCTGCCTAAAATCTACTCGGGCGAATGGTCAGGTACCATGTGCTTGACCGAGCCACATGCAGGGACTGACTTGGGCATTATCAAAACCAAAGCAGAACGCAATGAAGACGGCACTTATAACATTACCGGTACCAAAATTTTCATTACCGGTGGTGACCACGACCTGGCTGAAAACATCATTCACCTGGTCCTGGCGAAAACGCCAGATGCCCCTGCCGGTTCCCGTGGTATTTCACTGTTTATCGTACCGAAATTCCTAGTAAATGAAGATGGTTCTTTGGGTGAGCGTAACCATGCAGGTCCAGGTTCAATCGAACACAAAATGGGTATTAAAGCCTCTGCGACTTGCGTAATGAACTTTGACGGTGCCAAAGGTTATCTGGTCGGTAAAGAAAACGAAGGCCTGGCTGCCATGTTCGTGATGATGAACTACGAACGTCTGTCTATGGGGATTCAAGGTCTAGGTGCTTCTGAATTTGCTTACCAGAATGCTGCGCAATATGCGACGGACCGTCTTCAAGGTCGTAGTGCTTCTGGCGTGAAATCTCCAAACAAACCTGCGGACAGCATTTTGGTCCATGGCGACGTCCGTCGTATGTTACTGAATGCGCGTGCCAACAACGAAGCATCTCGTGCTTTTGCGGTGTATGTCGGTCAACAGCTTGATATCACTAAATTCTCGACCGATGCCGAAGCGGTAAAGAAAGCCAATGACCGTGTTGCGCTATTAACGCCAATCGCAAAAGCTTACCTGACTGACACTGCATTTAACGCAACTTTAGATGCACAAATGGTTTTCGGCGGTCATGGCTTCATTCGTGAATGGGGCATGGAACAATGTATCCGTGACTTGCGTATCTCGCAGATTTACGAAGGCACCAACGGTATTCAGTCTCAGGATTTGATCGGCCGTAAGACCATTAAATGTGGTGGCGCATTCATTGCAGAATACATTCAGGAAATCCGTGATTTTACCAATGGTCTGGATGCGGATCTAAACTTCATTAAAGATGCCACTTTAGATGCAGCAGCAGAAGTTGAATCGGTTACGCAATATATTCTTGAAGCCAGCAAAGAGAATGTTGACTTCCCGAATGCAGCAGCAGTGGATTATCTGCATGCGGTGGGTCTGCTCAGCTTCTCTTACATGTTTGCAAAAATTGCCCATGCAGCGAAAGCCAAAGACGGCGAGTTCTATCAAAATAAATTGTCACTGGCACTTTATTTTGTACAACGCATTCTGCCTGAACTTGCACTGCGCATTACCAAAGTAAAAGCCGGTGCTGACGTGGTCATGAACTTCTCTGAAGACTACTTTACCAATCAGGCTTAATCCTGCACAAAGATAAGCAATAGAAAAACGCCTGCAAATGCAGGCGTTTTTTTAGCGAAAAATGAATTAGATTTTTTCCACAATAATAGAATCTGAAACTTTTTTGTCACTTTGAGCATTTTGATTAATTTTCACAATTTTAATCACGCCTTCAGCTTGTAAATTTTCACATAACGCGATCAATTTCTGCATTTCGTCCATTTTAATGCCAGAACCCAAAATAAGTTTTTTACCATTTTGTAAATTATTAATTTTTGTTTGAATTGTTTCTAACATTTTCTTTTCCCTGATCAATGAAATAACCATTCATACATTACATGAATTTAGTATAAAAAAAATACACCCCCTTAAATTATTTACAATTTTTCATTTTCTTATTTCTAATGTGCATGAAAATTGCATGATATTTCATCTAAATAACCATGTAAGATATAGGAGGAAAAGATGCCAAAGCCTGATAGCAAAGTTGAAAAAATTGAGACCCTCCTCGACCGTTTTGGAAATATCGCCGTAGAAAGCTTTCACTATATTGCACTGTTTATTATTGGCTGTATGGTGATCTGGTCTGCCGGACATACGGTATTTGAAATTTTAACCATTAAACAATTTGCGACCATTGACGATATTCTGCTGCTGTTTATTTATCTTGAACTGGGTGCCATGGTCGGTATTTACTTCAAAACCAATCATATGCCGGTGCGTTTTTTAATTTATATTGCCATTACTGCCCTGACCCGTTTACTTATTTCAGATATCCAGCATGACCATAAAGCCGATATGGATCTGGTGATTATTACCGGTTCAATCCTGATCCTGGCATTTGCGATTTTGGTGGTGCGTTTCTCGTCCTGGACCTATCCATCAGTCATTCGCGACAAACATTCAGAAAAAACGCTACCTGTAGATAAAACCCCTCGACCACAAGATGATGAATTAGCTTAATATGTTAAAAGCCCCTCTTTTTAAAGAGGGGTTTGGGGAGATTTAATCATTAAAAATGAATCTTTAACGATTCGGCACCAGCACATAACGCCCATTTTCAAAAATCCAATAAGTACCATTCGGTGGTGCAGGTAAACCTAAACGCTGCCAATCGCTGATAAAGGTATAACGCGAACTTTCAATCCTTGAAGTGTTGGGATCTCCATTGACCCAGCTGTAGCTTTGTGAATTTTGCGTGATGGTGGTCGGTGCCTGATATTGAATGCTGATGCCATTCTGAATGACCGGATAATGCTGATGATGCGGTGGACGCTGCGGATAATTCGGATAGTGCTGTGGATAGTTATGCTGAGGATAACTGTTTTGTGGGTAATGATTTTGCGGATAATGAGGACGATGTTGATACCGGGTGGTATCTACCCCGCGATAATTTGACCAGCGATTTTCCGCCTGCGTTGTTGCAGAAGCCCCCAAGAGCATCATGCCACTCAAAGCACAAAGAACTGCCAATTTCATAAGAGCCACCCCACCTACTTTATAAAGCTTATTTTAATCCCCAGTTTAGGATAAAAAATGAATAAAAAAACAGCAAATGCAAAGTTTTGTAAATGAAATATTTCACGGATTTTCTCTGCAGACACATCCCGGCTCAAATGATGAGTATGCTAAAATGCCGTTTTTTATTATGGGATCAAACAGAGTGTCTGATTTAAGTTTTGACCGCCTACATCAATTCTTTTGCAAGGTTCCAAGTATTCAAGAATCTTTAATTAATGCCTATGGTTCAGATGGTCAACATGCCTGGTGGTTCAAATTTCAAATCAATGTGGAACACCCTCTGGCATGGCAAACCGTACAGGAACTGGGTCATGTGCTGAATTACATTTCCAAGAATGAACGTTTACCGACACAGTTTTTACCGGTTTCTCCGCCACCTTATATGAATGGTGAAGCCAAAGACTTTTTGGCTTGGGTCATTCAGTGCAATCATCCCGATTTTCCGCCCGATGTGGTCTGTGACTGGCTAGAAGCACGTTTACCGCAGCCGGTTGAAGATGAAAGCCAGTGGAAAATTAAAACGGATATAAAAGAGCTGGATAAAATCTCTGACAAAGATTTGGATCAGATGGTGCCGCCTAATCCGCAACAATAAAAAAGTGTGTAATGCGCTAAAATCCCTCCTGACCTCCCTTTATAAAGGGAGGAAAGTCCCTCTTTTTCAAAGAGGGACTTAGGGAGATTATTTAAAACGTCGACAATCCGCTCCATTCCATAAAACGGTAAATTCCATATTTCAGTTTCGATTCATCTGCGTATTGACTGTAATCCACACTCATGTTTTTACCATCCAGATTCGACCAAGCCGTATCAAAATAAGCCTGAGCATCGGTAAACACCGGTGCTTGCAATGAACCGACCACGCGTAAATTGGTTTCCAGATTATAGTTTTTAATGTTTCGTACAGTAAAATTGGCTGAACCCAAAATCATTTCAGATTGCTGTGCATTTGATTTAGTAATCATCTTGCTATGACATTGTTCACCCCGAGTATTACACCAACGCACCGGCACACCGGCAGCATTTAATTCAGAAGCCACTTGCCGGTTAGGAATCCCATTTTTCTTACGCCCAAATGCGTCCTTATTCGGATCGAGCAATACACGGACTTTTACCCCACGCTCATGTGCAGCAATCAAGGCTTTGACAATATGCCGTTCAGACAAATAGAACATGGCCAAATCAATCCGCTCTTTGGACTTGGCCGTTTCAATCAGTTTGAGTGTTGCATCGTAAATCGCTTTTTCAGTCAGCACCTGAACCTGGGGTAAAGACCGATCCCCCTCAAACTCACCAATAATGACCATTGGAATGTCAGCTTTGGACATCCGGCCCACAGCTTGCTCGGTCTTCAATACATCAATGGCGGTATTGCCCGTTACCAGCAAGGCCACATTGGAATGACGAGAACTGCCATCATGCGGATTGGCTGAAGTCACCAAGGCTTTCCAGCCCTGAGCCGTATCGACCACCACGGTTTTACGGTGATTGGCTCTAAAATTAAACAAATTAAAATAACTGCGCAGGGTAATTTTCTGCTGACCAAACGGATTGGCGAGCCAGCCTTTTTCAGGATTATTGCCGGCATCCTGACAACAGAGATACCAGAAGCCAGACCATAAGGGATTGGATGCACGCAGTGGGCGTAAATCCGTTTCAATCACGTCAATGCCTGCATTGCGTAACTGACGGTAATGCTCGGGTGCAAGCCCCCCATAGACGGAATTAATCGGGTCGGTAATGACCCTGATTTCAATATTTGGCTGCACACCGCGTTTTAAAATCAAGGCATTCGTAAGTTGTTGTGCCAATGTCTGATGCGCTCGTGTCGATTCGCCCACTTCGCTATTGAACAAGAACATGTCCAGTACAATGGTGGTTTGCGCTTCATCAATCAACTTTAACATTTCATTAAAAATATGATGGTCTTGCTGCTGTTTTCCAGTTGCATCCAGATAGGTTTGATCAGCAATAAACTTCACCTCGGCATGACGTAACTTACCGGTAAAATTCAGGCCTTCAGGCAAAGGTTTATAAGTATGATAAATGGCCGATGAGAGATATCCCAAAGCCAGCAAACCGACGATCACGCTGACATAACGACGGCGTGACCAATTCAGTTTCTGATGAATTCGTTGAAAAATACGCATAACAAAAAACCTAGTCCAATGTCATCAGACTAGGTTTTATTGCTTGATTTATCAAGAGGATTTCTGTTTCACCTGCTTGAATCAACCCCTCCCGGGATCACTTTTGTCTAGAAATCGAATTCCAGACCAACAGTAAAGTTGCGTCCCACCTGCGGAATATTCGACAGGAATGAAGCGTGTGAATAGACTTGATCATCCAGCAGGTTATTGGCTTTAAAGTAGACACGGTAATCATTACGATCTTTCATCTGGCCCGCATAAGACAGCCCCAGATTCAGCATGTTGTAGCCGTTGGTTTCCTGTTCATAGCTGGCAATTTTGTCTTGCTTAAAGACATGGTAAAACTCAGCCAGACCGGACCAGTGGTCATCAAAACTTGCATCCACTTTGCTCCCTAGACGGCCTGCCGGAACACGGGGTGCATTTTCACCGTCAATTTTGCCGCGGACATAGTCGCCAAACACACTGAGCTTATACATGTCATTGATCTGATAACCGGCTTGTGCTTCTGTACCATAGAATGTGGCTTTGTCTTGGGTGTAGTTGATACCACGTAAGTTGCCTTGTTCTGCAACCGTAGCCCCATAAATATAATCATTAAACCAGTTATGATAAATATGCACGTGATAGTCGAGTTTATCGCCTTCATAATGCAGGCCCAGTTCCAGATTGTTGGAGCGCTCCTTATCCAGATCGGGATTACCGACTTCATAAGTATTCGTGGCAAAATGCATGCCATCTGCATAGAGTTCCTGAGCGAGCGGTAAACGCTGCTGATGTGAACTCACCAATGACAGTTTATAGTTTGGTGCAAATTCCCAGTTTGCAGCTGCAGAAGCCGATACACCTGTGCCTGAATAATCTTTTTGCTCAGACTCTACTGCAATTTTCTGATGTTCAACACGCGCACCTAGCTCCACATGTACATCACCCAGCTGCTTATGCTCCAAGGCAAACAGACTGTATTTTTCAGTTTTTGTGTTCGGCATCACCACACTTGAACCATGGACATGATGCTCTGCATCATTTTCATCGCCCTCTTCATGTTCGTCATGCTCGGACGCAGCAAGATCAATCTTTTGCTGACTATACTGCGTTCCAATCACGCCTTCCCAGCCAGCGACAGGCACATGTACCAGCTCCAAACGGCCATCATAACCTTTACTCTTGAAGTTACTGATGACTTCACTTTCTTCAAGTTCATCATGCTCATAATCGGTAAAGCTGGCATGGGCACGCAGTTTCTCGAAACCGGCAAAAGGCTGTTCCAGCTCGGTACGCACCTCATAACGCTCAGATTTTAAATCTACCCATGGTCCGCCATGTTCTTCTTCATGTGCTGGTGCATTTGGATCTGGCTCTGGACAACCGTGAAAATGATCGCCATGCAGTACACAACCATGATATTCATGGCTATGCCCCGGCAGACCATATTCATCCTGTCGGTTGCTATAGGATAAACCGACAAAGCCACGATCATGAATCCATGAACCACCAATATTCACGGCCTGGCTTTCAGCAAAAGTATTCGCGACTCGGCGTTCTTTTTCTAATTCCCCTTCATGTTCATGAAAATAATCCGGCGCAAAATAGTCATTGGCTTTACGTTTTGAACCTTCTACACGTAAAGCAAAATTTTCACCAATACCCGCTGTTAAACCAGCACTCGCTAATTTTTCATCACTGCCTGAGTTATAACGTAGGCCTGCTGTGCCTTCTAAGCCATCTTCAGGCATTTGTGTGGGAATCTTTTGATCCGTGACATTGACCAGTCCACCCACTGCTCCAGTGCCATAGAGCAAGGTGGATGGTCCACGAATAATCTCGACCTGTTTTGCCAGAATCGGATCAACAGTGACGGCATGGTCTGGTGAAAGCGTAGAAACATCCGCTGTTTCAGAGGCATGTTGCAAGATTTTCACTCGCGGACCGTCCTGACCACGAATCACCGGCCGGCTGGAACCTGAACCATACTGGTTTGAAGATACCCCCAGCTCACCAGCCAAAGCATCACCAATAGTCGTACCACCTTCGGCAAGCTTTTTATGATCAATCACTTGATCGGCAACTGCAAAATCTGCAGCCGACTGTACCAAGGGATGTGCCTGCAATTTGATGGTGGAGAGTTGTTGAGTTTGACGCTCTTCATCAGCAAAAACAGCAGGTGCAATGACGGCAAAAATAGAAAGTGTAATTAAATTCTTATGAAGAAGCATGGAACGGACTCAAGACTGCAATTTCTGAATATTGTTATAATATAACATTTCATTTTTTTTGCAATAAAACATTTCTTCCACATACTTAGACTAAACTGTAGTGCTTTCCTAATAAAAGCTGAATTCTGTTTAAAACGACAATTCCATAATTTGAATTGCAGGCTTATTTCGATGATTCAATTGGTATGCACATAACGAAGCATAGATTCCACTTAAGAAGCCTGAAATACTCCGGGCTTTACTCGTCACTAAATAGTATTGCCTTTCAATAGGCTAAATAACGTTCCTATTTTATTACACTGTTTTAAGTGATATTTATCTGATACAGACAGTTGAACAGACTTCATGTTCTTTCAATGATAGGTGATTAAATTAATACCTTGATTCTTTAATCTATTTTTTACGTCTTGGCTGATATAGCCATGATCTGCATAGAGTTTTGCTTGTAAACCATTAACGAGCTATTCAACCATGTTAATAGCCACTTTGTATGCCCATTCGATAAAGCTGTACGGACAATCTCGCCTGACTGACTCATGATGACATGCAGCTTACAACCAAAAAACCAGTGCATTGAGCTGTTACCTCGAGATACGATGTTGGTTAATGATCTATGGCGTTGAATCCATTGATTTTTACAGACAGGTAGTGTGGTTGACTCAATCCATAAATATTGGCTCTGTTGCACTTTTATTAAGGTGCGATGTAAAGCATGGAGTGCCAGTTGATGCATATTGATGAGGTGAATCATACGTTGGAACAAGGTACGCTTTTAAATAGATGCTTTTTACTTTATCTCTTGTGGTAGTTGTGATTGGTACAATGCTACAGATTTATAGCGATTATCTACTTAGGAAAATTCTAATATCCAACATTTATGGGAGCTCACTGACCATCCAACCTTATAGATTAGACTAGTTTTTACAGTCTACAGTATCGTCTATATCAAAAATTTATTTACTTTCCCCGTAATCCAATATGATTTAGGCATTTAAAATTTTTACTCCACTATTAAATTCTTTATAGGTATTGTACTTGCAGTACTTTTCAGCACAACCATACCTCATTTATCATAAGCTAAATCATGCTCTACCCTGTATTCCAAAATAAAAAACAACTAATTGAATTAAATAAATTTTTATTAAAAAATCCAAATAAAAAAACAAATGATTGAATTAGATTAGAAAACAGTTAAAATATTTTTTTTTAACTAAAATCATACGATGTTTCACTCTAAATTTTTTGATTCTGAAAATTTTATATATTTTTTCACTACAGCTATTTATTTAATTTTTTTCTTTAATTTAACAATAAATGATGGATCTGACAGATCTTTACTTAAATTTTTTGCATTTTTAGCAATCTTATTTTTTTTTACAAAAAAAATTAAAATTCACACCAACCTATATTTTATTTTAATTACAATTACCCCATTTTTATTTATTAGTTTAAATGAAATTATAATAAATAAAAATATTATTCCCAGCAACCAATTAGCATGGTTTTCGCACACCTCTGAGCTATATAAATTCCAATTTATATACACACTATTTTTTCTTTTTTTACCGGCCCTAATCTTAAATACAAAATTCTGCAGTGAAGTTTTCTTTAAAATAATTAATATCACTGTGCTAATATCAATTCCATTTAATATTTATATAAATTTAAGTTCTAATTTCGATAGAGATTTAATTGCCAAAGAACTTAATCCTGTCATTCTTTATGATTATTCTTTAATAGCTATCAGTTTATTAACATTCTGTTATGGATTCTATAAAAAAAATAAAACAGCGTATATTTTTATATTTTTAAGCTTGATTAATATTTTATTAATTTGTCTTCATGGCACGAGAGGTGCATGGCTAGGTATACCAATTATATTTCTTATAGTTTTTATTATTTTTTACAAGAAAAATTTTTTAAAAATTCTAACAATTTTTGGTGTAAGTTTACTATTAATAGCAATAGTCCTGATGATACCTAACAATCCAATACAAACGAGACTACAAGCACTTAAATCAGATGAGTATAATATTGTACACAATCAGAATTATAATACCAGTGTGGGTACTCGATTATCCCTTTGGGAACTTTCTCTAGAAAAATTCAAAGAAGCCCCGCTTACTGGAATCGGAATTGTACAGTTTAAAGAAGATATATGTGAATTAAACCGACAAGGAAAAATTGGAGAATGTACAATACATGCCCATAATATTTTCTTTCAAATTCTAGCGACACAGGGACTGTTAGGAATTTTAGCTTTATTAACTCTGCTGCTCCTTCCTCTTCAGTTTTTTATACAATCGCTCAGAAAAAATTCGAACAATGAAGAGATAAGACTTCTATGCTGTGCAGGGATTTCTTTTATTGTTTATATCATTATCTGTGGCTTAACTGACTTTTATTTTTATGCTCCACGTCAAACTATACTTTATTATCTTGTAATATTTACTTTAATGTCTCTAATCCTAAAAAATCTCCAACATGAATCCTCAAATCGTTTGCAGAAAGTCAGTGGGGGAGAATTTAACAATGTGAATCCTTGTGAGGAAATTGATAAAGAGGCATAATTCAACACTCGAAAAAAGCGGTACGCTGTTTACGTATACGCTGACCTTAACCCATATAGTTGGATTTTTTACGCTATGATGCGAACTCATTACTGCGGCTCATTAACTGAAGCCCAAATTGACCAAACCGTAACATTATGCGGTTGGGTTCACCGTCGCCGTGACCACGGTGGTGTTATCTTCCTGGACATGCGTGACCGTGACGGTCTGGTTCAGGTGGTTATTGACCCGGATACTCCAGAAGCATTCTCAACTGCTGACAAGGCACGTTCTGAATTCGTATTAAAAATCACAGGTCGTGTACGTCGCCGTTATGAAGGCACAGAAAATGCCAACATGGTGAGTGGTCAAATCGAAGTTTTAGCAAAAGACATCGAAGTTCTTGCTACTTCAGAAACTCCTCCTTTCCCATTGAATGACGAAAACACCAACATTTCTGAAGAAATCCGTTTGAAATATCGCTTTCTAGATATTCGCCGTCCAGAAATGTTAGATCGCCTGCGTTTCCGTTCTAAATTGACAAACCTGATTCGTAACTACTTCGAAGAAAATGGTTTCTTAGACGTTGAAACGCCGATCTTGACCCGTGCGACACCTGAAGGTGCACGTGACTATTTAGTTCCAAGTCGTGTTTCTAACGGTAGCTTCTACGCACTTCCACAATCTCCACAGCTATTCAAGCAGTTGTTGATGGTGGGTGGTATTGATCGTTACTATCAAATTGCGAAATGTTTCCGTGATGAAGACTTACGTGCGGATCGTCAGCCTGAATTCACCCAGATCGACGTTGAAACATCGTTCATGAGTGACGATGATATCATGGATTTAATGGAACGTTTAACGGTCAAGATGTTCGATGAACTTCTGGACGTAAAATTCGACAAATTCCAGCGCATGACCTATGCAGATGCAATGCGTGATTATGCATCTGACAAACCAGACTTGCGTATTCCTTTGAAACTCGTTGACGTTGCAGACATGATGCAAGACGTTGAATTCAAAGTATTCGCAGGTCCTGCCAAAGATCCTAAAGGCCGTATCGTTGCACTTCGCGTACCGGGTGCAGGTTCTCTTCCACGTAGCCAGATCGATGAATACACGAAATTCGTGGGTATCTACGGTGCCAAAGGTTTGGCTTACATTAAAGTCAACGAACTTGAAAAAGGCATTGAAGGCCTTCAATCCCCAATCGTGAAATTTATCGAGCCAATCGTACTTGATCTGTTGAAACGTGTTGGTGCTGAGAATGGCGATATCGTGTTCTTCGGTGCGGACAAAGCCAAAGTTGTAAATGATGCAATGGGCGCTTTGCGTATCAAGATTGGTCATGACATGAACATGGCGACTTGCGAGTGGGCTCCGCTTTGGGTTGTTGACTTCCCGATGTTCGAAGAAACTGATGATGGCAAATGGACTTCTGTTCACCACCCGTTCACACTACCAAAATCAAGTGTAGAAGAAGTGAAGAACAATCCAGGTCAAGCATTGTCTGTGGCTTATGATATGGTATTGAACGGTACTGAAATTGGTGGTGGTTCACTTCGTATCTATACGCTCGAAATGCAAAAAGCGATCTTTGAAGCGCTTGGCATTTCTGAAGAAGAAGCAGAAGAGAAATTCAGCTTCTTGCTCAATGCATTGAAATTCGGTGCACCTCCGCATGGTGGTTTGGCATTCGGTCTGGACCGTCTTGTCATGCTGATGACAGGTTCATCTTCAATCCGTGACGTGATTGCATTCCCGAAAACCAAGACTGCTGAATGTCCGTTGACTCAAGCTCCTGCTCCAGTTGAAGGCAATCAATTACGTGATTTGGGTATTCGCTTACGTGAAAAACCAAAAGCTGAAACTAAACAAGAAGTTTAATGTTTTTCTAGTACAGTGACCAAAACCCTGCTCAGGCAGGGTTTTTTATTAAATTGAGATTGGTTTCTGGTAATGGCATAATAATGCTGTTTTTCTATTATTGAGTTAAGCAAGCTATGGCTATGCGTCCCGCTATTCGTAATCGTGGCATTATGTTGATTGTGTTTTCTGTTGTGCAGTGGCTATTTATGCGTTATATCCTGGCCAATGGCTTATTTAACATGGATACCAATGAACGCATTCTTTATTTTTGTGTAAGTAGTCTAGGTGGGGCCTTGCTTATTTTTGTCGGCTTGATTTATATGGTTTTAAAAGGCAATGCCGATAAACCTCAATAACTTATTTTATTAATCCACTGAATACCACCATGAACTTCAGTGGTTTCTGTAATTTGTGTTTTCTTTATTTTGTTCTCAAGACTTTTAACTCCTACTCTGTAGTTTAGAAACGGCGCAGCATCATTGATGCGATAAAACTCTTTCCAAAATTTTCTTTTCATTCTCTATTTTTGGTTTTTTAGAGTTGCGCTGTCATGTATTTTCTATTTAAAGTTGTTGCCCTGCTGCCACTTTCGGTTTTGCAATTCATTGCTTTTTGGATCGCCCTTCTCCTTAATAGTCATAATTCCTCTATGAAGCGGATTACGCGGATCAATCTACAATTGGCTTATCCAGAATTGAACGCATCACAACAAAAAACTCTGATCAGAAAAAGCTTAATTAGCCAATGTATGACTTATGTGGAATCCATTAAATGCTGGGGTATGTCGCCTGAATATAGTTTGAATCAGCTAAAAAATATTTATGGTGAACAGCACCTTACTCAAGCCTTAGCCAATAGCAAAGGCGTAATTGTGGTGGTTGCCCATTTTGGCTGTTGGGAACTTTTAAATGCATGGCTGAATCTGCATACTTCTCCCATGATTATGTATAAACCCAACAAAAACAAAGCTGTGAATCGTTTTATGTGGGAAGCAAGACAACGATTAAATGCAACTCTCGTCCCGACAGATGAAAATGGTGTGCGTGCAATCTTTAAGCACCTCAAGCAAGGTGGACTGACAGTCATTTTGCCAGATCATCTTCCTAAAGCATCCGGTGGTATCTATTCAAACTTCTTTAGGCAAAATACCTTATCGACGACACTGGTGTCAAAACTGGCCAATAAAACTCAATGCAATATCATTGGGCTTAGTTGTATACGGGATGAAATTTCCGGTTTCAGTGTCCACTGTTCAGTTTTGACAGATGACATCTTGTCGAATGATTTACAGACTTCAGTTGATAGCCTTAATCAAAATCTTGAAAGCATGATTAATGTTGCGCCTGAGCAATATGTTTGGTCTTATAAACGGTTTAGAAACTGTTATGGAAACGTCAATCCTTATAAAATTTAAACGTGTATTTCTCTTTACATTAAATTAGATGATTAGACCACTATAATGGAATAAATTGAGATTAGTAATCACTAATAACATTCTAGGATTGAGTTAAGCAAGCTATGACTATGCATCCCGCTGTTCGTAATCGTGGTATTATGTTGATTGCATTTTCTATCGTAAAATAGCTTTTCATGCGGTACATTTTGGCGAATAATTTTTTTTGCGCTCGCCAAAGAGCGTATTCTATATTTTTGCGTAAGTAGCATTGCTGGTGCTTTCGTAATTTTTGTTGGCTTGATTTATATGATCTTGAAAGCTATTAAAAAGCGGAAAACTGAACCTTGATTAAATTTTAAAAACCAATCAATTTTCTAATTTTGATCAGTTTTTTGCAACTACTTTTACTTTATAAAACATTAAATTTAATTCATTACTAACTACTTAATAATATGTAGAATTAGTTTTTTTTAATATAAATTTTATTAATGAATCAAGAAATTTATTTAATTTATTCTTTTTAAATTTTGGTTTAAAACCTTTAAACAATCGTTCAGACTCTAAAGAGCTTTGATACAAATAATTTCCGGTTATTTCTGGATGCTCAAATAAATGTGTTGCATAAAAATTATAATTTTTACTTAAATACCTTAACCCTCCCCAGTGATCATAGATATGAGGAATTTCATGATAATCAACTAATAACTTTGCCATTGACTTATCAACAATATAAGCGCAAGCATATGAAAATTTTGAGATATAATAAGGATGCAATTTCAAAATGTGTTTTCCACATATTAATTTTTCTAATTTAATCCCTCTAACTTGATTGTTTATTTTCAATTGAATACCACAAAGACTGAATAAGAAGCATTCGGATAGATTTAGTTTTTCTATCTGTTCTTCCAAAGAATTCAAATCAAAATGATTTATTTGAATTATGTCATCTTCAATTATCAATGCATATTTTTCGTTCGAATTTATAAAATCTCTCAAGGATTTAACATGTGATAAAGTACATCCAAGCTCGCCAGGACTTAAAGGTTCTATTTGCCTTGCAACACCCATCTTGTAATATTCTAATATTGGTAAATCAATTCCGCGTACTCCTACTTTTGTAAATTCATCTTTATAGCTTTTAAAAATACTTTGTTCAAAAAGATTATTTAAACGCTGGCTATCAACAGTTTCAATACTAATTAAATACTTTTTCATTTATTTACAAATTTTATTTAGGGTATTTTTTATAGAAAAATTTTAATAAATTATATCTTAGACTAGTTCCATAACGACTTACCAACACATCCGAGCTGTTCATCCTTACCCTTTCCTGTTCAATTGAGCTAAGCTGTGAGTTCTGCTCCCCTGCAGTAATGATTGGGTGATCGACAATTGCTGTCATCCAAATTGAGGCTGATTCATTGAAATCAGTTAAATATCGCCAGTCATCTGCAGCTCGTAAAGGACGATGATAATCAATCAATGTCTGTGCAATTTCCCGATCAACAATATAGGCAACAGCATAACAAATTCGCTGATAAAAATCTGGCGATACTTTTAAAATTTTCTGAGATAAAAACTCTTGATCTAAAATATCTCCGCGAACTTTTTGACATTCTTTCATACGAATGCCCCCTATACTGAACAAAGTATTTTTAGGTAAGTTCAGCGAAGTTAATTCTGCTGATAATTTTTCAATCGTTAAATCATACGGAAGAATAGCATCATCTTCCATTACTAAAGCATATTGATCATCTGTTGTTAAAAATTCTTTTAATGCTGCTAAATGTGAAAGGGTACAGCCCACCATACTCGGTGAAAGAGGTTTAGATCGACCTTTAACACCCAACTCAAAATATTCTTTTGCAGAAAGATCCCCGCCCTTAATCCCAATTTTAGTCACACGTACTTGACCCTTTTCAAAAAAATCTTGAGCTAAAAATTTCTTTAACCGGGGTGATTTTTCATCTTCAATACTTATGACAAAAATTTTCATTGCAGCCTACCTTTTCGCACTCATTGAATGATATCTAATGTAGAATTGGATAGATAGTCTTATATATTCTCTTGCTTTGATGATGCGTACAATATTAAAAAAATGGTATAAATTTCAACAAAACCAACAACTCAAAAAGTTTGATTCTCATTGGTACATGCGCTTTGGCTGGCTTGATCAACCCTTAAAAAGCCAAGAGCAGTTACATGGTTTATTTGAAATCCATTCACCTGAAAAATTCACCTTTGCAGACTGTTTTTATGTACAGGAAAATAATCGTCATTATATCTTCTTTGAAGAAGTGAATGATATCCATCCTGTTGGTTTTCTATCCGTATTGGAAATTTTCAAAGATGGATGCTATACAGAACCACAGACCATTTTAAAACTGGATTATCACCTGTCTTATCCATGCGTATTTAAGGTCGAAAATGACTGGTATATGATTCCTGAAACCAGTGCCAATAAAACCATCGAACTGTGGAAATGTACCGAGTTTCCTTTGAAATGGGAAAAACATTCCAATATTTTAGAAGGGATTGATGCCGTCGATAGCACACCTTTTTACCATGAAGGCATGTGGTACCTGTTTACCTCAACACGCAGAAACTGTAAAAAGTTTGGGGACCGTTTAGACCTGTTCTTTACCGAAAATATTCTCAACCCAGACTGGCAAGAACACCCGCAAAACCCGGTGTGCAAAGGCCAGCAACAGTTTCGCATGGCAGGCAAGCCTTTTATTTACAACGCCAAACTGGTTCGCCCAAGCCAGGATTCGCTCAAACGCTATGGTGGCAACATTGAACTGAAAGAAATTATTCAACTGAGCCCGACGGTTTATCAAGAGCAACTTTTAGAAGTGGTTTTGCCAGACTGGAAGAGCGAGGATGATGGCTGCCACACCATTAATGTCGAAAATAACTTTGTGGTCCTGGATGCCATTCGTTTATCCGCTAAACAATAATCAAGCCTTCAGCAAATGCTCATAAATATTGAGCGTTTGCTGTGTCATTGCAGCCACCGTCAATTCTGCTTTGGCTTTGGCAAATAAAGGCTGAAAATCATGTTGGGCATGTGCATTTAACGCATTTTGAATGGCCTGTTGTAATCCCTGTACGTCGCCAATGTCAGCCAGATAGGCTTCAGGCAACCATTCAATCACCCCATTGACCTTCGTTGCAGCCATGGCTTTATCGGCTTGCAAGGCTTCTACCATGACCAAGGGAAAGCCTTCCCTGTCGGATGAAAGCACCACGACATCGGCCAACTGCACCAGGTCACGTGCATCGGTTCGAAAGCCTAAAAATGCAACCCGGTTTTGCATATTCAAGTCTATAACTTGCTGTTCAAGTGTCTGCCGTAATGAACCATCGCCAACGATATACACGTTGGCATCAACATCCTGCATGGCCTGAATCAATAATGCAATATTTTTGACGGGTTCTAAACGGCCAATGCACATCACATTTTTTTTACCCGCATCCAAGCCAGGAAACTGCTGATCAATGTCTGTTTTTAATGCCTGCTTTTGTGCATCTGTCAGGCTGGGCTGCACATATACGCCATTATAAACAATATGCGCTTTTTCTGGAGGAATGCCTTTGGTCAGCGCTTTGCTGACTGCAATCACTGCATCTCCCACCAGATAAGCAGATTTATTCTTTTTCGTACCGTGAACCGTCGTTACCACTTTGACTGGTTTCAGCCAGCTCTTAATTTTAGAAACCAGTTCAGCCGCCTTGCCTGCCTGGGCATGCACAATGTCCGGCTGAAGTTGATTGATTAAGCTTTTCAACTGCCAGAGCAGGAAAATATTCCAGCGGCTACGGGCAAAATCTAGCGGATGAAAATGCACATGCTCATTAAACTTTTCTGCATAACACGGATGCGCAATCATATGCACCTCATGCTGCAATGACATTTCATTGACCAGGTTAAACGTATGCTGTTCTAAGCCACCGACACCGCCACTGGTCGCCAGAACCTGAACAATCTTCATGTCTTGTCCTGTTTATTCTTGGACGCATTTTGATACTGTTCAAACAGCTTGGCTTCTTTCAAAAAAGCATAAAATGCATTGATCATGCTATTCACAAAACCGCGCCAGCCATTCAGGCAACTCCGGCGGATAAAATAGGATTTTAAAAAAGTCACAGGCATGACCAGACTCAATTTTAACAAGCTTGGCTTTTTGCCTTTTTGAAATTTTTCAGCAGCTTTCAAATTGGAATACTGGTTGTTTTTTTCAACTTTAACAAAGATGCTAGATTCGCCATAATGGTAAATATCGCCTTCAGCACGGACACTCTGACCATCCACAATCACATTTTCATGGACTTTATTTTCCAGGTCGTAATGTCCTTTGCTTTTGCGAAAAAAGCGCACTTTGGCATGCTTTTTCGTGTGCTTGCTGTTCGGCACGCCCAAGAAGACATCATTAATAGGTGTAATTAAGGCATCAATCTGACTGGCCTGAATGGACTGTTCAATTTCTTTTTTCAACTCGGGTGACAAAACTTCATCGCCATCCAGGTTCAGCACCCAATCATATTGACACTGTGCCAGAGCCAGGCTTTTTTGTCCGGCATAACCCTGCCAGTCTTGGTGCGAAATACGCACATTAGGAAATGACTGGGCAATAGCATAAGTAGTATCGGTACTGCCCGAATCCAGAATAATCACTTCAGCAAAATCACGCACACTGTTTAAAGTAGCTTCAAGCCATGCGCCGCAATTTAAAGTGACGATATAAACACTACATGGAATACTCATAATTTATAACGTCCTTTGGCTAAGGCAATACGCATTTGCAAGGCATTCATGGCCCCGTGTGTACTGACACGAGGAATATTAAATTGATTTTCTGCGGTATAGGCTTCGATTTTTTTACGGGTAGATACTGCATTTTTAAAGCCAATTTCTTTGGCCATTTGCTGATGCTTTTCATTAAAACGGCCAAAGGGATAAGCAAAACTTGGACAGCGCCCCACCAGCTTTTCGACATCCTGTTTGGAAGCCTGCATTTCTGCAAAAGCTTGTTCATCGGACAGTTTCAGCAAATTGACATGATGCTGTGTATGCGCACCAAACTCGATAACACCCGAATCAGACATTTCTCGAATCTGTTCTGGACTGAGCTTTTCAATGCCTTCAATTTGTGTCGCCAGGAAAATGGTCGCCTTGGCATGATATTTTTTCAGCAAAGGATAGGCATATTGATAATTATCTAAAAAACCATCATCAAAGGATAATGCCACGATATTCTTTTGCCCTTGAAACTGGTCCAGTTCCGAAACAAAACAGAAGGTAGACTGCTTTTTCGTTAGATATTGCAGCAGTTGCTCAAACTTGGCCGGTGGCATATTCATGCCAGAAGCTTCTGCATGTGGCGTCACCTGGTGCAGCATGACTATTCTTGGCAAACTGGCACGACGAAATGGCAGCCAAAAGGTATAATTTCCCAATAGATATAAAACCGCCGCAAAGGCGACGAGACCCAGAACCACATACAGTAACCACATTATGCATATACCTCATGCGACCATTCATAAGCTTCAGTCAAAGGCTGATCAAAAGTCACTTCCAGCATAAACTGGGTAATTCGTTGCGCATTAAAACTATTGCGTGTTTTTTGCCAACCCGCTTCCGCTATACGTTTTGCCTGAGCAGGATGCTCTGCATAAAACTTGATTTTTTCAGCCAGATCAAACTGGTCATCAAAGTAAACGATTTCTTGATCAGTATAAAGTTTGTCGAAGCCCGGAATTCGTGGGCTAAATGTTAACAAACCATTGCCTGTGAGCTGCACAATCCGGTCCGAACTATAAAGCGTGACATCATTTTTACGTGAATAATTCAGTCCCATACGCGATTCAGACAATACTTTGTAATAGCCTTTCCCATACACGCCCGGCTGTTCAAAACAGCCATAATACTGATATTGAATATGATTATTCTTTAAAGTGTCAGCCAAATCTTTAAGGAATTTTTCACGTTCCGGCTCTTTATACACCACGCCACAGAAAATAAATTCCTTATCAATATTGCTTGATTCAAACTGTTTTAATTGTTCTACATTACGATGTCCCACATTGGGCATATAAACCACTTTTAAATGCGGCTGCTTGAGTTTTTTCAGATACTCACCACCCGTGGTGCAGAAAATAGCATCTAGATAGGGTGAAAATTCACGTACAAAACTGAGTTTCTGTTCCAGATACAGGGGGTCAACATACCAGAAAGCTATTTTGGTTTGAGGATAACGCTGCTTGATTTCTTTGAGCACATTTGGACTCATCAAGTCACTATGTCCCACCAAAACCAGGTCCGGTTCAATATTATCCACAATTTTTAGAATTTCTTTATTGGCCCAGTTCGCACCGAGTTTTTTGGTTTTGAACACTGTCCCCATACGCGCCATATCGCGAAAACTGAAATCATAAACAAAATGACCATTTTCAATTAATCCCGCTGAAATTTTGCGGTCTGTACAGTAAAAATGCGCGCCTTGTTTATTAAAGCCAAAATTCGCAATATGTAAAATTTTCATGAAGAAACAACTCTATGTTTTCAATAATATATCAGCAACTCGGGTTGCTTCATTCAGTTTTAAATTCAATAGATTGTGATGTGGTTTATCTGACGATGTCGATAAAAGCTGATCCAACAACGTGGTAATTCTATCAGATTTCAAACGGTCTATCGTAATTATCCCTACCTTACAACCGGCTGTTAAAGCCTCGAAAATCATGGAAACACTGTCTTCCGTGACCCAAACTGCTTCTGCTTGTTGCATCTGTTCAAAGATCCAGCCTTGCGGCGTGTCTTCCACCGGGAAAATCTGTAGCTGGCTTGCATAAGGCTGAGCTGATAAATGTCCAAGAAATTCTTTGGGGGTACGACGTGAAGTGGTTAAAATAATTTCAGCTTGTGGATGGTGCTGCACAATATTCTGAATCGCCTCTAGTACCTTCTTCTCATTCCACTGATGACGTTTGGATGAGCCACCTAAAGCAACCAAGGTCCGATTGGCTTGATGGCGCTGTTCATTGACAATCGGGTTTAAAGCGCCTTGGGTGGTAATGACATGCGTGGATTCAGGTACGCCATCATGTTCAGGAATGATGGCATGGTCAAACCAGGCAAACGGAAAATTCGGCTTCATTAAAATAACCGTTTTCGCCTGCGGATATACTTTCCCCAGCAGCAAAACCCGTGATTGGGTATGACTGCCCACGCCAAAAATATAATCCGGCTTTTTTTCAAACAGTGCCAATTCACGGCTCAACATGCCTTTTAACAGCGTGAAAACTGGCAATTGCTGAATGGAGATTTCCTGAAAGGTCACTTCGATATTGCTTATGCGTTGCATGGCTTTATATAAACCGACTGCTTGCGAACGGTGTCCCGCTTTACCATCACTGACGTAGACAATATGCATAGAGAAAAATCCTCATAAATGCTGCTTGAATGGCTGGCAATCAGCCTGCTTTCTGCTGAAAAGCCGCATCGTATGAACTAGTGATGTGACCAATATCCAATGCTTGATAGCCAAGATCGGAAAAACGTTTGGCTAAAACCGTTCCAGTAGGGCCTAAAGCAATCAAAATCAAGCAGTTCTGCTCAGCAGTATTTTTTTGCACCTCTGCAATAATCCGCTCTGCATCAGCATAAGCATTGGTTGCTTTCGAATAAATTATTTGACGGGCTGAAACATTATTAAACAGCGTATGCTCTAAATTTAGTTTAGAACCCTCACCTGTAATCAAAACAGTTTTACGATTCTGCCAAATTGATTTCCATGCCTGTACTGCCTGTTCGGGATACATGATGAAAAAATCAGGACGTGTCACCATAGAGTGTCCGTATGAATGTTCAAAGCTCAGCTTTTGTTTTAAGTCTTTCCAGCGTACATACCAAAATTTTAACCACCAATTGGCTTCATCATCGTCGCAAGCTGTCAGCATGGTCGGCAAACATACCAACAGTTTTTCATCTTGGTTTTTTAAGATATTTTCCAATTCTAATGCAAGTTCAGGACTACTTTTCTGAAAATCAATATCATCTCCATCCATTAAGGTAATTTCACCATCTCCAAAACGCGCCAGTGATTTTCCTTGAGCAACCAGCTGTAAAGTTTCCGGCATTGAATACAGCAATTTTTCTTCAAAATATTGCAAATCTGACTGATTTTCAGCAAGCCAGCGCTTTTTATTAAGTTTATACATTCTTTTTTTCATGCGTAGTTTAAATCTACGCATAGCCGACTCAAATGTCATTCAACACCTGTACAATATCTATTAAATACAAAAAAAGGCGAAACTTTCGTTCCGCCTCCTCATCTTAACCGATCAACTTATTTTACGTAAGTTAACCAGTGTGCATATTTAGGATCTTTACCCTGAACTGCATCGAAGAATGCTTTCTGGATTTTTGTCGTAATTGGACCACGACAGCCTTCACCAATGATACGGTCATCATATTCACGGATTGGAGTCACTTCAGCGGCAGTACCGGTGAAGAAGGCTTCATCACCAATATAGAATTCGTCACGTGTAATACGGCGTTCAACCACTTCATAACCCAAGTCTTTGGCAATGGTAATGATGGTTTGACGGGTAATACCGTCTAAAGCACCGCCAGCGATATCAGGGGTATGCAATACGCCATCTTTCACCAGGAATACGTTTTCGCCAGAACCCTGACATACATAACCTTGCGGGTCCATCAACATCGCTTCGTCATAACCCGAATGTGCCACTTCCTGATGCGCAAGAATAGACAAGGTATAGTTACCAGACGCTTTTGCCTTACACATGGTCACGTTTGGATGGTGGTGGGTGAAGGATGAAGTTTTCACGCGAATGCCTTTCGCCATTGCTTCTTCACCCAGGTAAGCCCCCCAGCCCCATGCCGCTACAGTGGCATGAATGGTATTATTGGTTGCAGCAATACCGAGTTTTTCCGAACCGATAAAGATAATTGGGCGCAAATAGCATGAAGCTAATTTATTTTCACGTACTACATCAATTTGAGCCTGCTCAAGTGCTGCCTGATCAAATGGAACTTTCATTTGATAGATTTTTGCAGAGTTAAGCAAACGTTTTGTATGATCTTGGAGACGGAAAATCGCGGTACCATTTGGTGTTTCATAAGCACGGACACCCTCAAAGACACCCATACTGTAGTGCAATGTATGAGTTAGGACGTGGATTTTCGCCTCACGCCAGTCAACCATTTGTCCATCTTGCCAGATAAAACCATCACGATCAGCCAAATTCATGGCACACACTCCAAATTTTTATACACAGTCATTTCTATCCAACGCAAAAGTTGCAGTTGGATCAATTAATCTTTGCCATAACTTGCAAACGGCCTCTCGGGTATCGTACCAGTCGTCAGCTGAAACTTGCATGGATTGATTTGCAAGGGCTAAACGGTGGCTCTCGGCTCGTTCACGGAGATAAGCTTGAATCAATGCTGTCGCATCGGCGCTGGATAAGCGATCCGTTTTTGCGGCATCCTCAAGGATTCGTACGTTGTCGGAGTAATGGGCGAGATCAGGATTCGACCCACTCCATGCTAATACCGCATACTGTGCCATAAATTCGATATCAACGATACCACCTGCATCCTGTTTTAAATGAAAAATCCCATCTTTTTGCTGCTCTTTGGAAGAACCCAGATGATCTTTCATCTTCTGGCGCATTTTCAGTACTTCTGCACGAACATTCGCCTCATCCCGCGGTTGAGTCAAAATACGGCAGCGTAAATCTTCAAATTTTTCTCGCAGTGAAACTTCACCTGCAATGGATCTAGCCCGGACCAGAGCCTGATGTTCCCACACCCACGCACTTTTTAATTGATATTGTTCAAAGGCTTTCAGGCTAGTCACCAACAGTCCCGCCTCACCTGATGGACGTAAGCGGGTATCAATTTCATAGACGCGCCCATCTAGGGTTTGGGTGGTCATCAGCGACATGAATTTCTGTGCCACGCGCATGGCAAACTCAAAACCGCTAATCGGTTTGATCCCATCGGTATCGCCCTGTTCACTGATATAGTGAATAAAGACCAGATCCAGATCTGAACCATAACCCAGTTCAATTCCGCCCACTTTCCCATAACCAATCACGGTAAAAGCAGTATGATCCAGCGTACAGCGCTGACCTTCGGCATCCAAGGGAAAACCATGCTTTTTCGCCACAATCTGATAAGCCAGATTGAGCGTGGCATTCACTGAAACTTCTGCAATATCGGTTAAGGCATCGGAGACTTTCATCAGTGGACTTTCCGCCAGAACATCACTGGCCGCCACAGCCAATACATTGGATTTCTTGAATAAACGCAGCACGCGCATCTGATCTTCCACCTGATCAATCTCGATGCGTAACAGTTGCTGACGCAGTGAATCTTCCAGATCCTGACGTTTCGGCAATTCAAAATCCATCGATAAAAACTCATCCAGCAGTACCGGATAATGCGTCAGCTCCTCGCAAATCCATGGACTCACCGTGGCCATCTTCACAAGACGCTGCAACGCACCTTTGCTTTCAATCAGCATCACCAGATATACGGTACGGCGCAGGACCGATTCGACCAAAGGCATCAAGCGCAACAGCGCCACTTGCGGTTTATCAGACTGCAAAATCGCTTCAATCAGGTGTGGCCAAAAAGTTTTCAGGCGCTGTACCGCTTTGGCTGGCAATTTTTTCAGCGCATGTCCATACCAGAACTCATGTACCAGATTTTTGGCATCTTCATCCAGCACCTCATTCAGCTGTTTTTCTAGCTGGGTAAAACTTTCCACCAGTGGATCAGGCTCTTTTTCTTTAATTAAATGCTCAAACTGGTAGATGACCTTGGCACGTTTTTGATTCAGTACTTCTAAAAATTGCTCCCAACTGTCAAAACCCAGCGTTTCAATCATGCGATTTCTTAAATCAGGCTCAACCGGTAAAGATTGGGTTTGCTGATCATTTAAAGCCTGAATGGCATGTTCAATGCGGCGCAGGAACAAATAGGCATCTTCCAGTTCAAGTACGGCATTTTGCTCTAGAAGCCCGACTTCTCCCAGATGATGCAGGCTGACCAGACACTGGCGGTCCTGCAGTTCAAGTTTTGAGCCGCCATAAATCAATTGAAAGACTTGAACGATGAATTCGACTTCACGAATACCGCCTGCACCGAGCTTGATATCATCTTCAATATTGCGGCGCTGTACTTCGCGTTCAATCATGGCCTTCATTTCACGCATGGCTTCAAAGGCGGTGTAATCGACATATTTGCGAAATACAAAAGGACGGGTCATTTCCAATAACTCATCCCCTTCTTTTCCACCCGTTACAATGCGGGCTTTAATCCAGGCATAACGTTCCCATTCACGGCCATGCTGGCTTAAATATTTTTCCAGGGCCACATGACTAATCGCCAAAGCTGAACCATCACCCCAGGGACGCAGGCGCATATCAACACGGAATACAAAACCGTCTGCGGTAATATGATCAAGCAGATAAATCAGTTTCTGCCCCCACAGAATACAGAACTGCTGTACATCAATACATTTGCGACCATTGGTTTCGCCCTGTTCATCAAAGGCAAAAATAAGATCAATATCACTTGAAAGGTTAAGTTCTTGCGCCCCAAGTTTGCCCATGGCCACCACAATTAAATCCTGCACGGCACCACCGTAGCCAATCGGCTCACCATGCTTGGCCAGCAAAGGTGCAAGGGCAAAATCTTTAGCAGCACAAATGGCAGCATCGGCAAAATCGGAAAGCTCGCGTGTCAGGGTAACCACATCCGTCAATCGATTGGCATCCTGCCAGATCCAGCGGAACATCAAGCGCGCGCGCAGCACACGAAGAGCATGCATCCAAGTGCTTTCATCTGTAATCTGCTCTAGCGTGTCATGAACAAAATTCTGGATTTGCAGGGGGGTTAAAGGAAGGAGAAATTGATCAATTGCATAATCTTGTTCTAGTAAAGCGCTGTGTTTTCCCAACACCTGTTCTGCATATTGGCTCGCACGCAATGTGTTCTGCAATTGTTCCGCATTCATTTTAAAACCTTCAGCCTAGTTTTTTCCTAGTTATAACAGCTGAACACAAATACAGGAAAAGAAAAATTGATTTTCTATACTTTTACCTGTTCAATTTTAAGCTGTTCCTGGGCTAAAGCCTGATGGGCACTGGTGGCTGTAGGTAAAGTCACATTGAATGTGGTCCCTTCACCTTCTGTAGAATCTACAAAAATTTGACCATGGTTCAAATCAATAAAGCGCTTACACAAGACCAGACCCAGACCGGTCCCTTTTTCTCCTGCGGTCCCTTTAATACTGGCCGTAACCGATTGCTGGAACAGCTGATCCATTTGTGCTTGACTCATGCCCAGACCGGTATCCCGTACAGAAATATGCACCCCATCTTCGCACTCACTTGCCTGAATGATGACGCGCCCCGTACCATCGGTCGGGGTGAATTTTAAAGCGTTGGAAACCAGGTTTTGTATCACCGAAGTGATCATGTTGATATCGGCATAGACCTTGATGCCTTCTTCAATCTGGTCAATTAGCTGAATATTTTTCTTTATGGCCAGGCTATTCAATACATCACAAACAATCTTGCTGGACTGTTTTAATTCAAAATTAATAGGATGATAAATAAAACGTCCACCTTCAGCCATTGCCCAATTCAGCAGGCTTTCCAGCAGGTTATACGTCGATTGTGCAGTATCGTACAAATATTCGGCAATACTCTGTACGCTGGAATCATCCAGTGTTTCACGCTCTTGCGCCAGCACTTCTGAAAAGCCGAGTAAACCATGAAATGGAGCTCTCAAGTCATGGGCAATAATCTGGAAAAACTTGGTTTTGCTGAAATTGAGCGCCACTTGTTGCTCGTGCATTTCTTTAAGTTCAGCATGTTCTGCTTTAAGTTCAATAACATGGATTAGACTGTTGGTGAAGTCACTGACCGTTGCAATATCTTCAGGATTAAACAATTTTTGCTGCTGATCGAAAAAGAGTGCATGACCAATTGAAGTTCCGTCATTTAAGCGCAGATCAAAAGCCAGATAACGCTTGGCCTCTACCCCAAATTGACTCACATGCTGCACCAGGTTCGAATATTGGCTATGCTGATGATCAATAAAATTAAGCGCTTCAAAATAGGGACTTAAACAGGTTTCACCAGGCGAGCAGAAAGCCTTAAAACCATGCGCGGAGGAATACCAGATATAAGGCTCATGATGAAAAACCAGCACCGCCTGTTCAGCGCCAAGCATGTTCCGGGAAAATCTTAAAAAACGCTCTACCTGATTCATTGGTGTAAAAACGCCTAATAATAGTGAAATTTTACATGCACTAAGCTGCTCGGTTTCCGAGCCTATTTCCAGCAACTGCACTTTCATATTTGGTTCATCCAATCACTATTACTTGTTGTTTTAAAAAAAATTAATTATCACCTTTTTATCTTATTAACAAAGTTTCATATCGAAGACAATAAACAAAGACAAACAGTGACAATTTAAGCCCATATGTACCCATAATTTTCACCCCAACATCGGCAGCAAATTTCAACGCTATCTAGACAATAAAAAAACCGCGCTATTATTAGCCACTTAATTAGTCACTTAGATTTTTTACATGTATATCCCGAGGGTTGGACTCGAACCGGAACTTCAAAGCCTTTACCGGTCAACGTTTGACTACAATTGCATAATACCCGATTTCTACTGGGACCGTGAGCGGATTAAATAGCTGCCTCATCATCTATTTGTTTAAACATGGGATAATTACTCCGCTCATCATTCCACTGTTCAAGCCCACTCTCTGTTACAAAAATCCTATATAGCAAATCGCCATATTTCTTTAGAAAGATTGAAAAATCACTATTTTATCCAGCCAGTTTTTTTTAAGCCTCCCTCTCAATGCGTTCGCTGTCCCTTCAGAATGTTCTTTTTAAGTAATGTTACTCAAGGCAATAGCACATACTTCATATCTTCTCTTACATCAGGCCTGTAACATGCTCATTTTCGATGCCAGTGATGATCATGATAATTGCCAGGACATTTTTCAGCTGAGTCATGAATAGCATTAATAAATGCATCTTTTCCCCTCATCATTTTCCAGCCGATCTGAAAAGGAATTTGCCGCTTGCTCCCCTGTGGATAATTTATTTCCATGATACCCAACATGTTTTAAGTAATTACTTTATAAATCGGCAAAAAATGGCTCGCCGATTTTTTCAAGCAGAAGGCAAAAAATAAAATTAAGTTATTGATAATAATAGATTACATAGCTATTAAACTCAAAACCACTACTTGTCTGAGCAAGTGGGCGTAACCGCCACATGAGAGACTGGCAGCCCTATCCCGATTCGAAAAATACCTAAATTTCGCGTAGAATAGAGGGATTGGTGAACAACACTGATGTATACAAATTTTCAGCCAAAGACCAATATGCAAGATATTGCTGTTCGGCTGAGGTGCAATAAGCACCGATATTTTTAATGTTTTATTTAAGCAAACCGGTTCGCAGGACTGAGCCAAAAGCTCGGTGCCTAAAAACTCAATCCAAAGCAAGGGGCTATATATGGCTGGTGGAAAGTCAACAATCATTTACACATTGACCGATGAGGCGCCATTATTGGCGACCTACTCACTGCTGCCGATCATTGAGACCTTTACTAAGCCAGCTGGCGTTGAGATTGTCAAAAAAGACATCTCTGTGGCCGTACGCGTGCTTGCAGAATTTACGGACTTCCTAAGCGATGAGCAGAAGGTACCGAATAACCTAGCAGAGCTTGGCCGTCTCACACAGGATCCAGACACTAATATCATTAAACTTCCTAATATTAGTGCTTCAGTTGGCCAGCTGACAGCTTGTATCAAGGAACTTCAATCGAAAGGTTATGCTCTTCCTGACTATCCGGAAAACCCGGCGACTGAAGAAGAGAAGTCAATCAAAGCTCGTTACAGCAAATGCCTCGGCTCAGCTGTAAACCCAGTACTGCGTGAAGGCAACTCTGACCGCCGTGCACCTGCCGCAGTAAAAAATTACGCGAAAAAACACCCGCACTCAATGAGCGAGTGGAAACAGTGGTCACAAACTCACGTTTCACACATGGATGAAGGCGACTTCTACCACGGTGAGAAATCGATGACTTTAGACCGCGCTCGCAACGTGAAAATGGAGCTTATCACCAAGAGCGGCGAAACCATCGTTCTTAAGCCAAAAGTTGCACTTCTTGAAGGCGAAATCATTGACTCAATGTTCATGAGCAAGAAAGCGCTTTGCGACTTCTATGAAAAAGAACTTGAAGATTGTCGCGAAGCTGGAATTTTGTTCTCTCTTCACGTTAAAGCGACCATGATGAAAGTTTCACACCCGATCGTATTCGGTCACTGTGTGAAGATTTACTACAAAGAAGCATTCGAAAAACACGGCAAACTGTTTGATGAGTTAGGTATTAACATCAACAACGGTATGGCGGGTCTTTACGAAAAAATTGAAACACTTCCAACTTCTGTTCGTGAAGAAATCATTGCTGACCTGCATGCTTGCCAAGAACACCGCCCTGCACTTGCAATGGTTGACTCTGCTAAAGGCATCACCAACTTCCATTCACCTAACGACATCATCGTAGATGCGTCTATGCCGGCAATGATCCGTGCCGGTGGTAAAATGTGGGGTGCTGATGGTAAACAGTATGATGCTAAAGCAGTCATGCCTGAATCTACATTCGCACGTATCTATCAGGAAATGATCAATTTCTGTAAATGGAACGGTAACTTCGACCCACGCACTATGGGTACTGTGCCAAACGTTGGTTTGATGGCGCAAAAAGCTGAAGAATACGGTTCACACGACAAGACTTTTGAAATTCCTGAAGCAGGTATTGCGAACATCACCGACCTTGAAACAGGCGAAGTGTTGATGTCTCAAAACGTGGAAGAAGGCGACATCTGGCGTATGTGTCAGGTGAAAGATGCTCCAATCCGTGACTGGGTGAAACTTGCAGTAACTCGTGCACGTAACTCTGGCATGCCTGCAATCTTCTGGCTTGACCCGTACCGTCCACACGAAAACGAATTGATCAAGAAAGTTCAAACTTACCTGAAAGATCACGACACTACCGGTTTAGACATTCAGATCATGTCTCAAGTACGTGCAATGCGTTATACGCTTGAACGTGTTGCTCGTGGCCTGGATACAATTTCAGTTACTGGTAACATCCTGCGTGACTATCTGACTGACTTGTTCCCAATTATGGAGCTTGGTACTTCTGCGAAAATGTTGTCTATCGTGCCGTTAATGGCTGGTGGCGGCATGTACGAAACTGGTGCTGGTGGTTCTGCACCTAAACACGTACAACAACTTGTAGAAGAAAACCACTTACGTTGGGATTCTTTAGGCGAGTTCTTGGCGCTTGCAGTGTCACTAGAAGAAATGGGCATTAAAGAAAACAATGCTCAAGCAAAATTGCTGGCTAAAACCTTAGACCAGGCAACAGGCAAACTTCTTGACAACGACAAGTCTCCATCACGCCGTACTGGTGAGCTGGATAACCGTGGTAGCCACTTCTACCTGGCTAAATTCTGGGCTGAAGCGCTTGCTGCACAAGACGAAGATGCTGAACTGAAAGCGAAGTTTGCTCCGCTTGCGAAAGCATTGGCTGAAAACGAAGACAAGATCGTTGCCGAGCTTGCAGAAGTACAAGGTAAGGCAGTAGATATCGGCGGTTACTACGCTCCTGATCAAGAGAAAGTAAATGCTGTAATGCGTCCAAGCGCTACATTAAATGCTGCACTTGCTTCAATCTAAGCTTTTGCAGACCTGACGGAAGTCTGTGATGTAAAAAAACCGGCGTTTAGGCGCCGGTTTTTTCTATGTCTGTCTATAAGACTCTAATTTTCATTCAAGACTATGAACTAGAATTCAGACCAAATTTAGCTTTCTTGCTTTTTAGGAATGCACCCTACTTTTAAATCATCATAAATTTCTATAGCCGCATCAATCGCACGAAATAGAAGACCAGAAATAATGGCGATAATCGTACCAATAACAAGAGTACAAATTCCTCCTGCTACTAATACCCATTCTGATACCTCTACTAGAGGAAACCAGTCTATTTTTTTGATAAGGAAGACCAAAATATTATTTAGAGGGATAATAATAATTGAAGAAAAATAGCTCCCAACCAAAATCATTCTTTTCTTTTTGTAACTTTCTTTAGAGGATTGTGCCGTAAGAATAATTTTATCATCTGCAATCAATGCCGTTATAAAATGACGCGCCGTGATTAATTTTCTTATCATAATGAAAAAACGTTGCGGAAATACTTTAATTATATAATCCACTTCCAAATGACTGGTTTTTTCAGAACATACCAATGCTTGTGCAGCGCAATCCTTCTCCAATTTATTTTTGTCCGAATTATAATAATTATCCAAGTATTCTTTAACCGCTTCCAAGCGATTCAAATAAAATTTTCGCCGATGCGTAAAACGCTTAGCTTTATCAAGCCAGACTAAAAAAGGGACAATAGCTAGAAATACAGGCAAAATTTTAATTAATAAATCAATCGTTATCATTTTCATAAAAATAAAGAATATTTTTAATAATAATAACATAAACTCCATCAATGCTTTAAATGCGACTACCACACTTTTCATCAGGCAATAAAAAACCCCAAGACTTAATATGCTTGGGGTTCTTCAAAATCTTGGTCCCGAGGGTCGGACTCGAACCGACACGTCATCTCTGACAGCGGATTTTGAGTCCGCCGCGTCTACCAATTTCACCACCTCGGGAAAGGTGCTGCAAGCTAATCAGCTTGTGGTGGCTATATTACTATCAAACTTGAAATTGTCAATTATCTAATTTATCCGATCGCTCAATTTTAAATCAAAATCAAAAACTTTGTTTTAAAAAACATCAGATATCATCTGTTTTACCCTTTTCCAGCCTATAATGCGGATGTTTTTCTTATTTCAATACATTGAAGATGCAACTTTCCGACTTTAACTTTGATCTCCCTGACGAGCTGATTGCCCGTTACCCGCTTGAAACCCGTAGTGCTTCACGCCTTTTGCATCTTGATGCTCAAGGTCAATATCATGACCATCAATTTACAGATATTCTAAACTTATTGAATGAAGGTGATTTGCTGGTTTTAAATGACACCAAGGTCATGAAAGCGCGCCTTAAAGGTAAACGTGCTACTGGCGGTGCGGTTGAAGTTTTGGTGGAACGCATGCTGGACAAGTTCATTGCGCATTGCCACATTAAAGCCAGCAATTCGCCAAAAGAAGCTGCAGAACTGTTCATTGGTCCAGATGAAGTCAAAGTCACGGTAAAAGGTCGCCATGAAAACCTGTTCATTGTCGAGTTTTCACAGCCCATTTTAAATGTTCTGGATTTATATGGTGCTTTGCCGATTCCGCCTTATTTCAACCGTGAAGCAGAAAGCATTGATACTGAGCGCTATCAGACTGTCTTTAATGACCCGACTAAACTGGCCAGTGTCGCGGCCCCGACTGCCAGCCTGCATTTTGACGAAGCTTTGTTGAAAAAACTTGAAGAAAAAGGCATCCAGAAAACCTTTGTGACCCTGCATGTCGGTGCGGGTACCTTCCTGCCAGTTCGTACCAACGATATTGAAAACCATATCATGCATAGTGAATGGTGTGATGTGTCTGAGGAGTCTATGGCACTGATCCGCGAAACCAAAGCGCGTGGCAATAAAGTCATTGCGGTCGGCACCACCGCAACCCGTGCCACCGAAAGCGCTGCACAGGCCAATGGCGGTGAATTGAAAGGCTGGACTGGGGATACGCAAATCTTCATTTACCCGGGTTATGAATTTAAGGTGGTCGATCGCCTGATTACCAACTTCCATCTTCCCGAATCTACTTTATTGATGCTGGTTTCGGCATTGTCGAATCGTGATAATATTTTAAATGCCTATCATCATGCTGTAGAAGCCAAATACCGTTTCTTTAGTTATGGCGATGCCATGCTGGTTGATAAAATCACACCTTAATCATTGTCAATAATAAGAAGTACGCCATGCCGCTCGATACTGTTAAACATTCGATTCATATTCGACGTAAAAAAAATGAACGGGTCTTTAACAATGTTGCGCGGCTTTGGGACATTGCCCGCAAGGCACAAACGCATCAGGATATTTTAGATGCCCTGCATCCCTGGAATGCCCCGATCGTGCTCAAATTTGAAAATGTCCTCCCGCTGCTTCTGGCAGCAGCAGGACTTTTTTTTATCCTGCTGATTTTTATCCATCCCGGCAATATCTGGGTTCAGATCAGCCTGATCAGCGGTTTTTTTATGATTTTCTGGGCCTACATTAGCTATGAAGAAAGCAAGCCCGTTGATGAAGTCATTGAATATCTGGAACAGCAAAGCATTGCAAAAAAATACCATCTTGCCTTTCAGCAACAGCCGCAGCATATTTCCGTTCCCCTGCAACCGGTTCTGTTTATTGCGCATTTAAAGCGCCTGTTTCCGGTTTTTAACCAGGGCAGCATTGCCAATGACTTTCCTTATTATGCCAGCACTCAATGGACCGATGATGAAGGCAAACAGCATCAGGTGATGGTCTTTCAATATCACTATGTCAATGAAATCCGGATTCGAAATAAAGACGGTAGCGAAGTTCAAGTCAAAGAAGTCCACAAAGATTTATGGGGCGTTTTTGTTTTTGATGTCGAGACACAGGGACTGGCGGTCACCACGGCCAACAAGGAATTTGATTATCCTTACAGTTTTCCGTGGCATACCAGCGATATTCAGGTCAACCAGAAACTGAATATTTTTGGCAGCGATGAAATGCAGATGGCAAAACTGCTCACACCTGCATTTGTGTTGAGGCTGGATGAATTTTTTGCCCAGCGTCAAGGCGATTTAATTTTCCATCCTGATAGCCATATCTTATGTTTTTTAGGACCGGCCGATTTATTTCACATTTCTAGCCGGGCAAAAAACATTCACGATATTTCTGCATTACGTGGACACTTGCGTACTTTTAAACTACCGTATCTGGAAAGTTTACAGCGTGATTTAACGCAGTTTTTAAAATAACAATCTTTAATGTTTGGGGACAAATAAATGGGGCTATTGATTTTTTTATTATTGATTATTGCCGTGATTGTAGCCTGTATCATGATTCGCAATAATATTGTGCGCCATCACAATGCTTCTATTCGTGCCTGGTCGGATGTGGCAACTTATGAGCGTCAGAAGATTAAAATTCTGGATGGCTTGCAACCTTTGGTTGAACAATATGCCAATTTTGAACAAGGTACTTTGGAAAAAGTGACCAAACTGCGCCAGAATATTTTAAATCTCAATTTAAACAATGCCGATGTTGCCCAGTTGCAACGTATTGAAAGCCTCAACAAAGAGTTGATGCATAGCCTCAATGTTGTGGTAGAAAACTATCCTGAACTGAAAGCCAATGAAATTTATCTAAAAATGATGAATGAAATTGAAGAACAGAATGAAAATGTCGGTGCAGCCATCAGTATTTTTAACCGGAATGTCGAGCTGTTTAACAACCATATTCAAATCTTTCCGAATAATATTGTGAACACCATGACGCTGAGTAAAAAGGCCATTCGCCCCTTTCGTGATCTAGCTGCTACGCAGAATTTTGACTATCGACCGAATTTTTAACATTTAGGACTTTTTGTACTCGTTATCCATCTCTCATTGCAAGAAGTCCGATAACCTAGAACAATTCTATCATAGCAACCACAGCCTGACTTTACTCAACCAGGATCACTTTTCCCCTCTACCGTGAAAAGGAAAGTAGCGAGTTAAAATTCGACAACACTGGCGTTTATCTTCGTAATCAAGGAAAATAGCGAACTTTTAGCGGCGAACTGTTTTTTCGCTCTTGCACTGCACGCAGTGCTTTGCTCTCGTCCAGGATATTTTATGAAGTTTGAAAAATTAGGTCAGTCGGGCCGTGCCCGCCGTGGTCGTTTAACGCTGGAACACGGCGTGGTGGAAACCCCGGTGTTTATGCCTGTCGGCACCTACGGTACAGTCAAGGGCATGCTCCCACGTGATGTAGAAGATATTAAAGCCCAGATTATTTTAGGTAACACTTTCCATCTTTATTTGCGTCCCGGCCTGGACGTAATTCGTGAACATGGCGGCCTGCACGAGTTCATGAAATGGAACAAACCGATTTTAACCGATTCAGGCGGCTTCCAGGTTTTTAGCCTCGGTGCCATGCGTAAAATTAAAGAAGAAGGTGTAACCTTCCGTTCGCCAATTGATGGTTCAAAAGTCTTTTTATCTCCTGAAATTTCAATGGATATTCAACATACCTTGAATTCAGACATCGTGATGATTTTTGACGAATGCACGCCTTATCCGGCTACGCGTGAAGAAGCACAAAAATCTTTGCAGCTGTCACTGCGCTGGGCAAAACGCTGTAAAACCCATCACCATGACGTGTTAAAAAATAAAAATGCCCTGTTCGGTATTATTCAGGGCGGCATGTATGAAGACCTGCGTGATGAATCACTGGCAGGCTTAAAAGAAATCGACTTTGATGGCTTTGCCATTGGCGGTCTTTCTGTCGGTGAACCGAAAGAAGAAATGATCAAGATTCTGGATCATCTTCCACCGAAAATGCCGGAAAACAAGCCACGTTACCTGATGGGTGTCGGCAAGCCGGAAGACATCGTGGAAGGCATCCGCCGTGGCGTGGATATGTTCGACTGCGTCATGCCAACCCGTAATGCACGTAACGGTCATTATTTTGTGACAGACGGTCTGGTCCGCATCCGCAATGCCAAATATCGCCATGACCAGCGTCCGCTCGATCCAGACTGCGACTGCTATACCTGTCAAAATTTCACCCGCGCTTACCTGTTCCATCTGGAAAAATGTGGTGAAATGCTAGGTTCCATGCTGGGTACCATTCATAACCTGCGTTATTACCAAAGGTTTACACAAGACATCCGTGATGCGTTAGATAATGGTACTTTTGATGAATATGTACAGGATTTTTATGCGCGTCGTGGCCTGGAAGTACCCCCTTGTCCTGAAGATTAATCCATCAGCATTTGCGCTGAGGAAAAAGACAAGGTAAATTGCTGAACAAGTTATCTTATTTATCATCATATTGTTGATATACATTTTTTAGTTTAGGAAATTGAAATGAGCCTTTTTATTTCTACTGCTCACGCAGCAGGCGAAGCTGCACAACAACCAAGTTTGGTAACCAACCTTTTGATGATTGCGGTATTTGTCGCAATTTTCTATTTCCTGATCTGGCGCCCTCAAGCAAAACGCGCCAAAGAACACCGCACTTTGGTTGAAAGCCTGGGTGTAGGAAGCGAAGTAGTATTTGCGGGTGGCCTGATGGGCAAAATCACTAAAATTGAAGGCGATTTTGCAGTGGTTGAACTCAGCCGTGGCGTAGAAGTAAAAATTCAGCGCGCAAGTGTAATTTCAGTTCTTCCTGAAGGTACATTAAATAACCTCTAATCAAAATTAGTCGTGCCCTTGCACGACTTTTTCATTTTAAGAAGAAAACAGATGCGTTACCCAGCATGGAAATATCTGCTGATCCTCGTGGTTTTGGTGGTCAGCACATTATACGCCCTGCCTAGTTTGTACCCCGATGAACCTGCTGTTCAAATTTCCGGTGCCAAAGCTGGTACCCAAATTGACCAGAGCATCGTGCAAAAAGCAGAGCAATTATTACAAAGTGAAAAAATTTCAAGCCATGACAACAGCTTTAGCAATAATGCTGCCCTTTTACGTCTCGACTCATCTGAAGCACAGTTAAAAGCCAAAGAAGTATTGCGTCGCGGATTGGGTGATGATTACGTTGTTGCATTGAACCTTGCGCCAACCACACCTGAATGGCTACAAAAAATTGGTGCCAAACCCATGAAACTGGGTCTGGATTTACGTGGTGGTGTTCACTTCCTGCTAGAAGTGGACATGGACAAGGCCATCAGTCAGCGTATGGAAACATCGGCGACTGATTTGCGCCGTCAATTGCGCGACAACAAGCTGAAATTCAACAGCCTGTCATTGAACAACAACACCATTACCGTTCAATTCGCCAATAACGGCGACCGTGAAGCAGTGATGGATTTCTTGCGTCGTAACGGCAATGAATTCAACCAGCAAGCGATTGCCTCTGAGTCCGGTTCAACTTTACGTCTGAACTATACTGACGTACGCAAGCAGGAAATTCAGTCCTATGCCGTGAACCAGAACTTAACCACCTTACGTAACCGTATTAACGAGTTAGGTGTGGCAGAAGCACTGGTGCAAACCCAAGGCAGCAACCGCATTGTGGTTGAACTTCCGGGTGTTCAGGACACTGCTGAAGCGAAACGTGTCTTAGGCCGTACAGCCAACCTGGAATTCCGTCTGGTTTCCGATTTGAATGACCAGTACATCGACCCGTATACCGGCAAATCAACCGGTCAGGCTTTGCCTCCTGGCACTGAAGCTTTTGCTTATGAATCGCTGGATAGCGGTCGTGAATTACTGCTCAACCGTAACCGTATTCTGACCGGTGAGCGTGTTCAGAATGCCTCTAGCGGCTTTAGCCAGGATACTGGCGGTGCTGAAGTAAACATTACCCTGGACAGCGCTGGCGGCAAGTTGATGGCAGATGCCACCCGTAATGCGGTAGGTAAACGCATGGCGGTATTGTTCATCGAGAACAAGCAGAAGATCAGCTATGTTCCAGATCCTGTGACGGGTGCACAAACGGAAGTTCGTACGCCTTATGCTGAATCGGTGATCATTAATGCTGCGACCATTCAGGCAGTACTGGGTTCACAGTTCCGTATTACCGGTCTGGATTCACCGCAGGAAGCGGCTGAACTTGCCTTGATGCTTCGTGCCGGTGCTTTGGCTGCGCCAATGTACTTCGTTGAAGAACGTGTGGTTGGTCCGAGCCTGGGTCAGGAAAATATCGACAAAGGTGTGTTATCGACTCAAATCGGTTTCCTTCTGGTTGCAATCTGGATGGTGGTGTTCTTCCGCCTGTTTGGTCTGATTGCCAACTTTGCACTGGTCTTTAACCTGGCGATGATCCTGACTGTGATGTCATGGATTGGCGCTTCCCTTACCCTTCCGGGTATTGCCGGTATCGTAATTACCATTGGTATGGCAGTCGATGCCAACGTACTGATCTGTGAACGGATACGGGAAGAAATGAAATGGGGTGCCTCGCCCAAACAGGCAATTGTCGCCGGTTATGATCGGGCCTATAACACCATTTTTGACTCGAACCTCACCACCTTCCTGGTTGCATTCATTCTGTTTGCCATCGGTACTGGTCCGATCAAGGGCTTCGCGGTGACATTAATGATCGGTATTGTCTGCTCGATGTTTACAGCCATTACTGTAACACGTGCCATCGTACAGATTATTTATGGCAAAAAACGTAACTTGAAAAAGTTGAGCATTTAGGAGATCGAAGATGACTGATATGACTCAACCGAAAAAGAAATACGGTCGCCCGGATGATGAGCGCATCATTGACTTTATGAAGATTGCCAAACCGGCGGCAATCATCTCTATTCTTTTAACCTTGGCCAGTATTTTCTTTATTGCCACCAAAGGTCTAAACCTCGGTCTGGACTTTACTGGCGGTGTCTCTGCCGAGCTGAACTATAAACAGCCTGCCAATCAGGTCGAAGTTGTTCAGGCGTTGAACCAGGCCGGTTTTAAAGATGCCGTGGTGCAAACCCTGGGCAGCAACAAAGACCTTCTGGTTCGTATGCCTGTTCAGGACATTGAAGTAGAAGATCTGAATAACGCCATCACCAAAGCGGCGCAATTACCGAACAACCCTGCAGTAGTTCACAAAGTGGATTCTGTCGGTGGACAGGTCGGTAATGAGCTTTATATTCGTTCGGCAGGTGCCGTTGCCCTGGCCTTACTGCTCATGCTGGTTTACGTGACCATTCGTTTTGAGTTCAAGCTGGCGGTCGGTGCGGTGCTTTCGTTATTCCATGACGTGATTGTCACCATTGGTATTTTTGCCATGATGCAATGGCCGTTTGATTTAACTGTCTTGGCCGCAATTCTTGCGCTGTTAGGTTTCTCGTTAAACGATAACATCGTGGTATCCGACCGTATCCGTGAAAATTTCCGCAAGATCCGTGGTGCAACCCCGCGTGAAATTGTCAATATTTCCTTAACGGAAACTTTACGTCGTACCATCCATACCTCCATGACTTTATTGCTGGTCGTTGTAGCGATGATGTTCCTGGGCGGTGAAGGTCTGCACTGGTTCTCGATTGCGATGTTTATTGGTGTATTTGTCGGTACCTATTCTTCAATTTATATTGGTACTGCATTTGCATTATGGCGTGGCCTGAACCGTCAGGACTTTATTGTACAGGTGAAACCTGAATTTGATGAAGAACAGGAAATTCCAAAGTAATTTCTTTAAATTCGATAAAAAAGCCCATCATCTGATGGGCTTTTTTATCTGAGCTAAAAATACAAAAAGCTATCGCTTCAACTCGATATTTAAAAATCAGATGCCAATCAAGCTTATAGCTTTGCAAGATCGCCTTTTAAAGCTACGCCTGCAACAGCCATGCCTTTGGCACATTTGTACGTCGTGGTGCTCTTGGTTTCGTTAGACTTATAGAAACTCACAATATTGGTGACTGCATTGGCACCGTTGGCTTTTGCCGTATTCTGGAACTGGATTAAAGCTGAACGCAAGACATGATCACATGAGCTTTCAGCAGATTTGGCAAAACCGTTGGTTTTCTTGTTAGTGACCAAACCTTTTTTAATCACTTTGCCGCCCGCTTTGGTTCCAGCCAAATAAAATTTAACCGAACCGTCCAGTGTACCGTCAGCAACCGCACGACTGACCGCCTCCTGAAAATTGAAGTCATGCATTTGATCTGCAGCCTGAGCTGAAACGACCCCACCCAAACACAATGCAGCTGTAAGTGCTAATTTTTTGATGAACATGATGTACCCTCTAGTTGTTGTTAGACACGTTTAAAAATCAGGGAGGTATTGATTCCTCCAAAAGCAAAGTTATTACTCATAATAATGTCGGCATGCATATTTCTTGACTGTTTGACGATGTAATCCAGATCGCCGCAGGCCGCATCAATTTCATCCAGGTTTAATGTCGGGATAAACTGGCTACGCTGCATCATTTCAATACTGAGCCATGCTTCAATTGCTCCGCATGCGCCCAGCGTATGCCCGAAATAGCTTTTTAATGAGCTGATCGGTTTTTTACCCACTACGCGAGCGGTGGCTTGCGTTTCTGCAATATCGCCCTGATCAGTGGATGTACCGTGTGCATTGACATAGTCAATCCGGTCTGCTGCAATTTGCGCATCTGACAGAGCCAGCTCCATACAGCGCCCCATCATTTCCGAGTCTGGACGTGTCACATGCTGACCGTCTGTATTGCTACCATAACCAATAATTTCTGCATAAATTTTGGCACCGCGCGCTTTGGCATGTTCATATTCTTCTAAAATTAAACAGCCAGCCCCTTCACCGACCACCAGGCCATCACGCTTGCTATCGAATGGACGCGGTGTTTTTTCCGGATGTTCATTTTGGCTGCTGGTGGCCATCAGCACATCAAACACCGCAGAACCTGCAGCGCTGAGTTCCTCCGCCCCACCGGCCAGCATCACGGTCTGCTTGCCATATTTAATCGCTTCATAAGCCTGACCAATTGCCATGGAACCTGAAGTACAGGCACTGGATGTCGGTAAGGTTAAACCTTTCAAGCCAAAATAAACGGTCATGTTGACGGCACTGGTATGCGACATCATACGGATATAAGTCGTGGCATTCAGCTTGTTCATGTTGTTATCAATCAACATGCTGCCAAACTCGCCAATCGCATCGATGCTGCCTGCAGAGGAACCGAAGGCCACACCAGTCTGACCACTGCTTAAAATCGGGTCATTTAACAGGCCGGCATCTTCCAGGGCTTTTTCGGCACAGACCGTGGACATTAAGGCCACCCGTCCCATGCCGCGGGTCACCTTACGGTTAAAATGCTTGGGAATGGTATAGGCTTCGACCGGACCGCCCAGCTTGCTGCGCAAGTCCGTGTACACTTCCCAGTCCGGCATATAGCGAATGCCGCTTTTGCCCTGCTCAAATTGACTAAAAACCTGATCGGCCGTTTCACCCAAAGAGGTAATCCCGGCCATGCCCGTGACCACAACACGTTTCATCAAATCAAGCCCCCATTCACTGAAATCACCTGTCGGGTGATATAGCTGGCATCATCACTGCATAAAAATTTTACGACCTTGGCGACTTCATCGACCTGCCCCATACGTTGTAAAGGAATCATCTTCAAGGCATGTTCTTTGACTTCTTCAGTGACCATTTCGGTTTCGATCAGACCCGGTGCTACACAGTTTACGGTAATCTTGCGTTTCGCCAGTTCCAGTGCCAAGGCCTTGGTCGCGCCAATTAAGCCTGCTTTGGCGGCGCTGTAATTGACCTGTCCCCGGTTACCCATTAAACCTGAAACCGAAGATAAAGTCACAATGCGGCCGCCCTGTTTCAGACGAATCATTGGCATCACCAAAGGTTTGAGCACATTATAAAAACCGTCCAGTGAGGTTGAGACCACTTCATCCCAGTCGCTGTCGGTTAAGGCCGGAAATGCCGCATCCCGGGTTAAGCCTGCGTTCAATACCACGCCATAAAATGCGCCATGTTCTGCAATATCCTGTTCCAGCAATTGCAGCACTTTTTCACGATCATTTACATCAAATAACAACGCATGACTGGCTTGTCCCAATTCCTGAATTTCCTGCACCACCTGTTCGGCTTCCTGTTGTCTGGAGCGTGCATGGACAGTGACATCAAATCCTGCCTGTGCCAGTTGCAAGGCAATGGCTTTACCAATTCCGCGGCTTGAACCTGTTACTAAAATTCGTCTACTCACACTGACTTCCTGATCTCTTCTTTCATTTCTGGCGGCTCAAATACACTCAACATGGCACTAAAACAATGTTCCCGGTATTCAATTTCACATTGAAACTGCCCCAGCCCCTCATGTAAATAACCTTGTTCCGCTTTAATCCGTACGGTTTCCCCCAAAGCAAAATAAGGCACGGGCAACTGCATTTTACGCGTACCCAATAAAAATCCGATTTTAGGCGGCAAGCCTGACATTCGCCCTTTATGTCCTGCATAAGCGCTAATGGTCTGTGCCATCAGTTCAATACTGGTCCAGGTCGGTAAACCTTCCGCCTCACAAAACATCAGTTCAGGCCGAATGACCAGTTCGGCAATGGCAAACACATCATTGGCTTCAATCAGATGATCGACAAACACCATCGGCTGTTCATGCGGGATAAACTGTACTGCATCCATCATTTCAGTTTTGTTCCAAAAATCAAACTAATATTGCTGCCGCCAAACGCGAATGAATTGCTCATTACGTAATGGACCGGTTGTTGTAATGCTGCATCCAGCACATAGTTGGCTTCATCCAGTTCCGGGTCAATGCTTCCCGGATGATGCAGTGGCAACCAGGATTGATCAGCCAAAACCTGCTGGCAGATCACTGCTTCAATGGCACCGGCCGCACCCAGGCAGTGCCCGGTTTTATGTTTGCTGCTGCTGATGGGCACATCATAATGCTGGAACACCGTCTGTACGGCTTTGATTTCCATGGCATCATTTTGTGGCGTTGCCGTACCATGCATATTCAAGTAGCCGATATCATGAGCTGTAACACCCGCCATATCCAGCGCCTTTTGCATGGCTTCGGCTGCACCTTTGCCTTCCGGATGCGGTGCGGAAATATGCCAGGCATCCATCGACTCACCGGCTGACATCAGCATGACTGGTGCCGTTTCTTTGGACAATAAAAACAGCCCGGCCGCTTCACCAATATTGATGCCGTCACGCTGTGCGCCAAAGGGCTGACACAGGTCATTGGACAGGCTTTCCAGACTGTGAAAACCATTTAAGGTCAACCGGCACAAGGTATCGACACCGCCGACCAGCACCGCATCGGCCAGACCGGCATTAATCAGGCGCTGTCCTGCCGCCATAGCTTTGGCACTGGAAGAACAAGCCGTGGAAATGGTGTATGCCGGACCTTCCCAGCCCAGATACATCTGCAGGCCTTTGGCCAGACTACCCATTTCCTGTTTATAGTGATTAATTTCAATTTTGCTGTGATGGTTGAAATACTGTTTCAACAGTATTTCATTGTCAGCAATGCCGGAGGTCGATGTGCCCAGAATAATTGCCAGACGTTTGCGATCAAACTGCGCAGTATAATCTCGGATTTCGCTTTCAATCGAGCTTAACGCCGTTAAGGCAAAACGAAGATTGCGCGAGTCTACATCCTGTAAACATGCCGGAACAGTTTCGATTAAGGGCTGCTGATAAGCCCCTACCCAAACCTGTTTCTCTGGAATGAATTCTTTGCTTAAACTCAAACTATTCTGCTGTGTGGTCAGTGCCTGCCTGATCTGTTCAGCGGTATTTCCGAGTACGGATAAGCCGACGCTCAACTGAATACCCACTGCTGGATGTTGTGTCGTGATTTTATCGCCCATGATCATGCCTCTTATTCAGTGCTGTCCGCATCAGTATCTGCTAAGCCATCGTTGATGCGAGTAATGACCATTTGATACGGCACCTGTAGATTATCCAGCTCAACCACATCATCCTGCTGCTGAATATTGAGCACATGCTGCTGATTGATCCATACTTTTCGGGTCTGAGCCGAAGTTTCAGTGCGGACCTTCTGCGGCTGTAAGCGGGCAAAATCCGGATAGGTGGCATACAGAATATCGCGCACCACAAATTCAAACGGCAACAATTTCATTTGCTCGATGCGCTGTTCGACATGCACTTTCTGTCCATCAAAACTGAGCTTGAACAATTGCTGCCCGGTCAGGGTCAAAGCCAGCATTTCCAGCTTTTGGCCTTTTTGTTGCTGATACAGCAAAAAGCTGAAACTGTGCGCTTTCCACTGAATTTCTAACTGATCCTGACGCTGGTAGTTTTGTGCAGCCCATGTAGTCGTTGCCAAGCCTTGTGCTTTAGGCAGCATGGACTGGCAGCCGCCACACAGCAGTACTGCGCCGATGAACATCCCCGTCCATTTCAGTTTCATCTTAAGCACCATTCATTTCTGTTTGCTGTAATTGCGGATCACGGCAATATTCCGCCAAAGTGCTTAAACGCTTTTTGGCATTTTTATGAATTGGATTGCTGCTGTCCCAGGCATAACCGGCCAGTAAGGAAGAAACCATACGGCGGATTTTGTCCTCCTGATTTTTCGAGAACACCACATCCTGAAATTCACCGCTATACCACGACTCCACATAGGCACGGAATACCTGAATGCCTGCACGTAGCGGTTTTTCATATTGCTCCGTCCAGTTGACTGGTTGCCCTTGCAGCAGCTGATCGACCAGCGGAATGGCCAGGCTGGAAGATTTCAGGGCAATGGTCACACCGGAAGAAAACACCGGATCAAGGAATTCACCGGCATTGCCCAGTAAGGCATAGTTACGCTGGGCCAGATGTTTGACATCGGCAGAGTAGCCCACCAGGGTACGCACCGGCATGTCAAATTTGACCTTGCGCAGCACATGCGACAGGCTTTCTTCATCTGCCAGAATACGCTTCAGCAAGGTTTCCAGATCTTCATCGGCACTGCCCTTAAAGCCATAGCGCTCAAAGAAATCCTGTTCGGCCACCACCCCGAAAGAGGAACGGCCATCGGCAAACGGAATCAGCCAGTACCAGGCACGTGGGTCTTTGGCATGTACCGTAATCAGGATTTTTTCCCGGTCAAATTCCGGGTCATTTAAAATGCCATCTTCAATATGGGTAAACACGGCACGGCGTACCGGAAAATCGGACGGGCTTTCCAGATTCAGAAATTTTGGCAAGATCCGGCCAAAACCACTGGCATCGAGTAAAAATTTACCCTGAATCTGATAGACCTGCTGCTGTTCGTCTTTGACAGTTAAAATTGGATGTTCTGGCGCCACATCAACATCAATCACTTCATGACCGAAACGGATGTCGGCACCGTATTTTTCTGCCTGCTGTGCCAGCAAATGGTCAAAATTGGCACGGCGCACCTGCCAGGTGGTACCCGGACCGTCGCTAAATTTCTCGCGGAAATCATAAAAACTGCGCTGCGCGCCCTTTAAAAAAGCTGCACCATTTTTAAACTGGAAAGCAAACTGCTCGACATGCTCACGTACCGTATCCAGCAAGCCGGCTTCCTCTAAAAAAACCATAGATTGCGGCAGCAATGATTCGCCAATAGAAAAGCGTGGAAAATGCTGTTTTTCAATGATCGTGACCTGATAGCCTTTCTGGCGCAGTAATGCTGCTGCCGAACTCCCCGATGGCCCTGCGCCGATAATCAATACATCTGTGTGTTGCATGGTGCTCATTGCACTGTACCTTATTCTCTCAGCTCTTTTGGCTGATACTGTTGAAGCACAACATGTCCGGCATCGGAAGATGTAAACAATGTTGCGTAGATAAATGAAAAAATAACCCCAAGTAATACCGTCAAACCAAAGCAGTGAATGGCATAGGTATGGCTAAAGGATAATAACCCGAAACCCAGCAAGGTCGACATCATACATAGGAATAAGGCCATACCAACCACTTGCGGATGATCATGCCCGTGCCGGTAGAAAATGGCATAGTCCACGCCAATCCCGATAATCAGGAAAGTGCCCATAATACTGAACAGATTGATTTCGACGCCCAGCCAGGCCTGAATCGCAAAGGTGGTCATTAAGGCCAAACTGACCGGGAGCACCAAAGGCAAAATCGACTTGATGCCATAAATGATGCCCAAGCCAATCATCAGGCAGATTAAGGCTGAAACCAGTAACCACTGTGCCTGAATACGGTGCTGCTGGAACAGTTCGGACAACAGGTTCACCGGACGCAATAGCTGTGCCTGCGGACTATTCAGCTGCTGCAAGGCAGCTACATCATGCACATTTTGCAGCAGCACCAGACGCTCGGTTGGGCTCATTTGTAAAAAGGCCAAAGGATGCTGACTCATTTCGGCTGGACTGAGTAAAGGCTGCTGAGAAAGCTGCTTTTGCCAGGCCACCACCTCGGCCGGATTCAGCTGCAATGCCGTAGCGTAGTCCTGTAAAGCACTGGCTGGAATGGCTTGCAGCAATGCAATATTGTGTTGCTGCTCTGCTTTGGAGGGTAGCCATTGGCCTAAGGCCTGAACACCCTCCAGCTTGTTCTGGTTCTGCAAAACCTGCAATTTCTGTAGCAGTTGCTGTTCATTCTGTTCCAGCTGCTGCACCGTATCGCCATGCACCACAAAGTATTCGCTGCTTTGCTGCTGCATAAAGCGTTCACGGACATACTGATCTTCCTGCTGGAGCGTCTTATCTATACTTTGCAGGTTACGGATATCATCATTGCTTTGCAGCAACAGCAGACTGCTGCCTGTAATCATGGCAATGATCAAGATAATACCATAACGTAGGCCCTTGCTGGCCTGTACCCAGGAGCGTGCCTTGCCAATAAAACTCAAACGGCGAATCGCCGGTTCGGCATTTAAAGGCGGCAATCTTGGCAACAATAAAACGCTGGTGATCCATGCCGCAGCCAGTCCCACCATGGAAAATACGGCAATCTGCCTAAAGCCAGGAAATGGGGTAAAACTCAAGAAAATATACGCGACCAGAGTGGTCATCAGGCCCATAAACAGGCTGGGCAACAGCGGTTTGAGTACGGCAAAACCGTCAATCTGCCGATGCTGTGACTGCATGGCCATAAAGTAAAATGAAAAATCGACACAGACCCCGACCAGACTGGCCCCAAACACCAGGGTCATCAGGTGAATTTCACCAAAGACCCAATGGGTGATGGCAAAGGCCACCAGACAGCCGGTACCGACGGCAACCATTTCAGTCAGCATCGGACGAACCGAGCGGAAACCGAACAGCACCAACAGAAAAATCCCGATGGTCGAACCGACTCCAATGGTGGAAATTTCTTTTTCCGCCGAGGTGGTGCCGAACTGGGCAAACAGCAAGGTCCCGGTCCAGTGCGGCTGTACCTGCATCTGTTTCAGCTTTAAACTTAACTGCTCAATCCATGCAGCAGTTTTTTCCTGGTAATCAATATTGTAAGGGCTATTTTTGAGCTCCAGAACGATAAGGCGGGAAATACCCTGCTCATCGCGAATGGTGGCAAAGCCATCTTCAAGTTCAATATCCTGATTGCCCTGTAAACTGGACAAGCCCACGGCATAGCGTGGAAATAATAAGAGCGGGTCTTGCTGTAACAGCTCAGCAGTCACCGGCATGCCCGGGCTCATGATCTGCAACAGGCCCTGTTCGCTCAGCGCGGCATAATCTTTTTGCTCCAGCAGCTTTTGATCTGCGGATGACAGCAGACCGGCACGATGCTGATATAACACCTGGGCAAACCTGTCACTGTCCAGCTGTGCATGTAGAGGTTGCCATAAATCTGTTGCCGCTACGCTCTGTTTAAAAGTCGCTGTGGCTTTGGCCAGTGCAGCATCATCTTTGGCATTCAGCACCACAAAGACCTTGTCATTCAGCTGCTGACTGACATATTGCTGCGCCCGTTCCAAGCGGGGATCATGATGGGCTTCCGGCAGTAAGGCAAAGATATTGGTTTGAATATGAATGTCTTTTTTCAACCAAGCCGTACCCAGCGCGATGGCAATCACGCTCAGTACAATCAGCCAGAGCGCAGTAAATTTATTTTGCCAGTTGGAAAAGTGCATTTTCCTCAGCCGTTAAGTTTTGGGGTTGGGTGGTTTGCTGGCTAAAGCGAATGCTGGTGCTGTTGTTGGCTTTCTCGCGAATCACGATACGGTCCACATAACGCTGCCCTTGTGCATCGACCCGGACAAACAGTTTCTTAAACAAACTGCTTTTCGGGGTTAAGGCCACATTCCACTGTGCCGGACTGTAACTGGCCGAAACAACATTGAAATTTTTGGCCAAAGCCGCTTCATTCCCCGACATCAGCTGCAGGAACATGGTCGCGACCGAGCCATAAGGAGATTTGTCAATTTCAATCTGGCTATGCGTGCGCTGGGTTTTCTGTACCAGTTTACGAGGGATCACAATCAGGTCGGCTTTGACCGGAGTCTGGATTTTCCAGATTACGCCCTGCGATTTGGAAAACAACACCGTACCTTTGGACACAAAGGTCTTGTTCATGCTCGCCAGTTTTTTTTGCTGTTCAAAATTGGCCCGCACGGTTGGCGTTTCAGAGAGCTGGCTAAAGATTTGTCTGAGCTGCGGATTTTGCGCATGCACTGCTTGCGACAGCAACATGGTCAGAGACAGCACTCCTGCCAGGAATAATCCTGCTGCACGTGGTAGATTGAGAAAGTTCATCTGCTTTACTCCGCTTTAAACTCAGACCAGGCGTGTAAACGCTGCAATAAAATTTGCGGTGACTGGAAACACATTTCCCGACTTTCAATATGCACCGCCACTTGGGTGGTATAGCCTTTGGTCAGCCTTTTACCGCTTTCCACATCAAAAATCTGATATTCAATTTTCAGGCGGTTTTCCCATTCTTTTAAAATGGCACGCACCCGAATTTTCTGCTCAAACAGGATGCCATGCGCATAACGTACATGGCTTTCAATCACCGGCCAGGCATAGCCGGAATCACGCATCTGCTTGTAGTTATACTGAAACTGGTCCAGCAACTTGCAGCGCGCAATTTCAAAATACTTCAAATAATGCCCATGCCAGACCACATCCATGGTATCTACATCATGAAATGGCACTTCAATTATTACATCGGCATGCATAGTCTGTTTCCCGTCAGATTTAGCGAACAAGTGCGCTATTCAATAATTCCAGATTTTCCAGTCGGTCGACCAAGTGTTGTAATTCGCCCTGTAATGGACGGTCTTCCACCACGTAATCAAAAGTTTGTAATACCCACGCCTTAAATGTGTCGAGGACTTCAGACAATTTTTCATCCAGGGTTTTTAAATGGATGGCTTGCACACTGGCACAGCACAGTGCCGCAATGACCTGTTCCGTTAATACAATGACGCGGCTGGCATCACGCGCGGCAATGGTGCCCATACTGACCTTGTCCTGGTTATGACATTCGGTCGAGCGCGAGAAAATCGAAGCCGAAAGGGTCTGTTTCAAGGCTTCTGCCGTCCATGCCGACACGCCAATCTGTACCGCTTTAAAGCCATGATTCAGCGGCAAGCGCTCATCGGTTGCCCCGGTTAAATTACGCGGCAAACCATTATTCATTTTGTAGTCGACCAGTTGCGCCAATTGCCGGTCCATGAGGTCGGCAATATTGGCGATCATGATTTTCAAGCTGTCCATAGCCTGCGCGATATGACCGCCATAAAAATGCCCGCCGTGCAACACACGCAAATTCACCGGATCAATCAGCGGATTGTCATTGCTGGAATTCAGTTCATTTTCAATAAACTGGCGTAGCCAGACTTTCGAGTCTTCAAACACGCCAATAATATGCGGTGCGCAGCGTAGCGAATAACGGTCCTGCAGGCGTGAACTCTGATGTTCGGTTTGCACTTCACTGTTCAGCCAGTCACGCAGCTGTGCGGCAATATGCTGCTGGCCCGGATGCGGTTTTTGCGCAAACAGCACTTCATCAAAATGGCTCGGATTACCTTCTAAGGCCAAGACATTCAGTGCGGTAATGCAGGTGCTGGCCAAACTGATCTGTTCGGCTTTTTTATAGTTCAGGCAGGCAATCGCGGTCATCACCGCCGTACCGTTCATCAGGGCCAGTCCTTCTTTAGGACGCATCACCAAAGGCTGCATGCCTTTTTCTGCATAGACCTGGCTGATCGGAACAATCTGCCCCTGATAGTAAACATCACGTTCACCGACCAAAGCACCAGCAATATAAGACAATGGCGTTAAATCTCCACTGGCCCCAACCGAGCCTTCGGAAGGAATCACCGGAATCACGTTTTCATTCAGCATCCACACCAGACGTTGCAGCAAGGCATGCGAAACCCCGGAATAGCCACGTGCCAGCGAACACAGACGTGTCACCACGACTGCACGTGCGCTAATTAAGTCCAGGTTTTGACCCAGACCACAGCCATGAAAACGCGATAAATGCAATGGCAGTTCATTGACCTGATGGGCTGGAATTTCCACCAGACAGGAATCGCCATAACCGGTGGTCACGCCATAAATCACGCCTTCATCTTGCAGCAACTGATCCAGAAAATCGGCACCGCGTTGAATCAATTCGCACCATTCAGCACTGGCTGGTAAAGCGACCGATTTTTCCTGACGTGCGACCGCCACCACATCTTCAATTGATAGCGGATTTTCCCCAACAACTAAAACTTGCATTAATCTTTGTTCCAAAAATTATAAAAATTAAACCATTGATAGGGCGCACGAATACAGTGCTGCTCCAGTAATTCCACATATTTACGGGTCGTCGTTTGCATGGCTTGCAGACGGTTTTTGCGTGGAAAATTCAGCTGTTCGGCAATCGCGTGAATATGCACTTCAAAGCTGTCGGCCACGCGATAACAGAACACGGCGAGCACCGGAACTTTCAGCAAACTGGCAAGAATCCACGCCCCTTGCGGCCAGTTTGCATCTTCGCCTAAAAATGAAATCGACTGTACCCGATCCGACTGCACCGGCACACGGTCTGCGGCAACAATCACCCATTCTCCGCGATCCAGTTTTTCTTGCAGCACCAAGGCTGTTTCAATCCCCAGTTCATCCACCGAAACCAGATTGACATCAGCATGGTCATTGAGCTTTTTTAAGAACTGGTTAAATTTGGTGGCATGCTTTTGATAGACCAAAACATTAATTTTTTGCGGATGTTCCGACTTAATGGCACGCAGCAATTCAATATTGCCAAAGTGCGACACCACAATCACCGCGCCTTTTTGGTAATGCTCACGAAAATATTCATGTCCATGTAAAACCAGTTGCTGTTCCGGGATTTTACCCAGCCAGCCCTCAATTTTGTCCAGAATGCCTTCCCCAAACTGCATGAAATGCCGATAGCTCTGTGCCAGACTTGGTGGATGCGGGAAGGGAGAATTTCTACCTGCAAAATGGTGCAATCGAGTCAGATATTGCAGTGAAGCCTGACGTGCGGCAGCCGCAAACAGCCAGTACCATAAGATAATAAAATACATCAATACCCGACACAGCCATCGGCCACCCAGACGGTAGAACGCCAGCACAAGACTCAGTGAGGTCATGCCGCCACGTTCCTGAATATCACTCCATTTACCTGAATTCAGCTCGGCCACAGAATCAACCTTTTACTTTCTGTGCCAGCAATTTTGGCAAACGAATCAGCATCCCGCCCAGCAATTTGGCATGCGCCTTACTCATGCCCAGATTGTCTCGCCAGACATGGTAATGAGAAATACCGTCTTCTGGATAAATGACTTTGGTCGGCACATTGATAAAAGGCACATTGGCCCATTTAAGACGTACCAGAATTTCACTGTCAAAGCCCATACGTGGCTGAAATTTTGCCGAATCCAGCACTTTAATGGTTGAGGCTAAGGGATAGACCCGGAAACCGCACATGCTGTCCTTAATGTCAAACGACAGGCTGTTAATCCAGACCCAGATATGCGTGGCATAACGGCCATACAGGCGTTTTTTGGGCACCGATTCATCAAAAACCGGCTGTCCGATGACCATTGCGTCCGGGTGTTGCTGGGAAATTTGCAGAAATTTTGCCACATCCTGCCAGTCATGCTGACCATCTGAATCAAGCTGCAAGGCATGACTAAAACCCAGCTTGTGGGCATGACGCAACCCGGTGATCACGGCCTGGCCTTTGCCCTGATTATGATGATGCTCAACCAATTCGACCAATGAATTCTTTGCAGCAATAGTATGTAAAAGCTGAGTACATGCGGCATCACTGCCATCATTGACCAGAATGATCGGTTTCTGAAACTGTTCCAGATGGGCGACCAAAGCCTCGATATAATGAGGATGGTTATAAACCGGAATCACAAAACATTGCTGCATATACATCTACCTTTAAATCTGATCGCTCGGCGTTTTAAACAGCAATCGTCCAGAGGCCAAGGTCTGATCCGCATGGGTGAGTTCAAAACTGACTTTGTGCAATTTTCTGGTCAATTGCAATTGCAGCACCATAAAAGGCTTGATCAGATCCTGAAACTTCAACTGCTCGAAACCATTGCACCATTCCAGATCAGCCCAGGTCTGGCGGGCAAAATGCTGAATAAACCCGATCTGCCCCACCCCTGGAAAAATAGGATAATCTGGAAAATGCCCCTTAAAGCATTCCAGTTCAGGTGAAAACTCCAAACGGTAGGATGCCGAATCCGCGACATGCTGTTGTTCCAATACAATAGGCAATAACATAGGCTGAAATAAGGATTTCATGTATTGTTTATTCAGCTTGGATTGGGAGTTTTGCGGTAATTGTGTCAAAAAACGCCACTGTCTTGGAATGGCAATGCTTTCCAGTTTGGCTTTCAGCTGGGCTTTTAAGGTCGCGACATACTGTACTTTGCTGCCATTTTGCAGTTGCTGTCTGGCCTGCTCTGACAATACTGCAACACAGGCTAAAATCTGGCGATGTTCCCGTTCCAGAATCAGCACATGACATTGTACGATGTCATCCAGCTCGACAATTTTTTGCTCGATGGCATCCAGACTTAAACGTTTTTCTTCCAGTTTGACAATCCGGTCCAAACGCCCCAACAAACGGAATGGACTTTTTAAATTGCCGGCTTCAACCAGTTCAACTTTATCACCGGTAAAAATCCAGTCTTCGCTAAACGCATGATTGGTTCTGACCTGGAGTTCCTGCTGTGCATTGGTCTGTATATCGACATTGGCAAAGGGTATCCACAAGGCATCATCCTGCTGGCGATGGGCAATCCCGCCGGTTTCGGAACTGCCAAACACTTCGGTAATGGTACGGTTCAGATAGGGTCTTATACCGGATTCCAGTTTCCCACCAGAGGAATAGACCGTTAAACAGTTTTGCAGCAGCACATCCTGAGTCCAGCGTTTTAACAGTGCCGGACTGGAAATTACATAATTATCCATCTTGAAAACAGTTAATTTTTTCTGGATATCGGCGACATCTTCGGGGAAAGCCAGCTGTACTTGAAAAAAGCAGCGACCGCTGGCCAATGGCCAGAGCAACTTAAACAGCAGGCCATAAATATGCTGATGACTGACCGTGGCAATCGCAATCGCCTGCCCAGGCAACTGAAAACTGGCATCCAGCCCCTGTACTTCATTCAGCAACTGACGCAAGCTGCGCGGGATTTTTTTAGGCTGACCGGTAGAACCGGACGTATAAAAATAAAGCTGTGCCTGAGTCAGAAAGGCATCATCCAGATCGAGTTCAATCGGCTGGTTGTAGCTATGGGATACAGTCTGGCGCTGTAAAAAATAAACATTCTGCCCGGCCAGTTCTTTTTCCAGATCACTGACCCGGTTCGGAGGCAGCAGTACCTGTTTTTTGGCCAGTAGTGCTGCAAATAACAGCACTAAAAACTGGTAACTGTCAGGTTCCCAAAGCGCCCAACTTTCCTGTGAAAGTGCCTCAATGGCATGACGTTGTTGCATCACATCCTGCCAGAAATCCTGAAAGCGGATCTGGCTTAAATCAGGCCGAATACACAGCGGTTTCAGTGAATGGAGATGATTTTGAAAATGACACAACATAATATTCTGTTTTTATTCCTGAAGTTGATTTAAGCGCTGCTGTCGCTTACGCAAGATAAATTCGCCCAGTAGTAACAGCCCCATCAACACATAGGAAATAAAGCCGTTATACAATACCCAGACCTGCATAGAGGCAAAGAGTACGGTCGCCAAGGCAATCAGGGCATTCAATACAAAAAAACCGCACCATACAAGGGTGACTTTTCGGGTCCAGATCACCCCAGCTTCGGGCAAATCCGGTTCTGCCAATCGGGCAAAACGCTCAATCATGGATGGGGGGCGGATTAAAGTCGAGGCAAAAATCATACATGCCCCCACACTCATCAACACCGGATACAGTTTTAGCCAGGCATGATCTTTTAAAATCAGGCTCAGGCTGCCACACAAAATGGCAAATCCGGTTAAGGGCCACAGCAAGGCATTGCCCTTGCTGAACAGGCGCAATAGGCCCAAAACAATCAGCAGGCTGCTGACCCAGACATATTGTCCATGTGCCAAACTATAGCCCACTAAAAAGGGATAGAGCATCAACCCGATTGCCACTATCCCTTTAAAGATCAGTTTCATGCAGCAGACATGTTCTGAATCACAGTCACCACATCCTGTACTGTGCGTACGCTTTTAAAGTCTTCAGGATTAACCTGTTTACCGGTCAATTCCTTGATTTTGACCACCAGATCAATCGCATCGATACTGTCTACGTCCAGATCGGTGGCTAAATTTGCATCCAGCTGCACATCTTCAGGGCTAATCTCAAACAGATCTTCCATCCATTCTCTTAATTTTTCAAGTACTTGTTCCTGAGTTAGCATCACTACCTCTTATGCCTGTTGCTGTGCTTCAACCAAAGCCACCAGACTTTGAATTGATTTAAAATGTTGTTTGGTTTCCGCCGATTCAGCATTCAAATGAATGTTGTAACGTTTTTTCAGTGCCAGGCCCAGTTCCAGCGCATCAATCGAATCCAGACCCAGGCCATCCCCAAATAAAGGTGCTTCGGTTTCAATATCATCTATGCTGATGTCCTCAAGGGCCAGAACATCAATAATCATTTGCTTTAATTCATCAGCAAGATTGCTCATTTTTTAGATAACTCTTGGTTAAAAAATTGGTGTAATTGATGACTCAGCTGACGCACGTGTTTCGGATTCACCGTTACATCCTCGAGCAGATCATCGACTTGTATGGCATCCAGTACCTTCACATGAATATGGAAAGGCTTGGAAGGAACGTGATACCACTTTTCATTCTTGGTTAAGGTTGAAGGCGTACAGCTAATCAGCACCGGACGAATCGGCACGTTGGCACGAATGGCAATATTGGCCGCACCGCGCTGAAATTCATTCAGCAACTCGCCTTTTGCAGTCCGGGTACCTTCAGGAAAAATCAGCAACGATGCTGCCTGATCCTGCTTTAGCCTTGCCACGCAATCATGAATAAACTGTTCCGAACCGGCATTTAAAATATAACCGGCATTCTGCACCGGACCTTTGGTAAATGGATTTGACCATAAAGCCTGCTTGACTACACAGTTGGCTTGTTCCATCAGCCCGATCAGCACCACCACATCCACCAGGGTAGGATGGTTGGCAATCACCAGTTCCTGCTTACTGTGCTGTAATTTTTCCAGGCCTTCAATGTCATAGGTCATAATTCCGAGTTTTACCATCATTTCGGTAAAGCCCTTGAAGCTATGCTTAATGACTTTTTGGGTACGCTGCTGCCTTAAACCGGGATTCTGAGTCGACAGTTTCACTAAGGGTGCAATTAGCCCCCCAATGGCCACACCGCCAATCCCGAAACTGGCGAAACTGAAACCGGTTGCGCCCACACGCCACAGGTAGTTGGCTTTTTGCTTGATTTGATCGCGCTTTAACATTTTTGCCATGCCTGAGTTTGAGGATAATCAAGACGCTGTTCAGATTGCTGCCAGAAATCATAAAAATTCTGCGCATCCATATATTTATGACGCTGGTTGCCTAGCGCATGCATATCCAATTGCAGGTTGGGCGCTTCAAGACTCACCATTGCCGACATGGCAAAAGCGATAAAAGGCTCAGCTTCGTGATAAATTTCCGGTAATGCCTCGTCATAATACACCACCAGAACGCGTGGATTCGGTTGCGTTGCGGTTTTTAACCAGGCATAGGCTTCAATCAGGGCTTCACTCCACGAAGCCGCCAAACTGGTCGATGGGGTCGCATCCTGACATAAAATGGAATACAGTCCGGCAATGGCATTATGTACGGAAGTTGAAAACTGGGTCGGTGACGGCGTCTGATCTTGCAGTACATCGGCCAGAATTTTTAAAGTCTTATGTTCATCGCCATATTGTGAAGCCCAGACAATATAATCTGCCGATTTGGAATTCAGCGATTGAATAGCACTGCTTAACGCGAGTTTGGCAATCCCTGACAAACGTCTGCGCTGCATGGCTGGAATTTGTTCTAAGGCGGCAACGGTTTCATCGGCACGACTTATGCACAGTTGTGACACATTGATTTGAAGCATTGCCCTAATTTTCCATACCCTAAAATATTTTAGCTCGAGGCTATTTTAATGGGTCGGATTATAGCATTTGTAATAAAAATTACACAAAATGTATCTTGTATAATATTGATTATTTAAAATTATAGTTTTGATTTCATTGTTTATTTTGTTTAAAAACCCTTAAAAAACCGATCAGGCATAAAAAAACCAGCAACACCTGTTGCTGGTTTTTATGGCATCAGTGCAATGCTGGATTAATTGCCTTGCACCAAACGACGCGCACTGATAATGCCCGGCTGTTGTTCCAAACGCGCCAAAAGACGGGATAACTGGGCCAAACCTTTCACCTCAATCAACAATTTCATGTTGGCAATACCATCCGCTTCGGAAATGGTATTCACCTGACGAATATTGATCTGATCCGAGAAGATCACTTGAGTCAGGTCTTTGAGCAGACCACGGCGGTCATAAGCCTCAACAACAATCTGTACACTTTGGCCACGGGTCGGCTGCATTTCCCAATCCGCTTCGACAGCACGTTCAGGTTCCTGAGAAATCATGCGTACATAATCCGGACAGGCCACCTTGTGAATACTGACGCCACGATTCAGGGTGATATATCCCCCAATGGATTCACCATGCACCGGCTGACAACACTGGGCAATATGCAGTTCCACATTGTCCAGACCGTCAATTAAAATGCCATGTGCAGACAGGGTATGACTGGCACGCGGATTCAAGGTCGGTTTGAGTACCAGTTCAGGCTCATCCTGACCGATATGCATATGACGGTTGACCTGATTGATCAGGGCATGCAGGCTGATGTCGCCATTCACCAGTCCGATCAGGATATCTTCACCCAACTTGACATTGAAATGATTGCAATAGTCACTTAAATCAATACTTTTGGGATGAATCGCCAGGCGTGAAAGCTCTTTGTTGAGAATTTCACGGCCGACTTCCAGATTTTTACTGCGGTCTTGCTGTCTGAACCAGTGACGCAGCTTATCCCGCGCGCGGGCAGTTTTAATATAACCCAGCGAATTGACCAACCAGTCCCGGTTCGGCTCGCGATCTTTCTTGGTTAAGATTTCAACCTGCTCACCGGTTTTCAGGGTATAGGTCAGCGGCACATAGCGCTGGTTCACCCGTGCGGCATAGCACTTGTTCCCCACTTCGGTATGCACGTGATAAGCGAAGTCCAAAACAGTCGAACCACGCGGCAATTCTTTAATATCGCCATCGCGGCTAAACACATAAATTTTTTCAAAGCCTTCAAAATCTTGAATCTGTTCAAAATTTTCTGGCTCATCCTCTACTTTATGCGCACTGGCATCATTGCGTTCCTGGTAATGTTCCAGTACGGCACGCAATGAATGTAAACGATGATTGAAGGAATGATCGGTATTCTTGGCACCTTCTTTATAGTTGAAGTGCGAACATACCCCAAGCTCGGCTTCTTCATGCATATCCTTGGTGCGGATTTGCACTTCGAGCGACTTGTTCTCTGCAATCACGGCAGTATGCAATGAACGGTAGCCATTGGCCTTGGGATTGGTAATGTAATCATCAAACTGATGCGGAATATGGCGCCAGATTTGATGCACAATGCCCAAGGAGTGATAACACTCGGGTACGGTTTTAACCAGAACCCGCACCGCACGGATATCGTACAGCTGGTCAAAGCTTAAGTTCTTGCTTTTCATTTTTCGATAAATCGAATAAATGTGCTTCACCCGTCCGCTAATTTCGGCTTCAATCCCATGGCTGGCCAGTTCGGTTTTCAGCTTATCAATCACAAACTGAATGTACTGCTCACGCTCCAGGCGTTTCTCATTCAGCAATGAGGCGATTTCTTTATAACGCTCCGGGGCCAGATAACGGAAAGCGAGATCTTCCAGCTCCCATTTAAGCTGGGCAATCCCCAGGCGGTGTGCCAAAGGCGAGTAAATGGTCAGAATTTCACGCGCAACACGTTCCTGGCGTTCCCGAGAAGCTTGGGTCAGTTCACGCAAGGCGTAGGTACGTTCGGCCAGCTTGATCAGCACCACGCGAACATCTTCGGTCACGGCAATCAGCATTTTATAAATGCCGCTTAAATGTTCGCGCTGGTTGTTATTAAAGTGGTCTTCCAGACGCTTGTTCTTTTCAATCAGCTCGGACAGCTTACCCATCGCCAGTGTGCCTTGCACCAGGCCATAGACTTGCTCGCCAAAATGCTCCTGCACTTCTTCCAGCGTCATCACGCCTTCACGAACGCTACGATATAGCATTGCGGCAGACAAGGTCGCTTCATCGACATGCAGATGCGCCAGAATATCGGCCATTTCAATGCCGGTATAGAAGGTATTGGAACGATGGTTGACCGTACTTTGCAGTTCTTTCTGCAAAGTTAAATGCGCTACATCTTCGAGTTGTTTTAGCGCCGTATCATCTAATATGCCACGAACCCGATTTAACCATTCAGCCAAATCTTGTTGAGCTTGTTCGGCATGTTCTACAGTCGCTTCCTCCGACAACTCATTGAGACGTCCAGGAAGCTGCTCACGTACTGTGACCATACCCTACTCCTACTTTTTTACACTTCATATTATAAATCGTTTATTTCGTTGTATTTTTCGAATAAGGCAATAGATTCTACATGTCCCGTATGGGTAAACATATCCATTACCCCAGCCTTTTTTAATCGATAGCCATGTTTTACCAGCACTCCCGCATCTCGCGCCAGTGTGGCAGGATTACATGACACATAAACGATTCTTTTTGCACCAAATTTGGGCACATAATACATTATTTCCTCCGCCCCTGAGCGTGGAGGATCAATCAATAATGCATCAAATCCCTGATTTGCCCAAGAATGATGCGAAAAATCTTTTGTTAAATCTTGTGAATAAAATTTTACGTGACATATACCGTTTTTCTCGGCATTTTCTGCACCACGTTGAACCATTTCCTCACTTCCTTCAACAGCAACCACTTGTCCGGTTTCACCGACACAACGCGCCAAGGGTAAAGAAAAGTTTCCTAAACCACAAAACAGGTCGAGTACACGCTCCCCTTGCTGCAATTGAAGCAAATCACATGCCAGCTTCACCATCTGCGGGTTAATGGTGGAGTTGACCTGAGTAAAATCAAGCGGATTAAAGCCAAATTTCACATCAAATTCGTCCAAAGCATAATGCAAACGCATCGCCGCGGCCGGATCATCGACACGATGCAAACTGTCGCCCCCTGCTGGCTGCAAATACAGTTGCCACTGTCTGTTTAACGCAAACTGTTTTAATTGGTTGACATCATCGGATGACAATTTTTCAGTATGGCGCACCAGCAATGCAATATCCTGATCCCCCATGGCCAATTCTACATGACCAATCGCTGCTTTGCCCTTTAGACTTTGGAGTAATTGTTTGAGTTCGGTCATGGAACCAAATTTACGATCCAGCACCATACAGCGGTCAATCGGCGTCAGCTTATTGCTCTGGCGTTCACGAAAGCCCACCACCAACTGCTCTTTGGCTGGAATATAACGCACACCGATACGTGCTTTACGGCGGTAGTCTTCACGTTGTGAGCGTAAAGCTGCCAACCATTGTTCAGGCTGGATACCGGCAAAATGTTCCAGATGCGACTTCAAGACCTCCTGTTTCAGTCGAATTTGTTCATCTTGCTGAATATGCTGCATATTACAGCCACCACAAACACCAAAATGCGGGCATTGCGGCTGAACACGCAAATGCGAAGGCTCGCTCAGAATCTCTACGCAATCGGCTTCTTCTAAACGTTTCACCACATGGGTAATTTGTGCTCTAACCGTCTCCCCCGGCAAGGCATATGCAATAAAAACTTTTTTACCGTGCTTGTCACTCGGATGATCGGGATGCGATCCATAGTGCGCGATTCCCCGTCCTTCATGTGAAAGAGACTCAACCTGAAATGTGTAAATCGGATGCTGAGCTGGACGTGGCTTGGTTCTATGTTTCATGAATACCTAGGGTGTGGGAGAGATAAAATCTGTAGCGGTAAATTCGGTATGCTGTGAAGTTTCACGCCATACCTGAAGAAAATCTGCGTGTTGCGGTTGATGCTGTAAATACTGGATGGTGGCTTGAACCCAGTAACGGTGATCTTCAGCCAGCAATTGGCCTTTCAGCAATAGCCAGCGCAAATAGATCAGCCAGGTATTCAGCACATCGCCTTCACAGTAGCTGGTTAATTTTAACCACTGCTGTGCACGGACATATTCCGGAACATGGTAAGCACCATCACCGCGCTTGCCCGGAAATCCCAGCAGATGTGCAACATCATCCAGCTTCTGGAAATGACGGCCATTAAACATCGCCATGGCATCCATTAAGTCGACATGACGCTGATGGTAACGGTTCTGGTAATTATTATAGCGCTTTTGCTGATCAATTTCGCCCTGATCGAACAAACTTGGTGCCGACAGGCCATGATACATGGCACGGAACAGAATGACCGGCAGATCAAACTGTGAACCATTCCAACTGACCAGAGTCGGATGGCGCTTATCAAAAATGGACAGAAATTTTTTTAAAATTTCCGCTTCGCTATACTGTTCGCGGCTAAATGAAAACAGTGTCATCGCCCCGTTTTCATCAATCCAGAGACCGGAAATACAAACAATTTCATGCAGCGGCAAACGCTGGAAATCCGCCCCTGATTCCTGACGGCGCAATTTCATTAACGCCTGCTCAAGATCTGCTTCGGGCAAATCCAGATGATATAAATGCGCACCTGACTTTAAATCGGTCAGCGTTTCGATATCAAAAATCAAGATAGGTAAGCGCATTTCATCTCACAGTTTTTTAATTATTCAGGGTCGACTACAGAGAATAAACCGGTAGACAGATAACGGTCACCACGGTCACAGACGATGCAGACAATTACGGCACCCGGATTTTCTTCAGCCAGTTTAATGGAAGCCCACACGGCACCGCCTGATGAGGTTCCGGCACTGATGCCTTCTTTGCGCGCCAGTTGACGTGCGGTTTTTTCCGCTTCAATTTGCGGAATGTCCATAATGCGGTCAACCCGCTTAGGATCAAAAATGGTAGGTAGATATTCTTGTGGCCAACGACGGATACCGGCAATATTGGAACCTTCCGAAGGTTGCAAACCGACAATCTGAATATCCGGATTTTGTTCTTTTAGGTATTTGGAAATCCCCATAATTGTGCCTGTCGTTCCCATGGAACTGACGAAATGGGTAATTTTACCGCCGGTTTGCTGCCAGATTTCCGGACCGGTCGTCCGGTAATGGGCGTCCACATTGTCCGGGTTGCCAAACTGGTTTAAGACCAGTCCTTTTCCTTCTTCTTGCATTTGCAGCGCCATATCACGCGCCTGTTCCATATTCTCGGACTCGATCAGCTCGGCGCCATAAGCACGCATGGCATCTTTGCGTTCCTGACTTGAACCTGCAGGCATAATGAGTTTCATTTTATAGCCACGCATGGCAGCCACCATGGCCAAGGCAATTCCCGTATTTCCACTGGTCGCTTCAATCAATGTATCGCCTGGCTTGATTTGACCACGTTTTTCAGCCTGCATAATCATGTTGTACGCTGGGCGGTCTTTTACCGAACCTGCAGGATTGTTCCCTTCAAGTTTCGCCAATACTGTTGCTTGAGTGTGACTTGCCAGACGTTGTAAACGCACCAGAGGCGTTTTTCCTACATAGTGATCCAGTAAAAATTCGTCAGCTTGGAAATCAGGGGTGGTATTACTCATTATTTGCACCTATATCGAGGTGCGCCTATTGTATGGAAAAATGCTTCCTCCTGCACCCATTTAGCAGGCTTTTTATTGAAAGTGATTAAAGCACAGCCAGTTTTAAATAAAGCGTGCTAATATGCAAAGCATAGGGAATCAACTGCTTTAACCATGTCAAATATCAATAAAAAGTTATTTAAGCGTCTACACTTAAATCATGCTTATGGACAACTCATCGCCATGATTTTTGTCCCCATTATGGTTTTGGCATGTGTGGGGGCATTGCTGGTTTTATCCGAAACATCCAATGCCTCACGTGCGCAGCAACGTCAGATGGCTATTGCGATTGTGACCCGCTATCAGCTTACCGCCGAAGCTGCATTCGATCTGCTCAACCGCTATCCATGGCAATATGATCAGGCTCGTAATACCCTGCAAGTGATGCTGGATGAAAAACATCTCATTCGTGCCGCAATTATCGATCCCCAAGGCAGAAACCGTTTAAGTATTGGTTTTCAGGATCAGGAAGCTTGGCCCAAGATTGACGCTAAAGCCGATTTTGTCGGGCCTATCCTGCATAATCACAATCATATCTATGCCTTAAAAATTAATGAACATACCGATAACCCGGCCACACTGGTAATTGAGCTGGATAACCAGCCCCTGGAAATTGCCCACTACCGGGTCATGATTGTGCTGATTGCCACCGGCCTGCTGACGTTATTGCTGCTGTTACTGTGCCTGAATTTCTACTCACGGCGCTGGATTGCGCCAATGTACGAAATCCGGATGCAGTTACAGCGCCTGAATGCCGACACGCTTGATCAGCACATGGTGATTAACAGTACCGGGGAATTGCGCTTATTGCAGCGCGATATTGCCAACGTGGTGAAACGCCTGCACTTTAGCTTTCTGGAACTCAAAGAACATACCGAACAGACCGAAGATGATTTGCGCCGTACTTTAGATACCCTGGAAGTTCAGAACATTACCTATCGTCAGGCACGCGACCAGGCGATTTCAGCCAACCAGTCCAAGTCGGTGTTTCTGGCCAATATCAGCCATGAACTGCGTACTCCCTTGAACAGTATTGACGGCTTTATTCATTTATTGCTGCGCCAAGGCAACCTGAGCAATGAGCAGAACCTGTATTTGCAAACCATCCGTAAATCATCTGCGCATCTGCTGGCGCTGATTAATGACGTGCTGGATTTCTCCAAGATTGATGCCGGCAAGCTGGAACTGGAAACGGCCCCGTTTGACCTGGAAGAAGCCATTTTTGACGTGATGGATATGCTCTCGCCATTGGCTGCGCAAAAGCATATCGATATGGCATTCTATTATGCCGACAATGTGCCAACGCAAGTGATTGGCGATGCCTTACGCTTCAAGCAGATTCTGACCAACCTGATTTCCAATGCCATCAAATTTACCCCGGATGGCGAAATTATTGTCCGTGCCCGCATGGAACATGACGATATCGGACAATGCCTGTTGCACTTTAGCGTGCAGGACAGCGGCATTGGCCTGAGCGGTACAGACCGGAAAAAACTGTTTGAATCCTTCTCGCAAGGCGATGCTTCGGTGACCCGTCAATTTGGCGGTACAGGACTTGGCCTGGCCATTTCCAAACAACTGGTGCATTTGATGCAGGGCCAAATTGGCTTTGAAGACAACCAGGAGCGCGCACCGACCGAAAAAGGTTCAACTTTCTGGTTTACCGCCATGTTTGTGGTGGATGAAGACATTGAAATTGTGCATCCGCACTTTGAACAAATGCAGGTGGTTTCCTATTTGGCCCATCCTGCAACCGCCAACATTCTGCGCCATTATCTGGAAAATTATGGTGTGCATCATGTGGAAACCGGTTCGATTCTGGATCTGTTCAGCCAGCTGAATAAATTCCCGACAAACGATGAAAATACCTGGCTGATTGTCGACCATAGCGGCGATGGCGAAGCGCTACTGAAAGAAATCCGTCAACGCTACCACGGCAATATTGCCGTGTATGGCTATCAGATGGCGCTCGATCCAAACATGCTGAACGATTACCGCGCCCGTCCGCTGTATCAGCCTTTAAGCCGTAGTGCCTTGATTCAGCTGCTCAGCAATCAGCCTGTTTTCGAGCAGGATGTGCATGAAGAGTTTAATGGACAAGGTTTGCATGTACTGGCAGTGGATGACCATTTACCGAACCTGATTGTTCTGGAAGCGCTGCTTGCAGAGCTGAATGTCACCACCACCAAGGCCTTAAGCGGTCAGGAAGCCATTGAAATTATTCAGCAGCGCATCGAGCAGGAGTTGCCGGCATTTGATTTGGTGTTTATGGATATTCAAATGCCGGTGATGTCCGGAATTGATACCACCCGTGCCATTCGCTCGCTAGAGTCGACCCTGGAGAATCATAAGCGCCTGCCGATTATTGCCCTGACCGCACATGCCTTGGCGGATGAAAAGCAGAAACTGTTGCAGGTCGGTATGGATGATTACGTCACCAAACCGATTCAGATGGAACAGATTATTCAGATTCTGACCCACTGGACCTCGGAAAGCTTCAAAAAGGCGAAAAGCATCGAGAAGTCCATTCTGATTGAAGCGCTGGACCCCAATATTCTGGATTGGCAACAAAGCCTGCAACTGGCGGCCAATAAAGAAGATCTGGCCATCGATTTACTGCAAATGCTGATCGACAGTTTCCCTACAGAACTGGATGAAATGCAGCAGTTGATTGAAATGGAAGATTTTCCACAACTAGAACATGTGCTGCACCGCTTATATGGGGCGACCCGTTATGTCGGTGTTCCTCGCCTGCAGGAAGTCACTGGTGGATTTGAACAGTTTGTTTCTTCCTTACGTAAAGAACGCCGCAAGGCGGATGAAGCCTTTATTCAGGAAACTCTGAAACGCTTTGATGAATTGCAGTCGGTCATTCAGCAGGTTGAACAGGCCTCACAGCAAATTTTAAACAGGCAAAGTATCTGATCATGGTCTAGCCGAGTTCTAGAAGCCACGTCTATGTTTAGATGTGACTCTGCTGTCATGTATCGCGGCATGTATCAGAGAAATACCCGTGTTATGCTCAAAACCATATAAAAATACAGGTCTAACTCATGGCTTTACTTCGCATAGAAAAAAATAATGGCATTGCCACCGTTTCCTTAAACCGTCCAGAAAAGCGCAATGCCATGAGCTTTGCTTTATTGCGCGAACTGGTGCATGCCGCCAAACAAATTAAAAAGGACCGCTCCATTCGCTGTGTCATTTTAACCGGCGAAGCGCATGTCTTTAGTGCCGGAATTGACCTGGCCGATTTAAATGCGCCAAAAAATACCGCTTATGCAGCCTGGGAGCTGCTCAAACCGGGACAAAGCCTGTTCCAGAAAGCTTTTTTAATCTGGCAGGAACTGCCTGTACCGGTCATTGCGGCAATCGAAGGCTATTGTCTGGGTGCCGGCATGCAACTGGCTTTGGCAGCCGATATTCGTATTGCCCATCCGGACACCAAAATGTCGATTATGGAAAGCCGCTGGGGACTGGTGCCGGACATGGGACTGACCCGTTCCATTAAAGGCATCATCAGTGTCGATCTGGCCAAAGAACTGACCTTGACCGGGCGTATTTTTGACGCCAGCTATGCAAAAGAGATTGGTTTGGTGACGCATCTGGATGAATCACCAATGAGCAAAGCCCAAGCAATTGCAGAAGAAATGCTGCAACGTTCTCCGGATGCACTGGCAGCGGCTAAACAGGTTCTTGATGCCATGCAACATGAACCGAAAAAATCATTACGCCTGGAGAAAATCTGGCAACTGAAATTACTGTTGGGCAAAAACAGTAAATTGGCCCGTAAAAAAGACAAGAACCCGGAAGTTCAGTTTTTACCGCGCCAATATAAGTAAAATAGTCCAATAACAGCATGGTCCAGAGAAAAACACATGAGTTTTGATCGTAATACAAAAATCGCATTCCTAGGCATGGGTCTCATGGGCAGCCGCATGGCGACCCGGCTGATTCAGGCCGGTTTTGACGTGGCGGTATGGAACAGAACGGCGTCCGCCTGTGACGTGCTGATTGATATGGGCGCTACTGCCCTAGACGTGCAAAATATTGGGCAATATCCGGTGATTCTGACCTGTCTGGCCGATGATGCTGCTGTACAGGCGGTGTTTGATCACATCCAGCATCAACTGACTGCGGGTCAAGTGATTGTGGATTTCTCCAGTTTATCTGTGGATAAAACCAAAGCTTTGGCACAGCAGGCACAAAACCAGCAAGTGCAATGGATTGACTCGCCTGTTTCCGGGGGTACCGCAGGTGCCGAACAGGGCACGCTGGTGATCTTTGCCGGTGGCGACACGCAAACCATTCAAGATTTATCGCTGATTTATAATGTGCTCTCGCAACGTGTAACGCGTATGGGCGAAACAGGTACCGGGCAAGCCACCAAAATCTGCAATCAGCTGATTGTTGCAGCAAACAGCACCTTGATTGCAGAAGCAGTGGCCTTAGCCAGACAGGCAGGTGTAGATACCACCTTGCTTGCCCCTGCGCTTGCCGGTGGTTTTGCCGACTCGAAACCGTTTCAGATCTTAAGCCCGCGTATGGCAACGCATACTTTTGAGCCGGTGCAATGGAAAGTGCAAACCCTGTCCAAAGACCTGAATAATGCCATGCAGCTGGCTGAACAGTTCAATTTAAATATTCCTGTCGCAAAACAGGCTCTTTCACAATTGAAAACCCACCAAAATAACGGCTATGCTGAGGCTGACCTGGCAACTGTCATTCAACTGGTTGAATCTTGAGCAGATCATTTCTTAGCACGCAAGGAGTAACAGCATGATGAAGCTGGCGGTAAATTTATCCATGATTTTTACTGAAGTACCTTTGATTGAGCGCTTTGCTCTGGCGCGCGCGCACGGATTTCAGTATGTGGAAATTCAGTTTCCCTATGAACTCAGCATTGAACAGATTCAGACCCAACTGACCCTGCATGATCTTGGCTTGTGCCTGATTAATGTACCTGCAGGTGACCTGATGCAAGGCGGCAATGGTCTGGCTGGCGTACCGGGTCAAGAAATTGAATTTCATCGTGCCCTGGAAAAGGCCATTGAATATGCCACCGCACTGAATGTATCCAGTGTGAATATTTTGGCCGGCAAGCAACCGCTCGATTCAGATCTGTTGCCTTGCTTAAATACACTGGCAAAAAATTTAAAACTGGCCTGTTCCATGTTTGCTGTACACAACATCCAACCGGTGTTTGAAATGATTAATGGCACCGACATGCCGCGCTTTCTGGTACAGAATATTGCCCAGGCCCAGGAGATGCTGGAAGCTGTACGACACCCTGCGCTGAAAATGCAATATGACTGCTATCACATGGCGATGATGGGTGAAGATGTGCTGCAAGGCTTAAAGGAAAATATTCAGGATATTGGGCATATCCAGTTTGCAGACTGCCCGGGACGTCATCAGCCTGATACTGCACAAATTCCATACGCAGACATTTTTCAATGGTTAAGCCAAAGTCCCTATACGGGTTTCACCGCGGCAGAATACAAGCCCCAAGCGCATTCCAGCCATTCCTTTGCCTGGAAAGATAAATATTTTGCAAAACATCCACAAAGTTAAATTATGAACAGATTTGAAATTTAGCCCCAAAACCGCTATATTACACAGTGAGATATTGTCCGGAAATTAAACCTTTTATGAATTTAGAACCATCGCCCAGCGCTTCTAATTCTCTCGAACACGCAATGAATGCTCATGCTAAAGATGTACAAGCTTGCTTAAAAGTTGTACATGAAGCCCTCTTAGATGTAAAAGCAAAAGATATTCTAGAACTTGATGTCAGCTCAATCAGCAATGTGGCAGATGCCATGGTCATTGCGAGTGGTACATCAACCCGTCACATTAAAGCCCTTGCAGACAATGTTGCTGAAGAAGCACGTAAAGCAGGTTTCCGCCCTCTCGGCGTTGAAGGTGAACGTGATGCCGAATGGATCCTCATCGATCTTGGTTTTGTTGTCGTTCACGTCATGCTTCCAACAGCGCGTAAATTTTACGATCTGGAAAGCTTATGGCGCGCAACTCCAGAATCAGTAGCCTAAATTAAAAAAGCGACCTTCAGGTCGCTTTTTTTGTGCTGCTGTTTTGGGGATGCCCAGCCTGAACTTTAGACCGAACATCCACTCCATCCAGATTAATCCACTATAATAAGTGATGTAAATCCACAGAAGGATATTTGCTCTTGATGTCCATTTTCACCCGTGCATAGACCTGATCGGCCTTGCTTGGCCCATAAAATTCGCAATAGCATTCATAGGATGCAGTAATCACCTGAGCATAACTGGTAAGCGGCAAACATTCCGTAAAAGCAGCATCATTCAGATTCGCGGATTGCTGAATGGCAATGCCCAGGGCTTGGACATGATTTTTCACTTCCGCATTAAAATCATTCTGATCAGCTGTAGCTACTGTTTGCACTACCCCATTAATCAAATCAAAAAAAGCATCGGCAAAATCGGCTGAAATCGGCACCTCTGTCAGCTCTTCCGTTTGCACTTTCGGCTTGGTATCCAGTAGCACCTGTTTTTCAACCGCCGACATTTCGCATAACACCTGTTTCAACATTTCCTTGCGCTGAACACGCAATTCATCGGTATTGCAAATATCATTCATAAAACGGTTGAGTACAAATGAAGGCTTGTCGCCATACTCCTGTTCCCAGTAATTCAATACCCGTTCCAGTACAGTTCCTTGCAAATAATGGCTTAAACCGCGCTCAATTGCCTGTTTCTTTTGCATCACAGTGAGTAATTCATTTGGCATAGCTAAACTCCCCTTCTTGGTTCAGTGGCGTCTGGTAATATCATCTGTTTCAAAAGTCACATCGCGCTGAAATTCAGGATAAGACAGCTCGGCATGTTCGGTATAATCCAGACCGCGCTGTTCATGTTGCGTTCCGACACGCAAACTCCCCAGCATTTTCTTTAGCACCTTAAAGGTAATCAGCGCGATTCCAAATCCCCAGGCAAATGCTGCCAGCACCCCTAGCACCTGAATGGAAACAATTTGCGAGTTGAACATATCGGCTTCAAAAAACAGGCCGGCAGCCACTGTTCCCCACGCCCCGCAAAAACCGTGTACCGTCACTGCATCCACGACATCATCCAGTTTTAATTTTTCCATTAAGACCGGCAAGGTACTTACCAGCAAACCTGCAATGGCACCGGTGATGACGGCAAAAAGTGGCGACATGGTTGCACAACCTGCCGTAATACCCACCAAACCGCCCAATGAGGCATTAATGGTGGTCTTCATCAGGATTGCCTTGCCACGAACCAAGGCATACAACATATAAGCCACCGCAGCAGCACAGGCGGCCAGATGGGTATTTAAAGCAATCCGGCCAATACTGACATTGGCATTCACCGTGGATGCCGCATTAAAACCGAACCATGCAAACCATAGGATAAAACCACCCAAGGCTACCAAGGGCAAGTTATGTCCCGCCAAAAAATGACTTTGTCCATTACGACCAAAACGTCCCAAGCGCGGCCCCAAAACAATGATTCCGGCCAAAGCGACCCAACCACCGATGGAATGCACCACGGTTGAACCGGCGAAGTCGATAAACCCCAAGGCCTTTAACCAGCCTGTACCCTCAAAAATACTGCCCCATGCCCAACTACCAAAGACAGGATAAATAAGGCCACTGACCACGGCAGCAACGACAATATAAGCGACAAAGTGAATACGCTCCGCCATGGCACCACTGGCAATTGTGGTTGCAGTAGCGGCAAACATCATTTGAAAGAACAGCAGATTCCAATGCCAGCCATCCATGTTATCGGGTGCAAAATGACTGGTGCCAATCCAGCCCGAAGTGTTCATGCCGAACATCAGCCCAAAGCCCACCAACCAGAAGACCAATCCCCCCAGACAAGCATCCATATAGTTTTTCATTAATACGTTAACGGTATTCTTGCTGCGTACAGAGCCACTTTCTACCATTGCAAAACCGGCCTGCATCAAGAACACCAGAATCCCGCCGATGACCACCCAAACGCTGTCGAGTGATAAACGTATTTCTTGAATATTGGCTGTGTTTGTCGCAGCTTCACTTGCAAATGCAGGTAGTGAACAGACGCATAACAGCAATACTAGACACTTTATTATTTTCATGAACAGTCCCCCTAAAACTGAATCACAAAAATGCAAAAGAAATGCCAGATTATCGAGATTTATCTTTTTATTTAAAAAGGCCGGCAAATGCCGGTCTTAGCACAACTTAATTTCTAAAAATATCACTAATCAGCAATATCTATTTAGAAATAAACAGTTAATTGCCATTTTATAAAGCATTTTTGTAATATCGCTTGATCAGACAGCACCAAATAAAACAAGAAACCATATCCTTATAAAAATGTATCCTGCTCTATTCTTCAATTTAATTATTGAAAAGTCATATATTCTAGAAACAAAAAACCACCCGAAGGTGGTTTTAATCTCCCTAAATCCCTCTTTATGAAAGAGGAACTTTTGAAGCGTGGATTTAGTGACCGCCGCCGTTAATGGCTTTAGTCATATCTTCCACAACTTTCTTGGCATCACCGAAAATCATCATGGTTTTTTCATTATAGAACAAGTCATTGTCCAGACCTGCATAACCGGTTGCCATAGAACGCTTGATCACCATAATGGTACGCGCCTTATGTGCTTCAAGAATCGGCATACCATAAATTGGTGAACTTGGATCATCTTTCGCTGCCGGGTTGACGACGTCGTTTGCACCAATGACCAACACCACATCAGTTGCCGGGAAGTCAGAGTTGATTTCATCCATTTCCAGAATGTCTTCATAAGCCACGTCAGCTTCAGCAAGCAATACGTTCATGTGACCAGGCATACGACCTGCAACCGGGTGAATTGCAAAGCGTACTTTAACGCCTTGTTCTTTCAGGATTTCACACAGTTCTTTTACGGCATTTTGTGCACGGCCTTGAGCCATACCATAACCCGGAACAATCACTACGCTGTCTGCATTTGACATCAGGAAGCCTGCATCATCTGCTGAACCTGAGCGGTGGTTACGCTGAACCTGCTCGCCCTTGTCACCAGAAGCCACTGCTGCACCACCCATTGCACCACCAAACAATACGTTGATGATTGAACGGTTCATGGCTTTACACATGATGTAAGACAGAATTGCACCTGAAGAACCTACCAGGGAACCGGCAACAATCAGCATATTGTTTTCTAAAGTGAAACCAATACCTGCTGCAGCCCAGCCAGAGAATGAGTTCAACAGTGACACCACAACCGGCATATCGCCACCACCGACCGGTGCAATCCATACCCAGCCAAATGCAAGTGCAAGTGCAGTCATTGCCCAGAAAGATGTCATGTCGCCGGTTAAGAAGAAGTTGATACCACAACCAAGCATTGCCAGGAAAATAATCGCCTGTACCGGCTTAACCCAGCCACCCGAAATGGTTTTCGCCCATTTCTTCGCAGCCAGTTTACCGTAAGCAAATACGGAAGCTGTAAAGGTGATTGCACCCACGAAACAACCCACGAACAATTCAAATAAATGAACGCTGCTCATATGTGCATGCTGAACACCAGCTGCTGTTAACGCCGCTTCATTCTGTGCAAATAGCGCAGTTAACTGGTTGTTATGCAAAATCGCGGCAATGGCAATCAATACTGCAGCCAAACCAACAAGCGAGTGCATCAAGGCAACAGTTTCTGGCATTTGCGTCATTGGAACGGTACGTGCACGGGCAATACCCACAACAGCACCAAGAACCATTGCACCGACAATCATCCAGATCACAGGATGCTCAGCCACAAAGAAAGTCGTGATCACGGCAATCGCCATTGCGATCATACCGTAACGGTTACCGGCAATCGCAGTCTTTGGACCCGACAGGCCGCGCAGGGTCAAGATAAAAAGAATGGCACCGATCAAATAGAACCAATTGGCATATTCTCGAATAAATTCCATTGATTAGCCCTCTTTTTTCTTTTGCTTTGGCTTAAACATTTCAAGCATGCGTGCAGTCACGGCAAAACCACCGAAAATGTTGATACTTGCCAGGAACACTGCAACCGCGCCTAAAATGCTCACGATGTTTACGCTTTGAAAAGCCACGTTGGCATCGACACCAATCACTGGCAAGCCTACGGTTTGAATCATTGCACCAACGATAATGATCGAAGACAATGCATTAGTTACCGCCATAAGTGGCGTATGTAAAGCAGGTGTTACGCCCCAAACCACGTAGTAACCTACGAAGATGGCAAGGACGAAAATTGTAATCGTTTCAACCATGATGACTCTCCTTAACCACGCTTCAGCAGTACTTGACCGCCATGAGTTACCAGAAGGGCTTTTTGAATTTCCTCTTCCGGATTGATGGCAAAGTTTTTCTCTGCATCAAACAGGGTATCAAGGAAATTAAAGACGTTACGTGCATACAGTGCTGAAGCTTCAGTCGCAACTGTAGAAGGAATATTTGGAATACCCAAAATGGTCACGCCATTATCCGTCACGACATTTTCACCGCACTTGGAACCTTCCACGTTACCGCCAGACTCAACCGCCATATCCAGAATGATTGAACCCGGTTTCATTTTGGCCACTGTTTCAGCACGAATTAAACGCGGTGCATCACGGCCCGGCAACAGTGCAGTGGTAATCACGATATCAGCATTGGAAACGGCTTTATCGACAATGACCGCCTGGTCTTTGATGTATTGCTCACCTGGCATCCATCCATAACCATTTTTAGCAGCGTCAGCGGCTTTTTGCTTTTCTTCATCCGACATTGGCACATCGAGCCATTTACCGCCAAGCGATTCGACCTGGTCACGTGCAGTTGGACGTAAATCGGTTGCTTCAACCACAGCACCTAAACGTTTTGCAGTCGCAATCGCTTGCAGACCGGCAACACCTACCCCCATAATCACCACGCGGGCCGGTTTTACCGTACCGGCAGCCGTCATGAGCATAGGGAACATGCGTTGATATTCTGCGGCCGCCAAAAGTACCGATTTATAACCGGCCAAGTTAGCTTGAGAAGACAGCACGTCCATGTTTTGGGCACGGGACAGCGTACGCGGCAAAAGCTCTAATGCAAATGCAGAAACCTGCTGCGCTGCAAACTGATCTAGCTCAGTGTTGCGATACGGGTCAAACATCGCAATGACTGCGGTATTTGGCGCAAGTTTTTGAATTTCTTCGCCTTGAGGGGCACGAACTTTCAAAATAATCTGACTGCCGGTATAGGCATCATCCGTAATTTTGGCACCGACCTGTTCATAGGCACTGTCAATATAAGCGGCTTTTACCCCTGCTCTACGTTCAATGACTACAGTATGACCAGCACTGATCAACTTCTTGACTGTTTCTGGCGTTGCCGCCACACGATTTTCACCGACAACAGTTTCGGTTGGGATTCCGATCTGCATGAGCGTTCCTCAAGCTAATTTTTCTTAAGTAAACATCGCCGTAAGCAATGTTTCCCCCTAGATGCGTTTTTGTTGAATTTTGGGATTCTAATTGAACTTTTTTAAATTACCACCCAATATTTATTTAATAAATACCCATATTTTGAACTGGTGATTCATAAAAATAATCATACGATATATCATTTATAGGTTTAGCATTTATTTCAGCTGTGCTGAATGACTTTAACTACCACGCTCAATATTTAATGTTTGGCTTTACTTAAGTGCCTGGGCCGAAGCTGCCCTACCTGACCAAAATCCGAGATTGATCTTTCTGACAATACAGCCTTGCTGGCTTGAATTTATTTCTTCCCTCAAATTGCCTGATTTATTTATAAAATTATTAAAATTAAATGGTTTTTTTTATTCATTGACTCTGGTGACATCTGAAAGGCTTTTTTTGTCTTGAAAAATATCCGTCACTGAAAAACTCGTGCTGCGACGATTGCATATTTTTACAACACTAAAAAATAGATAATTTTCTTATTTTTATGCTTTTTTTGCTCTTTTATGTTTATTCGTCCTAAGTCTAATCCGATTCAAAATTTAATAAATATTTTTTTCCTCGTCATTTCGCATGATGATGTTTTAAATTTAATCAATGGGATGCGCGCAGTTATTGCACCTATTTGGTGCAAATAATCAGCTTTTAGGCTGATTCCCGACTTTTTACACACAAATTCACTGATCTTTAGCCTAACAAGCCCTTGGCAGAAGTATTGTCTGGATAAAATTTATTCAGGACTGATTGCCCGAATTTCTAACTTTCGCAGAAAATTGTAGCGACGGATAAACATCAGCCTGAGTTTAGCAATCAATTATTCCCTACAGGAATCATCACCATCATATTTTTGCATTTAACCTCGGCGGCCAAAAACTTTATAATTCACATTTAGTGCCTGATTGCTCTGATCAGCAACCCTCATCAAGTAGATAAAATGAAACTGAGTCTAACCAAAACACAACTGGGTTCATTGTTTGCGATCTGTGCTGCTTTCCTGTTTAGTACCAAAGCCATTTTTATCAAACAAACCTATGCCCTGTCACCTCTGGTGGATGGCACGGTACTGATGGCTTTGCGTATGGCCAGCGCCTTACCGTTTTTTTTGCTGCTGTGCTGGTTCAACCGTCATCACAATAAAGCGCTGGCAGCGAAAGACTGGGGTTTATTGATTGTTGCAGGGCTAATAGGTTACTACTTTTCAAGCTGGCTGGATTTTGTCGGTCTGATGTATATCAGTGCCTCTCTGGAACGGATTATTCTCTTTCTTTATCCGACCCTGACCGTTTTGGCTTCCAGCGTGATCTATAAACAACGCTTGAGCCTAAAAAGCCTGTTTGCTATCGCTTTAAGTTATGGCGGTACGGTTATTGTGATGTTGCAGGAACAAAGTAATGTCCCGCATGAAGGTCATTTCTGGCTGGGAGCAAGTCTGGTCTTTGCCAGTGCAGTATGTTTTGCTGCCTACTTACTGCTGACCCCACGCCTGATTCAACGTTTTGGTTCATGGAATTTTACCGGTTTGGCCCTGAGTATTGCCTGTATCGGCACCTTAACCCACTATTTTGTTGCCACACCCCAACCTCTGAACTTACTGTCTCAGCTTCCTTCCAGTGTAATCTGGTATGGAGTCGCTTTAGGCTTTCTGGTCACCGTGTTGCCGACCATCCTGATGGCGCAAAGTATTGCCCGGCTGGGTGCTGCACAGTCTGCCATGATTGCTTCGATCGGGCCGATTCTGACCATTATCTTGGCCACCATTTTTCTGGGTGAGCATTTAAATACCATTCAATGGCTGGGCTGTATGCTCAATATTGTTGGCGTTATGATGATCACTCTTTCTAAAAAGAAATTCTCACATTAATTTTTGTTCGGTCTGATTCAAGCCTTGTGCCACCTAAAAGTACGGCTTTTAAAATAGCCACAGAACGCCGAATAAAGACCGCTTTTCCCGTATATTTGTACATCCAGACTGATAGCGCTTGCTATACTCTGCAGGTACATTGCAATGCCGGCAAATTTTGTCTGCATGAAACAAAACAAGGATGGTTATGAAAACTTCTCTCGACATCAGCCAGGATAAATCTTTGCTCTGGCTGATGGCCATAGCCTGTGGTCTGTGTGCGGGAGCCAACTATTATTGCCAGCCTTTAATCCATTCCATCCAGCAATATTTTCATGTTCCTGAATCACAAGTTGCCTTAACCGTGACGTTTGCCCAGGTATCCTATGCACTGGGCTTGCTGTTTATTGTTCCAATGGGTGACATTGTCAATAAAACCAAATTCATTCCTTTACTGATGATCATGGCGGCCATCGGTTTATTTCTATGTGCTTTTGCCGTCAACTTACCCATGCTTTGGCTGGGAACCATGATTACGGGACTATTTTCAGTTGCGGCACAAGTCCTGATTCCCCTAGCCACCATGGCCGTCAAACCGGAAAAAACCGGTGAAGTGGTAGGTTTCCTGATGAGCGGACTGCTGGTCGGACTGCTGCTATCCACCAGTCTTGCGGGTTTAATGTCTAACCTGTTCAACTGGAAACTGATCTATATGCTCAGTGCGGTATTGATGCTGATTTTGGCTTTTCTACTCAAAGCTAGACTGCCACACATCCCCATATTAAAAATGAGCTATGCGCAAATTTTTAAATCCATGGCAATTTTACTGAAACAGGAGCCGCGTTTAGGATTTCGTTCCTTGATTGGCGGTTTTGTATTTGCTGCCATGAGTACCCTGTTTTCGACCATTGCCGTTTTGCTGACCTCATCCCCGTTTTATCTCTCTGATGTGCTGGTCGGTGTTGTAACTTTGGTGGGGGTATTCGGTGCATTGTCTACGTCTAAAATTGGCAAAATTGCCGATCAGGGCCATACTCAATCCCTCACCTGGATAGGTCTGTTCACCCTGATTGTGAGCTGGATTTTTCTTTATTTCGGTGGGCAATCTCTGCCAAGCTATATTTTGGGTTACGGCGTCATCAGCCTGGGCCTGACCATTGTGCACACCAGTAATCAAAATATTATTTTCCGTTTACGTCCAGATGCCAAGTCACGGATTAATTCTATTTATATGACCTCTTACTTTATTGGTGGGGCGTGCGGTTCCGCATTGGGCGTTTATTCATGGCATCATGGTGGCTGGAGCATGACCTGTCTGGCAGGATTGAGTCTGGTGCTCTGCGCTGCCTTTTTTGCCTTTCTGGATATGCGCTATCACTCTGCTGCCTCCACTTAGGTATAAAAAACTGGCAAATAAAGAATTTTCTGCCCGACTCGGCTGATTGCAAAATAGAATTTAACAAACTTGTACGACGGGATAAAACGGTTTGCCCAAATCCAGACTATGCGCATTTTCTAGTAGTACAAAGATAAAGGTCGGTAACAAGGCGGCCAGAATATTACAGGCATCCTGCAATTGCCGGCGATTGACCGAACTGTTATAGGTGGCCCCGCCATGAATGATCTGATTGCGCAAGGTATAAAGACGATTAAAAACAATAAATAAAATATCTACTGAGGCTTTTTCCTGTAAGGCTTTGTGGACTTTTTTCTTCTCCTGTTCAAAATCTTCTTTCCAGCTGTGCTGGCTGATTTTTTGATTCTGATAATCCCAGAACTCCTGATACACGTAGGGATTTTCTAGAAGCAGACGGATGGGTTGGCTAAATTTATCCCAAAGCACATGATAAATTTTATGTTCCCGATCTTTCTGACAAATTAAATATAAAAACTGCCTGAATGTCTGCTTGTCCTGATTGAAGGCAATATCTTGTGCATAAATAGCATTAAATGAAATCCAGAGACTCATGAATTTAAGATCAAGGTCGCTATCGAGTTCGAGTGATTTTTTTAACCAGCTTAAGCCGCGATGAATTCTCAAGTTGAAATAATCTGAATGCTCTGCCTTTTTACTTTTAAAAACTTCTTCTAAAATGAACATTTATATTTTCTCTATCCATTATTCTTTTCTTTATAAGAACATACTGAATTCGAGAAATTTCCACAATATAATCAAAGCACTCAATATTCATTTTTTAATGAATAATCAGTACATTTGAGCCTGTTGCATTTTTTGTTTCTGCTCTTTTCTTGGGGCTTTAAGCAGACAGCAGATATAAACCGTACTTCGGTCGTGCTGATAACGGATTGGATAAATTGTTTTCCTTATATTTTAAGTCAAATTGTTATGTTACGAAGTTCAAGAATAAAGCGTTATAATTCAAGTCAGGAATAAAGATTCACTAAACTTTTATACTGATGATTTAATTTGCTCTACTGAGCAAACAACAGCAACACAATTATCATGAATCTTTGATAGCAATCAGAGTCAAGATCTAATTACTCATTTTTATATGATCAATCTTCTATAAATAATAATTTATAGAAATAAGCCGTACCGAGATTGTCGAAAACCAACTTTCCAGAAAAGAATGTCGCGATGACAAAATCAAAATAGACGCCTAAAATTAAAGAGCGTACGGTACACTTAGTTAGTGAATGCGAGAATATCCATCAACCTGCTGGGCTAGAATCACTGCACTCGCTTAAGTTCGAATGTACTCTTGCAGCACTTCGACCTTGATATAAAAAAGTATCCAGATCAACAAAAATCAATTACTGTTTAATTAACAACGCATCTCAACTTAAATATGAGAACAAAGAACTCCAACAGGTAAATGAAATTCTTCGTAACGCTGCAGCCTTTTTTCGCCTAGGCAGAGTTTGACTATCCACAGCAATAATAATTAATTTCATTCAGAAAAACAAAATGCTCAATGGTGTTGAAGCTATCTGAAACTCTTGCTGATTGCACCCTTACGAAACAATGCTTTTCATAGCTTAAATTCTGCTTTATAAAGATCTGCTTTAACTTTTAAATATTTATACATCCAAAATCATGAAAAATTTTATATAATTTAACTCGCCCAACTTTAAAAAAAGCAATAGAATAAACTTAAATCTTTTAATTCGTTAAATATATAATATGGGTTTAAATATTGATATTTCTGTAATAACACCAGCCTACAATGCTGAAAAATTTATTACCAGAACATATAATTCTCTTAAAAATCAAAAATTTAAAAAATTTGAATGGATTATTATTAATGATGCCTCCAATGATAGAACTGAAGAATTGATAAAAGAATTTATTACTGAAGCACATTTTAAAATTATCTTAATTAATAACATTGAAAATGTTGGTGTAGCAAAAAGTCGAAATAATGGATTAGATTTAGCAACAGGAGAATATATTTGCTTTCTTGATGCTGATGATTTTTGGTCAGAAGAAAAATTATTGCTACAGTTTCAATATATGAATGAAAATAAATGTTCAATAAGTTACATGGATTACCGACACGTAGATGATAAAGGGGAGTTTATAAAAGATATTATTAGTCCCATAGAATGTAATCGAAACCATCTATTAAAATCTAACTGCATTGGAACATTAACTTGCATGGTTAGTAAAGAGCTAATTAAAGATAGGAGATTTATAAAACATGGACACGAAGATTATATATTCTGGCTTGAATTACTATCAAGCACAGAAAAAGCTGTTAAAGTTATTACTGAAAAACCTTTATGCAACTATACCATATCAAAAAACTCCCTCTCAGGAAAAAAAATAAAATCAGCGCAATGGCAATGGAAAATTTATAGAAATATTTTACAAATAAATCTAATTAAATCTTGTTATTATTTTACTCATTATGCCATTAAAGGACTATTAAAGCATAAAATTTAGTCATGCATTTTGAGAAAAATAAATTGGCTTGATAGACAGCTTTATTACATTAAAAATTTCAGTTTATCCAGAAATCCATAATTATTTATATGTAAATTTAACTAGAACAATATATTAATGGGAACCTAACAAAAAAAATAGGTATGATTATTAACACCATAAGCTCTCATTAATATTTTATTAAAAATAATTATTTATTCGTGCTAAAATTTATTATTTCAATTCCTTAAGTAAAATTCTAACAAATTAATAAGTTTGTAAAAAAATAGACTTTATAAGAAAGTCTATTTACAATTGAAAAATTTCTCTTTTTTGTTAATGATATGCTATTTTTCATTAGATCATATATACCTGACTTTGATGGTAAAATTCAAAAATACTTTAATGTTCTAGACACTTTAGAGGTTTCTTATCGTTTTATTGGTTGGGATCGTATAGGGGAAAGTAAAAAAAATGAAAAAAATATTCTTTTTAAAAAAAAGGGCTATATAGGCGGAGGTCTAAAAAATTTTTTTAACCTTATCCTCTGGAATATTTTTATTTTTATTACCTTATGCAAACATCATAAAAAAATTAATATAGTTCAAGCGATTGATTTGGATACCGCATTTACAGCATTTATCTTTTGTAAAATTTTTTCTAAAAAAATGATTTTTGATATTTATGATAAATATACAGATACGCATGGGATAAATGGGAAATTTAAGAAAATTTTAGATAAAACTGAAAACTATCTCATAAAACAAAGTGACTTATGTATTTTAGCGGATGAAATAAGAAAAAAACAACATGGTGTAGATTCGAAAAATATTATTATAATAGAAAACGTACCAAGAGATACGAACCTACCGAATTTAAATTCAGATATTCAAGATAACACAAAAATTAAAATTGGTTATTTTGGAGTCTTAGAGAAAAAACATCGCGGAATTGAACATCTGGTAAATTCAATAGCCGAAAGAAATAATCTAGAACTTCATATTATAGGATATGGTCCTTTAGCTGACTTTATTAGTAATCAATCCAATAAAAATATCATATTTTATGGTTCTGCTTCATTAAGAGAAGGACTTTCTATTATGTCTAAAATGGATATTATAGTAGGTATGTATTATAAAGATATATTAAATCATTTATATGCAGCACCAAATAAATATTATGAACACTTAATGCTAGGTAAAGCTTTTCTTACAACTAAGGACATTCCTCCAGGTATAAAAACTGAAAAATTTAATACAGGTTGGTCTATCCCTGAAGGAGCAGATAGTTTAAATGATTTCTTTGATAGTTTAGTTAATAAAGAGCTGATAAAAATTAAATCAATCAATGCAAAAAATTTATGGGAAAACTACTATAAAAATTATTATGAAAACGTATATTTAAACTCATATGGAAAAATCATAAAAAATCTAAATATTAGTTAAGGTTAAGCAATATTTTTTAGTACTAATAAATATACATTATTCCATCTTATATTGATAAATAAGTGTCCACTTTATGTGGACACTATTGAACACTTCAATGTTTAGAAAAATTGATGATTCAGCTGACTTCCCTGCTAAAGCCCACTTTTAAAAATATTCTATGGATACGTCTTCGCACGAACCAACAATATTTAAATGGCATCAAAATATTCTCTAAGAATTTGAACTATTCGCTCAGATGCATGACCATCACCATACGGAGAAACACCACGGGCCATCACCTTATAAGCTGACTCATCATCAAGTAATCGCTGAGCTTCTTCAATAATTCGTTCGCAATTTGACCCCACTAATTTCACTACACCCTGCTCTACTGCTTCTGGACGTTCTGTTTCATCACGTAGCACAAGTACTGGCTTACCTAATGCAGGAGCTTCTTCTTGCACTCCTCCAGAATCTGTTAAAATCAAATATGCTCGTTTCATTACAGCAATAAAGGGTGCATAATCCAAAGGTTCACATAGAATGACATTAGGTAATTCTGCTAGAAATTCATGAGCCACATCTTTAACATTTGGATTTGGATGTACTGGGTAAAGAAATTGAATATCTGAATTATTCTTTGCTAAAGTACGTAATGCTTTACAAATATTTCGGAATGGTTCTCCAAAATTTTCCCTGCGATGCGAAGTTACCAATACCAGACGCTTATCCGCTTCTATATCAATGGGTAGCTCTAAATCTTTGGCAGCACTCATCAACAATGCATCAATTACCGTATTACCTGTGACCACGATATCAGCATCTGCAATTCCTTCTTTTAGCAAATTCTGCCGAGAACCTTCAGTCGGTGCAAAATGCCAACGTGCTAATTTTCCAGCAATAACTCGGTTAGCCTCCTCAGGGAACGGATTCTGCATATCCCAAGTTCTTAATCCTGCTTCAACATGTCCTATCGGAATACGATGATAAAAACATGCCAGAGCTACAGTCATAACTGTAGTCGTATCACCCTGTACTAAAACAGCATCAGGTTTTTCACTTTGTAAAACATCATCCAAGTCTAATAATAATCTTGCTGTCAAGGTGGTTAGTGCTTGATTGGGACGCATAATATCAAGATCAATATCGGGTTCTATACCAAAAAATTGGTTGACTTGATCAAGCATTTGTCGATGTTGAGCCGTTGCTAACACTCGAACCTCAGCCCATGGTTCAGATTTTAGTGCCAGAATGACTGGTGCCATTTTAATGGCTTCAGGGCGGGTACCTACAACGCAAAGAATTTTTTTCATATAGTAATTCCAAGTTTTTTCATGAGTTTTTTCCAATCCTCAAGAAATATCTCTGTAGAAAAGCTATTTCGTACTGAGGTTACCGCTTTACGCGCCACGTCATAATGATCAAATAAATTTTCTATACACTTAGCGAACTTTTCAGTATCACCGAGTGGATAAGTAAGCATAGACTCATGACCAGAAACTAAATCTACGTGTGCTTTAATATCCGACAAAGCGACAGGAATAATTGAAGATATTGCTTCTGCAGCCGAAAGGCCAAAAGATTCACTTTGAGAGGGGGAAACAAATATTCCACCTGAATCAGCAACAGCATTCAATAAAGCTCTAGAGGAGGTAAATGAAACAGGAGGTAATACTAAAGAAATACTATCAAGGGAACGCATTAACAATTCTTTTTCGATATTAATTTCAGGGTTTTTGGGACCGCAGATCAAAAGCATAAACTCTCCTTTTCGTCGACTCTCCAAAATTTGGAAGGCATCTAATATAGATAAGGGGTCTTTTAAACGATCTAGACGGCCAAAGAAAAGAATAGGCTTACGCTTCCATGCTGGAAGAGAAATTTTTTGTGACAATTCAAAAGAATCGATCCCCCAAGGAACAAAATTTCTCAGTAAAGACACTGAAGTGGGTAAAGATAAAAATTCATTTTCAATCAGTGTCTTAAATGATAATGAAGGGACGACAACTTGCTCGCAACTAGACGATAATTTTTGAAGATATTCCCGATTATCTTGATATCCAGTGTGACATTCAACGATATAACGTTGAGAACGATTTTCACATAATTCTATTGCTTGTGGGCAATCGATTAAAGAAACTAAATCATAGTTTCTATCAAGTGAAGTTACAATTGATGTGGTGTCTTCAAGTCCATATTTTTTCAGCGCTAAACGAAATGCCTGCCCCCCTCCTGCATCATGCATAAAATAAAAGTCTATTAAAATCTCTGGAAAATATTGTCTAAAAGCTAGTGCACGATTAATTAGCACTCTCTCACAGCCACCAAAAGTCGCCCAAGGATAAACAAAACATATTCTAATTTGCATATAAATCCCATATACCATTATTTTTATTTATTTCATTTATCAGCGTCTCAAATCGCGCTCGCCAAGTTACCTGCTGCAAAAAATTATTAATATCTTCTGTGTCATAGTCGTCATTAAGTGCCTTCTCAATAATGTCTTCAACATCTTCGCTTTCTGCAAAATATGTCATAGGATAGCTTTTCAAATGTCGGATACCCGTTACAACAACAGGCAGTCCAAAGTACAAATATTCATATATCTTAATAGGATCTACAGCTTCTGCTAAGATTCCTTCCATAAAAGGAATTATCCCAATAGACCAATTGGAAACTTGCCTATGTAAATCTTTTGGTAATACCTTACCTAAAAGATGAATGTTGGATAAAGCTGTAATTTCTTTTCTAACCCATTCTGGCTCGCCATAACCAATAATCTCAAACTTAATATGAGGATAGCTCTTCGCAAGCTGCAGTATAAGCTTCCAATCAAACCAAGCATCAGTGAGATGTCCGAAATATCCAATTATAGGACCTCCATCTTCTCGATTCCTCGCTATTCCTTGATTCTCTACACCAAGCACTTCAGGAGTAAAACCATTCCCAATTATTTTAATATCCGAACGAATATGGGAAAATTTGTTTCGTAAAGGAGGAGATACCGCACAAACAAAATCAGACTGCAATATAAGACTTTCTTCTACAGATTTCTTAAACCAGGGAGCTTGCCCTACTTCACAGAATGCCTCCCATTCATCCATAATGTCATAAATAATAGCGAATCCCTTTTCTCTTAAAATGGGAACAAGCCCCACCAAATTAGGAGTAGGCATAGTCACAAGAAAAAGAGAACGCTCACGGCAAAGATGGAGTTTATTAACGTACTTTATAAAATCAAAGAGAGGAACTTGAAATACATTTGGAAAAACCTCTTTACATCCTTTGGACAATTTATCCTTAGCAGACCACTGCCAAGCAATAAATAATACTTGATAACCTTTTTCAGCAAAATATTTTGCTGCATTAATTGGCCTTTGATTTACTAACTCATCAAATTCAAACCCACAAGGAATAATCACAACTTTATTGTTCTTGTTTGCTTTCTCAACCCATTCAATATAATCGTTAGTATCATCATTCAAAAATTTATCACTAGCGATATCCATATTGCGCTGCATGCGTTTAGCTGCAAAAGCATATCTTTGCTTTTTTAATTTATCTTGTAATGCTTGAGGTAATTTCCAGTAAATCGCTTTTAATAATAAATATCTCCCATCTTTACTCCAAATATAACGGGAAAGCGAATACACTAAACGCAGAGGTCGAGTCAATCTCCATGAACGAGATGTCTGAAACATCTGAATTTGATTATTTTGCTGAAATATTTTCTGGTTGAGAGTTGCTATTTGCATATTCTGATCAGCCACAGCTTGCGTAAGACTAGCAACTTGTAAATCTCTATCTGTCACTGCTTGCGTAAGACTGGCAACTTGTATATCTCTATCACTCACTGCCCGTGTTAGACTTGCAATTTGTATATCTCGTTCAAGCACAGTTTGCTTTAGAATATTAAACTCTGTATTCAAATCAATTTTTTCTAGTTCACAATCACTTAATCTAAGCCGAAGTGAATGAATCCAAGAGGAGTCACCATAGACTAAAAAAACTTGATTCCCACTCCATTGTGTAGAAGGAATACGTGAACAATCCAAAACTTTGGACCATACTAGCCGAAAACCATTGTCTAGTTCTAAAGGGATATTTTCTGACAAAAAAGTTGAGAAATGTTCAGCAATACGATTAATCTCGCGATATGGCAACGCAAGAATAACGGCTTTTTTAGCCTTTGTACTTAAAGTTGCCAATACTTCAAACGGATTATGGAAATGCTCAAGTGTGTTAGATGAAAAAACTACATCATAGCTTTGTGTAATCTCAGAATCTGGTTCAAGCCAGTTTTCACAAAAAAATTTAATCATAGGATAGCGCTGGCTAGCCTGCTCAATCGCTATTTTTGAAAAATCAACACCAAATAATTGCTGTGAATTTATATAACTAGCCCAAATATCAGTTCCATCCCCTTGTGCACACCCCCAGTCTACAACACTGAGAGATTCTCGCCGAATTTGCTCAATCAACCAAATTGGCAAATTTTCAAGGGCAAGTTGAGCGAAAAAGCGAGATTGTCGCGGTCCTTCATAAACCTCCCAATCTTCGGTAAATCGTTTATCCCAATAAGTATCTGAATTAATAGTAGATAACATTTATTATAAAACCTGTACTGTCTGCTCAATCGCCGGCTGAAAAATTCCAAAAAAACGCTGCTCAGACAAAGATGAAAAATAGTGAGCACCCTCAAGATATTCATAGTAGTGGATATCTAAATCGGCACGATTTTCCACGGCCACTACCAAGAGATATTTTCCCGTCACTAACGGATTTATCATACGAAAACGTATACTAAATTCTTCTTGCTCAAGAAGTTGAATATCGCCACTGTCATGTGTTGTTGAAACAATTAGATCAGTCCCTTTAAGATCTTTAATTGAACAGGCGATGCTTAAATGCTTGCGAGGAATATCCGAAGGCACATGTACCTGCACCACAATTTCTATAGGCTCACCCCAAGCAATAACATCACTTCTAGTACCATGTTTATTACATACTGATGCTCCAAGAATTAATCCCTTACGTGCCCCCCAATGGGTAACAGGACGAGCATCCAAAGCATGATGGTTTTGTATAATTTGCTGATCATTCTGTTCTAAAGAATCAATCACCTTCTGAGTTGCTATATTTTTTTTAATATTTTGATGTAGACCCTGTTCCTCGGATAGCTCATCTTGAAACATATATTCCATATACTTACCTGTAACCGGAAAAACTTCTCCATCCTCAACAAGCGTTCCTTTATCAAGCCATATTGCTCTATCACAAAGTGTCCGAACTACACCCACATCATGACTAACAAATAAAATAGTCGTGCCACGTTCTTGGATTTCTTTAATGCGTTTCATACACTTGGCTACGAAACGGGCATCGCCTACAGATAGTGCTTCATCAATAATGAGAATTTCAGGATCGACATGAATGGCAATTGAGAATGCGAGCCGAGCATACATGCCACTAGAGTAAGTTTTAACAGGTTGGCCTAAGAAATCGCCAAGCTCTGAAAATTCAAGCACTTCACCCATTCTTTGTTCTATTGTTTCTTTAGGAAATCCCAAAATAGCCGCATTTAAAAGAACATTTTCGTACCCTGTGAATTCTGGATTAAAGCCAGCTCCTAACTCAAGCAAAGCCACTACACGGCCATTTGTGTCAATACGACCAGTTGTAGGAGTCACTGTACCGCAGATCATTTGGAGTAAAGTGGATTTTCCACTACCATTACGGCCTATAATTCCTACAGTTTCGCCTCGATTTATAGAAAATGTTATATTTTTTAATGCCCAAAATTGGCGAGGCTTTTTTTTATTTCCAAAACTTAGCATTTGAAAGAGTCGATCTTGTGGCTTTTCATAAATGTTATAACATTTACTTAAATCGGTTACTCGAATGGCATAATTAGATAACATCAGCAAATCCCCTACGGGTTTTTTGAAACCATAAAAAACCTGACCAAGCAAACATACTAGTCCAGACAACTTGGATTAACCACTCAATCCAGTTAATTCCTTTACCCCAAATTAGGACATCACGTGCTTGTTCAATTATTAATGTTAATGGATTTAACTGCATTAAAGACTGGTATGCTTCAGGTAGAGCCGTTATTGGGTAAAAAATTGTTGTTAAAAACATTAGCAGGGTGGTGAAAACTCCTACAATTTGTGATACATCCCTCAAAAAAACCCCTATTGAGGCAAGTAACCAAGAAAATCCTAAAACCAACATTATTAAAGGTAATAAAACAAATGGAAATAAGAATATTTCAATGTGAGGAATACCCATAAATATGATATAAAAAATAATCCATACAAAAAAACTAATTAAAAAATGAAAAATTGCAGAACCTAAAGCTACTATGGGGAGAACTTCGAGAGGAAAAATAACTTTTTTAACATAATTCACATTACTTAATATTAAGTTTGGAGAACGATTAATGCATTCTGCAAAAAGGTTAAATATCATTAACCCGGAAAATAATATTAAAGCAAACTCTGTTTTAGAATCCGAGCCACCCAACCATTTTGCTTTAAATACGACACTAAAAACAAATGTATAAACAACTAACATTAAAATGGGGTTAAAAAAAGACCAAAGCAGCCCAAATATTGATCCACGATAGCGCGCAACAACCTCTCGTTTAATTAAACTCCAAATAAGATTTTTATTGATAATAACAGTTCTAATCAAAGCCAAGAGTGAACTGGAAGGACTTGCATGCGGATTCAACAACAATACTCCATTTTCATTTTGTCAACTAAATTACTGTGAATTTATTAGCCAGCACTTTATTTTTTAAAAATATATTTTTGAGGATGAATAATACCATGCTTTATTATAGAATCGAATTCTTTCAGGCTAGTAACTAGCTTAATTGTGTATATGCACCAACTTTAATTAGCCCTGTTACACAAATACAATTGTATCAACCCCTATCCTCAACTTCCTTAATTCTATTAATTTATTTCAGGAAAATATTCCAATAGCAAGAATGACCTATGATTCTTTGAAGTTAATGAATCAAACTTTTCTATTTCACGGACACAATTTACTTCAATATATCTGTATTCAATAAGAACTCCTTCAATTCTGCTGTTGCAGGTAGTCCTGTCACGCTTACCATTAGATCAGATCTGTCTAGTTTCTCATAATCATGCATTTACTTTATCAAAGCTAGCCAATTCAACATTCACCTCCTACATGACCTAGCCGTGAGATAATATTCCCCATATATGAAGTAACTCACGATGTAAGATAGTTATAGCGATTGGTTTCAAATCCAACTTAACATCACAATTCTGATGTAACGCAACATGCTCTGAGATATCGGCTGGTTTTATTTTTGTGATAATATTGCGCGCGATTGGTAGCTTCTTAATTAAGAGCAGAGAATAGCGTTTCGTTCTTCCGTACTCGCTCCCGACTTCATCCAAATATTTATCTATGGTATCTGATAAGGTCAGATCAATGAGCTGTTCTTTGCCAAGCAAAATATCAGGATTGTCTTGAATTTCGACTTCTCTTTTCTTAACCCAGTTTTCAGCCATCTTTTTTGAATGAAATGTTTTACTTTCAGAGAAAGTAGGAAAGCCTTTTCGATTGATTCTAATCGCAGCAGGATAGTTAATTTTACCATCGGCACCTTTCCTTGCTGTAATTAACCCATAATTTACACCACGGCCTATTTTTTTGATTATGGTGTAAAATTTGGTGTAAATGCAAACCGATTAACCCATCTAAACACAGGTTCAAACAGATTCGCGCAGGTTGCGAAACAAAGATTAAAGGTATGATTTTTAATGACTATTATCAAAAACATTGAAAACACTCAATCCCCGCGAATCAGTGTCGCCCCGATGATGGATTGGACTACCCGTGACTACCGTTTTTTTGCACGCCTGTTTAATCCGAATATTATTATGTATACTGAAATGGTGACGACGGGTGCCATTCTTTTTGGCGGTGCAGCACGCCATTTGGACTATAACAACGAAGAACACCCGATTGTTCTGCAACTTGGTGGCTCAAATCCGAAAGATCTTGCGACCTGTACCAAAATGGCACAAGACTGGGGCTATGATGAAGTCAACCTGAATGTGGGCTGTCCCAGTGACCGCGTACAAAACAACAAAATTGGCGCATGCTTAATGGCAGAACCCGACCTGGTGGCTGAATGTATTGCTGAAATGCGCAATGCCGTGGATATTCCTGTGACGGTCAAACACCGGATCGGTATTGATGACATGCAGTCTTATGAAGAAATGCTGCATTTTGTCGATACCGTAGCCAAAACAGGTTGTGACAATTTTATCGTGCATGCACGTATTGCCCTGCTTCAGGGCTTGTCACCGAAAGAAAACCGCGATGTTCCGCCTTTGCGTTATGAAGATGTTTACCATTTAAAACAGGACCGTCCAAACCTGCTGATTGAGATTAACGGCGGAATCAAAACCTTGGCTGAAACCCAAGAACATTTAAAACATGTTGATGGGGTGATGATTGGCCGCGAGGCTTATCACAATCCCTATCTACTGGCTGAACTTGGACAACTCTGGAATCTGGAAGCACCTGACCGTTTTGAGATTATGGCGCAAATGATGCCGTATATTGCCAAACGGATGGAGGAAGGTGCTCCACTTTCTATTATTACCCGTCATATTTTAGGATTATTCCAGAATTTGCCGGGTGCACGAAAATGGCGTCAGGCTTTAAGCGGTGGCAATGCCAAAACCCTAAAAGATGTAGAGACAGCTTTGATCAATATTCAGGAAGCGATGCAACGCACTGAAGAATATATAAAAGAAAATCAGAGCTCTCTAGCTTCAAGTTAATTGCACGGTATCCCCATACAAAATGCCAGTCCATTTAACCATGGACTGGCATTTTTATTTTAATTTTGCATGCGGCTTGCTGGGATACGATTTACACCGTTCACACAATGGTCACGAACAAGCGTAAATGGGCTTCATCTCACTTTTCACCCAGCCTCACCTGGAACGCTAAATATGCATCACATCAGTGATGGTTATAAGCAGCATGTCCTCGATCTTTAACCGCAGCAATTTTTTTACCTTCCACTTTGGCCTGCTCTAATTGACCAGCCTGAACCAATAACCGGGTTTTATCAATCTCTGCCAGCAACTGATCATATAAGGCATCTGAGCTCGGCGCTTTTGCATTATGGGCTTTTAATTTCACTTTTTTTGCATCCAAAGCCGCAGCCTTCATATTATCCAGCGCTTGCAATGCATCGTTCTGATTATCCGCCTTGTTAAACATTTTAAAGTTTTTTCCAAGCGTCATCATATTTTGTTCAAGCGTACCAGCAAAGCTGACACTGCTGAACGACAAAGCAGCAGAAAGCATGACTGTGGTGAATGTTTTTTTAATCATGTTGATGTCCTTGTAAAGATCCGTTTCAAAAACAGGAGAGTCTTATTGTTACAGTTAAATTGCTCTAAACATTTGCGCTTTAAGCATTCAACATAATGTAGATAGCATAAAAAATGCAACGGACAGGTTGCATTTTAATTCATGGCCTGTGTTTTAAACTGGCTCTATTTCCTGTTGCAAGGCATCATGAATTGCTTCTACCAGCTGCTGCGCGATTTCCTGTTTCGAGGCTTTTTCCAGATCACGTTTTTCCATCTGATAACTTTCAGCAAAAAATACCGTCATGGCATTTTGGTCCGATGCAAAACCGATGTCGGAACGTGAAACATCATTGCAGGCAATCATATCCAGTTTTTTCGCGACCAGCTTGCCGGCGGCATATTCTTCCACATTGCGGGTTTCAGCGGCAAATCCCACCATAAATGGACGTTTTTGTTGCTGGGCAATGGTTGCCACAATATCCGGGTTTTTAATTAAAGCCACATTCAGCTCATCACCAGCTTTCTTGATTTTATGCTCGGCCACTTCTGCGACGCGGTAATCCGCCACCGCAGCCGTGGCAATAAAGATGTCACAGCCTTTATCCAGCTGTTCCATACTGTGTTCCAGCATCTGCATGGCAGATTGCACATTAATACGGCGTACACCATTTGGAGTATCCAGACTGACCGGTCCTGCAATTAAAGTGACTTTGGCACCGGCTGCATAGCAGGCCGCAGCCAAGGAAAAGCCCATCTTTCCGGTACTGTGGTTGGAAATATAACGGACCGGGTCCAGCGCTTCACGCGTAGGTCCCGCAGTAATCACGACATGTTTGCCAGCCAGCATGCCAAATTTTTCTGCAATCGCACGCTGTGCACGGTGGAAATATTCAGTCACCTGATGTGCTAAATCTTCCGGCTCAGGCATACGTCCCAAACCGACATCACCGCAGGCTTGTGAACCGGCATCCGGCATAATCACATGCACGCCATCTTCCACCAGTGTATTCAAATTGCGCTGCGTCGCTTTGGCCGCCCACATTTGCTGATTCATGGCAGGTGCGACCCAAACAGGCGCTTTGGTCGCCAGATATAAAGTACTGAGTAAATCATCTGCCAAACCTGTCGCGAATTTTGCCAGCGTGTCACAAGTTGCAGGGGCAACCAGCAGTAAGTCGGCCCAACGCGCCAATTCAATATGCCCCATGCCTGCTTCAGCTTCAGGATTGAGTAATTCAGTGTGCACCGGATTTCCCGACAGGGCCTGAAAGGTCAACGGAGTAATAAAAGCCTGTGCCCCATGCGTCATGACCACACGGACATTAAAGCCTGCATCTTTTAAACGACGGACCAAAATGGCACTTTTATATGCCGCAATACCACCAGTTACCGCTAAAACAATGTTTTTATTTGGAATCACACTCAAATCGAAGCTCACGAACAGGCTACCTTTCTGTTGCAGTGGCGCTCACAATAGCATTAAATAAAGTCATACCCAAGTCAGCGACTTGCTGTAATACCCTCACTAATAACAAAAAAGTCTAAAAACAATGAATTTATCGATTAAACACTGGCCTGAACAGGAACGTCCACGCGAAAGGCTGATTCAACAAGGCGCTGCAAGTCTGTCAGATGCTGAACTGCTGGCCATCTTTTTACGCTCCGGCTCCAGGCAACATTCTGCCGTTGAGCTTTCCCGCATGCTCTTGCAGCATTTTGGCGGGCTCAACCCTATTTTGGATGCCGGACTTCAAGATTTAAGCCAATTTCATGGTATCGGGGCAAGCAAATATGCCCAACTGATTGCGGTGAAGGAATTGGGACGGCGCTATATTTCCACCCATTTACAGCAGGGAAAAATTGAATTAAGCAATTCAAAAATACTCCTGGATTTTTTGAAATTCGAATTGCTGGGTGAAAAGCAGGAAGTTTTTGCGGTACTTTGCCTGGATGCACATTTAAGAAAAATAAGCTTTAAGAAAATGTTCTACGGTTCGCTTAATTCGTGTGAAATTTCCACAAATCAGCTGCTGCGTCATGCCATCAATCAACATGCCAGCAGTCTCGTCATTGCGCATAATCATCCTTGGGGGATGCCACAGCCATCGAGCGCCGATGTCGAACTCACACAACGTATTCTAAGTGCCTGTCAATTATTGGAAATCAAGCTGATTGACCATTGTATTGTGTCACCAGAAGGAAGCTGTTCTCTGGCGGAGCTGGGACTGATTTCAACTCAATAATAGTTGTAACAAATATTGACAAAAGCCCTGCTAACATTGAAGATCAACAAAAAATTTTGATGATACTAATAACATGATTGTTCGTGATCAACCTAGTGTATTCAAGCTGCTCTTTTCCTGGCGCGGAACCATCCTGCCCAAGGTTTTGCCGCCTTTAGGTGTGGTCATGCTGATCTCCTCAGTGATTGGCGGTCTGTCTTATATTGGTTACTTTCATTTTCCAGAACTTCCCCTGGTGGGCTTTACCTTAATTGGGGTGGTACTGTCGATTTTTCTCGGCTTTAAAAACACCGCCTGTTATGACCGCTGGTGGGAAGCCCGTAAACTGTGGGGCATGCTGATTGCCAATGCGCGGCATTTTGACCGCGACTGTCGCATGCTCAGCCAAGGACGCCGTGAACGCATCATTCAGCACGTGATTGTGTTTGCCAATGTACTGCGTGACCGTTTGCGTCATCAAACGGCGAATCCTATGGCATTGGTAGAAACCAGCGGCATGAGCCAACAGGCTGTAACCCAGCTTTACCAGCAGGCCAATGCACCACAATACACCTTGAGCCTGATTCAATGGGAATTGATGCAAGCCCTTAAAGAAGGCGAAATTTCCGATATTATTTATACCCAGATGAACCAGCATGTGGCTGAACTGAGTCTGGTTCAAACCGGTTGCGACCGTATTGCCACCACACCTTTGCCTTTTGCCTATTCAGTCTTACTAAACCGTACCGTGTATTTTTTCTGTTTTATGTTGCCGTTTAGTCTGGGCGCAACCTTGGGTTTGGCGACGCCTTTAATGGTCGGTATTTTGGCTTATACCTTTTTGGGTCTGGATGCGCTCAGTTCCGAAATTGAAGAACCTTTCGGCACGCAAAGCAATGACTTGCCACTGGACTCAATGGTGCGCACCATTGAAATTGAACTGCTGGGAACTTTGGGTAAACCAACCCCACCACCGATTCAGGCACAGGATCATAATTTGCTTTAGACCCTCTTCCCCTTGCGGAATATATTCCTCATCCCAGAGGGAGAAGGAGCTTTTATCCTTTCTAAATTTTAATAATGGATATCGCCTCTTCTTCTAGGAGATGAGCAGCACTGCTGCGCAAGGGAGAGGTCAAACAAAACTCTCCCAAATCCCGACCTGTCCTTCCTTAACGCGCGGAATATTACCCAGCTTGATCCACGGCATATTATCACCATGAAAATCACTGCCCACTGACACCTTGAGACCAAACTGTTCAATCATCCGGTCGACCATTTGGCGGGTTGAGGCCGGCTCAATCGCTGGCGGAAGCTCCACAGCATCCCCACCAAACTGGGCAAAAATTTCAATCAAATAGCGGATATTAGTAGCTGATAAATCATATTTCGTCGGATGCGCCAGCACGGCGAAACCCTGACTCTCATGAATGACCTGAATGGTTTCTTCCAAACCCAGGCCATCAAATTTCACATAGGCTTTTTTGCCTTCTTTAATATATTTATCAAAAGCCTGTTGTGGACGACTGACATAACCTTTTTCTACCAGGGTTTTGGCAATATGGGTTCGGGTGATCCGGTCTGCAACACCCTCCACTTTGGTAATCACATCGGCATAAATATCCTCACCAATCAGCGGAACCAGCAAATCACAGATCTGTTTGGCACGAATCGCCCGAATCTGTTTTTGTTGTTCCAGTAAGGCAAGTAACGGTTCTGGTTTTTGCATATTCAATGCAACCACATGTACGGCATAGTTTTTTTTCGTTGCCGGACGTGACCATTGGCTGGAGATTTCGACACCGGAAATAATATTCAGCGGTAAAGCCTGCGCAATATTTTCAGCTATTTTTAAGCCATCCATGCTATCGTGGTCCGTCAGCGCAAGGGTATGAATGCCTTTTTCCACGGCTGCATGCACAAGTTGTTCTGGAGACAAAGTTCCATCAGAAATATTACTATGTGTATGTAAATCTATGCCTTGCATCACTTATACTATGTCATTTATTTGATCAGATTTAGATACTCTAACATGAAAGCACTTTTAGACTTTGTGCCACTCATTATTTTCTTTTATTTATATAAAACTGTTGATCCCAAAGATACCGAACATCCGCTATTACATTTGATCGGTTCAGCGGGAGGTATTGATAATAATCACATTTTAGTGGCTACCGCAGGTCTGATCATCTCAATGCTGGTGGTGTATGGCGTCTTATTTGTCAGCCAGAAATTCCGCCTGGATAAACAGCAATGGATTGTACTGTTTATGACAGTCATTTTTGGTGGCATTACCTTAATGCTGAGCGATGATTTTTATATCCGTTTGAAAGCCGCTCTTTTAAATATTGTTTTTGCGGGTGCCTTCCTGCTTTCACCTTACTTTACCAAAGACAAGAAACCCCTGATTCAGCGTTTATTTGGTCCTATTTTCAATTTAACCGCAAAAGGCTGGAAAAACTTAAACTTTGCCTGGGCTGGCATGTTCGCATTCATGTCTTTCCTGCATGTTTTTTTCGCTTTTTTATTTGCTGGCGGAAAATATTGGGGCGAATTTACTGCATTTGGTGACATGATTGTGATGTTTTCCTTTATCATTGTTCAGTTTATTGTCTTGCGCAAATATTTTAAGTCGCCTGAAGCCTAATTCAGGTCAACTGATCGAGAAAGAATATGCCTTTATTCGTCGTAACGTGTACCGATAACGAGGGTACAGTCGAAAAACGTCTAGCTACGCGTCCACAGCATTTGGAACGCCTGCAAAAATTAAATGATGAAGGTCGTTTAATTGTAGCTGGTGCAATGCCTAAAGAGCCCGGCAATCCACACGCAGGTTTTTATGGCAGCACGATTATTGTTGACTTTGAAACCCGTGAAGCACTGGATACATGGCTGCAAGATGAGCCTTTCTTAAAAGAAGGCGTATATGGTCATATTGATGTGAAACCTTTTAATAAAGCTTTCCCTCAAGGATAAAATCATGCGTGTTGTAGTTTCAAGCTTATTGGGTTTCTCTTTAATCTGTTCAACAGCTTGGGCGGTGGAATCTGCTCCTGCTCCGACACCTGCTGTAGCCCCTGCTGCTCAAGCGACGACTGCAACACCTCCACCACAGACCACCCCACAAACCTTACCTGCAAATAAGCCGGGTACTGTTCCTGCTACCAAGCTGGATGCCAATGGTTTACCTTTGGAAACCAAACCGCTGACCGCAGAACAAATTGCCAAGAATAAGGCAGTGCAAGATGCCAAAGTCAAAGCGCTGGTTAAAGATCAGGCCACCCGCTTACAGCAACTGGAAAAAGCCAATTTAGATGCCTTGGCACAAAACCAGGAACTGCAATTGAAAAATGACAGTTTGGGCGTTCAGGTGCAGGTGTTGCAAAGTGAACGTAGTGCACAGATGTTTTTATACGGCGCAGCGACGATTGCAGTCGGCGTGTTGCTGGGCTTCCTGATTGCCAGTTATGTGTATACCAAACGTCGTCGCCAGTGGTAATGACAATATTTACTGATTCATTTAGTTTTACAGCTCGATTTAAAGGTTATTTAGGTTTGTCCCATCCTATTCAAACTGCCGATCTGGATTGGCATCAGGTCGATGGCATTGAGGTTCCCGTTTCCAAACTGTTTGGAGACGTTTATTTCTCTAAAGATAATGGTTTGCTGGAAACTCGGCATGTATTTTTAAATGGCAACGATTTATCGACCCGCCTGGCAAAGCTGAATGATTTTGAATATTTCTGTGTTGGTGAAACCGGTTTTGGCACCGGCTTAAATATTCTGGCCTTATGGCAGCTTTGGCAACAGCTTCGCCCGGACAATCACAGCCATCTGCATGCCATTTCTGTAGAAAAATTTCCCTTAAGAAAAGATGACCTGATTCGTACTTTAAACGTATGGCCTGAACTGCAACCTTTGGCTGAGCAATTAATTGCCCAATATCCGATGCCTATTGCCGGCTGTCACCGTTTATCCTTTCCGGATGAACGTTTTAGCCTGGATTTATGGCTGGGTGATGCCCATGATGTCTTTCCCGTCATGGAAAAAACAGCAACAGTCAATGCATGGTTTTTAGATGGTTTCGCCCCCTCTTGTAATCCGGATATGTGGGAAGAAAATGTTCTCAACAACATTGTGCGCTTATCGGATAGAGGGACGACATTCGCTTCATTTAGTGTAGCGGGTGTACTGAAACGCGGCTTAAAAAATCACGGTATTTCTATTACACGTCCGCGCGGTTTTGGACATAAACGGGAAATGCTTAAAGCCATCTGGAATGCGCCTGAAAATCAGGTTGAAACCTCGGAAGATTTAGACTCCACTCAAAAAAAAATCAAGCTAAATACTGCGATCTTTAAACAGCGCCAGATTGCGATTATTGGCGCAGGAATCGCAGGTTTAAGCTGTGCCTGGGCATTTGCTCAGCGTGGCCATCAGGTGATGGTCTATGACCAGACAGCCCCTCTTTCCGGCGGCTCTGGCAATCCTTTGGCCTTACTGAACCCGAAACTGTGTCCGATTGAACAAAGTCCAAACCATTTAATGACTTTAGCCTGGCAACATGCATTAAATCATTATGCAACCTTTGCAGCTTTCCGCCCAATTCAGGTCAGTCAGTTAGCACTGAAAAATGCCGATGAGTTACTGGGACTGGCACAACAGTATCCTGAAGGAATTCTTCAAGCAGAATCCACCACAGATTGTACTCTAAATACTGAATTCTCCAATCTTAATTTATTGCAGGCAGGGGCTGTTTCTCCGCATCAATTACGAGATCAAATCCTAGAACATCCCCTGATTCAGTATCAGCAAGCAGAAGTGTCCGAGATCAAGCAAGCCACCTTGATGAAGGTGCTCTCTACTACTGGGCAATTATTGGGTGAATTTGATCATGTGATTGTTTGCGCTGCACGCAATAGTCAAAACTTCTTTGCACAATTTCCTGTATTAAAGCCGATTCGTGGACAAGTCAGCTGGGTAGACAACTCCGTACAGCCTTTAGATGCCCATCAGGCCTATAGCTATGGCGGCTATTGCATGCAGCTCAATGCAGATCAGCTTGTTTTAGGCGCATCGTTTTACCCGAATCGTGATGATGAGGAAGTCCTACTGGAAGATCATGTGCATAACTATGAACTGATCCACAGTGTTTTTCCTGAATATGCCAAAACTTTAGCACCGGTGGAAAGCTGGCAGGGTCGTGCTTCAGTACGCGCCCAAACTCAGGATTATTTTCCGGTCGTGAGTCAGGTACAACAAGATCAGCAGATTTATGCATTGACGGGTCTGGGTTCGAAAGGGTTTTTATTTGCACCGCTTTGCAGTGAAGTTTTAGCTGCACAGGTGTTGGGCGAAGCCTGCCCTGTTTCATCGAGTTTAGTGCGTAAACTGAGTGCCAGACGTTTTGAAAAGAAAGTAAAAGCGAAGAAACCTTATTTTAAAAATCCTCATCCTTTATCAAAAGGTGAATAGCACCGCTACCAAAGCGGGAGATTTTAAATTTTCTGCCCCACCCTTTACAAACTCAGCAAATATTCTAAAGATTCTTATCTGCCGCCGAGGGAAATTGAGTTTTCTGTCTGCCAATAAAAAAGCGCCTTGCGGCGCTTTTTTCCTTACGCACCCTGCTCTAGAGGGAGGCCTGCATCACGTGCAGCACGGGTACCACCCATCAATACCACATACTCACGTGAACTATCCAAGTTTTCCAACTTTTCAGCAGCACGGGGTGCCTTACTGCCACCACCGCATAAAATGTAAATAGGCTGATCCGACTCCACCTGAGTTAAGCTATTTGCATTTAGGTTATCGATAGGCTGATTCACAGCACCTTTTACATGACCTTCAGCAAAGGCTTTTGTATCACGAACATCCCAGATAATTGCATTTTCTGGGAACTCAAATGTTGTAATTTCTTGTTTACGGATCATTGCACACTCCTTTGATGTAAACAACACTTGGCAAATGAAGAAAACATCCCTAGCATCTCAGATATTCTTTCCATTTGTAAAGGTCTAAACCATGCCTTCTTTCGATATTGTATCTGAATTAGAAATTTTTGAAGTAAATCATGCTGTTCAAAACACGCAAAAAGAAATTGCAACCCGTTTTGACTTCCGCGGACAAGACGTTTCTATTGAACTGAATGAAAAAAACAAAGAAATCAAAATCAGTACTGAAAGTGATTTCCAGTGTGAACAAGTTTATAGCATGCTGGAAAACCATTTCTTTAAACGCAAAGTGGATATTCAGGCACTTGATCCGCAAAAAATGACCGCTTCAGGCAAAAATGTGATTCAAGTGATCAAGCTAAAAGACGGTCTTGACTCGGATACCGCAAAAAAAATTAATAAAGCCATTAAAGAAAGCGGCATCAAGGTGCAATCATCTATTCAGGGCGACAAGATTCGTGTAACGGATAAAAAGCGCGACACTTTGCAACAAGTGATGGCTTTTTTAAAAGAACAGCAATTTGGTGTGCCTTTACAGTTTAACAACTTTAAAGACTAAGGCATTACTGCCGTAACACGACGAGGAATTCCATGACACCGACCAATCGCTTATCGAAACTGGTAAAAGCAACGGCTAAATTACCTCAGGGCATCCGCAGTAGACTGTGGAGCAAAGTGTTTGGTCGGGTCGTGCCGATGGTGGGCAGTGCCCATATTCGTTATCTGGAAGTCAGCCACGACAAAGTGGTGGTCAAAATTGAAAACCATCGGGCCATGCAAAACCATATTGGCCAGGTTCATGCCTGCGCCATGGCACTGATTGCCGAAACTGCCACTGGTTTTGTCACTGGAATGAATGTTTCGGACTCCTGTATTGTATTAATAAAAAGCTTAAAAGTTGATTTCAAGCGCCCATCCAAAGGTGCAATGATTGCAACCGCCACCTTGACAGACGAGCAGCAAAAGCTCATGCAAAACACCGAGAAAGGTGAAACGCTAGTAAGCGTTCAGGTGACGGATGAATCAGGTGAAGAGCCTGTTCAATGTGAAATGCTCTGGGCCTGGGTGTCCAAATCACAATTAAAAAACTAATTTGTTTTTTAGTTCTGCCCATACCAGCTAAAAAATTAAACTGATAAAAAAGCCCAATCAGGATTGGGCTTTTTTACTCTTGGAATTATTTCTCTTGCTGCGAAGCTAAAAATTTTTGTTTGACCTCATCCGGAATCTGACGCTTTGCCCCTTTTACATCCACAGCGACAAAGGTAAACACGCCTTCGGTTACACGAGTAGGTTCACGCGAACTGTCATGACTGTCCCACACTTCAATTTGCATTTGAATTGAGGTATTACCCACTTTTAAAATTTTGGTATAACAGCTAATCACATCGCCGACTTTGACAGGAACCAAAAAAGTCATCTGATTAATTGAAATGGTTGCACAGCGTCCTTTACTAAAACGCTCTGCATGAATTGCACCTGCCAAATCCATTTGTGAAACGATCCATCCACCAAAGACATCACCACTCCAGTTGGTATCTGCTGGCATTGCAATTGTTTGAAGGGAAAGCGTTCCTTCCGGTTTTACATGAGTATCTGACACGTTAACTCCCAGTATTGGCATTTAAATGTTGATCCAGCCACTGCTGTAGCTCTGTGGATCGTAGCGCACCGCTTATTCTAGCAATTTCATTGGTTTTATTCATCAAAACCAAGGTGGGAATACTACGCACATTAAACGCACCACTGAGTCGGGGTGATTCTTCGGTATTAATTTTGGCAAAAATCACTTTCGGGTTTTGTTTTGCCACTTGTTCAAAATGAGGGGCCATCATCTTGCAAGGACCGCACCATTCCGCCCATAAGTCAATAAGTATAGGCAATTCACTATGGGTAACGAAGTTACTAAAATTATGCTCATTCAACTCTATGGGAGCTAGAGGAATAAGCGCATGTTGACACTGACCACAGTTTGGATTTGCTTCCAGTTTATCTTCCGGTACTCGGTTTCTGGCACCACATGCAGGACATACAATAATCATTTAGCTCACTCCAATATGTTGGTGTAAAAATTCTAATTGCGTTGATATGGCTTTTTCGAACCATTGGCCATGATAGATATCAAAGTGTTGCATATCCCATTCATGGTATTGTACATAAGGTGCGATATTGGTCGCTGTTTCACGGCTCGATTCAATCGGAATCAGACTATCCTGTTTAGAGGCAATAAATAAAACAGGCACACTGATTTTACGCACATCCTGAATAGGACGATAACGGATTAGGTTGAAAAAGACGCGTGCAGGAATCTCGCCACTCCAGTAATAATCAGGATTAACAATGGATAGATATCCCTCATAACTATCTGCCGTAGGCATAAAGCATAAACCCTTTTTGCTCACAACGGGCAATGTTTTCGGAGACATCCCGACTTTCGCGCCCATATAATCCTGACTCGATATTTTGAGTGCCTTAGGCAATTGTTGCAAAGGATAAAGCTTGGCACTTTCCGTACCATCGACAAATGGCACTTGCACCATCACCGCTTGGACATTTTTTAATTCTGCCGCTAAATTTAAGGCATAGCCACCACTTAAAGAGGTTCCCCAAAGTACGATACGCCGTGAATCAATCGATTTCCGCGCCACAATATGCGCAATCATGGTTCGCCAATCTTCCAATTGTGATTGAATCGAGACCAGTTCACGTGGACGGCCGGTACTCCCCCCCCAATAACGATAATCAAACAGTACAACGGCATAACCCGCCTGGGCAAAACGCTTGGCATATTGAACCAGTTTAAATTGACGTAAAGCAGCCAAACCATGTGCCATAATAATCACAGCCGGTTTATGTTCGGTTTTGGGACGATAAAAATCCGCAGCAATGACCTCTTGCCCACTATTTACATATAAGGGTTCAACCGTATAGGAATGCATACGCGCTCCAGTGCGTTATTTTATGATTATAATCGCTTATAAAAATTTCAACTGATTAAACTCAAGTTTCAGCTTAATGCTATCATAAAGCATATATCTATTGAGCAAATTATGGAGTGACAAAATGAGCGAAAATGTCGGCTTTGCAGGTCAAATTAGCCCAGAACAGGTAACGCAAGTTATTGAAAAAGGTTTTAAATCGATTATCAACAACCGTCCGGATATGGAAGGTGGTCCAGAGCAGCCTACAAGCGCACAAATTGAAGAAGCTGCACGTAATGCAGGATTAGACTATGTTTTTCAACCCGTCGTTGCAGGTCAAATTACTGAAGTTGATGTGCGTACATTTGCCAACCACTACAATGAACTTCCAAAACCTGTACTCATGTTCTGTCGTACTGGCAATCGTTCAAATAATTTATATCAACTCGCAAAACAAATGGATTTATTAGATGATTAAGCACGTTGTTGATCGTGCTTTTTTAATTTCATTGTGACCTTTAATACCGCGCTGTTTGTATAACCTGTTGATTCAATCTATAGGTTAAGCTTTTTTGGCGGTATTAGGAGGTCAAATGACAACAGATAAATTTTGAATTTTTAAGTCTCTCACTTCACACCCGCCTGATGAGTGATAAGGCTATCTGGCTTCATTCCCCCATTAACTCCTATGGTTGAACAATTGCAGCATTATTTACTCCTCCATTATCGATGGTAAAATTTTTAAAATAGACGGGAGTTAAATTTGCCGAATATGATCATGGCTTACAAAACATATATTAATGATAGAACAAAGTGGCACATGCTCTTGCCTATCATTTAATAAAGTAAAAATTAGGATTGTTCTATGAATAAAATTATTCTTCTACTTCTTATTTCATGCGTCATTGTGGGATGTAGTTCTATGAATGTTCGACCTACGGTTGGGGTAAGTGTAGGAACTTCCATTTGATTTTATAAAAATAATATAAATGGTGCTATTTGCACCATTTTTTATGTGTGTTATCTTTAACCAATATAAACAAATTTAATACACAACATAATTTTGGGGTAATATATGGGTTTTATAAAAAGCTCTTTAGCACTAGCTTTGGCAAGTTTATTAGTTGCATGTGGGGGCGGTGGTAGTGATGGCTATTATAATAATACTAAACAAAATAATGAAACAACAACACCGGGAACATCGACTCCTATAGAAATAGCTAAAGCAGAACTTGATATTTTAAAACGAGAAGGTCAATTCCTATTTGGAAATTATGACCCAAATGATGCTACAACCTCAAAAGGTTATATCGACCATGCATTAGATACTTTTGCACAGGGCCCTATTCAACTTAGCTTAGATATTCGTCAAATTGATTTAACTGCGTTTAAAACAACAAACTATCGTGATAAATGCTTCCTTTTAAGCAAAACAGATTATCGTGCCTGCTATGTATTTGTTGGGGAAGACATTAAAAAAGTTCTTTCTGGTTATTCTGAATGGGATTTTGATATTACTGCTGAAGATTTAAAAAACATTAAACTTCAAAATGATCAAATAACCCCTAATTTAGAAGCATATGAATCAAATACACGAATTTATATATTTGAAAATGAAAATGGTGATAAAAATTTTAATGATGTCACGATAACGGGTGCCTTTGCTTATCCATTCCAACAATCTTGGGGTATTCAACAAACTCTGCAAAAACGTTTTGTACTTATTAATAGTGCCACCAGTGACTATAAAATTACCACTACTGCTACTGTAAAAGATCCAGAAACTGGGAATAATGTAGAACGTGAAATCACCACAGGTGCGATCAGTATTTATAAAGACCTTACATCTAGAGATGGTAGTCTTTATAACATTCAAGCTGGTTCAGGATTTAATGTACTGATTAATGACAACCCGAACATTCCATTTGCGGAACCAATTTCATTTATTCTTAACTCGGTACCAGGGACATCTGCATCAGCAAGCTTTAGAATCAAAGCATCTGGTGAACAGGAACTATTTTTACCGAGTATTACAACTATTGATGGCACTCGTGTAGAAAATGAATCACCTGATCAAAATAATCAGACCTTTACGGGCAATGTTTCATTAAGTGGCAATAATATTTTTAAATTTAAGCAACAATTAAGTGGAACTTTAAATTTTGAACATGTAATTAATGGGATTACTTTTAAAGGTACATCAATAAATAATAATGGTACAGTGAACACCAGTTTAAGCCTCCCAACCGGTGTAACATTTTAAATGTAAATAATTGCAATAAAATCCTCTTTTTAGAGGATTTTTTTATATAGTCAATTTACGCTATTTTAAAAGTTAATATTATGTACGACATCATTATTATCGGTGCAGGTACAGCAGGTATTGCTGCTTATAAAGAAGCCATTAAACACACCCAAAACCTCCTTATTGTTAATCATGGATCATGGGATACAACCTGTGCCCGTGTCGGCTGTATGCCAAGTAAAGTGCTTATTTCTGCTGCAAATCGTATGCATGATATCCAAACTGCAGAGAAAGTAGGTCTATCTGTCACCTCAAAAATTGATACATCGCAGGTTATGCAACATGTACGAATGCTTAGAGATCATTTTACAAATGCGATACTCAAAGATGTAAATAGCTGGACAGCAAAACATAAAATATCAGGACAGGCACAGTTCACTAATGAAAATACAATTACTGTGAATGGTCAGAAATATCAGGCTAAAAGTTTTATTATCGCTGTAGGTTCTACTCCAACCTTTGATCTCCAGTGGAAAGAACAGCTCGGTGACCGGCTCATCACTTCAGATCAAATTTTTGAACTAGAAAAATTACCTCAGTCATTGGCCGTGATTGGTAGCGGAGTCATCGCTATCGAACTTGCACAAGCCATGCAAAGATTAGGGGTCAAGACCACTGTTTTTGCACGTAGCCGTAAAGTTGGCGCCTTAAGCAGCTCAGCTTTGCAAAAATTAGCGCAAGATGAAATCAGTAAAAATTTAAATATTAAATTCGAAACATTACCAACTGCAGTTCAGCTTAATACGCAAGGAGTTACAATTAACTTCCAGGAAAATAATCAAGCTCAACAACTTGATGTGGAATATCTCCTGGTTGCAACAGGCCGAAAAAGTTATTTAGATACGCTGCAATTAAACAATATCCATCACTCATATACTGATCTTAAAAAACTTCCTGTTCACGATACAACCAAACAGCTTGGAGATTACCCTATTTTCATTGTCGGTGATGCACATAGCAACACGCCTATTCAACATGAAGCAGCACATGAGGGACGTCAAGCTGTAAATAACTGTTTAAAATATCCTGAAATTAAAAACTTAAAGACACTTACACCTTTAGCAATCGTATTTAGCGCACCAGAAATGGCAACCGTAGGGCAAAGTTTCAAACAACTCAGCGATGCAAAAATTGAATTCGTTACAGGTATGGTTTCGTATGAAAAACAAGGCCGGGCTTTAGCACTCGCTAAAAACAGTGGTGCGCTCGAAGTGTATATCCATCAATCTTCACGCAAAGTATTAGGGGCAGAATTATTTGTAGAAGCTGCAGAACATATGGCTCTTTTACTGGCATGGATGATTTCTGAGAATTTAACCGTAGATGAAATTTTAGATAAGCCATTCTATCATCCCACCTTAGAAGAAGGACTAAGAAGCGCTTTAAAACATGCCCGAAGACAATTAAAGTGAGTATAAAAGTTTAATATTTAATAAATATCTTTAATATTTTTTGATAAGACTATCAATCAATCCTGCTTACAGTTCACTGCAAGAAGCTTTAGTAGGCTTTTTGCAGTGTTAATATTACCTAATAATTCATGCATAAAAAAAGCCCCTACACTTGGCAGGGGCTTTTGAATAATGAGCTGGCGATGACTTACTCTCACATGGGTAATCCCACACTACCATCAGCGC
>NZ_FMYO01000008.1 GCF_900096895.1 Acinetobacter kookii | reverse complement strand
TCCACCCAATCGCAATGGACCCAGGTCTACGTTTTGCGATCCGTGAAGGTGGTCGTACAGTTGGTGCTGGTGTTGTTGCTAAAGTAACTGCATAATAGCAACCATAAGTTAAAATTACAGATCGGGGACTTGAGTTCCCGATTTGTACTGTAGGTCAGTAGTTCAATTGGTAGAGCGTCGGTCTCCAAAACCGAATGTTGGGGGTTCGAGTCCCTCCTGGCCTGCCATTTTTTAAAAAAAAGCTTGATGCTGGTTAAATTGTCATATAATAAGTCGCGAAGCCTACGACGAGTACAAAAATGTCGAATGATAAATCGCGTGACGCATTAAGCGAAGCGCCAATTCCACAAAGAAATAATTCTGCTGAAGTTGTTAATTCTGGTTCCCCTTTAGATATTGTTCTATGGGTTATCGCATTGATTTTATTAATCGGTGCAGCCATGGTGGGTCAGTATTTGCCAGCGTATTGGGCACCTGCCAACAATGTTTGGGTGCGCGTTGGAGTAATTTTGGCTTGTATCGTAGTGGCTTTAGGTTTATTATACGCCACCCATCAAGGCAAAGGCTTTGTTCGTTTGTTGAAAGACTCTCGAATTGAGCTGCGTCGTGTGACTTGGCCGACTAAGCAGGAAACGGTGTCCACATCCTGGCATGTTCTTGCTGTTGTTGTAATCGCTGCCATTGTTTTATGGTGTTTTGATTACATCTTGGGCTGGTTAATGAAGTTTTTTATCGGGTAAAAGAGCTATGAAACGTTGGTACATTATTCATGCCTATTCAGGTTATGAAAAACAAGTGATGCGTTCACTTAATGATCGAATCCAGCGTAGCGCTGTAGCCGATAGCTTTGGTGAAGTCCTGGTTCCTACCGAAGAAGTGGTAGAGATGAAGGATGGCAAGAAGCGTAAATCAGAGCGTAAATTCTTTCCTGGCTATGTATTGGTCGAAATGGAAATGAATGATGATACCTGGCACATTGTTAAAGAGTGTCCAAAAGTATTGGGTTTCATTGGTGGTACAGCAGAGAAACCTGCACCAATTACGCAAAAAGAAGCTGATGCGATTCTTGCACGTGTACGCAATACTGGTGAAGCGCCTCGTCCTAAGACGATGTTTGAGCCAGGCGAAGAATTACTTGTTATTGATGGTCCATTCACAGACTTTAAAGGTGTGGTGGAAGAAGTTCTTTACGAGAAGTCACGTTTAACGTTGACAATCAATGTATTCAATCGTCCAACTCAGGTTGAGCTCGAATTTCGTCAAGTCGAAAAAGCGAACTGATTTAAGCTGGATTGAAAACGCCCGATTTGTTATGGATCGGGCATTGTTGTTGTAACAGTTTTGTTACGTGAATAATGTTGGGGAGCCTAGCGGCGTTTGTACCCAGAGGTAATTTGAAATGGCTAAGAAGATTGACGGCTATATCAAGCTGCAAGTTCCAGCTGGTAAAGCGAATCCATCTCCACCGATTGGTCCTGCACTAGGTCAACGTGGTGTTAACATCATGGCATTCTGTAAAGAATTCAATGCTGCAACACAAAAAGTTGAACCAGGTCTTCCAATTCCTGTAGTGATTACTGTGTACAACGACAAGTCGTTCACATTCATCATGAAAACTCCACCTGCTGCTATTCTTCTTAAGAAAGCTGCTGGTATTCAAAAGGGTTCAGCTGTACCGAACAAAACTAAAGTTGGTAAGTTGACTCGCGCTCAGTTAGAAGAAATTGCGACTACTAAAGAACCAGATTTAACTGGTGCTGATTTAGACGCACGTGTACGTACCATTGCTGGTTCTGCGCGTTCTATGGGCTTGGAAGTGGAGCTATAAGACATGGCAAAGTTAACTAAACGTCAAAAAGCCATTGCTGCTGCTGTAGAAGCAAACAAAGTTTACACTTTGGAAGAAGCGGTACAAGTTTTAACTAGCCTTCCTGCTGCTAAATTCAAAGAATCTTTGGATGTATCAGTAAACCTGGGTGTTGACCCTCGTAAATCTGACCAGGTTGTTCGTGGCGCGACTACACTTCCTGCAGGTACAGGTAAAACTGTACGTGTTGCTGTGTTTGCTCAAGGCGCTGCTGCTGAAGCTGCTAAAGCTGAAGGCGCAGACATCGTTGGTTTTGATGACCTTGCTGAAAGCATCCAAGCGGGTAACCTTGACTTTGACGTTGTAATTGCTGCTCCAGATGCAATGCGCGTTGTAGGTAAACTTGGTACGATTCTTGGTCCACGTGGCTTAATGCCAAACCCTAAAGTGGGTACAGTAACTCCTGACGTAGCTGGCGCGGTTAAAAACGCTAAAGCTGGTCAAGCACGTTACCGTGTAGACAAAGCGGGTATCATCCACGCTGCGATCGGTCAAGTTGGCTTTGAAGCTGCTGCTGTTCGTCAAAACGTTGAAGCTCTTGTAGCTGACCTTAAGAAAGCAAAACCTGCTACTTCTAAAGGTGTTTACATTAAAAAGATCACTTTAAGCTCAACTATGGGTCCTGGTCTTACTATTGATGTAGCAAACGTAACTAACTAAGTTTGACTTAGAAAAGAATTTTAAAGCCCTGAGTAAAAATCAAAGCGCTGCTTTGATTTTTACGCAAGATAAGAAATAGGCTTCACTCGAAGCGTAGCTTCTTGTCTTGCGTGTCGGCAAAGCGATGCTTTGCTGATCGCCCCTCAGGCAAACTTTGAATTGATAAATGTAAATTTGTCAGCGTCAAAGACCTCGGGCGAGGGGAGTTCTTTGGAACTCACTTCTTAAAAGTCCAGTCCGAGTAGACGCGGTGGTGTGATTTGTTCATCCTCCGCGTGTAAGTCCAGTGATGGCCTTACGAATTGGGAGTGTACTTCTTTGTAAGTGCATAAATCACCGTTAGGAGGTTTTACAATGGCTCTTCTTATCGAAGGCAAAAAACAGATCGTAGCTGAAGTAGCTGAAGTTGCTTCTACTGCATTTGCTGCTGTTGTTGCTGACTACCAAGGTTTAACTGTTGAGCAATTAACTGCTCTTCGTGTTGAAGCTCGTAAACTAGGTGTTCACACACGTATCGTGCGTAACACTTTGGCTAAACGTGCTCTTCAAGATACTCAATTCAATATCTTGAATGACAACCTTGTTGGCCCAACAATCTTAGCTTTCTCAACTTCTGAAGACGACATGGGCGCAGCTGCTCGCTTGTTTGAAGAATTTGCTAAAACGAACAAAGCATTTGAACTTAAAGCTGCTGCCTTTGATGGCAAAGTTTATCAAGGTGCTGAAGTTAGCGTTATCGCAAACCTTCCAAACCAAGAAAAAGCGCTTACTATGCTTGCAAACGTTCTTCAAGCTCCTATTTCGAAATTGGGTCGCCTTATTACTGCGCTCAAAGAGAAAAACGAGTCAGAAGCTGCATAAGCTTAAATTTACTTTCACACCATTCAATCCCCATTTGGAGTTATTCTCATGGCTTTAACTAACGAAGAAATCCTAAACGCAGTAGCTGAAAAAACTGTTCTTGAACTTGTTGAACTTATTTCTGCTTTTGAAGAAAAATTCAACGTATCTGCTGCTGCTGTAGCTGTTGCTGCTGCTCCTGGTGCTGCTGCTGCTGCTGAAGAACAAACTGAATTCAACGTTGAGTTGACTTCTTTCGGTGCTAACAAAGTAGCTGTAATTAAAGCAGTTCGTGAAATCACTGGTCTTGGCTTGAAAGAAGCTAAAGACATGGTTGAAGGCGCTCCTTCAGTTCTTAAAGAAGGCGTTTCTAAAGAAGAAGCTGAAGAACTTAAGAAAAAACTTGAAGAAACTGGTGCTACAGTTACTGTTAAGTAATTTCGATCGGGGTCTAATTTTAAATTGACCCCAAAAATTGGCTGATGGCTCTTGGGTCATCAGCCTTTTTGCGTTACAATTATCGGCTCGATTTTTGTTTGATTGGTGTAAAAAAGCATCAATTATTATAATAATCAATAATATCAAACGTTTATCAATATTTTTTATATTTGAAAATATTGCTAAGCGTTTTAATACCACTAAAAATTGCAGCATTTGTAAAAAGTGGTGGCCATATCGGCCTGTGTAATTCCTTCTAGGTCCGTTCTGCAGGCGGGCTTAGTTTACTTTCCGAGGACTCCAGATGGCATACTCATATACCGAAAAGAAACGGATCCGTAAGAATTTTGGTAAATTGCCTAGCGTCATGGATGCTCCGTACTTGCTCGCGATTCAGGTCGACTCGTACCGAACATTCTTACAAGATGGCAAAACACCAAAAAACCGCGAAGATATCGGTCTCCAAGCCGCATTTCGTTCAGTTTTTCCTATTGAAAGTTATTCTGGCAATGCTGCTTTAGAATTTGTTGAGTATAGTCTTGGTAAGCCTGAGTTTGACGTGCGTGAATGTATTTTACGCGGTTCAACTTATGCAGCACCAATGCGTGTAAAAATTCGTTTGATCTTGAAAGATCGCGAAACCAAATCAATTAAAGACGTACGTGAACAAGAAGTGTACATGGGTGAAATGCCGCTCATGACAGAAAACGGTACTTTTGTTATCAATGGTACTGAGCGTGTAATCGTATCTCAATTACACCGTTCACCAGGTGTGTTCTTTGACCACGATAAAGGCAAAACACATTCTAGCGGTAAAGTTCTTTATTCTGCACGTATCATTCCTTACCGTGGTTCATGGCTGGATTTCGAATTCGATGCCAAAGACCTTGTTTACGTTCGTATTGACCGTCGTCGTAAATTGCTTGCGACTGTGGTTCTTCGTGCCTTGGGTTATAGCAACGAACAAATCCTGGACATGTTCTACGAAAAAGTACCTGTGTATCTTGACATGGGTAGCTACCAGATTGACCTGGTTCCAGAACGCCTGCGTGGCGAAATGGCGCAATTCGATATTGCCGACAACGACGGCAAAGTGATTGTAGAGCAAGGTAAACGTATCAATGCGCGTCACGTACGTCAAATGGAAGCTGCTGGCTTGACCAAGCTTTCAGTTCCTGATGAGTACCTGTACGAGCGTATTACTGCTGAAGACATCACCTTGCGTGATGGCGATGTGATTCCAGCCAATACTGTATTGAGCCATGAGATCATGGTGAAATTGGCTGAAGGCGGCGTAAAACAATTTAACGTATTGTTCACCAATGACATCGACCGCGGTTCATTCATTGCTGACTCTTTACGTGCCGATACAACCACTGGTCGCGAAGAAGCACTGGTAGAAATCTACAAAGTGATGCGTCCAGGCGAGCCACCAACAAAAGAAGCTGCTGAGAACCTGTTCAACAACCTGTTCTTCTCTTCTGAACGTTATGACTTGTCTCCAGTCGGTCGTATGAAGTTCAACCGTCGTTTGGGTCGTCCTTACGAAGTCGGTACTGACCAGAAGTCTCGTGAAGTTGAAGGTATCTTGTCTAACGAAGATATCACTGATGTACTTAAAACATTGGTTGAAATTCGTAACGGTAAAGGTGAAGTCGACGATATCGACCATTTAGGTAACCGTCGTGTTCGTTCTGTTGGTGAAATGACAGAAAACCAGTTCCGTGTTGGTCTGGTTCGTGTAGAACGTGCTGTTAAAGAACGTTTAAGCCAAGCTGAAACTGACAACCTGTCTCCGCAAGATTTGATCAACGCGAAACCTGTTGCTGCTGCAATCAAAGAATTCTTTGGTTCAAGCCAGTTGTCTCAGTTCATGGACCAAAACAACCCGTTGTCTGAAATTACACACAAACGTCGTGTATCAGCACTCGGTCCTGGTGGTTTGACACGTGAACGTGCGGGCTTCGAAGTACGTGACGTACATCAAACTCACTACGGCCGTGTGTGTCCAATTGAGACGCCTGAAGGTCCAAACATTGGTTTGATCAACTCATTGTCTGTATATGCGAAAGCAAACAATTTCGGTTTCCTGGAAACACCTTACCGTAAAGTGGTTGAAGGCCGTGTAACGGACGAAGTTGAATACTTATCTGCAATTGAAGAAGTAGGTACTGTGATTGCACAGGCCGACTCTGGTGTAGATAAAGATGGCAACCTGACTGAAGAATTCGTTTCTGTACGTCACCAAGGTGAATTCGTACGTATGCCTCCTGAAAAAGTGACGCATATGGACGTATCTGCTCAGCAGGTTGTATCTGTTGCAGCATCACTGATTCCATTCCTTGAACACGATGATGCGAACCGTGCATTGATGGGTTCAAACATGCAACGTCAGGCTGTTCCTACGTTGATTGCCGACAAGCCGCTTGTTGGTACCGGTATGGAAGCAAACGTAGCGCATGACTCAGGTGTATGTGTTCTGGCGAAACGTGGTGGTCGCATCGAATTTGTAGATGCTTCTCGTGTTGTTATTCGTGTCAACGAAGACGAAATGGTTGCGGGTGAAGCGGGTGTAGATATCTACAACCTGATCAAATACACACGTTCAAACCAGAACACCTGTATTAACCAGAAAGTTCTGGTGAAACTGGGTGATCAAGTTGGTCGTGGTGACGTACTTGCTGATGGTCCATCAACTGATGGCGGTGAATTGGCACTGGGTCAAAACATGCGCGTAGCGTTCATGACTTGGAACGGTTACAACTACGAAGACTCGATCTTGTTATCTGAACGCGTTCTTCAAGAAGACCGTTTAACGTCGATTCACATTCAGGAATTGTCATGTGTGGCGCGTGATACCAAGTTAGGTGCAGAAGAAATTACTGCCGATATTCCTAACGTTGGCGAAGCTGCACTGTCTAAACTGGACGAATCAGGTATTGTTTACATCGGTGCTGAAGTAACAGCGGGTGACATTCTTGTAGGTAAAGTAACGCCTAAAGGTGAAACGCAGTTAACTCCGGAAGAAAAACTGCTTCGTGCAATTTTCGGTGAAAAAGCAGCTGACGTGAAAGACTCTTCTTTACGCGTGTCTTCAGGCGTGAAAGGTACTGTAATTGACGTTCAAGTGTTTACACGTGACGGTCTTGAAAAAGACGAACGTGCTCAAGCAATTGAAAAAGCGCAATTGGATGCTTACCGTAAAGACTTGAAAGAAGAATTCAAAATCTTCGAAGAAGCAGCGCGTGAACGTATTGTTCGCTTGTTGAAAGGTCAGGAATCTAACGGTGGCGGTACCACTAAACGTGGTGACAAGCTGACTGAAGACGTATTGTCTGGTTTAGAGCTGGTTGACTTGCTGGATATCCAGCCAAGTGATGAAGCGATCGCTGAACGTTTAACTCAAATTCAAGTGTTCTTGAAAGAGAAGAGCCAAGAGATTGACGAGAAATTTGCAGAGAAAAAACGCAAACTTTCTACGGGCGATGAACTGACTACTGGCGTTCTGAAAGTGGTTAAGGTTTACCTTGCAGTTAAACGTCGCATCCAGCCGGGTGATAAGATGGCGGGTCGTCACGGTAACAAGGGTGTTGTATCAAACATTCTGCCTGTTGAAGACATGCCACACGATGCCAACGGTGTACCTGTAGACGTGGTTCTTAACCCGCTAGGCGTACCGTCACGTATGAACGTGGGTCAGATTCTTGAAACTCACTTGGGTATGGCAGCGAAGGGTCTGGGTGACAAGATCGACAAGATGCTGAAAGAGCAACGCACTGTACTTGAGCTTCGTGACTTCCTGGACAAGATCTACAACAAAGTTGGTGGCGAGCAAGAAGATCTTGATAGCTTAACTGATGATGAAATCTTGGCATTGTCTGGTAACTTGCGTGCTGGTGTTCCTTTGGCAACTCCGGTATTCGATGGTGCTGAAGAATCACAAATTAAAGACTTGTTAGAACTTGGCGGCATTTCACGTACTGGTCAAACGGTATTGTATGATGGTCGTACCGGTGAGCGTTTTGACCGTCCAGTAACTGTAGGTTACATGTACATGCTGAAACTGAACCACTTGGTTGATGACAAGATGCATGCGCGTTCTACAGGTTCTTACTCATTAGTAACGCAACAGCCGCTTGGTGGTAAAGCACAATTCGGTGGTCAGCGTTTCGGTGAGATGGAAGTCTGGGCACTGGAAGCATACGGTGCAGCTTATACGCTTCAAGAAATGCTTACTGTTAAGTCGGATGACGTTGAAGGCCGTACCCGCATCTATAAGAACATTGTAGATGGCAACCATTATATGGATCCGGGCATGCCTGAATCGTTCAACGTATTGACTAAAGAGATCCGTTCTTTAGGTATCAACATTGAACTGAAAAATGGTGACTAAGAAATCTCCCCCGACCCCTCTTTAAGAAAGAGGGGAGAAAGTCCCCCTTTTACAAAGGGGGATTTAGGGGGATTCTTGGGATTCCCAATTCAGTTAAAAAACAATATTTGTGACCCAGTTGTGAAGTGAAAATCTCCACAACACACGGAGAAAAAAATTGAAAGACTTGCTCGATATCATGCGCAAAAAGACGGATTCTGATGGTCATGCTCCAGTAGAGTTTGATCGCATCCGTATTGGTCTTGCGTCACCAGAAATGATTAAGTCATGGTCTCATGGTGAAGTTAAAAAGCCAGAGACAATCAACTACCGTACCTTCAAACCTGAACGTGACGGTTTGTTCTGTGCCAAAATTTTTGGTCCAGTCAAAGATTACGAATGCTTGTGTGGTAAATACAAGCGTATGAAATACAAAGGCGTCATTTGTGAAAAATGTGGCGTTGAAGTAACAACTGCGAAAGTTCGTCGTGAACGTATGGGTCACATCGAATTGGCTTCTCCAGTTGCACACATCTGGTTCCTGAAATCATTACCAAGCCGTATCGGTTTGCTTCTAGATATGACTTTACGTGATATCGAACGCGTATTGTATTTCGAATCTTACGTTGTAACTGATCCAGGTATGACTCCGCTTGAGAAATACCAGCTTCTGAACGATGAAGAATACTTCACGGCGCTAGAAGAACACGGTGATGAATTCAGCGCGAAAATGGGTGCAGAAGCTGTTCAGGACCTGTTGAAAGACATCGATCTTGAAGCTGAAATTTCACGTCTGCGTGAAGAAATTCCAAACACAACTTCAGAAACGAAGCTTAAAAAAGCATCTAAACGTCTGAAGTTGATGGAAGCATTCAAAGAGTCAAACAACAAGCCAGAATGGATGGTGTTAACTGTATTGCCAGTTCTTCCACCAGACCTTCGTCCGTTGGTTCCTCTTGAGGGCGGTCGTTTCGCGACTTCTGATTTGAACGATCTTTACCGTCGTGTAATCAACCGTAACAACCGTTTGAAACGTCTTCTTGACCTTGCGGCTCCAGACATCATCGTACGTAACGAAAAACGTATGTTGCAAGAGTCTGTAGATGCATTGCTGGATAACGGCCGTCGTGGTCGTGCAATTACCGGTTCGAACAAACGTCCGCTTAAATCTTTGGCCGACATGATCAAAGGTAAACAAGGTCGTTTCCGTCAAAACTTGCTTGGTAAACGTGTTGACTACTCTGGTCGTTCGGTAATTACCGTAGGTCCATCTTTACGTTTACACCAATGTGGTCTTCCTAAGAAGATGGCGCTTGAACTGTTCAAGCCATTTATCTTTGCGAAATTGCAAGCGTCTGGTCAAGCAACCACCATTAAAGCTGCGAAGAAAATGGTTGAGCGCGAAACTCCAGAAGTTTGGGACGTTCTAGCATCTGTGATCCGTCAACATCCTGTGATGTTGAACCGTGCGCCAACCCTTCACCGTTTGGGTCTTCAAGCATTTGAACCAACCCTGATTGAAGGTAAAGCGATCCGTCTACACCCACTCGTATGTGCTGCGTTTAACGCCGACTTCGACGGTGACCAAATGGCGGTACACGTACCATTAACGCTTGAAGCTCAGTTAGAAGCGCGTGCGTTAATGATGTCAACCAACAACATCTTGTCTCCTGCGAACGGTGAGCCAATCATCGTACCTTCTCAGGACGTGGTCTTGGGCTTGTATTACATCACGCGTGATGCGATCAATGCCAAAGGTGAAGGCATGGTGTTCGCGGATACTGATGAAGTAAACCGTGCACTTGCAACAGGTCAGGTAGACTTGCACGCTCGCGTAAAAGCACGTGTACACCAGACCGTAATTGACGACAATGGCAACCGTGAACAACAAACCATTATTGTTGACACAACGCCTGGTCGCTGCCTGCTTTGGGAAGTTGTTCCTGAAGGTATGGACTTCCAGCAAATTAACCTTGAGATGACCAAGAAAAACATCTCTAAGTTAATCAACTCTTGCTACCGTAAATTGGGTCTGAAAGATACCGTTATCTTTGCTGACCAGTTGATGTACCTGGGCTTCCGTCAAGCGACGCGTTCTGGTGTATCTGTTGGTATGGAAGACATGCTAATTCCACCAGCGAAATACTCGATCATCGAAAAAGCAGAAGTTGAAGTTCGTGAAATCGAACAGCAATTCGAACAAGGTTTCGTAACTGCCGGTGAACGTTATAACAAGGTAGTCGATATCTGGGCGCGTACCAACGACCAAGTTGCTAAAGCGATGATGGACAACTTGTCTTTCACAACTGTTAAGAACAAACAGGGCGAAGACGAGAAACAGAAATCATTCAACAGTATCTACATGATGTCTGACTCGGGTGCCCGTGGTTCCGCAGCTCAGATTCGTCAGTTGGCGGGTATGCGTGGTTTGATGGCGAAACCGGATGGTTCGATCATTGAAACCCCAATTAAAGCCAACTTCCGTGAAGGTTTGACCGTACTTCAGTACTTCATCTCGACACACGGTGCGCGTAAAGGTTTGGCCGATACAGCACTTAAAACAGCAAACTCTGGTTACCTGACCCGTCGTCTGGTAGACGTAGCGCAAGACTTGGTGATTACCGAGCCTGATTGCGGTACTTTAGGCGGTCTTGTGATGACTCCGTTCATTCAGGGCGGTGACGTAATCGAGAACTTGGGTACTCGAGTATTGGGTCGTGTTGTTGCGGAAGACGTGAAGAAAGTCGGTTCTGACGAAGTGATTCTTCCACGTAATACCTTGATTGATGAAAAAATTGCTGCCTTCCTTGAAGAGGCAGGTGTCGATGAAGTTAAAGTACGTTCAGTCGTTTCTTGTGAATCTACCTTCGGTGTATGTGCGAAATGTTATGGTCGTGACCTTGCACGCGGTCACTTGGTGAATCCAGGTGAATCTGTAGGTGTAATGGCCGCTCAATCAATTGGTGAGCCAGGTACACAGTTGACCATGCGTACGTTCCACGTGGGTGGTGCTGCGAGCCGAACTTCTGCTGCCAACAGCGTACAAGTTCGTAACAAGGGTACAGTACGTTTCCACAACGTGAAAACCGTACAACATGCCAAAGGTCACCTGGTATCAACTTCACGTTCAGGTGAAATCGGTATTGCAGATGACTTAGGTCGTGAACGCGAACGCTATAAACTTCCTTACGGTGCATCTATCTTGTTGAAAGATGGTGAAGCTGTTGAGGCAGGTGGTATCGTGGCGACTTGGGATCCACATACACATCCACTTGTGACAGAAGTTGCAGGTAAAGTACGTTTCAGCCAAATTGCTGATGGCGTAACTGTGACCTCGAAAACTGATGACGCAACAGGTATGACCACAATCGAAATCTTGCCAGTGACTTCACGTCCTGCGTCAGGTAAAGATTTACGTCCTGCAGTTGTGCTTGACACAGTTGATGGCGGCGAGCAGTTCTACTTCTTGCCACAAAACACGATTCTTTCTGTCCGTGATGGCGAAACGATTGGTGTGGGTGATGTCATCGGCCGTGTGCCACAAGAATCTTCACGTACCCGTGATATTACCGGTGGTCTGCCACGCGTAGCTGACTTGTTCGAAGCACGTAAACCGAAAGAGCATGCAATTCTTGCTGAAATTTCTGGTGTGGTAAGCTTCGGTAAAGAGACTAAAGGTAAGAACCGTCTGGTGATCACTCCGGATGATGGCTCTGAGATCTACGAAGAGTTAATTCCGAAATGGCGTACCATCAACGTGTTCGAAGGCGAGCATGTGAACCGTGGTGAAACCATTTCTGATGGTCCGCAGAACCCGCATGACATCTTGCGTCTGAAAGGTGAAGTGGCGTTGACCAATTACATCGTGAACGAAGTTCAGGACGTATATCGTCTGCAAGGTGTAAAAATCAACGATAAACACATTGAAGTTATCGTGCGTCAAATGTTGCGTAAAGTTGACATCACTGACGGTGGCGATACCAGCTTCATCAAAGGTGAACAAGTGGATTACATCCGCGTGATGCAAGAGAACCAAGCTGTTCTTGCACAGAACAAGTTCCCTGCGAAGTTTGAACGTCAATTGATGGGTATTACCAAAGCATCGCTTTCTACTGACTCGTTCATCTCTGCTGCATCGTTCCAGGAAACAACACGTGTGTTAACTGAAGCGGCTGTAACAGGTAAAGAAGATGATTTACGTGGCTTGAAAGAAAACGTTGTCGTGGGTCGCTTGATTCCAGCTGGTACTGGTCTGGCTTACCACTTGGAACGTCGTCGTCAAGAAGCAGAAGCTGCAGAACATGCGCTTGTAAATGACTTCTCTGATGTAGACCAAGCATTAAGCCAAGCATTTAACCAAGAATTCTAATTCGACGTTAAATGACTCAAAAAAGATGCCTTCGGGCGTCTTTTTTTATGCACTTATTTTGGGGAGATATTTTAGGGTCTACGCGGAATATCAAATGTGTTTATCGAAAGATAAGCTCTCTTAATTAATACTGAAATCGTTTCTAGATTGAATGAGATTGAAATAAGCTCATTTCTCCGTAGCGGAATGGTTTTGAATAAACTGATTTACCGCTTGAGTATAGGAGTTATTTTGTCCAAGTGACTGGTTGATTTCCTTGTGTGAAAGTGGGACAGGCAATAACTGGGCTTTAGTGCCTAATTTTTGTGCCTGTTGAATAAATTGCTGTGCCTGGGTACAGGGCTGGTCTGGCCGAATGGTGGAGCATACCGCGAGAAATGCTGGTAAAGTCTGGTGCAGTTGAGAGATGGGAGAAAGCGCTTTCCAGTTTGAGGGATGATTTCCAAAGGCCTGATCATAAAACCGTGCATGTCGGGTTTGCATAATGGTTTCGACATTATAGGCAGCACTGTCTAACGCCACTGTGGCAAGCCAGGGCTGGGGCTGCGATGTCAGCCAGAGGGGGCGCGTGCTGAGCAAGCTGACCAAGTGTGCGCCTGCTGAATGTCCCATCAGAACCAAACGTTTAGGGTCGGCACGCCAATTTTGAGCCTGATTTTGGATATGGATGAGTGCTTCTGCAATATCCTGGGTTTGTTGTTGTACGGTGACCTCAGGAACCAGTCGATAGTTGAGGGAAATAAATATCCAGTTGTGTTTGTTCCAATAAGACCTTTTGTTTTTGACTACAGCAGCATTATTTTTATAGCCAATGCTCCAGGCTCCACCATGGACCATCACCATGATCGGTACTGGCGTTTTATCTGTGAAAGCTTTGGTGGGTAAATAAACATCCATGACTTGTTGAGCAGAAGGACCATAAGCCATATTTTTCATGATCTTGGTTGTATTCATTAAACGGGTATCAGACGAATTCGGATAGGCCAGTGAATTGCAACACAGCAATGTAAATATCAGGTAAAGGCATTTTTTCATTTTATTGATCCTTCTCATTTAAATAATTTTAAATGAAGCCGCTGTTTAAAATTTTTATTATTAAAATTATGTATCTATTACAATACTTGAACTGATTTCTGAAGACTGAAATCGGGCAGTTTGGGCTTTTAGAGTTTTAAATAAATTATATTACAACATTCAACATTAAAACTTGGAAAAGTAACACTACGCTGATATTAACTTCACACTCATGACGTATGCTGTAACAAATAGCCAAAAGGACATATCTCATGAAAAAGTTAATGAGCGTGATGGCAATGGCAACCCTATCAACTTTTATGCTGGTAGGCTGTGACTCGATGTCTCCAAGAGAGCAACGTATTGGCGCAGCTGCACTCGGTGGTGCTGTTGGCGGTGGCGTGGGTAATCAGGTTGGTGGCGGTATCGGTGCAGCTGTAGGTGGTGGTGCTGGTGCAGCGGTTGGCAGTAAAACCCAAGGCGGTTCGAACCGTAATGCCACTTATAGTGGCGTCGGTGGTGCGATTGGTTCTGCAGTCGGTAAAAGCGTGTTTGGTGGTAATGCCGGGGCTGCCATAGGTGGTGCCATAGGTGGCGGTGCAGGTGCTGCCATCGAACAGAAAAGACGTTAATTAACGTTTAGAATTTGAATAAAAAGCGCTTGTTGATCAGGCGCTTTTTTGTCAATTACGGCTGGCCTTTGGTTTTTTACGACGGATATAAACTATTTTTTGTACCTCGGCAATCCGTACTCCTGATTCGTCAAAAATATTTAAATTATAGTTTCGATAGACAGGTTCGTGATTTTCAGCAAGTTGTTTGATCCGGTCAATTTCTGTTGAATCTAGACGGATATCGGCATACACCGTGCCACGACCGGGTGAGAGGAATTGTATGGAGGCAGATTTATCCCAAACAATATATTTTGAACCCAGATGATGCATCAAAATCAGCATATAAAAAGGATCGACCATCGAATATAAACTGCCGCCAAAATGTACACCGACGATATTTTGATTTTTACGGGTTAAAGGCATTTTGATGCGGATATGGTAATTTGCCAGATCAACTTTATCAATTTCAATCCCTGCACCGCGGTAAGGTGCATAGCGATTTAATAAAAATTTAGAAATGGCAGGAATTGTCTGTAGTTTTTTTAAAAGGCTCATTTGGGTCAATTGTTTTTATTTGGCTTCGGAACATACTAAAACAGAATGATCGGACTGGCATTGATCAGATTGCCTAGACTCTGCAATAAATAGTCAATAAAAGAACAGGATAAGAATATATGCAAGCTCAAACACAATGGGTGACTACCTCAGATCAACAGCGCCTTTATGTCAAAACCTGGGGCAATGAGGCAAAACCTGCTTTGGTTCTGGTTCATGGTTATCCTGATAATCAGGAAGTTTGGGAGCTTATCATTCAGCAGCTGATGCAAGACTTCTATGTGCTGACCTATGATGTAAGGGGGGCAGGGAAATCCTCCGTTCCGAAACGGATTCGTGACTACCGGCTGGAACAGTTATCTTTAGATCTGGAAAGCGTGGTCAATGCCGTTTTGGAAAACCGTCCTTTTCATTTGGCAGCACATGACTGGGGCTCAATCCAGTCTTGGGAATCGGTGACTGAGCCGAAGTTTAGAGACCGTATTTTATCTTATAGCACCATTTCCGGCCCCTGTCTGGATCATGCCGCTTTCTGGATGCGTCAGCAATTTCGACAAAATAAGCCCAGGTTTTTTAAACAGCTGGCTAAATCTTGGTATATCGCGGCGTTTCAATTGCCCGTGTTGGCCCCGACTATCTGGACTCTATTTACACCTGAAAAATGGGATAAAGTCTTGCAGCAGTTAGAGCATCAAAAAGATTTACCTTTAAACAGTCATATTGCTTCAGATGGAAAACATGGTATTGGACTGTACCGTGCCAATTTCCTGCCACGTTTAACCCGACCACGCCAGCGTTTTGCCATTTGTCCGGTGCAGGCGATTGTGCTGAAACAGGACAATTTTGTCAGTCCTGAACTGATTGATGAAGTGCCGAAATGGGCAGAAAATTTTCAGCGTGTAGAGATAGATGCCAATCATTGGGCAATATTGAGCCAAGCTGAGTTGGTCGCAGAAGAGATCAAAACATTTGCTCTAAAAAATAATTGAAACGACCTTTATGGTATGAAATTTAATTAAAATCAGTAAGTTATTGTTTTATGGCTCGGCCGATTTATTTACAGTTTCAAAGGAGTGAATCTGTTAAAATAACGGCTTTTTATCTTCCTTAAAATTTTCATGAATGCAGTAGTAATTGCGATTGCCGTGATGTTTATACTCTCACTGGCACGAGTTTCTGTTGTCTTGACTTTGGTCATTTCAGCGATTATTGGTGGCCTGGTTGCAGGACTAAGTTTGTCGGATACTGTAACCGCATTTAATGCCGGTCTGGGTGATGGGGCAGAAGTTGCCCTGGCTTATGCAGTATTGGGTGCCTTTGCTTTAGCCCTGTCAAAATCAGGCTTGCCTGATCTTTTGGCGCATAAATTAATTGGTTTGCTGGGTGCGGAAGCCACACATCAAAAAACCAGAAAAGTAAAATATTTACTGTTGAGTATTTTACTGATTGCAGCCATTTTTTCTCAAAACCTGATTCCTGTGCATATTGCCTTTATTCCGGTATTGGTTCCTCCTTTACTTAAAGTGATGAATCACATGAATTTGGACCGTCGTGCTGCTGCATGTGTGCTGACCATGGGTTTAGTCGGAACCTATATTTTCCTGCCAGTCGGTTTTGGTTCCATTTTTCTGGAACAAATTTTGATGGGTAACATCAATAAAATTGGTGCAGCGTATGACTTGCATGTGGATCGCTGGATGATGCCGATGGGCATGGCGATTCCAGTGCTTGGTATGCTAATTGGTACTTTGACTGCGGTATTTATCAGCTATCGTAAACCCCGTCATTATATCGATCGTACGGTTGCGCGTGTCACCGCCATCGATCTGGACAAACCGATTCGTGCGGGTGAAGTGAGTCTGCAAGCCGATGCCGAAGAGCTGAAACACGAAGCTGAACAAGCACCAGTCATTGCCAAGAAAACCATCTTGATGGCACTGCTTGCAATTGCTTTGACCTTGGTTGCCCAGCTGTATTCAGGTTCGATGATTTTAGGTGGACTGGTTGGTTTTGCGGTGCTGTCTGCTGCGGGTATTTTCAAATGGCAAGAGGCAGATGATGTCTTCGTTCAAGGCATGCGTATGATGGCATTGGTTGGCTTCATTATGATTTCTGCAGCTGGTTTCGCATCCGTGATGACGCATACCGGTGACATCAATAGTCTGGTCAACGGAGTAGTACATCTGATTGGTAACAATAAAGCCCTGGCTGCATTCTTAATGCTATTTATTGGCTTATTTGTGACCATTGGGATTGGATCGTCATTCTCCAGTGTACCGGTATTGGCAGTAATTTACGTACCACTTTGCGTACAGTTCGGCTTCTCGCCATTGGCTACTGTAGCCTTGATTGGTACCGCAGCAGCGCTGGGGGATGCCGGTTCTCCAGCCTCAGACTCAACTTTAGGTCCAACTGCCGGTCTGGGGGTAGATGGCCAGCATGATCATATTTGGGATACGGTCGTTCCAACATTTATCCATTTTAATATTCCATTATTGGTATTTGGCTGGATTGCTGCAATGGTACTTTAATGAATTTTTAATTCATTTTATTGCTTATTTTAAAACATGTATTTAAAATAAATATTATTAAATAATTAATATAATAAAACCAAGCAATATACTTGGAATATAATCATTAATCTGATTAACTTGGTTGGTATTTAAAACCGACCAGGTTGGTCTGATTAAAATAAATAATTAATTTTTTCAATTACTTAAAAATAAATAAAATTTTAAATAATTAATGCCTATTGCATATTAATAATAGGCATGTTTATTATTAATTAATGTTTGAAAATTACTGTTAATAATCTTCCGTAGGGGTTTAAAAATGTTAAAACAAGTTGCTCTTATTGCATTATTGGGGATGTCCGCTTCTGCGATGGCAGGTCAGTGGCAGGTTAAAGTGGGTGCGAGCTCTTTAGCTCCAACAGAAGACCAGAATGTATTGGCAAACGGTGCATTTACAAATGTAGAAGCTTCCCAAGAATACGGTTTTACTCCATCGGTAGAATATTTCTTTAATGATAATTTTTCGGCTGAATTATTGTTGGCAACTCCTTTTGAGCACGATGTAACATCAAACGGTACAAAAATTGCTTCATTTAAGCACTTACCACCAACAATTACAGCAAAATACAATTTCAAAAACTCAACTGGTTTCACTCCTTATGTAGGTGTTGGTGCAACTGTAGTTATTCCTTGGGATGAGGAAATTGTGATTGATGGGGCAAAATTAAATGCTGATGTCGGCTATGGCGTAGCAGGTCAAGTAGGTTTCAACTTCCAACCAGCTGATGCTAAAAACTGGGGTGTTTTTGCTGATGTACGTTATGCGGATGTAAAATCTGAGCTTGAATTAAATGGCAATGCTATTGGTGACCTGGAAGTAAATCCTTGGGTTTATACCCTTGGCTATAGCTACAAATTCTAAAACTAAAATTAAAATAAAAATAACAAATCAGCGCAAAGATCCCTGTCTCTGATGGGGATCTTTATTTATTTATTTGTTCAGTCACAATAAATCACATAAATTGAGCATTTTTATCCTGTTTCATCATTAAAAATGTATTTAAGTTGATACTCTACAATAAGCTAAAAAAGCAGGAAGAATCATGAAATTATTCATTATATGCCAAGTGGTCTTTTTTAGTCTTTTGAGTGGCTCGGTGTATGCAGCCAGCTTTAATTGTGACAAAGCACAAACTGCAACTGAACATGCGATTTGCGAGCACCGTGCCATTAATGATGCGGATGTCAAAATGGCCACCACCTACAATATTCTTAAACGTTTGGTGCCGATGGGAACGCGCGGTGTGATTCAGGATGAGCAGGTCAAATGGTTACAGTTGCGTGACCAATGCGGCAATTCGAGCCGCTGTTTAATCGAAGTGTATAAAATGCGCCAGCAAAAGCTGAATCTGTATATGGAGCGTGTGTATCAACACGGGCCTTTCTAAGAAAAATTTATTTGACCCTATTGAAAAATCTTGAACTTACTCCATTCATTAAAGCATCCAATAAAAACCGTGTAATGAATTTAAGGAGTGATTTATGAGCGAACAAGGCGCACAAAAACATAGTTTCCAGGCTGAAGTAGCGCAGCTGTTACATCTAGTGACGCATTCTCTCTATTCAAACCCTGAAATTTTTCTGCGAGAACTGATCTCGAACGCTTCGGATGCCTGCGACAAGCTGCGTTTTGAAGGAATTAACCATCCTGAATATTATGAAAATGACCCTGATCTGCATGTACGTGTCAGCCTGGATAAAGACAATAAAACCATCACCATTTCTGACAACGGTATTGGTCTGACTCAACAAGAAGCGATTGATAACCTGGGTACTATTGCCAAATCGGGCACCAAAGATTTTATGTCCAAATTGTCGGGCGATCAAAAAGCCGATGCGCAATTAATTGGCCAGTTTGGTGTCGGTTTCTATTCCGGCTTTATTGTAGCTGAAAAGATTACCGTGGAATCGCGTCATGCAGCTGCCGATGTGGCTGATGGGGTCCGCTGGATCAGTAGCGGAACAGGTGATTTCGAAGTTGAACAAATCAACAAGGCTTCACGTGGAACAGACATTATTCTGCATTTGCGTGACAATGCCCTTGAGTATTTAGAATCTTATAAAGTTAAGCAAATCATCAATAAATATTCGGACCATATTAGCCTGCCGATTGAAATGCAAAAAGAAATCTGGCAGCAAGAAGAAGCGGCTGAGGGTGAAGAAGCGAAGCCAGGTCAGATGGTGAAAACGGATGAATGGGAAGCCATTAACTCGGCCAGCGCACTTTGGACCCGCAATAAAAACGAGATCACTGACGAGCAATATACCGAGTTTTACAAGAATGTCAGCCATGATTTTGATGCGCCTTTGGCCTGGACCCATAACCGTGTAGAAGGCAGCACTGAATACACCCAATTGCTTTATATTCCAAGCAAGGCTGCCAGCAACCTGTTTACCCGTGAAGCCAAAGCCGGCATTAAACTGTATGTCAAACGCGTATTTATTATGGATGAAGCGGATAACCTGATTCCAAACTATTTGCGTTTTGTGCAGGGGGTGGTAGACAGTGCCGACTTGCCGTTAAACGTGAGCCGTGAATTGCTACAAGAAAGCCGTGACGTGAAAACCATTCGCGAAGGTAACGCCCGCCGTGTGTTAACCATGCTGGATGCTCTGGCAAAATCTGAAGATGAAAAAGACCAGGAGAAATTCAAAACTTTCTATGCTGAATTCGGTTCGGTGATTAAGGAAGGTTTGGGTGAAGACTTTGGTAATCGTGAACGTATCTTAAAATTATTGCGTTTCTCTACCTCGACCAATGATGAAGTTTCAACCTCATTGGCAGATTACAAGGCACGTATGAAAGACGGGCAAAAGGCCATTTATTACGTGACTGCGGAAAGCCTCAGTGCTGCGAAGAATTCGCCACAACTGGAGCTGTTCAAGAAAAAAGGCATTGAAGTGCTGTTAATGGCGGATCGTGTGGATGAGTGGGCGATGGAGTTCATTCATGAATTCGATGGAACGCCAATGCAGAACGTATCTAAGGGTGCAGTCGACTTGGGCGACTTGCAGGACGCTGAAGAGAAGAAAGCACTGGAAGCAGCAGCTGAACAGTTTAAGCCTGTCGTGGACAAGCTTTCGGATTCTCTCAAAGCCAAAACCCAGCAAGTTCGTGTGACGACCCGTCTGGTGGATTCACCTGCGTGTTTGGTGACCGGCGAGGGTGAGCTATCTCCGCAATTGATTCGCATGCTGAAACAGGCAGGTCAGGCGGTTCCAGAAAGTAAACCGATTCTGGAAATTAACCCTGAACATCCTTTGGTGAAAAAGCTGGAAGGATCGAACCAGTTTGATGACCTGGCGAATGTGATTTTTGACCAAGCCGTAATTGCCGAAGGCGGTTTGCCGGATGATCCTGCGGCATATGTAAAACGCATTAACAGTTTATTGCTGAAATAAGCGCTTTTCTCGTTAAGCAAAAAACCTCCCTCGGGAGGTTTTTTTATTGCGGAAAACTACGTGTATATGCGGCTCAAATTTTTATATTGCCCAGCTTAGAACAATGCTTCCATACGCACGGATACCCCCAGGAAATGGCTGCGATCTTCACGATGGTCATTGAGATAGTTTAAATCGCCCTGTAGAAAAAACCATTCGCGCACGAAAGGTTGTCGCCATGAAATATAAGGCCCCCAACTGTTCAGGCGCAGGTCATTATTATTATAGAAACCGCCCGTATATAAGCCATAGGCAAAACGGTTATTCTGGAAAAACTGGTGTTGTCTAAACAGGTAATTATCCCAGGTGACATCGTCATCTTGCTGGTCTGCATAGGTCAGGCTGAGCTGATTGGATAAAAATGGCTGATTCGGCCGTGCATGGGTCAGTTCCAGATTGGTCCTCAGGTAGTTTTCACTATCTATGCCATAGCGGTAAATTTGTTCGGCATAAAATCTGAAATCATTTTCCAGTTGCCAGTCTCTGGATGCCTTAAGCCGTAAATAAATATCATCCCCTGATCGAACCCCTAAATCCAGGTCGGTTTCAAAAGGCAGACGCTTGGAAAAATCAGACCAACGCAGGGCTAGGGAACTGTTACTTTCTCGGGTCCGTTCACGGTCTAACGCTTTACTGCTCGTGCTATCCGGATTTTCATCGGTAATGGCGACATTATTGTTCAGTTCGTTATCTAAAGAGTCATCACCGAAGACCAAACTGATTTTACGTTCTAGGGTTGGAAGTTTAATTTTTCCGCGCAGACGCGGGCTAACTTCATAACCATCATGTTTATTCCAGCTGTTATCGATAATCAGGCGTAGGGTTGCTGAAGCCGGATCATTGGGATCGGGTTGCCCAAACCAGTTATCTATTTTATGGGAGGTACGGTCTGTCCAGTTGCGGATTTCATGTTGCTTACGGTCTAGCCAGCTTTGTTTTTCAGTGGCCTGAACGGGAGGGACAATGACTTCATCCGACTGTTCCGGTAAAACTGTCGGCATCGCATCAATCCAGCTTGGAATTTTATAGAGCAAATTAGAATCTGTTTCTGTTTCTGTTTCTGTTTCTGTTTCTGTTGCAATACGCTTTTGTTGATTCGCACCAGTTTCAGCTGCGTTAGACCAGCTGACAGTAGACATGAGTCCAGAGATCAACACACATAAGAGGGGTTTAAATAGAGATAATTGTTTTTTCCGCATATCCTTGCTCTTATATTATTTGATAATCAGTAGTCTGGTAAAAATCAGGACCAAAAAGCAAGCTTTTGCTACAAAAAATAAAAACTTAATCTGAAATATGTTTTTGAATCTCTTTATATAATTCCCGGCAATTAATCGGAGACCTGAATTGGGCAATAATCATCTGAATCATTTGCCAGCTAATACCGTGATGACGTTCCAATAAAAAATAAGGATAAGCCGATTCGGTCGGTGAGAGGGCTAAACGTTTTTGCCCATGAATAATCCGTATCTTCTGCCGTTCTTTCAGTAAAAGTAGCGGTGTTTGAATATTGGCGACACTTTCATCAAATTGAATAATTTTTTGGGTTTGAATCAGTTGTGCAGGAATAAAGGACATATAGTTTTCATCATTCCAGATGCGAATGGCTTTATGTGTATAGGCATCAAACAGGGATTCAAGAGAGCTCAAACGATCGGCCAAGTCTATCCAGCTCATCTGCCTGATTGCAGCCATGGCGTGTTGGTAAGGCGCATTCAATAATTGCATTAACCGCATGGCCTGGGTTTGATTTTCTGCCCCCAGTAATGCCACATATCGAACAAAACCACCGTGCTGATTGATCTGCTCTGCCAGGTAAACCGGGTGATGCTGCCAGTTTTCCAGATTTGCAGCATGCACCAGTATATCTAGATATGGGGCAAGTTCCGGCAGGCTGGGAATTTCTAAACGATATAGCTGTTGTAACGAGGCTTCTTCGCTAGGCAGCGCATGAATAGAGGCGACATATTGATTGAGTTGCAGGGTTTCTGGAACATCTTTGGTGATAGATGACAGAAGCGCAGTATTCTCTGCATCGGTCTCGGCAGGCGGCGAGGCAACAATCGGCAGCTCGGGTTCTGTGACGATAGAAGATTTTTTTTGGGTCCAGATTGGCTGCTGGTTTTGCTGTGCAGATGCATCAGTGGCTATTGGTTCTTGAGCGGAATACACCCCAGCCGTGGATACATCCATTGAATTGGATGGTTCATTTTGAGCCATGTTTTGAAGCTCATCCGCAGAGGTGTTTAGTGTGATTTCGGTCTCGGTTAAAACATTTGTTAGCTTGGGTACAATCAAATTATCAATCTGTTTGAGTTCGTAGTCTGTTTTTAGGCAGCCATAGTCTTGCTGTTGCTGCAACATCCAGTGATAGGCATTCTCCAGATTATCCCATTCACTGATCAGGGCCGTACGATTTGCTGCGGGGATTAACCAGATTTGCCAGCCGAGTTGGGGATCATACAAAATAGCCCAACCATAATCCGGATATTGATAAAGGGCCTGCTCTAGCGCTTTGTCTTGCTGAAATACGCCGCGAAAAGAGAGCTGAAACAAGGTCTTAGCGGCGAAATCTGTGGCTGCTTTTTCAGGTTGGATGTGAGATTTAAATTGTAAAACCTGTTTTTTAAAAATCGGTTCATCACATAAAGCAAAAATGTCTTTTATCCGTGCTTTTGAGCGGGCAATTTCAAAGAAAGACAGGGAACGTTGTTCCAACCCCTCGATGAGTTGATTTAACTCTTGAATCAGCTTGGCTTTTTCTAGGACATTCATGTGCAGACCTCACTTCTAGAGATGCTTTTGAGCTTTTTCTAAATAACTTGCCAATACGATATTAATCGCGAGTTCAAGTAACTTATATTCTGCCGACGTGGGCTGAGAGTAATGCTCGGCAAGCATGATCAATTTATCGATTTTGATCGTTTGCGGAGGAATCTTGCCTTGAATCAGCGCTTGAAGTTCTTGCATATGCACACGTTTATAAAGTGAATTATTTATTTAATTCCTTTGATTATATGTATTTAGTAAAAAAAAACATGAAAAAAAATGTCAGTTTTTGAGCATTTATAGACATAATTTGCAAAAAATGTAAATTTTAAATAAAAAATAAGCAATTTTTTTGGCAGAAGGGAGGGGAGAATTCTGTGATCCGGTTTTAGCTGTTCTATTGTTTCGAAAAAGAAAAGGATGAAATGACAGAGCAAAACGATGTTCTGCCTGAGCAGAAGCTGAAAAATAAACTGCGAATTTATACTCATAAAAAAACCAGAAACGAATCGCTTCTGGTTTTTTTATGGACTTTTAGGGCCGGTCAGGCAGCTGTTTTAGATGCAGCTTCAGCAGCTGGCGCTTTTTGTTCAGCATTCAAGATTTTAGCTGCTTTTTTAACAGGAAAATCGGGAGTGTAAACAAATTGAGCAGAAACATGGGCAGAGCAAGCCACAACAGCAACAGCCAGGAGAGATTTAATCACGTTCATCATCATTTTCCTTTAGTGAAAGGATGTCTGGTTCATTCAAAAATGAAGCAGGCAAGGAGAGAAATAAAAAATAAATTTCATGTGAATGATATCAAGAAGTGATTGAACAAAGTAAGGAGGGGAGAGTGGAAAAAGATGAATGGTGAGTTTAAATTATTATATAAATCATTTATTTAGAGTTTTTGCTCTAAGACAGACTGTCGATGAACAGTCTGTCTTAACTGCCTTGAAAATATAAAAAAATTATCTTGCATGGCATTTATTCTGGTATTTTTTTTCGTAAACCTTTCCGGCGACTCCTCCAATAATGGCACCACTAAACGTACCGAAAACCGGCAACACACTACCCGCCACTGCGCCAATCAGCACCCCTTTGAGGGTGGGTGAAAAAGGAGATTTTGTAGATGTGTTTTGGTCATGGCTGGTATCAACCATAGGATCTTGTATATCAGTATTCATATTTACCTCTAAAAGTTTCATGATTAGGAACGGGGATATTCCGCATATTAGCCTAGCGAATTGCGCCTTTAATTGTGTCCAAGCCTTGTATAGATAAGTTGTCTTTTGTAAGAACCTTAAAGCAAGTATGGGTATTGTGACCCAGCTGTAAGTTTTTGCGCCGTAATGTTAAAACTCACTTTTTTGTCTGGAAAATATCCTATGATCTGAACTCAAAATAATAAAACCCGAGGTGAAAACAATGGCTATCGCAAAAGTGGTTGAAGTAAATTCAAGCAGTAATAAAAGTTTTGAAGATGCTATTCAAAGTGGCATAGAGAAAGTCACCGAAACAGTTAAAAATGTACAGGGTGCATGGATTAATGAACAAAAAGTGGTGATTAAGGACAACAAAATTACAGAATATCGGGTGAATTTAAAAATCAGCTTCTTGGTGGATTAAATTGAATAGATAAATAGACTTCTTTCATAATTGTTTACACCCTGTTTATTTTTCTCCCACAGGGAGAAATAAAGGGAATTTATGAAAAAAGTCTAATGAATCTTAAAATAAAAAAATCCCCAAACTTTGGGGATTTTTATTGATTTGTTGTACTTAAGACTTCAGCTTATTTTTCCGGAACATCACAGCTGTCTTCTTTACAGATGGCCGTGTCTTCAGCGGGTGGGTTGGCCTGTTGAGGTGCTTCAAGCGCTTTTTCCATGACCTGTAAAAATACTTCACGTGGCTGTGCACCCGCGAGGGCGATCCGTTGATCAAACACAAAGAAGGGTACCCCGGTCACTTTCAACTGGTCACGTGCCACTTCTTCATCAAATTTAACAAAATCTGCAAATTCTTCTGAATTGAGCACATCGTCTACTTCAACCGGATTTAAGCCTATGCGGGCTGCGACATCTTCCAGGGTCTCGCGTTCACCAATAGCTAAGCCTTGGGTCATATAGCTATAGAAAAAGGCTTCTTTGGCCTCGGAACCCAAGCCTTTGCTTTGTGCCAAATGAATAATACGGTGAGCATTAAAGGTGTTGCCTGAGTTGGCATTTTCCCAATTGAATTGAATGCCTTCTTCTGCAGCCATTGCGGCAATATTGCGCTGCATTTCTTCAACTTCAGCCAGGGTACGGCCGTATTTTTGCGCCAGACGCTCAGAGTTGGATACTTCCTGACGAACAGGCGCTTCCGGGTCAAGTTCATAGCTGTGCCAATGGACTTCAAGTTCCAAACCTGCCTGTTCAGCAGCAGCTTCCAGACGTTTTTTACCAATATAACAAAATGGGCAAACCACATCTGACCAAATATCTACGCGCATGAGAGTTCTCTTATCTTTTCTTGCTTCTATTGATGGGGATAGAGATTAAAATTTAAAGCACCCATGCTGAATAAAAACCGGGCGAAGGTCGCCAGTTTTATGTAGTTATTGTTTGATAAATGAACGATTTAAGGCTGAATCAAGTTATGATGTGAAAAAAGGCGGTATGGCGGAGTCTGGTATGCCCAGAATTTTTCTCATCTTGGCATTGGCAACATGCAGTGTATTTGGCTGGATGTTTTATCAATATTCGGTCCAGCAAAAGGAGCTTAGCCAACTGCATAGCTACCAAACGGTATTGTATGAAAAAGCTGAACTGATTTATCAGCAGGCCCAAGACTGGTCTAAGCCAATCGAGATCAATGTCTCGGATAATCGTTTACAGGGCGATTATAAAGTGATGGCAGATTTTGTATTGAGTGAAATGATTCAGAATGCCGAAGCAAGGAATCAGTATTTACGTGAGCTGAAAGCGATTCACTGGGATCAGTTTTTAAATATCGACCGTTTAGACCAAGACCGCAAGCAGAAATATGCCGAAACCGAGCAGATGTTGCAGCAAGCGCATCTACTCGCGAAGCGCTATCAGCAACAAACCTTGCAGCGTGAAGAAAATACCTTGGCGCGGGCTAAACAGTTATCCATTAAATCGCATCTCCGGCATCAGTTAACCGATAGCTTGCGTGAAAGCCGGGATAGTGACCAAACCCATGCGCTATTTGCCTTGGAGCTACAGGTTTTAGATAAGGCAGATGCTTTATTCCAGATTCTTAAAAACAATCAATGGGAGAAAAAGAACAAGACCTTTATGTTTTATCAGGATCAGCCGATCAAGCAGTTTAATGACCTGTATAAGCAGGTGTTGCAGTTAAATGCGGAAATGGAAAAAATTAAAAAGCACCATCGTCAAGCTGTAGAGCAGCGTTTGTAGATTTTGAGTTTTGGTGGGGCGGAGATCAGATAAAGCAGCAGTTTAAAATAAAAAAGCGTACCGAAGTACGCTTTTTTAATATCATGCAGCTGTAGGGCGATTAAGCGCTTTTGGCTTCAGCCTGAGCAGTCAGCATATGGCCAGTCTCTTCAAAGTTGCTGTGCCAAGACAATGCTTCACGCAAGATGTGTGGAGTTTGACCGCCTTTTTCACATGCACGAGCAAAGTAATCGTTCAGGGCATCACGGTACATTGGGTGTGCACAGTTGTCGATAATCGCACGAGCACGTTCACGAGGTGCCAGACCACGTAAGTCAGCAAGACCCTGTTCAGTCACCAGAATGTCTACGTCGTGTTCAGCATGGTCAACGTGAGAGGCAAATGGAACAACAGAAGAAATGTCGCCACCTTTAGCAATCGACTTGGTCACGAAAATTGCCAAGTGGGCATTACGTGCGAAGTCACCTGAACCGCCAATACCGTTCATCATTTTGGTACCGCATACGTGAGTTGAGTTTACGTTACCGTAAATATCGAACTCTAATGCAGTGTTGATACCGATGATGCCGAGACGACGAACTAATTCAGGGTGGTTGGAAATTTCTTGCGGACGTAATACAAGTTTGTCTTTGTATTGTTCAAGGTTGTTAAATACCTTTTCGCCATATTTAGCAGAAAGGGTAATTGAAGAACCTGAAGCAAATTTCATTTTGCCAGCGTCAATCAATTCGAAAGTACAGTCTTGAAGTACTTCAGAGTACATGATCAAGTCTTCGAAGTTTGAATCTTTCAAACCGGTCAATACAGCGTTGGCAATCGAACCGATACCTGCCTGTAATGGGCCAAGGTTAGATGGAAGACGGCCTTCAGCCACTTCTTTTTCAAAGAATGCGATCAAGTGGTTCGCAATACCTTGAGTTTCATCATCCGGTGCAGTCACGGTAGATGGAGAATCATGCAATTCGCTGTTGAATACAATACCAACGATTTTTGATGGATCGATATTGATCGCTTGAGTACCAATACGTTCATCCACCTTGGTCAAAGGAATTGGCTGACGGGTCGGACGATACGTTGGAATGTAGATGTCATGTAAACCTTCAAAAGCAGGGCTTAAGTTGGTGTTGATTTCTACAATCACTTTTTCAGCAAAAATTGCAAAGCTAGCAGAGTTACCTACAGACGTGGTTGGAATGATGCCGCCATCTTCAGTAATGGCAACAGCTTCAATAACAGCCACATCTGGCTTCTTAAGTTGTTGGTTACGCATTTGTTCAACAGTTTCAGACAAATGCTGATCGATGAACATTACTTCGCCTTTGTTAATGGCTTTACGTAACGTGTTATCTACTTGGAATGGTAAACGACGAGCGAGTACACCAGCTTCAGTCAACTGTTTGTCTAAATCGTTACCCAGACTTGCGCCTGTAATTAAAGTAATTTTTAAAGGGTTGGTTTGAGCCTGTTTTACCAGTGCCAGAGGAACAGCTTTTGCTTCACCTGCACGAGTAAATCCACTCATACCTACAGTCATACCATCTTGGATAAAAGTAGCAGCTTGTTCTGCGCTCATGACTTTGTCATGAAGTGACGCTAAACGAATACGATCTAAAGACATGGTTTACGCTCAATTCTTGTTCAAAACTAGACGGATTGTACCGTCCAAAAAACAAATTGTGCATGCCTGTTAGGCTAAGGTCTAATTTTTTGAGAAAATGTGGGTATAACGATTTTTTATGGTTTTTAATCTATTGATTTTAATAATGTAAAAACCAGGGGGTTAATCATTAAACAAAACCGTTTGTTGAATAATTAACCAGTGCTTAAAAGTGTCCAGTAATCGTTTGCTTAATTTTTTCTAAAGCCCCTTGCGGTATATTTTCCTCAACTTCATCATGCAGTAAAGGTAAAGAAATCAGCGCTTCTAAACCACCCTCGGGGCGATTATGGATGCTGAGTTGCCCTTGATGAAGATCAACAATACGTTTCACAATAGCCAAACCTAAACCGCTTCCTTGTATGGTGCGGGCTTCATTGCCGCGCACAAAAGGTTGCATCAAATCTTCAATCTGGTCTTCAGGAATGCCTTCGCCATGGTCGGCAACACGAATCAGCAGGTGATTGTTTTCCACTTGGGCGGATAATTCGATCGGTTCGGCACCATAGCGTTTGGCGTTGTTAATCAGATTGCCAATCAGGCGTTTTAAAGACTGGCTACGTGCCTGAATAATTGGAACTTCCTGAGCTTCAAAACGTATATCCAGCGGCTTGAACTGAATGACCAGTTCCTGTAGCAGCATATTGATATCGGTGTCCTGAGGTTCTTCATCAGAGCCATCGCGCATATAGGAGATGAACTGGTTCAGGATGGCATCCATATCTTCGACATCATAAATGAAGCCTTCTTTCAGAAAGTCATCATCAGGCATCATTTCTGCACTTAAGCGGATGCGGGTTAGGGGAGTACGCAAGTCATGGGAAATACCTGCCAACATAATGCGGCGGTCGCGTTCAGTCTGGTCCAGCGTATAAATCATCTGATTGAAGGCCTGATTGACTTCACGAATCTCTTGCGGTCCATGATTGGTTTCCAGATAGGGTGCAGAGCCGGTTTTACTATAGCTGTTAGCTGCATCCTGCAAACGGCGAAGCGGGCGGTTTAACTGGCGAACCAGCGTTAAAATGATGGCAGCGGCAATCAGTGGCACACCCAATAACCAGCCATAGATCAGTTCGGGACTATAGTTGGCATAGGTTTTTAAGGGTTCACGGACCCAATGTCCGTTCATTTCCGGAGTTTGAATCCAGATGCGGGGACTGGGTTTAAACTGGAAATAGACCGTTACATTTTCAACTTTCAGTTCTTTTGCCAGCTTTTTTTCTATTTGATTGGTAAAAAACTCGGCAATCACCTTGTCCTTAACCCGAGGATATTCGGCCGGATTGGTAATATATTCAATGCCCACCCGATTTTTGAGCCATAAATCGGCATCTACTTCGGCATTATTATGAAAAATACGTAAGTCAGGATTATTCAGAATTTCCAGTTCGACCCCTAAATAGCGGGCATGCTGCTGAATTTCAGGAAGGTAAAGCGTACGCCAGAAGAACCACAACGACATAAATAAACTGAAAAATACCACGAATAACACGAGCACAGTGGTACGCATTGCAGCAGAACGCGGCTTGATCTTATCCAGAAAGCGTTCCGAGCGGGTGCGCTTCTTTTCCGAATAAGCTTCGTAATCAGTAAATTTTTGTGGGTCGATGGGGTCGAGTTTCACACCGGATTCCTGTGGACATTTTTATTTTTGAAAATCGGCAGTGATGTTCTTGGCTGAGTCTTACTGCTTTGACATTCAATTGAAGGATTTGCTTAAGTTACTTTTTTTAAAAATGAGTAACACTGTTACGCAAGAAAACTTTTGCCATCCGCTGAGCTCGCCATCATTCATCTATAAATTCTGTTGAAGGATGCTTCGAACAGCAGCGAATAGCTTTTAGGGACAATTAATATCGCGAAAAATTATCCGCGTTGAGCATTTTTATTCCGCACCATCTGGAACAAAAACATAGCCTACGCCCCAAACGGTTTGAATATAACGCGCACGGGCAGGGTTTTCTTCCACCAGACGACGTAAACGCGACACCTGAACATCAATCGAACGTTCCATCGCACCCCATTCACGACCGCGCGCCAAATTCATTAACTTGTCACGGGTTAAGGGTTCGCGTGGATGCTGCACCAGGGCTTTCAGTACCGCAAATTCACCTGTGGTCAGCGTCACCACCTGGCCTTCACGGGTCAGGGTGCGGGTAGACAGATCCAGTGACCATGGACCAAAGCTGACCACTTCCATTTGCTGGCTCGGTGCACCCGGAACTTCACGTACCTGACGGCGTAACACGGCACGGATACGCGCCAGCAGTTCATTCGGGTTAAACGGTTTAGGCAGGTAATCATCAGCGCCAGCTTCCAGCCCGGCAATACGGTCAGAGTCGCTGCCACGGGCAGTCAGCATGATAATCGGCGTATCAATATTCGATTGGCGTAAACGTCGGCAAATACTTAAACCATCTTCAACAGGAAGCATAAAATCGAGCACGATCAGGGAGAAAAGTTCGCGCTGTAATAAACGATCCATTTGTGTTGCATCGTGAGCAGTTTTGACCACGAAGCCTTTATCTTCTAGAAAACGCTGTAACAGCGTACGTAAACGCACATCGTCGTCTACAACGAGAATGCGTTCGACGCGATCAGTTTCGGTTTGTACAGGATCTGTTTTATCAGCAGGTACCACTAAACTCATGATGTGCTCCTTTATCTTTATTGTCATCGTAAACAAAAGTTCGGATGGTCTTGAGTATACGATTCATTTGTATCTGTTTACTATGCTCTAAAGCAACAAATATTGCAGATAAAATCAAGACATAGATACCAAATATATACATCTAAATTATCGCTTATCTTGCTGAATATGTAGAGTTAAAATCTACTTATCACCTAATTTTGTGGCAAATTCTAAAAAAACTGTGAATTGGCAATACTGACCACTTATAAATTTAATCAAAACAGTTGTGGATTTTATGGGCTTGGTCTTTATAATCATGCCATTTAGTACTTATCCTTGTGGGATCAAACACGATGACTGACTTAGTTCAGCAGTTGGCAAAAGAAATTGCCGTACGTCCAAATCAAGTAGAAGCTGCCATCAAGCTGATTGATGAGGGTGCCAGCGTTCCATTTATCGCACGTTACCGTAAAGAAGTAACCCAAGGCTTGGACGATACCCAGTTACGTCAACTCGACACCCGTTTATCGTATCTACGTGACTTATTTGAACGCCGTGAAAAAGTAATTGAATCGCTGAAAGAACAGAATAAATTGTCAGACGATTTGTTGGCACGTGTAAATGCTGCTGAAACCAAGAATGCTTTAGAAGAGATTTATGCGCCGTACCGTCCTAAACGTACCAGCAAATCTTTTAAAGCCAAAGAAGCCGGTTTGGGGCCAATTGCCGAAAAAATCTTCAACGAGCAAGTTGATCCAACCGAAGCGCTGGCTGGCTTTAGCCATGAAGATTATCCGGATGTGGAAAGCCAGCTGGATGCGATCCAGCACATCCTGATTGATGACTGGGCGCAAAATATTGCACTGACGACTGAACTGAAAGCGACATTTGCCAAAACCGCTGTGCTAAAAAGCCTGGTGGCAAGTGAAGAGAAAAAAGAAGTCGGTAAAAAATTCCGCGATTATTTCGATTTTTCTGAAAACTTAAACAAGGTGCCTTCACACCGTTTATTGGCCATGCTACGCGGCCGTCAGGAAAATGTCCTGGGCTTAAAAGTGGATGGTGAAGACGATGCTCCACTGAGCCGTATTGAAGCCGAATACAACCTCGACACGATTCAACCGCAAAGCCGTCAGGATTACTTAAAACAGACAGCAAAACTGTTCTGGTTGGGTAAAGTCCGTCCACAAATCGAACATTCATTATTGACTGAAAAACGCTTGGCTGCTGAAAGCGAGGCGATGGAAGTCTTTGCTGAAAACCTGCGTCATTTATTGCTTTCTGCTCCTGCGGGTGCGCGTACCACACTCGGTGTAGACCCGGGTATCCGTACCGGTGTGAAGCTGGCGGTGGTGAACCAGTCAGGCGATGTGGTTGCACATAGCACCATTTATCCGTTTGCACCGAAAGAAGATAAAGAAGGCTCAATTGCCGAACTTGCGCGTCTGTGCCGTGAATTCAATGTTGATTTAATTGCGATTGGTAACGGAACTGCCAGCCGTGAAACAGAGGCGGTTGTGGCTGAAATGATGGCGGCCAATAGCGACCTGAAATTGACGCGCGTTTCAGTCAGTGAAGCAGGCGCATCGGTTTATTCAGCTTCTGAACTGGCTTCACAAGAACTTCCAGAACTCGATGTTTCAATTCGTGGCGCAGTGTCAATTGCCCGCCGTTTACAGGATCCATTGGCGGAACTGGTGAAGATTGATCCTAAATCGATTGGTGTGGGCCAGTACCAGCACGACGTGAACCAGGCCGGTTTGGCAAAAACGCTGGAAGCGGTCGTGGAAGACTGTGTGAACTCGGTGGGTGTGGATGTCAATACCGCATCTTCTGCAATCTTGGGATATATCGCGGGTTTAAACAAATCAATTGCCCAACAGATTGTTGACTTCCGTAAGGAAAATGGCCGTTTTGACAACCGTCAGGCATTAAAGAATGTACCTCGTTTAGGCGAGCGTACCTTTGAACAGGCAGCAGGTTTCTTGCGCATTCAAGACGGTTCTGAGCCACTGGATGCATCTGCGGTTCACCCTGAGTCTTATGGCCTGGTGGAAAAAATTGTTGCAGCCAAAGCTACTACGGTAAAAGACATTATTGGTAATTCTGAAATCATTCGCCAGGTGAATGCTGAAGAATTTGCCGATGAGCAGTTTGGTTTACCAACCATTCAGGATGTTTTAAGCGAACTGGAAAAACCGGGTCGTGACCCGCGTCCGGAATTCCGTACAGCCAAGTTCCGTGATGACATCACTGAAGTGTCACAATTGACTGAAGGCATGCAGCTGGAAGGCGTGATCACCAATGTCACCAACTTCGGTGCATTTGTAGATGTCGGCGTACACCAAGACGGTTTGGTGCATATTTCTGAACTGGCGAACGAGTTTGTATCCGATCCGCATAAAGTTGTGAAACCGGGTCAGATCGTGCAAGTCCGTGTATTAACCGTCGATGCTGAACGTAACCGTGTGAACTTGTCGATGCGTCCTGAAGGTTCAGAGGCTCCGGCTAAAGCACCACGTCAGCCACGCCGTGACAATGCTCAGAATGAACAACGTGCTGAGCGTAAGCCTCAAGCCAAACGTCCACAGCATGCCCGTCCGCAAGGCGACCGCCCACAAGGTCATAAAAAGCCTCAAGCGGCTAAACCGCAGGAAAATAAAATTGGTGGTTTAGGTGCGTTATTGCTTCAAGCCGGGATTAAAGGTTCGAAATAATTTTAGACACCTCTATTCGCAAATAAAAAACCTCCCAATCGGGAGGTTTTTTATTTTATATTTCAAATTATTGAATAGAAAATTAGAGTAAAAAATGCTGCGTAGCTATTACCATAATCCAATTCAGAATTTCATTTCTGATTCATCTGAAAGAATTTTAGGTAATTTAGCGCAAGCACATCAATTTGCTTTGGAAGACCGGTAAAAGAATGCATGGCTTAAACAAATTCAAATTTTAAAAAATAGCTTTGCCAAATTTGAAAAAGGCCATTTATTTTTTGAGTTTGCAATTCCTCGTATGGGCAAACGAGTCGATAATATTTTCATTTTTAATAATTTAATTTTTGTCATTGAATTTAAAGTCGGTGAAAAACAATATTCAGCTTCTGCAAAGACACAAACCATCGATTACTGTTTGGATTTAATTAATTTTCATGCAGAAAGTAATCAGCAAAAAATTATTCCGGTATTGGTGGCAACACAAGCGGAGGAAAGAAGCATTGACTGGTCTAAGCTCATTCAGCTTGAGGATGTAGTCTGTTGTAATGAATTGAATTTAAAACAAACCCTAGAGCAAATCATTCATCAATATGCAGATGCAGCCCCTATTGATGCAATACGCTGGTTAAATTCAGTTTATAAACCTACTCCAACGATTATTGAAGCGGCACAAGCCCTTTATCAAGGCCACCAAGTTGAAGAAATTTCTCGTAGCGATGCGGGTGCGATTAATCTAGAAATAAGCTCAAGAAAGATTGAGTCCATTATTGAAACAAGTAAGCGAAATCATCAAAAAGCTATCTGTTTTTTAACCGGTGTTCCTGGCGCCGGAAAGACTTTGGCTGGATTAAATATTGCCAATCAAAGACTAAAGGCAGATGAGTCGGAACATTCGGTATTTTTATCTGGAAATGGTCCCTTGGTTGAGGTTCTACAGCAAGCCTTAGCCCGAAATACCGTTGAAATTGGCAAAAGCCGAGGTGAAGCCGTTAAGAAAACACATGCAGAGCGTGATGCAAAAACCTTTATTCAAAATATTCATCATTTCCGGGATTACTACCTACAATCCCAAGAAATTCCATTTGAAAAAGTCGCGGTATTTGATGAAGCCCAACGAGCCTGGCAAAAAGACCAAGTCTCTAATTTTATGAAGCAGAAAAAGGGGATTCAGGACTTTGATATATCTGAACCCGAGTTTCTGATTCAGGTGATGGACCGACATCCAGAATGGTGCGTGATTGTGTGTCTGATTGGCGGTGGACAAGAAATTAATACCGGTGAAGCAGGTGTCATAGAATGGATTGAAGCTTTAAAACAAAATTATGCCAATTGGAAAATTTATTATTCAGACAAGATTCTGGATGAGCCGGTCTATTTGCCTGAAACGGAACAGAGAAAATGGCTAAAACAGCAAGGAATCTGTGAAAGTTCGCTGCATTTGGCTGTATCGGTAAGATCATTTCGTAGTGAACGGGTATCTCAATTGGTTCATCATCTTTTAGATAATGAAGCAGAACAGGCGACAGAGCTGTATAAAAATGTCAAAAATGATTATCCGATTTTTCTCACACGAGATTTAAAACAAGCCAAAAAATGGCTTAAGAGCAAAGCGAAAGGGTCAGAGCGTTATGGGATTATTGCCAGTGCTGGTGCACGACGTCTAAGAGCAGAAGGCATTGATGTAAAAAATAAAATATCTCCGGCAGACTGGTTTTTAAATTCTCCCTCAGATGTTCGATCTTCGTATTATTTAGAGGATGTTGCCACCGAATTTGATATACAAGGCTTGGAAATCGACTTTAGCTGCCTGGCTTGGGATATTAATTTTTATTATGAGCAGGGATGGCAATATCAGGCATTTAAAGGCACTTGCTGGCAGCAGATCAGGCAGAAGGAAAAACAACAATATTTATTGAATGCCTATCGCGTGTTATTGACTCGAGCCCGACAAGGCATGCTGATTTATATTCCAGATGTAGATAACGCTGACTGGACACGGCCCAAATCAAAATATGACAGTACATATCAATATTTAAAGCGCTGTGGCTTGGAAGACCTATCTTAAAATAAAACCTCCCAATAGGAAGGTTTTTTATTTGATCTTTATGAATTAATGATTGGCACAACCCAGCCACATAAGATCAGCATAATGCCCAAATGACCCAACTTACGCGTTATTTTCTCTACTGTAGAAACCTGAGCAGCAGGCTGCTGAGATGCTTCTTTGTTCTTTAATGCTGCCAGAGACTTATTGAAATGCAGGAACACGCCTAAATCGATACAAATTAAAATACTACCAATATCACTGACAATATCCATCAATTTATATTCTGGCAGATTCCATGAAGTCGCTATCTGATAGGTCAGAAAAAGCGCAAAGGCAAAACAGGCATATTGGAAAATGAGAGTAGCAGTCCGCATAAAAATCTAAAATTGAAAAAGTTAAGGGTGTTTATAGCATAAAAAAGCCAGTCTATAGACTGGCTCTCTCGTATTGCAAGGGCTTACCAATGCTCACCTGGGAACAAGCGTGCATACGCTTTTTGCACCCAGTTTAATTTTTGTGGTTGACCTACCGAAGCAGAAGAGCTTGGGAACAGGTTATAACCAATTGACATCAGTTTATTGTTGATGTCTGGCGCAATTGAGTAGGTGATTGAAGCCAGGCGCCCTAAGTGGGTCGCTACTTTTTTCGGACGTTTCACGATCGCATAGGCAATCAAGTCGGCTGCCTGTTCAGGAGACAGGGTAGGTACATATTTATAGATTTTGGTTGGCGCAATCATTGGAGTGCGAACCAAGGGCATATAAATTGAGGTAATGGCAATTTTGTGCGAATGAACTTCGGCAGACAGACAGCGGCTAAATGCATCCAGAGCAGCTTTAGACGCTACATAAGCGGAAAAACGTGTTGCATTGGCCAAGACACCAATCGAACTGATATTGATGATATGACCATCCCGGCGAATCATCATTTGCGGCAGAATATTCATCACTAAACGCACTGCACCAAAGTAATTCAGCTGCATGGTACGTTCAAAATCATGGAATCGGTCTGTCGATTCATGAACTGCACGGCGAATTGAGCGTCCTGCATTATTGATGAGGATATCGATATGGTCTACAGAGGCCAAAATTTGTTTTGATACTTCATCAATAGATTCCATGTTATTTAAATCACATGGAAAAACAGAGGCCTTGCCGCCTTTGGCTTCAATTTCTTGTTTAACTTGATCTAATGTTTCTTTGGTACGAGCCACCAACAGAACGTGGGCACCGGCATCGGCAAGTTTATGTGCAGCGGTTAAACCAATACCACTAGATGCACCAGTAATTAAAACAACTTTGCCGTTGACTCGATTCTGAAAAAGTTTCTCTAGTTTAGAATTCACAATATTTTCCTGGTTTCAATAGAATAAAAATTTAGATTATTTTTTTAGTTGATTCTAGCGCTCAAAATTTGGGGAATTTAAGCTATTCTCGAGTTGACTATAATAGCGGATATAGGAAAAAAATCTAGGAATAAGTTATTGAATTTACAAATATAATTAGAGTAATTGCTCTATTATTATGCTAATAATAATTTAATTTTTACCATGAATTAAAACCAAAGCAAAGAGAAATAATCAAAAAATGATAACCCAATAAAAGTAGCCTTCTTCCGTTTAGGAAAAAGGCTACATTGCATTCTAATTAAAAGCTTTAAACTTGCGCCAGTGCCTGTTCCAAATCTGCAATTAAATCATCAATATGCTCAATCCCAACCGATAGGCGAACCATATCAATACTCACCCCTGCAGATTTCAGTTCTTCTTCATTGAGCTGACGATGGGTGGTGGTGGCAGGATGGCAGGCCAGACTTTTGGCATCGCCAATATTCACCAGACGGGTAAAGAGTTGCAGGGCATCAATAAAACGGGTTCCGCCTTCACGGCCATCTTGCACACCAAAAGACAGGATGGCAGATGGTTTACCTTTCACATATTTTTGTGCCAAAGCATGCTGTGGATGATTTTGAAGGCCGGCATAATTGACCCATTTCACTTTCGGGTGCTGCTGTAAATATTCCGCGACCTTTTGTGCATTTTCAGTATGACGTTCCATACGAAGGTTCAGTGTTTCCAGACCTTGCAAGATCAGGAACACGCTGAGCGGACTAATGGCGGCACCGGTGTTACGTAACGGCACTACACGTGCACGGGCGATATATGCCGCTTCACCCAAAGCTTCGACATAATTGACCCCATGATAGCTCGGATCAGGCGTATTCAGGACTTTGAAACGTTCAGGATATTTGCCCCAAGGGAATTTACCGCTATCCACAATCGCACCGCCGATCGAGTTGCCGTGACCGCCGATATATTTAGTCAATGAATGCACCACAATGTCGGCGCCATATTCAAAAGGTTTCAGCAGGGCAGGCGTGGCAACGGTATTATCGACAATCACCGGTACGCCGTATTCATGGGCAATTTTAGAGATGGCTTCCAGGTCAATGATATTGCCGAGTGGATTACCGATGGATTCCACAAACACCAGTTTGGTTTTATCGTCAATTAAACCACGCAATGCTTCAGGGTCTTGATAATCAAAGAATCGAACTTCAATGCCCTGTTTAGGCAAAGTATGGGCAAACAGATTGTATGTGCCACCATACAGCGTTGAAACCGATGCAATATTGTCACCGGCTTCGGCAATGGTCTGAATGGCATAGGTAATCGCTGCCATTCCTGATGCCAAAGCCAAAGCGCCGATTCCGCCTTCCAGGGCAGCCAGACGTTGCTCAAGCACAGCTGTGGTAGGGTTCATGATGCGGGTATAAATATTGCCCTGAACCTTTAAATCGAACAAATCAGCCCCATGTTGAGTATTGTCAAAGGCATAAGAAGTCGTTTGATAAATGGGTACCGCGACCGCTTTTGTGGTTGGTTCTGGGCTGTACCCTGCGTGAATCGCTAAAGTTTCATCTTTGTAAGTCATGTTTACATCATCTAAGTGAGTTAATTTTTCGGTTGCTTATATAAGTCAGTCTATCATCTGTGAATATGAATAAAAGTGCGTATTACAGAAAAGAATATCTAATTTTCTTATATATACAGGTTTTATTCAGTCAGATTTACATAAAACTGAGTGTGTACCATTATGTTTAAAAAACCAACATGCCATTAGTTGTAACATTCTATTGAAGATGAATGCTATGCCTTATTTTTTTTGCACTTTCATCGTATAATGCCCGCCAAATATTTGTTCGCATACTGCGGTAGGTAGAGTGCGAATGTTGCTTTTTCTATAGAGGAGTCCTACGTGGCCCAATATATTTACACGATGAACCGTGTGTCCAAAATGGTTCCGCCTAAGCGCGAAATCCTGAAAGACATCTCTTTATCATTCTTTCCAGGCGCAAAAATTGGTGTGCTTGGTTTAAACGGTGCAGGTAAATCTACCTTGCTTCGTATTATGGCTGGCGTAGATAAAGATTTCTCTGGTGAAGCGCGTGCACAACCAGGTATCAAAATCGGTTACCTCGAGCAAGAGCCACCCCTTGATCCTAACAAAGACGTTCGTGGTAACGTTGAAGATGGTTTACGTGAACCGCTTGATGCTTTAGCGCGTCTGGATGAAGTATTTGCAGAATATGCAGCAGAAGATGCAGACTTTGATGCGCTTGCAAAAGAGCAGGAAAAGCTGGAAGCAATTATCCATTCTTGGGATGCACATAATATTGTAAACCAGATGGATCAAGCTGCTGCGGCATTGAACCTTCCAGCTTGGGACGCGGACGTGACTAAGCTTTCGGGTGGTGAACGCCGTCGTGTAGCGCTTTGCCGTTTACTGCTTTCTAAGCCAGACATGTTGCTTCTTGATGAACCGACGAACCATTTGGATGCAGAATCTGTATCTTGGCTAGAGCGCTTCCTGAAAGATTTCCCTGGCACCATCGTGGCGATTACCCATGACCGTTACTTCCTGGATAACGTTGCGGAATGGATTCTGGAGCTTGACCGTGGACATGGTATTCCTTACCAAGGCAACTATTCTTCTTGGCTTGAGCAAAAGAATGCCCGTTTAGAGCAAGAGAACAAGCAAGAAGAATCTTTTGCCAAAGCCTTGAAAAAAGAACTTGAATGGGTTCGTTCAAATGCCAAAGGTCAGCAAAAGAAAAACAAAGCGCGTATGGAGCGTTTTGAAGAGCTTAACTCACGCGAATTCCAACAGCGTAATGAAACCTCTGAAATCTACATTCCACCTGGTCCACGTCTGGGCAATAAGGTGGTAGAAGTTGAAGGCATCAGCAAATCGTTCGGTGACAAACTGCTGTATAAAGACTTGTCTTTCACAGTTCCGCCTGCTGCGATTGTGGGTATTGTCGGTCCTAACGGTGCAGGTAAAACCACACTGTTCCGTATGATGACGGGCGAACAACAACCAGATACCGGTACGGTAACCTTGGGTGAGTCGGTTAAAGTGGCTTACGTGGGTCAGATCCGTGACACCTTGGACGATAACAAAACCGTTTGGGAAGAAGTATCCGGTGGCCTGGATATCTTGAAGATTGGTGATTACGAAATCGCATCACGTGCGTATATCGGTCGTTTCAACTTTAAGGGTCAAGATCAGCAAAAACGTGTAGGCAGTTTATCGGGTGGTGAGCGTAACCGTTTACAGCTTGCGAAAATCCTGCAAATGGGCGCAAACGTGATCCTGCTGGATGAACCATCGAATGACCTGGATATCGAAACCTTACGCGCACTTGAGGATGCAATTCTTGTATTCCCGGGTACTGTGATGGTGGTATCGCATGACCGTTGGTTCCTGGACCGTATTGCAACGCACATCTTGTCATTTGAAAATGAAACACCAGAGTTCTTCACCGGTAACTATACCGAGTTTGAGGAATATCGCCGTAAGCGCGATGGTGATGACCTGGCAACGCGTCGTCAAAAATATCGTAAAATCGGTGCTTAATTCCCGATTTTGATGTGAAAAAAACCAGCCTTCGGGCTGGTTTTTTTATTACAGTGCAATTTGAGAATAACTCTGCATTAAAGTCCTACGGGCTTCTGGATGACCTTGCTTGGCTGCTTTTTCCAACCATTCTTGAGCATGGGTGTAATTTTTATCTAAACCTAAGTCACCATTCAAATAACATAGGCCGAGTCTATACTGAGAGTCACGATGTCCTTTTAATGCGGCACTTAAAAAGTTCCACATTGCATTTCGATTGTCATGAATGGAGGGGTCTTCATCTGACATGGAATGGGTGGAATGGTTTTTAAACATGGAATGATGTTCGATCGCAAGCTGCTCGAAAAATTGTCCCTGCGCAAATTCCCAATTTGCTTCATTGATGGTTGGATTGTGCATTCCTTGCAACTGTTGATCTGAAGGACTCAGTAAGGCATCTACGATCTTTTTTATCTTATTCACGATCATAATCAACTCCTTTCTACATGTTAGATTGTCATAAATCTAATTATTTCAATGTAACGATTTTTTTTAAGTAAAGTGCAATTAATTTGTAAGTAAATGAATTTTTTTATTAATTTAAAAAAGGTGAACCAGGTTTTGATGTTGATTATCAATATAATATAAAACTGAATAGCTTTCATATTTTATACAGAGCTTTTTAATGACTGTAGCGGACATTCGATTTTGCCAAACAACTTGCTTTATATTCGCAGTGTGCTAAAAAAATAAATTTATAGTATTTATCTCTCTTGTTTAGGGATAAATTATTTTTATAAATAAAAATAATTGGGAGTTGCAATGAGTGGACATCACGGACATGAACATAGTCATGCAGTGGTGACGGAAAGTAATGCCCAAAAGCTGACCTTTGCTCTGGCGCTCACAAGCACTTTTCTCATTATTGAAGTGGTTGCGGGTTTCGTCACTGAAAGTTTGGCCCTGCTTTCCGATGCTGCACATATGTTTACCGATGCGGCAGCCTTGGCCATTGCCCTGGTGGCGATCAAAATTGGCAAAATGCCAGCAGATGATAAAAGAACTTTTGGTTATCAGCGCTTTGAAATTCTGGCCGCGCTGTTTAATGCCTCGATGCTGTTTGTTGTCGCCATTTATATCCTGTTCGAAGCTTATCAGCGTTTTAGCCATCCACCGGAAATTCAAAGTCTGGGCATGCTGGGTGTGGCGGTCATTGGCTTGGTGATTAACCTGATTTCGATGCGGATTTTATTTTCCAGTTCCACTGAAAGCCTGAATGTGAAAGGTGCTTATCTGGAAGTTTTAAGTGATGCGGTGGGGTCGATCGGGGTGATTATTGGCGCTGCGATCATCTATTTCACTGGCTGGATGTGGGTGGATACGCTTATTGCGGTGCTGATCGGTTTCTGGGTGTTGCCAAGAACCTGGATTTTGCTTAAGCAAAGTATCAATATTTTGCTGGAAGGGGTTCCGGAAGAGATTGATATTGAGCAGTTGCGTAATGATCTTTTGAGCTTACCAGATGTGGAAAGTATTCATCAACTGAAAGTTTGGGCTATTACCTCCAAGAATGTCCATCTGACTGTACATCTCTATGCGCCTGAGGCAGACCATAATCTGTTATATCAGCAGGCTTTGGAAATGTTGAGCCATCAACATGGTATTGCGGAAATAACGTTACAGATTGAAGATTATGAATGTGGGCTGCATTCCTCCTGTCATCGCCATGATGATCACGAAGAACATTTATCTCATCAGGAAGATTCACACCAGCACTGAAACTGATGTGAAATCGAATCTATTTTAGATTTCCCATTCGTGATTACATTCACGGCATTTCCATTTCTTTTGCGACTGCATAAAGCCTTGCATGGAAATTTTAAAATCTGGCAGGTCGCGGTAAAACAGGAAACCGGCAATCACGCAGATGATAAAGGCCACTACTGTTGCAACTTGTAGGGTAGAGCCTGCACCATCGCCAAAAATCCACATTGCAATACTAATTAAAACCAGCAGCAATAAGATAAAGACTGCAGGAATAAGAAAGACGAGGCTTTTAGGAACTACAGGGCGTACTGCAGGGCTACCGGCTTGAGCGACAGGCATAATTTTAGGGCTTTGGCATTTTGGGCAACGGTATTGCATTACAACTCCATCATTTTAATTTATCGCTTATTTTAATCGGAATGACACAGAAAGCAAAAACAGCGCAAATAAAAGTTGAGAAAAAATTGCGGCAATAAAAAACCCAAGTCGCAATGCTTGGGTTTTTTATCAGATGACTACAAGTGTATTGTAGCCATCTTGAATATGGCGTCCCTACGGGGATTCGAACCCCGGTTACCGCCGTGAAAGGGCGATGTCCTAGGCCTCTAGACGATAGGGACAATTGAGGCAACACAAAAAAGGTGGAACTTGGTGGAGTCAAGGAGGATCGAACTCCTGACCTCTACAATGCCATTGTAGCGCTCTACCAACTGAGCTATGACCCCAGCTTGTGTGAGCGCAATATTAGGGGTATTGCGCTCACACGTCAACTATAAAATCAATTATGCTTCATCAACTGCATCATTTTTCGGCAATTTTAAGCTTTCATTGAGTTTTTCCCAGGCTTTTGCTTCTTTTTTGCTCGGACCGCCCACAATTTCCAGGGCATGGCGTAAACGTGCAAAAGTTAAATCGGGACCAATCGTTACCATGGATTGCATTACCGGGGTTGAACTGGTTGAACCGGCAATGGCAATGAAGAAAGTTGGCATAAAGTCACGAAGCTTAATTTCCATCTGGTTGGCCAGGTCCATTAAGGTCTGACTCACCGTGTCATTATTCCAGGTGAACAGGCTTTCCAGACGCCAAATGGCAAACTGCAAGCTTTGACGAACCTGTTCCTCGGTCAGTTTCTTGCTTTCAAACTGTTCTTTGCTGATGCTCGGGAACTGGTTGAAATAGAAACCTGCCCAATTCACGGCTTCAGAAAGCAGGTTAATACGCGGCTGAATGGCAGCGGCAATATTTTCCAGGGTGTTGCGGTCAGATTTCCAGGTCAATAAGGTATTTAACAGTTCGGCAGGAGAGAGCGCTTTAATCCATTGACCATTGAGCCAATTCAGTTTTTCCACATCAAAGATCGGACCGCCAAGGGATACACGTTTAATGTCGAAATGCTCAATCATTTCTGCCAAAGTGAACTTTTCACGTTCATCTGGCATTGACCAGCCCATACGGCCCAAATAGTTCAATAACGCTTCTGGAAGTACGCCGATGTCTTTGTAGTAATTGATAGAAGTCGGGTTTTTACGCTTAGACAGTTTTGATTTGTCCGGGTTGCGAAGTAATGGCATATGACCCAGTACTGGCATTTCCCAGCCAAAGTATTTGTAAAGCAACTGGTGTTTCGGTGCCGACGGTAACCATTCCTCACCACGGAAAACGTGAGTGATTTGCATCAGATGGTCATCAACCACATTGGCAAGATGGTAAGTCGGTAAACCATCGGTTTTGAGCAAAACTTGCATGTCGACTTGAGCCCAAGGAATTTCAACTTCCCCACGCAGTAAGTCATTGACTTTACAAGTGCCTTCTTCAGGTACTTTCATACGAATCACGTGGGGCTCACCTGCGGCAAGGCGACGTGCAACTTCATCCTGAGACAATAATAAACCACGGCCATCATAACGTGGCGTTTCGCCACGCGCTTGCTGTTCCGCACGCATTTGGTCCAGTTCTTCCGCTGTGGCGAAGCAGTAGAAAGCATGGCCTTTTTCTACCAGTTCCAAAGCATATTGTTTATAGATGCCCATACGTTCAGACTGGCGGTAAGGCGCATGTGGACCACCCACATCCGGACCTTCTGACCAATTTAAACCTAACCAGCGCAATGAATCTAAAATCATTTTTTCAGATTCAGGGGTGGAACGCAGTTGGTCGGTATCTTCAATACGAAGAATAAATTCACCGCCATGCTGTTTAGCAAAACATAAGTTAAACAAGGCAATATAAGCAGTGCCTACGTGTGGAAAGCCAGTAGGAGAAGGCGCAATACGAGTACGGACAGTCATAACCAATATTTTTCAGAATGTGAATGGGGACTATTATAACGAAAAAGCCTAATCACTTAATGTTAAATTCAACATTGAAATGATTAGGCTAAATCGGAACTTCTAAAGGGGTACGAAGTTCGCTGTTGAGTTAAGAACTGCTTTGAGGGAACAGTGCTTGCACAAAACGGCTAAATTTCTGGTTTTGAGCAGCAAAGAAGCTTTGAGTTGGTGCAACTTTAATCTCGGTCAGCATTTTTAAATCGTTATCGGCACGTAAGGTGTTTCCACCTTGTTTTTGCTGTTGCAGGGCTTTTTCAATCAATGAAGACTTTTCAGCGCCTAAAGTCACTTTGCCTTCAGTACCTTTAATTACAGCTGAATGTCCCAGCTGAGCCATAAACCCTAAAGTTAAACTTAAGCTAAACGCTTGTATAACTGCTGCATATCGCATTTTCACACCCCCCCTTTTCCGGTGCTGGAATTTTATATATTGTTTTAATCCGATGAGTGACTACCATTTAATCACACAAAAAAATACAAAAGTAGAACTGGATCACACTTTTTTACAAAATAATAAAATACCTATAAACATTGTGCTCTTTGTATCAAAAGAATATGGAGACAACATGGAGAATGAGGAAAAACAACAAGCTGGAAATTTATTCGGAGTTTTTTAGTGCTAAAAATGCATTTTAAAGCATTTTTATGGATATCTTTAAAAACGATTTTTAATCAATAAAATATTATAAGTGTGTGATTGTTAAAAATATTTATGATTTATATAGTGGCCTCATTATTAAATAAAAGTTAAATAAAAGGGTTACACATGAAAAAAATACTCGCATCTACTCTTTTGGTCTTGCTGGGGAGCATGGGCACGCAGAGTTTCGCCGCGAAAGATTTCCTGAATGTCTCTTATGATCCGACCCGAGAATTTTATCAGGACTATAATCAGGCCTTTGGTGCGTACTGGAAACAACGTACCGGACAGGAGATCAATTTCAAACAATCTCATGGCGGTTCAGGCAAGCAGGCACGTTCCGTGATTGATGGTTTGCAGGCTGATGTCGTGACCCTGGCGCTAGCCAACGATATCGATGAAATTGTGAAGGCGGGCCTGATCCATAAAAACTGGCAAAAGCAGTTTCCGAACAATTCTGCACCTTATACCTCGACCGTGGTTTTTCTGGTTCGCAAGGGGAATCCCAAAAATATTAAAGGCTGGAACGATTTAACCAAGCCGGGTGTGGAAATTATTACGCCAAATCCGAAAACTGGCGGTGCACCACGCTGGATTTACCTGTCTGCATGGGGTTACGCGTTAAAACAGCCGGGTGGCAATGATGCCAAAGCACGTGAGCTGGTGAAAAAGCTTTATGCTAATGTAAAGGTGCTGGATTCTGGTGCACGCGGTTCTTTAACCACTTTTGCTGAGCGTGGGATTGGTGATGTGCTACTGTCTTGGGAAAATGAGGCTCTGCTGGCGACCCAAGGCCTGGGCAAAGACAAATATCAGATTGTTTATCCATCCATTTCAATTTTGGCAGAACCATCGGTAGCGATTGTCGATAAAAATGTGGATAAGGACGGCAACCGAAACCTGGCTAAAGGTTATCTCAACTATCTATATTCGCCAAAGGGGCAAGAGCTGGCAGCACAATATTTCTTCCGCCCGCGTAATTCACAGGCGGCAGCGAAATATGCGGCACAATTTCCAAAAATCAAACTGTTTACCATTGGTGATGTGTTTGGCGGATGGGCGAAAGCACAAAAAACTCACTTCGTGAATGGCGCCATTTTTGACCAGATCTATAGCGAAAAAAGTTAATATTTTGATCGTGATCAAGCATTAAAATCAGAAAACGGCTAACTTTGTTATCCGTTTTTTTTATATCTAATCCATAAAAATCTATATATCTTGAATAAGTATAATGTTGTCGTTATTTTTGTATCTAAAACAGTAGATTAAGAAGAAAAACCTTTCATCTTAATCGGTTATGCCTAAATTTGATGAATTGCGAATTATGACTTTATTTCATATAGTTAGCATTAATGAAGATAATTGATCTGTATTGTCATGAAAACTCAATTCAAAGCCTTATACAGTGCAGCATTGCTTGCTAGCGGCATTGCTTTTACTGCCACTTCTGCTCAGGCGGCAGACCGTGAATTTTTAAATGTATCTTATGATGCAACACGTGAATTTTATGATGAATTCAACAAGTCTTTTGGTGCTTACTGGAAAGAGCGTACTGGGCGGAGTGTGAATTTTAAACAGTCTCATGGTGGTTCAGGCAAGCAGGCACGTTCCGTGGTGGATGGGCTGAAAGCGGATGTTGTCACTTTGGCCTTGGCAAATGATATTGAAGAAATCGTCAAGTCGGGTCAGATTCAGCCGGGCTGGCAAAAAGAGTTCCCGCATAACTCTGCACCTTATACTTCGACCATCGTTTTTATGGTACGTAAAGGTAATCCAAAGCATATTAAAGACTGGTCTGACCTAACCAAGCCAGGCGTACAGATTATTACCCCGAACCCGAAAACCGGTGGTTTACCGCGTTGGGTATATTTGTCTGCTTGGGGTTATGCACTGAAACAACCGGGCGGTAGCGATGCCAAAGCCAAAGAGTTCGTGGGCAAAATGTACCGCAACGTCAAGGTGATGGACTCGGCTGCACGTGCTTCAATGACTACATTTGCTGAGCGCGGTATCGGTGATGTGTTATTGACCTGGGAAAATGAAGCTCTGGTAACTCAAAAAAGCCTGGGTAAAAACAAATTTGAAATTGTTTATCCATCTATGTCTATCTTGACTGAACCATCGGTTGCAATCGTAGATAAAAACGTAGAGAAAGATGGCAACAAGTGGTTAGCCAAAGGTTATATCAACTACTTGTACTCACCATTGGGTCAGGAAATGGCAGCCAAGTATTACTATCGTCCGCGTAATCCGGAAGTGCTGGCTAAATATTCTGCTCAATTCCCGAAAATAAAAACGTTTACCATTGATGAAGTATTTGGTGGCTGGTCCAAAGCACAACAGACTCACTTTGTGAACGGTGCGATTTTTGACCAGATTTATAATGCCAAGCGTTAATTTTGCCTGATCTAAAAAGCCAATCCTGAGGGATTGGCTTTTTTTTGGCAGCCAAGATGAAGAGTGAAGCATCATTTTTAAATCATATCAAACTCACTAAAAGATAAAAATCACATGCAAGATAGAATAGATTTGCGGTGAACCCGGTTTGAAACGGTTTTCTCTATGAAAAGTAATATTTCCCTACAAAAAGTCGTTTGGAGCTTTGTTAAAACAAGGTAATAATGTGCAGTTACATTTTTCCTAGTATTGATTGAACCCTTATGTCGCATATTTCTGTATTACTTCACGAAACTGTTGATGCCTTGTTGGCAGACCGCAATACAGGAATTTATGTCGATGGGACCTTTGGTCGCGGCGGTCATACCCGTTTATTACTGTCTAAGTTAGATGAAAATGCCCGTGTTTATGCCTTTGATAAAGATCCGCAAGCTTTGCAAACAGCGGCGGTATTGGAACAGGAAGATTCACGCTTTAAGATTATTCATGCCAGCTTTGCCGATTTAAAACAGGAACTGGAAGCGCTGGGCATCGACCAGGTGGATGGGGTGATGGCAGATTTAGGCGTGTCATCTCCACAACTGGACCAGGCGGAACGTGGCTTTAGTTTTATGAAGGATGGGCCGCTGGATATGCGCATGGATAACTCGCAAGGTCCAACGGCAGCCGAGTGGCTGGTAGATATTGAAGAGGAAGCCCTGGCGAATATTATTTTCCAGTATGGCGAAGAGCGTTATAGCCGCCGTATTGCCAAAGCCATTAAGGCAGCCGGTTATATTGAAACCACGGCTCAACTGGCTGAAATTGTCAAAGTTGCCCATCCGAAATGGGAAAAAAATAAACATGCTGCAACCCGAACTTTTCAGGCGATTCGTATTGCCATTAATAAAGAATTAGAAGATATTGAAGCTTTCTTGCCACAGGCTGTGGAAGTTTTAAAACCCGAGGGACGTTTGGCGGTCATCAGTTTCCATTCACTGGAAGACCGTCTGATTAAACAATTTATTCAAAAAGAATCGACTTTAGCGGAAGATACCGGTTGGGGATTGCCACAAAAACGGGAAGATACCCGTCGTTTAAAGAAGATTTCCCGAGTCCGTGCCAGTGAAGAAGAGGTCAAAGCCAACCCTCGTTCTCGCAGTGCATGGCTTAGAGTTGCAGAGCGCTTAGCTTCAAAAGGCGAATAATGAAAACTGAAGTTGTTGAAAAGAAAACCGACAAAAAGCCGATGAAAAAACTCATCAGCTATATCGTTTTGCTGCTGCTGGTCTTTCTTAGCGCAATCATGGTGGTATTCCAGGTATTTGAATATCGTCATGATTATCGCGAATTAAGTTCATTTATGCGGGAAAGGGATGATCTGAATGCAGAGTGGGGGCGTTTGCTGATTGAGCAACAAACCTTTGGTGCGACGGCGCAAATTGGCACACGTGCGGTCACGCAATTGCGCATGTACTCACCTCCTACGGCACAGACGGTTGTAATTTCTTTACCAATGACTTCAGACGATAAAAAATAAGGCTAGCTGTAATTATGGTGGATAAGAGAACAAGTCAGGCAACACGCAAAAAGCAGCAGCCGATTACCGAGAAAAATGCCCTCAGCGTAGATATGTGGCGTTTTTATCTGATGTGGGGCGTGGTTCTACTGTGCTTTCTGGCCTTGGTCGGTCGTGCATTTTATGTGCAGGTGATCAATAAGGACTTTTTGCAAAACAAGGCCAATGCTAATATTTTGCGAACTGAAAAAATCAAGGCGATGCGTGGTGTCATTTATGACCGTCATGGGGTGCCTTTGGCCATTAGTACGCCGGTCATGAAGGTGGTGATTGATCCGCGCGACTATTTTGAAACCAAAAAACTGTTTGACGAGATTACTGCCGAACTGGCTAAAGATCCTCATAACCGCAAACTGAAACGTCAGTTACCGGATAAAAACCTGAATCTGGATGAACTTGCCGATGCGGTGGGCATGGATCGTGCCGAGCTGAAAAAGAAAATGAATGAGCGTCCGCGTTCACGTTATCTGGTCCTGCAAAAAGAAATTCCACCCCAGCAAGCGGAGCTGATTGCCAAACGTGAATTCCAGGGCGTTTATACCGAAAAGAACTATAAGCGTTATTATCCGCAGCCGCAGCCGAATGCCCAGATTATTGGTTTGACCAACAGTGAAGGCGTAGGGATTGAAGGTCTGGAGATGCAGCTGAATAAGGCTTTGTCTGGTCATGATGGCGAACAGCAGATTGTGCGGGATAAAAAGGGCAACCGTTTTAAAGACCCTGAAATTATCAAGGAAGTTGAAGCCGGGGAAAATATTACCTTAAGTATTGATTCACGGCTGCAATATATTCTGTACCGTGAATTGACCGCTGCTGGTGTGGCGAATAATGCGCGTTCTGCTACAGCCATTGCTGTGGATGTCAAAACCGGTGAGATTCTGGCCATGACCAGCTGGCCGTCTTATAACCCCAACGACAAAAAAAGTTTAGCCAATAAAGACGCTATGCGTAACCGCGGTGCAGTGGACTCATTTGAGCCGGGTTCGACCATGAAACCGCTAACGGTGGCAATGGCGCTGGAAAGTGGCAAATATACCGCAAACTCTATCGTGAATACATCACCGGGCAGTATGCGCATTGGTAATCATACCATTCGGGATACGCATAACTATGGCGCACTGACTCTGGGCGGCATCATCCAGAAATCATCCAACGTTGGGGTGGCAAAAATTGCCTTGTCACTGCCTTATGCCACCCTGCCGACTTTCTATAAACGTGTGGGCATGGGGCAGCGTTCTGCGGTGAAATTCCCGGGTGAAAGTGCGGGCCTGATTTTGCCGCCAAGCAAATGGAATGTCTCGGAAGTGGGCACCATGGCCTATGGTTATGGCCTGAATGCGACCGTACTACAAATTGCCGATGCTTATGCCATGATTGCCAATAAAGGCGTGAAGATGCCTTTAAGCTTGTACAAGCTGGATCAGCCACCGAAGGGTGAGCAAATTGTCGATGCAAAAATTGCCGAACAGGTTTTGTTGATGATGGAAGCGGTGACATTGCCGGGTGGTACGGCACAGCAGGCGAATATTCCAGGTTATCGTGTCGCAGGTAAGACCGGTACCGCGCATAAGTTACGTGCAGACCGCAAGGGGTATTCAGACAGTGAATACCGTGCGCTGTTTGCCGGCATGGCACCGGTCAGTGATCCGCGCCTGGCGATGGTCGTTGTGGTAGAAAATCCGAAAGGACAATATTACGGCGGTCTGGTGGCAGCGCCGGTATTTGCACGTGTGATGCAGGAATCCTTACGTTTGATGAACGTGCCTTTAGATAAACCTTTAGATACTCCCAAAATCCAGTAACAGGTGATGAATGTCGATTACATTTCAAGATCTCTACAGCACTGAGAAAACCACTGGATGGATGAGCAAGCCATTCGCTGGCTTTAGTTTAGATAGTCGTAAAGTTGACCCAGGGCAAATTTTTATTGCCCTGACTAGTTTTTCCCAGCCTGAAAAAACCTTGCAGTTTGCACAGTCAGCTTTGGCGCGTGGTGCCTTGGTTGTGGTCAGCGAAACGGATTTGGGTCTGGAAAATAGTATAGTAGTACCGAATGTCCGTCATTTAATGGGACAGTGGCAAAAGCAATATTTACAGGCAACCCAAGCTGTAAATGCTGCGCGCATTATTGCCGTGACAGGAACCAACGGTAAAACCACCATCTCGCGTTTAATTGCTGAACTGTTGATGTTGCAAGGTAAGCAATGTGCCGTGATGGGAACCACCGGGAACGGTATTTTGCCGAATCTTGAAGCCTCTACGCATACCACGCTGGATGCCTTGCAGCTGCAAAATGCCTTGCATGGCTATGCGCAGGCCGGTGCTGAATTTGCAGCGATTGAAGCCAGCTCGCATGGTCTGGAACAGGGCCGTTTGAATGGCTGCGATATTGAAATTGCGGCGTATAGTAACTTGAGTCGCGATCATCTGGATTATCACGGCACGCTTGAAGCCTATGCTGAAGCCAAGTCGCGATTATTCAAGTTTTCCAGCTTGAAAGTGGCCATTATCAATATTGATGATGAGCATGCGCAGGTCATGATTGAGGCTGCGCAATCAAATCCGGCCCGACCGAAAATTTTCACTTATTCAATCACCCAAGCAGCTGACTATCGGGTTGAAAATATTCAATATAGTTTAACCGGTGCATGCTTTAAACTGGTCACCGCGGATGGTGAATTTGACGTAAATAGCCCGTTACTGGGGCATTTTAACGTGGAAAATCTTGTGGCGAGCCTGATTGCTGCACAGCAGGCAGGTTTCAAGCTGACCGATTTGATTGCTGTGGCACCGAAGCTGCAAGGTGCGCCGGGTCGTATGCAGGTAATCCGTGATGGCGAGCGTCTGTTTGTGGTCGATTATGCCCATACGCCAGATGCCCTGATTCAGGTACTGACCACCTTAAAACGCCATGTAGCGAAAAATTTATGGGCAGTCTTTGGTTGTGGTGGCGACCGTGACCGGGGCAAGCGTCCGCTAATGACCCAAGCTGCTCTGGATCATGCCGATGTTGCGCTGATCACTTCTGACAATCCGCGTACCGAAGACCCGGAACAGATTTTTGCCGACATGAAAGCCGGCATTGATTTTTCAGCGCATCGAGTGCATGAAATTCATGACCGCCGTGAAGCGATTAAATTTGCAGTGAAGCAGGCTCAGGCAGGTGACATTGTGGTTATTGCCGGAAAGGGGCATGAAAACTATCAGGAAATTGATGGCGTACGTCATTGGTTTGATGATGTGGTTGAAGTACAGGCAGCCATTGATGCACAACACCACACCCCAGATTCAGCTTATCCTGCACAATAGGAAACCATCATGCATACATCAACTACCAGTACAGTGCCTTTGGAACCGTGGACAGCAGCACAACTGGCTGAAGCCACCCAGGGTTACTGGTTGAATGAGAAAGTGCCTCAAGGCGCAATCAAACGGATTTTGACCGATTCACGCTTTGCGGAAAAAGGCGATGCATTTCTTGCCCTGCAAGGTGAACGTTTTGATGCGCATGACTTTGTTGCCCAAGTGGCAGGTAAGGGCTGTGAAATCACAATTGTCAGCCATCCGGTAGATGCTGATATCTGCCAGCTTGTGGTTGCTGATACCCGTCTGGCATTGGGACATCTTGGGGCTTATCGCCGTGCACAAAATTCACAATTGAAAGTGATTGCGCTAACCGGCAGTAGTGGTAAAACCACTACCAAGGAAATGCTGGGCAGTATTCTATCTCGTTTGGCACCGACCTTAATTACCCGTGGTAACCTGAATAACGATTTAGGTGTACCGATGATGTTGCTCGAGCTGCGTGCTGAACATCAATATGCGGTGATGGAGCTTGGCGCAAGCCATCAGGGTGAGATTGATTACACCTCCAATCTGGTTCAACCGCATGTGGCCGGGATTATCAATATTGGTACTGCACATTTGGGTGAGTTTGGCGGACGCGATGGTATTTGCCGTGCCAAATCGGAAATTTATGGTCATATTGCCAAAACAGGCACTTCAATCGTTCCCGCTGCCGATGATTTTGCCGAATCCATCCGTCAGGCCGTACAGACTGAAAAAGTCTTGAGTTTCGGACAGGGCGGAGATGTTTTTGCCACAGAGATCGAGTTGCATGCCCAATCTTCCCGCTTTACTTTAAATACCCCTCAAGGTGTGCGCCAGATCAACCTGCCATTTGCCGGTGAACACAATGTGCAGAATGCCACGGCGGCAGCTGCTTTTGCGCTCGCGATCGGTGTTGCGCTGGATGATATTGTGACAGGTCTGGAGCAGGCGAAAGGTGCCAAAGGCCGTCTGAACTTCATTCATACCGCGAAACATCTGTTTATTGACGATACTTACAATGCCAATCCGACGTCCATGCGCGCTGCAGCCGAAGTGCTGGCACAGCAGGAAGGCGTCAAAGTGATGGTGATTGGCGATATTGGCGAATTGGGTGCAAGTGCTGCACAGCAACACTATATGCTGGGCCGTGATCTGGTTTCGGTACCGGGAGTTCATTTTGTGGTTGCCGTGGGGGAATTCGCTCCGGCTACCCAAGAAGGGGCTCGCAGCACCCAGTATGGCAAAAAACTGCAGGCCTTCCTGACCCAGGCACAAGCCCTTCCTTTTCTACTTGGTTTAATTGAAACACATCAACCTCAATCCATGAGTTTCCTGTTTAAAGGTTCTCGCTATACCCACATGGAAACATTGATGGCTGATTTGATGGAGAAACTTTAATGCTGTTATGGTTATTTGAACACCTGGCCGGCTATCATAGCTCGTTCGGCGTGATCCGTTATTTAACATTACGTGCGCTGCTCAGTGTTTTAACCGCATTGACCATTGGACTGGTTTTGGGTCCGGTGATGATCCGTAAGCTCCAGGCTTTAAAATACGGACAGGCAGTGAGTTCTTTTGCTCCTGAAAATCATGCCAAAAAAATGGGAACCCCGACCATGGGCGGGATTCTGGTCCTGCTGTCGATTGGTATTTCCACCCTGTTGTGGGCCGATTTATCCAATCCTTATGTCTGGATTGTATTGGGCGTGATGGTGATTTTTGGTGCCGTCGGCTGGGCGGATGACTGGATCAAGGTACGCTATAAAGACAATGCCGGTCTGCCTGCACGGAAAAAATTCTTCTGGACTTCGGTTGCTTCTTTGGGTGCCGGTATTGCCCTGTATGTGATTGCGACCCAGCAGGCCAATCCTGTGCACACCAGCAACATGCTAGACCTGCTGATTCCCTTCTTTAAAAACCTGACCATTCCATTATCCGCTATTCCTTTAGGGATTGGTTTTATTATCTTTACCTATCTGGTGATTAACGGGGCATCCAATGCGGTGAACCTGACCGATGGTCTGGATGGTCTGGCAATCATGCCGATTGTGCTGGTTGCTGCAGGTTTGGGCGTATTTGCTTATCTGGCCGGAGATGTCCGTTTTGCCAATTATCTGCATATTCCTTATGTCAAATATTCCTCTGAACTGGTGGTGATCTGTGCCGCCATGATTGGTGCCGGTTTGGCCTTTCTTTGGTATAACGCGCATCCCGCACAAGTATTCATGGGCGATGTCGGGGCTTTATCCTTAGGCGCAATGCTGGGTACCATTGCAGTGATGGTTCGTCAGGAAATCGTATTTGCGATTATGGGCGGGGTATTTGTGGTAGAAGCCATTTCAGTGTTCCTGCAAATTGGTTCCCTGCGTATGCGTAACAAGCGTGTCTTCCTTATGGCGCCGCTACATCATCATTACGAGAAAAAAGGCTGGCGTGAAACCCAGGTGGTGATTCGTTTCTGGATTATTACGATTATGCTGGTAGTTTTAGGCTTAATGACCTTAAAATTGCGTTAAGCAAATATTCGAAAAAAAGCCGGCATTTGCTCCCACATCTGCCGGCTTTTTTTATCGCCTGATTTCAGGCACTGGAGAAAAATATGAATCTGCTGATGTGTCCTGTCTGTCATGAAGCATTGCAACTGACCGGAAAAACATGGCACTGTGTCAATAACCACAGTTATGACGTGGCCAAACAGGGCTATGTGAACCTGCATGTAGTACAACACAAGCACAGCAAGAATCCGGGCGATACGCCTGAATCGGTACAGGCGCGCCGTGCATTTTTAAGTGGCGGTTTTTATGCGCCTTTGCAACATGCAGTGGTTGAAAAAATTCGTGAATTGCGCGTTGAAAATTTGCTGGATATTGGCTGTGGCGAAGGCTATTACACCAATGCCATGCAGGCAGAAGTGCTGCAATGTGTTGGCGTGGATATTGCAAAAAATGCCGTACAGGTTGCGGCTAAGCTCAATAAAAATATGACCTGGGTAGTAGGAACCGGAGCCACCTTGCCGGTACTGGATGCGTCAATTGATTTATGTACCAGTCTGTTTAGCCCCATTCCCAAACAGGAAATATTACGGGTACTGAAACCGCATGCCTATTTGATGGTGGTCACGCCTGCAACAGAGCATTTATATGCCATGCGTGAGGCACTTTTTGAAGAGGTGAATCCGCATGAACCGTATAAATTTGTCGCCCAGCTGGAAGATGCTTTTGAACTGGTAGAAGAGAGAGTGGTGGATGCGCCATTTACCTTGCAACAGGCTGATTTAAAGCATTTGATTGCCATGACGCCTTATGCTTATAAAGCCAAGCCAGAACGTCGTCAGGCTCTGGAACAGAAAGACCAGTTTGAGTTAAAAGCCCAATTCCAGATTTATCTATTTAAAAAGAAAGCTTAAAAGTAAGTGCAATAAAAAGCCCTCAATTGAGGGCTTTTTATTGTGTTATTCAAATACATCAATCAGATTATCCAAGGCATCCGGCTTGTTGTTTTGTTTTTGCATATCTGGCGGGTTGGCATTTTCCGGAACCAGGATTTCTTCTCCCGGAAGATCGTCAAAGTCGCGTTCCGGTGCCCGCACTGGAGCCACGGGTGCCGGACGATACAATGGACGAGCCAAAGGCGGAGAGGAACGATCTGTCTGGACTGGTTCGCCTACAGTAATCGTCTGATTACGATTGGCCGGGGCTTTGGCATTTTTGTCGAGACGTACCCAGGCTGCCGGTGTACCTTTTAAGGCATTGCCCATAAAGTTGGTCCAGATTGGCAGTGCGGCAACACCCCCATATTCACGCCGACCCAGCGTGGTTGGCTGGTCAAAACCGACCCAGGCAACCGTCACCAGTTTGCCATTAAAGCCTGCAAACCAGGCATCCTTAGCATCATTGGTGGTCCCGGTTTTACCGCCAATATCATCACGGCCAATTCTGAGTGCGGCACGTCCGGTACCATGTTGAATCACATCACGTAAAATATTGGCCATGTCATAAGCAGAGCTTGATTTTAAGACACGCTGTGCCTGGCGGTACTGGCTTTTTGCTTCATCCAGTTCAAGCTGAGCCAGTTCTTTTTCCTCTGGCAGCATCTGATTGGTGACGTGAATCACTTCATCATCCGGGGTAACCGGTTCTGCAGATACCGTTTCTTCATCATTTTGATTGATGCAGGAAATGCAGGCATAGTCCGGATTGCTTTGGTAAATCACTTTGCCATAGGCATCTTCAATACGGTCAATAAAATGCGGCTGAATGCGGTAACCGCCATTGGCGAAAGTGGCATAGCCTGTCGCCATCTGGATCGGAAGAACTTGAGGTGTACCTAAGGCAATCGTGTAATTTCGCGGGATCTGATTTTCATGCAAACCGAAATCCATCAGTAATTGTCGGGTACGTTCAATGCCCACCGTTTGCAGCAGGCGAACCGATACCGTATTTCGTGATAAATACAAGGCACGACGTAAAGGAATCATGCCCAGATAACGGCCATCGGAATTTTTCGGTGACCATTTGCCAATCGTGATCGGGCTGTCATTGACCATGCTGTAGGGGGTCATGCCGCGCTCAAGTGCCAAGGCATAGACAAAGGGTTTGATGGTGGAACCCGGTTGGCGCCAGCCTTGTAGAGCACGGTTAAATTTGGACTGATAAAAATTATATCCACCGACAATCGCTTCAATTGCGCCATTGTTGGGGTTTAATGCAATCAGCTGGCCTTGAACTTTAGGAATCTGTACCAGTGCCCAAGAGGTTTTATTGTCGTTCGGGCGTAATCGGATAATATCTTTTACTTTCACGATTTGTGAAGCAGTGCGTGGAGCAGGGCCAACGCTGTTGGCATTTCTGTAAGGAGATGCCCAGGACATGCCTGACCAGGGTACAGTCACGGTAGAGCCATCCTGCATCAAGGCTTCAAAAGTGTTTTTCTCGACTTTAATCACCTTGGCAGGATAGGTATTTGCATAAGGGGTGAAATCGCTCAGTGGTTTGTCATGTGCTTCAGCACCTCTCCAGCCATGTCGGCGGTCATAGGCTTCCAGGCCTTCCTGTACGGACTGTTCTGCGAAGGCCTGACGTTGGCTATTGATCGTGGTATAAACTTTATAGCCAGAATCAATTGCTTGTTCACCAAACTTTTCCACCAATTCTGAACGGACCATTTCGCCGACATAGGGATATTTATTATTGATGCCACGGTCTGGCATATCGAGATTAACCGGTTCAGCAATGGCCTGCTTATACTGAGCCTGATTGATATAACCCAACTGCAGCATGCGACCCAGAATCCAGTTGCGGCGTTCTAAGGCACGGGTAGGGTTAACCACTGGGTTGTATTTTGAAGGTGCCTTGGGCAGGCCTGCAATCATGGCCATTTGAGCAATACTGAGCTGATCCAGATTTTTGTTGTAGTAAATTTTTGCAGCTGCAGCAATCCCGTAAGCATTCTTACCCAAGAAGATTTTATTCACATATAAGGTGAGAATTTCTTCCTTGGTCAGGTTCTGTTCAATTTTACGTGCCAGGAAAATTTCAGTCAGTTTGCGTTTTAGCGTACGTTCAGGCGTTAAATAATAGTTTTTTGCCACCTGCATGGTAATGGTGGACCCACCGGTTTGCACGTTTGAACCGGTGATGGTTTCACTCACCGCACGACCTAAACCTTTAAAGCTAATGCCGCTATGTTCAAAAAAAGATGAATCTTCTGCCGCCAGAAAGGCAGAGATAAAAGGTTTGGGAATCTGTTTGTATTCCACCGGAACGGATAATTTCCCGCCATACTCGGCAATCAGCTCATTATCAGCACTATATACTTGTAAAGGTTTTAATAACGGTGCCTTTTTTAAGGTAGTCATTTTAGGTAGGGATGGGGCAATATAGAGATACATGCCATAAAATCCCATAGGAATTGAGACCAAAACTATAATTATGATCAAAAAAAATGGATGAACATGGCCCGAACGTGATAGCTTTTTCATAACAAGTAAGTTTTAATAAGAGCTAATGGCAAACTAATTGGCGGTCAGTATAGCCTTTACACATACAGATTGTTAGATGAGTTATTGTATCTGTATAAAATTATGGACCATCACTGATTAGTAGGTTACTTTTATTGGGGATAAAAAAATAATAGGAATTATATTGTGCTCAGGTTATATCGTAAGCCGAATAAGGGGTTAGTAGGAGTAGATATTAGTTCTACTTCTGTTAAATTGTTGGAACTTTCTGTTAAGGGCGGTAACAGGTATTGGGTTGAAAGCTATGCGCTGGTGCCTTTACCTGAAGGTAGTGTTGTTGAAAAAAATATTTTAAATCCGGAGGCAGTGGGTGATGCACTAGAGCGGGCACTCAATCTTGCCAATACCCAATCCACAGCTGCATCCCTTGCAATTCCAACTTCACTGGTGATTACTAAAACCATTGAAATGGATGCGGATATGACGGACGATGAACGTGAAGTCCAGATCCGTATGGATGCAGAGCAATATATTCCGTTTCCTCTGGATGAAGCCAGCCTGGATTTTGAAGTATTGCCGGATCGTTTAGCCAATCCGAATCGGGTGAATGTACTGCTGGTTGCAACGCGTCTTGAAAATGTAGAAGCCCGTGCTGAAGTACTGGAGCTGGCTAACCTGACTCCAAAAATTGCCGATGTTGAAAGTTTTGCGATAGAAAATGCCTATAAAGTATTTTCCGATACTTTGCCTATGGGGGTGAATACGGTCGGTATTTTAGATATTGGTCATACCATGACGACCTTATCTGTCATGCAAAATAATAAAGTGATTTATACACGAGAGCAGGTGTTTGGGGGTAAACAGCTGACTCAGGAAATTCAAAATCGTTATGGCTTGTCTTTTGAAGAAGCGGGCCGTGCCAAGAAAACCCGTTCATTACCGGATGACTATGATGTTGAAGTCTTAGAGCCTTTCTTGGAAGCTGTGGTTCAACAAGCGGCAAGATCGTTGCAGTTCTTCTTCTCATCTTCACAGTTTAATGAGATTGACCACATTTTATTGGCTGGGGGAAATGCCAATATTCCAGGGCTCGCGAAATTACTACAACAAAAACTGGGTTATCGCGTCACGATTGCCAACCCATTTTTACAAATGGGGTTTTCTCCACAAATCGATATTAAAAAAATAGAGAACGATGCTTCCTCGCTCATGGTGGCATGTGGTTTGGCATTGAGGAGTTTTGATTAATGGCAAGAATTAACTTACTTCCTTGGCGTGATGAGCTAAGAGAAAAACGAAAAAAAGAATTTATCGCCATTTGTATTGGGGCGGCATTCATTGGTGCTTTGGCGGTTACATCATCATGGTTTTATTATGATCATAAACTTGAAGACCAGGAACAGGCCAATCAGCTGATTAGCAGTACCAACCAGAATCTTGATGTGCAATTAAAATCTTTAGAAGGTTTGGAAGCGCAGCGCAATGCCATTGTTGAGCGCATGAAGCTGATTCAGGGTCTGCAAGGGCAGCGTCCGATTGCGGTACGTCTGATTGACGAACTGGTACGGGTTACGCCAGGTAATTTGTATATTACCAAATTTGTGCGTACTGGCGACAAATTCACCATTGAAGGCAGAGCTGAAAGTCCAAATACCGTTGCAGAGTTTTTGCGTAATTTGGAGGCATCTGCCTGGTATCGCAACGCTTTTATGAATTCTTTTTTAGCGGTTGAAGAACAAAAAGATAAAGCACCAAGTTCAGTGATTCCGCGTATTGAAGAAGGTTATGGTTCATTTGTGGTGACTGCTGACTTGGATGAAATCGCCCAGCCTGCTGCACCAGAAGCACAACAACAAGCACAATCCAATACAGCGAATTCAACTGTGGAGGCAGCCAAATGAGTCTCGATGAACTTGATGAATTAAATCCAAATGAAGCTGTGGTCCCTAAAAAGAAAATGACGCTGGATAAGTTCCTTCAGCAGTTCAATACTTTAGATCCAAATAATTATGGCAGTTGGCCGTTGTCCGTCAAAATCACCTGCTGGATTGCGATTGTGCTGGCAATAGGCGTTCTTGGTTATTTTTTAACAATTAAAAGTAAATTGGAAGATATTTCCAATGCTGCTGCTCAAGAGCAAAACCTGCTCAATGAATTTCGTGAAAAAGATTCCAAGCTTCGTAATTTGCAGTTGTTGCAAGCGCAGTTACAGGAAATGGAAGCGAATTTTAACCAGCAATTGGAGCAACTGCCTAAAGAAACTGAAATTCCAGGACTGGTTGAGGATATCAACGTTACCGGTGTAAATTCTGGCTTGAAATTCAAAAATATCCGTTTAGAAAATGAAATAAAACAAGAGTTCTTTATTGAACAGCCAATTGCGATTGAAGCAACCGGTGACTATCATGCTTTTGGTTCTTTTGTGAGCGGAATTGCTGCACTGCCACGTATTGTGACTTTGCATGATTTTGAAATTACGGCGTCAGAAAATAAAGAGAAAAAATCTGATATTCCTCAAGTGAATTATAACGTTAAAGCAAAAACATATCGTTATATTGGTGCTGCCGATGCTCAAGCGACAGAAACGCAGGCTGCAGGGACTAACTCAACTGCTGCGGCTGGAGGGACACAGTAATGAAAATGCAAAAAATCTCTCTAAGTTTGATGCTGGGTGTGTTGCTGGTCGGTTGTGATTCGCGTATTGATGCCGTGAATGAACAAATGGCCAATATTCGCAATCAACCTCCATTACCGATTGAACCTGCACCGGTTTTTCCACCTGTACCGACATTTGATTATGCGGCACACCAGCTTAAAAGTCCTTTTTTACCGAGTTCACTGGCTGCCGAATTAAAAATTATGTCAGGAAAACGTGTCTATCCTAATTTATCCCGTCAATTGCAACCTTTAGAAAGTTATGCAATTGAATCGTTGAATATGAAGGGAAGTATGCGTAACCAGTCTGGGCAGATCCTGGCGTTGATTCAGACCCCGGATGGTGAAATTGAGCGAATCCAGCGCGGCAGTTATATGGGTATGAATCATGGTCGTGTAATCAATATTACGCCTACACAGATTGATCTCGTGGAAATTGTTCCAGATGGGCGAGAAGGATACGTAGAACGTCCAAGAAGTCTAGTATTACTTGGACCAGCGCCTTAAGTTTAAAAGGAATAAAAATGAATAATAGTTTTAAAGATTTTATATTTGGGGATGGCAATACAATGAACCATTTGTTTCGTCAATTTTCTATGGGTGCTGTTGCGATCGCGATCATGCAGGTTGCAAATGCACAAGTGAGTATGACCAATATTGTGCCAATGCAGATTGCAGGCCAAGGTACAGAAATCCGTGTCATGTTTAATGGTTTGCCACCACAACCTCAGGCTTACCAGCTAGAGCAGCCATCACGCTTAATTCTTGATTTTGATAAAGCACAACAAAATTTAAAACAAAATAGTATTCCTGTCGCAACGAAAGAAGCCACTTCCGTTGATGTGAGTTCTGATGCCCAACGCTCACGTTTAACTGTGAATTTGGCTGATGCAGGTGCTTTTACCACGCGTGTTGAAGGCAATACTTTTATTTTAAAAATTAATTCTGCGGCTGCAAATGCATTTGCATCTCAGCAAGTTGCTGTCCAAAAAACTGCGCAAGGTATTTCCAATATTGGTTTCCAGCGCGGCAGTCAGGGTGAAGGCCAAATTGTTGTAGATTTATTAGGAAGCAATACTCCGGTAGATGTACAACAACAAGGCAGTAAAGTGGTGGTGCGAACTTTAGGCAATAAAGTTCCAGCACACTTGGCACGTCGTTTGAATGTGAATGATTTCGCAACCCCCGTATCTACGGTCGATGCTACCAATGATGGTGGCAATGGTGTGATTACGATTCAGACTTCTGGTAGCTATGAATATATGGCTTATCAGACGGATAACAAGCTGACCATCAGCTTAAAACGGCCTGAAGATAAAAATCCATTAAAACCTAAGGCGGCAAATGCTTATACAGGTAAAAAGATTTCACTAGATTTTCAGGATATTGAAGTACGTCGTGTACTGCAATTACTGGCAGATTTCACCGGCATCAATATGGTGACTGCAGATAGTGTTCAAGGCAATATTACCCTGCGTTTAAAAGATGTTCCATGGGATCAGGCTCTTGATATCATTTTAAAAACCAAAAATCTGGATAAACGCCGTAATGGAAATGTAATCTGGATTGCGCCGGTATCAGAACTGATTAAGGCGGAAGAGGAAGAAGCCAAGGCACTGGCGCAAAGTGTGAAATTGGCGCCAATACAGACCGAGTATATGCAACTTAGCTATGCAAAGGTTGCTGATATTGAAAAACTGATTACACAAACTAAATCTTCAAATAATTCTAATTCTAGTAATGGTAACAACAATTCTAGTGAAAGTTTATTAAGCTCACGTGGAACGATATCTGCAGATATACGTACCAATACACTGATTATTAATGATGCTGCACAGAATATTGATAAAGTTCGAAAAATGGTTGACTTGCTAGACATTCCGGTCAAGCAAGTAATGGTTGAAGCCCGTATTGTGCGTGCTTCCACAGAGTTTAGTAAAGAAATGGGTGTGAAGTGGGGTATATTGTCGCAAGGGATTAGTCAAAATAATGATTTGTTGGTCGGTGGTAGTGACACCACTTTATGGGATTTAAAAAAACCGGATGATGACGGTAAATATACGATTCAACGTCCACAGAACTTAAATGTGGATTTAGGTGTAACCAGTCAAGGTGCGAGTCGTATTGCTTTTGGTCTAATAAGTTTGTCTGATTTTATGCTGGATTTGGAACTCTCAGCCTTACAAGCAGATGGTTATGGGGAAGTGATTTCCACACCTAAAGTGCTAACTGCAGACAAGCAGGTGGCTAAAGTTTCATCTGGTACACAGATTCCATATCAATCATCGGAAGGTGGTGGTACAAATGCAGTTTCCACAACTTCATTTATTGATGCTGTACTGAGCTTAGATGTAACACCAAGTATTACGCCTGACGGTAAAGTTCAGATGCTACTCAACATTACTAGCGATACTCCAGGAAACCCAACACCTACCGGTCAATTGACGATTAATAAAAATCAAATTAATACCAATGTCTTGGTTAATAATGGAGAAACTGTGGTACTTGGTGGTATTTTTGAGCAAGAAACACGTAATGCCCAAACCAAAGTACCATTCTTGGGTGATATTCCTTACGTAGGCCGTTTGTTCCGTAAAGATTTGAAGTCGGACAATAAGCGAGAGCTATTGATTTTTGTTACACCGCGAATTGTTAATGACAGTGTTTCAAGAAATCATTAATATATTTTGAATTTAACAAAATAAATAGGTGACTCCTTGCCAAGCAATGAGTTTGAAACCCTGCCAAATGTCTATTTGGTAGGGCCAATGGGGGCTGGGAAAACAACTGTTGGTCGTCATTTAGCGGAACTGTTGGGACGAGAGTTTCTTGATAGTGATCAAGAAATTGAGCGTAAAACAGGTGCGACAATTCCTTGGATTTTTGAAAAAGAAGGTGAAAAGGGATTTCGTAACCGTGAAACAATGGTGATTGATGAGCTCACTGCCCGTTCACAGCTGGTTGTTGCAACCGGTGGTGGGGCAGTAACCCAGTTGCCTAATCGCGAATTCTTAAAACAGCGCGGAATCGTTGTTTACCTCTATACTCCTGTCGAAATTCAATTACAGCGCACTTATCGGGATAAAAACCGTCCTTTACTGCAAGTTGAAAATCCTGAACAAAAGTTACGTGATTTATTGGCAGTTCGTGATCCTTTATATCGTGAAATTGCAGATTATATTATTGAAACAAATCAGGGTGCTGCTCGGGATTTAGCGCAAAAAATCTTACATATGATTGTTTCTCAAGAAACAAAGCTAGTCTAATTAACGGTTTTAATTTCATGCAAACTTTACATGTTGAACTCGGTGATCGCCGCTATCCTATTTTTATTGGCAGTGATTTAGATCCTCAATCCTTACTTGAGCCGTATATTCGCGGAAAACAGGTCATGGTGGTCACCAATACTACGGTTGCGCCTTTGTATCTGGAACATTACGTGACGGCAATCGAGCATTTGGGAAAAACAGTCGCGACATGTATTTTGCCTGATGGTGAACAATATAAAAATATTGAACACTTGAACCTGATTTTTGATGCTTTGCTGCAAGCCGGATTTAACCGTGATGCCACGGTATTGGCATTGGGGGGTGGGGTGATTGGAGATATGGCCGGTTTTGCATCAGCCTGTTTCCAGCGCGGCGTTTATTTTATTCAGGTGCCGACGACGCTTCTGTCGCAAGTGGATTCCAGTGTGGGTGGAAAAACCGGGATCAATCATCCACTCGGTAAAAACATGATCGGGGCTTTTCAGCAACCGCAAGTGGTGCTGGCTGATATGTCACAGCTTTCGACCTTACCAGACCGCGAGTTATCTGCAGGTCTGGCAGAAGTGATTAAATATGCCCTGTTAGGCGATCAAGATTTTCTGGTGTGGCTTGAGCAAAATATGGAAGGTCTGGTTGCGCGAGATTCAGGTCTACTCGCCGAAGCCGTGTATCGTTCCTGTGCCCATAAAGCACGCATTGTTGCTAATGATGAAAAAGAGCAGGGCGAGCGTGCCTTGCTGAATTTGGGTCATACTTTTGGTCATGCAATTGAATCCTACCTGGGTTATGGGGTTTGGCTGCATGGCGAAGCTGTGGCCACCGGTATGGTGATGGCGGCTGATTTGTCACAACGGATGGGCTGGATTTCACTCGAAGATCTGGAACGTACAAAAAAAATCATTCAACGGGCTCATTTGCCAGTAAAATGCCCAGCTATTCCACTGCAAGAGTTCCTTGCCTATATGGCGCACGATAAAAAAGTGCTGAACGGACAGTTGCGTCTGGTCCTGATGAAATCGCTCGGACAGGCCGTGATTAGCAAAGAATTTGATGTGGAATTGATGAAACAGGCGATTTTAGCGAATCAAGAAAAGGCATAAGTCATGGCAACCCTTCGTACACAATGGCAACGCATTCAAAACTATATTTGGCTGGTGTGTGGATTGGTGTGTCTGTTTGCAGCACTTGTTTTTTGGGCGATGACTGACAGTGATGCTTTGGTTGAGGTGGAAAAGTCTGCTGAGACTGCATCTGAGCTACAAATTCAACCGGAAAAGGTGGCTGCAACCAGCCTGTTAGGTGCACTTCAGGAAGAGGTGCGCCCTTTGGAAATGACCACACGGGTGGTGACTACGGGAAGTTATGAGCCGGAATTTCGTGGCAGCAAATTTATTAATGATAATAAAAATGCAAGCAGCATCGAATTATTCCGGACAACTAAAGATGACGTGATCCGCAGTTTTTTAAAAAAACAATCTGATCGCAAGAACTTTTTTTACATACGCCTGAGTGGTGAGAATCAGATTGAACAATATGTGCTTCTTTATGGCGTATATCGAAATCAAGATGAAGCAAAACGTGTGCTAGAACAATTAGCGTTCCCATTGCCCAAGACTGTTCAGCCTAAAGTGCAGGATATTGAAAATTATGTTTCTTTAGTGAATGACATGGGTGCGGATGAAATGGGCACCAACAATAAGCTGTATGCGGTGAATCTCAGATCTGTACCCTTGCCAAAAGTGGATGAAAGCATGTTGGCTTTGCCTAAGCCTAAGCTTAAGCCAAGTGTAGCGGAGACGGATCCTGCAAATGCAACCACGACAACCACAGTAACCCGACGTGATGAGCAAGGCAATGTTGTAGATGTCCAGCAATCCCATTCAGGTGTTGGGGCTGCACCGAAACAAAGCGGAAACAGAATTCCCGAACAAGAAATTAATGACCCATTTAATTGAAAATATAGTTCTAAAATAGAGCAATTTGAGTTATAAAATTATTTATATGCACAGATATAGTGCGAAATATGTTTCTTGAAAATTACTCTAAAGTTAATGAAATTTTAATATTTCTATATTTAAAACATTTAGCACTCTAATTTTTAAATTGGCATATTTTTTGCTTTATTGGTGCATGAATTGAGTTAATGTCCCTGTTTTGGCGCGAAAAGATTCAATGAGTGTGCGAAATTGTCAAATTTACCTGCTTTAAAAGAGTGCGTAAACGAAGCAAAACATTTTTTGCAATTCATCCATGTACAAAGATTAAAATCAGACTATCTTAGACAGGATGAAGAAGTTTTGCTCAATATTGATCTTGATGTGAGTGAATTGGACTAAATCGCAAAGAAGATATTTGATTGTTAGATGCCCGCTTTATGGGCCATGTTGAAAGAAGGGTACGCTATGCACATGCCATCGCCTAATACTGTAGCTCCCGCTCAAGGTTTATACCAACCGGATGAGTTTAAAGATAACTGTGGTTTCGGTTTAATCGCCCATATGCAGGGTGATGCAAGCCATGATCTCGTCAAGACCGCTATGCACAGCCTTAGCTGCATGACACACCGTGGTGGTATTGCCGCAGATGGTAAGACAGGGGATGGTTGTGGTCTGCTTTTGGCAATGCCGAAAAAATTCTTCCGTGAAGAAGCCAAAAAACTCAGTGATATCACTTTAAGTGAAATTTTTGCTGTCGGTACCGTATTTTTAAATGTAGACCCGGCAATTGCTGCACATTCTAAACAAGTACTGACCAAAGAAATTGAATCTGAAGGTCTTAAAGTTCTCGCTTGGCGTGTTGTTCCAACCAATAATGATGCGCTTGGTGAAATTGCAATGCAGTCTTTGCCTGCATTTGAACAGATTATTGTCAATTGCCCAATGGGTGTGACTGAGGTTGAGTTTAACCGTAAATTGTTCCTGGCACGTCGTCGTGCAGAGCAGCAGTTAAGCAATGATCCATCGTTTTATGTAACGACTTTGTGTTCTACAGTGATCAGCTATAAAGGCCTGATGATGCCTGCAGCGATTGCTGATTTCTATACCGATTTGGCGGATGAACGCCTGGAATCTCATATTGTGGTGTTCCATCAACGTTTCTCTACCAACACTTTACCGCGTTGGCCATTGGCACAGCCGTTCCGTTACCTGGCGCATAATGGTGAAATCAACACCATTACTGCAAACCGTAACTGGGCGATGGCGCGGACACCAAAATTCGAAAACCCGTTATTGCCAGGTTTAACCGATCTTAACCCGATTGTGAACCGTACCGGTTCAGACTCTTCAAGCCTGGATAACATGCTTGAGATTCTTGTTGGTGGTGGTATGGACTTGTTCCGTGCACTGCGTATGCTGGTTCCACCAGCTTGGCAAAACGTTGAAACTTTAGATGCTGACCTGCGTGCATTCTATGAATTCAACTCTAAGCATATGGAAGCTTGGGATGGTCCGGCAGGCCTGGTGATTCAAGATGGTCGTCATGCCATCTGTATGCTGGATCGTAATGGCTTGCGTCCTGCACGTTGGGTCATCACTAAAAATGGTTATATCACGCTGGCATCAGAAATTGGTGTTTGGGGTTATGAGCCTGAAGATGTCATTTCTAAGGGACGTGTAGGCCCGGGTCAGATTTTGGTGATTGATACCTTAACCGGCAAAATGCTGGACACCAAAGATGTCAGCAACCATTTGAAAAAAATGCGTCCTTACCGTGAATGGTTACGTGAAAACTCTGTGCGTGTTCAAGGTAGCCCAGAGCTTGAAGAATATTTATGTGATCAGGGCTTGAAAGGCGATGAGCTAAAAGCCTCACAAAAAATGTTCATGGTGACTTTTGAAGAGCGTGACCAGTTGCTTCGTCCAATCGCAGAAAGCGGTCAGGAAGCTGTAGGTTCAATGGGTGATGATACGCCAATGGCGGTTCTATCACGTCAGGTACGCCATGTATCAGATTACTTCCGTCAACAGTTTGCTCAGGTCACCAATCCGCCAATCGATCCATTGCGTGAATCGATCGTCATGTCTTTAGAGACTTGCTTGGGTCGCGAGCAAAACGTATTTGAACAGAGTCCTGAACATGCAGACCGTCTGATCATTTCCAGTCCAGTGCTTTCAAATTCGAAAATGCATCAGATTCGTACCCTGGGTCGTAAAGGTTATGAAATTGCTGATATCGACCTGAACTATGCAGAAACTGAAGGTCTGGAAGCGGCAATTGCACGTATTTGTGAAGAGTCTGCTCAAGCGATTCGTGACGGCAAAACCTTACTGGTGCTGTCTGACAAGAAAATCCGTCAAGGTTTCTTGCCAGCCAATGCACTTATGGCAACAGGTGCGGTGCATCACCACCTGATCAATGTCGGTCTGCGTACCGATGCCAACATTATCGTTGAAACCGGTCTGGCGCGTGATCCGCATCAATTTGCAGTGATCTTGGGCTTTGGTGCTACTGCAATCTATCCTTACCTGGCTTATGACGTCATCAATGACCTGATTGCCAAAGGCGAATTGCTGGGTGACCCGATTCATGCACAGGCGAACTTCCGTAAAGGGATTGAGAAAGGCTTGTTGAAAGTCCTGTCTAAAATGGGTATTTCAACAGTTGCCTCTTACCGTGGTGGCCAGTTGTTCGAAGCCGTTGGTCTATCTGACGAAGTGGTCAATAAATGCTTCACAGGTGTACCAAGCCGTATTAAGGGTGCTACTTTTGCCGACCTTGAAAATGACCTGAAAAAACTGGCTGATACTGCGTGGAAATCACGTAAGCCAATCGATCAGGGTGGTATGCTGAAATTCGTATTCGACAAGGAATATCATGCCTTTAACCCGGATGTGATTAATGCCCTGCATAAATCGGTTCGTTCAGGTGAATACGCTGACTTTAAAGAATATGCTGAATTGGTGAACAAACGTCCGGTTGCAACCATTCGTGACTTGTTGAAACTGAAAACAGATAATTCAATTCCACTGGATCAGGTGGAATCTGTAGAAGACATTCTGCCGCGTTTCGACTCTGCCGGGATGTCTTTGGGTGCATTGTCTCCTGAAGCACATGAAGCAATCGCCATTGCCATGAATACCATTGGCGGTCGTTCCAACTCGGGTGAGGGCGGTGAAGATCCAGCGCGTTATGGCACTATCCGTAACTCGAAAATCAAACAGATTGCCTCAGGCCGTTTTGGTGTAACCCCTGCGTATCTGACTTCGGCAGAAGTCTTGCAGATTAAAGTGGCGCAAGGTGCAAAACCGGGTGAAGGCGGTCAGTTACCGGGTGGTAAGGTAAATGGCTTGATTGCACGTTTACGTTACTCGGTTCCAGGTGTGACCCTGATTTCACCTCCACCGCACCATGACATCTACTCAATTGAAGATTTGTCACAATTGATCTTTGACTTGAAACAGGTCAACCCTCAAGCGATGGTGTCTGTGAAACTGGTATCTGAACCGGGTGTAGGAACTATTGCTGCAGGTGTTGCGAAAGCTTATGCCGACTTCATTACCATTTCCGGTTATGACGGTGGTACAGCGGCTTCTCCATTATCTTCAATTCACCATGCCGGTTCGCCATGGGAATTGGGTCTAAGTGAGGCGCATCAAGCCCTTCGCGTGAATGACCTGCGTGGTAAAGTCCGTGTACAAACTGACGGTGGTTTGAAAACAGGTCTGGATGTCGTGAAAGCGGCAATTCTTGGTGCAGAAAGCTTCGGTTTTGGTTCAACGCCAATGATTGCCTTGGGTTGTAAATACCTGCGTATCTGTCACTTGAACAACTGTGCGACCGGTGTAGCAACTCAACAGGATCATTTACGTCAGGAACATTACATTGGTGAACCTGAAATGCTGATCAACTTCTTCCACTTCATTGCGGAAGAAACCCGTGAATGGTTGGCAGCGCTTGGTGTTGCAAGCCTGAAAGACTTGATCGGCCGTACCGATCTGCTGGAAATGTTGCCAGGTGAAACTGAAAAACATGCGCACCTGGACTTGAGCGCATTGCTTGAGTCACATCCTGCAGCTGAAGGCAAGGCGCAATATTGCCAGGTTGAAGGTAATGCACCATTTGACAAAGGTATTCTGGCTGAGAAAATGGTGGCAGAAATGTTGCCAGCAATTGAAGCAGGTGTCAGCGGTGAATATAGCTTCACGATTGGTAACTGTGATCGTTCGATCGGTGCGCGTATCTCTGGTGAAATTGCACGCCGCTATGGCAACCTCGGCATGGAAGCGCATCCTGTTAAAGTCAATTTAACCGGTACTGCGGGTCAGTCTTTAGGTGTATGGAACGCTGGCGGTTTACATATTAAACTTGAAGGTGATGCCAACGATTACGTAGGTAAAGGTATGGCGGGCGGTCGCGTGTCTATCTTCCCGCCTAAAGGTTCGCCGTTCCAGACTCAGGAAACCGCAATCATTGGTAATACCTGCTTATATGGCGCGACTGGCGGTAAACTGTTTGCTGCAGGTACAGCCGGTGAACGTTTCGCGGTACGTAACTCAGGTGCATTTGCCGTGATTGAAGGTGCAGGCGATCACTGCTGTGAATATATGACTGGCGGTATTGTGACTGTACTGGGTAAAGTGGGTCACAACTTCGGTGCAGGTATGACCGGTGGTTTTGCCTATGTACTTGATCTGGATAACGACTTCGTTGACCATTACAACCATGAGTTGATTGAATTAAACCGTATTTCTACAGAGGCGATGGAAGAGCATCAAGAATTCTTGCTTCGCATCTTGGATGAGCATATTGCTGAGACAGGTAGTGCTTGGGCGTACAAGATCCGCAATGAGTTTGATTTTTACAGCCGTAAATTCTGGCTTGTAAAACCAAAAGCTGCTAATTTGCAAACGCTTTTGAAAACAACCAAAGCTGATCCACAATAATTCCACTACTGCAGATTGATAGGCAGGTGTGGCGGATAAATAAACCGACCACGCCTCCCCACGGAGAGAGACATGGCAGAGCGCCTAAACAATGACTTTCAATTCCTGGATGTCCCACGCCAAGATCCAGAGAAAAAAGATCTAACTGTCCGCAAAGCAGAGTTTGTGGAAATTTATAAGCCTTTTACAGCGGAAATTGCGGCAAACCAGACGCATCGCTGTTTAGGTTGTGGTAACCCATATTGCGAATGGAAATGTCCGGTACATAACTACATTCCCAACTGGTTAAAGTTAATTGCTGAAGGTCGCATTTTCCAGGCAGCAGAACTTTGCCATCAAACCAATACCCTGCCGGAAGTGTGTGGTCGTGTTTGTCCGCAAGACCGTTTGTGTGAAGGAGCATGTACCCTGAATGACGGTTTTGGTGCAGTGACCATCGGGAATGCTGAAAAATACATTAATGATACCGCTTTTGCTTTGGGCTGGCGTCCAGACATGTCACACGTGAAGTGGACAGACAAAAAAGTTGCCATCATTGGTGCAGGTCCTGCGGGTCTGGGCTGTGCGGACATTCTGGTACGTAACGGTGTTAAACCGGTTGTCTTTGACAAGCGTCCTGAAATTGGCGGCTTGTTGACTTTTGGTATTCCTGAATTCAAGATGGAAAAAGACGTGATGAAACGTCGCCGTGAAATTTTCACCGGCATGGGCGTTGAATTCCGTTTAAATACTGAAATTGGTACTGATGTTACGATTGATCAGCTACTTGCAGACTACGATGCCGTGTTTATGGGTATGGGCACATACACGTACATGAAAGGCGGTTTCGCCGGTGAAGATCTGGAAGGCGTCTATGATGCGCTGGATTTCCTGATTGCCAATGTCAACCGTTGCCAAGGCTGGGAAAAAGATCCTGCTGAATACATCAGTGTAGAAGGCCAAAAAGTGATTGTACTGGGTGGTGGGGATACAGCGATGGACTGTAACCGTACTTCTATCCGTCAAGGTGCTGAATCCGTGATTTGTGCCTACCGCCGCGATGAAGAAAACATGCCTGGTTCTCGCCGTGAAGTGAAAAATGCACGCGAAGAAGGTGTGGAATTCCAGTTTAACCGTCAGCCAATCGAAATTGTCGGTGAAAACGGCAAAGTGACAGGCGTGAAATTTGTGACTACACAATTGGGTGAGCCTGATAGCCGTGGTCGTCGTAGCCCTGAACCTGTGCCGGGTTCTGAAGAAATCTTGCCAGCTGACGCAGTTCTTCTAGCATTCGGTTTCCGTACCAGCCCTGCTGACTGGTTTAATGATGTGAAAATTAACCTGGATGGTTCAGGCCGTGTGGTTGCGCCAGAACAGCAAGAGTTTAAATTCCAGACTTCAAATCCGAAAATCTTTGCCGGTGGAGATATGGTGCGCGGTTCTGACCTGGTGGTGACTGCAATCTGGGAAGGTCGTCAGGCGGCTGAAGGTATCCTTGATTATCTGGATGTTTAATCTCTCATTAAACATTGATAAAAAAACCCGCTTAGGCGGGTTTTTTATTGTCATGACGTATTGCCTGAAATGATAAGTTTTGTGTACTTGCTGATAAATAAAGAATTTTAGGAGTAAATGAGCTGGAAAAATGGCTGATTTTGCAAATGAGCCAAGCATTTACGCCATATATGAAGCAGCAATTCCTGCACATACTGAGTGTCTGTATTTCAGCGAAGAGATATTCAGATGACTCAAGTGACGGCAGAAAAATCATATCAAAATCGTCCAAAGGCTGTCGGAATTACAGTGCGTAAACCGCAATTTACTCCGCAAGCCATTCGCAGGCATTATTTTGCCAATTCTCCCATCATGTCACATTTGCTGACAGCGTTATCTTCTACATTTCCCATCGGGGAGCAGTTTTTTGTACATAGCGTACGGAATGTCCGCGATCGCGTAAAAGATGAAAAACTTCAGGCCCAAATCGCTGCCTTTATTGGACAGGAGGCCATGCATTCCAAAGCGCATGCAGCGTTTAATGATGCCTGGCGTCGGGATGATTATAATCTGGATCGTTTTCAGGCTTGGCTTGCACGTAAAGATAGTTATATCAAAGGGCTGCATCCTAAAATCCAGCTGGCAATTACCTGTGCCTTTGAGCATTTTACCGCTTTGCTGGGCGGATATATTTTGCGACATCCTGAAATCTTGGCAAGTTCAGATGAAGATACAATTAAACTCTGGGTCTGGCATGCCATTGAAGAAATTGAACATCGTGCTGTCGCCTTTGATGTTTATCAGCATGTGTATGGGGATGATAAAGTGCGACGTAAGATTATGCGCAGTGTGACCACAGGCTTTGCCAGCTTGACTTTCTATTCGGCCACGCGGTTGTTTTGGCAGGATAAGAAAAAAAGTTTGCCTAAAGTCACGGGTAATTTTTTGGGAATTTATTTAATCGGGAAAATGTTTGTCCAGTTATTGCCTGAATATTTATCCTATTTTAAAGTCGATTTTCATCCTTCTGAAATTGACTATAGCGAGATCGTCAATATGTGGAAGCAGCGATTGGCGACTGAATATCTCCATCCAGAATTTCAAAAGGAGCGATCAACAGGTGCTTATAGCTGATTGAAATGATGCCTGATTCAGCCCGACGCATGATCGGGCTTTTTTCATTTTATTCAAGAAAAATTGAAATTTATCTTGAATAAATAAATTAAACAAAACTATAGCCAAATATGTTTACAATAAAAATATTTAAACAAATACAAATAAATAATAGAGGAATAGCACAATGAATTTTATCAAAAAAACCGCAGCGACAGTGGTGCTGGCAAGCACGCTAAGCTTAACCGGCTGTGGCTATAATACTTTACAGGTGAAGGATGAAGCGGTAACGGCTTCCTGGGCTGAAGTGCAGAACCAGTATCAACGCCGTGCAGATTTGGTACCCAATCTGGTGAATGTGGTGAAAGGTTATGCCAAACATGAAGAACAGGTCTTAACAGAAGTCACTCAGGCACGCGCCAATGTTGCAGGACTAAAAGTGGATAAACAAGTGCTGGAAGATCCTGCTTTATTCCAGAAATATCAGGAAGCACAGGCACAGATGACCAGTGCATTGTCGCGTTTAATTGCGGTATCTGAAAATTATCCGGACTTAAAGGCGAATGAGCAGTTCCGTGATTTACAAGTACAGTTGGAAGGGACTGAAAACCGCATTGCAGTGGCACGTAACCGTTATATTGCCTCGGTTCAAGACTTTAATGCCTATTCACGCCAGTTCCCGCAAGTCATGACGGCTAAAGTGATTGGCATGAATCCAAAACCGAATTTCAGTGCTGAACAGGGTGCACAAACAGCGCCGAAGGTGACATTTGATTAATCGGGTGGCTATATAGAAAAGGATGCGCTTATGTCTGCTCCAGAAAAGAAAAGCTCTCTTGCGATTGTTTTGCAACTGCTGGTTTTGTGGTGTGCAATATTGTCTAGTTCATTCGCTTTAAGTGCAGAGACAGCAGTCACGGATAATGAAGATGCCGTCATTGCAGGGAAGATCATTCAGGAGCAACAACAAACCCAGCAACAGCCGTCAGTACAGGCAGAAGTAAAACAGCCGAAAATTACCAATGATATGGCAGAAGGCGAGTCTATCCGTGGACTGCCGACTTTAAATGACCCGGTTGTGGATCAGGCCAATTTACTTAGTGCGGGCGAAAAGCAGGAGATCAGCCAACGGATTCTCAAGCTGCATGAACAGGGCAAGGCGCAAATTGGTGTGGTGATTGTCCCGACCACCGGTCAGGAAGATATTTTTGATTTTGCCATGCGAGTGGCTGAAAAATGGCAACTTGGCTCTGCAAAACAGGATAATGGTCTGCTCATGGCGATTGCGGTGAATGATCGGCGTATCCATATTTTAACTGGCTATGGTCTGGAAGGCGTGCTGCCTGATATTGTGGTAAGCCGAATCATTCGAAATCAAATCACTCCTCATTTTAAACAGGCCCAATATGCCCAAGGCATTGATGCTGGACTTGCAGAGATTGAACGTATTTTAAATATGGATCCTGAGGTTGCCGCAAATGCAGCCCAGGAGTTGAAAGAACGGCAAGAAAAAGCCTTGCATGAACAGCAAGCAAAACAGAAAACCTTGAGTACCGCCTTGTTTATTCTAATTGCAGGGATTATTGGTTCATTTATTGTGGGTAAGCCTCTCAGTGCTTCTACAGCAGCAGTTGCGGGTACGGTGGCTGGACTGGTCAATGGCGCTGGCTTAATTACCAGTTTATTGATTGGAGTAGGCATCTTCTTTTTACTCATCACTGCAATTGCACAAACCATTTTTCAGCTTGTACTTTCATCTGCCGGTCGTGGAGGGGGCAGAGGAGGAGGTGGTTTCGGTGGCGGTGGATTTAGTGGCGGCGGTGGCGGCTTTGGTGGAGGAGGAGCATCAGGATCATGGTAACAACAACAGATACGACAGAGATTGTCACCCAACCTAAAACAGAAGAAGTAAATCAACCCAGTTTTAAACGCTGGTTAAAGCATTTTTTATATATGCCTGCAACCAAACGCTATTTTTCCAAACAGGACCAGGTAGCGATTGCCCAGGCGGTCGCTGAGGCCGAGCATGATCATGTGGGCGAAATCCAGATCGTGATAGAAGGTCATCTTCCTGTAAATCAGGCCTATTTTCAAAATACACGCATGCGTGCGCGTCAGTTGTTTGCAGAACTTGGAGTGTGGGATACTGAATATAATAGTGGTGTACTTCTTTACATCAATTTATGTGAAAGAAAAGTTGAAATTGTAATTGATCGGGGGCTAAAAACCGCCACTCAGCAAATAATCTGGGATGAAATCTGTAAAAATATGATTGCTCAGTTGGCTCAGGAACAGTTTAAGTTGGCTGTCATAACAGGGGTGATGAACATCGGTGAAGTGCTTAGTCAATTTTATGCTCAATCCATGCAAGAGCAAAATAATGAATTAGGGAATAATCCCATTATTTTGGGCTAGAAAACAGGTGGATTAGTGACACAAAGTGTCACTTTTTTACTAAAAAAAACATTAAAACTACGTTGTAATAATTTTATTTTTTTAAAGTGCTGTTTTTTCTGTCAATTTTATTATAATCAGTTTTGGCACAGTTAGTGCTAACTATAAATAAGCTAAATTAGCTTACAAAGCTTATAAATAAACAAAAACATTTGTGGAGAATGTTATGAAATCTATGCAAAAGGGTTTTACTCTTATTGAATTAATGATCGTTGTAGCGATTATCGGTATTTTGGCTGCAATTGCGATTCCTGCGTACCAAAACTACACGAAGCGTTCACACGTTTCTGAAGGTTTAAGCTTGGCTGGCGGGGCTAAGGCTGGTGTTGCAGAGTTCTATTCATCAAATGGAAAAATGCCACCTAGTGCTGCTTCAGCAGGCATCTCTGCTACCATTACTGGAAATGCTGTTACGGGTGTAGCATTAACAGCGAATACTGGTCTTATTACTATTACTTTTAATGATAAAGTAACTAATGGCGCAACTTTATTATTAAGTCCTACACCTAGTACTTCTGGAATTCTATGGAAATGTAAAGGTGGATCTGTTGATTCTAAGTATGTGCCATCTAACTGTCGCTAATTTTTTGTAAATAGAAAGCGCTCATCAAAATGGTGGGCGTTTTTTCATTATAAAACATAAAGTTGAATTTTTATGCTTAAAAAACAATCATTGTTGGTAGTTTCTTTATTTTTTGTTCTTTTGTTGGTATGTCTGAGTATTTATTGGCAGGGGCTAAATGGGGGATTTATTTTTGATGATTTTGTTAATTTACAAGAATTGGGTACTTATGGAACTATAGATAGTTGGGATAAGTTTAGAGCATTTGTAACTAATGGTTTTTCAGGCCCTACAGGTCGCCCAATATCTTTGGCAAGCTTTCTTATTGATGATAATACATGGCCATCTCAAGCGCCAATTTTTAAATATACAAATTTAATGATCCATTTACTCAATGGTACTTTATTATTTTGGGCAACTTTACTTTTATTAAAACACTATCAATATGAAGAAAAAAAAGCAACATGGATTGCTTTGGTGTCTTTTAGTTTATGGTTATTTCACCCATATTTTGTGTCAACCACTTTATATGTTGTGCAACGTATGGCACAACTTACGACGTTATTTAGTTTAGTTGGGATCATTGGTTATTTAAAAGCTCGTTGCTATGTGACAGAAAAGCCTATTTTCGCTTATTTTTTTATGACGTTTATTCTTGGTGTAAGTACACTTTTAGCAACGTTTAGTAAGGAAAATGGTGCATTATTACCTCTGCTTATTTTAGTGATTGAATTTTGTAATCTAAGTCAAATCAATAAACCAATCTGGCAATGGCGAGCCATTTTTTTATGGTTACCGTCCTTAGCTATTATTGCAGTCTTGATTAAATATACAAGTTTTGCTGAGAATCCATGGCCAAATCGTAATTTTAATATGATTGAGCGATTATATAGTGAAGCACGTATTGTTGTTGAGTATTTATTTAATCTTTTTGTACCACAAATTGAATTAAAAGGTTTGTATCAAGATGGATATGATGTTTCTAGATCGATTACTCATCCTATAACCACTTTATATTCTATTATATTTTTATTCTTATTATTCTTCATGGCATTTGTAGTAAGAAAAAAATATCCATTATTAGCTTTAGCAATTTTATTCTTTTTTGCTGCTCATTTAATGGAATCTACAGTACTGGGGTTAGAGTTGTATTTTGAACATCGTAATTATTTAGCAGCATTATTTTTATTCTTACCAATTGCCAGTGGATTATATAGTTTACGAAAGTATGTGAATTTAAAATTACTTAATTTAATTGTTTTAATTATTTTAGTAATTCTCTGTTTCTTCACTTATGAAAGAGTGAAACTTTGGTCGAATACAGATCGATTACAGATATATTGGGCGAAAAATTCACCTAATTCTGTACGTGCTCAGAATTCTTTGGCTGCAATTTTATTTGCAGATGGACAGTTTGTAGAAGCAAATAAACATTTAAATAGCGCAATTAAAAGTATGCCAGATAGTACTTTATTGACACTACGCTCTTTACTACATAAGTTATATTTAAATACAGCAAGCCATGAGGATTTTGTGCATACAGCTAATAAATTAAGATCACAACCTCATGATGCTCAAGCTTTATTAACTTTTAGAACGTTGGTCGAGTATACGACTCAAGATGCAAAGAGTCGTATTTTTACATATGATAGTTTGCTTTTAATACGTGCCTTACAAGATAATCCCAATTATAAAAATGATGAGAATGTCAAAAAATTAGCACCATATTTGGCTGCTAAAATTGAACTTGCTAATAATCAGCCAAAAGAAGCTTTAAATGAATATTTAAAGGCGATAAAAATATATAATGATGTAGAGGCAGGACTCATGATGGTTGCTGAATTGGGTTCACACCATGCGACTAAAGAAGCATTAATTTTATTGGATCAGGTGGAAAAACAATATTATCAACAAGATCCTAAAACTTTGAAACGTAGTAAAGTGGAATATGATTTCGAAAGTAAAAGAATAAGAGAAATTCTATTCGCTCAATTACAAAAGGATATTAAACATTGAAAATTAGTATCGTTCTCCCCGCTAAAAATGAATCAGGTGCTATTGGCCAAACAATTGCGCAGATTCAACAATTGCGACTTGCTCATGAAATTATAGTAGTGAATGATGGCTCTACAGACCAAACAAAACAAGTTGCTGAAAATGCTGGTGCAAAAGTGATTACTCATCCTTATTCCAAAGGGAATGGTGCAGCAATTAAAACTGGTGCACGTTCTGCAACTGGTGAAGTTATTGTTTTTATGGATGCCGATGGACAGCATGATCCAGAAGATATACCAAGACTTTTAGCAGAAATTCATAATGGCTATGATTTGGTAGTGGGAGCTCGTCAAAAGGGTTCGCAAGCTAGTATGGGACGTGGAATTGCAAATAAACTCTATAATAATTTAGCCTCTTATATGTCAGATCATAAAGTAGAAGATTTAACTTCAGGTTTTAGAGCTGTTCGCGCTGATAAATTCAGAGAGTTTATCTATTTATTGCCAAATGGTTTTTCATACCCGACAACAAGTACGATGGCTTTTTTCAGAGCCGGTTATTCCGTTACATATGTTCCAATTCATGCAGCTAAAAGAATTGGTAAGAGTCATATTCATCCAGTAAAAGATAGTGTACGATTTTTCTTAATTATTTTTAAAATTGCGACTTTATATTCACCTCTAAAAATGTTTCTACCGTTTGCTGTAATATTATTTATATTAGCTACAAGTTGGTACGGTTATACATTATATGAATTTGGTCGCTTTACTAATATGAGTGCTTTACTTTATACAGGCAGTATTATGATTTTTCTAATGGGGTTGATATCAGAGCAAATTACAGCCTTGATGTATAAAGAAAAGTAGGGTCCACTGTGTTAAATAGTCTAAAACAGCTCTGGAAAATTCTTTCACCACTCGACAAACGCAAAGTTATTTATGTCTTAATTCTAGTGATAGGTATGGCTTTTATTGAGTCGGCAGGTGTTATTTCCATTATGCCTTTTTTGGCTGTGCTATCGAATTCTGATATTGTTGAGTCGAATTACTACTTAAAGCAACTATATGATTTTACGGGAGCTGCGAATAAACAAAATTTTGTATTGTATTTAGGCTTCCTCTCATTGTTTATTGTTGTATCCTCAACCGCATTCAAAATTGTGACACAATATGCGGTTAATCGTTTTGCCAGCTTACAGCGTCACTATTTTTCTGCTCGCCTACTTAAAGTTTATCTGCAACAAAAATATGAATTTTTTATTCAGCGCAATAGTGCAACCTTAGTTAAGAACATTCTGTCTGAAGTCGATCAACTCATCTGGACCATGATCTTACCTGCTTTAACTCTCATGTCTTATGGCATTGTACTATTATCTATGGTTGGGATTCTTCTACTGTATGATCCAGTTATGGCGATAGCAACAGCATTCGTGTTAGGGTTATTTTATACCATTATTTATATGTTGGTACGAAAAAAACTAACTCAAATTGGGCAGGAGTTTACCCAAGCTAATAAAGAACGCTATCAAACTTGCCAAGAAGCACTGGCAGGTATTAAAGATGTGATAATTAATAATGCAAAACAAGGCTATATTGAACAATTTGAACAATCATCACGAGTATTTGCTAGACATATTGCAACACGAGATACTTTAGGACAAGTGCCACTGAATATTATTGAAACTGTAGGCTATGGCTGTTTAATCGGCTTAGCTATGCTTTTAGTGATTTCAGGAAAGGATGCTTCTCATATTTTACCGGTGCTTGGCCTATACGGTTTTGCTGCTTACCGTATGCTACCCGCCGCACAAAATTTGTATCGCTCTATTTCGCAAATTAAGTTTTCTGAACAAGTTTTATCTGTGCTTCAATCTGAATTTGCTTTAGAAATACATGAGCCTCAAAATATAGAAAAAACTAACTTTCAGAATCTAAAATTTGAACATTCAATAAAATTAGAAAATATAAGCTTCGCTTATCCGAATCGAATAGAATCCCCCATTCTGAACAACTTTAGCTTGGAAATTAAAAAAAATTCTAGCTTAGGCATTGTTGGAAAAAGCGGTAGTGGCAAAAGCACCCTCATGGATATCATGTTAGGTCTACTTATCCCCCAACAAGGAAAATTCTTTATTGATGGGATCGAACTTAAGTCTGACAATATAGTCGACTGGAGAAATTTGGTCGGTTATGTACCTCAAAGTATCTATTTAGCAGACAAAAGCATAGCTGAAAATATTGCTTTTGGTATAGCAAAAGCAGATATAGATTTAAAGCGAGTTGAACTTGTTGCCAAACAAGCGCAAATTGATAATTTTATTAAAAGTCAATTACCTTTAGGTTATCATACTCTTGTTGGGGAACGTGGTGTCATGCTTTCTGGAGGACAGCGCCAACGTGTAGGTATTGCACGGGCTTTGTATAAAAAACCACAAGTATTATTTATGGATGAAGCAACGAGTGCATTAGATGTGGAAACAGAGAAAGCTGTAAATGATGCAATTCAATGTTTGAATGGGGAAATTACATTAGTAATTATTGCGCATAGAAAAAGTGCAGTGGAGAAGTGTGAACAAATATTGTCCTTATAAACATGCAATCATCTCAAATAAGTTTTATGATTGAAAGCTATTTTTAAATAATCTCTATTCTTTATTCTAAATTTCAAAGAATAAATCAGTTATTTATCAATGATAATGGATATCTCATGACAAAAAAAATAGACATACTCGTTCCTCCTTTAGATCCAATTCAATTTTCAGGTGGAAGTTGGTGTGTAATACAATATGCTATTGGATTGGCTAAGGCAGGTTACGATGTTCGCGTAATACCAATGTTGCCTTGTGTGTATCCAGAGTGGATTCCAAAGATAGAAGGGCTAAGTTTTATTGCTGAAGAAGAGAATACATTAAAAATACGGCGAAGGTCTGTATTGTTCAATATTGCTAAAGCAATGTTGAAACGTAGACGAGGAAAATTTATTGAAGCTGTTTCTACGTTTTCTTTGAAGTTTCTCAAAAAAGTTCCACATCTTTTACCATTCGAATTTTATCGTGCGAATGTACTTTTTTATATTCGTTCACAGGCACGTGAAGCAGATATAGTTATTGCTACGTATTTTGAAACAGCTCTCGCAGCTCGATTTTATCCCGCTAAGAGAAAGCTTTATTTTTGTCAGCATCTAGAGAGCTTGTTTTATAAAGAACTACCACATAATGATTTGTCACGTGTTGATGCAGAAGTCTCTTATCATCTAGGACTTGAAGTTATTGCTAACTCAAGTTGGTTATGTGGGCAATTAGTCAATCGTGGATTGCAACCTAAATTATGTTGTAATGCAATTAATAAAGAATTTTTTTGGCCATTATCCACTCCTATTCATCGAAAGAATAATGAAGTTGTATTAATTAGTTATGGTGGACGTAATGTTGAATGGAAAGGTTTTTTAGAAATGGCTAGAGCTGTTGCTATAGCAAGGCTTGCGTGTCCAAATTATCAAATTATATGGCGAGTTTACGGGAGTGCTTCACTGCCTTCAAAAAATGACATCGCTAACTATGAGTCATTAGGCTTTTTACAACAGGCTCAATTGGGAGAGGCATACAGAGATGCAGATATATTGTTAAGTGCTTCTTGGTATGAAAGCTTTCCACTTTTTCCGCTAGAGGCTATGTCTTGCGGATTAGCTGTTATTTCTACTCAATTGGGGACAGAAGATTATTGTCGGCATTTAGAAACTGCTTATATTGTAGAACCACATAATGAGCAAAGTATCGCTGATGGTATTATTGCTCTAGTACAGCAAAGAGAATTACGTAATCATATAGCTTCTACTGGATTAGTAGAGTCAACTAAATTTGACTGGTTAAGTTCTGTGGAACGAATGAAAAATATTATTGAAGGTTTTGAATAACAAAATCTTTTATGAAATTAGGGAAATTTCAATAATTTTTTCGAAAAAATTTTTAATTTATTTTTGTTAATATATTGATTAGGATCGGTTATTTCGGAGGAGTTGTGGTAAAAGTCAGTATTATATTACCTAATTACAATCACGATAAATATCTTTCACAACGTATAGATAGTATTTTGAATCAAACATACCAAGATTATGAGCTTATTATTCTTGATGATTTTTCGACAGATGATAGTCTATGTGTTCTTGAGAAATATAAATATAATCCAAAGGTAACTCATTTTATTTTAAATGAAATTAATTCTGGATCTGTATTTAAACAGTGGAACAAAGGAATCGAATTAGCAAAAGGAGAATTGATTTGGATGGCCGAGTCAGATGATATAGCTAATATAGATTTTTTAGAAAAGATGATTCATATATTTGATAACCATGACAAAATCGTGCTGGCATATTGTCAATCAAATAAAATTAATAGTTTTGGGGATATTTATGGTGATTGGCTTGATCATACAGAAATTAACGGGCAAAACAAGCATACGTATGATTTTAAAATGAATGGATATGAATTCATTAAAAAATATATGATAGACCAAAATTCAATTCCAAATGCCAGTGGCGTAATTTTCAAAAAATCAGTTTATCAGTCTGTGGGAGGGCCTTTGACTGGATTAAGAACAGTGGGGGATTGGAATGTATGGGTAAAGATATTGGCACATGGGGAAATCTATTTTTGTGCTGAAAAGTTAAATTTTTTTAGAATGCATGATTCAAGTTGTGTTGCAATGTCTAATAAAAATGAAAAAAGGGCTAGCATTATATTAATGCATTTAAATATGTATGAAGACTTATCTAATTATTTTTGTGAAATTGATTTAAAACTTTCAAAAAAAATGAGAAATAAAAGAAATATTGCAGCTTCTAAATTCTTATTAAACTGTTTTTCAAGTAAAAATTATCAACTATTATTTGATAATTTTATAAAACTTAAACTTTATTTTATTTTTTTTAATGTTAATTTTTATATTGTATCTTTAAGAATTATGGCTAATTTATTCCTTAACAATCATCCTAGTAAAATATGATTAATTATTTATATTAATCAGGAGTGGTAATGAAAGAACCTTTAGTTTCCATCGCATTAGCTACTTACAATGGTGAAAAATTTCTTGCACAACAAATGGACTCTTTGCTAGCACAGGATTATCCGAATCTAGAGATTGTTATTTCCGACGACTGTTCCAGTGATGGAACGTGGACTATCTTGCTTAGCTATGCTGAGCGAGATAGTCGTATTCGGTTGCTACCATGTGAAACTAATCTAGGATATGTTAGAAACTTTATTCGTGTTTTTATGGCCTGCAAAGGAGAGCTAATATCTCCTTGTGATCAGGATGATATTTGGTATTCAAATAAAACTTCTCGATTAGTTGAAGAAATTGGAGATTCTACTCTTATTTATTGTAACAATAGATATATTGATGAAAAAAATATTAGCTTGGGTGTAACTCATTCAGATAAAGTTAATATGATTTTTGGGAGTGATGTAAGACAATTGTTGTTTTGTACATCAATTTGTGGTCATACGATGTTATTTAAAAAAGAGTTGTTGAATTTTAACAATCAATTAGTTGAATTCCCATATATTGATTGGGTCATCTCATTTTTAGCAGCTGAGCATGGGTATATAAAATATTTGAATGAGGTTTTAGTGGATTGGAGACAGCATAATACATCCACTACATTTCATATTAGAAATAAACAAAAAGGTAGTAAGGCTAAAAATATAGAATCAGATATAAGAATGTTAGAATTATTTTCTAAATTAGAAAGTACACAAAAAAAATTTATAGAAGATGCAAAAAAATCACTTATTAGTTGGTTTAATAGCTATATTGGCTTTTCAATGCTAATCTTTATTTTTAGGTATGGAAGTGTTACCCACTATAGTCATCCTGCTAAATTTCCTTTTATAAAATATATGCTTGGATATAAATTAAAAAAAATATTAAATGCTAAATATTATTAATAATTTTTTAAAGGTGTTATTTTGGTTTATTTCTCATTAATTGTACCAATTTATAATGTTGAAAATTACTTATATTCTTGTTTAAAGAGTATATTTATTCAGTTGCCAAAGGATGATTCTGTGGAGGTGATTTTTGTAAATGATGGTAGTACTGATAATTCATATAATATTTTAGAAAATTTTTTAGAAAAAATTGATGATCTGGATAAATATAATATAAAAATTATATTTCAAAAAAATCAAGGGTTAAGTGTGGCAAGAAATAAAGGTGTTTTTGCTTCAAGTTCAGAATATGTTGCATTTCTCGATTCCGATGATATTTTGCTAGATGGGTATTTTAGTGAAGTATTGATGGTATTAAAAAGTAATTATAATATTGATTTAATTAAATTTAAATATTGTTTTTTTTACGATCCTGAGAAAATGGTAAAGGTAGCTAGTACCATAATATTTAAAGGAGTTTCAGTTATTGATCGTGACTTTATGATAAAAATGCTTAATGATAGTTCTTGGTATGCATGGTTGCATATATATAAAAAAAATAATCTATTGAAAAATCCTTTTCCCAAAAATATTAATTTTGAAGATGCTTTTACAATTCCATATATTATAGAAGAATCTAAAAAATGTTTTATCTTGGATAAGTATTTATATGGTTATAGAAAGAGAGAAGATAGTATAACAAGTAGTTATAATCAAAAAGTTATTAATCAAAATATACATAGTTTAAAGTATTTAGTACTTAATTTTTTAAAGAAAGCTAAAGAGGGTAGTGAATATAGTTATATTATGTATATTTTCTTTTTGAGAGTATATTTTTCATATTTAATTAAACATAAAAATTATAAAGCTGCTAAAATAGCATGGAATGAAGTTAAAAATAATGAATATGGTTTAGGTTCTTTTAATAAAGAATTATTTATAAAAAACAAGCATAAGATATATTATTATCTGTATTTAAATTTTGGGTTTTACTCCAATTATATTATTGTTATTATTGGTTTTGTACATGGATTGATATTTAACTTGCTGAGAAAGATGAAAGTATAATGAATATTTTAGTTGTTGGGGCAGGGTTTGCTGGTTCTATTTGTGCAAGAGAATTAGTTGAGGCAGGACATAAAGCTTTAGTTGTAGATCGTCGTGATCATATTGCCGGCAATGCTTATGATGTAAAAGATGAACACGGTATTCTGATTCATCAATATGGGCCACATATTTTCCATACCAATAGTGAACGTATATTTAACTATCTATCCAAATATACAGAATGGCATTACTATGAACACCGTGTACGTGGTGTGGTGAATGGCAAACAATATCCTTTTCCTATCAATAGAGATACATTAAATCAGTTATATGATCTAGATTTAACAGAAGAACAAGCAGCTGAATTCTTTGAAAAAGTACGTGAGCCTAAAGAAAAAGTTCAAACAAGTGAAGACGTGGTACTGAATTCAGTCGGACGTGACTTGTATGAAAAATTCTTTTTAAACTACACAAAAAAACAGTGGGGCTTAGATCCATCACAATTAAAAGCGGGTGTTGCTGCACGTATTCCAACGCGCACAAATTCGGATGATCGTTATTTTACCGATACATATCAAGCGATGCCTTTACATGGCTATACAGCCATGTTTGAAAACTTATTGAATCATCCAAATATTCAAATCAAAACATCGACTGAATTTAAAGATGTACTCACTACAGAAAATCAATTTGATCATATTGTCTATACAGGTCCAATTGATGCATTTTATGATTATAAATTCGGACATTTACCATATCGTTCATTACGTTTTGAACGTGAACATTTGAAGAATGTTGAACAATATCAGAGTGTAGGCACAATCAATTATCCAAATGATTTTGACTTTACCCGCATTACTGAGTTTAAGCATCTTACAGGTCAAAAACATTCATCAACTTCTATTGTCAGAGAATATCCCACAGCAGTTGGTGATCCCTATTATCCAATTCCACGTGATGAAAATGAAAAATTATTTAAGCAGTATCAAGCTTTAGCGAATGTAGAGGAAAATGTTACATTTGTAGGGCGTCTTGCTGAATATCGTTATTACAATATGGATCAAGTCGTTGGTGCAGCCTTAAATGCCGTTGATAAAATATTAGGAAAATAAATTGAAAATAGCGTTCTTATGCAAACGACAGTATATGTCTAAAGATGTTATTTTGGATAAATATGCACGTTTATACGAGATTCCTAATCAATTGGCGTTATTAGGACATCAGGTAGAATGTTTTTGTTTAAGTTATCAATCACATGATGAAGGTAACTGGGATGAGTCAAATGAATTAAAATCTTTGATTTGGCATTCAAAAAGTTATAAAGGATTTAAAAAAGCTGGGTTAGTAGCTTATCCTTTTGTTCTTTTACAACAATTAAAACAGTATCAGCCAGACATCATTATTGCGGCCTCTGATATTCCCCATATTGTGTGGGGGGCTTGGTGTTCTAGAAAATTGAATGTCCCTTTTGTTGCAGATCTTTATGATAACTTTGAAGGTTTTGGACAAGCACGCATACCTGGGATGAAAAGCTTATTGCGAAAAGCCGTCTGTAAAGCTCACTTAATTACTACTACAAGTCAGCCATTAGCAGATTTAGTTTCTCAAGAATATCGTGCCAAAGGCATCGTGTTGTCCATGCCAAGTACCATCGATACTGAAATTTTTGTTGCTAGAGATAAAGTAACAGCACGAAAACAACTCGGTTTACCCATAGATAGGCTATATATTGGAACAGCGGGTGGTTTATATAGAGACAAGGGTGTTCAGGTAATCTATGAAGCTTGGGAAAAGATTAAATCAGAATTGCCAAATGTGGACTTGGTTATTGCAGGACCTTATGAAAAGGAATATTCACCGCCTGTAGGGGATAGAGTTCATTATCTGGGAGCATTACCACATTATCAAGTGGCCACCCTTTTTCAGGCTTTAGATGTCGGTATTATTTCAATATTGGATACCCCTTTTGGTCGTTATTGTTTTCCCCAAAAAGCTTATGAAATGCTGGCTTGCCATTTACCTGTTGTGGTGGCTAATATTGGTGAGATGAACTATTTATTTAAAGATGTGCCTCAAACATTATTTGAAGCAGGTGATGCAGAGGATTTGGCTTTAAAACTCGCCCAACAATTGAACACGCCACGGCACACACGAATTGCGATTAAAGATTGGGAAACCATTATCAAAGATATTGAACCCCTCATCACTTCACTAAAATTGCAACATTAAGCTTTCATCTCAAAAAATTATTGTGTGCTTGTTGCCAAAATTTTTGCATAAGCACTAGCTACGCTGTCCCACTCTATAAGTGCTAACGCATTTTTTCGAATACGTACTGCACGCTCAGCAGCAAGGGTTGGTTCATCTAAAGCCGTGGAAATTGCCGCGATTAATTCTTGTTTATTCTGTGGATTAACCGCAATGTGTTTGATGTCTTCGCCTAATAAATCTTCAATTCCTGCTACATGACCGACCACAGCGGGGCATCCGCAGCCAATAGCTTCCATCAATGCAACCGGTAATCCCTCCTGATCACCATTGTCTGCTCGTACAAAAGGAGCCACAAAAAGGGTAGCTTGCCTATATTGATCAGGAAGCTTGTCTTGTGACAATGCACCTAAAAATTTGACATTATTTTCAAGCTTTAACTGTTGTACCTGTTCTCTCAAATTTTCTTCTTCAGGTCCAAAACCCACAATCTTTAAGGATAATTCTGGACAGGTTCTTACCAAAATAGATAAAGCATCTATTAAATAATTAAGCCCTTTTTTAGGTACGAGCCGCCCGACAAAAAGTAGTTCATTTTTATGGCGTTGTATATCAGATTTAGGCGTGAAGCGATTTTGTAAATCAACCCCCATCGGAATGACTTTAAGTATTTTAGGTTGTATTGAAATTTGCTCTAAGTATTCTTTCATTGCCTGACTGACAACAGTCATTGCAGTTGCATCCTCTGCAACTTTCTTTTTTACCTTCATTAAAACATTACCTTGTAAACCAAATAAATCCCCCCCATGTGAAGTCACCAGATAAGGGAGATTGAATTTTTTGCAAAATCGGCTTGCAATCCAACCTTGTGGAATCAACCAATGTGCATGAATAATATCAATCTTTTGTGTACTCAAAATTTTTTTGACTGCAAGATATTGCCCGATTAGAAAACTGGGAACGAGTAGCCATTTCCACCAAAATGCTTTTAAATTATTAACGATGCCGCCATTATTGACCAAGGACTGTAATTTTTTAGGGGCATATTTATAGCGGACTATATGAACACCATCAAGTAATCCATTTGGATCGGCATGTATAGCATCAGGTACAAGTGCAATAACATTAAATTGTGATGTTAGTCTTTTACATAATTCATGTATGAATCCAGGTTCGTGATCTCCCTGCCAACGTGGATAAGTTGATGCTAAAACTAATATTGTTTTTTTTTGAGTCATAAAGAAAAGCCTAGAGAGTTGAACAATGCACTAAATTTCAGATATTTTGTCTGCAATTTTTAAACTATCTAAAACTTTAATCCTACTTAGGATATTCTACATGATAAAAATTTATAAGAAATAGAAAGTATTATATTTACTGCCTCGTTCAGCTCAGCCAAATTAATCTCTCTTGCACTTCATCTAAGAATCTAAGTTATTATAACGACATTCTATTTTCACTGATTTAATCATGAAATTCCTCCTTCTTCTCTTAGCCAGTGTCTTTATCTCACTGGCTTGGCTTCTGCCTATCCATTACCGCCCTTGGGTTACCTACACGGGTGAACTGTTTGCTTTTTTATCCCTATTTACATTGGCTGCCATTTATTTAAAAGACAAAATTAAATTGCCAGTGATCAGCCTACCGCTATTATTTCTCGCGGCTATCCCGCTGGTTCAGTATGGGGCGGGTGAGCTCTTTTTCTTTGATAAAGCCTTGATATGTAGCTTATTTGTGCTTGGCTTCTGGCTGAGTATGGTGCTTGGCTATAACTTGTCGAGCGAGAAAGCAGGCCGGGCAAACATTTTTACCGGACTCAGCTATGTATTTCTCATGGCCGGAACAGCGACGGGTGTCATTGCGATCTGCCAATGGTTAACGCTCGATGCCTATATCCCCGGGATGGTGAATATGCAACGTGCTGTTCGTCCATATGCCAATTTTGCCCAGCCAAACAATATGGCCACTTTTTTGCTCATGTCACTTTTGGCCTGTTTATATTTATATGAAACCAAAAAAGTCCAGACCAAATGGCTGGTTCCAGCGGCATTCATTATGTTAGTGAGCGTGGCATTAAGCCAATCCAGAACTTCATGGGTGGCTTGTGTCTTTATTCTGGTTTATTTGGCTTATCAGCAATTTAAAGGCTATATTCATATTAAATGGTATTTCCTGGCGGCATGGTTAGGTGTCTTTATAGGATTAGTCCTGATATTACCTGTCATGGGGAGCTATTTAACCCAATTATTGGATATACAGATTAAAGCTGTCGATGTGTCAAGACGCGCTACAGGGGATATGTCGCGTTTAGCCATTTGGCAGCAAATGCTGCATGCCATTGCTGACCGTCCATGGTTTGGTTATGGCTGGAATCAAACCAGTGTTGCATATACCCTGGTCAGTGATCATTTCCAGGGACCGGTGTGGATTCGTAGCGCGCATAATTTTATTCTCGATTTTATTTTGTGGAATGGGGTAATTATAGGCTTGCCGTTTCTGGCTTATTTTGGCTATTGGGGTTATCAGCTAAATAAGCGCGTCAATTCTGTAGAATCTGTGATCGGAATTTTAATGGTGGGTGCAGTATTGATTCACGCCATGCTGGAATTCCCGCAGTACTATGCCTATTTCCTGCTCCCGGTCGGTTTTATTATTGGTCTGGTTCAGTCACAACAGGCCGATACCAAAATCCTGACCCTTTCACCCAATTATATGCGGGTTGCTTACGGTTTATTTTTCTTGCTGCTGATTCTGATCGTGCGGGATCATTCGGTGATGGTTCCTAAACTCAATCAAACGCTACGTTATGAAAAAGTACCGCAAAAAATTACCAATCAAGATCAGGTTTACTTGTTGGAAGAATTTAACCGGCGTATAGACTGGATTCGTATGAATCCCTATAGCAAGGTGAGTACACAACAGCTTGAAGAAATTAGGGAGATGGTGCTCAATTATCCGACCTCCTATGATCTGCTCAAGTATGCCAAAATACTGGCTTTTAATGGCTATGAACAGGAAGCCAGACATCAGCTCGAGTTGTTGAAAAAATTACGTAAAGTCGATTGGGACTATGCGTCATTGGCCCAGCCTGTCGCCAAAAAGTAAAATTTAAAAAAAGCGAATCTGATAAATAAAACAGCCAGTCAATCGACTGGCTGTTTTTAAACTTAAATTTGGCTTTGAATGTAGTTTTCGATACCGACTTTCTCGACCAGATCAAGCTGGGTGGTGGCCCAATCCAGATATTCCTCTTCTTCTTCTAGAATTTCCTGAACAAGATCACGGGTGACATAATCCATTTCCTGCTCGGCCAAGCTGACCGCTTTTTGCAGGGCTTCGATATTTTCGTTGACTTTACGTACATCGCAATTCAGTACTTCAACAGTATGCTGACCGATGTATAACTTGCCTAAATTTTGTAAGTTAGGCAGGCCTTCAAGAAATAGGATGCGTTCAATAATTTTATCCGCATCTTTCATTTGCTGAATCGATTCTTTGTATTCTGCCGAACCCAGCTTCTCAATTCCCCAATCGTTAAACATGCGTGAGTGCAGGAAATACTGGTTAATGGCAGTCAACTGGTGATAAAGCACCTGATTTAACTGATTAATGACGTCACGATTGCCTTTCATTGTAAGTTCTCCATCAACAATTTTTTGCCTTCACAAGGGGTCAGGCAATCAAAAAAATGATTATTGCAAATATCTTAAACAACAAGCAAAACAATGGCGAGTAGTTTATTGAACAGCAAATGAAAATCGCAATCAAGAACGATAATAGGCGTTATGCTACACGGGCGTGTATAAAAAACCCGCCTAGAGTCATAAGCGGGAGAGGAGAAAATGATCTTTTGATCATTCAGTTTCTCATTAGAATAATCGGGTTTTAAGCTGCCACAGAGATGCGGGCTGCAATTTCTGAAAGTTCTTCGCTAATGATGGCGCGTGCTTCAGGGGCGCAACGGCCACAACAGGTACCTAAATCAAGCAGGTCACGAATTTCACGATAGCTTTCCGCACCATTTGCAACGGCATCTTTAATATCTTGATCGGTAATACCACGACATAAGCATACGTACATTTGAACTGGCCACATAAAAGTGAAATGGGATAAGTGATATTATTGATAATTATTATCGTTTGTCAATGAAATTCATTTGAAATATCATTTATTATGATTGAGTTTTTGAATAAAAAAATAACACCTGAGCGGAAATCCGAGTGCTGCTCGGATTTCCGTTCAAGATGAATTGATCATCTGGAAATGAGTTTTGAGACTTGGGTATTTAATGGGTTTTATAAATTATTGATTAATAATTACAATACCATCCATTTCAACCAAAGCCCCTTTAGGCAAGCTGGCGACACCTAATGCTGCGCGTGCAGGGTAAGGCTGGGCAAAATATTCACCCATAATCTGGTTGACCAGCTGGAAGTGGGAAAGATCGGTCAGGAAGATATTCAGTTTGGCGATATCTGCCAATGAGCCACCGGCTGCTTCACAGACGGCTTTCAAGTTATCAAATACACGGCGAATTTGTGCTTCAATGCCTTCAACCAACTCCATACTGTAAGGATCTAAACCAATTTGACCTGAAAGGTACAGGGTATTTTCAACTAAAATCGCTTGAGAATATGTACCAATGGCTGCAGGTGCATTTTCAGTATGGATTACTTGGCGGGACATCGATTTCTCCTTTTATCATCTCTATGCATCATAGCCTAAATTATTCAATAAGAGTGACTTATGTTTGAACTAACTGGCTTTGGATGCTTCAGCAATGTTAATGGGCTGGGCTAAACGGGTAATGCGTGGAAAACCAAAGTGCATGCGTAAATCACGAATAATCTGCGCAATTTGCTTGCGGTTATGCACCACAATATGCACATAGGTTTTGCCTTCATGGGCATGAACCATTTCTACACCGGTTTTTTCCTTCCGGCACTGATAAATCAGGTCAGAAATCTGTTCATCATTCATCAGCATATCAATGCTTAAATAGGCGGTGAAACTGATGTCATCGAAATCTTCAGATGTCCAGTGCAAAGGCATAATATTTTCTGGATGCAGATGCTGTTCATGCAACAGGTTATGACAACGCGCACGATGCACAATCAAGCCACGACGTGAGAGATGTCCCTGAATTGGATCACCAAGCACAGGATTGCAACAATGAGCGTATTTGACATCTACGCCTTCAGTGCCTTGAATAAGACGGGTAGAAGACTGGTTATCCAGGCTCTGTCCTTGTGCAAACAGGTGGTTGGCCACTAATTGCGGTAACAGGTCACCCACCGCAATCTGTTCAAATAAGTGTTCCTTAGATTCGATATGTCGCCATTGCAATATATCGATCCAGTCTGCTTCGGTTAAATCTTTGATGCAGCGATTAAACAGTTTCAGTGCACGGTTCAGGGCTTGCTGGCCGACCAGTTGCTGTTCTTCAATATCCTGATCGCGCAAAATATTCTGGATGGCACGACGCGCTTTTTGGGTGTTGATGAAGCTGAGCCAGTCCGGATTTGGAGTTGCCAGGACATCAGTAATAATCTCGATCACTTGTCCACTGATTAGTGGTGTGGAAAGGGGGCGGGTTTCGCCGTTTATTTTTGCTCCGACAGCATGGTTGCCTAAAAACAGGCTGGCTGAATAAGCAAAATCGACGGCTGTAGCCCCTTGTGGAAGTTCGTGCAAATGGCCATGCGGGGTATACACCCAGATTTTTTCCTGATGCAGATAATCCAACAGATCACTAAAGGTGGTTTTGGCACATTCACCATCCACCAGTACATTCAGGTTCTGCATAGACGCCTGAATGGCTGAGCGGCAGGCTTGCGGTGCATTTTCACCCAGGACCACACCGAAACGGGCAGCCTTACGCATCAGCTCGGTCTGAATAGTCAAAGAGAGCGTGGTTTTCTCACCTTTTAAGCGCATCATTAAAGACTGGTTGCCACCTGGCAATGGACGGCGGATATGATCTTCATAATGTAGAATCTGGAAATTTTCGCGCAGGATTTCTGCCAGACGGTCACAGTCGGCAATACTTTGCAGAATAATCTCAAAAGCATGGCTGTGGGTGAGCTCTTGCAGATCAATATCGTTTTTGACGAAGTGACGCAGCAATTCAATATTGTTATTTTTCTTTTTAATACGGCCGCTAATGTGGTGCTGTTGCAGCAGTTCCGTCAGGTTTTTTTCCCAGATGCTTTGATATTCACAGCGTTTCGGCTTGGTTTGTAGTAGGGCATCCTGAACATTGTTAAACATATCCAGGTCAAGATTTTGATAGCACAGATGTTCCAGGTTGTCGGCCATCTCATTCATGCCGACGATACGCGCCATCGGCACAAAAATATCAAAGGTTTCCTGGGCAATACGTGCCCGTTTATCTGGGCGCAACGAACCTAAAGTGGTCATGTTGTGATAACGGTCAGCCAGCTTAATAATAATGACACGCGGGTCTTGCAGGGTAGCTTGCAAAATTTTACGGAAGGAGGCGGCTTTATTATATTCTTTGTCGCTAGAATGACTGAGTTTGGTCACGCCATCGACCAGCTCGGCCACCGTGCGGCCAAATTTTTCCGTAATGTCTTCTTTGTTGAAATCGGTATCTTCAATCACGTCATGCAGCAGGGCGGCCATCAGGGTTTCGGCATCCAGACGCATATGCGCAAGAATACTGCTGACCGCAATCGGATGCAGGATATAGGGTTCACCACTTTTACGGGTGATGCCGTCATGGGCAATATCGGCATAATCGCAGGCCACAAGCACGCGCTCGACATCACTTGCACTTAAGTAAGCGTCGATAATAATTTTGAGCTGTTGTTTGGCTTGGCTGACCTGTGGGCCTGGCATATAACACCTTTATTACTTCAGTTTCTACAATTTAAATCGCTAGAGCTTTAATGAAAAGCATATTGCATGACTTGTCAATTTTTTCATTTAAAAAACAGCAAAAAGATACATCCTAAATAACGTATCTTTAATTTTATGTTATAACGGTTATTCATCCAATATTAAAGTTGTGCAATAAAAAAAGCCTAGTTAAAACTAGGCTTTTTTAAGATATTTTTTCTTATTGGAAAGAAAAGCCATCTAAATTCAAATTGTTTGCAGAAAGTGCAAGGTCAAGGCTAGAAGTTTGATAGTCTTGATCACGTTGTTTCAAAATATCTTTAGATACATGACCTACCGCAATTTCACGTAAAGCAACTACGGTCGGTTTATCGTTATCCCATTCTACAGTTGGTTCAATGCCTTGACGTGCCAATTGACGCGCGCGTTTGCTTGCCACTAGTACAAGCTCAAAGCGGTTGTCTACATGGTCTAAACAATCTTCAACGGTTACGCGTGCCATAAGAATTCTCGTTTGAATATTAAATTTGAACAGACTGGGCAGTATAAAATGCTTTGCCTGCAGACTCAAGTTTTAATCACGGTTCAACAGGAGTAATTAATTTTTCAATCAATTCCTGATGACGGGCTGCCTGCTGTGCAATCACTAAACGATTGGCAATAATCACACATTCCAGATCATGCAGTGCCTTATTAAAGTCATCATTAATAATGACATAGTCAAAGTTTGTATACTGCTGCATATCTTCAACTGCACAGCCCAGGCGGCGCTCAATCACTTCAACAGAGTCTGTGCCACGGTTGGATAGGCGCTGGCGCAAATCGAACTGGCTTGGCGGTAAAATAAAAATTTGTTTCGATTCGGGAAAAAGTTTGCGGACTTGATCTGCACCTTGCCAGTCGATTTCAAGTAAAACATCATGCCCTTTGGCAAGCTGCTGTTTTACAGTCGCTTGAGCCGTACCGTAATAATTGCCAAACACTTCTGCATATTCAATAAAACCGCCTTGCTCAACCAAGGCAAGAAAATCTTCTTTTTTTGAAAAATGATAATGTACACCGTCAAGCTCACCGGGACGTTGGTCACGAGTAGTATGAGAGACAGAAACGTGCAGATTGGTCACACGGTCGAGAAGGGCTTTAACGAGGGATGTTTTGCCTGTTCCGGATGCAGCAGAAACGACAAACAAGAGACCCGACATGATATTTTTCCTGATATGATAAAATATCTTCTCTATTTTAGAGTAGACGACCCGCAAACAAAATAGCCAAGCGTCTTTTTGTTGGCATTTATTTCAAATTATTCCGCTCAACTTCGGGTGAACATTGAGGATCTTATGGAAATTGTATTGGCCAATCCACGTGGTTTTTGTGCAGGTGTCGACCGAGCAATTGCGATCGTCAATCGGGCACTGGAATGCTTTAATCCGCCTATTTATGTGCGTCATGAAGTGGTGCACAACAAGTTTGTGGTGGATGATTTACGTCAGCGTGGTGCTATCTTTGTCGATGAACTGGATGAAGTTCCCGATGACAATATCGTGATCTTTAGTGCACATGGTGTGTCAAAAGCGGTACAAATTGAGGCGGAGCGTCGTGGTTTGAAAGTCTTTGATGCCACCTGTCCACTAGTTACCAAAGTGCATATAGAAGTGACCAAATATGCGCGTGAAGGCACGGAAGCCATTTTGATTGGACATGAAGGACACCCGGAAGTGGAAGGCACCATGGGGCAATATGACAAGAAAAATGGTGGCGAAATCTATCTGGTGGAAGATGAAGAGGATGTGGCGGCATTAAAAATCCGTCATCCCGAGAAAGTGGCATTTGTGACCCAAACGACGCTCTCCATTGATGATACCGCGAAAGTGATTGATGCTTTACGTACAAAATTTCCTGAAATTCAGGGGCCGCGTAAGGATGATATCTGTTATGCCACGCAAAACCGTCAAGATGCGGTACGTGACCTGGCCACTCAATGTGATGTGGTTTTGGTCGTAGGATCTCCTAATTCTTCAAACTCAAACCGTCTGCGCGAGCTGGCGGAACGTATGGGGAAACATGCCTATTTGGTGGATAATGCAGATCAGCTTGATCAGGCCTGGTTTGATGAAAATACCAAAATTGGGGTAACTGCCGGTGCATCGGCACCCGAAATTTTAATCAAGCAGGTGATTCAGCGTTTACAGGATTGGGGCGCGAAAGCACCGGAAGAGCTGGCAGGACGTGAAGAGAATATTACGTTTAGTTTGCCGAAAGAGTTACGTATTCCTGTAACTCAAGCATAAAGCGTGAATGATTTAACATTCTGAAATTTTTAAAAAAATGAACAGATAACTGTGAAATGACAGTTATCTGTTTTTTTATGCCTTTTATCTTTATTTGTGTCAGTTTTGTAAGTTGGTCCGATATTATTTTTACTAGGGTAAAGTTTTGTTGCCTTGGGGAAAGTATGAATAAAAATAAAGGATTCACCTTAATTGAACTTATGATCACGATAGCTGTGTTGGCGATTATTTCAACAATGGCTGTTCCTTCTTTTACTCAGACGATTCGAAAAAACCAACTAATAAGAGATACACGTGATTTTGTAGATTTATTAGCAGAAACAAGGTCTGAAGCAATTTTTAAACAGGGTGAGCGGGTTTTGGCTGTAGATAACAGTGTTTCAACATTCTATAAAAAATGGGTGCCCAATCATGTGACGAAAGAAAGTGGTGATGCCAGCGTTACTTTCAATCGTTTAGGGCAATCCAAAATAACAACCAATGGCCAGTGTTTTGTATTTAAACATAATAGCGATGCAGCTTTGAAAGCTTACGTTTATGTGCAAAAAGGTGGAACGGTCGTTTATAACAAAATGGCAACAAGTTGCCCAACCTGAGAATAAGGAATAATTACAAATGAAAAATACTCAAAAAGGGGTTGGGCTCGTAGAGGTGCTGGTTGCACTGGTGCTTTTAAGCATTGCTGTGTTGGGTTTTGTAGCATTGCAAATAAGGGCTATGGGAGCGAGTGCAGAGGCTGGAATGAATGTACAAGCTTCTAATATTGCTAGGGATCTGGCAGAAAGAATGCGCGTGAATCGGGGTGGGTTGGCCGGTTATGTTGACAACAGTGAAACAGATAACTGTGCGACAAGCTTTTGTGATGCTACAAAAATGGCGAACTACGATTTTAGACAGGTGAAAACAAGAGCAACTAATTTGGGCATGAGTATCAATGTCCTAAATTGCCAGGGTTCTACTCTAGTTCGCAAATGCATCTATGTTGCCTGGGAGGGTACAACGGCAACAAATGGTACGGGCAGTCCAAACTGTACCAATGGCACTGCTTATGTCCCAAATGCCAAATGTATCATTATGGAGGTATATAACTATGGCTCATAAGCACTATACCTCGGGCTTTACTCTGATTGAATTAATGATTGCTTTAACTTTAGGCTTGCTTATTGTTGCGTCGGGTCTGGCTGCATTTTTAAGTAGTTCGCGTTCTTTGGGGTTACAGTCAGGAATGAGCGAATTACAACAAAATGCTAATTTCGGTTTGTCTTTGGTCGCACATGACTTACGTCATACCAATTTGAATACTGTATCTGCACAAAAAATAAATAATTTTGTGAATGGTTCAGGGATTATTTTTAAAAAGGAAAATCTGCCTCTTGCATTACAGACGATCACGAATTTAGAAACTGAATTGGTCAGTTTGCAAGACAGAGATACTGATAATACTACAGGTAAAAGTGACCGTATAACTATTCAATATACCCCTGAAACTGAAAGCATTATTAACTGTGAGGGAGCAACAGTCGGAACTGCTGTTGCACCTGCTTCAAATCTGGTAATTGTGCAGCGTTATTATTTGGCTGCTAGTCCACAACAAATTACAGGTGAACCAACAGCTTACTCCTTATATTGTGATGCGGGCTCATATCCTAAGAGTGCACCAACTGCAATTGCCGGTTTAGGTGTGCATGGTTCCAATAATGCACAACAAATGATGCAACGTGTAGATGCATTTAAAATACGTTTAGGTGTGAAAAATCCTTCTGGTCAATTTCGTTATATGACCATCAATGAGTACATCGATGAAATGGATGATATTCGTGATGCATGTGCGACCCCAATTGTTGAAGATACTTGTGCAAAAACTTATCTGCAAGTGACTTCAATGGAGGTAGGAATTTTATCTCGTTCGACAGGGACGATTGGTGCTGATGCAAGTTTAAATACTCAAACGACATTTGATGTTGCTGGTAAGGATAATGTCACGCTAGCAGGTGATGCTGCAGTTAATAAGCGATATTTACGTCAAGCGGTTAATCAAGTTGTCGCAATTCGGAATACATTGGGGGCATCGCAATGAAACAACAACAAGGTGCAACGCTTATTACAGTTTTGATTATTTTGGTGCTTGTAACATTACTGGGCACAATTGCTGTGAAATCGGGAATTTTAGGATTGAAAATTGCGACAAATAGTCAGGTGAATGCTTTATTGATGGGGAATTCTGACTCTGCTTTATTTAATATCGAGAACCCCGATCAAGTGGCAAGGCAGTTGGCACTCGATGGGATGTTTGCTTATTTCAACTCTTCAGCAAATGCTAATGATGAATTGGTATTTTGTTATCGCGCATCGGAAAATTCTTTTTTTAAATTATCTAAAGCTAGCGCGATTGCAGCGGATGGGTCAACGACCAAGATTGGTGTTGATGGCTTTTGTAAAGCCAATCAATTCGCAATGGGGCGTTCTGCAGTGCTGTCACAAGTGTATTTAACCAAAAATGCAACAACCTCTACACCATTTGGTGGTGCGCCCAAAGGAACAAGTCTTGGACAAAGTAATGTGCCGGTAATCACGCATAATATCGGGGCGACTGTCATTTCAGTCTTACCAAGTTTTGCAGGTGCGACTACTACGCAAATAGAGGACTGTTTTAAGCAGCGGGCTTCGGCCGTGGGGGCGTGTTTTGAGGGTTTAGGTATTCCCTATAACATGCAGCATTCGGACTATACTGTTGGCGGTCAGCCGAAGTTGGTATCGTAAAGAAAGAGAATTTAAAGATGAAAAAAATAAATCAAAAAAAAGGACTTTCAGCCACGGTGTCGATGATGATGACTTTGGCTATTTGTCAAAGTGTTGCGACACAAGCCAGTGACATTGATATCTATAGTAGTTCGACAGGTGGTCAAACACGTATTATGTTTGTACTGGATACTTCGGCCAGTATGAGAGCTACAAATACTTTTAAATTTGCATGTGATGCTCCTGTGGCAGATAGTGCGATAACAGTGCCAACTAATAATACAGAAGCCTCCACCACAACACCATCTTATTCTCGTTATTACTGTACGGCTAATATCACAGAGGTAACCTCCCCCAAGACTTATATTTATAAAACCCAAGTGACATCTCAAACAGTAACATCTACTACCACTACACCAACAACAGTATCTGATTTTCCGGTGTATAAGCAGTGTGCGAGTACGGAGAGTGGTACCACTACTTCTCGGACTGCTTGTAATAACACAACGATACGTACTGGGCCAGTATCGGGAACCTTTTGTTCTGAAACAGCTACTTCTACCCCTGTGGTAACTGGTAATATTTCTAAACAAACGACAACAACTTATTATTATTTACGTAATGGGGGTACAAGCAATTGTAGTTCTACCTCTAATAGAGCCTATCGCTATCGTTCAGAAGTTGTAAATATCACTACAACAAGTACCACGAGTTCTGCAGTAACTACAAATACTGCAAGTTGTACGGCAGGAACATCAATTAGTGGTTCTACTACTAATGTGACCACTTGTAATTCTGAAATCAGAAGTTGCCCAATTAATGCCACTACATCGGATACTTGTAGTACGGTTGTTTCATCAATACCAAGTGGTGCTCCTACCACAAATGAATCTTGTGGCACAGGATGTACTGCTTATTACACGCCAGAACAAACGACAACACAAAACAAAAGATTCTATGACCGTATTACTAAACTCAAAGATGGTTTATTTACCGTATTACAAGGGTTAAATGGTGTTCCGCAATTAGGAAATGACATTGTTATAGGTCTAACGCGGTTTACTGGAGGAACTTCAGGAACTGCCTCTAAAACTGGAACAGTTTTAGTTTCAGCTCGCCGTTTGGACACTACTTCTAGTAGTTTAACAGGAACTGCGAGAACCACTTTTGAAACGGAATGTGGCACGGCATCTGATACAACACAACGTTCATGTATATTGCAAAAGATTATAAATATGGATGCTCCTGACTATACGCCAACAGGCAGGGCATATGCGATTGGAGCGAGGTCTTTACTAAATACCATCGGAACAGATACATCTTCGTGCAATGGTAATGGTGTTTATGTTTTAACTGATGGCGGTCCTAGCACAACTAGTGTTGCAGATCCCGAAACAGAAATGTCAGCTACAGTGAGTGGTTTCAGTTGTCCTTCTTCATGGGATACGAATGTGGATAGTGAAAATTCGACCTATGAATTTAAGGAAAAAACTGCTAGTCCGGACAATCAAAAGGTTTGGCGTTGCATTGCAAAGTTTGCCAACACTTTATTAAATGGCGCTACTAATCGCCCCAAAATTAAAACAGCCGTAGTGGGTTTTGGTAAATTCTATAGTGGGTTAGATGCGTATACTGGAGCGGAAAAAACTAAAAGTGGACCTTTAACTTCTACCAATACTGATGTAGCCAATATATTAAATCGTTTTTTAAGTATTAGTAATACTTATGGTGAAACAACTGGTGGAGCGAGTCGTGCTGATATTGCCAATACCGCATTATGGGGAGTTTACGGGCGTGGTGGATGGTATTCGGCTTCAGAGCCTGGGGAAGTTGCTCAAAGTATTTTAAATTTTGTTGATGAAGTAAAACCTGAATTCGACCCAGTTGCCACAGGTTCTCCTACTTTACCGCAAGACTCCTTAAATCCATTGCGTATTCAGCCGTATGGTTATTACGCTTCATTTATTCCAAAGCCTCAAGAAACTACCCAGTTATGGGCGGGAAATCTTAATAAATACCATATCTATAATGGTGAACTTTATAATTCCAGCAAAACAGTACGCTTAATCACTGATACTGGTGCATTAAATTCAGCAGCTGATGGAATTTGGTCAGGAGGTATGAAAGGAAAGTTACCTTTAGGTTTAAGTACAAATGCTGAGAATGAAAAAAACGCTAACCGTACGATTTACACTAATCGTCAAATTACCGGCACTGCTGCCCCATTTATGGCTAGTGAACTTAATTCACTGAAAAAAGTTAATGTGGAAAGTTTATTCGGTACGGGTACAACAGCTCTATTTGCGAATGACCCAGACAAGAATTATTGGCTCAATTTGCTGGGTTATAATGTGGGTGCAACTGAAACAGATATTACTTTAGATAGTCTTACCGCAAAACCGGAACTTCGTCAGGTCGGTGCTGTGATGCACTCCACCCCAATTCTACTTACGCAACGGGGTAAAATAACTGTTAGTTCTGCAGGAGTATTAGATACAACAGATCGAGATGACTATCTACTCTTTGGTAGTACACAGGGGCTACTGCATGTAGTTGATGCTGATACAGGTATAGAGAAATTTGCTTTTGCACCCCATGAAATGATGCAAAACCAGAAAGTAGCATTCTTATCTGAGACCAGTAGTACACAAGGTTCATCAAATTTATTTTATGGTATAGATGCACCATGGACAGCATATACCCAATATGTGTCAAAAGCAGATGGAACATTAACTGTAAAAAGTTCTGATCGTACCAGTGATGGGGGGACTAACACAGATCTGGCACTTAAAGGTCTGCAGTGGGTATATGGCGGTCTGCGTATGGGGGGACGTAGTTACTATGCACTGAATTTAAGTGATTTGGATAATCCAAGTTTGAAATTTCATATTAATCCTGCTGCTGCTGTAACCACAGATGCAAATGGAACTACAACACCAAATACGGATAATGCACTAAGTTATATGGGCCAAAGCTGGTCTAAGCCAACACTTGCTTATGTTAAATTTGGTGGTGTTAAGAAGCTGGTAATGTTTGTTGGTGGCGGATATGACACTGGTTATGAAAGTGCAGCCTATGATCAAAATACCACGACTGGTAGTGGTGCGGGTGTTTATATGTTTGATGCTGACACAGGTAGTTTACTTTGGTGGAGTAGTGCTAATGCTACGGCAGCTAAAGGAGCAGAAGCATTTACTGATGCCAGCGCATCTACGATAAACATGAAATATAGTGTGGTGAGTCAGATTAATGCCATTGACCGTGATAATGATGGTCTGGTCGATAATCTTTATTTTGGTGACTTGGGTGGGCAGGCTTTCCGTGTTGATTTAAATAATGCAGCAACTGGTGTGGATGCAAGTGCTAAAAAAGCTAATTTTGCTACGCGTGTGGTGCGGTTGTTTAATGAACATGCGAGTGGAGGTACAAGTCCTCGGTTCTATGAAATGCCGAGCGTTTCTATTCATGAAGATAATGGTTATGTAGCAGCAGTTGCTTTTAGTTCAGGTAATCGTAGTTCACCCTTGGTAGGAACAGCAGCAGCCTCAGGCACAAATAACCAGGCAGGTTCAACGGTGAGTGCCGCAGATGGAGTTTTTGTCGTATACGACAAAGATGTGGCAAAAACGAATTTGTACGCTACCTCACCGGTGCCGACATTGACTACACAAAATGTAACACTTGCTTCTTTAAATACAAATATCACCACGGGTGTCGCTATCACAGGGAATAATGGCTGGAAATATACCTATTCTTCTACAGCTGGTGTCTATAAAGGCATGAATGAGCTGTATGCCTTGGATGGTATGCTGTATGTCAATGTGTATCATCGTGATGGAACGGGTATTGGTGGTTCTTGTGGTGCAGGTGTAAAAGGAGATTCCTATGTCTATCAATTCTGCTTGCCGACAGGAAAGTGTTCTTTTGCTACTACAACAAGTGGCGTTCCAAATAGGGTTAAATTGGGAGCGGGTATTTTAGGCACAGGTTTAGGGCAGGGGTTTAGGAATGCTAATAATACAGGTCTGATTGTAAGACGTCCTGCAACTCTAAATTGTACAACCACACCAAACTTACCTGAATGTCAAGAATTTACGACCACAGCGAAACTTAGACAGTTGCGTTGGTATGAAAGTCGATAGGGGGAATCATGAATAAAATACGTGCATTTACTCTGATTGAGCTGATGATTGTGGTCGTGATTGTTGCAATTTTTGCAGCAATTGCATTTCCTTCATATCAACAATATATGGAACGACAGGACCTGGCAATTGCACGGCAGGAAGCATTACGCATTGCTGCTGAGCTGGAGCGGTTTAAAGCAAAAAACTTTAGTTACAAAGGTTTTGATGCCAGTTATTTGTATAGTTATACAGGAGCTGATGCTGATGGAAATCCGACCACAGCAAGTTATTATGACGCTGCAACAGGACAATTATTGTTACCAATTGGTTCCACTGCTTCTACAGCGAAATATACCCTAACGCTAGCCAATAATGGAACAGGATATAAACCTTTGACTTTTGCCAAAGATTCAGATGGTAATGAAACTGCGGCTTCAGCCAGTGTGAATGGGCTGAGTTGGGTGATGTCGTTACAGCGGGCTAAAGATAGTTCAGGCGAACCAAAACAGCCACGAAACTATGATTTATTGTTGAATAGTGCTGGGGTGCGCTGTATGACAAAAGTGAAAGACGTTGTTACAAGTTATACGGGCTGTGGCGGGTATAGTGAGGGATGGTAATGAATAAAAATAAAGGATTTACCCTAATCGAGTTAATGATTGTTGTGGCAATAATTGCTGTTTTGGCAGCGATTACTTACCCTTCTTATACTCAATATAAAATTCGTACTAACCGTGCTGATGTACAAAGTGAAATGATGAATATTGCACAGCGCTTACAAAGTTATTATGTGATCAATCATAATTACACGAGTGCAACCCTAGATAACGGCACAACCAGCAAAGATTATCCAATATCTAATCCTGTTTATAGAGTTACGCTTGTTCCGAGTGGTCAAACCTATACATTAACTGCAGAGCCTATATCCGGCACTGTTCAGGTAGGTAATGGAAGTGTAATTCTTAATAGTCATGGGTGGAAGTGTTGGACTAAAACTACGACAGCATGTACACCTTCAGCCACCTCAAACTGGGACGGTCGCTAAGATAAATTCAAACTGTGGATAACCTGAAATTTGATCTTTCTTTCAGCGCAAATATAACGTAAAATATCGCCCTCTATGAAAGGGGTTTGAAATGTATCGATGGTCGGTACAGGGATAATCCGTAAAAACTATAAGGTTGTATCATGGTAGTTATTCGTCTTGCACGCGGTGGTGCTAAAAAACGTCCGTTCTATCAAATTATTGTAACTGATAGCCGCAATGCGCGTGACGGTCGTTTCATCGAACGTATCGGTTTTTTCAACCCTACAGCTCAAGGTAAAGCAGAAAAACTTCGTTTAGATGCTGACCGTTTTGCTCACTGGGTAGCACAAGGTGCTCAACCTTCTGAACGTGTTGCTTCTTTAGCTGCTCAAGCTAAGAAAGCTGCAGCTGCTGCATAATTTTTATATAAATTAGGTAGTAGTTTGCCCATGACACCAACACAGAATGTTCCCGAAGATCGTATTCAGATTGGACAGTTACGTTCAGCTTATGGATTAAATGGGTGGCTCTGGGTCTATTCCAATACAGAACCTATGAGCAACATCTTTGACTATCTGCCTTGGTACATTGAGACCAAAGCAGGTTGGCAAACAGTAGATGTAAAACGTTGGAAACCGCATGGCAAAGGCCTGGTTGTTTCGCTAAAAGGTGTGAGTGATCGTACTGCAGCGGATGAACTGGTTGGCGCAAATGTCTGGATTTCAAAAGCGCAGCTTCCGAAAGCAGGTGTGGACGAGTATTACTGGTCAGATTTAAAAGGCTTAACCGTGTTGGGTCTGAATGAAGAAGACCAGGAAGTCAATCTCGGTAAAATCCATGAACTGTTTGAGACCGGTGCCAATGATGTGATGGTGGTTCACGCAACACCAGACAGCGTTGATGCTGAAGAGCGTATGATTCCATGGCATAAAGATGTGGTACAGCGCGTTGATATTGAAGCTGGTCGTATCTACGTTAATTGGGGCGTAGACTACTAACAATTTTTCGGAAATACGGGAGTCTGCGATGTTTTTTGCAGTCATTACACTTTTTCCTGAAATGTTTGAAGCGATTACAGCCTATGGTATTAGCGGGCGTGCGGCAAAACGTGAAATAGTACAAGTCACTTGTATTAATCCACGTGATTATGCTGAGGGTAACTACAAAAGAGTGGATGAACGTCCATTTGGTGGTGGTCCCGGTATGGTGATGATGGCAGAACCTCTGTCAAAAGCAATCAACCATGCCAAAGAGCTTGCGCAAGAAGCAGGAGCGGTGAGCGTGCCTGTGGTGTATATGTCACCGCAAGGTAAAACCTTAAACGAAGCTGCGGTACAAGATTTTGTTCAATATGACGGATTGATTGTACTGTGTGGACGTTATGAAGGGGTCGATGAACGTTTGATCCAGCATTATGTTGATCAGGAATGGTCAATTGGAGATTACGTCTTGTCGGGTGGTGAACTGCCTGCGATGGTTTTATTGGACAGTATTATCCGGAGACTTCCGGGTGCCATGTCAGATGAACAATCTCACGTGCAAGACTCATTTGTGGATGGTCTTTTAGATTGCCCACAATATACCAAGCCAGACCATTTTGAAGGTTTGGAGGTGCCTGAAGTACTTAAATCCGGGCATCATGCCAATATTGAAAAATGGCGGTTTTTGCAGCGCTATCAACGCACCTTGGAACGCAGGCCAGAGCTTGTGGAAAAAGTTGAGCTGACCAGCCAGCAAAAAAAATGGCTACGAGATTTGAATACTTAATCGTATTCGTTAATAGGCTTTTTATGCATTGAAGCGGTCAAGCATAAAAAGAAATATAATCGGGTATATGCGCTTTAGCCTCTATATCCAGTGGAATTCAGACCCTTCTGAGCCACACATTATTGGAGATACCCCATGAGCGGTAAGCATCCTTTAGTACAAGCTGTTGAAAATGCTCAGCTTAAACAAGACATCCCAGCTTTTGCACCAGGTGACACAGTAGTTGTCCAAGTAAAAGTAAAAGAAGGCGACCGTGAACGTCTACAAGCGTTTGAAGGCGTTGTTATTGCTAAGAAAAACCGTGGCTTGAACTCTGCATTCACAGTACGTAAAATTTCTAGCGGTGTTGGTGTTGAGCGTGTATTCCAAACTCACTCACCAATCGTTGCTGGTATCGAAGTGAAACGTCGTGGTGACGTTCGTCGTGCTAAACTTTACTACCTACGCGAATTGTCTGGTAAAGCTGCACGTATTCGTGAAAAATTGCCAGCTCGTAAAACTAAAGCTTAATTTTAAGTTTTATACGAGTAAAAAAAATGCGCCTGTTGGCGCATTTTTTTATGTCTGACATTTCAGTGGTTACAAGCCTTGCTGTTTCAAACGGTTGGCATGCTGGCGGTAGACATCTACCGGATCGGGTGCAAATAAAGATTTCAAACCAAGGACCTGATTGACTTCATCTAAATGGTTCCAGTTATAGTTATCGCGGATGGTTTTACCAAACTTGGCACTGCAACGCGACACCAGGCCATCATTTTCTTTGCCGCCATCAATCAGCAAACTGGTGACTTTTAAAGCACCATCAGGGTCCAGCAAATTGGTCACTGTCCCGACACCGGTAAAGGAATAGTTATAAATGCCCTGGTCGAATAGCTTGCCTTCGCCACAAGCTGTGCTTGGCATGCCGATAGGGAACTTGGCATTAAACTGTGCAGAGCCTGCAAGGGTTAAGCTTGTTCCGCCTGCAAGTGAATCATGCGGGAAGCTTTGCGGGTCAAGCCCTTGTGCCCAGGTAATGGCTTTGGAAACAAAATTGATGACACCTACCAAGGGGCCTTCGATCGCTGTGCCTTCAGCAGATAAAATCAGGTCTGCCACAGGCGAGCCTTTATGTGGCGCACCTACACCTGTCATGGAGGCAACCTTGTCTGGCAATGCTCCTCCCACATAGCGAATGGTTGGGCCACCATGCGAGTGACCAATCAGATTGACTTTTTCTGCCCCGGTTAATGCCAGAATCTCTTCGACTTGCTGTACCAGTTGCTCGCCACGAATTTCAGATGAATTAAATGGCGATACGCGGGTGGCCCAGACATTGGCACCGTTTCGTGCCAAGTCGGGCAAAATCTGATACCAGTAATCAAGACCAAACTGGTCTGTACCTACGGTAATGAAACCTGCCATACCATGACTAAAGACAATCGGGTATTTGGTTTTTGCATAGGTTGAGACCGCTTTCGCTGTCACCTGTGAGGTGTTGGATGCCTGAGCCGTACCCAATAGTGTGCTGGTGATTAGACCGGCGAGCAATAATCCATATTTCATAAAAAATCCTCATTTTTTATATTTTCTTGATGCTTTTATTTTTAGACAATTTAGATTGTCATATTAATTATTGAATAAGGCAGGATGAAATAACGATAAGTTATCGATCAGTGAAATATATAGATGTAACAAAATATTTTTAAACCAGACGCACATCAGGGAAAATATCCCGGATGTGCTGGTTATTATAAACCTTGTAACTTTAAACGGTTGGCATGTTGTCTGAACAGGGTAACTGGATCAGGGGCGAACATTCCTTTTAAACCAAACATCATATTGGCTAGATCGGTATGGTTCAGGTTGTAGTTGTCACGAATGACTAGACCGATATGAGAACTGCAACGGGCCACCATACCATCATTGTCTTTGTTGCCATAAGACAGCGGACCAAGCTGCATCAAGATGCTATCAATGTCCAGCAGGTTGGTGGTTTGTGCAGTTCCACCCCAAGAATAGTAATAAATGCCTTTATCTACTTTGGCACCGCTCTGGTTACAGTCAGAAGCTAAAGCAGCAGTGGGGAAGCGTTTATTAAAGTTTGCCGATTCCACTTCAGTCAGAGACTTCATTGAAGCATCAAAGTTCACGGGAATGTCCGGATTGGCTTGAGCCCAGGTCATCAGTGGTCCAATGATGTATTGTCCCAGAATATTGAAGGCAGTGCGGCTAATGCTATTGCTCTGAATATCATCGGCGACTTTAGAACCGCGATAGGTTCCGCCCACGCCCGTGACTGATGCCACATATTGCGGTTCTACGGCTGCGACATACTGTACGGTTGGGCCGCCATGACTGTGACCAATCAGGTTCACTTTATCCTTTCCCGTAATTGCGAGCACTTCTTCGACTTGAGCAATCAGCTGTTCACCACGGAACTCGGTGGTATTGGCCGGGGAGAGCTGTGCGGCAAAAACAGTCGAACCATTACGCGCCATATCAGGCAAAATCTGATACCAGTAATCAATATTGAAACTGTCATCGCCGATGCGTGACCAGCCCAACCAGCCATGGGTCATGACAATGGGATACCGGGTCTTGGCATAGTCGGATTTGACCGTTTCTTGAATCTGCAAAATTCCTTTTGCTGCCTGTGTTTCAGCTGTAAGACCGCAAGTGAGGGTCATCATTACAGCAAGCGTTAGCGCTTTTTTACTTTTTAAAGTTTTCATCAACTTTTCCTTTTAATACTTTTGTTTTTATTCATATCAGTACATCCATAAGTTGATCCATCTCATCTCCTTATCAGACGACATTAAGATTATTCGGTATATGGTAATTTTCCTCCCTGATCATGGATGGTTTCAAAAGTCCCTACTCGTAGTTGTTCTTGGGGTTTATTAAAGTGCTGAGTCCGTAATTTTTGTACGGCTTGCTGCTTGGCCTCGTCACTCATGCCGCTTTTCATGATGCTGTCCCGTTCAGCCAGATACTGATTGATCTTGTCTTTCCAGTCATTGCGTTGCTTATCTAGGGTTTCTAAACGTTGCGTCGCCTCAGGACCGACCAGATTCATACGCATCTGATGAATATCTTCAGCTGAACCGCCACGCGCTTTAATATCCGCGGTGAGTTTACGCAGGTCTTCCAGTTTATTGAGCTGTTCGAGATTTTCTTTCCAGTCTTCAGGTAACTGGTTGAAAAGATCTTTTAATTTTTGTGCTTTTTGTGCTTCGGTTAAGCTCTTGTCTGCCAGAACGGTCATGCGATTGAGCGTGTATTCATGATAGGTATCTTCAGTACCAAATAAGCCTTCAATTTCGTAGTCAGAGAAAAGCTGTTTACGCAGATTTTTCATATGGGCAAAAATGCTTTGGTAATATTTAGGATCTTCCTTGTCGATATTGGGGGGCTGCAACTCGCCCAGTTTTTCCCGGTAATTGATATAGCGGTTCCACAAATCAATAATTTGCCCTAAAGCGGGTTCTTTATAGTTTTGCTGGATATAGGCTTTGAAATCATGTTTGATTTGCTTGAGATCTTTTTCGCCATATTGAGTAATGAAATATTCAAAACAGTTGCGGGTCTGTTCATTCACAATCAAGCGATTGGCATTGTCCAGACGTAACTGACAGTTCACTTCGGTGTCTTGCTGGCTAGGACTGACGAAAGCCCGACTTTGGTCTGTGGGGGCAGGCATTGATGAGGTTAAGGTAGGAGGTGGTGCATTAAGGTTTTGAATGGCATCAGTTTGTTCTGCGGTGGACTGGGACGGGGCGAGCCAAAATAACAGCACGCCTAGACATACCAAAATTACCACCAAAATAATCCATAATTTATGATGTTTATGCATTTCCTATGCAACCTTCTTTTTCTGTTTATTAAGGTTCTAAAATTGAACTCAATTTGCCATAAAAAACTGAATAAAACGTAGAAAAGTTGTAAAAAATGACAAGCGGTTGCTAACATAGCAGCCGTTTGAACTTGATTGATTTTCACTATGAAAAAGACTTCACCTAAAATTCAGCGCCGTCATATCAGCGGCGTATTTTTACTGAATAAGCCTCTAGGTATCAGTTCAAATGCGGCCTTGCAAAAAGTGCGCTGGCTCTATCGGGCAGAAAAGGCCGGACATACCGGCGCGCTGGATCCACTGGCTTCAGGCTTACTGCCCATCTGTTTGGGTGAGGCCACCAAATTTTCCCATTATTTACTCGATTCGACCAAGCGTTACCAGACCACGATTCATTTGGGGCACAGCACCACCACCGGTGATGTCGAAGGTGAGGTGCTGCTGGAACAGGCTGTGCCTGCATTGACGGAAGACAAAATAAAGCAGGTTCTGGAAAAATTTGTTGGCGATATTCAGCAAGTGCCACCCATGTATTCGGCGCTGAAAAAAGAAGGCCGTCCGCTGTATGAATTGGCGCGTAAAGGGATAGAAATTGAACGGGAAGCCCGTCCGATTCATATTTATGCCATCGAATTACTTTCTTTTACTGAAAATAGTATTACCCTTGATGTGACCTGTTCTAAAGGCACCTACATTCGTGTATTGGGCGAAGATATTGCCCAAGCCTTGGGTACATATGGTCATCTGACTTATCTGCACCGGATTAAAACCGGTCATTTTGACCTGATTCCTGAATATACGATCGAGTATCTGGAGAGTCTGACTGAACAGCAGCGAGAGGCTTTGTTGTTGCCTGCCTATGCACCGGTCGATCATTTTCCTAAAGTTCAGGCGCCTGAAGGACGTGCAGAATATTTTAGCCGTGGCATGGAAAGCAATATTGAACATGCCGCTGAAGCGCAGGTGCTAGTGTTTGATGGCGAAAAATGTTTAGGTCTGGCTGAAATTACCGACCGTAAGCGCCTGGTTCCGAAACGCGTGTTAAATCTCGAATAATTGTTGAAATAAATGTATGGAAATTGAAATTGTCTTAGGCCTTCTGTTTTTTGCATTTTTTGCCGGTGCGATTGATGCAGCAGTAGGAGGTGGCGGGTTGATTCAAATTCCGGCCATTATGAATGCCATGCCGCAACTGTCGCCAGCGACGGTGTTTGGCACCAACAAACTGTCCTCGATTTGCGGTACTGCATCGGCGGCCTATTCATTTGTGCGTCAGGTCAAGCTGCGCTGGAAGCTGCTGGCGGTTATAGCCAGCTGTGCTTTTGTCAGCTCCTTTGCCGGGGCGGCCTGTGTCAGCATGATTCCCAAAGAAGTGCTGCGTCCTTTTGTGCTGGTGATGCTGATTGTGATTGCCATCTATACCTTTATGAAAAAGCAGTTTGGGCAAGTACATGTACGGCAGGAACTGACACCGAAAATCTTGCTGCTGGCTGCTGTAGGCAGCCTCGCGATTGGTTTTTATGACGGTATTTTTGGTCCGGGCACCGGCAGTTTCTTTATCTTCTTTTTTATCCGTTATCTTCAAGCGGACTTTTTGCATGCTTCGGCATTGTCCAAGGTGGCCAATTTAACCACCAATCTTGCTGCACTGAGCTTTTTTGCCCCTACGGGTCATGTCCTGTTTGGCTTGGGGCTGATGATGGCTGCCGCCAATGTAGTCGGTTCAATAGTCGGTGTGCGGGCTGCCTTGAAATACGGCAGCGGTTTTATCCGTATTCTGTTTTTAATTTTGGTCAGCATCCTGATCGTTCGTTTGGGATATCAGACCTTTTTTCCGTAAATCATTCCCGATATTAAAATTTTTTATACAAATTGCTTCATCTCGTCACCCACATGTGCGTCATTCGCTTTTAAGATTATGAGCAGAATGTCTTCAAAATAATGATAAGCAGTCTTTTGAATGTGTAGCGGCTGTAGCAAATAAAAGGGTGGTGTAGATGAATATTTTCGAAGCTTTACGTGCAAGCCATGAAATCCAGAGAGAACTTTCTGAAAAATTAATCCAGACTTCGGGGAATAGTGAAGAACGTCGTGAGCTGTTTGAACTGCTTAAAAATGAACTGTTTGCTCATGCAGTTGCGGAGGATCGTTATTTATATATTCCTTTAATGATGACCGATTCTGGCCTGAGTATTACCCGTCATGCCTTGGCGGAACACCATGAAATTGATGAATTACTTGAGCAATTGACCGAAACGGATTTTAGCAATCATGGTTGGTTGGCGATAGCCAAGAAACTTTCTGAAAAAGTGCATCATCATTTAAAAGAGGAAGAGCATGGTTTTTTCCAGCAGGCGGGTAAAATTCTGGAGGACCAGCAAAAGATAAGCCTAGCCAAGAAATACTTGGCTGAATATAAAAAGTATAAAAAGGCAGATAAAGACAGTCTGACTTAAAGCGATATAAACAGAAAGATGGCGTGGAGCCGTCTTTTTTACCAGGTTTTCTGATTATGAGCTTTGAGGATTTGGTGTTTTACTGGCTCTAAATGTCACGCCCACCGATGCCAGCATGACACACAGCAGGGCAATCCACTGTAGCCATCCTATTTTTTCTCCAAGCAAAAGCAGTCCCGTGAGTGCAGCCAGAGCAGGAGAAAGGCTGGATAAGGTGCCATAGCTCAGTTTGCTTAAATGCTTCAACGCTTGCAGGTCGAGGGCATAAGGAATGGCGGTGGCTAGTATTGCGATTGCCAAGGCTTTGCCCCAGTACTGGGTTTCCACCAATGCAGCAGCATTGTTGTATAAGCCAATCGGTAACAGGCTGAGAGCAGACAAACTGATGGCAATGGTTAAGGCATGCATACCAATATTCTGCTGCACCACCTTTTGACCAAAATAAATATAAAAAGCCCAGCACAGCCCCGCCGCCAAGGCACATGCAGCACCGATCAGCGAAAATTGTTCACTTTGAGCCTGTCCCCAAGGCACCATCAAGCCAATGCCTAAAATGGCCAGTCCGACCCACAGATAATCACTGCGCTGCTTAATCGACAGCAAAGCCAGTCCTAAAGGACCGATGAATTCCAGACCCACCGCAATGCCTTGAGGCAGCTTGCCCAAGGACATGTAGAACAGGATATTCATGAACCCAAGTGCTGCGCTATAGCAGAGTAGGTCACGCCATTTTAAAAAAGACAGCCGCTTTAAGATGTGCCATGAACGAAACATGATGCAGACAATCACCGCGGCAAAACACAAGCGCAAAATCGTCACGGTCAGGGGATCGAGCACCATGAACAGCTGTTTGGCGAAAGATGCACTAATTTGATAGGAGATCATGGACAGAACCATGAACACTACGGCAATAAGTTGAGAATTTGGCATGAGACACGCAGTTGGATGGTCAAATTAATTAACCATGTTATGGGTGCGCACAGTATAGCGGTTCATGCTGATTTTTTGAGTTTTTACTGGAGGAAAATTTAAATTCATAATTTTAAATTCAGAACTTTAAATTTAAAATAATCGGTAGATGCAGGATGGTTTTATGAATTTGAATTTGAATTTGAATAATCCATTTTTTAATGGGTTTGCAGTCTGGTTCCTGGCTTGCTGATCAGGGTAATGAGCATGATCAGTACGGTCTGTACAGCAGGGGCAATTTTGAAAATTAGCTGACACTTAATTTGATCTGATTGTTCGAACAGCATGGGATAGACAAAACGCCAGATTTTTAAAATCTGGAAAAATAAAAAACCACAGCATGAATGCTGTGGTTTTTTAAATAAAACTGAATTAGAACAATACGCGAACGCGGATTGTACCTTCAACTTCGTGAAGCGTATCGAGTGCTTCTTTAGACGCAGTTGCATCAACGTCCATCACCAGGTAACCGACATCACCTTTAGTCATTAAAGACTGACCAGAGATGTTGATGCCGTGTTCAGCAAACAGGTTGTTGATTTTAGACAGCACGCCTGGAATGTTTTTGTGAATGTGCAGTAAACGGTGTTTACCTTCAGTCAATGGCAACGCGATTTCAGGGAAGTTCACCGCAGACAAGGTCATGCCTTTATCTGAATAAGCAACGAATTTCTCTGCAACTTCAAGACCGATGTTGGCTTGCGCTTCCATGGTTGAACCGCCCACGTGAGGTGTCAAGATCACGTTGTCCAGGCCACGAAGTGGAGAAACGAATTCTTCACCGTTGGCTTTAGGCTCTTTAGGGAATACGTCAACTGCAGCACCTGCAATGTGACCAGACTTGATGGCATCCGCAAGGTCTTCAATGATTACACATGTACCACGTGCAGCATTGATGAAGATTGAACCTTCTTTCATTTGAGCAAACTGTTCTTTGCCCATGAAGTTACGCGTAGATGGAACATCTGGAACGTGTAGAGATACCACGTCAGCATTTGCAAGCAACTCGCCCATCGTACCGACCTGGCGTGCGTTACCCATAGGAAGTTTGGTTACTGCATCATAATAAATGACATTCATACCCATGCTTTCAGCAAGCACTGAAAGTTGAGAACCGATTGAGCCGTAACCGACAATACCTAAAGTTTTACCACGAGTTTCATACGAACCTACTGCAGACTTGTTCCAGCCACCACGGTGAGTAGAAGCAGATTTAGCAGGTACGCCACGAAGCAATAAAATAGCTTCAGCAAGTACCAGTTCAGCTACTGAACGGGTATTTGAATATGGTGCGTTAAATACTGGAATACCGCGACGCATTGCTGCATCCAGGTTCACCTGGTTGGTACCGATACAAAAACAGCCAACAGCGATCAGCTTGTTGGCTGCTTCGAATACTTCTTCAGTCAGTTGAGTACGTGAACGAATACCAATGAAGTGAGCATCTTTTACCGCTTCTTTCAACGCTTCACCCTCAAGCGCAGTTTTACGGTAATCGATGTTGGTGTATCCAGCAGCATTTAAAGTGTCGATTGCGTTTTGATGAACGCCTTCTAACAACAAGAAACGAATTTTATCTTTAGGCAGTGAAAGATGTTGGCTCATTACGGCTCCGCTACAAAGGCCAAATTTAGTCGCGATATGATAACATACGAGAAGGGTCTATATACATTTCCTTTATGACGGAGACTATAGGTATTTTTGCCATACATATGCCAGGAACTACAGATTTTGGTCTAACTAAAGCTGTAATTTTTAAGCCTAGATTGTCAAAATGCTTATTTTCACCAGGTTTTAGTAAAAAATGTCTTATAATGTCGAGTAGTGAAATCGATCACAGTTATATTGTTGATTTTATGCTCACACCCAGTCTAAGACATGATTTTTTTGTAAATCTCTTTGCAAAGAATGCTCTATAGACCGTCCACCACTTGTATATTTCTTGCTAGGTCTGCAAACGATGAATGCTCCAGTCGCTTTAACACCTGAGTTATTAACCCAATTGACAGCCATTGTGGGTGAAAACCGCATTAAAACTGATGCTGCTAGTCTCGATGCCTGGGGCAAAGACTACACCAAGCATTTCGATCCAAACCCATCAGTCATTGTTTTTCCATCAAGTACGGAACAGGTGCAGGCGATTGTTAAATTTGCCAATGAACACAATATTGCCATCACACCATCGGGCGGCCGTACCGGTTTATCGGCCGGTGCAGTAGCAGCCAACGGTGAAATTGTGGTTAGCATGGACAAGATGAACCAGATTCTGGAATTCTTCCCGGCAGACCGTATGGTGCGTGTACAAGCGGGTGTGGTGACTGAACAGTTACAAAACTATGCCGAAGAACAGGGCATGTATTATCCGGTGGATTTCGCGTCTTCAGGTTCATCACAAATTGGCGGTAACATCGGCACCAATGCCGGTGGTATTAAAGTGATCAAATACGGCATGACCCGTAACTGGGTGCTGGGTCTGACCGTTGTGACCGGTAAGGGTGATATCCTGCGTCTGAATAAGGGCATGATCAAGAACGCGACCGGTTATGCATTACAACATTTGTTCATTGGTGGTGAAGGTACTTTAGGTTTAGTAACTGAAGCTGAAATCAAGCTGGAGCGTCAACCGCAAGACCTGCAAGTGATGGTCCTGGGTGTACCTGACTTTGAAGCCGTGATGCCAGTTCTTCACGCATTCCAGGCAAAAATTGATTTAACGGCATTTGAGTTCTTTGGTGAACTTGCGATGCAAAAAGTGCTGGATCATGGTCATGTACAACGTCCGTTTGAAACGGAATGTCCATTTTATGTACTGCTTGAATTTGAAGCGCCATTTGAGCCAATCATGGACAAGGCGATGGAAATCTTTGAGCATTGCATGGAACAGGGTTGGGTGCTGGACGGCGTAATGAGCCAGAGCCTGGAACAGGTACACAGCTTATGGCGTTTGCGTGAAGATATTTCTGAATCAATCGCACCATTCACACCATACAAAAATGACATTTCCGTACTTATTACGCATGTTCCGGCATTCATTAAAGAAATTGATGCGATTGTTGCGGATAATTACCCTGACTTTGAAATCTGCTGGTTCGGTCATATTGGTGACGGTAACTTGCACTTGAACATCTTGAAACCAGAGAACCTGTCTAAAGATGAATTCTTTGCCAAATGTCAGGTAGTGAACAAATATGTATTCGATACCGTGAAAAAATATGACGGTTCGATTTCTGCGGAACACGGTGTCGGTATGACCAAAAAGCCTTACCTCAACTACACCCGTTCTGAAGAAGAAATTGGCTATATGAAAGCTTTGAAACAGGTATTCGATCCAAACGGCATTATGAACCCGGGTAAACTGTTCGATCTTTAATATTTAACCTGTAAGTTCTATGCGCCGATGACTACATAACTGTTATCGAGTACGAAAAAAAGACGTGGCATCATAGATGTGATGTCTTTTTTTTATGGGGGAGATTTCCCAATGTTACGTTTATTATCGACCTCTATAATTTGTTTGGGCTTAATCACGACGGGTTGTGCAACGACTAAAAAATTGGCTTCTAAAGTGAATATTGGTTCGTCTGATACGCCTTTGCAGCAAGTGTTAAAAGAACGACCTGATTTGCGTAAGGGTTCGGCAACGGTGGAGATTCGTCAGTTTTTTAACAGTGTAGAGTCCCCAACTGCTGCGCAGGTAAAAGTCACGGAAACGGGTTTAATGGATGACTCGGTTCGTTCAATGCGTACGGTATATAGTTTTAAACTGGTAGATGGGGACTGGAAGAAGGTGGATACAGAGAAGTCGTATCAATGTTTGCGTGGGAAAAATACCAAGTCTTTTCAGAAAGCGAAATGCCCTTAATAAATCTTTGATTTATGGTTGAAAAGTAAGCTGTAATGCTGCATAAAAAGCGTATCGATTGATGGGCTTTTTTGTTATGAGATTTATAAATGAATCTAGAAAAAATTATATATAGGGATATAAATAGTTTAGCAACAGACCTTTTAATTTCATTAGATTATAAAGTTGATAAAAAAAATAGTAGTTTTCTTCAATTGATGAATTTAAATCATTTGTTAATAGCAGATATTCCAAGAAAAATTAGTTTTTCTAAAAAATTTAAATTACCGCCTAAGTATGAAGAAGGTTTCCAACTTTTATCTAAAAAGTGTGAATCAGGCACTGGTGGATTATTTCAGCATCAAAGTAGGAAATTATTTAACGGAAATGCTATTGATTTAATGTTCTGTGATTTTGGTATTCATCATTTACATTTAGGAGTCGAGGAAGATTTAAGGCATAAAAGAATGATGCAGGGTACAGAGGAAGTTGTCTTTGCTTACTTGAATGAAGAAGAAATTTTTTTTATTAAAATAGCAAATCATGGAGAGTGGCATTTAAAAAATAATTTGGAAATTCTGCATCGGGAAAGACCTGATTTAATTCAGCATAGAGTAGTGAGCGGTTTGATAGGGGAGAATCTTAAAGATGAAGAAATTTTAGCGTTAAGAAAGAATGGATATACATATTTTTTAGATATTGATGGCACTTGCTATATGCCTGAAGAAATTTGGGGAGGCAAAAATATTATGAAAGGTCATGCATATTTTATTCAACTGAAATATAAAATTGAAAAGATTATTGAAGAACAAATACAAAGTATTCCAGGTATACAGAAGCTGATTGATAATGAAGATGTTGATATAAAGCTCTCTGGATTGGATTTTAATAAATTTAAATATTTTTATTTTGATCTAATAATTAGCGGCAATTTAAAACAATATAAGGTCTTTTTATGAAAACCCTTGTTTTTATGTGCACCGAAAGTTCACGTTCCGCTCTTGGCAACTTTGCGTCAATTGCCTCTATATTTTTCCATTCCTAATTGGGTAATACGATTGTATTATTAATTTTTAAGCGTGGCAAAACTCATAGTAATTAATCTACATAAATGATTTTAAGAAGCTCACAGACTTAGACAATGGTCTCTGCTAAACTACACCTACTCAACCAAGTAGGTGTACTTGTTTGAGATCAACTATTCTCACGAATTTTTTATTTAAACACCTCGTGAATACGGTGTTGTAAGTCACTTATAAGCAAGTGCATTTCCCAAACTTTAATTTAAACACTCAATGCTTGGCATTGGGCTGACGCTTCTCTCCCTAAAAATAGTGCGTAGCCCTACAAGCCTAAAATACATGTAGAAAAACAATGCAAAACGTTCAAACCGCAACCTTAAACCGTGCCACGCTGATGTTTCCATTGGCATTGGTGCTGTTTGAATTTTCCGTCTATATCGGCAACGACCTGGTGCAGCCGGCCATGCTCGCCATTACCAAAGACTTTGGCGTAAGCAGTTCGTGGGCACCATCCTCCATGTCGTTTTACCTGCTGGGTGGGGCATGTGTGGCCTGGTTGCTCGGCCCATTGTCCGACCGTTTAGGACGTAAAAAAGTGCTGCTTGCAGGCGTACTGTTCTTTGTACTGTGCTGCTTGCTGATTTTACTGACGAAAAATATTGAAAGCTTTTTGGCACTGCGCTTTTTACAAGGCATAGGTTTAACCGTCATTTCTGCCGTCGGTTATGCTTCCATTCAGGAAACTTTTGAAGAACGTGACGCGATTAAAGTCATGGCACTGATGGCCAATATTTCCCTGCTTGCCCCCTTACTCGGTCCCGTGATTGGTGCATTCCTGATTGACCATGTGTCCTGGCATTGGGGCTTTATCGGCATCGCGTCATTAGCCTTTTTAAGCTGGTTTGGACTGAAAGCCAAAATGCCCGAGAACAAAGTCAGCATACCAAAACAGCCATTCGGTTATATATGGGATGACTTTAAACAAGTCTATAAAAATAGACGTTTTCTGACCATGACCTTGGCCTTGCCGATGGTCAGTATGCCATTGATGCTCTGGATTGCACTGTCACCGGTCATGCTGGTGGAAGAATTAGGTTTTAGCAGCATGCAATACGGCTTGGCACAGTTTCCGGTATTGGGTGGATTGATTGTCGGAAATGTGGTGCTGATTAAAATTATCGACAAACTGGCTTTGGGCAGATCGGTGCTGATGGGCTTGCCGATTATGCTGCTCGGCACCGTAATTTTACTGGGTGGGGTGATTTTGCGGGATTATCTGATCTGGTGCCTCATTGCAGGCATGACGCTCATCAGCTTTGGTGAAGGGATCAGTTTTTCGGTGCTGTACCGTTTTGCGCTGATGTCATCGGAAGTATCCAAAGGTACAGTGGCAGCAGCCGTTTCGATGCTGTTGATGTTCAGCTTCTTTATCATTATTGAACTGGTTCGGGTGATGTATGAACACTACCACTATTTGGCATATAGCGTGGCGTGTTTTGTTTTAATTGCACTGTGGTTCAGTTTTCCGCGAGCGATGCTCAAGCAGATTTTAAAGGAACGGGTGAAGCAGGGACAGTTTTAGCCGCCCTATTTGTTCTCTCTTCTTAATAGGAGATGAGGAATATATTCCGCAAGGTGAGAGGCTAAGCATAATTTTACCTCTCTTAACCCCTCCTGAAAGGAGGGGAATATACTGATTTGAAATCAGCATTTTCTTCCCCTAGGGGATGAGGGTATATCCTTATTATTCTCTGAAAAAGAAAATAGTCTTTTAATCAGAAACTATAGCTTGGACTCGGCAATCGGCTGCGCAACAGCCTTTAACTTGCGATCGAAAACAAAAGTGCCAAACGGTAAAATGGATGCAATCAACCCCAGAATAAACATCTGAAGCGACCATTTCTGTTTTTCGCACACAATAAACAAAACAATTAAAAACAGGATAAACAGTACGCCGTGTCCCATACCGACATATTTCACCAGAATTGGATTATCCAGCATATATTTCATTGGCATGGCGATAAACAAAAGCAGGAGAAAGGAAAGTCCTTCTAAAAGACCGACAACACGTAAAGTTTGAATATTCATGGTCATGCTTAAATCTATGAGAATGAACCCTGAGTGTACCGAATATTGCCGCAATGGTGAATAAAAGCTCGATATATTTTAAGAACTTATCAAATGCTTATAATCACGTACTGAAACCGGTCTTTCAGCCAGTTCAGGCTTTTTCTAAAGCTCGATTAGTGTGAATATAGCCTGCTTTATCCGTAGAGCTGTGAAGTTATTCACCCTGTGACTCGGTACGATCTCCGATTGTGAGGTCATCATAAAAAAGCAGGCACTCTGCCTGCTTTTTTATTTTATGGTTTTATGGACACATTATTGAATCACACCACAGGCAATCCGGTCTCCGCCACCGCCTAAAGGTTTGGGCTCATCGGCATAGTTGTCGCCACCCGCATGCACCATAATCGCCAGGCCTTGAACATCGGCCAGTTTTAAACGTGGGGCCACCAGTTTTTCCTGAGATTTTCCTGAAGCATCCACGGTAATGAGGGGTAAATCTCCCAGATGTCCGGTGAGTGGTGTACCGTGATGTGGCGCCTGGTTGGGGTTGAAATGACCGCCAGCGGCAAGGGCAGCGCCCATTTTGCCATCTTTTTCTGCCGGGCCACACAAACCTTTTTCATGAATATGGAAGCCGTGAGGGCCGGGTGGCAGATCACTTAAATCGGTATTGATGACCAGACCAGAAGGGCTATCGAGTAATTCTACTGTCCCGATTTTATTGCCTATGCCTTGCGCAGTGACGGCATTGACCGTGACATGTTGCGCTTTATGTTCATCTATAGGCTGGGGGCTGGCGCAACCAGCCAAAAATATTGCCCCCAGGGTGGCAATTGTAAGGGGTTTAAATGGTATTTTCATGAGTGGAAGCATCCTGACTTTTTTATAATTGGCACCATTGAAACAAAGTCGTGGATGCAAGACCACGTGATTTAAGTAGTGGAATGTATAAGTTTCTTAACCTGGACTTGTCAGCTTAATCAGGGTGATGGGTTTCATCATCAATATCATGGGCAAGGGTGGCCTTAGGCATCATTAAGCCTTCAGTTTCATTGGTTTCATGCAGCCATTCCCGCCAGATCGCCAGTAATACCGCCAGTATGACCGGACCGACAAATAATCCCACCATACCGAAGCTGGCCAGCCCACCCAGCACACCAAACATAATCAGCAAGAACGGAATCTGGGTAGCCCCTGAAATTACCAGTGGACGAATCACGTTATCTGCGGTACTGACCACACATACGCCCCATACCATTACCCCGATTGCTTCAATGGTGTGCCCCTGAGAAAATAACCACAGTGAAACAGAGGTATAGGCAACTGGAGGTCCAAAAGGAATCAGTGCCAGCAGGAAGGTAATAATGGTCAGTACCATCGGGTTAGGTACATCGGCCACAAAATAGCTGATGCCCGCCAGTATCGACTGGGCAATGGCAGTCAATCCAACGCCATAGACCACGGCACGGGTAGTATCGGAAATGGTGGCAATATAATGATGGATACGCGGACCAATCACCATTTCCAGGGCTTTGCTGACCTGATGTAAAATGGTGTGACCATCACGGTAAAAGAAAAATAACGACATCACGGCAAAGCAGAGCTTGATCAGATTTTTGCTGACTTCGTTCAGTACCGCTTTCCCGTAATTTAAATGACCCTGAATCCAGATCGAGACGGACTGGATAATGCTGTTCGGGTCCTGATTAATCTCTCTTAACGTACGTGAAATTTCTTTGCCAATAAAAGGTAACTGCCGGATAAAGTCAGGAACGTTCAGGTGACCGGAAAACACCTGTTTCTGTAATTCGTAATACAGGTTTCGGCCTTCATGCTGCAACATGAAGATCGCAAAAATAATCGGTAAACCCAGGACTAAAACGACAGAAAGAATCATTACTGTGGCGCTCAGCGTAGGACGCTGTCCACACATGCGCAATACCGACTGATACAGCGGCCAGGTGACATAGGCAATAATTGCCGCCCAAACCACAGGTACAATAAAATATTTGAGCACATGAAAACTCAAATACATCAGGACAAAAAACAGTCCAAATAATAAAACCTTTTGTAATGTGGGCGCGTAATGTTGCACTGAATTCACTGACTACTTCCTAAGTTCGGAGATCATCTTAACCGAAAAAAAAGCTCCCGAAAACGAGAGCTGGGTAAGTTGTGATGAATATTTATTGAACATTTCCATGCCAAAGCTTGGACTGCGCCATTCAATGCAATTAAAACCAGGCACTGGGATCATCAATAATGGCATTTAACAGCGGTTGCCATTGCGCTTGCATGGACAAATAGTTTTTTTGCGTTTTATCAAAAACACTCAGTCCATGCATGGCAAGCTGAGCATAGGCCGCCCTTTCGGAAATCCAGGCCACCGGCTGCTGTTCAATTTTTTGGAAGAAATCCTGGATATCTTTGGAGCTGGCACTGTTTGCTTTCATCCGGTTGGCCAACAGTAAAATTTGCACCTTGCCTTTGCGGATACGCTTAATCTCTTTTAAATGCTTCAGAAAACGGCGGGTACTTTCTATATCAAAGAAAGAAGGCTGTAATGGCGTAATAATGGCATGGGCTTCACTGATCAGCTGTTCGGCATGCTCGCCAGACAGGGCCCCAGGTGCATCCACAATCAGATATTCGATATTTTTAGGCACCTCACCAATCGATTTTTCCTGACGCCAGTCCAGACTTTGAATAGGAGCCGCCTCTGGCGGTCGTTGTTTTAACCATTGCAAGGCTGATTTTTGATTATCGGCATCGGCAAGTGCGACTTTATACCCCTTTTGTGCCAAAGCGGCAGCCAGATTAATTGCAGTAACGGTTTTACCGCATCCACCTTTTTGATTGGCAATTAAGATAGTTTTCATAACCCTGATGATTTTATTCTGCTCAGTCCTAGCATATCATTGTTTGATGCAGTGAATATGACTCGGGACAAAAGTCTTAAGGTATAAGTAGCGGTAATTTTTGAAATTAAGGAATAATAATGTCCATTTGGATGGCAATGCTGATTGGGGCGTGTATAGGTGTGGTGCTCACCACCATGATTTTAAGCAATACCCGAAATGGACGCATTAAAGCAGAGTATGAACAGTACATTGCGGAACTGGAGCTGGAGCATCAGCAGGCTTTGGCGCATGCGCAAAAACGCAGTGTCAATACCAGCCGTGCAGTATTAAAAGGCAAGATGGCAGAGCAGCTGGCACCGATTATGCCCCAGTTTCAGTATTTACCCAGTGATGCCAAATTTCTGGGCGATCCGGTCGATTATGTAGTGTTTGATGGTTATACCGACCTGCGTGATGGCGAAGGAAGTCCCGATGATATCGAAGTGGTACTGATTGATATTAAAAGCGGCGGTGCACGCCTGACTAAAGGTCAACAGGCGATTGCCCAGGCCATACGCGAAGGGCGGGTACGTTTTGAAACGGTGCGCATTGATTTTGATGATTAACACCGTGATGATTGCACGAGTTTGAATTCAATATCATTAGTGATCTTTGATAAGTCAAACAATATTCAATTTGAAAAACTTGCAGTCATTCATAATGATTGATGAAAGAAGTCTATTGTTTTTGAGCGCGTGCAAACAACATGCGCTGTGCAATTTTAGGAATACCGGCTGCATCCAGATAATGTTTTTCTGTAAAGCTGAAATGTGCATCCAGCAAGTCCTGTTCAATATTGCGGTTCAGATGGCAGCCATCGGCAAGGCGTTTTTGAACGGGCGTCAGCAGGTTTTGCAGATGTTGCAGTGCCGGACGGTCAGACAGTACATGTTCGACCAGATGCAAGGTTCCGCCAGGCTTCAGCACGCGATGCAATTCTGCCAAGGCCTGATCCAGATGTTCAATACTGCAAAGTGTCCAGGTACTGACGATATGATCGATACTATTGTCGGCAAAAGGCAGCTTTTCTGCACTGGCCTGAACGTGCTGCACATGAATGGCACTTTCGTGCACGCGTTTAATCGCCAGCTGATAAATATCGGCATTCGGTTCCAGTGCGTAGAGCGTATCGACATTTTGATAAAAAGGCAGATTCACCCCGGTACCAAAGCCAATTTCCAGCACTTCGCCTGCAATGGGGAGTAGCAGTTCGCGACGCTGATCCATGAGGCTGGGTGTTTGCATTACCTGATTGAGCAAATGCGGAAAAATGTGTTGCTGGTAAAATTTATAAATCATTGTCACTTAATTTTTCTTACTTTATATCATTTTAGTTTAACCAATCTTCTGTTCAGGGAATAAGACAAAAAAGTGACTGAACATATCTATATTGTTACCAAGTCCATATAGTTATTTAAGGTGACTGAATTAAAATTAATTTAGAAATCAATAAATTTGTTAGGGGCATAAAGATGATCAGGTCAATATTATTCAGTACTTTATTTGCAGCGAGCATGTTGCAAGTGAGTGCCAGTGCCTCAGTTGACTATAATATTGCCAAAGGTCTGGCTCCGGTATCTAAACAACAGTCCATCAGAACGCTGCAAACCTTTAAAGGGGATTTCCGTATTTTAGGCTCGAAAACCTATACCAGTGATGAACAGGCCAAGTTTTCGCCGATTGACTATGCGGTAAGTTGGGGGCTGTTTGCCGAACCTGAAATTGCACGGCATATCTCGGTCAATCAATATGACCGCTATTTAAACTGGAAGATTGACCGCTTACCCGTTCCTGCCGAGCAGGCCATGCAGATGGTGTCGAATATGCACATCATTCCTGCCAACCCTCAAATTGCCAAACAGATTAAACATGTCAAACGCGGTGATTTGGTGCGGCTGAAAGGCGAGCTGGTGGAAATTAAAGACAAAAATCTGGTCTGGACTTCATCTTTAACCCCAACCGATACGGGTGATGGCGCGTGTGAGCTATTTCGTGTCAGTTCAATCGAATGGATTGAACGGGTTAAAGGTTAATTCGTTTCCCTAAGAAGAGGGTTAAGAGTAAATTGATGAAAGCTTTAGCACTAAGTTTTGGGCTAATACTGGGGTTTACCTTGGTGGGGTGTAGTAGCTTGAGTCCAACGGTTGATGGCAAAACTCATGTCTATTCCTTAAAGCAGCAATGTCCAGCTTTGCTGGAAATGAGTGTGGGGCAAACCCTGGAATTAACGTTGCCCGAGAATCCGACTACAGGTTATATCTGGCAAGTGGCCGAGCCGCAGAACATCTTAAAAGTCGAAGAAATTTATCGGCAAGATCAAGGGGAAAGCCAACCGCCAATGGTGGGTATGAGTGGACAAAAACAGTTTATATTTACTGCACTGCAACCCGGTGAAGAATGGATTCACGTGAAACATGGCCGATCATGGGAACAGAATCCGGTTGATGAGTGGCGTTGTCGGGTCAGAATTTCCTGATTTAATTTTTTTAGATTACTTTTATGAAAAGGGATATTTATTGATTTTCTAAATCCCTCCCGACCTCCCTTTTTCTAAGGGAGGAGTAAAAGGCCCGCTTGATTAAAGCGGGCCTTTTATATTCTAAAATATATATAAATAACTTATTTCGCTGTTAATGCCTGACCGTCAAACTGAATGCCATCCCAGCCATTTTGCATAAACTGGCGAATGTTCTGGTGGTCTGTGGCTTCAGGGGTCGCTAATACCGCTGCATAATGTTCAGCAAACAAACTGAGCGTTTGTGCCTGATCTAGACCATTAAGTTGGGCAAAAGAAAATACTTTGGCACTGCCTTGGTTTTCGTTTGCAGCATTGGCCTGTTTGCCGTTTTGAAATGCTGTCGGGGTATGCTGATAACGGGCATCAATATATGCAATCACGTCTGCAAATTTGATTTCACCTGCCTGAAGCTGTGCCAATAAATCCTGAGCCATAATTTCCTCAATTCATAGAAAACAGTTTAAAAACATCGCGACTATAACAATTTTTAGGGCAGCATTTCATTACTATTTCAGTTCATTTGTAGAGTATAGTGGACCCAGAATTTACACAGTCCTGATCTTTGATTTGATAAAAATGGAACGGATATGAATTGGCTACTGGTGGCTTTAGGGGGAGCGGTGGGCGCAAGTTTGCGCTATGGAGCAGGGATATTGCTATTTAAACCCACGAGCGGATTTCCATGGACCACCTGGTGGGTGAATATCTGCGGTTGCCTGTTTGCCGGTATTTTCTTTGCTTATAGCCAGAAATTTCCCGTTTTGCAAAATGAAGCACGCCTGTTTCTGATGGTCGGCATTTTAGGCGGTTTTACCACTTTTTCCAGTTTTGGTCTGGAAACCTTCCAGTTATTAAAACATGGTCAAACCACACTGGCTTTGGGTTATATGATTTCCAGCGTGATGATGGGAATTCTGGTTTTGACGCTCGGTTTTTACCTGTTTCAGTGGCTGCTACACAGCAGATAAATTGAATAGTGAGAATAAATATAAAAAAGAAGCCCAAGCTGGAGGAGAGTGCTTGGGCTTTTCAAGTCTTAAGATTAGCGTTGAAATCTTAAAACAATATGAAGTTAATGTGAGCGTTTGAAACGTGCGAAACGTTTGTTGAAACTTGCCACACGACCTTCATTGCTGGTTTGACGTTGTTCACCGGTATAAAACGGATGAGAGGCGCTAGAAATATCCAGAGTGACATAAGGATAAGTCTGGCCTTCATACTCACGGGTCTGTGTCGGCTTTAAGGTACTGCCAATCACAAAATAAACATCCGCATTGGTGTCGTGGAACAGGACTTGTTGATAGTCTGGGTGAATACCTGGGCGCATACATTTCTCCATCGTATATTTTAAATTTAAAGAAATGTTATAACATAACAATTGTAAGGTCAAATAAAACCCGGTAACGATTGGTTAACCGGGTTTATTATTGGTAATTAGACGCGAGGTGGCACCAGCTCTTCGAATAAATCATTCAGGTTATCATGAACTTTTAAATGGATTAAATTCCAGTAATGTCCGGAAACCGTGCGGTTGACCATCAAGGTATCCGGGGAAGGCTTAAACACATCCCAATATTTTAATGACGGTTTGAGCAGCTCGACACCATCATGATGGGCCGAGTTTTCGGCAAAATCGTAATGGGTGATCAGCGGACGCATCAACACTTCCAGCCACTGGCGATAGAGGTCTTCAGGAAATTTGCCTTGCATGGTGAGGGAGTGCAGGTCATCCAGTTTCTGTTCCATTTCGGCAATATTACCTTCACGGGCAGCATTAATCAGAGTTTTGAAATTGGAAACAATTTCAGTAGACAGGGTTTTAACACCGCCATAATCGTAAATAATCACCGTACCATCTTCACGGAAAGCAAAGTTGCCCGGATGCGGGTCACAGTGGAAACGTTTCAGATAAAAAATTTCCTGACCAATGGCACGGAACAGGCGGCGACCCAGTTCATTACGGATGTCTTGAGACCAGGTGCTGGCCGTTTCGATGCTTTCGCCCTGTTCCAGGCTTAAAGTCAGAATATGACGCGAAGAATAGTGTTTATAAACCTGCGGGATAATAATCTTGCTGTCTAAAGTTTCATGGAAAGTACGTGCCACTTCCAGATTTTGTGCTTCAATCTGGTAATTCAGCTCGTTATCCAGACTTTCCTGAATTTCCTTAAATAAGCGGTCCTGCAATTTACGGTCAATTTTCAATACACCCATCAAACGCAAGGCCAGGCGAACCTGTTTCAGGTCACTTTCACAGGCTTCGTCCACGCCCGGATATTGCACTTTGACCACGACCTGCTGACCATTCGGCAGGGTGGCTTTATGTACCTGCCCAATAGAAGCCGCAGCAAAAGGCTGTTCATCGAAGTGTTTAAAGATTTGATTGAGCGGTTTGCCCAGTTCTTTTTCAACTTGTGCTTTAATTTCAGCAAAAGGCATCGCTGGGGCCTGGCGCTGTAATTTGCTGATAGCACGGGCCACTTCAGGCGGGAAGATGTCTTTATATTGGGAAGCAATTTGCCCCACTTTCATGACCGCACCTTTCATTTCGCCCAGGGTATCAGCAATCTGTAAACCTATATCCTGAAAAAGTTTAGTGCGCGCGGCATTTTTTTGTTCTTCATCGGCATTAAAATTTTTAATCGAGTTTGACACGGTTTTAGTTGCAATACTCGCCGTCATACTGGCAAGTTTCATAAAGCGACGACCGGGGGTCCTAGCCGTTTTTGCCATTCGAAATTCCTCAGGATCATCAGAGATGGGTTTTAATGATCATAGGCGTTAAACTGGATATTGCCTACTTTAAATTGTTAAAAAGCGGCATTTTTAAAGTGGGATCATTCAAAACAAGAACATTTTTAAGTGGATAAATTATTGAAATTTTTATCATTGTTTTTCTATTTATTTTGTATTGATCTCATTCCTTTTCATGGGAAAAGGAATGAGTCTAGACGCTGTTAATGGCTTCTAAGCCGATGATTGATTCTATATAAACGGGTCAATAACAAGATGCAAGCCACAGTCAAACCGACAATCAAGCCAACCCAGACACCTGCGGCCTGCATGTCGGTAAAACGCGCCAGATAAACCCCGACCGGAAAGGCGATGACCCAATAGGCAATCATGGTGATCCACATCGGACCTTTGGTGTCCTGCATGCCGCGCAGGCAACCCGCTGCACTGACCTGCCAGGCATCCATCAGCTGATAGGCCATGGCAAACAGCAGCAGAGACAGCGCGACCTGAGTGACCTCATAATCCGAGGTGTAAATAGCCACAATTTCTGGCCGAAAAAACCAGATTAGGGCCATGGTGACGATGGCAAAAACAGTGCCGGTGGCCAAACCCAGATATTGAACTTTATACATCGCCTGCCAGTTTTTCTCCCCATAATACGTACCTACACGAATGGTCAGCGCAATGGCCAGGGACATCGGGATCATAAATAATTGCGAGGTCACGGACATGGCAATCTGGTGTGCGGCCACCAGGGTTTCGCCCAAAGGGCTAAGTACAATCGCAGCCGTGCTGAACAGGCTCACTTCAAAAAAAATGGCCAAGCCAATCGGAAAACCGAGTTTTAAAATGCGCTTGATCCAGTAGGGATTAATTTTTTCAAATGCGGCAAAGGGCTGTGTTTTTTTGTAGGCTGAAGCTTTCAATACATAGCTTGCGAGTGCAATAAACATCAGCCATTGCAAAATCGCCGTGGCAAAACCACAACCTGCCGAACCTAACTCCGGAATCGGTCCCCAGCCATACATGAAAATAAAGTTCAGCGGCACCAGAACAATTAATGCAATCAGGCTAATGGCGGTCACGGGGCGTGGATGCCCCAGCGCTTCCGAATAGCCACGCAGCGCTGCATACATGGTCACAGCAGGCATGCCCAGGCCAATGGCATGCAGGAACAGACTGGCTTTGGGCAGCAAGACTTCAGGCACGCCTAAAATAGGCAACAAAAACGGCATGATCTGTAAAATCAGCGCAGCGATGATACCCAGAAGCAATGCAATCCACAGCGATTGCCGTGCAATGCTAGCAATTTTTTCAGGCGTACGTGCCCCGTTGGCTTCCGCAACCAAAGGCGTGGTGGCAATCATGATCCCGCTAAACAGCAGCATGACCGGAATCCACAAGCCGACCCCGACAGCAATCGCGGCAAGGTCCACCGGAGACAGACGTCCGGCCATAATGGTATCAATCAGTCCCAGACCGGCCTGGGAAAATTGAGTGACCAAAATCGGAATCATCAAATGAAAGAGCTGTTTTAATTCATAACGGGTTGTTGTAACCGACGATACATGAGACACAAAAATTACTCATCATGTGCTTAGAATAATGAGGTGTTAGCGTTGTAAAGTGAGAAGCACACCAATAAAAATCACTACGCCACCTAACAGACGTTGCCAGTTAACCGGTGTTTTTTCTGTACCCAGTAAACCAAAATGATCCAGAACCATTGAAGTGACCAGTTGACCAAAAATAATCAAACCGGACAGGGTCAAAAAACCGAGTCTGGGCGCGGCATAAATACTGAGGCTAATGGCATACACGCCCAGAAATCCACCCAACCATAAATACCACGGCAGTTGCACAAAAGTAGCAAAACCGGGTTTTTCTGCCGGCTGAAAAAACACCAATATGGCCAGCAGTATTGTACCAACCAGAAAAGATAAAAGGGCAGCTTGTAAAGGCGAATTTAAATATTCTCTTAACTGGCTATTAATAGCGGTTTGGATGGTGAGCGCGATACCAATCCCCAGTGTCAGCGGGATGAACAACAATAACTGAGCGGATATTTTCATCATTCTAACAATTTAATTCTTCAATAGTTTTTTCTAGTGTACTGATATTCCTAGTGAGATTTTAACAGTGTCCTGATGCAGTCATGTTAAAATATGCATCTTCCCTTATCCGTTTCGAGCTTGATCCTTGGCTGACCTAAATCCTGCACTGGTTCCTTTATCTTTATACATTCATATGCCGTGGTGTGTGCGTAAGTGTCCATATTGTGACTTTAACTCGCATGCCCTACCGGATGGAAAACTGTCCTTAGATTTGGAGCAGCAATATTTACAGGCTTTGGTCGAAGACTTTAAAACCCAGGTCAAATTTGCCCAGGGCCGTCAGATTCATAGCGTGTTTATTGGTGGAGGCACGCCGTCACTGATTTCTGCCAAGGGTTATGAGTGGTTATTTGCACAGCTTAAAGCGCTGATTCCTTTTGAAGATGACTGTGAAATTACCCTGGAAGCCAACCCGGGAACAGTCGAACATGATCCTTTTTCAGGTTATTTAAAAGCAGGGATTAACCGCCTTTCCATTGGTGTGCAGAGTTTTAATACCGATCAGCTGAAAAAATTGGGGCGTATCCATAGTAATGATGATGCGATTCATGCCATTCATTTGGCCCGAGAAGCCGGCTTTGAACGTATCAATGTCGACTTGATGCATGGTCTGCCGGAACAGACCTTGGAACAGGCTTTGCATGATTTAAAACTGGCGGTAGAAAATGGCGCAACCCATATTTCATGGTATCAGCTGACCATTGAACCCAATACCGTATTTTTCCGCACGCAACCGGTTTTACCGGTGGATGATGTGCTGGAAGATATTCAGGAACAGGGTGAAGCCTATTTAAAAGCCAACGGTTTTGTGAATTATGAAGTCTCGGCGTGGCGCAAAGAAAAACCGTCGGCACATAATTTAAATTACTGGCAATTTGGCGATTATCTGGCCATTGGGGCAGGTGCACACGCTAAAGTGACCCGGCCGGATGGCGTGTACCGTTTCCAGAAAACCCGTTTGCCGAAAGATTATTTGGCCAAAGTTCCGGCTGAGCATCTTCAGTTTAAAAAGATTGAAGATGCAGACATGCCGTTTGAATTTATGATGAATGCGCTGCGGTTAAATGATGGCGTGGCTGCCCAGCTGTATGCTGAACGTACAGGTTTAGACCTGGCGAGTTTGGATGAGCTTTTAGCGTCATTACGTTCACGGAAGTTGATGGTCGAAGATCAAAGCCGTTTGTCTTGTACCGAGCAGGGACATGTGTTTTTAAATTCGGTGCTGGAAGAATTTCTTTAATAAACTTCTTTCATAAATCATCTTAGAAACTAAAAGTTGTTCGTAAAGTTGAAATTGAAAATAGATTTTTTAGTCGATATTAGAGTCATGAGTGTGGCATGGATGCCACATGTTTCCCATCACGACAAGGATGTCGTGTATGGGAAACAAAAGGTTTTTGTCTACTTTTGACCTTTCAAAAGTAGAGAGATTGCCTACGAGAAGGTAAGAAAATTAAATCAATCAAATGAGGCCGTGCTGATTTAAAAAATCTAATATTGAACATTTTTGACTTATGAAATAGATCTAATATTCAAAAATATTCAAACTTGAATCCGATGAAGTTATTTTTAAAAAAAGTGTGAGACGAAAAAAGAATTCACCAGCCTGGCTTATTGATGCCAGGCTGGTTAAGAATGCATGGTTCAATCATATATTGATTTTATGCTATTTCATCTTGGCAACGATTTGTTCAGCCATTTGCAAATGCTTGGCCACTGCAGTCCGGGTTTGCGTAAGCATATTTTTTAATTCGGAATTTTTAGCATTGGGTAGCAATTGCTTGTCAATAATCATCAGAACTTTACGATGTACTTTAACCTGGCTCATCATATAGTCTTTATCAACTGCGGATGATTGACCCAGCTTATTCACAATCTTATCGCTGTCATTTTGCAATGAGGTGCTGATATTGCTCGCTTGTGGCGTTAACTTTAGACGAGTTGCTAGGGCTTGGCCTTTTTTCTCATTTGATGAATGTGCATTAATCATCAACTGGGCATACTTGCGGGTTTGATCCATTTTTAGCTTGGGCAAGGCAGTTTTTGACTGCATGATCTCACCGTTATTTGCGGTGCTGACCACCTTGATCACTTGACTGTCCGTTAAACGTTCATGAGCATCGTGCGACATTTTAGAATGCTCTTTGCCCTCATTGGTCGATTGATGTTCCATGGCCATACTTTGAGATGCAGCAAAACTCAATGCACTACTCACTGCAATACAGTGAATCATCTTCTTCATGGTAATTGCTTTCATGTCGGCAACCTTTAAAGTTTATGATTTAAAATTTGCTTTACTAAGATAGGTCCATAACCTGAAAAGCAATGTAAAATTTCAGTAGTTTTGTGAGATAAATATATAAAGCGGTGATTGATTTAAGCAAAGACAAGGGGCGATTAGTATTAAATCATGGTGTTTAGGTGAGGGCTTATTGATTAAACAGGTTCACAAGAGCTTTATCTTTTTACATAACTAACATAAAAAACGATGAGAAAATTTAAAGTTAAATTAATGGGTATGATCCGAGTTTAGCGGATTAATGGAAGATAACCGTTCATCATGATTAATTTTCACAAGTGAAAAAATACTTATAAATATTTAATTTTGATAAATTTTATGTTTTAGGTGTTAATCTTTATCCGGTAAATACGGCCCAAAAATTGGCCGCTATTGCCAATGGTGTAGAGAATATAGAGTTGATGGTTGCGGCTATCTACCGTTAGGCCTTCTGGTTCCCAATACCGGATAGCATGACTGGATGAAGCTTCAAAATGGCCGAGTGTCACCTGATCCATTTTTTGGATGAGTTTTCCCGTGAAGTCATACACATAGATTCGTTTAGGACCTTTGTTCTTATTGTCGCTGAGCAGGTAGATATAGGTTCCATCGGTGCTCAGGCCTTGAAATGCACAGCGATCCTGAGTGAAGCCTGAGTCAATCGGCCATTCATCTTCATACAAGAAACAAAGATCGGTTAATTTTTTCTGGCGAATAAGATCTGACTTAAAAATCCGGATGACATTTCTTTTATGGTTATTGCCGCGTACCAGCAGATATTTTCCGTCGGGAGTGAAGGTTGGCATGGTATTGGTGATCTTGCTGTATCTTTTATCGAACACCTGAATGACTTGAGTATTTATAGGTTCTGCATGAGGCATGTATTGAAATTTCAGGATATACCAACCTTTGTTCGGGATGGCTGAACCAGCAGAAGCAAACATAAAGCTAGTTTGTGGATCGACAGAAATCCCCTGATGACCGATAAGCCGTGAAGGTTTTTGCGCATCCTGTGCCGACCATAAATTCGAGCTGTGAAATTTGAATCGATTAATCACGCCCTGTTCAGGATGGCCTTCGACATGCGTGGTATACAACATATTTTGCCTGTGATCGATGGCTAGACCTTGGATAATATGCTGATTTCCCAATCCGGTTCTCAGCAGTGTAATGGGTTCGGCAGCATCCCCCAGGCTGGCAAAATGCGGAGAATCCATTTTTTGTTCAAGATGATGGGTATTTAAAGGCACAGTGACACTGTAGGGCTGATAAAAGCGGGTCAGTATTGAAAATAATTTTTTCATCTAACAAGCCACCGGATGCTTTTTGATTATTATATGCTTTTGAAAATCCGGTCTGCATTTGAATTATTGTAGCGCATAAAAAAGAGCACCGTAGTGCTCTTTGATTTGGACTTAAACTTTACCGCTTAATAGTCAAAGCTAAAGTGTTCAGGTGCAAGTGAAGTCATGGTCTTGGATGGGTTGACCATTGCTTCGGCATGACCTTGACTGCGTGGAAGCAGGCGTTCGAAGTAGAAATCCGCCGTTTTGATTTTCGCTTTGTAGAACTCAGGTACTTCCTGACCTTCACCGGAAGCCAGTTTTGCCGAAGCTACAGCGGCTTGCTGCGCCCAGAAGTAAGCCATCATGACATAACCCGAGAACATCAGGAAATCGACGGAAGCAGATGACACGATGTCACGGTCTTTACGTGCCGCAAGCATGATACGAACCGTGAGTGCGTTCCATTGCGCACATAGCTTGGTCAGGTCCCAGGCAAAACGGCGCATGTATTTGTTGCGTGCATGCTGACCGCAGAACTTCAGGATTTCAGCCGTGTAGTCACGAATCACTTTACCTCTAGAGGTTAACAGGACTTTACGGCCAATCAGGTCAAGTGCCTGAACGCCTGTAGTCCCTTCGTAAAGGGTCGAGATACGCGAGTCACGAACAATCTGTTCCATGCCCCATTCCTTGATGTAGCCATGGCCGCCATAGACTTGCATGCCGTGGTTGGCAGCTTCATAACCCATTTCAGTCAGGAAACCTTTCAGTATAGGTGTGTAGAAACCCAGATGGTCATCATGCGCTTCATAGGCTGCAGTATCGCCATGCATTAACGCATCTGCCATTTTGTCGGCAATTTGCGCGGCATAATAAATCATTGCACGACCGCCTTCAGCAATCGCTTTTTGAGTCAAGAGCATACGGCGAACGTCAGCATGATGAATGATCGCATCCGCCACTTTTTCTGGATCTTTTTTACCTGAAAGGGCACGCATGGACATACGTTCTTTGGCATAAGGAAGGGCGCCCTGGAATGACAGTTCAGCATGCGCAATACCTTGGATTGCAGTACCGATACGTGCCGTGTTCATGAAGGTGAACATGGCATGCAGGCCCTTGTGCGGCTCGCCAATCAGGTAACCCGTTGCATTGTCAAAGTTTAATACCGCAGTCGCTGAAGCGCGGATCCCCATTTTGTGTTCGATTGAACCACAAGTTACAGGGTTGCGCTCACCCACGCTACCGTCTGCATTGACCAAGAATTTTGGCACGATGAATAGCGAAATACCTTTGGTTCCTGCAGGCGCATCTGGAAGGCGTGCGAGAACGATGTGAATGATGTTTTCTGTTAAATCGTGTTCACCGGCAGAGATAAAGATTTTCGTACCCGAAATGGCATACGTGCCATCTGCATTTGGTTCCGCCTTGGTTTTCACCTGGCCCAAGTCTGTACCGCATTGTGGTTCGGTAAGACACATCGTGCCTGACCATTCACCGGTGACCAGGTTTGGCATATAGGTATTTTTCTGTTCTTCAGTACCAAACTGAAGAATCGTGTTCATACAGCCGATACTCAGACCTGGGTACATCTGGAATGACCAGTTCGCAGTACCCATCATTTCTGATTTGATCAGGTTTAAAGATTGCGGCAGGTTTTGACCGCCAAATTCTTCAGGGAAAGAAAGACCTTGCCAGCCGCCTTGCACAAATTGGTCATATGCTTCTTTAAAACCTTTTGGTGTTTTGACTTCACCATTTTCAAAGTGGCAGCCTTCTTCATCACCGGATTGGTTAAGTGGAGAAAGTACGTTTTCACAGAAATCTGCCGCACCTTCAAGAATCATGTCTACAGTGTCAGCATCTGCTGCTTCACCATTTGAGAGAGTTTTATAATGTGTTGGGTAATCAAGCACTTCGTTCATTAAGAAACGAATATCGTGCAAAGGGGCTTTATACGCTGGCATAGTGTTAATCCTAATTTAGAAATAGTATTGGATTATCCGAATCGATAATTTGATTATTCACATTGTTGATTAAAATACATTGATGATGCAGCCTGAGAAAAATGTCAGAAAGGCTAATTTAAAATATTATGATTCAGCTTCAAGTCTAAATAATTATATGCTTTTGTACATTTTTTAGGATATGCGACTTTCGATTATTTATGTAAAAATATAATTAAATAAACATGTTATTGTAATTTTTGACATAAAGGCAACGGATTTCCTCTTTTTCTTAGAAGGAAGGTCTTTAAATCAGGACAGATGTCATAAAATCCAATGGTGAGCTATTTATACCGACAAAAACTGAAAAGAAGCAGTGATTTACTTCTTTTCAATTATTTGATTCCTACCATTTAAAGAAAATCTTTGAGTTCAGGCTTGACCCCGTTCCAGATCGAAAAAGATTCGATTGCCTGTCCCACCAGCATGCCATAACCTTCGGAAGTCGGAACACCGCGAGCTTTGGCCTGATCTAAGAAGCTGGACGGCTTGCCATAAGCCATTTCATAGGCATGCTTAAACTGTAAAGCTTCAGGTAAAACCAGGGCATCGCCGGTCAAGCTTGCCGAAGTTGCATTAATGACAATGTCGAAGTCGCCTGCCAGATCATTTAATGAAATGGCTTCAAGGGTGGCTTGCGGCACAGCGGGTTTCAAATCGGCCACCAGTTGTTCTGCACGGGCTAAAGTCCGGTTGGCGATGACGATCTTTTTCGCACCTGCCTGTACCAGGGGATAGACGACCCCACGGGTTGCACCGCCTGCACCAATAATCAACAGCTCAGTATCTTCCAGTTTCCAGTCTAGGGCCTTGATGGCATTGACCAGACCCTGGCCATCAGTATTGTCGCCATGCAGCTTGCCATCTTGCATCCAGAGGGTGTTGACTGCCTTAGCAATTTTGGCACGTTCGGTTAATACTGCACAGGCTGCGAAAGCCTGCTCTTTGAAAGGCACCGTCACGTTCAGGCCCATACCGTCCTGAGCAAAGAACGCCTGGATATTGGCTTCAAAACCATCCAGTGGAGCAAGGCGTTTGCTATAGACGAGATCAATACCGGTTTTTTCTGCAAAGGCATGATGCAGTTCTGGAGAGCGTGATTGTTCGATTGGATTGCCAACCACTGCGAATTGTTTGCTCATTTCACAAGGTCCGTGTGCGGAAATGGCATTCAATATACGTGATTTTGTGCCCTGGCTAAAGCCAGCACCACGGGGAAAGTTAAAAAAGAGCAGCAGAAGCTGAAATCGTTTGGCCCCGGCTTTTTCAAATCTAACTGGAAGAGGAGAGCCGTTTATCTGGCATCAAGGATTGCAGATGTCGTGGACCTGGTCTTCAAGCCACATGGCTGCAGTAAAAAATAAAGCCAGACCTGCAAATACGGTAAAGCTGATTGACAGGCTGTCCGCAAGGGTATTGTGTGAAAGCAGGGTAATGGTGATTGAACAGATGATCATGGTTACAATCGACCAAAATAAAATCACCTTATGATTTAAGATTGTGTTGAGCATCATTTTCTCCCTCCAGCATGCTTTTTTGTATTTATCCATGCTGATTAAATCTGTATAGGTCATGAATGTAGTCAATCAGTCTAAACGATTTTTGTGACACACTCGTGTCTAGTGCTGTAAGGAAATATGTCCGTTTTCTTGTATTAATGCACTGGTTAAATATCTTGATTATTTTAATGTATTGATTTTAATTATTTAAATATTGAAGTGGTGATTTGGTTTTAAAATGTATTTCAGTGGAAAAATCCCTTTTTCTGCGCGGAAAAAAGGGATCAAAACTTTTTTATTTCTTAAGTTCAGTCAACCAGTCATGCGGTTTGAGATAATAGTCGGTCAGGCGTTTTTCAGGCGAATTTTCCTCCCACTCGGGACGATACGACCAGGCGGCCAATGGCGGCATACTGACTAGAATCGATTCAATCCGGCCGCCAGTTTGCAGACCGAATAAAGTGCCACGGTCATAGACCAGGTTATATTCTACATAGCGGCCACGACGGTAAAGCTGGAAGTCACGCTGGGCTTCGCTATAAGGTTTATCCTGGTTGCGTTGAAAGACCGGAACAATCGCTTGCAGATAACCATTGCCGACCGCCTGCATATACTGAAAGCAGGTTTCAAAATCCCACTGGTTCAAATCATCAAAAAATAAGCCGCCAATCCCGCGCTGTTCATCACGATGCTTTAAATAGAAATAATCATCACACCATTTTTTATGTTCGGCATACACCGTATCACCAAATGGTGCACATAGCTCATGGGCTTTTTGATGCCACGCCAAAACATCTTCATCATTGGGATAAAATGGTGTCAGGTCGAAACCGCCACCAAACCACCATACCGGATCCTGGCCTTCTTTTTCGGCCACGAATAGGCGTACGTTGGCATGTGAAGTCGGCACATTGGGGTTTTTGGGATGAATCACTAAAGACACGCCCATGGCCTGGGCTTTGGCACCGGCAATTTGCGGATGGCGCTCTGTGGCAGAAGCGGGAAGTCTGGAAATGTTGATGTGCGAGAACATGACCCCGCCTTTTTCAATCACGCTGCCGTTTTGCAACACACGTGAACGGCCGCCACCGCCTTCAGGGCACTGCCAGTCATCAATTTCAAATTGAGCTGTGCCGCCACCTTGTTGTTCAAGTGCCGAGCAAATACGGCTTTGCAGGTCAAGCAGGAATTCGCGAACGCGTTGAATATCGGCAGATGTAGGATGCTGCATCAAAGCCCTCATAGCGGAAAAGAAAACTGAGATACATCAAAGCATAAATTGTATAAAAGAGTAAGGATTTTTATGCAGCACGCTTTTTTATTGAAACAGATACCCTCCATTTTATGCAGACTTTGATGCAAAGTGGTCGCTGAAAAATATTCCGACTAGATCGCTAGGTTGAATTCTATGAACAAGCCCAGCAAAATGAGTTGAATATGTATGCAAAATATAGGTTCGGTTATAGGTATAACCGGCTGTTGCAGTAGAGAATGGATAGCAGCGATGACGCGTTCTTTAATTCAAAAATATAATGTGCCGGGACCCCGTTATACCAGTTATCCAACGGTGCCGTACTGGGAAACCGAGCCATTTTCACTTGAGCAGTGGAAACAGAGCTTAAAGCGTTCCTTTGATGAATCCAACTCAACTGAAGGCATCAGTCTGTATATCCATCTGCCTTTCTGTGAAAGCCTGTGTACCTTCTGTGGTTGCCATAAACGTGTCACGAAAAAGCATGAGATGGAACAGCCTTATATTCAGGCCGTGCTCAAGGAGTGGGACTTGTATTGCCAGTTGCTGGTAACAACGCCGAAAATTAAAGAAATTCATTTGGGCGGCGGCACACCGACCTTCTTTTCGGTTGAGCATTTACAACAGTTAATTCGGGGCATTCTGGCAAAGGCAGAGGTGGCTGCCGAGTATGAATTCAGCTTTGAAGGGCATCCCAACAATACCACCAGTGAACATCTGCAAGCCTTGTATGATCTGGGGTTTCGTCGGGTCAGCTATGGTGTGCAGGACTACAATGAAACGGTACAAAAAGCCATCCACCGGATTCAGCCTTTTGAACATGTACAGCGTGTCACGGAGTGGGCACGTGAAATCGGTTATACCTCCATTTCCCATGATCTGGTTTTTGGTTTGCCTTTTCAAAACCTGGAAGATGTGCTGAATACCATTGATCAAACCAAGAGTTTAATGCCAGACCGTTTGGCATTTTATAGCTACGCTCATGTGCCGTGGATTAAGGGCAATGGCCAGCGTGGTTTTAAAGATGCCGATGTACCGAAAGATGAATTGAAACGCCAGTGCTATGAAGAAGGCAAAAAACAACTGCTGGCGCATGGTTATCATGAAATTGGTATGGATCATTTTGCCCTAGAAAAAGACGGCATGTACCAGTCCTTTAAACAGGGGGCTTTACATCGCAACTTTATGGGCTATACCGCATCCAAAACCCAAGTGATGATTGGCCTGGGAATTTCTTCCATTAGCGACAGCTGGTACAGCTTTGCGCAAAATGAAAAGAAACTGGAAGATTATTATGCACGTCTGGAGCTGGATGAAATTCCAGTGGTCAAAGGCCATGTGCTGAGTGCCGAAGATTTGATTATCCGCAAGCATATCTTGAATTTGATGTGTACTTTTACGACATCCTGGGCATCGAAAGAGATGCAATTTCCTGAATTGCCCGAGGTCTTGCTGCAACTTGCAGAAATGCAGCAGGATCAGCTGTTACAGATTGATGAGCAGGGCATTACCGTGACTGAACAGGGCAAGCCTTTTGTGCGTAATATCTGTATGGCTTTTGATTTGCGTTTAAAACGCCGTGTTCCGGAAAATCGGATTTTTTCGATGACGATTTGAATCTCCCCCTAACCCCCTCTTTACCAAAGAGGGGGAAGCCCACTGCTGTCCCACAAATATCACAAGAAGAACCTCAATTGGGGTTCTTCTTGTTTTCGCCATTTTTTATCAGGCACAAAGAGTGACCTTAAAAGTTTCCTTTCAAATAAATTGACCTGAATAATTCGCAATAAACG
>NZ_FMYO01000002.1 GCF_900096895.1 Acinetobacter kookii | reverse complement strand
CTGATCCCTTCCCGAACTCAGAAGTGAAACCTCTTAGCGCTGATGGTAGTGTGGGATTACCCATGTGAGAGTAAGTCATCGCCAGCTCATTATTCTAAAAAGCCCTCTGCATAAGCAGGGGGCTTTTTTTATGCGTGGGAAATATTTAGCTCCTAAGATTCGAGTCCAAACATTCTAATCATCAGATTTTGGAGTTTGCTGACTTTAAAATATTTCAAATCTTATCCCATCCAATTTGCATATTTCAAAGAATGAGTATGTTTAACCCTATAGGTGATCACTTACTGGAGAAGCTTTTTCAACTGAAGTGATTATTTTGGGAAGATAAATTAAATCACTGGTTTTGTACAAATTATAATCAAGCAACCTCAGCCGAATTCATGCTAAAATACTCGGCTTTCATCTTTGATCTAATTTTCAGGTCTTCCATCATCTGCCAGCCGAGAATTGCTAGCCATGTCTACTGCTTATACCATGCAGACAGCGCCTACAGCGTTGTTTGATTACGACAAATATTGGGCGTCGTGTTTTGAACCTGCGCCATTTTTGCCGATGTCACGCGAGGAAATGGATCAACTCGGTTGGGACAGTTGTGACTTTATTCTGGTCTGCGGTGATGCGTATATTGACCATCCCTCTTTCTGTTCGGGCATCATTGGCCGTACTTTGGAAGCTCAAGGTTTCCGTGTCGGGATTATTGCTCAGCCGGACTGGACCAGTGTGGATGCGTTCCGTGTATTGGGTAAACCGAATATTGCCTGGGGTGTGACCGCAGGTAATATGGATTCGATGATTAACCGCTATACGGCCGACCGTAAAATCCGTTCAGATGATGCCTATTCACCAGACAATGTGCCGAATAAACGCCCTGACCGCGCGGCAACCGTGTATTGCCAGCGTGTGCGCGAAGCCTATCCTGATGTGCCGGTATTGCTCGGTGGTATTGAAGCGTCGTTACGTCGTATTGCGCACTATGACTACTGGTCAGACAAAGTTCGGCGTTCGGTATTGATGGATTCTAAAGCTGATCTTCTCATGTACGGTAATGGCGAACGCTCGATTGTCGAAGTGATGCACCGTTTGGCCAAAGGCGAAAAAATTACCGACATCACGGATGTCCGTGGTACGGCATTTATTGTCAATAAACATAACAGGGCCTCTAAAGCCAAATTCGTTGAAATTGCATCGAATGATGTGGATGCGATTGGTCGTGTCGATCCGATTATTAACCCTTATGTCATGACTGAAGATATTGAAGGTTGTGAGATTGAACAGGGGAAAGACTCAAGCCAATACCAAGGTTTCCAGAAAGAACATGTAGCAAATCCAGTTGTTCGTGAAGGCGACAATCTGGATGCCGATACGCAAATTGTGCAGTTACAACCTGCTTCTAAAGCCATTAAACATAAATTGCCACCACGTGAACTGGCGGTAATCCGTTTACCTGCTTTTGAAGAAGTAGTGAATGATCCTGTGCTGTATGCGCATGCCAACCGTATTTTGCACCTGGAAACCAATCCGGGAAATGCACGTGCCTTAGTACAAAAGCATGGGGAACGTGATGTGTGGTTGAATGCGCCACCTATTCCATTGACCACAGAAGAAATGGATTATGTGTTTGATCTGCCTTATGCACGTCTGCCACATCCTGCATATGGCAATGCACGTTTCCCAGCGTTTGACATGATCAAGTTTTCGGTCAACATTATGCGTGGTTGCTTCGGTGGCTGTACTTTCTGTTCAATCACGGAACATGAAGGCCGTATTATCCAGAACCGCTCGGAAGACTCAATTCTTCGTGAAGTGGAAAAGATTCGTGATACCGCACCGGGCTTTACCGGCATTATTTCGGACTTGGGTGGTCCAACGGCCAACATGTACCGTTTGCACTGTAAAGATCCGGAGATTGAAAAGAACTGCCGTAAACCATCGTGCGTGTTCCCGGGCGTGTGTCAAAACCTGCATACCGACCATGCACCGTTGACGCAATTATACCGTAAAGCACGCGCGATTAAGGGCATCAAGAAAATTCTGATCGGTTCAGGTTTACGTTATGACCTGGCGGTATTAAACCCTGAATATGTCAAAGAATTGGTCACCCATCACGTTGGTGGTTACCTCAAGATTGCGCCTGAACATACCGAAAAAGGTCCGTTGTCGAAGATGATGAAGCCGGGTATTGGCACTTATGACCGTTTCAAGCAGATGTTTGACCGCTTTAGTAAAGAAGCAGGTAAGGAACAGTATCTGATTCCTTACTTCATTGCGGCGCATCCGGGAACGACCGATTACGACATGATGAATTTGGCGATTTGGTTGAAAAAGAATGGTTTCCGTGCCGATCAGGTACAAACCTTCTATCCATCGCCAATGGCCACAGCAACGACCATGTATTACACCGGTAAAAACCCGCTGGCGAAAGTGGCGCGTTATACTGAAAATGTGGATATTGTGAAAGGTGAGAAACGTCGCCGCTTGCACAAGGCCTTCTTGCGTTACCATGATCCAAATAACTGGCCAATGTTACGTGAAGCTTTGAAAGAAATGGGCCGCTCAGACTTGATTGGTAATTCGAAACAACATCTGATTCCGAGCTATCAACCACAAGGCACAGAAGGGCAATATCAGTCTGCACGCAAGAAAAACTCGACCTTGGCGGGAGATTCTGCAAAACGTACAGGTGAAAATACTGCACGTAATCAATCACGTAATGTTGCCAATACAAATGACAATAATCGTCCTAAAAAAGGCCAGATTTTGACTCAACATACCGGCTTGCCACCACGTGAAACCGGGGAAAAACGTCCATTTGCGGGTTCTAAATCCAAAACTAAATCTAAACCTAAATCAAAAGCTTGATTTAAAAATAAAAAAGAGCGCTCCGGCGTTCTTTTTTTATCATTAAGTTAAAAAAATAATGGCGAATGAAACAGTTCGTCGGAATTGTAGGACAATCTCAAAAAGTAATCTTGCATCCCTACTGTGCCTTGCGATACAGTTGTTTTGTGTCTGAAAATGGATTCAATTTGGACATAGAGGTAAAAATAAAATCAGTACAACTTTTTGTCAGCATTTATGATGATTTTGTCATGATTAAATGCAGTTTGTTTACTTGAAATATTTAATAAAAATAATTGTTGTATACTGAATTTTATAACAATCATCGGTGTGACACCGGAAAAGACTATAAAAAATTAAAGGATTAAGAGGATGATAATTTATATTTTGGTCGGAAGTTTACTTCTGTTTGGCGTTCTGCTGAAGGCTTGGAAAAGTCTGGAAGGTAGTGCTAAACAGCAAGATAGTGCTTTAAAACAAAGAGCTATTTTTAATATTAGTGAACAGATAACTTTTACACGTCTCAAAGAAATATTGCCGCACAGCACAGTGTTGACGCATGTTTCATTTGATGCCTTGTTGACGACCAAATACAGCCGTACCCGCCATAAATATCGTAACATGGTGGCAGATTTTGTGATTTTAGATGAACATCATCAGGTTTCTGCCATTATTGCACTGGATGATCCGATGGCTTTAAGGCATCCGCAAAATGCCCAATATCAGGATGCGCTGTTGGCGATGGCTGGATATCGGGTGATTCGCTATGAAGATGTACCGGAATATTTTCAGTTAAGACAAGATTTTTTAATTGAAAACCCTGCTGATTTTCAGCTGGATGAGTTAACAGAAGCTACAATAAAAAAGTATGAGTTTTATCCAGATTTGGGACGAAAGAAAATCCGAATGTTAGGTTAAATCAGCATAAGCATGAATGACTGTTCATGCTTATTTTTTTGCTTTTAATTTGATGCACGCACAGCAGTGACGGTCATTTCCACCAAAACATCAGGGGCATACAGCTTGGCTTCGACACAGGTGCGAGGCAGGGCTTCAATATCAGCGACCCAGGCATCCCAGATTTCATTCATCGCTGCGTAGTCATTTTCAATATCTTTTAAATAAATGGTCACCGACATAATCTGACTCTTGTCTGTACCGGCATCGGCCAGCAAGCGATCAATAATTTCCAGTGTTTGCCGGGTTTGACCTTTAATGTCTAGCGTTGTATCCGCAGCCAATTGACCCGCCAGATGGACCAGGTTGCCTGAAATGGCAATTTCAGAAAAGCGCTTTTCAACGTGCAGACGTTGTACTGTCATAATAAGAGTCCTTTATTTTCGGCATAGTTGCTAAGCGCTATAGTGTGGGCACATAGCCTGCAGCCTAGTAGATGGCAATATCATAATGCCATGCGCCTTTAGCGTAAATCATTTATCGGGGCAGCCATGATGGAGCTGAAACTGTCACGGAAGATATTTTTAAAATTAACAGGGAGGAAAATCAGAACATACCGGAGCAAATCAGACGGATTTACAGCAGCATTGATAAAATGATTCAGTGCAGTATGAAAATATGCTGTTTTTTGAGAGTGTATAAAAAATGCAGAAGAGATGTGATGGAGAGTCCATGCGGTTCAACAGAGTTGCCCTGTAACATTCGGATTTGATCGTCACGCCAATCACAGGACAGCATGCTAAAAGTAAAGGTGATTTTTAGCATCTCGGCGTTTACATGGATAAATGTATCGCGCCCATAGATTACCGCAAAAATCATGTTTGTGTATCATTAATTGGTCTAATTTTATTCTTTTGATTGAAAAACGTGCAAATACTACCACAGTGAAAGCTGTGACTGATCCTGCTGCTCCGAAAGCTGGTACAGACCAACGCCAATCAGGCGAAACTGATAACTTTCTGGAATATGCATTTCAGTGATTAGCTGTTGCAGTACCTGTTCCAGTTGTTGCCGATTTTGTAAAGGCTGTTTGAAACTTTTGCTGTGTTGCAAGACCTGAAAATTTTTTAACTTGAGTTTGGCTGAAACCCCGCGTGCACTGAGTTGTTTTCTCTCCAAACTGCTCCAGACCTGATCAATCAGTCGAGGCCAAGCATTCTGGCATTGTATTAAGGTCAGGTCATCATCAAAGGTGGTTTCCTTGGAAATTTGCTGGCGTTCACGTTCAACTTGTACAGGCCGTTCATCAATCCCCTGGGCATAGAGAAAAAGTCGTTTGCCATATTTGCCAAAATGCTGAACCAGCACATTTTGCTCAATTTTTTGTAAATCTCCCAACGTTTGCAATTGCAGCCGCTTGAGCTTTTCTTGCATCACTTTTCCTACACCGGGAATTTTCTTTAGCGGTAAATCCTGAATAAAATGCTGCACCTGGGATGGCTTAATGACACAAATGCCATCCGGTTTGTTCCAGTCCGAAGCAATTTTGGCTAAAAATTTATTGGGTGCGACCCCGGCAGAGGCAGTTAAACCGGTAACTTTGAAAATATCTTCCCGTATACGCATGGCCACTTCTGTGGCACTCGGAATATTTTTCAGATTTTCTGTAACATCTAAATAGGCTTCATCTAAAGACAAGGGTTCAATCAGCGGGGTGTAACCTTGAAATACCTGATGAATTTGCGCAGAAATGGCACGATATTTTTCAAAATCGGGTTCAATGATGACCACGTGGGGACAAAGCTTTCGGCCTTGTGCCATCGACATGGCAGAGCGCAAGCCGAACTCGCGCGCAGGGTAGGACGCTGCACAAATGACTGCCCGTGGATGATGTGAAGACACGACCACCGGCAAATGCTGTAACTCCGGCCGGTCTTTGAGTTCCACGGATGTAAAAAAGGCATCCATATCGATGTGAATGATTTTTCTCATGCAGTCCCAAACTCTGCCTGTACGTGCTGGGCTTCAGTATCTCATCTTCACCGATCAGATTGTAGAGCAGGATCAAGTGGATACGACACAGGTTGACTAAGTAAAACCAGCCGGGTGCGTTGTTGTTCGGCTGCCCGAATCAGTATTTTTAAACTTTGTTCAGTATTGTCTGCCAAGTACGGTAAAAATTCCAAAGGCTGGTCAATCGGCTGGAAAAAGTTATCCCAATGAACCGGTACCACGACTTTAGGTTGTAAGCTTCTCAGGGTTTGATCCAGATAGTTTTGCTGAAATTGTTCCGATTGGCGTGACAGCTGGGCAATGCCTAAAAATAAAGTATCCACTTTTAAATTTTTCAGTTGATCCGGTACAGCACCCGTACTGGCTTTGACTAAAATGCGCTGACCTGAATGTTCAATCAGATAGTCAAAACTATGACCTTCTTTAAATGCCGAGAAATGGGCAGGAAGTTGCAGCGGCTGGGTAATTTCTTCACCCAGGTCATTATTCACGGCAGTAGGTGGGGTATGTTGTGAAGGAATGGCAGTGACTCTGAACTGGCCAAACATCATGGGTCTTAAAGGCTGCACCAGGAGCAATTGCTGCTCTGAAACCTGTCCGCCTCGGGCGATATTTAAAGTGCTGCGTGAACCGATAATTTTGCTGTTTGGCAACTGTTTCCCGAGTTCGGCAATATCCAGCGCATGGTCATAATGTGAATGGGTCACGAAAATGGCTTGGGTGCGCTGTAACTGGTGCTGTTGCACGATATGCTGAATGACCTGAGGCTGACTTTGAGTTTTGGTGAACAGCACCTGTGCAATGGAAGGACGGCTAAAGAAACCGTCAATCAGCACTTGGGTTTTGCCATCATCAAAAAGCAGGGTGGAAACGCCAAAGAATTTGACCTGAAGCGTTGCAGGTGCAGCCGCTTTTTCAGAGGATGAATATTGCCATTTTTGAAAATTCGACATCTGACCTGAAGGTTGCAGGAGCAAAACGACAGCAGCAACTCCAACGAGTATGCCGATGCCTACTGCCACGCGCCAAAACCCTTTTTGATTTGCCATAAGTTTCCCGTTTTTATGCAGTTTTATTTTTTATTGTGGTTAAAGGTAGGGACTTATCCTGTTATTTTGGGGGTAAATCTTCAACTTTTTTAAGTGGATAGATTCCATTGTGTTCTAAAAAGCGTGTCCAGTCATCTTCATTCCCATTAAACACGTTTAAGTCGACAGCTTTGTTAATGCCCTTGATGGTGCCCTGATTGGTATGCTGCCAGAACAGCCATTTTGGCTTGCCTTTTAAATCTGGCTTGCCGTGATATTCACGGACCCACAGTGGTGTTTTTGAAAACTCTCCCGCCAGAACAATGTTATAGAATGACTTGGAAATATAGAAAATCGGTTGCTTGCCATAGTGCTGATACAGTCGATCATGCATGACCTGAATTTCTTTCAGCAGTTGTTCCCGGGTATAGGTGTTGATGCAGTTACTGTCATATTCCAGATCAATCACCGGGGGCAAGGCATCGGCTTTATTCGGTACGGTTTCAATAAAATTTTGTGCCTGAATTGCACCATCCCGGCATAAACGGTAAAAATGATAGGCACCCACCCTTAAACCATGTTCACGTGCCTGTAACCAGTAGTCCTGAAATTTCCGGTCTTTAAAATCACCGCCTTCTGTGGCTTTCAGATAGACAAATTGATAACGCTGCGGGGAAATCTGCTGCCATTGAATGTCACCCTGATGATGTGAAACATCGAAACCTTTGACCGGATATTCCTGTGCTGAAGCAGGATTATGATGCAAGACAAAAACATACAATACGATTGCAGCGCAAATCAGTCCCAAGCCCATGCAAGAGGCGTAGAGCTTTTTATGACTGTTTTTGGCGAATCGTTTTTTAGGCATAGATAATTTAGGCATGATTTATCAAATACATGATAACGCGATCTGAACATTCAGACCACGCTGTTTCTGATAGCGTATGATTATATCTGGGTATGACGTGGAATTTGCCAGAAAATGGCTGCGGTAATCAGGTTAATGCAGCCGAGGAAAATTAAGGTGCTGTGAAAAGCCGTCACGATCTGCTCGCTACCGAAATAGGCGCTAAAGACATTGACCAAGGTTCCGGCTAATGCCACACCAATACTCATCGAGACCATCATGATCATGGATAAAAAGCTGTTGCCACTGCTGGCATCCTGCTGGGGTAAATCTTTGAGCGTCAGGGTATTCATGGAAACAAACTGCAAAGAATTCAGCATGCCGAAGACAAAGAAATGTAAGGCTCTTAACCAGATCGGCGTATCCGCCGTGGTAAGGGCAAAACTGGCAATACATGCGCCGACCAATAAGGTATTGACCAGCAATACCTGACGATAACCAAAGCGTTGAATAATCTGGCGGATAATCGGCTTGGAGGCGAGCGAACCGAGCACGGTCGGAATCATCAACAGGCCGGTAATAAACGGTTCAAAGCCAAAGGCGACCTGCAACATCAGGGGGAGCAGGAAAGGCATGGCATTGCCGCCCAGGCGGGCGAAGAAATTCCCTATAATGCCAATGGCATAAATTTTATTGCTGAATAATGTGCTCCGGAACAGCGCGTTGTGATGCGTATGTGCATGAATGGCATAGATAATCGCTGCCAATACACCCGCAAGCACCAGACCCATACTCCACCATAACGATTGATGCGGGCTGGCAAAATTTTCAATGCCCAGTGAAAGACCCACCATGGCAATCACCAGCAAAATAAAACCTGAAAAATCAAATGGCTTGACGCCAGGCTCGGTCACGTTGGGCATGGCTTTAAAGGTGATGAGAACCCCTAAAAGCCCCATCGGAATATTAATTAAAAAAATCCAGTGCCATGTTGCCACTTCGACCATCCATCCGCCCAGTGTCGGGCCAATCAGGGGACCCATCAGGCCGGCCAGGCTCATCAAGCTCATGGCAGATAAAAACTGGGTACGCGGAATGACTTTGAGCATTGCCAGCCGGCCTACAGGAAGTAACAAGGCACCGCCAATTCCCTGAATTACCCGATAAAAGAGCAGCTGGTTTAAACTGCTGGACAGTCCGCAGCCCAGTGAGGCAAGAGTAAAAATAATGATGGCGGCAAAGTAGGTATTGCGCACGCCAAAACGGTCGGCCAGCCAGCCGCTTAAGGGAATACAGGCTGCTACCGACAGCACATAGGCTACCACCACGCTATGCATCTGCAGCGGATCTTCAGCCAGATTGGCTGCCATGGCCGGAATTGCGGTATTGACAATGGTGGTGTCCAAACCTTGCATAAAAAAACCGATTGATACCAACAGAACCAGCAGTCGGAATTCAGGTTGCAGGGCTTGATGCGAAGGGGTGGCGTTCATAACAATATTAAAGCGATTTTTTACAGAGTTTAAAGCAATCCGTTCAAGAGGGTGTAAGAAAAAGTTGTGCTATTCATAGCCAGGAAGATGAATTGGTCCAGAAATGGGAGGGGTGTTCATGCACAAGATCAGCGTTATAAAAAAGTTGAAAGTTAAATCAAATAAAAACTCGATCAGATCAAATTCAGTATTCGCAGCTTGATACAGGGCTTCGGGATTAATGTTTACAGCTGCTCAATTGAACTTTAAAAAAAGCGAGCCGTAAGCTCGCTTTTTGTATTCGGACATCGGTTTAAATGGCAAAGTGCTTTGGTGCATCCAGATTTTTAATGGCATTGATAATCTGATCGGCATGATTGCAGATAATCAGTTTGGCGCGATGCTGCGGCGGTAAAAAACCTTCACTGACGGCATGATCGAGCTGGTTAATCAGGGCATCATAAAAGCCATTCACGTTATAGAGCATCATGGGTTTCTGGTGCTGATTTAACTGCCCCCAGGTGGCAATTTCCAGGATTTCTTCAAAAGTGCCCAAGCCGCCGGGCAAAGCGACAAAAGCACTGGCACGTTCCGCCATCATGGCCTTACGTTCATGCATGCTTTGTACAATGTGTAATTCGGTCAGCTGGTGATGTGCAATCTCATAATCCAGCATAAATTCAGGAATTACCCCGACCGTTTCACCGCCACGCTGTCTGACGGCATCTGCCACTTGCCCCATGAGGCCTATACTTGCGCCGCCATAGACCATTCCGAAACCCAGGTCCGCCAGTGCCTGAGCCAAAGCCACGGCTTTTTCCTGATAAATCGGTTTATTGCCTGAACGTGAACCACAGTAAAGTGCAATTAAAGGTTGAGTTGTTTTGGGAGTAGGATTGTTATGTTTGGGAGTCATTTTTAATACACTGTTCATCATTATATTTTTACCATAGCATTTTATTTTTTCAGTCTCTAGCTTAATGGTTAAATATGACAGGCCGTGATCCGCCTTATACTGACTTTGCAAAGATTTGTTGATATTGGGTGAGCGAAAAACAGCCCGGTACGCAAAAAGGGATGAATTTCTACTTCATCTTGCTATACTAAAAATCTGTTTTCCAATAAATGAATTAACATGAGTAGTGGTTGTCCTCGCTCTGAACACTTCAATGCTTCCGTAAAAAATACAAAGAATGCTGTTCATCGCATATTCAGCGATTTTAATATGAACCTTCTAAAATCAGTCCCTCATCATCCTGCACAGGAGAACATCCAATGATCTTTGAATGGATGTCAGATCCATCGGCATGGATTGGACTGGCAACTTTAGTGGTTCTAGAAATTGTACTGGGTATCGACAACCTGGTTTTTATTGCCATTCTGGCGGAAAAACTGCCCCCGGAACAGCGTAATGCAGGCCGTATCATCGGCTTGGTTCTGGCCTTGTGTATGCGGTTGGTTTTACTGGCCTCGATTGCCTGGGTGGTGACCTTGACCCAGCCACTGTTCCACGTTCTGGATCATCCTTTTTCCGGCCGTGACCTGATTTTGCTGTTTGGTGGTGTATTCCTGTTATTTAAAGGCACCATGGAACTGCATGAGCGCATAGAAGGTGCCCAACCGCAGAAAGAAGAAAACCCGGTGCATGCAGCGTTCTGGATGGTGATCGTCCAGATTGTGGTACTGGATGCCGTATTCTCCCTGGATAGCGTGATTACCGCAGTCGGCATGGTCAAAGACCTGTCGGTGATGATGATTGCAGTGGTGATTGCAGTCGGGATCATGCTGTGGGCATCCAAACCGCTGATGACCTTTGTCAACAGACATCCGACCGTGGTGATTCTGTGCCTCGGCTTCCTGATGATGATTGGTTTCTCTCTCATTGTAGAAGGCTTCGGTTTCCATATTCCTAAAGGCTATCTATACGCCGCGATTGGTTTCTCGGTGATTGTCGAATTTATCAACCAGACCATGCGCCGTAACCAGGAGCGGATGGTGACCACGACAGACCTGCGTTACCGCACCGCTTCTGCCGTCATGCGCATGCTGGGGGGGAAAAGCGAATCGCAAAACAATGAAGCCGAAGATGTGCTGGCGACCCGTGCCTTTGCCGATGAGGTTTTTGATGAAGACAACGGGGTTTACCATAGTGTGCTGGTGCAAGGCGTGCTTGGACTGTCGGAGCGGCCAGTCAAATCGGTGATGACACCGCGTCCGGAACTGGAATGGATTGATCTGGATGAAGACGAAGCCTCCATTAAAGAGCAGTTATTAAGCACGACCCATTCGCGTTTAATTGTGGCGCATGGTGAGCTGGATAATATTGCCGGTGTGGTACTGACCCATAAAGTCATGAACGAATATATCGAAACCGGAAAACTGAATTTTGAAGGCCATTTACGCGAGCCAGTCATCATGCATGAAAATGCCCAGGTATTGATGGTGATGGAGCAATTGCGTCAGGCACCGCTGCAAATGGCGATTGTACTGAATGAATACGGTTCGATTGAAGGGATTGCCACTCCGATTGATGTGCTAGAAGCCATTGCCGGTGAATTCCCGGATGAAGATGAATTTGAAACTGCAGCAGAAAGTCTGGAAGATGGGACTTTAATCCTGGAAGGTTCTACCGATATTCGTCATGTTTCCTTACTGTTAAACCGTGATCTGGTGGATGAGTCCGAACAGTATTCGACCTTGTCCGGTTATATCCTGTTCCATCTGGGACGTCTGCCGGAAAGCGGCGAGAAACTGGAAGCCGACGAACACATTTTTGAAGTGGTGACGATGAATGGCCATAAAATTGATAAGGTCCATATTATCCCGCTCAATCAAAATGAACCTGAAAGTTAATTTCATCCTGCACAGATGATCTTTCAACCCCGAGATTGAATTAAAATAGCCCGCAGAGTCGGGCTATTTTATTGGAAAAAATTGATGTCAGAAGAAAAGTGTCCATGTGGTGCAGGGGAGTATGCCCGCTGTTGCCAGCCCTTGCATTTGGGGCAGCTCAAAGCACAAAGTGCAGAACAATTGATGCGTTCGCGTTATAGTGCCTTTGCCCGGCATGAAATTGACTATATTGTGAAAACCACAGCCTTAGGCCAGCAACAGGCGCTGGATGTGGCGGCAATTCGTGACTGGAGCAAGGCCAATCAGTGGCTCAAGCTGGAAGTCGTTCAGGCCCGGGAAAAACTGGACAAGAACCATGCCCAGGTCGAATTCAAGGCCCATTATCACGATGGCAATCAGGCGCAGGTCCATCATGAAGTTTCACATTTTGTGAAGCATGCAGATGCCTGGTATTTCCTTGATCCGACCACAAACATGCAAATCACCATGAAACAGCCGTGTATTTGCGGTTCAGGGAAAAAATTTAAGCAATGTTGTGCGCAATTTTTGTAATTTTCACCTGAATTTGCCTTAGAATAGCGCGCATCGATAACCCTCAGTGGAAGCAGGGCAATGTTGCTATTGGTCATTTATATTATTGCGATTACGGCTGAAGCCATGACAGGAGCACTGTCGGCAGGTCGGCGTAGTATGGATTGGTTTGGGGTAACGCTGATTGCCTGCGTGACTGCGCTGGGCGGTGGTTCGGTCCGGGATGTATTGCTTGGGCATTATCCGCTGACCTGGGTCAAGCATCCGGAATATCTGGTGCTGACCTGTTGTGCTGCCTTTGTCACCATCCTGATTGCCAAATGGATGCGCCATTTACGTTCCATCTTCCTGATTCTTGATGCCCTGGGTTTAATCGGTTTTACCATCATTGGCTGTCAGATTGCCCTGGAGATGGGGCATGGTTTTGTGGTTTCCGCCGTCGCTGGCGTCCTGACCGGCGTTTCCGGCGGTATTCTGCGCGATATTCTGTGTAACGATGTGCCATTGGTGTTCCGCCGTGAACTGTATGCCAGTATTTCCTTTGTTTCCGTAATTTGTTACTGGGTTTGTCAGGAAATTGGCTTCTCGCTGGAAATCACGGTCATTTCGACCTTGATCTTCGGTTTCTCTTTGCGCTGCATCGCTATTTATTTTGGTCTGGAAATGCCGAAATTTATCTATAAAGATGACGACGACCAGTCTGCATCTTCCAAAGATGCTTCCTAGAATATTGCCTTAATATGATGAATGACCGACGAAATGAGCGGTCATCATCTGCAAATTGGCGTATAAAAATTAATACAACAATAAATCCTGTTGGGAAAGCAGCATGCATTCTTTCACCAAATCAGAGCTCTTGTTATGGATTTAGTCTCACGTATACAACGTTTACCGATTGGTAAGTTTCACTATACCTTGCTATGGGTGATTGGTCTGGGCTGGATGTTTGATGCCATGGATACCGGATTAATTTCCTTTATTCTGGCCAAAATGGCCGAAGACTGGGCCATGACGCCAGATGATAAAAGCTGGGTGGTTTCCATTGGTTTTATTGGAATGGCGATTGGGGCGGTGTGTTCAGGCGGTCTTGCGGATCGCTGGGGACGTAAAACAGTCTTTGCTTCCACTCTGGTCATTTATAGCCTGGCAACTGCGGCTTGCGCTTTTGCGCCGAACCTGACCTGGCTGCTGGTGTTTCGTTTTATTGTGGGGCTTGGATTGGGTGGTCAGCTACCTGTGGCCGTAACGCTGGTAAGTGAATATATTCCAGCCCATGTCCGCGGACGCTTTATTGTGCTGCTGGAAAGTTTTTGGGGTTTGGGCTGGCTGGTTGCGGCGCTGGTTTCACGTTTTGTGATTCCCGATTTTGGCTGGCATGCCGCTTTCCTGATTGGGGGTATTCCTGCACTGTATGCCATCGTGATCTGGAAAATAGTACCTGAATCCGTTCCCTATTTAATTAACCGGGGGCGACATAAAGAAGCCCATGCCTTGGTGAAAAAAATTGAAGCGCAATGTGGCGTGGAAGTGATTGAAATTTTTGAAGTCAAACCGGTGGCTGAAAAGCATGACATTAGCTTCTCTCAACTTTGGTCCGGCATTTTTGCCCGCCGTACCCTCATGCTGTGGTTAATCTGGTTTGGTATCGTATTTTCTTATTATGGTATTTTTACCTGGCTGCCAAGTTTACTGGTCAAAGAAGGCTATACCATCGTGCAGTCTTTCGAGTATGTATTGGTGATGATTCTGGCCCAGTTGCCGGGTTATATTGCTGCGGCATGGCTGGTGGAAAAACTCGGACGCAAGGCAACCCTGGCCGGTTTTATTGCCATGTGTGCGGTGTCGGCCTATTTCTTTGGCCAGTCCGACAATGTGACCCAGATTGTGCTGTGGGGCTGTTTGATGTCCTTCTTTAACCTGGGGGCGTGGGGCGTTTTATATACTTATACCCCAGAACAGTATCCTGCCAATATCCGTGCTTTCGGTTCAGGCTGGGCCGGAGCGATTGGTCGTATTGGCGGTATTCTGGCTCCCTTTGCTGTGACGCATATGATGGTTATGGAGCAAGGTTTCAGCTATGTCTTTATGATGTTTACCGCCGTTTTAATTGCCGTAGCGCTGATCATTCTGCTGCTGGGTGAAGAAACTAAAGGTAAAACTTTAGAGTCGATTGGCTTATAAAATTGCCGATTTTTTAGTTGATTGACCCTTATAAAATGGATATTTTTAGTCCATAAGACACAATTTGTCGCAGAGTGTGGGTTACTGCCCTTGTGTAGTCCGCAGCTGCGACATAGCATAACAACGTAGATACAAAAACGAATTATTTAGGATTTCACGCTTTTATGACCAGCCTTGTGCATCATGCGACAGAAAATCGTTCCGTAGCCGAATTTACTGAACAAGCTTACCTTAACTATGCCATGTACGTGATTATGGACCGTGCATTGCCGCATATCAGTGACGGTTTAAAACCGGTACAGCGCCGTATTGTCTATGCCATGAGTGAACTGGGCTTAAAGCATAGCGGCAAGCCGAAAAAATCTGCCCGTACCGTGGGTGATGTACTGGGTAAGTACCATCCGCATGGTGATTCTGCCTGTTATGAAGCCATGGTGCTGATGGCACAGCCATTCAGTTACCGTTATCCATTTATTGAGGGGCAAGGCAACTGGGGTTCGCCGGATGACCCGAAATCCTTTGCGGCGATGCGTTATACCGAAGCCAAACTGTCGCAATACAGCGAAGTGCTGTTGTCTGAACTGGGGCAGGGTACCTGTGACTGGCAGGACAACTTTGATGGTTCCCTGAAAGAGCCGGTGAACTTGCCTGCGCGTGTGCCGAACATCTTGTTGAATGGCACCACCGGGATTGCCGTGGGGATGGCCACCGACATTCCACCGCATAACCTGCGTGAAGTGGTGAAAGGCACCATTGCCCTGATTCGCAATCCGAACCTGTCCGATGAAAAAGTGGCGGAATATATTCCAGCCCCAGATTTGCCGACCAAAGCCGAAATTATTACTGCCCCTGAAGAACTGCTTAAAGTACAGACCACAGGACGTGGCAGTTACCGTATGCGTGCGGTGTATAAAGTTGAAAAAAATGAAATCGTGATTACCGACCTGCCGTATCAGGTGTCAGGTTCCAAGGTCATTACCCAGATTGCCGATCAGATGCAGGCAAAAAAACTGCCTTTGGTCAGTGATTTGCGGGACGAATCGGATCATCAGAATCCAACCCGTCTGGTGATCGTGCTGCGTTCCAACCGCATTGATGCCGAAGCAGTGATGAGCCATTTATTTGCGACAACCGATCTGGAATCCAGCTATCGCGTCAACATGAACATGATTGGTGCTGATGGCCGTCCACAAGTGAAATCGATTCGCCGCATTTTGCTGGAATGGATTGAAATCCGTAAAACCACAGTGACGCGCCGTCTGCAATACCATTTAAATAAAATTGAAAAACGCCTGCACATTCTCGCGGGTCTAATCATTGCCTATTTAAATATTGATGAAGTGATTCGCATTATTCGTGAAGAAGATCAGCCGAAACCGGTGCTGATGTCCCATTTCAATATTGACGAAATTCAGGCCGAAGCCATTTTAGAACTCAAGTTACGTCATTTGGCCAGACTTGAAGAAATGGAAATGCGCCGTGAACAGGAAGAGCTGGAAGCGCGTGCTGCCATTATCCGCGAGCAGCTGGCCAATCCTGAATCTTTAAAAGCATTGATCATTAATGAGCTGAAAGAAGATGCGAAAAAATTCGGTGATGACCGCCGTTCACCAATCGTGCGTCGTGCCGAGGCACTTGCCATTAATGAACAGGACATGTTGCCGGCCGATCCTGTAACGGTCGTGTTGTCTGAAGCAGGCTGGATCCGTTCTGCCAAAGGTCATGAGGTCGATGCCGAAAACCTGAATTTCCGTGCCGGTGACCAATATTTAAGTCATGCCCAAGGTAAATCCAATCAGAAAGTCTATGTGCTGGACGAAACCGGTCGCAGTTATGCACTGGCCATTAACACGCTGCCATCGGCACGGGGTTTGGGTGAACCTTTAAGTTCCAAACTTTCTCCGGCCAGCGGGGTGGGGTTCCTTCAGGTGTTTATTGCCGAGGATGAAGCTGAAATTCTGGCCTTAAGTTCCAAAGGCTATGGTTTTAAAACCCAGGCGAAACAACTGGATACCAATGCCAAGGCAGGTAAATCCTTTCTGACTGTGCCTGACGATAGCAAAGCGATGCCACTGCAAGCAGTAGAACAGGCGACTCATGTGGCCTTACTCAGTTCAGCCGGCCGAATGCTGGTGGTCGATTTGTCAGAATTGCCAAGCCTGAGTAAGGGTAAAGGTAACAAATTGATACAACTCGAGGCAAAAGATCAAATCGTATCCATGACAATGTTAAATTTAGATGAAATAATTCAAGTGGTTGCTGGACAGCAACAATTAAAACTAAAAGGTGATGATCTTCAAAAATATATTGGTAAGCGAGGCACTAAAGGTCAACTCTTACCACGAGGATATCAAAAAGCAAATAAACTGTTCATTCAAAGATAAAACTAGCATCCCCAATACGAAATAGGCTATATATGGTGTAATTCGTGCAAATGGATGCTTTGTTGAACAATACAAAAGGAAAAAACCAGGTTCAGCAAAGAAAAAAACAGTTTAAAAACTAAGGATTAAGATTGGAGTGATAGGCATTATGGAAAAGATTTGGTTCGCTGAATACCAGAAGACCGGGATTCCGGAAACTGTAGAATTACCAGCTGAAAATACCTCATTGGTTGATGTATTTGAGCGCAATTTCCAGAAATTTGGCTCACGTGACGCCTTTATTTTTATGGATAAAGTTCTCACTTTTAGTGAGTTGGAAGAAGCAAGCCGTAAATTTGCGACTTATCTGCAAAGTTTAGGTTTGGCAAAAGGTACACGTGTGGCGGTGATGATGCCAAACGTCCTTCAATATCCTGTTGTCGCATTGGGGATTTTCCGTGCAGGTCTAGTCCTTGTAAACGTGAACCCGCTTTATACTTCTCGTGAACTTGAGCATCAGTTAAATGACTCCGGTTCTGAAGTGCTGGTGATTATTGAAAACTTTGCCTCTGTTTACCAGGCGATTATTGGTAAAACTCCTGTGAAGCACGTGGTTGTTGCCTCTGTGGGCGACATGCTGGGTGCCTTAAAAGGTACATTAGTGAATTTTGTGTTACGTTCGGTACGTAAGCAAATTCCAGCCTGGAATATTCCAGGACATATCCGCTTTAACGCGGCAATGTCTAAAGTGAATCCAAGCAACTATAAACGTCCTAATCTTACACTGAGTGATACAGCCGTACTTCAATATACCGGCGGTACCACGGGTGTTTCGAAAGGTGCTGAACTGACGCATCGCAATCTGGTTGCGAACATGTTGCAGTGTGACGGTATTTTCCAAAGTAAATTTGGTGCTCAAGATGGGCAACCGGACGACCGTATTTTCTGTGCCTTGCCGCTTTATCACATCTTTGCATTCATGGTATGTGCGTTGTACGGTATGTATAAAGGTCAGGCGAACGTGCTTATTCCAAACCCGCGTGACTTACCAGCGGTAATGAAAGAACTGCGTAAATACCAGCCGTCATTCTTCCCGGCAGTAAACACCCTGTTTAATGCCTTGGTAAATAATGAAGAATTTAAACAGCTTGACCATAGCAAACTGAAAATGGCGATGGGTGGTGGTATGGCGGTATTGCCTTCTACTGCTGAAGCATGGAAGAGAGTTACCGGTACGAATATTATTGAAGGTTACGGTTTATCTGAAACTTCACCTGTTGCAACAGCCAATCCACCGCAATCCACTGAATTTAGCGGTACCATTGGTATTCCATTACCATTGACTGAAGTGGCTATTTTGGATGATGACGGCAATGAAGTGCCGCTTGGCGAACAGGGTGAAATCTCTATTCGTGGTCCACAAGTCATGAAAGGTTACTGGAACCGTCCAGATGAAACTGAAAAAGTGATGATCAACGGTTTCTTCCGTACCGGTGATATTGGGGTCATGGATGCTCGTGGCTATATCAAGATTGTCGATCGTAAAAAAGACATGATCTTGGTGTCTGGCTTTAACGTTTATCCTTCAGAAATTGAAGAAGTAATATCTAAGCACCCTAAAGTGCTGGAAGTTGCTGCGATTGGTGTACCTGACGAAAAATCAGGTGAAGTGCCTAAACTGTTTGTAGTGAAAAAAGATCCGTCACTCACCACAGAAGAAGTACTTGCTTTCGCTAAAGAAAACTTAACCGGCTACAAACGTCCACGTTATGTTGAGTTTATAGATGAATTGCCAAAGTCCAACGTGGGTAAAATCTTGCGTAAAGACTTGCGTAAAACTGCATAAATACTGCAATAAAAAAGCGCCGTGATCGGCGCTTTTTTATTTGGGCTTTAATCTTTCAACATCCATCGATCAATATAGGGACGTGCTATACCCGTAATCCATAGAAAGGTCGTGATGCTACCGAATTGATAAACGTATCGCTTTAAATCAAATGCACCAAAACTATATAAATTATCAAGCAAGCAGTAGAACGCAACGACGGTAGTCCATATCCACAGGGCCTGACGTTTAATTCCCACCATCCAAAGCGCGAGAATTGAAATAACAATGGTGAAAATAAGGGAAAGCCGATTGAAATTGGCGCACATGACCGAAAGTAAAAATCCGACAATCGGCAATACGACTTTGAGTATCCGATCCACTTTAAGTTGATGCTGGCGCTGCTTTTCAAGTACATCAAACATTTTCTCTTGATCAGGATTAACCATCATGGATCCTTATTGCTCATTTATAAAAACACTATAATTTACAAAAAATATTGCGAAAACACCATGCTATGATAGGCAGCATAAAATCTTAATGAGAAAAATGAGATGCAAAGCATTAGCGGAATAATTTATCTCATCTTAATCGCATGTTTATTGCCTTACGTTTTTACCGCAATTGCAAAAAAAGCAGCAGGTTTTAAAGCACGAGATAACCAGAACCCGCGTGAATTTCTGGCTAGAACCACAGGTTTGGCCGCACGTGCCAATGCGGTACAACAAAACAGTTTTGAAAGTTTACCCTTATTTATTGCCTCGATTTTAATGGCAGAATATATGGTGGTTTCTCAAAACCTGATCATGACCTTTGGTATGGCCTATATTTTACTCCGTATTTTCTACGGCATCTGCTATTTAGCCAATTGGGCCACTTTGCGTTCCATTATCTGGACCTTGTCCTTGCTTTGTCCGATTTTCCTGCTACTGCTGGTGATTAAATTAACCACCTGAGCCTGAAAATGTGCAAATACATATTTTCATCCAGCAGATGTATAATCGAAAAGTTATTTAATACGCAAAAACCGTTATAATCGTTGCGGTTTAAAAAAGATTTAACTTGTTAAAGAGTGATGCTATGAGCTACAGCAATATCCCAGCGGGTAAAGATGCACCAAACGACATCTATGTAATTATTGAAATTCCTGCAAATGCAGCACCAATCAAATACGAAATCGACAAAGATTCTGATGCATTATTTGTAGACCGCTTTATGGGTACTGCAATGTTCTACCCGGCAAACTACGGTTATGTGCCAAACACCTTGTCTCTTGATGGCGATCCATTAGACGTATTGGTTGTGACTCCACACCCGGTTGAACCAGGTTCAGTGATTCGTTGCCGTCCTGTGGGCAAATTGAACATGGAAGATGACGGTGGTGTTGATGCGAAACTGGTTGCAGTTCCACACGACAAATTAACGCCAATCTATAAAGACGTTCAGGAATATACCGATCTTCCTCCGCTTTTGATCAGCCAAATCGAACACTTCTTCCAACACTACAAAGACTTAGAGCCAGGAAAATGGGTGAAGTTAAGTGGTTGGGAAGGTGCTGACGTTGCAAAACAAGAAGTGCTTAGCTCAATTGCAGCTTATGCAGAAGCAAACAAATAATTGTTTGTTTCGAATTTAGCCTGAAAGGCTTACACAAAAAAACCTGCACATTGTGCAGGTTTTTTATTTCCCTTAAATAAAGCTGTGGAATTAGAATAATTTCACAGGAATATCCAGGAAAATACGCCATTCATTGGTGTCACCAATGTAAGCACTGTCATACACATCGTTGGCACGATAGATTGAGTTACGTACACGCAAGCTGGCATCTTTGGCAAAACCGCTTTGAACAGTGTATTTCACTTGGTTAAAGAATTCATTTTCTTTACCTTCGCCTGTTTTACCAGCAACATTGATGTCCCAACCATAGACATAAGCAGTAGTCCAGGTTAAGCCCGGAACCTTCATTGCGCCAAAGTCATAGGTATATTGAACTTGTGCTGATTTCTCATGGTTGCCGACGAAGTCAGACAAGTAAGAGTTTGGCAAGTAAATACTTTGGTAGCCGTCAGCATTTTGGCCGTAATCATAACCAGTGTTGCCAGTATTTTGTTGGTAAGCCAACATGACATTGTGTGGACCAGTATTATAAGTGCCTGAAATTGCCCAAATATTGTTGCTTCGACCGGAAACATCTTTATTGCCAATTGTTGAAGAATAAGTAGCGGCTTGTTCATCAAACTCAGTGTGATAACCGCTGAAGTCATAAGTGAGTGAGCTGTCGTTAGCCAAGGCTTGTTTATAGTTGGCATTTACGTAATGACGCTCTAATTTATTTTTGCTATCTAAGCCATAGTACGATGCATTTAAAGCATCATTAAATTTGTATTTTGCGCCCCAAACTACTGCACGGTCTAAGTTTTCACCATCAGTGTTGATTTGATCTGAATACTGGTTTTTAGTGAATTTACCCGCAATAACTTCCAAATTTTCAATTTCGTGGCTTGTTGCAAGCACACCGGTGAAATATTCAGGAACCATACGGCCTGTATTACTTGCAAGAACAGGGATATCTAATACTTGAGTACCGTACTCAACAGTTGTATTTGAAATACGTGCTTTGACACTTGCACCACCACGAGCCCAATGATCATAAGCATCACCATTTGGATTTTCTGCAGTCGGTGCATGCTTAGGAATCATGCCATTATTCGCATTTTTGTTTTCGCCCAGTTTAAATGAAGCATCACCAACCACATTTACACCAAAACCTACCACACCTTGGGTAAAACCAGACTCGAGTTTGACGATAGCAGATTGTGCAGCAGAACTTTGATCTTTAACACCAGGTGCTTTCTTGTCACGATTGATATAACCGGTACGGAAAAGTACAGAGCCTTCAGCATCCTCAACAAAGCCTTTAGACTCGCTTTGCTCGCTTGCATATGCTGTTGAGATTAATGCAGCCTGAATTAAAACTGCTAAAGTAAGTTTTTGTGATTTTTGCATTGGGAGAGAGCCTTATACAAAATGGGAGAAGGAAATGAAAGGAATTGTATACATAATGTATCGCAAAAAAATCATTTTTTAATACATTTTATTTAACTAAAGTTAAATATTTTTTAATGTGATTTTATACCTTTTAGTCAATAAAAATATTTAAGGTTTGCTATTTTTAAAAATTATTTTATAAAACAATAATATATTTAAAGTATAAATAATTTGTCGTGTAATTCTGATCACTAATAGCGAGTCGAAATTCCCTATTTAAGGGTAAATTTATGAAATTTTTCTGCTTTAAACTTTAGTCTAATATTGATTCGAGAGGCTGAATGATTGATTTTCGGTAGAAGGCGAGAGGAAAAGCCTTAAACTTTAAAAAGTTTCATATTTGTGTAAAAGTCATCTCATTTTTTTGAAAATACACTCGATTTTAATTCAATATTAGGTGGTTTTATTGGTTTTTAGTAGCAGAGAAGTAAGAAGATAATGATTTAAAGAAATTAACCAAAAAGTATAAAAGTTTTTAGAATTCACAGCTGAATTTATCATTAAACAAGAATCTCAAGCAGGTTTTATAAGAAGATGTAATGCTGAAAATTTCACACAAAATTGCGTTATTTTTATGTCGTGTATAGCACGACACTGAACCAGGATTGGAGCTATAAAGTTCAAGCTGCCGTTTATAACGATCAAAATGGCGGTACGGTATGATGAAAATGACGATAAACCTAAAACCACCGCATTTGATGTACTGGGCAAACTGGCTTATAAGGATTTAACGTTAAGCACGGCAGTGATGCTGATGGAGGCTTCTTTAGGTCATGCTGCAGATAGGTATTTAACAGCAGCTTATCGTTATGCTTTACCGCAAAATTTTATGTTAAACACTTCGGTTGGTGCGTCTATTGATAAGAGCAGCCGTGATGACAGCAGGATTGAAACGAAAAGTGATGGGGCTTTCAAGGAAGTGCGTATCGGTTTAAGTAAAGAAATAGCCAATACTGGAGCGACTGCTTCTGTAGATTATGGGATGGGAGGCAAGGACCATTTTGATACAGATTTTGACCATCAGGGGTTTGGGCTTTAATTTTCAATTTATAACTTCCTGACAGGTTGAAATAATTGAAAGTGTACAGTTTGCCTTAAAATTGTGCACTTTTTTTATGCATAATTAAAAAAACAGGTGAAAAAATAGCCTTAAAAAGAGGCGTGATGTAAGCAAATATGAATTTTATAGGATGGTCGAGTCAAGCTCATATCAGTCCTATGTGGTTAGCATTCTTGGCTGTTCCGCAGATATTGGAAATTTATCTTTATAAATAAAAAAATAATAAAAACAATTATTTATAATTATATATTTTTTTACGACTGTCTTTTTAAAGGCTGGAATCTGTTTTTGGCACAGCTATTGCTAACTCTGATATGAGTCTAACGAAATAACCAAACATAGCATCGTGCTACGATGTAGGGGGAATCCAAGAATGAAATTTACTTTTAAAGCATTATCTTTAGCTGTAGTTGCAACAGCGTCTAGCTTCACTTTTGCAGATGAAACACCAGCATCACCATTCGGCTTATCTGTAAGTGGCACTGCAGCAATAACCTCGGACTACCGTTATCGTGGTATGACGCAAACCTTTAATGATCCAGCCGTACAAGCAGGTTTTGTATTGTCACATGACTCAGGTGTATATGCGGGTGTGTGGGGTTCAAATGTTGATTTTGGCGGTACAGCACACATTGAGCTAGACCCTTACATCGGTTTTGCAACGACTTTAGATAGCTTTGCCAATAAACCGTTACTGGATGTAGGTTTGTGGTATTACGCCTATCCAAGTGAAAGTGACTTAAACTGGTTGGAATTATACGGTAAATTGACTTTCAATGACGTGTTGACAGAAGGTGCTAGTCTATTAACAGCGGTTAACTATACCAATGATTTCCTGGGTTTAGACACTGATGCATGGTACCTGAATGCAACGTATTCTGTACCTTTTGCTGCTGGCTTTGGCGGTGTTGCTGCACTGGGTTATACGCTGGCGGATGAAAATTATTTTGGCAGTGAGGACAGCTATTTTGACTGGAAAGCTGGGGTAACCTATTCATTCGCTTCCGTTGAGGGACTAACTGCCGAATTGGCTGCGATTGGTACGGATATTGATCCTGAAAATCGTGGCGTAGAGACAGGGGCGGTCTTTACCTTAACCAAAGCATTTTAATTTAAAATGATTAAAAAAACCTCCAAAGCTGTACTTTGGAGGTTTTTTTATGGAGATAATTTAAGGGGCTAACATTTCATTGCTTACACTAACCCCAAGGCCATGCTTTATTTTGCTTATGGGGCAGAAAATGCAGCATGATAGCTCACATGACCTTGAGGGATATCCTCATCAAAAGACAAAGCCTGAAAGTATTCCGCCGGAACATTGTCTAAAATCAGATCAGGTACAACTTTAAAGCCAAATTCAGAATAAAAATTCGGATCACCTAAAACTACACAGCCTTTGGCTGCATGAGTTTTTAATTGAACCAAAGCCGACCGGATGAGTGCTGAACCGATTTCTTGCAGTTGCCATTCCGGCAAAACAGCGACAGGCCCCAAGCCATACCAGCCTTGCACCCCGGAAGAAATCAGTACCGGTGAAATAGCCACATGTCCGACAATCTGCTGATTTAAAACAGCCACCAAAGAAATGGTCAGCGCATTGGCCTTGCGCAGTGCGGCGACAATGAATTGTTCGTTATGACTGGAATAGGGCTGCTTTTTAAAGGCCTGTTCAATCACCTGGGCAATTGCCGCATGATCAGCAGGATGTTCACTACGAATCAGTAAATTATGCATTTCGGATTAGCCCTGTTGTGCCCGATAGGACAACGCTTCGGTTAAATGCTGGCTTTGAATCGCGGCATGTTGCGATAAATCGGCAATGCTTCTCGCAACGCGTAATACCCGATGATAAGCCCGGGCAGACAGGTTGAGGCGTTGCTGTGCTGTTTCCATAATTTTCTGTGCCTGTGCATCGAGACAGGCAAACTGCTCCAGCTGTTGGGGCGTTAAAGCATGGTTCAGGCATTGTTGCCGTTGCATCTGCTGTTCATAGGCCTGAATCACCCGTTGCCGCACTGTCTGTGAATTTTCAACCGGTGATGTATCTTGCAATTCATGTGCTTGCAAAGGAGGCACATCAATATGCAGGTCAATCCGGTCCAGGAGTGGACCTGAAATGCGATTTTGATAACGTTTAATCGCATCCGCTGAACATTGACAGCGTATATCCTGATTAAAGGCATAACCACAAGGGCAGGGATTCATTGCAGCAATCAGTTGAAAGTTTGCTGGAAAGGTAATTTGCCTGGAGGCACGTGAGATCACAATTTCTTTAGATTCCAGCGGTTGTCTTAATACTTCCAGAACCTTGCGATCAAATTCAGGCAGCTCATCTAAAAACAATACGCCCAAATGCGCCAGGGTAATTTCACCGGGTTTGGGATGTGAACCGCCACCGACCAAGGCAATCGCGGAAGCGGTATGATGTGGTGCACGAAAAGGGCGCTGCCCAAAGGGATGTGAACTGTTGGCAACCGAGTAAATACTGGCAACTTCCAGATTCTCCTGCATGTCTAGAGGCGGTAAAATACTGGCCAGCCGTGAAGCCAACAGGGTTTTTCCGGTTCCTGGAGGTCCCTTAAACAATAAAGAATGGCCGCCCGCTGCAGCAATCTCCAAGGCTCGCCGTGGACGGAGCTGACCTTTGACATCGGCTAAATCAAATTTGTATTGGTCAATAGGGCTGGTGGTATTGGCCTGATATTGTGGAAGCGGATGCTGGCTGGATAAATGTTCACAGACATCTTTCAGATGATGGGCAGCAAACACTTCAAAACCGGGCAGTTGCGAGGCATCTTGGGCATTCTGCTGCGGCAAAATCAGTTGATGTCCAGACTGCTGGCAGGCAATGGCAATGCTTAAAATACCGCTGATGGGACGAAGTTGACCATCCAGGGCCAACTCACCAATAAATTCCAGCTGATCTGTCACATTTTCAGGGAGTTGCCCTGACGCAATAAGAATTCCCAAAGCAATCGGCAAATCCAGTCGTGAGCCATCTTTGGGTAAGTCTGCAGGCGCCAGATTGATGGTGAGACGTTTGGTGGGAAACTGGAAACCACTATTAATAATGGCAGAACGTACCCGGTCTTTACTTTCACGAACTGCTGCTTCAGGTAGCCCGACAATGGTTAAAGAGGGTAAACCCTGACTGACATGAACTTCCACCTCAATTAAAGGCGCATGAAGTCCAAGCAGACCTCGTGTATAGATTTTCGCAAAAGACATTTATTATTGTTCCATTGTAGTGCGTTATTTTTAATCGTTTTTGGTCTTTTTGTGCACTAGAAAAGTGCTTATTTATTGTTCTTGATTTTAATTTCTAAAGTTTCAACTTGTTTAAGCAGTTCATTCAAACGTAAATTGGCATTATTGAGTGCAGTACGTTGACGTTCAATTTCATCTTTGGAAACCAGATCCATCTTGCTGACGGCTTCATTCAGTAAGACCCGTAAATTATGTTCGACATCTTTTTTCGGTTGATCAAGTTGTTCCATTATGGCTTGTAATAAGGTTTCAATCATTGCAGTGTCCATATAAGGATGGAGAAGTGGCGCTAGTGTAACATCGCTCCTACCCGGACCATAGCCCCACTCGACCGGATATAGCTTTATCCGATGTGTAAAATCGTTAATTTTATAGTAAAAATGTCTAGTTTTTAAAACTCGGACTACATCTAAAAGTATAAAATAGGTTATAAAGAAAACTCGTGTCAAAGTTTCTATTTCCCCCAACCTTAGAATTTTTGGCACGAAATTTGAACATAAAACCTTACTGGTGAAAGAAGCCGAAGGAAAACAAACATGAAGCTCGTAACTGCAATTGTAAAACCCTTTAAATTGGATGACGTGCGTGAAGCACTCTCTGACATTGGTGTTCAAGGGATCACCGTAACTGAAGTCAAAGGCTTTGGTCGTCAAAAAGGTCACACTGAACTTTACCGTGGTGCAGAATATGTTGTTGATTTTTTGCCTAAAGTAAAAATTGAAATTGCGATTAGCGATGAAATGGTGGATTCAGTCATTGAATCGATTACGCGTGTGGCAAGCACAGGTAAAATTGGTGACGGTAAAATTTTCGTTACTAATTTAGAACAAGTCATCCGTATCCGTACCGGTGAAACAGGTGCAGATGCTGTTTAATTTGGCATGAAGTTTGCTGAGTAGCTAATAACTCAAAAAAACTAGGTTGGGGGATACGAATGAAAAAAATGCTCATTGCGCTGAGTTTATCTGGCGCACTTTTAGGTGGTTCTGTTGCATGGGCTGAAGAAGCGCTAACAGCAGCATCCACTCCTTCTGAAAATGTAGTAGTCACTGAAACTACTGATCCATCTTTAACAACAAATTCCGAATTGGCTGCAGCCCCTGCTCCAGCTGAACCAGCAGCACCTGCCGAAGAAGAACCAAAATTAGATACAGGTGACACCTCATGGATTTTAGTGTCTACAGCTCTGGTTTTATTGATGACCATTCCGGGACTCGCATTATTTTACGGCGGTATGGTTCGTAAGAAAAACGTACTGGGCACCATGGCACATAGCTTTGTTGCGGCAGCCGTTGTCAGTATTACCTGGGTGGTGATTGGTTATACCCTGGCCTTTGGCAGTGGCAATGCTTTTATTGGTAATCTGGATAAAATCATGCTATCCGGCATTACCACAGATGCCTTAACAGGAACGATTCCAGAAATTCTGTTTGTCATTTTCCAAATGACCTTTGCCATCATTACTGTAGCCATTATTACCGGTGCGATTGCAGAACGTATGAAATTTGGAGCTTTCGTTGCCTTCATTACCATTTGGAGCATCGTGGTTTACGCGCCAATTACCCACTGGGTATGGGGTGGTGGCTGGTTAGCGAATGATGGTGCACTCGACTTTGCTGGTGGTACGGTGGTTCATATCAACTCGGGTGTTGCAGGTCTGGTTGCTGCTTACATGCTGGGTAAACGTATGGGCTTGGGCCGTGAATCGATGGCTCCGCATAACCTGACTTTAACCGTAATTGGTGCAAGCCTGGTATGGGTTGGCTGGTTTGGATTCAATGGCGGTTCTGCACTCGGCGCAAACGGTTCAGCAGGTTATGCATTGATCGTAACCCAAGTTGCAGCAGCGGCAGCAGCCATTGCCTGGTTGATCACTGAAAAAGTGATTCGTGGTAAAGCTTCTGTATTGGGCGGTGCATCTGGTGCAGTTGCAGGTTTGGTGGTCATTACGCCAGCAGCAGGTTTCGTGACTGTAGGCGGTGCTTTAGCCATGGGTCTGATTGGTGGTGTAGTCTGCTTCTGGGGTATTACGGCGCTTAAACGTGCACTGAAAGCGGATGACTCTCTGGATGCCTTTGGTCTGCATGGTGTAGGTGGTATTGTGGGTGCAATCCTGACTGCGGTATTTGCCAGTGAATTCATCATGGGCGATAAAGCACCGACAGATATGATGCATCAATTATGGGTACAACTTGAAGGTGTATTGGCAACCATCGCTTACTCTGCAGTATTGACCTTCATCATTCTGAAAGTGATTGATCTGGTGATGGGTATCCGTGTGGCGAATGATGACGAACGTATGGGTCTTGACCTGAGTCAACATGGCGAACGTGTAGAATAAGATAAAAACTCATAATCAATATATTGTGTAAAACAGCCCGTCAGGGCTGTTTTTTTTCCATATCTTGCGTAAGCCTCTACAAAGGGCAGAATTTTTGCTACACTCTAAATCCGATTTGATTTGTTCAATTAAACCGCTATGCATTGTCCATTTTGCAACGCCGCAGATAGTAAAGTGATCGATTCGCGTTTGGCTGCCGAAGGTTGCCAGATTCGTCGACGTCGTGAATGTATCAGCTGTGGAGAACGTTTTACCACCTTTGAAACTTATGAAGTGGTCATGCCCCGGGTGATCAAATCCGATGGCAAGAGTGAACCGTTCGACGAAGCAAAAATGCGCCGTTCCCTGATGCATGCCTTGCAAAAACGTCCGGTGACCCAGGAACAGATTGAAACCGTCCTCAGTGATATCCAGTTGCAGATTCGCCGTTTAGGTGAGCGGGATGTCAAATCACGTACCATTGGTGAAATTGTCATGCAGGCTTTATTTGCCTTAGACCATGTCGCTTACGTCCGTTTTGCCTCGGTTTACCAGGATTTCCAGGATGTTGAAGCCTTCCGTCGTCAAATTGAACAGATGCAACAGCGCGAACACTAAGATTTATTTTCCAAGAGCAATTTAATGTCTGAGTTAAATCAAAACTCCCAACAAGATCAAGCCTGGATGCAACGTGCAATTGAATTGGCACGACTCGGACAATATTCAACTAAACCCAATCCTAATGTCGGCTGTGTCATCGTGAAAGATGGTCAACTGGTTGGGGAGGGCTTTCATCCGAAGGCCGGGCAACCGCATGCGGAAGTGTTTGCCATGCGCCAGGCTGGTGAACAGGCACGCGGTGCAACGGCGTATGTGACTTTGGAGCCGTGTGCGCATTATGGCCGTACACCGCCGTGTGCCAAAGGCCTGGTCGAAGCTGGAATTGCTAAAGTCATTGTTGCCTGTCCTGATCCCAATCCTTTGGTCGCTGGCAAGGGTGTACAAATTCTAAAAGATGCCGGCATTGCAGTTGAAATGGGTATCTGTGAACAGGATGCAGCACAGCTCAATCGCGGTTTTTTAAAAGCCATGGCAAACGGCATGCCTTATGTACGTCTAAAAGTGGCTTCCAGTCTGGATGGCCGCACAGCGATGGCTTCTGGTGAATCTAAATGGATTACTGGAAGCGAGGCCCGTCAGGATGTACAGCACTGGCGTGCCATTTCCGGTGTCGTCATTACGGGCATAGAAACGGTTCTTGCCGATGACTGCCAATTAAATGTACGTCAGCTGAATGGTGTTGCAGATATCAACACGGTGGTTCAGCCCAAACGTCTGGTGCTGGATCGTCAGGGACGTTTACCGCTGAATGCAAAAATACTCCAGCAACCTGAAACAGTCATGGTGATGGGGCCTTTCCGTCAGGAACTGGCCGATTTAGGCGTGCTACAATTTGCAGTACAGCCTTTAAAAGACGTGCTACAGACCTTATCTACCCAGCATCAAATTTATGATGTGTTGGTGGAAGCAGGAGCAACATTATCCACGGCCTTTTTGCAGGAATGGCTGGTAGATGAAATGATCAGCTATGTTGCACCGACCTTTTTAGGTCAAACCGCTCGTGCGATGTTTAATGCGGAATTTGACCGCATGGCAGAGCAACTTCGATTTAAGCTCATAGACCTGACCCAAGTCGGGAATGATGTGCGCTTAAGGTTAATCCCTTCTCAAGAGACAGTATGAATTCAGAGTCTTCGGTTTATCATAAACGTCGTCATTCAGCGCGTACTACAGATGAATACCTTTTCAATCAGCTTGTTCCATATTTGGGGAATAAACGCCGTTTATTGCATCTGATTTTGGAAGCCCTTGAGAGTACGGGAACCTTGAATAGCCACAATGGCCGGGCCCCGATTTTTGCCGACTTTTTTGCCGGTTCCGGTGTGGTTTCGCGTCTGGCGCGACAAAATGGCTATCGGGTCATTGCCAATGACTGGGAACCCTACAGTCATGCTTTGAACAATGCGATTTTATCCTGTGTCGAAGCCCCCGCATTTAAAGAGTTGGGCGGTTATCAAAAAGCCATTGATTATCTGAACCGTTTGCCTGAAGTGAAGGGTTGGGTGACGCATAATCTTTGTCCGCGCAATGATGAAATCTATGATCCGACCCGTGACCGACTGTTCTTTAAACGTCGTAACGGTATGCGCATCGATGCCATCCGTCAGCAGATTGCGACCTGGCAGGCACAAGGTGCCATTGATGATGTAGAAATGTCGGCATTGCTGGCGCCCTTGCTGTATTCGGCCAGTTTTGTCAGCAATACCTCCGGGGTATTTAAAAGCTTCCATCATGGCTGGGGCGGTAAAACCCAAACGGCTCTGGAACGGATTGAATCGCTATTATGGCTGACACCAAGCCGCTTCTGTGAAATTGGCGACCCGAAAAAGCCGGCCGCGGAAATGTGGTGTGTCGATGCGCAGCATCTGGCCAACCAGATGAGTAATTTTGAAGTCGATATCGCTTATCTGGATCCGCCGTATAACCAGCATGCCTATAGCAGTAACTATCATGTGCTGAATGCCCTGACGCTATGGGATCAGGTCGATTTGCCGAGTCCCGACACCAAAGGCTTCAAAAGCGGGATTGACCGGGCGTGGCGTAAAGAGCGTCCGAGCCAGTACAATTCTTCCAAGCATGCCAAAGAAGCCTATGAAAAATTATTGGCAACCATTAATGCACGTTATATTCTGACCAGCTATTCGACCGATGGTAATATTGAAGCGGGCGATTTGCTGCAGGCCAACTTGAAGCGTGGCCGCGTCACCTTGTTGACCCAGGATGTGCCGCGTTACCGGGTCAGCAAGCAGCGCCAGTCAGAACGTGCACGTGTACTTGAATTTATTGTCATCACCGATACCCATGCCAAATCAGGTCCGCCATTACGCCAACTCTTGGGTCAGCTGTATCATTTTGCTGAACTGGGCGGTGTGGATACGACCGGGGTAAGCACCCAACTGGCATTGTGGTAAAAACAGGGACAGAATTAGAGAAAAAGTTATGTTTACAGGCATTATTGAAAGTTTAGGTAAAGTGGAAAGCTTGCAAAGTGTGGGTGGCGATGTGCGTTTGCGTATTGGCACTGACCTTGACATGTCTGATGTTCATTTGGGCGATTCGATTGCCACCAACGGCATTTGCCTGACCGTAATTGAATGGGGCGAAAACTGGTATGCTGCTGACGTTTCACGTGAAAGTCTGAATCGAACCACTTTAGGTACCTGGAAAGTGGGGCAGGCGGTCAATGTGGAAAAAGCCATGTTGCCGACAACCCGTTTTGGCGGACATATCGTCAGTGGACATGTCGATGCGGTCGGTGAAATCACGCTGGTACGTGAAGATGCCCGTTCCATTTATTATGAGGTGACGGCTCCGGCGGAAATCGCCAAATATCTGGCCGAAAAGGGCTCGGTGACCGTGGATGGCATCAGTCTGACCATTAACCATCTGCGCGGCAATATCATCAGCCTGAACCTGATTCCACATACGGCAGAACGAACCAATATTGGCACCTGGAAAACCGGAGCGAAAGTGAATCTGGAAGTCGATGTGTTAGCGCGTTATATCGAGCGTTTAATGCTGGGTGACAAGGCTGCAGACACCACAGAACAGTCAAAAATAAGCATGGCTTTTCTGGCAGAAAATGGCTTCTTGAAGTAAAACATCCTAAAATAGAAAACAGTCTGACTGAAAAGTCAGGCTGTTTTTTTATTTTTAGTTTTTATTTTTAATAAGTTATGAAAATAATGTGGTTAAAGTGAGTAGGTGAAGATGCTTGATTTTCTAATGCATATAGAACAATGGTTACCTACTTTGCTAGATCAGTATGGTCTATGGATCTATGCCATTTTATTTCTGATTATCTTTGCCGAAACCGGTTCGGTATTTATGTTCTTCTTGCCGGGAGACAGCCTGTTGATTGCGATAGGGGCTCTCTGCTCAACCACAGATGTGATCCATTTAAACACCATGGGATTGTTGCTGTTTAGTGCTGCGGTACTGGGATATATCGTCAATTATTATACCGGGCAAATCTTGGGGTTTAAGTTTTTCCATGAACATTCACGCTACTTAAAACCGGCCTATATCGTAAAAACCAACCATTATTTTACCAAGCATGGCGGTAAAACCATTCTGGTGGCCCGATTTGTGCCGTTCGTACGTTCATTTGCGCCCTTTGCTGCAGGGGCAGGGCATATGAATCTCTTGAGTTTTATGCTGTATAACGTGGCCGGCGGTTTCATCTGGATTGCCGTGTTATTGGGAATAGGTTATGGCGCAGGGAATATGTTAGGTCTTGCCGTGGACTTGTTTTAATTTTGAATGCTTTGGATTTCAGCCTCATTCCATATGCTGAAGTTAAAAAAGCCCACCGAAATGGACTGTTTCTGGCATGCTCATAACATTTAAAGAAGACCTGAAATACCGAGGATGAAACCTCAAGATGCAGGTTTTTCCGAAGATAAATTCGAATTCTTTAAAATATATTCAATTTCTTCCTGACTGGCTTGATGCAGCTTGGCACGAAACACGGTCACCGCTTGCTCAATCAGCGTTTCCGCTTCCAGTTCCAGACGTAAACGCAGGCTTTCCAGCTCCGATAATATTTCATGGTCAGCCATCGGGAACATGCCCTTGGCAAAATTCAGGGCCGGGCCGGCAGGGTTCTTGTGGTAACGTGCAGTATAGGTTTGCGTTTCGTGCTCTATATTTTGACGAATCAAAGCCAGGGTATGGGTTTGTTCGGCAAATTGTCTTTCTTCATCTAACTGTAATGCCCGTGCATAAGCAGCCTGCTCGGCGCGCTTATTTTTCAGTGACTGTTCCAGGGCACGTTGCTTGCGCAAGCGCGCTTCTTCAATCAGCTGGGCCTTACGTTCGACATAGGCACGTTCAATTTTTTCATAAGACTGCTGCTGGGCTTCTTTATCTTTTTCCAGCCACTTATGAATATTGGTTTCAGGTTTGAGGACATTGCAGACGCGGTGTAGGTCATCAATAAATGCCTGACGAACAGCCTCAGGTACATTTAACCAGCGCTGTTTAAAATCTTGACCGACATTTAATGCCACCACATCTCTCCTTATTTCAATTGATCGGCTAAAGCTTGAACGTTCGCGGCTCAATACCTAAGCGTCGATATTGTTTAAATTTTTCACGACCCAGTTGTTTTGCCGATTCATTATTTTCGATAATTTCTATAATGTGACTAAATTTATCAATCTGTTCAAGGGCTTGATTGTTAAAATTAAACACAATACAGTCAGATTGTTGCGGCAGCCGGGATGAAATGCAAATAGTGGCCTGTTCCTGGTCAATGCCATGCGGAATGAAACTGCCGGGATCAAAAGTCCACAACTGTTCATCGAGCTGCTGCTGCAAGTCGGTATTGTCGCAATACAACCAGATCTGTGCCGGCTGTTTCAGAATCTTGCGGCACAAACGGCAAGTGCTTTGCACTTGCCGTTCATTGCTTTTTTCAAACAGGTAAAAGCTGACTTTAGCCATTCGACTGCGCACGGTTTGCCAGGAATTGAACCAATAGCGGTACAGGACGGCCAGTTGCACCTTTGGCTGTACCTGAGTTCCATGCCGTACCGGCAACGTCTAAATGTGCCCAGCGGTATTCACGGGTAAAACGTTGCAAGAAACATGCAGCCGTCACAGAACCGGCTTTCGGTCCACCGATATTGGCAATATCGGCAAATGGCGAATCCAGCTGCTCCTGATAATCCTCAATCACCGGCATGCGCCATACCCGGTCAAATGAAGCCTGGCCTGCAGCGCTAATTTCTGCAGCCAATTCATCATCTGGCGTAAATAAACCCGACAACACTGAACCCAGGGCCACCACACAGGCACCGGTCAAGGTGGCAATATCAATCACCAGCGCCGGATTAAAGCGTTGGATGTAAGTTAAGGTATCACATAGCACCAAACGGCCTTCCGCATCGGTATTTAAAATTTCGATCGTTTGTCCGCTCATGCTGGTCACGATATCACCCGGACGGGTCGCATGACCTGAAGGCATGTTTTCCGCAGCGGCAATGGCACCGACTACATGAATCGGCAGTTTTGCCTCACATAATGCACGCATGGTGCCAAGAACGGATGCTGCGCCGCACATGTCGAATTTCATTTCATCCATGCCCAGACCCGGTTTCAGTGAAATACCGCCGGTATCAAAGGTTACGCCTTTACCGACCAGTACCACAGGTGCCTGTTCGGTATGGGCTTTATATTCCAGGGTAATGACACGGCCCGGACGGTCTGAACCTTTGCTCACGGCCAGAAAGGCATTCATGCCCAAGTCAGCCATTTGCTGTTCATTAATCACGGTCACTTTCAGCAAGTCCGGATATTGTGCTGCCAAGGCTTGAGCCTGTTCAGCCAGATATTCAGGAAAACAGATATTGCCTGGACGGTTGCCTAAATCGCGGGCCAAATTTTGACCGGATTGTACCGCATGAATCAAAGATAACTGTTGCAGGTTTAAGGTGCTGTTGTCGGCAATCAGATGAATTTCTTCAAGCACAAATTCATTTTTCTTTGATTTGTATTCATCAAATGCGTAACTGGCCTGAGTCAGCGCCAGTGCAAACAAATAATGCTGTTCAGGGGCTAGGGCAGAAATATCAATGCTGATCTGTTTGAATTTTTTTTGTGACGCTTTGATAATGGTTTGTGCGATTTTTGCTAATTTAGCCGGCTGAATTTCAGCGGCTTTATCCAAGCCAATCAGCGTGGTATTGGTACAGGCCGCCACTTTCCCAATCAGGGCTAAAGATTCGCTTAGGCTCGCCTTGAATTGTGCTGCTTCGACTAAACTATTTAAATCATTGATTTGATAAGTGGTAGAAGCCTTTTGAAGCTGCTCGGAATCTACTAATATCAATAAACATGGGCTAGATGCATTCTCTTGGAATGACGTATTAATTGTCAGTTTCATGTGCTGTATTCATGCCTTGGAAAGATTGCAAACCATTAAACCATTGAAACATTTCTATGAATAGAGTTTCAATGCGCAACAACAGTATAGGTTTTATATTTTCACCATTCGGGTAAACTAGCGCTAGTTTTTATTTGCCCTTTTTCTGGAAGAATTAATTTGATTATTCGGCGTTATCTGGTCAAGCAAGTGCTGTCTACATCCTTGGTGGTAATTGCCTTATTGACCTTAATTATGATGGGTGGTCGACTGATCAAGTACTTTGGTGTTGCGGCACAAGGCCGTCTGGATGCCAGTATTTTGTTTAGTATTATTGGTTATCGGCTACCGGAATTTTTAACCTTAATTCTTCCACTAGGTTTCTTTATCGGTTTGATGCTGGTATTTGGCCGATTGTATGTCGATCATGAGATGGCGGTCATGAATGGCAGTGGCATCAGCCGTAACCAGTTGGGACGTTTGCTGATTCCGTTGACGGTGGTTTTTCTTGCCGTGCAAACGGTGTTAATGGTGTGGATGTCTCCTTGGGGACTGCGTCAGTTTGAAGAGCTGACCACCAAGCAGGCAGTGAGAACCGGTTTCGATCTGGTCCGTCCCAAAGAGTTTATTTCCTCGGGTCCCTATACCATTTATGCCGGAGACCTGTCCGAAGACCGTCGAAATCTGAAAGATGTGTTTTTCTATCAGCGTGCCCAGAAACCGGGCAAACCTGACATCATGATTTTGGCCAAAGAAGCCACCCGTGTTGAAGTGGCCAATGAAACCGCCAGTATTGTCGATTTGGTAGAAGGGCGCCGTTATGAGATTTTCCCCGGCACCCCCAAGTATACCCAGGCCGAATTCCAGTCTTACCGTTTACGTCTGGAAAATGATCAAGAAGCCAAATTTGAAAGCGCCGAAGTGGAAGCCTTGCCAATTGCCAAGCTCTGGACCAACCGCAACGATCCTGTCGTTGCGAGTGAATTGGGCTGGCGGATCTTCGTACCCTTTTCCATTGTGGCTGCCTTAATGCTGGCGATTGCCCTGTGTGAAGTGAGTCCGCGTCAGGGACGTTATTTAAAACTGTTCCCGGCCTTACTGATTTTTGCCAGCCTGATTGTCGCCCTGATGGCAGTCAAAACGCGCATCAGTAAAGATGAAATGGGCATATGGGCCTATCCTCTGGTGTTGCTGGCCTATGCTGTTGCGGCAGCACTGTTTTCCCGCAAACAGAAACTGGCACCCAAAATCAAGAAACGAATTCAGCAGGTGAGGTCTTAAAATGTTAGCACGTCGAATAGTCGCCAAACATGTGACCAAAACCACGGCACTCGCCATGCTGGGGGCAACCGCGGTACTCTCTGTTTTACAGGTGCTGTTTACCTATTTGGGTGAATTGGGTTCACTGAACGAGAACTACGGAGCCTGGCAGGCATTTCTCTATGTGTTATGGGGTGCGCCGCGTTATCTTTATGAAATTTTACCTATTTCTGCCCTGATTGGTGCGGTGCTGGGTTTAGGCACCCTGGCTTCCAATAGTGAGCTGGTGGTGATGCGCTCGGTGGGAATCAGCCTGTGGCGTATTGTGGGTTGGGTCATCCGTTCGGCGCTGATTCTGGTGGTTTTATCCTTTGTCTTGAGTGAATGGGTAATTCCGTATACCAATGAACAGGCCAAAAGTGTCAAGGATCACCGTAGCGCCAGTGCATTGGGCGAGGTGAGGGGCTACTGGACCCGGGAAGGTCAGCGTTTTATTTATATTGATTATGCCAATGCACAAGGCCAGCTTCAGCATGTTCAGGTGGTCGACTTTGATGACAATTATTATCTGAAAGGTGTATTGAATGCGGAACAGGGCCAGTTCATTAAAGATGGTGACTGGAAGCTGCAGCAGGCAACCCAGATAGATATTCTGCCTCAAGGCAATGCTACTCTGGCACAGACAGCACAGCTACCGCTGGCTTTAGCCCTGCAACCGAAATATGTGCATATGGTCACCATTGACCCGGAAGATTTATCTCCAAGTCAGCTGGTGAGTTTCATGAGCTACATGCATGAATATAGCCAGGTGCCGAAAACCTATCAGCTGGCATTCTGGCAAAAAGTCGCTTCGCCTTTTGCGCTGATTGCCTTGGTACTGATTGCCTGTTCCTTTATTTTTGGTCCTTTACGCCAACAGTCGATGGGTTTCCGTCTGGTCATTGCCTTATTTATCGGTCTGGGATTCTTCTACCTGCAAGATTTTATGGGCTATGCAAGTCTGGTCTATTCACCTTCGCCGGCCTGGTTTGTGTTTGTACCGATTGTGCTGATGATGCTGGTCGGCGGTTATTTACTGCGCCGCGCACGTTAACAGACCCGACAGTGATAAAAACAATGTGCATGATCAGCTTTAGTCATGATCTGCACATAGAGTCTTGACCGAAAATTCGGTAAGATATGACGATGAAATTGTAAACAAAAGAGTGTTCATTATGACGGATGCAACTGCTGGCAAAATCCCTCACGTATTGGTAATCATGGATGGTGTGGGTCATCGCGAAGCGGTCGAAGACAATGCTTTCCTGGCAGCAAAACGACCTAATTTAACTGCTATACAACAAAAGCATCCGCATGGTTTGATTTCAGGTTCAGGTGAAGATGTCGGCCTGCCTGATGGTCAAATGGGCAACTCTGAAGTCGGTCATATGAACCTGGGTGCAGGCCGTGTGCTGTATCAGGATTTCACTCGTATTACCAAAGACATCCGTACCGGTGCTTTTTTTGAGCACGAAGTGCTGGTCGATGCCGTTGAAAAAGCCAAAGCTGCAAATGGTGCAGTACATATTATGGGCTTGCTGTCGCAAGGTGGCGTGCATTCGCATGAAGACCATATTGTGGCCATGGCTGAACTGGCACTGAAACGCAGTGCCAAAGTTTATCTGCATGCTTTTCTGGATGGTCGCGATACACCGCCTAAAAGTGCGCAGCCTTCGCTTGAAAAATTAGATGCGTTATTTGCCCAATATCCGGGCCAGGGTCGTATTGCGACCCTGATCGGCCGTTATTTTGCCATGGACCGTGACAACCGTTGGGATCGTGTAGAACAGGCCTACCGTCTGCTGACTGAAGGTGAAGCCGTACGTACCGCTGCAACAGCTGTTGAAGGTCTGGAACAGGCGTATGCAGCTGAAGAAAGTGATGAATTTGTCAAAGCGACCCGTATTGGTGATGTGGCGAAAATTCAGGATGGCGACAGTGTAGTGTTCATGAATTTCCGTGCCGACCGTGCGCGTGAAATTACTAAAGCCTTTGTAGAAAAGGACTTTGCCGGTTTTGAGCGTAAAGTGGTTCCAAGCCTGTCTAAATTTGTGATGCTGACCCGTTACCAGGCGACCATTGATGCGCCGGTTGCTTACATGCCGGAAGGGCTGAAAAACTCGATTGGCGAGTATTTATCCAGTCTGGGTAAAACCCAGCTGCGTATTGCCGAAACAGAAAAATATGCCCATGTGACCTTCTTCTTCAGTGGTGGTCGTGAAGATGAATACCCGGGTGAAAAACGCATTTTGATTCCATCTCCAAGCGTGGCGACTTATGACCTGAAACCGGAAATGAGTGCTTATGAGGTGACTGATGAACTGGTTGCTGCAATTAATTCAGGTAAATACGACCTCTTGGTGGTGAACTATGCCAATGGTGATATGGTTGGGCATACCGGTGTATTTGATGCCGCAGTGAAAGCAGTGGAAGCGGTGGATACTTGTCTGGGCCGTGTTTATGAAGCGGTGATGGCACAAAAAGGTCATATGCTGATTACTGCCGATCATGGTAATGTAGAGCAAATGCAGGACTACCAGAGCGGTCAGGTACATACCCAACATACCACTGAACTGGTTCCGTTTATCTATGCAGGCCCGACTTCTGCCACGATTGCTGAAGGGGGGGTGCTTGCAGATGTCGCACCGACATTGTTGAATCTCATGCAAATTCCTGTACCTGCAGAAATGCAAGGTCGTAATTTGATTACTTTAAAATCATAAAAATTTTCGTATAAACAGGTGGATGGATGGCTTTACAGCGCTGGAACAAGGTTGTCATTTTAACAACGTTATTCATGTGTGTGAGCCATTCCGCCCTTGCCGCGGTAAAAGGCAAGGTTCAGCCAGTTCTAGATTTTGATGATGAAGTGGAACAGAATTATGCTGAAGTTCCGGTGGAATCAATTCAGCAGTTCGTGCAGATTTACAGCATTGTCAAAGAAAATTATGTCGATGCCAAAAATGATGAAGCCTTGTTTCAACAGGCCATTAAAGGTCTGGTCAGTGGCCTGGATCGTTATTCCCGTTATTTAAGTCCAGAAGATTATAAGCAGCTGTTACAATATACCGAAGGTGATATCGCCTCTGTCGATTTTGAACTGGCTTATGACTCACAGTTGCATCAATGGGTCATTCGAAGATTAAAGGAAAATGCGGATTCAGCCAAGCAAGGTTTGCGCAATGGGGTCAGTGTTTTTAAGATTGATGATCAGGAACTGAAAAAATTCAATCATGATCAGGTGAACAGCTTGCTGAATGGTTCGATTGGCTCTACCTTAAGTTTACAGCTGGCACCAAGTAGCAAGCCGCTGATTTTAGTCCGTAATAAAAAAATAGAAACCGATATTCAGGCAACCCTGCTGCATAATCAGGTGCTGGTGATCAAAGTCAAGGTATTTCAGCAAGATACAGCCAATGAAATCAAACGCCTGATTGAAGAGCATTCTTCTTCACGCTTGAAAGCGGTATTGCTGGATTTAAGAAATAACCCGGGCGGATTGTTGTCTGCTGCGGTTGAATCGGCCGATCTTTTTTTGAATCAGGGCATCATCGTTTCGACCAAAAGCCGTTCTGAAGGCGACCAGCAGTTTCAGGCCTTACCCAGTTTTGAATTTCAGAATTTAAAGTTGGGTATTTTAATCAATAACCGTTCTGCCTCTGCTGCTGAAGTGTTTACTGCAGCGATGAAAGATCATGGGCGTGCCTGGGTGGTGGGTGATAAAAGCTATGGAAAGGGCGTAGTGCAAAAACTGTTTCCCCTTTCCAATGGTGCAGCTTTACAGATGACGGTATCGCATTACTACACCCCTAAAGGGCAAATGATTGAAGGGGTGGGGATTCAGCCCAATCAACCCTATCTGCTGCAACATGACATGAAAGAAGAAAACTATCTGGAACATGTTGCAGAGATCATTTTAAGCCATAAATAAAACCGTCTAATCCTTAAAAATAGCCTAGTCCTCGTCGGTATCTAAACCAAATTTCTTCAGACGATAACGCAAGGAACGGAAAGACATGCCCAGTTTCTTGGCCGCCAGGGTCCTGTTCCAATGGGTTAAATTCAGTGCATTGAGTAAAATATCTTTTTCAATATTTTCCAGATAAAGCTCCAGACCTTCATCAGGCAATTTCTTGGAAGATATCAGGATGTCACTACGCAAGCTGTGCTGGTCTTCCGTTACCTCTGATGCTGCCGCAGTAGGATAGCGTAAAGGTGCGCTTTGCAAGTGTTGCAAGTCGATGATTTCATCATCGCTTAAGGTAATCGCGCGTTCAATGATATTGCGCAGTTCACGCACATTGCCGGGATAATATTGACTCAGTAAAAAGCTTTTCGCACGATCAGTCAGCTGTTTTTGAGGAATAGCCCATTCCTGAGAAATTTTCTGAATAAAGTGATGGGCCAATAAAATGATATCGTCACCGCGTTCACGCAGTGGAGGCAAGACCAGATCCATGACATGAATGCGGAAGAACAAGTCCTGTCTAAAGCGACCTTGCTGAACCAGGGCTTCCAGATCCTGATGGCTGGCACTAATCACGCGGAAATCGACATCAATTTCACAGTCTGAACCGACTGGACGAATGCGTTTTTCCTGTACGGCACGCAGCAGTTTAACCTGCATACTTAAAGGCAGTTCAGCAATTTCATCCAGAAACAAACTGCCGCCGTGGGCAGATTGAATCAGACCCTGTTTGTCCTGAGTGGCGCCGGTAAAGCTGCCTTTTTTATGCCCAAACAGTTCACTTTCCATTAATTCAGTCGGGATGGCTCCGCAGTTAATGGCAATAAAAGGGCCTTCATTGCGGTTACTGAGGCGATGCACCAGATTGGCAATGACTTCTTTTCCCGTTCCGGATTCACCGGTAATAAAGACGGGTGCCTGAGAGCGGGCAATTTTATTTAAGGTCACCCGTAACTGTTGAATCGGCAGGGATTGTCCGACCAGCAATTTTTGCTCCAGACTATCTTCCTTGATCTGTAACAGTTCTTGTGGTTTGTTGAAAGCCTTTTGCAGGAGCTGTTCCAGATGCTTCTGATTCACGGGTTTGCTAACAAAATCGAAGGCACCCGCTTTAAGTGCTGCGATGGCAATTTCCATATTGCCATATGCGGTCAGTACCGCCACGGGTATGGATGGATAATGTTGGTTAATCCATTCCACCAGTTGCAGGCCATTGCCGTCCGGTAAATTTAAATCGGTTAAACAGGCATCATAGCGGTATTCAGACAAGAATTTTTTGGCCTGTTCAAGACGATAGGCGATATGGGTTTTAATCCCGATCCGGGATAAAGACATTTGCATGAGGGTACACAAGTCTTCCTCATCATCCACCAATAAAACAAGTGGTTGTTGTTCCACAATACACCCCAGCAATTTTCATTTATAAAGCGACTCGCAGGCATTCTATTCGAAAGCATGCTCCCTGTTCTTGTTTTACATAGTTCAGTTTTGCCTGGTTGGCTTCGCAAAAACTATGTGATAAGTATAATCCTAAACCAGTTCCCGTGATTTCGGTACTAAAAAAAGGTTGAAACAAATTAGCCAAGTCCTTGGAAGCAACGCCCGCCCCAAAATCACGAACATCAATGCGCACATTGGCTTCATGTAAGTTAACATTCAATTCGATATGTGAATGTTCTGGGGAATTGTGTCGAATGGCATTGCGAATCAGGTTAATCAGCACTTGACGAAGTTGTGCCTCGTCAAAATGAACAAAAATATTACTGTGAACAGTATATTTAATTTGGGTCGCAATATCAGCCAAATCTTCCTGAATGAGTAAGGGAATAAACTGTTTCAGCTCAATGGTTGAGGGATGGGTTTCTTTATTGCGCACCATATTCAGGGTGTCTTGTATAATCCGGTCAATCCGCTGTGTCTGTTTCGAAATCATCCGGCTTAAGGTTGCCTGCTGATGCGGGTCGCTATCACTCAAAAGTTCATTGGCTTGTACAATGGCAGCTAGAGGATTGCGAATTTCATGAGCAATACTGGCGGACAGTTGCCCGAGTGCCGCAAGTTTTAATTGTTGGACACGTTGATTGAGCTTGGTGGCATCCTGCAATACCAGTAGCGTCAGGGTTTGTTGTGGCACCATAAGCTTTTGCACTTCAATATGCATATGATAATGGCTGAGCTGCGATTCAAACTGAAATTTTTCTCCGTCCTGCAATTGATCAAATTTAAGTAATTCAAATAAATCGGGCTGTGCCTTATATAAGGGATATTTGTCATAGGCATACAGTGGAGGAATGCCTAAAAGCAGACAGGCAGCAGGGTTGCTCAGCACAATATGGCAGTTTTCATCTAAAACCAGATAGCCGAGTTCGATCTGTTCCAGAATATAGCGATTCAGGTTTTGCAGTCGATTTAATTCTAGCGATTGGGAAAAATTTAAATTTTCAAGGATTTGAAAGCGTTTTACTGCAATTTGCCCACTGCCATACACCACTAAAAACAGAAAGGCCAATACTGCACTATTGCCAATATTATTCAGTGAAGAAAAATCAAAAATACTACCTATAAAAAGCTGATAAATCACGCTGATCACGGCAATCAAGGTAATAATCAAGGCCTTTTTGGCGTTGAGTAATAACGAGGCTGCGAAGATAGTAATCACAAACAGCAAACTCAATTGCAGGTTCGGGCCGTCTACCGCCAGGGTGAGCAAGCTTAAAGCAATAACATCGACAACAAATAACAGGGGGAGTTGCTGAGTAATTTTTAAACGTATGCTTTTCAGCGTGATTAACTGGATACAGCTGATTGATACGTAACCTATCAGGGCGTAAAGATAAAGCTGTGGATAGTGATAATCGGTATTTAAACGCTGATAAGTTAACAAAAAAATCAGCAGAAGACTGGTCGCAATAATGAGTCTATAAGTACTATACCAAATGCCTAAATGATATTGGTTAAACTCAAAGGTCTGGGTCGGTTGCGTCATGCAGGTCTTCTAGCAAGCCTAAGGGCATCAAGGTTTAATCAGTCCATAACGGATAGCCAGATGGGTCAATTTGACATCACTATCCAGATTCAGCTTTTCGAAGATGCGGTAACGGTAAGTGTTTACCGTTTTGACACTGACAAAAAGTTTATCGGCAATTTCCTGGGCACTAATACAATTCACCACCATCATCGCGACCTGCATTTCACGTTCCGACAAGGCATCGAAAGGAGACTGCTGGGTGTCGGACAGATAGGAACTGGCTAGTTGTTCAGCAATGTCCGCGCTGAAATATTTTCCACCCTGCATGACCTTGTTGATGGCACGAACCATTTCAGAGACTGGCGCTCCTTTGGTGATATAGCCTTTAGCCCCGGCTTTCAGTAATAATGAAGGATAGGGTTCTTCCGCCAGGCCACTGACGGCCAGTACTTTGGTTTCAGGTGCTGTTTGCAATAGCCGTCGGGTTGTTTCCACCCCGCCAATTCCCGGCATGTTGACATCAAGCAAAACGACATTAGGATGATGATGACGAACCAAGTTAATCGCTTCTTCACCAGATTCAGCCTGACCAATCACTTGAACATCCGCATGATCTTCGAGCATACGGCAAATTCCAGTACGTACCAATTCATGGTCATCTACCACTAAAACTGTGATCACCGGGTTCTCCCTCATATCCAAAAAAAGCATTTTTTTGTTACATAAAGCAAAATAAGCTTGCAATGAAATGACAAAATTAGCAATCCTATTCTATATGTTTCAATTAAATGTTATACACAATGTTGTGAGCAACTAAAAGTGTTGGTCTTTGTGTCTAAATGTAAGCATTTTTGAGGAAATATACAAACGTATATTGCCTCCTTGAGTTGAGTAAATCACCGTGAAAAATTCGAAAAAGTTTTTAATGCATGTGCTAGGCATGTCAATGCTGCTAAGCATGAGTTCAACCAGTTTTGCAGAGCTGGTGATGGACACTTCTAAAGGGACGGGACAAGCGACGTTGAACTGGTCCTCTGAAGATGTGAGTCAATTATTAAACGGTGATGCTTCGGCTGAAGAAGTCTCTCCGCAAGGTTCAACAAAAGTCACGACTTCTGTCCGTAGTTCCAATGCTGGGGTCACTCATTCTGCACCTAAAACGGTACAGGTTTTAAACAATTCCAATTATGGCAATCAGCCTTCTATAAATGCCCGTGCTGCTTTGGTAATGGATGGCCAGACAGGCGAGGTTTTATACAGTAAAAACAGTAATACTGCCTTTCCGATTGCTTCCCTGACCAAGCTCATGACTGCTGTTGTGATTGCAGATGCCCGTTTAAACATGTCCGAGAAAATTACTTTACAACAGACGGACTTTTCTTGTTCAGGTTGCAAGAGTTCAAGCTCGACGCTGCGTGCTGGTGACAGCATGAATCGAGCCGAGGCGCTGTTATTTGCATTGATGAAGTCTGAGAATCCTGCTGCTTCTGCATTGGCACGCACTTTCCCGGGTGGCCGTGCAGCTTTTATTTCTGCAATGAATGCCAAAGCTAAAGCCTTAGGTATGCATTCCACTCATTATCTAGAGTCAACTGGTTTACATCCAGGTAATGTATCTTCAGCGCGTGACCTCGGTATTCTGGTCAATACGGCATCGCAATACGGTCTAATTCGTCAGTTCTCGACCACTCCAAGCTATGACTTTAACCTCGGTTACCGGGTATTGAAATCGAATAATACCAATGCCTTAGTGCGTAATGGTGGCTGGAATATCAATATTTCAAAAACCGGTTATATCAATGAAGCAGGACGTTGTGTCGCAATGCATACCACTTTAAATAACCGTCCAGCGGTGGTTGTACTTCTTGGAGCAGATTCTTCTGCGGCACGTACCAATGATGCAACCCGTTTAATGACCTGGGTCAGCCAGTTACCCAAGCGTATTTAAAGCTGAATTTGGGGAAGTTTTCAAATCTACTCAACGTTTGAATGCTTCTAAATAAAAAAACCCTGCAATTGCAGGGTTTTTTTATTCTGTCTAAATATGCATTACATATTAGAAAGAATAGAGTCTTTAACTTGATCCATGGTGGCATCGATAGACAGCATTACAGCATCTTGGCACTGTTTGATGGCAGTGTCAGGGTCTTTCAAACCATTACCGGTTACTGTACATACAATGACAGAACCTTCAGCAATTTTACCTGCTTTAATGTCACGAATCGCACCACCGATAGACGCTGCAGAAGCAGGTTCTACGAATACACCTTCGTACATCGAAAGTATGCGCTGCGCTTCCAGAATTTCAGCATCTTGAAGTTCATCGAACCAGCCATTTGAATCACGTACCACTGCTTTGGCATGGTTCCAGCTTTGCGGGTTACCAATACGAATAGCAGTTGCCACTGTTTCAGGGTTTTCAACCGGTGCACCACGCAGGAACGGCGCAGCGCCAGATGCCTGGTAACCGACCATGGTTGGCAAGCCTTCAGGTTTAGGGCCGGTGAACTGATCAGTTTCAGCATCATAAACCACTTGCTCAAACTGCTCTTTAGGCTGGTTGGCAACCGCTTCGGTATAACCCATCCAGTGTGCAGTGATGTTACCTGCGTTACCCACAGGCAAGCAGTGATAATCAGGCGCACGGCCTAACTCATCCACGATTTCATAAGCAATGGTTTTTTGACCTTGCAAACGGTAAGGGTTGATGGAGTTCACGATGGTCACAGGCGCTTGGTCAGCAACTTCTTTAACCAGACGCATACCGTCATCGAAGTTACCGCGGATTTGCATGGTGACTGCACCGTACATCATCGCTTGTGCCATTTTACCCATGGCAATTTTGCCTTCAGGAATAAGTACGAACGCCTTGATGCCTGCACGTGCAGCATAAGCAGCTGCAGCCGCAGAAGTGTTACCCGTAGACGCGCAGATAATGGCTTTAGAGCCTTCTTCAACCGCTTTCGTTACCGCCATGGTCATACCACGGTCTTTAAATGAACCAGTCGGGTTTAAGCCCTCGTACTTCACATAAATTTCAACATTTTTGCCAATAATGCGAGGAATATTCTCAAGCTTGATCAGTGGCGTGTTGCCTTCGCCTAAAGAGATTGCGCGAGTTGTTGCAGACACTGGTAAACGGTCGCGATAGCGGTCAACTAAACCAGTATAACGATTGGCATTAGACATGATGATGTTCCAATTGTGTGTAGAGCTTGGCGAGAGGAGTTGAAATACTCCCCTCGACCCGATTAATTATCAAGCGATTCTAAACGAATTCGTACAATTTCGCCATGAATGACGGGCAATGCTTGAATTTGCTGAAGGGCTTCATCCATTTTTGATTCCTTGACTGGATCAGTCAGAATCACGATAGGAATAAGGTCTTTTAAGCGCGGCTGCTGCATGATCGCGTCAATGCTAATGCCGGCACGGCTTAAAATGGTGGTGACATCGGCCAGAACGCCGGTTTGATCTTCGGCATTAATGCGGATGTAATAGCCCGTGGTCATTTCTTCACGTGGCAGAATGGGTAAATCGGTCAGGGCTTCAAACGCAAGCTGTGGAATGGTGCCGGCACCATCTTCTGTATAGATGATGTCACGGACAATATCGACCACATCAGCGACCACAGCAGAAGCTGTTGGTCCTGCACCTGCACCCGCACCGTAATACAGTGTTGGGCCGACTGCATTGGCTTGAACCAGCACAGCATTTTTCACGCCATTAACATTAGCAATCAATTGGTCTTCCGGAATCAGGGTCGGGTGGACACGTAATTCAATCCCGGTATCGGTGCGTCTTGCAATACCCAAATGTTTGATACGGAAGCCCAAGTCTTCTGCATATTTTACATCTTGAGCAGTCACTTTGCTGATGCCTTCAGTGAAGACCTTGTCGAACTGTAGCGGAATACCAAAAGCACATGAAGCCAGAATGGTCAGTTTATGTGCGGCATCAATGCCTTCCACGTCAAAGGTTGGATCGGCTTCAGCATAACCCAGTTCCTGTGCTTCTTTCAGCACGTCTGCAAAAGCACGACCTTTTTCACGCATTTCACTTAAAATGAAGTTGCCTGTACCATTAATAATGCCAGCCAGCCAGTCAATCTTGTTGGCCGCCAAGCCTTCACGAATCACTTTAATAATTGGAATACCGCCGGCAACGGCTGCTTCATAGGCAATTTGCACGGCATGGTCTTCAGCTGCTTTAAACAGCTCATTGCCATGTTCAGCAAGCAGGGCCTTGTTGGCCGTCACAATGTGCTTGCCGTGTTTCATCGCTTCCATGATGACTTCATAAGCAGGGTGAATGCCGCCCATGACTTCTACCACAACATCGACATCCGGTTGACGAACGATATCGAGCAGATCAGCACTTTGCTTCGCTGAAGCAGGCAAATCCAGATCAGGACGAGGGCGACGAGTACCGACATGGGTAATCTCAATTTCACGACCGGTGCGACGTTTAATCTCAGCAGCATTTTCTTTTAGTAGTTTAAGGGCACCACCACCCACAGTACCTAGACCGAGGATTGCCAGACGAACTGGTTTCACGTCACACTCCAAATATGTATTCAACTTTAAGCGAATCTAGATCATAGCTAAAAAAACGGCCAGACTCTAGGGTAGAAATCACTTTATCTCTACCTATTAAATTTAGTAAACGAACTTATAAAAATTAGTTATTTAAACGCTCTACCAATTCTTCAGGCGATAGATATCCACCCAGATAAACACCCTCGCTATTATAAATCGCAGGAGTGCCATTGACGCCCATATTCAGCCCCAGCTGATATTGATCTCTGACCGGATTCTTACAGGTCGCTGGAGCAAGCGGTGTACCGGCAATGGCCTGGTCAAAAGCCGCCTGACGGTCTTCACTACACCACACGCTTTCCATGGCTGGCATGAACTGCTCACCACGTGGCCAGGCGATATAGCGTACTTCGATGCCCTTGGCATTAATTTCGCTCATATGCTCATGCAGTTTATGGCAATACGGACAGCTGACATCGGTAAACACATACACGACATGTTTGGTTTTACCTTGCGCTTTATAAATCAGCAAGTCTTCGGCTTTTAAGTTGGCCAGCAGCTTTTTATTGGCTTCGGATTGCAGGCTTTCACTGACATTGTGAATTTTACTGTCGCCTAGACGCAGCACGTCACCCTGAATAATGTATTTGCCATCGGCAGTGGCATAGACAGAGGACATGCCTTCCAGGTTGACCCAATACAGATTGGGAACCTCGGTCGCCTTAATGTTTAAAATTTTGGCATTGATATTGGCTTTCTTGAAGTGCTGCTGCAGCGTATTGATCAGCCTCTGCTGCGCATTGCGTTCTGAAAGGTTGGATGCTTCCCCGGTTGCAGGTGCACTAGCGGTTAAAGTACTTTGTTTTTTTTCATCATTATTCGAATTGGAGCAGGCCGTTAATCCCAAGCCTGCAGCAAGTGTACATGCGAGAAAAATTTTTGAACGGGTAAATAACATAAACAACCCTTTCTTGTAGGTATAAAAAACAGGTGAGTAAGCATAACAAAAAAAAATGCCTGCGATAAAATTTCTTGGTCTGATATTTGCTGCCGTTAAGCGCGTGGGTGATAAGTGGCATGTAACTGTTGCATGCGAACCTGAGCCACGTGGGTATAAATTTGCGTGGTGGACAGATCACTATGCCCAAGCAGCATCTGGACCACACGCAAGTCGGCACCATGATTGAGCAAATGGGTGGCAAAAGCATGACGCAAGGTATGCGGCGAAAGTTCGGCCTGAATTCCGGCTTGCAGTGCATAGCGCTTAATGGCGTACCAGAAATTTTGCCGGCTCATGATGCCGCCATGCTGGGTTAAAAACACATAGTCGGTGGCGGACTTATAAAGGCTGGCACGTGCTTCATGCAGATACTTTTCAATCCATTCGCAAGCGACCTGTCCCAAAGGCACCAGACGTTCCTTATTGCCTTTGCCTACAATACGCAAATAACCCTGTTTTAAATTAATCAGTTCCAGTCTTAAATTCAGTAATTCAGATACCCGCAGCCCGCAGGCATACAGCACTTCAAACATCGCCCGGTCACGTAAGCCCAGTGCCGTATTAATGTCGGGTGCGTTAATCAGGGCTTCAACATCGGCTTCAGATAAATCTTTAGGCAAGGCCCGACCAATTTTAGGGGTTTTATGGGTCGTGACCGGATTATCGCTACGTAATTTCTGTTCACGCAAAAATTTATAAAAGGAGCGCAGTGCAGACAGCGAGCGGGCAATCGAGCGCGGGCTTTTGCCCTGTTTGGTCAGGCTCAGTAACACATCGGCGATGTCATCACTGTTCCAGTCCTGCATCGAGATTACCTTGCATTCACTACATTGAATTAAATCAGACAGATAAGCATTGCGAGTATGCGGACTGACAGTTTGGGCAATTAAGTAATCCCGAAAGCCCTGTAAAAAACTTAAATGTTCCGGAATGTTGACGGGTGCAGGAATACGCGGCTTTTTATTGAGCATGTCACTTCTACATTGAATGAAAAATCCAAGTTTTTCTTGGCCTGCATCAATGTAGACCAATTTTTTTGCAATGTCGAACACGGCACACAAGATGAGAATTGGAATAAACCTTACTTGGTAATTATTCTCATTTGTTTGTATACTGTAGCAAATATTTTAGGATTAGATGCGGTGCGATTATCTGATTTGAAAGTGAAACAAACGGCCATCATTCGCAAAGTGAATCGTACTTTGGATGATGATACAGCTCAGACTGATCTAGTGGCGAGTCGTTTAGAAACTTTAGGTTTTGTACCGGGAACAAAAGTTCAGGTCATTACCAAAGGTATTTTTGGGGGTGATCCTATCCTGATTCAGGTGGGATTTACCCGTTTCGCACTGCGCAAAGTTGAAGCTGAAAAGATTGAAATTGAAGAGGGGATCACTGCATGAGTGATGCGCTACGTATTGCCCTTGTAGGTAACCCTAACTGTGGTAAAACATCATTATTCAACCATTTAACCGGAACAAGACAAAAAGTAGCCAACTATGCCGGGGTCACGGTTGAACGTAAAGTGGGTCAGTTTACTTTACCTTCAGCGCGAGCTGTACGCGTGCTGGATTTGCCGGGAACTTATAGTCTGGATGCAACCAGTCCGGATGAAGCGATTACCCGCGATGTGGTACAAGGCAAAATTGCAGAAGAAGGCCAGCAAGATGCATTCCTGTGTGTGGTCGATGCGACTAACCTGAAACTGCATCTGGGTCTGGTTCTGGAAATGATTGAGCTGGGCCGTCCGATTTTACTGGTATTGAACATGATGGACGAAGCGCGCCGTCGTGGTATGCAAATTAATACCCAGAAATTGTCAGAGCGTCTTGGCATTCCAGTCGTGGAAACCGTGGCCGTCCGTAATGCAGGCATTGAAAACCTGATGAATGCGCTGGATCAAGGTAAATATTCAACGCCACATACCGAACTCAGCGGTTTAAGCGGCAGCAGCCATCATAAGATTGAAACCATTTTGCATGATGTAGTGCATTCGGTAGAGCAGGAAGATAAACGTTCAGATTTCCTCGATAAAATATTTTTGCATCCTGTTTTAGGTCTGGTCAGTCTGGCCTTGATGATGTTTGTTGTGTTCCAGGCGGTATTTGCCTGGGCAGCCCCCTTTATGGATGGTATTGAAGCAGCCTTCGGATGGTTGGGAGAGACCGTGGGTGAGTATATAGCTCATCCATTGCTAAATAGTCTGGTGGTGGATGGAATCATTGCCGGTGCCGGTGGTGTTGTGGTGTTTCTGCCGCAGATTTTAATCCTGTTCTTTTTCATTTTGGTGCTGGAAGAATCGGGTTACCTGCCACGTGCAGCATTTTTGCTGGATAAGCTGATGTTTAAAGCCGGTCTGTCAGGTCGTGCTTTTATTCCATTACTGTCCAGCTTTGCCTGCGCGGTGCCGGGCATTATGGCCACCCGCAGCATCAGTGATCCGCGTGACCGTTTAACCACGATTTTTGTGGCACCGCTGATGACCTGTTCGGCCCGTTTGCCGGTGTATGCCTTGCTGATTGCGGCTTTTATCCCTGAAAAAATGGTCTGGGGCATATTCAATTTACAAGGTTTGGTGCTGTTTGGCCTATATATGGCCGGGATTGTCAGTGCCTTGGTTGTGGCAACCGTGCTGAAATTTTTCCAGAAAGACAAATCACAGCATATGTTGTTAATGGAATTGCCAAGCTACCGTTTCCCCGATATCAGAAGCGTCTGGATTGGCTTGCTGGATCGCGCCAAGATCTTCCTGAAACGTGTCGGTGGCATCATCTTTGCCCTGTCTATTTTACTGTGGTTTCTGTGTACCTTCCCGCAAGCTCCGGAAGGTGCGACTGCCCCGGCAATTGACTATTCCTTTGCAGGGATGCTGGGACATTTGATGCAGCCAATTTTTGCCCCACTGGGCTTTAACTGGCAAATCTGCATTGCTTTAATTCCGGCGATGGCGGCTCGTGAAGTGGTGGTGGCTGCACTGGGTACCGTATATGCACTTTCTGCGGTAGATGAGGATGCCATGTCACAGGGTCTGGCCTCTATTATTGGTAGTACAGGTGAACTGGGCTGGTCATTGGCGACCGGTTTGTCCCTGCTGGTCTGGTTTATCTATGCGCCGCATTGTTTGGCGACGCTGGCCACGGTACGCCGTGAAACAGGGTCGTGGAAAACCATGTCTTTTATGACTCTTTACCTGTTTGGTCTGGCATATCTGATGTCATTCCTGACCTATCAAATTGCTTCACATTACTTTGGATAAGCTTATTTAAGGCTGTGAAAGGAGACTGAAATGATTGAAATTCTGATAGTGGCTGCTTTGGTCCTTTGGAGTGCTGTCGTGGTGTTCAAGAAAGTTTTTTCCCGAACATCAAACTCGGTCTTCACGGCACTGTCCCAGTACTGTGCAAAGCAAGGCTGGACAGCGTTGGCGAAGTGGTTAAAGCCGGCGATGGTTTCAGGTTGCGGAGGGAGCTGTGGCTGTGCTGCAAATGAAGAACAGGTTCCGAAAAAACCTGAAGTCCAGGCAGTAAAATGGAAATAACTTTCAAGTTATATTTCCCTGTTCAATAAGAATTTTGCAAAACCGTCATTTTTATGACGGTTTTTTTACGCGCTGACACAAAAAAGCCGAGATAAAGTCAAAACAGAAAAAGCATTCAAAACAGCAAAGTGCTAACATTTTGTCAGTTTTAAAAACAGACCATAAAATGGGGCAAAAATGTTAATACAGCGTGGTGGATTAAAAGTTGTTGCAGGACTCGGAATTTCAGGTGTTGCTGCAGTCAATTTCTTACATGAACATAGCTACCGCGTTGCAGTAACAGATTCTCGAAAGACACCTCCCGGGCATGAGCAGATTCCTGCCGATGTTCAGACCAGTTTTGGTCAGCTTGATCAAGAGCTCTTATTGCAAGCAGAAGAAATTGTGATCAGTCCGGGGCTTGATCCAAAGATTCCGGAAATTCAGGCGGCGATTGCCCAAGGTATTCCGGTGGTCAGTGAAATTCAGATTTTGCGACGTGCCACCGATAAACCGATTGTGGCGATTACCGGTTCAAATGCCAAAAGTACCGTAACGACCCTGATTGGCCTAATGGCCAAAGATGCCGGCAAGAAAGTGGCGGTAGGCGGTAATTTAGGTCGTCCGGCACTGGATTTAACCAAAGATGATCCTGAACTGTATATTCTGGAATTGTCCAGCTTCCAGTTGGAAACCACCTCGAATTTGAATGCGGAAGTGGCCGTGGTACTCAACATGAGTGAAGATCATCTTGATCGTCATGGCGATATGTTTGGTTATCACACTGCAAAACATCGTATTTTCCAAGGCGTGAAAAAAGTCGTGTTTAACCGTGATGATTCACTTACTCGTCCGCTGGTTCCCGATACGACACCCATGCAGAGCTTTGGCCTAAATGCACCGGATTTAAATCAATACGGCATATTGAAAGAAGATAATGGCACGATGTGGTTGGCACGTGGCCGTGAGCGCCTGTTGAAAAGTGCAGACATGTACATTCAAGGGACGCATAACGTAGCCAATGCCTTGGCATGTCTGGCTTTGGGTGAAGCGATTGGTTTACCGCTGGACAGCATGCTGGAAACGCTGAAAACCTTTAAAGGTTTGGAACACCGCTGTGAATTTGTCAAAGAAGTACATGGCGTTCGTTATTATAATGACTCCAAAGGGACCAATATTGGCGCAACACTGGCGGCCATTGATGGTTTGGGTGCAGCGATTGAGCCGAAACAGGGTAAAGTCGCGATCATTCTGGGTGGGCAGGGTAAAGGTCAGGATTTCACTGCATTACGCGAGTCTTTAAGCAAATATGCCAAAGTCGCGGTTTTAATTGGTGAAGATCGTCCGATTATTGAAGCAGCCATTCAAGGCACCACGACATTACTTCATGCCGAATCTTTAAAAGAAGCGGTGGAATTATGCCAACAACATACCCAAGCCAATGATGTGGTGTTATTGTCACCTGCATGTGCAAGTTTTGATATGTTTAAGGGTTATAGTGAACGTGGACACCAGTTTGTTGAATGTGTGAACACACTTGCTTAGAAGAACGATAAGGAAAGTTGTATGGCTGGGTTAGCTCAGACGACCATAAATAAAATTAATCAGGTCTACAATGAGTGGGGATCGAAAATTCCTGCGGAAGTAACGCCACGTAATGTACTGATTTTCTGTGTAATTGCCTTGCTGTGTATTGGCTCCATCATGGTGGCATCGGCATCGATGCCCTATGCCGACCGCTTACATGAAAATCCATTTCATTTTGTAATTCGACACGGCATTTCCATTTTTGCGGCAGGCGTAGCTGCATTTCTGGCTTATAAAGTGTCGCTGAATGTCTGGTTTAATAATACCTTCCCGCTGTGGATCATGACCATTCTGCTGCTGGCAGTGGTCTTGGTTGCCGGTACCGAGGTCAACGGCTCCACCCGATGGATTAAGGTGGCTGGCTTTACCTTGCAGGCTTCCGAAGTGGCCAAGGTCATGATGGCCATCTTTACTGCGGATTATGTAGTACGACGGGCGAAAGAAGTGAGAAACAGCGCTTCCGGCCTGTACCGACTGGTCGGCGTGATGATCATCACGGTAGGCTTGATCCTGCTGGAGCCCGATCTGGGTGCGACTGCGGTGATCGTCCTGATGATTTTAGGTGTGTTCTTCCTGGCGGGGGCACCGCCGATCCAGTTTATTTTCTTCCTGATCGCGATTGTATGCGCTTTGGCTGCGGCGATTATTTTCGAGCCTTACCGTTTACAGCGTGCCTTGTCTTTTACCAATCCCTGGGCGGATCCCTTAGGTACTGGCTATCAGCTTTCCAATGCATTGATGGCTTTTGGCCGGGGTGAATGGACTGGGGTAGGGCTGGGTCATAGTATCCAGAAAATGTCTTATCTGCCTGAAGCGCATACGGACTTTATGCTGGCGATTCTGGGTGAGGAATTCGGCTTTTTCGGCATCAGCACCGTATTGATCCTGTCCTTCATGATGGTGGTGTGCTGTATCAAGATCGGACATCGTGCCTTGCAGTATCAATACTTGCGTGCAGGTTATCTGGCCTATGGCATCAGTATCATCTTCCTGCTGCAAATTCTGGTGAATGCCGGAATGAATATGGGCATGTTGCCGACCAAAGGTTTGACCTTGCCGTTTATCAGTTATGGCGGTTCATCGTTAATTATGTGTGCAGTGATGATCAGCCTGATTTTGAAAATTGATGCCACTACACAAAAAGCCAATCCAAGCAAAGAAGAGTCAAGCTTCTAGCGTTGATTCGGACGATCAATCTGGCCGAGCATGGTTTAACACTGTGCTCGGCATTTCGGTTCCACAGTGTAAACATTTCACAAATTCTCCTTTGGCTTTTGAGAGGGGAATCAGTGGGATAAAAAATAAAGAAAAATAATTACGCTGCTGTTTTAATTCATAGGCACTTCTGGTTCTGCATACCGGACATAAAAACTGATTTTTCTCGACCACTTTGGTTTTAGGGCCAATGCCAAATATAAAAAACATCGTGATTCTGCCATGACTGGTGTAGGTGTTTTTAGCTTAACGATAATCCGAGGTTTATAAATAGCTGCCGTGTAGCTCAGTTGTATGTGGAATGAAGTCTGTATTCCACTGGGCAATGGCCTGTTTCAGCATATTTTCCGGTATGTCTAAATCAACTTCCGGCTGGTGCAAGGCGCGAATGGCTTGCTGCAATAATTCGGGAGCACGCTTCAGATCGAGTGCTTGGGCCAGATTCTGTTTAGAGAGTTTTTGTCCCTGAGCGTTCATTGCTAAAGGCAGATGCATATATTCAAGTTGCGGATAACCCAGCAGCGAACCGAGCCAGATTTGCCGTTCGGTATTATCCAGCAGATCTGCGCCGCGAACCACATGGGTCATGCCTTGCAGATAATCATCGACCACCACTGCCAGCTGGTAATTGATAATGCCATCACGGCGCTTCAACACAAAATCACCCAGGTCGTATTGCAGATTGGAACAGTGTGTACCTTGCAGGCGATCAGTGAAACAAATGGTCTGATCTGATACTTTCAGACGAATGGCTTGCTGCTCGAAAGGCAGGTTTAAATCGCGGCAGGTTCCGGCGTAGATATGATTGGAACCGAGCATTTTACGGGTGCACTGGCAGGCATAGACCCAGCCTTGCTGATGCAGATGTTCTATGACATATTCATAAATATCGAGGCGGTCTTTCTGGAAAATGATCTCGGCATCAGGCTCAAACTGGAATGCATCGATTGAACGCAGGATATGCTCTTCACTACCTGGGTAAATCCGGGGAATGTCGGTATCTTCAATCCGCACCAGCCATTGACCCTGATGGGCACGGGCATCGCAATAACTGGCCACCGCTGTAATGAGTGAACCAAAATGCAAAGGGCCGGTTGGCGATGGCGCAAACCGACCCACGTAATTCTCTTCTGCTTTCCCTCCCTTTCTTAAAGGGAGGGTCAGGGAGGGATTACTTAACACAGTATTAACCGTTATTTTGCTTCTCTTTGATTTCTGCCAGGGTTTTGCAGTCAATACAAAGGGTAGCCGTTGGACGTGCTTCAAGACGACGCAGGCCAATTTCAATACCACATGTTTCACAGAAACCGTAATCGTCGTTTTTAATCGCTTCGATAGATTGCTCAATCTTGCGGATCAGCTTGCGTTCACGGTCACGGGTACGGAGTTCGATGGCAAACTCTTCTTCTTGTGTGGCACGGTCATTCACGTCAGGCAATGCGGTATTTTCGTCTTGCATGGTGTTTAGGGTGCGGTCTACTTCAGACATCAACTCTGCTTTCCATGCCATCAAGATCTGGCGGAAATGCTCAAGCTGTCCTTCAGACATGTATTCTTCATTTTTTTTAGGCTGATAAGGTGCAATACCAAATAAGCTAGCAGTAGAACCACTTTCTGACGCTTTTGGCTTTGTTTTACGCACGCGTTTGGTAGATTTTTCATCTACAACATCAGTTTGTTCGTCCAAGACTTGATTTTGGTTGTCATTCGCCATATAGGGCATTCCTCATCATATGCGTACTATCTATACGCAAAAAATATGGTGATATGCAAGTGTTTTTATCCAACCCTAAGGAGATTTTCCTTCGAGGGTCGTCATCATATAGACTTTTTGTGCTTTTTGATAGTCTTTGATGCTTGGATTCTACCGAGCATGCTTCCTTTAGAAGGCATAAAGTAATAGAAAAAAAACAAAATGAAAAGTTAATAACCTGAAATTTCACGATTAATTTGTTGTCGTGCTGTTAGAACTCGGTGAATTTGGGTTTCAAGCTCACCATTGGCTTTCAGATGCAGGACACGAAAACCTGGAGCTTCATCATCCAGGGCAAAATCTTCACTTAAGGGTTTGAACTGAATACAGGTGGATGGGGTAGAAATAAACTGGATGTGCTGCCATTCATGGCACGAATCCTGATGCACATGACCAAAAATAACCGCTTTGACATTGCTGTGCTTGGCCAGAATATCGGTTAAATTTTCAGTATTTTTCAAGATGTGCTGATCGATCCATGTTGATCGCATTTCAAAAGGATGGTGATGACATGCCACGATGACGAATTGCTGTTGCAGTTTTGCTAAAAGTACCTCCAGTTGTTGCAGTTGCTCTTGTTTAATCCAGCCGTCGATTCTGTCTTGTACTGCACTGTTTAATAGCACAAAGCTCCATCTGCCAAAATGAATGGCCTGTGCTTCGTCTTTATTTTGGTAGAACGGGAAGATATCAATATTGTCATGATTACCCGGAATCTGATAAAACGGAATCCCTAGCCGCTGCATAAAAGACAGATAACGGCTATAGGTTTCTGCAACCGGGACTTGAGCCAGGTCACCCGTATTGATAATGGCATCGACATTTGGATATTGCTGTCGAATTTGCTGCATAACCGATTGAAAGCTGTGTTCTGGATTCATGTGCACAAATTCTAAATCTTCCTGATTCATCAAGTGTGTATCTGAAATTTGAATAATGGTCCAGTCTTGCTGGTCTTGATTATTGTTGGATAAAGTCATGTCTGGCTCCTTAGACATTCCTTGTTGTTTTAATATGTTGTTGCAGCCATTGCAAGGCCATTATGACCGGTGCATTCTTTAAACGGCCATTACTCAGTAAAATCGTGATCTGATCATAATCAATGATATGCAGCTGAATGTTTTCTCCTTCATCCGGCATGCCAAAGATTCCGCCTTGCTGCGGAAGATGTGCCTGGGCACTATATAAGTGGAACAGTTCAGAGCAGGCCCCAGCTGAAGGATAAAAGCTGAATAAATGCTGTAACTGATCAATCTCGCAGCCCGATTCCTCTAGACTTTCACGGCGTAAGCAGTTCTCTGGTGATTCATTGCCATCGAGAACACCGGCAATAATTTCCAATTGCCAGGGGGATTCTGGATCATCCAGCGCACCGACACGGAATTGCTCAATCAGGGCAAATTTTTGCTGGGCATCATCATAAATCAGGACACCTGCGGCTTCGGGTCGGTGAATCAGTTCGCGCTGCATGACTGGAGTGAATTCGCTCTGGTTAAATAAGCGATGACAGAGATTCACTTTTTCAACCTGAATGAAGCCACGAAAAAGATATTCACGGGACTGAACTTGGACTTGGTCGCGATGATAGGTCGCTTGTTTAATAATATTCATATAGCTCAGTCAGGATGAAAATCATACACTCATCCTAACTGAGAATTTCATGAAAATAAAAGATTTTTTTTTCAGAATTACAGCTTGTGGTATAATTTTTGACCATGTTCATGATAGCTGGTTTTCATGGCATTCAAACCTGCTTCAATCTCTGTATCCTGTTCTTGGCGCTGTCCCTCGTTACTTTGATTTTTCGCATAATCTCTCACATTTTGAGTGATTTTCATGGAACAGAATTTAGGACCACACATGGAACAGAAATGTGCCGATTTGTGCGCTTCTTTCGGCATGGTTTCATCATGCATACTGCGTGCAGTATCCGGGTCCAGACTCAAATTGAACTGATCTTCCCAGCGGAATTCGAAACGCGCTTTGGATAAGGCATTATCACGCACCTGCGAACCCGGATGTCCCTTAGCCAGATCGGCGGCATGGGCGGCAATTTTATAGGTGATGATGCCATCTTTGACATCTTTCTTGTTCGGCAGGCCTAAATGCTCTTTAGGTGTGACATAGCACAGCATGGCCGTACCGTACCAGCCAATCATGGCAGCACCAATCGCTGAAGTAATATGGTCATAGCCCGGAGCAATATCGGTGGTTAAAGGGCCCAGAGTATAGAAAGGCGCTTCCTTGCACACTTCCAGTTGCAGATCCATATTTTCCTTGATCATGTGCATCGGTACATGCCCGGGACCTTCAATCATCACCTGTACATCATGCTCCCAGGCACGATGAGTCAGTTCGCCCAAAGTACGCAGTTCACTAAACTGTGCTTCGTCATTGGCATCCTGAATACAGCCCGGACGCAAGCCATCCCCCAGGCTGAAGGACACATCATAGGCTTTCATAATTTCGCAGATTTCATCAAAATGCGTATAGAGGAAATTTTCCTGATGATGCGCCAGACACCACTGTGCCATGATGGAACCGCCGCGGGAGACAATTCCGGTTAAGCGATTGGCAGTTAAAGGTACATATCTTAAAAGCACACCGGCATGAATGGTGAAATAGTCCACGCCCTGTTCGGCCTGTTCAATCAGGGTGTCTTTAAAGATTTCCCAAGTCAGGTCTTCGGCCACACCATTTACTTTTTCCAGCGCCTGATAAATCGGGACTGTACCAATTGGTACCGGAGAGTTGCGGATAATCCATTCACGGGTTTCATGAATATTTTTGCCGGTCGACAAATCCATAATGGTGTCTGCGCCCCAGCGGGTTGCCCAGGTCATTTTCGCCACTTCTTCATCAATGCTTGAACCGAGGGCAGAGTTGCCAATGTTGGCATTGATTTTCACCAGGAAATTACGCCCGATAATCATCGGCTCAATTTCAGGATGGTTAATATTGGCCGGAATAATGGCACGGCCTTCCGCGACTTCCTGACGCACGAATTCAGGGGTAATTTCGGTCAGGTTTTTGGCCCCGAAGTTTTGCCCGGCATGCTGGCGTGCATCCACACCTTCCTGCTGGCGCTGATTTTCACGAATGGCGATATATTCCATTTCCGGGGTAATGATGCCCTGACGTGCATAGTGCATCTGGGTCACATTTTTACCCGCTTTGGCACGGCGCGGTTTTTGAATATGGGCAAAGCGGATGTCTGCCGTGCGAATATCTTTCAGGCGTTCCTGTCCAAAAGCAGAGCTCAGTGTATCTAAGCGTTCCGTATCCTGGCGTTCCTCAATCCATGTTTCACGCACATTGGGCAAACCTTTATTCAGGTTAATGGCCACGTTCGGGTCGGTATAAACGCCTGACGTGTCATAGACCATAATGGCCGGATTGTGTTCGCCACCCAGACCGGTTGGGGTCTCGGTCAGGGAAATTTCACGCATGGGAACCTGAATGTCGCTACGTGAACCTTGAATGTAGACTTTTCTGGAAGCGGGTAAAATTCGGGTGAGATCTTTGGCATCTTGCTCATGTTGAGCGGAAATATCTGTTGCAGAGCGATTCGTTAATTGGTCCATGGTAATGATCCTTGTGAATGACATCAACGAATCAAGCACGACCAAAAACGTGGCTGTTTTATCCGGATAGATTGATTGTAAAAATCAGCATGGATAAATTGAAGGCTTAGGTTTTTTGATGGCTTGATTCCTACGCAGGTCTTAACCTGATCAGGTTCAACGGTACTCACCATCAAATGCCATAGCTGCATATAGAATTTAGGTGATCTCAGCAAGTTATTACTCGCGCTCCGTCAAGCTATGCGTCATCTTAACATGCCGAACCACAAAAAAACATTCACATAAAATATCGCTTTTGCCTGGGGTATTGAACAGGGAGAGCGACCCAGGCTTAAAGACAAACCGCATCACTAAAACAGTCGCGCGGGTTGGAAAGGCTTAGATTTTGTAGACCTAAATATTCATCTAACTGTTTGAGTGCAAGCTGCTTTTCAGACATCGACTGTTGTTCTTTAGGGCTGAGCTGGACTGGAATTTCTTTTAAACGCTGCTGTTCAGATAATTGCAGAAATTGCAGAAACTTGTTCGCTTGAACGGCTAAATGTGAATTTTTGACCTGGGCTAATTTTTCAATTTCATCCAGCGAACTACTTTGGATGGCATATTGATCCAGATAAGTATCCGAGACAGGTGAATCACTCATGCCTTTAAATAAAAACAGGGTATACATCTGTAAAAGATACTCAGCATCTTTGCGATAGCTGCTCTTTGGATATTGATTTAAATAATCTTCCCAAAATAAAGCTCGGGACACAATTTCGTGCGGTTCAATAATTAGGATTTGATCTGAAAATACCGGTAGCATATTTTGGCTAGCCAAATTTTCGATAAAGACCTGTTCGGCTGGCGGCATATAAGGCGCAAAAATTCTGGCTAAATATTCAGGACTGCGGCGATAATTAATCTGGCCTTTACCGCGATCATATAACTCTATATAGGCTTGCCCTTTATGTTTTAATAGATATTGATCACGTAAATTCAGTTGTTCAAAATGGTGTTGTTGAATGGTCGGATGCTGCGATAAATCAAAAGCATATGCTTCAAAAGCGACTTGTTGTGACGCGGTTCTATCCACGCTGAGAAAGCTGTCGTACATTTGATTGGACAGTTTTAATAAATGTTGTTGTTCCGCTAATGTCGACAGCGGCAAGCATAACTTGAGATCCTGATTAATCTGTTCCAGTGCAAAAGTGGTGCGTTCGGCATTAATGGCCAGCATGTTTTTTTCAAGATTTTTGCATAATAACGTTAAATCTACCGTTTCATCTTGTTGTGATTGTTTTTGTACCTGTTCTGGGATAGGTTGAGGCTCGGGTTTTTGACACCCGATGAGAAGGATAAAAATAAACAAAGGAAAGCATTGCTTAACAGAAAAATTTGTTTTTAAAGGCACAGTCATTCTATATCGGGTATATGCGGCAATGATTTGTAGGGTATGCGGGTATTGTATAACTGAAAAAGTCTTTGTTTTTGTAGTGTTGTGGAGGGTTTTGGTTACGCGCTGTGATGATGGACAAGTTCGATGAAGGCCGATGGATCAAGCATGTACAGAAGGTAAAAATTAATAAAAATCATACGGAAAATTGAGAAGATCATTTTAATATTGCATAGTTTTTATTATAAATATGCGTGTCTATGGATGGTCGCGGGTCGCTAGTAGGGATTTACTATAAAAAATGGATATTAAAATACTCATTGGTGCATGGGCGTTGTTGTTCAGCTCATGGAGTCATGCTTTAGATTTGGTGGAAGCCTATCAGCGGGCAAAAAACAGCGATCCCAATTGGCAAGCCAATCTTTTACAGTATGAAGCAGATCAACTCAATTTCGGCATTGCCAAAGGGAATTTACTGCCAACGGTGACTATTTCTGGAAATGTGGCGCGTAAAAGCCAGCAGACCAGTGACAGCACTATACCGGGTTTTCCTTCCGATGCATTTGCGGCTTCATCGTCCACCACTCGACAAATTGCCATTACTGCACGCCAGCCGATCTTCCGCTGGGATGTCTGGGAAGGTTTAAAACAGGTCAAAACGTCCGTCAGCCTGAGTGAAATCACTTTACAATTGCAGCGCCAGGAACACATTTTAAATGTTTCTGAAAGTTATTTTAATGTATTGCGTCAGCAGAGTTTAACCGTAGCCAATCTTCAGGAAGAAAAAGCTCTGTTCGAACAGCTGAATGTCATGAATGCCAAACTGAAAGAAGGCCTAGTGGCAAAAAGCGATGTCAGTGAGGCCAATGCACAATATGAAAGTGCCCGGGCCAACCGAATTGCCACGCATGTGCAACTGGTTTTGGCACAGGAACAACTGTCCCAGTTAATCGGACCCTATCAAGAAAGTCTAGCCGTACTCCGGGACGATTTTCAATTTCAGAAGCCTTATCCAGCAGATCTGGATGCCTGGACAGCGCTGGCACTCAGCCAGAATCTTTCTGTTCAGCAGGCACGCATACAGCAGCATTATGCAGAAGACCAGAAGCGGGTAGAAAAAGCCGCCTTATATCCACAAATTGAGGCGGTAGGGACGTATGGTTATATCAAGCAGTCCCCGCAAAATGTGGTGTCCAGCGATGGCAAGTTTGACCAGATTGGCGTAGAGATGAACTGGAACGTTTATACCGGGGGCAGAACACAGAAATCCATTCAAAAAGCCGCGGTGAACGTGAAAAAAAGCGAATCTCAACTGGATGCTGCGATTCGCAAGGCCAATACCGATGTGAAAAAATCTTATATGCAGGTAGAAACCGATCAAGCCAAATTGCAGGCACGAAAAGCTGCCATGGATTCCTCGGAAGTGGTTTCCCGGGCCTCTCAGGCACAATATCAGGAAGGCTTAAAAACCATGGTCGATGTGCTGCTGGCCCAACGCAATGCTTTTTCTGCCAAACAGGATTATTTAAACGCAAAATATGATTATTTGATTAATGTGCTGCGTTTAAAAGCATCGGTCGGTAAATTGACCGAAAAAGACCTTGAAGAAATGAATGCCTGGCTGGTTGACAAGTCGTTCAAGCCGGCCGGCTAATCTTGCAGTTTTTGTCATAAAAACTTCATAGTTGATATGCTTTAATATTGAACACAATCATTCATTTTAAAATCGCTGTTGTGGAGTACGTCCCTTGCCAAATAATCCGGTGTTAAATCACCATATTTCTTCGCAATTTAATGAAGATTTGCAAGATGTAAATACCAAATTCATGACCATGGGGGGCCTGGTCGAACAGCAAGTGGCCAACAGTATTCATGCCTTGTTGGATACCGATGCCACTTTAGCGATTGAGGTGCAATTTCAGGACAATGTGGTCAATCGTATGGAAACCGAGATTGATGAAGCCTTGACCCTGATTCTGGCACGCCGTCATCCTGCTGCAATTGATTTGCGTATGGTCATTGCCATGTCCAAGGCCAATACTGACCTGGAACGTATTGGTGATGAAGCGGCAAAAATTGCCCGTATTGCACAAAATTTATGTGAAGAGGGCAGTTCACCGCGTGGTTATATGGAAACCCGTCATATTGGCAATCAGGTTCGGGTGATGATTCATGACGCCCTGGATGCCTTTGCCCGTCTGGATGTCGATCAGGCTTTGCGTGTGCTGCTGGCCGATGCCGATATTGACCGTGAATACCAGTCTGCGACCCGTACTTTAATGACGTATATGATTGAAGATCCGCGGCATATTTCCCGGGTCATCAATGTGATGTGGGTGCTGCGTTCTCTGGAACGGATTGGCGACCATGCCCGCAATATTTCTGAACAAGTCATTTATATGGTCAAGGGTTTAGATGTACGCCATACCAGCGTAGAAGAGATTGAACAAAAAGTTCAGCGTTAATTACTAGAATAATTAAATAAAAAGCCTGCAATTTGCAGGCTTTTTTGTTTCAAAAATTTCTTTATCAGCAGGGGGGGGGCTTAATAACTCCCTAGCTTAAAAATCTTTATTAATAGAGTGTATAGAAAACAATAACTTGAAATAGGCAATACAAATTATCTTAAAAAAGTGTGACTTATTTATCAAAAAATATACAAAGTGATATATTATTATACAAAATGCAGGTTGTTTTTAATAGAAAGCAAAATTTGCTCTTGGCGAAATAATGATTTCATGGGTATCTAAAACTCCCTATAGGCACCTAAAGTCATGATCTGTTGCAACACTTCCGGACTTTACTAAAAATAATTCTGCACAAATTTTATTGGGTGAAATATTTAGAGAATATTCATGATCATTGATGAAAGTAAAAGAGAAGCTTCTCAAATTTACTTTTCTGTGCAGTTAAAGTTTATTGTCGCTCTCATCGGTGCCTGTTTTTGGACAGTCTTTTCCATATGGATTGCCCAGAACTGGATGTATGATCTCAGCCGACATATAGGCCATTTTGCAGCTGTTTTCCTGATTTATGGCATTGCCATTATTCCGGGCTTTATGAATTCATTTGCGGCTTTAAGCTTGATGATGGATCGAAGACCCAAAAGACAGCCATTGTCTACTTATCCGGGTATTACCATGCTGGTCGCTGCTTATAATGAAGCCGCCTCAATACAAGATACTTTAGTGAGTATTGGTCTCCAAAAATACCCGGGTCCCCTGCAAGTCATTGTGATTAATGACGGTTCTCAGGATGAAACCGCAGCCATTGTCCGAAAGGCACAGCAAAAATATCCCTGGCTGACTTTACTTGATTTAAAGAAAAATGCAGGTAAGGCGCATGCATTAAATGAAGGTCTGAAACTTGCGGAACATGACTTGGTGATTACCGTAGATGCCGATTCTTATTTACATCGAGTCGCATTAATCAATATTGTCGAACGTTATAAGGCCGATCCACCCAACACACGTGCGGTCGCGGGCAAGATTCTGGTGCGCAACTCGCGTGAGAATTTGCTGACCAAAACTCAGGAATGGGACTATTTTCTGGGGATTGCGGCGACCAAGCGTATGCAGTCCCTGTATCAGGGGACCCTGGTGGCTCAAGGGGCTTTCTCTATTTATGACCGCAATGCCTTGATTGAGGTCGGTGGATGGCCCGAATGTGTCGGTGAAGATATTGTACTCACCTGGGCCTTGTTGAAGGCCGGCTATCGTGTGGGGCATTGTGAGGATGCCTGTATGTTTACCAATGCGCCCACAACACTTAAAGTGTTTATTAAACAGCGTCAGCGTTGGGCACGTGGCATGATTGAAGCCTTTATCAAACATCCCACCATTTTAATCAAACCGAGATTATCCACGTTTTTTATTTACTGGAACCTGGTTTTCCCCTGGTTAGATATTGCTTTTACCTTTGGCTTCATACCCGGAATCATTCTGGCCTGTTTTGGACATTACTGGATTGTGGGTATTATGACCCTGGCATTGTTACCTATGGCATTTTTGCTCGGCTTATTAAATTACTCGATTGAACGCAGAATGTTTGACGATCTCGAACTCAAGGTACGGAAAAACTTCAGTGGCTTTTTGCTGTATGTACTCATGTATAGTTTCTTGCTACAGCCTGCCAGTATTTTAGGGTATCTGGATGAATTATTAAGAACACGAAAAACATGGGGAACAAAATGAAAAACACAAAAATTACCATCTATATGCTTGTTCCTTTGCTTATCAGCATCACGACACCCAGCCTGGCAAGCGAATTAGAGCAAGAGCAGGCCCCAAGTGAACGTGCGGCCGGAACGGAATTCTTTTTCAGTGATGATAGCGAAGGCTTCCAAACCCGTAAATTATCAGCTGAATTTTTGCCTCGATATGAAGATGCTGACCATTATTTAGGTGTCCGGGGAAGTGCTTATCAGTATAGGGCGGATGAATGGCAGCGAGATGGCCAGAAAATTTCATTTATTGGACGTCACATTGAATCCGCTACAGCGAATGGCTGGGCAGTGGAAGCAGGGGTATTTGACCAAGGGGATCATACCTTGTTTACCTTTGATGGCAGTTACCGTACAGCGCTTGCAGAAAAGACGGCATTAGAGCTTTTTGCCAATCGTGACTGGGTTGAAACCCAAGCCGCTCTCGATGCTGGAACGAATTTTACCTTTGTGGGTGCTGCACTGGATCAGGGAATCGGTGAGCATGTCACCCTGGTTGGTGTTGCAGGGACACAATTCTTCTCAGATGATAACCGCCGTGATCATGGCCGTCTTCGATTGATCTATCAGCCTTCACTGGACTTGGGACTGACGCTTCAGGCGCGATATCGCACCTACCGGAGTACTGAAGAAGATGTGGGCAGGCAATATTTCAACCCTCAGGATTATGAAGAATCAATGCTGGCCCTCGGTTGGCGTCAGCGTTTTGCCGGATGGTCAGCAGGTTTAACGGCAGGCTTTGGGCGTGAAAAAATCAATCAGGAATCAAGCCAATCTACCCGGTTATTTGAACTGAACCTGCAAAGCCCTGTTCACGGGTCACAGTTTCTTCGTATGAATGCCGGTTACAACCGCAGTGCTTCTTTCTACGGTCCAGATTACAATTATCGCTATATCAAAGGGGAATGGATTATGCGTTTTTAATCCAGGCCCAGGATATGAATGTCATCGATTTACCAGCTTCCCTTGTTTTGACTAGCGGAAAGTTATTTTTGGAGAAGACCTTTCCATAGGGATCATACTGGAGATGAAAAGGCTTTTCGTCTTAGGTATTTAGCTATGGGTTTCTTCCTCGGCATCTTCTTCAAAGGTCTTGGCAATCTTTTCAATATTCAGGCTTTTGGCCATCGCATCAAAAATTTGCTTATACACCCCGTCCTGATGGTAGAGCGCCTCATGTTCGCCGTGCTCGGCAATATGACCTTCTTTCATCACATAGGTGTAATCGGCATCAATAATCTGCGATAAACTATGCGAAATAATAATGACGGTACGGCCTTGCTTGATTTGGTCCAGACTGTGCTTGATTTGCTCCGAGGCAATCGCATCCAGACTGGCCGTGGGTTCATCCAGAAAAATAATCGGCGGATTTTTCAGGAACATGCGGGCAAGCGCAATGCGCTGCTGCTGTCCACCGGAAAGCTGCAAGGCATCTGCATCATAGCCTTGCGGAAGCTGTAAAATCTGTTCATGGATAGACGCTTTTTTGGCAGCATCCATCACTTGTTCCAGACTTGCATCGGTCTTGCCATAACGGATATTTTCAAAAATACTTCCCTGAAAAATATGGTTTTTTTGTAGCACCAAACCAATGTGATCGCGCAGATATTGGGTATCGATCTGTTCCAGATGGATACCATCCAGTTTGATCTGTCCAGAAGCTGGCTGGTAAAATTTATCCAGTAAACTGATCAGCGTGGATTTTCCTGCACCGGACAATCCCACCAAGGCAGTGATTTTATTCGGCTGAATCAGCATGTTGATATTTTTTAAAGCATGGTGACCATTGGGATAATAAAACTCGACATTTTTCAGTTCAAATAGTCCATGAATGGCGGGCTTTAGAGTGCCGCTTGGCTCAATTTCATGATCGGCTTCCAGAATCCTGAAAAAGCTTTCCGAGTAAATCATGGCGTCATTCACTTCATCATAAATGCGATGCAACGAGCGAATTGGGGCAGAAACATTGTTGAATAGCAGCACGTGATACATGATCATGCCGATACTCATTTGCCCATTCAGCACAAAATAAGCGGTCAGGATAATAATCAGCACGATGCCAATCTGTTCAATAAAGGTTTTTAAGCCATCAAACAAAAACTGGTTTGCCGGGTCTGCATCTGATTCTGGGTCAGTTCTTTTTGTAATTTAAGCTGTTTGTCTGACTCGATGGACTCGCGGTTAAAGGATTTAATGACGGTAATCGAGTTAATAATACTTAAGATTCCCTGGCTCTTTTTCTCGCGGCCATCACGTAAATTACGCCGCCACCCGCCGAGTTTTTGTGCCTGTTTATAGGTCAGCCAAAAGTAAATCGGCACAATACACAGCGCAACCAGACCGACATAGGCATTGGCATAAAACATCAGGCCTAATGCCACAATTGCGCTGCTAAATAACGGTAAAATATCAATAAAGAAGATCTGAACCAGCCGGGTGAGGGAGCCAATCCCGCGGTCAATCCGGGTTTGCAATTTACCGGCCTGGTTATTGTCTGCATTAAAAAAAGCCAGCCGATAAGTCAGGAATTTTTCAATAATGCCTTGAGCCAAGTCCTGTGAAACAAAAATACGCAGCTTTTCGCCATAAAATTTTTGTCCAAACTGCACCAAGGCATTGATGACTTCCTTAGCCAATAAAATCGCGGAGATGGTGAGCAGAATATGCCAGCCCTCAGCCAGTCCCAAACCGGATTCAATCAGCCGGTTAATGCTGTCGACTGCATAGCGTAAAGTAAGTGCATTGACCTGAGCTGTGAGGGAGCCAATCAGGGTTAAAATTAGGGTGGCGACGACCAGTGAGCGATAAGGCTGGACAAAAGGACGAAGTTTTTGAAATAAGTGCCATATATTCATATGCAATTTTTATTTTCAATTTTGATTTGAGTCTAAGCCCGATCTGCCCCTGTCACAAGCGCATACAATGTTTTGAATTGTGAACAGAAATCATCCGCTAAAATAAAGTGAATTTTACATTTATTTTAGACGATGCATTTTTGCCGATGAACTTTGAATTGTTTGAGCCAGAAGCCCGGACCAATCTGTTACCTTGTGATGGGGTGGTAGAAGACTTTGGCCTGATTTTGACGGCTGGGCAGAGCGAGCAATATTTACAGTATTTTTTAACTCATCTGGCCTGGCAGCATGATGAAGTGGTGCTGTATGGGCAACATTATAAAACGGCACGCAAAGTGGCCTGGTATGGCGATGAAAATTACCAATATCATTATTCAGGCACCTTCAAGCAGGCCCATGTCTGGACTCCCGGATTATTTCGTTTAAAGCAACACATTGAAAAGTTGGTTGACCATTCTTTTAATTCCTGCCTTGCCAATTTATATGAAAATGGCAGTCAAGCTGTGGGCTGGCATAGCGATGACGAGCCGGCATTATATTCTGAGGCAGATCGGGAAACCGTAATTGCCTCCTTAAGTTTCGGGGTTACCCGAAAATTCAGTTTTAAGCACAAGCAAAAGCCAGACAAAGTCGATATGCTGTTACATGGCGGTCAGCTGATGGTGATGCGTGGCAAGACTCAGCAGTACTGGAAGCATACTTTAAGAAAATCGGTGAAAATTATTGAGCCACGGATAAACCTGACTTTCCGTTATTTTTATCCGCATCAGAAGCAGTAAGGTATTGGAAATAAGCGCATAAAAAAGCCCATCTTGTGATGAGCTTTTTTAACTTGAGGAGAGTTTTTAAGATCGCATCACGTTATCATGGAACAAGGGATGCTGAAGAACGATAATCATATTATGAGAATATAATGTTTAATTCAACATTTTTAGATTAAAATATATTACTGTTCCTCAAATTAAAATGTATCTTCCTGATGGGTCAAGGTGGTAAATTTCTTTTCAATTAAATCGGCATTGTCGCGCAATATTTCGATCAACTTCTGGAAATTGGTAAATTCAAAGCGGTTTCTGGAGCCTAACAGGGTCAAGGCCAAAGGCGGTTCCTTAGCAGAAAATTTCACTGGAATAGAAAGACTGGCCAGATTTGGATCGACCTCTCCACTCGAGAAATAATAGCCCTGTTTTTTAATCTGTTTCATTTGCAACAGAAATTCTTCTTCGCTCTGTGCAAAGCCGACTTCAGACAGTTCCGTCGCAAAACGCTGGTAATAATCCAAGATACGCTGTTTGGGTAAATGGGCCAGAATCACCTTGGCAGAAGAGCCTTTATAGATTGGGCGAGGACAACCGCGACCATAAATAAGCGTGGTCAGGTCTTTATACAGTTCGTGATGAATATCGATACATGAATCGTAATTTAAATGCGTGAGCAGACAGCCGAATTCGGTACGTTCTACAATTTGCTGCATAAAGGGAATGCTGATCTGTACCAAAGGATCCGTGGTACGGGAAATGTAATCCAGTACGGCAATTTTAGAGCCGAGAGTATAGTCACCTGAAGTTCCACTCAGGCGTTGTAATAATTCTGCCGAAACCAATTCTTTTAAATAACGGTAACTTGTGGGTTTAGAGAGTCCTAATTCCTCACTAATGATATCGACATTAATGATTGGGCGAGACACTGAAAAGAGATCCAAAACGGTAAGAATCTTACCAAAACTAGAAAGTGCCATAAGTACCTGCTTGGTCAAAGCATATAAAAGAGAAACGAATAAGTCTTACTTTATAACAAAAAATTAGGCAGAGCAGGGCTTTTGTTGCGGCAATGCGGTATTTGTTAACTATCCTGAAAGATGCTTTTTTTATCTTTAAGGCGTTAAACCTACCGGATTGCGATACCAGCTTTCTATAAACAGCGCAGCTGCAATGCTGTCAGCCGCCAGTTTCTTGCCACGACCTTGAGACTGGTATTGATCCAGTTCATCACGTGCTTCACGGGTGGTCAGACGCTCATCCACCATCAAGGTTTCAATATTGGTCTGATGGCGTAAGCGTCGGGCAAATTTGCGCGAACGCGCGGAAAGTTCAGATTCAGTATCATCCATATTCAGCGGTAAACCGACTAAGAATAGAGTCGGTTGATACTGTTTGATAATTTTCAGTAAGGCATCCCAGTTCGGAATGCCATCTTTCATCGGAAACAGGGCAAGCGGATTGGCACTTTCAATCAAGGATTGACCCACCGCCATGCCCATTTTTTGGGTACCGAAATCAAATGCCATAATCATGTGTGGTTGTGATAAGTCAGGCATGTCCAATCTCTGATGACAGCCAGGTGCGGTCCAAGCCCATTTTTTTATAGGCAGCATCCCAGCGGTCGTCATAAGGTAAGTTAAAAATCAAATCCATATCAGCATCACAGATCAGCCAGTCACCACGTGCAATTTCCTGTTCCAGCTGGTTTTTGCTCCAGCTGGCATAACCCAAAGCAATTTGGTAGCGTCCAACGCCTTCATTGTGGGCAATGGCATCGAGGATATCTTTAGACGTGGTGATACAGACATTTTCACCCACAGCAATGGATGAATGCCAGGTCGGTTGACCGGTATGCAGTACAAATCCGGCTTCGGGACGCAAAGGCCCACCTTGCAAGACTGCATGGGGATTGACATTGTCCGCTTCAATTTCCAGGTCATTCAACAATTCCTTGATTGAAAGACCGGATGGACGGTTAATGATAATGCCTTGTGCACCATCTTCATCATGGCGTGCCAAATAAATTACCGTATTGGCAAAAAAATCATCGGCTAAATCAGGAGGTGCAATGAGACAGCGATGTGTCAGATATTGTTTAGTCATCTAAGCATCTCCGGGTTTTAGTCTATCATTTGAAAAAAATAGTTTGAAATTTGGTGTAGCTGTCAATCTATCTAGAGCTTTCTTGACTATAACATTGACCTTACAAATTTCTATAAGGAATTATAGGCTGAATATATAAATTTATGTTTTTCTCACGCTTAAGATTTTATTTTGAGATTAAAGTCACATTCAAATAACTATTTTGATTTAACAAAACTTAATAAAATATTGATTTATTATTTATTTTTTACAATTTTTATGATCAATATTTAAAATATCTTAATTTGGTCAAATAATTATATGTTTTATAGAAAAATATTGATTTGATCCATATTGTTTTGATTTGTATGATGTATGTAATAAAAAGTAAGTTGAATATTATTATGTCGGTTCAAATAAACAAGAAAGTTATCACTTTATGCTTTACTTCATTGTTTGCTGTACAAACACATGCAGCGGTATTTGGAACTTATGAAGAAGAGGGATCACTTTTTAGAAGTTCTTTAAATGCAGAACTCAGTTCATCTGTAGCAGCGAAGTTTGACAGCAAGAAAAATTCTAAAGATGCGGTTTTATATTATTTAGAGCAAGCAAGAATTTTACAGGTCAATCAACAATATCAAGAAAGTCTGGATATTTATAAAAAGGCATTTGAGCTGATCGATCAGCAGAACAACAGAAGTAAAGTGAGTGTAACCCGGATGGGGTTCAAAGCCCTTTCGATGGTGAGTAATGAGTCCGTTGTACCTTATTTGGTTCCTCCTTATGAACAGGTTTTAGCGCATATTTCTCAGGCAAAAAATTATATTCTGCTGAATAATGCTGAAGCTGCAGGGGTAGAAATGCGTGTTGCACAACAAATTCAGCGTGAAATTGAACTGGCGCACGAGAAAGAGTTTGCTAAGAAAAAAGATAAGCAGAAGACAGATAAACAAATTGATTATTCAACTTTAGATGAAGCTTTTGCTGGTTTAGATCCGATTGCAGGTCGAATTAAAAATACCTATCAAAATGGTTATGCTTTTTACATGGCAGCTAATTTGTGGGAAGCCACAGGCGACTATAATAATGCTTTGGTGGACTTTAAAAAAGCTTATGAATTACATGGTGATTCAAATGTTGCCAAAGATGTGACCCGGGTTGATACAGTATCAAGTAACAATCAGAAATCAGTACCCGTCATTGTGTTTATTGAGCAGGGTACAGTACCGAAAAAGATTGAAAATAAACTTGCTTTTCCCATGCCAAATGGGCTGGTTAATATTGCATTTGCCACCTATGAACCGAGTACTTATATGCCGCCGAAAAGCTTAAAAATTAAGCTGGGTGATCGACAAGTACAGCAAAGTGCTCTGGTTAGTGATATTGGTGCATTGGCAGTAAAAAACCTGAAAGAACAAACCATCAGTACCGTTACCAGTCAGATTGTACGGGCAACGACAAAATACGTGATGCAACAGCAATTAGGTCAGCAATTGGGATCTTTAGGGCAGCTGGCTGGAAACTTAATGAATGTTGCCACTGAACGTGCCGATTTAAGAGCATGGTCGACGCTACCAAGTAACACACAGGTGGCACGTTTTGAGGTGAGCCCAGGAAAACATAATCTGAAAATTATCGGACCACAATCCTCTAGCACAACACTTAATGTTGAGGCAAATCCAAACCAAACCGTTTTTGTTTATGTCAGTGATATAAATAATAAAATTTCAGCCAGTGTAAGTGCTGTAACTCGTTAATTTTAAAAGAGTGTAATGATGAAAATATGTTTAAAACTGGGGGCGGCAAGCCTTTTGGCTGCTGCACTTATTGGTTGTACCGCACCCAACTCACTCTCAACCCAAACTGCAGCCGATGGCACCTATAGCGTAAAAACCGTCAGCAATAACCCAAAACTGGTCACGCAAATTGCGGTTGATCGGATCAGTATGGGATACGCTGGCGATTTGAAAAAAGCTTCGATTGCAATCAAGGACCGCTGGTTTGTGAGCCGTAATTTTGAATACAAAATTGTTTGGGTAGATGCAAATGGCTTTGAAGTGAATCCAGAAGGTTCACGCTGGAAGCCTATTCAGTTAACAGGCCGCGAAATAAAGACCGTTCAATCCATTGCACCTAACCCATCTGCTGTTGATGTTGTTGTCTATCTGAGAAAAGATTAAGGATAAGTTTTCCATGAAATTAAAATTAACTTTGGCTACTACTGTTTTGGCTACTTTGGTCTTGGGCGGTTGTGCTTCGAATAACGTGAGTTATGGAGATGCCCAGTCAGTTGAAACCCTGACTAAAGATTTCGGTTCTACCGATTTGCAGATGATTGCGGACAAAATGGTGGATGACATGTTGACCTTTCCCGTGATTGTTCAATTGACCCAAAACCGCCGCCCAGTGATGTTTGTAGACCGCATCCGCAATAAAACGCAAGAACATATTGATACCGAATCAATCACTGACACCATTCAAAACAAACTCATCAATTCAGGCAAATTCCGTTTTGTAGATATGACTTCTGCCAATGCATTAGCGCAGCAGTTGGCATACCAAAAGCAAAGCGGATTGGTGAACCAGGCAACTTCGGTAAAAGCCGGTGGTCATATTGGCGCTGAATACATGTTAAACGGCAACCTGTCGAGCATTGTAAAAAATGCAGGGGGTAAAAGTGATGTGTATTACAAGTTCACTTTAAAACTTCAAAATGTACAAACCGGCATTGTGGAATGGACCAGCGAGAAAGAAATTCGTAAATCGTCGAAACGTTCGACCTTCGGTTTATAATTCAAATATGCAACTGTGCGATTGCACAGTTGCTTAAGAAGATAATAATGATGAATAAAATATTTTTAGCTTTATTGCTTGCTGGTTCTGCGACCACTTCTGCATTTGCAGCATTAAAAGAAGTGGTTAAGGAAGCATCGGGTAGTGGTGCTACCCAGCATCAAGCGATTTCAGAAGCCTTGTTGGTTGCGGTTCAATCGGTGAATGGTGCAACTGTTTCCTCACGTGTAGATTATGAAACAACTGTCAATATGTCAGTTTCCAATAATAAATGGAGTTATTCGGGTAAAGTTTCTCCAGTCTTTAGCGTAGATAATACTGGCTCAGGATCTGTCACTAAATTCCAGGTGCTCAGCGTGACTGGATCAAAAAACAACTACCGTGCGAAAGTGCGTGCGCATGTTGTGCAGTACCAGTCATCTGTTCAAGATCAGCATTTACGCCGCATTGCTGTACTGCCATTTCAATTTTATGAAAAAAATAACCGTTCTGCCAAGGTGGATTCAGCAGAAGATTTTGCATCAGAATTGTCTGATCAATTAGGTGTCTATTTGGCTCAAACGGGTCAATTGAGCTTGGTGGATCGTCATTATTTAAGCGAAATGCAGTCCGAGAATGAGTTTTTATACTGGGATGGTGCACCGCAAGAATTGGCACGTATAGGTCAGAAAGTGGGTGCAGACTATTTGTTGGTGGGGCGTATCAATGATGTCTCGGTTGCCAATGGCCAACAGATGTATGGTCTGAATCAAGGTGCAGATCAAGTGCGTCTAACCTGGCGGGTGATTGAGGCGAATACCAGCAAAGTTGTTGCAGCAGGTACCTTCAACCGCATTATTGCAGACAATGCAATTCAAAACATGCTGAATAATTCATTGAATGATTCCAGTACAGATAAAATTGCGCAAAGCTTGAGCCGAGAGGTGTTGGTGGGGATGAAGCTAAAACCTGCCTCCTATCAGAATCAAGATGCCGGTTTTACTCCAACCTATGACATGACCCCAGGATCGAGTGAAAAACCGATCAAATGGTAAGTTGGCCTCAAAGCAACGTTATTTGCATTGAAGTTCAAAACCGGTACATGCTGTACTGGTTTTTTATACCTGTTGAAACTTAAGTTGACGTAACTGCTTGGCATGTTGCAGTGTGGTGTCATTAATTTCGACGCCGCCGGTCATACGTGCCAGTTCATCAATGCGCTGTTCTTCGGCAAGATTGATGATGGTACTGCTGGCCGGATCGGTTTGACGCTTTTTCACCAGCAGATGCTGATCCGATTGTGCCGCCACCTGAGCTTGATGGGTAATACATAAAATCTGTACATGCTGGGCCAAATCAGCCAGCAAACGGCCGACCATTTCTGCAGTACCGCCACTAATCCCGACGTCGATTTCATCGAAGACCAGCACTTCTGCTTCGGTTTTTTCAGCATTCATGACTTGCATGACTAAGGCAATACGCGACAGTTCACCTCCGGAAGCGACACGTGCCAAAGGCTGCGGCGGAATACCCTTGTTCGCAGTAAACAGCAGCTGAATAAAGCTCAAACCTTCAGCACCTGCCTGCTCCAAAGGTTCAAACTTGAATTCAAAATAGGCTTCCGGCAAAGCCAGCTGCTTGACCTGCTCAGTCAGTTGCTTGGCTAAGGGGATTGCGGCTTCACGGCGAATTTCATCCAGATATTGCGCTTTGGCTAAAAATTCCTGATGAGACACTTCTACCTGTTCAGCAAGGGTTTCCGGGTCTTCCAGCTGATGCAACTGTTCCAGTTCAGTCTGCCAGGCCTGATATTCTTCTTTTAATGTTTCCGGTTGAGTGCGGTACTTACGTGCTAAACGGTGGAAAATTTCCAGTTGTGAGTTCAATTCTTCCATCCGTTCTGGATCGAAGCTTTGCCGGTCGATAAACTGACGCAAGTTTGCCGTTGCATCATCAATTTCACTTTGTGCATTGATCAGTGAATTATAGATTTCAGCAAGCTGTTCACTACGGCCGGCATGCGATTCCAGTCGACGAATAATTGAAGACAGTTCCTGGGTCAGGTTTTGTTCGGCTTCATCCAGCACATTTAAGCTATAACCGCAGTCCAGCATGATATGTTCATGATGGCTTAAACGGTCAAATTCCTGTTCAATCTCTTTATAGTCAATCTGGGTGATGTCTTCGAGTTCTTCCAGTTGCAACTCTAAAGTTTCAATGCGCTGTTTGCGGGTGGCTTGTGCATCTAAAGCCGCTTGATGCTGACGAATGTCTTTTTGCCAGGTGCTATAGGCATTACGGACCTCTTGCGCAGGCTGATAAAAGTTGCTGTAACGATCCAGCCAGTGCTTGGGATAGGGCGGCTCTAACAGTTGTTGCTGACTGTGCTGACTATACAGTTGTACCAATAAGCGGCCAATCTCTTTCAGTTCAGAGAGACTACTTGGACGACCATTAATCCAGGCTTTGCTACGACCCGTGGCAAAAATCACCCGTCTTAAATGAATTTCGCCTGATTCGTCATCCAACTCATGTGCTTTTAACCATTCGGCTTCAGGGCTGTGTTCCTGATAGCTAAAAATGGCCGTCACATCGGCTTTATCCGAACCGAAACGTACATAATTGGTGTCGGTACGTTCACCCAGGCAGGCAGACAGGGCATCCAGTAATAACGACTTACCCGCCCCGGTTTCACCCGTCAGGACATTGAAACCTTTTTCAATATCAATGGCTAAGTGATCGGCTAAAGCAAAATTGATCAGAGTTAAATGTGTCAGCATAAACGCATCCAAGCTGCGAAAAGTTTTAGTCTAAGATAGTGAAATTTTGTTTTGGTCACAAGACAGCTTTTATTTTAAAAGGGTTTAAAACATCAATATCTTACCTTATCTCGGCGCTGAAAATGAAACCTGTGTGTGAAAATAGCCGATAAAATTTTCCATCAATAAATTGCAGCTTATTTTAAGAAAAAGAGAAAATTGGAGTCCAAATTTATCCGGCTGCGCAAAACCTGGACCAGATAGGAGACTCTATACTGTTGATGATTTGAAGACCTAATCCATGCTGGAGAATGCTATTCGCCTTTGGTCGGGGCAACATCAGCAGCAATTTATGCTTATAATTTCATTCATGCAGAGGTTCGTGCACAAATCGCCAGTTGTTCTTTTCAGCCTGCAAAAAATATTTGTAAAAAATTGAAAAATATTGATTTGGCGGTAGGAAACAGCGATTGATTAGTTTAATACTCGGCTTTAAACTAGCTCGGGCAAAAATTATAAATGCGCATTATCTGGAGAATACGCATGTCAAATCAGTTTGATCACGTTTCGGTTGTCAAAAAGTCGAATGTTTATTTCGACGGGTTGTGTATCAGTCATACCGTGCAGTTTGAAGATGGCACCAAAAAAACCTTAGGGGTAATTTTGCCAACAGAACAGGCTTTGACCTTTCAAACACATGTACCTGAACGTATGGAAATCATTTCAGGTGAATGTCGTGTCCAAATTGGCGACAAAACAGAAAGTGAACTGTTCCGTGCCGGTCAGTCTTTCTATGTACCAGGCAATAGCCGTTTTAAAATCGAGACCGATGAAGTGCTCGATTATGTCTGTCATTTCGAAGGCTAAGCATTCGTCCCGGATAAGACAAAGAAATTTTAACCTGAATCGGTTAAACTAGATTCAAGCATCAATCCTGTAAAGCCTGCTTTGCAGGATTTTTCTTTTTGTATAATTACCCATAGTCACCATAGATTTTAGAGGCTGTTCATGGCAAAACCAGAATATTATTATGGCGTTCACTCGGTGGAGTCATTATTGGAACTCGAGCCTGAGCGCGTACTGACTTTATTTACCTTGAAAGGCCGTGATGACCAGCGTTTGAAAAACGTCTTGGCTCTGGCTGAACCTTTTGGTATTAGCGTGCAACAAGCCAGCCGTGACAAACTGGAAAAACTCGCAGGCCAACCTTTTCATCAGGGCGTAGTCGCGGCAGTGCGTCCGCATCCGGTATTGAATGAACAGGATCTGGATGCCGTGCTGAAGCAAAATCCTCAAGCACTTTTGCTGGCACTGGACCAGGTCACCGATCCGCATAATTTGGGCGCATGTATTCGTACAGCTGCTGCCATGGGGGTTGAAGCCGTAGTGGTTTCGCGTGACCGTTCTGCAAGCCTAACGCCAACTGCACGTAAGGTTGCTGCCGGTGGCGCAGAAAAAGTGAAGTTTATTCAGGTGACCAATCTGGCGCGTACTTTGGGCCATATCAAAGATGAATTTAATGTACGTGTAGTTGGAACCATGCTGGATGAAAAAGCCTTACCGATTGATCAATTTGATTTTACCGGTACGGCAGTGTGTGTCGTGATGGGGGCTGAAGATACAGGTTTGCGTCCAATTACCCAGTCACAATGTGATCAGAAGGTCTATATTCCAATGGCCGGAAACTTGCAAAGCTTAAATGTCAGTGTTGCCACCGGTATGGCACTGTATGAAGCCTGTCGTCAACGTAACCTGTAATTTTTCTTTGCTATTTAAAAGTTGTTTGCTATGTCTCCCCGGTCTCAAGGTTATCTTTATGTCGCCATTACCATGTGTATTTGGGGCGGATTTACCATTACTTCTCGCCTGAATGCCCAGTGGGGAATTAGTGCCTGGGATATTACCGCCTTACGTTTTGCCTTGGCATTTTGTATTCTCATGCCCATTTTACTCTATAAAAAAGACACCGCTTTTTTATGGAAAAAACAACCTTTTATTTTGGCGATGATTGGCGGGGTAGCGTATTGCCTGACCTCTTATAGTGCCTTTCATTATGTACCAGCAGCGCATGCAGCCATTTTCCTGAATGGCTGTATTCCGCTGTGTACAGCTTTAGCTGGATTGGTATTATTTAAACAGCCTTTAGGTAAACACATCTGGATTAGTTTGGTGATTATGCTGAGTGCGATCACTGCAATGAGCTTCTTGATGTATCAGGAAACCGGTGTGGCCTTTGGTTTTGGTGACATGCTATTTTTCCTGAGTGCGATCTGGTGGGGTGTATTCACCGTATTGTTACGCCAATGGAAACTTTCTGCCTGGCATTCTATGGCAGGTGTTGCCATCTGGTCGGCAATTGTTTATGTACCGATCTATCTGCTGTTTTTGCCGAAAAATTTAACGGCACCTGAACCTGCACATTTAATGCTACAGGTGATTTTTCACGGTATCTTTGTGGTTATTGTGGCCACACTGACTTATGTAGAAGCGATTAAGCGTCTGGGTGCATTCAAAACGGGAAGTATCGTGACTTTGGCCCCGTTTATGGCGGCAATTTTAGCGGTACCGCTATTGGGAGAGCCTTTAAGTCTAGCCATTATTTGTGGCTTGATCGGAATGGCGATCGGTGCATTACAGCCATGGCGCTGGATAGGTCATCAAGACAGTTTGCAGCAGCAACTTGATCAACAAAAAAAGCAGTCCTAATCGACTGCTTTTTTTAATTTCAGCGTTTTAAATACGCTTCATGCAGCGGTCTTAAATGGCTGTATAAATGGTCAAGATGACCGTCATTCAGCACAATATCATCAGCCAAACGACGCTTTTGTTCACGTGGCATCTGGGACTGAATAATTTGTTCAATTTGTTCAATTGATTGGTGATCACGCATAGCAGCCCGCTGAATCTGCAAATCAATTGATGCATCAATCAGCAGGGTATGATCAGTCAGTTCATGCTGGTTGGTTTCAAACAGCAGGGGAGAGACCAAGATTACATAAGGGCTGGTCGCAGCCTGCAGCTGTTGAATAATAGACTCTCGAATCGCAGGATGGGTAATACTTTCCAGCGTTTTACGTGCTTCAGGATATTTGAAAATATGTTCGCGTAAAGCCCGACGATTCAGCTCGCCATTGTCTAATAGAACCCAATCGCCAAAAGCCGCATGAATCTGTTGTAAGGCGGACTGTCCCTTGGCTACAATCTCTCGCGCGACAATATCGGCATCAACGACAGTAATGCCCTGGGTTTCAAACCAATGACTGGCGGCTGATTTTCCACTGCCAATTCCGCCAGTTAAACCCAAGATAAACGTCATATAAATCCCTAAAAATTACTGTCCCAAATAGATTTTCATGATTTGCTCACCCCAAATGAATGCAATCCAACCGGCAATCGCAATATAAGGGCCAAATGCAAAAGGCTGATTTTTTTTGCGTATTTTGAGCAGAATAATGCCAATCACAGCGCCGACAAAGGAAGAGAGCAATACAATCAGGGGCAGCAGAAATGGCCCCATCCAGGCACCTAAGGCAGCCAGAAGTTTAAAATCGCCATAGCCCATACCTTCTTTGCCGGTAATGATCTTAAACAGATAATAGACAATCCACAAACACAGGAAGCCAATAATATAGCCCCAGATGGCAGAAGTTGGACTGGTATAGAGACTATAGCTATTTACTGCTAAACCCAGCGCTGCCAGAGGTAAAGTATAACGGTCAGGTAAAAGCTGGGTGTCAAAGTCGATAAAAGTCAGCGCAATCAGTACCCAAGTGAGAACTAGACCAAACAGCATCTGTAGGGTAGGGCCGAATACTGCCACAATGATCAGGGAACAGAGTGCAGTTAACAATTCAATGAGTGGATAGCGAATGCTGATCGGATTTTTGCAAGAACCGCATTTGCCCTGTAAAACCAGCCAGCTGATGACAGGAATATTCTGATACCAGCGAATGGGAGTCTGGCATTTCGGACAGGTTGAAACAGGCTTGCTGAGGGTGATTTTTGTTTCGTCAATAATGGCCTGCTCAGGATGCAGCAATATTTGACAATCCTGCCGCCACTCTTGCTCCATCATTTTCGGCGTTCGATAAATCACGACATTGAGAAAACTGCCGATACACAGACTAAAAAGCCCAACTGCAATATATAAAGCAGTTGGGTTAATCATAAAATAAGAAATGAAATCTTGCATTAAACCACAGAACCCATTTGGAAAATTGGAAGATACATGGCAATTACCAGACCACCGACTAATACACCCAGTATGGCCATAATCAAGGGTTCCATCATCGAGGTTAAGCCATCCACAGCATTGTCGACTTCATTTTCGAAATGCGTTGCGACTTTATCCAGCATGGCATCCAGCGCACCAGATTCTTCACCAATCGCGACCATCTGTACCGCCATAGAGGGAAATTTGTTGGTAACCCGCATGGCAAATTGTAATTGTTGTCCGGTGGCCACGTCATCACGAATTTTCATTACGGCAGTTTCATAAACCACATTATTGGTTGCACCTGCAGTGGATTCCAAGGCATCAATCAAGGGAACACCGGCAGCAAAGGTAGTGGCTAGAGTACGACTGTAACGCGCAATAATGGCTTTATAAACCAGGTCACCGAAAATAGGGGCTTTGAGTGCGGCTTTATCGAGAAAATCCCGAAATTTTTTACTCCGCTTTTTAGCTTCCAGAAAGCCTGCAATAATGGCACCAATCGCAATAATCAGAATAAACCAGTATTTCTGCATCCATTCAGACATATTTACCACCATTTTGGTAAAAGCTGGCAGGTCAGCACCAAAAGAACTGAACAGATCTTGGAATACCGGAACCACTTTAACCATCAAGATGATGGTCACAATCACAGCAACCACAATAACGGTTGCTGGATATTTCATGGCTTTTTTAATTTTTTGTTTTAAGAGTTCGCTTTTCTCTTTATAAATCGCGACACGGTCCAGCATAGTTTCCAGGGCACCGGACTGTTCACCAGATTCAACCAGTGAGCAGAATAAGTTGTCAAAATATTGTGGATACTTTTTAAGTGCACCTGCAAAGGTATTCCCGCCTTCCACTTCACCTTTAATACCCAGTACCACCTCACGCATCGCTGGATTTTCCAGACCTTCTGCGACAATTTCAAAGCTTTGTACAAGTGGTACACCGGCTTTCATCATGGTGGCCAGCTGGCGGGTAAAAATCGTGATATCCAGGGTGGTGACTTTCTTTTTCATTAACCCTTCGAGAATATTTTTACGTTTTTCCCGAATATGTTTAATGGTAATGCCTTGCTTGCGTAAGGTCACTTTGGCAAGTGCCATATTACGTGCAGGTAATTCCCCTTTAAGTTTTTCCCCTTTGCGATCAATGCCTTCATAACTGAAGACGGGCATCATCTGTGCTTTTTTGACAGCCATGCGTTTATCCTTATTTTAAATTTCATTTATTCACTGGTTACACGATTGACTTCCTGAAGGGAAGTCACCCCCTGCATAACCTTAATTAATCCTGAACGGCGTAAATTATTAAACCCCGATCTTTCAGATGCTGCTGCAATTTCCAGTGCATTGCCATCTTCCATAATAATTTTCGAAATTTCAGGGGTTACTTTCATGACTTCATAAATACCGACACGACCTTTATAACCTTCACGACACTCGGAACAGCCTACAGGTTGATATACCTGAAATTCTGGATGTTTAAGATCTTCTTCGGTAAAACCCATTTCTAATAAGCTGGGCTCTGGAATATCTGCAGGCACTTTACATTGAGAGCATAAACGACGGGCTAAACGTTGTGCAATCACCAGGTTGACCGAGGTGGCAATGTTAAAGGAAGGAACGCCCATGTTGCGTAAACGTGTCAAGGTCTCGGGTGCACTGTTGGTATGCAGTGTAGACATCACCATATGACCGGTTTGTGCTGCTTTAACGGCAATTTCAGCGGTTTCCAGGTCTCGAATCTCACCGACCATGACAATATCAGGATCCTGACGTAAAAATGATTTAAGCGCAGCAGAGAAGGTTAAACCGACTTTAGCGTTGACATTGACCTGATTAATCCCTTCCAGGTTGATTTCTACCGGGTCTTCGGCCGTTGAAATATTGGTATCTTCACGATTCAGAATATTCAAGCCCGTATAGAGCGATACGGTTTTACCGGAACCGGTTGGACCTGTAATCAGCAGCATGCCTTGAGGTTTTTCCAGCGCTTGCATAAACAGTTCTTTTTGATCGGGTTCATAGCCCAATGCATCAATGCCCAGCATGGCACTGGAAGGATCCAGAATACGTAGGACCAGTTTTTCACCAAATAGGGTAGGTAATGAGTTGACACGGAAGTCGATGGCCTTGGTTTTTGAAAGCTTAAGTTTAATCCGCCCATCCTGGGGCAAGCGCTTTTCAGAAATATCCATTTGCGACATGACTTTTAAACGTGATGCCAGGCGTGTGGACAGCTGCAACGGCGGATTGGCAATCTGGCGGAGCACACCATCAATACGATAACGGACCCGATATGACTTTTCATACGGCTCGAAATGTAAATCCGAAGCCCCCATACGAATGGCATCAATTAACAGTTTATTAATATATTTAACGATGGGAGCTTCATCCCCTTGGGGACCATCATCTTCATCAGCTGGTTTGTTCAGGTCTTCTTGTTCTAGATCTAGATCGATATCTTCATCAGAAAATTCAAAACTGTCCGCCTGGGTAAAGTTCTGTTCAATGAGTTTGTGTAATTTCTGGTGTTCTACAATAATCGCTTCAATATTCATTTTACTGCTGAAGCGAATCGCATCCATGGCATCTATATTGGTGGGATTGCTGGTTGCGACGTAGAGTAAATTCCCGCGTTTAAAAATGGGCAAAACGCAATGTTTGCTAATGAGTTTTTCATCCAGCCCTTCCCGGATAATTTGAGCAGAGTCATAGGCGCTCAAATCAAAAAGAGGTTCTCCAAATTCTTGAGAGATTTTTTCTGCAATATCCAGAGAGGAAATTTTCAACTGATAAATTAAAAAAGGGACAATATCTTGATTGGCTTTTTTCGCATTCAATATTGCACTCTGCATATTTTCAGCAGAAACTAAGCCATCTTCGACTAAACGCCGAATAAAACCCGTAAATCTTGGTGATCCTTGTAATGCTGCCATGCTTTAATATGCCTGCTTAATCAATCTGTTTATAATTGGTATCATTGAATTATACTTTTGTTATATAAAAATACCATATCTTAAAATGTTGTCATCTACTTAATATCAGATAAAACTTTGAACCAGTCGTAATTACAGGGAGAAGTTTTTCCGGAGAGTAAAAGAAGATCGATTGCAAAAATAAGAAGAGTATAAAAAAGCCATATGAAAATTTTCTAAAAAATGCTGAATTCCGTGTAGAATATGCGCGGTTTAATGAATTGTTTTTAATAGGTTACTGTATGTCGGGTTCGGCTATTACTCCTTGGGTTGTCGGCAATTGGAAAATGAACCCAATGCAGGCAGATGCAAAAGCGTTGCTGCAAGATTTTAAAAAATTATTGCAGAACAATGAAATTAAAGAACAAGATTGTTATTTAGGTATTGCACCGACCATGCTGGCCTTGGGTAGTGTTCAGTCAGAATTGGCAAGTTCAGTACGTCCTGTTTATCCCGTTGCGCAGGATGTTTCCCGTATTGCCGGTACAGGAGCATATACCGGTGAAGTGAGTGCCGAACTGCTGAAAGACCAGCAAATTGATTTTGTACTGATTGGTCATTCAGAACGTCGGGAATTTTTTGCTGAAACTGCCTCAATCCTGAATGAAAAAGTTAAAAATGCCTTAAATGCAGGATTAACCATTATTTATTGCGTAGGTGAAAGTCTGGAACAGCGTGAAAATGGTCAGGCAGAGCAGGTGGTATTGCAACAAATCTGTGATATTGCCACAGTTGTTCAGGCTGAGCAGTGGAAAAATATAGTGGTGGCTTATGAACCCATTTGGGCGATTGGTACGGGTAAAACCGCTTCACCTGAAGATGCACAGGCGATGCATGCCAAAATTCGTGCAGGTTTAACCCAAATTACCCCTTTGGGTGCCAGCATGGCAATTTTATATGGTGGTAGTGTTAAGCCGGAAAATGCAGTAGAGTTGGCTGCCTGTCCAGATATTAATGGTGCGCTGGTTGGTGGTGCATCTTTAAATGCAGAGTCTTTCTATAAAATTGCTCAGGCTTTTGCAAATACAAAATAATTAGGAGTTCAGCATGCATGCATTTGTGCTGGTAGTACATATTATCTTAGCCATTTTAATGATTGTATTGATTCTGGTACAACATGGTAAGGGTGCCGATGCAGGTGCATCCTTTGGTGGTGGTGGCGCGGCAACCGTTTTTGGTGCTTCGGGTTCGGCTAATTTTTTAACCCGTTTAACCGCAATTTTAACCGCTTTATTTTTTGTCACGAGCCTAAGTTTAGCTGTGTTTGCCAAAAAGCAAACCACTGATGCCTATAGCTTAAAATCGGTACAAACAACAACCACAGCTCCGGCAAATTCGAGTGAAACTTCACCAGTTGCACCAAAAACTGGCGAATAAATTTATTTAGTTCTTTCTTTTTGGGTGTGATCCGACTAGAATGCGTCACAGCTGCGGTGGTGGTGGAATTGGTAGACACGCTACCTTGAGGTGGTAGTGCTTTCGGGCGTGGGGGTTCAAGTCCCCCCTTCCGCACCAACTTATAATCCAGAACATAAGTTGGTGTAAGCAGCAAATCTGTTGATGCGGGATGGAGCAGTCTGGTAGCTCGTCGGGCTCATAACCCGAAGGTCGTTGGTTCAAATCCAGCTCCCGCTACCATTTTTTAATGGTTTGGTAATGCTATTTATAGAATTGGTTGATTGCTCATCGGGCTCAACTCTTCATAAACTGGCGAAGGTTGTTGGCTCAAATCCAGCTCCCGCTACCAATCAATCTTATTTTAGATGCAAACTGAAATAGGCACCTTGTTTATTTAAGGTGAGATAAAATTTTTGTAATGTTGTTGCGGGATGGAGCAGTCTGGTAGCTCGTCGGGCTCATAACCCGAAGGTCGTTGGTTCAAATCCAGCTCCCGCTACCAAGTTTTTAGAATGTGTAGAAATGCTGTTTATTAAACAGTTGATTGCTCCTCGGGCTCAACTCTTTATAAACTGGCGAAGGCTGTTGGTTTAATCCTGCTCCTGCTACCGTTTTTGATTAAGGTGCAACTTAATCAAGCAATCACTGAACAGTTTTGATTGAAAATGATCAGCAGATTGTATATAATTTTTGCACGTTGATGCGGGATGGAGCAGTCTGGTAGCTCGTCGGGCTCATAACCCGAAGGTCGTTGGTTCAAATCCAGCTCCCGCTACCAAGTTTCTAAAAGGCTCACAAAAAGGTGGGCCTTTTTGCACAGTGGACTTTGGTTTTTCTGTGTAAATAGGGGCGATTACGCCCTTTTTTATTGGCTATCGTGTAGTGTCCGACATTTATTGGTCAAATCGTCATGTTTCACTACTAATATAGTTGAGTTAGTCTGAACCGGTCACCGCGACCATTAAATCGCAGCATAATGACGAGAGTAAATGAAGCTATCAAATAAAACTCAAGCACTCCAAGACCTAATCGCTCCTGCAGTGCAAGCATGCAATGTCGATCTTTGGGGAATTGAATTTCTTCCTCAAGGTAAACGTTCTTTATTGCGTATCTATATCGATAAAGCAGATGAAAATAACGAGCAACCTGTCCTGAATGAAGATGGCGAGCTTGAGCAGGGTCGAGGTATCGGCGTACAAGACTGTGTTCGCGTAACACAGCAAGTGGGTGCCATGCTTGATGTACATGATCCAATTTCTGGTGAGTATTCACTTGAAGTTTCTTCTCCGGGTTGGGATCGTCCATTTTTCCAGCTCGAACAGATGGCGGGTTATATCGGACAAACCGTTGCGCTGCGTCTGATCAGTGCTGTAGATAACCGTCGTAAATTTCAAGCCAAACTGATTGCCGTTGATCTTGAAAATGAACTCATTCAAGTGGAAGTTGAAAAGCAACAGGTCCTTGAGATTGACAGTCATAATATCGACAAAGCAAATTTGATTTACCAAGATTAATTTATCCAAATAAATAAGAATCTGAACGAATAGGTGACTTATGGCACGTGAAATTCTTACCGTAGTAGAAACGGTTAGTAACGAAAAAGGTGTACCTCGTGAAGCGATCTTTGAAGCGCTAGAACAAGCGCTTGTTGCTGCGACTAAAAAGAAATTTTATGAAGGCACAAACTCGGAAGAAGCACGTTTACGTGTGGAAATCGATCGTAAAACTGGTGATTACCGTACTTTCCGTCAATGGGAAGTGGTGGCGGATGAAGATCACGAAATGCCGGCATGTCAGGATGCGATTTCGGATGTGGATCCTGCTAAATGGTCGATTGGTGACATTCGTGAACTCGAAGTGGAATCGATCGACTTCGGCCGAATTGCTGCGCAAATTGCCAAACAGGTGATTGTGCAAAAAATTCGTGAAGCTGAACGTGCTCTGGTTGCTGATGCCTATGAATCTAAAGTCGGTGAACTCATCTACGGTGAAGTGAAAAAGCAAACCAAAGATGGCTTTATTATTGACTTGGGTGACAATGCGGAAGCTTATCTTGCCCGTGAAGAGATGATTCCTAAAGAGATTCTTCGTCCGAAGCAACGTGTAAACGCGATTTTGTATAGCGTGAACCGTGAAGGTCGCGGTGCACAACTGTTATTATCACGTTCACGTCCTGAAATGCTGATTGCATTGATGAAGAAAGAAATTCCTGAAATTTCTGAAGAAATCATCGAAATTAAAGCAGCTGCACGCCAGCCGGGCGTTCGTGCTAAAATTGCTGTGAAAACCAACGATCACCGTATTGATCCTGTAGGCGCTTGTATTGGTATGCGTGGTACACGTATCCAGGCGGTACAGTCAGAACTCAATGGTGAACGTATTGATGTGGTGGTGTGGTCGGACGATCCGGCACAGTACATCGCTAGTGCGCTAGAGCCTGCAGATGTATCCAGTATTGTGATTGATGAAGATGTTCACAGTGCAGATATCATTTTTGCGGCGAGCGACCAGTTGGCACGTGCCATTGGTTCGCAAGGTCAGAATGTCCGTTTAGCCTCTGAATTGACTGGCTACAAACTGGATATGATGCTCGAAGAGGAATTCTACGCACGTCAACAAAATGAAGCTCAACAATATCTCGACATGTTTGTCACCCGTCTGGATATTGAAGAAGACTTGGCAATGGCTTTGGTTGAGATGGGCTTTACTTCGCTTGAAGAAATTGCCTATGTACCAGCTGAAACATTTGATGAAATTGAACTGGATGCAGAAACTGTTGAATTATTGCAAAGCCGTGCGAAAGAAATTACATTGGCAGACGCATTAAAACAACAAGAAAACATCCAAGAGCCAAGTGCAGAACTTGTTGCAATGCAAGGGATGACGCAGGAAATCGCATATGCCCTTGCGGCTCGCGGTGTGGTGACTGTAGATGATTTAGCTGACCAAGCCACTGACGATATCGCAGATATTGAAGGTTTAGGTGCGGAAAAAGCGGGTCAGCTTATTATGAAAGCGCGCGAATCATGGTTTAACTAGGAGGAAATATATGACGGACAAGTCGATTAAAGAGTTGGCTCTCAGCGTGGATCGCCCCGTTGAGAAGCTCCTAGAGCAGGTTCGTGACGCAGGTTTACCGCAACGTAAAGCTGAAGATATTATTTCCACTGAACAACAAAATACCCTCGTTAACCATTTGAAGAAAGTTCATGGTCAAGACGATGGGAATGCAGGAAAAATCACGTTGAAACGTAAAACAACCAGTACTGCTAAAGTGGCAAGTACATCAGGTAAGGCGAAAACAATTAATGTAGAAGTTCGCAAGAAGCATACATTTGTTAAGCCAGATCCGGAACAGATTAAAGCTGAAGCTTTAGCGAAGGCGCAAGCTGAACAGAATTCGCGTGAAGCTGAGCAAAAGCCAGCAGCGAAAGCTGAAGAACCTAAGCAACAACCTGAATCTAAAGCAAAACAGGCTTTAGAAGCAATGCGTGCAGCAGCGAAGCAAGAAACTGCGAAGCAAGAAGCACCGAAAGCCGCTGTTGTGGTAAAACGCAAGTCAAACAACAAGCCGATTGTAAAACAGCCGGTTAAAGTGACTGAAACACCAGAACAGAAGAAAGCACGTGAAGCACAAGCTGCCCAGTTAAAAGCAGTTGAAGAAGCGGCACGTCGTAAATCGGCTGAAGAAGCACAACAACGTACGCTTGAACAAATGCGTCAAATGGCTTCCAAGTACTCTTCTGAAGATACCACGGCAACAATTCGCGTGATTGATGATTCTCCACTGGCTGCCGGTCTTGTCGGTCAGGCTTATGAAGACTCTTTTGCTAAAGAAGACCGTGAAATTAAACGTGGTGGCAACACCACCAATGCGCGTGCACCGAAAAAAGGTGGCCGTCGTGGTGAAGAGCAGTCTTTCCGTGATAACTCGCATAAACGCGGTTTAAAATCAAGTCAGGCGAACAAGCATGGCTTTGAAAAACCAGTTAAAAAACAAATTTATGATGTTGAAATCGGTTCAACCATTATCGTAGCTGACCTGGCTGCGAAAATGGCGGTGAAGGTGCGTGAAGTGATCAAGGCACTCATGAAAATGGGTGAATTGGTTACTCAGAACCAGGCGATTGATCAAGAGATTGCAGCGCTTGTTGTTGAAGAAATGGGTCATAATCCGGTATTGGTTTCTGATACCCAGGCTGAAGACAATTTACTTGAAGCGGCTGAAGAAGCGCGTGGTGCTCAAACCACTCGTGCTCCTGTCGTAACCATCATGGGTCACGTTGACCATGGTAAAACATCGCTGCTTGACCGTATCCGTCGTACCAAAGTGGCTGCAGGCGAAGCGGGTGGTATTACCCAGCATATCGGTGCATATCACGTTAAAACGGATAAGGGCATTATTACTTTCCTTGATACCCCGGGACACGCAGCGTTCACTTCAATGCGTTCACGCGGTGCCAAAGCGACAGATATCGTGGTGCTGGTTGTTGCAGCGGATGATGGTGTAATGCCACAGACTGCAGAAGCCATTGACCATGCACGTGCTGCCGGGACTCCAATCATTGTTGCAATCAACAAGATGGATAAAGAGTCTGCCGATCCGGACCGCGTATTGAATGAATTGACCACCAAAGAAATCGTACCTGAACAATGGGGCGGTGATGTACCGGTTGCCATGGTTTCAGCACACTCAGGTCAAGGTATTGATGAACTTCTAGACCTGATCTCAATTCAAGCAGAATTGCTAGAGTTGAAAGCATCTGAAGAAGGTGCTGCACAAGGTGTGGTCATTGAAGCTCGCGTGGACAAAGGTCGTGGTGCGGTTGCCTCTATCCTGGTTCAAAACGGTACATTGAAAGTGGGTGATCTTGTTCTTGCAGGTGCATCTTACGGTCGTGTTCGTGCGATGGTGGATGAAAATGGTCAGCGTATCAAATCTGCGGGTCCATCAATTCCTGTAGAAATTCTGGGTCTTCCAGAAGCACCAATGGCAGGTGACGAAGTTCTTGTAGTGAATGACGAGAAAAAAGCACGTGAAGTTGCCGATGCGCGTATGGATCGTGAACGTCAAAAACGTCTTGAACGTCAAAGTGCAATGCGTCTTGAGAACATCATGGCATCAATGGGCAAAAAAGATGTGCCTATTGTCAACGTGGTACTCAAAACTGACGTACGCGGTACTTTGGAAGCATTGCACGTGGCACTTGCTGAATTGGCAACCGATGAAGTGAAAGTACGTATTATTGGTTCAGGTGTCGGTGCAATTACCGAGTCTGACGTAACGCTGGCTGAATCATCTGAAGCGGTACTGCTTGGCTTTAACGTGCGTGCGGACAATACTGCGCGTCAAAAAGCCGATGAAGACGGTATCGACATTCGTTACTACAGCATCATCTATCAATTGATTGATGACGTGAAAGCAGCAATGAGCGGTAAACTTGCTCCTGAACACCGTGAGACAATTCTGGGTGTTGCTGAAGTACGTGAAGTGTTCCACTCAAGCAAATTCGGTGCAGCTGCAGGCTGTATGGTGCTTGAAGGTGTGTTGCACCGTAATAAGCCAATCCGCGTTCTTCGTGATGATGTGGTGGTGTTCCAAGGTGAGCTTGAATCTCTTCGTCGCTATAAAGATGTGGTGGAAGAAGTTCGTGCCGGTATGGAATGTGGTCTTGCAGTGAAAGGCTATAAAGACATCAAAGCACAAGACAAGATCGAAGTGTATGATGTTCAATTGATTAAACGGAGTCTTTAATGGCGGGTAGTCAACGTCTGAAGCGTATGGGAGATTCAGTTCAGCGCGAGTTGTCTGAACTGATTCGCCAAGAGCTGAAAGATCCACGCTTGGGTGGTCTGGTGACCATTTCTGCGGTGAAAGTTAGCCCAGATTTAGGATATGCCGAAGTTTATGTGACCGTGATGGGGCGTGAGCTGGGCGATGAGCAGAGTGAAGCGGCAAACAAAGATACTTTGGAAGTCTTAAACAAGGCATCCGGGTTCTTGCGCCACGAACTGAGTCGTCGTATCAAGACACGTATAACGCCTCGCTTGCGTTTCCATTACGACAAAACCAACGCATATGGCAACTATATGTTTGGTCTGATTGCAGAAGCAGTGAAGGATTTGCCTCCAGCTGATGATGCAAAAAAAGATGATGAATAATCGCTAAAAAGAAAAGCCACCTTCGGGTGGCTTTTTTTATGGGCTGAAATTTTGATTGGAATAAGCTGGATTTCAGCATATTACCGTAGACTTCATTGAAAATAGCCCAACCACTAAAAATAAGAAAGACTCTAGTTTTCGTTTAGCCGAGATCATCATGGGAGTTGTTGTGAGGGTCTTTAGACGGAGGGCGACGACGACTTCGTTGCCAGGGCAAGGGGCGTTCAAGTGCTTCAGGTACCTCGCCACTGGTTGAGCGTAAACGTAAATGCAGTGCTGCCTGTGCCATGAGGTTTGCCGATACGGGCGCAGTAATGAACGCCAGCAAGGTCAATAACAGTTCGGCAAAACCGAAGCGTCCCTGAAAGGCTGAAAAGATCATGGCAGCAATCAGGAAGCTCCCCAGCCCCAAGGTACTGGACTTGGTCGGAGCATGCAGGCGCATAAATAAATCGGGCAGACGAACCATACCAATGCCGCCCACCAGCATGAAGAATGAGCCAATCAACAAAAATATCGAGACCAGGATTTCCATGAGAAGTTGCATTGCTGTTGCTCCTAATCGACCACATGGCCAGTGGTAAAGTAGCGTGCCAAGGCTGCGGTGGAAACAAATCCAAGCATGGCAACCAGTAACGCGCCTTCAAACAAGGAGGTGCTGGTCCAGTAGATGCCCAGAATGACCACCAGACAGGTCGCATTCAGGAACAGGGTATCGAGGGCTAAAAGCCGGTCCACGATGGAAGGGCCGATCACCATGCGGATCAGGCAAAGAAACATGGAAATGGTGATTGCGACCATACACAGACCCAGTGCATAAGGCAAAATAGTCATGAATCTTCTCCTAATTCCACATCAAAAATTTCGATCAGCGCTTTTTCATAGCGGTTTTTAATTTCGATAATATCGATTTCGGCATTATCGGTACTCAGGGCATGAACCAGAATATCGCCACGATCATGATCGATCCCGGCAGTCACGGTACCCGGCGTAGTGGTAATGATCAGGGCCAGCAATACATTGACCTGTTCATGCTGGGTTTCCAAAGGCACGCGAAACCATTTCGGATGCAGTTTATGGGTGGGACCAAGCACCTGTTTGGCCACTTTAATATTACAAACAATAATGTCCCATAACACTACAAAGAATAATTTTATGGCCAGAATCCAGTGAATATTGGGTGTGTTGCCAATAAACGGTTTGACTAGACGTGGAATGGTAATGCCCAGCAATAAGGCCATCAGCAAGGTTGCCGGATCAAGACTATGTGCCAGCATGATCCAGCTTAAGGCCACAATCACGGAGACGAAGGGATGCGGCAGCCAGCGGTCCAAAAACGATGTTTTTTGCATGCTTAAGGCTCCATAGGCTTGAGTTTGGCATCATCCGGATCAGCAGCTTGCTGATCTTGCTGCTGCCTGATCTGGCGTTGCTTATATTCTGAAATGTGCTCACCTTCTAAAGTTTCTTTAGAGATGATGTAAGGAATCAGATGCGCATTCGGATCGACGGTTTCACCACCATATTTGGTTTCAGGTAAATTTTCAGGATTGAAGGGCTGTACGCTAATCACCTGATTCAAGTCATCCCGGTGCAAAATCGCGTCTTCATACACAGCATTATTTTGGATCTGTTCCGCCGTCTTGAACATGTACTGCTGAATTGGATTTGCGCAAACCATATACAGCACCAGGCCTGACAACAGCAGATAAATGGTTTGGTCATTGCGTGTTGGTGCATGATTGGGTATGGCTTGATACGCTTTGAAGGCTTCGGTTTCCGGTTGGCTTTCAGGTTTGCTGGCACGCCAGAACAGAATGAACCCCACCCGGGTAAAGGCGAGAATGCTGAGTAAACTCACCAGCAGCACCACCGCAATAATCACACCCTGATAAGGGGAATGTGATGTGGCCTGCAAGATAAAAACCTTGCCTAAAAAGCCACTAAAAGGCGGTAAGCCCGCCATCATCAAGGCAATGAAAAAAAAGGTGAGTGACACCGCTTTGTGCTGTTTCATTTGCGGGGCGATGTTGAAATGGTCTTTGAATGTACCGCGTTGCGAGGTAATCCAGCCGCAGAGCAGATAAAATGCGGCGCCAATAATAGTGCTATGTACCAGATAGTACAGTCCTGCAGCCCAGGCCAAGGTATTGAATAATGAAATGGCAATCAGCAGGGTACCAATGGAAGATAAAATCATAAAACCGACAAAACGGCGTAAACGCTCGGCGCCAATGGCACCAATCACCCCATACACCGAGGTGATCAAACCGATCGGAAGCAGCCAGTTTGCCAGAATGCCCTGACTTAAGCGGTCATCAAAAATCGTGCCATTGACGCGAAGAATGGCATAGATCCCCACTTTGGTCATAATGGTGAAAATGGCAGCCACCGGAGTGGTGGCAACAGCATAGGTTTTCGGTAGCCAAAAGCCGACCGGCAACATGGCTGCCTTGATGCCAAAGACCACAAATAACAACAGGCCGCCTGCAACGGCCAGGATATGCTGGTCCGGTTCTAACAGCGGAATTAAACGTGCGACATCGGCCATGTTTAAACTGCCGACACTGCCGTAGATCATGCCCAGACCAATCAGAAACAGCGCAGAGGCCAGCAGGTTGATGGTGACATAGTGAATGCCGAGCTGGAAACGGGCCTTGCCTTGTCCGTGTAGCAGCAGGACATAAGAGGCCATCAACAGGATTTCAAAGAATACGAATAAATTAAATAAATCGCCTGTCAGGAAGGCACCGCACAAGCCCATGAGCAAAAAATGGAACATGGCATGGAAATAACGCCCTTGGGTATCCCATGCGTGACTGGCAAACCATAAGATGGGTGTTGCCAGGGCATAGGTCAGCACCAGCATCAGTGCGGAAAGCTGGTCCAGAACCAGCACAATACCGAACGGTGCCGCCCATTCACTGAGGTTGTAGGTCGTGATTTGCCCGCTGCTGGCCAAAATTAAATACAGTACGGCAGTGCCTAAACCCAGGATTGAAGAAACATAACTGATGCCACGACGCCAAGGCTGCCGCCAGTCATGGGCTAATGAACCTTTGCCGGGATTGCCCAAAAGCACCAGTAAAAAACCGGTAAATGCCGGAATTAAAATGCTGAATATTGGGGTGTGTTCAGTCCAGAACTGGATGATGGCATTCATTAAGGCTCATCCTCACGCGGGTCAATCGGGTTGATTTCTTCTTTTGAGTCGACATGGTCGGTACCGCTTTCATAACGGCTGCGTAAAGCCAGCTGGACAATAAAGGCCGTGGTGGCAAAGCCAATCACAATGGCCGTCAAGACCAGAGCCTGAGGTAGAGGATCGGTCACTTTGCTGGTTTCCGTGAGGACAGCGGGTGCATTGACCTGAATTCGTCCCGTGGCAAACAGGAATAAATTGACTGCATAGCCAATCATGGCCAGCCCTAAAACCACAGGGAAAGTACGTGCACGCAGGATCAGGTAAATTCCCGTGGCAACCAGTAGACCAATGGCAGAGGCAAGTAAAAATTCTAGACTAATCATTTTATTCCCCCTTCAATACAGGACCGGACATGCTGGAGTGGCGCGAGTCACCCAGAACTGAAATCATCAACATGGTGGCACCCACGACTGTGACATAGACACCGACATCAAATAATGCTGCAGAGGCCAAATGGATATCCCCCAACAGGGGCGGAGCGATATGCACATGGGCACTGGTCAGGAATGGACGTCCCCAGAACCAGGCAGCCAGTCCGGTCAGCCCCGCAATGCTTAGACCTGAACCAATCCAGATTTCATATAAACGGCCTGATTTGGCTCTCAGCATCTGTTCAGCCTGATCTTGTCCCAAGGCAATGTACTGGATCACCAGGGCCAAAGAGGTAATGAGGCCGGCAATGAAACCACCGCCGGGCAGGTTATGGCCACGCAGGAAGATATACAGGCTCACCACCAGTGCCAGAGGCAATACCCAGGATGCGGTAATACGGAACATCAGCGGAGAGGGATTAAAGCGGTAGGTCAGTCCCTGGGTGATGGTGGTGCCGTGTGCACGCATGCCATCCATCAGACACAGTGCGCCAATCGCAGCAATACCCAAGACGGTAATTTCCCCAAAGGTATCGAAACCCCGGAAGTCGACCAGAATCACGTTGACCACATTGGAACCGCCACCGAGTGGAAGCGACTGCTGCATGAAAAACCATGAAATCGAGTTGTGGTCACGGGTCAGCATCAGCCAGCTAATCCAGCCGATGCCCAGACCACCGCCAATGGCAATCAGGGCATCGCGCCAGCGCCGTGAAACACTGGATTCATAAGGGGTAAGCTGTGGCAGCAGGGAAAGGCTCATCAGCAGCAATACTGTCGTGACCACATCGACCGTAATTTGGGTGAGGGCCAGATCGGGTGCCGATAAGGTCACAAACACCAGAGTCACGACAAGGCCAACCGCACCGCTAATCAGCACGGCCTTGATCCGTTCATGGTGAAACCACAGCATCATCCAGCAGGCTGAGAACAACAGCAGCCACAACACAATGGCAATCGCGGGAGCATGGACAAGTTCACGTGTGCCTGTAGTCAGGCCCTGATTGATAAAGGGGATGCTCAGCAAAGCGCCACTGAACAGCACAATCCACATCAGATAGCTTTGCAGTGAACCATTTTCAGTTTGCCGTTTGAACTTGCGTGAACTCAGTAACAGATGTTTTAAAAATAAATCGAACAGCACTCTGCCCTGGAATTTGCCCAAGATAGGATCAAGATCAATTTCCCGGATGCGACCGCCTTTGGCCAAAGAAAAATAGAAAATTACCCCACCCAAGAGTGCAACAATACTCATCAGCAAAGGCAGGTTAAAACCATGCCAGATGGCTAAATGGCTACCGGCAAAGTCAGGCATTTGAGTGCTGGCACGTGCAGTTGCATTGACAATATTTTCCACCAGCAGCGCCGGTAACAGGCCAACCAAAATACATAAAACTGCCAGCAGGATTGCAGGTACGCGCATGCCCAGCGGCGGTTCATGGGCTTGTCGGTTGGGTACCTCTAAGCCAATCGGACCATCGAAAAATACCCCATGCACCAAACGCACCGAATAAGCCACGGCAAAAATTCCGGCCAGCGTTGCCATAATGGCGGAAACAATGAGCACCGGACCAGAGAGGTTGGCCAAAAGTTCGGTAAAGAACATTTCCTTGGACAGGAAGCCATTGGTCAGGGGCACACCGGCCATAGAGGCGGCGGTGATCATGGTCAGGGTGGCTGTAAAGGGCAGGAGTTGCCAGATGCCGCTAAGCTTACGCAAATCCCGGGTTCCGGTTTCATGGTCGATGATCCCGGCCAGCATGAACAGGGCGGCTTTAAAGGTCGCGTGATTAATAATATGGAAAATGGCTGCTGCAACGGCCAGGGGTGATCCGATCCCCAGTAAGCACACAATCAGGCCCAAATGACTGATGGTGGAATACGCCAGCAAGCCTTTTAAGTCTTCCTTGAAAATGGCAAAGAAGGCAGCCATACACAGGGTGAACAGGCCCACAAAAGTCACAATATTGTGATACAGCGCCGCACCGACAAAAATTGGCGTAAAACGTGCCAGCAGGAAAATACCGGCTTTGACCATGGTGGCGGAGTGCAAATAGGCAGAGACCGGCGTTGGTGCTGCCATGGCATTCGGCAGCCAGAAATGAAACGGAAACTGTGCACTTTTGGTGAAGGCACCAAGTAAAATCAGCAACAAGCTTGGAACAAAGAGCGAGTGACTTTGAATTTGATCCTTCATCGTCAAAATCTGGTCAATCTGATAGGTTCCGGTGATTTGACCGAGCAGAATGAAGCCGCCCAGCATGGCCAGACCGCCCATGCCGGTAATGGTCAGAGCCATACGCGAACCGCGCTGCGCAGCCTCATAATTGCTCCAGTAACCGACCAGCAGGAAAGAGGAAATACTGGTGAGTTCCCAAAAAATAAGTAATAAAATTAAATTGTTAGAAAGAGAGATACCGAGCATGGAAGCCATGAACAGCATCAGCAGAAGATAGAGTTTGCTTAGGGAGTTTCTAGGATTTAAATAATAATAGGCATAAATATAAATCAGCGTTCCGATCCCGCTAATCAGCAAGCAAAATAACAGGCCCAAGGCATCCAGACGAAAGCTTAAATCGATGCCTAACTGGGGTAACCAGGCCCAGGTTTGTGTGACTGTTCCGCCATTAAACACCTCTTTAGCTTGCAGCAGTAACAGGGTCAGACTACTCAGGCTGACCCCTAGAGCCGCTAAAGCAGTTACCCCGCGTGAAAATTTCAGCCACGAGACAAGGGTTGTGCCTAGTACTAACGGTAACAAGATAATAATCGGTAGCACACTCATATCCAAAGTCGTGAGTTAGGCTATAAACACCTAAGCGTGAATCTTATCTTTCAAGGATTACAGGACTGCAAAGAACAATCCAAACTTCTCAATCTTGAAAGCCGGTTTGAGTTAAAAAATGAAAAACAAGCTGTGTTGCGCAACCTGTAAAAAAAGTCATAGTAGAATCGGATTTTACTATTAAACTTTAAATATACATGATCTTATTGCATGAGTAAAACAACATCGATTATTTTTGCGCACACACCCGGGTTGGTTGACATTTCATAAATACTTGCCTGACTTATTATACGCCCCTCTATGCTTGAGGGGCGTAGCGTGTTTAGCCAGATGCAATGCTGAAACTGAATTTTTTAAACATACCGGGTATTTTTAACACCTTTCAATCTTTTGTGTCAGGAAATAGGATGAGAGGAAGAGGTGTCATCCGGTTGTTGGATTAAGTGCAATAATTCTGCTTGTTGTTCTGGCGTTAAATGCTGCTGGATCTGCTCTAGCAGGCTTTGCGGGGTAATACTTTCTGATGCAGGCTCATTTAAGGCATCGGCTTCAATCACTTCCTCATTAAACACAAGATTTTCATAAATTGAATCAAATTCTTCCTTGAGCGGTTGCAATTGCATATCAAACAGCTGCTTATGTTCCAGTTTTAAACACTGATATTCGGCTGCATGTTCCAGTAATTCCATGCGGTTGCCGGTGGCAACAATTTGCAGGCGCGGAAACGCCTGATGCAGGCGCTGTAAAATCACTTGCGAAGTATTTTGATCGAGCTGGTGATCAATCGCGTCAATCAGCAAAATGCCATCGCCTTCCAGACAGGGATATAAACTTTTGGGATTGAGCAGGCACAAACGCCGTACAATATCGCCCACCAGGGCGATCCAGTTTTTAACACTATTGGAAAGTTGCTGATAAAGCATGCTTTTTCCCGCATAACTCACCATCAGCTGCAATTTGGGCTGATACTGCACATAAATATCTTCAAAATTGGGAAGAACGGTGCTGAGAGCCTGTTTTAAGGCATCCAGACTTGGCGCATTCATTTGCTTCTGGGCATTGACCAAGTGCTGTAAAAAATCTTTGTCTTTATTTTTCTGGATGGACGAATTGGTAATGAGCTGCTGAAACAGCTGCGCAATCTGGGCATTTTCAATATCGCTGATTTCACGAAACCACTCAAAGAAACGGCTAAAGGTGGTATAGGGAATGGTGGAAATTTCATAGGCATGTGAAGTCTGAAACACCACCGGATTATTTTTGCTCTGAATATTCATTTCATGGACAAAGCGTTCTGCCGGGTAATAGGCAATCAGGGGCAAGCCTTGCTGTTGATCGTGCTTCAGCGCGTTATGATAGAGCTCCACCAGATTGTCTAATTGCTGGGTTTCGGCTTTGCTGGTGCCAATGCCATGACTGTTTAAAGTTTTATAAATTTGCCAGTCACAGGTTGTCAGGGTCTTGTCGCCAGCTTCGCTAGCGGCATTTAAAGTCCCGATATCGGGAGGAATATGAACCCGAATATCAATTTTGGACTGCAGGCGGGTAAACATGATGTCCTGATCCAGCATCACCACACCGGCAGAACGCAGGTCTTTATAGCGGGCTGCAAACCAGGTCAGTGCCTGATAGGTAAATTTTAAAATGCCGGTCTTGCCGGAGCTTTGATCGCCCAGAATCAGGGTGATGGGCTTGTCATTAAAGTTCAGCTTGAGATCGGCAAAATGAAGCGCGTGTTTGAGTTGAATGGAGTCAATTTTCATAAAACACCTGCCTTGCATCCGAAGCGAAAATTATTCTCCCACAGCTTTACGCAGCGATACCGGCATCTGCTTTTTCAGCTGTTGTACCAGATCGTAAATGTGGTGAATATTTAAACTCACTTTAGCACGTGTACAGGCCACGTAAAGCAATCTTAACTCTTCGTCACTAATTTTATGGTCTTTTTCATTGACCTTAAATTGATAGTCATCTTCGATATGCACACGATCCCATTCCAGTCCTTTGGCTTTATGTGCGGTCGAAATAATGTAGTCAGCCTGTTCAATCGGGGTGATTTTGGCCAAGGCTCTTTTGAGGGGATCGGTTCCGTGATCATCCACCAGTTTCACCAAGGGTTTGATGTCACTGCCATCATTGGTTTCACAGTATTCATGTACATCGTGCCATGAATTAAACCAGGCCAGTTCCGGCACATCAGTCACGCGGCGACCCTGTTTCAGCATGCTGGCGGCATCGACAAAACGGTTTAATTTGACATGATCGGCCTGCAAGCTGACCTTGTCGCCATGCACCAGTCCGGACAGCAGCAGTTCCATGGCACGGGCATTGGTACGGCACAAAATTGCATCGCGCTGTTTGGTATGCGGTTTATTCACCACTTTAGAATTCAGCTGCGGATTGCCAAGCAAGGGCACGGTTTCATTTAATGCACCCAAAATGGCGTTGGCATTCAAGGCAATTTCTTCACCAAAACGGAACGAGGTGGTCAGGCGCGATTCCGGCAGCGGCAGCTGTTGCATGGCATTGACCGCACCACGCCAGGCATAAATCTGTTGATGGGCATCGCCGACATAAATCACCTGGGTATTTCTTTGACGCAGCAAAATTCCGAGCATCAATGGATCGGCATCTTGTGCTTCATCAAACAGTACATAGTCTGCTGGAATATTGGGTTCAGACAGCGCCCAGAGTTTCAGATAAATATCATGCCCAATACCGGCCTGATGATTGGGATCAATCGATTCCAGCCAGCGCCGTTCAATGGCGGGATATAAATGTTTCTGTAATTCTTCAATATCATCTGGATGTAACCAGCTCGGTGCCTGAAGGTGTCGCGGTGCCGGATATTGCGAACTGGTCGAGCAGAAATAGCTGACCGCATTGGCCACCAGACTGGCAAGACGCGACGGCATCATGACATATTTTTCATAACGGCCGCCCATCATCCGGCGCAGGGTAATCGGTTGCAGCCGATATTCCTTGGCGATAAAACTCGGACTTAAACGTGGCAGGCGAAGTTTGTCGGTGACGCCGCGTGGCACACTGCGAAAAGCCAGCGAGTGAAAGGTTCGGCAGTCGATGTTGCGATGAAACTTGCTTTGTGCTTCTGCTGCAATGGCCTTGTTAAACGCCAGATACATGCCACGGCGCTCGGGCATGGCATCACTGATCATTTGCAGGGTGGTGGTTTTACCTGTGCCAGCATAGGCAATCACCTTGAAGGAATTGCCCAGACGCGCATTATCTATGGCAAGTGCTTGCTCATAGGTGGGATTGGGCTTTTTAGCTACTAACACGGTAAAAAGACTGAATTAATGCTGACGATTGGCTTTTTCAACCAATCCGGATAAGCCTTGGCGACGAGCCAGCTCGTTTAATACCAGTTGTGGGTCAAGGTCAAAATAACCCAGCATCACAATGGTGTGGAACCACAAATCGGCAACTTCGTAGATCAGGTCGTTTTTATTGTCTGCATTGGCTTCAGACTTAAAGTCTTTGGCTGCGATAATGGTTTCAACGCTTTCTTCACCAATTTTTTCCAGAATTTTGTTCAAGCCTTTGTGATACAGCTTGGCGACATAAGATGAATCCGGGTCGGCTTTCTTGCGCTCTGCCATCATCTGGCCCAAATAGTCCAGTACTTCAACCTGTTCCGAACGGGCAGTCGAGGCATTCATGGCCAGGGTATGCGGGTTGGTTGATTTTTCAGCATAAATCTGGCTTGGATCTTTTAACTGTGCATCGACAATTTCCCAGCCATTTGCAGTCAATTTACGATAGAAACACGATTCACGACCGGTGTGGCAGGCAATACCGCCATGCTGTTCAATCTGCAAAATAATCACGTCGGCATCACAGTCCAGACGGATTTCATGCACAGTCTGGAAATGACCGGATTCTTCACCTTTGTGCCATAACTTGTTGCGTGAACGGGAGAAATATACCGCCTGATTTTTCTCGGCAGTGAGCGCCAAAGCCTCACGGTTCATCCAGGCCACCATTAGCACACGGCCGCTTTGATGATGCTGGGCAATGGCAGGGATCAGACCTTGTTCGTTAAATTTTACTTCATCGAGCCATTGCGCGTTGTTCATGAGAATTTCACCAAAAATATGTTCAAAATGGAAAACAGCGAATAAAAAATCGCAGCTGTATAGTGTACGTGATTAGCGGCTGTTTGAGAAAAAAATATACGCATGAACCTTTTGATTTCTGACTGAAAAGGTTCATGTGCTTTATTCACCAAGAGTTTTATAATATGCCAACCCTAGGAAAATCAGCTGCTTCATTCATCAAGCACCAAGTGAAGCCTCATCATCTATCGCTTTTCCTCTACTTGATTTTATAAGTCCTGCATAAACTGCGGAAAATTCTGTTTCTCCACCATTTCCAAAAACTCGTCTCCCAAGCGCTGGCTTTCTGCTACCGACTGATTCCACATCTGAATTCGCTGTTTCTGGTCCAGCCCTTTTAAAGTGAAATCTTTACGATCCGGCAAGCGACCGAGCGGTAGGGACGCTAAATACTCGGCAGAAGGGGAAAGCAATAAGGTGCGTGCCTGATTTTCCGGATTGGCCTTGCGTTTTTTCAACATCTTGTCAAACCAGCCCGGAGTAATGCTGTCGCTAAAATGCGGATACAGCACAATGCCTTGGCTCTGAAACGGCAGGTCAAGGTGATAGTCAATTAACCCTCCATCACGGTAACTGCCTTTCGGGGCATCGGGAATATCGCGGATGGCTGCCATCACGCCGGGAATAGAAGCGGAAGCCATTAGCCAGGAGGTAACATTGCTGAGATTTAGGGGCTGATAATGCGTGGTAAATTCATCATTGACTTTAAATTGTGTTCCCATCTCCGGCTGGCTGATCACCCGTTGCATAAACAGACGGTTGTGTTTGCGTGCCAAAGCATTGCTGCTGATGATTCCGGCCACCGATGCCATTAACGGCAGGGATTTGTCACTCTGGAAAATGTGCTGGGCTTTGACCGAGATGACGGTCAGGTGATAGTCGGGATGCTCAACCAGTTGCTGTTCTTTGCCTTGCACCAGATTGAGCAGCATGTCGCGACAAATCTTACCGACTTCCTGACGAGACATTTTTTTATGGAAATACAGGTTGGTATAAAGCTCTGCAAGGCGCTCCGTCCCTTCTTTTGCGCCCCAGGCCGTAATACTGGCAAAACGCCAGCTGCCAATGGATGAGCCAATCAGGGTTCTGCGCTGTGGTGCTTGTGCCAGGAAATTGCCAAAAATGGCTTGATCGAGGCCTTGAATGCCTATGCCTTTGGGACCACCTGCAGCACCGGGAACAATATCGACAAAATTTGCCTGCAAGCCTTCTTTTTCAATCAGTTGACGTACCAATTTGCCAGCACGGATATTTAATGAAGCAGGGCGTTTATGCAAGATTTGCGTCATGGCTTCTCATTAAAATATACAAATGTCTACTCATTTTAAGCGAAAACCAAGTGATCCCAATGGCGAGAAGTGTCCAAAGGTGACTTTGGAGTCATATAGGCAATAAAAAAGCCTGAAGGGCTCAGGCTTTTTTTGAGGCTTAGAAGGCGCGGTATTGAATGCCAATAGAAGCCAATCCATAGCGTTTGTCTAAACGGGAAGCAGTGACCCCATTATATAAGAAGGGTACATAGCCAATTAAGTTATTTTGGAAAATCTGACCTTGTAGGTAAGCTGTCAATTTAGGGGTAAAGTCATAACTGAACTTGGCCCCAATGGTATGATTGTCTTTAATCGCCTGATTGCCAAAATTAGCAACACGGTCATCAATATTGTCGCGCCACAGGCGTTGGTAGTGATAGGCAAGCTGGCTTTCAAATTGTTTATAGCGCCAGTTCCATGAACCGCCCAAGCCTGCATAATAAGCATCATAGTTAAGATCTTTTTGGACATCAAGATCAAATCGATCAGCATAGTTTGCAATATCAATATCCCGTACGATTAGACCGTCAATCAGGCAGCGACCACTGGGTGTTCCGGTTAATTGATTGTTCGAGTCAATATTGATATTGGCCTTACAATCGCGTCCATTGCCGGTCAAATGAACCATCAAGTCCAATTCATCCACTTTGACTTTGCTATATCCTAAAGAACCAAATAAATTCACTTGATTCATAAAGTCAATTTTATGGGTATAAATAGTATCTAGCTGAATTTGAGTGTCACGAGGATTGGAAACAACGACCTCATTAATTGTACGGCCATTCACATTGGTAGGGGAGGTTTTTGCTAATTCATCCGCTTGGTTGCCCCAGAAAGACAGTTTAAAAGCAAGATTAGATCGATCAGTCGAAAGACTTTCCGGAAAGTAGGTAATACCTAAGGCTCCAGAATCTAACGTATTGGTATCTTTTCTAAACTCAATTTCTCGACGCCAATAGCTAGCACTGATAGACCATTCAGGATGAAATTGATATTGGGCACTTATATGCGCACCGATATAATCTCCTGCGTCTCCTTGAACACCTTCGCTTTCTCGTAAATCTAAAAAGTCGACAGTATCGTTAACCAAATCAAGGCTTGCATTGGTCGTAAGCTTATTTTTAGCAGGCGTGGCTTGTAAAAACAAATCATCGGGTGCGGCATAAGTATGAGAAATAATGAATGCTGCAGAAATAAAAAGTAATGATTGATTTTTCAACTTGAATTACCCAATAGGAAGTGAGAGAAAAGCCAGTGATGATCACTGGCTTTTTTAATTATGATTATTGGATGACAAAGTAGCCTGTAGAAGTAAATCCACTAAAGACAGTTGCAGCTTTATTTGGAAGACCAAATGTACCCAGGTTCAACCCTAAGGTTGCAGAGACTGGATAAGTAGTTGGAGCTACAAAAACAGATACCTCAGCGTTTACCTGGTTGCTTGAGACGATCAAGTTTTTATAATTATTATACGGCTGACTTAAAATCGGGAAAGCTGCGACCAGATCTGTTAGGGCAATTGAATCACCTAGGAATTCTGTATCTTCCGCAACTTCAAATGAGCCTTTCGGTGCATTTGCTAGCGTAGTTTCAATTTCAATAATAGTGCCTGCAGGGATAATGATTTTGTTAATAGCAGTAGTATTATCAAACGAAACATTTACCTCGCTAATATACGCGGTCAAGGTTTCAGGCTGGCCATTTTGACCAATTGCAGCAGTAGCCTGGAAGCCTAATTTAATAGAATCGGTACCTGTAGCTGCTTTATTTAAATTGAATTTCACTTGTGCTAATGAATCAATTGAAGTCTTATTAATCGCCAGACGTTGAGTATTATCGGAATTGATAATACTTGTAATGTTATAGCCTGCTATTTCAAAGTTGTTATACAGGGCAGGAGTAACTTGCTCTTGAATTTCACTCACAATCGTAGGATTGCCTGCTAAGTATTGTTCTAGAGTAGAAGAGCCTGCTGTAGTCAAACTGGTATTAATAGTGGTTGTTACATTTTCTACTTTGGTTTGATTAGCTTGAATTTCTGCTTGAAGACTAGGTGAAGAAGTTGCTGCATTATTAAAGATAGTTGTAATAACAGCAGAGTCTACGCCTGAACCAGTCAGTAGAGGAGTTGTCGCGATGGTGGTTTGAACGGACTTAGCTGCTTCAGTTGTAGTTAAACCGGCATTCTCAAGCTGAGTTAAGATTTGTTGCAAGATAAATACAGCGGCTTTTTGTTGATTCGATCCTTCGGTAATTGGATCAAATGTCGTTATATCTGTAATTCCCTGTCCGTTTTTATCGTTAGCAAAACCCAAATTTGTAAGAATGGCTTTAAATTCTGCATCGGGTAATTCAGCTTGTAAGGTGGTAAGTGGGCTCGCCACAATTTCATTAGTTGAATTAGCTTGATAATTGATTTCTTTAACTTTCAATTGACCATCAAATGGAAGTTTGGTAACCGTATCAATACCGCCAGTGATAATGAAACCCGTTTCCTGACAGTTTTCTGTTGTGTTGAAAGTAAATTTACCGTTTTCATCTGTTTTCAGATCTGGATAGGCTTCTTGACAAGCAGGGTTAGTAAAATCAACATCTGCGCCAGCTACATAAAAATCCACAGCTGTACCAGAAATAGTTTTCGGCGCAAAAGGTGCTTCAGAACTCCCACCACCACCGCCCCCACCACAAGCCGCTAATAATGAAGTTGCAATTGCTAATGTTGTTAGTTTAAAAGTCTGATTGAACATAGTATTCCCTAAAGCCTAAGTTTTAGTTATGAGTGATGCTTAACTTTATAACAAAAAAATGGTTAAAAAATAAGTGAAAAAAACATCTAAATTGAACTAAATGCAACAAATCATTATAAATAATAATTGAATAATCACTTTAGATATTATGAAAAAATCAGCCCATCATAAACGGGCTGATATTATTTTTGAATAGGGAATCTTATTTCGCAATTCGCCAGACGGCCAGCAAGCTCGCCAGCATGATCAGAATAATAGACACATACCACGGTGCAATAATCGCAATCGATAGCAAAATGGCCATAATGCTGCCAAAAATCCAGCTGCGTTTTTGCTGATGTTCCATTTGCAGACGCATGCTTTGCAGTTCATGCAATTGTTTGGAATGCCAGGCGGACTGGTTTTTTAAACCATTCAGGCTGTCAATCATCAAACTTGGTAAATCCTGTGCACCCAGCAGAAGGTCAGGAATCTGCTGGCCGATTTCCTTCATGTTTTTCACTGGATTCATGTTGGCCTTGATCCAGTCAGTTAAAATCGGTTTCGCCAGTTTCCAGATATCAAGATCCGGGTAAAGGTCGGTACCCAAACCTTCTACATGCACCAGAGTTTTCAGCAATAACATCAGCTGCGGAGGAATTTCCAGATGGAAACGGCGGGCGATATCCATCACCTGAATCAGAATGCCAGCAAAATCCAGCTCACTCATGGGTTTTGATACCATTGGACCTACGGTACGACGCATTTCACGTGCCAGGGCATCCTGGTCGGTGCCTGGTGGAATCCAGCCAGCTTGGTGCACAATCTGAATCAGCTGCATAAAGTTGCTGTTCATGACCGCAAGTAACATGCGCGCGACAGTCATCTGGTCATGCTTGGAGAGCTCACCCATGATCGCGCAGTCCAGCGCAATAAAGCGCGGATTGGCCGGGTTGATGGTTTCGACAAATACGTTACCCGGATGCATGTCGGCATGGAAAAAGTTGTCACGGAACACCTGGGTGAAGAAAATGGTCAGGCCTTTTTCCGCCAGATCCGCACGATTCATGCCCATCTGGTCAAAAGTCGCCGTATCGGAAATCGGAACCCCCGTGATGCGTTCAGCCACCATCACATCTTTGCTGTCCATGTAGACTTCAGGCACATACATCATGCTTGAGCCGGTGAAATAATGGCGCATACGACGGGTGTTGTCGGCTTCCAGGGTCAAATCCAGTTCATTCAGAATGATCTGGCGATAGTCCTGAATAATCTCCGATAAATGCAGGGCACGTGCGGCTTCCAGGCGTTTTTCCAACGCTGCACCCAGCCATTCCAGAATTTTAAAATCTTGCAGAATTTGCGTGCGAATGTCGGGACGCGTAACTTTCACCACCACTTCGCGACCATCATGCAGTGCCGCAGTATGCACCTGCGCAATTGAAGCAGCGGCCAGCGGTTGGGCATCGAAGCGGGCAAACAGCGTATTGACATCGGCTTTTAGCGATTGCTGAATTCGTGTTTTAGCCACATTGCTGTCAAAGGGTTTGACCCGGTCTTGCAATAAGACCAGCTGCTGTAAGACTTCAGGTGGCATCAGGTCACGGCGGGTTGAAAGCAGCTGTCCCAATTTAATCGCCAGCGGCCCCATTTCTTCCAGAGCTTCTTTCAGCTTGAGCGGATTTTTACGTTCACGGCTTGACCATGCCGCAGGGTGCATGCGAATAAAATTTAAAGCATGACGGGCTTTTTCCGGTAATTCTTCCGCAGGAAACAACGTGTCGAGTCTATAGTGCGCGGCGATGCGCCAAAGTTCGAGTAAACGTGAAACGTGCGGAATCATAAATCTAATTACCTAATCTTGAGGTGAAGCAGGAGGTGTATCTAAAGCATCAATCTGTGCCTGAAGCTGTTGAATTTTGGCTTCAGCACGGTCTAAATTTTGATTGAAAATTCGGGTATCTTGTTGCAGATCATCCATTTGCCAACGTGCAGCAAATAAGCCTGTATCTTCTTTTAACGCATCTTCAGCAAAGAATAAATAACTTTCTAAAGAACGTTTTAAATGTTTCGGTGCCAGCTGGATTTTGCCCAGTTCATGGGCAAGGGCAGGGCCAACCCACGGACTTAAATGCGAAGCCAAATCCGGTTCAGCCTGTTGCATGATACGTTGGATTTCCTGTAATAACTTGTAGTCCCCTTGCAGCGGAATATTGCCGATTTCATCTGAAACCAGCAGTTTCAGCAGTTCAACGACATTGCCGACTTGTAAAGTCGCAGTGGCTTCAGAAATCTGTGAGCTGTTGGCTTCATAAGGCCGCTGTTCAAAAATCGAAGCAGCTTCAGTATGTCCAGTGGCTGTTGGCTCTAGGCGAACCTTGCCATCATCAAAGAATACATCTACAGAAAGCTGCGGTGAGGCAATCACCACACGCAGCATTTTGCCAGCCAATGCATTTAACTGGATACGGGTAATCACATCCAGATCAATCAAATGGTGAATCACACGTTCAACGGCACCCAGTGCCAGAATTGACCACATGAATGGGAACCTTAAAGTTTAAAACCACGGTGAACGGCAACGATACCACCCGTCAGGTTGTGGTAATCACAGTTCTGGAAGCCGGCATTTTCCATCATTCCTTTAAGCGTACGCTGGTCAGGATGCATACGGATGGATTCGGCCAAGTATTTGTAACTTTCAGAATCGTTGGCAATAATTTTACCCATGATCGGTAAAGCTGTGAACGAATACAGGTCATACAGTTTAGAAAATGGCTCGAATACAGGTTTAGAGAATTCAAGCACCAATAAACGGCCACCTGGCTTAAGTACACGATACATGGCAGCCAGCGCAGCATCTTTATCGGTCACGTTACGTAAACCGAAACTGATCGTCACCAGGTCAAAACTGTTGTCTGCAAATGGCTCCAGTGTTTCAGCATTGGCCAAAACGAAGTCCACATTGGTACAGCCGGCATCAATTAAGCGGTCACGGCCGACATTCAGCATCGATTCATTGATGTCTGAAAGAACCACATGGCCGGTCGGTCCGACTTCACGGCTAAAGACTTTGGCCAGGTCACCAGTACCGCCGGCAATATCGAGTACGTGCTGACCACGGCGTACGCCTGACATATTAATGGCAAAGCGTTTCCATAAACGGTGAATACCGAAGGACATCAGGTCATTCATGATGTCGTATTTGCTGGCAACCGAGTGGAATACTTCAGCGACTTTCTGGGCTTTATCTTCACTGCTGACAGTCTGGTAACCGAAGTGGGTGGTCGGACCGACATTCCCGGTATTGGCGCCACGCGGCAGATTGTATTTGGGTACTGAACCGGTCACTGGCGTATCGGTCAACTGTTGTTGTAAAGATTGTTGCTGACCTTGGGCAGTGCCTTGCGGAAGAGGCTCAGTTAAGAAAGGACTCACTTTGTCTGTATTTTGTGCCAGCTCAGAGGCAGAGGTAGGCGTTTGCTTTTCGTTAGACATTAGAGTCACTCCTAACATAAAAATAGGGTTAATGTTGCAGTGCTTGCATGATGACAGATTCTAGGACGTTGTACAGCAATCAGCATGCAATTGTTATGAATAATATACAGAAATCTGCTCTGTATTTTTTATTCACTGCTCAATTTGTTATTTCCATCACAACATAATTGACTAAAACGGGTGAGGATCGCCGGCATGAACTTTATGGATAATCTGACGTTCAACCGCGGTAAAATCCTTCACGAATTTCTCAGCTGACTTTAACGGTTTCATGGCCAAAAAGCCATCCTGCATAAATTCATACATAATGTCGAAATTATATTTGCTGGCTGCACCTTTACACATTTTAAATGCAGTCTGAACCATAAAAGAGCGCATGTACTTATCCAGGCTAAAACCCAGCTGGTCGAGTAAATCCAGCTGTCTTAAACGGGATTGCCCCTGATCAAGTTTAAGATAAGTCAAACGCATCATTTCATCGTTTAAAGTTTCGTGCGGATGATAATCTTCAAGGAGCTGCATCGCCACCTGTTCATCCAGCTGCACCGCCAAAATGGCCAAAGATACGCCTGATGTGCCTGTTTTCACTGCATTTTCAGGAATCAGCTTTTCAGCCTTGTGCGCATATTTCATCAAACGGGCAATCTGCTCAGCCAGTGCATCAAAATCCGGACCGCCATACAGACGGTTCAGGAAATACTCCGCCATCAACACATTCTGCTTTTCAGCAAACTGTTTGCTATGGGTGGCCTGCATGCGCTGTTTTTGCCAGGCCTGTACATCTTGCAGACGCCGAAAAATCTCAGGGTTTTGATGATAATTCAATTGATAATACAACTCTAAAAGATCATCTAATGCAGCCAGTTTAGACATGCTGTGTCTCTATTATTTTTTAGATGGCTAAATATTAGAGCGAGACGGACAAAGTCGCTATGACAAACAGCCAGAAAAATGATTTAAATTAAGTCAGTTTGCTAGAAAATGCAGCAATTATGAGCAACATAAACACTATGTGTTCAAATTCAGCCTTGGATTATGGTTGAATAGACTGAGATTTAGAATAAAGGACGGGGAACAGATGACACTGAAAAAAACAACAAATCCGCTGCTGGATGAAGATGAGCTTTCCCTGAATCTGATTGAAGCCCAATACCTGCTAAGAAATACTCGGGGTCAGAATAATGCCAAAAGTGTGCTGGTGCTGGTCAATGGCATCGAGCTGGCTGGAAAGGGCGAGGCAGTGAAGCAGCTGCGTGAATGGGTCGATCCGCGTTATTTGCTGGTCAAGGCCGATGCAGCCAACATGTTCAACAATCAACAGACCTACTGGCAGCCGTATGCAAATTCTATTCCTGCCGAAGGCCAGCTCATGGTGTTATTTGGCAACTGGTATAGCGATTTGCTGGCCACGGCTTTGCATGTGTCCAAGCCTCTGGATGAATCGCAGTTTGATGCTTATATTGCCGATATGCAGGCCTTTGAGCAGGACTTAAAAAATAATCATGTCGATGTGGTAAAAGTCTGGTTTGACCTGTCCTGGAAGTCCTTGCAGAAGCGAATGGATAACCTGGATCCCCATGAAGTGCGCTGGCATAAATTACATGGTCTGGACTGGCGTAATAAAAAGCAGTACGACAGTTTGCAAAAGCTCAGCCAGCGTTTTATCAAGGATTGGAACATCATTGATTGTGAGGATGAAAAAGCCCGTAATCAACAATTTGCACAGATCATTTTGGCGGCGATGAAAAACTGTCCAGAGCATGTGAGCGAAGTGAAAAGCAAATGGAAACCGGCGGCTGTTCCAGAGCTGCTTTTGCATCCTGAAAATCAGCCCACGACCAAGGAAGACTATAAAAAAGAACTGAAAGAACTGTCGGTAAAAGTAGCCGAGGCGCTACGTTTTGATGACCGCAAAGCCATTATTGTATTTGAAGGCATGGATGCGGCAGGAAAGGGTGGAGCCATTAAACGGCTGGTGAAAAACCTGGATCCGCGTGAATATGATATTCACAGTATTGCAGCCCCAGAACGGTATGAGAAGCGCCATCCGTATTTATGGCGTTTCTGGACCAAGTTGCAGACCAATGAAGACATCCGGATTTTTGACCGTTCCTGGTATGGGCGGGTGCTGGTAGAGCGAGTAGAAGGGCTGATCAGCGAGCATGCGTGGCAGCGGGCTTATGAGGAAATTAACCGTTTTGAAAAGGATCTGGTCAATAGTCAAACCGTGGTGATCAAATTCTGGCTGGCGATTAGCAAGGACGAACAGGCCACCCGTTTTAAAGCCCGTGAAGAGACGCCAAACAAGCGCTTTAAAATCACTCCGGAGGATTGGCGCAATCGGGAAAAATGGGATGCTTATTTGGATGCAGCCGCCGACATGTTTGAACGTACCAGCACCGATTATGCACCGTGGCATATTATTGCCAACGATGACAAAAATACCGCACGCTTAGAAATATTAAGAGCCATTTTAAAACAGCTGAGAGCCAATTAGGCTCTCAGCTGCAGGATGAATTTTTTATGAAATCGAGAGGGGGATTAACTCGCCATCTGGGCTTGCTGTTTTTGTTGAATGCCTTTGGCAATTTTGTAACAGTCTTCTACGTGAGCGCCTGCGACTTTTTTCATCACAATATAGCCTAAACTTGCAGCCACAATCTGACCGCCCAGAGGAATAAATTTGGTCACCTGTTTGGTGATGACCTTGGCTACCACATTGTTGAGGGATTTTTTCACTGCGGTACGGGCCACCACCAGGCCGGAAAATTCTACCCCACGTTTACGCAGTTCCTGCCAGTGCACTTGTTTGGTTTTGGGATCATAGACACTGATTTGTTCCGGAGCCAAACCAAAACGTGCATTCACTTCCGGAATGAGTTGTGACAAAATTCCGACATCGATGACCACATCCAGAAATGGAACCGGAATGACGGCTGCTCCTGCAGAGCAGTAAGCACGTTTTTTGACAAGTTCTAGGCATTCTGCCCGAATGCTTTCCAAGTTTAAATTAGGGTCGATTGTGTCTGGAGTTTTGTCTGTTTTCATCATGTAAATACCTTAAATTTCGTGTTATTTGTTCTATTCAACCATCATTAAGGTGTGAATTTCAAAGCATTTTTAAATTCAGCATCCACCTAAAAGTGACATAGACAGATGCCATTGTATAGTAAATAATCTTTATGCTTTTGTAGGCGTTTCATTTTTAAAAAATATTGGGGTAATTCAATAATGGCCATTCATGTGATTCAAAGTCAGCGTATTGATGTGCTGGTGCACGCCATGCTGACGACCGTGAATAAGCCTGCCACCACGCCTTTTCAGGTGCTGCAAACCCAACATTTTATTGTGCCTTCGCATGCGGTTGAAGCCTGGCTGACCCAGAAACTGGCCGAACAAAAAGGCATCAGTGCCAATACCCAGTTTCATCACCGGATTCGCGGTTTCCAGTGGTCCGCCTATCAATGGGTACTGGTCGATCAAAAAGAACAGGTACGTAAAGCCAATATTCCGCGAATTATTATCAAGTGGCGCGTGTTTCAGGCGCTGAAAGCCTTTATCCAGAGTGAACAGAATCCTTTACAACTCGATCATCCTTTGCATTCCATCGTCCAGCGCATTTATGACAGCGCTGACCGCCTGGAACAGGGCATCGAAAAACAGCTGAAAAAGCAGGGCATGCTGTATTGGGTGGCAGAGCAGGTTTCGCGCCTGTTTAGCCATTACATGGAATATCGCGGACATTGCCAGAAAAACTGTCCCGCGCAGATGTGCAGCTGTCCAACTAACTGGTTACAGGCTTGGGGACAAAATAAGGAACTTCCAATTGAGGACATGTTCTTTAAAACCAATAGCGACATTTCTGAATTTACCCTGAATCAGGCTCGTGAACTGGAAGCCTGGCAGCGCTGGTTGTGGCAGGAAGTGTTTCATCATGACTTTGAACAGATGCAAAGTATTGATGCCATGTTCTGGGAGGTTCTGGATAATTCCGAGACACGCAAGGCGGCATTAAAAAGATTGCCGCAACAGCTGGTGATTTTTACCTTGCTGGATTTGCCTCCCATGCAGCTGGCGTTTTTACGCCGTCTGGGACAGTATCTTGATATCTATATTTTGCACTATAACCCGTCACAGGAATATTGGGCCGACAGTGTCGATCCGAACTGGAAAGCACGCTATGACCTGCGGGTAAAAGAGCGCTTTATTGCCAAAAATCCTAAGGCCAGTGATGCCGATATTGAACAGTTTTTCCAGGAATTTACTTTAAATTTCAATGCAGAACAGCGCGAGTCGCGTCATCCTTTGTTGACCCGTTTTGGCAAGCAGGCGCGTGACCACTTCTCCCTGTTATCAAACTTGTCGTCGGGGGAAGATGGGGTCTGGGCAGATGCCTTTATTGATGAATATAAAGCGAATTTACTTGGTAAAATCCAGTCCGATATTCTATATCTGGTAGAACCAGAGCAGCATCAATATGTACTGGATGAACAGGATGATTCGATTCAGATTCATGTCTGTCATTCCAGCTTACGCCAACTGGAAGTTTTAAAAGAACAGCTGATTCACTGGCTGGCACAGGGCACGAAAGATGCACCGCGTCGACCAAGTGATATTCTGGTCCTCAGTCCAAGTCTAAGCGAGCTGGAACCGCTGATCCGCAGCGTATTTGCCCCGCCGCCGAGTGAACGCGACTTGATTCAGCAAAAAGCGGGCAGTAGTCATCAACTGTCCAGAGACAGTGTGTATCTGCCGATTCAAATTGCCGGCGTGGCCCAGCTGGATGCGTTGAATGCCTGGCGAGCGGTACTGGGCCGGATTGAACTGGTTCAGGGGCGTTTCAGCATTGAAGATTTTGCCGACTGGCTGAGCCTGAATGCGACCCAGCAGTGCTATGGCTTAGAGGTCAATGCCATTGAACGCATCACGGAGTTGCTGATTGCTGCCGGCTTTAAACGCGGACTGGATGCGCAGCATTTAAAGCGTAGCCTGTGCGAAGGCGATGAAGATTATCGTTTCAGTTTTAAATTTGCGCTGGATCGCCTGGCCTTGGGAATTGCCATTCCTGAGCATCGCCTGTTTCAGGGCACGCTGAGTTTTGCCCAGGTTCTGCCCAGCGATTTTGAGCTGATTGGCAAGCTGATCCAGATTTATCAGGATTTTGATGCACGCCGGGACTGGATGATTGCGCATGAGCAAGGCCAGAATGTAGCAGTGGAGCAATGGCTCAAGCGCCTGATGCAGGATATTGCCGAATTTGAAGAAAGCGGTGTCGAGTCTTTATCGAGCGTGTATAAAATCATCAAAAAACAGGAGCGAATGCTGACCCTGGCCAGTTTCTATGATGAGCACGATCATCATGCCTTGCGCAGTTTAAGTTTGCCTCTGCCTTATTTGCTGGCAGAAATTAACAACACTTTAGAAATGCGGCTGGACCATGCCGAACCGACCGGGCAGATTACCTTTAGCCAGATCGGACAGATTCGTCCTGTACCATATAAATTGATTGTGATGCTTGGACTGGACAGCGGCAAGTTTCCCAATCGTAGCCAGCATTTGCCTTTCGATTTGATGGATTTGCTGAAGCCCCAGCTCGGCGACCGTTCCCGTCTGGAAGATGATCAGGGCGCATTTTTAGACCATCTGCTGCTGGCTCAGGACAACCTGTGGCTGTTTTATAACGGCTTTGACATTAACGATGGAGAAGTGCGTGATCCCTCCACCGTGGTGCAGGAACTGGTGCAGCATCTGGCTTTTATCGTTCAGAGCAAACAAGCGGACAACCAAACTGATGCCACTGTAGAGATCAATGGCGTGGAAGTGCCAGAGCAACTGCGCTCACTGTATCATGTGCACCCTTTATTGCCTTTTGATCCGGTGGGATTTGAATCGGCCCGACCGGTGCGTTATCAGGACCAATGGTTCTGTGTGGCGGGACAGATTCGGCATGCCAGCGGACAGCGTTCGTCATGGGTGAATACGCCTTATCAGCATCTGCAGCAGGATGTCTTGGTGCTGGACAGTCATCAGTGGATTCAGGACGTCACTTTCCCGGCACGTTTATATTTAAAAACCTTGGGCGTGGAAAATCTGCATCCTGAAGATCTGCCTGCCGTACAGGAACCCTTGTTGCTGGATGGTTTGGGGCGTTATACCGTGCGCCAGTTCCTGCAAAAACAGCAGGGTACGGCACAGCCTGAATTGCTGATGGATCAGCTGCCGATAGGCAAACTGCAACAAAGCAGCTGGCAAATGAGTGTGGTTGAACAGCAGCGTTTAAAAGACCGCTTGCTGAAATATGCCCCTGAAGTGACCCCGACCACACAGCAAGTGTGGAAGGTGAATGATCATGTGTATATGAACATTCATTTACCGAAAAACAGTGCAGAAAAATGGGTCAGCCTGGATGCTTCAAGCGCGCGTGCCAAGCGTCGTGCCAAAGTCTGGCTGGAATATCTGCTCTGGCTGGCCTATCTGAATTTAGGGAATGGCGGTGAAAAACTGGCGCGGATTGTGGTGTTCAGTGACCGGACCATTTTATGTCATGGCGTGACCTCGAATAAAGCCCGTGAATGGCTGAATCACTGGCTGGCCGCCTGGAAATATGGGCAAAGCCAGCCGTTGGTGTTGCCAGCCGCCTTGCTGCTGAAAATTGCTGAAAAAGATAAAGAACATGACTGGCAGCCGAATGAACACAACCAGATGTGCATTGACGATATGGATGTGATCTATAAAGACTGGCATGAAGATGGCAAGTTTAGCGGTTTTTCGGTGACGGATAACGAAGCCACCCAAATGCACCGCGACTGGCAGTTTATTTTACAGGAACAGGATGCCACCGCCTTGCTGGAAGATGCCTGCGCACAATTTTCCTATCAGCTCTATCAACCGGTGTTTATGCATCAACAGGCCATTAAAGAATAAAAAAGAATATGAACCATCCTCAAACAATACACCCAATGTCGTTTAACCCGATTGTGGACATGCAATTCAAGGGCTTGCACTGGATTGAGGCTTCAGCCGGTACAGGCAAAACTTTTACCCTGTCCAGTCTGATGGTGCGGATTTTTCTTGACCCGTATCTGCCCAATCAGGTTATTGCCACCACCTTTACCCGTGCCGCCGCCGCAGAGCTGAAAAACCGCATTCGGGCACGTCTGGTGGAAACCCTGCGTTATTTCGACAGCTGTCAAACCCTGACCCAAGCGGAGCTTCAGGCCAAATTAGCAGCTGAATCCGATCCTTTATTCCAGAAAGTTTTAAGCGAGTATGTCACGCGAGTGGATTTTGCCCGGGAACGTTTAAAACTGGTGATTGACCAGCTGGATGAACTGTTTGTCGGCACATTGGACAGTTTTAGCCAGAAACTGTTGCGCGAATTTTCCTTTGAAAGTGGCAAGATTGAACGGGCCGATATTACCGATGATGCCAAAAGCTATACCTATCAGCTGATTCATGATGTGCTGCGTGAATGGATTCAGTTGCAGCCGCAGAATGTGGTGGATTATCTGCTGCTGAATCAGAAGCTGAAGTCGCAGGAGGCCTATGTGCCGGTGGTGGAAAATAGCCTGAACTTTGCCTCGGCACAGTTCCAGGAAGTCATGCCGCCAGAGCTGGATTTAAACCGGTTTGAGCAACTGGTGGATGAATTTATTCAGCTGGATTTAAGCCTGATTGCTGGCCTGAGCGATTATTATTCGGCAGAGGGACAATATCATTCCATTATTGGCAAAAAATGGCGTACCGATGGCTTGATGCAACGCAGCTTGTGTGACGATTTACCGGCTTTTATTCAGGCTTTGGCTGAACAGCGCTGCTATGCCTTATTTGCCCCGCATTTTGAAACCACCCTGAAAAATCTGACCGATCTGGCAACCAAAAAGGTTCTGAATAAATGTGCAGAAGAGGTGTTGCATCAGTTTGAACAGCATCCGGTGATGCAAGCGCTAAAAAGTTTTTGCGAGGCTTTGTCCCAGCTTAATCTGGATCTGGACCTGCTGGATGCCTATTTGAAATTTTATTTAAGTCGCGAAGTCAAAAAACGCTTGCCGCAAGTGCTGCAGCAGAAAAGCGAAACCACTTTTGCCCAGCAAATCCGTACCCTTTCAGAAGCCTTGCAAGGCGAGCAGGGGCTACGCTTTGCCAAGTTTGTGCAGGCGCGTTATCCCTTGATTCTGGTGGATGAATTTCAGGATACCAATCAGGATCAAGACAATATGCTGGCCCGGATCTGGCGCGACCAGAAACGCTATATGCAAGGCTGCATGATCATGGTCGGTGACCCGAAACAGGCGATTTACGGTTTCCGTGGCGGCGACATGCTCACCTATAACAAAGCCCGTGCCGATGTGCTGTCCAAACAGGGACGGCAATACAGCCTGCGCCACAATCACCGTTCGGTTAAAGTGCTGGTGCAGGCTGTGGATGCCCTGTTTCAGCGACAAATGGACTTTGGTGAAGAGGTGATTTATAGCCCGGTTGAAGCCGGTTCGCGTCCCCATCCGGCACTCATCGATGCACAGGGTGAAAATCATCAGCCGCTGCGCTGGTTATTATTGAATGATAAAAAGCATGAGCCGCTGCAGGTGGCCTGGAAAATTCGCGACTTACTTAATCAGGGCATTGCAGAAAAACTCTATCTGGCAGAAAAAACCGGTCCCAGATACCTGACTGAAAATGACATCGCGATTTTATCGAAAAACCATGACGGTCTGGATAAAGCCCAGTATGAACTGGAACGTCTCGGTATTCGGGTTAACCGTCCTTCCAAGCGCAGTGTGTTTGACCATGCAGTTGCCAAGGATGTGGGGGCGGTACTGGCAGCCATCATGCATCCGTATGACGAAGGCAAAATCAAGCGCGCCTTGCTCAGCCGTCTATTGGGTTTCAATTTGCAGCAATTGATACAGCTGGAAGCCCAGGCCGATGGCTTGAGCCAGTTCATTTACGACTTTGACTGCATTCGGGAAATGTGGCTGCAAAAAGGCTTTTTAACCGCGTGGCAGTATTGTCTGAATTTATTTCAGGTCTGGAAAAATCTGGTCGCTACCCAAAGCCGTGATAATGAACGCAGCGTGGTCAATCTGCGTCATCTGACCGAATTATTGTGTCAGCACAGCGAACAGTATCAGGGCGCGCAAAAGCTCTATCACTGGTATCTGAAACAGCTGCAATCTCCGGCGGAACGCGAGTGGGAACTTGAACGCAAACTGTCCAACGAGGCCGGGGTGCAGCTGATGACCATCCACCAGTCCAAAGGACTGGAGTTTAAAATTGTGTTCCTGCTCGGGGCGGATAAAGATTTTCGGGAAATGAACAAGACCCTGAACTTTTCCACGGTCGAACATGTCCATCCGGTAACGGGTAAAGTGGACATACAGCGTGTGGTGGCGGTGAATGACAAGAATCTGCTGGAACAGGCCGCGATTGAACAGCACAATGCCCGTGCCGTGGCAGAGCAGCATCGGCTGTGGTATGTGGCCCTGACCCGGGCCAGCCATCGGGTCTATGCCCTGCTGCAGGATCAGGAAGGCAAGTCCAGTCATGGTCTGGCTTTCTGGCGTGGGCAAGACTTTGCGCATCCTGCCAGTGCTGAAGAAGCCTTGCTCCATGAAAGACCGCCCAAACTGCAAGCCAGGCAGCAGGAGCTTTTGCCTTTACAGGCTTTGCAATTTCCTAGTCAGCGCTTTTATCCACGTTCCAAAACCAGTTTCAGTGCCTTGGCCCAGCATTTAAGCCGTAAGCAGGCCATGGATGCCTTGGCGGTGAATACCGAACAAATGCCGAGTGCAGCAGATGAAATTCATGTCGTTGAGCTGCTTGAAACTGTTGCCCACCAACCGCTGTCCTGGATCAAACGCAATTTCCCGATGGGCACCGTGGCGGGAACATTTCTGCATGAAATTTTTGAACATATCGATTTCCAGGACCAGCAGGATTGGCCTTTAGAAATTCGCCGTCGTTTTAAAAATGATTATCCCGCTTTATGGCAAGAACTTTTGGCAAAATATGAGCAGGAGTTTCAGCAGGTGGATGAAGAACAGCTGATTGGCTGGATGGGTGAATGGCTAGCCGAGGTGTTAACAACGCCTCTGCATCAGGATTTTCAGCTCAATCAGCTGAATGAACATGAATATCTGGCCGAATTTCCCTTTTATCTGTCCCTGTCGGACCATGTCCTGGCCATCCAGCGTATCCATCAATTGTATGCGGAACATGGCATTGACATGCTGGATTTTAACCCGGCCAATTCGGCACGCTATCTCACCGGCTCCATCGATTTGGTGTATTTTGATGGCCAGCACTATCATATTGCCGATTATAAAAGTAACTTTTTAGGCACCGATCAGTCGCATTATCTGGAGGTGGAAATTCGGCAGAGCATGTCGCAGGCCAGCTACTGGTTACAGGCCGGTTTGTATCTGGTCGCGTTGCACCGCTATTTAACAGTCCACATGCAGGACTATGACATTGAAAAACATTTGGGCGGCGCAAGTTATCTGTATTTGCGCGGCATGAACGGACAGGCGGAACAGGGCTTTTATCACTGGAAGCCGGAGGCCGAATTTATACTGCGGCTTGATGCGATTTTAGGCTGTTTTGCTGAAGATAAAAGCAGCAAAATTGCCTGATTTGTCAAATTTAATGGCTTGTAAACAATAGATTAAGTTGTGGATAACTTTGAGGATAACTGTGTGGAAAATAAACAATATAAAGATGATCAAAGCGCTGAATGGATCAGCACTTGGAGTCGGTTTATTCGCCAGCAGCCGTTTAGTTATGCGCCACAGGACGAAAATAGTAGCGACATTATTCAACAGGTTCTGGAAGCAGTTCAACAAGGCGACAGTTGTATTTCTGCAACTCAGCAGCAGGCGGATACACTGCATGATTTAGTGGTTTTGGCTGAAAATGTCGAGCAAAATATCGCCCCCTTTGTGTTCGATCAGCAGCATTTGTATCTGTACCGTTACTGGGCGATGGAACAGTCCCTGGCTCAGCAAGTGCTCCGTCTCAAACAGCAAACTATTCCCGCTGTTGATCTTGCCGCTTATCCAGATTTATTGACGGATGAATATCAGGTTCAGGCCTTGCAGATGGTGGCGAAGCAGGCACTGAATATCATTACCGGTGGACCCGGAACCGGAAAAACCTATACCCTGGCGCGAATTATTGCCGTGCTGAATCAGGCCATGCCAAATATTCGCATTGCCATGGCAGCACCGACCGGTAAGGCTGCACAGCGCATGAAAGAAGCACTGCAAAACTCACTCAATGATGAAAAACTGCAAGACCTGGTGACGGATGAGCTCAAGCAGCTGAACCCCATTACCATTCACCGTTTATTGGGGTTGGGAAACAGTTATCAGCCACGTTTTCATGCCCAGCAGCCTTTGCCCTATGACGTGATTGTGGTGGATGAAGCCTCCATGCTGGACTTGAGTTTGGCCAATATGTTGCTGTCGGCCTTACCGGATCAGGCTCGCCTGATTTTACTGGGCGATGCTGACCAGCTGGCCGCAGTGGACGTGGGAGCCGTGTTGGCCGACTTACAAAATGTCCCGGTTCTGGCTGAAAATCGTGTTCATCTGGTGAACAGTCGCCGTTTTAAAGCGGGGGCATTGATTGGGCAAATGGCCAAATTTATTCAAGAGCAAGAATCCAGACTAAACGCTGCAGCATTACTCGAGCAGTTTGCCAAGCAAGTGGTTGCTCCGGGTGAAATCCGGGCGGTGTCCTTGCAGGCTGAAATGGCCGATCAGATCCAGCTGGAATATCTTCCTGCTCATTTGTCCAGGCAATTTGACCGGACAGCGTATTACGACAAACTGATGTTGGGCTACCAGCCTTATATTGAAGTGCTGAAAAGCTATTTAACCGCTGATGAACCTGAGCTTTGGGTCGCTCAGGTGGTCAAGACCTTTGATGATTACCGGATTTTGGCGGCTATTCGCCATGGTGCCTTCGGTTTAGGCCAATTGAACCAGCAAATTGAACAGCGTTTACTGGAGGCTTTATCGCTACTGATGAGCAAGCAAGGCGACTGGTATGTCGGTCGTCCGGTCATGATGACCTATAACGATTATCAACTGGGCTTGTCGAACGGAGACATCGGGATCTGTTTTAAGCGTAGCCGAGATGGACAGTCACAGTTTGAGGTTTATTTCCCGAGTCTGGAAAAATGGGTGCCTGCAACCCGCTTACCGAAAAGTATTGAAACGGCATTTGTACTGACCATTCATAAATCACAAGGTTCGGAATTTACTCATACCGCAGTGGTGTTGGATGAGGCTGCGAAAAATTTGCTCAGTAAAGAATTGCTGTATACCGCAATTACCCGTGCCAAAAAAGTGGTGAGTGTGCTGGCTGATCAAGAGACTTTTGTACAAGCCTTAACCATTAAAACCATAAGAAAAAGTGGTGTGTTAGATAAAATTAACAATTCACTAAATTGTTAATCATAAATGAATAATCCGGTTTTTTGTACGAAATTACTTACAACGATTCGAGAAATTGGCGCATAGAGCTTTAGGAATGTTTTTGAGATGATTGCTGCACATAAAAAGCTCAACACGGAAAGTTGAGTAAAATCGCCATCATATAATAATAATGTCGAAAGACAGCGAACTTACAATGAAGTAAGGATAAAGAGGAAACTTACAGCCGCTAAGCCTTGTAGTTTTGGGAGAGACTACAGGGCTTTTTTATATGCATAATTAGGTGATTTATTACAAAAATGATTGGCTGAAATGAACACTATTAAATGATTGTGGTATAAGTCAAAATAAAATATGGCAGACAGGTGCGCTTTTGTATAAGTTAAATTTTTGTTTTATTTTAAGTGTTTGATTTAATTGCATAAGGCAGGTTTTTGGGGTTGTGTGGAATATAAAAAATAATAATTAGTGTACGAAAATACTTACAAGTAGATACGAGAAAGTCGACTTTTTTACACAATGTTTTGTGGCAGAATCTACCACATAAGGAAGTAAAGCTTTACACACGGAATGTTTATAACGATAAACGCGAAAAGCGTAAATTATGACTATAAATAAAAGAATAATAATTAAAACATAAGAAACTACAGCGCAAAAAAAAGCCCAAGCCCAGCTTGGGCTTTTTTCTATCATCCATCCATAAGAAAAAATCAAAATAGGTGTTTTTCATCTGTAACACAGTTTTCCCGGTTTTTTGAATGAACGTTAACAGGCTAGGTATAAATTCAAAGTAGAATCAAAGAAAGGAAAAAAATAAAGCTTTTTCAATCGATTGATATAAAAAGATGAAAAGCGGTTTCTCTTTTTGCAATCCCCCGGATTTTCCCTTAAAATAACGCACTTGCTGTAGTGATGCACGGCAGTCAATTGAGAAATCAATTGATTTCTATCAAATGTAATTTTTAAGCATCTCGGAGAAATCGAATGGCTTTAACAAACGCAGATCGCGCAGAGATCGTTGCTAAATTTGCTCGCGCTGAAAACGACACTGGTTCACCTGAAGTTCAAGTAGCTCTTTTAACTGCCCAAATCAATGATTTGCAAGGTCACTTTAAAGAACACAAACACGACCACCATAGCCGTCGCGGTCTTATCCGTATGGTTAACCAACGTCGTAAGCTTCTTGACTACCTTAAAGGTAAAGATGCTACTCGTTACAGCGCTTTGATCGCTGCTTTAGGTTTACGTCGTTAATTCGATTAAACTTATTTTTTCGGACTATTGCATGTTAAATGCCGTATTACTGAAAATTAAGAATATACCTGGCTTTGGTTAGGTAATGGGGAAGGGGCGATTGTTTCGCTCCTTCTTTGTGTTTAAAAATAGTGTATTCATACATTTTTATAGTCTAGTGAGGTCGGCTTCTAAGCTTTGTCATTTATGCAGTTGATGTGAATGCCAAACCTTAGGGGTCTCCACTAGAATAACTGTTCAAAAGAACTAGGAAAGAAAAATACATGTCAATGTTTAATATTGTTCGTAAAGAATTTCAATTTGGTCAACATCAAGTTGTACTAGAAACAGGTCGTGTTGCGCGTCAAGCCAACACCGTTCTGATTACTATGGGCGGTGTAACCGTACTGGTTGCCGTGGTTGCTCAACCGACTGCTAAAGCAGGTCAGGACTTTTTCCCACTGACTGTTAACTATCAAGAAAAACAATATGCTGCTGGTCGTATTCCGGGTGGTTACGGTAAACGTGAAGGCCGTGCGTCTGAATCTGAAACTTTAATTTCACGCTTGATCGACCGTCCAATCCGTCCATTGTTCCCAGAAGGTTACTACAACGAAATCCAGGTCACTGCGACTGTTGTATCTTCTGACAAGACAATGGAAGCTGACATCGCTGCAATGCTTGGTACTTCTGCTGCGCTTGCCATTGCAGGTACGCCTTTCCGTGGTCCAATCGGTGGTGCGCGCGTTGGTTTAATCAACGGTGAATACGTTCTTAACCCGAACAATGAACAGCTAAAAGAATCTGACCTTGACCTGGTGGTTGCGGGTACAGAATCTGCAGTATTGATGGTTGAATCTGAAGCGAAAGAACTTTCTGAAGACCAAATGTTGGGCGCTGTGCTTTTCGGTCATGACGAAATGCAAATTGCCATCCAAGCCATTAAAGAATTTGCTGCGGCTGCCGGTGCAACAGAATCGACTTGGACTGCTCCTACTAAAAACGAAGACCTTCGCGCGAAACTTAAAGAAGCGTTCGAAGCAAAAATTTCTGAAGCGTATACAATTGCAATTAAACAAGACCGTTATGCAGCATTGGATGCGCTTCAAGCTGAAGCAGTTGCTCAGTTCGTGCCAGAAAATGACGAAACTGGTATTGCAGATGACTTGAACGAACTGTTCGAAGATCTTAAATACCGTACCGTACGTGACAACATCTTGTCAGGTAAACCACGTATTGACGGTCGTGATACCAAAACCGTTCGTGCCCTTGACGTACAGGTTGGCGTTCTAGACCGTGCACACGGTTCTGCATTGTTCACACGTGGTGAAACTCAGGCCTTGGTAACAACGACTCTGGGTAATACACGTGATGCGTTGATGGTTGATACTCTTGCAGGTACAAAAACTGACAACTTCATGTTGCACTACAACTTCCCTGCATACTCTGTAGGTGAAACAGGTCGTGAATCTGGTCCTAAACGTCGTGAGATTGGTCACGGTCGTCTGGCGCGTCGTGGTGTTCAAGCAGTTCTTCCTGCAGCTGACCGCTTCCCGTACGTGATCCGTATTGTATCTGACATTACGGAATCGAACGGTTCATCTTCAATGGCTTCTGTATGTGGCGCTTCTTTGTCACTGATGGATGCAGGTGTTCCACTTAAAGCACCAGTTGCCGGTATTGCAATGGGTCTGGTCAAAGAAGGCGAGCGTTTCGCAGTGCTTTCTGACATCCTGGGTGATGAAGACCACCTTGGCGACATGGACTTTAAAGTTGCAGGTTCTGCAAACGGTATTACTGCACTTCAAATGGATATCAAGATTGAAGGTATCACTGAAGAGATCATGGAAGTTGCATTAAACCAGGCATATGCAGGTCGTATGCATATCCTGAATGCGATGAACCAGGTGATTTCACGTGCCCGTCCTGAAATTTCGATGCACGCGCCTACATTCCAGGTGATCAGCATCAACCCTGACAAGATCCGTGACGTGATTGGTAAAGGTGGCGCGACGATTCGTCAAATCACTGAAGAAACCAAAGCGGCAATCGACATTGAAGACAACGGTACAGTTCGCGTATTTGGTGAAACTAAAGCTGCTGCGATGGCTGCGGTTGCAAAAATCCAGGCGCTTACTGCTGAAATCGAACCAGGTACAATCTATACCGGTAAAGTGATCCGTATCGTTGAATTCGGTGCGTTTGTGAACATCCTTCCAGGTACTGACGGTTTGCTTCACATCTCTCAAATCTCGAACGAACGCATTGCCAATGTTTCAGACGTATTGTCTGAAGGTCAGGAAATCAAGGTTCAGGTTGCTGATGTCGACAACCGTGGTCGTATCAAACTGACCATGAAAGACATCGAACAAGCATAAGTGTTTGAGTTTCACATGACTAAGCTCATGTGAATCAAAACGATGAAAAGCCTTGAGCTTTGCCAAAGGAATTCCTTTGGTTGGCTCAGGGCTTTTTTGTGGGCAGTCATAAAATTTGATTTCAAATATGCCAATTCAATTGTATGTTATTGCTTAACACTTTCGCACCGCTGATAATTTTATGGCAGATTGAATTGGTGAAATTTCCATCAATTAGACAATAAGAAAGCACCCTAGAGAATTGTTGATATGCAGGTTTATTATTTCTACCAACATCCCACCGAACAGCATATTTTTGTACAAAAAGACCAAAATGCTACTGCTGAACCGGTCTTCCTGTGGATTGATTGCACTCGGGAAGATGTGGTAAATCGTGCGGATGAGTGGCAAAAAGAAATCTATCAATATACTCAGCTGATATTAAATGAATTTCATGTGAAAGATATTTTAAATCTGGAGCATCCCTGCAGCTTCGATACTCTGGAAGATTATGACCTGCTGATTTTCCGTAAACTGATCACTCCGGATGACGATATAAAAACCGGAGCACAAGCGCTGGAACAGCATGAAAAGATGTTTGGTCTAGCCACCACACCGGTGAGTTTTATCATGACGCCTCAGGTGCTGATTACGGTACGTGAACAAGGCAATAGGGCAGTTGAGAATTATATCTCACGGATAGAAATGAATTTTACCCGTTCTGTGCAAGAGCAAAACAAATCACGTAAAGTTTCTACTACACCTTTAGATTTGGCTTTACGCTTACTGAATAGCATTGTAGATGGCTATTTAGATTTGCGTGTACCTTTGACCCGACGTGTAGAGTTTTGGCAGCAAGAATTACTGCAGGGCCATCGCAGATTTACCAAATGGGATCAGTTATTACAGGAAAGCATGTCTTTTCAACAAGTGGAGAATCTCTGCGAAGAACAGATTGATACCTTACAAGAGCTACGCGATGAAATTGTCGATAATTACCCCCATTTAAAAGGCAAGAAAAAATCTGAACGGCAAGACATTATGCTGGTGCGGATGAATGATTTAGTTAGCCATGTTGAACGAATTCAAAAGCATACAGTTCGACTGCGTGCTTCCATTCAGGCAGCCATCGATTTGCATTTCTCTGCAATTGCCAACCAGACCAACGAAAATATGCGTATTCTGGCCATTATTACCGCAATATTTGCCCCTTTAACCTTATTGACTGGGGTGTATGGAATGAATTTTGAGTTTATTCCAGGCTTAAAATCTCCAACCGGGTTCTGGAGCATGCTGATTGTGATGCTGCTTACTACACTACTGCTGGTTTATTATTTTTATCGTCGCCATCTGGTGGGGCGTGGGGAAAAGAGCGTCATCGATTTACTGGCCCAACAGCATCAGGATCAACACGTGAACCTGTTCTGGTTTTTAAACTATCAGCCGATTAAGCAATCGGTCAAAGAAACCATGAAAGAAGTGGAAAAACTGACCAAGTTTAAATAGTAGGTCAGTTTTTATCATATTTTTATCCAGACTTACTGTGTTTGCTGTGCCATCAGTACAGCTCAATTAAATCCAGAATGGTCTTGGCCATTGGCTGTTTGCGACAAGATTACCCTGCTTGAGCATTCTGGGACAGAATTTTATAAATTTCATCTTTCATTTTAAGTTTCTTGCGCTTTAATGAATCAATATCATCATTAATTAAATTCACCGGATTAAGCTCCAGCTGGGCGATCTCCTTATCGAGTTCCTGATGACTCTCAAATATTTTTGCGAAATGAGGATCATCATGCCGTAGTTTATGGATCAATTCCTGATGTTCAGGAAACATTCTCTTCACTTTCTTATTGCATTCTTTGGTTTTCATAAGCCTAGATTATTCTCCAGCGTTGAATTTCAGAATAAAATAACCACCACATACCTGATCTATAAAAGGTACGGTGGAGACAGCAAAGTAGCCTTAATTGCCTTTTACATTTAAGTGCTTGACCTGTTTACGTAATTGTTGCACTTCATCAATCAAATCGAGCATCATTGCCACCGCAGAAAAGCTGGCATCGAAGTCGCGCTGCAAACGGTAGGCCCGACGTGCACGCGAAACATCATCACCAAAAAATTGATGAATTCTTTCTTCTGGACGCGTGTCCAGAATATCGTATTCAAGGAGTTGTAAAACCCATTCCGGACTTTGCCCGCACGCATCAGCAAAATGCTTTAAATCAAAACTGTAATGTTCATCAATGACATCTGCAGGATTAAACTCATCAGATATAATTTCACGATAATGAATAGTCGTCATGATGTTCTCCTTAATCATTGCGCGGCTTAAATGTTGCAAAAGCTTCGGAAAAAGCTTGATAAGCCTGCTGTTCATGTTCAGTTTGTGCAGCTGGATACACAATATTTAAAACCAGGTAGAGATGGCCGGGGACTTTGCTAGGAATCCCTTGGTCCTTAAGCCTTAACTGTTGACCGGTTTTGGCATTTTTAGGCACATTTACCTGAATTTTTTTACCTTCGGGCGTAGAGATTTCGATACTTTGCCCCAGTGCAGCTTCCCAGGGGGCAATATTCACGCTGTAATAAATATCGGCACCTTCTACTCGAATTTGAGCAGTATCCTTATAGTGAATTTCAATGTACAAATCCCCATTTTTGCCGCCATTAATGCCACTCTGACCTTGGCCATTCAGACGAATGTGTTGACCTTCTTTCATGCCTTTGGGGATTTTCACCTGCAAGGTCTTGCGTTGAACTTCAGGTTCTCCATAGGCATTTAAAGTGGGAATCTGCAAGGTAATCCGTTGGGTTGTACCGTGATAAGCAATTTCAGGATCAATTTCTATACTGGCATGCTGATCTTCGCCTTGATAACTGCGCTGTTGCTGTCTTTGCTGGTTCTGGTATTGATAGTTACTACCACCAAAACCCGAACCAAAACGTCCAAACAGATCTTCAAAGCCACTAAAACCGGAATGTTGCTGATTAAAGCCCTGCCGATAGAACTGGGTATTGTCAAAACCACCGGTTCCTGTCTGTGCCCCGGATTGATAAAAAGCTTCAGGATGATCCAGCTGAAAATCATATTCGGCTTTTTTTTCTTCGTTGCTTAAGGTGTCATAGGCAACATTAATGCTTTGCATCTTTTCTTCAGCATCACTCTCTTTGCTAACATCAGGATGGTATTTTCGGGCCAGTTTCCGGTAAGCTTTCTTTATTTGATCCTGTGTGGCATTGCGACTAATGCCAAGAACTTCGTAATGACTTTTAGACATAAATAAGAAGATAAAATTGATTATGTTTTAATCATTATTATGCCTTTCATAAATTTGAAACAGTATAGATCTGTACCTTATTGTTTCAAATCATGACAAAAAAGGCCCCTCAATAGGGACCTTCGAAAATTATGAATAAGATCAATGTTTAATCCAGGTCACGCTACGACCAATGACGGAAACGCCGACAAAACCACGAATGGTTAAACGCTTACCATTGCTGCTTAAACGAGCCTTGCCTTTGTAAACTTTGCCGCCAATCGGATCAAGTACGCGACCATTATTAAATTCGCGTGGATTATCTGGATTTTGTTTAAATCCCCAAATAAAAGGTAAGCCAATAAATGGTTTATTTTTTAAGTTGCCCGGACAGTTTGTACAGATGACCATCTTTTCTGTACCCGGCACATTCCGGGTTTCGACGATGATACCTTCATAGGTGCCATCCGGTTTTTTACTGATTTCTACATCGGCACGTGAATAACCAGTACGATCATCAATGGTTTTCCATTTGCCCACCAATGGATCATTTTCAGCAAAACTGAAAGATGAAACAGCAGCTAAAATTACCCCGGTCAAAATCCCTTTATATAAATTCTTCACTAATTCCCCCTGTTGAAATGAATGTTTTATATTTTTAGAGTAAAACGCCTAATTTATAGCGATAAGTATCTATAAAATCAAATGATTAAATTGCTAAATAAGTCACATAAATAAAGGGGAGTGTTGTGTGTTTTATTTTTTAATTTCCTTTTGATTAAAAAACACCCGAACTTGATATTAAAGATTTAAAATTTTATTCAATTAATATTTTACCGGAATGCAGAATATGGCTTTTCATGAGAAAAAATTATTACTTTTATGGGTTTTAATCATGAAATTTATCTTTTGATATATCTAAGTGAATAAAAAAGAATAATTTATGGATTGGCTATAGAGATGAATGTTGCACTGGATTTTGGGATTGTAAATGTGGAGGATGCACAAGTTTCTAACAGGACAGAGATAAAAACTTGTGCTGAATGAATAGCATGTTAATCCACTCTAATCCAGGAAACGGTCCGGCCGAGCAAACTGGCTCCAATAAAGCCGCGTAAGGTCAGGACATTGCCTCGTGTATTGAGACGTCCCTTACCTTGATAGACATGACCTGAAAGGGGATCAAGTACCTGACCATCAATAAATTCATCTGTCTTTTTAGGATTTTGCCTAAATCCTGACAAGATCGGTAAGCCAATCAGAGGGGCATTTTTGAGTGCACCTTTGCATTTTTCACAATGATCAATGGCGGTACGGTTTGGAATGGCATGGACCTGGATAATTGTTCCCAGATACCCTCCATTTTCTTTCTTGGTGATCAGAACGTCAGCACGGGCATATCCTGTTTTATCATCAATCGCTTTCCATGTACCCACTAAATCAAGGGCTTTTGCATGAATAAAAGGACAGGTCAGCAGTAATAATAGACTAAGCATTATTTTTGTGTTCATGTGGTCAATATTTCCAATTATTAATTTATTTTTATGCATTAAAAATAAAGCATTATTTGAGATTGTTCTGCTTTATTTTGAAATGAAATTTTACGCTAAAATATTTAAAATACAAGTGTAAAAAAATGAGGTAAAAAAGGATAAGAAAATAATGGATTTTATTTTTAATTTTTTGCGAAGATAAAAAAAGGACAGCGATTATAGCTGTCCTGATGTTGTTCACTTGAATAAAATCAACTGAGGTGTTTACCAAATAAACCAAAAGCTTCTTCGGCAGTAAATGTGTAGCGAGTGCTGCAGAACTGGCAATCCATGGTAATCGGATTCTGGAACTCTAAAGTTTCACGCACTGCCTCTACACCAATTTGAATCAGGGCATTGGCACAGCGTTCTTTAGAACAGGTACAGCCAAAGCTTAATCGTTCAGCTTCGGGTAAACGCACATCTTCTTCATTATATAAACGGTAAAGAATTTCAGTCGGTTCAAGATCTGTGAGTTCTTCGGCTTTTAAGGTTTCGGTCAGCATGGTGAGACGTGGCCAAAGGTCTTCATCCACACGTTGCTGCTCTTCTTCACTATTGCGTGGCAAGAGTTGAATCAGCAGACCGCCAGAGCGTTCAGTTGTACTCGCCAACACAATTTTTGTTGGAATTTGTGCTGATAAATCATAATACTGCATTAAACAGCCGGCCAAGGTATCATGCTCAAGCGCAATAATACCCTGATAGCGTTCACCAAATTCAGGCTCGATATTAATAAACAGTACCGGATTGACCAGGGCATTAAACACCGTGCTGCTGTTTTCCGCCTGAAAAAAACGCGGATCTTCTTCATAATCGGCTGATGCGCGTAACTGGCCTAAATGATTACATTCCGCCATTGCCCATTTGAAGGTGCCCGCTGCCTGAATTTGCAGGCTGATCCGGCCTTTAATTTTCAGGGTGCTCGCTAACAAGGCGGTAGCGCTGAGCATTTCCCCCAAAAGAATTTGAATGGCTTGCGGATAATCACGCTGCGCGAGAATTGTTTGCAAAACGCTTTCCAGATGGACGACTTCACCACGAATCGGGCAATTTTCAATATAAAAGCGTTGACGTAATTCAGACATAAATTTCTCCAATAGCCCGTGTTAATGGTGTCTATATTGTAAAACACAAGCTAGTTACTATCATCTCTTGTGACATCAATACGCTGATGTTCTAGACCGCGTTGTAAATTGACGCCAGTGGGTTCTTGACGAATTTGCGCATCACTTTCAAATAGATGTTCCAGTTCTGCCAGTGCATTACGATGGGTTTCATAAATTTTCTGTTCATCAGTATAAACCCGTTGCTGTTGAAGCAATAATTTCTCATCGTAATCACGGAACAGTTCAATACTCTTATACGCATCTTCTTCGCTGATCTCTAATTCACGTAAAGCGCGATAAGCCATGCCCAGCGAGGATAAATAGGTTTCACGCCAGATCTGTTCGACCCCCAAATCCCGCAGTAAATGCACATGATGGCGGTCTCGGGCGCGTACCAAAAGTTTCAGATTGGGATAGTTTAAACGAATATGGCGCGCCACATTCATGGAGTCTTCAATATCATCAATCGCCAGGACAAAAACTTTGGCGTGTTCAATGCCTGCGGAACGTAAAATATCGGGTTGTGTGGCATCACCATAGTATACCGTGCCGCCATAGTTGCGCACGAAATCGACTTTTTCCAGATTACTGTCAATGGCAGTAAAAGACTGGTGCTGTAAATGGGCAATACGGGCAATGATCTGTCCGAAACGGCCAAAGCCGGCAATGATCATCGGGTTGTGGATGTCTGGAATTTCATCATAGACCGGGGCTTTTTCTTTATCTATTAAAGGAATAATCCAGCTGCTGATGATCCAGTACAACATTGGGGTGAGTACCATGGAAAGGGTCACAATCAAGGTCAACGGCTCAAGCATGGCTTGAGTGAGTAATTTTTCACTCATTGCGACTTTCAGCACCACAAAGGCAAATTCACCGCCTTGAGCCAGACAGGTCGCAAGCAGCAAGCTGTTGCGCCATGAATAGTTTAGATAGCGGGCAATGGTCGTCAGGGTCACGCTTTTGACCAGCATTAAAATGAGTGCACCGCCAATAATCAGCCAGGGCATATCCACCAGCAGTGACAATTGTGTGGTCATGCCCACCGTCATGAAGAATAAGCCCAGCAGCAGCCCTTTAAACGGTGCAATACTGGCTTCAAGCTCATGTCGGAATTCAGAGTCGGCCAGCAACACCCCGGTTAAGAAAGCGCCGAGGGTCGTGCTGATGCCGAGCACATCCATCAATGCCACCACGCCCAGCACAATAAATAAACCGACGGCGGTAATCAGTTCATGTGCGCCACTTTTGGCCACAAAGCGGAAAAAAGGACGCATCATGTAGCGGCTAAACAGGAACAGGCCGCTAAAAGTTGCAATAATTGCAGCAAAATACGCCACCCCATGATGGGTCGATTCGGTACCCGCCAATAAGGGAATAATCGCCAAGAGCGGAATGGCCGCAATATCCTGGAACAATAAAATTGAAAAAGATTGTTGCCCGAAGGTGGTGTTGAGTTGCTGCTTTTCTGAAAGCAGCTGTAACACAAAGGCTGTGGAGGACAGTGCCAGCGCCATACCAATGACAAAGCTGGCAGAAAGGCTTTGGTTTAAGACAAAAAAAGTCAGGATGGCCAGAATCACCCCGGTAATCCCGACTTGCAGGCTGCCCATCAGGAAGATGGATTTGCGCATTTCCCACAGCCGTTGTGGACGCAGCTCCAGACCAATAATGAACATCAGCAAAATCACGCCAAATTCGGCCAGTTCCTGAATCGCTTCCGGATCACTGGCAATATTGAATACGCTGGGACCGAGCAGAATGCCTGTAAACAAATAGCCGAGTACCGTGGCAATGCCAAAACGCTTGGCGAGCGGCACTAAAAGTAGCGAAGCACCCAGAAAAATCGTAATTTGTAACAGTAGCGACATCGGTTCATCCTGGATTTTATTTTAATGTCAAAAAATTTAAGCAAAGCATGAACGTTGACTTAGCTTAATTCCTGAGGATCTATATCGAGGGTAAGTTTCATGGCTGAGGGCTTTTGATGCAACATATTTTGCCACCAGCCACGGATATAAAAGTGTAATCGGGCCCGGTCCTGTGACAACAGCACCATATGTGCCTGATAACGTCCGGCCTTACGTTCCATCGGGGCAGGAATCGGCCCCCAGACATCAATCAGGTTTTCCGAAGCCTGTCTTAAAGCCTGGGCATGCTGCTGTAAAAATTCCTGGTTCTGTTCCTGACTTTTCGATTCACAGCGAATTAAAGCGGCATAACGAAAAGGGGGCAATAAGGCAGCCTGACGTTCTTTTAAAGTCTGTCTGGCAAAATGTCGGTAATCCTTGTCAATTAAGGTATTTAATAGGGGGTGATCCGGTCTCAGGGTTTGCAAATAGACTTCACCTTTGCGTTCACCGCGTCCGGCACGCCCTGCAACCTGTACGATCAGCTGTGCCGTGCGTTCGGTGGCACGGAAATCGACACTGAGCAGGCCGGAATCAATATCTAAAATGGCCACTAAAGTGACATAGGGAAAATGATGTCCTTTGGCCAGCATTTGCGTCCCAAGCAGAACAACCGGTTCACTTTTTTGAATCTTGTCATAAATTTTTTGCCAGCTGCCGACCCGGCTGGTAGAATCGCGGTCGACCCGAATCACGTCGAAATGGGGGAACAGCTGTTGCAGGTTTTCTTCCACTTGGGCGGTACCGAGACCAATCGGCTTTAATTCACTATGGTTGCACTGCGGACATTGCTCGGGCAGACGGTGAATGCTGCCACAGTGATGACAATGCAAATGCTGATAAGGCTGGCGATGCACGGTAAAGTTGGCATCACAATGCGGACATTTGGCTTGCCAGGCACAGCTTTCACAAATCAGCACCGGGGCATAACCACGACGGTTTAAAAACACCAGCACCTGTTCTTTTCTATCCAGACGTTTTTGAATTTCATCAATCAGGCTTTGGCTTATGCCATTCTGTTTTTGCGCAATTTTCAGGTCAATCAGATGAATCTTTGGCATGACGGCCGCACCGGCACGCTGATTCAGTTCTAAACGGGTCATTTTCCCCATTTCAACCAGCGCATAGCTGTCAATACTCGGTGTCGCCGAGCCTAAAATAATCGGACAGTTTTCCAGATGGGCACGGTACATCGCGACATCACGGGCATGGTAACGAAAGCCTTCCTGCTGCTTAAACGACAGGTCGTGTTCTTCATCCAGAATGATCAGCCCCAGATTTGGCAGCGGCGTATAAATGGCTGAACGGGTCCCTAAAATAATCGAAGCCTTGCCAGTTTGTGCAGCCTGCCAGGCTTGCAGGCGCTTGGAATCATTCAGTCCTGAATGCAGCAGTACAATGTTGCCATGAAAACGTGACTGGAACCGGCTGATGGTCTGCGGGGTCAGGCCAATTTCAGGCACTAAAACCAGGACCTGTTTGCCCTGTTTCAGCACCTCTTGCATGATTTGCAAATACACTTCGGTTTTACCGCTTCCGGTCAAGCCATCCAGTAAAAAGGCCTGATATTTTTTCTGGGCTTTCAACACCTGTTGAATGGCTTTTTTCTGATCTTCATTGGCGGTTAAGGGCATTTGTGCCAGTGTGACCGGTTGAGGGCGAAAGTCCTGATGTTCCAGAATGCATTGTACAACCGCCTTCTTTTCCAGCGCTTTGAGTGTCGCCGTTTCAATTCCGGCTAAATTTAAAATATTTTCTGTGGTGCCTTGAGGATGTAATTTCAGCACTTTATAGGCTTGTTGCTGTTTTTCAGAGCGTGTCAGCTTGTCTTCAGCATGTAAATCTAGAACTTTCCACATGCGGGCCAATAAATTATAGGGTTTGCCCTGACGTAAAAATGTCGGCAGGGCGCTTTGAAAAACTTCGCCAACCGGAAATTGATAATATTGCGCGGACCAGGTGAGCAAGCTTAAAATTTTTTGATCCAACAGCGCTTGGTCATCCAGCAGTTCAGTGATGGCTTTGAGCTTAAAACGCGGATCAATCGGGGTATCGGCCGTTAATTTTTCAACAATAATGCCCACCAGATTTTGCCGTCCAAACGACACGGCCACACGTGCCCCAACTTCAGCTTGCCGATATTGTTCAGCCGTTAAGGTGTAGTCAAAACAGTCATAGAGATGTACGGGTACGGCAACACGAATGCGATAAATGTCGGCTGGAGTCGATGGTGTATTTGGCATAAATAAAGGTCAAATGGTCCTGATCAAATTTCGTCGTGCTAAGGATAGAGTTATGTTAGAGTGAGCAAATCATTTATGTATAAGAATATGAATGATTTTGGTGGTCAGACGCAACCGCGCTGAAGCAAATTTTAGAAAATTAGAGCATCACAATGCCTGCATATCAATTTACTGCCATTGATGCTTCAGGGAAGCAGCAAAAAGGCGTGTTAGAGGGTGATTCAGCACGTCAAATCCGTCAACAGCTCAGAGACAAAGCGCTTATTCCTGTGACGGTTGATCCTGTGGAGCAAAAAGATAAGCATAACTCAAAACGCTGGTTTCAGAAAAAAATCACGGCTTATGATCTGGCCCTGTTTACCCGTCAGCTTTCAGTTCTGGTGGCAGCCGGAATTCCTTTAGAAGAAGCGCTGCGGGCGGTAGGCAAGCAAAATGAAAAAGCCCATGTGCAAAACCTGTTGATGTCGGTGCGTTCCAAAGTGATGGAGGGGCATTCACTGGCGAACGCCCTGCAGCAGGCCGGACGCTTACCAGATTTATATATTGCCACCATTGCAGCGGGCGAACGCTCGGGACATCTCGATTTAATTCTGGATCAGCTGGCCGATTACACCGAGAACCGCTTTGCCATGCAAAAGAAAGTGCAGGGTGCGATGATTTATCCGGTTATTCTCATGCTGATGTCCTTTGCCATTGTGATGGGGCTGATGACGTATGTGGTGCCCGACATCGTCAAGACTTTTGATCAGAGCAAGGAGGCATTGCCCTGGATTACGGTCGTGCTGATGAAAGCCAGTGATTTTATTCGTGTGGCTTGGCCGTTTTTGCTGATAGCCAGTGTGCTGGGTTTTATCACTTTGCTTCGTTTTTTAAGAACATCCGCCGGGCATTATGCGTTTGATCGTTTAACGCTCAAATTGCCATTATTGGGTAAATTATCACGTGGTATAAATGCAGCACGTTTTGCCAGCACCTTATCCATTTTAACCCAGTCTGGCGTGCCTTTGGTGGATGCGCTTAAAATTGGCGCCGCGGTGAGTAATAACTGGGTCATCCGCGATTCGGTCAATTTGGCCGCCGAGCGAGTCACCGAAGGGGGCAACCTCGCGACACAACTGGAACGTAGTGGTTATTTCCCACCGATGATGGTACAAATGATCAAAAGTGGCGAAGCATCGGGCGAGCTGGATCGAATGTTAGAGCGTGCCTCGACCATGCAGGATCGGGAAGTGACCACACTGATTTCTACTTTGCTGGCATTGCTTGAGCCTTTGATGCTGGTCTTGATGGCAAGTATTGTGCTGGTGATCGTGATTGCAGTGATGCTGCCAATTGTGAATATGAATAATATGATTTAAATAGAAATAGAGTAAATTCTACGAAAAATCGAAAGTGAATCAAACTTTCTAAAGATGAATGAGAGAAATTGAATGAAAAAGACTGAACCGGTTGTGAATGAAATCTCCTCCTCAAGCACAGCTTTCGGACTTGCGGCACGCTCGAGTGGCACTCGAATGAATCGTGCCTCAGGCTTTACCCTCATTGAAGTGATGGTGGTGATTGTAATTTTAGGTGTATTGGCTGCACTGATTGTTCCTAATGTGATGGGGCGCGGTGAAAAAGCCAAGGTTGATACCACTTCCATTACCTTGAAAGGCGTTGCCGGGGCTTTAGACCAATACAAACTGGATAATGGGAAATATCCGTCCATGCAAGATGGCGGTTTAGATGCCTTGGTAAATCAGCCGGCTTCGGCTAAAAACTGGATGCAGGGCGGTTATGTCAAAGGGGGTTATCCGAAAGACAGCTGGGACAATGATATTCAATATGTGATTCCCGGTGCTGAAGGTCGGGCATTCGATTTATATTCTTTTGGCGCCGACGGTAAAGAAGGCGGTGAAGATACCGATGCCGATATTTATTATCAGCCTTAATTAAAAATCCTTAATTATTTTAAGGGTATAAAATATATCACTTCACTTCATCTGGTTATTCAATAGAGGATGAAGTGATAATAAATCTTAATTATAAAATATATATTAAGATATTGAATTTAAAACAAATTATATAATAATCATGATTTAAGGGTTATAATAAGAATGATTCCCATATTTATTGATTACAATAATTGTAAAGTATCCAGATACATAGTCTTTTTATTTAATTAAAACTGAGCATAATATTCTTAAAGGCATTTTTTAGCCAAGGAGAATAGAATGAAAGCATTTATAATATCGGATGAAATTAACCAATTTCATTGGACCATGCTCAAGTCTGTTCTTTTAATTTTGAGCTTACTTCCCATCAGTCAAGGCATTTTAAACTTATGGAATGCGACGGAAGGCAGTAGCCAGATTATGGTCGGATTTTTTGCCATCAGTTTATTCAGTGCCCTGTTTGTACTGTGCTTTTGGTCTGCATTAAAAGCGACTGTATTAAGATTAAAACAAGAACAGTCTTCAGTTTTAGAACAAAGTATAGTGAGCATTTATCGTTACATTCCCATGTTGTTTTTAGCAAGCATGATTTCTTATCTCGTCACACAATTATAAAATCCAGTGCATAAAAAAACCGAGATAAATATCTCGGTTTTTTTATTACTTTTAAAAGGCTCCACCCTTTGAAAAAGGGAGGTTGGGTGGGGTTTGTTGGGGCTTGTGAAAATATTTAATCCCCCTCCTTGCGCAGTGTACTGCTCACCTTTTCGAAAGGGGGACTGTTTCTCCCTTGAAGAAGGGAGCTCAGATGGAAGTTCAACGCCGTGATTTAAACGAAACATCCACCTTACGTGGGCGGAAGCGCCAACCCAGCAGTAATAGTAATAATGACACAATCAATACTGGCCAATCACTGAAGCGCATATACAGGGTTTCACCCTGCATCGCAGGCAGTTCCCCACGAAGAATCGCACTTTGATCGGTCGGTGCCTGTTTGACAATATGTCCGTGATGATCGATAAAGGCCGTCACCCCGGTATTGGTTGCACGAATAAACCAGCGTCCATTTTCTTTGGCACGCATCTGTACCATCTGCAAATGCTGCCAAGGTCCCGCCGTTCCAGTAAACCAGGCATCATTGGATACAGTGACCAAGTAATCACTTTGACTGGCATTGCGACGGGTCAGGTTGGGATAAGCCACTTCATAGCAAATGGCCGCACCCAGTGCATGATTTTTCACATTTAACGGTTTCTGGTCGCGTGCTCCGCGAGAAAAACCGCTCATGGACGGATCATTTTGCAATGCAGGCAGTACCCAGCTGAGCCAGCCAGATAAAGGCACATACTCACCAAAAGGAACCAGACGCTGTTTTTTATACAGGCCGTTCGATTCATCACCGCTTGCCATAATGCTGTTGTAGTACATCGGGTGTTGTTCAATTTGTGATTCTTTCAAATCCCAGTAGGGGATACCCGTCACCCACGCTGTTCCGGTTTTATTGGCCTGAACTTTCATGGCATCTAAAAACGGTTCAATATCCGTCTGGAACATCGGAATGGATGACTCTGGCCAGACGATCAGATCCCGTCCCCATTCGGTCCGGCTTAGATTGGCATAGATCATCAAGGTTTTGATCTGGTATTCGGTCAGCCATTTCAGGTCTTGCGGAATATTGCCCTGAATCAGGGAAACGGAAAGCGATTTTTCAGCTTTTTTTTCAACAAATTGAAGATAAGAAGCTCCCCAGGCACCCAGCAGCAAGATGGCTGAGGGGATGATCCAGAACACTCGCTTATTCAGAATTTCCACCAGCGCACAGGCCAGTATAATCACCACAAACGATACACCGAAAATACCGAATAAGGGCGCATAGCTATCCAGGAAACGTTCGGTAAAGGCATAACCGACAAATAGCCAGGGAAAACCGGTAAATACCCAGGTTTTGGCCCACTCGAAGAATATCCACAGCGGTGCAAAAGTCAGGGGTGTTTCTGGGAAAAAGCGCCGATAGATCCAGGTTTGCAGCGCGGTAAATAGCCCCATCACCAAGGCCATGAAGGCAATCATCAGTACGCTTAAGAAAGCACTGGTATCCCCATAAACATGGATTGAGGTATACAGCCAGAAGGCCCCGACAAACCACAAGCCAAAGCCATAAGCCCAGCCAATGAAAAAAGCCTGTGGAGCAGAGCGTTTACGCAGCGAAGCATAGAGCAAAGCTGGAGACAATATGGCCAGCCACCAGTAATAATAAGGTGCCAGTGCAAAACTGAACACGGCCCCTGAAAAAAGCGAAATTAAAAAGGGATAAATAAAAGGGAGCTGCTTGTGTTGTTGAGATGAATTTAACAGCTTATCAAAGTAAGTTCTCATTTACGGACAGCTCGAATCAGATGAATAGTACGTGCATCTGCTTCTAAAATGGTAAATTCCCAATTTTCAAGTTCAATCACTTGACCTTGTAAATCGCTGACTAGACCCATTTCTTGAAGCAATAAACCGCCGACAGTTTCTACTTCATCATCGGAAAAATCAGCATCTAAAACATTGTTAAAGTGTTCAATTGGTGTAAGTGCCTGAACCAGCCAGGTATTCGCCGTGTGCGGATCGTTATCGGGAATAATGTACTGGGCTTCTTCATCCACCTTGTCGTGTTCGTCTTCAATTTCACCGACAATTTCTTCCAGAATGTCTTCTAAAGTGACCAGACCTGAAGTCGTGCCATATTCATCAATCACCACTGCAATATGGGTCTGGGTGTTTTTCAACATCCGCATGACCTGATCGGAACGGGCGCTTTCCGGCACAAACAGCGGTTGGCGCATTAAGGCGCGAATATCCACTTTGGAGGTAGGTTCGGTCAGGAAAGGCAACAGATCTTTGGCCAATAAAATGCCGACTACATTATCCGGTTGATCAGATGAAAAAACAGGAAAACGTGAATGTGCAGATTCTACCAGGACATGCAGAATATCGAGCAGCTGATCATCTTCTTGCAAGCTGATCATGGCGGTTCGTGGGGTCATGACCTCACGAATCTTGGTTGCCGGAAGGTCAAGCACGCCTTCAAGCATGGCAACAGTATCGGGTTCTAAAAAACGACGTGAATCTTGTACTAATTTTAACAGTTCGTCGCGAGTTTCGGGTGCTGTACTTAGCCATTTGCGTAAGCCGCGCATGCCCCACGACGGGCCTGATTCCTCGTGCATGATCTTTCCTAAAGACGCTTAATATCTAAAAAATGTAATTTTAATCATACCGTAGAAAATACAGTTGTCTATCGCTAATCTTCATCTAAATCAGAGTTAATTAGGTCATAAAATCAGGCTATCTCCTTCATTTTCCAGCATATCACCGGACCTTTATGTTTATGCTAAAATAACCGCAGATTTTAAACCTGAGTTTTCTGATGTCTGAACCCTCTGTCATTCCAAGCATTCAATTAAATACCCGTGGATTACGTTGCCCTGAACCGGTGATGATGTTGCATCAGGCGATTCGTAAATCCAAGTCTGGCGATGTGGTGGAAGTATTTGCAACAGATAATTCAACTTCTTGGGATATTCCAAAATTCTGCATGCATTTGGGACATGAGCTGTTATTGCAGGAAGAATGTTTAGATGAAAACGGCAATAAAGAGTTCCATTATCTGGTGAAGAAGGGTTAATGATTTTTTTATTTAAAATACGTGATTAGAGATGTGTGATTGAAAGATTGATTCATCACTTACGACTTAAATTTTAAGGTGTTTTAATCTCTAAAAATAAACCCGCTTTTTAGCGGGTTTATTTTATATCTCAACTGAGACTCATTACATATTCGGGTAGTTTGGACCACCACCGCCTTCCGGCGTTACCCAGGTGATGTTCTGTGAAGGATCCTTGATGTCACAGGTCTTGCAGTGTACACAGTTGGCTGCATTGATCTGGAAGCGTTTCGAACCGTCATCATTTTCCATGATTTCGTATACCCCCGCCGGGCAGTAGCGCTGTGCCGGTTCATCCCATTTTGGCAGGTTGACGTTCACCGGAATCGAGGCATCGGTCAGCTTCAAGTGTGCTGGCTGGTTTTCTTCATGTACCGTGTTGGATACAAACACCGAAGATAAACGGTCAAAGGTCAGCTTGCCATCCGGTTTTGGATAGTTCGGCTTGAAGTTCACCGCATCCACGGTTTTCAGCGCACCGAAATCCGTCACCAGGTCGTGCAGGGTAAATGGCACCTTAAACACGTTCTGGTCGATAAAGTTAAACGCACCGCCAAGCCACTGGCCAAACTTGTGCATTGCCGGGCCAAAGTTACGCGAATTATATAATTCTTCTTTCAGCCAGCTGTTGTTAAACTTGTCGGTGTAAGCAGTCAGTTCTTTGGCAAACAAGTCTTCGCCTTCCGTCACACGCGCAACGGCCAGGTCACCGCCTTTTGCTACACCGGCAGCAATCGCTTCAAATACCGCTTCACCGCAGAGCATGCCGGATTTCATTGCGGTATGCGAACCCTTGATTTTGGCAAAGTTCAGGAAGCCGGCATCATCACCAATCAGGCTACCGCCCGGGAAGGTGAATTTCGGCAGCGAGTTAAAGCCGCCTTTGGTCACGGCACGCGCGCCATAAGAAATGCGCTTGCCACCTTCCAGATACTGCTTGATCAGGGGATGGGTTTTCCAGCGCTGCATTTCCATAAACGGATACATATGCGGGTTGGTATAGGACAGATCGACGATCATGCCCAAAGTCACCTGATTGTTTTCAGCGTGGTACAGCCACCAGCCGCCTGACGAACCGGTTTCGTTTAACGGCCAGCCGGCACCGTGCATCACCAGACCTGGCTTGTGTTTCGCCGGGTCGATTTCCCACAGTTCCTTAATGCCGATCCCGTAGTGCTGCGGATCTGAATCTTTATCGAGGTTGTATTTGGCAATTAAACGCTTGCCGAGGTGGCCACGGCAGCCTTCAGCAAACAGGGTGTATTTGGCATGCAGTTCATAGCCTGGAGTGAAGTTATGTGTCGGTTCGCCATCCTTGCCAATGCCCATGTCACCGGTCTGGATGCCTTTTACCGAACCATCTGCATGATAGAGAATTTCCGATGCGGCAAAGCCCGGGAAGATCGACACTTCCAGCTCTTCCGCTTTTTGGCCCAACCAGCGCACCACGTTGCCCAGCGAGATGACATAGTTGCCGTCGTTATGCATGGTTTTAGGCACCATCCAGTGCGGGGCTTCCTGTGATTTTTCATCCGAGAGCAGGAAATAGGTCTTGTCTTCGGTTACTGGCACATTTAAAGGGGCACCTTCTTCCTTCCAGTTCGGGAACAGCTCATTCATGGCACGTGGTTCCAGTACTGCACCGGACAGGATATGCGCACCGACTTCAGAGCCTTTTTCCACCACACAAACCGACAGATCGTTCAGGTTGTTTTCAATTGCAAGTTGACGGATCTTGATCGCTGCAGAAAGACCGGCCGGTCCTGCACCTACGATGACGACGTCAAACTCCATCGATTCACGTTCGATGTGTTCCATGTAGGATTCCTCATATGATTAGAAGGTGGCAACCGTCATTATTCCGGTGCTGCCATGAGTATTCTGTGTGCCCAGACACAATTTTAATATCGTGCCTTTTATATTGTGGGCTAGTATAGTTTTAAACCTCGATCTAGCCAATTGGCTGAATCATATTATTTTTCCGTCAGCAGGGTCTTTAGTCATGATTAATCAAAATAATTCACCAAATCCGACGAAAAAAGTAGCTATTCCCGATGATAAAAATTTAAAAGGCATTGCACAATACTTAAAAGATGCACAGGCCGGTCACAAAAGGTCAATACCCCCATTGGATCAATTCAACCCAAAGCATTGTGGGACAATGGATTTAAAGGTAAAAGCCAATGGAGAATGGTGGCACGAAGGTCAATTGATTAAACGACAAGCCCTGATTGACCTGTTCTCAACCGTGCTCTGGAAAGAACAGGGCAAATTCTACTTAAAGACCCCGGTTGAGCAGATTGAAATTGAAGTAGAAGATGAGCCTTTATTTGTCAATCAGGTGGATCAGGTCGAGATTGATGGAAAGACTTATATTCAATTCACCACGACCACTCAGGATATCGTGATTGTGGATCAGCAGCATCCGATTTTTATGCGTGAATATGAAAGTGAATTGCGTCCATATGTACACGTGCGTTTTGGCATCAATGCATTAATTCAACGTTCTGCTTTTTTTCATTTAATTGAAATGGGACAGCTGCTTGAAAATGACAAAAATGAAACCATTTTAAGCTTACAAAGTGGCGATTTTTACTTGCAATTGGGCACCTGAGGTTTAAGCTTTGATCTTCCGATTTCTTGAACTGCTGAAAGTGAAACCATGACAGCCATTCATCCTGTTTATCCTTTAATCGATCCAATGCCTAAGGCACATGCTGATGCACCCATCGGGATTTTTGATTCTGGAATAGGTGGTTTGTCTGTCGCACAAGAAATTGCCAGACATTTGCCCAAAGAACGTATTGTTTATTATGCTGATACTGCACATGTACCGTATGGCCCACGAAAAGATCAGGAAATTCGTGAGCTTACGGCGCATGCCATTGAGTGGCTATATCGGAAGGGGTGTAAAGTCGCAGTTGTTGCATGCAATACCGCGTCTGCATTCAGTCTGGATTATTTACGTGATTATTATGGAGAAAATTTTCCTATTATCGGTCTGGTACCGGCACTGAAACCGGCCGTTTTGCAAACTAAATCCAAAACCGTGGCTGTGCTTGCCACGCCTGCAACCTTTCGTGGTCAGCTGATTAAAGACGTGATCCAGCGTTTTGCAATTCCCGCCAATGTGCAGGTTATTCCTGTCACCTGTCTGGATTTGGTGCCTTTTGTGGAAAGTGGCGCACAGATGAGCGAGGCATGTTTAGCGACCTTAAAAGCAATTTTGCAACCTGTGGTTGATCAGGGAGCCGATTATTTAGTTTTGGGTTGCACACATTATCCCTTCCTAAAATCTGCAATTCAGTCTATATTTGGTCAGAAACTGACATTAATTGACTCTGGACTGGCAGTTGCGCGACAAACAGCCCGTATTTTGATCAAAAATCAATTGTTATTTGAGCAAGAACAAAATAATGGCTTACGCATCGAGTGCTATGTGAGTGGCAATAATGCAGAACATTTAAAAACTGTGCTGCAGTACCTGATTCAAGAAGATTTGACTTGGGATATTCGTAATATTGGTGTTGAATAAATAAACAAATGCGGCTAGTCTTTTGAAATATATTAAAAAATTTTTATATTGGGGTCGCTGAATTATATCGGGACTGCTCAGGATGTATCAGTCAGGATGTAATAAGCAATTGGAAGAGGATAACCAATGCTCGATAAGCGTTATCAGGTTTTTATTTCTACTTCTGGCAGTGAAATGCAGCCGGAACGCATCGTTTTAGCTCAAACTTTAGTGGGCATGGGTTTCTTTTCTTGGGGATTAGAACAGCGAACGCCATTAAGCACCGCGTTTGCACGTCGTCAGATTGATGATTGCGATTATGTGGTCCTGCTGGTAGGCAGTCAGTATGGTGAACAATCTGTGTCAGGTGTGGGTTATATGCATCTGGAATATATTTATGCGGTCACCAAACAGAAACCGATTATTGTCTTTATGCATGAAGATCCTGCATCACGTGATGAGTCTTTACATGATCAAAAACCTGAATTGCGCGAAAAATTTCTAGAATTCCGTAAATTATTACAACAAGAAGTGGATCAGATTTTTACTTACCGTAGCCTGCGTGATCTGGAAATGGCCGTACGTTTTAACATGTCGCAAATGCTGGAGCGCTATCCGGTATCGGGATGGGTTCGACCGCAAAACACCCAGGCTTTACATGATCAAATTGATCAACTGAAAGCCAAAATTGAACAGCTGGAAACCGAAGTCGGAAAACGGGAAGTAGACCCGTTCCTGTCTTTACCTAAAGTTTCCATGAATGAACTGTTTTCATTTGAATATCGTATGCATGCTTACCAAGATGGTAATTTTAAAGAACTGAAAATTCAGAAGAAACTCACCTGGGCTCAGCTCCTGTCTATTTTGGGCAGCATGTTTGTCAATCCAACACCAGAAGAATATTTTTCCAAATGCATCAATGATTATTTGAATGAGACGGGTCTGGCAGATGCCCGGATGGAAATGCCACGTGCCCATGCCGTTGCCCGTGCACAAATTAATATTCGTGCCTTACACAGTATTAAGCTGCAAATGCGTCAAAATGACTGGATTGTGCCGTCAGGCCGGGATGACCGTCAACGAATGCTCTGGCAGCTGACCCTCAAGGGACAAAAGCTACTTGAAAGTAATTTGCTGGATAATGATCGTGTTTTTCAATTTAAATCTGCGTTTTAATCCATATAGAGAAAGTGCAGAAAGCTGTTAAAGTAAAGCAGTTCATTTCTATTGGAAAAGGGTTTGATGTCTTCTGCACCTAAAACGAAAGTCACGATTATTTTGGCCAATTTGGGTACGCCGGACCAACCCACGGTCCCTGCAGTTCGTCGGTTTTTGAAGCAGTTTCTGTCCGATCAGCGTGTCATTGAAATCCCAAAACCGATCTGGCAAATCATTTTACGGCTGTTTATCTTGCCTTTTCGTCCCAAGCGTGTGGCCCATGCCTATGAAATGGTGTGGCAGCAAGATTCTCCCATGCGTGAAGTGCTATTGAATCAAGTCATTGAAGTAAAGAAAGCATTGACCGGACAATATCCTGAATTTGAACTCAACATTATTCCTGCCATGACCTATGGCAATCCAGGCATTGATTCTGCCTTGAATCGCTTATCACAGGACATTCCAGATCACATTATTTTATTGCCTTTATTTCCACAGTATTCAGCCACCTCAACAGCACCTTTATATGATGCCCTGGCAAAATGGATTTTGACGCAGCGCAATTTGCCCGGTCTGTCCATTATTCGCGATTATTATCAGCATCCCGCATTTATCCAGGCGCTGGCGCAAAGTGTCCGGGACTATCAGACCGTACATGGCCAGCCAGAAAAACTGTTGATGTCATTCCACGGCATCCCTCAGCCTTATGCCGATAAAGGCGATCCTTATGCAGAACGCTGCCGTGTCACGGCACAATTATTGGCCGATGCATTGGGCTTATCCGGGGAGCAATGGGCCATCAGTTTCCAGTCGCGTTTTGGAAAACAGGAGTGGGTAAAACCTTATACCGATGCCTTGCTGGAAGAATGGGGCAAGCAAGGGGTGAAATCGGTTCAGGTCATGAGTCCTGCCTTTTCTGCAGACTGTCTGGAAACACTGGAAGAGTTAGCGCTGCAAAATGCTGAAATATTCCAGTCGGCAGGTGGTGGAGAATATGCCTACATTCCGGCCTTAAATTGTCGTCCAGATCATATCGCCTTGCTCAGCACACTGCTTCGGGCTAATCTTGATGGATTAAAGCAAACATTCGCTCACTAATTTCTCCGAGGTTTCATTATCATGCTGCAAGTCAAAATTGTGCCGGTCACGGCATTTCAGCAAAACTGTTCAATTGTTTGGGATGCTGAATCTAAAGAAGCCATTTTGATTGATGCGGGCGGTGAAGCGGAAAAACTACAAGCCGAGGTGGAAGCTTTGGGGCTGAAAGTAAAAGCCTTATGGCTGACCCATGGGCATCTGGATCATGCCGGTGCGGTAGGTGCTTTAAGCAAGGTCTGGAATGTGCCGGTAATTGGTCCGCACAAGGAAGATGCCTTCTGGCTCGACATGATTCAGGAAGTATCTCAACGTTATGGTTTTCCTGTTCCAGAAAAGGTAGAGGTGACTCAATGGCTTGAAGGTGGAGAAGTTTTAAAGCTGGGAGAGGAAGAATTTGAAGTTCGTTTTGCTCCGGGTCATACGCCGGGTCATGTGATGTTCTATAACAAAAACTATGGCCTGTTATGGACAGGCGATGTACTGTTTAAAGGGTCTATTGGACGGACCGATTTCCCGCGCGGCAATCATCAGCAGCTGCTTGATTCCATTCAACGTGAATGTTTTAGTTTGCCGGATGAAACGCAATTTATTTCCGGTCATGGTCCCTTAAGTACCATTGGTTTTGAAAAAAAGCATAATCCCTTCGTAGCAGGTAAAGCGGGTTAATTCTTTTTTGTTTTTCCTGTACGAGATTGATGAATTATTGCATCAATCTCGGTGAAAGGGTCCACTGCTTAGCTGTTTTAATTCCAGTGCAATGATAATGGCTGCCAGTATGAATAAAATGCCAATCGCAATAATAATGCCATCATGGGTATAAATTCCAAAAATCAGCCCCACAATACTGAAGCCAACAAACAGAAAAAATAGAACTTTTAAGCACCAAAGACCCATGGAGTTCTCCTTTTTTTATCATTTTTAAGATTTATCATTGTTAGTTTTTTTATCGTTATAAGGCGGTTATAGCCCAACTGTACTGTTTTTAAGTTTAGTTTTAAGTGTTCAATTAAGAAAAATTTTATTGCTATTCTTGTAGAAGGATTATAGTTTAAAAAGTGAGTACAGGTTATTCTTTTTATCGGTAAACGATATGAATTTAACAGTTGTAAAAAACTGTTTTTAAGTTGTTTTTGTGGGTAAATTTGAATTACGTAATGAAGAAAATAAGAAACAAATTTATAGGCACATGAACATTTCTCTATAAAAGGCTGACTTGTATCACGTGATTTATGGTTTATTATTTTGAGGGATGAATTGTGAAGCTACTATTTACAAAAATAACACTGTTTATATTTACTATTCTAATGTTGGTGTGTTTGGGCTTGGGGATTTATAGCCACGATATGCTCATCACGGCGATTGGTATCCTTCTGATTTTTTTTATTATTCTTTTGGGTTTGGAATATAGGAAAATGCTTTCCAATCCATTTGACTAAGGTGAATCAATCCCTTTTATTCACCTGTAGATAATTTTCCTGCGGATCACGCAAGATGATTAAAAATCATCTTGTTCGCCACTGTTATCTGCTTGGGGGGCATCTTGAGTCGGCAGTTTATATTCATCATTCGCCCAGGCTCCCAGATCAATCATTTTGCAACGTTCTGAACAAAAAGGACGAAATTCATTGCCTTCCCAGTGAGTGGGTTTACCACAGCGTGGACACGGAAAAGTGCGCGGCATGTTATTCTCCGAATAAAAATAAGGATTCAATTAGGCAAATACAGTCGCTCTTGCTAGACTTGAGCGGATTTTTGTTAGTTTGATCTGATTATGCCAATTCGTCAATTTCAAGCACAGCGTATGCATGCACCTCGTGATTTTCAAATGATTCGCCCGGATCCCGTTTGTGTGGAAATTGGTGCCGGCAAAGGTAAACATGCCTTGCTGTTTTCAGCTCAACATCCTGAAAAAAAATTGATTGCCATTGAGCGCACGCGTGAAAAATATCTGGCCATGCAAAAACAGCATGTCCTGGAAGGACAAACGAATTTACAGGCGATTCATGCCGATGCCATGCCGTGGATTGTGCATGCCTTATTGCCTGCTCAAGTACAGCAGTTTTTTATTCTCTATCCAAATCCCGAACCGCATAATCCGGCACAGCGCTGGTTAAACATGCCATTTTTTGAATTTCTGCTGTCACGCTTACAGCCGGGTGGTACCGTCACTTTGGCCAGCAACATTCCTGAATATATTGCAGAAGCACAGCAGCAGTTGATTGAAGTCTGGAAATTGCCTTTTGTCAAAGAAGTGATTCCAGGCACCTCGGCACGTACCCATTTTGAAATTAAGTATCTGGAACGGGGGGAGTTGTGCCAGCAACTGATCATCAGCAAGCCGGAAGGCTACAGTACGCGCTTTGATGATTTTAAGCCTTTGCAAGGCCAGAATCCGGTTCAAGTTGTAACATCAGAAACTGATATTAAAAACGCTGAATGAGTGGTTTATGAAAAAGCGTGTTGCAATTATTGGGGCAGGTCCCGCAGGGTTAATGGCTGCAGAAGTCTTGAGCCAAGATGGCTATGAGATTCATGTCTATGAACAAAAGCCGTCTGCTGCACGCAAGTTTTTGATGGCGGGTAAAACCGGACTGAATATTTCCCATGCCGAGCCTATTGAGCAGTTTATTCAGCGTTATGATCAGGCGGAATGGCTGGCTCCTTGGGTAAAAAAATGGGATGCCCAATGGATTCAGCAATGGATGACGGGTTTGGGGATTGCATCCTATATCGGCTCCTCAGGACGGGTGTTCCCGGTAGAAATGAAGGCTGCTCCTTTGCTGCGTGCCTGGCTAAAACGTCTGGCTGAACAGGGGGTGATATTTCACTATCGTCATCAGGTCGTGAATTTAAAAGATCGGCAACTGTGTATTCGGGATTTAACCACACAGCAAGACAGCGAACAGGATTTTGATGCCATCATTATGGCTTGTGGGGCAGTATCGTGGTCGCAACTCGGCAGTGACGGTGCATGGCAGCAATGGCTTTCTCCGCATGACATTGAAGCCTTTCAGGCCAGTAATGCCGGGGTGGAGCGTACCTGGTCCAAGTTTATGCAGCCGGTCTTTGGCCAGCCTTTAAAACGTGTCGAAGCCTGGGTAGAGGGTCAAGCCAAAAGCATGGGTGATATTGTGATTACCCATTATGGTCTGGAAAGTGGCCTGGTCTATAAGCAGGGGCGTGCACTGCGCCAGCAAGTGAAAAATGGTCATGCCATGCAGCTGTATCTGGATTTGCTTCCCGAGCAAAGCATGGAGCAATTGGTGAAAAAATTACAGCCGGGTAAAAAGCAGTCATTGAGCACTGTCTGGCGTAAGGCGGGACTGGATGCAGCGAAGGCCAGCCTGGTGCGTGAACTGGTTGCAAAACCTCTATGGAACGATCCAATAGCTTTGGCCCAGCAGATTAAACAGCTACCGATTGCTTTAACGGGATTTCGCCCCATAGAAGAAGCCATTAGCTGTGCCGGTGGGGTAAAACGCGATGTGTTATCCGAGCAGCTGCAATTAAAGTCCAACCCGCATGTATTTTGTTGCGGCGAAATGCTGGATTGGGATGCACCGACCGGAGGCTATTTGCTTACGGCCTGTTTTGCGACAGGTCGTGCTGCAGGTGAGGGTGTACATGCCTATCTGGCTGCACAAAAATAACAGTACATCATGCGGCCGGTTTTGAACTGCTATTTAAAGCATGCTAAGTTGCATACTCAATTTTGATAAAAAATGCAGCAGTTATGTCTGAACAAAAGCGATATACAGGAAGTTGTTTGTGTGGCGGTTTGCGCTATGAAATTCGGGGCGAAATTGGCGACATCGTGCAATGCCATTGCCAGCGTTGCCGTAAGGCCAATGGCAGCGCCTTTGCCACCAATGCACCGATTCGAAAAGCCGATTTTCACATTGTGCAAGGTGAACATTTACTGAAAAAGTTTCAGTCCAGCGAAACCACGCAGCGCTGTTTCTGTAGCGATTGTGGCTCGCCGATTATCAGCATTAAAACCGATACCCCTGATTTGTATCGCCTGAGAATCGATACGCTGGATACACCGCTGCAGCAAAAGCCAACGCAACATATTTTTGTGGCGTCCAAGGCCGAGTGGGATAGCATCTGTGATGGCCTGCCACAATATAATGAACGACCTTAGTCATGCTGAAACCTGCGGTTAAAAGATCAAGGGATTACAAGATCCCTTTTTTATGCCCGCAATTTTAGTAGCCAGATTCAGTGGTTTCGGATTTGGCTGCCTCAGCTTTTTTTGCTTGGGCCTGATTCATGTCCGGATATTGGGATTGCCAGTGTTCCAGCTGTTCCTGGGCATGTAAAAATTCACCCAAGCCTTTGGTTTGATTTGCTGAATTTTTAATCGGCTCTGCTGTTTTTTCTTTGTTTTCATCATAGAATTTGGCCTGATTCTGCCAGTATTCTGCCATCAGCCCTTGAATATAACGCCCTTGCTCGGTTTTCAAATCCAGTTCTTTGAGCATGGTTAAAGCCGAGTAAATATTGTCACGTTTACGGTTATAGGCAAATTCATCCGTCAGTGTACCCTGATCCTCCATTTTGACCAGTTCATCTTCCATCTCGTCACTCATTTGGCTGAAACGCTGGTCGAAGTCGGTCAGTAAGGCAATATCATGTTGATCATCCGGGGTTTGTGGGAACGTTTTTACTGGTTCGGTAATCAGTTCCTGCATGACCTTATCTTCAAGCTGAATCTTGTCACCTTGAGATACGGTATCTGGCTTACGATCACAGGCACTCATCAGTACACTTGAGCACAGTAAAACAGGAAGACCACAGTGTTTGAGTTGAAGTTTTATCATGATGGGTTCCTTTATTTCTGATCAATTTTTTTAAAGTCATAGGCATAGGTCACATAGGGGAATGCAATTTCATCTTGGGGATGCTTGCCTGTATACTCTAAAACGATCTGTTCAAATTCAGCTTTTAACTGCTGCTGTTCTTGTGCGGACAGGGTGGCAATAAAACTGGTAGAGAGCAGGCGTTTGGACACCACCTGTTCCACAGTGCCAACATGCTGCTGCTGAAACGTTTCGGTATTTGCCAACTGAAACAGTGCTTGCTGTTCAAAGACCTTTTTCCATTGGCCGCTGTGATAACGTGGCGTATTGCCCTCCAGAGGTTGAATGCGGTCTGCCAGCGCTTTGACCCAGTCGACCTGAACATCGCGCTGATTCCAGATTAGTGCCAGATGCCCGGACGGTTTGAGCGCTTGATGAATTTGCCTTAATGATTCAAGATTGGCAAACCAGTGAAAGGATTGTGCGCAGACCACAGCATCTATACTATGTGCCGTTAACGGCAGAGATTCACTCGATGCCTGCAGCGTTTGAATGTCGGGATAGGCATGTTGCAATTGTGCCAGCATGGCCTGAATTGGCTCAATGGCAATGATGTGTGAGGTCAGCTGTTTTAAATAAGGTAAGAATTTGCCAGTGCCCGCACCCAGATCAACCACCTGCGACTGTTCATCCAGTTGGAGCTGATCGCGTAGCCAATGGACGATGTCTTGTGGATAACTCGGCCGAACTTGTTGATAAAGTTCAGCAGCAGAACTGAAGCCTTTTTGAGCAGCAGGATGAAGTGATTGTGTCATATTTTGCGCTTTTTAATCTTCATGGCATCTATAAAATAACATAGTCGCTTTTCGTAAATAGGCAAGGTGTCTATTTGTAGTATTGAATCTGATAAAGGGCCGATTTGCTTCGGTGTGGAAATGGATAAACACATTATTTTTGAAGACGAACAAATTCGTGCAATCTTTCTTAAAGGCTCATCGGATGAACTGATTTTCTCTTTTGGCGATTTAATTACCCGGGCCAAAGGACTATCGATTAATGCCGAAAAATCCCTGCATAAATATGACTTTAATGTAATTGGCATCATGCCCAAGCAGAAATCCTGGTTTCCTGAAAGTTCAATGCGCGTGATGTTTGCCCAGATTCAGGAACTGATTGCGCCGTTTAAAACCCGTATTGGCTATGGCGGTTCCATGGGCGGATATGCGGTCATCAAGTATTCCAACCTGCTGGATTTAAAACGCGTGGTGGCTCTGGTGCCGCAGTATTCCATCAATCCTAAAGATGTCGAAGACCCGCGCTACAACATGTTCTTTGATCCTGAACAGAATGCCAATATGCACATTCAGCCACAGGATGTTGCAGCTGAACGTGAATATATTGTGGTCTATGATCCTTATTGTCCGGAAGACCGTGCGCATTATTTAAAACTGGAACAGGTGCTGCCAAAAATTCAGACCCTGAACCTGCCTTTCACCGGACACGATGCCATTGCAGTTCTGGCCAGCTCGGAATTGTTGCGTGACTTTCTGCTGCACAAGTTTGATGCCATCTATTTTTACCGCAAAATCCGTCAGGTGAAAAAAAACAGCAAGTTTTACTATCGCAAAGTCATTGAAAACTTGTTGCCCCGGCACCGCAATGCCTTGGGTTCCATTCTGGTCAATAATGATTTGCAGCTGGACAGCCAGTTTTTTGATGCCAAGCTCAAAAACAATTTACTCAGGGAATTGCTGCGCAATAAACAGGTCAGTCAGCAAGATCTATTGAAACTGGGCATACAGGTCAATTTGCCGCAGGAAAGTCGTAGCCAGTTATTGGACTGTTTTGGTCATGGACTGGTATTTAATGTGATTAGCCAGAAGATTGAAAGCTATGCCGCCAGTGCCATTGCCCTGAACCATAAATTTCTGATTCCAATCTTTGCCAAAGGCAGTGGACTGGTACAAATTGCATTGAATGATGAACGTTATATTGTGGCCATGAATGACCGGCAGGTGATGAAATTGTTCAGGGAACAGGACGCCTTAACAGCCGGTATGCATCCCTTGGTCATTAAAAAATATAGTGATTTTTATCTGCTCAGTTATAAGCATTTAAACTTGAGCAATAACGAATATGGCAGTCATGAGTTCTTGGAAGATACTCCGCAAACGGCGCAATTTGTGACCCAGCCTGAACCGGTATCTGCCCTATAACCTACAGATTCAGGGTTGAGCATATGCCCGATTTGTTTTAATTTTGATCACTTGCTTTATCTTTAAATCGGTCTAAGATAGAGCGGTAAGGCAAGTTCTCATGACTCAAAATTAAACAATAAACAAATAACGGGTGCTTAAGGATGAAACGTGATTTTATACCGGCTGTACTTTTAACCCTCATCTCTATATCCATACCTTCCTATACTTTTGCACACAGTCTATATCCGACTTATATCATTATGGGCGGGGGCATGCTTGTCGTGTTTGTTCTGGCAATCTATGTGTTCTATGCAATCCGCAAGTCAATTCAACTGCATATCAACAAACCCACCAAATAGTGGGTTTTGTATTTTTAATCTCTAAATTTGGTTGAAAAAGAATGTAAAACTGGCTTTTAATGTCTGGGCAATAATTTTTAGATATTCATCAAACTCAGCCAAGGAAAGCAGCATGAAAGCCGTATTTTTAGATTATGAATCGCTGGATAAAAATGATCTGGATTTCAGTCAGCTTGAAACTGTATTTGATGAGCTGACACTTTTTCCAGCGACGACTCCGGCACAGCTCCTCGAGCGAGTGCAGGAGGCAGAGGTCATTATCAGTAATAAAGTCGTGGTCGATGCAGCGACCATGCAGCAATGTCCCAATCTCAAACTGATTTTAATTTCCGCAACCGGCACCAATAATATTGATCTGGTTCAGGCACGTAAGCAGGGCATTGTGGTGTGCAACTGTCAGGGTTATGGCACTGCCGCAGTGGCTCAGCATACGTTAAGCTTGATGCTGGCTTTGGCAACCTCATTACTCAAATACGACCATGCCGTAAAGCAAGGCGAGTGGAATAAGGCTTCGCAATTCTGTCTGCTGGATTTCCCGATTATCGAACTGTCCGGCAAAACGCTGGGTATTGTCGGTTATGGTGAACTGGGACAGGCTGTGGCGAAGCTGGCGGATGCTTTTGGCATGAAGGTCTTGGTCGGGTCATTGCCGAACCGTCCAGCTGATGCCAGTCGAATTCCTTTTGCAGATTTATTGCCCCAAGTCGATTTCCTGAGCCTGCATTGTCCTTTAACTGAAGACACCCACAATTTAATTGATGCCCACGCCTTCGATGCCATGAAACCGAGCGCATTTCTAATTAACTGTGCACGTGGTGGAATCGTTGATGAAGCCGCCCTTGCCGAAGCCTTACGCCAGGGCAAAATTGCCGGTGCTGCCACCGATGTGCTTACGGTGGAACCGCCTAAAGACGGAAATGTACTTTTGGCCGATGACATTCCCAACCTGATTATTACTCCGCACAGTGCATGGGGCAGTGTGGATGCACGGCAACGGATTGTGCAGCAGATGCAGCAGAACGTGCAGGCTTTTAAAGCAGGACAGCCGATTCGACAGGTCAATTAATCTGTATTAAAAAAGCCTCTCTATGAGAGGCTGATTGCTTATAGTCAGCTTGATTTATAAATTGGGCTTGGTTTTACCTATGCCACTTGTACTTGAGCAGCCAGTCATATGCAGCTGCAAATTAATTATTGGTTGAAGATTCGCTTAGCGGGTGAGAAATAATCGGTGCGGGCTGATCATTTGGACTGCCAATAATATTATCCTTGGTTTCATTTATTTTATGATTGACCGTGGCTGCTGCGTGTTGTGACTTTTCTTTGGCAATGGCCGATTTTTCAGTGGCAAAGTCTTTGGTTTCTTCCCACGCATGTTCTACTTTCGGTTTTACCTTGGCGATCCCTTTTTGCGCAGCAGTATCCACCTTTTCCACCGTGTTCTGAACCTTCTGCTGTGCCTTATGACCGAGCACTTTAAAGATATTAGGGTTGTCTCCATAGGGTGCAGACTGATTGTGCTCTGAAGTGCTGTCAGGAGTGGCTGTGCCTGTTTGAGCCCAAAGTGGAGTAGAGAGCAAAATTGCACTGGTCACTAATACCGTTTTCATCATTTTCATTGTGGGTTTTATTCCTGTTTTGGTAATGCGTTTAATCTGTTCTATTTGATTTTATTTTAAGAATGAATTGAGGAGAAAACGTGAAATGTGGCGAAATTAATACAGATTTATTACATTTAAGATCAATCTAGGATTCATGAGGCAAGAAAAAAGCCCATTGACATGAGCTTTTTTCACGAGATCTGAGAGATGAATTTATTCTTCATACTGATTCGGCGTTTTAATCGTAAATCCTGAATATATTCTTCCTGAATAGATGCCCAGCTCTGCATGCGTTTTACCGTTAATATCCATATTGCTCGGGTGTGAACCGTTGTTATCCGTGCTCTGTTGTGAATTTTTACTGACAAAGTTTTCGTCCGCAGTTTGAGTTTGATTCATCTCTTGATTAACATTTTCCGCTTTATCAGCAGTATTTTGCTCACTGTCTTTTGCTTTTAGCTCTGAAGCTGCGTTGGGGGTTGGGTTGGCGAAAAGGGGAGTACAAGCTAAAAGTGCAGTGCTAATCAACATTGTTCTGATTGTTTTCATAGCTCGATTTATCCTTGCATGATAAAACTCGAGTGTTTACCGAGTTATAAGATCACTATCTTAATCGGTCCAATTTCTAAATTTTGAATTTAAGAATAAATTCCAACGTTTTAGCAACAACGAATTAACAATCTGGACAAATATGTGAATGTGATTTTTGGCTATTCTTTTTTAGTTTTTGAATTTAAAAAAAATTTCAAAAAAAAAATAAATTTCCCTGGATACAAAGTATTGATATGTAACACTTTAGAGTAAATACAGATGAGCGGTATTTGAATGGAAATGAAGCGAATGAAAGACTTTTTATTGAAGGGGAAGAAGAATCACCGAATCCATATAGAATCAGTGATTCTGGGTGTATGAGTCAGGCATTAGTTACATTGTGCTAAAGCATCTTTATGAAAATAATGGCGTAGCGCAAGGAAGTTTTTTTGCACTGTAGCATCATTCAGCTCAAAGTTAGTGGCTGTACTTGTACCATCTGTAGCAAACACGGTCGAGCTGCCCGTGATGAGTGTATTGCCTTTAAATGACCAGTGTTCTATGGCTTTGCCGGCTGGCAGGTTGCCGGTAAATTCGATCATGCACTTGTTGGTAAATTTGGTTAGTTTGGCTTTGTTGTCAATGGTGTTTGGATAGACTTCCAGATTCTGAACTTCTTGTAGGACACCCGTTTCAAGGGTGGGAATAGTGGGAGCAGTGGTACACGCCGTAACAGCAATACTCGCAAGACCAGTCAAAATAAGCATTTTAAGTTTCATGTGATTCTTTCTTGTTGAGTGTTGTTGGTTTGAGTATATGAAATTCAGATGAAATTGCCTATGATCTAAAAACTAATTTTTAAACAATACTATATTCCTATAGATATAAATATGGATCACCTACTAGACTCTTTAGATCAAATAGAAAATTTAGAAGATCAGCTGCGTGATCATATTAATCGTGGAGTTCTTCATTACACATTATTAAATAATAAGCACAAGTGGTGGATGCTATGTAGTGCTTTAGATGTATTAGGAGATACTTTCATAGCCTTTAAGGATTATTTGCAAACAGATTTCCCTGAAGAAACAGGGCTGAAATACATTTATTGCTATGGAATTTTGCAATGTTTTATTCTTCAACAAGATAGTTTGAAGCATCTATATGAAGTATTCGAAGTTCAGTGGGAAACAACTAGTGAGCTAAAAAAGATCCGTAAGGTTAGGAATGCTTCGATTGGTCATACAGTTCTAAATAATGAAGGAGGAAGAAGCGAGAAAGAAAAGAATGAATTTAACAATTTTATTTCTCGTATCACTATTAATAAATTAGGTTTTGACTTATTGAGATATTCAAAAAAGGCAGAACATACTGTTTATGAAGAAATTTCTATTCATAAATTACTTAAGAAGCAACTAGATGAAGTAATAGTTCTGTTGAAAAGACTAAATAAAGAAATAATTGTTATGGAAAATGAAGTTAAAAAGAAATTTGAAAATGAAAAATTAGTTGACTTGCTGCCGATTTCTTATTGGTATGAAAAAATTCATAGTATTTATGATGAGCAGAATAAGCTCTTTGCTTATACGGCTCTAAATCATATCCAAGAGCAATATGTTGACTTGAAAAAGTCTCTCGAAAATAGATTATTACAGAACGAATATTGGTTTAATGAAATTGAAGATTATCTAGTCGCAATTGAGTTAATGAGAAAATCAATGCTAGAGAATGATGATCAGGCGGCACGTATATATAATTTTTATCTTGATGAAAAAAATGACTATTTCAAAAGCCTAATGGCTGAAATTGATGAAAAATATGAAATAAAAAACCCGCTCTAAAGCGGGTTTTTTGAATTAATCAGAACTTAATGCTGCAACACTGAAATATCAGCCACTTTGGTAAACAAGCCACGTAACTGAGCAAGCATACGTAAACGGTTTGCTTTTAGGTTAGCATCATCTGCCATCACCATCACGCCATCAAAGAACGCATCTACAGGCGCACGCAGGGCAGCTAAAGCAGACAACGCAGCTGTGTAGTCTTTGGCAGCAAATAACGGCTCAACCACAGGCGTAATTTTCGCAAGTTCAGCGAATAATGCTTTTTCAGCATCTTCAACCAAGTTCGCTTCAACGACGCTTCCTTCAGGCGCAGCTTCTTTTGCAAGAATGTTTGCAACACGCTTATTCGCAGCAGCAAGCGCAGCCGATTCAGGCAATGCACGGAAGTGATTTACTGCGTTTACACGCTTGTCAAAATCAAGCGGAGATTTTGGTGATAACGCTTGAACCGCTTGAATCACGTCAACAGCAACGCCCTGGTCTTCGTATTTGGCACGGTAACGACCTTCCAGGAATGCAACAGCATCCGCTAAAGTCTTATCGTGATCTTTCAATACATCGCCATAAGCCGCTAAAGCCAACTTGATGAGTGCTTCAATTGAAACATCAAGCTCGTTTTCAGTCACTAAACGCAAAATACCAATCGCAGAACGACGCAGTGCAAACGGGTCTTTCGAACCTGTCGGTGCCTGACCAATACCGAAAATACCGGTCAAGGTATCTAAACGGTCGGCAAGGGCAATCGTAGTACCAGTTTTAGTTTTCGGTAAAACGTCACCGGCAAATTTAGGTAAGTATTGTTCGCCTAATGCTTCCGCAACTTCATTATTTTCGCCTTCAATGCGCGCGTAATACGTACCCGCGATGCCTTGAAGTTCAGGGAATTCACCAACCAGTTCAGAGGTTAAGTCGCATTTTGCAAGCAGGGCTGCTTTTTCAGCATCAGCAGGGTTTGCACCTGTAATTGGCGCAAGTGCAACAGCCAGTTTCGCAATACGTTCAGACTTGTTCCAAAGTGTGCCAAGCTCTGCCTGGAACACCATGTTGGCCAGTTTTTCTTTACGTGATGCCAGCGGTTGCTTCTGGTCTTGCAGGAAGAAGAATTCCGCATCCGACAAACGCGGACGAACTACCTTTTCGTTACCTTCAATAATTTGGGTCGGGTCTTTCGACTCAATATTTGACACGGTAATGAAGTAAGGTTGAAGTTTGTTGTCGCTATTTACCAAACAGAAATACTTCTGGTTGTCCTGCATGGTGGTGATGAGTGCTTCTTGAGGCACCGCAAGGAAACGCTCTTCGAAGCTTGCACGTAACGCAACAGGCCATTCCACCAGTGCAGTCACTTCGTCACGCAGGTCACTTGGGACAATGGCAATCGCATTGACTTCATCAGCCAAAGCTTTTACTTGCTGGTCGATGATGGCTTGACGCTCTTCAAAAGACGCTACCACGTGCGCTGCTTTTAATTTAGGCAGATATTCATCAGCATGGTTCAGCGTAATGGCTTCAGGCGCATGGAAACGGTGACCATAAGTCACTTTGCCTGCTTTATGATCTTGAATCGTTGCATCAATCACATCGTTGTCTTTAAGCAACACTACCCATTTTACCGGACGCACGAATTCGGTACGGCTGGCCGCAGAACGCATGCGTTTTGCAATTGGCAGGTTGTCCAACGCATTTTGTAAAATTTGCGGTAAAAGTACATCCAGGCTTTGACCTTTGACATCTTTTAAATAGCAAACTTTTTCAACTTTACCGGCCTGGAAAGTCGAAACTTGATCAACCGTGATGCCCTGACCACGCATAAAGCCTTCCAAAGCTTTGGTTGGTTTGCCTTCCGCATCAAAAGCGGCTTGTTTCGCAGGGCCGTCAAAACGTTTTTGTGTATCGGCTTGTGCGCCTTCAACATTGACAATTTTCAATGCGAGGCGGCGTGGTGCTGCATAGGCTTCAATTGCGTCAAATGCAAGACCAGCATCCTTTAAGCCTTTTTCGGTTTCGGCCTGAAGGGCATCACGTAATTTTTTTAAGCTTTTTGGTGGAAGTTCTTCACAGCCAAGTTCAAATAAAACAGTATGTTTAGACATTATTTGTTCTCCGCCGCTTTTTCTGCTTGAGCTGCTTCTGCTTCAACTTGTGCTTTTAACTGCGCCAATACTTCATCACGTAGATGCGGTTCCGCCATCGGGAAACCCAGTTTCGCACGTGCTGCCACATAGCTTGTTGCAATTGAACGTGCCAAAGTACGGACACGCAAAATATAACGCTGACGTTCAGTGACTGAAATCGCACCGCGGGCATCCAGCAGGTTAAAGCTATGCGATGCCTTGACCACCTGTTCATAGGCAGGCAATGGCAGTTCTGCTTCCATTAAACGCGTTGCTTCAGCTTCGTAGAAGTCGAACAGTTCAAACAGTTTGTCGACCGGGGCGTATTCAAAGTTGTAAGTGGATTGCTCTACTTCGTTTTGATGGAATACGTCGCCATAAGTGACCGTACCGAACTGACCTTTGGTCCAGACCAGATCGTACACCGAGTCTACACCTTGCAGGTACATCGCCAGACGTTCCAGACCGTAAGTGATTTCACCAGTCACCGGATAGCATTCCACACCACCGACTTGCTGGAAGTAAGTGAACTGGGTCACTTCCATACCGTTCAGCCAAACTTCCCAGCCTAAGCCCCAGGCACCCAGTGTTGGCGATTCCCAGTTGTCTTCCACGAAACGGATGTCGTGAGTCAGGGTATCAATACCAATGGCTTTTAAAGAATCGAGATAAAGCTGCTGGATATTGTCCGGGTTGGGTTTAAGCACCACCTGGAACTGGTAGTAATGTTGCAAACGGTTCGGGTTTTCACCATAACGGCCGTCTTTGGGACGACGTGAAGGTTGTACGTAAGCCGCGTTCCATGTTTCTGGCCCTAAAGCACGCAGGAAAGTGGCAGTGTGGAATGTCCCTGCCCCCATTTCCATATCGTAAGGTTGTAACACCACACAACCTTGTTCAGCCCAGTAGTTTTGTAAGGCAAGAATTAAGCCTTGAAATGTATCAATATGCGATATGGCGCGACTCATGTAGCATCCATTAAAATTAGAGAAAAATTGGCTCTAAGTATAAGGATTTTGCAAAGGTGTGGCAAAGGTTTCAGGATAAGAAATCAGTTGTTTAAAAATGCTTCACAGATTTATTGATAAATATAAGATATAAAATAAATACACCTTTAATCGTCAACCTTCTATAATTTGCAGCTTCTTCCCCAAAACAATAAAAGGCGTGCTGTGTTTCATTCCCGACTTGAATGGCTGAATACCCTAAAACCCAATTTCAAGGTTCTTCCCCTCAAAGAGCGCCTGCTGTGCGGTCTGGGTGCATTGCTTGGACTGGCACTTTCATCTTTCATAAGCTGGTGGGTGCTGGGGGATATCAATGCATGGTATATCGCGCCGATGGGGGCATCTTCGGTGTTGCTGTTTGCCGTGCCTGCCAGTCCTTTGGCACAGCCATGGAATATGGTGGTGGGAAATATCATTGCCGGGATTATTGGGGTAACCTGCGCCATGTATATTCCTAACCTGACCGAAGCTTTTAGCGTGGCGGTGGGGATGTCTATTATCTTGATGATGACTACCGATTCATTGCATCCGCCAAGTGGGGCAGTGGCCATTACTGCCGTTTTGGGGGGAGAGGCAGTCCATGAGCTGGGATATCATTTTATCTTTTATCCGGTGTTATTAAACTCCATGTTGTTGCTGGTGATTGCAATTGTGTTTAACCGCCTGCTTGGAAAACAATATCCGCAAATGGCCCAGATCAACCAGCGTTCTAAAGATCCGACACCAACGCAAAAAGTCACCATTCAACCGCAGGATATTCAGGCAACGCTGGATCAGCAGACCGAGCTGCTGGATATTAGTGAATATGACCTGCAAAAAATCATTCTGGCAGCCCAGGAGAAAGCCAATGCCCGCGGCATAAGCCAGTTTAAGTGTCAGGACATCATGACCAAAGACGTGATTAGCTTGAATGAAAATGAGGATATCCATTCTGCCCTGGATAAATTCAAGCACATGAATTTAATGAGCCTACCGGTGATTAATGCCCAGCAGCAACTGGTCGGCACGCTGGCTTTATACGAAGTGGTGGAATGGTTTAAACGTGCAACCGATTTAAGAACCACATGGCAGCGTCAGGTCAAGGACATTATGGTTCGGCAGGTCATCACCGTAAAGCCGGAGCAACCGATTCAGGATTTGGTGCCTTATTTTGTCGAGCGCTCGTTTAACTATATTCCTGTGGTGGAAAAGCAGAAAATGGTGGGCATTATTAGCCGTGCCGATATGATTGCGGCATTGAACCAGCAGCTGAATGTGGCGGCATAAAGCAAAAAACAAAGCAAAAAAAAGCTACGACTGATTGGGGTAAAAGTCGTAGCATAAAACGAACTCAACTCATGGAGTTCAACGGGTTGTTAGCGATTTTGATCCGGATTTACCGTACGGATCGGGTTGTTATACGCCGGTGTCTGACCAAACATAGTATTGGGCTGTTTGGGGATCACAAGCCATAAAATTAAATACACCAGGATTCCCGGGAATGCTGCACTCATGACAGAAACAAGAATAAAAATAATGCGCAGTAAAGTCACATTCCAACCAAAACGTTCAGCAATACCACCCATTACACCTGCAATCATGTTTTGACGCTTAGAGCGATATAAACCAACATTGGCCATCTAGGTCTCCTTAATAGAAAATAGCAAAGCAGTTAAAACAACTCGCTTATAAATAAAAAATGGAGATGAATGATTCTTTTTAAAGGGACACACCATAAAAAATAGTTAAGTTATGTAAATGTAAGTGCGTATTGCGATGTCGTGATTTAAAATGTTCTTCGGTTAAATAAGTTGATTTATATCAATAAAAATCAATAAATAAGCTTTAATGTATGAGTGTAAAATAAAGATCATTTCGTTGTAGCTTATTTTTTGTAGTGGCAAATATGGCTAGGGACAGCCAAAGAGCATTTAACGCCCAGGAGGGAAAAGGTGTTTCAAAAAACGGATTATTATGGCTGTTTCTTGGTGGTGATGTGTGCAGCTTTAATGGGTTGCAATAAACCCCTGGAAGATTCTGTCGCACAACAAATCAGAAAAGAAACGTCAGCTCAGAGTGGTGAGCAGGCTAAAAGCCTGACCGATGTTGCGGGGCGGGCGACTGTTCCGGTAGGGGAAACCGAGTCAGGGCTTAAAAATACCCTGCCGCAAAGTGCCCAGCCCTATATTGGCCGCTATCAAGCTACGATCAGCTGTGATGACCCTTTTGTCAGATGTAAAGAGGGTACAGCAGATTATGTGATTAATTTGCTGGAGGATGGAATTGCCCATCGCAACCTGATCCATTCAGGGCAAATCAGCTTCGCTTCAAATCCCTATCACCGTCAAGATCGCTGGTCTTATGATATGCAAAATCATCAGGTGATTTTGTATCGCTCAAATGGCGTAGAATTTTTTTATAATATTGATAAAGATCAAAATCTGGTCATGGATCTGGACAAGATTGCACATGCATCCGCCTTAAACGAGCAATATTTTGCCGAGGGCAATCCTTTTCCACAACAGGCTTACCGTTTGCTTAAGGAGAAAGCCAGTTAAAGCAGGGGTGCAGGTTTGAGCAAACCAGACGGATAAAAAAATGTTTTAAAAGTGCAGTATTTTTTTTATATTGACGTGTAGAAATAAGATGAATAATAAAGAAATTTGGTGGGTTGTGAGGGGCTCGAACCCTCGACCAATAGATTAAGAGTCTACTGCTCTACCAACTGAGCTAACAACCCTGAGTAAGGATTAGTGAACCTAAAGCATTACTTTAAGGGTTCACCCGAGTGCAAGAAAAAAATCGAAGATTTTTTAAAAATGCATTCAAGCATTGTGTTTTGCAGCATCGGTGTAGCAAAATTTCGAGAATGGCGAATCAACCGAAACGGTGTGGTTTGTCTTGGTCGGAATATTGCAGGTTTCGTTTCAATTGTAATACGGAAAGTGTAGTACAGAAAGAAGCCCTAAGAAAGAATGGTGGGTCGTCCGCGATTCGAACGCGGGACCAACGGATTAAAAGTCCGCTGCTCTACCAGCTGAGCTAACGACCCATTCAGAAAGAGTGCTTTAAAAGCTAAAAAAGCTTCATGTCAGAAGCCTTCAAGAAGATGGTGGGTCGTCCGCGATTCGAACGCGGGACCAACGGATTAAAAGTCCGCTGCTCTACCAGCTGAGCTAACGACCCATCTCTAGATCAATCAAAATAAGTGGTGGGTCGTCCGCGATTCGAACGCGGGACCAACGGATTAAAAGTCCGCTGCTCTACCAGCTGAGCTAACGACCCTGAACCAACATTCAGCGCTTGTCTGAATGTGCAGTGCAAGAAAATAAAAGCTTTCTAAACACCACTTTGTTTTGATGGAGCGTATTGTAGCAAGTTATCAAACGAGCGCAAGTAAAAATTAGCAAACTTGTTGATGTTTGATTATAAATACAACAAATTTGCTTAATCTCGTAAAAAAACAACGGCTCTGCAATTAAAAACGGTATTGATAGGCTTGAATATTGTTGAATATCTCCGCAGTTAAATCACAATATTCTGTTGCATTTGGCAGGAGTACCAGCAAACGCTCATCGGTCTTGTCGGGATCAAAAGCCTGCTCTTTCAGTTTGTTCTTTTGATATTTAAATGTGCCTGTGGTTTCGACTTGTGCCTGAACACGTAAAAATACCGGAACTGCATAAGCCGGCAAACATTTTTTAAACTCGCTTGCCATCTGCTTCAAGTCTTGGGCGGTTAATTCTACACCCTCATTCAAGGTAATGGCTGCCATGCCGGCACGTCCATTGGTATGGGGGATTTCCACGCCGTAAACCACGGCTTCAGCAATTTTTTCATATTCACTGACCACATTTTCAACTTCAGTGGTAGACACATTTTCGCCTTTCCAGCGGAAAGTGTCGCCCAGACGGTCTACAAACTGGGCATGACGGAAACCGATATCGCGTACCAGATCACCGGTATTAAAGAACGCATCTCCATGTTTAAAAACATCTTTCATAATCACGGATTTGTTTTTTTCCGGATCGGTATAGCCGTCAAAAGGTGAACGGCGGGTAATTTTTCCCACCAGTAAGCCGACTTCACCTTTTTTGACTTTTTTACACCAGCCTTTGGCATCTCTCACCGGCTGATTGCTTTCCTTATCAAATTCAATAATCGCATAAGGGGTTGGAGAGAAGCCGACCGTGTTGTCAAAGTTAAACACGTTACTAAAACCCACATTGCCTTCACTGGATGCATACAGCTCAAGTACCTCTTCAATCCCGAAGCGTTCCTTGAATTTGTCCCAGATATTCGGGCGCATGCCGTTGCCGATCATTTTAGTGACACGGTGACCTTTTTCCAGTTCAGACGGGGGGGCATCCATTAAATAGCGGCAGAGTTCACCGACATAACCAATGGCTGAAGCATCAAATTTTTTGACATCTTTCCAGAAAGCAGAGGTCGAGTATTTGCGGCGCAATGCAAAAGTTGCACTGCTTGCAATCACGCCACACCAGCACACCACAATGCCGGTGGCATGATACAGCGGCAGGGTGCAATACATGACATCATCAGGTTTTAAATCCAGCACGTGACCATAGGTGCCATAAGCCAAAGTCCAGCGACTATGGGTGAAAATGACCGCTTTAGGCAGGCCGGTCGTGCCTGAGGTGTAGATGTAGAATAGACCATCTTTACCTTGAATGGTGTGTGTAGTCGGGGTATTGAATTTCGGAAATTGATCCGCTTTTTCTGCAAGATTGGTCCAGCCTTGCGGTGCTGTGCCGGCATCCACCTGCGTGGCCTGATCGGCGAACCAGTGAAAACGGTCTGCTGCCAGTTCCAGATCTTGGCGAACCTCTTCTACAGCTGCACGGCATTCTTCACCGGTAATCACGGCAATTGGCTTGACCAGGTTTATGCTATGGGTCAGGGCCTTGCCGCTTTGTGAGGTATTGACCAAAGCAGAGGTAACGCCAATTTTTGCCAGGGCGATAACGGTAGCAATCAGCTCTGGACGGTTTTCTACCATCACCGCAATCACGTCGCCTTTTTGGGCACCGAGCGATAAATAAAAGTGTCCAATCTGGTTGGCCCATTCATTCAGTGCTTCGTAACTGAATTTCTGATCTTCAAATAATAAAGCCGTGCCGTGCGGATTGTGTCTTACCGCTTTTTCAAAGGCAATTCCCAAGCCTGCTGGAGTATTGGATGTACGCAAATAGGCCTGTTTGAGACCACTCAATAAATGAGGGACTTTGCTGATAAATTTAGGTATTTTGGCTGCAACATCCGCAATACCGATAAGATCGCTCGGTGTAGTGTGGTTCATATGAATCCTATTATTTTTCGTAATCCAATACAGTCTATTTGTTCGCAATATGCTTGCTATGATTTGTACACTTGTCTTTTAATCGTTTCAGTCTAGTGCAATCAACCTAATCTGACAAAAGTATCAAAAAAAACCCAGTCACCGGAATGACTAGGTTTTTTTATTTCACTGCATCAGAGCTAATTTTAGAACAAATTATGACTCATTTGCAGAGGTTGCTTTCTTTGGTGGACGGCCGCGAGGACGACGAGGACGGACAGGTTTATCCGTTTCTTCACCTTCGGTTTTTTCAGCTTCTGCTGTAGCTTCGGCCTGAGTTTGTACATCCTGCTGAGCAGCTTCTACCGCCAATTCAGCTTGTACCGGTTCTGCAGCCTGTTCAGTTTCCACTGGTGCTGCTACCGTTTCTGCAGCCTGTTCAGTTTCCACTGGTGCTGCTACCGTTTCTGCAGCAGGTTCAGCCACTGCTTCAGTTGCTACCTCAGTTACTACAGGTTCAACGACTGCTTGAGTTACTTCAGGTTCAGCCACTTCGGCGGTCGGCGTTTCTGCTTCTGTTACAGCAACAGTTTCGGCTGGAGCAGTTTCAGGTTGGTTATGCGCCTGCTTTGCTTGCTCTAAAGCCTGTTCTGCAGCCTGTTTTGCCAAACGGCGACGTTCACGTGGATCATTTGCCACGCGTTTGTCCGACACCGGTTTTGGCGGCGTCAAGTCAAGCACGGGTGCAGGTTCTGCTTCAGGGGCGGCTTTGGTGACTGCTACATCACGTGTTACCGGTTGTGCTGGTATTTCAGCTTCGGTTGCCTGAACAGAAAGCGTTGCAGCATACTGCTCGGTAAATTTAACCAAGGCACGGTTGAATGTTGGAATTAAACCGAACTGTTCAATCAGCACGGAACAATCTTCACCATAAACATGGCGAATGAGACTGATCACGGTGTATTGACCCAAAGTTGGAACCTGAGAAGGGCTTAGCTTCGGTGCCTGAGCCTGTTTTGCCTGAGCTTCACGTTTTTGGCGACGACGCATACGCGGGTCGTTGCTGGCACGTTTGTCTGCAGGACGTGGTTTGTGTGGCTCATGAGTTTCAGTTGCAGCAGGTTTTTCTTCCTTCGCGACGACTGGTTTCTCGATGATTGGTGCTTGCGCTTCAGCTGCTACCGGAGCTGCTGGAGGAATAGATGCTTCAATCACAGCAGGTGCTGAATCTAACGCAACAATTTCACTTTTCGCCTGATCGACATTAACTACCAATGCGGTTGCAAGAACTTCCTGACGAGGTGTATCAATCACTTCGACTTTAGGTTGCTGTTCATTCACAATTGCAGTAGGTGCAGCTGATTGTGCTGCCTGTTCGTTCAATACGCTTTGATCGCGGTGGCGATTTGGGCGTTCCGGACGTTGCTGGTTGCGACGGTCACGGCGTGGCACAGCATTTTGCTCGGTTTGCTGATCAGCCTGTTGGCGACGAGAAGGGCGCTTGTTTTCACGTGAATCCTGGCGCTGTTCTTGGCGTTGCTCATGACGGGGAACCTGAACAATTTCTTCATGCACCTGATTTTGCTGATTGTCATGCTGAACTTGTTCGCGTTGCTCTTTAGGCTTGTTACGCTTTTTATTGTGACGCTGCGATTTTTCTTCTTTGTCAGAATATTTATCTGCAACTTCACGAGGTTCCTGCTTGTTGCTTGCAGGAGCATTTGGCGTTAAGTAAGCATTACTGCTTGTTGTCGCAGCAGGTGCAGGTGCAGCAGCTGTTACCACCTGACCGAATTGACCACGGCTTACGGCGCCAGCATTGACCATTTGTTCAATAGCCGCAGCAGCGTTGTTTGCAGTACGCGCCTGATCTACAGTTGCGGCCTGTTTTTGTACAAACAGGTTTTCTAACCAGGCACATGGACTGGTCGACGGTGCAGCAGGGGCAGCGGCTTGAGTTTGTGGTTGAACAGCATGTTGCTGCTGTTTTTTCTTGTTGTTGCGCTCTGGCTGGCTTGAAGCTTGTGGAGCAGCTTGCTGGGCTGGTTGCTCTTCACCTAAATGCCATTCAGACGCTTCATAACCTAACTCTTTTTCACTTGAACGGGTGGCTTCGGTACGTTCATAGCTGGTTGGGGCAAAACCTTCAGGGTTATACGAAATTTCGTAATGTGGTGTTTCCAGGTGCGGGTGAGGCAATACGGTTACACGGACATTTGACGTTTGTTCTAAGTAAACCAGGCTGTGACGCTTTTCATTCAATAAGAATGCTGCAATTTCAACCGGAACTTCAACCTGAACTTCACCGTGACGTTCACGCAGTGCAATTTCTTCCACTTTACGCATGATTGAAAGTGATAAAGAGCGCAAGTCACGTACCATACCGGTACCATGACAGCGTGGGCAAACGTAACCTGTTGCTTCTTCCAGCGATGGACGCAAGCGTTGACGGCTCATTTCCATCAAGCCAAAACGGGACAATTGACCAAACTGGATGCGGGCACGGTCGCTTTGGGTGGCTTCACGCAGTTTGGCTTCCACCATGCGCTGGTTGCGGTCTTTGGTCATGTCGATAAAATCGATCACCACCAGGCCACCGATATCGCGTAAACGCAGTTGACGTGCGATTTCTTCTGCTGCTTCCAGGTTGGTGTTTAAAGCAGTGTCTTCAACGTCATGACCACGGGTCGATTTAGCCGAGTTAATGTCGATTGAAACCAAAGCTTCAGTCTGGTCAATCACGATTGAACCGCCAGAAGGAAGTTTTACTTCACGTTCATAAGCCGTTTGAATCTGGCTTTCAATACCGAAGTGAGCAAATAAAGGCTCATTTAAAGTATAGGTTTTTAACTTGTCGATTTGACGTGGCATGACTGCTTTCACGAAGTTATAGGCTTCGTTATAGGCTTGTTCCGAGTCAATCAGGATTTCTGCAACATCATCACGTAAATAGTCACGAATTGCGCGAGTCACTACACCGGCTTCTTGATGGACCAGCATTGGGGACGGACCTGAACTTGCCGTATTCTGGATTTGCGCCCAAAGATCCATCAAGTGCTGTAAATCAAGTTGCAGTTCTTCTTGCGAGCGGCCAATACCTGCGGTACGCACAATCACGCTCATGCCACGCGGAATATTCAGTGAAGCCAACATTTCTTTCAGTTCTTCACGCACTGAACCGGAAATCTGACGGCTGATACCGCCACCTTTCGGGTTGTTTGGCATAAGCACCAAATAACGGCCGGCAAGCGAAATGAAGGTAGAAAGGGCAGCACCTTTATTGCCACGCTCTTCTTTTTCCACCTGTACTAAAAGTTCGGTACCTTCAGTGATCAATTCACGGATATTTGAAGTTTGGCGAGGATCTGCCTTGTAATACGAGTTTGCGATTTCACGCATGGACAGGAAGCCTTGACGGCCTGCACCATACTCTACAAAAACAGCTTCTAAAGAAGGTTCAACGCGAGTCACGTGACCTTTATAGATATTGGATTTTTTTTGTTCACGGGTACGATTTTCTAGATCGAAATCGTAAAGACGCTGACCAGTGACAAGTGCAACGCGAATCTCTTCGGCATGTGTTGCATTAATCAACATACGTTTCATGGGTGTAACACCTAATAGTGATACACAGCAGGACATCGCTATACACGTAGCGAACATCATACATTACGGATCAACACCCAGATCTCAAAATGACGCAATTGTGGTCTGAGCTTTTTTACCGGCCTTTTTTTGGGCTTCGGTTTTTGATTCACGTATTGAAGATGGCAATACGGCTTCAATCTTATAAACGATTAAAGTCACCTGGACGATTCACTGGCGGACAAACGGTGCATTGGATGTGAGTAACTTTCACTGTCACGTAGCTTGAAGATCGTCCCTTCATTAATTCATGATCGGGCGTCTTGATACGGAATTATCATCGTATCTTTGCTTTATGTGCAGATCCAATGCATCAACGTTGTAGCCTGAATGCGACTTCAGGGTGCGACTAATCTGATGTGTATCAGTTTACGTTTAAAAACCAACTAGGTTGGCGACATATTTTTTAGGGCAAACTGATTTATGTACGAAGTACAATTAAACGCAACAGTTTGCTTTTTTGCCGATATAATAAGCCTTCGGCGTCGGCATATTCTTTAGGGACCTTTCCGTATTTAATGTGAATGGTGAAATTTAATATTGAGCTTCAAAAAAGATTGAAGTAATTAAATTTTTTCACACTAACGGCGGTATCCGTGCGCTGACTATATCAAACCTTGCATCATCTGCCTATGGGCTAAGCTTATCTTTCTTGTGTAAAGCATAGCCTAAGTGATCAGTTTTTAATCAATTTTAGTATTTTTTGGGTCATCGTAACTGTATGAATTCTACGCAAGAATGGCAAAGTGTCACCTGGTTTGAAGTGGACGAACATCAATTGGGTCAACGCATCGACAATTTTTTATTTTCCAGACTGAAAGGTGTGCCTAAAAGTCGGATTTATCGTTTAATCCGTGAAGGACAGGTGCGGGTCAATAAAAAGCGCATCAAGGCAGAAACCAAACTGAATATTGGCGACCAGATTCGCGTTGCACCGATTCGTTTTGAAGCGAAAGATGAAACGGCGGCACCGGTCTCGGACAAGGTGGCACAAAGCCTGCTCAGCCGTGTGGTGTATGAAGATGAAGGGCTGATGGTGGTGAACAAGCCTTCAGGAATTGCGGTGCATGGCGGTAGCGGTGTGGCTTATGGGCTGATTGAAGGCTTGCGTGCGGCTACCGGCAAAAAATATCTGGAGCTAATTCACCGTATTGACCGCGACACCTCTGGTCTGGTGATGATCAGTAAAAAGCGCAGCACTTTAAAAACGCTGCAGGATATGCTGCGTGAACATAAAATCAAAAAAACCTATGCTGCCATTGTTAAAGGGCAGGTGAGCCTGGATCAACAGCTGATTGATGCACCTTTGCACCGTTATGAACTGGCCAATGGCGAACGCCGGGTTCGTGTGTCTAAAGAAGGCAAGGACAGTAAAACCCAGTGGAATGTGGCTGAGCGTTTCATGCATGGCACATTGGTCTATGCTTCACCGCTGTCTGGCCGTACCCATCAGATTCGTGTGCATGGCTTAAGTATTGGTCATCCTTTAATTGGAGATGATAAATACGGTCATGAGACTGAATATAAGGGGCCAAAGCCGCGTCGTTTATGTTTACATGCCATGCGTCTGGAAATTCCGGGCTACCCGGTGATTGAAGCGCCATTGCCGGAAGATATGCAGAGTCTGGTGGCGCAGCTTAGAGCACAGAAGAAGGATAAGCCAGTCGTTACTTTTGACGACTAGTAATTTTAATCCTCTCCCTGAGCAGCATTGCTGCGCAAGTCTCCTTTCTTGCACGTCGTTTAAAGCAGTGCTTTAAACTCGTTCTGGAGAGGGAATGTTGTGATAATAAATGATGTCTAGCTTCTCAATGGTGAATTCATCTTCTTTCTTAGAAGAGGAGCTAGGGGATATTTAAATTTAATATCTATAAGGTTACGCGAAAGGCGACATGGATGTCGCCGTTACTCTGTCTTGTACTTCGCTTTAAAGCAGTGCTTAAAGCTTGTTCAGGACGTATCATCAGAGTAACAAAAGATTTTTGCTACTTTTCATCCTTGAAAAGTAGGTATTACCTACGCAAAAACAGTTGGTTATTGAAGCTAATTGTGGTTATGAATTAATTTAACCTCTCCCTTGCACAGCAGCGCTGTTCATTTCATGAAAGGAGAGGGCTTTAATGCACTGAATCAAATACTAGGAAAGCATTTATGAACACACCTGTAAAACTGGTCATTTTCGATTGGGATGGCACTTTATTTGATTCGGTCGGTCAAATCGTGGCGAGTTTGCAGTTCGCAGCACAACAATTCCAGCAACCCTTAACCGATGAAGATGCCAAAAGTATTATCGGGCTAGGTTTACCGGAAGTCGCACAGCGTTTATTTCCGGCAGTGCCTGAATTGCATGCCGATATTTTACAGTCTTATTCAGAGCACTATGTTGCCAACTCAACGGGTGATCAATGGTTCGCTGGTGTTGCCAACATGCTGGAAGCATTGGCTCAAGCGGATGTAAAACTGGCAGTCGCCACAGGCAAAAGCCGTAAAGGCCTGGATCGTGTCTTGAAGCAGACACAAAGCATGGAGCTGTTTGCGGCGACACGTGCGGCCAGTGAAACCCGATCTAAACCCCATCCTTTAATGCTGGAAGAAATTTTGACCCAAACGGGTGTCCAGGCTGAACATGCGATTATGGTTGGTGATACTTCCTATGATCTGGAAATGGCACAAAATATTGCCATGCCGCGTATAGGAGTAAGTTATGGCGTGCATACGCCTGAAGTCCTTGCCCGCTATCATCCGCTGGCCATTGCAGAGGATGTCGCAGATTTGCATCAGCTTTTATTAAACCAGGTGAATTTAAAACAGGCGGTTTGAGCTCAGTGTAATCGGTTAAAAGGAGGATTTAGATTCTCCTTTTTATTCTTATTTCATTTCATCTAATGCGAATAGTCCCTTAAAAAATGAAGGCTCATGATGTTCCGTTGCCAGGTGGACAGGTTTATCTTGATATTCAAATGGGTCGTGAGGGAATAGAAAAAGGCAGTGTAAAAAAGTTTTTGGCAGTAAATAAACTAAAGCTGATGCTGATCAATCACTAGAATTTAAAATATTAATCTTTAATAAATTTTATTTATATCTGCCCGCTCGAATAAATGAGCTGTATTAAAAATGGGCAAAGTATCTAGTCTTTTAGTCGTAGATGGATGGCTCTTTTAGAAATCTGGCAATCTGAGCCGAAGCTTGGATGAGAAAGCGGTTTTTATATTTAGTTCATATGACTGTTTTTTTAAAATAAAACCAAGTCAATTTATAGGAATTAGCTATTGTCATAAATAAAATAAGTATTGGCATAAAAAGCGCAATTTTCCGATTCTAAAACCGTTTATACATATACGCGTTTGCCAAGATGGGCAGCACCCATTTGCTGATGGCTTTGATCAGTTCACAGATTTTTTTTCTCGTTGTTCATCGCATTTCCATCGATAACGGTATAAGTCCAATTTTTGCAGTTTAAGGAAACATTGATGTCGAATTCTGCTGTTGTTGAATCAGTTGCGCAAGCATTACGTGACGCTGAATTATCAAAAACTGCGATTGCACCGATTCGCCCGCAACTTGGCGGTGAAAGTGCTGATGTGGATATCGCATACGCAGTTCAGGAAGTAAATACCAAACGTGCAGAGGCTGAAGGCCGCCGTTTAACCGGTCGTAAAATCGGTTTAACCTCTAAAGTTGTGCAAGCACAGCTGGGTGTAGACCAGCCGGACTTCGGTATGTTGTTTGCTGACATGGCTTATGGCGATGGCGAAGCGATTCCAGCCGGCCTGTTGATTCAACCTAAAGTTGAAGCAGAAATCGCGTTAATCATCAACAAAGATTTAACCCAAGAAAAACACACTTATGCAGACATTATCAGTGCAACTGAATATGCACTGCCAGCTGTAGAAGTTGTGGATAGCCGTATCGAAAACTGGAAAATCAGTTTAATTGATACTGTGGCAGATAACGCATCTTCTGCGGCTTATGTTCTTGGTTCACGTCCTGTGAAACTGGAAAATTTAAACCTCGTTAACTGCAAAATGATCATGAAACGCGGCGAAGAAATCGTGTCTCAAGGTGTGGGTAAAGCATGTCTGGCTAACCCGTTAAACGCAGCGGTTTGGCTGGCAGATGAAATGGTACGCCGTGGCCGTCCTTTACTTGCAGGCGACATCATCCTGACGGGTGCATTAGGTCCTATGGTTGTCGCTAACCCGGGTGATGAATTCGTGGTTGAAATTGAAGGTTTTGGTTCTGTAACTGCTGCATTCGCTGCTGAATAAGTCCAGATTTTAAGAGCGTTTTTTAAGAGAAATTGTTCATGAAAAAGATTAAATGTGCATTGATCGGTCCAGGTAACATTGGTACTGACTTGCTGTATAAATTACAACGCAGCGAATTTTTAGAGCCAGTATGGATGGTGGGTATTGACCCTACTTCTGAAGGTTTGGCACGTGCTGCGAAAATGGGTTTAAAAACCACTGCTGACGGTGTAGACGGTTTACTTCCTCACGTTCTGGAAGACGACATCAAAATTGCATTCGATGCAACTTCTGCCTACGTTCACGCTGAAAACAGCCGCAAGTTGAATGAACTTGGCGTGTTGATGATTGACTTGACGCCTGCTGCGATCGGTCCATTCTGTGTACCACCAGTAAACCTGGAAGCTTTGTTAGACGCGGGCGAAGTACCAAACGTAAACATGGTAACTTGTGGTGGTCAGGCAACGATTCCTATGGTTGCAGCAATTTCACGTGTTCAAGCAGTTGAATATGGTGAAATCATTGCTACTGTATCGACTAAATCTGTAGGTCCAGGTACACGTAAAAACATCGACGAATTCACTCGTACTACAGCCGGTGCGATTGAAAAAGTTGGTGGTGCTAAAGCGGGTAAAGCGATCATCATCATTAACCCGGCAGAGCCACCACTGATGATGCGTGATACGGTTCACTGCCTGGTTGAAGGTGAGCCAGATCAGGCTGCAATCACAGAATCTGTGCATGCAATGATCAAGGAAGTTCAAAAATATGTACCAGGTTACAAACTGGTGAACGGTCCTGTATTTGACGGTAACCGTGTATCTATCTTCCTGGAAGTTGAAGGTCTGGGCGATTACCTGCCTAAATATGCCGGTAACCTCGACATTATGACTGCAGCAGCTGCGCGTACCGCAGAAATGTTTGCAGAACGTGTTTTAAGCGCAGTTGAAGCATAAGGAGCATCTTCATGTCTAAGATTATTATTAATGATATGACTTTACGTGATGGCATGCACCCAATGCGCCATCAAACTACACCTGAGCAAATGGTTGCGATTGCAACGGCTCTGGATGATGCAGGTGTACCTTTAATTGAAGTGACTCACGGTGACGGCTTAGGCGGTAACTCTGTGAACTACGGTTTTGCTGCGGCAACCGATGAAGAATATTTGAAGGCGGTGATTCCAAACCTGAAACAGGCTAAAGTGTCTGCACTTTTACTGCCAGGTATTGGTACCGTTGACCATTTGAAAATGGCGCATGATGTTGGTGTTGCAACTATTCGTGTTGCAACGCATTCAACTGAAGCTGACGTTTCTGAACAGCACATTACTGCTGCGCGTAAACTCGGTATGGACACTGTGGGCTTCTTGATGATGGCGCACATGGCTTCTCCAGAAAAACTGCTTGAAGAAGCACAAAAAATGGTGTCTTACGGTGCAAACTGTATCTATGTGACTGACTCTGCAGGCTATATGTTGCCTAAAGATGTAACGGATCGCGTGGGTATTTTACGTGCCAACCTGGGTTCAGACATCGAAATCGGTTTCCATGGTCACCATAACCTGGGCATGGGTGTAGCAAACTCGGTTGCAGCGGTTGAAGCGGGTGCAAAACGTGTCGATTTGGCTTCTGCCGGTCTGGGCGCGGGTGCGGGTAATACACCGCTTGAACTGTTTGTTGCGGTTGCCAACCGTATGCAGATGGAAACCGGTGTAGACCTGTTTAAGGTTCAAGACGTTGCGGAAGATCTGATCATTCCAATGATGACCCATCAGATTCGTGCTGACCGTGATGCAGCAACTCTAGGTTATGCAGGTGTTTACTCATCATTCCTGTTATTTGCTAAACGTGCCGAAGCGAAATATGGCGTGTCTGCACGTGAAATCCTGATGGAACTTGGTCGTCGTGGCACAGTCGGCGGTCAGGAAGACATGATTGAAGACTTGGCATTGACCATGTCTAAAGCAAAAGAAGCCAATGCTTAATTTATTTTAAGTCACAGCGAAAAAGAGCGTCCGAAAGGGCGCTTTTTTTATGGCTGGACCTTGATTTGACACTTGGCTTTATAGATAAAAAATATCATGAAATAGCTGTAATATATTAATATAATCAATTGCTTAAGTGATTTTTCGACTGGGTTAAACTTAAAAGCGATTAATCAGTTTTTTTTTGCGGTTAAAAAGCCTAAATTCTTTGAAAATAAACACTGAAACAAAGGTTTAACAATAGTGAAATGAAAGGAAGATAAAATGACTTATTGTTTAAAGTTCTTAACGTGGGCTTAATCTTTAAAATAAAAACCAGCGGAAATAGCCATAAAGGCAATAAATCTTAATACTCTGGTCGGATTTCGTTTCTTGTGATTGTTGAGCATGATGGCGCCATAGCTTAATTTGATTACTAAGGAATTCAGCCATGCGTCGTCAAAACTTATGGATAGCAATGCTTGCTGCGACAGCAACTTTAGGAACAACTGCATCGAATGCAGATTTTGTTGACGACAGTAATGTCCAATTAAAATTTAAAAACTTTTATTTAGACCGTCAGTATGCGGATCTTCCGCAAAACAACTGGGGCTCATGGTCTCAAGGCATTACACTGGATGCCAAATCGGGTTATCAGGATATTGGTGGCGGTATTCAAGTGGGTGCAGACCTTTTGGTGCAGCATGCATTTAAATTAAATGGCCGTGATAAAAATCCGGACTGGATTTTGCCACATGATGGCAAAGAGTCAAAAGACAATTTTGGTAAAGTTGGCGCGACCTTAAAAGCCAAAGTTTCACAAACTGAATTGAAAGTGGGTGAGTTATTACCGGTATCTCCAGTACTGGTATTCGATCCATCACGTCAGTTGTTGACGACTTATAGCGGTGCATGGTTGGAGTCGAAAGACATTAAAGACACCAAACTGACTTTGGCTTATATTGATAAGATCAATAACCGTTATGACAACCAGTTCCGTGACTTAACCTTGTTTGCACCTGCTAAGGGCAAAAAGTATTACGATAATGGTGAAGCTACTGATGGAATGTGGATTGCAGGTGTTGATCACCAATTCACGCCAGAAATTGGCGGCAGCTACTGGTATGCAGATGTTGAAGATATTTACCAGCAGCATTATGTCGGTGCAAGCTACAAAACCAAGCTGGGTGAAAAAGCCAAATTAGACAGCCATATCCGTTACTTTGATAACTCGGAGTCTGGTGACAAGCTGTATGGTCCTATTGATAATCAGGCATTATCTGTGGGTGCTAAAGTGAATTATGGTGCGCATACCGTTGGTTTGGGCTACCAGCAAATGTTTGGTGATTCTTCGTTCCCTACATTGGGTGGCTGGGTACCACAGCCTTACTTGGTAAACTGGGGTGTAGCAACATTTACTTACCCTGATGAAAAATCAATTGGTTTAATATACGGCTATGATTTCTCTGAACTGGGTGCCAAAGGTTTATCAGCAACAGCTGTGTATATGATGGGGCAGGATGCAACTGTTGGTGCACTGAAAAATCAAGACTCTGAAGAGTTTAATGCAATTGTAAACTACACGGTTCCAGAAGGTAAACTTAAAGGCCTAGGCTTCCAGGCGATGTATATCGATACCGATTTTGACTGGAAATCAGACTTAAAAGAGTACCGTGTGGCAACAACTTATACTTATAAGTTCTAATTAATCGGTGTCATAAAAAAGCGGCTTTAAATCAGTCGCTTTTTTTTGCTGTGTAGAAAGCTATTTTTTATTAAATGCCTTAATAAAAATAAGGGTTTGTTCTTTAATAAAGTCTTTAAAAACAAATAGTTAAATTATCGTTTTTTTATAGTATTTGATCGTAAATTTGTATCAGTTTGACCGCTTTGAACAGGTAATATAAGGCGGTAAAAAAGTAAATTTCACCGAGTCAACTTGACGTTAAATTCTGAATCAAGATGGAAACGCAAGCTAAAGACTGTACGAGGAGTATGTATGAGCACTGTTCAAATCCCTGAATATACAACAGATCCATTCTTTGGCTTAGAAGACAAATGGATTGAAACTGCAGAAGGTGAGTTGACTCACTATCACGAAGTGGGTGAGGGTACGCCTATCCTGTTCTTGCACGGTTCAGGTACCGGTGTATCTGCTGCGGCAAACTGGTGGCTAAACTTGCCATCAATTGGTGAACAGGCACGTTGTATCGCTATCGACACTATTGGTTATGGTCAAACTGTAGTAGCGCCAGGTACAGCTTACGGTATCCGTGCCTGGGTGGACCATGCGGTGCGTACTTTAGATGCACTGGGCATTGAAAAAACCTGGTTGGTCGGTAACTCACTCGGTGGCTGGTTGGCATTCCAATTGGCTTTAGACTACCCTGAGCGTGTACTTGGTATTGTATCTATGGGTACAGGCGGTGCAAAACAGACTGCTGCGCTGAAAGCACATGCCAACCCGGTATTGACTGAAGAAGGCATCAAGAAAACATTGTCGATGTTCGTGGTAAACAAAGACCTGATCACAGACGAGCTGGTAAAAGTACGTTTTGCTTCTGCTGCAAATGACTATGCATCGAACCGTTTGATGGACGTCGTGGGCGCACGTGACCGTGACCGTTTCGAATTCCCGCTTGATTTCGAAAAAATGAAAGACATCACTGTGCCTGTATTGTTGATTCATGGTACTCAAGACGTGGTGATTCCAGTTTCTCGTAGCTGGGATATCCTGAACATTGTACCAAATGCTGATGCACACATTTTCAGCCAGTGTGGCCACTGGTCACAAGTGGAAAAAGCTGAAGAGTTCAATACAGTAATTAAAAACTATTTGACTGCCCGCGGCGTTTAATTCCGCCATCTGGCAAATCAAAAGGATGACTTCGGTCATCCTTTTTTTGTTGCTGCTCAGGGACTGATAAAGTTCGCTGCCACATTGATGGTGATGGCCAGAATGGTGGTATTAAATCCGTAGGCCAGCAGCAGGTGCAGGGTGTTTAGCACCCGCATTGAAGAGTGAGTAATGGAAACATCCGCCGTTTGTGCGGAAGTCCCGACGATGTAACTAAAATATAAAAAGTCGGGATAAGTGGGCTTGGGGGTTTTGGGAAAATCCAGCCCGCCTTCATTATTCCTGTCGAGTGCCAGATAAAAGTCATGCGCATAATGAATCGCAAAAATGGTATGCATCAGGAACCAGGCAGAGGTAATGGTCACCATGGATAAAACGATATGAGCGGTTTGAATGAGCGTGTTGCTCGGCAAATTATTCACTTCAATAATCAGCGCGATGAAGCAGATGATTAAGGTCAGCAGGACCAGAAAAAGAATCAGCCATTTACTGGCATCCTGTTCCTTGGCACGTTGCAGGATATGCGCATGGTCAATGTGCCAGAGTTTTTTCAGGGTGAAAAATAAATAAGCATAAATGACAATATTCCAGCTCATTAACAGGCGGGTGGACCAGCTCCATGAAGTCATCAACTGAAAAGCAGCATACAGCACAGCAATAAAGGGAAAGGTCAGAAAGAAATAAAGATGGTGCTGAATCCCGGTTTTTATACGGCGTAGCGGATGCATAATGATCAACCCTTTATTGTTATTGTTGTTTTTTAACATTTTAAAAAAGTTGTGGGGAATTTATTAGACTTAAGTTGTAATTTGCGAGGATGAAATGGCATTTATAAGGGGTGAAAGCAACAGGTTGTACGTTATTCCCTATCAATTCAGCATTGCCGATAAGAAAAAAAGCGTAAGACTTAAGTCTAGTGTGGTCTAAAAATACACAAATTGTAATAAAAAAAGCCACCATTATTTATTAGCAAAATAATGGTGGCTTTAATTCAGTGCAAAAGTGTAAAAGTTTTTTTAATTGCGGTTAATGTTTAGATAAAACACATGGGTCAGCAATTCAATAAATTTCTTCACTGCAACAGAGCTGCTGTTTTTATGGTAACTCACATACAGGTCGAGGTAAGGCAGTTCCACATCCAAGGGGCGAATCACGGTATTTTCCATGGTCAGTGGCGCAACATAGCCCGGCAGAATGGTGCAGCCCAAACCCATCCCTACAGAGTTGATGTTAAACAGGATGTTGTCGGCTTTTTGCACAATATTGAATTCAATCCCATTGGCATGGGCAAAATCCATAATGGCATCATGCAAGGTTAAGGACTGCTCGGCAGCAGGAATAATAAAATCTATACCATTCAATTCTTTAACGGGAATGCGTTCATACTTAGCCAAAGGGTGGTCTTTCGGTAAAATAAAGATCAGCGGCTCGCGTAGCACGAATAAACTTTCAATTTCATCACTGTTAAAGTTGTGTCGGGTAAAGGTGATATCCAGTTCCCCTTTTTTCAGCAACTTCATTTGTTCACTGTTGTTTAAGCTGAGCAAATCGATTTTTAAATCAGGGTTTTGCACCCGTAGATTTGGTAGTACATAAGGGAAAATTTTCATTTCCGCCACCGGAACAAAGCCAATACGCAGCATTTGCTGTTTGGCTTGCGAAACCTGGCGTGCCATGGCAATCGCTTTATCTGCCTGTGCCAGGGTTAAGCGCGCCTGCTCAAGAAATACGGCACCTTCTTCAGTCAGCTCAACCTTACGTTTGGTACGATAAAGCAGTTTTACCCCGACATCTTCTTCCAGGTCTTTAATTTGCTGGCTTAAAGAGGGTTGAGCGGTATAAAGCTTTAGTGCAGCCTTACTGAAGTTAAGTTCTTCTGCAACGGTGATAAAATAGCGTAGGTGTCGTAATTCCATATAACTCGTCCAAAAGAGTAATCCAAAAAATGTCTTACTATATTTTTGTAGCAGTATAATCTATAAACAACTATGAGGTGAAGATTATTCTGCCATTTAGAAAATAAATGATCTTGCATTTTCTATTAGTGTTTAAATATATAAAGCACAGTTTTAAATAATCCATAAAATATCTTAATTGAAACAAAAAAAATATTTCACCAAAACTGGCTAAAAATCCATTATCGCTGAAAAGTTGAGTCTATTTACTTTGTGCCGTTACTGGTCACAGGAGAGCTTTTCATGAGTGGAAAAATTGATGTGCGCGAAATCGACGCTTTAGTCGATGCACAAAATGGACGTATCTCGCCGTCGATCTATACAGATCCAGATCTATACGAACTAGAACTTGAACGTGTGTTCGGTCGTACCTGGTTGTTCCTTTGCCATGAAAGCCAGATTCCTAAGGCTGGTGACTTCTTCAATACCTACATGGGCGAAGATCCAATTATTGTGGCACGTCAAAAAGACGGTTCAATCAAAGCATTCTTAAACCAATGCCGTCACCGCTCTATGCGTGTGAGCTTCGCGGACTGTGGTAATACCCGTGCATTCACTTGCCCATACCACGGCTGGTCTTACGGTATTGATGGTTCTTTAAAAGACATCCCGCTTGAAGAGCGTGCTTTCCCGCAAGGCGCATGCAAAGAGCAATGGGGTCTGGTAGAAGTTAACCGTGTTAAATCTTATAAAGGCTTAATCTTCGGATGCTGGGATGAAACGACTCCAGATCTAGAAGAATACATGGGTGATATCGCTTGGTACCTCGATGGCGTATTAGACCGTCGTCCGGGTGGTACTGAAATCATCGGTGGTGTGCACAAATGGGAAATCGAGTGTAACTGGAAATTTGCAGCTGAACAGTTCGCATCTGACCAATATCACGCATTGTTCTCTCACGCATCTGCAATTCAGGTGTTGGGTGCAAAACCAGATGATGATTCAACCAAGAAATTAGGTGCTGCACAAACTGCCCGCCCAGTTTGGGAAACTGCCAAAGACGCGATCCAGTACGGTTCACGTGGTCACGGTTCAGGCTTCTTCTTCACAGAAAAACCAGACGCTAACGTATGGGTTGATGGTGAAGTGGCCAACTACTTCCGTGAAACTTACGAAGAAGTGAAGGAACGTCTTGGTGAAGTTCGTGCGCTGCGTCTGGCAGGTCACAACACCATGTTCCCAACATTGTCTTGGTTGAACGGTACTGCAACACTTCGCGTATGGCACCCACGTGGTCCTAACAAAACTGAAGTTTGGGCATTCTGTATTGCCGATGCTGAAGCGTCTCAAGAAGTGAAAGAAGCATTTGAACGTTCTGCAACTCGTGCCTTCGGTCCTGCTGGTTTCCTAGAGCAAGATGACTCTGAAAACTGGATCGAAATCCAAAAAGTTTTACGTGGTTATAAAGCGCGTAAGAACCAGTTGATTATGGAAATGGGTAAAGGCAACGAGAAAGTTCGTGAAGATGGTATCCCGGGTATCACCAACTATATTTTCTCTGAAACTGCAGCACGTGGCATGTATCGCCGCTGGGCAGATTTATTGATCCATGAAAAATGGGAAGACGTGGAAAAAGCAGCTGACGAATACGAGAAGGAGCTTATGAAATGAGTCAGATCAGTTTAGAACTTCAATATCAAATTAGTCAGTTCCTCTATCGTGAAGCAAAATTGCTTGACGACTGGAAATTCCGCGATTGGTTAGCTGTGCTGTCAGAAGATATTTCTTACACACTGCGTACCACACCAAACGCTCAAACACGTGACCGTCGCCGTTCGATCGAGCCACCTACAACTTGGGTATTTAACGATACCAAAGACCTGCTGGAACGCCGTGTTGCCCGTCTTGAGACAGGTATGGCATGGGCCGAAGAACCTCCTTCACGTACCACTCACATGGTGTCTAACATCATTGTTGAGGCAACGGAAGTTGAAGGCGAATACGACGTGTACGTTACTTACTTGTTGTACCGCACCCAGAAAGAGAAAGATGTAACGATCTACTGTGGTAAGCGTCACGACAAAATCCGTAAAGTCGATACTGCTCAAGGCTTCCAGATCTTCAACCGTAAGATCACCCTTGATCAGGTGACTTATAACTCACATAACCTGAGTGTGTTCTTCTAATGAATAAGATTTTTGTTTGCCAAGTTGACGAATTAGACGAAGGCGAAGCATTGAAAGTGGATTGCGGCGTAAACGGTATCGAAGCGCTTGCAGTCTTCAACAATGGCGGTGAGTTCTTCGCAATGAACGACCGTTGTTCACATGGTAACGCTTCTATGTCAGAAGGTTACCTTGAAGATGACGGTACTGTAGAGTGCCCGCTTCATTCAGCACGTTTCTGTTTGAAAACTGGTCAAGCATTATGTTTACCAGCAACTGATCCAATCCAAACCTTCCCTGTAGTGGTTGAAGATGGTCAGTTATTTGTAGAGATGGCAGGAGAGTAATCATGGGTTGGCTACAAGGCGAAGTTGCACTTATTACGGGTGGTGGTTCAGGCTTAGGCTGGGCTTTGGTTGAGCGTTTCCTTGAAGAGGGTGCACAAGTTGCGGTTCTTCAGCGTTCACAAGCGAAAGTTGATGCATTGAAAGAACATTTCGGTGATCGAGTTTTAGCAATTGCCGGTGACGTAGCCAGCTATGAAGACAACGTCCGTGCTGTAAACGCAACAGTTGAGCGCTTCGGCAAGCTTGACTGTTTCGTCGGTAATGCTGGTATCTGGGATCATTACGCAGATATCGTCAATACTTCTGGTGAGCAGCTGGAAAAAGCCTTTGATGAAATCATGGGCATTAATACCAAGTCGCTCATCTTGGGTGCCAAAGCTGCACTGGATGCATTGATCGCTTCTGAAGGTTCTATCATATTTACTTTGTCTAACTCTGCGCTGTACTCAGCAGGCGGAGGCCCCGTATACACAGCATCTAAGCATGCGGGTGTGGGGATTATGAAAGAACTGGCATACGAGCTTGCGCCTAAAGTACGAGTGAACGCTGTTGCTCCGTCAGGTATGAATGTGAACATCAAAGGTGCTGCGTCACTGGGTCAAGAAAATCTTGGTCTACTCGATGCACGCGATCCTGAGAAAATTGCACGTGGCATGCCACTGAACTTCTTACCTGAACCGGAAGACATGACAGGTTCCTACGTGCTCTTGGCATCTCGTCAAAACAACCGTCCTTTGACTGGCGTTCTGATCAACGCAGAATGTGGTCTGGGTATTCGTGGTTTGCGTCAGCCACGTGCAGGTTTCTTTGACGAATAAAATTCAGTCTGAAATGTAATGGACTTACTCGGTAGCCTGTTCTGGGCTACCTTCCGTTCTGGAGTCTCTCATGGCCGTTAAACTTATTTGTGCATCGCACAGCCCGTTAATGGAATTTGCTTCACCGCAAGAACAACGTAAAGAACAAGCCGTTCGCGAAGCGTTTGACAAACTTGCTGCTGAAGTTAAAGCTTACGACCCAACCCTGATCATCACTTTTGGTCCTGACCATTTCAATGGTTTCTTCTACGACCTGATGCCAAGTTTCTGCGTCGGCATTCGTGCCACTGCTGCAGGGGACTGGGATTATGGTAAAGACAACGCCAAAATCAATGTGCCTGAACAAACTGCGCTGAACCTGGTTCGTCGCGTATTGGATGAAGGTGTGGACGTTGCGTACTCATACCGTATGCAAGCCGATCACGGGGTGACTCAGCCTTTACATTTCTTGTGTGATGGTCAGCTCGACCGTTACCCAACAATTCCAGTTTTCATCAATGGTGCAGCAGCACCAATGCCAACGACTAAACGTACTGTGGCTTTAGGCCGTGCGGTAGGTCAGTTCATCAAGTCTCTGAACCTGGAAAATGAACGCGTACTGGTACTGGGTACGGGTGGTCTGTCACATGATCCACCAACACCGCAAATGGGTTCGGTTCCTCCTGAAGTTGAAGAATTCCTGATTGCAGGTCGTAACCCGTCTGAAGAGTCGCGCCAGAACCGTCAGGCAAAAATTATCGCAGTGGGTCAAAAATTGGCTGCAGGTGATAAATCTGTTGCAGTGCCGTTGAACCCTGAGTGGGATCGTGCATTGCTTGAAACCTTCAAGAAAGCAGACTTTGCGGCCATTGAAGCGATGACGGAAGCTGAAATTCGTGTCGAGGGTGGCCGTGGTGGTCAGGAAGTCCGTTCCTGGATGGCTGCTTTTGCTGCATTACATGAAGTCGGTGAGTATGAAATGACAACTCACTGCTACGAAGATATTAGTGAGTGGATTGCGGGCTTCGGCATTGTATCTGCAGAATTGAAATAAGGATTAAACCCATGAGCCAAAATGCTATCGAAACCATCGTTATCGTCGGTGCTGGTCAAGCTGGTGCTAGCGCCATTTTAGAACTCCGTGCCAACAAATACGAAGGCAAAATCATTTTGGTGGGTGATGAAACACATCTGCCTTATGAGCGTCCGCCTTTGTCTAAAGACGTGATCTTAAAGCCAGAGGAAACCAAAATCGAAATTCTGTCAGAACAAAAACTGGCAGATTTGGGTGTGGAAACCATTCGTGGCAATGGCGTGGTGAAAATCAATGCCGAGGCGAAAACGGTTGAGCTTCAAAATGGTGACCTTGTTGCTTATGACAAGTTGCTTCTTGCAACCGGTGGTGCAGCGCGCCGTTTACCGAACTTCGATGCTTTGGGCAAACACGTTTATACCCTGCGTAACCTTGAAGATTCTCAAGCGCTGGTTCCTGTGCTGCAACCGGGCCGTCGTTTGATTCTGATCGGTGGTGGTGTGATCGGTCTTGAGCTGGCATCATCGGCACGTTACAAAGACTGCCAGGTGACTGTGATTGAAATGGGTCCTATGGTCATGGGTCGTTGTTCACCACGTATCCTGAGCGAATTCCTGCTTGAGCAGCATCGTCAAAATGGTGTGGATGTACGTCTTGAAACCAAGATTGCAGACTGCAAGTTAGACGGTGAAGAAGTGGTTGTGACTCTTGAAGGTGGCGAAGAACTTCGTGCCGACGCGGTGGTGTACGGTATCGGAATTGTGCCAAATGCACAGCTTGCTGTGGATGCCGGTCTGGACGTGGATGTTGCGATTCAGGTCAATGAAAACTGCCAGACTTCAAATGCTGACATTTATGCAGCAGGTGACGTTGCGACCCAACTTCGTGAAGATGGCCAACACCGTCGTGTTGAAACCTGGGAAAATGCCAACCTTCAGGCAGGCATCTTCGCACGTCACGTGATGGGTGTAGAGCATCCGAAAGCCAATCCGGCCTGGTTCTGGACCGATCAGCTCAATATCAACTTCCAGTTCGTGGGTGATATGGCTGCAGCTGAATGGCATATTCGCGGTGAAATGGACGCAGCCAAAGGTGCAGACAATTCATTCGTCATGTACGGTGTGACCGATGGTCAAATCGTTGCCGGTATTACGGTCAATGCCGCGAAAGAAATGCGTCATTTGAAAAAAATGATCAGCAAAAATACCGCTTTTGAAGCAGAAAAACATCTTGATTTAAGCCTTGATTTACGCAAAGTTGCTTAAGTTTTATTGAGATATTTCTGGACAGACCTATGCTTGCATAGGTCTGTTTTTTATGCGTGGTTTAAAAAACAGCACAACCGCAATTGACGTTCATAGTCTGTTAAAACTTTGCGTAGGTAGTATTTCACTTTTGAAGGATGAGCCATACATGGCGCAAGGTGACAAAAATCCTTTGCTGAACTGAGGGTATATCCCTATACCCCAGTTCAGCGAGCGGTATCCTTGCCGCTAGTCACGATATTCTATTGGCACTGTATATTTCGAACGCCTTTATTATCAATTCTATTCAAATTCTTTTTGAGAATGATATGAAATCATCACTGCCGGTCATGGCAAGTATTTACGCTTTATTGGTATTTATCTGGGCCACTACGCCACTGGCAATTGTCTGGAGCGTGCAGGAAGTCCATCCAATGTGGGTGCTGATCATCCGCTATTTTGGCGCGTCGGTCATTGCCCTGTTCCTGTTAAAGCTGATGCGTGACCCGCTGCCTTTTGATTCGACTTCTTTGAAAAGTTATGTGGCAGGCAGCCTTAATTTAATTGGTGCACAGCTGTTTATCTATCTGGCCGCCAATTATCTGACTTCAGGGCTAATGGCACTGATCTTCGGTTTTTCACCGCTGATTGCAGGCTTGATCGGACATGTGATTTTAAAAACCCAAAGGCTGATCTGGCTGCAATGGGTCGGTATGGCGATAGCGGTTTCCGGCCTGACCTTTGTCTTTGCCGATTCTGCCGACAGTAAAATCAATCCGCTTGGTGTGGTGCTGATGCTGATTAGCATGGTGTCTTATATCAGCTCGATTTTCTGGGTCAAACAGATTAATGCTCCACTCAAACCGATGTCCCAGGCGACCGGTTCACTCATTGTATCTGCATTGGGTTCGCTGCTGATCATTCCGTTTATCTGGCAGCATTTTCCAACGGCTATGCCTGGCGGACGGGCGATGATTGGTTTTATCTTTACCATGATCATGTCTTCCATTGTGGCCATGCTGTGTTATTTCTGGCTGATCAAGCGTTTGAATGCCTCGACCGTGTCCTTGAGTAATGTCATGACGCCGGTGATTGCCCTGGTTTTGGGTGCCACCTTGAATAATGAACATATCAGTCCGAATGCCTTTTTCGGGATTGTGGTGGTGATGTTCGGTATTGTGATGTATTTCTGGAAAGAATGGCGTGAGCAGTATTTTTCTAAACTGCGTTAATACAACAGGATTGAAAAGGAAGTTTAGGCCACTGCTGTCCCATAATTTAATTTAAGTAAACTTTGGATTGACGAATGTGGCAGGGATGCCACATGTTACCCACCATAACATGGATGTTATGTGTGGGTAACAAAGGCTTTTGCTTACTTTTGGCCTGTCAAAAGTAAGATATCGCCTACACAAATACATTTCGATTTTATTGAAAAATTGTGGCTGTGAAAGACTTTAACTTATCTATGAAATTTTAAGCTTTCTCATCAGTAAAGAATTAAAGAAAATAACGAATACTGGATTAACAAACAAATGTCTACAAACAGACTTCATGAAAATTCATTTATATGATTCTAATTCGAAATTAACCGTTTTCAGCAAAATAAAAGCCCTTAACAGAACTATGGGACAGTACTGAGTTTAGGCTTCCTTTTTAGGAGCTTGCAATCTGTGCAAATCGTACAAATGCATCATATTTCACCACAGCGTTTCACATGGAACATTTATATACGCACTGGTGAAATAATCAGCAGTCGCGCTAAAAACAACAAAACAATAAACCACCACCACAACCACATTCAGTACTATGCAAAGAGCTATAAAAATCAAATAGATCTATTTGATAACAATAACGCTTAACAAAAACACCCGGGACAAATTTGAATGTCTGATTCGAATAAGATTGTGGTCTATGCAGCACTGGCAGGTAATCTGGCGATTGCGCTGGTCAAGTTTGTGGCGGCCTATATCACCAACAGTTCGGCCATGCTCAGTGAAGCCGTGCACTCGGTGGTGGACACCCTGAATGAAATTCTGCTGCTCTATGGCATGAAAAAATCCCAGCAGCCGGCAAACTACAGGCATCCCTTTGGTTATGGCCGTGAGCTGTATTTTTGGGCCTTTATTGTGGCGCTGATGGTGTTTGCACTGGGCGCGGTTGTGTCGATTTATCAGGGCATACAGCATGTGCTGCATCCTGAAGAAATGCTGAATCCCACCATCAATTATATTGTGTTAATCATCGCCATCTTGTGTGAAGGCACCTCCTGGCTGGTGGCCTTAAAAGCATTCCGCAAGGTGAAAGGCAAGCAAGGTTATTTCGAGGCTTTTCGGCACAGCAAAGACCCCACCACCTTTACCGTACTGTTTGAAGATACTGCCGCGTTATGTGGTCTGCTGATTGCCCTGATCGGGATCTATCTGGCCCATACCTTGAATATTCCTGAACTGGATGGCGTGGCTTCGATCCTGATTGGGATAGTATTGGCAATTTCTGCCATTTTATTGGCCCGTGAAACCAAGGGATTATTGATGGGTGAAACGGCCGATCCAAAATTGCGTAATGACATCTTGTTGATTGCGCAGGGAGATGAGGCGGTACAGTCGGCCAATGGTGTGCTGACCGAACAGATGGGCGCGCATCAGGTGCTTGCTTCCTTAAGTCTGGAATTTGAAGACAATTTGAGTTCGGATGACATCGAAGCCTGCGTCAACAGAATTGAAGCGAAAATCAAACAGATTCATCCGGAAATTGTGGCATTGTTTATCAAACCGCAAACTAAACAGGTGTGGTTGGAACGTATGCAAGGACGTTTGGAATAAAACGTGATATATATGGCGCAGCATTCAGAATATCGGATTCTGAAGGTTGAGGTCACACTAAGAAATTGAATGGACATGAAGCAGAAGCCTGAGCAATTACACTTTCAACTCCCGACCAAATCATGCTGGTCACATACCTGGCGTCAGCCTTCATTCAAGTTTATGTATTCGAATCATCATAACGGTGATCGATTCTTCAATGCCTTGCCCAGTCCAGCAGGACGTGGACGGGCCGAGCTGATCAAATGGCTGCTCACCCGCAAGTCATCGACCTGGAATGTCGATATCAACAAAGAACATGCCGAATTCCATGCCAGCAAACGCGCCATTCCCCAGAACCGTCCCAACGCCAGTATGGATGACTGGCAAGTGTGGTTTGTGGGCCATGCAACGGTACTGTTGCAGATCGGGCCTTATAATTTATTAACCGATCCGGTCTGGTGCGAATATGCCGGCCCTGCACCAGGCAAAGGGGCCAAGCGGGTGATTCCGGCGGGCATTGCTCTGGAAGAATTGCCGACCATTCATGCGGTATTGCTCAGCCATAACCATTATGACCATATGGACCTGGCCAGCTTGCAGTGGCTGCATGAGAAATTTGCCATGCCGATTTATACCGGGCTGGGCAACGCGTGGTATTTGCCGAAAAGTTTTTATGTGCTGGAAATGGACTGGTGGCAATCGTCTTTATTGCATGAGTTAAAAATTATTTATACGCCGGCACAGCATTTTTCAGGTCGCGGCTTGCGTGATCAAAACCGGGCACTCTGGGGCGGTTTTTCAGTGCTGCATGGCAAAGATCACTGTTTCTTTGCTGGAGATACTGGCTACTCACCGCATTTTAAAGAGATTCAAAACCGTTTGGGAGCACCGCGTGTCGCGCTGTTGCCTATAGGGGCGTATGAACCGCGTGCGCTGATGGGCTATACACACATGAACCCGCAGGAGTCTTTCCAGGCGCATCAGGATTTGCATTCCAAATGTTCGCTGGCCATTCATTACCGAACCTTTCAACTGACCGATGAACGTCGGGAACAACCGGAAATTGATTTAAAGATTGCCATGAAAAATACCTCCAAATTGATGACACCGTTTATCTGTATACGGGAAGGACGGCGTCTGGTGGTTTGATTTTTGCTAAGCTTGCTGTTTGCTCACATTTAAAAGTTGAATGGCAAGCATTGAAAGAACGAGCATGGCGATATTCATCACGACCGGGTTAAACGCCGTGCTGAGTTGCATAGGATCGGTGAGGGCAATCAGCCCTAATAATCCGGCTAAACCCATAATATTCAGCTGATGCAAAATGACGGCTCTTTGCCAAAGCAGAAAACTACAGCCAAATGCCATTTCAATCACGCCCGACAGGCTAACCGCCATTTTTGCCAGAGGGAGTTCTACGCCCATGCTCTGCCAGATGGCGATTTCTGCATGAGAATGAAACAGGATTTTGGGTATCAATCCCTGATAAATCCAAAGAACAGCAAGGGTGATTTGAATCAGTCGAAGCGGTTTTTCCAAGACGGGCTTATGATTCACGAATGGCAGGTTCCAGAATATGCGGTCTGTTCTCAGCAGTAGCGATCCTGCTTGATCAACATGCTGGAGGATTCTTGCTTGTTATGGCCTCAATATAGCACATTATTTTTAATCAGAAATATGGTCCAAAATCTCAAATTCTGATGGTCTTTATCGCAAATTGATAATGCAGTTCTAAAAATTTGACTTCTGGTTGTGAAGGTTGATCAATCCTGTTTTTATTCCCGTTTTAGAATAGGCTTTTTCGATTGTTTTCATTCATATAACTTGCTTTCTATTGTCATAAAAAACAGCTATTTTGAAGATGAGTTAGAAATTTTTAACGGTTCATCACAATAATGGTTTTGTGATTAGATTTGGAGCTTAGATATGAATAATGACACACAAGCTGCTGGAAAATGTCCTTTTCACCAATCCGGTACGGATCACCGCGCTGCCCGCTCAAACCGGGATTGGTGGCCGAATGCGCTCAATCTCGACATTCTTTCTCAGCACGATAAAAAAACCAATCCGCTAGATCCCGATTTTGATTATGCCAAGGCATTCAATTCACTGGACCTGGAAGCAGTGAAACAGGATTTACGCGAACTGATTAACAGCAGCCAGGACTGGTGGCCATCGGACTATGGCAGCTATATTGGCATGTTCGTGCGCACGGCCTGGCACCTGGCCGGTTCTTACCGTAAGCAGGACGGTCGCGGTGGTGCCAATACCGGTAACCAGCGTTTTGCGCCACTCAACAGCTGGCCAGATAACGTGAACACCGATAAAGGCCGCCGTCTGCTTTGGCCGATTAAACGTAAATACGGCAATAAAATTTCCTGGGGCGATCTGATCATCCTGGCCGGTACAGTGGCGTATGAAGAAGCCGGCCTGAAAACCTTTGGTTTTGGCGGTGGCCGTGAAGATATCTGGCATCCTGAAAAAGATATCAATTGGGGTGCTGAAGAGAAATGGCTGGATGCCACCAAAAACCGTTATGAAAATGACCAGGACCGTAAGTCATTGGACAATGCGCTTGCTGCGGTGCAGATGGGCCTGATTTACGTCAACCCTGAAGGTGTGGATGGTGTACAGGATCCGCTGCGTACTGCACAGGATATGCGCGTGACCTTCGACCGCATGGGCATGAATGACGAAGAAACGGTGGCATTGACGGCAGGTGGTCACACCATTGGTAAAGCGCACGGTAACGGCAAGGCTGAATTGCTGGGTAAAGATGTTGAAGGTGCGGATGTCGAATTCCAGGGCCTAGGCTGGCATAACCCTGAAGGTACGGGCAATGGCGCCAATACCATGGTCAGTGGCCTGGAAGGGGCATGGACCACGCATCCAACCAAATGGGACAATGAATTCTTCTATTTATTGTTCACCTATGAGTGGGAAAAAACCATCAGCCCGGCAGGCGCGAAACAATGGGAACCGATCAACATCAAAGAGGAAGACAAACCTGTTGATGCTCACAACCCAAATGTGCGCCGTAACCCGATGATGACCGATGCCGATATGGCGCTGAAAGTCGATCCGGAATACCGTAAAATTGCAGAGCGTTTCTACAAAGACCCTGCGTACTTCTCGGAAGTGTTTGCTCGTGCCTGGTTCAAGCTGACGCACCGTGACATGGGACCAAAATCGCGTTATTTAGGTGCCGATGTGCCGAATGAAGAGCTGATCTGGCAAGACCCGATTCCATCGGTGAACTACGTGTTGTCTGAAGCAGAAGTTGAAGAACTTAAAGCGAAACTGTTAAACAGCGGTTTAAGCACTGCCGAGTTAATCAACACCGCATGGGACAGCGCGCGTACTTTCCGTGGTTCGGACTACCGTGGCGGTGCGAACGGTGCACGTATCCGTCTCGCTCCGCAAAAAGACTGGGTGGGCAATGAACCTGAACGTCTGGCGAAAGTATTGGCGAAACTTGAAGAAATTCAGGCTGGTCTTGAGAAGAAAGTCAGCATTGCCGACCTGATTGTACTGGGCGGTACGGCTGCGGTGGAAAAAGCGGCGCAGGCTGCGGGTGTGGACATTCAAGTTCCATTCACGCCGGGACGAGGGGATGCCACTCAAGAGCAAACCGATGTCTATTCATTTGAAGACTTGTTGCCAAAACACGACGGTTTCCGTAACTGGCTAAAAGAAGACTACACGGCTCAACCTGAAGAATTGCTGTTAGACCGTGCTCAGTTACTGGGTTTAACTGCACCTGAAATGACGGTACTGGTCGGTGGTATGCGTGTACTGGGAACCAATTATGCGGGTGCGAAAGAAGGCGTGTTCACAGACCGTGAAGGCGTGTTGAGCAATGACTTCTTTGTGAACTTGACTGACATGGCATATAACTGGAAACCAGTCGGCAAAAACCGTTATGAGATTGTAGACCGTGCAACGGGCGCAGCGAAATGGACTGCCACACGTGTGGACCTGGTGTTTGGTTCGAACTCGATTCTACGCTCTTATGCAGAAGTGTATGCGCAAGATGACAACAAAGAAAAATTCGTCAAGGACTTTGTTGCCGTTTGGACCAAAGTGATGAATGCAGACCGTTTTGATGTGAAGAAATAATTTGCATTGAGATTAAAAAACCGCTCGAAAGGGCGGTTTTTTAATGAACGTAGAAATGTCATGTAAAAAGCTGAATTTCTACTCACTTAGCTTTTTATAGATTTTAAAATATTGATCTTATTTAACTTATATTGAATTTCGTATAAGGTGTATTATGTTAATTTTAGAATAAGTTAAAGACTTTCTAATAACTATGGATTTAAAAAGTTTAAACAATTTCATAATGTCATTTGATCAATTTCCAATACATTGGAGATTTGACGATGATTCTTATAATCAGCTTAATCAGATACATTTAGATCAAATAAAGCCTATGACTCCACAGGCTTCAAATTTCCTTTGGAATTATAGTTCTGAAATTACTAAAAACTTGATAGAAAAAAAGAATTTTAATTGTTTTAGAGAAATTAATGCCGAAGATAAAACAATAAAAAAATGGTTATTTCATACAGGGTTAGCTTTTCAAAAAGATATTTATGTCGTTTGGCAACCTGATATTGCTGTTAGTACTAACTGGAAAATTTTCGTAAAGTTTTTCGATGATTTTTATTACTCTTCTGATGAGATATCAATTTTTGATAATAGCCTAAATTGGGGACTATACATTCATCATAGAAGAGTAGTTTTTGGTTCTAATATCCATGATGAGTATCCCATTTAACATAATGGCCGTTATACGAAATTAAATTTAAATAATATTTTAATATCAACATGTTAAGACAAAATAAAAAGTTAAAAGATCAGCAGAATCCCGGCTTGGAAACAAGTCGGTTTTTTTGTGAGCGATTTTGATGTGTTTTGTCAATTAAAAACGGATATTTAACTTCAAAAAAGGACATTTTTAATTAAAAATTATATTGGCAAAAGTTTGAATAATGTCCTCCTCTAAAATTTTCCATTCCCCAAACTCAGGCTCTACCAACAACGTCTGCGACACAAAGCCATAACACACCCGTTGTACATTTAAACTCATCCGCGTGAGCTGTTCAGTATCTTCAATAAAAGGTAACAAAATGCTTTGCCACATCTGTAGCATCATGTCGTAGCTTTTGCGATAACTCTCAATATTGGAAATCTGCCGTTCCAGCAAAAAAGTCTGCGCCCATAAAAACTGCTGTGCCTGAATCTGCTCAAGCTGGTAATGAATCACCTGCTTTAAATAATCATCCAGAGCCATATCTGTGGATAACTTGATCAGGCTTTGTGCATAAGTTTTTAAGTCCTCAGCATTGTTTTTCACATGTTGGTGAATGGTCAGCGCAATCAAATCTTCCTTTTTGGAAAAATATTCATAAAACGTACCCAAGCCTACACCGGCTAAATCGGTAATCTCCCGAATGGTAATGTCATGTGCAGCACGCTCATGCAAAAGCCGAACAAAACTGTCCTGCAAGGCTTCCTGAGTCAGCTTGGCCCGTGACTGGCGTGGCTTACGCCGTACCTGTATCTGTGGATTTTTCATAAAAAAATTAGACTCAATAAAGCCGAACATGCTGTGGCGAATTTTTCTCTATACTGGAATGAAAAGCCCAGAACAACAAGCAGGAAATATAGACGATGAATACATCGAATCAGACATGGATGACCCATCAAATCAGCAACCAGTTTGATGAACTGCAAGATTACAATTTATTTTCATCCGATACGGTTTTACATGAAATATTGAAGCGTTATGGCAGCCATGACCAAGCAACCTTGTGTGATATGGGCAAAGTGGTGGGATCAGCCGAATATTATCAATATGCCGATTTAGCCAATAAGCACACGCCCATTCTGCATGCCTTTGACGCCCGTGGCCGCCGTAAAGATTACATTGAGTTTCATCCTGCCTGGCACAAGTGGATGGCTTTAAACCGCAAATTCGACAGCCATGCCCATCCATTTAACCATGCGGCATCTTCCTCCAAATGGGTGGAATGGGCAGCGCGTTTTTACTTAAGCGGACAGGTCGAATGCGGCAGTCTGTGTCCAACATCGATGACGCTGGGCAGCATTCCCTTAATGCAGCTTGAACCTGAACTGTGGGCCAAAATTGGCGAAAAATTATTATCCACCGAATACGATGAGCGTGACCTGCCGATTGCCCAGAAAAAATCCATCTGGCTGGGCATGGGCATGACCGAAAAGCAGGGCGGTTCCGATGTGCGTGCCAATGAAACCCTAGCTGTTCCTGTCGCTGAATCAGGCCGTGGCCAGGCCTATTTGCTGACTGGGCATAAATGGTTTTTCTCCGCGCCGATGTGCGATGCACATTTGGTCGTGGCAAAAACCGAGCAGGATGGCTTGGCCTGTTTCTTTGTGCCGCGCTGGCTGGAAGATGGCACAAAAAATAATATTCATGTGCAGCGACTAAAAGAAAAAGTCGGCAACCGCAGTAATTCCAGTTCCGAAGTTGAATTTAAAGACGCTTGGGGCATCATGATCGGTGAAGCGGGACGCGGCATTCCAACCATTATTGAAATGGCCAATTACACCCGCCTGACCTGTTCCGTCGGCAGTACCGCCATGCTGCGTCAGGCTTTAGTGCAATGCATTGCCTATACCCGTCAACGCAAAGCCTTTGGTAAACATTTAGCCGAACAGCCTTTAATACGTGCGGTACTCGCGGATTTAGCCCTGGAAACCGAAGCGGCCATGCACTTAAGTTTCCATTTGGCACATTGTTATGAAACTGAAGATGCCCTGTCTTTGGCATGGAAAAGAATCATGACCCCGGCTTCCAAGTTCTGGATCTGCAAGCGTGCTGTTGAATTGACTGGCGAGATGATGGAAGTGTTTGGCGGCAATGGCTATGTCGATAACGGCATCATGGCGCGTATTTTTAAAGAAGCCCCGGTGAATACCATTTGGGAAGGTTCGGGCAATGTCATGTGCCTCGATGTATTGCGTGCAATCGGTCGTGAACCTGAATCGATTGAGCTATTGTTTAAAGATCTGGCATCAACTGCATTAGAAGATGAAACCTTGAAAAATGAATTACAAAGCCTGTTCAAACTGTTGCAGCAATCTGCTGATGACTTGCAGTTTATGGGGCGCAGCCTGGTCAGCCGTCTGGTCATTTTGGCTCAAGCGGTTTTACTGAAACGTTATGCGCCGGACTATGTGGCGGATGCTTTTATTCAAACGCGTTATAGCGAATTTCATGGCCGAGTGGTAGGTATGCTTGCTGCGCAGCAGGTTGATGTGGAACGGGTGCTGGAAAGGGCGTTGGCTAAAGAAAAATAATTTCGCGACGAAAGCTCCTTCTCTCGCGCCATATATGGCTCAGGGAGAAGGAGGGATGAAAATATGAATCAAAGAATCTCTCTTTTGTATACTCAAAATATTTGAGGGTGTTTGATCTTTTAAAGGAGAGAGGGAATTTTCGTTTCGAGTTCAGGATTCACTGATAAATTCAGCAGATATCTTTTGATTTTTCCCTAATTTTACTTTAGCTGCCACTTACATAAAAATAAGGTTGAAGCTGCAAAATTTATATTCATTTAAGAAAACCTATTTAAGATGTCATTATGAAATTTTGATTTTCATTACCTGTATGTACCAAAAAATTAAACAATGGGCCAAAACCATCAAAAAAGATGTTCGGGTGGTTTGGCTGGTGGCTAAAGACCAGCGCACACCTGTCTGGATCAAAATACTGGCGCTGATTATTGCGGCATATGCGCTATCGCCGATTGACCTGATTCCCGATTTTATTCCGGTACTGGGCTATCTGGATGATATTATTATTGTGCCCTTGGGACTGTTATTGGTGATCAAGCTGACGCCACAAGAAATTCTAGACGATTGCAGAATTCGTGCCTCGCTATTGTCAGAACGGCCGGTCAACCGTTGGGCGGCAGGGGTGATTATTTTAATCTGGCTGCTTTTTTTGGGCTATTTGGCCATGCATTTTTTAAATATGCAGAAATTCTAATACTGAGTCGGGGTAAACACTTAAAGATATGATTTTAAGTATATGAAATAAATCGTTTTTTAATAAATTTCTCCAGCCTGAAAAACCGCTTGAATTCTGTACGGAAAAGCGTAATATCAGCTTGCTATCCCATCTGGATGGTGAATTCAAAAAGGTGAGTAAAATGGCAAAGAAAAAAGCACTGCCAGAGGTGGTGATTCATAACTTTGTGGCAAAACACATGCATGAGGTCAATAAAAGCCAGGTCTTTGTAGACCGCAAGAAAAATGCAAAACGTGGCTATGACAAGCACAAAAAAGGGAGATACTCAAATGATTATCTCCCTTTTTCTTGCACGGTATTTGCTGTGCTATAACCCCATTTTAAGCACCCAAAATACGGGTTGCAGATTTCACCATATCCCCCAGACCATGGGTCTTGAAGTAATATTCCATCCAGCTTTTCACCATTAGTGGGTTACTCATTTTTAATACACGTTCCAGCTGTTCCTGGGCATCGGTCATAGGGACATGGCAAATGGCTTTACGCACCCGCAAAATATTGCTTGAACTCATCGACAGGGTATTAAAGCCCATCGCCATCAATAGTACCGCTGCCAATGGGTCGCCAGCCATTTCTCCACAAATGCTCACCGGTTTATCATATTTATGACATTCCTGAACCAAGCGGGTTAAAGCGCGTAAAATAGCCGGATGGAAGTGCGAGTAGACATTGGCAACCCGAGGGTTATTGCGGTCAACCGCCAGTAAATACTGGGTCAAGTCATTTGAACCGACCGAGAAAAAATCTACCAGTTCGGAAAACTCTTCAATCTGTAACAGCACACTCGGAACTTCAACCATAATGCCAATTTTGGGCTTGGTAATTTTGACCTGTTCTTCCTCCTGCACTGCGGTCCAGTCACGGTCCAGCAGATAGAGGGCTTCTTCCACTTCACTGACACTGGTGATCATGGGCAGTAAAATGTGCAGGTTATTCAATCCAATACTGGCTTTGAGCATGGCACGAATCTGGGCAGAAAAAATTTCTGGATGATCCAGGGTAAAACGGATACCGCGCCAGCCCAGCGCCGAGTTTTCTTCTTCAATCGAGAAATACGGTAAATCTTTATCTGCACCAATGTCGAGGGTACGCATCACCACAGGTTTATTGGCAAAGTGGCTGAGTTGCTGGCGGTAAATGGCACGCTGCTCTTCTTCGCCGGGAAAGCGGTCACGCAGCATAAACGGAATTTCAGAGCGGTATAAACCGACGCCTTTGGCGCCACGCTGTACGCCGCGAACGACATCAATCATTAAACCCGTATTGACAAACAGTTTGACCGCAATGCCATCCGGGGTGATGGCATCTTTGGTTTCGTATTGCTTTAAGTCTTTCGCCAGCTGTTCTTCTTCTTTCTGGATTTCTTTATAGCGGGTACGCAAACGGCGTGGTGGATTGATAAACACCCGTCCCTGATGGGCATCGACAATCATCTCGACATCATCCAGGGTATTGATTGGCAGTTCAGTCACACCGACCACGGTTGGAATGCCCAGGGCACGTGCCACAATCACCATATGTGAATTCATGGCACCTTCGGTGGTGACAATTGCGGCAATTTTATCCACCGGCAGTTCCACCAGTGCCGCGGTTGAAATGTCTTCCCCGATCAGGATGCTTTCATCGGTCAGTTCACGATGGCTGGCATCGGCTTCCTGCAAAAAGGCCAGAATACGACGCCCTAGATCTTTCAGGTCAGACACGCGTTCGCGTAAATAGTCATCTTCCATTTGCGCAAACAGGGCAATGTGATTATCAATGACAATACGTACAGCACCCTGTGCCCAGTTCCCATCGCGGATTTCAGCCTTAATTTCAGCAGGCAGGGAGTTTTCATCCAGCATGCGCAAAAACACGCTGAATAAAGCCCGTTCCTCAGCCATTAAGGCATCCTGCATTTTTTCATCCAGTGCCTGAATTTCCTGACGCACGGCATTTAATGCGGCATCCAGAAGAGCCAGTTCTTCACTGATGTCATCTGCTTCGCGATCAGGCACAGCAGCCAGATCGGCAGGCGGATAGAGAATTACGGCACGCCCTAAAGCAATCCCGCCTGAACCGGAAACGCCCTGAAAGGTTTTATAAGCAGGTAAATTGCTTGGCTTGCGGAATACATCAATATTGCCCACGGCATGGGCATGGGCAATCACACCGGACAGCTGGGCACACAGGGTGACCAGGAATGATTCCGCTGCTTCGCTAAAATCTTGCGGTTCCTTATTTTGCACCACCAATACGCCCATCACCTTGCGGCGGTACATCACCGGAACACCGAGGAAGGAATTATAAATTTCTTCTCCGGTTTCCGGCAGGTACATAAAGCGTTCATGCTTTGGTGCATTATCCAGATTGACGATTTCTTCGCGTTGTCCCACCAGTCCCACCAGACCTTCGCTGGTATGTAAGGAGACATGTCCCACAGCTTCAGGATTTAACCCTTTAGAAGCCATAAGCAGATAACGCTGGTTTCGTTCATCCAGCAGATAAATGGAGCAGACATCCACGTGCATGGCTTCAGCAACCTGATTGACCATGATGTCGAGTGACTCATGCAAACTGGTGGACGCATTGATTTCTTGCACAATGCGTCTTAAGGTGTCCAGTTGCATATTCGACATAAAATCTGCTCCAAAATAAGTTTAAAACTGTTTTTATTTATAACAACATGCTACTAAAAAATCTGCATTTTCATGCAATTTTTTCGAGCTAGAGCGAGGGTAACTGCTGACACAGTTCCACCATCGCCCTCCGGTATACATCGCGTTTAAAATTCACGACCTGACCCAATGGGTACCAATAACTTACCCATTGCCACTGGTCAAACTCGGGTGGGTCTGACAGGTCCAGCTGAATATGCTTTGCTGGCGCTGTCAGCCGGAGTAAAAACCACTTCTGTTTTTGACCAATACACACCGGGTCCGAATCCGGACGTATATATCTTTGCGGCAAACGATAACGCAGCCAACCTTTTGTTTGCGCTACAATTTGAACATGTTCGGGCAATAAGCCAACTTCTTCTCTCAGCTCACGATAAAGTGCCTGTTCGGGGGATTCTCCAAACTGGATCCCTCCTTGCGGAAATTGCCAAGCATTGTGTCCAATGCGTTTTGCCCATAAAACTTGTCCAATGTCGTTTGCCAAAATGATCCCGACATTCGGTCGGAAACCTTCTGAGTCGATCATTTGGCTACCTAAATTTTCTGTAATGTATGGCTTTTTGTTCGGGGATTGTTATTTCTATATCCATCTCGAAAAAAAGCACAGCTTAAATGTTAAAAATTGCTATGATCTTAACGAATTTCTATCGACTAGCGGAGATAGATTTACAATTTTTTTCTTAAATTTCAGTTTTTACGAGTATTTTCATGAAATTGGCTTTATTTGACCTCGACCACACCCTATTAAATACCGATTCAGATTATTCATGGGGTGAGTTTTTAGTAAACGAAGGTTTAGTCGATCCAATCCGACATCGTCAAATGAATGACAAATTTTATGAGGACTATAAAGCAGGGCAACTTGACCCGATTGCCTATAACGAATTCGTCTTTGAATTTTTAACCCAGCATGACAATGATTATTTGACCGAATTACATGAATTGTTCATGAAAAAAATTATTCGTCCGCAAATGCGTCCAGAAGGTTTTGCTGCCATTCAACGTCACAAGGATGCCGGACATGAGCTGGTGGGAATTACTGCAACTTCGGATTTTATTACCGCACCGATTTTTCACGAGTTTGGCATTACTGAAATTATTGCCACCAATGCAGAGGTGGTGGATGGCAAATATACCGGTAAAGTCATTAACACTGCCTGTTATCAAAAAGGGAAATTGATCCGTCTGGAACAATGGCTGCAAGGGCGCGATATTGATGAGTCATGGGCGTATTCAGATTCATTCAATGACCGTTTCTTGCTGGAATATGCCGACCATGCCATTGTGGTCAATCCGGATGAGCGTTTAGAGGCTTTGGCCAAAGCACAAAACTGGGAAATTCAGGACTGGTCAATTTAGGCAATTTGTTTTGACGGAGGGGAGAGCCTACGGAATAGGGCGGTTCTCTCCACTTTAAACGTGAAAAATAAAAAATGGATTGCACCGAAATCCTTGCATGTTGGAAGAGGGTTGCTACCGATCTGCTGAACTGGATTGAAGGGGCTATATCGACTAAGGGACGATAAAATAAGCCTTACTATGAGTATGCCTTTGCCGTATATTAGAATGAAAGCACAAGGGTAAAAGACAAAAAATTATTGTTTGAAATTGAACAAGAACAGGAGATCAAAATGAGCCAAACACGTCCAAGAATGACCAATCTTTTTGAGCAGTTAGGATTAGATTCCAGTGAAGAGGCGATTGCCCTGTTTATTGCTACGCATCAACTCAATGCCCAGACCCAGATTACCGAAGCCGAATATTGGACCGAAGCGCAGCGCCAGTTTTTGGCAGAAAAAATCAAGTCCGATGGTTCATGGGCGATTATTGTTGACCAGTTGAATGAATCGTTGCATGAAGATTCAGTGATCCGATAAAGAGCAAAGCGAAATAAAGCCAATTCTCAGATTGGCTTTATTTTTGTAAAGAATTTACCTGACCCGTTTCCATAAGGTGACTTGGGACAGGGTATGTTGATACTTACGCGCGGTTTCACGAATGACAAATGCCACATCCTGAGGTTCATCAAGCATTTCAAAATGCGCTTTTAACAGTTCAGTCATGCCATCTAGCGTAGTGAAGTTTTCGCCATCTTTTTTAAAACCGCCGAGCCATTCATGACGTGCAGTATGTTCCTCTAGCCAGGTGTAGGGCGAGGCCAGCATTAAAATTCCGCCCAGGGTTAAGCGTTGATGGATGTGGGTTAAAAAATCTTTCGGATGATGCAGGCGGTCAATTAAATTGGCAGCCAGAATAAAATTGTAATCGTTAAAGTGAGGTTTTAAATTACAGGCATCAGCCTGGAAAAAATCGACTTTATGCGCAAGCTGATCTAAGCCCAACTCTTTTAAGTTGCAGGCTTTATATTCCACCAGTTCCCCTTCAATCGGCAGGGTATAGCGTATAGTTTCTCCTTGCGCCAGCTGTACCGCCAGCTGAATAAAGCGTGCGGAAAAGTCCAGGCCTGTGACCTGATTAAAATAAGCTGCCAGTTCGAAGCTGGCCCGACCCGTGGCACAACCGATATCCAATGCCTTCTCGGTAGCAATATCCTTAAAATAGGGCCGTGCAAGATCCATCAGGCTTTGGGCAAAATTGGGCACGTTAAAATAGTCTGCGCCGTACTGGAATTCCAGATATTGCGAGATCATCTGGTCCGTTTCATACTGCGACTGAAACTGCTGAAGTTCTTGAGAAGCAGCGACATAGCGGAATCCGGCATGCTGGAAAAAATGCCGGCGGAAGGCATAGCGTGCGCTGTGCAAAGCCTCATTGCCGGCAGAAATCCAGGAACCGCCTTTGATTAAATTATGTTGCCCATCAAAGGTTGGGGTGCTGAAATCATCATAGATAGGATGTACCTGAAAACCGTCAAAAGGGTAAATCGGGGTTTCAGTCCATTGCCAGACATTGCCCTGAATATCAAAAAAATCACCCTGCTGAAAATGATTCACCGGGCAGGGACTGGTTCGGTATTTCAGTTCGATATTGGCCTGTTCAGGACTGGGCAGATCGGCATCTAAACCTGCCACATCATACAGCCGGTACCACTCATCTTCTGTGGGCAAGCGAATGCTTTGACCGGTTTTCTCGGCTTTCCAGTTGCAAAACGCTTTGGCTTCAAGATAATTCACTTCTACCGGCCAGTCCCAAGGCATGGAAATTTCTTCCAGCATCAAACGCAGTGACCAGCCCGAAGGTGTTTTTCGCCAAAAGCTGGGATGCTGGGCTTGAGAAAATTTCAGCCAAGCCTGTCCTTCTACGGTCCAGTAACGGTCAGTGGCATAACCGCCATCTTCCACAAAACTGAAGAATTCCTGATTGGAGACCAGATATTGTGAAGCCTCAAAAGCGGCCACATCTGCCTGATGCCGGCCATATTCATTATCCCAGCCATAGAAGTTACTGTCGAAAGTCTTGTTTAGGTTGACCTGTCCTGCAGGAACAGCAATCAGGGTATTTTCGGGTGCAATGTCTGTGATGACCTCGGCACGCCACTGCGGATGATTGTATACATAGTCCAGCTGCTGCTGGCGAATCAGGACCGAGGAGGTTTCAAGATGAATCCGTTCATGTTCAATGCCCATGAGGATCGACCACCACGGATGGTTCCAGTTCAAGGGTAATGTCAGGGGGACATGCTCAATCAGATTCAGGACCAGTGTCCGTACCTGGCCACGATAAGCCCGGACTTCTTCTACACTCGGCCAGTCATAATGCTGCTCGTTCAGGTCGTCCCAGCTCATTTCATCGACCCCGACAGCAAAAATACTTTCCAGCTCTGGGTTCAAACGTGCGTGAATCAGCTTGCTGAGCAGCAGTTTATTGATAAAAAAGGTCGCCGTATGACCAAAATAAAAAATCAGAGGATGACGTAAAGAGATCGGTTTAAGGTAATAGGCTGCATCATTTTTCAGACAGTCAAACAGCCGTTCATAGCTGTCAAAAGTATTCAGAAAATAATCACGCAAGCTATGCCGTGCCGTGGCTTCATCAGCAAAGTTTAAATCGGGCGTAGGCAACAAAGAAATTTTAGCGCTTTGCCATAGATTTGGAGCATCGACATCGGCTTTGACTGGGTGTGTTTTAGCCTGGGTTGTTTCAGGTGAATTAGTTATAGATAGGGTTGGTGATGAATCCCTCAGCATAGCCCCATACTCCTTCGAATTCTTTTGCACATTTAAGCCATCGGGTTCTATGTGTTTTATTTAAAAGTACCCGAAAGCTGTGCCGCTATGCTGAGGATTAAGGTAACAAAATGCTGCATCCAGGCAGATGCAGCGCTCAAGCCGGTTTTAGTTGAGATGGGAGTTTTGCATCATGGCCACCAGTTCTTGTACGGCACGTGACTGGGTGCGCCCTGGATGCCAGACCATGCCCAGTTGACGCTGCATTTGCACATTGATATCCAGCATTTGCAGGTCCTGATTTAGCAGGGTTTTCGGTAATACCGACCATCCCAAACCAATTGAAACCAGCATGCGGATGGATTCCAGCGGATTGTTGCTCATAGTGATTTTCGGTTTAACGCCTTGCTTTTCAAATTCTGCCAAGGTGATTTGCGTGGTATAGGTTTGCGAGGCGGGCAAGAGGCTCGGATATTGAATCAAATCTTCCAGACTGAGATGCTTTTTTTGCGCCAGCGGATGAAAAGGTGCCACCACAAAGACCAGCGGATCATTCCAGATGGTCACATAACTCAGGCGTTCATCCCCTTTCGGCGGGAGGGTTAAAAAGGCCAGTTCCAGGTCACCCGCCAGTACCTGTTCATGCGCCTGTTCCGAGTCAACAAAATGCACGTCTAAAGTGACGTCAGGAAATTTTTGCACATAATTGCGCAGGTGCTGCGGTAGATGATGCAAACCAATATGATGACTGGTGCCAATTTTCAGTTTGCCTTGCACCTGTTCCTGTTCGTGACTGAGGGTATGGTGAATATCGCCCAGTTCATTGAGCCAGTTTTTCACTTTCGGCAATAAAGAATGTGCAGCATGCGTCGCCTGAACGCCACGACCGGCAGACTCAAACAGTTTCACGCCAAAATATTCTTCCAGGCTATGAATGCGTTTGGTCACAGCAGGCTGGGTAATAAACAATAAATCGGCAGCCATAGAAATAGAACCGGTTTCCATGACTTTAATGAATGCTTCAAAGGCAGCAAGATTCATAAGGAGATATCTGGTTATATGAAAATTAAATTATTATAAAATATTTTTATATCAAAGAGGCGTTTCATCTTAAAAAAGACCGGAAAAAATGTATGCAGATGTGAACTTAACAGGTAAAAATAAAACATCACCTCATGCCAATGAAGTGATGCTTGTAAAGCGGAAAACAGGAACCCATGATATTTTTATAACCCGGAAATATTTAGATGGCCGCGTTGTTCCTGTTCTGCATTTTCACCGGTTTGGCTTCCCAGATTTTTTCATGGAAGAAGAACGCGATTGCCTGAATGGTCGGCTCAAGCAAGCTCAAGGTCACTGCCATCCAGATACTTCCTGTGACGAAATAACCGACCAACATGGCAATGGTGATGTGCATAATGTAATAGCTAAAGGTTTTCTTGAACATACGCTGGTTGTTATTCACAAATTTTTGGATATGAGCCATGGGGTGTTCCTCAATCTTTGCCTCGGGATATGGCTAAATGATAATCAGTCTTATTTAATTTGTAAAAACGAACATTTTTATGTTTTTAATCGGTTTTATAAATTGTTTGGCTGGTTCAACTGAACAATCAATACAACAACAGGGGAACGGTATCGCCTAGAGAGATATGTCTAGAGATACTTTTCTGGAAGGGTGAACATCATGGATATTAAACACATCAAATACCTTCTTGATATTTTTGAAGAAGCGGTAGAAAAACGCAGTCAGGTCTATGAAATTGCCGATGATGAAGATGACGAGAATCAGGCGGCTGCCCAATGCGGTGCAGCGAAAGCAGAACTCATCCGGGCAATTGAACAGCTGATAGAAGCGAAACAAAAACCGTCGGGTTAAATTCAGCATGGGTACTCCCTGCAGGCAGCGTTAAAGCCTTTCATTTGTTGAGCATGAGCATAAGGAGATTGCCGTCTGGTTTAAAAACTGAAGGGATGAAATTTTGCCAAAATGCAGGGTTTAAATACGGTCAAAATTAATTCCAAAAAGTTTTTAAACTAATAAAAATGATAAATTAGATTTATGTAAATACGTGGTTATAATCGAAGTTAATGAAAGCATTACCCAGTTCTATGGAGCGCGTCGACATGGCAGGCAATACCCCAAAAGCAAAGACTTTATACGATAAATTGTGGGATGACCATTTAGTAAAACAACGCGATGATGGCTCAGCCTTACTTTATATCGACCGTCATTTATTACATGAAGTAACTTCGCCCCAAGCTTTTGAAGGTTTGCAGCTGGCAGGTCGTAAACCTTGGCGTTTAAGTGCCAATGTGGCCACGCCAGACCATAACGTACCCACCTCAAAAACCGAGCGCGAGCAGGGTATTGCCGGTATTGAAGATGACACTTCGCGTATCCAGGTACAGACCCTGGATGACAACTGTAAAACCTTCAATATTGTTGAATTTGATATTAACGATATTCGCCAAGGGATCGCGCACGTGGTTGGACCTGAGCAAGGTTTGACCTTGCCGGGCATGACTGTGGTGTGTGGTGACTCGCATACGGCAACTCACGGTGCATTTGGCTGTTTGGCGCACGGTATCGGGACTTCAGAAGTTGAACATGTATTGGCAACCCAGTGCCTGGTTCAAAAGAAAATGAAGAACATGTTGGTGCGTGTTGACGGCAAATTGGGTCAGGGCGTTACACCAAAAGATGTGGTATTGGCGATTATCGGTAAAATCGGCACTGCAGGCGGTACCGGTCACGCGATTGAATTTGGCGGTCAGGTGTTCCGTGACATGTCTATCGAAGGTCGTATGACCGTATGTAACATGGCGATTGAAGCCGGTGCCCGTGTCGGTATGGTCGCTGTTGATGACAAAACCATTGAATACGTGAAAGGCCGTAACTATGCACCGAAAGGTGAGCAGTGGGATGCCGCTGTAGCCTACTGGAATACCTTGCACTCTGATGAAGGCGCGCATTTCGATACTGTGGTGGTGTTGCAGGGTGAAGAAATTGAACCGCAAGTTTCTTGGGGGACTTCTCCTGAAATGGTAATTCCGGTGTCCCAAGCGGTGCCAACCTTGGAACAGGCCAAAGATGACGTGCAACGCAATGACTGGACCCGTGCTTATCAATATATGGGTTTAAATGCCGGTCAGGCATTGGCAGACATTCAGTTAGACCGCGTATTTATCGGTTCTTGCACCAACTCGCGTATTGAAGATATTCGCGCTGCTGCTGAAGTGATTAAAGGCCGTAAAGTGGCTGCTTCAATTAAACAGGCCATGGTGGTTCCGGGTTCTGGTTTGGTAAAACAGCAGGCTGAAGCTGAGGGTCTGGATAAAGTATTCTTGGATGCAGGTTTTGAATGGCGTGAACCGGGCTGTTCAATGTGCTTGGCCATGAATGCTGACAAATTGCAACCGGGCGAGCACTGTGCCTCAACTTCTAACCGTAACTTCGAAGGTCGTCAGGGCAATGGCGGTCGTACGCACTTGGTGAGTCCTGCGATGGCAGCTGCTGCAGCGATTGCCGGTCATTTCGTTGACGTACGTACGTTCTAGTTTAAGCCCTCATCCCAACCTTCTTCCTGCGCCATATCATGGCGCAAGAGAAGGAGTTCCCTCTCCTTGTAGGAGAGGGTTAGGGAGAGGTTACGGATTTATTGGGAAATAAACATGAAAAAATATACCGTTGAACAAGGTATCGTTGCACCATTAGACCGTGCCAATGTCGATACAGATTTAATTATTCCAAAACAGTTTTTGAAATCGATCAAACGTACCGGTTTTGGTGAAAACTTATTTGATGAATTGCGTTATCTGGATGAAGGCTATCCGGGTCAGGACAACTCAAAACGTCCTAAGAATCCAGATTTCGTCTTGAACCAGCCGCGTTATCAAGGTGCGACAGTTTTAATTTCACGTGCCAACTTTGGTTGCGGTTCAAGCCGTGAGCATGCGCCATGGGCGTTGAACGAATACGGTTTCCGTACCGTGATTGCACCAAGCTATGCCGACATTTTCTTTAATAACAGCTTTAAAAATGGCATGTTGCCGGTGATCTTGTCTGAAGAAATCGTCGATCAGTTATTTAAAGAATGTGCGGCAACTGAAGGCTACCAGTTAACCATCGACCTGGAAGCGCAGGAAGTACGTACGCCATCGGGTGAGAGCTTTAAATTTGAAGTCGATCCATTCCGCAAACACTGCCTGTTGAATGGTCTGGATGATATTGGCTTAACTTTACAGGCTGCGGATGATATTCGTGCCTATGAAGAAAAGACCAAACAGTCACGTCCTTGGGTATTTCAGGAAATTCATGGTTAATTACTTGAATTTTCAGCGCTAGTAGTATCCAGGCCTAACTCTTGCTAATATCGGATCCATAAAAATATTTAGTTGGCTTTAATTGGTGAGGGTTGGGCTCAAACAATGACAAAAGTTTATGGTCAGCTTGCTGTACTGGGTCTTGTGGCCGCATTTTTAAGTGCGTGCCAAAGCATTGATACAGTACGGATTAAACATGTAAAAGAAACTGAAAGTAGCAAAACGAATGCCTTGATTTACTGTGCGGGTACTGCAAACTGTGAATTTGAACGTTTAAATAAAATTCAAATTATTGATGCAGCCCAGCGCCGTGTAAATAGTGCCGCGGTTGAATCGGGTATTTTACGTTTACAGGCAAACTCCTTAAGTCAGCCGAATGCGTTATATCTTTCAATCCCTCCGGGGCAACATGAAGTGGTGATCCGCTTTTATCCGATTTCCAGGGATCGTGCCGAAACCCTTCATGTTTTTCACCAGTTTAAGCCGAAGCAGCGTTACATTTTTAAAATGTACCGTGAACGCAATAAACAGCAGGGCAGCTTGCTGAATGTATCTGCACCTGAACCCTTGTGTGTAGATCTCCTGCAAGAACACAAGACAATCCGACGTTTCTGCAGACCCTACAATGCCTTGACCGGTCTGGGTGAGTTTGTGGAAAAGAAAATTTAAAATCCCGTCGATGGAATGCATCGACTTCATAAATGGAAACACTCATGTCAAAACATATTTTGATTTTACCAGGTGATGGTATTGGTCCTGAAATCGTAAAAGCAGCTGAACAGGTGCTTGCACGCGTGAATGAAAAATTTAATCTGGGTTTGACTTGGGAACAGGGGTTATTGGGTGGTGCAGCGATTGATGCGCATGGCGAACCGTACCCAGCAGTAACTTCTGAACAGGCGAAAAAAGCCGATGCCATTTTATTGGGTGCTGTCGGTGGTCCAAAATGGGATACGATTGAACGTTCAATCCGTCCAGAGCGTGGCTTATTAAAATTACGTAGCGAACTCAATTTATTCGCAAACTTGCGTCCAGCAATTCTTTACCCGCAACTTGCCGGTGCTTCAAGCTTGAAACCTGAAATCGTATCAGGCCTGGATATCCTGATTGTTCGTGAACTCACCGGGGGGATCTACTTCGGTCAGCCACGTGGCATCCGTGAACTGGAAAATGGTGAAAAACAGGGTTTCAACACTGATGTATATGCAGAGTCAGAAATCAAACGCATTGCCAAAGTTGCCTTTGAAATGGCGAACTTACGTGGCGGTAAAGTATGTTCAGTCGATAAAGCCAATGTTCTTGAAGTGACCGAGCTTTGGAAGCAAACAGTAACTGCACTGAAAGAAGAGCAATATCCAGAAATCAACTTGTCGCATATGTATGTCGACAATGCAGCGATGCAGCTGGTACGTGCGCCTAAGCAGTTTGACGTGATCGTGACGGGTAACCTGTTCGGTGACATCCTGTCTGATGAAGCAGCGATGCTGACGGGCTCTATCGGCATGTTGCCATCTGCCTCGCTGGATGAAAACGGTAAAGGCATGTATGAGCCATGTCATGGTTCAGCACCTGACATCGCAGGTCAGAATATTGCCAACCCATTAGCCACCATTCTTTCAGTTGCCATGATGCTGCGTTATACCTTCCGTGAAGAAACAGCCGCACAAGCTATTGAAGATGCAGTAGGCAATGTACTGGACCAAGGTTTACGTACTGGTGACATCATGTCTGAAGGCAATACCCAAGTAGGTACAGTGGAAATGGGCCAAGCGGTGGTAACAGCATTGAACTAAGTTCGCTGAGCCGTAAAAACGCAGCCTTGAGCTGCGTTTTTTATTGCGTTGTTTGCTGAGTTAACAGGTACGGCCAGTGTAATAAACTGATTTGGCCATGTTGTTTTCTAAACGGAAAATAATTTTGCATTGCAAGTTCACATCATAGCTTTGGGCCCGAGGTGTCACGGGTATCGGAATATTGCCAGCATCAATATCGGCAGGATTCTGTGCTATCGGTACCGGAATGGTGACAGGACGTATCACCGTATATGTGAGTGTCTGGTCATTTGCGACAGGTGCTAACACCTGCTGGTAACCTATGCTGTTCAAATCCAGTCTGGCTTGAATGCTTTGACTGGTCTGCCCGATAAACTGCTGTAAATAGGCATCACGTTGTTGTGCACTGGTTAGGGAGGATGTGGTACTACAACCATATATCAAGCCCAGAGTTGCAAAAAGACCTAGAGAATGAAGAAATGACATTACCTTTTCTCCATTGAAATAAAACTTTATTTTAAACAGAGAAACTTGAATGAATGTTGTGATCTGATACACGGTCAGTAAGTGGAGTCGCAATAAAAAAAGCCACTGTTTAAGTGGCTTTTGCTTACGCTAAAACTTAGCGTGCACGATAAGTAATACGACCCTTGGTCAAATCATAAGGCGTCATTTCTACTTTCACACTGTCGCCAGTTAAAATACGAATATAGTGTTTACGCATTTTACCAGAGATGTGGGCAATCACTTCGTGACCGTTCTCTAAACGTACACGGAACATAGTATTAGGAAGCGTCTCGGTGACAACGCCTTCGAACTCGATGAGTTCCTCTTTATTGGCCATAGCCTACCTGAATGAATAAATTGGAAAGGCGCAAATTATAGTCAATTTTTTTGCATAAAACAAGGCGGAATGCGGCTTTGCTCGTTCATCTGTCAGTTAAATAAGCGAACTCTCTGTATAAAGATTTTCTGTAAAAAGCGCATTGTTCTGTTGTCAGTTTGGTCAATCACAGTTAATCTAAAATCAATCTTTTTAAGTATAAATGAAGAACATACAAGGAAGGTCTTTGCGTGGGTCAGCTAACGGATGCATCAGTTGTTTTACGATTGGGTTATCAAGCCATTCGTCGTGCAGGTTTGCCAACTGAAGAAATTTTAATGAAAGCTGGTGTAGCCTTAAATCAGGTCGAAACCAATGATCGTACCCCGCTCAGTGCCCAATATGCGTTTTGGGTGGCTGCGGAAGAGGTCAGTAAAGATCCTGATATAGGTTTGCATTTGGGTGAACACCTGCCTTTATATCGTGGTCAGGTGATCGAACACCTGTTTATTTCCAGTGAAAACTTTGGTGAAGGGCTGAAGCGCGCACTGGCCTATCAGCGTCTGATCAGTGATGCCTTTCATGCCACACTGGTAATTGAAGATGACCGCTGCTATTTAACCAATGGCGAGCAACCTTGGGGCGAAAATATCGTCAACCGTCATTTTTCGGAATGTGCGCTTTCAGGTGTATTGCGTTTTTTCAAATTTATTACTGAAGGTCGTTTTCAGCCGATCTATATCGATTTTAACTTCAGTCAGGGCGCACCCGATGATGAGTATTTCCGGGTCTATGAATGTCCAGTCAGCTTGGGGCAAAAAGAAACCCGTTTATATTTTGATCCTGCGATTTTAGATTACCAGTTATGGCAAGCAGAGCCGGAACTGTTGCAGTTACATGAGCAACTGGCAATTGAAAAGCTGCAAGAGCTAGCGCGTTATGATCTGGTTGGTGAAGTGCGCCGCGCGATTGGTTCGACTTTAGAAAGTGGTGAAACCACTTTGGAAACCGTAGCCACGCATTTAAATATTACGCCGCGCCGTTTACGTACCCAGCTGAGTGAAGCCAATACCAGTTTTCAGCAAATTCTGTCTGATTATCGCTGTCGTTTGGCAAAGAAATTATTGGCCAATACAGCGGAAAGTGTAGAACGGATTGTTTATCTCACTGGATTTTCCGAGCCGAGCACTTTTTATCGTGCCTTTAAGCGCTGGACCAATGAAACACCGGTGGAGTATCGTAAGCGCAAGCAGCGTTAAGTTCTTTGATTAAAAAATTCCCCTAAATCCCCCTTTTTCAAAGGGGGACTTTCGTTTTTAAAGCCTCGAAATGGAGCACCTCCCTTTGGAAAAGGGAGGTGGGGAGGGATTAAATCACTCCGGCATATTTAACCAGTGCGGGCCCAAAGGCATTTTAGGAAGCTCAAACTGCTCAGGGTAATCGGCATGGATAAAATACAAGCCATCCGGGGGAGCTGTGATTCCTGCTGCCTTGCGGTCTTCAGCAGCAAAAATGCTATCAATATGATCAACATCATACATGCCCTGACCAATTTCCAGTAAACAGCCCATGATGTTGCGTACCATATGGTGCAAGAAGCCATCTGCCTGAATATCTAAAATCAGATAGCAACCATGTTGAATCAGGCGACAATGCTTGACATGACGAACCGGCTGGTTAGATTGACAGGCTGCGGCACGGAAACTTTCAAAGTTATGCGTGCCTTCAAACTTTTTCGCCGCTGCAATCATCTTTTCTACATCTAGCGGATAATAGGCATGCGTGACCTGTTTATGCAGAAGCGCGGGGCGCTGCGGATTGTTGTAGACTACATAACGATAACGACGTGCCTGAGCCTTAAAGCGGGCATGGAAATCGTGGTCCATCTGCTTGATCCACTGAAAGGCGATATCTTTAGGCAGCTGGCTGTTTGCACCCATCAGCCAGCCACGAATCGGGCGGATGGCATGGGTATCGAAATGGGCCACCATATTGGTGGCATGCACTCCAGCATCGGTACGACCTGCACCGTGCAAAATGATCGGTTCATCGGCAATTTTGCTCAGCACTTTTTCAATGGTTTCCTGCACGCTTGGAACGCCAGGCTGCTGAGTTTGCCAGCCTCTATATCGAACGCCACAAAACTCAATACCGACCGCAAAACGTTGCATATTTACCTCAAATTACACGTGATCATGCCAATGAGCCTGCCATTGGTCTACAGTGTCGTATTGTAAATACATTTTCAGTGCTTTTGCATAAAGATCTGCATGTCCCAGGCAATCACTCAGGATGATATTGGCTTGCAGTGTCCATTGGCTAATGGCATAACGCTGGTCAATTCCCCCAAAAGGCACTTGAGTGGTTAAAATCACCGCACAGCCGGCTTGTTGCAGTTTTTGAATGCAAGCAATCAGTTGATCATTCACTGCCAGATTTCCTGTGCCAAAGCCTTGCAGAATCAGGAAGTTGGGTGGGGCCTGACAAATGGTTTGCAGATTGGCAATCTGCTGGAACAAATTCAGGGGCTGCATCATCAGGCTTAAACAGTTAAAGGTCGCAGCCTTGCTGATATCATCCTCATGGACGATATAGCTGGGGCTATGGGCAATAGGTTCGGCTGCATTGATTCCGCTAAAGGCATCCAGTTCTGTGGTATGAATTTTTAATGCGGTCTGGGCATGAACCAAATGATGATGAAAAGCCAGATAAACCCCTACCGGATATTTAACTACACAGTCTAATGCAAAGTTCAAATTGTCAATCGCATCGGTAAATTCGCGGGTATTGTCTCCCGCCGTATTTAACAGGGGATACTGGCTACCGGTCATGACCACATGTGCAGATTGGCCCAAAAAGCGTGACAGGACGGCGCTGGCATAACTGAGGGTATCCGTTCCATGAATAATCACAAAATGTTCAAAATGCTGTAGCTGAAGCTGTTGAATAGATTGAACCAGTTTCAGCCAGTCTGGGGCTGTACAGGCACTACTGTCCTGAATGGCCGGTGCAACAAAACATTCGATCTGCTGATCGAGAGGGAGAACATGTTGCAGTTTCGGAATAAATTGCCCGGCCGGCATCGGGCTGAGTGGATCACCAATACAGCCAAATGTACCGCCCATATAGATTAATGCTATTTTTTTCATCATAAAAAAAGCAGCCAAGGATCACTGCTTTATAGTAGATCGAAATCGCTTAAGATGCTATTTGATTGCGTAAATGATCTGCCTGCTGGCGTTGTTCAGGCGTATAGCCAGCCTCTTGCTCTGACAGTAATTCGCGTGCCGATTCCAATGCGCCGAGCTGAATGTATTGCTGTGCCAGCTCCAGATTCAGGTTGATTTCATCCACTTCAGTCAGCTCAGGGAAGGATTGAACCAATGGATCATTTTTATCTGCTTTGGCTGCAGATGAGCTGATATTGCTAATATCAAAGTTTACGCCTGCAGCTTTTGCTGGCACTACTTCCGCAGCTGGTTCTTTAATCGTGCTTGCAGGCTCTAAATTAAAGTCCAGATCCAGACTTGGCGTGGTCTCTTCAGCTGCAACTTTTGTTTCAGCTGCTGGCGCTTCTGCAATGGAAAAATCAAAATTAAATTCAGGTTTTTCTTCTACCGCAGGTTCAATACTGGCAGCTTTCTCAGTTGCCGGTTGTTCGGTTGTTGGAGTGTCTAAACTAAATGAGAAATCCAAAGGCTGGATTTCTTGAACCGGGGCAGCTTCTGGTTGGCTTTCTGCTACAGGTGCAGGATCAAGATTGAGGTTGTTAAAATCTAGCGGCTTGATTTCTTCAGCAGGAGCAGGGGTAGCTTCAACTTTGGCTGCTGTATCTAAAGATAGGGTGTTAAAATCAAGGGGTTTGATTTCTTCAACCGGAGTAGCTGCTATTTCTGCTTTTGGGGCTGTATCTAAAGATACAGAATTGAAATCAAGAGGTTTGATTTCCTTAACGACTTCCGGCTGAGTCGAAAGCGATTCCTGCTGTAACTGATCAAAGGCAAGATCATTTTTTGTTGCAGCGGGTACAGCATCACTCATTAAAGCATCAAAAGCAGCCGTAGTTTTTGTTTCTGCAACCGCTGGTTCAGCTGCTTTAGTAACAGTTGATGATGGCTTAAACTCAATCGTATCTTTAGCGTTTACACTTTCATGATTTGAGGCAGGGGTGACACTTTCTTGATCATAGGCTGCTTTTTTAGCAAGCGCCTGTTCCAGAAAATCATCCAGTTCTAATGAGCGCAGGTGATTAATCAGCTGGCTGATGGCAAATTCATCTTTCTGCAGGATGTGAATGTCCAGCAACAGCAAATACAACTCATGCTGTGAGTTGTCTTTATTTAAAGCCTGGTTAATTTGTGCTTCGGCAGAGAAAAAATTGTTTTCGCGAATCAGGGCTTCAATTTTACTGCGGACATCGGCAGCTAAAGGGGTTGTTTTTTTCTTTGCAACAACAGTATCAGCAACTTCTTTTGTTTTTGTCACTGTTTTTTTAGTTGAGCTTACTTTTTGAGTTTTGCCCTTAGCTGTTGTTGTTTTACCTGATTCTTGGCTGTCTTGACGTTTTTTGAAAACGACCAAAACAATAATTAATATTACTAATGGAATCACATAAATCAGCATGTTTTAACCCCTAGAGAGTAGGACTTTAGAGATGTGCCTACTCAAAAAATCATCGTATGTAACATTGAGTTAGTGTATTGGCTTCTTATCTGCCTGTTGAGCTTTCAATTGTTGCTGCAATTGGGCTAGACGGGCATTTAATAATTGAATTCTGTGATCCTTCTGATTTAGTGCCAATTCTAATTGAGTTACGTTTCTCTGTAATCTAACGGTTTTTTCGCGAGATGTCATAACTTTTAATGATAACTCATTAGAAGTTTGTTTTTTTTCTGTGTTCTTTTTGGCAGAACCGCTGGCTGAATCTTGTTCTTTCTCTGCAACCAGGCTCATTTCTGCCTGATTCAAGCGATATTTGGCCTTAGCCGACTGATTGGACGGTTTGGAAGGTGCTTTGGCTAAATGAGCAACTTTTGCTTTTGGCTCTTCTTTTGGGGTGGCCCCAGTATTTAAATTCAAAGCGGCGCCGCGACGCAAACGGTTCACATCACCTTGAATAAACGCATGCTCATTATTGGCCTTGATTTGCTTCATGACTTCGCCAATCGGACGATTTTGCTCAGTGGCCACACGTGATGCAATTGCCCAGAGTGACTCATTTGACTGCACCACATGCTTGCTGGCCTGTGCTGTCACGGTAGGCTGAGGCGATGTTGCAGGTGCTGTTTCCGGTTTGCTTTTCGGTGCTGTAGCTGCTACAGGTTCTGCTGCTACTTTGGGTTTAGCCATTTGTTGATGTGCAGATGCTGCATATTGTCTGACTAAAGGATCTGCCGAGATACTAGGGTTTAAAGCATTTGAATTATTTGAAATTTTTGCTTCATTTTTTGTTGAAATTTTTGCCGGAATGGTACTCTTGCTTTCAGTCGGAGCATTTTGCGGAGTTTGAACCGGCTGTACAGATGGCACTGCCATTGCAGAAATAACCACAGGTGCAGCAGAACTGTTTAAACTCGGTGGAGCAGCTTTATGGAGCATTAATGGCGCTTCAAATGATTGCTGAAGTGCCGTTTGTGGTTTTTCAATCCGATATTGTGTACTTTCAGGCAGTTGTAATGCAATATCCTTTTCACTGACAATGGTGATTGGGGTTAACGGTTTTTCATTGCCTGAGAGTCGGGCCTGAATATTTGCCTGGCTGCGTTTCAGCGGGGTCCTGATATGCTGTAAACGTGTCGCATTGCCTTCCTGAATTTTAATAATAATGTTCAGTTCAGCATCCGTTAATGGGCGTGACGAGGTAATGGTAATGACACCATTGCCCGAGCTATCGCGACGGGTAAAGAAATTGAGATGTCCGGGAGCTTGATAGGCAACACCTAAAGTTGCGATATCTTCCGCATCAGCCAGGCTGGCCTGAATTTGTGCCTGCGGATCAGCATTGCGGAAATTCATTTCTGCATACAGTAATTCACCTGCTGCAGATTGAACTTGAATAGGATCAATAGTAATCGCATGAATATTCTGCGAAGCAATAATGGCTAAAATGGCTATCTTTAATTTGTTATATACGGTCATCTTAATCTTTAGCTCGGTTTTTTTATCGCACTGCGAAAGTTATAGATTAACGAGGTGTTGAAGAATTGTAAAACATTTAACATAAAGGATACATAAAAAAAGCCGATCAATTGTGACCGGCTTTTCTTTCATTTAGCAATTAAGCATTTTTGTAATCGATCAGGATACGTAACATGCGGCGTAAAGGTTCTGCAGCCCCCCAGAGCAATTGGTCACCTACAGTGAATGCACCCAGGTATTCTTTACCCATGTTCAGCTTGCGTAAACGGCCTACTGGAACAGACAGGGTACCTGTGACTGCTACCGGAGTCAGATCAGTCATCGATGCTTCACGGGTGTTCGGCACAACTTTAGACCAGTCGTTTGCACTTGCGATGATATCTTCGATTTCATCAAGCGGTACATCTTTTTTCAGTTTCAATGTCAGTGCTTGAGAATGGCAGCGCATTGCACCAATACGTACACAATGGCCATCAATAGGAACAATCTGCGAGTTACCCAGGATTTTGTTGGTTTCAACCTGGCCTTTCCACTCTTCTTTCGACTGACCGCTTTCAAGCTGTTTGTCGATATACGGAATCAAGGAACCTGCTAAAGGCACGCCAAAGTTTGCTGATGGGAAACCTTCACCGCGTTGTAATGCCGCAATTTTAGAATCGATATCCAAAATTGGAGAGCGTGGATCGTCTAACAAGTCTTTGGTGTTGTTATACAGATAGCCCATACCGTTGATGAGTTCACGCATGTTTTGCGCGCCCGCACCCGAAGCGGCCTGGTAAGTCATTGAGGTTGCCCATTCCACCAGATTGTTCTGGAACAGACCGCCTAAGCCCATCAGCATCAAGGAAACGGTGCAGTTACCGCCAACGAAAGTTTTAGTACCTTTCACCAAACCTTCTTTGATCACGTTCATGTTAACAGGGTCAAGCACGATGATGGCTTCATCCGCCATACGCAAGGTAGATGCCGCATCAATCCAGTAACCATTCCAGCCTTCAGCTTTCAGTTTCGGGAAAACCTCAGTGGTGTAATCACCACCCTGGCAGGTAATAATGACATCCATTTGCTTCAGACTGTTAATGTCTGATGCATCCATAAGTGCTGGGGCAGTCTTACCGCCAAACGCAGGCGCTTCACCACCTGCATTACTGGTAGAAAAATAGAATGGCTCAAAATGAGCGAAATCATTCTCTTCAACCATACGTTGCATAAGGACGGAACCCACCATCCCGCGCCAACCGACCAGACCTACTTTCATGCCACTTCGCCTCGGTGCGTTAAAAAAATCAAAAGGGATTCGAGTGTATCAAAAAGGGACGTGACTGCAAGTACTACATAATGAAAACATCAATATTATTGAGCGAAATATCTTGTTTATGTTACATACAAAATTGATAAAGTTTTTCAACTGCAGATCAAATTACCAAGATAAAAAGAGTAAAGCTGATGATTTGGGTGGAAATAATTGCAGTTCTGGTGATATGGCTGACATTCTGGTCACTGATTCCACGGAATGAATGGTGGATTCGAGGTGCTGATTTTCCACGTTTGCAAATTCTGTTTTTAGGAGTGATTGCTTTTATTCTGCTGCTGGTCTGGGATCAGCCCTGGAATTTAACACGGAAAATTATTTTTATCGGTCTGATGGCGGCACTGGCGTACCAGCTCAAAATGGTGCTGCCTTATACCTTTATCTGGAAAAAGCAGGTCAAGCATGTTCGCAAACATCAGCTGAATCTGGACAGGCAAATTTCCCTGATTATTTCCAATGTCCTGACGACAAACAACAAATACCAGTTGCTGCTTGGGCAGATTCAAAAATATCAACCTGATTTGGTATTAACTTTGGAATCAGACCGGGTCTGGCAAAAAGCACTTTCCGTGATTGAAAAAGATTATCCCTACCGGGTGCCTGTACCTCTGGATAATTTATACGGTATGCATCTGTATAGCCGTTTAGAGCTGAAAGATACCGAAGTCAAGTTCATCTTAAGTGATGAGATCCCTTCCATTCATACCACAGTCATTTTACGTTCAGGTCAGCCGGTACAGCTTTATTGCCTGCATCCCAAACCGCCCAGCCCCACTGAAGCGAAAGATTCGACGCTAAGGGATGCGGAACTATTAATTGTGGGTGACCAGATCAAGGATCTGGATGAAAGCTGCATTGTGATGGGAGATTTGAATGACGTGGCCTGGTCGAGAACAACCCGACTGTTTCAGCGGATAAGTGGCCTGCTCGATCCACGGGTGGGGCGGCACTTTGTGAACACCTTCCATGCCGATTATCCCTTATTGCGTTGGTCACTGGATCATATTTTTCACAGTACCGATTTTGCCTTGGTGCGCATGAAAAGGTTGTCCCATATCGGTTCAGACCATTTTCCGGTATATGTGGTTTTACAGACAGGACGGATTTTTGAACAGCTGCAAGAGGAGTTGGAGCAAACGGATGCCGATGAGCGGGAGGCACACGAAACAATAAAAGAAGGTATTGAAAAAGCTGAAAAAGAAGAAAAACCAGTCACCGATGAAATTGCCCAGGCCTATAAAAATGGGATAAAGCAGACTGAATAAATAATAGAAAAGTGTACGAAATGGCTTACACCGATTTAGGTCAATTGCGAATAGTTCTTTTTTCTAAACTCATTTAATCTAAACTCATCAGCCAAGGAGCCGGGAAAGGAACATCCCATTATGGAAGACGAAACAGGTGGCTGAGAGAAAGTCATCATGGATATGATGCAGCAATGGACAGCAATAACAGAATAAAAATAACACTTGGAAGCACAACCTCATGTACCCGAGTTTTGCAGGACGCAGAACTCGGGTTTATGGTTTTATAGAACATCCTAAAAATAAAATTTCAGTCATGTATTTATCAAAATTTCAAGAACTTAAAATTTATATCGTAAATTTTACGGAACTATCACGTGATGCTTTACATATTTATACCGGGCTGACGCTATTCTTTATCGTGGCGTTTTTCCACCATCGTCAGTTGAAGTCGAAGTGGGCGATTTGGACTGTACTCATTGTTGCAATTGCTGCAGAGCTGTTTGATGCCCGTGATGATTTAATCAATCATGGGCTGTGGCGCATTGGTGCCAGTCTGCACGATATCATCAACACCATTTTCTGGCCGCTGCTCATTTGGCTCATGGCACGATTTCGGCTGTGGAAGGGTTAAGCGTATCGAGGGGTTAATTCTATGATGACTTTTGCAATCTCAATGCCTGCCATCCTCCTATATCCAATAGTTACTAAAATTTGTTTTTAGTTTCGGTATTGCTCACCGCGTGTCGCCCTTGAAAAATGCCCTATCAATGCAGTCTATTTCAAGACTTGCTTATATAAGTTAAGCGTCTGATCACACATCTCTTTCAGGCTAAACATTGTGACCGGCTTCACTTGTTGCGGTTCATCCAGATGCTGCTTGACCGCATTGAACAGTGCAGTGTGATCATCCACGGCAATTAAACCTTGTGGATAGACCTGCGATAAAATTTCTGCCACGCCACCACGGTTCCAGCCAATCACCGGTGTACCGACAGACAGGGCTTCTAAAGCTGTACGACCAAAGGTTTCCGCCTGATTGGAAAGGGAGAGCACCACATCGCTAAATGCCAGCCATTCACGAATATCTGAGCGATGACCCACGAAAGTGATTTTGTCAGTTAAGCCCTTGCTTTGAATGGTGTCCTGCATTTCTTTCAAATAAGCGGCTTTTTTCGGGTCAGCGCCGCCCACCACCACTGCATGCAAATTCGGGTAGTGTTGCTGTAATTTTTCGACCAATTCAATCAGGGTTTCATGGCCTTTTAAACGGGTAATCCGTCCTGGAAGGCAAAGCAGAAACTTGTTTTCCAGCTCGGGAAAATCTTTAAAGGTTTGATTCAGCCATTGTACAGACGGCTGATAACCATGCGGAAAAGCAGCAGGGTCTATGCCACGGTAAATCCGCACAATATCCTGCGCTGGGCAGTTTTTGTAATTGTCAGTGATGTATTTGACCACACTGTCAGATACGGCAATGACTTTTTCAGCCCGGGTCATAATTTGGCTATAACGGTTAATCGAATAGAAGCCATGCACGGTACTGATTAAATGTGGACGACGCGTAGCAGGAATGCCTTTTAAAGCAAAATGGGTCAGCCATGCAGGCACGCGGGAACGCACATGCACGATGTCGGGCTGGTGCTGCTCGATCAGCTGACGCAGTGGACGAATTTGCCATAAGCTCGACAGGGCTTTTTTATGAATGGCCAAGGTCAGATGCTTTGAGCCTTCGGCTTCAAGCTGGGCCACCAGCCGCCCACCATTCGACACCACTAAAGATTCATGACCCTCTGCAACCAGGGCGCGGGCGATTTCTAAAGTACCGCGTTCTACGCCACCGCTATTCAGTTCAGGAAGAAGTTGCATCACTTTCATGGTTTTTTGCCTTATATGTTCATAAAGATGAATAATTCACAGGTACATCATCTTAAACAATAAATTTTTATTCGAAATTTACTATCGTGATAGCGACATGGATGTCGCCGTTTCGCTGTGTTGCAAGGATGTAACATCAGCGGAACACAGGATTGTTGCTTACTTTTCATCCCTGAAAAGTAAGGTATGCCTATTCGAAAGTATTTGTATATCACCTTAAATCAAGGCTGTGTTCACTGCCAATTTAAAATCATTGCATCTATATCAATAGATTTCCTCAAAGCCTTCCGGACGGGTCTTAAAGCGACGATGGAACCACATGTATTGGGTCGGGGCAATACGCAGCTGACGTTCAATAATCTGGTTGACCCGGGTCGCATCATCCACTTCATCATCACTTGGCAGATTATCCACAACGGGTTCAATCAGCACGTGATAACGCGGATCCTTTAAATCACCCGTGCGATAAAAATATAAAGGAATGGGTACGGCTTTGGAGATTTTCAGTAAACGGCGATGTGCCGTGACTGTGGCAGCAGGCGTACCGAAAAACGGTGCCATCACGCCCTGCTTTAAACCAAAATCCTGATCCGGACTATACCAGATCGCGTGTCCCTCTTTCAGATTGCGGATCAGGCCACGCATGTCGTCATGGTCAATTTGATGGGCATAAATGGTGGCACGACAGCGGTAAATCAGCATGTCGAGCAGGGGATTGTTCTGCGGACGATAGACCACATCCGGTTCGAAATACTGGGCACACAGGTAGCCACCGGCATCAAGCAAGGTGGAATGCGTTCCGAGCAATAAAACCCCTTTTCCTGCGGCTTGGGCATTTTGAATATGTTCCAGACCTTCAATCGTGACGCGGCCTTTAAACCAGTGCGGGCAGTACCAGGCATTCAAGGTTTCAAAGATCCCAATCATCTGGTCTATAAAAACCTGACGCGCATGTTCCTGTACCTGTTCAGGCGTCCATTCAGGAAAACAGACTTCCAGATTACGGACTGTGGTTTTACGCCGAGATTTCAGCTTGTTGAACGCCAAATTGCCCAGAAAAGTGGCCAGACGGTACTGAATCGCCCAGGGTAAAATCGCCAAAATCATCAGAAATACAATCCCAATCCAGATGCCCCAGTATTGAGGCAGCAGGAAAGACCATTGGAATTCTCCGGGAGTGTAATCTGGCTTTTTACTCATAGTGACCATTTTGAACAAAAGTTTTTTGCAAGTGTAACATGAAGTTATTTTTTAAATAAAAAAGCACCTGTAAAGTCAATTACAGGTGCCCGCATGATGAACCAGATTAATTGCCGTTAACAAGATTTTCCAATTCTTCCCAACGCTCTAATTTTTCCAGTAACAGGTCATCAATTTCAGTCAGGCGGTTGGAAAGTTTCATGGCTTTGTCTGCATCGCTCACAAACAGGGAACCATCGGCAAGTTGAGCGTTAATTTCAGCTTGCTCTTTTTCCAGCGCTTCCATTTCAGCAGGCAGTTGCTCTAAAGCACGCTGATCTTTATAGCTGAGTTTCACTTTCTTTGCTGGAGCAGGTTCAGCGGCTTTGGCTTCTGCTTTGGCCACGGCTTTTTTGACATCACTTTTCTGATCCACCACAGTCTGATCAGGGCGTTGTTGCAAGTAATCCTGATAGCCGCCGATGTATTCATCGATATTGCCTTTACCGTCAAATACCCAAGTGGATGTCACGACGTTGTCCATAAAGGCACGGTCATGCGAAATCAGCAACAGGGTACCTTTATAATCGCCGAGCATTTCTTCCAGCAGTTCAAGCGTCACCATATCCAGGTCGTTGGTGGGTTCGTCCATCACAATCAGGTTGGATGGTTTGAGCAACAGTTTGGCAAGCAGAATACGGTTACGTTCACCACCGGAAAGCGCTTTGACCGGGGTACGCGCACGTTCAGGTGAGAACAGGAAGTCCTGTAAATAGCTATAGATATGACGACGCCCACCGTTGACATCAACAAAGTCCGAACCTTCAGAGACGTTTGCCGCCACGGATTTTTCCAGATCCAGTGCATTACGCAGCTGGTCAAAGTAGGCAACCTCAAGCTGGGTACCGGTTTTCACCGAACCGCCATGTTCAATTTCACCTAAAATGGCTTTAATCAGGGTGGTTTTGCCGACACCGTTATCACCGACTAAACCAATGCGGTCGCCACGTAAGACCAGCGCTGAGAAATCCTTGATAATCGGTTCCTGATTGCCAAATGCCACACGTAGATGCTCAATTTCGAACACCACTTTACCTGAGCGGCTGGCTTCCTGAGTCGCCATGCTGACTTTGCCTTGCTGGAAGCGACGTGCCTTGGATTCTTCACGTAAGGCTTTTAAGGCACGGACACGGCCTTCGTTACGGGTACGGCGCGCTTTAATGCCTTGGCGAATCCAGGCTTCTTCTTCGGCCAGTTTTTTATCAAACAGCGCATTCTGTTTTTCTTCGGCTTCCATCTGCTGCGCTTTTAAGTCGAGATAACGTGAATAGTTACCTTCATAGCTGCGTAAAATGCCGCGATCCAGTTCTACAATACGGGTGGCAATGTTGTCGACAAATGAACGGTCATGCGAAATAAATAACAGGGTCAGGTTATTTTGATCGAGCAGGAATTTTTCCAGCCATTCAATACTTTCAACGTCCAGATGGTTGGTCGGTTCGTCCAGCAGCAACACATCGGGTTGCATCAACAAAGCACGGGCGAGCAGTACACGACGTTTACGACCACCGGACAAATCAGCCAGATCTGCCTCAGGATCTAGCCCCATCTTGCTTAAAATGGAATTGACTTTGGTCTCTAAAGCCCAGCCGTCCAGCTGATCCATCTTGTGTTGCAAATGACCCATACGGTCGCAGGCTTCCATATCTCCCAGTACACAGGCATCACTGGCTTCATGATATGCTTTTAATACTTCGGCAGCTTCACCTGCACCCTCGGCAACAATATCAGCGACTTTGCCGGAATCCATCGGGACATCTTGAGCCAGCATGGAGATGGTAATGCCATTTTGCAACGAAACTTCACCGCTATCAGGCAGTAAACTTCCTTCGATGAGTTTAAGTAAGGTAGACTTACCTTCACCATTACGGCCAATCAAACAGACCCGTTCACCGCGTTCCAGATTAAAGTTCGCGCCGTCGAGCAGGGACGGTCCGCCAAACGCAAGTTGGACATCCCTTAAAGTAATATAGGCCATACTGTTTCCTGAAATCCCCAATGAGGACTTAAAATGACTAAACAAAAAAATCTTAATGATCAGGCGTCATTTTCCGCACACTTGGAAGATTTGCAAGTCCGAATTACATTTTTAGATGATTTAGTTGAACAACTCAATGAACAGGTGACACGCCAACATATTGAAATTATGGATTTAAAGAAGCAAATGCAGCTGCTTTATCAGCGTGTGGAATCGGCCGATTTATCGGAAGGCATTGCCGCCTTTGACCCGATGACCAACCGCCCACCGCATTATTGAGCCGGACCCGTCCGTGTATTAAAGCCTTGGTATTGATCAGGGCTTTTTTATTTGAAAAAGAACTTAACTTATCCTTTGCTGCGCCATTGAATAACCTTCTAAACGCAGGGTATTCCGGTTAAGTCATGGCGCAGAATAGAAAACCTCAAGCATAAAATATTTGACCTTTGCCATGGTTCCCGTTCTAATGCACCGCATCTGCCTAGCCGAACTGTCTATTCGAAGATATGAGTCATAAAGTCGTTCTTCTTGATCTTGAAAATAATATGCCGACTGCGCAATTGTTACGTAACATCATTCCGCATTACGCGGCAATTTACCTGTTTAATTGCCAGGGAAAATTTGAATATTCTCTGGAAGATTTAACAGAGTTTTCAAGTTGGGTCAGCAGCGGGCAAGTGGTCATTCTGGAAACGGCAGAAGTCGAGCATAAAGAGTTTGAATACGCAGTTGTGGTTGGACAATTGCTTGCGCTGCTAGATGCTGATACCTCTATTGAACTCATATCTGCCATGCCAAGCAGTGAAACGCTGCTGGAAATGTTGCAGTCTTCCAACCTGAACTGTAGCCTGATTCAGGTTCAGGCTGAAGAACCGGCTTTAAATTCAAAATACAAAATTCCCAGTGTCGAGACCATTCTGCAAAAACCTGATTTGCTCTTAGTCAAAAAGTATTGTGACGCTTTGGGGAAAATGAAGGGCAAACCGAATACGCTGGAGAAACTGAAGAACTCGCTGGCGAATATTTTGCAAGTCGAAAATGATCAGCTTCAGCATCTCACTGGCTTATTGATTAATCTAAAAATTGTGAAACGTTTTGACCAGCAAATCAGTTTCCGTAAAAAAGTCATTAAGCAATGGATGCAACTGGATTTGGAGCAGAAAACATCGGTAGAAAAATCTCCAAATATTTCTGCTGCTTTTGCGGAGTTATCCCCTGAATCTTCACGACAAGACGTAGAAGAAGTGCAGGACGGACAGGCCAAAACCTTGCATCAGGCGCAAAAAGAGTTATTTAAAAACTTTTCCAAGATTGATCCGGTGCAGGTGATTGTGGCGCAAAAACTACGCGAATTAAAATCCGACAAACCCAAAGACATTTATGCCTTGCGCGATTTGCTGGAGCAGCTTTTCCCGAAGTCGGATGTGCGATTGTTGCTTAAGGAATTGATTGAAAAGGGATATATTTACTGGAATGGCAGTGAGGTCCTGTATAGTCATGAGCTGTTCCTGAATTAATTTCATCGCATGAGGGGAAGCATGAAAAAAATATTATTATTGGATATAGAGAATTTACATAAAACAGAAAAAGATTTATTGCGATATTTATCCCAATATCACTCCATTTATTTGGTTTATGCAAAATCTCCAGTGAATTTCAGCTTAGATGGGGTAGTAAAAATCTCACCCTATGTGATGAATGGTAAATTGAAAGTGCTTAAAATGCCGAGAGTTGGTAAGGATGCTGCGGATTTTGGTTTAGCATTTATTGCGGGTCAATTATCAACACAAGTCAGTGCAAAAGAATTCAATTTTGAGCTAATGTCGAATGATCATTCAATGGATTATATTGCTGATTTACTTAAAATTGCACAATTTGATGTGACTATTATTCAAGAAAAACCGCTGGTCGCTCCTCATATTGTACAGGAGTTAAAAGCTGAGTTTAATGTAGATAAAATGGTTTATCTTTATTGTGAAAATTTACAAAAACAAAATTTTAGCAAACCTGCAAAATTAGAAAGTTTAATCAATTCTTTAAAAGCTAATTTAAAAGTGGAAGAAGAGGTAGCAAAAGTTGTAGTTGAAGAGCTGAAAAAGAAAAAAGTGATTAAAATTGATGCGAATAAAATTAGTTATAATGTTGCTTCTATTTTAAAAGTAGTTAAAGTTTTTTCTGCTGAAACTGCTGAAACTGCTGAAACTGCTGAAACTGCTGAAACTGCTGAAACTGCTGAAACTGCTGAAACTGCTGAAACTGCTGAAACTGCTGAAACTGCTGAAACTGCTGAAACTGCTGAAACTGCTGAAGAAATCGAAAAAAAACTAACTATGATTCAAATTAGATTAGTCTCTTATCTAGCAACAGTAAATCATCCTCGTCCCAAATCTTTAACTGGATTCACCAGCGTTTTAAAGAAATGTATTCCAGATCAAGATGTGGATGAAGCTATTAGCTTACTCAAGAAATATGATCTAATTCAAATAAATAGCAAGCGTCAGATAAGCTATAGTTCAATCCTGTTACCGAATTAAATGTATGTCGATACTTGCGTTTTATATTCAGCTTATGCAACTCTAATAAAGGAATAAAAAGGTTGTACTATGGAAAATACTGGAATTTGGATTACAGTCTTCATCGTGCTGTTTGTGCTCGGCTCAATTTTCGGGCTACGTGTCAGCCCAAGAGAGAAAGCATTAGGTCTGATGCGTGAAAGAGCGCGCAAGATGGCTTTGCATCCGCGTTTAGTGGCCGCTCCCGATTGGACCAAAGTGCCCATGGCAACGGAAAAACGCGCCAGCATGGTGGCCTATTACAGTGTCTTAATTCCAGATGCCCGACTGCCATTGATGCGTGCACGGGTCGAAGATCAAAAACTCAAAGTTGTGCAGGGCGATGAAAAGTTTAACGATTTGCCCATTGCATTAAAGGGCATTTATGCTATTGATATGCAGGCAAACTGTGTAGGACTCTATTGGGATGAAGAATCAGACCTTCGGGCAACTCAGTTAGATGACATCAAAGCTTATTTAACGTCTTTGGCTGAACTTTAATTTATAACTCCATCAAACAGGATTAACGGTTAACTATGGCGAACGCTCCTCGGTCCACATCCAAAAGCACCCCAGCAAAATCACCGAGTGCTGCGAACAAACGTGCCTTAGTGATTGTGGAGTCGCCTGCAAAAGCGAAAACAATCAACAAATATCTGGGTCCAAATTACATCGTAAAATCATCGGTGGGCCATGTCCGTGACTTGCCGACTGGCGGTTCGAAAACGGCAGAGAAAAAACCGGCAACCCGTACCAAACTGACCGATGAACAAAAAGCGGAAAAAGCGCAACAGGCTTTGGTCAACCGTATGGGCGTTGACCCTGAGCATGGCTGGAAAGCACACTATGAAGTGCTTCCGGGCAAAGAAAATGTCGTAGCGGAACTGAAAAAACTGGCATCGCAAGTCGATGAAGTCTACCTCGCAACGGATTTGGACCGTGAAGGGGAAGCCATTGCCTGGCATTTAAAAGAAGTGATTGGTGGAGATGATTCACGCTATCAGCGTGTGGTGTTTAACGAAATTACCAAAAATGCCATTCAGGAAGCCTTTAAACAGCCGGCACGCCTGGATATCGATAAGGTCAATGCGCAGCAAGCGCGTCGATTCTTGGACCGTGTTGTGGGCTTCATGATCTCGCCACTGTTATGGGAAAAAATTGCCCGCGGTTTGTCTGCAGGTCGTGTACAGTCGGTTGCAGTCAAACTGGTGGTGGAACGTGAACGTGAAATTCGTGCCTTCATTCCTGAAGAATACTGGCAGGTTTTTGCAGACACCAAATCCCAAAAAGATGATATCCGTCTTGAAGCGGTGAAGCAGGGCGGTAAAACCCTCAAGCTGCACAATAAGGCTGAAACCGATGCCTTATTGAATCTGATTAAAGATGCTGAATATAAAGTTGCCAGTCGTGAAGATAAACCGACCAAGGTCAACCCAAGCGCACCATATATCACCTCAACCCTGCAACAGGCTGCAAGCACACGTTTAGGTTTTTCTGTAAAGAAAACCATGATGCTGGCGCAGCGTCTGTATGAAGCAGGTTTTATCACCTACATGCGTACCGACTCCACTTTCCTGAGCGATGATGCAGTCAATATGGTGCGTGGTCATATTGAATCTGAGTTTGGTGCAAAATATCTGCCTGCCAAGCCAAACCGTTATGGCAACAAGGCGGGTGCACAAGAAGCCCATGAAGCCATTCGCCCTTCAAATGTGGCGTTGAAAGGCGACAGCCTTGCAGGCGTAGAACGTGATGCACAGCGTTTGTATGACCTGATCTGGCGCCAGTTTGTCGCCTGTCAGATGACTCCGGCAGAATATCTGTCTTCGACCATTTTAGTCGATGCCAACGGTGTGGAACTGAAAGCCAAAGGCCGTACTCTGGTCTTTGATGGTTTCACCAAAGTGCGCGGACAAAACAAGTCGGATGATGATGTGTTGTTGCCTGCCGTGAAAGTGGGTGAAATACTGAAACTGGAAAAACTGGATCCATCGCAACACTTCACCAAACCGCCGGCACGTTTCACTGAAGCCTCACTGGTAAAAGAATTAGAGAAAAAAGGTATTGGTCGTCCTTCGACTTATGCCGCCATTATTTCCACCATTCAGGATCGTGGCTATGTGAAGCTGGATAATCGTCGTCTTTTTGCCGAAAAGATGGGTGAAATTGTGACCGATCGTCTGGATGAAAGTTTCAATAACCTGATGAACTATGACTTTACCGCAGATCTTGAAGGTCAGCTGGATAAAGTGGCCGATGGTCAGCGGAACTGGAAAGAGTTGCTGGATAATTTCTACGGCGACTTTAAGAAACGTCTCACTACTGCTCAAGGTGAACATGGCATGCGCCGTAACCTGCCTGTGGAAGTGGAAGCAGTGCATTGCCCTGAATGTTCGCGTCCAATGCAGATTCGTACTGGAACCACAGGCGTATTTTTGGGATGTTCAGGCTATAACCTGCCGCCTAAAGAGCGCTGTAAAGGCACGCTGAATTTAACCCCGGTTGAATCTCTGGCTGCGCTCTCGGATGACGATGCAGCAGAAACGGCTGACTTGATGTCGAAAAAACGCTGTCCGATTTGTGGTACAGCCATGGACAGCTATGTAATTGATGGTGGTCGTAAACTGCATATATGCGGGAACAATCCGGACTGTGCCGGTTTTGAACTGGAAGAAGGCGAGTTCAAGATCAAGGGGTATGATGGTCCAACCATTCCATGTGATAAATGTCATGGCGAGATGCAGCTCAAGACCGGTCGTTTTGGTCCTTATTTTGCCTGCACCAGCTGTGACAATACCCGTAAAGTGTTAAAGAATGGTCAGCCTGCACCTCCGCGTGTAGATCCAATTAAAATGGAACACCTGCGTTCGACCAAGTATGATGATTTCTTTGTCCTTCGTGATGGTGCGGCAGGTTTATTCCTGGCGGCCAGCAAATTCCCGAAAGTGCGTGAAACCCGCGCACCGAAAGTGGCTGAACTCCGTACCGTGGCCGAGCAGCTGGATCCAAAATACCAGTTTATTTTGCAAGCACCGGATGTCGACCCTGAAGGCAACCCAACCTTGGTGAAATTCAGTCGTAAGAATCAGGCGCAATATATTGGTTCGGAAACGCCTGAAGGCAAGCAAACCAAATGGTCACTGGTTTTCAATGATGGAAAATGGGTTGAAGCTTAAGTTTTAAGAAATGCAAAAAATGCTGACTTGGGTCGGCATTTTTTATGATTAAATGATTTCTATAAAAATGCAAAAATTTCTTTTTTGGGGCAATAGTGGAAAATCAAGGTAAAAAATTAGCAGTTCTTATTGATGCAGATAATGCTTCAATTTCGAGTATTTCATTCATATTGGAAGAAATTGCAAAATTTGGGATAGCAAGCGTAAAAAGAGTGTATGGAGATTGGAGTAGTGAAGCGTTAAAAAAATGGAGAGATGTTCTACTGCCTCATGCAATAACTCCTGTTCAGCAATTTGCTTATACAAAAGGCAAAGATGCCACAGATATGATCTTAATTATTGATGCTATGGATTTACTGTATGCAGGTGCATTAGACGGTTTTTGTATTGTATCAAGTGATAGTGATTTTACTCCCTTGGCTTCACGTATTCGCGAAAATGGTTTGAGTGTTTATGGATTTGGTAAAAAATCGACTCCAGAAGCATTTAAAAAGGCATGTGATAAATTTATTTATGTTGAAAACCTCGTAGTCGACCCAGAAGTTAAAAATGGTGAAGATGAAGAATTAACGTTAGTACAGGATAAAAAAATAGCAGAAGCAATAAAGACAACTGACTCTAAAGCTGTTCAACAAACTAAAGAAATTGCTCTACCAGAAGCTATAGATCGGGCAACTTTAAATTTGATTTATAAAGCTGTTAAAGACAATGCTGATGAAAATGGCTGGGCAAATCTTGGTATGGTTGGGCAGTATATTAGTGCGGTAAAACCTGATTTTGATTCTCGAAATTATGGCCGAGCTAAATTATCTGGCCTCATTAAAACACTCAATTTGTTTGAAACTAAAATTGAAATGAGTCAAATGTATTTAAGAAAAATAAAAAAGCAGAGCATAGCATAACATGTGGAAAAAAATACGAATTTTTATTTTATTACTCATTCTGTTGATTGTTGCAGTCAATGCCTACCGTGACCAGAACCAGGACTGGTCCAAACCCATTATAGTCATGCTGCATCCTGTCAATGCAGATGGGCGAGCTGCGACTCAAAGCTATATTCAATCGCTGAATTTGTCTGAACTGAATGGAGCACAAGCATATCTCCAGCAGATGTCGGCACAGTATCGCGGACAGCCAATTGCCATTTATTTTCAGTTGGGACGTGAACTGAAACAATTGCCCCCGAAAGTGCCGCAACAGGCAACCATGCTGGATAATATTTTATGGAGTCTGAAATTCCGTTTTTATGCATGGAAACAGCATGAACGTGCTGACGGTTCACCCAGTGTGACCCTGTATTTAAATTATTATGATCCCGAAAAAATTAAAGAGTTGAAACATTCCACTGCCTTGCAAAAAGGCCGGATTGCTTCGGTGAATTTATTTGCATCGAAAAAGCAGGCTGAACAAAACAAGATTGTACTGGTGCATGAGTTGCTCCATGCTTTTGGTGCAAGTGACAAATATGATTTAACGACAGGTCAGCCCATTTATCCACTGGGTTATGCTTATCCAAAGCAGCAGCCTTTATTTCCGCAAGTCAAAGCAGAGTTGATGGCGGGATATATCCCGGTTTCGGAACAAAAAAGCAAAATGCCGGATTCATTGAAGCAGACTTTAATTAATGAAATGACCGCAATTGAATTGGGCTGGAAAAAATAATCCTTGGGGATAACGATGCTTTTATCCACAGCTGAACGCGGGGCTGTGGATTAAAATGCAGAGAAATAACAGACTTTTGACCGAAAATCAGCTAAAACTACAGGTATTCCTAAACAAAAGACTTGAGAAAAAACATGAGAACAGTAGGAAATGATTTGGTTCGACATCAGCTGCATGAAAATCGAAAGTGGTATTTAGGTCTGGGCATTGTGCTGACCCTGTTTGGTCTGGTATTGCTTGCTTCGCTGCCTTTTGCCACGCTTTCTGTGGTGTTCCTGTTCGGCATACTGATGATGATTGGCGGTATTCTGCACTTTGTTGCAGCTTTTAAAATTTTTGAAGGGGGCACTCGCTGGTTATGGGCATTGTTTGGCGTACTGTATCTGGTCGCTGGTTATTATGCTTTTAGCACACCTGTAAAAACCGCGGTTGTGCTGACCAATCTGCTGGCCATTGTATTAATTGTGGCAGGTATCATCCGTATTTTTAGTGCCATTATTTTTAAAGCCTATCAAGGTTGGGGCTGGATCTTATTTTCGGGCCTGCTGACCCTGATTACAGGCATCATTATTTTAATGTCACCGGATGCATCCTTCTGGGTATTGGGACTGTTTCTTGCTATAGATATTTTGTTCCAGGGAATTAATTATCTGACCTTGGCGTCTTATATCAAACATGAAGTACCGCAAAGTTCGGCAGATGTATAACAGTGAACTGGGAGAAAAGGGCGCATAGAGCGCTCTTTTTTATTGTATAAAGATTTATTGCTTTCATCTTTTGTTGATTATGCCTAAAACCTTTGTCCTTGCCCCCGATTCCTTTAAAGAAAGTATGACTGCCGAGCAGGCCTGTCAGGCCATGCGGCGTGGCATTCAGAATGTATGTCCAGATGCGGTGTGTATTTCGGTGCCCATGGCAGATGGGGGTGAAGGTACCGTGGATGCCTTAATTGCTGCACAAGGTGGACAAAAGGTTGATTGTGAAGTCAGTGGCCCTTTAGCAGAGTACAAAATAAAAACCTATTTCAGTCTGGTGCACCAAGGTAAAACGGCGGTCATTGAAATGGCCAAAGCCAATGGCATTCATCTATTAGATAAATCACAGCGTAATCCTTTATTTACCAGTACTTTGGGTACTGGGGAGATGATTAAAACTGCACTGGATTTAGGCGTGTCTAAAATCATGATCGGTTTGGGCGGCAGCGTGACCAATGATGGCGGTGCCGGTATGGCACAGGCCTTGGGTGTGAAATTTCTCGATGCTGCAGGCTGCGATGTTGCTGTAGGTGGTGGTCAGCTTGACCAGATTCAAAAGATTGATCTTTCAGGCTTGGATGCAAGATTAACACAGGTTGAAATCCTGATTGCTTCTGATGTGAATAATCCTTTGTGTGGTGCAAATGGCGCATCATATATTTTTGGCCCGCAGAAAGGCGCTACCCCTGAAATGGTGAGGTTATTGGATCAGAACCTTGCACATTTTGCCGATGTGGTTGAAGCAGAATTAAACGTCAGTAAACAAAATATCGTAGGAGCAGGTGCGGCAGGTGGTCTGGGTTTTGGTCTGATGGCTTTTGCCCGTGCTTCCATTCAATCCGGCGTTGAACTGGTGATAGAAGAAACTCATCTGGCTGAAAAAATTGCCCAAGCCGATTATGTGTTGACGGGTGAAGGCAAAATTGATTTTCAAACCAAATTTGGCAAAACACCGTTTGGGGTGGCGCAGGTCGCGAAGCGACTGAATAAGCCAGTGATTGCTTTTGCGGGTGTAGTTGGTGAGGGTATTGAGGAACTATATGACTTGGGTTTTAGTCAAATTATCGGGATTAATCCACCTCATATTGATTTAGAAGCTGCGATGAAAAATGCTGAAAGGCATTTGGAAGATACAGTAGTTACAGTGTTAAACAAACTTGAAAAGTGATCATGCTAAATTCTAAAAGCGGAGAGCATCACGGCCCCGAAAGGATGTGAATAGGTAAATACTAGTGCGTAGGCAAATTTTACTTTTCAGGGATGAAAAGTAACAAAAATCCTGTATTTAACTCATTCAACATCCCTGTTTCACTGTTCAACAGGCGACATCCATGTCGCCTTTCTGGATGGCAGAATATAGGGATAGATTTAATTTTTAAGTAGATCAATCTCAGATTTATGGTTAGCTCTGTTAAACTATTCGTCTATTAAACACGATGAGACACCATGAGTTTAGCCACCCTGATTAATGAATTAAACCCGCAACAAAAACAGGCTGCCACTACTGAGGCAAAGCATAGTCTGGTACTTGCAGGGGCAGGCTGTGGCAAAACCAAAACCATTGTGGCTCGTGCAGCTTACTTGATTGATCAAGGCGTGCCGGCCAATCAAATCCAGATTCTGACCTTCACCCGCCGTGCAGCCAGTGAAATTGTGGCACGGGTCGAATTGGCGTTGGGTGAACAAGCCAAAGGCTTGCGTGCTTCAACCTTTCATACCTTTTGCATGTATCTGCTGCGCCGAATTCCGAAAGCTTTTGGTCTGGAGCAATTCTCAATTATCGACCGTGATGATCAGTTGATGATGTTTCGCTTAATTCGCGGTAAGGATGATAAAAAAAATCCCAATGCCTTGCCCAAGCCGCAGCAGCTGTGTGACCTGTATTCCTTTGCCCGCAATACCCGACAAAAACTCAGTATTGCTTTAGAGAAACAGCATCCTGAATTTTTGGAATATAAAGATCAGATTGCTGACATCATGAAAGAATACGAAACACGAAAACGTGCGCGCAGCTTTCTGGATTATGATGATATTCTGGCGGTGGTGGCTTCTGCACTGACGCAATCGGAAGGTCTTACTGATTATGTGGCCTCGATTTGCCAGCATATGCTGGTGGATGAAATGCAGGATACCAATCCACTGCAATGGGCATTGCTGGAACCTTTAAAGGATAAAGTCAGCCTGTTCTGTGTCGGGGATGATGCCCAGTCCATTTACGGTTTTCGTGGTGCGGACTTTGAAAATATTCATCATTTTAAAGAACGCGTACCGGATGCACAGATTTTTAAACTGGAACAGAATTACCGTTCTACCCAGCAAATTCTAGACTTGTCTAACTGGCTGCTGGGTCAAAGCTCAATCAAATATGACAAGCGTCTGGATGCACATCGTGGCGAGGGGATTAAACCCAAACTGCATATCTTCTCGAACGAGTTTGATGAAGCCAAATGGATTGCCATTGATATCAAAGAGCGGCATTTTCTGCAAGGTACGCCGTGGCATGACCATATGGTGCTGGTGCGTTCCAGTTTTGCGGCACGCCACATCGAAGCGGCCTTTATTCAGGCCAATGTGCCTTACCGTTTTATAGGTGGCATGAAACTGCTGGAAACCGCACATGTCAAAGATCTGCTCAGTTTATTGCGGGTGATTGCCAATCCGCTGGATGATATTGCCTGGATGCGTTTCCTGACCTTGTGGAACGGTGTGGGAGATGTCGGGGCCAGCAAGCTGGCGCAGCAATTATTGCATCAGCCGGATCAGGACCTGATTTTCGAGAAACTGGAAAAATTCGGACGAATTCCCGAAAAAACGCTGCTGATCATGAAGCAGATGTCGGTATTAAAAAATCAGGTGCAGGCTTGTGTGACTTTGGGAATTGAAGCACTGCTGGAGCAGCTTGAGGAAAATTATGCCAAGAAAGACTGGTCGAAACGCCTGGGCGATTTTGACCTGGTTAAGCAGCTGGCCACCAAGCATGATCAGCTGAGTGAATTTCTGGAAGAATATGTGCTCGACCCGGTCTCGATTTCTGAAATTGAACGCCAGTCTGAAGATGATGTGGTGACGCTGATTACCATCCATTCTGCCAAAGGGACAGAACAGAAGATTTGCTATGTCGCGAATGTGTCTGCGGGACAGTATCCGCATGCACGCTCTCAGGGTAATTTTGATGAAGTGGAAGAAGAGCGCCGGGTGCTCTATGTGGCTTTAACCCGTGCTAAAAATGAACTGATTTTAACCAAGCAAAATCTGAATCTCTGGGCGCGCGATCAGGTCGATGAACAGGGACGAAAAATTGAAAGTTATTTTCTGAATGACCTGACTCGTAACCTGTGCACGACCGAGACCCATTACAAGCCGCGTCAGCAAACCGTAAAAAGTGCCTTGATTGAGCGGCAAGCGATTAATTTAGATTTTGGTATCGATCTCGATTAAACTATCTCAATAGTGAAGTGCAAAAAGTAAGTAGGCGAGTGCTTTTTGGTTTTTTTAGCCTATTTAAAGGTCATCAGATGAAAATTTTAGTTCGTAATTTAGAACGTACAGTGACAGAAGCTGAATTGCTGGAATTGTTTAAGCAATATGGCACGGTAGATTCATGCACTTTGGTTTTAGATGCTGCAACAGGTAAATCAAAAGGCTTTGCTTTTGTGGAAATGCCACATGGCCGTGAAGCGGTGAAAGCGATTAAAGGCTTAAATACTTTGCGTTTGCATGGACAAGGGATTCGTGTGAAACAGGCAGAAGACAAGCCGGCAGCAAACTAAAGATTAAAAGGAGCAAGGCTCCTTTTTTTATGGACAAAATGACCAGGCTTTAATCAGGTTGAATTGGTCTATTGAATCCCCATCTCTTAATCTGGAAGGACGTAAATTATTCTGGCTGAAATCATCCATGATCATTGAAGTGACAGCAGATCTCTCACTTATTGAAATTAATCTTCCAGAATTTTTAATGTCATTTTTCTGAAAGACCGTTTAATCTTAACAGTGTAATCACGCCAAAACTTAGGAAATCACCATGTCTCGTGTTGCTCGCTTTCATGCCGATCGTACCAATCAAAAACTGTATTTTGCACGTCTTGCATGTCAACAAGCGGAACAGACCGATCACATTCAGCAGGCTCAGGCACATCGTGAAGCCGCTGTATTTCATTTGCATGGTGCAGTATTGGCATTTTTACAAGAGTTGGTGCGTTACTACCGTTTAAATGACTTTGCTCCGACCCTGAAATCCATTGAAGAACATATGGCAGAAAAAGGGCAGGTCTCGCCTGAAGTGACTGTAATGCAGCAGTTGGCGAAACAGGGTTTTATTGCCGAGCTAAAACGTGCCTACCGTATGTGTCAATATGCACCGGAACCGAGTGCGCCAGAACCTGAAGATGAAACCTCTTCCAATCTGATTATTAAAGTGACTCAAACCCCTCAAGCTTGGTTGCCGGATACCAAAATCCTGCGTGAATGGCATCGTGACCTGACCCAGTTAATTGACGGTTTTCGCAATGAAATGGTTGAATTTTAAACTTTACGACCAGTGCTCTTGAAGTTTCTGTCATTGACCTTATATAAATAGTCTAAGTAATGCAAAGTGCAACAGCCCTTTGCCACCATGTTGAACATGGAGGATATATGTCTATAGAACATTTGAAAGAATTATTTGGTAGTCAAGAAGCGATTTTAGAACTTGTTCAACTTGAAGGTGGTGAGTTGGCATTGCGAAATGCAGGCTCTGAAAAAGAACCGCTGGTTAAGATTCAGTTTAATGATCAGGTCAAAGCGTTACTTGGTGATCAAACGCCGGTGATTGCCCAGCACATGATGCAGGCGGCTCTGTTTGCCATGATGGAAAAGCAGGTCAATGAATGGCAGGCTGAAATTGTGGATGAACAGCCGAAGTATATGAGCTAAGCTTATTTGAACCTAAAAAAAGCGCACTGAAGTGCGCTTTTTTTATGCAATAAAGATTAGTGTGTCGGTGCCTGATGATGCGCAATCTGGATCTGGTTTAAAATATGATTGGTCATGTTGATGGCCATTTCTTCTTTGGCAAAATAAACCTGACCGATATTTTCACGGCGAATCACTTCAGCTTCTTCCTTGCTTTCGGCACAGACGAGAACCTGGATCTGTGGATTCAATGTTTTGGCAATATCGACAATTTTATGAATATCCAGAATATCCATCGGAGACAGCACCAGCAGGCGGGCATGCTGGATATGGGCCTGAATGAGTACCCCAGCTTCGGTTGCACGTCCCGATACCGCTGCAATGCCTTTGTCACGCAAACTTTCAACGATCTCGCGGTTTTCTTCGGCAATCACTACCTTGATATCCTGCTTCATTAAGGCTTTGGTAATGCGACGACCGACTTCACCATGGCCGACAATCACCACCTGATCACGCAAATATTCTTGTGAAACTTCATCTGGCAACATGGACAGCGGGTCACCGCTACGTTCAAGCAAGCGGGCCAAATGCGAGCGTTCACGAATCCAGTTCTGTACCGGTTCAATGGCAGAGAACACAAATGAATTTAGCGTAATCGAGATAAGTGCGCCGGCCAAAATCAGGTTTTGTCCTTCTAAAGACAAGAGATGTAGTGAAACGCCTAAGGTCGCCAAAATAAAAGAAAACTCGCCAATTTGTGCAAGGCTGGCACCCACGGTTAAAGCGGTGTTAATTGGATAACGGAAGAACAGTACCAGTGCCATTGCTGCGATGGTTTTCCCCACCATAATAATCGCCACCACGGCCAGGACATGCCAAGGCTGCTGCACTAAGATCATGGGATCAAACAGCATGCCCACCGAGACAAAGAATAAAATGGAAAAAATTTCGCGTAGCGGGAGCGTTTCTTCCTCTGCACGGTGGCTGAAATCAGATTCTTTAACCACCATTCCGGCGAAAAATGCGCCAAGTGCCATCGACACGCCAAAAACCTTATAAGCACCAAAGGCAATTGAAACCGCAGCGGCCACTACGGTCAAGGTAAACAGTTCACGTGATCCCAGACGGGCAACGATCTGCATAATCCAGGGAACCAGACGTTTACCCACAATCAGCATAAAGGCAATAAAGCCAGCCACTTTCAATAGTGTGACAGCTAAGGTCATCCAGATATTGGCATTCGGGTCTGAGCCGGAAATTGCTGTTCCACCCAGTAAAACAGCAGTGGCAGGAAGAAGGACCAAAACCAGCACCATGACCAGATCTTCAACCAATAACCAGCCCACCGCAATTTTACCGTTTACGGAGTTGATTAAGCCTCGGTCACCCAAAGCTTTGAGTAACACCACTGTACTGGCACAGGACAAGCTCAGGCCAAACACCAGGGCCGAGCCAAAGTTCCAGCCCCAGATCATGGAAACGCCTATGCCCAGTAAGGTCGCTACCGCAATTTGCAGTACTGCACCCGGTAAGGCAATACGCCGTACCTGCATCAGATCGGTTAGGGAAAAGTGCATCCCGACACCAAACATCAGGAACATGACCCCCAGTTCAGCCAGCTGGTTAGCAAGATGAATATCCCCTACGATACCGGGGGTATTCGGGCTAATCACAATACCAGCAACTAAGTAGCCAATCAGAGGGGGGAGACGAATACGCGCAGCAATATAGCCAAAAATGAGTGCCAGTCCAAAGCCAACGGCAAGTAATATAATCAGATCTACATCATGAGGCACTAAAAACTCCTTAAGCTTGAGCCAAAGTTAAGGGTAAAAAAGAATAAGCATAAAAAATGCCAAAAAAAAGAATAACAAGAAGTGTAGCAAGTCGAATAAAAAAAATGCAAAAAAAAACGACCCGGAGGGTCGCTTTTTTCAAGAAGTCAAAATTATTTAATTTTAGCTTCTTTGAAGATTACGTGTTGACGGATTTTTGGATCAAATTTTTTGATTTCCATTTTTTCCGGCATAGTACGTTTGTTCTTAGTCGTAGTATAGAAATAACCTGTACCAGCTGAAGAAACTAGGCGAATTTTATCACGCATTGTACTGACTCCTTAGATCTTTTGACCTTGAGCACGAAGATCAGCAACAACCTTTTCAATGCCCAATTTGTCGATAATACGCATACCCTTAGTGGTTAAACGAAGACGTACGAAACGTTTTTCGCTTTCTAACCAGAAACGGTGGTGATGCAGGTTCGGCTCGAACCGGCGTTTGGTTTTGTTATTGGCGTGCGAGACATTGTTTCCAACGACTGGACGCTTGCCGGTAACTTGGCAAACCTTAGACATGGTGAACTCCATTGCTAGACAGCACCGATTGTGCGGCTAGTCATTAAAAGTAAACGGATGAAATCATTCAAGGGGCGTTTTATACCAAAAATACGCTTAAAAGACAAGCGAATTTAAGAAAAACGCGGCATGATCATGTGTAATAGATCATGCCTTGATCAGTTATCGAAGAAGGGTCTTGGAAATCAGTTTGTGAATCGGCTTGTTAAACGGTGGGAGAATGAATTTTAAGCTATACAGCTTTGGATTAGACATCACTGACCGTTCATGCGACAAACTGAAGAAACCTTCTGGACCATGATATTTGCCCATACCTGAAGCACCGACTCCACCAAAAGGTAAGTCATCCTGTGCCACATGGGTCAATACCATATTCTGCCCGAAATGCCCTGAATGAGTATGCTGTGCGACATAGTCGGCACGCGCCTGATCAAAGTCGAAATAGTATAATGCAAGTGGACGAGGACGGCTATTAATAAAGTCAATTACATCGTCAATTTGATCATATTCCAGAATAGGAAGGATCGGACCGAAAATTTCCTCTTTCATAATCCGCATTTCCGTGGTGACACCGGTCACGATGGTTGGCGCAATTTTACGAACTTTGCTTAAATCTTCATGTGCCGGATTTAATTCAATAATTTTAGCACCTTGGGTACGAGCATCTTCCAGATAGCCCTGCAGGCGGTTGTATTGTTTGTCATTAATAATCGAGGTGTAATCCTGATTGTACTCAATACTCGGATACATCTCTTCTACACAGGCTTTAAAATGTTCAATAAATTCGGCCGTTTTACCTTTAGGCAGGAACATATAGTCCGGTGCCACGCAGGTTTGACCTGAATTCCAGAGTTTACCTGCAGCCAGGCGCTGTGCCACATCTTGCAAATCAATAGAAGGATGAACCAGTACCGGTGATTTGCCGCCCAGCTCCAAAATTACCGGCACCAGGTTTTCTGCGGCTGCTGCCATCACGGTTTTACCAATTTCGGTTGAACCGGTAAAAACAATTTTATCAAAGGCTAAATGACTAAAGGCATCGGAAACGGGTCCGCCACCATTAATCACGGCCACCAGTTCGGTCGGAAACGCTTCGCCTAAGGCTTTTTCCAAGGCACGGCCAAAATGGCTAGAGGCGCTGGAGATTTTGATCATGGCATGGTTACCGGCTGCAATTGCACAGATCAGCGGACCCACCGACAATAATAAAGGATAGTTCCACGGGGCAATAATCCCGATCACGCCCAAGGGCTGACATTGCACCCAGGCTTTTGCCGGCTGATGGATAATTCCAACATGGCGTTTCGATGGTTTCATCCAACCGGTCAAATGCTTGCTATAATATTTAATCTGTTCAAGACAGGTGAGCAGTTCGCCGATTTTGGTTTCACCCACAGAACGGTTACCATAGTCTTGATTAATTGCCTCGGCAAATTGATCTTGATATTTAACTAAGATACGCTTGAGACGCGCTAAACGGTCAATACGTTCTTTTGCCGATGGAAAAGAATGACGTAGATAAGCGTGCTTTTGCTGTTCTAGCACGTCGTATAAGTGCTGAATATTAAACGAATGTGGTGTCATTGAAGTTGTTTTTGTTTGACTGTTCATGACCTGCTACCATTAAATAAAAAGCGATTAATTTAATTTTTAGAGTAAAAGCTCTAAATAGTCAAGTTACTTTATGTGTTAGCTCGCTAACCTATTGAATGAATGGTTACTTTAGGATGTCTCACTCCAAAACGGTGAAAACCAAAGAACGTATTTTACAGCTCAGCTTACAGTTATTTAATGAGCGCGGTGAGCGTTCTGTAACAACCAATCATATTGCAGCTGAACTGAATATGAGTCCAGGTAATTTGTATTACCACTTTCGCAATAAGAACGAAATCATCAAAGAGTTGATGGAGCAGTATCAAGGCGAAACTCTGGAGATGCTGGCATTGCCTGATGATCGTCCGCTTGATGCCAACGATAAAATTCGTTATTTTCAGGTGCTGAGCAGCCAGCTTTGGGCGTATCGCTTTTTGCATCGTGATGTTTATCATCTTGTTGAAAATAATGAAGATTTTCGCAAAATGTATCCGCGCTTTGCCGGGCAGGTGATGCAGCAGGGGCAAAAAATCTATAAAGCTTTCGTGAATGCGGGCCTAATGGAAATGACCGATTCAGAAATTGAAGCCCTGATTATTAACTTGTGGATTGTTTTGACCAACTGGACCAACTTCCTGTACATGTCGGGTCATATTACCGATTCGAACCATCTGGAAGAAAAATGGGTCTGGCAGGCATTGCGCCAGATGGTATTTCTGGAAGGGGCTTACCTGCGTGGTGAAAGCCGTCAAACCTATGAACATTTACTTGAAACGCTCGGCCCTTCAGAGCTTTTTGAAAGTTTATCGTCCAGTAAAAAACACGATGCAGGCTAGCCTATTTAGAAAGCCTGAAAAAAGCGTTAGAATACTCGGCTTGTTTTTCAATTTAACTGATTAGTGATATTAACCAACATGAATATGTCCACTGCTAACACAGCACGTTTACTGATTACTTGTGAAGATAAACCAGGTATCGTGCAGGCTGTTTCGAGCTTTTTGTATCATCAGGGAGCAAATATTACCGCACTTGATCAATACGCGACTGAAGCTCAGGGCGGGCGCTATTTCATGCGTGTTGAATTTGAACTGGACAACTTGCAAAGTCGTAAAGAAAGTTTAACCCAGACGTTTGCCAGCAATGTGGCAGAACGCTATGACATGCACTGGCGTCTGGCACTGGTCAGTGATGTGAAAAAAGTCGGGATTCTGGTTTCTAAAGTGGATCATGCATTGCTTGAGCTGTTATGGCGTCATGCGCGTGGCGGTTTACCGTGTGAAATTACCAAAGTGGTTTCCAACCATGAAACTTTGCGTGAAGCGGTGGAAAACTTCGGCATTCCATTTGAAGTGGTGCCGGTGAATAAAGAAAATAAACGTGAAGCCTATGCCAAAATTGATGAAATCATGCAGGGCAACGATTTACTGATCCTCGCGCGTTACATGCAGATTCTGGACGAAGAATTCGTGCAAAAGTGGGAAATGAAAATCATCAACATTCATCATTCCTTCCTGCCAGCCTTTGTCGGTGCAAACCCGTATCAACAGGCGTATGACAAAGGGGTGAAACTGATTGGTGCAACAGCGCATTATGTGACTGCTGACCTTGATCAAGGACCGATTATTGAACAGGATGTGGAACGTGTGAATCATGATTTTACCGTTGAGCAGCTGCGTGAACTCGGACAAGATGTGGAACGAAATGTTTTGGCCCGTGCCGTGAAATGGCATCTGGAAGACCGTATTATTGTGGATGGCAACAAAACGGTTGTTTTTCAATAAGTATTGCCATTTATACTGATTAAAAAGGCATGTTTTAGGCATGCCTTTTTCGTTTTTGATTCAAAAAACTCATCAAAACGGGCATTTTAATAGTTGCAAATGAAAACACTTCTCATTTATTATTGGCGTGCTTTAATTGTACTAACCGATGAGCCTGATTGCTAAAATCTTTATAGATCTACAATCGCTTAAATTAGGTAACTGATTTTAATGAGTCAATCTTCCGCTCTAAATATGCAAACTCCCAATCCAATGAAAAAGAAAGTGATCACTGCCTTGCTTGCGGTGGTGGTGGGTCACATGGGTGTGTTGTGGGCGGTAGGGCAAATGAAAGCCCCGGAACTCAAACCGATTGAAAAAGAACCGTTAAAGGTACGTTTTGTAAAAATTCAAGAACCACCAAAACCGTTACCACCGAAGCCTAAAGCGGAACCCAAAAAAGAACCACCAAAACCGAAAGAAGTGAAACAGGTTGAAATTGTAAAAAAACAGCTTCCACCACCACCGAAGAAGGTAGAAAAGGTTCAACAAGTTAAAAAAGCAGAAGCACCGAAACCCGTGATCAAACCGGTGGAAGCACCGCCTAAACCTACAGTGAGCACGACGATTTCTGAAACGAGAGTGGTGAAACCTGCTCCGGTGACACCACCACCTGCGCCAACTCCGCCTGCACCACCAGCTCCGGTAGCGCCTCCTGCGCCGCCATCACCAAAAAATGTTTCGATTGGTGGTTCAGGAGTACAATGGAGTCGTTCGCCAAAGCCATCCTATAGCAACAGCGACTTGGAAGGCCAAACGCGTACTGCCATGGTGTATATTGAAGCGAATGAAAAAGGTGTAATTACTTCAGTACGTATGGTCCGTTCGACCGGTGTTCCTGCTTTAGATGAAAAGATTTTACGCTCAGTGCGTAGTTCCAAATTCAAACCGTACAAAGAAAATGGCGTGGCTTATCCAATCAAGGCTAACCTACCATTGGAATTGACAGTGAATCCACGCGGCTAACATTTATCAGGAGTTCGAGTATGAACTTTTCAGTTTATTGGCAACATGCAGATGCAGTGAGTAAAACCCTGTATTTCGTGTTATTGGCAATGTCGATTGCGACATGGACCATCTTCGTTTTACGTATAATGGGGACTCGCCAACTGAAGCAACAAGCTTATGCTCAACTCTCTCAAGCGTTAAGCAAGTTAAAGGCAAAATTTGCGCCTTTAAATTTTGAACAGCGTAAAGCTGTTGCAGAACAGGCTTTGTTGCGTCAAATCTCAGCTGAAAAAGCCAATGCTGAAAAAGGTGTTGCAGTGTTGGGTACCATTGCTTCACTGGCACCGTTTGTAGGTTTGTTTGGTACGGTCTGGGGTATTTTTCACGCGCTGGTTGCGGTCGGTAAAAGTGGTCAGGCTGGTCTGGCGCAAGTGGCAACACCGGTGGGTGAAGCCCTGATTATGACCGGTCTGGGTTTGGCTGTCGCGATTCCTGCAGTACTGGCTTATAACATTTGTACCCGTGTGAACCGTGGTTTGGCACATGAGTTACAAGATCAGGCACACAGTCTGTTGATTGACACCATGTTGCAACAGGACAGTGCAGCTCAGGTAGCGACTCAAGCAACAACAAACAATCTGGTTGGAGGTCAAGCTTAATGGGCTTTCAATTGGGCGAAGACAACGATGTAGGTATGAATGAGATGAATCTCATTCCACTGATCGATATTATGTTGGTATTGATGATCATCTTCCTGGTGACAGCAACCGTTGCTAACCCATCAATTCCATTAACCTTACCTAAAACCACGGCAGATATTATGGATTTGCCACCTAAAAACGTCACCATCAGTATTAATGCAGGTGGAGAAGTTGCCTGGAATGGCAAGGTGCTCACGCTTGATGAGTTACAGACAAAATTTAACGAAGCTGGTCAAGAAGAACGCCAACCGACAATTGTACTGAAAGCAGATAAAGAATCACGTTATGACACTGTTGCTCAAGTGATGTCTCGTGCGAGTGAAGCCGGGCTCAGCGATATTGCTTTTGCAACCGATAACTAATCTGATCTTTTAAAAAAGCGACCGTTAAGGTCGCTTTTTTTATGTCTAATATTGGCTGGACCAGATTATTCAGATTTCAGCAAGTCCTGAAACTTGCTGCGCAATTTCATTAGTTTCGGTGGAATGGTGAAATTGCAGTAGCCTTGGGAAGGGTTGCGGGCAAAAAAATTCTGGTGATATTCTTCCGCAGAGTAGAACTGCGGTGCAGGGCTCAGCTCGGTCACAATATTTAAACCTTGCGCTTTTAAATGCTCAATGGCCTGTTCTGCCTGCTGCTGCTGTTCGTCATTAAAATAATAAATGACTGAACGATATTGAGTGCCGATGTCATTACCCTGACGGTTTAAGGTCGTTGGATCATGGGTGGTAAAAAATACATCCAAAAGCTGGGCAAAGCTAATTTGCGTTTCATCATAATCAATCAGAATCACTTCCGCATGCTGGGTGTCACCACGGCAAATATCCTCATAACTGGGATGTTCAGTATGACCGCCGGCATAACCGCTGACCACTTTTTCCACACCTTTTAACTGTAAAAAAACGGCTTCGACACACCAGAAACATCCACCACCCAATAACGCTTGTTGCATGATCTTATCCTGTATTTGCTTATTATTTTTAATATAGGGGCTTTCTATGAAGCGACAATGAATTTATACATTTTAAACACAAAAGCCTGAGATTTCAGGCTTTTATTTAAACAATTAACGTGGTTGCACTGGGCTTGTAAATTGCAGCACTACATTGCCATGACGATCCAGCAGTTTAAGCGTTTTTCCAAACACCTGATAGTTTGCGACTTTCGCCAAGGCTTCATTAAATTGTGACGCTACATCGTTGCTATCCAGACAGGCCATCTTGGTGCCTGCCATTTGACCGAGCACGAGCGTATCTCGCCCTGCTTCATAGCTGCCCATAATGCGATTGCAACCATCGGCACCGCTGACCCGTTTGCTGGCAGCATCAAACTGCAAGCTTGGAATATTGTGGGCAGTCGGTGCTGTCTTGATTTCGGTATTGCCAATATGGGTGGCAATCCAGGTACGGTTTTGCAGTTGTACCAAGTTTGCAGCCTCAATAGGAGATGCGGCATTCGGTGTGGTTTGACATCCGGTAAAAGCAATTGCAGCGCCCAGTATGCCGACAGCAAACATTTTTTTTAACATATTTGAGTTCTCATTCTTGGTTTAACTTGGAGTCTATATAAACAAAAAAATAGGCTTTTCACTAGGATTAAATGGAATGTTTTTATATTTTTACTTTTAAAATTCAGTTAATTCATCCGTTATTGGCTGGGGGATGCCGTGGCGAATCAATGTTGAATATTGGCTACTGGAAAGATGCTTAAATTGACTCACGCGCGGGTTGATATAAGCAATGTTGTACCATTGCGTGATGCTTAAGTCATGTGAAATGGCATTTAAGTCATAAAGATAATTCGGCAAATAGCCAGAAGCGAGCAGGCGGTAATCTGCCGGAAAAGGCCTTTTTGATATGGTCTGCACCATGTCAAATACCAGCGTGGTACAGTTGCTGGTCAGGCTGTTGTACCATCTCGGCTGCTGCCTTAATTCGTTGGCTTTGTGCAGGTATTCTTCAAACAGGGCGCGTCTTTCGCTTTTTGACATATTAATCGGGAAGAAATAGACCTGTTCACCACGGATATTGCTGCGCGTATAGATCAGGTCCTTTTCATCTGCTGCAATCAGGCTGAGTTCATATTTTCTGAAAAATCCTCCATATGTTGAAAATTCTTCATTTTTTTGTTTGCGAATTTCAATTGAAAAGGTCAGCGGCGGACTGTTGGCAAAATCGAAACTGACCAGGGTATGTGCAATGCGTGGACCCATCCAGTAGGAAGTAATAATATTTACCCCCGTGATCTGGTTTAAATCAAACTGACGGGTTTCCCAACGTTCATCATAACTGCCATCTGCATGCCAGTTAAAATTGCGTACATTGTTTAATGTCACTTGATCGCCGTGCTGCCGATAAGACAGCACTTGGGCAACTTCCGGATTCCACTCGCGATCTTGCCGGGCTTCTAGGCTAAAATACCAGAATAAGCCGACAAGAAAAAACAGAACATAGATCAGCACATCGGTCTGACGGTTCAAGACAAATTGGGTGAGATAAATGCCAAGTATGCTTAAGGCAAAAGCGATCCAGAGACCGATCAGTATGCGGGTGCCAAAGCTGCCCAAAGGTTCCTGAAACCATAAGGCCAGACACAGCCAAATAGAGGACACAATAACGAACAAACCGAACACGGTATGGACTAATACCATGCCCAAGGCAAGAAGGAATTCTCTTGTTCCAGTATTATGCATATTTGACTGTTATAAGTAATTATTGCCTTTATTTTCGGTAAGTTGCGAACTTAAAAGCAATCCCGGTTTTGTCGTCAATATGTTGTTCTGAGGCGACCTTTTTAAATTCAGCCGGAATTTCCGGATAGTAGGCATCGCCTTGAACATCCAGTTCAACATGGGTCAGTTCCAGGCGGTCGGCAATGTTCATGGTCTGTTTAAAAATTTCACCACCGCCAATCACAAAGATTGCTTCGGGTTTTTCTGATGCCTTGACATCGGCAATGGCTTGAGCCAAGGCATCTTCAATCGAGTAGGCCACTTTGGTGCCTTCAAACGACCAGTCCTTGTCCCGGGTAATCACCCAGTTGACCCGTTTTGGCAAAGTGCGGCCCATAGACTCCAGGGTTTTGCGTCCCATGACCACCACACCGCCTTGGGTGATTTCCTTAAAGTGTTTCAGGTCAGCTGAAATGTGCCAAGGCAGGTCATTATTTTTACCAATGCAGCGCTGTTGATCCATGGCCACAACATGCACAACTTCTAAATTTTGGAAGCTCATTTATTTAATCCTTGTGAATAATTCCAAAATCCTTCCTACAATTTTTCCATTTTAGTAAAGGAGGGAAGAGGGATTTAAAGTTTTGATTTCCAATTCCTTCTCTTGCGCCATATATGGCTCAGGGATGGGAATATATTCCGTAAGAGGATGAGGGGTAATTTACCTCTCCCTAACCCTCACTGACAGAATTGTTTAAAGCAGTGCTTAAACAATTCTTCAGGAGAGGGAACTCTAATAAGGAAAATTAAACCGCTACTGGCGCTTTAATGCCGGGATGCGATTCATAGCCGACAATTTCAATATCTTCAAATTTAAAATCAAATATATCTTTGATTTCAGGGTTTAATTTAAGCTGACATAGAGGTAGAGGCTGACGACTGAGTTGCAATTGAGCCTGTTCAAAGTGGTTCACATATAAGTGAGTGTCGCCACCGGTCCAGACAAAGTCGCCGACACCCAAACCGCAAACTTGCGCAATCATGTGCGTGAGCAGGGCATAGCTGGCAATGTTAAAGGGAACGCCCAAAAACACGTCGGCACTACGTTGATAAAGCTGGCAAGACAGTTTGTCATCCTGTACAAAAAACTGGAACAGGGTGTGGCAGGGTGGCAGGGCAACCGTTCCTGCTTCTTTAGGGTTCCAGCCTGACACAATTAAACGGCGTGAATTGGGATTGGTTTTAATTTCATTGATCAGCCAGGTGATCTGGTCAAAACCATCCTGTTCATATAAACCATTTTCTTTTTTGGTTGCGCCAAAATTACGCCACTGATGACCATAAACCGGACCCAATTCGCCTTCAGGACGGCCAAAACGCGCCGTTTGTTCTGCAGTGGACCACTCATCCCAAATCGTAACTTTGTTGTCTTGCAGATATTTAACGTTGGTATCACCTTTTAAAAACCACAACAGTTCAATCACGATGGAACGGAAGTGTACTTTTTTGGTGGTTAACAAAGGGAAACCTTTGGAAAGATCAAAGCGCATTTGGTGACCGAACACTGAACGCGTCCCTGTACCGGTACGGTCGCCTTTATCGCCACCGTTGTCGAGGATATGTTGTAAAAGGTCTAAATACTGACGCATGTCTCTCTCATTAGAATCTGGTTCATGTCTCTGTCATTAGAATCTGTTTGCTAATTCTAATTTTAGAATCTGTTGGCTAACCTTACATATTAGCTTTTTTTTTCCGGGGAGGGAACTGTATCCATTGAGAGGGAAAGTAAGTGTGAATCTTGGTGATAATTTTTATAAATATATGATTTATATTTATGATTTTAAAGCCATATAAATCATAAGGCTTAATCTTGATGGGGTTTGGTTAGAAATGATCAGGAGGAGGAAAATGGATTGCATTTTATTGAATGTATTTTTCTAAGCTCCAAAAAACTTTATAGGTCTGACAGTATCAAAGACTAAAAATAGGGGTTGTGATCCTGCTGAAATAAGCATGGTTTAAGAAAGATTTACAAAATGCAGTCAAGAGCAGATCTTGCACCTTGCTGTTCAATCTCATCCTCATTCCATTATGGTTTGGCCTGAAAACCAATGATGACCTTTATTGATCGGGTAAGCATAAAATAAATTTTTAGTCGCAGCTGGTTATAAAAATCAACAAAAAATAGTCAGTTAACTCACTTATCGATAATTTATTTATATTTAATTACATTTGTTATATGAAAAATCACATTTTAGAGGTTACCATCTTGCCGTCGAAATGAGTGAAAAGCTGTTAGTCTTAAGCTTAGGAGTGTTTGTTAAAGAATGGTTTATGATCATAATGTAAACATGAGTGAAGTTCACGCTCCTGTTCAGGCAAACATCATAATTCGTTCCCAATCGGGTAAAAATTCAAAAAAATCTTCGGAATTTCAGACTGACCAGGCCATAACCAAAAAGAATATGCTGGCAAAGAACGGACAGCGAATTGATATCAGTAAATTTACCGATTTCTTGCAGGCCGTTTCTTCAACCAGCAGTTCACAAAAATGTGCCAAAAGTATCAGACTTGCTTTGGAATCGGCTGGTGCAAGGTTTCAAAGTCATCCCGTTGCTGCGGCAGACTGGGGAAATACCCTGACGAAAATTGGTTATCGACAAATTAATCCCAAGTTCGATGCACCTAAAGAAGGTGATATTTATATTATTGATCGAACCGGCAAGCATGTGTATGGCCACATTGCCGGATTTAACGGCAAGCAATGGGTCTCTGACTTTAAGCAAAAAAGTTATGATGTTTATAATGAAAAAGGACTGACCTATAAATATTACCGCCCGAGTTTTTAACCTGTAAAAAGTTAAAAATAGCCAAACAGAACATTTTCTCAGGAATTTTTCTGAAATAAAAAAAGATGCCGAAATGGCATCTTTTTTATTTTACCTTTAACTTAATGCAGCTGTTTGACTGGACTGCCGCCTAAAGCCTGCATCAAGGTGACATAGGCATTGTACTGGCTCTGTTTGGTTTGAACCAGAGACAAACGGGCGTTACGCGTGGTTTCCTGCGCATCCAGCAGGTTTTTCAGGGCAATTGCTCCGTTAAGGTAACGTACTTCAGTTAGACGCTCGGTTTTCTCTGCAAGTTGTACATTGCGTTCTTGCAGGGCCACCTGTTTGTTTAATTCGGTGCGGGCAGATAAGGCATTTTCCACATCGGCAAAGGCCTGATACAAACTTTGACGATACTGCACAATCGCTTTTTCATAATCCAGGTCACTGATCGCCAGATCTTTTTTCATGTCGTTATATTGCAGGAACGGCAGGCTGAGATTGGCACCTAAAGTTAATACCGGATTTTGCAATAGACTGGTTAAAGATGTGCTGGAAGAGCCCAGGTTTCCGGTCAGGTTAATGGAAGGATAATAACTGGCCTTGGTCGCATCTTTAGTGGCAAGGGCCTTGCGTAAACGCAGTTCACTGGCCTGTAAATCCGGACGGCGTGACAACAGCTCTGCCGGTAAACCTGCAGAAATAGCCGGCAGGGCAATACGCGGTAAACGAGAAGGCTCCTGAATGTTCAGTTGCTGTACAGGTTGATGCATCAGCGCTGCCAATGCTGTTCGGGTTTCGACTTTCTGCTGCTCAATCTGGCTTAATGTCGCTCTTTGGCTTTGTACAGATTGTTCCGCTGAGGTTAAGTCCAGACCGGAAACCGCACCGGCACGATATTGGCTGCGGACCAGCTCAAAGACTTTTTGTGTGCTGGCCAGGTTTTGACTGGCAATTTGATAGCGTTCATTCAAGTAACCCAACTGCCAATATAAATTTGCCGTAGTGGCAATCAGGCTTTGTGCAGTGGCTTGCAAGTCCTGTTCAGTTGCTAAGGCTTCCCATCGGCTGGCTTCAGTTTGTCGAGCCAGCTTTCCGAACAAGTCCAGTTCATAACTCACGCCGCTACTTAAAGACAGGCCACGCGAAGCATCATCACCTGAATTGAGGTCAACCGTATGTCCAGCTGAAACACTGGAGCTGACCCGAGGGCCTTGCTGGTTTTTCGCCAAGCCGGCCTGTAAACGTGCCTGCTGCAAATTAATGCCGGCAACCGCCAGATCGGTATTGCTGGCTAAAACCTGATTGACCAGCTGGTTCAGCTGCGCATCGCCAAACAAGGTCCACCATTGATCGGCATAGATATCGGCATGCACCTGCTGGCTCATGGCTTTGCTATTCTGGAAACTGCCTGGAATATTCACGGCAGGCTGTTCATACGGTGTTTTTACCACCGCTGCACAACCGATCAGAGAACCAGTTAAAATAAGGCTAGCAATAAGCTTGGTAAAATTCATTTGCATTCTATTTATCCTTATTCGCGAGAAAGTGCATCCACAGGGTTAAGCTGTGCTGCATTACGGGCAGGAATAAAGCCGAAGATAATCCCGATCATGCTTGAGCAGACGAAGGCCGCCACAATGGAGGTGGTGGAATAGGCCATCTGGAAGGTACCGCTGGCAAACTGGCTAATCAGCTGTCCAATGCCTAAAGATAAAAGCACCCCCAAGATCCCACCTAAAATACAGACCAGTACCGCCTCAATCAGGAACTGCTGCAAGATGTCACTTTGCCGGGCACCCACAGCCATACGCACGCCAATTTCCTGAGTTCGTTCAGTCACAGAGACCAGCATGATGTTCATGACCCCAATACCGCCGACAATCAGGGAAATTACTGCAATCGCAGAGACTAACAGGGTCATGGTTTGCGTGGTTTGCTGAATGGTTTCACGGATACTGTCTGCATTCTGGGTAAACACATCTTGTGCGCCGTGGCGTTGTACCAATAAATTTAAAATGGCATTTTCAGCTGCCGCACTTGGGTATTCGTCTTTGACCCGGACAATGATGCTGCGTACATTCGCCTGGCCTAACATGCGGCTCATCACCGTAGAGTAGGGCAAGTAAACATTCAGGCTGTCTGAATTTCCCATCATTGATTTTTGTGCTTCAACTACGCCAATAATACGACTGGGAACACTGCCCAACAGAATGACCTGACCGACAGGGTTGGTACCATCACTAAAAAACGTCTTTTTGGTATTGTCATCAATGACCACGTCTTGGGCACGTTCAGTCACGCCTTCTTTGTCAAAAGGCTGTCCTGAAGCAAAGTTCATCCCTCGAACATAGAAGAAGTCTTCACTGATGCCATTCACCGTTGCAGATGCTTCGGTATCCTTAAAACGTGCGGTGATGTTGCTGGTGACCGATGGACTGACCCCATCAACATAGGGCTGTTCTGCCAGGGCATCCGCATCGGCAGGAACCAGTGTTTTGACCTGGGCTGTTTTGGAATTGTCGCCAAAGCCACGGCCTTGATAGACGGTAATGGTATTGGTTCCGAGGCTGCTGATATTTTCCAGAATCTGTTTCTGTGAACCGTTACCTAAAGCCACTACAGACACCACCGAGGCAATCCCGATAATAATCCCGAGCATGGTCAGGAAGGTCCGCATGCGGTGGGCGTTCATGGCCAGCAGCGCCATACGGAAAGCTTCGCCTAGCCGGTCCGCAGCAGAGCGCCAGGAAGGCGTTTTTTTCTGTGCGGTTTGTTGCAAGGTCTGTTTTTCTAAAACTTCATCTGCGGCTACTTCAGGCACATTCGGTTTATCTGAAATAATGTTGCCGTCACTAATTTCAATAATACGCGAGGCATTTTTGGCAACGTTATGATCGTGGGTAACCAGGATGATGGTATGACCTTTGGCATTCAGCTCGCGCAAGATACGCATCACTTCAATGCCGCTGTTTTTATCCAGTGCACCGGTCGGTTCATCGGCCAGAATCACGTCGCCGCCGTTCATCAATGCACGGGCAATCGATACACGCTGCTGCTGGCCACCGGAAAGCTGGCTGGGACGGTTCTGGGTCTTTTCGGCCAAACCCAGGTCCGAGAGCAGCTGGGTCGAGCGCTGTTGACGGGCGGAAGCATCGACACCTGCATAAATGGCCGGAACTTCAACGTTACCTGCCGCGCTTAAATCGCCCAACAGGTGATAGCGCTGGAAAATGAAGCCGAAATATTCACGGCGCAGTTGAGCCAGTTCATCCGCTTCCAATTGACGTGTTTCACGCCCTTTGACCTGATAGCTTCCTGAGCTTGGCTGATCCAGACATCCCAAAATATTCATCAGGGTGGATTTCCCCGAACCGGACTGCCCGACAATCGCGACCAGTTCTCCCGGGTAAATCTCCAGATTAATGCCCTTTAAAATCTGAATGGTGCTTTCCCCGGCGGGGAATTCACGGGTCAGATCTGTGACCTTGAGCAAAGGCTGTTGATCTTGGCTCATGATTACATTCTCACTGGACCGGCACCACCACCTACACGGTTACTGCGTTTGGCAGCATCGTTTGAGGTATCCGAAGCATCGGCTATGACCACCTTGTCACCCTGTTTTAAGCCCTTAATCACTTGAGCAGTGACACGATTGTTCAAGCCGACCAGGACCGGTTGCGGTTTGGCTGTACCATCTGCCTGAATTACGCGAACCATCGACATAGAGGCTTTGCCTTGTTCAATCAGTGCTTTTTCTTCGGCAGACAGTTGCAAGCGTTTTGGACGCTCAGTTTGCGCCTGATCATGATCAGGCGGATTTTGTTGTTTTGCCTGGTCTGCATTACGATCAGCACGTTTGCCTTGCGGACGGTTTGAACTTTGCAAGGCTGCTGCAGGTACAGTCAATACATTTTTTGCTTCAGCCAGCACAATATACACCTGCGCAGTCATATCAATACGCAGTTTGCCATCTTCATTGGGGACATCAAACAGGGCGTTGTAATACACCGCCGTACTTGAAGACGAAGTGGATGAGTTATTGCTTTCCGTATTGATGGAGTTCGGTGCCGGTTCTACCTGGCGTAGTTTGGCATAATGTTTTTTGTCGCTATTGCCCAAGGTGGTAAAATACACGGTTTGACCTTCTTCGACTTTCATCACGTCAGCTTCTGAAATTTCAGCTTTAATGGTCATGTTGTCGAGCTTGGCCAGTTTGACAATGGTCGGTGCGCTTTGGTTGGCGTTTACGGTTTGGCCTTCTTCAGTCACAATGGCCACAATGGTGCCATCCATAGGCGCAACAATCCGGGTATAGCCCAAATCTTCTTTGGCCGTTGCCAGGGTTAAACGGGACTGTTCAATCTGGGCATTAATCGCCAAAATTTCCGCCTGTGCCGTTTTGTAGCTGGCCAATGCAGCCTCAAGTTCTGCACGCGAAGTCGCATCTTGCGCATACATGGCTTGCTGGCGTTGATATTCAGCGTGGACTTTCGCCAAGTTTGCCTGCTTGACTGCCAGTTGAGCCTGCTGGTTTTTAATACTCGCTTCAGCCGTTTTCAGATCATTTTCCTGACGGATCGAATCAATTTGCGCAATCAGCTGACCCTGTTTCACCTGGTCTCCCAATTGTACATACATCTTTTTCACCTGACCCGAAACCTGTGCACCGACGCTGACCATTTTGGTGGCTTCCAGCACACCAGTTGCAAGAACTGAGTCTTCAATATCACCACGCGTGACTTCACTGCTAATGTATTGCGGTGCTTGCTCTTTGGGTTTTAAAAAGAACCAGGCGGTGACTGCAATAGCAAGAATACTGACTATGGCGACAACTATTCTGGACGGTTTTATTTTTGGCATAGTGAGCTGATAAATGAGGAAAATTGCAGCAATTATAAAAGCTAAATAAGGATAAAACGTGAACTTTTTAAAAACAAATGAGAATTATTTTCTTTTTAGGTTGTCTTGAAAAATTTTCTAGACAGAGGATGAAGTCATTTTTAACAAACTTTTTAGCATGACTTAATAGAGGATAGACATGTTATTCAATTTTAATTCCATCAATTTTCTGAAAGATGATTTTCAGCCTGATGCTTGAGTTTTCAAAACACTGCTGAGAAAACAGAACTTTTTTTCACTGATCCGGGCTATCAAGATGTATTTGATTTTAGCCTGATGATAATGGATTTATTTAATGATTTTTATTTAAATAATTTTTTATGATCGAGGTGTGGTTTTCTTTTTTTCTCCGCCCCCTGAGTTTCCAACTGGTAGACATAATTTTAAAAATCTTTGTTTTATCTCTAGATTTAAATAAAAAAAGTTTGTAGTATTAAATCCATAAAATAATTATGGGTTTAATAATAAAAGCATTAATCCCCATGATTATGCGAAAAAGATCATAACTTTAATATGAAAATTTGTAAGGGGTAGAATGATGGAATGGAATGAAACTTATAACATTGGGATTGATGTGATTGATAATCAGCATCGTCAGATCTTGGATTACATTAATGCTTTGGAGCAGGTAAAAAACACCGGGCAGCGCGATAAAATTAAAGAGGTTTTGGAGGATTTAATTGACTACACCCAGTCGCATTTTAGCTTTGAAGAAAATTTGCTGGAGCAGGTCAGTTATCAATATTTACCATCACATCGTGGCATCCATGAATTATTTGTAAAGCGTCTGAATGATTACCGCCTGAAATTTGAAAAAGGTGAAGCCATTGAAAACGACTTGTATCGTCTGCTGTCCAAGTGGCTGATCAACCATATTCAGCATGATGATCAGGACTATGTCGATGCAGTGCGAGACAATATGTTGAGCTATCTACGTAAACAAGAACAGAAAAAAGGCAAAGGCTGGTTTGCACGTTTCTTTAGTTAAACGCTTGGCGATAAAAATAAGGTTTGACCGCACATGCTGCTAATGGCTTGCAGAACCAGATGTTCAGGGTTTTCTTTGCCTAAACCTTTTATTGAAGCGTCAATGCGTAACAAAAGTGACGGCCAGCTAAGAAAACAGTTCGGATTGAGCCGTCTTAAAGCCTGCTGATATTGGCTGACTTTATTTTTCCAGATGCCCAGCTGTAAGGCATTCTGTGGCTGTTCAAACAGTTGCATCAGCAAGCGCATTTCTTTGCTGATGCTCCACAAGATCAGGCTCATCGGTTCACCCGAAGCAATTAAATACTGGAAAATTTTAACTGCCTGAGCCAGATTTCCTGCAAGCAGGGCATCATTTAAGTCATAGGTAGTATAGCGCGACTGGTCTTGTAGACATGAATACAAATGTTCAATCTGGATGATTTCCACATCGGCAAAAGTATCGCTGACACGCATTAAACTGTTTTTGGCTGCCAGCAAGTTGTGTTCATGGTGCTGTTCCAGCCAGGCCCAGGCATCATTCGCCAGTTTAATGCCCAGCTTTTCTGCCTCAATGCTTAAAATCCGCTGCCGGTCTTGCGGATAATTGGCCGTAAGCGGCACAGTGACCCCATTGGCATCCACCACCTGGAAAAAACTGGATTTCAGACTGCTGCTGTCCTGTTTGGGCATTACCACCAGCAGCAGGTTTTGTTCATTGTGCTGGATATAGCTTTTCAGCTGCTTGATGCCGTTGGCATCGGGCTTGATATTGCCATGTACTTCAACAGCCAGTTGCGTGGAAAATAAGGACAGGCTATTTAAAGCATTAAACACATTTTTCCAGTCACTGACATTGCCTATGTCATAACGCTGACGTTCAATTTCCTGCTTTTGCCAACTCTGCCGGAAAGCATCAAGTAAATTTTGTTCGAGCAGGGGTTCCTGACCATACATAATCCAGGCACCGCGAGCTTCATCAACACGTTTGAGTGCTTGGGGATAGTCAAGTTTCATCGCGCGATTTTCTATATTTAAGGTTGGGTTGTAGAAGCCGCTGGTTTGGTCACGACTTGGGGTAAACGGTTGGATGAAATCTGGCGCACAATTTGCTGTGCCACATCATCAACAATCACCTGATTAAGATACTTCTGTTCCTGGTCATCCGTGTTGACCGTGGCCACGTCATATTGATAGCTGCGTGAAGCGGTGATGGTACGCGGTTCAGTTACAGGATTACCTTGCGCATCGTCAATACGGAAAGTCACGGTTAAGCGCAGCAAGGTTTCGACCAGTTTGCCATTCAATTCATGACGCTGTGGAGTGTAATCCAGTACACGCAACACATAAGCATCGGGACTATTGCTCAGCTGAATGCCTGTTGCACCCAAATAAATTGCAAGTTTTTCATGCAATTGTCCTGCATTATCCGGCAATGCCAATTTCATTTTAGAGTAAGCCACAGGAGCCGTCGCCGGATTGGTGCCTTTTAAATGAAAGCCACAGCCCACTAGGCCTGCACTTAGACCACAAGTTAAAACAATTGCTGCTAAACGTTTGCCCAAATGCATGTGTTGTCCTCTGTATTGTTCTTCAAAGCAAAAAAGGAAGATCTAAAAATATGTAGTGATTGTATGTGCAAAGCCCGTTGACTGGCAACGGGCTTTGTTTGGGAATTGTGAAATCCTTATGTCCCCCTCTTTTTTAAAGAGGGGTTAGGGGAGATTCCTTTTATGAAATCCCTCCAAACCTCCCTTTGTAAAGGGGGGGCTTAAAGGAGATTAAACCACCAAGTTCACCAACTTATTCGGCACTACAATTTCTTTCTTGGTTGAACCAGTCAAGAATTGTTGAATTTCAGGCAATGCTTTGGCTTGTGCCAAAATGTCATCTTTAGAGGCATCTACAGAGACTTCTAACTTACCACGAAGCTTACCATTTACCTGAACCACGATGGTTTGTGTATTACGTGTTAACGCAGACTCATCCACTTGTGGGAATTGAGCTTGAGTCAATTCAATACCGAACTGAGCCAATAAAGTCTGGCTTAAATGTGGCGCAAATGGAGCCAACAAAGTCAGAAGTGTGGTGATCGACTCACGTGCAACAGCAACGTCGTTGTCATCTTTCACTTCAAACTTGTTGTTTGCATTTAACAATTCCATCATCGCTGCAATTGCAGTGTTAAATGCGTGACGACGTTCGATATCATCACCCACTTTTTGGATGGTTTCGTGTGTCTTACGACGTAGGTCTTGCGCAGCTGTAGAAAGTGCAGCTTTATCGATCGTTGCAGCAGTATTGCCTTGTTCAAGGAAACCGGTTGCTAAACGCCATACACGTTTCAAGAAGCGGTTAGCACCTTCCACACCCGCATCAGACCATTCAAGTGATTGATCTGGTGGCGCAGCGAACATCATGAATACACGTGCAGTGTCTGCGCCGTACTGGTCAATAATCGCTTGCGGGTCGATACCGTTGTTCTTCGATTTCGACATTTTCTCCTGACCGCCAACAGTGACTTCTTGACCATCTTCCTTGTATTTGGCAGAAAGAATACGGCCTTTTTCGTCTTTTTCTAATTCGATATCGGCAGGGTTAAACCATGTTTTCTTACCAGATTCCGCTTCACGGTAATAGGTATCGGCAAGTACCATACCTTGAGTAAGCAAGTTCGTGAATGGTTCGTTGCCTTGTACCACACCTTCATCACGCATCAATTTGTGGAAGAAACGTGCGTAGAGCAAGTGCAGAATTGCGTGTTCAACGCCACCGATGTACTGGTTTACAGGCAGCCAGGTTTGACCCGCTTCAGGTTTCACCATGCCATCTGTAAAGTCTGGCGATGCATAACGCGCATAGTACCAAGAAGATTCTACGAAGGTATCCAATGTATCTGTTTCACGACGTGCGTCGCCACCACAGCATGGACATTTCGTTTCATAGAACTCAGGCATTTTGTTCAATGGATTGCCTGAACCGTCTGGAACGACATCCGTTGGAAGTACCACAGGAAGTTGATCTTCAGGCACTGGCACTTGACCACAAGTATCACAGTTGATCATTGGAATTGGACAACCCCAATAACGCTGACGAGAGACACCCCAGTCACGTAAACGGAATTGAACTTTTACATTAGCAAGACCTTGTGGTTCAAGTTTTGCCAAGAATGCATCAAATGCGCCTTGGAAGTCTAAACCGTCAAATTCACCTGAATTAACCAGTTTACCTTCTTTTGAACCGTACCATTCTTGCCATTGAGTTGAGTTAAAGTCAGCATCGTCTGCGCCTTTGGCATCAATCACTTGCTTGATGGTTAAGCCATACTTGTTGGCAAATTCGAAGTCACGCTCATCGTGTGAAGGCACTGCCATCACCGCACCAGAACCGTAAGACATCAACACGTAGTTTGCGATCCAAACAGGCACTTCTTCGCCTGTTACAGGGTGCTTAACAGAAAGACCTGTTGCCATGCCTTTTTTCTCGGCAGTGGCAAGGTCTGCTTCTGCCACTGAACCCATACGGCATTCTTCGATGAACGCTTGAAGTTCTGGGTTAGTTTCAGCCGCTTTCAGCGCCATAGGATGTTCTGCTGCAACTGCAACATAGGTCACACCCATTAAAGTATCGGCACGTGTGGTAAATACCGTTAAACCGTCTGCATAAATGTCTGGATTTGCTGAAGGGAAGGTGATTTCCATACCCTGTGAGCGACCAATCCAGTTACGTTGCATGGTCAATACTTGTTGTGGCCAACCGTCTTTAAGCGTGTCTAAATCGTCCAGTAATTCTTGCGCATAGTCGGTAATGCGGAAGTAGTACATTGGAATATCGCGTTTTTCTACCAATGCACCTGAACGCCAGCCACGACCATTTTCAACCTGTTCGTTGGCAAGTACAGTTTGATCCACTGGATCCCAGTTCACGGTTGAAAGTTTACGGTAGATCAGGCCTTTTTTATAAAGCTGAACAAATAACCATTGTTCCCAGCGATAGTATTCTGGTGTACAGGTAGCAAATTCACGATCCCAATCAATAGACAGCCCAAGCTTTTTCAACTGATTACGCATGTAATCAATGTTTTCAAAGGTCCATTTTGCAGGCGCAACCTGATGCGCAATCGCTGCGTTTTCAGCAGGAAGACCGAACGCATCCCAACCCATCGGTTGTAGCACAGTTTCACCTTTTAAACGGTGGAAACGGCTGATCACGTCACCAATCGTATAGTTACGCACATGACCCATATGCAGTTTGCCACTTGGGTAAGGGAACATCGAGAGGATATAACGATGTGGACCTTCTACAGTGTCGGCAACTTTAAAGGCTTTGCGAGATTCCCAGTCCTGTTGGACTTGAGGCTCAATCGCACTGGCTTGGTATTCTGAGTCAATGTGAGTAGTCATATACGTAATACAAGAGAACGGTTAAAAAATTTAGCACACAGCATAGCGCAAAATGCTATGCAATGTCAGTTTCCAGATCAGGATTTTATCTTCCTGGTCATTAGAAATGAAACTTTTGGAAATGTCATTTAATGCTGGGATGCCTTTGAATTCGTAAGTTTCTCTTTGTTTTGTAAATAAGCTAATTCTAATGATAAGCGGAGGTCTTGGTCTGTGCCTGCACCAACCATGCTTGCATACAGGATCTTTCTTATTTTCTTGAAGTTGCTGCTTAACTTTCACTTTAATTGCAGTTCGTTCTGCTGTTGTTAATTCAACCTTTGTTATATGTCGTCTGGACAATGCTGATTTTTCAGCTTGTTCAGTTTTATGCTGAAAGGTTGATATAAGTCTGGTCTCTATGCTTGTTCAGCGGAGATGCGTTGCTAGCATGTGTTGAATCCTTGGTATCTACTCCTTTATATCTTCAGCATGATTGGATGGGAGATAATAATATGAGGCTCAATACTGGATAGCTAAATAAAAAGAAAAAATTCATTTATTTACCATAGCGAATAAAGGTAAACACTTGCCACGATTTTTATAGGGTGAATATATGAGCTTTGTTGCCGCTTTTTTCATCTCTATGATTTTTAGTTCCTATAGAGTGATTACCCGATGCGTAATCACTCTTGCTCACAATATAATATTATTGGACTTTAGGTGTTGCAGGAATGCTGCCTTCTGGAATTGCGGGAATTGTTGGATTAACAGGCTTGTTTTCTTGAGCGGTATCCTTGGCTTCTTTCGCGGCATTATTATTGTCCTGAGATGCAAGACTAGCAGAACGTGCCGTGCCATAAGTGTCCACTTTTCCTTTTTTCTTTGCCGATTTCGGTGGGGGCGTTGTGGTGTAATGCGTAGACCCTTTGGCATCCACCCATTTGTAATATTCTTTGGCAAAGCTTGTGGTTGAACTTAAACTTAAGATTAAGCCAGTCGCTATAAATCCAATTTTGATGAAAGATGATGCCATAATAATCAAGTCCTTATTGTCATAATCAGTTGGATAGAGTGGGGAGAAATAGAACTCCTGATTGCTTCAGTATTTTATATGATCTAGATCGTTTTGCAGAGAAAAAAGATAAACTGTCCCAAAATGCAGATAAATGAACTGTATTTAGGCAATCGTACTCTTTGATCTTCATTTAATCAGAAAGAATTCTCCCAGATCCGAGGCGGTAGCGTGAATCTGAATATAAAAATATATCAAGATACAAAATCAGCGGATGAAAAATAGATTGAAATTAATAAAAACATTTTTTGATAAAATAAATATTCATTCCATTTTATTATAATTTTTATATTTATTTTTTATGAAAATATTTTTAATTTTTTGAAAAATAATAATATTTTAATTTTTTGTGAGGGTTGCATGCACAGCGAAAGACAAAACAGATGTATAAAAAATGAATAATTTAAAATTAAGCTATAAAAAGCTAATTTTTAAACTTGACTTTAATACTCGAAACCACAAAAATGCTGCTTTAGTTTTATATGCCTTAGATCGATCACCCTTCGAATAAGAGCCTTTTAGCAATGGACTTCTTCTCTAGCCGAGAAGCTGAACAAAGCCAACAAAATATGTTTATCCCAACATGTTTTAGACCTCATATTGCTTAAACGGCAACCAGGTCAGATTTTTTTCTTATTGCTATGAAAACTATGAAATTTGTGTGCTATAACAGAGCGCACAGTGAATGAATGAATCACCACAAATGCCCTCCATTTGTGCGTGAAAAAAGATTAGGGTGAATCACGTTGGAACTTTTATCTGGTGGTGAAATGCTTGTTCGCGCATTGGCGGACGAAGGCGTTGAACATGTTTTTGGATATCCAGGCGGCGCAGTATTGCATATTTACGATGCGCTCTTTCAACAAGACAAAATCAATCATTACCTTGTACGTCATGAACAGGCTGCCGGTCATATGGCAGATGCTTATTCGCGTGTAACAGGTAAAACTGGTGTGGTACTCGTCACCTCAGGTCCAGGCGCGACAAATACCGTAACGCCAATTGCAACGGCTTATATGGACTCAATCCCAATGGTGATTTTGTCTGGTCAGGTTGCAAGCCATTTAATCGGTGAGGATGCGTTCCAGGAAACCGATATGGTCGGTATTTCTCGTCCAATCGTAAAACACAGTTTCCAAGTGCGTCATGCCAGCGAAATTCCTGCGATTATTAAAAAGGCATTCTATATTGCTTCTTCAGGCCGTCCAGGTCCTGTGGTTGTCGATATTCCTAAAGATGCGACTAATCCTGCAGAAAAATTTGCTTACGAATATCCTGAAAAAGTGAAGATGCGCTCTTATCAGCCACCGCATCGTGGTCACTCAGGCCAGATTCGTAAAGCAATTGACGAATTGATCAGTGCCAAACGTCCAGTGATTTATACGGGCGGTGGTGTAGTGCAGGGTAATGCATCAGCATTATTGACTGAACTTGCGCACTTGTTGGGCTATCCGGTAACCAATACCTTGATGGGCTTGGGTGCATTCCCGGGTAACGATCCTCAATTTTTGGGGATGCTCGGTATGCATGGTACCTATGAAGCCAACATGAGTATGCATAATGCGGACTTGATCCTGTGTGTAGGCGCACGTTTTGATGACCGTGTGACCAATAATCCGGCTAAGTTCTGTCCAAATGCCAAGGTTATTCATATTGATATTGACCCGGCAACCATTTCTAAAACCATCATGGCGCACATTCCAATTGTGGGTGCGGTTGAGCCGGTACTTCAGGAGATGCTGGTACAGTTGAAACAAATGAATGTTTCAAAACCGAATCCGGAAGATATTGCAGCATGGTGGAAACAGATTGATGAGTGGCGTGCAGCACACGGCTTAAAAGTTGTAGCACCAACTGATGGCTCTATGAAGCCACAACAAGTCGTTGCCGCTTTAGATAAAATCACCAATAGCCAGGCCATTATTACGTCTGATGTTGGTCAGCATCAGATGTTTGGTGCGTTGTATTACAAATACACGCGTCCACGTCAATGGATTAACTCAGGTGGCTTGGGAACCATGGGTGTAGGCCTGCCTTATGCCATGGCTGCAAAACTTGCGTTCCCGGACCAGCAAGTAGTGTGTATTACTGGTGAAGCATCGATTCAGATGTGTATCCAGGAATTATCAACATGTAAGCAATATGGCTTAAATGTGAAAATTCTTTGCCTCAACAACCGTGCCTTGGGTATGGTGAAACAGTGGCAGGATATGAACTACGAAGGTCGCCATTCAAGCTCTTATGTTGAATCCTTGCCTGACTTTGCCAAGTTGATGGAAGCTTATGGTCATGTCGGCATCCAGATTAACCATGCCGATGAGCTTGAGTCCAAGCTTGAAGAAGCCATGGCAATTAATGATAAATGCGTATTTATTAACGTAATGGTTGACCGTAGCGAGCATGTATATCCAATGCTGGTTGCCGGTCAGTCTATGCAAGATATGTGGTTAGGAAAAGGGGAGCGCACTCAATGAGACATATCATCTCTGTTCTCGTAGAAAACGAAGCGGGTGCACTTTCACGTTTGGTGGGATTGTTTTCTCAACGTGGTTATAACATTGAGACTTTGAACGTTGCGCCAACCGAAGACCCAACCATGTCACGTTTGACGCTGACCACGTATGGTGATGATCATAAAATTGAACAAATCACCAAACAGCTGAATAAACTGGTTGAAGTGGTGAAAGTGGTTGATTTGTCTGAGGGTGCGCATATCGAGCGCGAACTAATGCTGATTAAAGTGAAATCACTTGGATCGGCACGTGCAGAAATCAAGCGTACCGCTGACATTTTCCGTGCACAAATTGTGGATGTAACCCCGACGACTTATACCATTCAGATTGCTGGTACAACTGAAAAGCTTGATGGTTTCATTGATGCACTTGCAGAAAATACCATTCTTGAAGTGGTGCGTTCAGGTGTATCGGGCATCGCACGTGGCGAAAAAGTTTTAACAGTCTAATTTTTTAACACATTCTACTCATCGTGGAGATGAGGATCTAGGTCAATGAATACCAATAACATCATTGACCTGGATAAAAGGAAACATAAGCATTTAAGCGGAGACAGCAATGCAAATTTTTTACGATAAAGACGCAGACTTATCGATCATCCAATCTAAGAAAGTAGCGATCATTGGTTATGGTTCACAAGGTCACGCGCATGCGCTTAACCTTAAAGACTCTGGCGTTGACGTAACTGTAGGTTTACGTGCTGGTTCGACTTCTTGGAAAAAAGCTGAAAATGCTGGTCTTAAAGTTTCAGAAGTTCCTGCTGCTGTTGCTCAAGCTGACTTAGTCATGATTTTGACTCCAGATGAGTTCCAATCTCAACTTTACCGTGACGTGATCGAGCCAAACATTAAACAAGGCGCGACTCTAGCATTTGCTCACGGTTTCTCTGTTCTTTACAACCAAGTTGTGCCACGTGCTGATTTAGACGTAATTATGATTGCGCCTAAAGCACCAGGTCACACTGTACGTTCTGAATTCCAGCGTGGTTCAGGTGTGCCTGACTTAATTGCGATTCACCAAGATGCTTCTGGTAACGCGCGTAACGTAGCACTTTCTTACGCTTCAGGCGTAGGTGGTGGCCGTACAGGTATCATCGAAACTTCATTCCGTGAAGAAACTGAAACTGACTTATTTGGTGAGCAAGCAGTTCTTTGTGGTGGTGCTGTTGAACTGGTTAAAATGGGCTTCGAAACTTTGGTTGAAGCGGGTTATGCGCCTGAAATGGCTTATTTCGAATGTCTACACGAACTTAAATTGATCGTTGACTTGATGTTTGAAGGCGGTATCGCGGACATGAACTATTCAGTATCGAACAATGCTGAATATGGCGAATATGTAACTGGTACTGAAGTTATCAATGAACAGTCTCGCGAAGCAATGCGTAATGCGCTTAAACGTATCCAGTCTGGTGAATATGCGAAGATGTTCATCCAGGAAGGTGCATTGAACTACCCATCTATGACTGCTCGTCGTCGTCAAAACGCGGCTCACGGTATCGAAGTAACTGGTAACAAGTTGCGTGCAATGATGCCTTGGATCCAAGCGAACAAGATCGTAGATAAAGAAAAGAACTAAGTTCTAATTTCTAAGTCAAAAGAGCCCTTGTTTTATACAGGGGCTTTTTTTATACAAAGTGATGCTTTTCCTCCTTGCGCTTCACTCAAAACAGTGTTTTGAGCTTGCTCATACCTTGGATTCAAGCAAACAAAATCGTTGATAAAGAGAAAAACTAATGTCTTGAATCAATTGATTTGAATGCGAAAACCCACTCAGTTTGAGTAGGTTTTTTTATTGCGTAAAGTATTTTTAGTTTTTATATGAAGACCAGTCTATTAATAATTCGCAACAAAACACAGCGGTTGAAGATAGATTAGATGTAATTTTAAGTGTGATAGAGTAGACATAATCTATTGTTAAGTGTGGCTGAGCAATGAAAACTCAAATCCTGCTATGTCTTACCACTTTATCTTTTGCATGCTTAAGTTTTGCAGAAATAGTGCCTGCAACCAGGACGGACCATCTTAAACCTTTCACAAATGTTCGGGTGTCTATGCAGCGAATGCTACGCTCAGACGATGGACGCTATTTTCTGGATTTATATGCAGGGATCTGGAATCCACACGGTAAACTTCATGATTTGAACGAGCAAAAAACGGTTGCTTTTAAAGGCTTGCAAAAGGGCGATCAGCTGAATCTTAAGTCTGTTAGTGTAAATGGGGAGGTGACAGCATCTGAACAATATCAGTTAAATGGAAACTTGAATGCCAATACAGGACAGATGTCATCAGTTTTGATTACAGCAAAGAATAATGAAAGTATTCCAATTCAATTTGGGCCTGCATTTACAGCAGTAGAAAAGCCGCTGTTCATATTTAAATTTTATGGTCTTGAAAATGCCCAGCAGCCTTACGGAAGAGCCTTAAAACAAGTGGAGGTCTGGAATAAAACCACCAATACAGTCGTGCAAAGTTTGTCAGGGTTTACTGCTTATCCCAAAAGTATTGGCTATATGGATATTAATCTTGATGGCTACTATGACATCGTGCTTTCAGATACTTCCAATGAACGGAAAATTGAAGATAAGCGCTTTATCTACTGGATGTATAATCCTAAAACCCATCAATTCCAGCGTTCTCCCCAATTAGAAAATATTGCTGGATTTCCTGCTATTCAGGGAGAAAAACAACAAATTGATTTTGGTTATGGGCAGGTCTATCAAGTAAAAGATGGTTTATTAAGTCGGGTTGAGGATAATTAATAAGATATTAGGCTTCTTTTGTAAATCATTTTTCGCTCAATTCCATGTTGTAAATTCCGGCAATTAAATGGAATCTCAACATCAGTCTTTTGCCTCGGTTGCGATAACACTCAGCACTGTACTTCAAAAAGCTGCTTTGAACCGATGTATTTCATGCATAAATTATGTATGAATGCTTAAAATTCTACGGTATACATAATAAGCAAAGTGTGTCACTTTTTGATTGATGAAAGGAATCTATTAATAAATTTATAGAGGGGTGAGATGGGAATTTAAACAGTCATCTAAAAATCATCAAACTGAAAGAATTAACCTCTAAGCTAAAACTAAAATAACGATATAGGTGTTGTATGGCAACTTTGTATGCGACCAGCCTGCTCAAAGAACAAAATTTTCCAGAAAATTTCCAATTTTATTTTAAAAAGAATAAGCAAGACCAAATTTGTGATGATATTGCGATACTCAATGATTTAATTCGTCCGCGGCTGAAAATTGCGATTGTGACAGAAACCTGGTCTCCAGAAATTAATGGCGTGGCACTGTCTTTATTGCAACTCTGCAAAGGTTTGCAAAAACAGGGGCATAAAATTTTACTGATTAGGCCGGAACAAAAACAGACATGTTTTCAATTTTTGCCAAATCAGGAATGTTTAGTTAAAGCCCAAGCTATTCCTCAATATCCAAGCCTGCAATTTGGCTGGCCACAATTTTTAAAAGTCTCTCAAGCATTGGATCAGTTTGCGCCAAATGTCGTGCATATTGTTACAGAAGGGCCGTTGGGATTAAGCGTTTTGCAGGCGGCTAAGACAAAGGACATCCCTGTTTCAAGTGCTTTCCATTCACCTTTTCAAGAGTTTAGTCGTTATTTCGATTTGGCCTTTTTAATTAAGCCGATTCAGCGCTATTTACGTTGGTTTCACAATAATACACAACTGACCTGTATTCCCAGTAAAGATACGGAATATATTTTAAGAGAATTTGGCATTTGTTGCCCTCTGGTTGTAGTGGGGCGTGGTGTGGATGTTACGCATTTTTCGCCACAACATTATTCCAGCGGTTTGCGTCAACAATGGCAGGCAACGTCGAACACTCAGATTATGTTGTATGTGGGACGCTTGTCACCTGAAAAAGAGATAGATGTTCTTGTTCAAGCCTATCTCTCTATGAAGAAAAATAACCAGGATGTCAAACTGGTGATTGTGGGGGGTGGTCCGGAGCGGGGTCGTCTCGAAATGTTATGCCAAGGACAGGATGTCATTTTTACAGGAAATTTATCTGGCCCGAAACTTGCTCAGGCTTACGCAAGTGCAAATGTTTTTGTATTTGCCAGCCAGGTTGAAACCTTTGGCAATGTGGTGCTGGAAGCAATGGCAAGTGGTTTGCCTGTGATTGCCTATAATTATGCCAGTGCGCATTTGCATGTCAAAAATGGCGAGACGGGCTGGTTGAGTCCATTAGGAGATAAGACCGGTTTTATGCAGTCAATGTATCAGTTGCCGGGCAATCAGCAATTGAAACGTATGGGGCTGGAAGCCCGAAAGGCGGTGCAGCATATCGGCTGGCAATACCCTGTGCAACAGTTTGAACAAGCACTCTATAGTGTGGCGATGGGGACAGAAATGACATCCTGAATTTTAAGCAACAGCTTAAAGGAGCATCATCATGAATTTAAAAAAAGCAAAAATAACGATGTTGGATCTGGATTTAAAAGGTTGCTTGTATCTGAATAATCTTTCTCATTCACATGCGGTAGCCCACTTTTTCAAAATCATCAGCCGTTTTGGCAATGGTTTGTTCTGGTTTATTATGCTCGCCAGTTTATGGGTGCTGGAAGGGGTGTTTTATATTGTCCAGTTGTTATATCTGTTGATTAGCGGATCGATAGGTACCGTCATTTATAAAATCCTAAAACAAAAAACTGTACGCCCACGACCCTATCAAGTCCATCAAGTCATCCGGCTACACGAACAACCGCTCGACCATTTTAGTTTTCCTTCTGGTCATACCCTGCATGCTGTCATGGCCAGTACGGTTCTGGGTTATATTCAGCCCGTGTTATTGATTCTGATGCTTCCTTTTACCATTCTGGTGGCGATATCACGGATGGTATTGGGGCTACATTATCCCAGCGACGTGCTGGTCGGTGCATTGATTGGTGTCGTGATTGCCAGTGGCATTATTGAGAGTGCACCCTTTTTTAATATCATGTTATAAAAATGCATGCGGATGAATCAGGAAACTCACGCGATTTTTCCAAAATTTGCTAAAGTACTGCCACTGATTTGAACATATTAGGAATAGCCATGGGTTTGCGTTGGACAGATACTATTGATATTGCGATTGAGCTTTCTGAAGCACATCCAGATGTGGATCCGCAATGGATTCGTTTTACCGACTTGCATGCCTGGGTGTGTGCATTGCCAGACTTTAGTGATGACCCAACCAAATCCACTGAAGGTTTGCTGGAAGGAATTCAAATGGCCTGGATTGATGAAGTGCGTTAAGCGCTACATCGAAAAAAGCAATTTTTTTACATATCAAAAGCGGAAAAAAGCCCATTATTCGGTATAATGCGGCAAATTTTCATGTCAACAATTGACTTAAGGAGCCAATCAATGGCTATTGAACGTACTTTATCTATCGTTAAACCAGATGCAGTTGCTAAAAACCACATCGGCGACATCTTTGCTCGTTTCGAAAAAGCTGGTCTTCAAATCGTTGCAACTAAAATGAAACACTTGACTCAAGCTGAAGCTGAAGGCTTCTACGCTGAGCACAAAGAACGTGGTTTCTTTGGTGATTTAGTTGCGTTCATGACTTCTGGTCCAGTTGTTGTTTCAGTTCTTGAAGGCGAAAACGCAGTTCTTGCTCACCGTGAAATTTTGGGTGCAACGAATCCTAAAGAAGCGGCTCCTGGTACAATCCGTGCAGACTTTGCTGTAAGCATCGACGAAAATGCTGCTCACGGTTCTGACTCTGTAGCATCTGCTGACCGCGAAATTAACTATTTCTTCGCGCAAACTGAGATTGCTCCACGTACTCGTTAATACGCAGTATTCAAGCCAGATAAGTGGTATACTGCTTATCTGGTTTTTTTATTCTCTGAATAATTCTCTGCTCAGATATTGAGCTTCTCCTTTCATCTTTAGGCATGGTTTAGGTAATACACATGAGTACTGAAGTAGTCGCTACATCAGCAATTTCTGATGCACAGCAACCATCTCCATCCGCTCCGACGCAGCAAAATTCTGTGGAAAAAGTGAACTTACTTGGCATGTCACGTCCGCAAATGGAAAAATTCTTCGAAGAGATGGGAGAAAAAAAATTCCGTGCCGGGCAGGTGATGAAATGGATTCATCAGTTTTTTGTCACAGATTTTGCCGAAATGACCAATATTTCCGGCAAGCTGCGGGAAAAACTGGAAAAAATCTGCGAAATTAAAGCGCCGGAAGTGGTGCATAAAAACTATTCCAAAGATGGCACCCGTAAGTGGGTGTTCCGTGTCGGCGATGGCGAAGGTTCTCTGGTGGAAACCGTCCTGATTCCTGCAGAAGATAAAACCGGTTCACGTAAAACCTTGTGTATTTCTTCACAGGTAGGTTGTGCACTGGACTGTTCATTTTGCTCAACAGGTAAGCAGGGTTTTCAGCGTGACCTGACTCAAGCCGAAATTATTGGTCAGCTGTGGATGGCAAACTTCTCTTATATGGAAGAAGTACCTGTGGCAGAGCGTGAGCGTTCAGTGACCAATGTGGTGATGATGGGCATGGGCGAACCCCTCCTGAACTATGATGCCGTATTAAACTCAATGCGCATTATGCTGGATGACTTTGCCTATGGCATGTCAAAACGCCGTGTGACTTTATCGACTTCAGGTGTAGTGCCGAAAATCGACCAGTTGGCGCAAGATATTGATGTGGCTTTGGCGATTTCACTTCATGCACCGAACGATGAACTGCGTAACGAGCTGGTGCCGATCAATAAAAAATATCCATTAGAACAGCTGATTGCTGCCTGTCAGCGTTATATTGCCAAAGATGGTAATGAAAGTTCGCGTAAACATGTGACCATTGAATATGTCATGCTGGATGGCGTGAATGACCAACCAGAACATGCTCAACAAATGCTGAAACTGCTTAAAAATTTACCGAGCAAAATTAATTTGATTCCGTTTAATCCGTTCCCGCATGCACCTTATGGGCGTTCAAGCCGTAACCGGATTATTTCTTTCCAAAAAACTTTGTCTGATGCCGGTTTTGTGTGTACGATTCGTCAGACACGTGGCGATGATATTGATGCCGCGTGTGGACAGTTGGTTGGACAAGTTGCTGACCGTACCCGTCGTGCGGAACAGTGGAAAAAGAAAGTGGCGCAGCAAAATGAGATTCTGCGCACTCAGGGATAATAAAAGGGGATGTCAATTGAGAAAGCCCACATATAAATTAGCTTTTATTACAACAATTTGTATGTCCGCTATTTTTGTTGCAGGGTGTCAGGCACCAGCAACAATCGGGAAGAAAGACCCGGAAAAGGCAGTGAAAATTCGCACTCAATTGGCGGCAGAATATATTAAATCGGGTGATCTGGATTCTGCAAAACGAACCTTGGATCAAGCGCTTGAAGTAGATTCACGTGATTCAACCGCGAATATGATGATGGGCGTTTTACTGCAACAAGAGGGCAGTAAAGTCAGCATGGATAAAGCAGAAAGCTATTTTAAGCGGGCAATTTCTGCTGATCCTAAAAATGCACAGGCGCGTAACAACTACGGTACTTATTTGTATCAAATTGAGCGTTATAATGACGCGCTTGAACAACTCAATGTGGCAGGAACTACATTGGGCTATGATCAACGCTACAGAGCATTGGAAAATGCAGGACGGATTTATTTAAAACTCGGTGATGTGGTGAATGCTGAAAAAACATTCAAACAGGCCCTGCAAGTAAATCGTGACTCTTATATTTCAATGTTAGAGTTGTCTGAAATTTTTTATCTGAAACAGCAGACCGCTGCCGCAACACAATTGTATGAACAGTTTGTACGCAGTGTCGGTCAAAAGAATCAAGGTGCGCGTGCGCTTTGGATTGGTATCCGAATTGCGCGGGCAAATAGTGACCCAATGGGAACGCAGGTGCTTGTCAATCAGTTGCGTGCGCTTTTTCCCGAGAGTCCGGAATACCAACGTTATCTGCAATTACAGCACAGTACTGAGGCCGTATGGAAGTAAATCCTAATTCACCGCAATCGAATGGTTCAAGCGTAGTACCCACTGCATTAGGAAATGTTCAGCGTCCAGGCGAGTACTTACGTCAAGTTCGAATTGCACAAAAGCGTGAATTAAGTGAAGTTGTCAAAGATTTAAATATCCCTGTAAAGACTTTGACCGCTTTAGAACAAGATGATTATAAGGCTTTGCCAGAAGCCACCTTTATTAAGGGCTACTATCGTACCTATGCGAAGTACCTGAAGGTGGATGCAAGTTCTATTATTCAACGTTTTGATGATATTTATCAAAATGATACTGGATTGTTACCCAATCATGCCTTAAACAACTCACCGATTAAAATCATGGGTAAGCTCCCAGGTTCCAAGAGTGACCGTAACAAGAAATGGTTGAAACGCCTTTTACTTGCTTTGCTGGCACTGGTTGCTCTTGCTGTTGCGGTTATGGCGATACAAAACTGGTCATCCAGCAAAGACGCGGAGAGCCAGGAAGTTGTACCTGCCGAATCCGACGTACAAGTGTTGAATCTGGATAACTCGACTGTGGTTTCGGGTGATCAGCTAGAGCTTGAGTTTAGTCGTCCAACTTCTGTGCATATTGTCGATTCAACTGGTAAAGTACTGGCAACAGGCCGTCAGGCATCGACATTGAAATTGAATGGTGAAACGCCTTTCCAGATTCGTCTGGATGATGCTTCAGCCGTTACCCTGACTTTGAATAACGAAAAAATTGCCTTGTCACCTTATACCGTCAACGGAAAAGCAGATTTCCGTTTGTCACGTTAATGCGTAAAGAATAGAGCGATATCAATGATTGAAAATCCGATTAAGCGCCGTCCCACTCGTAAAATTCGTGTCGGTTCTGTGTATGTAGGTGGGGATGCCCCGATCAGCATCCAGAGCATGACCAATACTGAAACCTGTGATGTGGCTGCAACGGTTGCACAGATTCAGCGTTGTGTAGATGCCGGTGCCGATATCATGCGTGTTTCCGTACCGTCAATGGAAGCGGCTGCCGCATTTGGTGAAATTCGCAAACAGGTCAATGTACCTTTGGTTGCCGATATTCACTTCGACTATAAAATTGCTTTGGCTGTTGCCGATCTGGGCGCAGACTGTTTGCGGATTAACCCGGGCAATATTGGCTCGGAAGCGAAAATTCGTGAAGTGGTGGCTGCGGCGAAACATCATGACATTTCCATGCGTATCGGGGTGAATGCCGGTTCGCTGGAAAAAGATATCCAGAAAAAATATGGTGAACCTACAGGTCAGGCCTTGCTTGAATCTGCCATGCGTCACATCGATATTCTGGATCGTTTAAATTTCCACGAATTTAAAGTATCTGTTAAGGCATCCAATGTGTTCCTGACGATGGATGCTTATCGTTTGTTATCTCAGCAGATTGACAATCCATTACATCTGGGTGTGACCGAAGCAGGGATTTACCGTACCGGTTCAGTAAAATCAGCAATCGCACTTGGCGGTCTGCTCATGGAAGGCATTGGCGATACCATGCGTATTTCGCTGGCAGCTGAGCCTGAAGAAGAAGTGAAAATCGGTTTTGATATTTTAAAATCACTGGGTCTGCGTTCCAACGGCATTAACTTCATTGCCTGCCCAAGCTGTTCACGTCAGGAATTTAACGTGATTAAAGTGATGCAGGCACTGGAAGAACGTCTGGAAGATATTCGTACCCCCATGGATGTTTCCGTGATTGGCTGTAAAGTGAACGGTCCGGGTGAAGCCAAAGAAGCCGATATTGGCGTAGTAGGTGCAAGTCCACGTTCACTGGTGTATCGTAATGGCGAGAAAAGCCATTTAATCGATACCAATCAATTGGTTGATGAAATCGAGTCTATGGTTCGTCAACGTGTTTCCGAGCTTGAAGAAGCTAAATCTAAAGAGATTATTCGCACAGGTTTTTCTGAGTAGATCATGAGTTCAATTGTCGCAATCAAAGGTTTTAATGACATTCTTCCAACGCAAACCCCCGCGTGGAGACGTCTTGAACAACACTTAGCATCGCTTATGGATGCTTATGGCTACCAGCAAATCCGCTTGCCGATGGTTGAGCAGACCAATCTGTTCAAGCGTTCAATTGGTGATGCAACCGACATCGTCGAAAAAGAAATGTACACTTTTCTGGACAAGGGTAATCCGCCTGAGTCCTTGACGCTGCGTCCGGAAGGGACTGCGGGCTGTGTACGTGCCATGCTGGAGCATAACCTGCTGCGCGGCGCGACACCTCGTGTATGGTATATCGGTCCAATGTTCCGTTATGAAAAACCGCAAAAAGGCCGTTACCGCCAGTTCCACCAGTTTGGCGTGGAAACTTTTGGTGTGGCAACGCCAGACCAGGATGCCGAGCTGATTCTGATGACGGCACGTCTGTGGAAACGCATGGGTGTGGCCGACAAGGTTCAGCTTGAACTCAACACTTTAGGTGAGTCAGATGAACGTGCGGCATACCGTGCAGCACTGGTCGAATTTTTAGAGTCGCATAAGGCAGACCTGGATGAAGATTCTCAGCGCCGTTTGACCACAAACCCGCTGCGTATTTTGGATTCTAAAGATGCCAAAACTCAGTCGATTCTTGAAAATGCACCTAAACTGCATGACTTTATGGGTGAAGAAACCCTGGCGCATTTTCAACAATTACAGCAATATTTGACGGATGCAGGCGTAAGTTTTGTCATTAACCAAAAACTGGTACGTGGTCTGGACTACTACAACAAAACTGTTTTTGAATGGACCACGACACATTTGGGTTCACAAGGCACCGTATGTGCCGGTGGCCGTTATGATGGTCTGGTGGGTCAATTGAAAGGCAAGGCTGATCAATCGGTACCTGCGGTTGGTTTTGCCATGGGTATGGAGCGGTTGTTGCTGCTACTTGAACAGGTAGAAGATAATACCCCCGTCCGTGACTGTGAAATGTTCCTGGTTTCAGACCCTGTAACTCAAGGTCAAGCCTTGGTTCTTGCCGAACAGATCCGTGACCAGCTGGAAGCAGCCAATAGCAGCATCCGTTTGAAAACCGGTTCACAGGGTTCAATGAAGAGCCAGATGAAAAAAGCCGATCAGGCCGGGGCAGTTTATGCTTTAATCTTTGGTCAGCGTGAGGTGGAAGCGCAGCACATTCTGGTCAAGGAACTGGCAACAGCAGAACAGACCGAAATTGCAGTGGCTGACTTTGTGCCATTTATCATTGAAAAATTTTCTTCAAAATAAGCCGAATAACATAAGGAAAAGGTAATCCCATGAACGCATTGAGTGATGAAGAACAACTTGATAACTTAAAATCTTTCGCTAAAAAATATGGTTCTGCCATGATTAGCGGAATTTTAATTGCGTTGATTGCCTTTTTCGGCTGGGAATATTGGCAGAAGAAAAATCTGGCTGAGTCTCAAATGGAAACAGCCAAGGTTCAGCAGTTAATGGACGATGCAAAAGGTGCAGCAGGCGATGCCAATGCATTTAATGCCTTGTCTGCAACTGCGGATAAAATTGTTAAAGAAGCACCAGATTCTGTACAGGCCATTCAAACCCAATTATTAATGGCCAAGCTGGCTTATGACAAAGCCGATTATGCACATGCAGAACGTGCCTTGAAAAAAGTTGAAAATTCCAAACTGGATGATGCCGGTTTAGTGCAAGTGGTTAAGCTGCGTTTGGCTTATGCCCAGCTGGCACAAAAGAAATATGATGATGCCATTAAAACATTGGCTGCGGTGACCGATCCTGCGTTTAAGGCGACTGCCGATGAAGCGCGTGGTGATGTCTATGTGGCTAAAAATGATATCGAAAATGCTAAAAAATCGTATATGAGCGCATGGGATGCGTTGCTTGAACGTAAGCAAGAACGTCAAATTTTACAAATTAAACTCGAAAGTGTCGGCGTTTTAGTTGATGATCCTGATGTTGAACGCCCAATTTTAGAAACACAAGTGGATGAGTCGTGATGGATAGAAAATACAAAATACCGTTTGCACTAACAATTTTAACATTTGCACTTGCTGGTTGTTCGACCAATAAAACTAAGGTGGAAGAGGTTAAACCGAATCCATTGCCTAAATTGGTGCAAGCAAAGACTCTTGTTCCCGTATTTTCTCAGAGCGTTTCTTCGACCAGTAAAGCAGACCCGTTACGCCTGCGTTTAGATGCCGATAACGGCGCGGTTTTTGCTGTCGATCCAAATGGTGAAGTGGCTGCCTATCAGGGTAAACAGCGCTTATGGCAGCAAAAAGTTTCCAAGCAGGGCTTGAGCTCGGGCATAGAAGCCGGTGAAGGCATTGTGGTTGTCGGCAATAAAAAAGGCCAGTTGTTTGCTCTGGATCAGGCCACAGGTGAGCAAAAATGGACTGCACAGTTGTCGGGTGCCATTTTATCTGCGTCACTCATTCAGTCAGGTCGTGTGATTACCATTACCAATGATGATACGGTCTATGCGCATGATCTGGCGACAGGTCAGCAAGTCTGGACCTATAATCTGCCGAATGTACAGTTCAGCCTGCGTGGTATTGCTACACCGGTTGCGCTTGACCCGCGTACCGTTTTGATTGCTTCATCAAACGCCTATATTTATGCACTGGATATTATCAGTGGTGTGCCGCGTATGCAGCGTCGTGTAGCTGTCAGCGAGGGACGTTCGGATATTCAGCGCCTGAATGATCTGGATGGCGATCCTGTTGTGGCTGGACAATTCCTGGTAACAACCAGCTACCAGGGACAGGTAACGGTGATGGATCTGGCGAGCCAACAAGTGGTGTGGAGCGAAGATGCCAGCAGTATCCAGCGTCCTGAAGTTTTCAAGAACACCGTTTATGTGGCTCAGGCCGATGGAAAAATCACAGCTTATGCGCTGACTACCGGTGAGCAATTATGGCAAAATGACAGCTTGCTGAATCGTCAGCTCAGCAATCCGGTGATCTTGGGTCAAGACCTGGTGGTAGGTGATTTGGACGGCGTATTGCATCTCATTGATCCGGCAACAGGCCAGCTGATTGGTCGTTCAAAAACCAGTGGGGAAGTGCGTACCCTGCGTGTGATTGATAACCAACTTTATGTAGCGACCCGTAAGGGTGCCTTAAGCATCTGGCAGAACCGTTAATTTTTTTCAGCCTTATGTTAAACTAAGCTAACCGTATTTTTTTACACGGGGGATTGAGCATTCAATGCCCCGTGTTTTATTTATTTTTGGCTACTTATTTCTTCCATTGTTTCTGATTGTTCAGACCAGACCTACTGGCTGATCTTGAATAAAGGTTAATCTATGAAACCCGTAATTGCGCTCATTGGTCGTCCGAACGTCGGAAAATCAACGTTGTTTAACCAGATCACCAAGAGCCGTGATGCGCTTGTTGCTGACTTTGCCGGTCTGACCCGTGACCGCAAATATGGTGACGCGACTTATCAAAATAAATCATTCATCGTTGTCGATACTGGTGGTATTGGTGAAACTGAAGGTGGAATCGACTCGTATATGGCTGAACAGTCCAAAACAGCCATTCACGAAGCCGACATGATCATCTTTGTGGTCGACGCACGTGCCGGACTGCTTGCATCTGATGAGCAGATTGCACGTGACTTGCGTACCTTGGGCAAAAAAGTATTCCTGGTTGCCAATAAAGTAGATGGCGTACATGCCGAAGCTGCACTGGTTGAATTCTACAAACTGGGGATGGGCGAACCGCTACAAGTTGCTGCCAGCCATGGTCGCGGCGTACAGCAGATGCTTGAAGAAGTGCTGCAAGATGTACCTGAAGATGAAAACCTGGATGAACATGACCGTGATACAGGCTTGCGTCTGGCAATTATTGGTCGTCCAAACGTGGGTAAATCGACACTGGTCAACCGTCTTCTGGGTGAAGAACGTGTGGTGGCATTTGACCAGCCCGGTACAACGCGCGACTCGATTTATATTCCGTTCGAACGTGATGGCCGCAAGTATACCCTGATTGACACAGCCGGTGTACGCCGTAAAGGTAAAGTGGATGAAATGATCGAGAAATTCTCGATCGTGAAAACTTTACAGGCCATGAAAGATGCACACGTGGTTGTGATTGTGGTCGATGCGCGTGAAGGGATTGTCGAGCAGGATTTGCATTTAATCGGTTATGCGATTGAAGCCGGTCGTGCGATGGTGATTGCGATCAACAAATGGGACAACATGTCCGAGTATGACCGTAAGCAATGCAAGCTCGACGTGGAACGCCGCTTTGACTTTATTCCTTGGGCGAAAATTCACTTGATTTCTGCACTGCATGGTACGGGTGTAGGTGATTTATATCCATCGATTCACCGTGCATATGATTCTTCCCACTTGAAAGTATCACCGGCAAAAATCACGCAAATTTTGAATGATGCAACCGATGCACATCATCCACCGAAAGTCCAAGGTCGTGCAATCAAAATGCGTTATGCACATATTGGGGGACAAAACCCGCCAACGATTGTCATTCATGGTAACAAGGTGGATAAAACCCCTGCGGACTATCGTCGTTATTTGGAAAACGTGTTCCGTAAAGTGTACAAACTTGAAGGTACACCAGTAAAAATTGAGTTTAAAACCTCAGAAAACCCGTTTGAAGGACGTAAATCTCAGATTGATGAACGTACTGCAGCCCGTAAGCGTCGCTATGTTCAGAAGTTCAAGAAAGCCGAGAAGAAATTTAAACGTGGTTAAGCACCTGGTTTAAATGGTATGAAAAGCCCAAAGTGATCTTTGGGCTTTTTTATTTTAAGATAGGCATCTATTTTTGAAAGGTGATCTGAAGTGAGCAGAGTGATACGGGTGGAGGTAAATGCACTGGAGCAGATTGTTGATCTGGATCATGCACTCGATCGCAAGCGCAAAATTCAGCTGCAAAAACAGCAAATCCATCATTTCCGCAATCAATTACTTTCCGAACAATTACAGGTCAGCATTCAGCATGAGCAGTTGGCAACCACTGAGCATGGTAAGCCGTACCTGGTCAATTTTCCTGAATTTTATTTTAATCACAGTCATAGCCAAAAAAATTATGCTTTGGCGACCAGTAGAAACATGCCCGATATCGGGGTGGATATTGAAGATCTGGATCGCAAGGTCAGGTTTGAAGCATTGGCGAATCATGCCTTTCATGCTTATGAATTAAAGCACTGGAATGACTTGCAACAGGATTCAGGCTATTGGTTTAAAGTCTGGACTACCAAGGAAGCCGTATTGAAAGCTGCCGGACTGGGCGTACGCTTAAATCTAAACGAGTTAAATACCCAGGTTCATCCAGTGCATGACGGCGGATTATGCAGTCATCCTTTAATTGGAACATTTGCCTATCAGAACTTTCATTTGGGCCATGTCATGCTCACGGTTGCCTGGCGATCAGAAGCTTCCTGTAAGGGTTTTACTTTTCCTGAAATCAAAATCTTTTTGTCACCTTAACATATGTTTTTCTTATCCTTATTACGATAAGGCGGTAACAGATTTAAAGTGGAAAATTGAATCGGGATAAATGGCAGATCAAAAAAATTAAAAAAACGAGTGGGTAATATCACCCGTTTTTTAAGGAATATGCTCAACGCAGCTAGAGCAGAGCATTCATAAAAAGATACAGGAATTACTGAAGGCCATCTTCGCTACGATCCACTTCGATTCGATATAATTTCGTTCCATTATAGGCATAAATTAAACGTCCAGCCTCCTTGTAATAGGTCTCAATACGGAACTGATCTTTAGAAAAAGCGCCTGCAACGGGTATCCAGGCTTTGGCAGTCTGATAGCTTCTTTGATCAGTTGAAGCACCAACTAAACTTTCTACCTGACCTTTAGACATGCCAATTTTTAACTGGGAAAATTTGGAATTCTGGTAATCTCCAACAATTTCACCGGTATAACTGCCATCAATCGAAACCTCTTTGGTGGCATTGCCATTCGGTACTGCATTGATTGAATTATTCTGAGACGTATGTTTATCGGATGAAAATGGCATAGTCGAACATGCCATTAAACTTAAGCTGCTGATTGAAATAAGAAGAAAATTTTTCATTATTATCGCCTTATCTTATTAAATTCATATGAAGGGGGAGTATAGAAATAATTTTAGTCAAAATAGTGCTATTGCCCATAGTTGTTTTTTAAGTAAAGTTTTACCAATTGTTATGGGGAGTAGGGCTTTCTTCTTCTGATCAATTTTTTGCAATTTTAGGTTTTTTAAAGCATATATAAGAACGCACATCCTATTTTTCAGAAAGTTTTGTCATACTTTTTTTTAGCCACAAACATATGCGCTAAACGACAGAATTCTTTTATTGTTTATTTTTTTGCTCGGCTTGATATTATAAATCCCTGCACTCAAATTAAACATTTTTTTAAAAAAAGAGCCTGTACATTAAGCTCTTTTAATATTGATTTTATTTATTCCCTTTTCGCCAAAAACATATTACTCATCCGATTTACAAACTGAGGACTCACTTTAGACAGGCTGAACAGGATTTTAGATTTGAAGCCTACAGGTTGGTGAGTCGGGGTAAATATGCTGTCTTTTACCTGAACTTGTCGATAGATCTGATTTGCTACATCTTCAGCGCTTAAGTGTACCCCCATATTTTTAATGCTGCCGGCATCCATATCTTTAACCATGGCCGTTTGTACAAAGAGCGGCATCACATCTAATACCCGAATGCCATATTTTTGCCACTCAATATCTAATCCTTCAGTAATGCCACGTACAGCAAATTTACTGGCTGAATATGTCACCAAATCTGGCTGCCCATAAATGGCAGAGGCAGAAGACAGGTTAATCACACGGGCAAAGGAGGCTTTTTGTAAATAGGGCAAGGCGGCATGACAACCATTCAACACACCTTTGACATTGATATCGATGGTTCGATGATGTGCGGTAATATCGGTCTGTTCAAAAGCACCTGAGTAGAGAATGCCTGCATTGTTGACTAAGACATTAATTTCACCAGACCAGGCCTTAAATTCGCTTAAAGTGTGCTGCCATTGGCTATAATCAGAAACATCGAGTAAACCGGCCTTAGCCCGTGTGCCTAACTGTTGAGCCAGCGCTTGAGCCTGATCAATATTGATATCATAAATGCCGACTTTATAACCGTGTTGATAAAACAGTGTCGCAATAGCAGCCCCAATGCCTTGTGCTGCACCACTAATGAAGATACTGTGCATCTGAATTTTCCTTTTCGTTTTGTATTGTTGTGCTTCATTTTTAATGAATTTATCTTCAGCATAACAGAAATGGAGTGTGGAGATAGTTGTTTAATCTGAAAGGATGGGAGTAATGAAAACATGGATAAATTATTGGCAGTGATGCGAGAGTTACGTGAAAAATGTCCATGGGATCAGCAGCAAACCCCACAAAGCTTAACCCTATATGCCATAGAAGAAGCCTATGAAGTTGAAGCTGCGGTCAGGGCGGGACATGCAAATGAAGTGCGCGATGAACTGGGCGATTTACTACTGCAAGTGGTGTTTCAGGCGCAAATGTACAGCGAACAGGGTGCTTTCGATTTCAATGATGTGGTCAATGCCATTACTGAAAAACTGATTCGCCGTCATCCTCATGTCTTTCAGGCCGAGCAATATTCACAATTGAGCGCGGAAGATGTAGCCATACTCTGGAAGCAAATTAAACAGCAGGAAAAGCAGGACAAGGCACAATCACGTTTAGATGAAATCAAGCATGGACCTGCCATCCAGCAAGCACATGAAATTCAAAAAAAAGCTGCCCAAATCGGCTTTGACTTTCCTGAAGTGTCAGATGCTTATGAGAAACTGAACGAGGAATTGGGCGAATTACAGCAGGCCATGCAAAATCACAATTCCGACGAAATATTCGACGAATTTGGCGATTGTTTGTTTTCACTGATCAATGTTGGACGTAAACTAGGGCTTTCGAGCGAAATGGCACTGTTAAGTACCATTCATAAATTTAGAACACGTTTTGCTTTCATAGAAGATCAGGCTCAGCAACAACATAAGAATATTGAAGCCCTGTCATTAGAAGAAATGGATCTGCTTTGGGAGCAAGCAAAACAACAATTAAAATAATAGGCCTCTCAATATGAAAAAAATAATATCTACCCTGAAGGGATTTTTTTATCTTTTTGGTTTGCTGTCTTTGTTGAGTGTATCCAGTAGCTATGCTCAACAGTTCGACCAGGAATATTTAAAATGGAAGGCTGAACAAGAGGCTCAGGATGCACGGTTAAAAATACCGCGCGTCTCAACCCGGGATTATTATTTGTCCAGACCTGCTTTAAACTCCGCGACTTCAGCGACCAGCAAAATCAATCTGAATCAGGCCAATGCTGAACAGCTACAAGCACTGTCCGGGGTTGGCCAAAAGAAAGCTGAAGCAATTATTGCCTATCGGCAAAAAAATGGAAAATTTAAAAATATTGAAGAATTGCAACAGGTCAAAGGCATTGGACCTGCGCTATTTAGCAAGAATAAAGACCGTTTAGGCTTGTAGAAGAATGGCAATAGCCGCTTAGAATATTGAACAAAGTATTGAGCATCGAGATAATCAAATTGCCCTTTGATTGTGTTAGAGATATGATTAGCGTCATCTTAGATATTTTACGTTCAGACGTAGGAGACAGCGTCTTTTGCAAACTTTGCGCGCGTCAAAATGTGGTTTATCAACCGCTCAATTACCTTCTTCCATATTAGATGTTATCGATGCTTTAACCAAGGCTGGCTATGAAGCTTATATCGTCGGTGGAGGTGTCCGTGACTTGATCTTAGGTCTGAATCCTAAAGATTTTGATGCGGTCACCAATGCAACCCCCGCTCAGGTAAAAGAAGTTTTCGGACGACGTTGCCGTATTATCGGACGACGTTTTGAGCTTGCTCATGTCTATGCCGGCCGCGAGCTGATCGAAGTCGCCACTTTCCGTGCACCGCCTAAAAAAGCCGTCACTTCTGCTTCAGGCATGATTTTACGTGACAATAACTGGGGCACCATTGAACAGGATTTTGCCCGCCGTGACTTTTCCATTAATGCGATGTATTACCAGCCGCGTAAAGGGATTGTGCTGGATTTCTGTCATGCCATTGATGATATAAAAAATAAAACCTTGCGCTTGTTGGGTGACCCAACCTTACGTTTCGAAGAAGATCCGGTACGGATGCTGCGTACTTTGCGTTTTGCTGCAAAATTAAATTTTAATATTGCCCCTGAAATTTTAGAGATTTTTACCCCTGAAATGACCCAGCTGTTGCGTGATATCTCTCCGCACCGCTTATATGATGAATCACAAAAATTATTCACCATGGGGCATTTGAACCGGGTGCTGCCCATGTTGATAGATTTCGGTATTTGGCGTCAGCTGTTTGCAGACATCAGCCCGGATATCTCCACCTTTATTGAACGTGCTGCGATCAATACCGATCAGCGTATTCAAATTGGCAAGACCATCAATCCTGCATTCTTCTATGCGGTATTGTTGTGGAAACCTTTTTTAGAGCGTTGTGACTTTTATTTGGGTAAAGGGATCGTTCCGGCAGAGGCAAGAGCACAAGCCGGTTTGGATGTTTTAAAACGCCAGGCCACCCGGACCATCATTCCACGTTTTGCAGAAACCTTTATTCGTGAAGTGTGGGAAATGCAAACGCGTTTGCTTAATCCGAAGCCGCAGCAAATTCAGGCTTTATCAACACATGCGCGTTTCCGTGCCGGATTTGACTTTCTGTTACTGCGTGAGAAATCGGGTGACGATACCACTCAGGGTATGGGCCTATGGTGGGATGCGTATCAACAGATGTCTACGGATGAAAAAGAACGCGCCATCAGTCAATATAACCGCCAGCGTGCAAAAAGCCGCCGCAAGGCAACTACAGAAGATGTGGTAGAAACGAAACCGGTTGCGGCAGTTACTGAAATTGAGCCTTTGGTGAACGAGCCTGAACCGCGTAGTCGTCGTGAACGCAAGAGTCGGGCAAAATCTGAAAAACCCGTTCAAAATGTTGCCTCAGGCGGCTCGGAAATTGGTTATGACCATCCAATTTTAAAACGCAAACGGGTCAAGCGTGATTTAAGCCAGGTGATTTTTGGACCGACACAATGATGACAGTAACCTATATCGGCTTAGGCAGTAACCTGGGGGATTCACGTCAAATTCTGGCAGAAGCCGTACAGAAGCTGGCAACGCTGGGAGCCGTGAAAACCTCCCGGTTGTACCAAAGCCCTCCAATGGGGCCGCAAGACCAGCCCAACTACTTAAATGCAGCTGTACAGCTGGTTACAGACCTGGAACCCCTTGCATTGCTGGATGAATTGCAGCGTTTTGAACAGGAATCAGGTCGGGTTCGACTGCGCCGTTGGGGCGAACGGACTTTGGACCTGGATCTCCTGATGTATGGCGAAGAACAGATTCAGAATGAGCGTTTGACCGTGCCACATATTGGTGTCATGGAGCGGGATTTTGTGCTGATGCCATTACTCGATTTAGAGGCAAATTTACAAATCAAAGGACAATTATTAAAAGATTTACCGATATTGCAACATCCAACGCTTAGCGTATTGGATGATGGAAATTGGGCAAATATTTAATTTTTTGCATGACCGCTTGAGAAAGTCGTCATAAGAGGAAGATCCAGATGATTAGTCTAAGTGACTTAAGAAAATTTAAAGCGCAAGGCCGCAAATTCTCCTGCCTGACTTGTTACGATGCGAGTATGGCGAAAGCAATGGAAGTTGCTGAAATTGATACAATTCTGGTGGGTGATTCTTTAGGAATGACCATTCAGGGTTGTGATTCTACCTTACCTGTGACAGTACAGGATATGGCTTATCACACGGCAGCCGTTCGACGCGGCAACCAGCATGCCTTTATTCTGACTGATTTGCCATTTATGAGCTATGCCACGCTGAATGATGCATTAATCAGTGCCAAACAAGTGATGCAAGCTGGTGCGCACATGGTGAAAATAGAAGGGGGCGCATGGCTGGCGGAAACCGTTCAGGTCTTGACCCGCAATGGTATTCCTGTGTGTGTGCATTTGGGCCTGACTCCACAATCCGTGCATGTGTTTGGCGGCTATAAGGTTCAGGCGCGTACCCGTGAAGCCGCCGATCAGCTGATTGCCGATTGTAAGGCTGTGGTGGACGCTGGTGCTGCGGTACTGCTACTGGAATGTGTTCCGGCGCAGGTGGGTAAGGAAATTAGTGAGTTGTTCCCGCATACGCCTGTGATTGGTATTGGCGCGGGGGCAGACACGGACGGCCAGGTGCTGGTTGTTCAAGATATGCTTGGACTGACCGGTGGTCATGTGGCCAAATTTGTCCGTAATTTTATGAAAGAACAGGCCGGGGAAACTGCAATTCTGGATGCTTTTAAGGCTTACCATGCAGCGGTACAAGATCAATCTTTTCCTGCTAAAGAACAAACTTTTCAAGTCGAGCTGTAAACATGAAAACAGAAACCACCATTCAGGGATTAAGCGCTTCACTGAGTCCAGCTCGATCGGCACGAAAAATTATCGGTTTTGTCCCGACCATGGGCAATTTGCACGAAGGGCATTTAAACCTGGTGCGTGAAGCCAAAAAAATCTGTGATGTTGTCGTGGTCAGTATCTTTGTCAATCCGATCCAGTTTGGACCCAACGAAGATTTTGACAGCTATCCACGGACTCTGGAGCAGGATAGCCATTTGCTGGCAGATGTCGGCTGTGACATTATTTTTGCGCCGAGCGTTGAGCAGATGTATGGCAATAAGCCACGTTTAACCAATATTAGCGTGTCTGATATTACCAATGACTTATGCGGGTTGCAGCGTCCGGGTCATTTTGATGGCGTGGCGGTGGTGGTCACTAAACTGTTCAATATTGTTCAGCCCAACTATGCCTTCTTTGGTGAAAAGGACTATCAGCAACTGGCAGTGATTCGTCAGTTTGTTCGTGACCTGAACATTCCGCTGGAAGTGATTGGTGTACCGATTACCCGTGCCAAAGATGGTTTGGCGCTCAGTTCGCGTAATGGTTATTTGAGTGCAGAACACCGTGCCATTGCGCCGACCATTTATCAAAGTTTAACTGCTGCCGAACAGCAATTGCACAGTGGTGTCAGTCTTGCTGAAGTGTTAGAAAATATGAAGCAAAAGTTGACACAAGCTGGTTTTATTGTGGATTATGTGGAAGCGCGTACTCCAGAATTACAAAAAATAGAAGCTTTTGATCAGGATGTGGTGCTGTTTGTGGCAGCCAAATTGGGCAAAACCCGACTGATTGACAACTTGCAGGTTAAGCATACTGCATAGACTTCACTATTAAGGACAGCCTTGCCATGAAGCGTATTTTAATCGTTACAGGACAATCCGGATCAGGAAAATCATCTGCTTTACAGGTGCTTGAAGATTTGGGCTATTACTGTATTGATAATTTGCCGCTGGCATTGCTGCCGGAAATTGTAGAAAAGCTGGATCGTGACAATAACCTGGAACAGCTGGCACTGGGCGTAGATGTGCGCAGCACCCGTGCAGACCTGCAAGAGTTCGACCATGTTTTTGAACAACTGCAGAAGCATGGTTCGGTGGATATCATTTATTTGACCACCCAGGACCAGGAACTGATTTCCCGTTTTAGTGCATCGCGCCGTCCACATCCTTTAGCCGGTCGTTTTAAAAGCCTGATTGAATGTATACAGGAAGAAAAAACTTTATTGCTTCCCATACAATTGCGTTCAACGGTGCATATTGATACCACCGATAAAAGCGTCCATGATCTGAAACACACCTTGTTGTCTAAACTTGGACAATCAGATAACCTCATTTTAATTTTACAATCATTTGGTTATAAGCACGGTATTCCACTTGATGCCGATTATGTATTTGACGTACGTCATTTGCCTAATCCACATTGGGATCTGGAATTGCGCAAATATTCAGGTTTAGATTTGCCTGTGCAACAGTTTTTGCTGCAAAGTGAACAAACCAATGAAATGTTCCAAGACATTTATCATTTTTTAGATAAGTGGTTGCCTGCCTTTGCAGAAGGGCATCGTCACTATATGACGGTATCCATTGGCTGTACCGGCGGGCAGCATCGTTCCGTATATATCGTAGATAGACTCAAAAAAGCCCTTGAGGAAAAATGGTCTATTCAAGTCCTCCACAGAGAAATGAAGCACTGGTCATGATTGACACAACTGTTGACGTAATTAATAAACTAGGTTTACATGCGCGTGCGTCTGGAAAGCTAATCGAAGTTACCACCAAATTTCGTTCATCGATTCAAATTGGTAAAGGCAACAAATTGGTAGATGCAAAAAATATTATGTCCTTGCTGATGCTCGGTGCAGGCAAGGGCACAACTTTACGCTTAGTGCTTGAAGGTGCAGATGAAGAACAGGCTTTATCTGAAATTCAGGCATTATTTGCAGCAAAATTTTACGAGGCAGATTAATCGTGGCACGTCGACCGAACCGTTTTACTGAAGATGACTTTGAAAGTTTAGAAGGACGTGCGAGTAAAACCGAACAGAAAAAAGCAGTTCAGCGCATGGCTGCTTTGGGTGAGCAACTGGCTCAGTTGAGTATCAAACAAATTAAAAACCTTCCGGTGGAAGAACGTCTGATTGATGCTTTACTGGATGTGCAAAGCATTACTTCACATGAAGCGCGTCGCCGTCAGTTTCAGCGTGTAGGAAAATTATTGCGTAATGAAGATGAAACCATGATTTTGTCTTACCTTACCCCGCAGCAGGGTGCGAAAAAAACCGCACAGTTGCAACGTTGGGTCGATCGTATGATCGCGCAAGGTGATCCGGTGATTAAAGAGTTCATAAAAGCGCACAATGCCGCCGAGCATCATGCGATTCGCCAGCATATTTTGCGTATCCATCGTGATATCAAAAATCAGGCAACCGAAGAAGAGCTGGCAGCATCCAAGTTAAAACTGTTTAACTATATTCAGCAAGTGGCTTTGATTTCAGATAATTGATCTGGAGCTTTGCTGATAATAAAAAAGCGACCCGATGGAGTCGCTTTTTTATGCCTCAATAGTTTTCTTTTTCTAAGGTTCCGCATTCTCCTTCCTCCTTGTAGGAGGAAGGTCGGGATGGAGGTTATTGTGATGTTAAAAAGAAATTACTGAAACTCACCTGTAGCACGTTCTTTGGCCCAGTCACGCAAGATGAATTTTTGCAGTTTGCCGGTAGATGTCTTTGGAATCTCGGTAATCACCACATCTTTCGGTACTTTAAAGCGTGCTAAGTGTTGTTTGCAGAACTCAATCAGTTCTTCAGCTGTTGCCGTTTTGCCTTGTTTGAGCTCCACAAAGGCACATGGAACTTCCTGCCAGCGCGGATCCGGTTTCGCTACGACTGCTGCCGTCAGGACCGCAGGGTGCTGGTACAGTACTTCCTCCACTTCGAGAGAGGAAATATTTTCACCACCGGAAATAATCACATCTTTAGAGCGGTCGGTAATCTTGGCATAGCCATCCGGCTGGCAAACCGCCAAGTCGCCAGTGTGGAACCAGCCACCAGCGAAGGCCTCGGCCGTTGCTTCCGGATTCTTTAAATAGCCTTTCATGACGATATTACCGCGGAACATAATTTCGCCCATGGTTTTACCATCATGCGGAACTTCCTGCATGGTGTCCGGATCAAGCACTTTCATACCGTCTTGTAATGGGTATGGAACGCCCTGACGGGAGTGCAGTTGTGCCTGTTCCTGAATCGACAGTTCGCTCCAGCCCGCTTGTGAGGCACAGAGTGCAGAAGGGCCGTAAGTTTCAGTTAAACCATAGACGTGAGTGACATTAATGCCAATATTACGCATGCCTTCAATAATCGCAGCCGGCGGCGCAGCACCGGCAACCATTACTTCGACACGGTGATTAATCTGGGTCTTTTTCTCTTCCGGGGTGTTGATCAGCATTGACAAAACAATCGGTGCGCCACAGAAATAATCGACTTTATGTTCGGCAATCAGTTTAAAAATCAGTTCAGCATCGACTTTGCGCAGGCAGACGTTGGTACCGCCATTGGCCGCCATGGTCCAGGCAAAGCACCAGCCATTACAGTGGAACAATGGCAACGTCCATAAATAGGTCGCGCGAGGCATCATGCCGCAGGCAATGATATTACTGGCGGCATTAATGTAAGCACCACGGTGATGGTACACCACGCCTTTCGGGTTGCCCGTGGTGCCCGAGGTGTAGCTTAAGCTGATGGCATCCCATTCATCCGCTGGCAAATGCCATTCAAAATTGGCATCGCCTTGCGCAATCCAGTCTTCATATTCGATCTGGCCAATACGGGTATCTTCACCCTCATATTCTTCATCGGCTACATCAATAACATAAATTTCTTGCGGGATCAGCGCCAAGGCTTCTGTGGCAAGCTTGCTGAATTCAGGGTCAACCAGCAGCACCTTGCTTTCGGCGTGTTCCAGCATGAAGGCAACTGTTTTGGCATCCAGACGGGTATTTAAGGTATTCAGTACGGCACCGGCCATCGGCACGGCAAAATGTGCTTCAACCATTGCAGGGACATTGGGCAGCAGTACCGAAACGGTATCATTTTTACCGATCCCGAGTTTTTGGAGTTGGTGCGCAAACTGACGGCAACGATTATATTTTTCACGCCAGGTAATACGGCGCTTACCGTGAATAATCGCATTTTGGTTCGGGTAAATATAAGCAGCCCGATCCAGATAGCGTAAAGGGGACAACGCTACAAAATTTGCGGGGGTACGCGGTAATTCATCGTATGCGCTAACCATGTTAAAACTCCGTTATATATATTTATTTTGATATCCTTTTGAAAAAGATATGCACTTCTTGGAAATCTTGCATTTATGCTTTAGTCGAGTGCTATTTGATAATTTTTAACATATTGAAAATTAAAATATTATTTTATAGCATGGATTTTTTTTGAACGCATGGGTTCCCATATTTGCTTTTTTAGGTATTTTACTCTAAACGGGCAATTAAAATAACATCAGCCAGGGAATAATAATGAAAATACAACAGGCGGATAACCGATGGCAGAACTGGTCTGGAAGCCAACAGGCACATCCAGAAATTTTGCAACCTCGGCATGTGAATGAATTACGAAAAATAGTGAAGTCCTATGCCCATATTCGTGTTGTGGGGGCAGGACATTCGTTTAGTGCTTTGGTCAAGACGGATAAAATTCTGCTTAATCTCGATCAGCTAAAGGGTGTGGTAGCCTTTGATGAAGATAAGAGCCAATGCACCGTTCAAGCGGGTACACGCCTGGAGGATTTAGGCGAATATCTTGCTCCTATCAATCAGGCACTGATGAATCAGGGGGATATTGACCAGCAAAGTCTGGCCGGTGCGATTTCTACCGGCACGCATGGCACCGGCATAAATTTGCCCTGTCTATCTGCCTTTGTGAAAGGCTTTGAATTGTTGACTGCAGAGGGCGAGTTGCTGCAATGTGATGATCAGCAAAATACCGCCATCTTTCAAGCCGGACGTGTCGCCCTGGGCAGCCTGGGAGTGCTGACCAAAATTACCCTGCAAAATCGGCCCCGTTATAAATTAAAAGAGCAGATTCGCTTATGTCCAATTCAGGACGTATTTACCCATATCGATCAATGGAAAAATCAGCACCGGCATATTGAATTTTGGGCCTTCATTCATTCGGATCAGGTGATGCTCAAAACCCTGGATGAGACGGATGAAGCCATTCAACCCCGACAGGATTCATGGCCTTCGGAAGATGCCTTATTAACGCTGTGTTCTGAATTGACCCGGGTGATTCCGGCATCTAATCCCTATCTGCAAAAACTGCTGAGGGTCTTTGTCAAACCGACTCGTCATGTGGATTGGTCCAGCCAGATTTTTCCCACACCGCGCCATACCAGATTCAATGAAATGGAATATCAGGTTCCTGTCGAACTCGGTTTGCAATGTCTGGAGGAAGTTTTAGCGACTTTAAGGAAGCATCAGGTCGCGATGTTTTTTCCCATCGAGTTCCGTTATGTCAAAGGTGATAATATCTGGTTAAGTCCTTTTTATCAGCGCGATTCGGTTTCCATTTCCATCCACCAGTTTTACAAGCAGGATTATCACGCGATATTTGATTTGGTCGAGCCTATTTTGCAGAAATACCAGGGCCGGCCGCATTGGGGGAAATTGCACTCCATGACCGCAGCCTCGCTGCGCGATCTTTACCCGAAATGGGATGATTTTATGGCATTGCGCCAGCAATTGGACCCTCAGCAAAAATGGCTGAATCCCTATTTAAAGCAATTATTTCTGCTCTGAAAACGAGGAGAGGGTGATGCAATTCGACTACTTTCAGCAACTGACGCAGGATTTACAACAGCAGGGCACAGGTACGCCACAACTGATTCTGGATCTGGCGGCGTATCAGCATAATCTGGATATTGTGCAGCCACACTTGTCTGCACAATTAAAACCGCGTTTAGTGGTGAAATCCCTAGCCAGCCTGTCACTGCTTAAACTGGCCAGTGAAAAACTGAACACCCGGCGCTTTATGCTGTTTCATCTTCCACACATTTTCAGTATTCATGCACCATTCCCCCAGGCTGATATTCTGCTGGGCAAACCGATGCCGATACACGCTGTAGAGCAGTTTTATCAGGCGGCAGGTGATCGGCAGCCAGATATTCAGTGGCTGATTGATGATCTGGGGCGCTTGCAGCAATATTTGCAGCTGGCACAATGGTTTAACATCTGCCTGAATGTGAATATTGAGATTGATGTGGGACTGCATCGGGGTGGGGTACAAAACCCGCAGCAATTTCGGGCCTTGCTCAAGCTGATCCAGCAACATTCGGCCCATCTTAAATTCACCGGTTTAATGGGTTATGACGCGCATGTCGCCAAATTGCCCAGATTTTTAAAGTCTGCGGAAAAGAGTTATCAACAATCGCAGCAAAGTTATCAACAGTACATCGACATTATTCGGCAGCAATTCCCCAATTTATGGCATGAAGATTTATGTTTTAACGGTGGCGGCAGTCCCACGTTTATGCAGCATTGTCAGCAGAGTGTCTGTAATGATCTGGCTTTTGGCTCGCTGCTGCTCAAGCCTGGCGATTTCGAGCTGGCCAGTCTGGCTGAACTGCAATGCGCATTATGGATAGCCACACCCGTGTTAAAAGTTTTGCGCTATAGCCAATTGCCGGGTCTGGAAGTCCTGAACCATTTTCCGCATAAATATAAGGCTCTGTTTGTGTATGGCGGTTACTGGCAGGCCGATTATCTTTATCCTGAAAAAAGCAAGCTGCATGGTTTATATGGACGCAGTAGCAATCAGGAAATGCTGCTGGTGCCGAAATCCTGTGAGATCGATCGGGATGATTATGTGTTTTTAAGACCCACCCAGAGCGAAGCGGTAATTCCGCAATTTGCCCAGCTATATGCCTATGCACAGGGCAAGTTCGAAGCATGGGATAGCTTTAGAGAATAAAAAAAGAAGTGGAAATTGCTGCATTGAGCGAGAGCTAAGGCATTGGCAAATAAATTCAAAATGTGCCAAATTGCGAATTTTATAGGTGAAAAGGTTTAATCCTGTGGATAAGACGTGTAAAATTCTAGGCGATTTTTATTTATCCACCGTTTTTATCTTTTGAGGTTCTCCCTCGATCATAATCTCGCGGTGACATGCCCTATGGTACGGGGCATCACTCCTTAAGGATTTTTTATGCCAATTATCACTTTGCCAAATGGCGATCAAAAACAGTTTGATCAAGCCGTATCTGTGATGGACGTTGCACTGAGCATTGGTCCGGGTCTTGCAAAAAATACAGTTGCTGGTCGTGTAAACGATCGCTTGGTTGATGCGTCTGATCTCATCACCGAAGATGCAACCTTACAAATTATCACGCCTAAAGATGAAGATGGTGTACACATCATTCGTCACTCTTGTGCACACCTGGTTGGCCATGCGGTTAAGCAATTGTTCCCAGAAGCAAAAATGGTGATTGGTCCGGTCATTGAAGAGGGTTTCTACTATGACATCTGGATGCCGCGTCCATTTACTCTAGACGACTTGGCGGCAATCGAAGAGCGCATGAAAAAGCTCATCGACCAAGACTATGATGTCATCAAAAAAATGACACCGCGTGATGAAGTCATCAAAGAATTCACTGCACGTGGCGAAGAATACAAACTCCGCTTGATTGAAGACATGCCTGAAGAAACACAAATGGGCTTGTACTACCATCAGGACTATCTGGATATGTGCCGTGGTCCGCACGTACCGAATACCAAATTCTTAAAATCGTTCAAACTCACTAAAATCTCGGGTGCTTACTGGCGTGGTGATGCGAAGAACGAACAGCTACAACGGATCTATGGTACAGCCTGGGCGGACAAGAAACAGCTTGCAGCTTACATCAAGCGTATTGAAGAAGCTGAAAAGCGCGATCACCGTAAAATCGGTAAAGCCCTGGACTTGTTCCATATGCAGGAAGAAGCACCGGGTATGGTGTTCTGGCATCCAAACGGCTGGACCATTTATCAGGTACTTGAGCAGTACATGCGTAAAGTTCAGCAAGAGAATGGTTATCTTGAAATCCGTACCCCACAAGTGGTCGATTTCACGCTTTGGGAAAAATCAGGACATGCTGCAAACTATGCAGACAACATGTTCACCACGCATTCAGAGAACCGTAATTATGCGGTAAAACCAATGAACTGCCCATGTCACGTACAGGTGTTCAACCAGGGGCTGAAATCTTACCGTGACCTGCCAATCCGTCTGGCTGAGTTTGGTTCATGTCACCGTAACGAGCCATCAGGTTCATTACACGGTATTATGCGTGTGCGTGGCTTTACCCAGGATGATGCGCACATTTTCTGTACCAAAGAACAGATTGGAACTGAAGTTGCAGACTTTATTAAACTGACTTTAGACGTTTATAAAGACTTCGGTTTTGAAGATGTTCAAATGAAACTCTCTACACGTCCGGAAAAACGTGTCGGTGATGATGCACTTTGGGACATGGCGGAAAAATCTCTGGCAGATGCTTTGAATGCTGCTGGTCTTGAATGGGAACTGCAACCGGGTGAGGGCGCATTCTACGGTCCGAAGATTGAATTCTCATTGAAAGACTGTCTGGGCCGTGTATGGCAGTGCGGTACCATTCAGTGTGACTTCAACTTGCCGGAGCGTCTGGAAGCATCTTACGTAACAGAAGATAACGACCGTGATCAGCCTGTTATGTTACATCGTGCAATTCTTGGCAGTTTCGAACGTTTTATTGGTATACTGATTGAACACTATGCAGGCTTTATGCCACCTTGGTTGGCGCCTACACAAGCATGTGTAATGAACATTACCGATTCTCAAGCGGAAGCATGTGAGTCAGTCGTCGCTAAACTTAAAGAAAACGGAATTCGTGCCATTTCCGACTTGAGAAATGAGAAAATCGGCTTTAAGATTCGTGAACGTACTTTAGAGCGTATTCCTTACTTGCTGGTACTTGGGGACCGTGAAGTAGAGGAAGGTACAGTAAATGTGCGTACCCGCTCAGGAAAAAATTTGGGTACTATGTCAATCGATGCCTTCGTTGACCTAGTGAAAGCAGCCGTTGCCGAACGCGGCCGGTACATTGTGGAGTAAAAGCGATTAAACAGCCTGACCGTAATCAACAGGGCGGTAACAAATCAAACCGTCCTGCTTTGAATGATGAAATTCGTGCGAAAGAAGTCCGTCTTGTAGACGAAAATGGCGAGCAAAAAGGCATCGTAAGCTTAAATGATGCTTTACGTGCAGCTGAAGCTGCCGATCTTGACCTGGTTGAGATTGTTGCAAATGCTGAGCCACCTGTGTGCAAAATCATGGACTTCAACAAGCATTTGTTTGATCTGAAGCAAAAGCAGAAAGAAGCGAAGAAAAAACAGCATCAAGTACAGGTGAAAGAAATCAAGCTCCGCCCTGCGACTGATGTTGGTGATTACAACGTAAAATTACGTGCCATTATCAAGTTCCTTGAAGAAGGCAACAAGGTAAAAATCACTTTACGTTTCCGTGGTCGTGAAATGGCTCACCAGCAGCTTGGTCTGGCTCAATTGCAAAAAGTTGAAGCAGATGTGGCTGAAGTCGGTGTAGTTGAACAAGCGCCAAAAATGGAAGGTCGTCAAATGGGTATGCTGCTTGGTCCTAAAAAGAAAAAGTAAGCCTCTCTTGACGAAGAAAGCCCTGCAAAAGCAGGGCTTTTTTATGGCTATGACTTTTGAATTGGCTTTTTAACAGTATTCAAAAGAGCCGTCATTGACCTGTTTCTTGAGGACTTGTTTCGCCGTTTTCCTGTTGAGGTGAAGCGAGCTGCTGCGTGGTTTTGCTGCCGATTGGAATCTGGCGCGGCATGGCTTCTTCGGGAACACTGCGTTGCAAATCGATTTTCAGTAAACCATTTTCATAATCGGCTTGTTGGACCTCTATATGTTCATCCAGGCGTAGCGACAGTTTAAATGAACGGCTGGAAATCCCTTTATGCAGAAACTCGACCGTGCTGTCTGAAGACTCGTCCACGGCTTTGCCGGTAATGGTCAATAACTGGTTTTCCAGATTAATCTCGAGCTGGTCCTGATTAAATCCGGCAGTGGCAACAACAATACGGTAATTATTATCGCCTGTTTTTTCAATATTATAGTGTGGATAATTTGGAGTATCGCTTTGCATTGCATAATCGAACAGGTCATTGAAGCGATCAAAGCCAATACTTCGGCGGAATAGCGGACTAAGGCTGAAACTGCTCATTGATAGAACCTCCTGAGGATCACGAAGTTTTTACAAACAGGAAAAAATCCTGTTTGCTATTGCATTCACAGTATTTCAAGCAATCTCTGAAAAGATCATTGCCTTATTTTTATATAAGACTGTTTGGCATATTTTCAATCACTGAAATTCATTTTTTAAAGGATGCAGAAATCTGGTCAGGCTAAATCAGAATAAGTGTTGAGATTGGTAATTTTACTTCTAAGCGTTGCTAAGGATTTAAGATTTTTCCATAAAAAACATGCTATAACTAAGTACGCAGTTCAATAACGTCATGTAAAACGAAAAAGGCAAAAGGTAGCAAACATGATTGATCTCTATTATTGGGGAACGCCCAATGGTCATAAAATTACAATAGCATTAGAAGAAATGGGTTTGGAATATCAAATTTTTCCAGTCAATATTTTAGAAAATGATCAGTTTCAACCTGACTTTTTGCGTATTTCTCCCAACAATAAAATTCCCGCGATTGTGGATCAGGATGGACCGCGTGGTGAAGCCATTTCAGTATTTGAGTCCGGAGCAATTTTGCAGTATTTGGGCCGTAAAACCGGGTTGTATTATCCTGTCGATGAGCAACAGCGCGTTGAAGTTGAACAATGGTTGATGTGGCAAATGGGTGGTTTGGGACCGATGCTGGGACAGAACCATCATTTTGGCCGTTTTGCGCCGGAAAAAATTCCTTATGCCATAGACCGTTATGTAGCCGAGACCAAGCGTCTGTACGGGGTACTGAACAAGCAGCTGATCGGGCAGAAGTATGTGGCGGGCGAGTATTCGATTGCCGATATGGCGATTTTACCGTGGATATTACGCCATGAATGGCAGCAAATTCAGCTTGAAGATTATCCTTATGTAAAAGAATATGTAGATCGACTGACTGCACGTCCAGCCATTCAGAAAGCATTGTCGATTCAAATTACATGAAAATTGATATAAATGATCTTTTTGAAATTGAAAAGAAATTAATCAAACAGAAAGTAGCTTTCCATAATAGAGCGGATAGATTTGCAACAGTAATCTATCCGAAATTATATAAGCGGAAATGTGATGATTCATTAGGTGATCCGCATCACTTAGCTTTGCAAGCATACTATAGAGAAAAATTTCCGCAGGGCATTTTAGGATGGAAACCTCAAATTACTGGTTTTATTACTAGTTTAGATCGAGTTAAAAAATTTGAATTATATGCATTTGATGGATTTCCTGTGATAGATCCTGAAAAATTATTGAATTTTAAAGATATCTCTGAATTTGAGACTTTTTATTTTCGAGATCATGAAATTTATAAAGAAATAATTTTAAGTATTGATCACTTTGTTCGATTCGGATTGATTTCATTGCAGGGGAAAAAAGCAAGTAAATTAGAAGGTGTATTATGGAATGAGGCAAGAAATCATCTTGAGCTTGTGACATATGGTCTTATAAATAATTTTGAAAATAATACGATATTTCAAAATATACATTTGTTGGCTGAATTAACAATTAAGGCAGTTTTGCTACACAATGGTATAGAGGAAAAAATACTCAGTAATAAAGATATAGCGGGTCATGATCTAAAAAAGCTCATCCAACTTTTACCTTGTGCTGATGAAAAACAAAAAGATTCTTTAACAAAATATATTATTGGTTTTCCTGATTTTGCTAAATCTAGATATTCCGCAATAGATAAAGAGTTTTTAGATATAGTTGATTTTGCTTTAAGAGCAAGAAGTTTTATCGGGGAAGTAATTAAATTTACTCGTTATTACCAACAAAATCCTCCTCGTTTCATAATTGCGCAGAAGTAAGTTATAGTAGTCTCAACTGTTAAATAAACCACCCATGCGGTGGTTTTTTATTGGATCAGCACCTTATGAAAGCATTCTTTTTAAATTCAACGCGTATTCTGGAACACAATACCAAAATCTATTGGAGCATTATTTTTGGTATAGCGGCCTGTCTAATCCTTTTTATTGCCGAAGCCGTGCACATCCAGAATTTTATGGCGACTTTAAATACCCAGGACCAGAATGCTTTATACGCAGCCATCCAGCCTTTGACACAGCGCTATAGCTATAGCCGTTATCTGGTTCTGATTCTGGCTTTGCTTTGGACAGTTTATGAATATACCTCAACCAAGAAGAAACTCGGGCTTTAAACCGGTCGCAGCCTGATGCCGGCTTACCTGTTGCTGTTTATTTCGGCCTTTGGTGCGGCAACCTTATTGCCCCTACAGTCCGAAGCGGTTTTATTGGCTTTTTTGGCGGAGGGTAGCCATTCAGTTCCGTGGCTACTGTTTGTTGCAAGTTTGGGAAATATTTTGGGATCCTGCGTGAACTGGTGGCTCGGTTTTAAGATTGAACACTACAAAGACAAAAAATGGTTTCCTGTTTCACAGCAGCAAATGATGAAAGCACAGGCGAAATATCACAAATATGGTTATTGGTCATTATTGCTGAGTTGGGTGCCCATAATTGGCGATCCGATTACCCTGATTGCCGGTCTGCTAAAAGAAAATTTTGCCCGATTCCTGTTGATGGTTTCGATAGCTAAAATAGGGCGTTACTTGTTTATCTATTTGGTTTTTAGGCTGTTTTAAAAAAACGGGATGCTTGCGCATCCCGTTTTTATTTTGCTTATTCACAGTGATTTAAGTCGAACTTAATTTCATCTTTAAAACTGGATTTTTTATACATCCATAACGTGCTGGCCGTGCGTTTTACATTAACTTGGCTATTGGATACGGCTTGAACAACTTTTTGATCTAAAGCATAAATCCCCGAACCCTGAGTAACTTTGACTTTTTTCACATCACCGTGTTTATTCACCTTAAAATTGAATTTAACGCTACGATTGTGACCATTGAGTAATTCCGAATCGAGGTCTAGCTGAGGCTGGGCGCGGTATGAAAAAGCTGTTTTTCTGTTCTGCTGTTGAGCCTGCCAATTTTTCGATTCAAACTGATAGGGACAGGTTTCAACATCCTCCTGGTCTAACTTTAAGCTAAAGGTTTGATAGCCAATAAGCGGTGTCGCCGTATCGTTTTCCATATGGGGTTTGACACGTGCTTCACGCACGGCTTGAACCAACAGGTTATCCAGATGGGCTAAGCCGGTACTTTCCTGTACGCTGGCATTGCTGATATTGCCAGTTTCATCGGCATAAATACGGATAATGGCGCTACGGTTCTGGTCTTTTAAATCTTCATTTTTATAGTTTGGACGCGGAAATTTGGTCCACTGAATGCGTGTGGTCAAATGTGCGGGAAGGGCTGCACTTTTCTGAACGGCAAGCTGTTTGGTTGCTTTGGATTCAGCACTGTAAACAGTACTGAAGGGTAAGCACATGAGTAGAGAAAAACACAGTATTTGTTTCATAAATATTTATTTCTTAGTCAAACCAGATATTGCAGCGGTAGCCGGGTATTTTGAGTACGCAGTATTTCCTGAATTGGAAATACTGGCAAGTCTAAAAATTCAATTAATGTTCATGATCATGCACTTTGGTAATGTCGACGCCAAATAAATCGCGGGTTTTTGCCCAGCTCAGCGCCACTACAACCATGGTCATACAGCCCCCAAAGACGGTTGCCATAATGGTGCCCATATATTTCGCGGCTAAACCAGATTCAAAAGCGCCCAGTTCATTGCTAGATGAAACAAACATGCCATTCACCGCAGCGACACGGCCACGCATATTTTCTGGCGGATAAATTTGCAGAATGGTCTGGCGGATGACCACTGAAATACTGTCACAGGCACCGGTCATGGCTAAAGCAAATAAAGACAGCCACAGGTTATTCGAGAAGGCGAACAGCAGGGTAAACATGCCAAACCCGGCAACCGCGAGTAACATATTCCGCCATGCATTTTGGGTCGGTGGAAATCTGGTTAAGGCAATCATGGTGATGAGTGCACCAATCGAAGGTGCTGCACGCAAGTAACCCAAACCTTCAGGCCCGACTTTTAAAATATCTTCGGCAAAGATCGGCAGTAAGGCAATGACCCCGCCAAACAGCACCGAAACCAGATCCAGCGAAATGGCCCAAAGCACGATTTTGGTTTTCCAGATAAAGCGGAAACCATCTCCCAAACTTTCGATTAAATTATCCGTTTCAATTTTGGGAAAACTGCGTTTTTGTAGTAGGTTAATCAGGATAAAACAGATGGCCAATAACCCGGCTACGGTCCATAAACTGTTTTCACGGCCTAAAAAAGCCAGCATAAAACCACCAAGCATGGGACCAATAATCACGCCGCTTTGCCAGCCAATGGTGGTCCAGGTCGCGCCATTCGCATAAAGCTCACGCGGGATTAGAAAAGGCTTGAGTGAAGTGGCAGAAGGATTATAGAAGCCACGGATGGTTCCCAACGCAAAGATCACCGCATAAATTCCCCAAGACAGGGCATTTACGCTAATTTGAGCCAAGCCATAAGCATGAAATAGCCACCATAAAACCACAGGCAAGGGCACGGCAAAGAACAGACAGATTTTCATGATGGTCTGTTTGTTAAAGCGGTCGGCGAAATAGCCACCCCACAAGGACAAGGCAATAAAGGGAATGGCTTCGGCCAGGCCAATCAAACCCAGCGTCAAAGGGTCTTTGGTAATCTGATACAGCGAATACGCGACAATAATTTCTTGAATTAAAATGGCGAGCGTCAGGCAGAACTGGTTAATCGTGACAATGGAAAAGTCACGATAACGCAGGGCGGCAAAAGCATCCTGTGCAGGGTTCATAGCAGTCCAGTATTCTTATGGTGTGATAATTATAATGCCGAATAGTGGATTTATTAATAAAAACATCCCGCTTTTGATAGTGAAAATAAGACTAAGTGAAACAGATGATTGGCATACTATTTTCGGTATATCTGCTTTTGTTTTGAACAAAGATGCTTTAGAATGTTCGCTCCCTTACCTGCAGGTCGTTTTTGCAATGGTGCAGACGTGCCGAACAGGTGTTTAAAGAGGTTGTTATGGCTAAGTTAAAAACTCGCCGTGGTGCAGCTAAACGTTTCAAAGCGACTGCTAACGGTTTCAAGCGTAAACAAGCGTTCAAACGCCACATTTTGACCAAAAAGTCTTCTAAACGTATCCGTCAGTTGCGCGGCTGTGTAATGGTTCACGTGAGTGACGTTGCTTCAGTTCGTGCTATGTGCCCATACATCTAAGGAGATTATAAATGGCTCGTGTAAAACGTGGTGTACAGGCTCATCGCCGTCACAAAAAAATTCTTGCTCGTGCTAAAGGTTACTATGGCGCGCGTTCACGTGTTTATCGCGTAGCGTTCCAGGCAGTAATCAAAGCTGGTCAATACGCTTACCGTGACCGTCGTCAAAAGAAACGTCAATTCCGCGCTTTGTGGATTGCACGTATCAATGCCGGTGCTCGTCAAAATGGTTTGTCGTACAGCCGTATGATCGCTGGCTTGAAAAAAGCTCAAGTGATTATCGACCGTCGCGTACTTGCTGACATCGCTATGCATGACGCAGTTGCATTTGCTGCTTTGGCTTCTAAAGCTAAAGATGCATTAGCTGCTTAATCATCGCTTGATGATTGAAAAAGACCGCTTTTTAGCGGTCTTTTTTATTTTCGGCTTTAAAATACATGCGATATGGATTTCGGGTGATTTAACTGTCTGCAATACATTCGAAACAAATTTATTTCAATTTAATCAAACCTGCGCTTAGGAAAGGTCGATAATATAAAGAGGCCAATGGCAGCAAAGCCAATCGCCTGAATGGCGAGCATCAGTTTATGTTGTGTGGGCAACACAGAAAGCAAGGTAATTATGGCCATCAGTGGCATGATGAATACAAGAATTGCAAAACCTTTCTTATAAGGATTATCTGCGGCAATTTTTAAACTTAATGCTCTTAAAACATGAATTCCCATACCAATGCCCACGCTTATTCCTGTCAACATCGGCGAAAGCTGCTGTACGGTGGAACAGAGATAAACGATTACACAGGTCGCAATACAGACCATCAGTTTCAGCTGGCGGCTACATTGGTCTGAATACCAGAATTCCAGCATTATTTTTGCTCATCCAAAGAATCATTTTTATTCAGTAAAGACAAGGGTGAAAACAGGCAGATGGCCAAAGCCATAAAACCAGTGCCTTGGGCACCTGGAATGAGAATTTCACCATTTTGCATATGCATGAAAATCAGGGCCAGCAGCAGGGCAATTGGAATCCAGACCAAGAGTCGATAGAACAGGCCGGTCGGGTTTTTGGCAGCAAAATGAATTTTGCAGTAACGGCAAATCAGGAAAATAATCCCTGTACCCATGAACATCAGGATGGCATCCGGTTTGAGAGGTTCCATCCAGTACAGCACGCCTGTGGCGATGGCAATCCCCACAAAGATCAGCAGTTTATGAAGGATGGAAACTTTAGGATTAAACCAGAATTCGAGCATATTTTTCTGATAGATAAGTAAGAGCTAATGGCACTTTAGCAAAAACAGCCATAAAAAAGCGAGGCTTTTGCCTCGCTAGAAATTAACTATTTTTATTTGGACCCCAGTCATAGATTTTCTTTTGATAGGCATACCACATCATCCACAGGCCAATCAAAATCATCGGGACAGTCAGGAACTGGCCTTTACTCATCCAGCCAATAAACAGCTGGCCATTGTCGGGTTCGCGGAAGAATTCCACCACAAAACGTGCAATACCATAACCGATCAGGAACAGGGCAGAAACCGCCATACGTGGACGCGGCTTGGAGCTGAACCACCACAATACAATAAACAGGATTAAACCTTCGCCCAACGCCTGATAAAGCTGTGAGGGATGGCGGACCAACTGCAATGGATCGGTAGGGAAGATCATCCCCAGTGCAAAGTTTGGATCAGAGACCGGACGGCCATAAAGCTCACCGCCGATAAAGTTGCCAATACGACCGAACATCAGGCCAGTCGGGACACAAGGGGCAATAAAGTCCAGCGTCTGAAACCAGGTTTTCTGGTATTTCTTGCACCAGAACAGCATGGCAAGCATGACACCCAGGAATCCGCCATGGAAGCTCATGCCGCCAGTCCAGACCTGAAACAGCCACAGCGGATTGGCCAGGAACTGTTCAAAGCCATAAAAGAACACATAGCCTACACGGCCACCCACCACGACCCCTAAGGCACCATAGAAAATCAGGTCAGAGACCATGTCTGGCGTCCAGCCATCACGCTGTTTGGTCCGATAGGTTGCCAGTCCCCAGGCAAATAAAAATGCCAGTAAATACATCAGTCCATACCAGTGGACTTGTAATGGTCCCAGCGATACCGCAACCGGGTCTATATTCGGGTAGGTCAGCATTCCTGTTCCTTGTGATTCTGTTTTGCACAGATTTTAGCTGAAACCTAGGAAAAATGTTGTACATTCAATGTGTAAAGATAAAGAGCATGAATTATGTGTATTATAGCTTTAGCTTGGCAAGTCCTGGATGATACACCGCTATGCCTGATTTCCAATCGGGATGAGTTTTATCAGCGGCCGAGTGCAGCATTGCATTGCTGGGAAAACAGTCCGATTATTGCCGGAAAAGACTTGCAGTCCGGCGGGACCTGGATGGGGATTACCGCCTCAGGTCGCTGGGCAGTGTTGACCAATTTCAGGGATGCCAGTGATAAAACACAGTATCCGACTTCACGCGGTCATCTGATACAGGCTTTTCTGGAATCCGATTTAACGCCGATCCGCTTTGCGCAAGCATTGGAAAAACGCCAGTGTGATTATGCCGGCTTTAACTTGTTTTTAGGGGATTCAAATCAGGCGGTTTATATGAGTAACCGTGGCGAAGCACCGCAGGTTTTAGCCCAAGGCGTGTATGTGGTGTCAAATGGTTTAATGACCGAACATTGGGAAAAGACCCGTCATCTGCGTAAACGCTTTACCCAGGAATTTTTACCGATGCTGCAGCATAAGGATACCCCTAAAACCGATCTGGAATTTGCGGTATGGGACATTCTGGAAGATGAACGGAAAATTATTCCTGAACTGCTGCCACAAACCGGCATCAGTCTGGAGATGGAAGAATTACTCTCTTCGACCTTTATTCAAAGCCCGGTGTATGGCACGCGTTGTTCCAATTTTTTAAGGCTGAAAAACGATGTCTGGCTGTGGCAGGAAAAATCCCAGCAAGGGGAAACCCAGGGCAATATTATCCAGATAGATTTACCTTTGAGTAAATAAAAAATGCCGACACGAGGTCGGCATTTTAAGAATGTTGGCAACTTATCCAGCAATCACTCCGCCATCTTTACGGGTAATCACGACCGTTGCTGAACGCGGACGTGCAGTGGTATTGCTTGGATCTGTTTGTGTCGCAGGCCAGTGGCTGGTTGCATTATTATAAGCAGTTGAATCTTCACCTGGATGCTGAACGTTAATGAAGATGGCTTTGTAATCCGGTGTCATGGTTACGCCAGTGATTTCACACTCTTTCGGACCAGTCAGGAAGCGACGTAAATTTTCATCGGTCACTTTGGCACCCATAAAGGTATCTTGCGTACCCGCACCTGAAAGTGCAGTTGCTTTGCCACCATCACCCATCGTACCCGGCAATGCAGCCAGCATCATGCAGTTCGTCACGTCAGTGTAGGCACCGTCGTCGGTTTGAATCCAGAGTACGCCGCGCGGGTCAAACCACATGCCATCCGGGCTAGAAAAGTCATTATTGTCAGTTAGGCCAGACAGGTTAACATTTTCAAGCATTTTTGCTTCAGCACCAAACAGGTAAATATCCCATTTGAATGTGGTGGCTGTTGTATTATCGGCATCTTCACGGAAACGGATAATGTGACCATTCACGTTACCTTTGCCGCCTTCAGGATCTGTATAGTTACGTGGGTTAGCGGCATCGGTTACATAGTTGGTACCGCGGTTACTGTTATTGGTGAGAGTGACATACACTTCACCATTGTTCGGATTGACCGCAACCCATTCAGGACGGTCCATTTTGGTTGCGCCAACAGCATCTGCAGCGATACGGGCATGTGTTACGACATCTGCCTGGTCTGCAAATTTATAAGTCGTGTAAGCAGAAATTGCCGGGTTGCTCATCGATAGCTCAATCCACTGACCTGTACCATCGCTATTGAATTTGGCAACATACAGTTTCCCGCTATTCATGTATTTATCGCCGGCTGCATAGCCACCGTTGACATCTTTTGCATCCCATTTCGCATCAGAAACGAATTTATAGATGTATTCACCACGTGAGTCATCACCCATATAAAATGCCAGGTTCTGACCTTCAATGGCGCGGCTGGTACGGCAGTCTTCGTGTGCAAAACGGCCCAGCGAGGTACGTTTTACAGGGTCCTGACGGCTATCGAATGGATCAATTTCTACAATCCAGCCAAAAGTATTCGGGATATTACGATAATCTTCACTCGCAGATTTACCAACAATTACTGATGCATTCCAGCGATCATACATGTCCTGCTGTTCCAGGCTGCCTGTTGCAGTTTCCCACTGATAACGCGATTTAGCACCTTGTTTTAAACCGTAACGGTTTAATGCCACAATTTCATTGGCGCTGCGCAACGTATCATCTGTTGCATTACGCACAAAATAACCGATGAAGTTTTCTTCAGCGGTCAGGTAGGTGCCCCAAGGTGTATAGCCATTACCGCAGTTATTTTGAGTACCACGGGTTTTTAAACCAGATGGAGAGAAGCGGGTTGAAAGTAAAGTTGAACCTGCAGCAACGCCGGTAAAAGTCATAGGGGTAGAAGCGGTGATGCGACGGTTGAAAATTGAATTTTTCAAAATTTCAACGGCTTGGGTTTTGCTGTCTTTTTTCAGATGAATAATCGATACGCCATGCGCATTGACTTCACGGATGACTTCATCTTCAGGACGAGGACCCGTTCCCTTATTGGTCGGACCTGTCGGGTGTAAGAAAGTCTGGTTAATGTACTCATGGTTTAAAACTAATAAGCCATGATCAGATTTAGTGTCATCATAACGGCCTGTTGTAGTATTTAGACCAAAATAGCTCATACCATCATGACAGTCACCAGAACGGAACTGGAAGCTTGGACCTGAAGGAACTTGGCTGTCATCCCATGCAGCATAGGATTGATTGATGGAATCACCCATTGCATACAGTACTTTCGCTTCATAACCTTCTGGTACCGTCACGATATCATTCAGGTTTTTCGCGACTGGAGTAAAGCTCAATTTCTGCGGTAATTTGGTTGGATCAACAGGAGGAGTTGTTGTGCCTGGGTTACTTACACTAACAGTATCATTATCATTATCGCTGCCACAAGCGGTCAAAGTTGAAGCCAAAGTCAAGGCAACTGCGCCGCTCGCAGTTTTGCTGATGAGGCTGCGGCGTGTAATCGCCTGCTCTAAAATGTCACGAAAATGGATATTTTCAGAAGTGTTATTGTCTAATTCTTGATCTTCATGATATGGCGTAAAGTCTGTCATGATAATTTTCCAAATGTATGGTTGTTGTAAAGTTGTTTTAAACTTAGGTGAAAAATATGACAGCGTCCTGACGTTTGAATGACAGTCTGGTGAAGAAAATAAGTCGTTTTTATGAAAAAAGCAGACCTCTGTCTGCTAACAACATCGCGGTTGAATTTAAACGGTACGCCGTTTTTCCAGCAGCTTACCCAGCCATAAACCTATTTCAAACAACAGCCACATTGGAACGGCCAGCATAATCATCGACAGGGCATCCGGCGGGGTAACAAACATCGCCACAAAGAAGCAGCCCACCACAATAAAGCGACGTTTTTCCACCAATTGTTCGGTACTGACCAGCCCGATTAAGATTAAAAGCAAGGTAATCACCGGAATTTCAAAAGTAAATCCGAATACCAGGAACAGCTTTAAACAAAAGGCCAGATAGCTATTAATATCTGTCATCGGGGCAACGGTTTCGGGTGAAACACTGATAAAAAAATGCAAAATAGAAGGCAGGGCAACAAAATAGGCAAAGCTGATTCCGATATAAAATAGACAGATACTGCCAATCAGTAAGGGTAAAGCCAGATTCTTTTCTTTTTCATATAAGGCAGGTTTTACAAAGGCCCACAGTTGATAAAGGATATAAGGCATGGCCAGTAACAAGGCCACAAAAAAGTTCAGCTTAAAGGGAGCCATAAACGTTGCCGTGACATCGGTGGCAATCATGGTCGAGGTGCTAGGCAACTGTGCGCGTAACGGCTCCGACAAAACCTGGTAGGTTTTATTGGCCAAAGGCAATAAACAAAAAAATAAGCCAATCAGCAAGGCAATCATTTTAAACAGATGTTTACGCAGTACCATTAAATGCTGGGTAATCGGCATTTCTTCAAGCGCTGATTGCTGTTGCGTTGCCAGGGGAGCGGGTAACTGGTGCTCTAGGGGAGTACTCATACGGCCACCTTTAACGGATTGAACTGTGCACTTGCAGGCATGCTGTTTAAGGGTGCTGCTTGGATCATTGTCTGCTTGGCACAACCCGGTGTTTTTAGATAAATACTACAGGGCTGTTGTGATTGAATAAAAATATAAAAAGTGGGAGCATTTTTATTATGTGGCACTGCATTTTGTGCTTGTTCTTCTGCTGCAGGTTGTGATTGTTGTTGTAGTTCATGCATTTGAGCTTGCATCTTTTGTTCCAGCTCTTGAATACGCTGCATTTCCTGTTGCATCTGTTCCCGTAGTTCAGACAAACGCAGCTCTCGATCAATATCATTTTGTACGTTACTGATCATACGTTTGATTTTAGCAAACCATTTTCCAGCAAAACGTGCAGCTTCCGGCAGCTTATCCGGTCCGAGCACCAACAAACTGATGATGCCAAAAGCCAGCAGTTCAGTCATACCGATATTGAGCATAACGTTTTAGCCTGAATGTGTTTTTGCTGTGGAATTGACATCTGCAGGATTGCCTTGATGTTCAAGGGTGCGCGGTTCATTTAATGCAGAAGTCGTGACTTCATCTTCTTTAATCGACTTTTTAAAATCTTTGACTGCACCGCCGACATCTTTACCCAGATTTTTCAGTTTGGATGTGCCAAACAATAAAATCACTACAATTGCAAAAATGACAACGTGCCAAATTGATAATCCTGCCATGAAAATATCCTCATTTTTATTGAGAACTATCTCAACAGGTCTGTATGACATTGCCGTGACGTTTCTGTTTCGGTTTTAAGACAAAGATTCATGGCAAGATGAATATGAAAAATAAACCCTGCAAGATCATGTTTGAATATCAGCTGTGCTAGGATGGGTTTCTTAAGTAAAAAACCAAGTTTGCACCCTCATGGCACTGATCCTTCCTCTTGTTTCTTTTCTTGCCGGATATTGGGGAGTGCATGTTTTAAAGCCGATACGGCCATTATTGGCAGCTTTGCTGGCCCGTCTCTTTATACCGCTGCTGATCATTTACAATATGGTGTTTTATAAAGAAGGCAGTCTGTGGCTGATTGGTTTCAGCCTGTTCAGTTCGATTGTTTTCTTCAGTGGTTTTTATTATTTTCAAAAAGACAAATTACGAGCCCTGTGTTTCAGTTACTTGAATGGTGCATGGTTAGGCCTTCCTTTTGCTTTAGCCGTTTTTGGACCGGAAGCCAGCAGTACCATTGTCGCCTTATATATCGGCGGTTCTTTGTTTGGCAATATCTGTGCGGTGATGGCGGTGAGTGAAACCTGGCAGGATACGGGATTTATTATTAAAAATGTCATACTGTCACCCCCTGTCATTGCCTTGACCACGGCTGCTGTTTTGTCATTCTGGGACTTCAGCAGCTATGAATCTCATCCCCTAATACAGCTGATTTACCAAGCCAATAAAGTCTTGGTGACCTTTGCCGGTATGTGTGTTTTGGGAATGTGGCTGAGCAAGGTCAGGATTGGCTGGCGTGATTTGAAAGGTAGTTTGCTGTTCATCAGTAGCAGGATGTTATTGGCGGTTTTATTGTGTGCAGCTGCTTATCTGTTTTTGCCTATTCCGCATCAAATGCTGACCTATGCCGTAATGTTGATGTTCTTTCTATTGCCGCCAGCAGCGAATATTGTGGCGCTGGAAACGCATTATCAGGGGACGGGCTATTCAGCAAAATATATTGCATCGGGTACTGTAGCCAGTGCGATATTGATCGGGATTTATGGGGTACTGCTGCATGTATTAGTGCCGGCACTATAAATGAAGAGTTCTCTCTCCCTTTGGGAGAGAGTTAGAGAGAGGGTTTTGAAAGATTAACCTCCCTTGCGAAGCTGAGCTTCTCATCCCTCCTTTTAGGAGGGAGAATAAATAATGAAATTACTTCTCCAGGCTTGCCTTAAACAGCTCCATCGCCTGACCGCGATGGCTGATTTTATTTTTATCTTCCTTGCTCATCTCGGCACTGGAAATACCCAGTTCAGGCAACCAGAATAGCGGGTCATAACCAAAACCATTTTCGCCGCGAGGAGCTTCCAGTACTTCACCTGTCCAGATGCCCTGGAAAATTTGAGGCAGCGGATCTTCAGCATGCTGAACCAGTGCAAGTACACAAACAAACATGCCCTCAATACTTTCACCTTCTTTACGAAGCGGTTTCAGTCGGCTTAAGAGCTTTTCATTGTTGGCTGCATCATTGCCATGTTCGCCGGCAAAGCGTGCAGAATAAATACCCGGCGCACCGCCCAGTACCGGAACGCAAATACCAGAGTCATCGGCTATGGCCGGTTTGCCTGAAATTTTGGATGCATGACGCGCTTTAATAATGGCATTTTCCACAAAGCTCAAACCATCTTCAATCGCATCTTCAATATTCAGTTTGCCTTGAGGAATTACTTCTACAGGCAGATTTAACTCGGCAAACATTTTTTCAAATTCGGCAATTTTCCCTTTGTTGTTGCTGGCAAGAACAAGTGTGCCTTGAGATAACCAATCTTGTGCAGACATTCGATAAAAACTCTAATCTTTAAAATAAGTTCAATTTTACCTGAAATAGGGACGAAGAATCAGCCAATAAAAAAGCACCCGAAGGTGCTTTATAGAATCAGGCAGAATTATTGTGCCTGAATCCATTGGTCTGCACGGTCACGTGCCTGACGAATCTGTTCCTGGCTCAAGTTGGCAGCCAAAGCAGTTTTCTTGCCTTCAGACAGTGAAATCACTTTATTGTCGAGCATGCCGTCACGGGTAGACAATTCATACCACTGATATGCGCCAACATAGTTTTTCTTTTGCTCTTCCATCATGGCCAGATTAAAGCTGGCGCGGTTATCGCCACGGCTTGCTGCTTTTTCAAAATATTTACGTGCCAAAGCTTCATCTTTTTTGGTGCCCATACCATCAGCCAGCATGCGACCGACATTTAATTGGGCAGCAGTCAGACCTTGATCGGCAGCAGCTTTGTACCAGGAAAAAGCTTGCTGCTCATCCTTTTGAACTTCTCTGCCTTGCTGATATTTGGTGGCCAGATAAAATTGTGCAGCGGGTTGACCGGCTTTGGCAGCTTTGGTCAGGCTATTGATATCCATGACTGAATATTGCGCAGCCTGGCTTGAAACCGAAGCTGTAGGGGCAACATATTCTGCATGAGCTTGAATGCTAAACAGTCCAACAAATAGTGTGCTTAATAATATTTTTTTCATAGTGCGCTCACTCGATAAATAGCGACTTCACCAAACAGATTCGGGATATGTTTACTGAGTAAACTACCTTGCTGATCCCCATTGACGGCGAGTCGATTAATAATCCGGATATCATTTTCCGCACAAAGTGCTTCAAAATCACGGAAAGTACATAAATGAATATTTGGCGTGTTATACCACATATACGGTAAAGCTTCCGAAACCGGCATCCTTCCTTTTAATGCCAAGAAAGAACGGGTCTTCCAGTGCGCAAAGTTAGGAAAGGTGATAATGGCCTGTTTCCCTACACGCACCATATCACGCAATAATACGTCTGGTGCATCTACAGCTTGCAAGGCCTGTGCCATCACCACATAGTCAAAGGACTGGTCTGCAAAGCGGCTTAAACCGAGGTTCAAGTCTTGTTGGATAATATTTAACCCCCGACTTACCGCAATTGCAATCTTTTCCTGATCAATTTCTAAGCCATATGCACGAATATTGTGCTTTTTGCTCATATGTGCCAGCAGTTCGCCATCGCCACAGCCTAAATCCAGCACGCTGGAATCGGGTTTAATCCATTTTTCTGCCAGTTGATGATCAATACGCATTACACAGTCTCCTTAGGTGTGGCTTCAAGGTGTTCTGCACCACCTAAAAATGCACGTAATGATTTAACGTAAAGCGGAATCGGGAACAGGAACGAATCATGACCCTGTTCTGCATCAATATCGAGATAGCTGACAGGTTTATGGTTGCTGATCAGGGCATCGACAATTTCTTGTGAACGCTGCGGAGTAAAACGCCAGTCAGTGGTAAATGAAACCACAAGGAATTTGCACTTGGTATTGGCCATGGCTTTTTTCAAGGACTGCTCGTACTCGCGGGACGGGTCAAAGTAGTCCAGCGCCTTGGTCATAATCAGGTAAGTATTGGCATCAAAGTTACGGCTGAACTGCTCGCCCTGATAACGCAAATAACTTTCGACCTGGAATTCAACGTCAAAACCGTACATAAATTTGCCCGACTTCAAGTCACGGCCAAATTTCTGTTTCATGGCTTCTTCAGACAGATAGGTAATATGACCGACCATACGTGCCAGAATCAGCCCGCGTTTCGGATAGCTGTCATTTTCCAGATAACGGCCATTATGGAAGTCCGGATCGGACAAAATGGACTGACGCGCCACTTCGTTAAAGGCAATATTCTGGGCCGACAGTTTTGGCGCGCTGGCAATGATCACGCATTTTTTTAAACGGTCCGGATAATCCACCGACCATTGCAAAGCCTGCATGCCGCCCAGAGAACCGCCAATAATGGCATACCAGACATCAATGCCCAAACGGTCAGAGAGCAGGGCCTGGGTTTTGACCCAGTCACGCACGGTGACGAGAGGAAAATCAGGGCCATAAGGACGGTTGTCATTTTCCGGGTTCGGCGAGATCGGGCCGGTTGAACCGCTGCAACCGCCAATATTATTCAGGGCGACGACAAAGAATTTAGAGGTATCAATGGCTTTGCCTGGTCCAATACATGCGTCCCACCAACCCGGTTTTTTGTCATCTTCATGATGATAACCTGCCGCATGGTGATGGCCAGACAAGGCATGACAAATCAGGATGGCATTGGATTTGTCAGTATTGAGTTCGCCATAAGTTTCGACCATGAGCTCAAAACGTGGAAGAATTCGGTCACATTCGAGCTCTAACGGCTCTTCAAAAATAAACTTTTGCGGGGTAACTAAGCCCACTGAGTCAGCTGGAAAAGACACAGGAAATTTTCGCCTTAAATCTTTAGAATGAATAACAAAAGGATACCACTTGAGGGTATCCTTTCTAAAGTTTTTTATTTGATAAAGCTTATACGGCAGCAGCAATGACCTGATCGGTACTCAATACACCCTGGTCAATCAAGCGGTTGGTGCAGGCAATAATCGCTTCGATAGATGAAGTCACGATGTTGTCATGCACGCCGGCACCGAATGCAGATTTACCGGTACCTTTGACCTGAAGTTCAACCAAGGCCAATGCTTTGGCACTTGCACCAGAACCGATACTGCGTTCTTCATAGTTCAACACGTCAATTGGCAACTGTAATGCATTCAAGATGGCTGAGATCGGACCGTTACCTTCACCACGCAAGTGCTGAACTTCGCCGTTTACTTCAATATCCAACTCAATGACCTGATTGCCATTTTCATCTGACAATTTGTAGTTTTTGGCAGAGTAATGAGCATCTTTCGCTGCTACATAAGTGTCTTTGAACAAGGTCCAGATGTCTTGTGCAGAAACTTCTTTGGCCTGTTCATCCGTTACCTGTTGAACCACTTGCGAGAATTCAATCTGTAAGCGGCGTGGCAACACCACGTTGTAATTGGATTCTAACAAGTAAGAAATACCGCCTTTACCAGACTGTGAATTGACACGGATCACGGCGTCATAGTCACGGCCCAAGTCTTTCGGGTCAATTGGCAAGTAAGGCATATCCCAGATTTCTTCGTTTTTCTGGAATTCAAACCCTTTCTTGATCGCATCCTGATGCGAGCCAGAGAATGCGGTGAACACCAAGTCGCCTGCATATGGATGACGAGGGTGCACTGGCAAACCGGTACATTCTTCAACAGTGGCAATAATTTCGTTGATGTTGGAGAAATCCAAGTTTGGTGCCACACCCTGGGTGTACATGTTCAAGGCAATCGCAGCAACGTCGACGTTACCGGTACGTTCACCATTGCCAAACACACAGCCTTCAACGCGGTCAGCACCGGCCATAATCGCCAATTCAGACGCAGCGATACCACAGCCACGGTCATTGTGACAGTGCACGGAAATAATCACGCCATCACGACGTTCAATATTGCGGTGCATCCATTCCACCTGGTCGGCATACACATTCGGTGTAGATACCTCTACGGTGGCAGGCAAGTTTAAAATCACTTTGTTTTCAGGTGAAGCTTCCCAGATTTCAGTCACGGCATCACAGGCTGCTTTTGCCACTTCCAATTCAGTCGCAGAAAAACATTCCGGGCTGTACTGGAATACCCATTCAGTTTCAGGATATTGCGCAGCGTATTCTTTCACTTTTTGCGCAGCATTGATCGCCAACTGGCGAGCACCTTCCACATCCACATTCAAGACTTTTTGACGGAAAGTTGGAGAATTTGAGTTGTAAATATGCACGATGGCACGTTCTGCACCGACCAAGGATTCGAAAGTACGCTGAATCAAATGATCACGTGCCTGCACCAACACTTCGATGTAAACGTCATCCGGAATATGATTTTCTTCAATCAATTTGCGGGTGAAGTCGAAGTCAATTTGCGATGCAGAAGGGAAGCCGATTTCAATGTGTTTGAAACCGATTTTGACCAACATCTGGAACATCTTGAACTTTTGATCCATATCCATCGGTTCAAAAATGGCCTGGTTACCGTCACGAAGGTCGGTGCTCATCCACATTGGCGCTTTGGTAATTTCGTTATTTGGCCATTGACGGTCTGGCAAGTCGACACGCTGGTACATGCGACGATATTTTTTACTTGGATCAGCCAACATCATGAGGTAACTCCTTGTGTAGCACCGATTGCTTAAAGTCGTGGATAACGGCAACCTGCTACTGATATAGATTGTGTCTATTTTAGCAATTTACAAGTCTGACACTGGAAAACATTAGTCGAAAGTTGTAATAAAACCAATGCTTTCTTATAGGTTAGTTTTGCCACAGACTGTGTAAATCTATAACTTAATATTAATCCATTTATTCCGGAAATATTTTTCTATTTTTGCATGCAGAATCAAAGTTAAGAAAATATTTTTCAATAATTTTATCTTTTCTGGAAAATAAAATCACTGTTAATGTCGTTTAGCGTGGCTGTTCCCATTAATGCCATGGTAATCTCAAATTCTTCCTTCAGTATTTTAATCACGTGCGCCACGCCCAATGCACCTGCAGTTGCCAGCCCATAAATATAAGGCCGCCCGATGAAAACCGCCGAAGCGCCCAGCGCAATCGCTTTAAACACATCTGAACCACGGCGAATCCCGCCATCATAGAGCAGTGGAAAATCGGCAGGTACCGCTTTTTTAATCAGTTGCAAGGCGGTGAGTGGAGGAATGCAGCTATCTAAAACACGACCGCCATGATTCGACACAATCAGGCCTTGTACGCCGTGCTGAATGGCCAGCCGGGCATCCTGCGGATTGACGATGCCTTTTAAAATGACCGGTAATGAAGTGTGCTGAACCATCCAGGCAATATCCTCCCAGGTCGGTGCAATCTTCATTAAGCCATTAAACACGGGATGGTCTCCCTCATGCAGTTCAGGCAAGGGAATATGTGCCGGGGTATGCGGATGCTGCATGTCCTCAGGCAAATGGAAAAATACCCGGCGTTCGCGGTCACGGATGCCGGTGTGCGGAGAATCCACGGTAATCACCAGCGCCTTAAAATTTTGCTGTTCGGCCAGCTTCACCAAAGCCAGCGATTTTTCCCGGTCGCCTTGCCAGTACAGCTGAAACCATTTGTACGGATTGTCCTGTTTCAGCTGGCGCATGTCGGTATTGCTGAAGGTACTGAGCACTATATTGCTGCCAAGCACTTCTGCTGCCAGTGCAGTTGCTGCTTCAGCTTCAGGATGGAACTGTTGCTGGTGCCCAATCGGGGCCAGAAAAATCGGATGCGGATATTCCTGCCCTAAAATTTTACAGCGGGTATGGCCTTGAGTCAGGTCTTTGAGCATTTGGGGCAATAAGTGAATCTGTTGAAACTGATCCAGATTATCCCGAACGCTGACTTCATCCATGGCGCCGCCTTGCAAGTATTGCCACACCATGTCGGAAAGATGCTTCTGTGCTTCAATTTCATAATCGGCGACGGTCTGTAAATAGGCCGGAATCTGGGAGAGGGGAGCGACGGGCGCAACGGTTTTCATAGATCGCCCCATTGGCGTAATAAATTATGGTAGTGACTGGTTAAACCCAGAATTTCTTCGTTATCGCCAATCTGCTGGCGTAATTTAATAATGTTCATGTCGAGGTTAAACAGCATGCTGCGCTGCCAGTCATCTTTGACCATGCTTTGTATCCAGGTACAAGCCGCAATTCGCTTGCCTTGAGTCACTGCTTCCACCCGATGTAAGCTGGTGGCCGGGTAGAGTATGGCATCCCCAGCATCAAGCTTGACTTCATGGCTGCCATAATTATCTTCCACAATCAGTTCACCGCCTGCATATTCATCCGGTTCAGATAAAAACACGGTGATGGAAACGTCAGTCCGAATAGCTTGTCCGATGCTGCTGGAATATTGCACGGCATTGTCGACATGATTGCCATAATGCCCCTGATCTTGATAACAGTTAAATAAAGGCGGAAGAATATGCTTGGGCAATGCTGCCGATTTGAGTAGGATGTTGTGTTGCAAGGCCTGGAGAATTTTGGCCGAAAAGGATTGATAAGCAATGCTGTTGGGATCAATCTGCAAATTATTTTTTATTTTCTGTGCCTGAAAGCCGGCACTGTGCTGACCCTGAACCCAGGCCTGACTGCTATCTAATTGTTGGCGTAAATCGGCAACCTGCTGTTTGCTCAGAATTTCAGGAATATGTAACATCATCAGCTTGATCTGCATCCCTTAAATAACTTGAATCCAAAAGAATAATGTAGTGCATTAGAGCTCTAATACACTACATTTATACTCAATCTGCTAAGACTTGGCGAATGACTTAAAACTTGTAGTTAAAGGTTAAGGCTGCTGAACGCGGTTGTCCTAATATCACACGGCCACCACCATTGTTCAAGGTGCTGATGTATTCCTTGTCTGCCAGGTTATAGACATTCAAGTTGACCGAGGCATTTTTATTGAAGTTATAGCCCGCCATGGCATCAAACACCACATAGCCCGGAATGTTTGGCATATTCGCCGCTGCCGTGCTATCGGTAATCACACGCTTTTGCTCATCCACATAACGTGCGCCTAAACCCAGTTTAAAGCCGGCAACATCATAGGTCGACCATAAGCTTGCTGTCCATTCAGGTGACCAGCGCACATTGTTGGTTCGGGTAATTGCGCCAGTGGTTGCATTCACGCTCAGCTGATCTTCTTGTTCTGTTTTCATGTGCGCAACGCCGGCAGACACATTCCATGCTTCGGTAATTTTACCCACAGCACTCAGTTCAACCCCTTTTACGCTCGTTTTACCTTGCTGAATGGATTCTTGAGTAATCGCATCCTGGGTAAACTGGTTTTCATTTTCAGTGTAATAGGCAGCAGCATTAAGTGCCAGCTGATCATTCAGCAGATCCCACTTGGTGCCAATTTCATAGTGATGGGTTTCTTGCGGTTTTGCAGCCGCACTGTTAATTCCTTCTGCTGAAAGACTAAAGTTGGCACTTCCCGGAGGGGTCAGGGATTTGGCATAAGAAGCATATACGCTACTTTTAGCGGTAGGTTTAAATAGGCCGCCCAGTTTCCAGCTGACCAAGGTGTCATTCGCACCAAAACTTGCAGGAACCAAGCTGCTGCTACCCGATGGCAAGGTCAAAGCATCATATTCGGTATCATAATAGTCGACCCGTACTCCGCCATTCAGCTGGAAGCGCTCACCAAATTTAAGCGTGTCGAATAAATAGGCGGCAGCTGTATCGGTTTCACCATGGGTATAGCCACCGTTATACATCAGTGCTGGCATTGCTTCATTGCGATCTGGATCATAAAGATTGGCCCAAGAGGTTGCTACCGTCGCTTGCCCCGGCATTTGTGTGGCCATGGTTTTGTTGTGTTGCTGTTCTTTTAAGAATTCCAGACCTGCAACCACATCATGCTCAATCGCACCGGTTTTTAAATTCAGGTTTAAAGTCGTTTGGTTAGCCAGAATCTTGTTTTCCTGATCGACACCCTGACGTGAACGGTTAACTTCCCAGTCTTTCGGATCAGTTGAACCATTGGTTCTTAAGCCCGCTGAACCGGTGTTGATCCCGGTTAAAACACGGTTCATGCTGGTTTTACCCAAACGGGTGATGTTGGTCAGCTTGACGTTTTCAGCCAGATCACTTTCAATTTTTGCCGTGTACATGTCTGCATCGACATCTTCATGGTCATTGGCCTGGCCATAATAATTTTCACGGTTGACTTTAGGCGCTGAAGCTAAAGCAGAATCGGCGTTGTAGAAACCCTTCATACCAATGGTCGGGATACCGCCATCCGGAATGTTACGTTGACGGATATGCTGTGAATAGAGATACAAACGGGTATCGCTATCCAGTCCAAAGGCAATCGAGGGTGCAATGGCCCAACCGTTATTTTCAATAAAATCGCGACCTTCAACGCCGCCGTCCTGTCCCATGGCATTTAAGCGAACCGCCACGCTATCGTTGATCACCTGATTAATGTCGGCAGTCAGGCGGGCATGTTCTGCAGTATTGTAAGTGGCAGAAACTTCACGGCTATTTTCAGTTTGAGGCAGTTTGCTGGCCAGGTTGATATACCCGGATGCCGCGCCACGGCCGGCTTCCGCACCAGACGGGCCTTTGACCACTTCAATCTGTTCCACGTTAAAGACATCGCGGGTGACCGCACCCAAATCGCGGATACCATCGACATAGGTAGAAGTTTGAGTCGAAAAGCCGCGCATTTGGAAGGCATCACCGGCACTGGTATTGCCATTTTCACCCAGTTGCAGGGTAATTCCCGGGGTGTTTCTTAAGGCTTCAACCAAAGACGTTGCACCTTGTTCTTTTAATAGTTCTTTTTTAATCACTGAAATGGTTTGCGGGGTATCGACCAGTGGCTGGGTATATTTTGGGGAGCTGACGCTATCGGCTTTATATTTATTTTCTGCTTTAGATTCCAAGGTAATGGTTGGGAGCTGGGTTACGCCATTATTCGCCGCTGCATGAGTCATGAGCGGGAACGAGGCCGCTAATGCAACCAGTTGAGCGTTTCTGTGGTGTTTGCGGCTTTTGATGTGTGCCATGGTCAGTCATCCCTAGTTTCGTATAAGACAGAATTCCAATACTGTTTTGCAACTTTTGTGGTCAGTAATCTGGAACTAAAAGTGAACGTATTGTTATGGAATGTAACAATGGTGCAAATATTAATGATAATTATTATTATTTGCAATAAATTTATATGAGATTATCCGCTTTTATTTGAAATACTGTTTAAAAAAGTGCAATCGATGTACTGAATCCATTGCACTACTGAAAAAGAATAATGATTGGGCTGTGATTTTTATGCTCACTGACAATGAAATGCTTAACTCTGCTGCTCAGTTTCAGGAAAATTAAAATTATCCTCGCATTCATGCAGCACTTGAATCATGGGCTTTTCATGATTTTAAACTTAGAGTTCCGCCCATTTACGCATTAAATTATGATAAAGCTGGGTCAGCTTGATCACTTCTTCGTGCTTGTCACCCAACTGCATACGCAAGTTCTGAATGGACTGATCCAGATTAAACAGCATGTGGCGTTCAGCATCATCACGGATCATGCTTTGTACCCAAAAGAACGAAGCGAGACGGCAGCCGGAGGTTACCGGCGTGACTTCATGCACACTGGTGGAAGGGTAGAGAATCATATCGCCCGCGGGCAGTTTAACTTCATGATAGCCATAGGTGTCTTCTACCACCAGGTCGCCACCTTCATATTCTTCCGGTTCACTCAAAAAAACCGTGCAGGACAAATCCGTTCGTAAGCGCTCATTGCTGCCACGGATACGACGGATGGAATTGTCGACATGAAAACCAAAGGCTTCATTGTTTTCATAACGGTTAAACAGGGGAGGAATAATGTCGAGGGGAATGGCCGCAGATAAAAACAAGGGATGCTGACCCAATGATTCTAAAATGATGGTACTTAAGTGATGCGTTAGCGGATGATCTTCAGGCAATTGCTGGTTTTGCTTGACCGTTGCTGAAAGCGTGCCGGCAGTGACTTTACCATTGACCCATTCAATTTTTGCCATTTCATCACGGAAATATTGAACTTGTTCTTTACTCAGGACATGCGGAATATGATGGATCACGGCAATACACCTTTGGATGAATAAATTTTGTAGCTATAAAAATAGCCTCATGATGAGGCTATTTTCAATAAATTCCCATAAATAAATTATGGGATTTTAAAGCTCAATTTTAGTATTTAAAGTTGAGCGACAATACTGCGCTACGCCCTTCAGCTTCAGTGGCATAGTGAGATGCATACGCTTTAGTGAAATAGCGTTCGTCAGACAGGTTATTGACATTCAATTGCAGGTCAATATTTTCATTGACGTTATAACGTGCCATGGCATCGTAACGCACATAACCTGGAACGTATTTGGTATTGGCTGCATTCGCATAGACTTTATCCATTGCCGTTGCACCCGCACCCAGCGTTAACTGTGGAAGTACCTGGTAAGTGGTCCACAGGGTGGCTGAATTTTTTGCAACGTTTTGAACTTGCTTGCCATCGTTTGTACCCGCACCGTCATCAACCAATTCACTATCTAAATAGGTATAACCTGCAGAAACTGCCCATTTATCCGTGATGTTCCCATTTGCACCAAGCTCAAGACCATCTACGCGAGTTTCACCAATGTTCCGTGTAAAACCATCAGTATCAACAGCTCGTGTATTGGTTTTTTCAGTACGGAAAATAGCCGCTGTTAAGTTTAATTTATCGTTAAATAAATCCCACTTTGTACCCAGTTCCATCGTGCGGACTTCCTCAGGTTTGAGGTTGTTGATGAAATCCGCTTGTACCTGGCTTACAGAACTGCTTTGGTTACTCAGTGCTTCGGAGCCATCACCACCATCGACACCGACCGGATTTGCTGAGGTTGCATAGCTGGCATAAATAGAGCCATTTTCTACAGGTTTGTAAGTAATACCGGCTTGATAGTTGAAGAAATCTTTATCATTCTCTGCTTTGCGTATAGTGCCTGGTGAGAAAAGGGTATTTTTGCTACCCGCGGTCATGGTTTGTTCAGTATTAAATTTATCCCAACGTACGCCCAAATCTAAAATCCATTGTGGATTGAATTCAATGCTGTCCAGGAAATAAGCAGAAGTGGATTTTGTTTGAATATTATATTGGTCGGCACCCTCTGTGCTGATTGATCCAGTCCACGGGCCACGGTTAGGATTTTGAACAGAAGTACACCAGCCTGAAGTAATAGCGGCAGCAGAACAGCTATTAAGTGGATTACCTACCGCATCAACACTACCCGTCGTATTAACACCATTAAGAATATATTGGGTACGATCTGTTTCTTGATCCGAATACTCTGCACCTAAGTTAAAGCTATGCTTAAGAGCACCGGTATTAAATTTTCCGGTTAACGCTAACTGGTTGGTAAATGTATCGGTATCCGCAATACGTGAGTTTACACGTGCCCATACATTCCCATTCTTATAAATGTTTCCTTGAGAATCATCCGGGTTGGTCCACAGATAATTATTTTTAGAGCTGTTATAAACCGCGGTATTTGTAATGGTCAAATTGTCAGTCAGGTCATGTTCTAACTTGATTGTACCCACCTGATTTTCCTGTTTCTGGAAATCACGGTCTTCCCAGCCGTAATAAACGCCTTGCTTGACATCAATTGGCTTTCCTGAATATTGCGAATATCCAGTAGGATTGTTGTAGGGTACGCCTGAATCAGGAGTATCGTCTGTTTTTAGGTAGTAATAGCTTAAGGTCGCACGGGTAGGCGTATCCAAGCCAAACGTAATACTTGGAGCAATACCGGCACGTTTGTATTCAGTGCCATCGGCTTGACCGGCTTTTTCATTATGGTGGCCCATTACTGCTACACGGGCAGCAATACCGTTACCAAAATCTTTGTTGCCATCTAAAGTAATACGCTGGTAACTGTCTGTCCCTGCGCCAACAGAACCTTCTAATGAGTCGCCTTTTTTCGCAACTTTAGAAATCATGTTAACGCTACCGCCAGTTGTACCTGCACCGCCCATTGCAGAGGCTGAACCTTTGGTCACTTCAACCTGTTCGACAGCAAACATTTCACGGTTTTGTGAAGTGGCGTTACGCACACCATCGACATACATGGAACTTTCTGAGTTATAACCGCGAATAAATGGACGGTCGCCATTCGGGTTGCCCCCTTCACCCGCCCCTAAAGTAATCCCGGGCACTGTACGCAAAGCATCGCTCAAAGTTGTCACTTGAGTATCTTCAATCAGCTGCTTGGAAATGACAGAAACTGATTTAGGTGTATCCAGCAAAGGAGCAACAAACTTGGAGTTGGCAGATTGATCTACTTTTAGACCTTGAGCTGTTTCTGCTTCCGCCTGAGCATGAATAGTTTCAAGTTGAGCAACTTGATCTTGTGCAAATGCATTCGCTGCCATCACTGAAAGTGAGGAAACAATCGCAGAAGATACGATTTTTTTGCGTGTTTTAATGAAGGCCATGTCGAACTCAAAAAGGTACTGTGAAAACGTATGAGAATAATAATGATTCTTATTTTTTATCACTATGAAGTTGAATTGGAATTGACGATTCTTAAGATAAACTAAAACGGGATATTGAATGAAATAATGTAACTATTTGTAATTAAGTATTTGATTTATTTTAATATAGAAAAACCCTGCTTATGCAGGGTTTTTAATGGGGATTTTGAATATTAGAATTTAAACGTCGTACTTAACTGAACACGACGACCTTCTTGGGTATTGCTGTAATGGTTGTAATAACTGCCATCAATCAGTTCATGCTCATTAAAGTCTTTATCAAATACGTTATATAAAGCAACGCCCAGGTCCCAATTGTCGTTTACCCTAAAGTTGGAACCAACATGCAGCAATGCATAACTTTTAAACTCACCTAAAGCATCATAAACTTTTTGATTTGCAGCAGTTAAGTTCTCATAAGTTGAAGTGAAACGTGTCCGTTCGCTACGGTATTCGCCACGTGCCCATAACTGAATATTGTCATCGGCTTGCCATTTTAATGAGGCATTTACGATATGTTCTGGCGTATCGTTAAGCGGAGGATTACCTAAAGTACTGTCTTTAATTTCAGTTTCTGTCCAAGTGTAATTCACACCGAATTTCCATGCCGGTGCAAATTCCCAGTTGAAGCCGGTTTCAATTCCATAGACTTCCGCTTTTTCTGCATTGGTAGGACGGGTAACATTCCACGAATCGGGAAGTTTTTGTCCTCGGCTCTGATAGTAATCCATGACCCAAGGTGTACCAATGGATGCCATAAACTCTTCACAAACAGTTTTATTGGTATTGGTATTACATCTTTGTTCAACATTGCCGGTAACGATTTTGTCTTCAATCTGGCTGTAAAAGGCCGTGATATTGGCATCAAAATTAGAATTGTTATTAAAATACGTGCCGATTTCAAAGTTATTACTGGTTTCAGGTTTTAAATCCGGATTACCAAAAACCGGGGTACGCCCTTGACCGCTAACATTATAAATACCCGTGGTGAGACGTTCCAAACGTGGAGCCTTATAACCTTCTGAATAGCCTCCCTTAAAGGTCCAGTTATCATTTGCATTCCAGACCAAATAAGCGCGTGGCGTCCAAAAGTCGCCAAATGTGCTGTGATCATCAAAACGTAGACCGAGAGTTAAAGCCAGGCTGTCTGTAAATGACCAGGTGTCTTCTGCAAATAAACCCAGTTGATCAAATGACACTTCTTTATTGACACGTAAACCATCTTTAATGCTGGCATCCCACCATTGACCACCGAGGGTAATATTGTGTCCACTAAAATGTTGCGTGGTAAATTTGCTATCAAAAATGGTGTCTTCACTTTCTAGCAGCCGTGGGGTCACGGCTTGTGATAGACCTTGTGCACGCGAAGGGATTAAGCGGCCAACCGTTTCTGTCTGTGTATTGCTGATACTTGAATCCAAAGTCCCCACACTGGTTTTCCAGCTATGGGCAAGAATGATTTTTTCACGGTTATATTCTTGCGCAGAGTTATAACCGCCATTGGCACCTAGAGTACCGAGCTGGCCATTACTGTTGTCATACCATTGTTCGGTCTGTTCATATTCTGCTGAGATATCATGATCATCGTTAGGGGTTAGAGTCAGACGAACGCCAATAGTTTCCAGATCAGACTTTGTCGGGTTATTGCCTTGAGTTAATTCGGTATCGGAATTGGCATCTGTGGTTATGTGCGATTGATCGCGTTCAGCCTTACGGCCACGGAGCTGAATACCCAGTAAATTCTGAATCAAGGGACCAGTGACATAGGCATCTACAGCACGCTGGTTGCCAAAGTCAGAGGAGTTCGGGTTAAGGGTCCCTTCAAGTGTTACAGCGCCTGTCCATTCAGGTGAAACCTTTTTAGTGATGATATTCACCACACCCCCAATTGCATCTGAACCATAAAGCGTAGATGCAGGGCCACGAATCACTTCAATTCTCTCGATTGCGGAAACAGGCGGAATAAAACTATTGTTAGATTCACCAAATCCATTCGGTGAAATATCGCCAGTACTATTTTGTCTACGACCATCGACTAATACCAAGGTGTATTCTGAGTCCATTCCACGAATACGAATGTTTAGCCCGCCAGTTTTACCCGCGGTCGGGCTAATATCGACACCTTCCACATCTACTAAAGCATCTGCAATCGAAGTAATTCTTTTATTTTTCAAGTCTTCTGCTGTGATGACTGTAATGGATGCAGGCGCATCTTTTAATTTTTGTTCGTAGCCTGTAGCGGATACCACAAGAGTGGAAAGCTGATGGGGAGCAGATTGTGTTTCAGTATTGGCAAAAATGGAAGGAGAGGTAATTGCTAGAATGGCAAGGCCAAGCGGGCGGAGATTGAACTGACTCATACAATAGAATTCCAAAGATGGACGAGATAACTAACTGAAAATAAACAAGACAGAATAAAACGCATTAATGGTAATGATAAGACTTATCATTTGCAATAAAAAATATACAAAAATATTAAAGTGGGAATAAAGAGAGGAGATTTTTTACATTACATTCAATTTAAATTTAATCGCAGAACAAGACAAAAATAGTGGTTAATTCATACTGCTTTGTATATCTTTCAATGTTGTCATATAATGTGGCACTTTCAAAATTGCAATTACTATTTCTATATCGAGGAAGCCATGCAAGTAACTTCTGAAGCGGTTTCGGGCGTTGCCCGTCGTTTAAATGTATCTGTACCGACGAGCCGTGTGAACGAGCAATTTGAAGCTCGTTTAAAACGCACTGCTAAAACTGTGAAGATCAACGGCTTCCGTCCAGGTAAAGTACCTTTAAATGTAGTACGTCGCGAATATGGCGCAAGCATTTATCAAGAAGTTGTGAACGATGTAATTCGTGACACAGTGTTTGAAGCGATCCAGCAAGAGAAAATCAATGCTGTTGGCATGCCAAACATTGAAAAAGTTGAAAACAAGGAAGACGCTCTTGTTTATGAAGCAACTGTAGAAGTTTATCCAGAAGTTGACGTTAAATTTGACGGCTTGGAAGTTGAACGTAAAGCAACTGAAGTAAGCGACAAAGACGTTGATCAAATGATCGAAAACCTTCAAAAGCAACGTGCAAGCTGGACTGAAACCAAAGGCATGGCTAAAAAAGACATGCAAGTGACTTTCGACTTTGAAGGTTCAGTAGATGGCGAAAAATTTGAAGGCGGTTCTGCAACTGACTTTAAACTTGTTTTAGGTTCTGGTCGTATGATCCCTGGCTTCGAAGACGGTATCGTTGGTATGAAGAAAGGCGAAGAGAAAGTGATTGATGTTACTTTCCCTGAAGACTACCAGGCTGAAAACCTTGCGGGTAAAGCAGCTCAATTCAAAATCACTGTGAAGCTTGTTGAAAAACAAAAACTTCCAGAAGTTGATGCTGAATTCTTGAAAATCTTCGGTTTAACTGAAGAAGAAGGCGTTGAAAAATTAAAAGCTGACGTTCGTAAAAACATGGAACGTGAAGTGAAAAACGGTCTTCGTAACCAGGTAAAAGGCGCGACTTTTGATGCCCTTGTAGCTGCAAATGAAGTTGAAGTTCCTGCTGCCATGTTGTCTCAAGAAATTGATCGTCAACGTCAGCAAATGATTCAACAGTTCACTCAACAGTTTGGTGCTCAAGGTGCGAAAGCATTTGACAGCAGCATGCTTCCAGATGACCTGTTCAAAGAACAAGCTGAAAAATCTGTAAAACTTGGCGTGTTGGTGAGCAAGGTTTTAGCGGACGCTAAAATTGAAGTAGATCCTGCTCGCGTTGACGCTTACATCGAAGATATGGCTTCTTCTTACGAAGACCCAACTGAAGTGATTGAATACTTCAAAAATGACAAACAGCAACGTGCTCAAATCGAAGCTGTTGTATTAGAAGATCAGGTTGTTGATCACATCTTGGCTTCTGCTAAAGTGACTGACAAAAAAGTAAGCTATGAAGACTTATTGAAAGAGCAGCAAGCTCGTCAACAAGGTTAAGCTTAGCTGACTGAAAAAGGCGCATCATGCGCCTTTTTTTATGTACAGGCTTATCGTAAACCTGTCCTGAATTCACAATGCTTATATAAAAAATATCTGTTATTTAATTGGGAATATTTTGCATTTTCAGCAATTATCCCTCATATTGTGACTATGAGTTGAGTAACAAAAAATTTAGGAATAAATAACGTATGTATGTTCCAACAATTGATAACGCTTTAGTGCCAGTGGTGGTTGAACAGTCTTCTCGTGGTGAGCGTTCTTTCGATATTTTCTCACGTCTTTTGCGTGAACGCGTCATCTTTTTAACCGGTGAAGTCGAAGACAATATGGCAAATTTAATTGTTGCTCAAATGTTGTTTTTAGAAGCAGAGAACCCAGATAAAGATATACACCTCTATATTAATTCACCAGGAGGTTCAGTGACTGCAGGTATGGCGATTTACGATACCATGCAATTCATTAAACCTGATGTCGTGACGTATTGTATGGGACAGGCAGCCTCTATGGGAGCTTTCCTGCTCAATGCAGGAGCTAAAGGTAAACGTTATTGCCTGGAAAATGCCCGTGTGATGATTCACCAGCCACTTGGTGGTTTCCGTGGTCAAGCATCGGATATTGAAATTCACGCACGTGAAATTCTATTCATTAAAGAACGTTTAAACCGTTTAATGGCAGAGCATAGTGGTCAAGACTATGAAACTGTTGCCAGAGATACTGACCGTGACAACTTTATGACAGCGCAGGCTGCTAAAGAGTACGGTCTCGTGGATGAAGTGTTAAGCAAACGTCCATAATTTTCAGATTTTTATATTGGAGTGAATATGTCCGATCATCCTCAAGGACAAAAGCATTGTTCATTTTGCGGTAAAACGCAGTCTGAAGTCGGGAAACTGATTGCAGGTGAGGACGCTTACATCTGTAATGAGTGTGTGGACGTATGCCTGGATTTAGTCCAAACCAGCCAGCAGGTTGAATCTGGTGATTGGGCAAGTAAGCCTTTGCCTAAGCCACACGAAATTCGCGCTGCACTTGATCAATATGTGATTGGTCAGGATGTGGCGAAGAAAACGCTTTCAGTTGCAGTCTATAACCATTACAAGCGTCTAAAAGTGACTCATAGCGGTCATAAGCATGATGATGCGGTTGAACTGGCGAAAAGTAATATTTTACTGGTTGGACCAACAGGTTCGGGTAAAACCTTGCTTGCACAGACTTTAGCGCGTTTGCTGGATGTGCCATTCGCCATGGCAGATGCCACCACGTTGACCGAAGCAGGTTATGTTGGTGAAGATGTTGAAAACATCGTACAGAAGCTGTTGCAAAAAGCCGATTATGATGTAGAAAAAGCGCAAAAGGGTATTATCTATATCGACGAGATCGACAAGATTACCCGCAAATCTGAAAACCCGTCGATTACCCGTGATGTATCCGGTGAAGGTGTTCAGCAAGCTTTACTGAAAATGATTGAAGGTACGGTTGCTTCAATTCCACCCCAAGGTGGCCGTAAGCATCCGCAGCAAGAGTTCATTCAAATTGATACCTCAAATATCCTGTTTATCTGTGGTGGTGCTTTCTCAGGTTTAGAGAAAATCGTGCAACAGCGTCAGGAAAAAGGTGGGATCGGTTTCACTGCAGAAGTGAAGAACAAGGATGAAACCAAGAAGTTGTCTGATTTGTTCCGTCAGGTTGAAGCAACAGACTTGGTGAAATTTGGTTTGATTCCTGAGTTTATTGGTCGTTTGCCGGTCATTGCAACTTTGGATGAACTGGATGAGGAAGCCTTGATGCAGATTCTGACTGAACCGAAAAATGCCTTAACCCGTCAATATCAATATTTGTTTGATATGGAAAATGTGGATCTGGTATTTGAAGATTCAGCACTGCGTGCGGTAGCGAAGAAAGCCCTGGAGCGTAATACGGGTGCACGTGGTCTGCGTTCAATTCTGGAAAATGCATTACTTGAAACCATGTATGATTTACCAAGCCGTACCGATATAGGGACTGTGATTGTGAATGATGCAGTGATTTCTGGTGAAGCAAAACCCGTGCTAAAAGCAGAACGTCAGCCCAAGTCAGAGACTGAAAATGCCTCTAAAGTAGATTTAAAAGTAGTCAATTCTAAATCTGCTTAATTTGCTATTCGTCAGAAACGTGCGGAAAACTTGTGTTTTCGCACGTTTTTTATTTTCAAAAATAAAACGCAATGCTAATCTCGGTGATTAGGCGTGGACGCCTAAATAAAATCAATACATAGCGAACAATGAAGTGCTTAATTTAATTTCGTACAAAAATAAAAAATACGCGGTGAGGGAAAATCATGCGTGGAGTCTGTATTGCAGTCTGTGCAAGCTTTATTTTATTGGGATGTCATGGCAAATCTGCTATGGAACACACCCAAGTGACATCAACCTTAAAACCTGTAGATACTGAGCATGAACCGGGACTATTGGAACAATACCGTTTTGGCATGTTTAGCATTGGCGGTTGGGTCAATCAAAAAATGGGACAGCGCTTTCAACCGGTGCAGGCGCAAGATGAGCAGGCTGCCATAGTGTATCTATACCGTCCTGACAGCAAATGGAACCGTCAGGAAATTGTGGCATCCAGTCTGTTTATTAATAGTGAGCGTATCCCAAGCTTATTAAATAATCACTATTATTGGGTAGAACTGCCTGCCGGAACCTATCGCATATCAACCAGCCGCCCCGTGGGCGTGCAGCATTTTCAAAAGCCGAAATATCTGGATTTTATCGTGCAAGCGGGACAGTCTTATTTTATTAAGTATGATGAAGAAAACTTGAGTACCCGTCGTGAAGTTTCCGGACCTTTAATTATGGTGCCGGAAAAAACCGGTTTAAATGAAATTGCCTACACCCAGCTGAAGTCAGAAAGTTATAACTTTGTTGCCCTGGATCAAAAAAGCGGGAAGTTACGTAAGAAAGCGCAAAAACTGAAACCAGCAAAATATGATCCAGCGGAAGATGTGCAACTGACCAAGCCGTTTAAGATTTGGAATCCTCTTACGTGGTAAAGGGCTTTCAGGTTTGAAAAGACAGCTGATTGATTGCATATAGCAGAGATCAATAATGCAAAAAAAAAAGCACCCATTTGGGCACTGCTGTCCCACAAATATCACAAGAAGAACCTCAATTGAGGTTCTTCTTGTTTTCGCCATTTTTTATCAGGCACAAAGAGTGACCTTAAAAGTTTCCTTTCAAATAAATTGACCTGAATAATTCGCAATAAACG
>NZ_FMYO01000006.1 GCF_900096895.1 Acinetobacter kookii | reverse complement strand
ATTCAACGATACGAGCATTACCAAAGGGTGAGTTGAAAAAAGACTTATTATCCTGTCTGCGTCATGAAAATAAAAAGCGAAAAGCTAACGGTGAACCTAAAAAAGATTCTATATTACAGGATATTAAAACTATTCATGAGCGCCCAGCCGAAGTTCAAGAAAGAAAAATACCGGGTCATTGGGAAGCTGATTTAATTAAAGGTAAAGACAATAAAAGTTCGATAGCAACACTTATTGAACGAAATACACGGCTCTGTATCTTGGCAACATTACCTGATGCAAAGGCAGAATCAGTGCGCAAGGCTTTAACTGAAGCTCTGAAATATTTACCTGCAGAACTGCGTAAAACGTTGACCTATGACCGTGGACGCGAGCTGGCAGAACATAAAATACTTGAAGAAGATTTAGGCATAGATGTATATTTCTGTGACCCACATTCACCCTGGCAAAAAGGCACATGCGAAAATATGAATGGTTTAATTAGGCAATATTTACCTAAAGGGATTGATTTAAATCAGGCAGATCAGCATTATTTAAATCAAGTTGCGATGTCACTGAATACTCGTCCTAGAAAAGCGTTAGATTGGCTTACACCATTAGAGAAATTTGCTCAGCTTGTTGATTATCATAAGACTTTTCAAACTGTCGCACCTCATGTTTGAATTCGCCCATTTTTTCTTCAAAAAAATAATTAAAATTTTGATTGTAAAAATAGATGGGTAGAAGTAAAAGACATAAAAAAACCACCCATATGGGTGGTTTTTTTAGTAATCAATTCTAAATGAATTAACGACCTTGGATGTCACGTTGAACTTCACCAGTGTAAAGCTGACGTGGACGACCGATTTTGTAAGGACCGCTGTGCATTTCTAACCAGTGGCTGATCCAGCCCACTGTACGTGCAAGTGCGAAGATTACAGTAAACATTTCAGTCGGGATACCAATCGCTTTAAGGATGATACCTGAGTAGAAGTCTACGTTAGGGTATAGGTTACGTTTAATGAAGTATTCGTCAGAAAGCGCGATACGTTCAAGTTCCATAGCAAGTGCAAGCTGTGGATCGTTGATGCCAAGTGCACCAAGAACTTCGTCACAAGTTTCTTTCATTACTTTCGCGCGTGGGTCGAAGTTTTTGTACACACGGTGACCGAAGCCCATGAGTTTAACTTCTTTAGTCTTCACTTTTTCCATGAAGCCAGCCACGTTTTCTACAGTGCCGATTTCATCAAGCATCTTAAGAACGGCTTCGTTCGCACCACCGTGAGCAGGACCCCAAAGTGCAGAGATACCAGCAGCGATACATGCATAAGGGTTAGCACCAGTAGAACCCGCTAGACGTACTGTAGACGTAGAAGCGTTTTGTTCGTGGTCAGCATGAAGCGTGAAGATACGGTCCATTGCTTTCGCAAGAATTGGGTTAACTTTGTAGTCACGGTCTGCAGGAGTAGCAAACATCATGTACAAGAAGTTTTCAGCGTAGCTCAAGTCGTTACGTGGGTAAACGAATGGTTGACCAACTGTGTATTTGTAGCTCCAAGCCGCTAGCGTAGGAACTTTAGCAATCAGGCGGATTGCAGTAATTTCACGGTGGTTAACATCTTCGATGTCCAGGTTGTTGTGATAGAACGCAGAAAGCGCACCAACTACACCAACCATGATTGCCATCGGGTGAGCGTCACGACGGAAACCATTGAAGAAGCGGCTAACTTGGTCGTGAACCATAGTGTGGTTACGAACTTTAGCATCAAATTCTACTTTTTGTTCAGCGGTTGGAAGTTCGCCGTTTAACAATAAGTAGCAAGTTTCTAGATAGTCTGCTTTAGTTGCAAGCTGGTCGATTGGGTAACCGCGGTGTAAAAGCACACCTTTATTACCATCGATGAATGTGATTTTAGATTCACATGCAGCTGTTGCCATAAAACCAGGATCAAAAGTAAAGTGACCTGCGGCCAACACATCTTTAACGTCGATTACATCTGGGCCCAATGTGCCGCTGTAAATTGGTAATTCAATTTCTTTGCCATCAAGCTGTAAAACGGCTTTTTTGCCAGTTGCTGCAGACATTCAATAGATCTCCTGTCCTGGTGAATGTTTTATCTGACTCGTAGTACTAATCTTTTAATGCGCGAATCAGACGGATCAAAAATTTGCTATAAGATTAGAGAGTACTGAAATTTTGTCAATTATACTTATGGATAAAACGACGCCCTCATAAGGATTGGATCACAAAATCCAGTAGCCATGAGGAAAATATCAGTATCGACGCCGTATAATAAGTCAAATGAAAATAAGTTGCAGAAAAAAATATGCATGTTGTGGGAATTGTAGGCAATTTTTAATTCCTAAAAACTCTGATAGATTGAAAATTTATATCAAGTCTAATATTTAAAATTATTATAAATTTCGTAACTTACATCTTTTTATTGTGTTTTTTGCTGTTTTATTGGTCATAATTAAAAGCGATAAATTAAAAGTAAAATAAAGTTTGTTTGGTTAAAAAATAACTGCTAAAAGTGGGTGTAAATGCTGGTTATTTGTTCAAATTGGGAAAAATAAACCATAATTTTGCTGAAAAAATCAGCATGATTTTGCTGTAGAGGGGAGTTATTCACAGACTAAGTGATTATTTCATTTCATGATCTTAAGCTGATATAATTTTTATAAATGCTATATATTTATATTAAAAATGAAAATTATCATAAATGATATAAATGTGGTTAAGCTTGTTGTAAAATATAGTAATTCTTTGTTCATCTTTAGTCTAAATAAATAAATTTAATTCTCAAAGCTAAAAACGATAAATAAAATTGGCTTTTATTTAATAAAAACCAAGCATATAGCTTTGTTTTCTTAGATGTATTTTGTCTGCTTGATCTGGGGATTTCATGTTAATGATTCTTATTTAATATTTTTTTATGGAAAAGCTAAATGTGATTGTTTGTGTTTTGATAGTTCACGTTTTATAATTCAGTGTCGTTTTAAAATTAGGTGTTACTGGATAGAGTAATTGCCTAAAAATGCTAGCTTTCCTTCGAATTAATTCCAACAAACTCCGGATGGAGTTTTTACTTACAGGATGCCCGCTGTGAAAAGCAACAGACCTGTCAATTTGTCCATGGGTCAAGTTTTAGAAGTAAACTTAAAATCCCCTGTGGCTATTGCATCAATTCTACACCGTCTTTCTGGTGTCATCGTATTTTTACTTGTACCGGTACTTTTGTGGCTTCTAGACAAATCATTGTCTTCTGCTGAAGGTTTTGCTGAAGTTCAAGCAATCTTTGGCGGCTTCATTGTACGCTTTATCGTATGGGTATTTGTAGCCGGCTTACTTTTCCATTTTATTATGGGTATTAAGCATTTACTTGCTGACCTTGGTTTTGCTGAAGAACTGCAAAGTGGTCGTGTAGCAGCTACTATTTCATTGATCTTGGCTGCGATTTCAATTGTCGCATCATTTGTATGGATTGTTCTCTAATGAAAAGTGCTACAGGTTTAACGGGTTCAGGTTCTCGCGATTGGTTTATCCAACGTGTAAGTGCTGTTGTATTAGCTGTTTATACTGTTGTGGTATTGGGTTGGATCCTTCTTAATGGTGGATTTAACTATGAACAATGGTTTGGCTTTATGATGACATTACCAATGAAGATTATGTCTTTATTGGCAGTCTTATCTCTTGTCGCACACGCTTGGATTGGCATGTGGCAGGTATTCACGGATTATGTGACTACTCGTCAAATGGGTCCTTCAGCTTCAGGCTTGCGTTTGGTGCTGACTTCAGCAGTCATTATTGCTGTATTTGCATATGCAATCTGGGCGATCCAGATTTTTTGGGCGAATTGATAGGAAAATATCATGGGCGCTATAACCCCTAAAGAAGATTACACAAATATTCCACACGAAACTTTCGATGCTGTTATCGTTGGTGGTGGTGGTTCAGGTATGCGCGCATCTTACCAGCTTGCTCAGGCGGGTTTGAAGGTTGCGGTACTGACTAAAGTATTCCCAACACGTTCTCATACTGTGGCTGCACAGGGTGGTATTGGTGCATCTCTTGGTAACATGCAAGAAGATAACTGGCACTACCACTTTTATGACACCGTAAAAGGTTCTGACTGGTTAGGTGACCAAGACGCGATCGAATTTATGACGCGTGAAGCGCCACAAGTGGTTTATGAATTAGAACACTTGGGTATGCCATTCGACCGTAACGCAGACGGTACAATTTACCAACGTCCATTCGGTGGTCACTCTGCAAACTACGGTGAAAAAGCGGTTCCTCGCGCATGTGCTGCAGCTGACCGTACAGGTCACGCACTTCTTCACACGCTTTATCAAAGCAACGTGAAAATGGGTACGCAATTCTTCGTGGAATGGATCGCTCTTGACTTGATCCGTAACGAAGAGGGTGACGTACTGGGTGTAACTGCTATTGACCAGGAAACTGGTAAAATTGCAGTATTCCAGGCGAAAGCAACATTGTTCGCTACAGGTGGTGCAGGTCGTGTTTACCGTGCATCTACTAACGCATATATCAACACTGGTGACGGTCTTGGTATGGCGGCTCGTGCAGGTATTCCATTACAGGATATGGAATTCTGGCAATTCCACCCAACGGGTGTTGCGGGCGCAGGCGTATTGTTAACTGAAGGTTGTCGTGGTGAAGGTGCAATCCTTCGTAACAAAGACGGCGAACCGTTCATGGAACGTTATGCTCCAACTTTGAAAGACTTGGCGCCACGTGACTTCGTATCACGTTCTATGGACCAGGAAATCAAAGAAGGTCGTGGTTGTGGTCCTAAAGGTGACTACATTCTTCTTGATATGACGCACCTGGGTGCTGACACAATCATGAAACGTCTTCCATCTGTATTCGAGATTGGTAAGAAATTCGCGAACGTGGATATCACTAAAGAGCCAATTCCAGTAGTACCAACAATCCATTATCAAATGGGTGGTATTCCAACGAATATTCATGGTCAGGTTGTGGTTCCTGAATCTCGCGAAACAACTCCGCTTGAAGCACACTACAACAAAGATACTGATGTTTATTCTACAAATGCGGAAGGCCGTGACTTCACTAAACCAGTGAAAGGTTTCTATGCAATTGGTGAATGTTCATGTGTATCTGTACATGGTGCGAACCGTCTAGGTACAAACTCATTGCTTGACTTGGTTGTATTTGGTAAAGCTGCTGGTCAACATATCATTGACTATGTAACTAAACATCATGGTGATGAGTACCAACCGCTTCCTACGACTGTGCTTGAACAAACTGTTGAGCGTATTCGTAAACTGGATGAGTCAACTTCAGGTGAAAATGCTCAAGAAGTTGCTGATGCAATCCGTGATATCGTTCAAGACCACGCTGGTGTATTCCGTACATCTGCACTTCTTGAAGAAGGTGTGAAGCAAATTCTTGCGATTGAGCCACGTGTTCGTAACATTCACTTGAAAGACAAATCTAAAGTATTCAACACTGCACGTATTGAAGCTTTGGAAGTTGAAAACTTGTATGAAGTGGCGAAAGCAACACTGATTTCTGCTGCTGCTCGTAAAGAATGTCGTGGTGCGCATACGGTGGTCGATTTTGAATTGCCGCCAGAACATGCGGATTATCCATACGGTCGTCGTGATGATGAGTGGATGAAGCACACATTATGGTTCTCTGCTGACAACCATCTTGAGTACAAGCCAGTGCGTTATAAGCCTTTATCGGTTGCCGCAATTCCACCTAAACCGCGTACATTCTAATAGGGAGAAGTAAGATGAGTAGAGGTACTCGTACATTTAATATCTACCGCTACGATCCTGACAAGGATAAAGCACCGTACATGCAAACTTTTAAACTTGAATTGACAGACAAGCACCGTATGTTGCTTGATGCTCTTCTTGCGTTGAAAGTACAAGACGAATCTTTAACGTTCCGTCGTTCATGCCGTGAAGGTATTTGTGGTTCTGATGGTGTAAACATCAATGGTAAAAACGGTTTGGCATGTTTGTGGAACCTGAACGACTTACCAGAAGTGATTACTGTTCGTCCACTTCCAGGTCTACCAGTGGTTAAAGACTTGGTTGTAGACATGAACCAGTTCTACGATCAGTACAACAAAATTCACCCGTTCTTGATCAACAACCAGCCTGCGCCACCGAAAGAGCGTTTACAGTCTCCTGAAGAACGTGAACACCTTGACGGTTTATACGAATGTATTCTTTGCGCATGCTGTTCAACTTCATGTCCGTCATTCTGGTGGAACCCTGACAAGTTCCTGGGTCCTTCAGCATTGTTGAATGCTTACCGCTTCATCATTGACTCTCGTGATACTGCAACTCAAGAGCGTTTGGCTCGTCTTGACGACCCGTTCTCGCTATTCCGTTGTAAAGGCATCATGAACTGTGTATCAGTTTGTCCTAAAGGTCTTAATCCAACTAAAGCTATCGGTCACATCCGTAGCATGTTGTTAGACCAAGCAGGCTAATCTGCTCCAGTCAAAAAAAGCACACCCATAGGTGTGCTTTTTTTATACTTTTAATAGTTGTAAATAAGTATGGAATACTAAATGCTTATATGAATAGATGGGAGTGGGGGTGTGCAGCGGTGTTAAAAAATATATAATTGATTAAAACAAAAGCAGAATTTTGCTTAAAAACGATCTGGGCCTGGTGGGATGGTTTGAATGGGTGATTAAAGCACTAATTTTAGGCTTGAATCTGCAAATTTGAGATTAAAATGTTATTATATAACGCAGATAAAGAGAGCCAGTTTAAATATTGTGCTCTCTTTTGTTATATATGGTGAGGTGGGCTAGGACTTTGGTCTAGATTGAATCTAATTATGAGATAAAGCACCATATGTTAGATGAAAATGTTAGATGTGTATTTCGCTAAGTTATGAGAGGTATGTGTCAAAAAAATCAATTGCAACTGGAGAACATGTTACGATTTGACACAAAGCTATATTTAAAAAAAGCCCTGTATTTGCGTACATTTTTTCAACATTTGAAATTATGTATAAGGTTTATAAATAAATATAAATCGCTTTAGAAAAATTAAGTCACGTAGTTATTTTTTCTAAGTCGATTTGCAAAAAATTGCTCGGTTTTGGTCGAGTATATATCAATGAGTGATGATGCCAATGAGGGCGTTATGATTCATTATTCACATTGGGTTATTCCTAATGTAGTGATCACGCCTCATGGCTTATGCCTTATGGGGACTAATGTCATGTTACCAATTTGACATTATTAATCATGGGTTCGCTTAAAAAGCATCCTGAAAATGTTTTTGCAATAGGAAATGGGTCCACAAATGCAAGAAGTTGCTGACGCACTGCGTCTTGACACTGAACTTAGCGCTGACAGTGCAGCGTATATTGAAGAACTTTATGAGCAGTATTTGACGGCTCCAGATTCAGTAGGTGCTGACTGGCAAGAATACTTCGGTAAATTCCCTAAAGGTGATCAACCACATAGCAATGTACGTGAGCAATTCCTTTTATTAGGTCGCAACTCAAGTCGCGTTCAACCTGTGATTCAAAGTGCTGTAAGTTCTGAGCATGAGCGTCGTCAAATTGGCGTATTGCAACTCATTGCAGCTTATCGTAACCGTGGTCATCAAAAAGCAAAATTAGATCCATTAGGTTTGGCTAAGCGTGAAATCGTGCCTGATCTTGATCTTGCTGCGCATGGTTTGACTCAATCTGATTTAGACACAGTGTTTAACACGGGCAACCTTGCAATCGGTAAAACTGAAGCAACTTTAGCTGAAATGGTTCAGGCAATGGAAGCAACTTATTGTGCTTCTATTGGTGCTGAATACATGCACATTGTTGATACCAAAGAAAAACGCTGGATTCAACAACGTCTTGAAAGTGCAAAAGGCCAATTCGGTTTCACTGCTGAACAGAAAAAACACGTCTTAGAACGCTTAACAGCAGCTGAAGGTCTGGAAAAATACCTCGGTAATAAATACGTTGGTGCAAAACGCTTTGGTGTGGAAGGCGGTGAATCTTTCATTCCTATGGTGAATGAACTGATTCAACGCGCAGGTTCTGTAGGCTGTAAAGAAGTGGTTATCGGTATGCCTCACCGTGGCCGTTTAAACCTGCTTGTGAACATCATGGGTAAAAACCCGGCTGACCTGTTTGGCGAGTTTGAAGGTAAATCACTGCACAAAAAAGGTTCTGGTGACGTTAAATACCACCAAGGTTTCTCATCTAACGTGATGACTCCAGGCGGCGAAGTTCACTTGGCATTGGCATTTAACCCGTCGCACCTTGAAATTGTAGGTCCTGTGGTTGAAGGTTCTGTACGTGCGCGTCAAGTGCGTCGTAAAGACATTGGCGGTGACGATGTATTGCCAATCATTGTTCACGGTGATGCAGCATTTGCAGGTCAAGGTGTTAACCAAGAAACCTTCCAGATGTCACAAACGCGTGGTTATACCGTAGGTGGTACAGTTCATCTTGTGGTCAACAACCAGGTGGGCTTCACAACTTCTGACCCACGTGATGCACGTTCTACAGAATACTGTACTGATATCGCGAAAATGATTCAGGCACCGATCTTCCATGTGAATGGTGATGATCCTGAAGCTGTATTGTTTGTTTCTCAATTGGCACATGACTTCCGTCATACTTTCCGTAAAGACGTTGTAATTGACATGTTCTGTTACCGTCGTCGTGGTCACAACGAAGCGGATGAGCCAGCTGCAACTCAACCAATGATGTATCAGGTAATTAACAAAAAAGCGACCACTCGTACGCTTTATGCTGACCAACTTGTACAACAAGGTGTTCTGGATCGTGCTGCTGCTGATGCAATGGTTGAACAATACCGTTCAGACCTTGAAGCAGGCAAGCATGTTGCCAATGCCTTGGTACTTGAACCAAATACCAAAATGTTTGTTGACTGGACTCCATACCTAGGTCACGAATATACAGACGAATGGGATACATCATTCCCAATCGAACGCTTGAAAGAACTCGGTACCAAAATGCGTGAGCTTCCAGAAGGCTTCGTGATGCAACGTCAGGTTGCAAAAGTGATTGATGACCGTCTGAAAATGCAAACGGGTGAAATGCCCCTGAACTGGGGTGCTGCAGAAACTCTAGCCTATGCTTCTATTCTGGATGAAGGCTTCCTGGTTCGCTTAACCGGTGAAGACGTGGGGCGTGGTACCTTCTCACACCGTCATGCAAAATTGCACAACCAGGTGGACGGTTCAACTTACATTCCATTATGTAACCTGAAAGAAAACCAGCCACGTACAGCAATTTATGACTCTTTATTGTCAGAAATGGCGGTACTTGCATTTGAATACGGTTATGCAACGACGCTTCCAAAGAGCTTAATTATCTGGGAAGCGCAGTTCGGTGACTTCGCGAACTGTGCGCAAGTCGTGATTGACCAGTTCATCGCATCTGGCGAAACCAAATGGGAACGCGTGTGTGGTTTAACCATGCTTCTTCCACACGGTTTTGAAGGTCAGGGTCCAGAACACTCATCTGCACGTTTAGAACGTTTCTTGCAGCTTTGTGCTGAAGACAACATGCAGGTGATGACACCGACTACCCCAGCGCAAATTTTCCATGCGATGCGTCGTCAAGCACTTCGTCCAATCCGCAAGCCAATGATCATCATGTCGCCGAAGTCATTGCTTCGTCACAAACTTGCAACTTCTACGCTTGAAGAGCTTGCAAATGGTTCATTCCAGACTGTGATTGACGAAATCGACAACATCAACAAGTCTGATGTGACTCGTCTGGTACTTTGTGGTGGTAAGGTTTATTACGACTTGCTTGAAAAACGTCGTGAACAGGAATTAAACAACACTGCAATCGTTCGTATTGAACAATTGTACCCATATCCAGAACAACGCATTGCTGAAGTACTTGCTTCTTACCCAAATATCAAAGAAGTGGTTTGGGCTCAAGAAGAACCGAAAAACCAAGGTGCTTGGTTGTTCATCGCACCGCGTCTATATGACGACGTGATGAAATCAGGTAAACAAGTACGTATTAGCTTCGCAGGCCGTGAAGCTTCTGCTGCACCGGCATGTGGTTCACCATATTTGCACGCAAAACAACAAGCTCAGCTGGTAAATGACGCACTCGCGATTGCAGCTGAACAATCAGGAGATTCTAAATAATGGCAACCGAAATTAAAGCACCGGTATTCCCAGAGTCAGTTGCTGACGGTACGATCGCAACTTGGCATAAACAACCAGGTGAAGCGGTATCACGTGATGAAGTGATCTGTGATATCGAAACTGATAAAGTTGTTTTGGAAGTGGTTGCTCCTGCGGACGGTACAATTGCGTCAATCATTAAAAATGAAGGCGACACAGTACTGTCAAATGAAGTGATTGCACAGTTTGAAGAAGGTGCTGTTTCTGGCGCTGCGCAAACTCAAGCCGTTCAATCTGAAGAGAAAGTTGAACAAGCTGCAGCTCAAACTGAAGCGGGTGCTGCACCTGTGGTAGAACGTAGCCAGCCTGTTCAAGACCAAGCTCCAGCAGTGCGTAAAGCATTGACTGAAACGGGTATTGCAGCTAGCGATGTAGCAGGTACTGGTCGCGGTGGCCGCATTACTAAAGAAGATGTTGCAAACCATCAAGCTAAACCGGCGGCTCCTGTTGCTGCGCCTTTAAGCGTTGCTGTGGGTGAGCGTATCGAAAAACGTGTTCCTATGACCCGTCTTCGTAAACGTGTTGCTGAGCGTTTACTTGCTGCGACTCAATCAACAGCAATGTTGACTACGTTCAACGAAGTGAACATGAAACCAATCATGGAAATGCGTGCTCAATATAAAGACGCATTCGAAAAGCGTCATGGTGCGCGTCTGGGCTTCATGTCATTCTTCGTTAAAGCAGCGACTGAAGCACTGAAACGCTACCCTGCTGTAAACGCTTCTATCGATGGTGATGACATTGTTTATCACGGTTACTATGACATCGGTGTGGCTGTATCAAGCGACCGTGGTCTAGTGGTTCCTGTATTACGTGATACTGACCGCATGAACTATGCTGAAGTAGAAAACGGTATTCGCGCTTATGCTGCTAAGGCACGTGACGGTAAGTTAGGCATTGAAGACATGACTGGAGGTACGTTCACTATTACCAATGGTGGTACTTTCGGTTCATTGCTTTCTACGCCAATTTTGAATACACCACAAACTGCAATCTTGGGTATGCACAAAATCCAGGACCGTCCTATGGCAGTGAATGGTCAAGTAGAAATCTTGCCAATGATGTACTTGGCGCTGTCTTATGACCACCGTTTAATTGATGGTAAAGAAGCTGTAGGTTTCCTTGTAGCAATCAAAGAATTGTTAGAAGAACCTGCTCGTCTTATCCTTGACCTTTAATTCTATAGAATAAATCCATGGGCTTAGAGCGAAACTCTAGGCCCATTTTTGGAGATAAACATGTCTCAACAGTTTGATCTTGTTGTTATCGGCGGTGGACCAGGTGGTTATGAAGCGGCAATTCGTGCAGCTCAACTTGGTTTCAAAGTTGCCTGTATCGAAAAACGTATTCATAAAGGCAAACCGTCTTTAGGCGGTACTTGCTTAAACGTAGGTTGTATCCCGTCTAAAGCTTTGCTTGATTCTTCACACCGTTATGAAGATACAGTGCATCACCTAGAAGATCACGGTATTGCAACTGGTGAAGTGAAATTCGACCTAGCAAAAATGCTTGCTCGTAAAGACAAAATTGTAAACCAATTAACAATGGGTATCGATGGCCTTCTAAAAGGTAACGGTATCGAATGGTTAAAAGGTACAGGTAAATTACTTGCTGGTAAAAAAGTTGAATTTGTATCTCACGAAGGTGAAACTCAAATTCTTGAACCTAAATATGTCATTCTTGCGACAGGTTCAGTACCGGTAAACATTCCAGTAGCTCCTGTAGATCAAGACATCATTGTTGATTCAACTGGCGCACTTGAATTCCCTGAAGTACCTAAACGCCTAGGCGTAATTGGTGCGGGTGTCATCGGTCTTGAGCTGGGTTCAGTATGGCGTCGTCTGGGTGCAGAAGTTGTTGTATTTGAAGCAATGGATGCATTCTTGCCAATGGCTGATAAAGCATTGGCGAAAGACTACCAAAAAGTATTGACTAAACAAGGTCTAGACATCCGTGTTGGCGCTAAAGTTGCTGGTACTGAAGTAAATGGCCGTGAAGTTACTGTTAAGTACACTCAAGGTGGCGAAGACAAAACTCAAACTTTCGACAAGTTGATTGTTTGTGTAGGTCGTCGTGCTTATGCTGAAGGCCTATTGGCTGAAGATTCAGGCATTAAGTTAACTGAACGTGGTCTGGTTGAAGTAAATGATTGGTGCGCGACTTCTGTTGAAGGCGTATATGCAATTGGTGACTTGGTACGTGGTCCAATGCTTGCTCATAAAGCAATGGAAGAAGGCGTAATGGCCGTTGAACGTATTCACGGTCATGCTGCACAAGTGAACTACGACACCATCATTTCTGTAATTTACACACACCCAGAAGCGGCGTGGGTTGGTTTAACAGAAGAGCAAGCAAAAGAAAAAGGCCATGACGTTAAGACAGGTCAATTCGGCTTTGCTGCAAATGGTCGTGCAATGGCAGCTGGCGAAAATGCTGGTTTCGTGAAGTTTGTTGCTGATGCAAAAACTGACCGTTTATTGGGCATGCACGTGATTGGACCTGCTGCGTCCGATATCGTACACCAAGGTATGATCGCACTTGAGTTTGTATCTTCAGTTGAAGATTTACAGTTGATGACATTTGGTCATCCTACATTCTCTGAAGTAGTTCATGAAGCTGCTTTGGCTGTAGATGGTCGAGCGATTCACGCGATTCAACGTAAGCGTAAGTAATAAAAAAGAGCGGCTTAGGCCGCTCTTTTTACATTTGATGGTTGTTTTTATTAGAACAATCATCTAAAAATAAAGACAAGAATCATTTTAAGTTCTAAAAATACCAATATGGATTGATGTGAACCAAAAAATATTGGTGAACGTAATAACAAAGTCAAATAAGTAGTAAAAGGTTGTTCAATGAATCTACATGAGTATCAAGCAAAAACGTTATTAAAAAAATATGGAATGCCGGTGCAAGAGGGTATTCTGGCAACAAATGCAGAAGAAACCGTAAAAGCTTTTGAACAGCTTGGAGGAAAATTTGCAGTACTCAAAGCCCAGGTTCATGCCGGGGGGCGTGGTAAGGCCGGTGGGGTAAAAGTGGTGAAGTCTGCGCAAGAAGCCGCAGACTATGCTAACCAGATTATTGGTACCCGTTTGGTTACGTATCAAACCGATGCCAATGGGCAGCCAGTCAACAGCATTTTAGTCTCTGAAGATGTTTATCCGGTTGAACGCGAGTTGTACCTTGGTGCAGTGGTCGACCGTTCTAGCCGTCGCATAACCTTTATGGCATCCACTGAGGGTGGGGTCGAAATTGAAAAAGTGGCGGAAGAAACTCCTGAAAAAATTATTAAAGTTGAAGTTGACCCGCTGGTGGGTTTATTGCCATTCCAGGCGCGTGAAGTGGCTTTTGCACTGAATTTAAAAGATGGACAGATCAATCAGTTTGTCAAAATCATGACCGCAGCTTATCAGGCATTCATTGAAAATGATTTTGCCTTATTTGAAATTAACCCGCTTTCAGTCCGTGAAAATGGTGACATCTTATGTGTTGATGCCAAAGTCGGGATCGACTCTAACGCTTTGTATCGTTTACCCGAAATTGCAGCGATGCGCGATAAGTCCCAGGAAAATGAACGTGAATTGAAAGCTTCAGAGCATGACCTGAATTATGTAGCCCTAGAAGGAAACATTGGCTGTATGGTCAATGGTGCCGGTCTTGCCATGGCAACCATGGACATCATCAAACTGTATGGCGGTCAGCCGGCAAACTTTCTGGATGTGGGAGGGGGTGCAACCAAAGAACGTGTCATTGAAGCCTTTAAAATTATTTTGGCAGACAGTTCAGTACAAGGGGTTTTAATTAATATTTTTGGTGGGATTGTACGTTGTGACATGATTGCTGAAGCCATTATTGCAGCGGTTCAGGAAGTTCACGTAGCCGTGCCGGTCGTTGTGCGTTTGGAAGGAAATAATGCAGAACTGGGTGCCAAGTTATTGGATGAATCTGGACTCACGTTAATTTCTGCATCAGGTTTGGCCGATGCTGCAGAAAAAATTGTCGCTGCTGTAAAAGCTTAAGGAGTATCAAACATGAGCGTATTAATCAATAAAGACACGAAAGTATTGGTACAAGGTTTTACAGGTAAAAATGGTACATTTCATTCAGAACAAGCCTTAGCCTATGGCACCAAAGTCGTTGGTGGGGTAACTCCTGGAAAGGGCGGTCAATCCCATTTACATCTTCCTGTTTTTAATACCATGAAAGAAGCAGTCAAAGAAACAGATGCAGATGCCTCTGTGATTTATGTCCCTGCACCATTTGTATTGGATTCAATTGTAGAAGCAGTAGACTCTGGGATTGAGCTGATTGTGGTGATTACGGAGGGTGTACCAACACTGGATATGTTAAAAGCCAAACGCTATTTAGAAACCAACGGTAATGGCACACGTCTGATCGGGCCAAACTGTCCAGGTATTATCACACCGGGTGAGTGCAAAGTCGGGATTATGCCGGGACATATTCATCAGCCAGGTAAAATCGGCATTATTTCCCGTTCCGGAACATTGACCTACGAAGCAGTGGCACAGACCACTAGATTAGGCTTGGGTCAATCCACCTGTATTGGCATTGGCGGTGATCCAATTCCAGGCATGAACCAGATTGATTGCCTGAAACTGTTCCAGGAAGATCCGCAAACCGAGGCCATCATCATGATTGGTGAAATTGGCGGAACAGCAGAAGAAGAAGCCGCTGAATATATTCAGTCTCATGTGACTAAGCCGGTTGTGGGTTATATTGCAGGGGTAACAGCACCTAAAGGCAAGCGTATGGGGCATGCCGGAGCAATTATTTCGGGGGGTAAAGGCACAGCAGAAGAAAAATTTGCAGCCTTTGAAAAAGCCGGTATGGCTTATACCCGTAGTCCTGCAGAACTTGGCTCAACCATGTTTGAAGTGTTGAAGAATAAAAGTTTGGTGTGACACATAACAAGTGCAATAAAAAAAACCCTCTTTTGAGGGTTTTTTATTGCATGATATTTGATATGGATAACAATCTAACGTTGAGGAATTTTAAATTAAAATAGTAGATTGTAAGGAAGGATATTTTTACAACCCGTTAAAATAGCTTGTTGTATGAAAATTGTAGGTTGCTTGAATAAAGAAAATATTATCGTTAAATTAAAATAATCAGATTAAAAAACAATATAATTTATATTTAAAATAATGTGATTTATATCACATATAATAATAAAAAACACAAAACGAAACACAATATTTTATTAATTTGCTCTTTTATTCACATATTGTGGATTACAATGTCAGCATTAATAACAATGAATAAAGAATATTTTAATTATGAACTTTAATTTCACTGTACTCGCGCTTTCCTGTGGGACTTTACTGTTTTCTACATTGTCATACGCAGAATTGATCTATAAGGACGTTGTGGATCAACAACGTGAAAAAGTTATACCTTTAATTAAACAGGGTCAGGTGGACACTGGTTTACAAAAACTCAGACAATTATTGGGCCGCTATCCCAATAATCAGAAACTGATTGCTGATTTTGTAATAATGGCTTATGAAAATAAAAAGTTTGCAGAGTCGGATATTCGCTACCTGAAGGGTATACAAAGTCAACAATTTCCAGACTATGGAAAAATATATGTCATCAAGGTATTACGCGACTTAAAGAAATTTGAGTTAGCAGAAAACTGGGCCAAAACCTTTGCAAAAACCGATTCCAATCCACAATGGATTGTCTGGACAGGCATATTACAGGCAGAAGCGGGTAAAAAGGCTCAGGCGAAAAAAACACTTTCTCAAGTCGATATTAATCAGGTCGAAGCAGATTATTTAGCCCAGCTTTCTTATACTTACCGGTTGCTAGATATGCCGGTTGAGGCATTGAATACGGCTAATCTGGCTATTGAAAAAAGCAAGGACGCGAGTACCGAAGAACAGTATGCATTGGCATTGCTGACCAATGCAGATTATGCCAATGCTGAAAATTTCATACAAAATAGTCAATCACTAAAAGAAAATGCCGATCTGAGAGCCAATGCCAAAATTAATGAATTTTCCCAACGAATTCAAAATGCTGTCGAATATTATAAGCTTTCCATTTATAGAGGACGAAAACAGCCGTACCAGCCACTTGATGAAGTGCTCGCGGATATGGAGCAATACGAATCACAACTGCCGAATGATCCGAATTGGAAGCGACGGTTTTACTATGAATACATTTATGCCTTAAACGAACGAAATCGCTCACAAAAAGTCTTCGAGCAAATTCCCAAAACTGGCGTACCTATAGAGCAAATGCCTCCGTATGTGCGTCAAGCTATTGCAGATGCCTACTTTAAGAATCAACAGCCTCAAATCGCTGAAAAAATTTATAAAAATTTGCTGCAAGAAAAGAACTATGCGCATTTTGAGTTATATGCAGGCTTATATTATTCGTTAATTGAACAGGAGAAATACAAGGAAGCTGATCAATTATTAAAAATAATGGACAAAGCATTACCTACTTTTCAATACAGTAATGCTAAAGGCGTGGATAAAGTTACCCATGATGACCGAAGTGAATATTTAGCTTTAGTCGGGCTGAATTATGCCTATCGTCAAGAATATGCCAAAGCCGAACAATATTATGAACAATTGATTGCAAAAGCACCCAATAACGTACTTTTCCAAAATAATCGTGCATTTATTCAACTTTTGCGTGAAAACCCGCAACGTGCTGAATGGATTGTATCTCAATGGGATGGCGTCATACCGGTAGATGAAGGCATCCGAATCCGTCATTTAGAAAACCTGCGAGCTTTGGAAAATATCCAGGAATGGCGTATCCAAAGTGCTGAACTCATACAAACCATGCCTGAAGATACGACTGTAGTAAAAAATAAAAAAGAACTGAATGACCGTAATCATGCCTCTATTCAACACCTGAGTAATTTTTCAGAAAGTGACTCAGATAATTCGGCTTTACTCGATCGTTTGAGAGGGAACCGTGAGCAGGATCATTTCACACGCATTCACAGCCCATGGCTTTTTGATAATTATCGTACCTATGTTGATCACAGTTTTCGTTCTGGTGAATATGATACCGGCACCATTGAATATCAACGTGTAGGTCTAGGGCTGGAATGGGCATCGCGTCGTAAAGCGGTAAATATCATGTTGTCTCAGAGTATCGACAATGAACAAGATCAAGACCGTTTTGGGGTTAAGCTCAATTGGTCACAATGGCTGAATGATCATTGGCAGTACGCATTAGGATTTAATAGTCAGGCGGATATTCCTTTACAGGCCATCAGAAATGGCAATGAAGGAAAATCTTATACCTTTGATTTGAATTGGCAACAGCATGAATCCCGTAAGGCAGGTCTTGTCTATCAGTTAACCGATATTGATGATGACAATACACGCCAAGAGGTTTCGGCATACCTTAAACAACAGATTTTTCAAGCTCCGCATCATACCACCAGTTTGACTCTAGCTGGTTATTACAGCCAGAACAAAGATGTCATTGTGGACTATTTCAATCCTGAAGAAAGTTATAGTGCAGAACTGAATTTACAGCATGAGTGGATTACGTGGCGTAGATATGACAGGAATTTCACTCAACATTTTGAAGCTACTATTGGGACTTTTGGACAAGATAACTATTCCAGCAAGCCAATTTATAACGTTTTTTATGAACATGATTGGCAGCTTTCTCGGACATGGCGTCTGAACTATGGCATAGGATGGGGAACTCATCCTTATGATGGTGAAGATGAAGAAAAAACGTATGCAACAGTGGGCTTTAAAGGAATTTTTTAATGAAACACGTGATAAAAACCTTACTTTCTGCTGTCATGGTAACGGCATTCGCCGTTCCAGTGACGGTTTTTGCTCAAAATATAACGAAAAATACCACTGAAATACCTGATAATTTATTTGTGACCATCACTTTTCATGATGTTCGGGATGACGTTTCCCGTGACGGAGATCGGGATCTTTATGCAATTAGTACTAAAAATTTAGGACGCTATTTTGCATGGTTAAAACAGGAAGGGTGGCAAACGATTAGTTTGCAAGATGTATGGGATGCTCGGCAAAAGAAAAAGAAATTACCTAAAAAATCAGTGTTATTAACCTTTGATGATGGGGCAATCAGTAGTTATACCCGTGTTTTCCCGTTATTGAAACAGTATAAATATTCCGCTGCTTTTGCTATTCCTACGAGCTGGATTAATGGGAATACCAAAGATGCTTATGAGGCCTATGGTCAAAATAGCTTAATGACTTGGGATCAAATGCGGGAAATGCAACGTTCAGGTCTGGTAGAGTTTGTATCACATTCGGATAATCTGCACAAAGGCATACTTGCCAATCCTCAACAAAGTATGCAACCTGCGGCAATTACTCGCCAATTTTTGCCAAAATATCAACGTTATGAATCAGATCAAGCCTATCAAAAACGGGTTATAGATGATTTAAAACAGTCTAAGAAAATTTTAGACACTGAATTAGGAATAGATACAAGGGCTATATTCTGGCCTTATGGTGCCGTGACCAAGGAAAGTGAAGAACTTGCAGAAAAAGCGGGTCTGCCTATGTCATTTAGTTTGGGCAGTATGTCCACCCTTGCTGATTCGGGGCAAACCTATCAACGCGCCCTGGTCATGAATAATCCAACCCCTGAAATGTTACATGCAGAAATGCTGGATTTTTTGACTTTTGCAAGTGATATCCATAAGCAACGTAGAAGTTATATCCGTTTTGATTTGGCTGAAATGGTCAGTCCCAATAATGAAATTTTTGATCAAAAACTTGGGCAATTTCTAGATCAGGTTAGTGCATTACAAACCAATACCATTTTATTAAAAACCGTAGCGGATGAGAATGGTGATGGAAAAATAGATGTTGCCTATTTCCCAAATCGTCAACTGGGCATGCGTAAAGATTTATTAAATCGTACAGTTTGGCAAGCGCGCACCCGTGTAGGTAATCGGGTATATGCTGAATTACCGATTAGTTTACAAACCAAACAGGGACTCAATTTTGCAGATCTCACTGCCGAATTGGTTAAATATAATTCTTCAGTTGAAGGTGTAATGATCGATATTGGAGATGAGCTCGACTGTGCGATACAGAAACAGACTTGGGATGAGGAATGCGCTCAAAAAATAAAAAAGGTTTTTGATATAAAAGATCAAGCTAAAAAACAGGCAAAATATTACACCAATATCAGTAATAATTATCAAACTGTTTTGAAAATTACCTTAAAGGATAAGCATGTAGATGGATTAATGCCTTTGATGGAATACAGTTTAAATAATAAGGATTTTCTTTATATTGAATTTGATCCGGTGAAAGATGCTGGAATATTTAAAACTTTAGAAAAACAACTCGAAAAATTAAACAGTATACAAAAACAGTATTTAATCGTGAGTTTTACAGTAAATCAGAATGCAAAACGAAGCGACTGGAAAGAGTATTCGCAATATTATCAGGAACTAAAAAAATTATCCGTACAAAAAATTGGAATTAATAATTATCAATTAAAGGCTGGACAACAAGTTCAAGAGTATCTTTACCAAGATTTAAGTATTAATACCAGTCCACTCACTTATCGTAATCCATATGAAAATAATACTGCGAAGGGGAGGAAATAATGACTGACTCAAGTTTATTTCAAATTAGTGATGTGTATTTCGGCTTTGCTTTTTTCTACCCATTATTTATGGCTTGGCTTTGGATTGCGGGGGGAATCTGGTTCTATTTAAAACATGAACGCAAGCAACCGCCATTACCTCATCCTAGCGAACATGGATGCAGTATTATTATTCCTTGTTTTAATGAAGCAGCCCAGGTTCGGGATACCATAAAATTTGCCATGCAAACGCAGTATCCGGATTTTGAAGTCATTGCAGTAAATGATGGAAGTCAGGATAAAACTGCCGAAATTCTTGATGAACTTTTGCAAAAATATCCGAAACTCAGAGTTGTCCATTTGGCTGAAAATCAGGGCAAGGCCTATGCTTTACGTGCCGGTGCAATGGTGAGTCAAAATGAATATCTGGTGTGTATAGATGGTGATGCCTTAATCCATCCGCATGCAGTGCTATGGATGATGCATCATTTAACAAGATATCCAAGGGTTGGGGCAGTCACGGGGAATCCACGTATTTTGAACCGCTCCAGTATTCTGGGCAAAATTCAGGTGGGTGAATTCTCTTCTATTATTGGATTAATTAAACGTGCACAACGCACCTATGGACGAATCTTTACTGTTTCAGGCGCAATAGTCGGTTTTCGTAAAACGGCGCTAGACCGGATTGGATATTGGCGTGATGACATGATCACGGAGGATATCGATGTATCATGGCGTTTACAGTTCGATCATTGGGACCTGCAATATGTCCCAAGAGCACTGTGCTATATCTATATGCCTGAAACTTTTAAAGGTTTATGGAAACAGCGTTTGCGTTGGGCACAAGGAGGAGTAGAGGTTTTATTTGCTTATTTACCGAGCTTATTTAAGTGGAATCGACGCCGTATGTGGCCTATTGCATTAGAGTCTATTGTCAGTGTGGTTTGGGCATATGTGATGTTCGGTATTATTATTCTATATCTATATGGTCTGTTTTTTTCTTTACCCGGAGAGTGGGCAATTCAATCTCTCTTTCCACAATGGTACGGGATTATTCTGGGTTTAACTTGCCTTATTCAATTCTTTGTTAGTTTATGTATCGATAAGCCCTATGATAAAGCCCGAATCTTCAGAAACTATTTTTGGGTCATTTGGTATCCATTGTTCTTCTGGGTTCTCACTATGCTGACGACAGTGGTTGCATTACCTAAAACGATTTTCAAGACTCAAAAACGTGCACGCTGGGTAAGTCCAGATCGTGGATTTAGAGGAGCGCCAGAAAATGACTAAAGTATATAAATATTATTTAATTGAAGATGAGTCAAAATTAGAACTGCCAGCGTATATTGATCAACCTGAATATGTACGTAATAAAAGCGCGGGTTACAGCTTACAAATTGTGGGTTGGTTTATGTTTATGTGGTTATTTATGCCAGTGTTGACTCTGTTTTTATGGTGGTTTGAAGGTCAAACCATTTATCAGCAACTGGTTATACAAGCCCAACCCAATAGCCCATTAAGTTTAATCAATATTGTTGTAATGATTTTAAGCTTTATTGGTCTGCTGTTGCTGTGGGCAACTTATAACTGGGCTCGCTTTTCAGGTAAGGATCGTAGAAAAACCCCAGTAGCGGTCGCAGTACCGCAACTTGCCAGTAGTTTTAAGGTGAATACGGCAGATATTATCAATATGCAGCAGGCTAGGAATTTAACCCTTTATTATAATAATAAAGGGTTTCTGGAATTTTTTGAGACTAATCACCAGTTAAAAAAGCGGATTTCAGCTTAGATGGTTGAGGATGTTCCTCTACAAAATCATCGGGGTAATAACCAATATGTTTTACCCCGTGTTTTTCTAAAAACTTGATGGTATCAACAATTTCTTCGGTGGAAAGTTTTTGATTATTTCGCCAATTCAACGCCTGAAGTTCAAAAATCGTATGACTCAAATCTGGGTCATATTTTTTTGACCGTTTTACGAGATCCAAATAGAATTGTTGATGGTCATCCGCTTCTTCCATATAGGGCATCGCCATAATGGCATTGTAGTCATAATATTGATAAGTACTGGGCATGGATTGGCTAAACCAGTTTTCACTATGAGGTTCTAAGACCACAGGTGCATACATATTGCGTGCAGTCAGTAGATGAGGCTGTTGTTGTTTAATGATTTTGGTAATACCTGCAGCAAATTGATCCAGATAGGCTGTTTTGAATTTTGCAAACTCTAATTGTTTGGATTGCCGAGGCTGTTTTAATAATTGATCTGCACCAAATCCCCAAGCCCGATACATATTTTGTGCCGGAGCCGAGCTGTCCTCATAATCATTCAGCGTAACATCATCATGGTAGAGCACACCATCTACCGCATTTGATTTGATAAAATCTACAAAAATCTCGGAAACATATTGAAGGTTTTTAGGATCAAAGGGAGAAACCCGAATATAACCCTGTTTTCCGCCGTCGTAATGTGAGACATAAGTCAGTTTATAACTTTTTGGAAATTCCCACGCCATTAAGGGGAGCCAGGCATAAATATGCTTGACCTGAGTCTTGCTGCGAATCTGGCTAACAAGAACAGGAAAAAGATTGTCCCTGCTTGGGATGTGGCGGTTTTTAAAATAGACCTGATCGGCTGAACCATTGGCATCAGGATCGGCAAAGGCTTGCAAGAAAATGGTATTGGGTTGAATCTTGTTAATACGCTGTAATAGAGTCTGAAGATTTTTTTTCTGCTGCGCTTTATCTTTATCATAAACATAGTCGATATCGATATGCATGATACGCATCTGATCGATTTTTCCGGTTTTTTTAAATGGCGGTGCAACTGATTTTTGTGTCATATTTTGCTGCACAATTGCATCAATAGGATGTTGTTTGATTTGCACGAGATCTGCAGCCTGTGTAGACAATGGCAGACAGCCTAAGCTCCAATAAAGGCAACGGCTAAGCCTGTTCTGGTATAAATTTTTAAAATTATTCATTGTTATACTCGCTTTTATTGGTTATTGAATTTTTAAAAAAATTATCAATGTATTGATGCTTGTTTTATTGTTACCTGATCGTGATGCCGAGTGATCAGGCATGAATCAAATCCTCAATCACCAGCTTTTTCATTTTAAATGCTGCGGCTTGGGCACGAGGATTCTGCTTAAAGATTTCACTCAAATTTTCAGGATGAATTTGCCAGCTAAAACCATACTGGTCTTGCAGCCAGCCGTAATAATCACTCCAGGCATACTGACCTAATTCCATCAAGATAGAACCACCCTCGATCAACCGATTCCACAAGTGATCAATTTCATTTTGGCTTTCACAAATGACCATAAAGGAAATAGACGGATTCGGGTGAAAAGTAGGACCTCCATTCATGCCTAAAAATGGCACACCTGAAAAACTTGCTTTTGCCGCATATGGGTTTGTTTCGATCATATGACTATGCGGAAAAATAGAACCATACCATTCAAAGGCTGCTTGGGCATTTTCTTCAAACCATAGGCAGGGGTAAATAGAGTGAGTCATTATTATGCTCTATATAGGTCATATAAACAGATACAGATAATGTAGTGTTCTGGCAGCATTACTCAAGTGATTTTATGCAGGGTAATTGTATAAAGTTTATTCGATTTTAATAAAAATGCAGTCATTAAGACTGCATGTTTTTTATGATAAAAATTTATATAGATTCAACTGTTTGTAATACGAAAATGAATGATCTTTTCAATCAGCCTGCTTTAATCTTTTATCTTAAATGGATGATGTATGCAGCTTGAATAACTATGCTTAAAGCAAGCAGGTTTGAATACGGACTTTCATGTCTAGGGCCTGTTGCAGAATAAAAGCTTTCATCCAGTTGACCTGTTGTCCCATCGGATTGGTTTTGATGGCTGTGTTCAGAAAAGCTAACTGTGGCTGGTTGAAAAGTTGCGTTTCAATGGCATGTTCAAGTTGAGCGCTACTGGCTGTCATGGGCAGGCTGACCAGATAAAATGCCTTGGGATAATTATAAAAGGCATACAACAGGTTAAAGGCTTTCTGATCGGCCTTCAGATTGCCTGCACCAATTTCATAGCTGCGATCCTGGTTGCTATGCGTGACTCCAATCAAAAAATCAAAATGATTATCCGAAAGTCTTAGTCCATATTGCAGCCCAATCTGGTCAGCGGTATGTTCATGTTGCACAAAATTATTCAGGATTGAACCATCATCATTCAACGGTTCCTGCAAGATCAGTAAATGCGCATTGTGCTGATAGATATGACCTGCAAGCTGCGCCTGTTCCAGGCGGGATTTAACGGATTCAAGAGTACGGTCTAGCGTATGCATAATTCAAAAAATACAGGAGATGGGAGAAAGTCTAAGTACTCTATGCAATTTTCAGCAAGAATGACATAGATGTGTTAGATGAATTAACAATCAGATTAGATTTTGTACATTTTAATGTTGGCTTGTGGTAAAGGGCGCATCTGGATAAAATAATAGAACATCATTTAAGTGAATCATTAATAAAAACTTATACTCTTTATTAGTTAAGCTTTATATGACAAATATGCATATCAATATAATAAAACAAGCAATAGATGTGATAACTAAATCTCTATAATGAATATATATATTTTTAAAAGTGTAATAAGTACACGTTGATCTGAGCTGGTGTTGTAAATGTCCATAACTGAGGAAAGACTTACTCATCTTAAACAGCTTGAAGCTGAGAGTATTCACATTATCCGTGAAGTGGCTGCCGAATTTGAAAATCCGGTCATGTTGTATTCTATTGGTAAAGATTCTGCAGTAATGCTGCATCTTGCTTTAAAAGCATTCTATCCTGCAAAACTTCCATTCCCGCTACTGCATGTAGACACGGGCTGGAAGTTCAAAGATATGATCAAATTCCGCGACAATATGGCGAAAACCCATGGTTTCGATTTGATCGTGCATCAAAACAAAGAAGGTAAAGACGCTGGAATCAACCCGTTTGATCACGGCAGTTCTAAATATACCGACATCATGAAAACCCAGGGCTTAAAACAGGCTTTGGATAAATACGGTTTTGATGCTGCTTTTGGTGGCGCGCGCCGTGATGAAGAAAAATCACGTGCCAAAGAACGTGTTTATTCGTTCCGTGATACAAAGCACCGTTGGGACCCTAAAAACCAGCGTCCTGAGCTTTGGAACCTTTACAACGGTAAAGTGAACAAAGGCGAAAGTATTCGTGTATTCCCGTTATCAAACTGGACTGAGCTTGATATCTGGCAATATATCTATTTGGAAAGCATTCCATTAGTACCACTTTATTTGGCTGCAGAACGTCCTGTAGTTGAACGTAGTGGCACACTGATTATGGTTGATGATGAACGTATGCCTTTACATGAAGGCGAAGTTCCACAAATGAAATCGGTACGTTTCCGTACTTTAGGTTGTTACCCGTTAACGGGTGCAGTTGAATCAACTGCCAACACCTTGCCGGAAATTATCCAGGAAATGCTTTTAGCCACCAGCTCTGAACGTCAAGGTCGTATGATTGACCATGATGAAGCAGGCTCGATGGAGAAGAAAAAGCAGGAAGGTTACTTCTAATTTCCTGATGAAAGTCCCCCTTTTTAAAAGGGGGAAACAGGGGGATTAAAAACTGATTTCAACGAATTTGTGGAGCTTTGAGCAATGTCTCATCAATCAGAATTGATTAGCCAGGATATTCTGGCGTATTTAAAACAGCACGAAAATAAAGACCTGCTACGTTTCCTGACTTGCGGTAATGTGGATGACGGTAAATCGACTTTAATCGGTCGTTTGCTTTACGATTCAAAATTGATTTATGAAGATCAATTGCAAGCCGTAACCCGTGACTCGAAAAAAGTCGGTACAACGGGTGATGCACCTGACTTGGCGTTACTTGTAGATGGTCTGCAAGCTGAACGTGAGCAGGGGATTACCATTGATGTGGCTTACCGTTATTTCTCTACCGAAAAGCGCAAGTTCATCATTGCCGATACTCCAGGACACGAGCAATACACCCGTAACATGGCGACAGGTGCATCTACCTGTGACCTTGCAATCATCCTGATTGATGCGCGTTACGGTGTACAAACCCAAACCCGCCGTCATACCTATATTGCAAGCTTGCTCGGTATTAAGAACATTATTGTTGCGATCAACAAAATGGACCTGGTAGAATTCTCTGAAGCGCGCTTCAATGAAATTCAGGCCGATTATGCCAACTTCGTAAACCAGTTAGGCGACCGCAAGCCAAGCAACATCATCTTTACGCCTATTTCTGCATTGAATGGCGATAACGTGGTGAACAAGTCTGCCAATACGCCGTGGTACACTGGTGAAACCTTGATGGGTACGCTTGAGTCTGTTGAAATTAACCGCGATACCGCGCAACGTGATTTCCGTTTCCCTGTACAGTATGTCAACCGTCCTAACCTCGACTTCCGTGGTTTCGCAGGTACGATTGCGCTGGGTGAAATCAATGTGGGCGATAAAGTTGTTGCTTTACCATCGGGTAAGACTTCAACCGTTAAAGAAATCGTTACCTTTGATGGCAACCTTGAACATGCATTTGCAGGTCAAGCAGTCACACTTACGCTAAACGATGAAATTGACGTATCACGCGGTAATATGCTGGTTCGTGCGGATCAGGCTGTTCCTGCCATTTCACGTTCAGTGAAAGCGACTGTGGTCTGGATGGCGGATCAGCCGTTAGTAATTGGCAAGCTGTATAATATCAAGATTGGTACGCAAACTGTGCCTGCCAAAGTGACTGGCATTAACTTCCGTACCAATGTGAATACGCTTGAGCAAATGCAAGTGGATCACCTTGAGCTGAATGCGATTGCCAATGTGACTGTTGAATTTGATGCGCCAGTGGTCTTTGACCGTTATCAGGACAGCCGTTACACCGGTTCGTTTATCTTCATTGATCGTTTGAACAACGTAACGATTGGTGCAGGTATGGTTGAAGAGTCGGTTGAGTGGACTGCACATAGCAACCCTGTCACTGCGGAAGACCGTGCAGCACGTTTGGGTCAAAAACCTGCGTCAATTACGGTATCTGCCAAAGCACTGGAAAGTGCACAAGCGCTTGAAAACCTGTTGCTTCAACAAGGTATTGTTACGATTGCCAAAGCTGACCTTGATGCTGCGCAAGTTGCACTGCTTCGTGAAACAGGTATTGCGGTGATTACCACTGTTGCGGAAGGTACAGATGTAAGCTTCGCGCAAGAGTCGGTTGAAGAATTGGCTGAGAAAATTGTGGAATTGGTTCGTCTTTAATAGATTGAATTGATTTAAAAAACCTGCCGAAAGGCGGGTTTTTTATGTAGAATATTAAAATTAAATTTTTGATAATCATAATAATGAATGAATTCTTAGTCTTTTTGAAAACTAATCAAAGTTTAATTGCATTATGCACAGTATTAGTGACTATAGTATTCAGTTTATTAACGGTCAGACATAATAGAAAAAGTCGAGAACTCCAGCTTAAACTTAATATTTTCATGAATTTGGCAGAGAATATTGATTCAGCATTGTATAAGTTGAAACATCCAATTTATGTAGCAATTAATGAAAATATTGAATTACCTATTGAATTTTTTCAGAGTCTTACAAAAGTAAAAATGGTTTTGCATCTTGACTCTTTGGAGATAGTGAATAGATGGGAGAATACCTATATATCTATTTATTTCCAAATGATTGAGTTGGGTTACGCAATTATTGATATAAAAAGTGAGATTTCTGCAATTGACCCTATAATTAATAATTTTGAAAATGAAATAATTTTTTTACAGCAAAAATATTATGATGCATTTGTTAAAGGGGACATGAATGCTACACAACGAGCTTTGGAACACAAAAAAGCTGTTAGTAATTTAAAAAAAGAATATGTAGATGAAAGGCTAAAGTTAATTTTAAAAAGATGTGAATTGGAAGATATAGCAAATATTAAACTTTTTGAATTAAAAGGAGAGATGGCCAAAGTTAATATAGATTTACTTAATGCTTTTCGTTCAGAATTAGGATTAAAAAGTGTGAAGTTCAATGAAGCAGAACATAATAAGGTTATCAATGAATGGAGAGATAAGCTTAAAGACTTGATAAAGCTTAGTAAAGAAGCATTATAAATATGAAAGTTCTTCTTTAATGTAAAACTTTTCTAAAATTCTTAAATGGAATGGAAGGATCAAAACACTTTGAGTTTATATAATTAATATTAACTGAATTCTTAAAATAGCTTCATAACAATTTAAAAAATTCAAAATTGAAATATTAAACATAAATTTTTTTTAATAATTTTGATATGTTATTAGAAAATATACATAAAAAGTCTCATTATTATATTGGAGTAGGATAAAAATTGAAGGAATTTAGAGGTCATCTAAATCTAAAATAATTAAAAAATAGAGGTGACTAAAATTTTAAAAATATATTAAGATATATCTTAATGGTTTTTGAGGTATGTCTTAGCTATGCCAAATTCAGACCTTCTCGCAGTTAGCGAAAGTCCTGTTAAAATCCGAAAACGCCTGTTTGAAGCAGGCGAAATGAAGCTCTTGGTGCTGCACTTTATTGCCCAATCCCCAAAGTTTAGCTACGACATTATCAAAGATGTTGCTGCTTTGGTTGGTGGAAACTACAAGCCGAGCACCGGCACCATCTGTCCGACCATCAACTATCTTGAAGAACACCATTACACAGAAGTAAAGCTGAGTGTGGATGAGCGCAAGCAATATCATATTACAGCCAAAGGCCTAAAACATTTAGCCGCGCATCAACAAGAGGTCAATAAAGTTCTCGACCGTTTTAATACGCGTAAGCAAATCCACAACAACGAACAGTTTATTGATATCAAACGTGCGATGGAAAACCTGAAAACTTCCCTGCGTTTAAAGCTGTCTCATGCTGAATTAAGCAGTAAAGACGTTCTAAAGATTGCAGAACAGATTGACCAAGCCGCAGCGAACATTACCCGTTTGTAATTCGATTCACGATTTAAAAGATCAGGTTAAATGATGAAAAATAATCTCCCAAAATTTCACCCTAAGCATCTAACCTGGCTGATGCCCCTTATTCTGTCGGGCATTATGAGTGGAGCAATTTCCTGCTTTAACATGCTGCTGAATAAAGGCTGGAGTGACCAGTTTATCTCATTATGGCTACATGCCTGGAGCTTGTCATGGCTGATGGCATTTCCATTGATTCTGGTCGTGCTGCCATTGGTACGTAAATTTCTAATGCAATTTGTAGAAATGCCTAAGTAAAAAACGATTCGGTTTGATTTAAAAACTGTCAAAACCATGGAATATAAGAGACGGGATGAATATATAAGATTTAGCCCCGTTTTTTTATCAGCCAGATCACTAAGCGGGTCAACATAAGCAGTACGGCAAAATAGATCTGAAAGACGGCTGCAAAGATCATGATCCAGCCGCTATTCTCAGGTGTTTTTCTTGCATCAAGCTCAATGACAAATACCAAAATTGCAACTACAACTTCAAAAGCAATCACAGTTTTAAATAGCCAGGCCCAAGGAAAACGCAACAACCATGTCAGGAAAATAATGCCCAAACAAGGGAACAGGCAAAATAGGAAAATGACTTTTAAATCCATAATAATTGAGTATTTTTTATTGTCGGTGTGGGTCTTACAATATATTGAATAATAATAGAAATAAAGTAAGATTTACTGAAATGACGCTACAATATTCAATTGAGTATTTTTATTGATCAGCAAAGATAATTTTATATTAGTCCATTAAATCAACAATACTTTTCATTTCATTCAAACTTTTCACCCCTGCAATCCGTTGAATGATTTGTCCATTTTTAAAAATCAGTGTAGAAGGCAAACCATAAACGTTATAGCGCAAGGTCAGAATCGGGGATTGATCGACATTGATCTTACCGAATTTGATCTCGGGTTTGACTTCAGCATAATGAGCGGCCAGCTGTTCAAAGACAGGGAAGTTCTGTACACAGGGTTTGCACCAGTCGGCATAGAAACGGATGACTGCCAGGCCTTCAAACCATTCAAAGTCACTATAATTATCTTCATTGTATGCAATGACGGCTGACATCAATTTGTCCTTATCTTTTCCAAATTAAGGCTTGGACCAAGTCATACTCAATTCTGCATGACCGGTGTTTTTATCTAGGGCTTGGCTGATGATTTTAAAACCCTGCTGCCGATAAAAATTGACCGCTGCGGTATTTTCAGCATAAACATTTAAATGCAATTCATCACATTGCTGTTTTAAAAAATCAATTAAACATTTGCCATATCCAGAACCTTGCTGATGAGGTGCAATAAAAAGTGCAGCCAACACCGCCTCAGATCTTAATAAAGACGCAAAACCCAGCACTGTTTGATTTTCTTTAATGACAAAATTTTCGGCCAAAGGTAGATAAAGATCACGCATCGGAATCAGCTGCTTTTCCCAGTAAGCAGCAGGAATAAAATCATGCGCCTGCAAGGAAGCATTGAGCCAGATGCCTAAGATAGCATCCATATCCTGCATTTTAGCTTTTTGAATGGTTGCCATGTGCTATCTCATATTATTTTGCTGAATAGTGAGAGGATTATACATAAGTCCACGGTTATTCATTCCCAGCTATTTCTATGTTCAAATAGGGCGGTAAATTTAAAAAGCAATGAATAGATCAGGAATAAACTATGTCACAAGCGACGATGCAACAAGTCATTATCACAGAACCGGGCGGCGTGGATAAACTCGCTTACGAAACTGTTGCAGTACCTGAAGCTAAAGCAGATGAAGTCTTGGTAAAAGTACATGCCTTTGGTATTAACCGTCCTGACATTTTGCAGCGCCAGGGTTTATATCCAATGCCTAAAGGGGTAACGCCTGTACCGGGTCTGGAAGTGGCCGGTGAAGTGGTGGCCGTGGGTAGTGGTGTTAGCCAGTTTAAGGTTGGCGATAAGGTTTGCGGCCTGACCAATGGCGGCGGTTATGCGGAATATTGTGTGGTGCCTGAAAGCCAAACCTTGGCAATTCCTGAAGGCGTGAGCTTTACTCAGGCAGCGGCGATTCCTGAAACTTTCTTTACCGTATGGGCCAACGTGTTCCAGATGGGTAAAGCCAAAGCAGGGGAAACGGTACTGGTGCATGGTGGAACCAGCGGAATTGGAACCACTGCTTTAATGCTGTGTAAATCACTCGGCATCAAAACTTTTGCCACTGTAGGGACCGATGAAAAAGTTGCGGCCATTTCAGATTTAACCCATGCCATCAATTATAAGACTCAAGACTTCGAGCAAGTCATTAATGAAGTTACAGAGAATGGCGGTGTCGATGTGATTCTGGATATGGTCGGTGCGCCATATCTGGAGAAAAACCTGAATCTGCTGCGTCGTGACGGTCGTCTGGTCTATATCGCTTTCTTGGGTGGGGCCAAAGCCAAAGAGGTCAAACTCGGTCAAATCATGATGAAACGCCTGACCATTACCGGTTCAACCATGCGTGCACGTAATACTGCTGAAAAGGCTGAAATTGCTCAAGGCTTAAAAGAGCAGGTTGCTCCGCTGTGGGCAAAAGGAGAATGCTTGCCAATGATCTATAAAACTTTCAAGTTTGACCAGATTCAGGATGCACATGCGGTGATGGATACCGGTGAGCATGTCGGTAAAGTTGTGGTGGAAATCATCTAACGATTCCAGCTTTAAATAAAATAAAAGCCAACAGATGTTGGCTTTTATTTTGCATGTAATAAAAAATGATAACTAATTTAAATTAATGAATAGAAAAAAGGTCATAAATTTTAAAAAATGGTAAAAAAGGTCGATTAATTGACACAACCTGTCAGAACCAGGAGGTAAATTAAGTTTTAAGATAATCCGACTAAATTGATTGGTTTTAATTGAAGCGTCATGTAATAAAAGGAAGAATATTATGAAAATAGTCTCAGCTCCTTATACATCTGAACATGGCTTACGTGCCTTGAAAAGATTGCATAAAGCCATTATTTGCAATCAGGTATTGCCTTCTAATCTGCATCAGTTTTATAAAGCCATGCTACATCTGGAGCGTTATGTCGAACGCCTGAATGGTAAAGGCAAAAAAAGCCGTCGGATACGTTCGATTCAATAACTTTTAAAGCCGCCATATTAGCCTTAAGTCGGAGAAAATACTCAGAAACACGTTTTTAATTGACGCTATAATTTTTTCATAATTGAATAATTTTACGCATTTTAAGCGTTGTGCTGCAAAGCACAAAGAGGGGTTTTATGAAGGGTCATCCTTCAACACATGAGCGTCTTGCAGAACGTTTGGCCCGTATACTGACAAAGCTTAATGTAGGGCATCAACTGAGCGTGCATGAATTGGCGCTTGAGTTTCGGGTCAGTAGCCGAACCATAGAGCGTGATTTTGATCGTTTAAATTCTTATCTTCCACTTATTCAAGACACTAAAACCAAAAAATTTTACCTGGATTCTTCCTATTTTGGGCGCTTTAAATTACAGGATATCCAAAATTTTGCCCAGCTGTCTGGCATTCAGAATCTTTATCCCTCTTTAGATATCTCCTTTTTAAGGGAACTGTTCGACAATCGGTCCAATCCGGTTTTTTCTGCCAAAGGCTACAATTTTGAAGACAATACCCAGTATGCTGAACATTTCAAGGTGCTCACTGCAAGTATTCAAAAAAGACAACAAATCGCTTTGCTTTACAGAGGCCAAATACGGGTTGTAAAACCCTATCGATTAATTCATCACATGGGCAACTGGTATTTGGCGGCTGTACGCAAGCAGGAACTGCGCGTTTACCGTCTGGGGCGTATTGAGAAAATTATCTGTAGCCATCGGCTTTCAGCGTTTGAACATGATCAGACTATCTTGCAGCAATTGGAAGATGATGAAGGCATCTGGTTTCAGTACGAAAAACAGGAAGTAGTTTTATCTGTGCACCCAGAGGCTTCGATTTATTTTAAGCAACGCCGGATTTTTCCAGAACAAGCGATTCTAGATGAATCGGAAACAGAAGGGCTGTTGATGAGTTGTCAAATTCGGCATCAGAAAGAATTGAACCCGCTGGTACGTTACTGGATTCCTTATGTGAAAATAATAAAGCCAGCACATTTGCAGCAAGAGCTGGAAGCTAGCCTGCAGGGTTATTTACAGAATCATCATTAACAAAGAAATGAAAGAGCGTGAAATAAGAGAGGGGTCTGGAAGAAATTTCAGGCATAAAAAAACCAGCTGGTCGCTGGATTCTTTATTTACACCATCTTAGTAGGCTAAGAATGGTGCCCGAGGCCAGACTCGAACTGGCACGCTTTGTGGGCGGGGGATTTTAAATCCCCTGTGTCTACCGATTTCACCACTCGGGCTTAACAAGATTGGAGGCGGAGGTCGGAATCGAACCGGCGTACACGGAGTTGCAGTCCGCTGCATGACCACTCTGCCACCCCGCCATCTCTTGTTGCTGCGTATATTATCAAGCCCTGAAAAAAAAACAATAGTAGATTTATGCAGATGTGCAGAAAAGCAGCATATAACGGAAAATATTTAAAATATTCATGTAGAATGTGCGAAATTGATTCATATCAACATTTGGGAGAAGTGCCGTGGCATTAGTATTAGATGGTCGTGCATTGGCAAAGCAAATTGAGGCTGATTTGTTAACTCGCGTAGAAGCGTTAAAAGCAAAATCAGGTCGTACTCCAATCCTTGCGACTATTTTGGTGGGTGATGATGGTGCATCTGCAACTTACGTTCGTATGAAAGGTAATGCCTGCCGCCGTGTTGGTATGGATTCACTCAAAGTTGAGCTTCCAAAGGAAACCACAACTGAACAGTTGCTTGCGGAAATTGAAAAATTAAACGCGAACCCAGATGTTCACGGTATTCTGTTACAGCATCCGGTACCTGCGCAAATTGATGAGCGTGCATGTTTTGATGCCATTTCACTGGCGAAAGACGTAGACGGTGTAACTTGCCTGGGCTATGGCCGTATGGCAATGGGTGAAGCGGCTTATGGTTCTGCAACGCCTGCAGGCATCATGACCATTCTGAAAGAAAACAACGTTGAAATTGCAGGTAAGCATGCCGTTGTTGTTGGCCGTTCTGCAATTTTGGGTAAACCGATGGCTGCAATGCTGCTTGAAGCAAATGCAACAGTCACGATTTGCCATTCACGTACCCAAGACCTTGCAAGCTTTGTAAAACAGGCAGACATCATTGTTGGTGCGGTAGGTAAAGCTGAATTGATTCAAAAAGACTGGATCAAACCAGGTGCAGTGGTTGTAGATGCCGGTTTCCACCCACGTGATGGCGGTGGTGTCGGTGACATTCAACTGGTTGGGATCGAAGAAATCGCTTCTGCTTATACACCAGTTCCGGGTGGTGTAGGTCCAATGACCATTACCACTTTGATTCGTCAAACGGTTGAAGCTGCTGAGAAGGCTTTGGGTTAATAAATTGACTTCTCCCTGACCCTCTCTTGCGCTTCGATTTAAAAGCAATCCTTTAAATCTTGCTCAGGAGAGGGGAAATTCATTGTAAAAATAATGGATACTCCTTCTCTTGCGCCGTATACGGCTCAGGGAGAAGGTTGGGATGAGGGAAGAAGTCTCAGGAATTTAGACCTCTCCATAACCCTCTCCTAAAAGGAGGCGGAATATCTTCAAATTTTTTCAAATTAAAACGAATAAAAATCCAATGAGCTGTACTTTTCAATTTCCAAAAGCCCCAGAACATCTTATTCAAGCTTTGCATGAAGTAATTCCGAACTGTGAACTGCTTGCCCAGCAATTGCCTGAAACCCCCATTTCTTTATGGCTCATTCCACCTGTATTTCCAACTGACAGACTTGATGACGAAGTGATTCGCCGGATCTGGAATGATACGCCGTACTGGATATTCTGCTGGGCTTCTGGACTTGCTATGGCGCAGTGGCTTCTTGCTGAACCGCATCATGTCAAAGACAAGGTGGTTCTGGATTTTGGTGCAGGGTCGGGCGTGGTGGCGATTGCAGCGAAAATGGCAGGCGCGAAGCGGGTAATCTGCTGTGATATTGATCAGGTTAGTCTGGATGCCTGTCGCGCCAATGCAGAACTGAATGATGTCGAGCTTGAATATCTGGATGATCTGTATAAAGCAGAACAAGTCGATATCTTGCTTGCAGCAGATGTGCTGTATGACCAATGTAACCGCTTTTTCCTGGATGAATTCCTGAAATTTGCACCCGAGGTATGGGTGGCAGACAGTCGGGTGAAAAACTTTAGTCATCCAAACTATCAAAAGCTGGATGAGCGCAGTGCGACCACCTGGCCGGACCTGGATGAAGCAAAGGAATTTCGTAATGTCAGTTTTTATAAGACGCTATAAACAGCGTCTTATTTTTATCTAGCCTGTAAATTTTAAGAGCAGGTATAACGCACCACACTTAAGGTACTTGGACGCGCCTCCAACGACTGGCGAGTCGCCATATTTTCACTGTTATATAGATCTGGGGTGTTGCTGAGACTGATGCTGGTGCGACTTTGACCCAGTTGACGGCCATAGTGTGGTGTTTGTATTTCCGGATTGGCAATTTCACTAATGCTCAGGATCGTTAATTTATATTGTTTATTTAGACCTAATACTTTTTGACAGGCACGTTGTAATTTCTGTTCATCAACTTTCTGGTTTTGACGAATAGCCAGAGTATAAGCCAAGGTTGCACTATCCGTAGACTTGCTTTCAATCTGATAGCCGACATTACCGTTGTATTGGCGCGGAGTGCTTTGACAGGCAGCCAGTCCAAGCGCAATCAAACCCAAACCCAACAATTTATAGCTCTTGTTCATCTTCAAAAGTTCCCGGCGTTATTATTCTATTCAGTATGCCATAAGCCCGATTTTTTAACGATCTTACCGTGCTTATATCTCATAAAAAAGCTTTCCAAATGTGACCATTCCTGGCTTAGAAGTGGATGATTCAACCGGGTTAAATCGAATTAATTATCACTTGTCTGACACTGCATACTGGGGAGTAGCCATATGAATATAAAGATTGTGGCAAAGTTCATTTCTGTCCACTTGAGTTGAGAGAATATTTTTTGAGCTTTTATTGCACATGCACTACTTATTTTATTTAAGCGTACAGATAAATCAAAAAAGCCTTTCAATAAAGAAAGGCTTTTTTGATTGGTTTTGGATTAATGTTCCTTAATTTCGGAATGGTGTTTGGTATCTTTCATAAAGATATAAACCAGCAACGAGATAAAAATTAAAATCGTGACATAAATAAAGAACCAGGACTCATGTCCGGCTTCCTTAAAACTTAAGGCAAAAAATTCGGCCGTGCCGCCAAACAGGGTATTGGCGAGGGCATAGGGCAGTGCAACGCCCAAGGCACGGATATGGGCGGGGAACAATTCGGCTTTGACGACTGCATTAATGGAGGTATAGCCAGTTACAATAACCAGACCTGCCAGGCAGAGCCAAAATGCTGCCCAGTAGTCATGCGTCTGACCTAGACGATCAAATATAAAATAGGTAAATAAAACGCCTAAGACCCCAAAAGCAATCATGAGCGGTTTACGTCCAATTTTATCTGACAAAGCACCGGCTAAAGGTTGTATACACATGAAAATGAACAGCGCCAGAGTCGTAATTTGTGTGGCTGCAGGTTTGCTAAATCCGGAAGTATTCACCAAGTATTTTTGCAAGTAGGTGGTATAGCTATAAAAAGCAACCGTACCTCCAGCGGTTAAAAATAAAACCGTAAAGGCTTGTTTAGGATAATGTTTAAATAAAGCAAACATGCCAGATTCAGGCTGAGTTTTATCTTTTTGAGCATTTTTAAAAGATTGCGTTTCAAGCAATCCACGACGGATATAGAACACCACAATGGCGAGACAAGCTCCAATAAAGAAGGGAATACGCCAGCCCCAGTCATGCAGCTGTTCTTCAGTGAGGACGAACTGCAAAATCAGCAATACGCAGAGTGCAGTCAGCTGACCGGCAATCAGGGTCACATACTGAAAGCTTGAGAAAAAGCCGCGCCGGTTTCTTTCAGCCATTTCACTTAAATAGGTGGCGCTGGCGCCGTATTCACCACCGACACTTAAGCCCTGGATGAGCCGGGCAACTACTAAAATAATAGGCGCGAATATGCCAATTTGATCATGGGTTGGGGAAACAGCAATCATCAGAGAGCCAATACACATCAAGGTCACAGAAAGGGTAAGCCCGGATTTGCGTCCTTTTTTATCCGAGTAAATACCCATAATCCAGGCACCAATCGGTCGCATTAAAAAGCCGACTGCGAAAATGGCGGCTGCCTGAAGTAATTGTGCTGTCTGGCTGCCTTTGGGGAAGAAGACATGGGCAAAATATAAGGTAAAAGCAGCATAGACATACCAGTCATACCATTCCACCAGGTTGCCTGCCGAACCGCCAAGAATGGATTTGACCCGTGTTTTGGTGTCTAAATTTACTTGAGAAACGTTTTGTTCAATCATCTGCACAAGTCCATTTTGCTATTGTTTTTTTGATGTTAAACCCATTATTAAAGTGGAATAAGCCTATGATTCTTTCAGTTTTGTATGAGAAATGTGCAAAATTTACAGTGTAAAAAGAAAGTATATAAATAAGCAGTGGGATCAAGTTTTGGGGGAGTTGATAAAAATAAACACGCTGTCCATTTTGTCTTCATGGAAGTGAACGACAATTATTCGGTGTCCTTTCACTTTAAATAGTGTTAAGTTTCTTGGAACAACAGAAAATTTAAGTTTACTGTTCGAACAGGACTAGAGGAGGTGGACATGCAAGTGAGTCATCCGGTCTATGATGTAGCGGTGATTGGTGGTGGCATCAATGGCGTGGGTATTGCGGTTGATGCTGCAGGACGCGGTTTATCCGTTTTTTTATGTGAAAAGGACGATCTCGCCAGCCATACTTCCTCTGCGAGCAGTAAACTGATCCATGGCGGTTTGCGTTATCTTGAATATAAAGAATTCCGCCTGGTACATGAAGCTTTGCTGGAACGGGAAATTCTGCTAGCCAAAGCGCCCCATATTATTCGCCCCTTGCGTTTTGTCATGCCGCATCAACCGCATTTACGTCCTGCATGGCTGATACGGACCGGTTTATTTATTTATGATCATTTGGGCAAGCGGAAAAAATTAGCCGCTTCCCGGCATATTCATTTTGATCCAGCCAGCAGTCCTCTGAAAGATGAAATGACGCAGGGTTTTGAATATTCGGATTGTGCTGTGGATGATGCGCGCCTGGTGGTTTTAAATGCCATGCAGGCCCATGAGCTGGGCGCCAAAATTGCCACACAAACCCGTTGTAGCGCTGCTTACCGTGAAAATGGCGTGTGGAACATCCATCTGGAACATGCGCAGGGCAGTTATCAGGTGCAGGCAAAAGCCCTGGTTAACGCTACTGGGCCTTGGGTGCTCCAGTTTATTGAACACAATTTACAACAGCAATCGCCACATGGTTTACGTCTTGTCCAAGGCAGTCATATTATCGTGCCTAGAATTTATGAAGGCGATAAAGCGTTCATTCTGCAAAATGATGATCACCGTATTGTATTTGCCATTCCTTATCTGGAGCAATACACCTTAATTGGTACCACAGATCATGAATATCAGGGCAACCTGGATCAGGTCAAAATCACCTCGCAGGAGGTGGACTATTTGCTGAATGTTTATAATGATCATTTTAAACATCAGCTGACGGTTGAGGATATTTTATATACCTATTCAGGTGTGCGCTCTTTGTGTGATGACGAGTCAGATAATCCATCGGCGATTACCCGAGATTACACTTTGGCGATATCGCCTACGCAGGAAAATGATGCACCCTTGCTTTCAGTCTTTGGTGGCAAGCTCACAACCTATCGAAAACTGGCAGAGTCGGCAATGGCGCATTTGGCACCCACATTCCCGGACATGAATAAATCCTGGACCGAGACGGCATGTTTGCCGGGTGCGGAAAACCTGGTTTCGGTGGAGCTGTTAATGCAGCAGCTTATGCAAGGTATTGATCAGGTTTCTTTGTCATTGGCTTCGCGCTGGGCACATGCTTATGGTTCACGGGTGTGGAATTTTTTAAAGGATATTTCAACGACAAGTGAACTGGGTGAAGATTTTGGTCATGGACTGTTTGCTAGAGAGGTTGACTATCTGGTCGATCAGGAATGGGCAAGAACCAGTGAAGATATTTTATGGCGCAGAACCAAACTCGGCTTTCAATTTAGTGCTGATGAAATACAGCAATTAGATCAATATCTTTTAAAGTTGCTGCTGAAAAGATCAAGCGATACGGCTGCTTAAACCGGTCAATAAAAAAGACCGCCTGAGCGGTCTTTTGGGTGCAGCAAGTTGTAGTTTTATCTTGACTGAAGTCCCAGCTCTGGGCTGTACTTAAATTTCAACGCCGCCGAGTTCTTTACAATTTACTGGCGTATTCCATTTCACTGCAGTTCCCCAAACCACTGGACGTACAATACGCCAAGGCCAGAAACCGAATCTCTGGCTGGCATTGTAATTAATGACCACATTGCCACCGACTTGATGGGCACGTTCTGCAAAACGTGAATACAGCTCTTCTACGCTGCCATAAGTACCTTTAGCCACTTTAATGCGCTTTTTGATCTGAAACTGGCTAGAGTCTGGCGTACCTTTGATTGCACAAACGTGTAAGGCCGGTTGTTCTGCAGTTTCAGATTTTGCCATCACCAAAGTAGACAGGCCAAGCAGGCAAGCGCTAAGAGTAAGCATTTTTAACATGAATTTTCCCCTTTTATGGTTGTTGTTAAGTTATAAAGTCTTGTTATTAAACAAACAGTTGAAAAAAAGACCGCACGTGCGGCCTTTTTTCATTATCTACTGATTAAGCAGATTTTTTTACAGCTTCTAAAAGCTCGTTTTGACGTGCTTTAAGTGCAGCTGGTAAGCGCTCACCAAGTTTGTTGAACAATTCAGTGTGGCTTTCAAGTTCTTTGATCCATTGATCTTTGTCTTGAGAGGTGACAAGCTCGAACTGTTCTTTAGTGAAGTCAGAACCAGTCCAGTTCAGCTGTTCGTAAGTTGGAACGCGACCGATTGGTGTGTCAACTGCTGTTGCACGACCTTCACAACGGTCAATAATCCACTCAAGAACACGCATGTTTTGACCGAAGCCAGGCCATACGAAGTTGCCTTCAGCATCACGACGGAACCAGTTCACGTTGTAGATACCAGGCAGCTTGTTGCCGGCAGCTGCAGCTTTCTCGCCAACTTTTTCACCCATTTCTAACCAGTGAGCGAAGTAGTCAGCCATGTTGTAACCTGCGAATGGAAGCATTGCGAATGGATCGCGACGTACCACCCCTTGTTGGCCTACAGCAGCAGCAGTTGTTTCAGAACCCATGGTTGCAGCTTTATATACGCCATCAACCCAGTCGAACGCTTCAGAAACTAAAGGCACTGTATCTGCACGGCGACCACCGAAGATGAACGCAGAAATTGGAACACCTGCCGGATTTTCCCAGTCAGCATCAATAGAAGGACATTGACCCGCAGCAACGGTGAAACGAGCATTTGGATGTGCTGCTTTCTCTGCGCCAGTGTGTGGTTGACCTTTCCAGTTGGTCAGGTTAGCAGGAGCTTCTTTAGTCAGACCTTCCCACCATACTTCACCGTTGTCAGTTACAGCAACGTTGGTATAGATAACATCTTTCGCTAATGTCGCCATACAGTTCGGGTTGGTCTTGGTATTTGTACCAGGCGCTACACCGAAGAAACCAGCTTCAGGGTTGATGGCATATAAGCGACCGTCTTCACCCGGTTTAATCCAGGCAATATCATCACCTACAGTTTCAATTTTCCAGCCTTCGTAACCTGCTGGTGGAATCAACATTGCAAAGTTGGTTTTACCACAAGCAGAAGGGAATGCAGCAGCGATGTAATGTTTTTCGCCTTGTGGATTGGTCACGCCAAGGATCAGCATGTGTTCAGCTAACCAGCCTTGTTGACGGCCCATCGAAGAAGCGATACGTAAAGCCAGGCATTTTTTACCAAGCAATGCGTTACCGCCGTAGCCAGAACCGAATGACCAGATTTCACGGGTTTCTGGGTAATGCACGATGTATTTTTCTGGGTTGCATGGCCAAGCAACGTCTTTTTGACCTTCTTCAAGCGGCGCGCCAACAGTGTGTACACATGGAACGAATTCGCCATCAGTACCCAGTACTTCATAAACCGCTTTACCCATACGAGCCATTTTGGCCATGCTGACTGCAACGTAAGGAGAGTCAGTGATTTCAATACCGATGTGGGCAATATGAGAACCTAAAGGACCCATAGAGAAAGGAACCACGTACATAGTACGGCCTTTCATTGAACCGTCAAACAAACCGTTCAGGCGAGCGCGCATTTCGGCAGGCGCTTCCCAGTTGTTTGTCGCACCTGCGTCTTCTTTTTTTTCTGAACAGATAAATGTGCGACCTTCAACACGAGCAACGTCAGAAGGATCAGAATTTGCCAAGTAAGAACCAGGATGTTTTTCTTGGTTCAGCGCTTGCATAGTGCCGTTAGCGATCATCAAGTCAATAAGACGTTGATATTCTTCTGCGCTACCGTCACACCATTCAATTTTTGCCGGTTTTGTTAATTTAGCAATCTCTTCCACCCATGCAATAAGCTTAGGGTGACGAACGAATTCTGGTGCGTTCACTTGGGTCATGGTGAGGCCTATCTCAAATATGTACGATTCAAATGTACAAAGTACAATCCGGACAATGGGATACATCGCCCGGAAGAAAATATAAAAAAAAAGTGGCTGTATTAAAGCATAAAATCGTGAAAAAAATAAGACTAAAGAAGTAGCTGAAATAGATTGGAATATTATATGTTTCTATTTTTATGTAATAAAAAACAATAGGTTATGATGTAGTGTGTTTATTAATTAATCCATTTATTAACTTTATGGGTATAATTTATTTAAATTATGTTTTTTAAAAACAATTACTTAATTGGGTTATTTGGGTGGCAATTGTTATTGATTTAATAAATGGTGGTAATTCGAATTTTACATAAAGATGCTTTCAATTGTCGATAATTTGGACAAAATTAGAGCAATTACTTCAAAGAAGTATGGAAAATGTCAGTTTCTGCCAAGCCTTTATCGCTTATCTATAATGAAAAATCGGGATTTCATGCAGCCAATAAAGATGAAATCTATGAACAGCTTATGACAAATTTAACAGCCTATGGCTATGAAATCCAGGCTTTTGAAATCAGTGCAGAAGCAGATTTTAACAGTTTTATGGACAAAATAATCGAACGTCATCAACAGGCTGAAGAAATTGGTGTTGTAGTGGCTGCGGGTGGGGACGGCACACTCAATACGGTGGCAACCAGACTGATCGGTACCGAGATTCCCATGGGAGTTTTTCCTCTGGGAACCTTTAATTATGTTGCCCGTCTACTGCATATTCCGCTGGATCTGCTCAAAGCGGCCGATGTTATAGCGACCGGGAAGATCCGTGAAGTCCATGTGGCGCAAATCAATGATCATATCTATTTGAACAACGCCAGTTTGGGGCTTTATCCTTTATTTATACAAAGGCGTGAACTCTATAACCGGAGTTTTGGGCGTTTTGCTCTACATGCCTATACTTCAGCGCTGGATGTGCTGATTCGTGATCGCAAAGAGCTGAAACTTGAAGTGGAAATTGACGGTAAAAAATATCCCGTCAAAACGCCGCTGATTTTTTTTGGTAATAATCAGCTGCAACTTGCAGAGATGAATTTACGCATTGCCAAATGTGCTGAATTGGGAAAGGTCGTGGGGGTGATAGTGGCGAAAAGCGATAAACCCACCTTGTTTAAAATCTTATGGCAATTGATCCGCGGCAAGCTTGATCATACGCCCGAGGTATATAGCTTTTCCGCCGACAAGGTGCAAATACATTCCAAAGCCAAGAAACTGACCCTGGCACTGGATGGTGAAATCGTGGAAATGCAGCCCCCGCTTCAGATTTCCGTACGCAAGCATGCATTGAAAATAATGGTTCCTTATGATTCTACATCTGTCTGATTTGCATTTTGGTACGGAAAAACCGGCCTGTATGGCAGCAATTCGCCTATTTTGTCAGCAACATCCTTTAGAGGCTGTGGTGGTCAGTGGGGATTTAACCCAGCGCGCCCGTTACAAGCAGTTTTATGACTGCAAACAGTTTGTGGAAAGTTTAAATCTGCCTTACCTGGTGGTGCCGGGTAATCATGATATTCCTTTGTACCATGTCTGGAACCGGATATTCAGTCCTTTTACCCGTTATAAAATTTTCTTTGGCCATATGGAAACGGTACTGGAAACCAAGCATTTTTATCTCATTGGCGTGAATAGTATTCGGCGGCGCTATCACACCCGCGGGCATATTTCCCTGGAGCAAATTCAGAAAATTGATCAAAGACTTATGATGGCTCCCAGGCATAAAATCAAACTGATTGTTGCGCACCAGCCATTTTATACGCCTCCGGATAATCCGCATGGCATCAAGGACTGTCCAATGCTGGGGCGTATGGCTTTAGAATCGTGGAGTCAAAGTGGCTTAAATGGCCTGTTGCATGGTCATCTGCATCAGTCGGCTGTATATGACCTGAACCAGATTTACCATTTGGGGGCAGACCATTCGGTGCTGGACATTCATGCCGGAACTGCAATTTCCTACCGTTTGCATCGTGGTTTGCCCAACAGTTTGAATCTGATTTATTCCAATGGCGATGTGGAGCATTATTATTTTAACAATCAGCAAAAAGAATTTGTATTAAAAGAAGAAAATGCCGATTAAATGAAGAAATATCAGATTTGAATAAAAAAAATACAAAAAACAGCAATTTTTTTTTGTTTGCCCCTTGAAGCGTTTTTTTCCATCCCCACAAAAGTGTCATCGAAATTATTTGATGATGACCGATGGAATAACAAAGTCATCATTACTTCACTAATAAAAGACTTAGTCTGATGGAGTTTCCAATGAGCAACATTCGTCCATTACATGATCGCGTAGTTATTCGTCGTGTTGAAGAAGAAACTAAAACTGCTGGCGGTATTTTGCTTCCAGGTTCTGCTGCTGAAAAACCGGCTCAAGGTGAAATCATTGCAGTAGGCAATGGCCAGATTACTGACAACGGTGTACGTGCTTTAGATGTAAAAGTTGGCGACAAAGTATTGTTTGGTACTTATGCAGGTACAACGGTAAAAGTACAAGGCGAAGAACTTCTTATTATGAAAGAGTCTGACATTTTAGCTGTGCTTGAAGGTTAATCCTGAGCCGGAAAATTCAGACCTGATTATTTATTCAGCTTATTGAAAATTAAAATATTTGGAGTAAACCATGTCAGCTAAAGACGTAAAATTTGGTGATTCAGCTCGCGCTAAAATGATTGCAGGTGTAAACGTACTTGCAGATGCGGTAAAAGTGACTTTAGGTCCTAAAGGCCGTAACGTTGTGATCGACCGTTCTTTTGGTGCACCACACATCACTAAAGATGGTGTAACTGTAGCGAAAGAAATTTCACTGGCAGACAAATTTGAGAACATGGGTGCGCAACTGGTTCGTGAAGTATCTTCAAAAACTAATGACATCGCAGGTGACGGTACTACAACTGCAACTGTATTGGCTCAAGCAATCCTGAACGAAGGGATCAAGTCGGTGACTGCGGGTATGAACCCGATGGACTTGAAACGCGGTATCGACCTTGCAGTAAAAGCTGTAGTTGAAAACATTAAAGCTACTGCAAAACCTGCTTCTGATACTAAAGCCATTGAACAAGTGGGTTCAATCTCTGCTAACTCTGATGAAACAGTGGGTAAACTGATTGCACAAGCTATGGAACGCGTGGGCAAAGAAGGTGTGATCACGGTTGAAGAAGGTTCAGGTTTCGAAGACGCTTTAGACGTAGTTGAAGGTATGCAGTTTGACCGCGGTTATATCAGCCCGTACTTCGCCAACAAACAAGATACGTTAACAGCTGAACTTGAAAATCCGTTCATTCTTCTTGTAGACAAAAAAATCAGCAACATCCGCGAATTGATTACAGTACTCGAAGCTGTTGCTAAAACTGGCAAGCCGCTTCTTATCATTGCTGAAGATGTTGAAGGTGAAGCGTTGGCAACTCTAGTTGTGAACAACATGCGTGGCATCATTAAAGTATGTGCGGTGAAAGCACCAGGTTTCGGTGACCGTCGTAAAGCAATGCTGCAAGATATCGCAATCTTGACTGGTGCGACTGTGATCTCTGAAGAAGTGGGCATGTCTTTAGAGCAAGCGACACTTCAAGACTTGGGTACTGCACATAAAATCACGGTTTCTAAAGAAAACACCGTGATTGTGGATGGTGCTGGCGATGCGAACCAGATTGCTGAACGTGTTCAACAAATCCGCGCGCAAATTGAAGAATCGACTTCTGAATATGACAAAGAAAAACTTCAAGAACGTGTAGCTAAATTAGCTGGCGGTGTTGCAGTCATCAAAATTGGTGCAGCAACTGAAGTTGAAATGAAAGAGAAAAAAGACCGTGTAGACGATGCGCTTCATGCAACTCGCGCTGCGGTTGAAGAAGGTGTAGTTGCTGGTGGTGGTGTTGCACTGGTACGTGCTGCTAAAGCACTTGAAGGTGTGACAGGCGGTAATGATGACCAGAATGTAGGTATCAATATTTTACGCCGTGCAATTGAAGCACCACTTCGTCAAATCGTAGCGAATGCGGGCGACGAACCATCTGTAGTCATCAATGCTGTGAAAAATGGCGAAGGCAACTTCGGTTATAATGCTGCAACTGGTGAATATGGCGATATGCTTGAGATGGGTATTCTTGACCCTGCAAAAGTAACCCGTTCTGCACTTGAACATGCTGCATCTGTAGCTGCTTTAATGCTAACCACTGAATGCATGATCACAGATATCCCTGAAGATAAACCTGCTATGCCTGATATGGGCGGCATGGGTGGAATGGGCGGTATGATGTAATTCATACTGATCATTTGATCTTAAAAAATCCCCGCAAAAGCGGGGATTTTTTATTCACTTTCTATTCAACTGATGAATAAAAGTTCGAGTTCATCCTGATCATATACGTCAAAGCTGAAATTTCTTAAACCATCAACAAAAGCCAGGTATTCTGATATATCTATCTGTAGTTATAGATGCGGATTGAGTCATGAATGTCATTCCATCGCGTATAAGTTTCTGATTCTCTATCTTCATTTGCATATTTGTCGTTTTCAATTTTCAAGCTTTTTAAGTGCCTAAAGACAAAGGTTCAAATAGAAATTATTTAAGATCTTTTTGTAATTTATAATTCATTTTGGAATCAATGACTTTTCCAGACTTTATATCACGTGCTTCAACAAAGTTTTCACCGACAAAAAATTTACGATTTTCTCCCGCTTGGTCCAGGTTAATCATGGAGGGTTGATTTGCATCAAAGCTAAACCTTCCTTTTACCTTGAATTCATTGTCTTTTCCTTTACCCAAATATTCCTGGGTCAATTCATAGGTTTTATCTGCCTTTAATTCCAGTTCGGTTTCAATACCTTCGCAGTCGGCGCAGGGTAAAACCCCTTTATATTCACCAGGCCAATCCAGGGGAGTTTCTGCCGTATCGCTTATAGCTGAGGTGGGTTGAGCTGTGGTGGCGGCTGATGGGGAGGTTTGATTCATGGGCTGATCAGGTGCTGTATTGCTGTCATGAGTATCGGTTTTGGGTTTGCTGCACCCAGCTAAAGCCAGAGTCGTTAATGACAGGATGAATATTATTTTTTTCACGATATTGTCCTTTTGGCCCATAATAGCTTTAAAAAATACGTAAAAATGCAGATCAATTAAATGTTCATCTTGTTATGGCTTTGTTATATCTATTTTGTATGGATTTGAATAGACAACTTGGGTGTAAGCTTGCCAAGCTAAAATTTCGGCAAAAATAAAACGGCAACTTTACCTATTTTATTTGAACTCTAAAGTTATACATTTATATATTAATTGATTATTTATTGGCCATATTGCACTTTTATATTTCAGCCACCTTGTTAAAATCTGCGCACTTTATATAGGTGTCGGTGCGGCAAGTGTTTGAAAAATTAGCTGAACAAGGTTTAAAAATGATGGGCTGGGAAATCGATAATCATTGGCCACTTGACTTGGATCAATGTGTCATGATTGCTGCACCGCACACCAGCAACTGGGATGCCTTATATGCACGTCTGGCACTCAAGGCCTTAGGCGTCAACGTTCGTATTACCATTAAAGACAGTTATATGAAATTTCCTTTTGGTCCATTTGTACGTGCAATGGGTGGAATCGGGATTGACCGCACAGCCAAAAAAGAAGGGGAGCCACGTCCAAGCATGGTTCAAGTGATGTCGGATTTATTTAAAACCCATCCCAAACTGGTGATGCTGGTCACACCGGAAGCAACGCGTGCCAAACAGGAACAATGGAAAACCGGTTTCTACCATGTGGCGATCAATGCAGGGGTACCCATTGCATTGGCTTATATGGATTATGCCAAGAAGAAAACCGGAGTGGGTAAAATTGTTTATCCCACGGGCGACTATGAAAAAGATATGGCTGAAATTATGGCTTTTTATGCACAAATTCATGCCAAATTTCCAGAACAGTTTAGCGTGGATACACGTTATTACCCTGAAACCTAACTGAAAAACCGAGTTCATTGTCATTTTTAAGCGAAGCCAAGAGATGCAGATAGAAAATCTTGGCTCGCTGCATATGCTGGCTCAGCAAGTATGGGGTTTGACTTTTGCTTAAAAAAAATTATTGATTTTGTGCCGGACTAATTCCGCCTAAATGCTGGCAAGCTTCCTGATAAATATAATATTGTTCCTCAATCACTTCCGTTAAGGGCAGATTAAATAAATCCTCTCCATCTTTATAGCTCTGGATATAAGATTGGGCTTTCTGGCGGCTAGAGGCAAGTGTCTGTTCATGATAAGAGGTAATCGAACTATGCGCCATTTGTGCACTTTCAATTTTATTGCACTGAAAATCTGCAAGCATTTTTTCTGCATGTTTAAGCTCGCGAGAAGTGCCGAGAGAGCAGCCAGAGAGTAGAATTATTCCTGCTAATAAAATCAAGGTTCTCATTTCTAGGAAAATTGATGGTGGGATTAAGTTATTGTATAAAGTTTTCCTGCCGATAAATTTGATCTGTCCGACTGATTGGGCATTTTTTGTTTAAATGAGATTTATGAGGCTTTTGATCAGTTGTTATGGATCAATAGGCCTGCAATATCTCAACATATGTAAGTGATTTGTGTAAACCAGAAATCAACCTTACAGCAGGGTATTGAAAATCAGGAAGCCACCGGAAGCAAATAAAAGGCTTAAAACTGTATGCTTAAATTGGGTTTCCGAAATTTTATAAAATAATTTTGCCCCTAGAATGGCGGGAAAACTGACGCTGATCAGCAAAATTGCCATATAAGGCCAGAGCTGGATGACAAGCGTGCCTTGTAGTAAATAGGCCAGTAGCGTAAACAGCTGAATGCCAAAATTAAAGTGTCGTAAAACGTAACGCTGTTGCTGTTTGGATAGATTTTTCAGCATGACCCAGGCAGATGGCAATGAACCGCAAAAACCGCCTAAACCACCCAAAATTCCGCCGAGAAATCCTATCAGGCTATCTGCCAGTTTTCCCGACTGTTGCAGCCGTGGAAATGCCGGACTGAAAAACATCACTGGGCACCACAACAGCAAAAAAATGCCTAAAACCACTTTAAAGGTTTCGGGCTGAATAATATGCAGCAAATAGGTGCCTAAAGGTACGCCAATCAGCCCGGCAATCAAATAAGGCAATACCAGGGTTTTGTTCAGATGTGGATGCTTCTGTTCATTGGACAATGAAATGATATGGCTCCATACCGAGGCAAAGACCACCAGGGGCGCCGCAATTTGCGGGGGGAGGACCCACACCCAGAATGACATGGCAATGAGGGCAAAGGCAAAGCCGGTCAGTCCCTGCACAAAACCTGCGACCATGGCCCCAACAATAAATAACAACCAGGTCATAGAAATAGGTACAGACGAAAAGTCAGTAGTATTCAAAACATGAACCAAAAAACCAAGCCCCTATTTAGCAGTATTTCTGCAAATCTAAGGAGAACTTTGTATAACGCCGCTTCAGCTTTCATTACAGAAATTGTTCCTGTGAATAAAAAATACATAAATGGCTACAAGAATCTAACACGCAATCCTATCGCTCTTCATCAAACCCGCTAATACTGAGAATACGCCGTAAAGAGGTGACGAAAATGATGAAAAAATTGCTCTTGCTTTCTGTATTGGCAGTGTCATTAACTGGCTGTGTCCTAGATCCTTATGATGACGATTATGATGGTCATCGAGACCGTAACGGGCACTATGACCGACACCATCATGGTGACCGGGACTGGGACAACAAAGACCGTCGGGACTGGGATCATGATAGAGATGACCGGGACTGGCGCTATGGTCGTTGATTAATCTATCACCGATCTTAAATTGACTGACTACATTTGACAAAAAGGATTCCATTCAGGAATCCTTTTTTAATTGTTAATCAGGAGGCATTTTTTTGATACAGTCCTGCACGGACAGTTCCCGCCTTGCTTTGTTTAATCTGTTGCCATGAAGCGGGGAGTTTAAGCTGGTTTAACTCGCGATCGGCCTCAACATAAATAAATGCGCGGTCTTTTATGAACGGGTCAGCAAGCCGGGCGAGTTCTTCCCATAAATCCAGACTATAAGGCGGATCTAAAAAAACCAGGTCAAAGGATTGTTTCAGGGTGGGTAAGGTTTGCTGTGCCGTGGCGACTCTCAGTTTGGCATGTTGGCTGGTCACTTTCAGCAACTGCAAATTATCTGTCAAAAAAGCAGCCTGGGTGCGATTTGGTTCAATCATGACCACCTGTGCTGCACCACGTGACAAAGCTTCAAAACTTAAGGCCCCTGAGCCAGCACAGATATCGAGAACCTGCGCATTTTGAATATCCCACATCAGCCAGTTAAACAAAGTTTCACGGACACGGTCGGGAGTAGGACGTAAGCCTTCAATACTGGCAAAAGGAAGCTGACGGCGTTTCCATTCACCGCCAATAATACGGAGTTGATTTTTCATAGATCATTCACCTTCAGCTTCTGCGGGTTGTGCACCTGAGGCAGCTTGCGGAACCTGCTGTGGCACTGCTGTTGCATTGGTCTGAGCATTGGTCGCCGTGCCTGCGGGTACCGTGCCACTTGGCAATTCACCCGGTTTGATGCCGGCAGTCATTAAGCCGCCACTAATTTGATGCGCTGCCGGACGGATTGGATTCTTTTTACGGGTATATAACCAGTAATCAAACATAGGACGAGCCAGCTGAGCTGCGGAGCCCCCGTGTTTACCATTTTCCCAAACGACTGCAATCGCAATTTCAGGATTTTCTGCCGGGGCAAAACCGACAAATAAACCGTGGTCAAGTTGACGCTCGGTTAATAATGCTTCGTTGTATTTTTTGCCCTGGGCAATACTCTTGACCTGTGCGGTTCCGGTTTTCCCTGCAATATGATACAGCGGGGTACGGATGCCGCGTCCTGTACCAGATTCGATGACATCAACCATGGCATCGCGCATTTTAATCCAGTCTTCCGGTTTGCCGTTAAACTGGATTTTGCCATCAGGTGCATTACGCATGTGAAAAGGTTTGGCACCGTGACTTTCACGCAGTACATGCGGGGTAATATGCGCACCCTGATTTGCCGTAATTGCGGTCGCCATGGCCAGTTGTAGCGGTGTTGCAGTAAAAGCACCCTGTCCGATACTGACGGAAATGGTTTCGCCTTTCAGCCATTTACTGTTACGGGTACGCATTTTCCAGTCTGGGTTGGGATACAGGCCTGTACTTTCACTCGGTAAATCCACGCCCGTTTTTTCACTAAAACCAAATTGGCGCATCCAGGCATTCATTTTTTCGATGCCCATGCGGTAAGACAGGATATAAAAGTAGGTATCACAAGATACCACCTGGGCTTTATGCATATTTACCGCACCATGACCGGATTTTTTATGGTCACGGAAGCGGTGGCTGTCACCCGGTAAGGTGAAATAGCCCGGGTCAGAAATGGCTGTTGCCCAGTCGACATAGCCGTAATGAATTCCGCCTAATCCGAACATCGGCTTAATGGTGGAACCGGGAGGATAAGCCCCTTGCACAGCACGGTTATACAGCGGCTGGTCAAGGTCGTCCCGTAGTGCGCTATAGTCGGTATTGCTAATCCCGGTCACAAATAAATTCGGGTTAAAACTTGGACTGGAAACCAGGGCCAGAATTTCCCCTGTTTTCGGATTCAGCGCCACAATGGCACCACGACGACCCGCCAGCTGCTCGGTTGCTGTGACTTGCAAGCCGTAGTCAATTGAAAGGTACAAGTCATTCCCGCGTACCGGCTCTTTACGACCTAAATTGCGTAATACGTTACCGTGAGCATCAGCTTCGACAGATTCATTACCGGGCAGGCCATGCAACAGATCTTCATAGGATTTCTCCACCCCGATTTTACCGATCAGGTTGGTGCCAGCATATAAATCTTTATCAATCGATTTTAATTCTTTGTCGTTAATACGCCCCACATAACCGATTACATGGGCAAACAGGTCGCCATGCGGATAATAGCGGGTCATTTGGGTTTCAATATTGACCCCGGGAAACTGAAATTTGACTTCGCTAAATTTTGCAATATCGGTTTCGTTTAAATTTAATTTGAGCGATACGCGTTCGGTTTTTTTAGAGGTCTTGATGCGGCTGCTAAAACGGTCAATATCTTCTTGCGTCAGGCTTAAAATGGGAGTCAGACGCTTTACGGTGTCGTCAATGTCCTGCACATCGGCCCGAGACATGGTTGCAGAAAAGACCGGATAATTGTCTGCCAGCAAAATACCGTTACGGTCATAGATATAGCCGCGCGCAGGTGCCAAAGGCTGCAGGCGGATACGGTTCTGGTCTGAAGCCGTTGAAAATTCATTATAATGCACGATTTGCAGATAGGCATAACGGGCAACAAGCAGGAGCAGAAAGAAAGCCACGATCCCGATGGAGATAAAAACCCGATTGCGATAAATGCGCTTTTCTTGTTGAACATTTTTTAAAGGAAAGTGCTGCTTCATACGCGATCGACTTACATACAGGGGAGTGAAAAAATCTGGTGGCACATTCTAACGCAAGTCAGCATTTTTTGATATTTGTTCCGGTGAACTGTTGGACGGGTTTAGCTTAAACTTTGACTTTACAGACATTAAAATTGTAAAGTGAAGTATATAAGAGTTCTGATAATTCTGCTAAAGTCAAAATTCAAAAAAAGGACTGTATTAAAAAATAAAATTTAGGGACAACGATGAAAATAATCACAAAAGTGTATCCTTTGCTGGCTTTTTTTGCGCTGGCAAATATTGCTCATGCACAAGACAATCCATATTCACCTGAAGCGAAATTGACATCAGACAGTGCTAAAACATGGAATGTCGGGGTTGGATTTACCCAAAAGCTTCTTCATTTGAATGCAGAATGGGTGAATCCTTATGGCATCGCTTATGCAAAAGCGGGTGTGTTTTATAATGATGACTATAATGCCGGTGCTCAGGTCGGGTTTCGTTATCCTTACTATCTCACCGGAAAAGATAAAAACGGTTACTACGTGGGTGTCTATGCAGGACATATTGAAAGCAAACACATCAATAATGAATACGAAGCAAGACTGGGAGCCGGTGTAGATTTGGCCTATGTATTGCTTAGTAAAGAACGAATTAGCAGTTTTAGTATCGGTATCGGCGCTGGTGAAAAGATGACGGACCAATATGGCGAAGTGATTGCAGAAACAGAACCCATGCTACAATTTTCCTATACTCTAAGTGTCGGTATATAGCGAAAATAGTCAGTTTTTACAATTAAGTATTTTGTGATTAAAAAATTAAATATGGATATCGTGCATGTTTGAGTACGTCAACGAATTGTGGCAAACCTTCTTGAATCGCCCTGATTTCTGGGCAGTACTTAGCATCATTCCTGTGACAGCTTTTGTAACTTGGGCGCATGTGTGGATGGCGCTGAAAATGGTATTTTATCCCCTGACGTTTTGGGGATTCCATGTAGGTCCGCTGCCTGTGGGCTGGCAGGGGATTGTGCCACGTAAAGCCGGTCGCATTTCAGGGATTATCACAGACAATACATTGTCGAAACTGGGTTCTTTGCGTGAATTTCTGGATGCCATGGACCCTGAAGATATGGCACGGATCATTGGTGAGCAGGTCGGGTTTGAACTTGAACATCTGATTGATGAAATGATGATTGACCGTAATGCCGTACTATGGGAAAACTTGCCATATTCGATTAAACGCCGTATTTATTCCCAAGCGCATAAACAGCTGCCGGGTATCTTAAGGGAACTGGTGACCGAGCTGACCATGAACGTCGAGTCACTTGTGGACATGCGTGAAATGGTGGTGCGCCAAATGGAAGGTGATCGCCGTTTAATGGTGAACATGTTTCTTAAGGTGGGGCGTAAGGAAATCAACTTTATCTGGCATATCAGTGCATTAATTGGAATGTTCTTCGGTATATTCCAGATGATTGTCTGGTTTGTGGTGCCTTGGCACTGGACGGTTCCTTTCTGGGCAGCGGTGTGGGGGTTTTTGACCAACTGGATTGCCATCTGGATGGTGTTTAATCCGCTGGAACCGCATTATATTCGCTATCCGCAGTTTTTTGCGCGCACCGAAAGCCGCCAGTTTCCTTGGATCAAACCGGTGATTCCGCGTATTGGCACCTATAATATCCAGGGTGCCTTTATGAAACGTCAGGATGAAGTTTCTGATGTTTTTGCACGAGTGGTCACAGAAGACCTGATTACGTTAAAATCCATTATGACCGAGATGATGTATGGCGGGAAGAAAGATAAAACTCGCCGTATCGTTAAACGCCATATCAACGAAATTATGGAAACTCCGATTGTTCGGACCTCTTTGCAGCTGTCTTTAGGACCAAAAGAGTATGCAAAACTCAAGACGGACTTGATCGATCGCTCGATTGAAATTACGATGGTGCCTGTATGCGACCCGGCCTTTAATGCGAGCCGTGCACAGAAAATCTATCAAATGTTTAGAGACCGTATTCGCGAGTTGACGCCAAGAGAGTTTCAGAATCTGTTACGTCCTGCCTTTCAGGAAGATGAATGGATTCTGATTGTCTTGGGTGGCGTAACCGGATTTATAGCGGGTACAATACATTTGTTTGTGGCTTTCTTATAATTAGATGCTGGACTACATGACGAATAGAGAGATTTGTCATGCAAACGCATCACATATATTTGTTAAATGAGGATGTTTTTTTATGCGCATTATATTACTCGGACCACCTGGAGCAGGTAAAGGTACACAAGCTCAGTTGATCTGTAAGCGCTACAATGTCCCACAAATTTCAACCGGTGATATGCTCCGTGCTGCAATTCGTGAAGGTACTGAATTAGGTCTTAAAGCTAAAAGCGTGATGGAAAGCGGTGGTCTGGTATCAGACGAGCTTATCATCGGTCTTGTAAAAGAACGTATTGCTCAACCTGATTGTGTAAACGGTTGCATTTTTGATGGTTTCCCTCGCACCATTCCTCAAGCAGAAGCTTTGGAAAATGAAGGCATCAACATTGATCACGTGATTGAAATTGATGTTCCAGACGAAGAAATCGTAAAACGTCTTTCTGGTCGCCGTCAGCACCCGGCATCTGGCCGTGTTTACCATGTGGTTTACAATCCGCCTAAGGTGGAAGGTAAAGATGATGAAACGGGTGAAGACCTGGTTCAGCGTCCTGATGACCAGGAAGAAACCATCCGTAAACGTTTAGGTTCTTATCATACTGAAACTGAACAGCTGGTAGGTTTCTACCAAGGCCGCGCAGCATCGGGTGAAAATGCACCGACTTATGACAAGTTAAACGGTCTGCGTCCAATTGAAGAAGTTCAAACTGATCTTTTCGCCATTCTGGACCAATCAAAATAATCGTATTTCGATGCTTTTGACAATCGAAGAGCCCTAAGTCATATTAGGGCTCTTTTTATTATGCTCTCAAAAAGGACACTGCTGTGAAATTTGCTGTATTAGGGTTAATGGTCGTATTTCTGGCAGTATTGTTTGCTTTGTTCTATGTCAGTTTCAAGATGCTGAAAAAAGTACGTCAGCAAGAGCGTAGCGAAAATGCTGGCAAGGTTCCTGTGAGTCGGCTGCATCCCAAATTACAGGCAGAACTCGAACAAAAACGCCAGCAAGAACAGGCAAAACAAAATAAAAAATAATGGCTTTTAAACGGAGCACATCACCTGGTTGAACTCATCTCATTTATGATTCAACTTCAATGTTCTTGACAGGAATCACACGGCCAGCACCAAATTCAAAACGATCTGGCCAGTTGCACACATCACACACCACACATTCATGACATTTGGGCTTGCGTGCAATACAGGTATAACGACCGTGTAAAATCAGCCAATGATGGGCATCAACTATAAATTCCTTGGGAATGACTTTGACCAGCCGGTGTTCAACTTCAAGCACATTTTTGCCAATAGCCAGACCGGTACGATTACCTAAACGGAAAATATGCGTATCGACTGCCATGGTCGGATGGCCAAAAGCGGTATTCAGCACCACATTGGCAGTTTTACGCCCCACACCTGGTAATGCTTCCAGATCAGCCCGATTGTTGGGCACCACACTATTGTGTTTTTCAATCAGCAGCTTGCAGGTTTTAATTACATTCTCAGCTTTGGCATTATATAAACCGATGGTCTTGATATATTCTTTTAACCCTTCAACGCCCAAAGCATAAATGGCTTCCGGGGTATTGGCCACTGGAAACAGCTTGTCAGTGGCTTTGTTGACACTGACATCGGTGGCTTGAGCGGAAAGCGTCACGGCCACCAATAGCTCAAAAGGAGTGCTGTAATTCAGTTCGGTTTTAGGGCTAGGTCTTTGCTCTCGTAAGCGTTCAAAAAAAATCTGAACCTGCTTTCTGGTCATGTTTTTAACAGCCATCATGAAGCTCCCAGAACAATCAGCTGCTGTTGCAAATCATCCAGCAGGGCACGTTTCTTGAGGTCTTCACGAACACTGAGCTGTTTTTCTAATTTTTTGATTTGGGTGCGAATTTTTGCCAGTTGAATGGTGGTTGCTGCATCGTGGCTCACGATAGGTTTAGCTGTTTTTTCCACCACTTGAATCTCTGGAACCAAGTCACTTTGCGCTGAAAATTGGGCAAATAAGGCCGTATCAATATTGGCACGCACCACCGGACCTTTGCGGTTAATCCGGCGTTTCTCTTCACGCTGAATATGTGCGTAATAGCGCTTGCGCAGGTCAGTTTGTTCAGCAATACGCGTCTCTTCTGAAGGCACGACGTGGTTGTCTTCTACCAGGTCAATACAGTCGACCGGGCAGGGCGGAATACAGAGTTCGCAACCGGTACACAGGTCAGTCAAAATGCTATGCATGAGCTTACCTGAACCAATAATCGCATCGACTGGGCAGGCGTTAATGCACTTGGTACAACCAATACATTCATCTTCACGAATAATCGCTTTCATACGTTGTGGACGACCATCACTTTGAATCGGCCAAACACTTTCTTCTGCTTTGAGTTTTGGGCGACCCAGCAATTCAGCCAAAGCGTCGGCAACGGGTTGTCCGCCTGGTACACATTTATTGGCCTCTTCACCTTCACTTATGGCTTTTGCATAAGGGAGGCATCCATCTCGATGGCCGCAAAGTCCGCATTGTGTTTGCGGCAACAGGGCGTCAATTTTTTGAATCAAGCTAATTTGAGTGTTCATGTATAACCGGGAGTGCTGGGCAAGCAGCGTGAAACAATGTGCTGGAGAGCAATACTAGCATGTTTTTACATAGAATTCCTGTGCGCAAAAATGGGACTGAAAATGCATTAATATCGGGCAAAATATTACACCGATATATAGCTAAAAGTTATTTAACATATAATAAAAAAGACTTAATAATTAAATTAAATATATGTTCTATATAGATAATTAAAGTTTTTTTCAAAAAACTATTGCTGAATGGGTGCAAGTGATATTTAATGTTTTGCGCCAAAATATATCATTGATTGAAATTTTGACCAATTTTGATCCACTTTCTGCTGAGGATTAAGCGTTGAAATACAACAGCCTTAACGACTTCCTAAACTACGTTAAATCACGTGACCAACATCAACCAGAGTTTCTACAAGCTGTAGAAGAGGTAATGACTAGCCTTTGGCCATTCATTGAAAAGAATCCAGAATATGCTGATCATGGATTACTTGAACGCCTTGTAGAACCTGAACGTGCGATTCAGTTCCGTGTTTCATGGGTAGATGACCAAGGCCAAACTCAAGTAAACCGTGCTTTCCGTGTACAGTACAACTCAGCTATCGGTCCATTTAAAGGGGGGATGCGTTTCCACCCTTCAGTGAACCTTTCAATTTTGAAATTCCTAGGTTTTGAACAAACTTTTAAAAATGCCTTGACTACATTGCCTATGGGCGGTGGTAAAGGTGGTTCAGATTTCGACCCTAAAGGTAAGTCTGAAGGCGAAATCATGCGTTTCTGCCAGGCATTAATTATCGAGTTGTACCGCCATCTTGGCTCTAATACTGACATCCCTGCAGGTGATATCGGTGTAGGTGGCCGTGAAGTGGGTTACATGGCCGGTATGATGAAAAAACTCAGCAATGACACTTCATGTGTATTCACTGGTAAAGGTCTGACTTTTGGTGGTTCATTGGCGCGCCCTGAAGCAACAGGTTACGGTACTGTGTATTTCGCTGAGGAAATGCTGAAAACTCGTGGCGACAGCTTCAAAAATAAAGTCGTAACGATTTCTGGTTCTGGTAACGTTGCACAATACGCTGCTGAAAAAGCAATGTTCCTGGGTGCGAAAGTGGTTTCACTTTCTGACTCTGCGGGTACGGTATTCGTTAAAGATGGTTTCACTGATGAGCTTCTTGCAGAAGTGATGGAACTTAAAAACGTTAAACGTGGCCGTATTTCAGAATTTGCGTCTAAACACGGTTTTGAATATCTTGAAGGTCAACGTCCTTGGGGTATCAAGTGTGATATCGCGCTTCCATGTGCAACTCAAAACGAGTTAGATGCAGACGATGCAGCTAAACTTCTTGCAAATGGCGCAATCTGTGTTGCTGAAGGTGCAAACATGCCTTCTACACTTGAAGCGGTTGAGAAATTCGTGGAAGCGAAAATCCTGTATGCTCCAGGTAAAGCATCGAATGCAGGTGGTGTAGCGACTTCTGGTCTTGAAATGTCTCAAAATGCATTGCGTTTAGGCTGGACGTTTGAAGAAGTTGATGAACGTTTACACGCGATTATGAAAGAAATTCACCGTAACTGCGTGAAATACGGTACTAAAGAAGATGGTACTGTAAACTATGTTGATGGTGCGAACATTGCAGGCTTCGTAAAAGTGGCTGATGCTATGCTTGCTCAAGGCGTATTCTAAGTCTGACTTGGTTTAAGTTTTAAAAAAACCGGGGCAAATGCCCCGGTTTTTTATGTCCTGAATAAACTATTTACTTAACCGTTGAGCGTTCAACCGTCATGTCATGGATATAAGCATATTTCGACTGATCTGCAGCAGGATGCTTGATTTCATAACGCTTGACCCTGATGATTTGTCGCTCATTGGGGTTATGGGTAAAACCTTCGATTTGATCATAGAATAAAGTCCAGTCTTTATCGACTTGGATTTTTATCCCGCTTTCACTGTATTTAACTTCCCGAACCTGTAAACAGTTTTGTGGGGCGACACCGCTACATGGCTTAGTTTCAGGTGAAATTTCCAGAAAAATGGTTTCAGCCTGAGTCTGATATTTGCTTTCAGGGGTCATGGTGCCAGTGAAAACGTATTTCTGACCTGTGGCTGAAATGAGGGTTAATGTCGGTTGTTGTGAATTTTTTAAATCTAAAATAAACGGTACTTTGCGGTTATTAAACAGATCTTTGGCAATGTTTTCTTGCTGCATGGAGACGTCTGGACATGCCATTTGGGTTCCCATGAGGGGGCCTGTCACGATCTGATTATTTTCAACTTTCCAGCTGCTACCCATACCATTACAGCTGGTAGCAATGCTCAAACGGCCTTGATCGTCAAAATTTAGTACCAGTGGTTTAGGTGCGGACCCTGTAGCTGTAAGCCATTGATAAGTGCTCAAGGTCTTATCTGCATTTTGTTGTTGAAGTACAGACACGGCGACATCTCCAACTTTTTGAATATCGCCAGATTGACAAGCTGCAAGCGTGAGTGGGAAAAGAGCCATTGCTAAAAGTTTAACTTTCATTTTAAAAGTACTTGGTTTTGAAGAATTTTTAATAGAATAACGTAAAGGTACTTAAAAAATATGGATATATTTTGGTGAATTAGGTATCAAAATGTATCCATAACTATAATTTTGTTAATAATTAATAAAAATTTATGAGTTGATGTGCATCAGTCAAAACGGTAAATATCCATACCCAGAGAACCCATACTGAAACTGCTATGCACAATACTGAAACGATGCCCAGTCCCCATCGCAAAGAACAGGGGAGCAAAGTGTTCTAAGGTCGGATGATTACGCTCTACATGAGGGATACTTTGCCAGTCCAGAACCGCAGCATAATCGCTGTGATTCATTTTGCTGACCACATAATTCCGAAAAGTCGATGCCCACTCGGGTACAGTAGCAGCTTCACCATGCCATGCCAATTCACGCAGGTTATGGGTAATACTTCCCGAACCGATTATTAATATTTGTTTTTCACGTAATGGTGCCAGGGTTTGACCAATTTTATAAATCTCCTCAGCAGACATGTTCATCGGTAAAGAGATTTCTACCACAGGAATATCAGCCTCGGGATACATATGCAACAATGGCATCCACACGCCATGATCACGTGGACGAGTGCTGTTGGCATGGGCTGTAAAGCCAGCATTGGCCAAAAGATGCAGAACCTGTTCTGCAAGTTCAGGTTGACCCGGTGCCGGATAGCGGATTTCATACAGCTCAGGCGGGAAACCACGAAAGTCATGCCAGGTTTCTGGACGAACGCTACTACTCACTTCAAGCGCATTACTTTCCCAGTGCGCAGACATCACAATAATGGCTTCAGGCTTAGGCAGATTTAAGCTCAATCGCTCCAGAGCAGGACCTACCTGTTCCGGATTTAGCGCCAGCATGGGTGATCCATGCGAAATAAATAAACCGGGTAAAGTCTGTAGATTCATGTTGATGCGCCTAATTTAAATAACATCGATTGAGGCTATGATGCCAAATAAAGAGAAATGAAATAAATACAATTTATATCAACATATTGTTCCTTTTTTGGAACAATAATGCAGGGTCCGGTCAGGTGGATGACCCAAGCTTGGCAATATGTTCGCCTGATACGGTTTTGCCCAGCTTAAATCACCTGGTGTTGCATGAAGCCGTTTAACCCGCCCGATGATAAGGATGATTATGGTTGATGCTCATTGCGCGGTAGAGCTGCTCGATCAGCATGACGCGAACCATAGGGTGAGGCAGGGTGAGCTTGGATAAAGACCAGTGCCATGCAGCAGCTTTACGTACCGCTTCGGAGTGACCATCCGGACCGCCAATCGCCAAGACCACATCATTACCTTCCAGCATCCATTGTTTCATGGTTTCAGCCAGTTTTTCAGTACTGAATTCTTTACCCCCGACTTCAAGGGCAATCAGGGTTTCATTATGTTTCAGTGCATTCAGAATGCTTTCGCCTTCAATCTGGCGATATTTCAGAATATCGGCTTCAGAATCATTTTTTCCGCGTTTTGCCATAGGTAATTCTATAATTTGGGTCTGCACAAAAGGCTGGATACGTTTGAAGTAATCTTCAAAACCGGTGAGCACCCAGGCTGGCATTTTTTGACCGATGGTAATAATACGGATTTTCATAAGATTCGATGATTTAAGACTCATCTTTATTATAAACGCTAAAACTGATTTTACTTGTTTTTGAGCAACAAATTGCAATTGAAAAGGCGTGCCAGATGCTGCTTTAATCTTCAGCAATGGATTGAATATGCATAAGAAGAGAGGACGATAATAAATGAGATTAAAAAGGGATAAAAATTTAGGCTTATGGTTGAGCACCTTCCTTTGCACTCTTTTGTTCAATACTTCAAGTTGGGCATTACCGAGCATATCACCCGCCAGTAACGATAATTTAAAGGTCTATCTGGAGCAAATTATAGGTCAGCAGGGGCATCGTAATTATAAAAACTCACAAGAGCTACAACGCGTTTCTGCCTGGATTAAAGAACAGATGCGTTTGTTTGGTATCCCATGCCAGTATCAAAATTATTCGGTGAATGGTTTGGGTTATCGCAACGTAGTATGTACCTTAACCGCAGGTCATGCTGACAAAGTGATTGTCGGCGCGCATTATGATGTGTTTGGTGAAACTCAAGGTGCGGATGATAATGCTTCCGGAGTAGCAGGGGTGATTGAAACCGCACGCATACTGTCACAGCAGAAATCGCAACTGCCATATAATGTTGAATTTGTATTTTATACCTTGCAGGAGCCGCCATTTTTCAAGACCGAATACATGGGCAGTTTTGTCCATGCAAAATCCATCCAGGCTCAGAAAGATCACATTCGTGGCGTTTATATTTTAGAGATGATCGGGTTTTATGATGAAAATCTGGTGCAGGAATATCCTGCCGGCCTGAAATGGGTTTATCCGCAACATGGTAACTTTATTGCGGCGGTCAGTAATATACAGTCCTATGATTTGAGTGCGAAATATTGTGAATCGATGCGAATACTGGACCGCCTGGAATGTCAACGACTGGTGGCACCGTCCTTTATCACGGGGATGGAATTTTCAGATCATCTGAATTACTGGAAGCTTGATATTCCCGCGATGATGATTACCGATACGGGTCATTTCCGTAACAAGCACTATCATCGAGCCACGGATACCTTAAAAACTCTAAATATTGCCAAAATGGCCCAGGTGATCGATGGACTGGCTTATAGTTTAATGATGCAGGCTGATGAATAGAAACCCATAAAAAACGCAGTCCCTGAATAGAATACTGGGACTGCGATCAAAAGGTCATCCACCTGGAGATGTAGATGACCATTCACATAACTTATTAACAACTTTCTAACTAGAAATAAATTAGAAACTTACAGCGCATCTGTGTCTCTATAATATTAATTGGGGATGAGCTGCTGATTTTTCAAGTTGATGCTTTATAAATATCTTCAAATTTTTACACAAAAAAAGAGAGCCGAAGCTCTCTTTTTTTGTAGCAAATTACAATTAATGACGGGCTGCTTTGCCTTCTGCAATTGGTTTAACAATTGGAGCTTTCACCAGCGGTTTCGGCGCTTCAACCAAGGCAAATGGCAAGATTTCATCAATGCTTTTCACGGTCTTGATTTCCAGGCCGGCTTTAACATTTTCTGGAATTTCCACCAGGTCACGAGCGTTCTCTTGAGGGATGAATACCAGTTTAATGCCACCGCGGTGTGCAGCTAAAAGTTTTTCTTTCAAGCCACCAATACGCATTGCACGACCGCTCAGATTGGTTTCACCGGTCATGGCGATATCAGCACGAACTGGAATGCCCGTGAAGGCTGAAACCAGTGCAGTGGTTAAGGCCAAACCTGCAGATGGACCATCTTTCGGTGTTGCACCTTCAGGCAAATGCACATGAATATCGGTTTCTTCAAATCTTGAAGCTTCGATACCCAAGGCATCGGCACGGGTGCGTACGACAGTCATTGCAGCGGTAATGGATTCTTTCATGACATCACCGAGTGAACCGGTGGTAATGAATTTACCTTTACCTTTTACGGCTGCCACTTCAATCGAAAGCAATTCACCACCCACGGAAGTCCAAGCTAAGCCATTGACACGACCCACTTGCGCTTCTTCTTCTGCCATACCGAAGTCGAACTTATGTATGCCCAGGTAATCAGACAGGTTTTCAGCAGTGACATCGATATGCAGGTTTTTGGCTTTTTTGCTGACCGCTTCTTTCACCACTTTACGGGCAATTTTTGACACTTCACGTTCAAGACTACGCACACCGGCTTCGCGAGTATAACGACGCACGATGTCACGAATCGCTTCTTCATGAATGGTCAATTCTTTTGCACGCAAACCGTTGTCTTTAATGGCTTTAGGAACCAGATAACGCTCGGCAATATTGACTTTTTCCTCTTCGGTATAACCCGGCAGACGGATCACTTCCATACGGTCTAAAAGAGCCTCAGGAATATTCATGCTGTTTGCAGTACAGATGAACATCACTTCAGACAGGTCCAGATCAAGATCGAGGTAATGATCGTTGAACTTGCTGTTTTGTGATGGATCAAGGACTTCAAGCAAGGCAGAAGCAGGGTCGCCACGGTAGTCCTGTGCCATCTTGTCAATTTCGTCGAGCAAGAACAGCGGATTCTTCACGCCGACTTTGGTCAAGGACTGGACAATTTTACCCGGCATTGCACCAATGTAAGTACGGCGGTGACCGCGGATTTCCGCTTCGTCACGCACGCCACCTAAAGCCATACGTACAAATTCACGGCCTGTGGCTTTGGCAATCGATTCACCCAGGGACGTTTTACCCACCCCAGGAGGACCAACCAGGCAAAGAATCGGGCCTTTAAGTTTTTTCACGCGTGATTGAACAGCAAGGTATTCAACAATACGCTGTTTCACCTCGTCCAGACCATAGTGGTCGGCATCCAGAATCTCTTGCGCCTTGTTCAGGTTAATGCTGACTTTGCTGGCCTTATTCCAAGGCGTATCTAAAATCGCCTCGATATAGTTGCGCACCACCGCAGCTTCACTGGAAGCCGGTTGCATGGCTTTGAGCTTACGGAATTCAGATTCGGCTTTTTTACGCACGTGTTCAGGTAAATCAGCTTCTTCAAGACGACGTTCAATTTCAGCCACGTCATCTTCAGCACCGCCGTTCATGTCGGAAAGCTCGCGCTGAATGACCTTCATTTTTTCATTCAGGAAGTATTCGCGCTGGTTTTTCTCCATCTGGCGTTTTACCGAGTCATGCAAGGTTTGTTCAATCTGCTGTTCTTCTGACTGTTGCAGCAAATAAGTCATGAGCTCAGTCAAATGTGCTTCAAAGTCATCGTGTTCCAGGAACTTTTGCTTGATATCGATGTTCAAGGGCACACGGGTGGCCACAAAGAACAACAGTTGCAGCAAGTCATCGATCTTATTTGCAGCAGTAATCAATTCACGTGCATTACGTAATTTGGCTTCTGCATACTGGGCAAATAAAGTTCGCAGTTCTTGCACACGTGTCGCTTGAGAAGCCGCTGCAACATTCACGGTCATTGGGCTAATGGCATGTTCGGCTGATAAATATTCATCATGGTCGATGATTTTGACCAGCTTGGAACGGTGTAAGCCTTCAATGAGTACCTTTATACAGTTTTCATCATTTTCATGATTCACAACTTGCACAATCTTCGCGACAGTACCGTATTGATATAAGTTGTCGTGATCAATTTCTTCTGTAAGAGAATCTTGTTGTGCAACTACAAATACGAGATTGTCACTGTTACGGGCCACGTCAACTGCTTTGATCGATTTTTCACGACCTACGAATAACGCAATTTGCATGTGTGGATAAACCACCACATCTCGTAGCGCTAAAAGTGGTAATACGCTTGGAACCTGTGCATCTAAGGTTTCTTGATTCATAATAATTTCAGACATGGGCACTCCTAATGAGTAACAATGGTGTTGCCATATTTTTATAGTGAAGTGTATTTTAAAAATTACAAGGGCAGGGCAAATGAAAATGTATAAAAAATGAGTAAATATGTGATTTTAAAATATTCCTATCAGTCAAAAATACCAATTCAACGCTTAAAATGTAGATATTTTGCAGGGGTAAGTAAGGCATCCAGAGGTTGATCCCAGGTTTCGCGATGCAGGCGGAATTGAATCAATTGAAAGTCATGCGCAAGACCAAGCCGATAGGGCTTATGGGGTGCACTGGCCAGGGTTTTGTCGTAAAAACCGCCACCCATGCCTATGCGTGTGCCATAGAGGTCACAAGCCAGTAAAGGCATGATTAGAAAATCCAGCGTCGAAACATGCGCTCCACGCCCGGCCATCGGTTCTTTCATGCCCAAGGGATGATATGAAAACTGATTGTTTCGGTATTGTTGCTGCGTAATTTTGACCCAGTGCAATTGCTGGTTCATGCTGCAAATCATCGGCAGATAAACCTGCTTATGCTTTTTAAAGCAGTATTCAATAATTTGTCTGGTATGAATCTCTCCAAAAGCCTGCAGATACACACCAATTTTTTTTGCATGCTGAAAATGTTTGAGCCGGATCAGTTGCTGAAGTACTTTTTGTTGTGCCTGTTTTTGTTGAAAGCTGGAAACGGCTCTGCGCTGATGTCGAAGTTGCTTGCGTAAAACTTTTAAATCCACAGACATCTTTTATTTGTTCCCAAAAAAATAGATAAATATTCATCTTATAAAGCAGTTTAACTGTTTTTCAGCTCTTTCAAAATCGGGCAACCGCTTTCACTGGTGGTTTTACATTCATCCACCCAACTGCTTAAACGGGTTTTGAGTGCCTGTAATTCCTGAATCCTTTGATCAATTTTTTCCAACCGTTGCTCTATGACATGCCGCACCTGTTCACGGTCTTCGAGTTGAAGTTGCAGTAATTCCTGTATTTCACTGAGCTGCAAACCTGCATCTTTGCCTTTTTGAATAAAGCTTAAGGTTTCAATGTCTTTTTCATTGTAATAGCGGTAGCTCTGCGTGGATTCAGGTACGCGCATTAAACCGATGCGCTGATAATAGCGAATGGTTTCAACGTTGACATGACAGTGTTTGGCCAGTTTTCCGATGGTGAGCATAAAATATCCTCAAATGACTTGACTCTGTACCTGGGTACAGACTTTATGCTAACACAATGAAAGAATAAAACAGGTGAGTCGGATGAATGAGCAACAAAAATCTTCCTGCTGTGCAAAACAGAATTCAGCTCTTGAAGTGGTGACAATTGATCCGGTATGTGGCATGAATGTGTCTGAGCATTCGGAACATGCTTTTGAATTTGAGGGGAAAAAATATTTGTTCTGTTGCCATGGCTGCAAACAGAAATTTATCAATTTTCCTGAGCAATACCTTCAGCAGCAAAACAAGCCAGCTTCCGGCTGTGGCTGTGCCAGTCGGGCAAAAGCTGCTGCATCATCCAGTTCGTGTTGTGGCAGTCAAAAGGTTGAAGCAGAGCAATATATTGATCCTGTCTGTGGCATGACCGTGACAGATTTATCCAAGCCGCACACTACCTATTTAGATAAAAGTTATTATTTTTGCGGTCAGGGCTGTCTGGATAAATTTCAGGCCAATCCGGAACAGTATTTAGAAAAAAATAAACCTAAAGCTTCGGGCTGCGGTTGTGCATCTAAACCAAAAGCAGATGAAAAAAAGTCTTGCTGTGGTTCGCAAAATCAACCAGCAGTAGCGCAATCCTCAGGCTGTTGTGCGGGAACCAAAGCGCAAACCGTAGAGCAAGTGAGTGAAACAACGGTCGATCCGGTATGTGGCATGCAGGTGAAAACCGATTCTAAATGGCACAGCCAGTTTGAATCAAAAGACTATTATTTCTGTTCAGAACGCTGTTTGACTGCATTTAACCAGCAACCTGAGCAATATGTGCAGACTCAACCAACAGCATCTTCCTGCTGCGGTTCAACAGCAAAAGTGGCCGTTGCAGAAAAGAAGTCCAGCTGCTGTGGCGGAACTCATCCTGCATCAGTACAAAATTCAGAGATTGATCCCGTGTGTGGCATGTCGGTAGATACTTCAACCGATTTAAAAACAGAGTATCAGGCGAAAACTTACTATTTCTGCAACCCGTCCTGCCTGGAAAAATTTAAAGGCGACCCCGAGTTTTATCTGCTTCCGGCAGACCAGCGACCTGTGCCAGAAGGCGCGGAAGATATGGACTATACCTGTCCGATGGACCCTGAAATTGTGCAGAAAGGGCCGGGAACCTGTCCCATCTGTGGCATGGCATTGGAGCCGATGCAGCCAAGCTTAAATGATGCCCCCAATCCTGAGCTGGTCGATTTCAGCCGTCGCTTCTGGATGACGTTGCCACTGACTTTAATTGTCTTTGCACTGGCCATGGGTTCGCATATTCATGCCTTTATTCCGCAGCATATTCAGCCGTGGATTGAACTGGTGTTGTCTATTCCCGTCATCCTTTGGGCAGGAAAACCTTTTATTGAGCGTTGCTGGATTTCCTATAAAACCCGCAACCTGAACATGTGGAGCCTGATTGGTGTCGGAGTGCTGGCGGCATTTATTTACAGTCTTGTGGCGACGGTTTTTCCATCCCTGATCCCGATGCAGGCCAAAACCGGTCACGGTGTTGCCGTGTATTATGAAGCGGCTTGTATGATTGTGTCCTTGAGTTTGCTCGGGCAAATCATGGAACTGAAAGCCCGTGCCAAAACTGCAGACGCACTTAAATCCTTGCTGAAACTGCAACCGCATACCGCCAAACTGGTGCAGCATGATCAGGTGGTCGAAGTGGATATTGGCATGGTGAAACAGGGCGATATCCTGCAGATTTCTTCAGGGGACCAGATTCCACTCGACGGCATTGTGGTGGAAGGCAAAACCTATGTTGATGAAGCCATGATGACCGGTGAACCTGTTCCGGTGAAAAAAGAAGTTGATGACCGGGTGATTGGCGGTACGGTGAACCAGCAGGGCAGTATCCGTATTCAAACCACGGCAGTGGGTGCCAATACCACCTTGGCGAAAATGATTCAGACCGTGGCGGAAGCACAGCGTTCCAAAGCGCCGTTACAAAAACTTGCCGATGTATTTGCCAAATATTTTGTGGTGATTGTTCTGGCGATTAGTGTGTTGACCTTTATGGCGTGGATGCTCTTTGGCAAAGCCCAGTTTGATCTGGCGCTGATGTGTGCAGTGGCAGTACTGATTATTGCCTGTCCATGTGCTTTGGGGCTGGCAACGCCGATGTCGGTGATGGCCACCACAGGGCGGGCAGCGCAAAAGGGCGTGCTGTTTAAAGATGCAGAAGCGATTGAGGCTTTAAGCAAAGTCACCACTTTAATTGTCGATAAAACCGGAACCTTGACTGAAGGTAAACCGAGCCTGAAAGAGATTAAACTGCTTTCAGATACAGCCCAGCAAACACAAGTGGAACAATGGATTGCCTCGATTGAACAGTATTCAACCCATCCGATTGCACAGAATTTAACCAAGCTGGTTCCGCATGAACAACTGCTGAAAGTCAGTGATTTTGAAGATGTCACCGGTTTTGGGGTGAAAGGGCAAATTGAGGGACAAACCCTGTATGTGGGTAGTCAAAAGCTGATTGATCAGTTGGGTTTGCAGCTTTCTGCACATGCTCAGGCGCAGCTGAATGCTGAACGCGAGAGCGGTAATGTGATCAGTTTCCTGGCCAATGAGCAGCAGGTGTTGGCCTATATCTCCATTCATGATGCGATTAAACACAATGCCCATCAGGTGATTGATCAGCTGATTGCCGATGGCATTGAAGTGGTGATGGCGACTGGTGACCACGAACAGAATGCCAAACTGGTCGCGGCTGAGCTGGGCATTCAGCAGGTCTATGGCAACTGTACCCCGACTGAAAAATTAGATCTGGTAAAGAAATATCAGGCTCAAGGCAAAGTTGTGGCAATGGCGGGCGATGGCATTAATGATGCACCAGCACTTGCCCAGGCCAATGTCGGTGTGGCGATGGGCAATGGTACCGATATTGCCAAACAGACGGCTCAGGTGACTTTGGTCAAAGGTGATATTCGCGGTGTAGCCGATGCGATCCATATGGCAAAACTGGGCGTGAAGAACATGAAGCAGAACCTGGCATTCTCTTTTGTGTATAACGGCCTAGGTGTGCCGGTTGCGGCGGGTGTTTTTTATCCATTGACTGGGCTGTTATTAACCCCGATGCTTGCTGCAGTTGCCATGTCGCTGAGTTCGTTGTCTGTTGTGATTAATGCTTTGCGGCTGCAAAAGTCTAAATAACTGAATGCCAGAACTTAAATTAGATACCCAAGCTGAAAATCTTGGGTATTTTTTTTGCATAAAATATCAATCAATAATCAATCAATATGAGGGAGAATAAAATTTAAAAATGTTTTAAAAAGAAAAATAAAGGAATAAATATTGTAATCAAGGTCACTGAGACTAATAAGAAAAAACACTCCGAAGATGCCGCTGCATGTCGTTACCCTGAACCCGAAGAAGTTCAAGGTGGACGCGACGCATACTTGCTGGGTTTCCCATTCGAAGATGGGCATACACTCTAAATATGCAGAACACAATCCGTAGATTTAAGTATCGGCAGGGATATAGACTCACTGGCGAACACCTCAGAGATAGAATAAGTATAACCAATAATGAGGTGTTGGCAAATCCTCAATGTGCAACAACTGTAAAGTTAAATCGCAAATGCTGATAGTTTATTCAATTTAAGAGGAAATTAAACCAAATCCTCGACATCTTCTAAAATGGTCGTCAGCAAGCGCTCGCAATGGGCATACTCTTGCAAGGATTTATTCATTGAAAGAACTTCCTGCATCAGTTCAAGCGCCACCATAATAATCAGTTTACTTGGTTCGACACGTGGCGCTTTACGGCGAAAATCATCATATTTTTCATTTAACAGTTCAGCTGCACGCTCTAAATCAGCTTTTTCTTTTTCAGTGGTGGCTAAACGAAAATTATGGCCGAGTACACGCAATTCCACAGCAATTTGTTCACTCATGATTAAATATCCTCATTTACATCGGCTGGGTGAGCAAGCTGTTGAATTTCTTGCGCATGCTGATCTTGAGCAGTACCTAAAATAGAAAGACGCTGAATAATGGCTTCAACTTTGGCTTTGGCATGCTCATTTTTTTGTAACAATCTTTCACGTTCCTGCTGCAAGCCTTGAATTTCCTGTTGAGCAAGACGCTGATCATTTTGCATCTTTTCTTTAATGACACGTAATTCATTACGCTCAGCCAGAATTTCCTGAAAACGGTTCTTAAGATCGGTACAGCTTTTTTCCAGGCGGCTATAACGGTCTGCCAAAGAGGCTGCATCGCTATTCAATTGCTTGAATTGTGATTGGGTTTCGCTTAATTGCTCGCTCAGATTATCTATTTCTTCTTGTTTCTGGGTAATAATGCCATTTTTTTGCACAATTTGGGCATGATGGTGCTCGTTGGAATCTGCTTTTGCAGCATTGAGGGCATCATTTTCACTTTTAAAATGCGCAAGTCGCGTTTTTAAAACGCCAATATGCGCCTGTAGACGCTGTAATTCTTCTAACATATCGTAGTCGCACAGTATCGCAAACAAGGGTAATATATAAGAAGTATAGAGATTGGATAAGCGAATGCAAGACGATATTTCAGGTTGGTCGGAATGGCACCACAATTTTTCAAAAATTGAAGAGATTTCAAGTCCAAGTGAGTTACATGGACTGCTAACGGGTATTGTTTGTGTTACTCAGGCACCCACCGGTGATGAATGGCAACAGATTTTAGCGACCCTTGAAATTCCGGCGCTAGAGCAGCAGGTTTTAGAGGTATTAACTGATGAAGCGGAAGATATTGCCCATGCTTTATCTGAAGATGAACTCGATTATTTGCCTTTGCTTCCGGATGATGAACATGTTCTTGCGGATCGTGTACAAGCCCTGGCAGACTGGTGTGCAGGTGTGGTTTTAGGTTTTGGTCTGGCTTCCGGTCATATCCGTCAGGATGAAATGGAACTAATTGAACATCTGCAGGATGTCGCAGCAGTCGAGTTTGATGAATCGGATGATGACGAAGAAGGCGAAGAAAGCTATCAGGAGCTTTACGAATTTGTGCGCTTGATTCCTGTCAGCCTGTCATTGGGACGCAAGAAAGTGGAAGTGGCAGAAACCCCATTGCTGCAAAACATCCAGCCGCAATTGCAAAAAAATACTGCGCCTACAGAAGCCAGCAGTGTAGTTGAAATGTTTACCCCGCATCGTCCGAGTTAATTCGGGCGATGGTGTTCAAGAACAGACCATTTAACTGACCCTTTAAAAGTTATCACCTACCCATAAAAGACAAAAGTACACTTAATGATGAAACTGACTCAAGCAGATTTTCAGGAACGTCGTGACCGCCTGGCAGAAGAAATGGGTCCGCACAGTATTGCAATTATTGCCACCAGTCCGGTTGCCCTGCGTAACCGCGATGCGGATTATAAATTCCGTGCAGACAGCAGCTTTTTCTATCTGACGGGCTTTGCAGAGCCTGAAGCCGTGGCGGTGATCGAGACTTTTGAGTCGATTGATGAAGGTTATACCTATAGTCTGTTCTGCCGTGAACGTAACCGCGAGATGGAAATCTGGAATGGTTACCGTGCCGGTGTAGACGGTGCAGTGGATGATTACGAGGCGGATGAAGCCTATGCCATTGACCTGCTCGATGAAGAAATTATCGAGAAACTGCACAATAAACAAAAGCTGTTCTATCGTATTGGTCACCAGGCCGATTTTGATGCCCGTGTAGCAAAATGGATTGCCAAAGCCAGTGGTGAATCACGCAAAGGTACTTCTGCACCTGCCCAAGTGATTCAACTCGACCGCATTGTGGATGAAATGCGTTTGCATAAATCTGAAAAAGAAATCAAGCTCATGCAGCTTGCATCGGATATTTCGGCAGAAGCGCATACCCGTGCCATGCAAACGGTGAAACCGGGCATGATGGAATATGCACTGGAAGCCGAGCTGAATTATATTTTTGGTAAAAATGGCTGCGTGCCTTCCTATAACAGTATTGTTGGTGGGGGAGCCAACGCCTGCATTTTGCATTATGTGGAAAATGACAAAGCACTGAATGATGGTGATCTGGTGCTGATTGATGCAGCCTGCGAATATCAGTTATATGCCTCAGACATCACCCGTACTTTTCCGGTCAATGGCAAGTTCAGTCCTGAACAGAAAGCCCTATATGAGCTGGTATTAAAATCACAACTGGCTGCGATTGATGCCGTACGCATTGGCAATTCTTATAAGGAACCGCACAATGTGGCGGTACGCATTCTGGTTCAGGGTTTATTGGACCTTGGCATTATGCACGGTGATCTTGAGGAAATTATTGAAAAAGAAAGTTTCCGTCAGTTCTACATGCATGGTACCGGACACTGGTTGGGCATGGATGTGCACGATGTCGGTTCATATAAACAGGATGGCGAATGGCGTGTCTATGAAGAAGGCATGGTGGTGACGGTTGAACCGGGTTTGTATATTGCACCTGATGATGAAACTGTCGATGCCAAATGGCGTGGCATTGGTATCCGCATTGAAGATGATGTGGTTGCTACCGAAAATGGACCATTGGTGCTCACCAAAGATGTGGTGAAAACAGTGGAAGATATTGAAGCCCTGATGGCAAAAGCCAAAGTCGCCTAAGCAATTTTTAGGATGAAAAGCCGGTCAGATGATCTAATGCTGATCAGTTAAGGAGTTTAGAAATAAACTCCTTAATTTTTAGTAATTCATGGCGGAGTCTTATCGTTTTAAATCAAATGCTTGCAGCTCATTTGTTACTTTGGTTTCGCCCTGAGAAGCACTGCTTCGTAAGACCAAAGGCATCTTGCGGAGCAATGCTCCTCACCGCAAAACTCGTCAGCCACTATCAACTCGAAAATTTATCGCAGAAACAATCATTTTTTAATGTAGTCCTGCCTCAAACAGTTGCTGATGACTTTTCCATATATCAACTACAATCATGAATTTAAAAAGAAAATACCAGTCAGTTTCTTAACTGACTGGTATTAAGTCAGAAGATCGGCTTTTTTACTTACGTTTATCGTGAATAACTTAAATAAAACCAACCCAGTTAAAATTTAAAGTTTAAAAACTGACACGACTTCAACACAAGAAATCGGTTATTAGCATCAAAGCAACATATTAAATCTGCGTTCTTTCCCATAATTTCTTTGATCCTTAAATAAACTCTTAAATAAACTAAAGAACAGTGGGAGAAAAATGATGAGATTAAATACGATCGACTGGATTGCTTACGCTTTGGCGATTATTGGTGGCCTGAACTGGGGCTTAATTGGTGCATTTGATTTCAATTTAGTTGCCGCTATTTTTGGTGAAATGAGCGTTCTATCCAGAATTATTTATATCTTGGTGGGCTTGTCGGCACTCTACCTGATTTATACAGGCACGAAATTAGGCAGAACAGTGCATCATGAGCCTCAGACAAGAGTGGTGCGTTAGCAGATCACGACCGAATACAAAGACCCACTTGAAACCTCATGAAGGCGATTTTTCTGTAATCTGTATCATCGTGTTATGAGAATTTCATTGAGTCTGGAAAAACGGAGCTTAAGTTCCGTTTTTTTACGTTTCGAGATTGAAACATGACGGTTTTCCCGGGGGAATTTCACTTCCATACAGACTTGAAGCCGATCGCTTCAACATGTTTTTTCATGGTGGCTATTTGAGGAATATCGCCACGATGTTTAGCGCCTAAGCGTTAAACATTTTTTATGGAGCCAAGACAGCGCGGGAATAAGCCGAGTTTGACTGAAATCCATTCAGCATTGGATATCATCTATAAGAGGCAGTGCTAATTCATTATAAAAATGCATTTCTTTGAGGTAATATAAAATCAATCAAGATTATAAGTATCTAGACCTGATAGATACGACATAAAAGGATCAAAACATGCAGCAAGAAGTGATCATCGTCGGTGGTGGTATGGTCGGGCTAAGTTTAGCCTTGATGTTGGCTAAGGCAAACATTGCAGTGAAGCTGCTCGAAGCCATTAAGTACCCCAATTATGATGATGCCAATCTTGTACCCTATCATTCCAGTTTTGATGCACGTAACAGTGCCTTGTCACGCCGTAGCGTACAAATTTATCAGGAACTCGGCTTATGGAATGCCTTGCAGGAACATGCCACACCAATTCTGGAAGTGCATATTACCGAGAAAGGCAGCTTTGGCAAGGCGCGTTTAAAAGCAGAACAGGAAAAAGTTGAAAGCTTTGGTCAGGTCATCGAAAATGCCTGGCTTGGTCGTGTACTACTTACGGAAGTACGTAAACAGCCTTTAATTGAACTGATTGATGGCGTACAAGTGACCTCACTGACCCAAGATGCCGATTGGGCTTATATCGAAGCACAACGTGGCGATGAAACCTTATCCTTACAAGCAAAACTGCTGATCGCTGCCGATGGCCGTGATTCATTCTGCCGTAAGGCCCTGGGCATTGGGGCATCGGTACATGACTATGACCAGGTGGCGATTGTCACAACCGTACAAACCTCAAAACCGCATAAGCATGTCGGTTTTGAGCGATTTAGCCCGCTTGGACCTTTGGCGCTGTTGCCATTGCCGGGTGAGTACCGCCGTTCGGTGGTATGGCCGGTGCAAAAAGGTACCGAAGGCGAATGGCTGGGCGATGAAAACGATCAGCACTTTTTGGATGCCCTGCAACACACCTATGGTGACCGTGCCGGTAAATTCCAGAAAACCGGTCGGCGTTTTAGCTACCCATTGTCGCAAGTGCTTGCAGAAAAACAGGCGGTGGGCCGTGTCGTGCTGATGGGCAATGCAGCCCATACCATCCATCCGGTAGCCGGCCAGGGCTTTAACCTGTGTATGCGTGATGCCTATGTTTTGCTCCGTTATTTAAGCGAACAAGTCGCACAACAAGCCGACTTAGGTGATGCAGCCATGCTGCAAGACTATGAAAAATCCCGTCTGACCGATCAGCAACGTGTGATCAAGTTCTGTGATTCGGTAGTCCGTGGCTTTAGCAATAGCAACCCTGTTTTAAAATTCATTCGTAATACCGGCTTGGTTGCTTTTGATACCATTCCAGGCATTAAACCGCTGGTTGCCAATTATGCAATGGGGTTAAAAGCATGAACCAGGTTCAATCTGATGTTTTAGATGCTGTCATTATTGGTGGTGGTCTGGTTGGTGGTCTGACTGCATTGTTATTAGCTCAAGGTGGTGTACAGGCAACAGTTTTGGATGCAGCTCCCATTCTGGATGCCGAGAAAACCAAAAGTGTTGCCAACCCGCGTGTATTGGCGCTCAGTCAGGCGACCATTCATTTACTGAAAACGGTCGGTGTCTGGGACAGGCTGGCACGCCAACAGCCATACACAGGCATGCAAGTGTGGAATAAAAATGGCTATGGTGAAATTAACTTTGGGCATGCAACAGAGCAAACGCCATCGGTTGAGCAAGCTTTGGGTTCAATGGTCGAGCCAAGTTTGTTGAACTTGGCCATTCAAGAAAAAATGCTGGAGCAGCTTCAGGATTATCGTACTCAGGTCAAGGTCACAGCTATAGAGCAGGGTGTGGGGGGAATCTGGCAGATTCACCTGGCAGATGGTACCCAATTAAAAACCAGACTGCTGATCGGCGCGGATGGTGCAAATTCCTTTGTCCGTGAACAGGCCTTTATTGACCTGGATATTCTGGATTATAAACAGGCCGGTTTGAGCTGTGCCATTCGAACGGCCCAGCCACATCAGCATGTGGCCCGTCAGATTTTTCTGGAAACTGGCCCATTGGCCTTTTTACCGATGGCCAGTTTAAAGCCGGAACAGGAAGGCTATTGGCAATCTATTGTCTGGACATTGCCAGACGATTATGCGGAAGAATATGCAGCCTTGAATGATGCCGATTTTACTGCGTTGCTCACGCGTGAAAGTCATCACATGCTGGGTGAGGTGTTAGAGGCAACACCACGGGCACAGTTCCCGCTGAAAGCACGTGCCGCACAGCAGTATGTCAAAGCCGGTTTAGCCTTGATTGGAGATGCTGCACATGTGATTCATCCACTGGCCGGTCAAGGGGTCAATATTGGCTGTCTGGACGCAGCCATTTTATGCGATGCCCTGTTGCATGATCTGAAACGTGGCGTATGGGCACATGAACAGACCTTGCAGCGCTACGAACACCGCCGCAAAGGCCAAAACGATGCCATGATGCACAGCATGTCTGCGATTGGATGGATGGAAAGAACCCCGCTTTTCCCCGTGGTGTGGGCACGAAATTTTGGCTTGAAACAAGTGGAACAACATGCCGCATTAAAAGATGCTTTTATGTCTCAAGCCAACGGATTGCAGATCTTAAAAGATACACGATATGCGGTTTAAGCAGGAAAAACTGTTTTTTGTACAAATATTTATATAAGGTTACTTTTTTGATTAAAAAAGATACGATTTTTTTTAAATTGACTCTATGCGAAAGCTAAAGAGATTGCTAAATTTCTTCCTAGTTCACAATCAATTTAAATTGGATGGATAGACGTCATTTTTGGGGAGAAAGGAAGATGACAGATATGAATGACTACGATGATGTAGAAGACACTGCAGTCGATGAAGATGAAGCAAAAGCTGCTGAAAAAGGTGCATCTGACAGTGATTCAGTTGCAACTGATGGTGATGTGGCTGAAGCCGAAACACTGACAGTGACTGCTAAACTGAAACAGCGTCAAGCTTTGGAAGATGAAGTGGCTGCCTTCCTTGCTCGTGGCGGTCGCATCACTGAGGTGCCTGCAGACGAGTCAGCAAAAGATTAATAGATTCTTTTGCCAGCTTGGCTACAAAATAAAAAAGCATCACTTTCGTGATGCTTTTTGCTTTTAAACGTGCTTTAAACGGACAGCCGCTTAGACCTTATTGCTGAGTTCCAAAGCGCGTTGATACGCCACTTTCTTTTTTATCCCCGTTAAATCTGCGGCCAATTGTGAAGCGGCCTTGACGGATAAGTCCTGTAATAAACGGGTCAAGAGCTGGTCCAGTTTTTCCTGCTCCAGATCCTTTTCTTCAGTTGCACCGCCAATCACCAGCACAATTTCACCTTTTTGCTGGTTGTGGTCAGCTTCAATAAACTGAACCAGTTCTGCCAAGGTCATCTTTTTGATGGTTTCAAAGGTTTTGGTAATTTCACGGGCAAAACCCACAGGACGATCGGCACCAAACACCTGTGCCATATCTTTGACCGACTCTAAAATACGATGCGGTGCTTCATAAAAAATCAGGGTTTGGGTTTCATCTTTCAGCTTTTCCAGCTGGCTGAGACGCTGGCTTTGGCGTGAGGGCAAGAAACCTTCGAAACTGAAGCGGTCACTCGGCAAGCCGACAGAACTGAGCGCCGCAATGGCGGCACAGGCACCCGGAACCGGAATAACGCGAATATGATGTTCTTGTGCCGCACGAACCAGTTTAAACCCCGGATCGCTAATTAGCGGCGTACCCGCATCACTGATCAGGGCCATATTTTCGCCATTCAGCAAGCGCTGGATCAAGATGTCAATTTTATTACTTTCATTATGTTCGTGACAGGCAGTCAGTGGAGTTGCTATATTAAAGTGCTTTAATAATTGAGCGGAAGTACGCGTATCTTCTGCCGCAATGATACTTACAGACTTTAGAATATCAATAGCACGATAAGTAATGTCATCTAAGTGCCCAATTGGGGTTGCTACAACAAATAACTGAGCACTCATAAGGTTTCTCCAATGTTGAATAATAATAAAAAATTAATTGGCTTCATCCTGTATTGCATTTTCAATCACGCTCAAGCTGAAGTGCTGGTCATTTTACCTGAATCGGGGCCTATGGCGCGAGCCGGATTAAGTGTCAAACAGGGTTTTATGAGTGCTTATCAGGCATCAGAGCTGGAAACACCCATTAAATTTGTAAACTCGGACAAAAAACCGATTGCGCAGTTGCTTAAACAAAATGTCAATAAAAAAACCCAAATGATAGTCGGACCTTTGGCACGGCAGGATGTGGAAGCTTTAATCCAGATACAGCCGAAGGTTCGGGTTTTGGCCCTGAATGAAGTATCCTCACAATCTGCAAAGGTAGGACAATTTAGCCTGTCCAAGCAGGATGATGCGGTGGCGCTAAATCAGGTATTGCAGAATGACCAAATCAAAGAGCTGTATGTGTTGCAGCAAAAAGACTCGGAAACTGACAATGAACTGTTTTTGATTTCTTTACTCACTGAAACCAATTATCCTCTGAATTTAATTGAAGAAATACCCAAAAAGTTAAATAAACATACCGGTTTGTTGCTACTCGGAAACAATGCCTGGCTGAATAAACTGCCCAAGCTGCCGCATAAAAATATCTATATTTTACCGAATGCCATTGAACAAGATCAGGTATTGCCTGTAGGGGTAAAGTTTTGTGATGCGCCGGCCTTATATGAATCTGAATGGCCGGATGTCATTCAGGCCGCTCAAGCAAACGCCGCTTCCATGGCCTATCAGCGCCTGATCGCTTTTGGTGGGGATGCCTGGCATATTGCGAGCCAGTATTTAGCCGAACCCAATTTAAAAAGTATGCAGTTCCAGGGGCGGACCGGACTGATTCAAGTCAATAACAATCAAATCCAGCGCATTCCACACTGTTATGAACATACCAAAAAGGGAATCAAGGGATTGTAATGTCAAATCTTCCGGCGCATTTAAATCTGGGACAATGGGCTGAACAGCAGGCTTTAACATTATTACAGGCCCAAGGCTTTCAGCTGGTTGTGGCAAATTATCATTGCCGTTACGGGGAAATTGACCTGATTGTACAGCAGGCCCAGGAACTGGTTTTTGTCGAAGTCAAGGCGCGTTCAGTGACCCAGTATGCCCAATCCTTCGAAAGCATTTCTTTATCCAAACAGCGCAAAATGATGAAATCGGCACTGTGCTTTTTGCATGCCCATCCGGAATTGCAAACCTTTTATTGTCGTTTTGATGTGATTTGTTTTGATTTTCTTCAACAATTTGCAAAAACCATACAGCAAGATTTTTCCAAATTCACTTATGATCAACAATGGATTGAAAATGCTTTTACTTTTGATGAAGAGTTTATTAATCTTTGAACAAAATCATAGCGTAAATGCTGACATAAAATAGAACTGAATAATGAGGAGTCTTGCTGAGTGTTTAACCGTATTGCAATGACGTTACTGTGTGTAGCAAGTTTATCTGGTTGTGCAAGTTTTATCTCTAGTGGCACAGGATCAGCCCCGGTAGGTACAGAAAGTGGCGCCCGTTCTCTTGGACAGGTGTTTATTGATTCCTCAATCGAACGTACCGCTAAAATCAATTTATATAAATTAGACAGTCGTTTTAAACAATCCCGTGTCAATATTGAAAGTTTTCATGGCAATGTATTATTAACCGGTCAAGTGCCGGATGCACACTTGAAACGGCTGGCAGAAGATAATGTCCGTGCCATGAGTGATGTGAAAACCGTGCATAATTACATTGCTGTCGGTAACCAGATTGGTTATGGCACCATTATGCAAGATACCACAGTGACGGCAAATACGCGTGGCCTGATTATGAAAGCTGTGGTGGTGTCTGACAGTAAAGTGCGCATTCACACCGAAGATGGTGTTTTATATGTGATGGGGCGTTTAAACACTGCTGAAATTAATGATCTGAATCAGGTGCTGCAACAAGTCGGCAACGTGACTAAAATTATTACTTTAATTGATAATATTGAGCAATCGCGTGCCATGACTTCAAGTTTTAGTAGTCCTGTCGTGAATGCACTGCCGGTTGAACAGACACCGGTGGCTATTGATCCGGATCAAGCAGAGCCAACCTATGCTCAATAAGGTTGTACAAACAGTTAGTCAGGAAATTCAGCAAAAAGTCGAAAAAGTGAAAATATTGTACAAGGATTTTCGCCTTTACGATTTTGGTAGCTATGCCCTGAACCGTTTAACCCCGCGTAAAGGCTATACGGTCACTGAAAACATTGCCTATGGTTTAAAAGCCCGTCAGCGTTTAGATATTTTCTCTGCTGCATCTCCTCTAGAGCATCGGCCTTTAATCGTGTTTGTGCATGGTGGGGCATGGCTGCATGGAGATAAAAAAGATTACCGTTTCGTGGGTGAAGCCTTTGCCAGAGAAGGCTATGATGTTGCGGTGATTAATTATCATCTTGCGCCCGAGCATGTATTTCCCAGTTATATTGATGACCTGAGTTTGGCCTTAAACTATTTGACCCAGCATCAGTCCAGATACAATATCCAGACTGAAAAACTGGTATTGATGGGGCACTCGGCGGGTGCATTTAACGTGATGTCGGCACTTTATCATCCGACACCTTATCCTTTGCAATGCCGCAGCCAAATTCGTGCCATTATTGGTTTGTCTGGGCCCTATCATTTTGATTATAAAAATGATCCGATCTGTGCAGATGCTTTTGACCAAAGCGTGCCTTATCAGCAGGTGATGCCTTATTATTTTGTTGAAACCAATACGGTGCGACATTACCTGTTTTTAGCTTCCAATGATCAGGTGGTCGGCCATAATAATTCAGAAGATTTACATCGGATTCTGCAGGAAAAGGGCAACCATAGCCAGATAATTACCATCCCGGGTACTGGACATGTGTCTATTATGGGTTCGGTTTCCAGTTTGTTCAGCCGCTATTTCCAGACCAAGAAACAGATTTTGGCGGTTCTCGATGAAGCGCTAAAACCCTGACTTAAAGCCATTCACGGGTGTCATCTGCCACAGGATGACCTTCGGTAATATGTTTAATCATGGCATAGGCAATACTGCCTTTAAATGGAATTTCAGGCAGTTGGTCAAATTTAAAGAATTGCGCATCGCTAATCTCTTCTTCTTGTAACTGAATGTCGCCAGAAGCATATTCAGCACGGAAGGCGAGCATCAGGTTACTTGGAAAAGGCCAGGGCTGGCTGGCAAGATACTGGATATTTTTGAGTCTTAAGCCCACTTCTTCAAAAGTTTCACGGCGTACCGCTTCTTCCAGGGTTTCTCCTACCTCAACAAAACCAGCAATCAGGCCGTACATATTCGTTTTGTTTTTGGCATTTTTAGCTAGCAGAATTTCATCTTGACCACGGGTAATCACGGTAATGACACAGGGCTGTACCCGTGGATACTGATGATAACCACATGCTGGGCAAACCATGGCATATTCAGTCGCATGGGCTTCAGTTGGATGTCCACAATGACTACAGAACTTGTGGTTGCGGCGCCATTCTAACAGCTGGATGGCACGACTGGCGGCTTCGAATTGTTGGGTATCCCAGAGCGTTAATAATTGACGGATGGGTACCAGTTGCAAGCCGGAAGGAATAGGCTCGTTTTCGAGAAGGTCACGGGCAATCACTTGATCACCCGTGTTGAACTGAAGGTCACTTGCTAAACGTTCTACCCGAGGGAGCTGAAAGTTTTCATCGACTAAAAGTTGATGCTGATGGAAGATATAGGCAAGTGACAATTCGGACATTAGGCAACAGTTTTCAGTTTTTCGCTACTTTGCAATGCTACATCAAACATCGACTGCAGGACAGGCTGTTTTGATTTTAAATTGTCAATCAGCATGTCGGCACTGGCTAAGGTGTCGAGGATGTGGTTGATTTGTTCAGCAGTGATCGTTGCAGAATTTTCAATTTGCTGTTGGATAAACGTTGCAGCAGTGTTCAATGAAGTCTGACCGGATGGGGCATTTAAGAACAGCAGGGCACCACCAATTTCACGCAATTGGGTTGGAATATTCTCAAGCGCAGCCAGATTTTGATCTTGCATGTACTGCATCAGGATTTGGCTGGAAAGCTCAGTCACGGCTTTGGTTTCATTGAGTAAAGCTTCATGCGCTTCATCTAAACGGTCCAAAGAGATGTTCATGTTATGGACGCGAAGCTGTAAACGGCTTGAAGTGTGATGACGTTCCAGAACGCCAATCGAATTCATTGCCGATAAAATGCAGCTCATCAATTGCTGAGCAAAATTTTCATCTTTAAGCACTTCAGCCTTGTCCAGCAAGTTGGCTTGGCGAGATAAATCGTTGAAGGCTTCACTCAGATTCAATACTTTGAAAATGTTGGCAAGACTGATTAATTTGTCCTGTAATTCCTTCGTTTTCTCAGTTGTCATGTTTTGATAGTTGAATTCGATGTCATTACGAATTTGTGCCATTTCTGTGGTCACAAGTTCACTAATGGTATGCATGGTATCAAAATCAGGTCCATAGAGATGGCGGCTAAATACCTGCAATTGGGTATCGGTCAAATGATCTTCACCCACATTTAGCTGGCTACGGATATGCTGGGCCGTCTCATCTTCCTGGCTTATGCACAAGCTCAAGATATTGGCTAAATCCGGCAGGCTTGGCTTAAAGCGATCTGGAGCACTGAAATATTGTGCCATATTGCGTTCAATACTGATCAGGGTACGTAAACGCGCATCATTGATCAATAAGTGATCTATCTGATTAAATGCCACATGCACCAGATTCCAGTATTGCTTGCTTGGCGTATTTTCTGCCAGACCTGCCAGATAGGCACCGACCAGTTTGATTGCCTGCAGATCTAATTCAGTCTCTTCCTGTTTAATCAGCTTGTTTAAAGACAGTTTGTACAGGCGATGTACATATTGCGACTTTTCCAGGCTGGGTGCTTGAGGAAGTTTAAAATCGGGGGTAATACAGTCCAGTAATGACTCGATATGCTGACCTTCATGCGTAATCGGTTTACCCAGCACAATTTCCAGACGATTCAGGGTGTCGAGCAGGAATTGTGGAATTTTAACTTCACGTAAGCAAATAAATTCGATGTAACGTTTCAACATGGTGGTGCCTTCACTTAAGGCCTCCACTTCCTGAGTATTAATCTGCGCAGGATTCCCCATAATCTTGCGCATTAACTCTGCGGAATATTGGGCAATTTTAGCCAGGCTTTGCATGTCAATAAGAGCAAGAACCTGAGCACACTGCTCAAATTGATTAAGTGCATCATCAATACCGAAAGGTAAAGTCTGGTCTTCTGCCAAGGAACTAACCGCTGATTCAACTAATTTAATTGAATTATCAACCTCATTTTTTATTATCAGCAATGCAGTCGGGTCAAAATGAATAGAGGTTTGGTAAGACATGTATCTGCACCTTTCCTAGTGTTTTATCTGTTTGTGAGTAGCCCGTTCAAGGCCAAACTTCTTTGCGTTTAACTATAACGTAAGTGCTAAACGATTAAATACAAAAAACCACTAGAAATGTAGATTTTATTTTGCAAAAAGACAAGCTGTTCCATGTTTTTCTTCAAATTGTTTGACCCAATTCTCATGTGCTTCCAGTTCTTCGGCTGAAGGTAAAATGACAGGCAGGTCTATTTGCACAGCGGAGCGGGCAGTTTGACCCTGTTGTTGCTCGGCCTCGGTCAGGGTATCCATATCGAAAGACACCTGACCGCCAGTCATGGCCAGGTAGACATCTGCCAGAATTTCGGCATCGAGTAAGGCACCGTGGAAAGTACGGTCACGCTGCGGAATTTCATAACGGCGCACCAAAGCATCGAGCGAATTTTTTTGTCCCGGGTGCTTGCTCTTGGCCATGGCCAAGGTATCGGTTACTTCACAGACTTCCGATAAGGCCACAAAGCCTGCGCGTTTAAACTCCATATCCAGGAAGTTCATATCGAAGGTGGCATTATGCGCAATAATTTCTGCGCCTTTTAAATAGTCAAACAGCACATCGGCAATCTCTGCATAAAGCGGTTTGTCTTTCAGGAACTCATCTGAAATACCGTGAATATTTTCAGATTCACCAACCGGTTTTTGCGGATTGATGTAAATATGAATCGAGCTGCCGGTCAGTTTGCGGTTGACCATTTCAATCGCCCCGACCTCAATAATTCGGTCAGTGTCCTGAAAATAGAAACCGGTGGTTTCGGTATCCAGAATCAGTTGGCGCGGACCATGAACTTCTTTGCTGCGTGGGGTAATCACGATATGCGGGTGCAGCGGTTTTTCGGAAGCAGATGTTGCACTTTCTAAAACAGGTTCCGGAGCTTGCGCTTGTGGTTGCATGGTGTCTGCCTGAGGGTTTTCCTGTTCCGCATTTTCTAAAACATCGTTTTCTAAAACTTCGCTGTCATCTTGCAGCTCGGCTTCCATCAGGTCAAAACCAAAGGGGTCATCTAATAGCCAGTCCTGCTCAGCTTTTTTTTTATCCAGCATGTCGGCTTGTTCTAAAACAGTTTCGGCAGATGACAAGAGATTTTTCATGGCTATTAAGGTTTGATCGGCACCCTGGTTGGCCAGTTGATCAGCCATCTCATTGCCTGGATGTCCGGCATGGCCCTTAATCCAGTTCCATTCAATGTCACGCCCCTGACAGGTCGCATCCAGTAATTTCCACAGGTCCGGGTTTTTGACATCTTTCCAGTTTTTCTTTTTCCAGCCATGAATCCATTCGGTGATGCCTTGCTTGACATACTTGGAATCGGTCCAGATGATCAGTTTGGCATCGCGCGGACAAAACTGAATACCTTCAATTGCGGCGGTGAGTTCCATGCGGTTATTGGTGGTTTCCGCTTCTCCGCCACACAGTTTATGCTTTTCCGATTCGGTAATGATATATGCACCCCAACCGCCTAAACCAGGATTGCCGCGACACGCGCCATCGACATAAAGAGTGATTGTTTGAGTCATATAAACCAAATCCGAACGCTATAAATGAGAGTCAAAATAAACCAGGTGACTGGCATATTGTATAACGCAATTTCACTTTAAAAGTGTATTACACGGTTATTTTTTAAATTCTTGTAACATTTATAGTGAAATCGCGCTAAATTAATCCCTTGTGTCTACCCCATGCTTCACTACAATGGCAGATCTAAAAAATAAATTTTATACGAGTTGTTTGGATTTTTTTATGTATAAACCAACCGCGATTTTGTGGCAGCCAACCTTACCCAATTTTTTAAAAATAACAGTACTGGGTTCAGCTTTAGCTGCATTAGGACTGTCAGGCTGTTCTTCAAGCCAGAGTGCGACACATGGCTCAAAATCGAAAATGGTGGGTTCATCCGGATATCTGGATGCCGACAGCTTGGATTCATTGGAAGATTTATTGTCTGCTACAGACATGAGCGCAGTAGAAGGCGATCGCCTGCTGATTTTAAAACATGGTGATGTTTGGAAGCGTATGACCGTCGGTTTCAAGATGGATCATAGCCATTGGGATGCCCGTATTGAAGCACAGCGCGGCTGGTTCATTTCCCGACAGCCTTATCTGGACCGTTTAAGTGCCCGTGCTTCACGCTATCTGTATCATACCGTGAAAGAGGCGGAACGCCGCGGTTTGCCGACGGAACTGGCTCTATTGCCGATTATTGAAAGTTCCTATGACCCTGCTGCGACCAGTAGTGCGGCAGCAGCCGGGATGTGGCAGTTTATTCCAAGTACCGGACGGATTTATGGTTTAAGACAGACCAGTCTGTATGATGGCCGTCGTGATGTGGTGGAATCGACCCGTGCAGCCTATGAGTTCCTGGGGGGCTTATATAACCAGTTTGGTTCATGGGAACTGGCCTTGGCAGCTTACAATGCGGGTCCGGGGCGGATCCAGCAGGCGATTAACCGCAATAAGGCAGCCGGTTTGCCTACAGATTACTGGTCACTGAAACTGCCTCAGGAAACCATGAACTATGTGCCACGCTTCCTGGCAGTGGCACAAATCATTAAAAATCCTGGGGCCTATGGGGTGTCTTTACCTCCGATTGCCAACCGACCACACTTTAGAGAAGTTCCGGTAGGGCCGGTAAACTTAAATGAAGTTGCCTCCATTACCGGTTTAAGCCGCGCCGAGCTATACCAGCTAAATCCAGGGCATCGTGGGGACTGGGTTGATGAGCAAAGCCCGATGAAGATCATTATTCCTGCGGATTTAAGTCCTGCTATTGATGCCCGGCTTAAAAAGTTATCGCCAAGTTCTGGGGCGTTATGGGCAAGTACGGCAAAACCTTTTACTCCGGAAAGAAGCAATCCGCCTGAGCTCAATACGCAAGTGATTAATCCGGCAAAAACAGCGCCACCAGTATTAACCGCCAGTACTTCTACAAGTACTTCTAAAAGTTCTCAGCCAGTGACTGCGGCAAATCCTGTGACAGTCACCAAGCCTTCAGGTACCAAACGTGTGGCTACGCCTCAAGGCTCTGATGCCTTGGCATCTTTTGCTGCAAATAGCGATATTCCAAGTGCACCACGTATTCCTGTTGCGGTGAGTCAGGTGGCGAATGTCAAGCCTGTGACGGTAGAGCCTCCATTGTCTGCTGCTGAGCGCGAGCAGATTATGGCGGCAGTAAAAGCGGAAGGTGAAAATAAAACGCTAGAACAGGTACTGCAACCGGTAGCCAGTAAAGCTGAACAGGAAAAAGTCGTTGCAGAAATTAAAGCCATTGCACCGCAAGGCACCGAAATTGTCGATCCCTTTGATGGCAAAATCAAGTTAACGGCCATTCAAACCAGCCTGTCGGTCGCTGAACAGCAAGGCAAGGAGTTAACCAAAGGTTTCGCTTATCCAAAAGGGGTGGCGGAAAGCACCAAGCCTGATTCAGATGAAGCCAAACGTAACCAGGGCAAAAACTACGTCAAGACCGATTCAGAAGTGGTGGTGATCCCGCCAAAAGGAAAACGCAGTACCTATACCGTTCAACAGGGCGATACTTTAGCCGTCATTGCCATGAAAAATGGCCTGAACTGGCGTGATGTGGCGAAATGGAACCAGATAGATCCAAACTCTCCGCTGTACGTGGGAACCAGTATCTATTTATATGATGCCAAACCACAAAGCGAGAAAAATACCGAAGCTTCTTCATCGGCCAAGTCTAAAGCACAGCTGGAAAGCTATGTAGTTCAGGCCAATGACAGCCTGACCGGAGTGGCCAGCCAGTTTGGCTTGTCGGTGAAACAGCTGGCAGATTTCAATAACTTATCGGTCAGCAGCGGTTTGCGTGTGGGGCAAAAATTATCGTTAAAAGACACGGCACAAAATAATTCCGATCTTGTTGAAAGCAAAAGCAATAATTCAAAATCTGCTGCGAAAGTGAAAACCAAATCTTATGTGGTGAAACGTGGTGAATATCTTAAACTGATTGCTGACCGTTATGCCTTGTCCAATCAGGAGTTGGCTGATTTAACCAGTGGATTAACTGCGGGCAGTAGTTTAAGGGTGGGGCAAAAAATTAATGTGCCACTGCATGAAGTAGACAGCAAGCCAGAAGAAAAAGCGAGCCCGGTTAAAATAGATCCGGGAGACATTGAGCCAGCGTATAAAACGGAAAGTTATCAGGTGCAACGTGGCGATACCCTGTCGAGCATTGCAGGCAAATCGAAAATTTCCTTAATCGAACTGGCACAGCTGAATAAATTATCCAGCAACAGTGGCGTCCGGATAGGTCAAACCCTGAAGATTCCTGTAAGTTCAACTGTTCCAGAGAGTTATACCGTGCAATCCGGGGATAGCCTGTCTGCCATTTCTGCTAAATACAATTTAGGCATGGATTATATTGCCAATATCAACGGCATTAACCGCAATAGTGGCTTACGTGTGGGTCAGCGTTTGAAACTGACGGGTGAAGAACCGGTTGCAGCATCAAACAAAGTAGAAGCGAAAATTGAAAAAGTCAGCTTTGAAAAGAGTGATAGCCATGTGGTTAAACCGGGCGAGACCTTAAGCAATATTGCAAAAAAATATCATTTACAGCTGGATTATTTGGCAGCATTGAATGGCTTGACCCGCAATTCAACGGTCCGTATTGGACAGCGTTTAAAAATTGACGGGGATCTGCCAAAGCTGGACGCTAAAGTGGATGAGCCTATTGCAAAATCAGTGAAGTCATCTAACAACACCGATGGGTATACCGTGAAATCGGGCGAGTCATTGAACGCCATTGCCAGTCAGACAGGGGTATCGGTTGCTGAATTGGCAGCGATGAATGGTCTTAGCCCTCGTTCCGGTTTACGTGTCGGCCAGCAGATTGTTATTCCTAAAACTGTGGTTGAATATAAAGTCAAACGTGGCGATACCCTGATTGGCCTTGCCAACCGTTATGGTCTGGAAAGTTCAAAACTTGCAGAAATGAATGAGATGCAACCCAATAAACAATTGCGAATTGGTGATGTGATTAAAGTTCCAAACTTATAATAAATGCAAAGACAGGGAGTCATTTAGATGTCATTTGCCAGGGCGAAATATTGGGGTTTTGCATGGGGGCTCAGTCTTTTGACTCAGGGGCTATGGGCTGCGGTGCAGACCACGCCCTATATTGCGGTACATAGCCAGCCGAAATATGCTGGCTTGTCGGTCATGCCCTATGCCAATGCTCAAGCGCCTAAAGGCGGCTATTTAAGTACTGCCAGCAATGGCACGTTTGACAATTTAAACAGTATGAATGGCAAAGGCAGCTCAACCGATGGGGTAGAGTATCTGTTTGACTCGCTGATGTCGAATTCGCTGGATGAGCCGGGGGTGATGTATCCCTTGCTGGCCGAGAAAGTGACTTATGATCCCAAGCAGACCCAATATGTCATTTTCCACCTCAATCCCAAAGCACGTTTTAGCGATGGCAGTGCAGTGACTGCCGAAGATGTCAAATTTACTTTTGATACTTATCAAACCAAGGCCAATCCTGGACTGCAAATGTATCTGGCCGATCTGGATAAAACTGAAGCATTGTCCAAATATACGGTCAAGATGAGCTTTAATTCTGCCAATAATGCAGAGATGCCACTGATTCTGGCGCAGATGCCAATCTATTCCAAAAAAGACTGGCAAAAGAAGGATTTCACCCGGGTCACCATGCAGCCGATTTTGGGGTCAGGGCCTTATCTGATTGACCGGATTGATGCCGGTCGCAGCATCAGCTACAAACGCAATCCAAACTACTGGGGCAAAGACCTGCCGGTCAATAAAGGCCGATATAATTTTGATCGCCTGAAATATGTTTATTACCGCAATCTGGACATTGCCTTTGAAGGTTTTAAGTCGGGGCAATATACCCTGCATGAAGAATTTACCGCACGTAAATGGGTCACGGAATATCGTTTTCCCGCCGTCCAGGCAGGCATGGTGGTGAAATATAGATTCAAGCATCAGAACCCGATTCCGACACAAAGTTTTGTGTTTAATAGCCGCCGCACACCTTTTCAAGACATCAAGTTTCGACAAGCCATCACCTACGCTTACGATTTTGAATGGCAAAACAAGGCGCTATTTTACGGACAGTATCGACGCTTACAGAGTTATTTTGCCAACAGTGAGCTGGAGGCTAAAGGCACGCCCAGCCCTGCAGAGCTAGCCATTTTAAAACCCTATCTAGCCCGACTGAATCCAATTCAGCGGCAGGGTGTTTTGAAAGATTGGAAATATCCGGTGTCGGATGCCAGCGGATTTAACCGCAATAATCTGCTGACGGCGCGTCAGCTACTCATCAAAGCCGGCTATACCTTTAAAAATGGCCGTTTGCTGGATACCCAAGGCAAGCCGATCCGGATTGAATTTCTAATCCATCAGGATGGTTTGCAGCGTACCTTGATGCCGTTTATCCGCAACATGAAACGTCTGGGCGTTGAAGTGGCGATCCGCCATGTCGATGTGCCGCAGTATATCGAGCGCATGCGCACCAAGGATTTTGACATGACCACCAACGTGATGCCGCAGTCGCTCAATCCGGGCAATGAGCAGGCACAGTTCTGGGGCAGTGCATCGGCAGATCAGCCGGGGAACTACAACTATGCAGGCATTAAAAATCCTGTGATTGATGCGATGGTCCAGCAGGTTATTCATGCACCGAGTCGTGAGCAGCTGGTACTCAGAACCCGGGTGCTGGATCGTTTGCTGCGTGCCGGTTATTATCAGATTCCGACCTATGGTAAGGGAGAAAACTGGTTTGCCTACTGGAACATGTATCATCAGCCCAAGGTAAAACCGAAGCTATCATCGGGCATTGACTACTGGTGGAGTGATGCCGGACAAGCGAAAAAAGTCACTCAGTATTTACGTCAAAAATAAACAAGAAGTCATAACGCAGGCACAAGGAACGCTGTTTCGATGGGCATATATATATTAAAAAGACTGCTGCTGATTATTCCAACGCTGTTTTTCATTTTATTGATTAACTTTGTGGTGATCCAGATTGCACCGGGTGGCCCGGTTGAGCAAGCCATTCAACAGGCAGAAGCTTTTCAGGGGCTGGGTGCAACGGGTGGCGAAACGGCCAGTGCCAAAAGCAATTATCAGGGAGCGAAAGGCTTAAGTGATGAAATGGTGCAGAAGATTAAAGCTCAATATGGCTTTGATCAGCCTGCGCACATCCGTTTCTGGAACATGCTGAAAAGTTATGCCAGCTTCGATTTCGGTACCAGTTTTTTTAAAGACAAGCCGGTCACGCAATTGCTGTGGGAAAAAATGCCGGTGTCTTTATCTTTGGGCCTGTGGAGCACTTTGCTGATTTATCTGGTGTCTATTCCCTTGGGCATTAAAAAAGCCCGCCAGCATGGCATGCTGTTTGATAAATCCACCTCGCTGTTACTGGCGATCGGTTATGCCGTGCCTGCCTTTGTATTTGCGGTTTTACTGATTGTATTCTTTGCCGGAGGGTCTTATTTTCAGTGGTTCCCGCTGCAAGGCTTGGTGTCGGAAAATTTCCACAGCCTAAGCTGGCTGGGCAAAATCCAGGACTATTTCTGGCATATGACCTTGCCTTTGCTGGCCATGGTGATTGGCGGTTTTGCCGGACTGACCTATCTCACCAAATATTCCTTTATGGAAGAATTAAACAAACAGTATGTGCTGGCGGCACGATCCAAAGGTCTCACCGAATCACGGGTGCTCTATGGTCATGTCTTCCGTAATGCCATGCTGATCGTGATTGCGGGTTTACCGGAAGCGCTGATCGGCATTTTCTTTGTTGGTAACCTGTTTATTGAAATCATTTTCAATCTGGACGGTTTGGGCCTGCTCGGTTTTGAAGCCATTCAACAGCGCGATTATCCGGTGATTTTTGGCACATTGTTCCTGTTTACTTTGCTTGGTTTGGTGCTGCGACTGATTAGCGATGTGCTGTATCAGGTGATTGACCCGCGGATTAATTTTGAATCGCGAGGTGCTGAATAATGTCCCCATTAATGCAGGCGCGCTTGAAACGATTTCAGGAAAATAAACTCGGTTTCGGCTGCTTAATTATCTTTGCCGTGATTTTTGTTTTATCACTGGTTTCTGAACTGATCGCGAATGATAAACCCCTTTTAGTGAAATACGATCATTCACTTTATGTGCCGGTGTTGAAGTCTTATCCGGAAACGACTTTTGGCGGGGTATTTGAAACCGAAGCCGATTATAAAGATCCGGTGGTGCAGCAATTGATTGATGAAAAGGGTTGGGCAGTCTGGCCGCTGATTCAATATTCCTACCAGACGCCTAATCTGGAACTGGCAGTCCCCGTACCTTCTGCACCGACTGCACAAAACTGGTTGGGAACCGATGACCAGGGACGAGATGTATTGGCCCGTATTCTCTATGGTTTGCGCGTATCGCTGCTGTTTGGCTTTGCCTTAACCTTTGCTTCAGCATTGCTGGGCATCGCGGTTGGCGCGATTCAGGGCTATTATGGGGGATGGGTCGATTTATTGGGGCAGCGTATTCTGGAAGTGTGGGGCGGTTTGCCGATGTTATTCATGGTGATGATTCTGGTCAGCATGTTTACCCCAAACGTCTATTGGCTGTTTCTGATTATGCTGTTATTCGGCTGGACTACTTTGGTCGGTCTGGTGCGTGCCGAATTTTTAAAGGCACGCAATCTGGACTATGTGCGTGCCGCACGCAGCCTGGGAGTTACAGACCGGACCATTATGCTGCGCCACATCTTGCCGAATGCCATGAGCTCCAGCCTGTCGCAGCTTCCTTTTATGTTGACCGCCAACATCACCGCTCTTACCGCCTTGGACTTTTTAGGCTACGGTTTACCACCCGATGCGGCATCTTTGGGTGAATTGTTATTACAAGGCAAATCCAACCTGAATTCACCGTGGCTGGCACTGTCCGGCTTCTTTACCCTGGCCATTGTCCTATCTTTACTGATTTATATTGGGGAGGCGACACGCGATGCATTCGATCCAAGACGCCAATAATCCGCAAGCCTTGTTAACTGTCCAGCATTTAAATATCCGGCAAGCAGAGCAGGTGCTGGTAGCTGACCTGAATTTTCAGCTGCATGCCGGTGAAACCATTGCCTTAGTCGGTGAAAGTGGTTCGGGCAAGTCGATTAGCAGTCTGGCCTTGCTGGGACTGTTGCCCAGTACCTTAAAGATTCAAGGTCAGGCCGTATTGGAACAGCAAAATCTACTGGCAATGAAAACTGAACAGCTGCGCCAAATTCGTGGCCAGAAAATAGCCATGATTTTTCAGGAACCGATGACGGCTTTAAATCCCTTGCACAGGGTGGAAAAAATTATTGGCGAAACCTTGTTGCTGCAAGGCTGGTCCAAACAGAAGACCCGGGCACGCATTATTGAATTGCTGCAAGATGTCGGCATTACCGACCCTGAAGATAAATTGCGCCGTTATCCGCATGAGCTTTCCGGCGGGCAGCGGCAGCGCGTGATGATCGCCATGGCTTTAGCCTTAGATCCGGACATCCTGATTGCGGATGAGCCGACCACGGCGCTGGATGTCACCTTACAGGCACAGATTCTAAAACTGCTTAAATCCTTGCAGCAAAGCCGCAAGATGGCGATGATCCTGATCAGTCATGATCTTAATCTGGTGCGTCGCTATGCCGATCAGGTCATTGTAATGAACAAAGGTGTAGTGGAAGAACAGGGTAGCGTTACCGAAATCTTTCAACAGCCGAAACAGGCCTATACCCGTGATTTGCTCAATCATGATTTTGGTGAGGCGCTGCAGATTCCAGAAGCTGAAAATTTATTGACCTTAAAGCAGGTTGCGGTGAAGTTCCCGATCAAGCAGGGATTACTCAACCGGGTCAAAGACTACTTTGTCGCGGTAGAACCCTTGGATTTGCAGTTAATGCAAGGTGAATCGATTGGCATTGTCGGCGAAAGCGGTTCAGGCAAAAGCTCGCTGGCTTTGGCCATTAGCCGTTTGATTAAAAGTGACGGTGAAATTGTGCTGCTGGGCACCGATTTAAACCAGTGCAATGAAAAACAGTTACGGCCTTTACGCGCTGAATTTCAGATTGTGTTTCAAGACCCGTTTAGCAGCCTGAATCCGCGCCTGAATGTGGAACAGACCATTGGTGAAGGCTTGGGCCTAAAAGAACTCTCAGCGACAGAAATATCAGAGCGGATTGATGAAGCCCTGGAAAAAGTCGAATTGCCGGTGTCGTTTCGAAGCCGTTATCCGCATGAGCTGTCTGGTGGGCAACGTCAGCGTGTCGCCCTGGCACGTGCCTTGGTATTGAGTCCTAAACTGCTGATACTGGATGAGCCGACCTCGGCGCTGGACCGTACCACGCAGCGCGCCATTGTGAAATTGCTCAGACGTTTGCAGCAGGAACATCAGATCAGCTATCTGTTTATCAGTCATGACCTGCAAGTGGTTAAAGCCCTGTGTCAGAAAGTGCTGGTGTTGCGCCGTGCGCAGGTGATGGAATTTCAAGGTACTGAACAGCTGTTTTTAAATCCGCAAACTGAATATACCCGTCAATTAATCGAAGCCAGCCAATATGTTTAAAATTACTGACAAGTCATATTGTCAGAAGAGTCATTGACGGATAACGAAATAAGTTTAGGGTATTAAGGCTAAATAAATACAAATACATCGGGATTGAGAGATGAGCCATCTTGCTGAAGCAACAAGTATTCGACATACCACCTTTAAAAACAGAATTATCAAAGCCGCGATGAGTGAAGCCTTGGCAAATGACGCAGGTCAGCCGAGCCAGTTGCATTTTAATCTGTATGAAGCCTGGGCCAAGGGTGGCTTGGGCTGTGCGATTACCGGCAATGTCATGGTGGATGTTCGCGCCAAAAATGAACCGGGCGTGGTAGTGATTGAGTCAGAACGCGATTTGGCCAAACTACAGCAATGGGCAGCGCTCGGCAAGAAATATGGCATGGTGCAGCTGGTGCAATTGTCCCATCCCGGCCGTCAGTGTCCCAAAGGTTTAAACAGGGAAACTGTTGCGCCTTCGGCGGTGCCTTTTTCTCCGATGCTGGCAACCACCTTTGGTACGCCGCGTGAATTACGTGAAGATGAGATTCTCGATATTATCCAGCGTTTTGCCACTTCTGCACAAATCTGCGAAAAAGCCGGCTTTGAAGGCATACAGCTGCATGGTGCGCATGGTTATCTGATCAGCCAGTTTTTATCGCCATTGACCAACAAGCGTCAGGACCAATGGGGCGGTCCGATTGAAAACCGGATGCGCTTCCTGCTGGAAATTTATAAGGCTGTCCGTGCGGCAACTTCGGATCAATTTATCATTTCGGTGAAACTGAACTCGGCCGATTTCCAGCGTGGCGGCATTAGCGAAGAAGAAGTGGTTGCGGTGTTTAAAGCCATAGATGCTGCTGGAATCGACTTGATTGAAGTTTCAGGCGGAACCTATGAAGCTCCGGCCATGGCAGGTGCCAAGGCAGAAAAACGCAAAGCCAGTACCATTGCCCGCGAAGCCTATTTCCTCGATTTTGCCGAGAAAATTCGTAAAGAAGTGAAGTGTCATTTAATGGTGACCGGTGGCTTCCGTACCGTAGAGGGGATGAATGCGGCACTCGACAGTGGTGCCTGCGATTTTATTGGCATTGCCCGTCCATTGGCAGTGGAAACGGATTTAACCGATCGTCTGATTGCGAGGCAGGATGTACGTTATGCGGTGCATAAAATTAAAACCGGCATTCCTATGGTCGACAAAATGGCAATTATGGAAATCATCTGGTATGCCGCACAGTTTAAAGATATTGCGCGGGGCAAGCGTCCGAATCCAAAACTGTCACCGCTGAAAGTATTTTTGAAATATGCCAAAAACAATATTACCGCAATCATTAAAGGTCAGATTAATTCACGTCGCAGTGCTTAACGGGATGAGCCTGCCTTAGACCAGGAAGTTTTAAACTGCGCAGCAGACCATCGTCTTTTTTTCCGTGCATGCTGAAAGGCAGGTCTGCGCTATTTTTATGATTTTTTGGCTGTGCAGTAAAGATCAGGCGATGCAGGAATTCAATCTGTTTAAAAACGAAAAAGCCTGATTCATCATGATCAGGCTTTTTGCAGAGATATTGCTATCTCGAATATGGCGACCCTACGGGGATTCGAACCCCGGTTACCGCCGTGAAAGGGCGATGTCCTAGGCCTCTAGACGATAGGGTCATCTAAGAATTGGCGTCCCTACGGGGATTCGAACCCCGGTTACCGCCGTGAAAGGGCGATGTCCTAGGCCTCTAGACGATAGGGACGTTTCAGAGGTGGGCGTATAATAGGGTGGATAGGACACCCTGTCAAACCTTTTTCTAGGATAATTTTTAAAAACGGATTCAACTGAATAAAAATAAAACAAATGCGTGAAATGTGTTTTGAAAAGCACTATTTTTCTGCGGTTAAACCCTCAATGATGCTGTTGATCACCGCTGGATGCTGTAAGTAACCGCTAATGCTGTGAGGATTATAAAAAGATGTGGTAATGGCCTGGTTAATGATGGGTGGCTGAAAATTGAAAGGGGCTTCGGATAAAGGGAAAGCAGTCAAAAAATCATCAGGTGAATAAAAATTAAACCAGTCGCCCTGCAGTTGCGGTGGTCTGGAAATAGGGGTGACGAGTTTTTCCTGAATGACTCTAAAAGCCAGGGGAGAGCCTAAGGTAATAAAGCGCTGTATTCTAAAATGCGGATATTGATGCAGCAGGTTGTAGGTAATGACCGAACCGAGGGAATGCGCCACCATAATATGATCTAGCTCGGGATGAAGATAAGACATGATCCGGTGATGGACTTCATGCATGAAATCCGGATTGGATAAATATAAATAGGTTTCAATCAGGAATTTATGGATAAAGGTTTCATGCAGCTTTGGGTAATGATTTAGAAATAGTGCCAGTTCCTTAAAGGCATGATCTCTGGTGAGTGCGCTAATGAGGGCTAATCGCTGTGTGAATGACTTGGTGCATTCGGCGTTTACACTCGGTAATCTACTCGCACAGGGATGCTGTTCCGGGACAAGGGTAGTGTTATGCCTTAAATGAAAGGGAAGATGCAAATGCGGAATAGACTTGGGTAAAAAAGTCTCCAGATCGAGGTTGTTATATAAATGATGTTTGCTGAGCAAATCTCCATAAAAGGGGAAGCGTATTTCCAGGGCATTAAGATCAATATTTTGCTGAGAATTACGCAAACCGGTCTGAAAAGCAGATAGCCAACGCTGTTTTAATGAGGGTTGATCATAATTTTGTTGATTCATGCCGTGAATAAAAATGATTTTCATACATGGTCAGAGCTTTTATCAAAGGGATTATCTTGATTGAGCTTAAAAAAAAGAGCGGTACTTGACCACTCCTTTTCTGTGTTAGTTTTGCTTTCGATAGAAAACATAATAACTGAGATAACAACCCGCAATAAATAGCAGGCAGCCAATAAAGCCGGCCAGCATTTCCGGATCTGCTGCCATACTGATACAGGTAATAAAACAGAACACAAAACCTAGAATCGGTACAATCGGGAACAGCGGTGCGGCAAAGCCCAGCTCTTCCACGCTATGGCCGGCCTTATACCACTGGCGACGGAAATTAAACTGGCTTAAGCAAATGCTCATCCAGACCACCACCATGGTAAATGCAGCCACACCCAGCAGGTTCTTGAAGATGGTTTCCGGTGCAAACTGCTCTGACAGTAATCCCGGAATTGCACCAAACATGGTGACAATAATCGCCACAAAAGGAATGCCACGATGGTTCACTTTGGAGAACACGGCAGGTAGCTGTTTTTTGTCAGATAAAGACCACATCATGCGGGAAGCGGCATATAAACCCGAGTTGGCTGCCGATAACAGCGCGGTGATAATCACAAAGCGGATGATATCTTCCGCGTGTGGAATACCGATATAAGTAAATACTGTGACAAACGGACTGCTACTGACGCCTTCAGCACCTAAGCCTGCCATCTGATGCGGCAACAGTGCGCTAATCACCACAATTGTGCCGACAAAGAAAATCAGCAGTCGCCAGATTGCGGCATTAATCGCTTTGGGTACGTTCTTAGCCGGATCCTGAGTTTCACCTGCGGCAACGCCAATCAGTTCGGTGCCAGAGAAAGCGAAGTTGACAATCAGCATGGTGGCGAAAATTGGAAATAAGCCTTGAGGAAACCAGCCCTGAGCCGTAAGGTTGCTAAATAAAGGCGCAGAAGTGTTCCCCTGAAACGAAAGCACGCCAAAAATTGCCAACAAGCCGAGAATAATAAAGCTAATCACGGTCACGACTTTGACCAGGGAAAGCCAGAATTCAGATTCTGCAAACAGTTTGGTTGAACTCATATTGAGCCCAAACACAATGGCTGCAAAAACGATGGTCCAGATCCAGACTGAAATTTGCGGAAACCATTCCTGCATCAGCAAGGCTGCGGCGGTAAATTCGGTTCCCAGGGTGGCAGTCCAGGTCAGCCAGTACAACCAGGTAATCATATAACCGGTACCTGGACCAATATATCTGCGTGCATAGGTACCAAAAGAACCTGATTCGGGCATGTGCACCGCAAGTTCGCCCAGACAAAGCATGACTGCATAAGCGATTAAACCGCCTAATACATAGGAGATGATGGCACCTACAGGCCCCGTTTGTGCAATGACTTCACCCGAACCTAAAAATAACCCCGTGCCGATTGCGCCGCCTAGCGAAATCATGACCAGGTGTCGAGTACTCATAGCGCGTTTTAAAGGCGCAGAATTGCCCTGATGCATAGCATCATTCGGAGTATGAGATGACTGCATAAGAGAAAAAGAAAAAGAAAAATGAAGCGAACTATTGTAGTGAAAAACTACGAATCTGCAATGTAATAATGATAGGTGTTGAAGCTTGAATGATCGTATAGCACGATATATGGCGACCCTACGGGGATTCGAACCCCGGTTACCGCCGTGAAAGGGCGATGTCCTAGGCCTCTAGACGATAGGGTCGTTAGGAGGTGATGGGTATATTATGGATTTTTAATAAAGCTGTCAAACCTGTAATTGTGTTATTTTTAAAATATTGAATTAATTGCATAAAAAATGACAAATCTAAAATAAAAAGAGCAGTTTTTTAAACGGGACTTGATCTATCGCTTTAAAAGCACATTTATTTTCAGCACGATACAACTTGCATCAATCTACCCTGTAGGGATGGCTTAATGAGATAAAGTGCGGTCATGGCCCTTTTTAGCGATGGCTTCGGCCCCTCGGCAGATGAATACTGCGAAGGTTGGGGAAGATTGGATAAGATAAAAAAATAGGCTGAAAGCATTATTTTAATTATAGGTTAGGTGAATGTTAAAGCAACCAAACTTTTTGATGATGAATACGGGTTGAGGGCGATTTTAAAGTTAAAAGACCACTTATCAGTGGTCGGGTGTTTGATATTTCTCAGGTTGTTCTTGCGCTGGAGCTTCTGCCGGTGTAATAGATGAATCCTTGGCTGGAGCTTCATCTCTGCTAACGATATATAAATATAAAGCAGAGGGCAGGAGAATGATTAAAACAAGGAAAAATTTTTTCAACATGCGAGCAGGTTCATTAATTGCAATGGGGGAAACTTAGCATGCAAATGGCCATAAAAAAAGGGTGCTGTAGCACTTAAGGCTAAACTTTAAAAATCAAGCTTGAAAACGAATATTCAGGATGGGCTGATGATTAATTTTAGCAATCATGTTTAGTGATTATCCGAAAGTTATGACGGCTTTTTAAGAGGCTATGGATGTGAATATACGAATCAAGGTTTTAATTTGAAAATGTTTTCGGAAGCGAAATAAAGGAAACCTAGTACTAATCTAAAAACTAAAAGTTTAGATGAGTAAATAGAATATAAAACTATAAAAATAAAGAAGAGAAAAATAGATGGCGTCCCTACGGGGATTCGAACCCCGGTTACCGCCGTGAAAGGGCGATGTCCTAGGCCTCTAGACGATAGGGACGTTTAGAAGATGGCGGTATCTTATTGATCCGCCACCAAGGTGTCAAGTAGATGGGGAGCGAGTTTGTTCAAAATATAGCAAAACAGTTCTGCAGTCTTTTGAGTGTCGTACAAAGCAGAGTGTGCTTCCTTGCCATCGAACTCGATTCCCGCCTGAATGCAGGATTTTGCCAGTACGGTTTGACCAAACATCACGGCACTTAAAGTCACGGTGTCAAACACTGAAAAACTGTGAAAAGGATTTTGATTTTTAGTCCCCGTACGGGCAATGGCCGCTTGTACAAAGCCCAAATCGAAATGTGCGTTATGGCCGACCAAAACTGCATGGGTACAGTTTTGCTGACGGCGAACTTCATTGACCGACTTGAAAATGCGTTTTAATGCACTTTTTTCATCTTCCGCCATGGCAATACGCATTGGGTTGGATGGATCAATACCAATAAATTCCAGGGAACGACGGTCTAAGTTCGCCCCTTCAAAAGGATTAATATGTGCATGGTACGCTTCACCAGGTACAAATTGACCTTCTTCATTATAAATGATGGGGATCGCTGCAATTTCCAGCAAGGCATCGGTCTGTGAGTTAAAACCTGCTGTCTCGACATCGACAACAACAGGTAAAAATCCACGGAAACGCTGACCAATTACTGGTGGGGTTTCATCTGTCACACTTTTCTCCATTGGATGGTCTTACCCGCATACAATGGGATAATCTGTTCGCCATCCAAATAGTCTAAACTTTCCGGAATAACTTGTTCTTCTTTGACCAAAGTAATGGTATTGGTGTTGCGCGGTAGGCCATAGAAATCAGCACCGAAATGGCTGGCAAAACCTTCCAGGCGGTCCAGTCGGCCAACCTGATCAAAAGCCTGAGCATATAATTCAATTGCGGTAGGTGCACTGTAGCAACCGGCACAGCCACAGGCATTTTCTTTGGCATTTTTTGAATGCGGCGCGCTGTCTGTTCCCAGGAAAAACTTGGGATTAGAACTGGTCGCCACTTCAAGCAGGGTTTGCTGATGGCTTTGACGCTTTAAAATTGGCAAACAATAGAAATGCGGTTTAATACCACCCACCAGCATATCGTTACGGTTGAACAGTAAATGCTGTGGGGTAATGGTCGCAGCGACATTGCGGTCTTGTTCAAGTACAAAATGTGCCGCGTCGCTTGTGGTGATGTGTTCTAAAACCAATTTAAGTTTAGGGAATTGTTTTAGAAGCGGTGAAAGCACTTCATCTAAAAAGCGTTTTTCACGGTCAAAAATATCCACATGGTTATGGGTGACTTCACCATGAAGCAACAACGGTACCTGGTGTTCTTCAAGCTGTTCAATCACCGCATAGACTTTACGGATATCACTGACGCCATTGTCTGAATTTGTGGTTGCACCGGCTGGATACAGCTTGATGGCATTCACATGCTCGGATTCTTTAATTTTTTTGACTTCGCTCGGTTGGGTCTGGTCGGTAAAATAAAGCACCATCCGGGGATCAAAAGCGACACCTTCAGGGACATGCGCCATAATGCGTTCACGATAAGCCAGTGCTTCCTCAACTGTTTTAATTGGAGGGACAGTATTGGGCATGCAGATGGCACGAGCAAACTGCTTGGCAAGATCTGGAACTGTGCGTTTTAAAGATAAACCGTCACGTAAGTGAGCATGCCAATCGTCTGGCTGGAGAAGGGTGATTGTATTCAAGGCCATTTCAATCGAAGAAATAAAACAAATGATAATCCATAAAGTGTGAAAATGGTAACGAGAATTACAGACAAATGGTTATATATATATAATTCTAAATAAGAAAAATATGTTATTTTTAGTAACTAGAAGAAATAAGAAATGCTGGGCAATGGAATCCAAGTATAATCTAGCGAAATTACAATATGATAAAGAAAAGATAGAAGAACTGATTACGCGGCAAAGTCAACGCGTAGGACAGGTTTTTCCAAAAAAAATGGAACAGGAATTTTGGTCGAAAAACTTGGAACGTGCCCGTAAGCATGTACAAAAATACCTGTGGGGTGGCGTTTTATCTTATTTTATTTTTATTCTGGTGATTTTACCCAGCGATTACTGGGTAATTGACAAACAGTATCTCAAGCATGATTTTCTGAACTGTAGCTTAGGTTTGGCCAATGGTGCTCTATGCTTGCTGGTCTTATTTTCTTTTTCGCATTTTCCTAAACTGCGTCCCTATTTTGCTCCGGCTTCCATGGTGCTTATGTTTTGGGCCATGGTCTCCATATCCTGGTTAACCTTGACCGTAGAAACCGTCGCCTTGCGACAACAAGGTATGGCTATCCTGTGCATGATTTATATCATGGGTTCCCTTATTACTGGAGTAAAGCCATTTCAGATGCTGATGACCGGGTTTTTAGCAGCCTCAGTAACAGTCATTCTTTTCTTTCTACTTCATGTTGATTTTGATGCCGTGGTGTTGGGGCGTATTCTTTTTGGCAGTTGCGTATTTGGTTATGTGATTAGTCATATGATTTTTGCGCGAGAACGAATGATTTATTTGTTTACTATGCGTGCCCGAATTAGTGAAAAAATGCATCGGATTCATAATTCAGAATTATTGCATTTAAGTCAGCATGATGACCTGACCAAAATCTCGAATCGTCGTACTTTCGATGAAATGATGGACGTATTTTACGAGCAGACCCGTCAAGAACAAAGTGATTTGGCGATCCTGTTTATTGATATTGATTTTTTTAAAAACTATAACGATTTTTATGGGCACCAAAAAGGCGATGATGTGATTTCCTCTATCGCCAAATCAATTAAAAATGCCATTCGGCATATGGATTTCGTAGCGCGCTATGGCGGGGAAGAGTTTGTCGTATTGTTGCCTGAAACGGATGCTCATGGTGCTTATGCCGTAGCCTCAAATATATTTAAGGCCATCGAGCGTTTAGAAATTCCACACGAAAAATCTTTAATCTCCAATTTTATTACCATCAGCTTGGGCATTACTGTTTATCATGGCGAGACCGAGCTGAGTAAAGAAGAGTTGTTGGAAATTGCTGATCAGGCTTTATATCGTGCCAAGCACTTAGGCCGTAACCAGATTTATTATCAATCTATTCGCTCAAATATTCCTGACACTGAATTAATCAAATCATAAACGGGTCAGATAAAAAAACCGCTCTTTCGAGCGGTTTTTTTGACCTAAAACAAACTTATTTGTTTTTGTCTTTTAATTGAGGAACAGCTGAACCAGTACCTACAGAAAGTAAGCCTGCACCTGTATAGATACCCAATTTTGCACGCGTATCCGTGATGTCAAGGTTACGCATGGTCAATTGACCAATACGGTCAGCAGGGCTAAACATAGAATCACCTTTCTCCATGGTTAAACGCTCAGCTTCATAAGTGAGGTTAGGAGATTCAGTGTTCATAATGGTGTAATCGTTACCGCGACGCAGTTCTAAAGTCACCGTACCCGTTACTGCTTTAGCAACCCAACGCTGTGCAGTTTCACGCAGCATCAGTGCTTGAGAATCGAACCAGCGGCCTTGGTACAACAAACGACCTAAACGCAGACCGTTGATGCGGTATTGTTCAATGGTGTCTTCGTTATGAATACCCGTCACCAGACGCTCATAAGCGATGTGAAGCAGTGCCATACCCGGCGCTTCGTAAATACCGCGAGATTTCGCTTCGATGATACGGTTTTCGATCTGATCCGACATACCTAGACCGTGACGACCACCGATACGGTTCGCTTCAAGAATGAACTCAACCGGATCTTCGATACGTTTGTCGTTGATTGCAACAGGGAAACCTTCTTCGAAAGTAATCGATACTTCTTCAGGCTTGATTTCAACGTCATCTTTCCAGAACGCAACGCCCATGATTGGGTCAACGATTTTGATACCGGCATTCAGGTATTCAAGATCTTTCGCTTCATGCGTTGCACCCAGCATGTTTGAGTCGGTTGAGTAGGCTTTTTCTTTTGACATTTTATAGTCAAAGCCGTTGTCGATCAGGAATTGTGACATTTCCGCACGACCACCAAGCTCATCAATAAAAGTCTGGTCTAACCAAGGTTTGTAAATTTTAAGCGCTGGATTGGTCAACAAGCCATAACGGTAGAAACGTTCAATGTCGTTACCTTTATAAGTTGAACCGTCACCCCAGATGTTGACGTCATCTTCTTTCATTGCGGTAACAAGCATGGTACCGGTTACTGCGCGACCCAATGGCGTAGTATTGAAATAAGGAACACCACCAGTGCTGATATGGAAAGCGCCACATTGAATAGCAGCAATACCTTCTAATGCAAGTTGTAAGCGGCAATCAACCAAGCGAGCTTTTACTGCGCCATACGCTTCCGCTTTTTTCGGAATCGCATCATAGTCGTCTTCATCAGGCTGACCCAGGTTTGCTGTATAAGCATAAGGTTCTGCGCCTTTTTGTTTCATCCACAATAGAGCAGCTGAAGTATCTAGACCACCAGAGAAGGCAATACCAACTTTTTTGCCTACTGGGACATTCTGCAAGATAGTTGCATTATCAGACATTGTTAATCCTAACGATATGAAATAGGCACCGAGAAATTTGGTGGCCCAAGAAAATACACATTTCTTTAATTGTAGCACTATTTTATTTCTAATGGTTTTACAAAAGAAAATCTCGTTGAAAATTTGAAACTGATAGATTCAATATATGTTTATAAGCAAAGATTTGGGTTGAATCGTGAAGCAGAGCAAAGCTGTGGCTTATAAACCGGCGTTATACAGGGTTTAAAAGCAAGGCCCATAACAATTTTGAGCAGCACATTCAAAGTTTGATCGCCTGCAACATGTCCGCGCATTTTATTTCCTGTCAGCATAGTTTTCTGTCGCACCTGTTATCTGTCTCTAATTATCCAGGAGACTAATGATCAGGATCTACGCTTACTGTAAATAGTGCTTTGCTTTGAGCAAGCATCGTTCAAATAACCCCTATTATCGACTAAAGTATTAGATGGTTGTCCCGGATTTTTTAATTTTCCAAAAAAATAATAAAAATGAAATAATTAAAAATATCTGAGTGAATTTTAACCAGTGTGGTCTGTGCAGATTTTGAATATTTTATACATTATATTGGTATGACCAATTTTAAATAAATAAATTGGATATTGATCTTTAATTGGTTAAAAAGTAGCATATTTAAAGTTTAGAGATATATTTTTTAAATTAAATGATTATTGGTCATACCAATTTAAGTATTCATTGGTAGGTGATCAGACCATTTTGTATTCTGGAAAAGCATTTCAAGGAGAGGACAATGCTTCAACAATGGCAACAGATTTACGATCCTATGGGCAATATCTGGCTCTCCAGTTTGATTGCCCTGATTCCCATCATTTTCTTCTTTTTAGCACTTGCGGTATTCCGCATGAAAGGTAGCGTAGCGGGAACAATTACCGTGATCCTGGCGCTGCTGGTTTCCTTATTTTCCTATCAGATGCCGGCCGTGATGGCTTTTGCATCGATGATTTATGGTTTTTTCTATGGTTTGTGGCCAATTGCCTGGATCATCATCGGTGCCGTATTTCTATATAAAATTTCGGTTAAAACAGGGCAGTTCGATATTATTCGTTCCTCCATTCTGTCGATTACCGAAGATCAGCGCTTACAGATGCTCTTTGTGGGTTTTGCCTTTGGTACTTTCCTTGAAGGTGCAGCAGGTTTTGGTGCTCCGGTTGCCATTACCGCTGCATTGCTGGTGGGATTAGGCTTTAAACCCTTATATGCAGCGGGCTTATGCCTGATTGTCAATACTGCACCGGTTGCCTTCGGCGCAATGGGGATTCCCATTATTGTGGCCGGGCAGGTTTCCGGGGTGGATACCATGGAAATCAGCCAGATGGTAGGACGTCAGTTGCCGTTTATGGTGCCGATTGTTCTATTCTGGATTATGGCGATTATGGATGGCTGGCGCGGTGTGAAAGAAACCTGGCCAGCGGTGATTGTGGGTGGTGGATCGTTCGCGCTTGCACAATATCTCACCTCTAACTTTGTAGGTCCTGAACTGCCAGACATTACCGCTGCAATTGCTTCACTGGTTTCTTTAACAATTTTGCTTAAATTCTGGCAGCCAAAACACATTTTCCGTTTTGCAGACCAGGACGCAAATGTGGATGAATCCGCTGCTCAACAGCTCGCAGCTCAAAAACAGCAGAAATATAGCATTGCCCAAATTGCCAAGGCATGGTCGCCATTTGCCATTTTAACCGCAATGGTCACCATCTGGAGTATCAAGCCCTTTAAGGATTTATTTGCCAAAGATGGCGCGCTGCATGATCTGGTGATTTCGATCAAGGTGCCGTATTTGCATCAGCTGATCCAGAAGATGCCGCCGGTGGTCCCTGAAATTAAGGACTACGATGCGATTTATAAATTTGACTGGATTTCTGCTACAGGCACAGCCATTTTCATTGCCGCCATCATCACCATCATTTTCCTGAAAATGAAGCCTAAAGCAGCAGTCATCACTTTTGGCGAAACCATCAATGAATTGAAAGTTCCTATTTATTCCATTGGTATGGTGCTGGCTTTTGCCTTTATTGCGAACTATTCAGGTATGTCGGCTACCCTGGCTTTGGCGTTGGCACATACCGGTCAGGCATTTACCTTCTTCTCGCCATTTCTGGGTTGGTTAGGCGTGTTCCTGACCGGTTCGGACACATCTGCTAATGCGCTTTTCTCGGCACTTCAGGCGACCACGGCACAACAGATTGGCGTGCCAGAAGTACTGCTGGTTGCGGCCAATACCAGTGGCGGGGTGACCGGGAAAATGATTTCACCTCAATCGATTGCCATTGCCTGTGCGGCTGTAGGTCTGGTGGGTAAAGAATCTGATTTGTTCCGCTTTACCGTGAAACACAGTATCTCCTTTACAGTGATGATTGGTATTATCATTACCTTACAAGCCTATGTGTTCCCATGGATGATTCCATAAACTGGAATTGATGCAAGAGTAGAGAAATGCAGATGAAAGTTTCCGACCAAGCCGTACAGCAGCTCCGTATGTTGATTGAACAGAGCAATATGCAGGTTGGAGACCGTTTGCCTGCAGAACGTAAATTATGTGAACAGCTCGGGGTGTCGCGTTCATCGCTGCGTGAAGCCATTCAGCATCTGGCCAGTACGGGCATGTTACTGAGCAAGGCTGGGTCTGGCACCTTTTTGCAGCTGCTGCCGAGTGCATGGACCAATCATCAAATTGTAGAACCTTTAAGCAATCTGATCGATCAGGACCCGGCTTACCGGTTTGATGTACAGGAAGCCCGTAGCGTTTTGGAGGGCGGAACGGCCTGGTATGCCGCTCAGCGTGCAACAGCAGCAGACCTGGAAAATATTCGCCGCTGTTACGATCGGATTGCCCATTATCAATCTATTGGGGATGATGATCAGGCGTCTAAAGCGGATGCCGAGTTCCATTTAGCCATTGCCGAAGCCTCACATAATTTAGTGTTAATACAGATGATGCGCAGCCTGTTTGACCTGTTGAAATACAACGTGGTTTTGGGCCGACGCAAAGTCTATAGCGAATCGCACCGTTTTGATCAATTGCATGATCAGCACTTTCAGGTGATGGATGCAATTGAACGTCGTGATCCTGATGCTGCACGCAGTGCAGTCTGTGGACACATTGAGTTTGTAGTACAACAGGTACGCTTGATTGATGAAGAAGAAGCTCGTCGCCAGCGTGCCAGTAGATTAAACAGGATATAAGCATGATTATTTCTTCTGCGAATGATTATCGTGAAGCTGCGAAACGCCGGTTGCCCCCTTTTCTTTTTCACTATATTGATGGTGGCGCATACGCGGAATATACACTAAAGCGTAATGTGGAAGATTTATCAAAAATTGCGTTGAGACAACGTGTACTGAATGACATGTCGCAGTTAAGTTTGGAAACCAAACTGTTTGATGAAACCTTGTCGATGCCGGTGGCATTGTCGCCAGTCGGTTTAACCGGTATGTATGCACGTCGCGGGGAAGTTCAGGCGGCAGTGGCGGCAGATAAAAAAGGCATTCCTTTTACGCTATCGACCGTGTCAGTCTGTCCGATTGAAGAAGTGGCGCCAGCAATTCAGCGTCCAATGTGGTTCCAGTTGTATGTACTGCGTGACCGCGGCTTTATGAAAAATGCCCTGGAACGTGCCAAAGCGGCAGGTTGTTCTACCTTGGTATTTACAGTAGATATGCCTGTGCCGGGCGCGCGTTACCGTGATGCCCACTCGGGTATGAGCGGGCCAAATGCGGCAATGCGCCGTTATATGCAATCCTGTTTCCATCCGCATTGGGCCTGGAATGTGGGCTTGATGGGCCGTCCGCATGATCTGGGCAATATTTCCAAATACTTGGGCAAACCAACGGGTCTTGAGGATTATATTGGCTGGTTAGGCTCTAATTTTGATCCCTCTATTTCATGGAAGGATCTGGAGTGGATTCGTGAGTTCTGGGATGGTCCAATGGTGATCAAGGGTATTTTAGATCCTGAAGATGCCAAGGATGCAGTACGTTTCGGTGCAGATGGTATTGTGGTGTCGAATCACGGTGGCCGTCAGCTGGATGGAGTCTTGTCTTCCGCGCGTGCGCTTCCACCGATTGCCGATGCAGTTAAAGGCGACATCAAAATTCTAGCCGATTCTGGTATCCGTAATGGTCTGGATGTGGTGCGTATGCTGGCTTTAGGTGCCGATACCTGTATGTTGGGTCGTGCCTTTGTCTATGCACTGGGCGCTGCCGGTGGTGAGGGTGTTTCCAATCTGCTCGAATTGATTGATAAGGAAATGCGCGTGGCAATGACGCTGACCGGTGCCAAAACCATCGCCGATATTACTTCGGATTGTTTGGTGAAGTTGGAGAAAGAGTTGGCTTAAATAATAATTTTGAATATTAAATTTAGTCAAAGCTTGAATTTGATACGCGTAAACGTCATCCGCAACTGTTTGAGGCAGGACTTTATACTTAACATCATGTTTCTGCGATGAAAATAAAGATTTGACGGAATATGACGAGTTTTGCGGATGACAATGGTTTTGCCTACTTTTCCCGAAAGAAAAGTAGGTCGAACCGAAGGTTAATTCCTGAATATAAATAATATTGGAAAGACTCCGCAGTAATGAATACCGTGTTGATTAAGCGCGACAATTCATCAATAGGATATGACAAATGCCATCCAATTTAGATGCACAGCAAACCATTCAAAAACTCATCCACATTGTCGGCAAGCAACATGTATTAACAGATGACAATGACACACGATTATACCGTCAAGGTCGTCGTTACGGTTCCGGTCAAGTGCTGGCTGTAGTTGTCCCGGGTTCATTGCTGGAACAGTGGCAAGTCTTGCAGGCTGCGGTGGATGCGGACTGTATTGTGATTATGCAGGCTGCCAATACCGGACTCACCGGTGGTTCAACTCCTTTTGGCGATGATTATGACCGTCCGGTGATTCTGATCAACACTCGACGCTTGGTTGGCATTCAAGTGATTAATGATGCGAAACAAGTAGTTTGTTTGCCCGGTGCAACACTGGACAAACTGGAAAAAGAACTGGCAGTGTTTAATCGCGAGCCGCATTCCGTGATTGGTTCCTCCTGTATCGGTGCATCGGTCTTGGGTGGAGTCTGCAATAACTCCGGTGGTGCACTGGTTCGCCGTGGACCTGCCTATACCGAACTGGCCCTGTATGCCCGAGTAAATGAATCGGGGCAACTGGAACTGGTCAACCATCTGGGCATCCAGCTCGGTTCAACACCAGAAGAAATTTTATCTAATCTGGAAAATCAGCAATATCAATTGACGGATATTGAAAATGATCAGCACTGCTGTGCTTCGGATCATCGCTATGCCCATGACGTGACTCAGGTCGATGAGAACACGCCGGCGCGTTTTAATGCCGATCCATCGCGCTTGTATGAAGCATCCGGTTCGGCAGGAAAAGTCTGCGTGTTTGCGGTACGTTTGGATACATTTGAAAAAATTCCCAGTCAGGTGTTTTATGTCGGCACCAATACCCAGCAAGATTTAACCGCAATCCGCCGTTTTCTACTTACCGATTTGCCGCGTTTGCCAATTGCAGGCGAATATATTCACCGGGTGGCTTACGATATTGGCGCGGAATATGGCAAAGACACTTTCATGTTCATTGAAAAATTCGGGACCGCCAAAGTGCCAGCGGCTTTTGCCATGAAAGATAAGGTCGATGGCTACCTGGAAAAAATCGGCATGAAAGGGCTGTCTGATAAAGTCCTACAAATGTTGAGCAAATTTTTACCGTCGCATTTACCGAAACGCATGAATGAGTTCCGAGATTTGTATGAGCATCATCTGGTGCTGCGCATCGAAAATCAGGATGTAGAACAGGTGCAGCAGTTTTTACAGCACTATTTTTCAGCTAACACCACTGGAAATTATTTCCTGTGTACCGAAGAAGAAGGACGCAAAGCCTTTCTACACCGTTTTGCCGTAGCCGGAGCTGCCATTCGTTATCGCGACACCCATCGTTCAGAAGTGGAAGATATTGTTGCGCTGGACATTGCCTTACGCCGTAATGACCGTGAATGGGTAGAAACTTTGCCGAAAGAAATGGATGAGCTGATTATTCATAAACTGTATTACGGTCATTTTTTATGTCATGTGTTCCATCAGGACTATATTGTGAAAAAAGGCGTAGATCCTTTGGCAATAGAACATCAGATGTGGAGTTTACTGGATGCACGTGGGGCTGAATATCCCGCAGAACATAATGTCGGGCATTTATATGTGGCCAAGCCTGCGCTCAAAAAGCATTATCAAAAACTGGACCCGACCAATAGCTTTAATGTGGGAATTGGTCATACTTCAAAATTGAAATACTGGAATCAAGAAACAAATTAAAAAACTGAATTATAATAAAAAATAACGGGTTCTATCTCAGGCGCAGTGCTTAGACTGCGCTTTTTTTATGAAAAATTGACTGTTTCGTCAGACAATGTGTAAAACAAGTCATAAACAAAAGAATAAAAATAGGTAAAGTAATATGCAACAAGTTGCAAAGCCAATATATAAAGGATCCATCATGACAACTCGCTATGCAAATATATTAAAACCGCTGCATTTGGGCTTTACGACCATTAAAAACCGTGTCGTGATGGGTTCCATGCATACCGGTCTGGAAGACCGTTTTTATAATTATCCTAAATTGGCCGCATATTTTGGCGAACGGGCAAAAGGTGGCGTAGGGCTGATTATTACCGGGGGAATTTCACCGAACCGTCAGGGTTGGTTGCTTCCGGCGGGCGGTACCATGAATAATTTGGCGGATGTGGCGCCACATCGTTTGGTGACGCATGCCGTACATAAGCATGGTGCAAAAATCTTGATGCAGATTTTGCATTCGGGCCGTTATGGCTATCAGCCTTTTGTGGTTTCTGCCAGCCCGATTAAATCTCCAATTTCACCATTTAAACCGCGTCAAATGAGTGAAAAGCAGATTTTAGAGACCATCGAAGATTATGCACACACGGCTAGCATTGCCAAAAAAGCCGGCTATGATGGCGTGGAAGTTATGGGTTCTGAAGGCTATTTGCTGAATCAGTTTTTAAGCCGTCATGTCAATCAGCGTACCGACCGCTGGGGTGGCGACATTGAAAACCGCATGCGTTTTGCCATAGAGATTGTTAAAGCTATTCGTGAAAAAGTCGGTGAAAAATTTATTATCTGTTTCCGTTTGTCCATGCTCGATTTAGTACATGATGGCAACACCATGCAGGAAGTGATTACGGTGGCACAGGCTTTGGAAAAATCCGGAGTTACCTTGCTGAATACCGGAATTGGCTGGCATGAAGCCCGTATTCCGACCATTGTCACTTCAGTGCCACGTGCAGCGTTTGCTGACTATACGGCCGAAGTGAAAAAGCATGTGGCTATTCCTGTGATTGCCTCCAACCGGATTAACATGCCTGAAACGGCCGAAGAAATTTTGGCGGCTGGAAAAGCAGATATGGTGCAGATGGCACGACCATTGTTGGCAGATGCCTTCTGGGTCAGCAAAACTGCCACCAATCGGGTAGATGAAATCAATACCTGTATTGCCTGTAATCAGGCTTGCCTGGACCACACCTTTAAAAATAAGCGTGCAACCTGTCTGGTCAATCCACGCGCGGCTTATGAAACAGAACTGGTGTATGTAAAAACCAAAGCACCGAAAAAAATCGCCGTTGTCGGTGGTGGTGTGGCAGGCATGTCGGCTGCAACAGTGGCTGCCAGTCGTGGTCATAAAGTCACATTATTTGAAGCAAGCCATGAAGTGGGCGGGCAATTCAATCTGGCCAAAGTGGTACCGGGTAAAGAAGAGTTTCATGAAACCATCCGTTATTTTAAAGTTCAGATTGAAAGAACTGGTGTAGAACTGCGCTTAAATACCAGAGTCAACCGTGAACAACTGGAACGTGAGGGTTTTGATGAAGTTGTGGTGGCAACGGGAGTAATCCCTCGTGCATTAAAAATAGCAGGCAGTCAGGCACCGCAAGTGTTGTCTTATGCAGAAGTATTACGTGGAGCTGCTGTTGGCAATCGGGTGGCGGTGATTGGTGCCGGTGGTATTGGTTTTGATGTGTCCGAGTTTTTATTAAAGCCTGAACATCAGCCACAGCCGCAACCCTTGGCGGACTGGCAGCGGGAGTGGGGCATTGACCCTAATCCGAATTATATTTCTGAAGGTGGCCTGCAAGCTGCTGAAGTGGCTCATCCGGTACGTGAAATTTATCTCTTGCAACGCAAAACGACACCGCTGGGGATTGGATTAGGCAAGACCACAGGTTGGGTACATCGTGCACAATTGAAAAAGCATGCAGTAAAAATGCTGCGCGGAGTGCAATATCAATCCATTACAGATGAGGGCTTATGGATTAAAACCAATGGCTATGACCAGCTGTTACGTGTGGATACCGTAGTGGTGTGTGCAGGGCAGGAGTCAGTGAAGGAGATTATGCCAACTGAAGATGAATTTACCCTGGCAAATTACCATATTATTGGCGGTGCAAAACTGGCGGCAGAGCTTGACGCAAAGCGTGCAATTCGTGAAGGTGCTGAATTGGCAGCTAAATTATAATTTTTAAAGTTCATTTGGTGAAACAATATTCATTTGAATGGTTTGGTTGTAATTTTTACTTGTCAGTTTTTAAAAACATCCGTATTATGGCGCACATGGAAGCGTGGCAGAGCGGTTTAATGCACCGGTCTTGAAAACCGACGAGGGTGCGAGTCCTCCGTGAGTTCGAATCTCACCGCTTCCGCCAAATTTCGAATTAAGCCCTTGTATTTGCAAGGGCTTTTTTCTTACCTGTGCTTTTGTCCCACATTATAACCCACATAAAATTTTGGATTGGAATAATCAAAATAAGAATAATTCAGACAGGTTTGGATAATAGGTAAATAGATCTCTTTCATAAATCAAAAAACGAGCACCTTTTTGATTGATATTTGTACTCTAATTTTCTTAGCATTCGTGCATAATCTGCGGATGAAATACATTGATTCAAAGAAGCTTTCTGAAAAACAGTTTAAGCGATATACGGGCATCTCATGGTCAACCTTTTATTTAATGGTTGAGCAATTGCAGAAGCATGTTCCAGCTAAAGGCAGACCACCCAAGTTAAGTGTGGAGGATCAGGTTCTGCTCTGTCTGAGCTATTGGCGGGAATACCGAACCTTATTTCACATTGCTACAAGTTACGGTATTTCAGAGCCCACAGCCTCAAGAATTGTACGTCATGTTGAAGATTGCCTGATTCAGTCCAAGCTGTTTAATTTACCGAAGAATTTGCCCGAAGGCGAAGGCATAGACTGGAATGTGGTGATCGTGGATGCCACAGAAATTCCAATTCAAAGGCCTAAAAAAACAGAAGAAAAGCTATAGTGGCAAGAAAAAGACGCATACCTTTAAAGTACAGTACATGCCATCATCCATTATAAAACTCAGCAAATTCTGAGTTTATGCACTGATCGCGGTACGGTGCATGATTTTGAGCTATTCAAACGTAATTTAAAGCAGATTCCTTCAGGAGCTTTTATCCTTGCAGATAAAGGCTACCAGGGAATTTATGCTGTGTATCCTAATAGCCTATTGCCGTTAAAAGCCAAAAGACGCTGTAAACTGGATCCTGAACTCAAAATCTATAATCAGGAAATCAACAAAAGAAGAATCGGGATCGAGCATGTATTTGGTCGCCTGAAGACCTTTAAAATCCTTGCTGGACGTTACCGAAATAGAGGTAAAAGACTGGGTTTGAGATTCAGTTTAATTACTGGAATCTATAACTTGGAGTTGAGTGAAAAATGATTTATGAAAGACGTCTACTAATGACGTATAAAGTTTTATATAATTTTCCTGTTTATGTGATTTAAAATTAGGTACGTACACCGCCTCAACTTTTTAATAAAGTATAAAAGGTGTTTGTGTAGGCAATACCCTTACTTTTGATAAGCCAAAAGAAAGCAAAAGCCTTTGTTACCCATACATAACATCCCTATTATGATGGATAACGTGTGGCATCCCTGCCACACTCGTGTATCCAAACGTTGCTTAAATTAAACTATGTAATAGTGGCGACATAAAGGTGCTCTTATCGCTATATATTAAAAACTTAGTGGAACACTGTTTCTAAAGCTTTTAAACCCACTTTGGGATCAAGTAGACCGTTGTAAATTTCAGGGATTTCACGTTCCACCCCAAAAAATTCATAAATGGCAAGCATCGCCCCACGAACTGAATATTCCACAGTAAAGACCACGTCATCTTCAATTTCCACAAACTGTCCAAGGAAAGCAAAGTTTTGTGAGCCTTGTGGAATTACCTGTGGACGATCCCCCGGTTTACGGCAGGCGAATAGGGCAGAGGCGTATGGCATCATGGCGGTAGTAACATCCGTCGTTGCCAAAACATGATCTAAAATGTCGTCAAAACCGAGCTGTTTAATCAGTTCTGTTAGGATTTCTTGCCCCGTGGCTTCGGACATTGGTTTTTTGATGTAATCGCCTATATGGTCAATTTGGAAACCGTAGCCCCATAAGGTATATAAACCTTCAGGTAAGTCGGCAAAGTGTGGCTGTGCAGGAACCACGATGGATAAATGCCAACCCGACTCATACCAAGTCATGAGTGCGCCTGTGCCTGGTTCATTGCCTGTATAGTCAATAATACGTTTAAGTAGCACGTCATCTTTCATGGTCAGAGTGAAAGACTCCCACTTATGTTCATCGACATTGCCATAAAAAGTCATTGGACGGCCAAAGTCTGGGGCTTTTTGTGCCAGCGTTTCCCAAAGCGTCCAGCCATGATCTTCTCGATGACGAATAAGGGCAGGCACGTCATGATTACCGCCATAACGTGAGTCTGCTGTAATAGAGCCTAAAGTGAAAATAGCTAAATCATTGGCTTTCAGATTAATTTGCTCTGAGCCTTCAGGCAATTGTACATATAGGCGTGAAGCGTAGCGTTCTTGAGTTTCAGCATTGGTAATGAAGTCTGCATCTGTGACATAGTGTCCAAAACGCACATCGACGCCTTGTGCGACTAACCAACGCTGTAGGGGCAGAATCATCGAGTCATATTGGTTGTACTTGGTACGTTTCACACCCGCTAAGGTATGAATGCGTGGCAATTCTTGAATAAAACGCAAGAAATAGCGTCTTAACTCTGCTGCACTGTGCCATTTTTGAAAAGCGAAAGTCGTGCGCCACATGCGCCAGAAATTGGTTTCAAAAAAGGTTTCATCAAAAAACTCATCAATGCGGCGACTGCCAATTTTTTCTTCTTTTGAAGCTAATAGGCGCAGCATCTGTGCACGATGTAGCGTATTCAGACCAAGCTTTGCTGCATCCGCAATGACATGTTCGGCATCAATCAACCGTGCATTGGCGTGGGTTTGCACTTTTTCATTAAACTCACGACATTCTTCACGCACCGAAATGTCTGGATTTTCCAAAGATGGAATACTGGAAAATAAGTCCCATAGGCACAAATAAGTTTCATCGGTCAGCATTCGCCCACCACGTGTTACCCAAGCTTGCGCGGCATGCGGTGTATGTCCACCATCCATCGAACCACCTGAAATATCGAGTTCTTCTAAAATATGGATATTTTTGGCAGGGACTTTGGCATCACGGATTGCAAATGCAGCAGCAGCCATACCTGCGATACCACCACCAATAATCCAAAGATGGGACTGTTGCGCGTCTAATGGGGTGCGCTTCTTATTTTGCATGGTTCACCTTTAATTATGATGTTAAAAATTATGAAGTAAAAAAATTGGTTTAGAAAAACCTTAAAAATAGTATGTCTTTTTATATATGAAAAATGTATGAAATGGGAAGCAATTTACTCATTATATTTTGTAATCAAAAAAATGTAAGTAATGGTTATTTTTAATACACATTTGTATTTTTATTAAAATAAAATATGATTTAAGTAATTGATTTTATTATTTTATAGAATAATAACTCTATTTTGATCATATTTGTTTGTGTCTGGAAGAATGTGTTTGAAACTAGGCTTTCTATTGATCATTAAAAGATATAATTGAATAATGTATAGCCTATACATTGAAATATAAACGTGAAAATTAATTGATAAAGTGAATATTGTAACAACCTTGTTTAGCGTAAAATCGTTACTGATCAGATATTTTTAAACCACAAAGTGCAAAAGATATAAATGATAAGCTTCTAAGTCCAGTTTTAGGAAAAAACTATGAAATTGGAATTAAAGGGCTTTGTTGCACAAAGATTTAAAAATTAAACCTAGCCGCCTATTCTATTCAAATTTAAGTTACAACGTGGGTGTGGGGTCGGCCTAATTCCGTAAATTTATTCAGAACTGCAATTCTCGCATGTATCTCATTTACCTGACTTGAAAAATGCTTTGCTGATAATTTATCTCCTAATAATTTAATACAGTGCATTTTAGTCTCAACCAAACTTCGACGATGATACCCCGACCAGTTTTTCCATATTGTCCTACCTAAACGCTTAATTGTTCGAAGCAATTCATTTCTCTCAAGTGAATGAAACTTTTTATCTTTCCAAGGCTTTGCATTTTTTCTGGGTGGAATCACTGCATGTGCTTGTCGACCTACAATTATTTGTCGGCAGTATTTTGTGTCATAAGCTCCATCTGCATAAACAGAATCAATCTTCTCCTCTCGTAGAATTTGATTAATTAAATCATCAAGTACCTGTGAATCACTGACATTATTTGTAGTGAGCTGAACCGCCCGTATTTGCAGGGTTTTAGCATCAATACCTATGTGAAGCTTACGCCATTGACGACGATATTCAGGCTGATGTTTCTTACGTTTCCATTCACCTTCACCTAAAAATTTCAGGCCAGTGGAATCGATGAGTAGATGCAGTCCATCACTGCTTTTCTGATAGCTAATCGCAATATTAATATGCTTTTGTCTTCTACAGAGGGTGGAATAATCTGGTGCGGTCCAATCGAAACCACAGAGTTTAATAAGGCTCTGAACAAATCCTGTGACCATGCGTAAAGAGAGTCGAAATAGTGATTTGATCATGAGACAACATTGAATAGCTGCATCGGAATAAGTTTGATTTCGACCTTGTTTACCCTGTGGGTGTTCATACCACTGAGTACTAGGATCAAACCAAATTGAGATATTTCCTCTATTTACTAAAGCACGATTATAAGAGGGCCAATTCGTTGTACGATAAATTTTAGGTGCTGACTTATTCATTTCAGAATTATATTGTGGAATAAGACCTTATCGGTAGGTTTGTGCAACAAAGCCGTTGAGCACTAACAATGAAGTTATTTCAAGATGGTTAATGATTCTCACAGCTAGCTTGACTCATTTATATCTGTTAATTGTTCCTATATTCGAAAAGTAATTTCCTATTTAAGCTCAACTGTATTTTTTAATTTCACCAAAGCCAAAGCAATTCTTTCTATATGTTGATAAGCGGGTTGCTCCAATTCTTCGCCAAAAACATCGGGATCAATTTCTTCATAACACCAGTTCATATTGGAATAAGCAGTCATAAGCTGCTTTAAGTGTTCTAAAAATCGATTGCCATCTGCTCTTATAGCAACCCCGGTATATAAAAATAAACAGCCTTGGGGATTTAGTCGTTGAATGCCTTCTTTTACAATATTGAAGGCGAGTTCATTACCATCGAGTTGATCACCACCATGTCGATATTGGCGCTGATCTGCATCCATTAAATAAGGGGGATTGGCAAAAATAAAATCGAATTGGCCATCTAAATGGGCAAATAAATTACTGCAAACCGGATAAATATTCTCTAAACCTGCAAAACCTGCATTGATTTGACTATACAACAACGCTTTCGGATTAAGATCCGAGACGATTATTTCACTAAAGTCTGGATAATGTTTGGCCATGCTAATGGCAGCGACCGAAGTACCACAGCACAATTCCACAGCACGTTTAAATGAGTGAGGACGAGCTGCCAAATATTGTTTGAGATGATACTCAAAGCGGTAAGTGTCGGGACCAAAAAATACAGAATCCTGCTGAACGGTCGGGAAACTGGAATGAATGAATAATTCACGATCGAGCGAAGCAACACGTACATCACTCAGCCATTGATGATCCTGAAAATGGATAAGCTGATTGTCTTTCAGAATTTCGAAAAGCACCGGCTCGAGATAAGTTTCGGCAAATGCCAAATTCCAGCCGAATATGTCCCGAAGCGTAATTGCAGTGTTTTTTTCCTGTCTTTTCCGGCTCAGAATACGTTGATGGGAAAGTGGGGTAATGGCGGTAAACTGGTAGTCTCGCTGTTTTAAAAAATCTAATAAAAAAAGCAAAGCCTGCTGTTGAGCTGTATCGACATTCAAAATCTGGTTCATATGGATTTTCTCTTCTGATTATTAAAAACCAATTTCAAGGTTTTTTGATCCTGTTTAAGCTTTTGAGATAGGATGGTCAGACGAGTCCTGACTGACTGAAGTGACTTTTTATCGGGTAATTGCATAAAAAAGATAAGCTTAATAATCGCCTAAAAAGCAGTGGATTTGGGTAAAAAAGTGCTGCTGATTGGTTGGATTTGTATTTTCTATAAATTAGAACGAGAGGGTATAATTACTGGTTTAAATTAAATAAATGATTGATTTTAATTGAATATATCGAGATGACTATTTAGCAATAATCATCTCGGACCGGGATTGATCGATAGCTTTAACCTTGCAATTCAGGCAAATCAAACCAGATGACTTGTGCATCTTGCAACGCTTCAATCTGACTTGCCTCTATAAAGGCAATAGCACCCCCAGCTTCTACAGTATGCTCTGCAATTTTGACTGCACCTGAAATCACATGCACATAATTGATATGTTGAGTCGCTTCAATAGGCAAACTTTGACCTTGCTGAATCACCGCAGTTTTTACTTCGGCTTGCTGACGAATATGCATTGGTGCATTTTCGTTGGGGCCAACAATCAAATGCCATTGATTCGGCTGTTCACGCGGATCACATTTGATTTGTTGATAGTTTGGTTCTGCATTGCGTTCATTTGGAATAATCCAGATCTGCAATAAATGAACAGGCTCATCACCCTGGTTAATTTCACTGTGCTGAACCCCTGTTCCGGCGCTCATCAGCTGCCATTCACCGGCAGAAATTCCACCTTCATTTCCCATGCTGTCTTTATGAGAAATCGTTCCCTCAAGCACACAGGTCAAAATTTCCATATTGTCATGAGGATGGGTACCAAAACCGTTATGCGCTGCAATCAGGTCATCATTAATCACGCGCAGGGCACTCACACCCATGAGTTTTGGGTTGTACCAGCTGCCAAACGAGAAGCTGTGTTTAGATTCAAGCCAGCCCATTTTGACATGACCACGGTTGTCACTTGGATGTAAAAAAGCATTCATCATGATGCTCCTATCATTATTTTTAAACATGGGCTTATTTTAATGGTTTGAAAATGACATAGAAATTATAAAATGGCAACAAATCATTCTATTTTTGAAACGATGCTTGTTGAAGATGGCTTTACTGTTCAGGCAGCAGGTTATAAAAAAGCCCGCAATGGATGCAGGCTTTTCTTGATGCAGCGTACAGGAATTATTCCAGGAATTTAACCGTTACACCTGATTTGACTTTCTTGCCCAAGTCATTGGCATCCCAGTTGGTCAAGCGGATACAACCATGCGATGCGGTTTTGGAAATGGCTGACGGGTTTGGCGTACCGTGAATACCAAAGGATTTTTTGCTTAAACCAATCCAGATATTTCCTACAGGGCCATTCGGACCAGGCGGTAAAGAAAGTGGTTTAGTATTTTTACCTTGAATAAAGTTACTTGGTGAATAGCTGTACCATGGATTTGGCGCTACACCGGTAATTTTATAGGTACCTGTAGGAGATGGGGTATCTGAACTACCAATCGTGGCAGGGAATGATCCAATCATCTGGTTGCGGCTATTAAACAAGTACAGTTGTTTTGCACCTTTATGCGCAACGATTAGATGAATATCTTCCGGAACTTCATTGCGGATATTGGCCACAATGATTTTTTCACCAGCCTTTTTGAAAGTGGCTTTAGGATTCAACTTTTTCAAAAAGTCTTCATCCATATGGAATTTTTCACCCAGCATTTCCGTTACGCGTGTGTAATACAGGCCTTTCATTTTGGCTTGCAAGGCATAATCGTGCGGAATGGTTTGTGCATAAGGACCTTTCAGGTCAGCATCGGTAATCGTATATTCAATAAATGCAGGTTTGGAACCTTGGCGAGCTATCAAAGCATCCCAGGTTTCCTGAGTTAAAATACCGGTTGGTTTAATGCCGTTAATTTGCTGGAATGAGGCAATGGCTTTAAGGGTATTTTTACCGCTTGCACCATCAATCGCACCCGGAGAAGCATGGGCATTGTTCAGCATCACATGTGCACGTGCATAAACAGGAAATTGACCCTTGCCAATATTGTCATACCATTCAGCGTTATTTAAACCTTCCAGGGTCCAGGACGCTTTCGCAGCAGCAGAAGTGGTACCGCTTGGCGTGCTCAGTGTTTTTGTTGTCGGTGCAGCGCCAATCGCAGCATTCTCATCTTCCGTATTTTGAAGATCTTGCAGGGTTTCTGAAGCCTTGTTCAGGTCATTTTGTTCTTGTGGTGTAATCTGCGTATTCGCAGTGCTGGCCGCACCAGATGCTGCATCGGTTGCAAGTGGATCAATCGGATCTTGAACTGCAATATTGGTAATCTTTTTAGGATTTAATGGTTGTTCAGCAGTAGATGCGGCAAATGCTGTACCTGCAAAAATGCAACTTAAACTCATGGCGAGTAATGTGCGAACGTACATGTAATTCAACCTTAAGAATTATTCATTAACTATGTGACAAAACTACGCAAGTATTGCAGAAAAAATGAGGAGATGCAGTATTTGTTTTGTGTAAAAATTATTTTACATTTAACGTGATCGATTTTTAGCTGTAAGAGAAGTTACTAAATTTTCGACCTTTTTGTTATGATGGTTCGAAGATTAAAAATGAGATGGGAAAGTAAATGACGACGCTAAAAAACGATCGTTTTCTGCGGGCCTTATTGCGTGAGCCGGTAGATACCACACCAGTTTGGATGATGCGTCAAGCAGGACGTTATTTGCCTGAATATCGTGAAACACGTGCCAAAGCAGGCGATTTCCTTTCCCTGTGCAAAAACAACGATTTTGCCTGTGAAGTGACCTTACAACCTTTGCGTCGTTATGATTTGGACGCAGCCATTCTGTTTTCAGACATTTTAACCGTGCCCGATGCTTTGGGGCTGGGGCTATATTTTGAAGCCGGGGAAGGTCCAAAGTTTCATAAAACCATCCGCACGGAGCAAGATGTTGCCAGTTTGCCCAATTTTAATGCCAAATCCGACCTTGATTATGTGATGAATGCTGTAAGCACCATTCGTTCGGCATTGGGTGGACAAGTGCCATTAATCGGTTTTTCAGGGAGTCCGTGGACACTGGCTACGTATATGGTGGAAGGCGGTTCAAGCAAGGATTTCCGTTACACCAAACAGATGATGTATGCCCAGCCGGAAGTGTTGCACGCTTTGCTGGACCGCTTGGCGATTGCTGTGATTGATTATTTAAATGCGCAAATTGATGCCGGGGCGCAGGCGGTACAGATTTTTGACAGCTGGGGTGGTGCGCTGGCACATCGTGAATATATCGAATTTTCACTGAATTACATGCAAAAAATTGTTGCCGGTTTAAAACGTGAAAAAGACGGGCGTAAAGTTCCGGTTATTTTATTCACCAAAGGCGGCGGCCAGTGGCTTGAGCCTATGGTGGCCACTGGTGCAGACGCGTTTGGACTGGACTGGACCACGCCTTTGAATGTCGCCCGCCAAACCGTGAATGGTCGTGCTGCATTACAGGGTAACCTCGATCCGGCCACCTTATATGGCACGCCAGCATCGATTGAAAAAGCCACCAAAGCCATGCTGGATGATGCTTATGCGCATGGCGAGAAAACCGGTTATGTGGCCAACCTGGGCCATGGTATTACCCAGTGGGTTGATCCTGCGAATCCTAAAGTGTTTATTGATACGGTGCATGAATATAGCGCCAAATATTTATAAATAGATGTGAGTTCACTCAGTTTTTAGGATTCAACCTTGATCAGTTTTTTTAAATCATGTTTTGAGTTCTCATTTAAGGCAGCTTCGGCTGCCTTATTTGGGATATTGCTGCTGATTGCTTTTGCACTTAGTGCATCTATGGGGAGCCAGGAGTTTTACGGCTTTTTCCGGTATGATTACTTATTGTTCTATGCCTTAATCATTCAGGCCTGTTTGCTGTATTTAAAACTGGAATCCTGGGCCGAAGCCAAGGTTATTGCCTTGTTCCATATTTTGGCCATGGGCATGGAAATTTTTCTGACCCATCCGCAAATCGCATCCTGGCAATATCCACAGCCGGCGGTGTTTAAAATACTGACGGTTCCTTTATTTGCAGGCTTTATGTATTCGGCGGTAGGCAGTTTTTTTGCACGTTCACTCAGGTTGTATCAGGTGTCATTTGAGAAATTGCCGGGTTTTAGCAACATGCTGGCTTTGGCGGTGCTGTCCTATATCAACTTCATGAGCAAGTTTTTTGTTCCCGATATCCGCCTGTTGCTTTTCGCCTGGAGTGTGATCATTTTCTGGAAAACCAAAATTCGCTTCCAGTTACAGCAACATCAGATTCAGTTACCGATGTTAGCCGTATTGATTGTATTGGCGTTTATTATCTGGATTGCGGAAAATATCAGTACCTTTAATAAAATCTGGCTCTATCCCAGTCAGGTCGAGACTTGGCATATGGTCGGTTGGGGCAAGATGGGTTCCTGGTATTTGCTGCTGCTTTTGAGTCTGGTTTTGGTGCTAAAAATACTGGGTAATCGCAGCAAAGATGGGGTATGGACTTTAAAAACCAAATAATTTCAATGGCTTGTATGTTGAAGAATAACTTTAGTAGAAATTGCTTTGCGTTATCAGAAAGTTGCAGCTATCTTACAGAGGTGTAATAAAATTTACACAACTGTGAAGAATTAGAACGCTTGAATAATAAATTTGGAGAATAACCATGTTGAAAAAATTAGCTTTAGCTGCAGTGGTTGCACTTGGTTCTACCGCGGCATTTGCAGATCGAGATGCAGGTTGTGGTATCGGTTCTCAAGTCTGGGCAGGTCAATCCGGTAAGGTGCCTAAAATTCTTGCTGCAACGACCAATGGCCTTTTCGCCAACCAATTATTCGGTATTACTTTTGGTACGCTGGGGTGTAGCGGTACAGGTACGGTGACGGCTCAAGCGGTGACTTTTACCAATGAAAATGCTGAATCTTTAGCACGTGACATGGCGGTAGGTGAGGGGGAAAGCCTAAATGTACTGGCTGAACTTTTAAACATTAAAGCGCAAGACAAAGCCCGTTTCTTTGCGGTTTCTAAACAGAATTTTGCTCAAATTTATTCTGCAGAAAATCACGATTCACTTCAGGTACTTGCTTCTTTACAAGCAGTGATGGCTAAAGATGAAGTGCTGAAAGCCTACGTATAATTGAATGTCCCAAAACCCTGTCAGTTTGACGGGGTTTTTCTTATTTTACCTTTCTTCTTGAATAAAAGATAAATACTCAATTTGCATGAAATCACTTGCGTTCGTTTTTGCTTTAACCTCTTCCACCATTGCCTATTCAGCAACGACTGTTCAAACTGCTCAGGCTTATATCGCTCAGCCCCACATAGAACGTGCAGATCAACAACAACTAGACCAGGACATCACTTGGCAAAGACTGATGTATGCCGATAAAAAAGGACAAAGTGAAGTCAGCTATGCAGGTTATTTTTTATCAAACGGCGGGAAGGCAGATTTAAAGCAGGAATTACATGCTAATATCCAGGCCTTGTTTCAACCCGCAGCGCCGAATCAATCAGTACGTTGCCGTTTTCCAGCACGCAGTCAGTGGTTAATGCAGCAACTCAATCTTTCAGCACAACAATTACCAGAAGTCACTTGTCCGGAACTGGACGGCTGGATTGGACAGATCAAGCCCTATAAAGCCACCCTCATCTATGCCACCGACTTTATGGGCAATCCCAGTTCCATGTTTGGACATACCTTGTTGCGTCTGGACCCTAAAGATCAAAAACAGCTCAATTTAGTGTCCTATGCCGTGAATTATGCGGCAACAGTCACCAATGGCGAAGGCTGGGCTTTTGCATGGAATGGCCTGACCGGGCAGTATCCGGGTGAATATTCCTTAATGCCTTATTACCGCAAGGTAAAAGAATATGGCGATCTGGAAAGCCGTGATTTGTGGGAATATGAACTCAGCTTGACCCCCGATGAAACCCGGTTTTTAGTGCAGCATATCTGGGAAATGAAACATGTCAGTTTCCCTTATTACTTTGTGGGTGATAACTGTGCCTATCGCTTATTGGGTTTAATTGACCTGGTTCGTCCACAGCTGAATTTAAAACAACAGTTTAAAGTTGCAGCCATTCCGGTGGAAACCATTAAGGCCATAGAGCGGCAAGGTTTGGTGAAAGAGACAGTTTACCGGCCCGCTTTGGAAACCCAGCTCTTAGCGCAAGCCAGACAGCATGGTAAAAAGCTGGCTCAAGTGGCGCATCAAGTCGCTTTTACTGCAACAGTAGAGATGTCTAAGCACATAGAATCTTATAACGACTTCGATAAAGCCAAGATTTTAGAAATGGCCTATGACGATTTATATCTGCAATTGATTGGACGTAAAGTTGAACCAGGTTTTGCCCAGCCACGCTTGCGCCAGCTATTGAGTATGCGTAGTGAAATAGATCTGGAAAAACAGCGCCAGCAACCGCAACGCCCTAAAGTAGACCCCACTCAAGCGCATGATGCCCGTCATTTTTCGGTCAATCTGGGTGAGGTGCAGGGTAAGAAGTTCGTCGAGCTGGGACATCGTCAGGCTTATCATGACCTGATTGATCCGCAAGGGGGCTTTAGGACCGGAACACAGTTGCTTTTTTGGCAGGGCTCAATCCAGTATCGTGATGATAAGTTGAAACTGGAGCACTTTGATTTTCTGAATGTGAATTCCTATAACCCGATAACGCCATTTAAAACGCCACTCAGCTGGGGTTTTAACCTGGGCTGGAAGCAGGAAGCGCTAGCTCAAAATGGCCGATTCAGTGAGCATGAGCAGCATGGCCTTGCCCATTTACAGGTTCAGATGGGCTATAGCTATGCAGACCCGGAGCGTGAGCATGTGTGCTATATGCAGCTGCAAAACCATATACAGGCTGGCAAGGCGTTAGAGCAGGGCTGGCGTGTCGGGATGGGACCTACCATAGGCTGCCAGAATATCTGGTCAGATAAAATCAATAGCTTAATACAAGTTGAATTACCTTATTGGCAAGATTCGAAGCAATGGCAGCTTAAACTGGATAGCCACCTGCAATATGTCCTGAATCATCAAAATGCGATTCGTTTCAGTTGGCAATACCAGCAACAAGACCATACGGACTGGATGAAAACCAGTCTGGGATATGTACGGTTTTTTTAGTAGCTTATAAGAAATTTATTTTTTCTCACTATTTATGAAAAACATCGAATAGTTCACAACGTTATTTTGTAAAAATTTGTTATATTATTCACCTAAAAATCTCCCTCATATTCTCAAGGTGCTGGAATCAATAGTATGAATACTGAAAGCATTGCCACGCTTGCTGCACAATGGAAGTCGGTTTGTCAGAGCTTTTCAACAACTGATTTAAATGACACCTTTCAATTTATCCAAGCGCATTCCCAAACACTGGTCTATGAGTTTTATAAAAATATCATGCAGGAAAAGGAAGCCTCCTATTTCTTATCCGATGATATGGTGCAAAACCGTTTAAAAACCACGTTGAATCAATGGTTAATCGATTGTTTTAATGTGCCGCTACAGCAGAACTTTATCGAGATTGTCGAAAAGCAGCTGATGGTCGGCAAAGTGCATGCGCGTATCGGTATTCCATCCTGGCTGATTATGCGGGGCATCGGTGAAATTGAAAAGAAAGTCTTTTTGCTTCAGGCCGAGCAGGTACAAGAAAACAGTCTGCTGATTGCAGCGTATATTGTACAGATACTGGGTTTTGCTTCGGAAATTATGTGCCGCTCCTATGAAGTCAATCTAGAAAAAAATAATGATATAAAACATACCTATCGTTTATTTTCAGCCATGCAGGATGTAGCCTCGCAAAAGGACAAGCAGCGCAGTTCGTTATTGGACTGGGAAAATGATCTGATGTTTAAGGTATTTTCGAATGAGCCGAAATTTACGCATCCCTTGCTGTCCAAATCTGAATTTGGTTTATGGTTTATCCATAAAGCCGCTTATGCCTTTACCGGGTCTGAGCAGGTTTCGGTCATTATTGACCGTATTCACCAGAGTGATCTGCTGAGCCAGCAAGTTTTGAATGCAGCTGCAAGAGAGCAGGCCATTCAGCTCATCCAGCATATTCGTGAAAACAACAGGGAGATTCAGCATCTGGTCGATCAGCTGTTTCAGGTGGCTGACTATATCGACTCGGGCAGTGATTCCCTCACTCAACTGCTCAATCGGCGCTATTTGCATACCATTGTTTCGCGGGAGATTAATTTTTCCCGTAAAAATAATACGCCTTTGTCTTTGCTGGCCATAGATGCCGATTACTTTAAACGGATTAATGACAAATTCGGCCATGCAGCCGGTGATTCGGCTTTAAAGTTTATTGGTGAAGTGCTGCTCGATTCCATTAAGGGCAGTGATTATGCCTTCCGCGTGGGTGGAGAAGAGTTTTTATTGCTGCTGGTGGATAGTGATCTGGTTCGGGCACAAGAGATTGCAGAAAAGGTCCGTAGCCGGATTCAGGAAACCACCATTCGTACCAGTATGGGCATCAGTTTTAATTTTACCGTCAGTATTGGCTGTGCACTGTATGATGGTCATCCTGACTATCAGCGTTTCTTGGATGCGGCAGATGCAGCGCTTTATGCGGCAAAAAACAATGGCCGAAACTGCATTCAGGTCACCAAGCAGGCAGCTAAGGCTTAATCTGGAAAAATCAAATCGATGAATAAAAAACTCCTTTAAGTTTGGGGAGTTTTTTGGAAATTTCAGGCGGATGTCTATTCTGTGAAAATCAGGCTTCGACAATCACGTAGTATTTTTTCACGGCTTCAACCACTTCGAAGCTTCCCGCAAAGCCTGGCGGAATAATCCCGGCATTTCCGGCGCTCACTTCAATATAAGTTCCAGCCGCTTGGTCGTGGATACGAACCACCCCTTCAATCACTTGAAAGAATTCCTGTTTGTTGTCGGCAAACTGAATGTTCCAGCAGCCCACTTCACAGTGCCAGATGCCACAGTCCATATTGGGATGTTCATACAGGCTATACGTTTCACGTTGAGGATTACCTTGCACCAAACGGTCAGGGCGGGGGTAATCAATTGATTTTTCAGCCTGCGTTAAACCTTGTCCGGCTAACCAAAGTTGCGACATGAGCGATCCTTAAATGTATATACTTCAATCAGGTGCGTTAAAGTCTTATAGACTCTAAGCTGACATAAAAAAGTCTCAACAGATCTTGAGGCTTTTTTTAGCATGAAATTAATAGCTTTCAGGTACAGCCGCTAGAAATTCACGACGTTCCTCTTTATTGGTTTTAAAATCGCCCACAAAAGACACGGTACGGGTGGTGGATTCCTGTTTGCCTACACCGCGCATCATCATGCACATATGTGCAGAGTCAATCATTACCGCAACACCGCGTGCTTTGGTCACTTCAGCCACTGCTTCTGCAATTTGCTGGGTCAGGTTTTCCTGGATTTGCAAACGGCGCGCAAACATTTCAGTAATACGGGCAAATTTGGATAAACCCAATACCTGGCCTTCAGGTAGATAGGCAATATGCACACGGCCATAGAACGGCAGTAAATGATGTTCGCAGAGTGAGTAGAATTCGATATTTTTGACTAGGACCATTTCACGGTTGTCAGAAGGGAAGACTGCACTATTGGTCACTTCTTCCAGAGTTTTGCTATATCCAGACGTTAAATACGAAAAAGCTTTAGCAGCACGCATTGGCGTATCTTTTAGACCAGGACGATTAAGATCTTCACCAACGGCAGTTAAAATGTTGGCATAGGATTGCTGCATAGACATAAGACGTGTTCACTTACACTGATATTGAACAAGGACGGCATTGTAGCAGAAAACCGCTACAATGCCCTGTTTTAGTGAAAAATTCCGATTACTGTTTGAATTTTGGGTTCTTTTCGCTTCGTTTGAGCAGAACCAAAACCGCACCTGTGCCGCCTTGCTTTTCAGGCGCACTGACAAAGGCCAAAACATCACGGTGCTGGCGCAGCCAACCGTTGACATAGGTTTTTAAAATCGCTTCCGGACCTTTGCCGTGCACAATCTTAATCACGTTCTGATTTTCATCTTTGGCCATTTGAATAATTTGCAGTACCGCAACACGTGCTTCTTCTACAGTACAGCCATGCAAGTCAACCGCCTCAAACCAGCGCAGGTTGCCTGCTTTTAAATCTTCAAAGACTTTGTGTTGCAACGTTGCAATGCGATAGCTTAATGTGGCCTGGCTGGCCACGGGATTCAGCATGGCTTGGGTATCGGACAGTTCGGTCGCATCGGTTTGCATAGGGCCGGTCGCAGCTGCACGTTTCGCTAAGGTTTGTGCATCCGGTTTTTTCTTTGAGGCTTTTTCAAGTTTGGCAATGTTGCTGGTGTCCATTTTCTTGACACCTTGCATTTGCTTTTGAAAAAGTGCGAAGTCATCTTCCTGCTCTTGTTCAGCAGCCTTTTGCACAGGCGCAGGCTGCTTCGCAATATTCGAGGAATGCGGATGAGTGATTTGCTTTTTAAAAGATTTCAGTAAATTGTACTGATCTTTCGAAAGCGAAGAATCATGTTTACTCATAATCTCTAATATTCATTCAATCGTTACAGGCTGACCAAACAATGCAGTAAAGGCATGATCTGGACGAGGCTGTTTCATAAAACTTTCACCCACAAGGAAGGCATGAATATCATGTTCTTGCATCATGTGGACATCATCTGGTGTGGCAATGCCGCTTTCAGTCACCAATAAGCGTGAAGGCTCAAGCAATTTCTTTAAACGCAATGATGTGTTCAAGTCGACATCAAAAGTTTTTAAATTGCGGTTATTCACGCCCAGCAAACAACGTTCTGAAAGTCGTAAAGCACGTTCCAGCTCATCTTCATCATGCACTTCAACCAGTACATCCAGATTGTGCTCGAATGCAGTTTTAGACATTTCTTCCAGTTGCTGGTCAGACAGGCACGCCACAATTAAAAGAATACAGTCTGCATGCAGGGCACGGGCTTCAATCACGCCATACGGGTCAATCAGGAAGTCCTTGCGTAATGCCGGCAGGGCACAGTGCGAACGGGCAATCCGAATATTTTCGTCCGCACCCTGGAAAAAGTCCACATCTGTCAGTACAGACAGGCAAGCAGCACCTGCCTGTTCATACTGCTGGGCAATCTCGGCAGGATTGAAATTTTCACGAATCACGCCTTTCGATGGAGAGGCTTTCTTGATTTCAGCGATCACACCCGGGCGTTTACTTTGTAAAGATTGTGCAAAACCACGCACAGGTGTTGCCGCCTGAGCCAGTTCTTCTACATCTTTATAGCTGTGTTGCTTAAGACGAGCAGCAAATTCTTGCTGTTTGCGATCCACAATTTTACCTAAAATTGTATTTGCGATATCTACCATGATCTTTGTCCTACTGTCTTAAGCTTCGTATTCTTTTAACGTTTTTGTGTATTCAGACAAAATGCCCATCTTTTCTAAAGCTTGCCCGCCATAAATAATGTCATGTGCCAATGCGACACCTTGTTTATAGCTATTGGTCAAACCTGAAACGTAGATGCCTGCACCGGCGTTCAGTGCCACCATATTGGCCGCTTTTTCACCCAGGGCAGATTTTTTCTTGCCTAAAGCGTCTTTAATCAAAGTCAGGCTTTCAGCTGCGCTATCTACAGAAAGGCCAGTCAATGTTTGCGATTCAATATCGACGGCTTCGGGTTGAATTTCCCATTCGGTAATTTCACCGTCTTTCAGTTCAGCCACATAAGTGGAAGAGGCCAGGCTGATTTCATCCAGACCATCTTTAGAATGCACTACCATCACATGTTCTGCCCCTAGCTGTTTGAGTACTTCAGCCATGGGACGGCAAAGTTCAGTCGAGAATACGCCAATTACAAAACGTTTCACTCCGGCCGGATTGGTCAGCGGACCAAGCAGGTTGAAAATACTACGGAAGCCGAGTTCTTTACGTGGACCAGCAGCGTATTTCATGGCTTTGTGATGATTGGGTGCAAACAGGAAACCGACCCCCATTTCACGGATACAGCGTTCAGTTTGCTGCATATTCAGGTCAAGGTTGATGCCTGCCTGTTCAAGCAGGTCAGAAGAACCGGACTTAGATGACACACCGCGGCCGCCATGTTTGGCAATGGTTGCACCTGCCGCTGCAATGACAAAACTTGATGCAGTAGACACGTTAAACAGGTTTTGGCCGTCGCCACCCGTACCTACAATATCAACCAGGTGAGGTAAGTCACTGACATCAATTTTGATGGCAAACTCACGCATGACACGAGCAGCGGCAGTAATTTCATCAATACTTTCGCCTTTTAAGCGCAGTCCCATCATCAAGGCACCAATCTGTGCATCGGTTGCTTCACCTTGCATGATGGTACGCATCACTTCTTCCATTTGCGGTTGAGTGAGTTCGATATTTTTAGTGATGTTATTTAAAGCTTGTTGAATATTCATAGTCTTTGTAGCACTCGTTATACGTAAATTTCTAAAAAGTTTTTGAAGATTTGGTGACCGTGTTCACTCAGAATGGATTCCGGATGGAACTGCACGCCTTCGACAGGCAATGTCTTGTGTTTCACGCCCATGATTTCTTCCATGGAGCCATCTTCTTCATTGGTCCAGCAGGTGACTTCCAGACATTCCGGCAAGGTTGCCTGATCAATTACCAGGGAATGATAGCGCGTTGCCGAAAATGGAGAAGGCAGATTGCTGAAAATTCCTTTGTTACTGTGATACATGTCCGATAAGCGGCCATGCATGACTTTTTTGGCGCGGATTACATCTCCACCAAAGGCTTGGCCAATACTTTGATGTCCCAAACACACGCCTAGTAAAGGAATTTTGCCGGCAAAGTGCTGGATTGCAGGAATGGAAATGCCTGCTTCGCTTGGTGAACACGGGCCGGGACCAATGACGAGATATTTCGGTTGCCATCGCTCGATATCTTCCAATGTCACGGCATCATTACGGACTACTTTTACTTCCTGATTTAACTCGCCAAAATACTGCACGATGTTATAGGTAAAAGAGTCATAGTTGTCGATCATTAAAAGCATGAGCTAACCTATTGAAATTTGCGCACGTATATGTGCTCGAATAGTCCAAGAATACTCGCATGATTCAGATTTTCACTGCTTGGTCCAACCTGAACCAAAGGCAGCAAAATGGCTAAAAAATGGAGTGTGAATAATCATAGCAAAAAATAAACATTTTCGGCTGAACTATTTCCATGATAATGATTTTATAGAAATCACTATATGAGAATAATCTGATTTATTTGCATTTTATGGTGGAGAAAATTCATTCAAGACAAGCTTAATCATGGAAGGCTACTGTGAAAATAGGCTACAGATGAAAGATCACTTTCAACACTTCATATTTAGGATTTAATTTATTTTGGTAATAAACCATCTAAAAGTAAGTGAAAGCTACTTAAATTTTACCTCATTGAAGTTTGGCTTCATAAAAAACCATAAATCACTTAAAATCAGATTTAGGGGTTGTCACCAAAATGGCGCAGAGTATTTCATGCTGTCGATAGTCTGAAATATCTGCAGTTTAAAAGTTGGAAAATAAAAAACATATGAATAATAATGAGATATGTTTGATTTTGAGTTTAAGTGGTTTTCGGCTTCAATGCGACAATATCAAAAATATTCCATAATGAAATCATTAACATGACAGAAAACAAATTATTAAGAATTTATTTTAAGCGGGACTGATGGATATTCAGGCAAACCGCAGCCAGAACAGGAGCTTTTTAAGCTAGAGACAGTAAGCATGCACCAATTTGATACATTAAAAGCCACTTTTCAAGTAAATGTGATTATGAGTGTTTGAATATGGTGCATTTAGATTTACACACAGTATAATAGCAACAAAGCAAAAGGCTCAAATCTTCTATTCTGATAAAGAATTCAGTATTTTAGCTTTGCTTTTTTAAAGTTGGTACGAGAATTGCTTTATAGAAACCAACTACTAACACGCACTTAGCAGGTGCAACAAAAAATCATCGGAGCAAAATGAGCATGGCGAACAAGGTCCTTCAACTCATCCAAGAAAGTGGCGCAAAATGGGTCGATTTTCGCTTTACTGATACTAAGGGTAAAGAGCAGCACGTAACTTACCCTGCAGATACAATCGACGAAGATACTTTTGAAGACGGTAAAATGTTTGACGGTTCTTCAATTGCTGGTTGGAAAGGCATTGAAGCTTCTGACATGATCTTGCGTCCAGACGCTGAAACATGTTTCCTTGACCCGTTCTTCGCTGAAGCTACAGTTGTGGTAACTTGTGACGTAATCGAGCCATCTACTGGTCAAGGTTATGAACGTGACCCACGCTCAATTGCTCGCCGTGCAGAAGAATACCTGAAATCAACTGGTATTGGTGATACAGCATTCTTTGGTCCAGAACCAGAATTCTTCGTATTTGACGAAGTAAAATGGGACATCGACATGTCTGGCGCGCGCCACACATTGATCGCTGAAGAAGCTGCTTGGTCAACAGGTAAAGATTACGAAGCAGGTAACTCAGGTCACCGTCCACGTGTTAAAGGCGGTTACTTCCCAGTTCCTCCTGTAGATTCTTCACAAGATATGCGTGCTGATATGTGTGCACGTATTGAAGACATCATGGGTCCAGGTCGTGTAGAAGTACATCACCACGAAGTTGCATCTTGCCAGTTAGAAATTGGTGTGAGCTTCAACACGATGGTTCGTAAAGCTGACGAAGTACAACAGTTCAAATATGCGGTTTGGAACGTTGCTCACCAATACGCTAAAACTGCGACTTTCATGCCTAAACCAATGGTAGGTGATAACGGTTCTGGTATGCACGTTCACATGTCAATCTCTAAAGATGGCAAGAACCTGTTTGCTGGTGATGAATATGCAGGCCTTTCTGAAATGGCATTGTACTTCATCGGTGGTATCATCAAGCACGCTCGTTCATTGAATGCGATCACTAACCCGTCTACTAACTCGTACAAGCGTTTAGTACCACATTTCGAAGCACCGATCATGCTTGCTTACTCAGCACGCAACCGTTCAGCTTCTATCCGTATTCCTTACGTATCTAGCCCTAAAGGCAAGCGTATTGAAGCACGTTTCCCAGATCCAATGATGAACCCGTACTTAGGTTTCGCGGCATTGTTGATGGCTGGTCTTGACGGTATTCAAAACAAGATTCATCCAGGTGAAGCTGCAGACAAGAACCTGTACGATCTTCCTCCTGAAGAAGAAGCTAAAATCCCTACAGTGGCTCACAGCCTGGATATGGCGCTTGAAGCTCTTGCAGCGGATCACGATTACCTGCTTAAAGGTGGCGTGTTCACTAAAGAAATGCTGGATGCCTATATCGAACTTAAAACTGAAGAAGTACGTCGTCTGAACACGACTACTCACCCAGTTGAATTCGACATGTACTACAGCCTGTAATTCATATTCGAATTTAGGTTCAAGAAAAACCCGCGCTTGTCGCGGGTTTTTTGTATGATGGGGGTTGAGATTAACAAGAGTCCTCCATTTATGGCAAAGCCACGTAAAAAACAGACCAGCTTTTATCCTTGGATTGATCCGCTTGATCATGACAAGGGATTTAAAATGAATTTCTCGACTGTGGAATATCTGGAAGTAGGCCGTACTGTGGAGGGTTATAAGCAGGCTGAGTTTGTCGGTCTTAAAAATCCTGAATTGGCTCTGGATTATACTTATCCTGAAAGCTTTTATTTAAGTGCCGAAGGCATGATTTTAATTAAGACTCCGCAGGGAAAATTTGAAGTCATTGCCAAAACAGACAACTGTTAAACCAAAATTTCATTTTAAATTAAATGATAACAAGTAAACTCAAGTCTTCTGAAGATCATTTAAACTGTGTATAAATTTTCATATTTTTAAGAGCTTTATGGTTATGCGTGAACTGCGTGCATACGCAAATCAAAATTCAATTGTTTTACCTGCATTAAAGCCCTGGTTATATGCTTCAGGTTCACTGACACAACAATTAACCGATTTGGCGGGTGGGGTATTCAAGGTCCAGCCCATTCAAGAGCATTATCAACGTTTAAGCCGGGTGGATAGCCGCTGGATGAACATGCCGCATCAGCATACCTCCTGGGTACGTGAAAGCTATTTATATGGTTGTGATGCAGAGCCGTGGGTCAAAGCGAAAAGCATTTTTCCAATCCTAAGCTTGCAGCGTCGGGCACGCCTTTTTAAGCATATTGGTAAAAAACCGATCGGATGGTTTTTATTTCAACGCACAAACCCTATATGTCAGCGTCGTGTCATTCTGCTGGAAGATGGCTGGACACGGCAAAGTTGCTATACTTGGCATGGTTGTAAATTTATTGTGCAGGAAACTTTTTTACCTGCATTTGAGCAATTTATTCAACAAAAAATTAAACAGTAATCTGGTTAAGGATTGTCATGGCAACTGCGCATCAAATTACCTGGCGTGAACGCCTGGAAGCTTATTATTATCTCTGTCGTTTTGATAAGCCGATTGGTACGGAACTGGTGTTTTGGCCCACCATGTGGGCGTTATGGATTGCCAATCAGGGTATGCCATCCATCAGCATTTTGATTCCCATGATTTTGGGTACCATTTTTATGCGGGCGGCAGGTTGTGCCATTAATGATTTTGCTGACCGTAAAGTCGATGCCCATGTGGAACGGACCAAAACCCGTCCACTGGCGACCGGAATAATCAGTGCTCAAGAAGCGATATATGTATTTTTGGCTCTGGTTGCTGCCAGTGCCTGCATGCTGTTTTTCTTGCCGATAGAAACCTTTTACTGGTCATTTGGGGCATTATTCCTGGCGTTTATTTATCCGTTTATGAAACGCTATACCCACTTGCCACAGGTATTTTTGGGAGCGGCATTTTCCTGGTCCATTCCAATGGCCTATACGGCGGTGGGGCAGACACCGGATTTAACCTGCTGGCTTTTGTACTTTGGTAATCTGGCCTGGACCGTGGCTTATGATACCCAATATGCCATTACCGACCGTGAATATGATTTAAAGATCGGGGTAAAATCCACAGCGATTTTATTTGGCAAATATGACATTGAAATTATTTCTTTATTGCAAGTCCTCAGCCTTGTATTGATTGGCAGTGCCCTATATCTGGAAAGTCTGTTAATGCCATTTGGTTTAATCGCATTGCTATGCGTTGCTGCAGATTTTATCTATCAATGGAGCAAAACCCATGACCGTGATCCGCAGCGCTGTTTTTGGGCATTCCGTCATAACCGCTGGGTAGGCCTCATGATTTTTGCCGGAATTTTTCTCACTTTGCTTTAGTGATTATTTGAAGTAAAAATCGTCATAAAAAAGTATCCGTATGGATACTTTTTTATTATGGGTTAAATGTAGGCTGCGACATCAGCTCAACTGAGTTTGTATCTTTAGTTCTTGGGTAATAAACTGCAGTGCGGCATTTTTTGAATTTTTTCTAAAACTGGCATACAGCTGCAAGGTTGGAAGTTCAAAATCGGTCGCAATCACTTGCACATGATCGCTGAGAAATTTCAGCAGATATTCCGGAACGAAAGTAAAGCCCAATCCCATATTAATCATATTGATATGTTGCAGGACATTGGTCACCCAGTGCATCTGATGATGCGGTAGATGTTTAAGCTGCAATTGTTGATTGATTTTTTCATAAAATACCGGCGAAGCACTTTGCTCACACATGATGATGTTCTGTTTTCTCAGGTACTCACGGTTAATCTGATGTTTGGAGGGATGGAGTTTCTCTGCCGCCACGACATAAATTTTTTCAGTCAGTAAGCACAGGTTTTCATAATCATCATGCTGCACGGCGTAACGGGTAAAGGTCAGGTCGAGCTCAGCATTCTTTAGGCGCTGAATCTGTTCAAGGCAGGTCAGGCTTTGTACATGAATGTGCAGATCTGGAATTTGCTGCTTGAGTTTGTCCAGAATTAACGGCATGACCTTCAGTTCTGCCACATTTAAAAAGCCGATATAAATCTGGTTGTTTTTATTGTAGGCGACCTGACGTGCAGCGGCGATAGCGAGCTGGGCATTTTCCAGCGCATGCTGTGCATAAGGTAAAAAGGCTTCCCCTTCATCGGTCAGACGGATTTTTTTAGCAGAGCGGTCAAACAGTAACACGCCAACTTCTTCTTCCAAGTCTTTAATCTGCTGGCTTAATGAAGGCTGTGCAGTAAACATTTTTTCGGCCGCCTTGGTGAAACTGCCTTGCTGGACCACGCTGACAAAATATCTTAAATGACGCAATTCCATAACTCACCATACCTATAAACCAGATTGCGCAGCCTGATCCTGTACTGATGCTGCACGTCAGATTATGAAATGTGGCAGACCTAAAAACTATGCAACCATAGTTTAAGCCTATGGGTGTTCTGTCAAATCAGGATGTTGCATACACTGAGGTCAGACAGCTGAAGGGTGGCATTGGAAAGGAGCAGGTGATGTCTGAGCAATTTGATACGGATGTGCTGGTGGTGGGAACAGGTCCTGCGGGATCAACCTTGGGACTGGCACTGGCCAATTATGGTATTAAAGTCCAGCTTTTTACCCAGTTTAGCTGGCTAGCCAACAGTCCACGTGCACATATTACCAATCAGCGGGCCATGGAAGTGTTGCGCGATCTGGGCGTAGAAGAACAGGTCAAGCAGATTGCCACGCCTTGGGAGCAGATGGGGGAAAGCCTGATTACCACCAGCCTGGTTGGGGAAGAAATTGCCCGTCTGAGCGCCTGGGGTACCGGTGATGAACGGCATGGCGATTATATCAAGGGTAGTCCCTGCCCATTGGTAGATCTGATCCAGCCGAAAATGGAAGCATTGTTAGCAAAAAATGCTGCTGAACGCGGTGCGATTTATAACTTTAATACCGAATATCTATCTCATACGCAGGATGAACACGGTGTGACGGCAACTTTTTTAAACCGGATTACCAATAGCGAGTTTAGCTTGCGTGCCAAATATCTGGTGGGTATGGATGGCGCACGTTCTAAAATTGTCGAGCAGTTAAATCTGCCGCTGGAAGGTGTCATGGCACGTGCCGGTACCGTGTATGTGACCTTCAAGGCAGATTTAAGCCAATACGTGCAGCATCGCCCGGCCATCCTGCAATGGATTGTTAATCCCGAAGCCAGTTTTGGTGACCTGGGCATGGGTCTGTTGCGCGCCATTACCCCATGGAATGAGTGGATCATGGGCTGGGGATTTGACATTTCCAAAGGTGAGCCACAAGTGACCGAGGAACAGGTTCGTGCCCGCCTGAATGCTTTTGTCGGAGCTGAAGTTGCAGAAGTAGACATCCAAAAACTGTCGTATTGGTATGTGAATCAGACCTGGGCGACAGAGTATTCCAAAGGTCATGTGTTCTGCGGCGGCGATGCCGTACACCGTCATCCACCATTCAGCGGTTTAGGCTCGAATACCTGCATGCAGGATGCCTTTAACCTCGGCTGGAAACTGGCCTATGCGGTGAAAGGCTGGAGCAAAGAAAGCTTGCTGGATTCTTATACGCGTGAGCGTGCACCTGTGGGCAAACAGATAGTTGCCCGTGCCAATCAGTCCCGTTTTGACTATAAGCATCTGAAAGGCGTCTTTGGTTTTGATGAGGGGGTCACGACACAGGCGGCGATGTTGCAGCGAATTTTCGCTGAAGATGATGCGGGTGCCGAGATTCGTCAAAAACTATTCCAGGCGCTCGAGATCAAGCATTTCGAATTTAATGCCCAAGGGGTGGAGCTGAATCAGCGTTATGATTCAAATGCTGTGATTGCCGAGGCGACAGCGGAAACCTTTATGCAGGATCCGCAGCTTTATTTGCAGGCAACGACACGTCCGGGAGCAAAAGTGCCGCATACCTGGCTGATTGATGCCAAAGGACAGAAGCAATCAACGCTGGATATCGTAGGACATGGCCGTTTTACCTTATTGACCGGACTGTCCGGTACAGGCTGGAAAAACGCGGTACATGCCCTGGATCTGCCTTATCTAGACATAATTCAGATTGGTTCCCGAGAATACCGCGATGTTTACGGAACCTGGAACCAGAAATCTGAAATCCATGAAGCGGGTGCTGTACTGGTACGTCCGGATGGTTATGTGGCTTGGCGGATGCAGGACAAGCCTGAATCAGGCTTTGATTATCTAAAAACCTTGCGAGAAGTATTAGAGAACATTCAGCTTGCTGTCTGACTTTGATGGGTTTTGACGAAAAAAAGCCGGTTTCGACCGGCTTTTTGAGGTGAGTTTACAAAGTAGGCGAATGATCTGTTGAGACAGCACAGGGTTTTGTTATAGTGGGCAGGAAAATTTAGTGTATATAGATTGACAGGTATTGATTATGTCGCAGTCAGGCGCGAAACCAAATCCCAAGAAGATGATTATTCTGATGAGCCTGGGTTTGCTTATCCCGATTTTTCTGGTCTCTATGGCTTATCTGGCAGTCAGTAGCGACGAGAAAAACCAGCAAAAATACAAGCAGCAGCAGGCTGAAATGCTGGAGCGGATCAAAGCTCGTGAAGCAGCTGAGCAGGCTGCTTCTAGCGCTACCGTAGAGCCGTCTGAACAGCAAGCTAGCAAATAATTGAACGATTTATATTGAATCAGGCCACCGTAGCATGCGGTGGCTTTTTTATGCCGAAATGGAATTAATTTAAAATGTCTTTTTTTAAGTTATGGACACTTGGAATATCGATATAGCGATAGACCTGATAGCCTGCTTCGTTCAGCATGGCATCACGCTCGGCATCTTCCTGTTCCTTGCCTAGATGGCTGGGATCGTCCAGTTCAATAATCGCGACCACTTCGAGCTTTTGATTGAGTAAAACGAAGTCGGTGACTTTACGGTTGAACTTGTTGCGTATCTTAAAGTTGTCATTGGTGATTAATGCGCTAAAAGCAACCTGAGCCAAAATATGATGCTGCGGAAAAGCTTCTTTCAGCCGGATAAACATCTTGCTTTCAAAAGGCGTGATCACGCGTTTAGGAAAAAACTTCTGCCGTGGTTTGAACAGTTGCTGAAAAATAATGGTCAGCAAGGCGAGCGTGGCAATGCAACCAATAAGGAAAAAAGTGGCTTGGTTTGAATTGAACACAATAAAATCTTGATATAAGAAAAAACCCACTCTGTTGAGTGGGTTTTTAGAATTTGGCTCTCCAACCTGGGCTCGAACCAGGGACCTGCGGATTAACAGTCCGTCGCTCTACCGACTGAGCTATTGGAGAATCTGGTACGCATTCTATGTATCTCAGCTTAAAGGGTCAAGTGCTGAGGGTTAAAAAAGCCATGAAAATGAATTGAATGTCTTAAAAATAAGCTTTTTACCGATTATTTAAGTGCTTTTATCTGGTCTATATAATTTTCTTTACTTTGTAAAGGGTGTGCTTTACGGCATTCATTGATCAATTCCATCAGCTCGGCTTGGGTGAGCTCGGGCTTAAGCTGTTGCTGAATATGTTTTAAAACCTCCGGGTTCTTTTGCGATAAATTACGGGTGCAATGAAACAGGCGTTCATACATGAGCGCGGAAGCCTGCTTTTTATTTTCAGAATTTTGACTGCATTGAAACACCGCGAACATGACAACAATCAAAATAATCCAGAAAATGAGAGATTTTAACCAGGTTGCATTCATGGCAGTTTATTAGAATATTTTTATTCAGATTAACATAACGAAATTTTAACCGGCGAACAATAGATAGGTGAATGGTCTACAATTTACAAGCGGGCTGTTTAAGGCAGGTATTTAAAAAATAGGGTTGAGATAAGCAGTGAATGGAAATGCAGGATATAAAAAAAGCCCACTGCATGATGAGTGGGCTTTTTAGAATCTTGGCTCTTCCACCTGGGCTCGAACCAGGGACCTGCGGATTAACAGTCCGTCGCTCTACCGACTGAGCTATGGAAGAATAGATGGCTCTCCAACCTGGGCTCGAACCAGGGACCTGCGGATTAACAGTCCGTCGCTCTACCGACTGAGCTATTGGAGAATCTGAAGCGCATTTTAGGGATGAAAACTCTGGTCGTCAACAAGATAATGTAAAGAAATGAATCATTTGCTTTATTAATATGCATTTGGCTTCTGAAAATAAAAAAACCACCCTTAAAGGATGGTTTTTTATGCAAAAAATAAAATTTATTTCAAATCTTATTTTTCAACGCCAGCTTCTTGGCCAGCATATTTAGCATTTGCATAATCCCAGTTTACCAGGCTTTCCAGGAAAGTCTTGATATAAGCAGGACGTGCATTGCGGTAGTCGATGTAGTAAGCGTGTTCCCAAACGTCAATCGTCAACACTGCAACTTTACCGTGCGCAAGTGGAGTGTCAGCATTTGAAGTTTTAAGAATAGAAAGGCTGCCATTTACTTCATCAGCAACCAGCCAAGCCCAGCCTGAACCGAATTGAGTGGTTGCAGCAGCAGCAAATTCTTCAGCAAATTTTTCATAAGAACCGAAAGCTTCATCAATTTTAGCCGCTAAAGCACCAGTCGCTTTACCACCACCGTTTTTAGCCATACAGTTCCAGTAGAATGTATGGTTCCAAACTTGAGCCGCGTTGTTGAATACGCCAACTTTAGCAGCATCACCAGCAGATGCTTTAATGATTTCTTCTAAAGTTTTACCTTCAAGGTCTGTGCCTTTGATCAGGTTATTCAAGTTCACAACGTAAGTGTTGTGGTGTTTGTCGTGATGGTATTCTAAAGTTTCTTTGCTGATGTGCGGAGCAAGATCTTCATAACCGTATGGAAGTGCCGGTAAAGTAATCGTTGTCATGTCTTCAATTCCTTGCGTTTTGCTGGGTTTTAACATTAAGTGGCTTTATTGTAATAGATTCTTGAGGAAAATTGCGCATTGCTTATAAATAACAATACAGAATAAAGCCTCAATTTATACGTATAAAGAAAATGTTAAACCGCTCATGTTGAATTAAATCGGATTGTTTAATTCGAAGTAACTATACTCAATATCGAACTGTTCTGAAATAGCTTTTGCCAGACGTTGTATCCCATATCGTTCGGTGGCATGATGTCCGCAGGCATAGTAGTGTACATTCAGTTCTTTGGCCTCATAAAAAGTACGTTCACTGACCTCGCCGGAAATGTAGGCATCGCAATTTTGAGCGGCAGCCTTGCCAATAAAATCCTGAGCGCCGCCGGTACAATAAGCCACTTTCTGAATGCTGGTTTTTTCGGCAGGAAGATGAATGGCGCTAAAATTTAAACGTTCAGAGACATACTGTTTAAAGTCTTCAGCAGACATGGCGGTTTTTAAATAACCGATATTGCCAATCGGGTTGCGTTCAGCCGGATCTAAAGCCTCAATATTTTCTAAAGCTAAAATGTCGGCAATGGCGGCATTATTGCCTAAAGTCGGGTGGCTATCTAAAGGCAAATGATAGCCGACCAGTGAGATATCATGCTGAATCAGGCTTTTAATACGTTTACCGCGCATGCCGGTAATCGGGTAGGGTTCACCTTTCCAGAAATAGCCATGATGAACCAGCAGTAAATCGGCACCTTGTGCAATGGCAGCCTCAATTGCATCCTGAGATGCCGTAACAGCGCACAAAATTCTGCCAATCTCCGGTTTGCCTTCTATTTGCAAGCCATTTGGTGCATAGTCTTTAAATTCGTGTGATTTCAGGGTTTGATCACACCACTGAATAATCTCATGGAGCTTTGCCATAAATTTCTCAAAAGCCTTAATATTGAATATCATCAAAACATATTTTGAATTGTAACTAAAGCAGCACAAAACTCTGAATTATTTTTAAGTTTCCTGCTGTATTTCATTTTACAATGGCAGATAAATTACTTAGTCATCAACGAATTAAAATATTGTTAGAGGAAATTACCGTGCGTCGCACCTTTTCATGGTTACCCTGGGTTTTACTTGTTTTAGTCACTCTCGGTTTTCTTGTCTGGCAACATTCTCAGAAGCCGCAAGCCCCTGTTGCCTCTGACGGTATAAAAATGCCCAGAGAAAAAGTCGAGCCTTTAGTCAATACCAACAGGGCGGGTGCAGTCGAATCTTACAGTAATGCCGTGAAGGTGGCGGCTCCTGCGGTGGTGAATATTTTCACTACCCAGAAGGTGAATAAAGCAGAGCATCCTTTGTTAAATGATCCGGCTTTTCGCGAGTTTTTTGGTGATCAGGTTCCTGAACAGTTCGATCAGGAGCAAAATGAAAACAGTCTGGGCTCAGGGGTGATTGTGCGTTCAGATGGCTATATCTTGACGAACAACCATGTCATTGCTCAGGCTGAACAGATTGTGGTGGGCTTGAATGATGGACGCCGTGCAGTCGCTAAAGTGATTGGCACAGACCCGGATTCCGATCTGGCGGTGATTAAGATTGAACTCGACAAGCTTCCGGTTTTGCCTTTTAAACTCAGCGGCAATGAAGTCGGCGATGTCGTGCTTGCCATTGGTAACCCGTTCGGTGTAGGGCAAACGGTTACCCAAGGGATTATTTCTGCCACCAACCGTTCAGATTTGGGCATTAATACTTATGAAGATTTCATTCAAACAGATGCCGCGATTAATCCCGGAAACTCGGGTGGGGCACTGATTGACGTGGCGGGTAATCTGATTGGCGTGAATACGGCTATTTTCTCTCAATCGGGTGGTTCATTGGGAATTGGCTTTGCTATTCCTGCGAAAGTATGTCAGCAAATTCTCAATTCAATTCTGAAAGATGGTCGCGTGGTTCGTGGCTGGTTGGGGATTAGCCTCATGCCAGTGCAACAGGACAATATTCTTGAACCTAAGCAGACTGGTGTTGTTGTAGCAGATGTGCTTCCTCACGGTCCAGCAGCTAAAGCGGGAATTAAAAAGGGTGATAAAATTATCCAGGTCAATGGAGAGCAGATTACTTCAGCTTCCCACTTGATTAATTATGTGGCTTTACAAGCGCCGAATAGCACCATTAAAGTTGAAGTGGTTCGAGATGAGCAACCATTAACCCTGAATGTGGTGGTGACTGAACGTAAAGCACAGAATAATAATTCACAGTATATTCCTTTACCTCAGCAATAAAACAATTGTGATATTGATGCATGTTGAGCTGGATTGATGAGTAGAAAGCGCATTTCGATGCGCTTTTTGCTTTTAGGGCTTATGCTGATTTTGCTATTAACTTGATATAAAAGAGGGATGGGCAGATTGAATCTAAAAAAGAGCAGTATCGTGTATTGAGTGATTTAAACAGCTATAGATTATTTAGGCCATAAAAAAAACCCACTCTGTTGAGTGGGTTTTTAGAATCTGGCTCTCCAACCTGGGCTCGAACCAGGGACCTGCGGATTAACAGTCCGTCGCTCTACCGACTGAGCTATTGGAGAATCTGCATGCGATTATAAGCAGATTTTGCAGGGGGTCAAGCTAAAAGTGTCATGATGCCTTAATTTTTATGCCGTATGCTTTTTATTTAAACAACTAAATCAAAAATCCTAAAAAAACTTGCACAGCCAAAACTGGCTTGTTAGATTAAATTCATAACAGAGCGTTTGAATGCAAGTTCAAACAGTGTGGATTTAAACCAACTTGCCAGCACTAAAATGGCTAAACAGGAGAAAGCGAATGCATACGCTGACGATTGCCGAAATTTTTTCAAATTTATCTTTTTATCAAGACAATTACCTTTCTATTATTCAAGACCCGCAGCGCTATCAGACCGCTGTTGAGGATGCCTATATTCAGGTCTGGCCAGTCGGTACGGAAGTCTTATATCTGGGTGACTTGTTGCAGCTTTGGTTTAGCAATAAATGGTTGATTAACTCACCCTGTCAATTGCTTCTGGATAGTTATTCCAATGGCCGCAAGCAACCGTTGCAGCGTGCTCATGACCTGTATTTGTATCAGCTGAATGGCAGCGCTTTATCTGGACGCAACAATTCTAAAGTGTGGTCGGTGTCGGAACAGAAGAAACTCTCTATCTCGCTTGATAGCGTATTTAAGTATTTATGTATCTATAAGGGAACTTCGCGTCCGGATGTGTCTTTATCAGCACTTACAAAATCGTTTAAATCAGCTGTTTAATCAGTGCTAGCTCCAAGAGCTTAGGAAATGGTCTAAGCTCTGAATGAAGCACATATTAGGTATTAACGGATAATCATACACGTCGCAGTGGCATGGGCATAAAGTTTGCCATTTTCATCCACAATCCGGCCTTCTGAAATACCCAGATTCTTGCTGATATTAATCACTTTGCCTATAGCCAGCAGTTGTTGATCTTGAGGAATGGGACGGCACATTTTTATATTTAAATCGATGGTGCCATAGCCTGCACCTGCTTCCAGCATACTGTGGACAGCACAGCCCGTGACGGAATCCAGTACAGTTGCTGCAAAACCGCCATGCACGCCACCCAAGGGATTTAAATGGTGGTTATTGGCTTTCACTTTAAAACAGATCGTGCCTTCTGAAACCTCATAAGGCTGCATGGGGATGGTTTCACTCATTGATGGTGCTGGAATTCTGCCATCACACATGGCTTGTAAAAGTTGCAGTCCAGTCATTTCTTTGGGATTCATTCTATTTATTTCCTTATTGATAAGTTCTAAAAAGGAACTTGTTGTTTAAATTAACGATGTACATAAAAATCGTCAAGAAATATTCGAGAGTATTTAGTTCGGCGACAGTAGTTGAAATGATAAGAAAATGCGTGGTGATAGTACGTCCCAGTATAAGCGTGCTGTTTTTTAGAAAAACAAAAAATGGATCAAAAAAATGCAAGGTCAATGCTTGTGTCGTTCAACCCCTTTTTGTTTTGGTGCCGTCGGGATTAACCCTATTGCGACCTTCTTGTGTTTGCCTTAAGTCAACAGCTGGAAGATTTAAAGCTGGAGGGGGATTTACAGTGATCATCCACCTGAGGGTTATCGGTTTGCCAATGATATCCAAAGGCTAGTTGAAGCGGACGATGGAACCCTCTTTGCTAAAAATGAAGGAAAAATAATCCCCACAGTTTTATGTGCAGAATTTACACATTGGTATTTTTGATACATTGCATCAGAAAAACGATGTAGATTTAATGAAATAGTTCCGATATACCTAATGCAGGCTGTTGAATAAGGAAGCTCAACCATGCTGCTCAAAATCTCGATTGCCATGCTGGCCTTTGCTGCCAATTCGGTTTTATGCCGTTTGGCATTGGCCGAACAGCAAATTGACCCCATGAGTTTTAGCATGATTCGGGTTGCGAGTGGCGCTGTCGTTTTATGGATGCTTTACCTATTTTCTGCACAAAAAGCCAAAATAGAATGGAGTCTTCAAAACGGTTTTTTTCTTGCCTTATATATTGTGGCATTTTCACTGGCTTATTTGCATATAGATGCGGGAGTCGGGGCATTGCTGTTATTTGGCACAGTCCAGCTCAGCATGGTCGGCTATGGTTTATGTCATGGTGAAAAAATCAATCTGCGCCGTGGTGCCGGATTGTGTATGGCAATTATCGGGATTTTTATTCTTTTGCTCCCGGGGGCTGCTGCTCCACATTTGGGGTATGCCGCGATAATGGTGCTTTCGGGAATAGGTTGGGCGATGTACAGCATCGCGGGCAAAAATATGCAAAACCCCTTGGCCAGTACATTGGCCAATTTTGTGATGACTATTCCTTTTGTTTTGCTGGCGTATGTTGTGTTTTACACGAAAAGTTTTGCATTGCCTCAAGGGATACTTTTAGCTGTGCTTTCAGGCGGTTTAGCCTCAAGCGGAGCATACGTGCTTTGGTATGCCATCGTGAAACAGATTGACCGCTTGACAGCCAGCAGTGTACAGCTATCCGTGCCATGTTTAGCGATTATAGGTGGTGCATTATTTATTGGTGAGACTTTAAGCTGGCGGATGATTATTTCTGCTGTCATTGTTTTAACGGGAATTGCCTTGGTGATTTGGGCTGCTCCTGATCAGAAGCATGCCGAAAGTGCGTTGAAATAATCAAAGTGTGTTTAAAAAAGAAAAATTATCGGGATATTACAGCTAAAAAGATAAATCCTGAAACAGAAAAAACCCGCGAAATTCGCGGGTTTTTTAAATCTTACTTTAGAAAAAGCAGATTATTTTTCAGCAGCAATTGAAGCAATCGCAGCGTCAACGCCTTCGATTGAATCAGCCGCTTTCTTGATACGAGCAAGCGCATCTACCAGTACTTCGTCAGCAGTTGCATAAGAAATACGCATGTAACCGCCTAGGCCGAATGCATCACCAGGAACAACCGCAACACCAGTTTCTTCTAGTAACCATGCAGAGAATTCTGTGCAAGATTTTAAACCTTTGGCACGAATTAACGGCTTGATATTGGCATAGGCATAGAATGCACCGTCAGCAGGTAAGCAAGTAATACCGTTGATGTCATTTAAGCCTTTTACAACCAGGTCATGACGACGTTTGAATGCTTCAATCATTGGTTCAAGAACGTCTTGAGGACCGTTCAATGCAGCTTCAGCAGCAACTTGTGAAATAGAAGTCGGGTTAGAAGTCGATTGAGACTGGATTTTTTTCATCGCGCCAATCAGTTTAGCAGGACCCGCTGCATAGCCGATACGCCAGCCAGTCATTGCATAGGCTTTAGACACGCCGTTCAATACGATTACGCGGTCGTAAAGGTCTGGAGCAACAGTTGCGATGTTGTAGAATTCATCATCCCAACGGATTGGTTCGTACATGTCATCAGACGCAACAAGAACTTCTGGGTATTTACGCAGAACTTCAGCTAAAGCAAGTAATTCTTCTTTAGTGTAGATCATGCCAGTCGGGTTAGATGGGCTGTTCAGTACCACTAAACGGGTTTTGTCAGTGATCGCAGCTTCTAACTGTTCAGGTGTAATTTTGAAACGTTGTTCTTCACCACATTTCACGATTACAGGCACGCCTTCAGCGATGATCACCATATCTGGATAGCTTACCCAGTATGGTGCAGGGATGATCACTTCATCACCTTTGTTTAACAAAGCAAGCGCCAAGTTAAAGAATGACTGTTTACCACCGCAAGAAACCAGAATCTGGTTTGCAGCGTAATCAAGATTATTATCGCGTTTTAATTTCGCAATAATTGCTTTTTTAAGACCTGGAGTACCGTCAACAGCGGTGTATTTAGTGAAACCGTTGTTAATAGCGGCAATTGCTGCATCTTTGATGTGTTGTGGGGTGTCAAAATCTGGTTCACCTGCACCCAAGCCAATTACGTTTTTACCAGCGGCTTTAAGTTCAGCAGCCTTGTTGGTAACAGCAAGTGTAGGGGACGGTTTGATGGCATTTACACGATCAGAGAGACGTACGTCCACGGCAGTATTCCTTCTTATAGGGATTAAAAAATAAAAAGCACACTATCTTATCTTAAATTGCGCTAAAAAGGGGAGCTTGAATGTGCCAATATTGGAAAAAAGTATTTAACCCGGTTAAATCAGCTGAGCAATAAGAACAAATAATTAAATGGTTTGGTTTGAAGAATAGAGATGAAAATAATTAAAAAAATAAGATTAAAAAGGGTGGGTTTAATGTGAATGAGGAAGTGAAAAAGAACACTACAATTAGATGAGCTTCGATTTAATTGTAGTGCCTGGCGTGATCAGGTGATCATCAAAACAAAACATCAATATGCATAATTCAGGTCGGTATAGTCATTTAAGGATTTTTGCAAATGGGTATTAATGAACTCATGTACATCAGCAGTGGTCATCGGTTGCCCCTGTTTGGTAATGACATGTTCAATCGGCTGCTGACCTTGCGCAGTAATGGTATAGACAAAATTACGCGTCACTTTATAACCCGCTTCTTCTTTAAGAATGCAAGTCACATAACGATAGCTATGCTCAAAGTTTAAATCGGTATGTGAAAATACAAACTGATCAAACAGTTTCATATTTTGACCGTCAGCTAAAGCTTTGAGTTCATCCACAATGCTGGCACTAAATTTCATGCCGTAACGTTCAGAAATAGGTTTATGGTCAATCAGTAAGGAAACGGTATCATCATCATTTTGGCTAACAGTAACATTGCTAAAATCGGACATAAAAATCTCTGCGGTACATTGGATGGGGCTTTAGTATGTGGGAAATAAAGCGAAAATCAATTGAACTTGGGGACAGATTTTCAGCAAAACGTTTAAATAAAGAACACTGTAAATAAAAATGGCTACAACAGATGCAGCCATTTAAGTCAATTTGGAATGAACTTATTGATTAAAGCGGGACAGGTCTTCTTCAGGACGTGCAGTCAGCACTTCAACACCGGTTTTAGTCACTAAAAGGGTGTGTTCATATTGTGCGGACAAACTATGGTCTTTGGTTACTACCGTCCATTTGTCACCTAAAATTTTGGTTTTCCAGTCGCCGCCGTTCACCATCGGTTCAATGGTAAAGGTCATGCCTTCTTCAAGCACCATGCCGGTATTCGGTTGACCATAATGCAGAACTTGGGGTTCGTCGTGGAACACGGTGCCAATACCATGGCCGCAATATTCACGTACGACGCCAAAGCGTTCTGATTCAACATATTTCTGGATGGCATTGCCAATATCACCAATGGTAGAACCTGGTTTTACCGTCGCAATACCGCGGTACATGGCTTCTTGCGCCACTTTGCATAAACGTTCTGCAAGAATTGAAGTTTCACCACCAACGATATACATCATGTTGGTATCGCCATGATAGCCATCTTTAATCACAGTCACGTCAATATTAAGGATGTCGCCTTTTTTCAGGATTTTGCTGGCAGACGGAATGCCGTGACACACCACGTGGTTCACAGAGGTACAAATGGTATGCTGGAAAGCTGGACGGCCAGGTGCTGCGCCATAACCAAGACAGGCAGGAATCGCCTCTTGTTTATTGACAATATAATCGTGACAGATGGTGTCCAGTTCGAGTGTAGATACACCCGGTTTGATATGCGGTTTGATCATATCCAAAACTTCTGCTGCCAGTCGACCCGCCACACGCATTTTTTCAATTTCTTCAGGTGTTTTGATTAAACGACGGGGAGCTTCGTAAGTACTGTTCATGATCTTTAAAAACTTTTGGAAATTTGTGTGTGACTATGGTATAAATAGCCGCCCATTTTATCAAATGCTTTTTCGTGAATAAATTTCACGGGCTTTGTGCGATGGGGCAATAAAATCCGCACATATATCGACACATTTCTCTGGGTGCCCTTTGGGGTGGAGAATGCGGATATATGGAGGCCTAACCCAAACTTTAAGGTAAAGAAAATGGCAGATTACAACGTAAGCATGCGCGACCTTCTTCAAGCAGGCGCTCACTTCGGTCACCAAACTCGTTTCTGGAACCCAAAGATGCGCGAATACATCTTTGGTGCGCGTAACAAAATTCACATCATCAACCTTGAGCACACTGTTCCTGCGTTAAATGATGCTTTGAACTTTGTTAACAATCTTGCAAGCAAAAAGAACAAAGTATTGTTTGTTGGTACTAAACGTGCTGCTTCTAACATCATTCGTGAACAAGCTCAACGCGCTGGTCAACCATATGTAGACCACCGCTGGTTAGGTGGTATGTTGACGAACTGGAAAACACTTCGCCAATCTATCAACCGTTTAAAAGATCTTCAAACTCAATCTACTGACGGTACTTTCGCTAAGCTGACTAAACGTGAAGCTTTAGAACGTACTCGTGAAATGGAAAAACTTGAACGTGCTTTAGGCGGCGTTAAAAACATGGGTGGTTTACCTGACGCATTATTCGTAATTGACGTTGACCATGAATCAATCGCGATTAAAGAAGCTAAGAACCTTGGTATTCCTGTAATCGGTATCGTTGATACAAACTCTAACCCAGACAACGTAGACTACGTTATTCCTGGTAACGACGATGCGATCCGTGCGGTTACACTTTACGCTTCTGCTATGGCTGATGCTATCATTGCTGGTAAAGAGTACGCTCAATCACAAGCAAATGCTCAAGCTAAAGGCGAAGAAGCTGCTAAAGAAGCTCCAGAGGCTTAATGCGTTTTGACGCAGAATTGTCATTTTTGCGACATCTAGTCGTGGCAAATTAAGCGTCGAGAAAGCAAAACGGCCCAGAGAACACTTTGGGCCGTTTTTGTTGAACAGATTCATTTTCTACCGTATTTAGGAGAATAACATGACTGCAGTTACTGCGAGCATGGTAAAAGAATTGCGTGACCGTACTGGTTTAGCAATGATGGAATGTAAAAAAGCATTAACAGAAGCGAACGGTGACATCGAATTAGCGATTGATAACCTTCGTAAATCTGGTCAAGCAAAAGCAGCTAAAAAAGCTGGTAACATTGCTGCTGACGGTGCAATCACTATCGTTCAAGAAGGCAACAAAGCTATTCTTTTAGAAGTAAACTGCCAAACTGACTTCGTTGCTAAAGACGAAAACTTTGCTGGTTTCTCTGCTAAAGTTGCTGCTGCTGCGCTTGCTGCAAACGAAACTGATGCTGCTAAAATTGCTGAACTTAAACTTGAAGATGGTGCAACTGTTGAAGAAGCGCGTATTGCTCTTGTTCAAAAAATCGGTGAAAACATCCAGGTTCGTCGTGCGAAAATTGTTGAAGGTGAAAACCTTGCAGTTTACAAACACGGTTTAAAAATTGGTGTTGTAGTGGCTTACACAGGTTCTGCTGAAACTGGTAAAGGTATTGCAATGCACGTTGCTGCGTTCAACCCGGTTGCTGTAACTGCTGAAGGCGTATCTGCTGATCTTATCGCTAAAGAAAAAGAAATTGCTGAAGCGAAAGCATTGGAATCTGGTAAACCAGCAAACATCGTTGAAAAAATGGTTACTGGTTCAGTTGAAAAATACTTGAACGAAGTTGTTCTTGAGCGTCAAATGTACGTAATCGACAACGACAAGAAAGTTGCTGACGTTCTTAAATCAACTGGTACTACAGTTGCTCAATTCGTTCGCTTCGAAGTGGGTGAAGGTATTGAGAAAAAAGCTGAACTTTCTTTCGCTGAAGAAGTTGCTGCTGCTCAAGCTGCTGCAAAATAATCTCTGATTATTTGCAAAAAAAGCCCCGTTTGGGGCTTTTTTTATGAAGAGTTTAAAATTTTGAGAGAACAATAAAGATGGCGAGTAAAGCTCAGAAGGGGATTGGTGCAGTTATTGTTATTTTAATTGCTGCCTATTTCGGTATTGATTTACAAGAACAGCAAAATCCTTCAAATCAAGCGCTCAGCAATTCAAAAGCACACACTGAAATTTTATCGAAATCAGAATCTCAGCAAGTATCTGTAGATTCGAAGGCAGCAAATTTTCAAATTCAAAATGATGATGTAAAAATTCAGCAGGCCTTTCAAACACAAAAAAGCAATATGCAGGTTCAGTCCAGCGGAACAGTCAAAGCAGTTCTAGCGGATGATAACAACGGCTCACGCCATCAAAAGTTTATTTTGCAACTGCAGAATGGCTTAACTGTGTTGGTGGCTCATAATATTGATTTGGCACCAAGAATTGAAAACTTGCAAAAAGGAGACATCATTCATTTTAATGGCGAATATGAATATAGCGAAAAAGGCGGAGTAATTCACTGGACTCATCATGATCCGCAACAAAAACATGTGGATGGCTGGTTGAAATATAAAGGAAGAACCTATCAATAAAAGAGCTTCGGAAGGCTAAAACGATAATAGGGCTTAAATTGCGTTGATTTGCGATTTAAGACGGTTTTTATATTTTGGCAGTAGTTTGCTTAGATAAGCATTCATACACCATGCCGGGCCAATGAGGAGGAATTGGAGGTCTTTGAAGAAGGAAGGCTTTTTTTCTTCAACTTTGTGGCCATAAAATTGTCCAATCCAGGCCAATACAAAAAGCGCGATATAAAATCCTGTTCCTGCAGGTAAAATAAAAATGAGCCATGCCATCACGACAATAAGGGCAGCCATGGCGACAGCAAGGACTACGTCTAGGCGTGCATAAAAGACCAGGGTACAAACTAAAACGAAAGCGGTCAATAACGCACTGAAATGGGCCAAAATGCCAATAATGGAAAACAGGATAGTCGGTACACAGACCCAATGAATGATTTTGTTGGTCGGGTTCTGATGGCTCTCGCTATATTCATCCAGCCATTCTGTCATTGTTTTCATTTTTCACTCCGGCTTTTATGGATGAGCATCCATCAACCTATGTTTTATTCTTCTAGAGATAAAATATAAACCAGAAAACAGTACGGGTCAAAATTCAGCACCAGCAATTCCTCACTCATATGAGCGGGATAGCTTAATGCTTGTTCACAAAGTAAAGCTGATGTTGAAGCCTAGTGGGAAGGCAGGGAAGGTATTTCTGTCCAAACATTAAAAAAGCCACAAGAAGTGGCTTTTAAGTCAAATGTATCAGGAGTCGGGAAAAGTCTTATGAATTTGGACCATCGACACGTTCGATGTTTACTTTTGCAGTGCCTGCATGAGTAATACCGAGTTGTTTTGCAGCGCCATAAGATAAGTCTAGGACACGGTTACCATGGAAAGGACCGCGGTCGTTTACTTTTACGACTACACTCTTGCCATTGTTTTTATTGGTTACACGAATATAGCAGTTCAATGGCAGGCTACGGTGAGCGGCAGTCAAGCCATTCATATCGAATGTTTCACCACTTGCAGTTTTACGGCCATGGAATTGACGACCATACCAAGAAGCTGCGCCAGTTTGGCTGAATTTACGTACTGTATTCGATGCAACAGTATTTAGCTTTTCAATCACTGAAGGCTCATCTGCAGGGATTTCAATTTTGGCGGCAATGGTTTGACGACGAATTTTATCACCAGAACGTTCAGTGATTGAAAGACTATTTAAATTTGAAAAGTGGGAATTAAAATTTTGAGCATCTTTGTTTAATACACGCGTGGCCAAGCGAGAGTTGTCACTGTCTGTATTGAAGGATGACTGTACCAGCTCTGCTTGAGACTGGCTCAGGGCAAAGGTGGTGGTTAAGGCTAAAATATACTTTATCGATGAATGCATTATTAAACTCCTAAAGACCGCTGCTTTTATTTCAATTAAGTCATTGAAATGCAAGCTATCAAGTCTGTTAATTCTCTTTTGCAACTACATTTGACGAGATGGATAATATTCATGCCAAGCTAAAGCTGTCTACTTTTTAATTAAAATAATTACAAAAAGAACAGAAATACATCGTTTTTCGATCAAAATATAACCAATATTGTAACAATATATTAAAAAGGTCCATTTGATGAACAATTTTGTAAAAAAAAATCTTGACTTTATTGTTTTTTGGTAAAAAACCAGCCTTAACGGCTGGCGATTTCAATCCCTAATTGCCATACCGCGGTGGCATACATACGACTCTTGTTATAGGTTGTAATGACCTGAAAATTGGGATAGGTAATATAGTAAATAGGCCCATAACTATCTTGAAGTTGAATAATATTTACCATATCCAGGTCATCAATTTGCACAATCGGATTGATTGGTGTGATGCCTTGATTTTTTAACGCGCCATAGGGAGTCGGCTGTTCCAGATCTTTGGCAATAATAGAGGCGGGAGTGTTACCGGTATAGCGGGCAGCAAAGCCGACAGGCTGATTGCGTTGCCATCCGTGTTGGGCTAAATAGTTGGCAATAGAGCCAATGGCATCTACGGCAGAATTTCTTAAGTCAATGTGTCCATTGCTATCATAGTCCACACCCAATTTGCTAATGTTGCTTGGCATGAATTGAGGATAACCAATCGCTCCAGCATAGGAGCCTACTACCGAGCTGGCAGGCACTCCATCTTTGTAAGTCCATGCAATCAGTGCAGCGAGTTCATCCTGGAAATACTGGGCACGTCGCTCATAGCCGAAGCCTAAGGTTGCCAAGGCATCACGGGTGATGAAATTTCCTTTGTTGGCACCAAAACCGGTTTCTACCCCTAAAATCCCTAAAATGATCGATTGCGGTACCCCAAACTGTTGTTCAGCACGGTTTAAGGTGTCGGCATATTGGGTTTTGAAGCGTACGCCACGCTGAATGGTGCTTTCCGCCATAAAATTGGTTTTATATTCGTACCAGGGCTTACTTTCGCCAGGGCGGTTCATGATATTGATAATATTAGGCAGGTTTTTCGAGCCATTCATGGCCCAATCGACCTGTTCTGCACTCAAGCCATAAGTTTGCATGGTTTTTTGCTTAAAGCTGTTATAGCTTGGGTGACTATAAAAATCGTTGGCTTGACAGAAACTGGTGATGGAAAGTGCACCGAGAAGTAAAGGAAGACGTTTAATTCTGTTATAAAAGTTGATACTTAACATATTACTCAAAGTTCCAAAAACATAATCAGTGTGTGCAAATTAACATCACGATGTTAAAAGACGGCATTGCAAATAGAGTGACCGAAAATCCATCTCATGAAAGATAACGGAATTTTTCAAGCGGTTAAGATAGCATTGACTAAGGCTGTATCCACAACTCCATATACAAAAAAAGACAAAGAACGTGATTTTTTGCATAAATCCGTGTATTTGATGCCGGTTCTCTGAGCTGTACTTTGCGTTCTCGGCAGAAGGGCTGCAAATTCAAGATCAGTCTGCTTTAGCTAAGTCAAAGCAGTTTTTTACTTCGTTTGCAATGATACGTTCTATCGAGGCTTAGAATATGACATTTAGCAGCAATTTTGCTTTGTCAGGGGGTATTTGCCTAAAAAACCGTCGGAACATTTTGTCTGGTTGAATGGAGTCTGGATTGCAAATAAATCATCTAATATTTACCCATGAGCTAAAAATGTTTTCTAATCGTGTTTTGCGTTATATCGAGAAAAAAAGCCAGATTGCAAGCAAAACCTGCTAAGAGCATCCGATGTTCTATTCATTCCTTAAAAATTCGAAACTCTCCCTGCTCGATAACCATTATGCAAGTTCATCAACTGAATCTTTTTTCTTGATGATTGTCGCTGCAAACGATAAAAAGATGAAAGAAAGCAAAATTTAAACCGTAAAAAATAGCCTAAAAAGTCAATTCAGCAGGGTTTAATTTTTTTCATCACTTTATATAGAAGTTATTCCTTAGAGAGAAAATATGCGCAAAAAATGGAGGAAGGGCAAAGAGTAATGAATGTCCTGTTTCTGAAATGACGGATATACATAGTAAATCTGTAAATTTGATTCAGATAGATAATGATAAAGACAGTAATGCTTGTTCATCATTTGAGAATAAAATTTTGCAATAAAAAAACCTGGCTATTGCCAGGTTTTAGAGCATTTTAAACGTGCTCAAGCATGAAATAGGGTGTCATGGTATTCAGCCAGCACCAACAGCTCATCCTTATTGAGATGTGGAATGATTTTCTCTACAGCAATATGAACGGCTTTAATCACTGCAGCAGAACCCAGATCCGCAGCTTTACGCTTGATCATGCCCAAATCGAGGGTCTTATTAAAGTCATTCATGAAATGACGCACGGTCGCTTCTGCAAATTGCTTATATGATTCGGTTAAAGCCGCCTTATTGACTTCATTTCCCGCCTTAATTTCTGCATAACTATGCTTCAGGTTGGTGACCAGGCTTGCATCTAATGGCTCACCTACACGGAAGTTACCCGCTGCATCTTTAAACAGGCTTTTTTGCGAAAACTCAATGGATTGCTTGACCACATCATTTGAAGCCTTGCCTAGTAACTGTTTCAATAAAACAGCAACGGTTGATTTGACATAGCCGGCCAGTTTTTCAGCAGTATCACGTTTATCGCTGGCTGGGAAGCGACGCACAAGCTCGGTCAAAATGGCATCAATGATTTCTTCATTAATCAGCAATGCGGTCTTGTCGCGTAAAGGGTAAAGCGGTTCGCTGGAATTTTTCTTTTCCTGAGCGGTTTGAATACTTGTTAATAGTTCTGCAGAAGGAATAAAACCAAAAAATGGCATGTCAAAAAACCTCAATATTCTTCATTTTATTGTCGCGCCAAACGAATGGGGCGAGGCATCCATGTCGCATCGGATACACGGCAAGGGTTGATGTCTAATCCACCACGACGGGTATACGTTGCATATACCATCAGTTTTTCAGGCTCAAGATTTTGCCAGATGTCGGCAAACATCTGTTCCACGCATTGTTCGTGGAAACCATTATGCTGACGGTAAGAAATAATATAAGCTAAAATGCTGCGATAACAAGGCTTTTTACCCTGATAACGGATAAAAACTGTGCCCCAGTCCGGTTGGCCGGTGACTGGACAGTTACTGCGTAATAAATGTGAATAAAGTTGTACTTCAACGGCTTCACTATTTTCTGCATCTAATTTTAATAAACTTGCATCTGGATGGTTCTCTAAGCGTTCGGGGCTTAAATCATCAATACAGATGCCTTCAGGCTTGGAAATGTCCAGATCATCTGCCTGGAATAAAGTTAGCGTGACCGGTGCGCCTGCTGCTGCAGACAAGTCTTTTTCAGCGGTGGCAATAAACGCTTCTTTTGAATCAAATTGGGTGAAGTTCATACTATTAAAGTAGAGCTTGAGCGACTTTGATTCGATCAGATTGGGTGAAGATGCAGGCAAGGCCATACGGCCAATCGCAACTTGAGGAATACCGGCGGCATTGAGCCAGGAAATTTCAAAAACATGCCACCAGTCTTTGCCTTGCTGAATACCCTCAACATGGGCGTATTTTTCGCGTGCAGTGGCACGTGAAATGGGAAACAGAATATCGGGTTGATATTCTGTTGGATAATTGGTGTCTTTACCTAATAGAGAATGTTCTACACTCATTATTCACGCATTCCTGAACCACGAGAAAGTAAATAGTACGCTATACCGTATAGTACGGCACAACATAAGGTAATAACAGTCAATGAAATGGACACATTGACGTCGCTATGACCTAAAATGCCGAAACGGAAGGCATTGACCATATATACGATCGGGTTAATTAAAGAGAGATTTTGCCAAAACGGACTTAAAGCACTAATGGCATAGAATACACCACCTAAATAGGTCAGTGGAGTCAGTACAAAAGTCGGGATAATTGAAATATCGTCAAATGATTTTGCATACACGGCATTGATAAAACCGCCGAGTGAAAATAAAAATGAAGTAATCAGTACGGTATATATAGTTACGAACCAGTTGGTGATATATAAGTCGGTAAAGAACAGGCTCATGGCAGTCACAATAATGCCGACCAGAGCACCGCGACAGACCCCACCAATTACATAGCCCCAAAGAATCATGTGTAAAGGAACGGGACTCATAATCAGTTCTTCAATGCTTTTTTGAAATTTGGCACTAAAGAAACTGGACGAGACGTTGGCATAACTGTTGGTGATGACTGCCATCATAATCAGGCCGGGCACAATAAACTGCATGTAGCTAAAGCCGCCCATTGTGCCAATCCGCGAACCGACCAGATTCCCAAAAATCACGAAATACAGACTCATGGTAATGGCTGGTGGTAATAAGGTTTGTGGCCAGATGCGCATGAAGCGACGCACTTCTTTATGTACCAGAGTGTAGAGCGCAACACTGAGTTGATTAAAGTTCATTGCGCAGCTCCTTCAAGGTTTTTTTCCACCATTTTCACAAAGATTTCTTCCAGGCGGTTCGACTTGTTACGCATGCTACGCACCTGAATGCCTTGCGCTTCCAGAAGCTGGAACAGTTCATTTAAGGTATGTGCCTTGTCCATGGTGACTTCTAAGGTCACGGGGTCGATTAAATTAAAACGCACGCCAATAATATCCAGATGGATGGGTTGAATCGGTTCGACCAAATCGAAGATAAACGATTCTTCACTCAGCTGATTCAAGAAAGATTTCATGCTGGTATCTTCTTTAATCACGCCGCGGTCAATAATCGCGATGCGACGACACAGCATTTCCGCTTCTTCCAAATAATGCGTAGTTAAAATGATAGATGTGCCTTTTTCATTCATTTCAGTGAGGAAGTCCCACATGGAACGACGTAATTCAATATCCACACCGGCAGTCGGTTCATCTAAAATGAGCAGCCGGGGTTGATGCATCATGGCACGGGCAATCATCAAACGGCGTTTCATCCCGCCAGAAAGCATGCGTGCCTGTATGCCACGCTTTTCCCATAAGCCTAATTTTTCTAGATATTCTTCAGCCCGGCTTTCTGCAATTTTTTTAGAAATACCGTAATATCCGGCTTGAGTCACCAAAATATCAAAGGTTTTTTCAAACTGACCAAAGTTAAATTCTTGTGGCACGACCCCCAGGCATTGTTTGGCTGCCGAAGGATGGGTATCGAGGTTATGGCCAAAAATCTCCACCGTACCGGAGGTTTTTTTTGTCAGTGAGCTAATGATGCTGATGGTGGTTGATTTACCTGCACCATTTGGACCAAGGAGGGCATAAAACTCACCTTCAGGTACCGTTAGGTTGATTCCTTTTAGTGCTTGAAAACCGTTACGATAGGTTTTGGATACGTCCCTCAAGGTCAATGCATCAGTCATGAAATTCTCACCGGATGAATAATAGGAGTATTGTGAGTGATCTTGCTAAATAAACCAAGTAAATAAGCAGGAATTGTCCGTTGCAATTTTGGAACATTGCTTAAACTATAAGCACAAAAATTGATGACTTATAGATAGTTGCTTTACCTTACGGTTTTTTTTGTTATGATGTGCATCGCGCGCTCATAGCTCAACTGGATAGAGTACAGGTCTCCGAAGCCTGTGGCGTGGGTTCGAGTCCCGCTGAGCGCACCATTTTCCTTTCTTCAAGCCTTTTTATTTGCTCTAAACATATTGATAATAAAGAAATAGTTTTATACGGCTATATTCTGTCTGCCGGTTTCTCATTATTCCAATACTTGCTTACGGTAAAATCACCATCAAATTCAACTAACGAATCCTACGTTACTGTAAAAAATGTCAAAATCTGTAATAAATCCAAGGGATCAGCAGAGCAAACCTAATATTGATAAACAAGAAAAATCAAAAATTAAACTATTTATTAAATTAGCTGATAGCAAGGAAGATTTTTTGCATCGATAGAAATCCACCTTTGGGTGCTGTGATTGTGTACATCATATAAATAACAATGGAATAGCGGCTTAATTGGTACCTATGCTGAAACTTCTGTGGGCTGAATTAAGAAAGACCTGGCTGTAAACAAAAAATAATTTCACAAAATAGCAGACTGTATTGGTATGTACCTTATTGCAGAATAATTTAGTCCATTTTTATATGAATCTGATAAGCAAATCTGTGCCATCAGACCAATCAAATCTAAAAAAAGATGGGAGAAATTTAGACGAAATTTTAAAAGTTGCAGATTATGGGTTTTATATTGTTTGATTCTACAGACTTTACTGTCGCGCTTGGACATCCGGGTCATTCGGGATATCCTGAAGGACAAGACGTCATCGCTATCCTAAAAAATTCATATTGCAGATTAAACAGCAAGCATTCTTTCAACAGCTGGAAAAGCTTGCCAGGCAATATTGAGCTTTGGGCATAGAATTCGTTTCCGGGAGGGTAGATCCCCTCGGCTGATGAAATCGATGACATATTGCTGGCTAAATTAAAGATGGCGTAGCACCTGCTCAACGTACCGTGCCAGGCGTCTATGAAGGAGAATATAGATGCAACTTAAAAATCCTGATTTGCTGAAACAACAAGTTTTTATTGATGGGCTTTGGATGGATGCAGCAGATAGCAAAAGCTTTGCTGTAACCAATCCGGCAACAGGCGAAACCATTGCACAGGTGCCAAGTGTTTCCACTGCACAAGTGGAGCAAGCTGTACAGGCTGCCGAGGCTGCACTGAATGCCTGGAAAAATATGACCGCCAAAGAGCGTTCAGTATTATTGCGTAAATGGTTTGATCTGATGGTGGCCAATCAGGAAGATCTTGCAGTGATTTTAAGTACTGAACAGGGAAAACCCTTAACAGAAAGTCGTGGTGAAATCCTGTATGGTGCCAGTTTTATTGAATGGTTTGCCGAAGAAGCAAAACGTACTTATGGTGATGTCATTCCACATGATAAACAGGGTCGCCGTTTAGTGGTAATCAAACAGCCGGTGGGTGTTGTTGCCGCAATTACGCCATGGAACTTCCCGAATGCCATGATTGCCCGTAAAGTGGGGCCAGCACTTGCAGCAGGCTGTACGGTGGTGATCAAGCCAGCTTCAGAAACGCCTTTATCTGCGCTTGCCTTGATGGTACTTGCCGAACAGGCGGGTATTCCTAAAGGTGTGCTGAATGTGGTGACAGGCAGTTCGCGTGAAATTGGTGAGGTTCTTACTACGCACCCAGTCGTGAAAAAAGTATCCTTCACCGGTTCCACTCAAGTGGGCAAGCTGTTGATGAAACAGTGTTCGTCTACCATGAAAAAAATCAGTATGGAACTAGGGGGGAATGCACCCTTTATCGTGTTTGAAGATGCCGATTTAGACAGGGCGGTGAAAGGGGCCATGGCATCGAAATTCCGTAACAGCGGTCAGACTTGCGTATGTAGTAACCGTATTTTGGTACACGCCAATATTTATGATCAGTTCCTGGAAAAATTAACGGCTGCCGTACGAGAATTAAAAGTTGCACCTGCCTTTGAAGAAGGCGCGGAACAGGGTCCGTTGATTAATGAAAAAGCCGTGGAGAAAATCGAAGAGCACATTGCCGATGCTGTCGGGAAAGGGGCGAAAGTCCTGGTGGGCGGTAAACGTCATGAATTAGGTCAAACCTTCTTTGAACCGACTGTATTGTCACATGTCACACCAGACATGCTTGTAGCCAGGAATGAAACTTTCGCACCGCTTGCACCGGTTTTTCAATTCAGTACAGATGAAGAAGCCATCCAGATGGCCAACGACACTGAGTTTGGTTTGGCATCCTATATTTATACCGAAAGCTTAAGCCGTGCCTGGAAAGTCGGTGAAGCGCTAGAATATGGGATGGTGGGCATTAACGAAGGCTTGATTTCTACAGAAGTTGCGCCTTTTGGTGGCGTTAAAGAATCGGGTACAGGACGAGAAGGTTCCAAATACGGTATTGAAGACTATCTGGATATTAAATATATGTGTATGGGCATTTGAGCTTGAGCCATGAAAAAAATACGGATCAATTGATCCGTATTTTTAATTAAAAAGTTGATGAGAATAGGAAATAGTTTATCGTCCTGTTCTTTAAAATAAGAAACTAAAATGGATACAAGACTCATATGTGATCTGCAATAAAAGCTTTCTCAACTGAACAGTATAAGGTTGAAAGTGTGAGTAAAAAAATAGAAAGAATTTTATGCTATTGATTTTAATTATAAAAAATATTTACTGTCGGTGGGTTAAAAATAGCAGAGATAAACTAGGCGAATTCAAACATGAGGTGCGACAGTTTGAAAAGTCTTATGATAATCAACAAGCTGAGCAAATTTCTCTAATGGTGTAAGCCAATCTAACGCTTTTCTAGGACGAGTATTCAGTGACATCGCAACTTGATTTAAATAATGCTGATCTGCCTGATTTAAATCAATCCCTTTAGGTAAATATTGCCTAATTAAACCATTCATATTTTCGCATGTGCCTTTTTGCCAGGGTGAATGTGGGTCACAGAAATATACATCTATGCCTAAATCTTCTTCAAGTATTTTATGTTCTGCCAGCTCGCGTCCACGGTCATAGGTCAACGTTTTACGCAGTTCTGCAGGTAAATATTTCAGAGCTTCAGTTAAAGCCTTGCGCACTGATTCTGCCTTTGCATCAGGTAATGTTGCCAAGATACAGAGCCGTGTATTTCGTTCAATAAGTGTTGCTATCGAACTTTTATTGTCTTTACCTTTAATTAAATCAGCTTCCCAATGACCCGGTATTTTTCTTTCTTGAACTTCGGCTGGGCGCTCATGAATAGTTTTAATATCCTGTAATATAGAATCTTTTTTAGGTTCACCGTTAGCTTTTCGCTTTTTATTTTCATGACGCAGACAGGATAATAAGTCTTTTTTCAACTCACCCTTTGGTAATGCTCGTATCGTTGAAT
>NZ_FMYO01000018.1 GCF_900096895.1 Acinetobacter kookii | reverse complement strand
CGAGTAATTTCTACCATCAATCAATGAAAATAATTTCGATCGATCAACCAGTAAAAATCCACACAAGTTGTTCTTCATAATCTCTTAATGATCTTCTTCCTGGTTCGTCACCAGCAAGCTAGGTCGGCTATATTACGCTTTCTTTTCAGAAAGTCAACCAGTAATGAAAAATATTTTTAAACTTTCTTCCTAAAAACCCAACTCAATCAATTTTAACTAAGTTACTGTTTTATCAGAAGTTTTAATCTTCATCACCGCCGATGGATGTGCATTCTACAGTATTTCCAACCCAATGCAACACCCTTTTTTAAATAATTCAGCAAAAACATCTCGAATGTTTATTTATTCTACAAAACAGGTGGTTTTTATTATTTTTTGCATGCAAAAGGGACAGGATTGGCTAACTCATCACGCATTTTTTCTTGTTTATTTTTTTCTTGCCAGGTCAATGAACGGCAATCGATATATTCACAATAGCCACTTTCCCCTGTTTCTTCATGATGATTAATGCAGATTTGATATTTAAAACTGCCCACATAGCCAGCTGCCAGACCAAATTTAAAATCTCCACGGCTTTGTGCCTGTACGGAAATGCAGGTACCATCTTTATCTTCATAGCTCCACTCAAACTCACGCGGCAAATACATGCTTTGCCCGTTCGGAGTTTTTACTTTGGGATAAACCCGATGTACCTTAAAGCGAACATTGTGGTCAAACATTTGCGCCTTTCCGGTTTTTGCATCTCTTAAATAGAGCCGTGATTGCAAAATCCCATTCAAAGGATCGCGAATTTGCGCCAAAAGCAACTGGCGCTGATTTTCCAGGTTAATGACTTGATAAGTGAAAAATGCCAAAGGCAAATAGGAAAAATTAATGCAGCGTGCATATTCAAAACTGCCCATCTGCTGAATTTCAAATTTTTGTTCCTTATACGTCACCTGCCCTTCACACTGACACAGTAAAGACCAGTGATCTGCCAGCCCCATACGCAACCGGGCAAAATAGGAAATAATATTGCTGGTGCGAATTGATAAATCAAAACTCAGCTCTTTATCCTTACGCTGTATTCGAAAATGAGGAAAACTGCCCGTAACTGTTTCCCGGTCCGAAAACTGGAAATGTCCTTTGGTAAAACGGCAGTCTTTACCCACCGAGTAAGAATTCAAATGCCCCACCATATGCGGGCTAATGCTGGCAATCGTGGTTGCAGTATCTAAAGCTGTGGTGTGAATGGCGCTTTCATTACGCAGCATTGCTGCATTTGGCTGACCGATCAGACTAATAAAATTAAGGTAATGCAAAGGTGCAGGTAGATTAGGAATCATCAATCCTTGATGAATGATTTTATAGCGGCCTTTTTGCGCATGATAGGCTAAACCCGACTGAAGTGGAGCCTGATTGAGTTGTTTGGAGCGATCAAATAAATCTTGAAACAACTGCATATCTTGCTCCTTTTTATTTTCAGTCTAGTGTTCTCATTTTTATATGGCGGTATTTTTTCTCGCAAGGAAAGTGGTCACAAAACCAGACAGTGCATAAATAATGGAAATCACCAGAATCCCTACCGGGATATTATAAGTAATTGCTGAAAAGATGAATACCGCGATCGGCAACACGAAAAATGGGACGCGTTTGCGATCAAATGTTTTAAATGAATAGTATTTAATATTGGAAATCATCAGCAAGCCCACAGCAATGATCGCTGTCGCATTAAAGATCTGAATACCCAATTCGCGTACATCAAAAATTTGTGGAAAATCCTGGGCGACCCAAACCAGGGTAATAATGATCACCGCAGCCAACGGGCTGGCGACACCAATAAAATAGCGTTTATCCACCACACCAATTTGCACATTGAAGCGTGCCAGACGAAACGCCGCACAGGCGGTATACACAAAACAGGCCGCCAATCCAATGCGCCCCAAATCATGTAAACACCAGCTATACATTAAAATAGCTGGTGCCACGCCGAAAGCAAGCAAGTCCGACAAGGAGTCGAACTGCTCGCCAAACGGGCTTTGGGCACCAATCGCACGCGCTACCCGGCCATCCAGTCCATCAAATAATGCGGCCAGAAAAATGGCATAAATGGCTTGAGTAAAATCCCCATTCATGCTGGCAATAATGGAGTAAAAGCCAGATAGCAAAGCTGCCGTTGTAATCAGATTCGGCCACAGATAGATGCCACGACGTTTCACCTTTTGTCCCTCTTGGGTATGCTCTTCTTCTTCCACTTCAAAGGTGATGCCATCAAAACCATGCTCATCACGTGTAGAAGATTCACTTTCAGGTTTGTTTATACTTGTCATTCTTTGCCGATCCTAACTGTAACCGTATCTTTTGAAACGTATCTCTTATTCACCAACCAACCAGCGTACAGCGGCATGTCCACCATTTTCACTCATACGCAAATGCGGGAACAACCATTGTAAAGCTTCATCTGCATCTTCAGAAAACTTCCATGGTGGATTAATCACAAGTAAACCACAACCATTTAGGCCCACAGGCGTATCATCCGGCCATACACAAACTTCACACACCAATTGACGGCGAATACCCGTTTTGATCATTTTCTTTTCAAAACGTTCAATCATGGCGCGATCTTTAATTGGATACCAGACAGCAAAGATACCCGTAGGCCATTTTTTATAGGCAGCAGCCAATAATTCTACCAATTGTGGAAAATCTTTACGTTCCAATTCGTAAGGTGGATCAATCATGACCAGACCACGTTTTTCTTTAGGTGGAATCACTCCAAGCAAGCCTTCATAAGCATCACGTTCATGCAGGCCGGCACGGCGGTCACGAATATTAAAACGCAGCTGCTGGAAAACATCAGGCTGCATTTCAAAAATGGTGGCTTTGTCTATTTCACGCATGCCTTCCAAAGCAAACCAGGGTGAGCCCGGATAAGCCCCTTTACCTGAAACTTCACGCATATCCTGAACAATTTTAAGATACTGCTTTACGCCTTCAGGTGCATTGCGGGTAATGGAATCGTCCAGCTTGATTAAACGGTGGATACCATTTAAAAACTCACCTGATTTCTGTGCTGCAGACGTCGATAAATCGTATTTACCTGCCCCACCATGCGTATCGATATAGCGATAAGGTTTATCTTTGGCATTTAAACGTGTTAAAAGTTGCAGCAATAACACATGCTTCATAACATCGGCAAAGTTGCCTGCATGGAAATGGTGACGGTAATTCATGTTTCTTTAATTCCTGATATCAACCGATATTTTAGCATGAAAAAATGTTTCGTTCCGCAGGATATCTTGCTCTAGAATACGCCAGCGTTTTTCTATCCTGTTTATTGAGTATATCTTTATGGATGCAATTCACTTCCCAAAGTCATGCCATGTTGATCAAATAATTAAAGATTTAGATCAGCAAGGCTTCAGCATTATTGATGATGTTTATCCTCAAGAATATATTCATGCCTTGGTTGAAGAATGCACTTCCCATCTGAATCAGTTTAGAGAAGCCGCCATTCAAAATGGGGTCATCAGCAAAATTCGCAGTGATCATATTTTATGGATTAATGAAGATTTAGAAAAAGCTCAACAACACATCAAAATGCTAGAAAGTTTGGGGGAAGAACTGAACCAAGCCTTTTTTCTGGGCATTCGTGAAGTAGAAGCCCATTTTGCCTGTTATAACGCTGGCGAATTTTATGCCTTACACCGCGACAATCCACAACAAAAAAATGACCGCGTCATTTCGGCAGTTTATTACCTGCATGAAGACTGGCAAGAGGATTGGGGCGGTGAATTGCGTTTGCAGGATAAGAATGATCAGTGGCACATTATTCCGCCAAAACCGAACCGCATTGCCCTATTCCAAAGTGATTTATTGCACGAAGTGCTGAAAGCCAAACATCAACGCCTATCCATTACCGCATGGTTACGCAGCGGCAATTCCATTTGGTAATTCACAATGAAGGATGCTTTAAATCTGAAAAAACATCCTCATATAGCAATCATTGACAGATGAGGATGTAACCGATGCGGGAAAACACCAAACAGATTATTCAACGTATTGGCGAAACCGATCAGCTGTATTTACAAGGCAATACGCCAAAACTTGCCTTAGAACGTGCTGAGTTACGCATGCAACTGGTTACTCTCAGTATTGTACGTCAGGAACAGCTTCATTTCCTGCAAGAGGCCGTGGTTCTGCTTGAACAGGGCCGTATTGAATTTGAAGAAATGCCCTTAAGTTTATATATGAACTTATCCATGCATTTGGCCAAAGCCTATATGCTGTATTTCGAAATCACTAAGGAACAAAGATTTGCCTTGATTACCCAGCAAATCCTAAAGCCCCTCATTCATGACCAGTATGGTGATATTTATTTCTTCCTGGCTTATGCTTCTGCAGCTAAAAGTGAAATGGCCTTGACCAGACATTGGCTCACCAAATACAGTAAAACTGCCGATTTTGACTTGATTCTGGTACAAGAGCATCCAGCCTTTCATCCCTTCCGTGAACACGACTGGTTTGTGCATCTAGTCAAAAGTAAAGCTCATTAATTGCAGATAAATGATAAAAAAACGCCTGCAATGAGGCGTTTTTTTATGATCTGTTCTGCTTAAAAATTCCTTCTTCTCAGCAGGTTTTAAATTTCACCTGTCTACAAAAAATCAGGCAGGTTGCAGTTTGGTCGCATTCATATGTAATTGCTGGTTCAGTTCATCAATCAACATGACCCATTCATCTGCATCTTCTACCAAATAGCGAATTAAAAACTCACGCTGGGATTTATTCCAGAAGGGAGCATCATGCAAATTTTGATGTGCGGGTAATTGATGGGTACGAATAAAAAGTTCAATAGCCGCAGGACTAGAAGCAAGTCCAAGTTGTTCAAATAACATTTTAAAAGATGGGTTATTATTCATGAGCATGGCACACTCCTTATCAACCAAACTGTCATTTATTATTCAATTAACTTATAAGATATTCATAAAAAAACCTAGTGATAAAACTAGGTTTGTTGTTTCAATTTGTGTTCAATGATGCGTTGACGTTGAAAGCCGGTCTTCGGTATGCAATTGCTCATTTAAGATATCCACCACCATGGCCCATTCATCATCTTTTTTCCAATGGCTAATCAGAAAATCATGCTGTGCCTGGGTCCAGAACGGAGCGTGATGCAAAGGTATATCCATCGTCAATTGATGGCTTTCTATAAACTTGTCTATCGCCTCTTGGCTCGAATCAAGTCCCAACTGCTCAAATAAAAGCTCCAATGTGGGTTGCTGGTCAAACATCTCATTCTCCTTAAATCTTTATTGTTCGCTTTTAAATTAGACGCAAGCCCAAAAAAATTCAGTTGTCGCTGCATCACAGCATGTTATTTTTTGTTCAAAAACCAAATTTCAAACGTAAAAAAGCACCCCGAAAGGAGTGCTTCTTCAATTTAATCTAAACGATTAAATTATTTAACCATGTCAGCAATTGCTGCACGTTCTTCTTCTAGCTCGTTAAGAGTAAAGTTGATACGTTCACGGCTGAATTCGTCGATTTCAAGACCTTGAACGATCTTGTATTCGCCATTTTCACAAGTTACAGGGAAACCGAACATTACGCCTTCAGGGATACCGTAAGAACCGTCAGAAGGAATACCCATAGTTACCCATTCGCCGTTTGTGCCAAGCGCCCAATCGCGCATATGGTCAATTGCAGCGTTTGCAGCAGAAGCAGCAGAAGACAAACCACGCGCTTCGATAATCGCAGCACCACGTTTACCAACAGTTGGAAGGAATACGTCTTTGTTCCAAGCAGCATCGTTGATTTTGTCTTTTAAGCTTTCGCCGTTAACAGTTGCAAAACGGTAGTCAGCGTACATTGTTGGAGAGTGATTACCCCAAACAGTCATAGTTTTGATGTCAGAAACTGCAACGCCAGCTTTTTGAGCAAGTTGAGTCAACGCACGGTTGTGGTCAAGACGTAACATTGCTGTGAAGTTTTTCGCTGGAAGATCTGGAGCAGATTTCATTGCGATGTAAGCGTTAGTGTTCGCAGGGTTACCTACAACAAGTACTTTAACGTCACGGCTAGCAACTTCGTTTAATGCTTGACCTTGACCGATGAAGATCTCACCGTTCACTTTAAGAAGGTCAGCACGTTCCATACCTGGACCACGTGGACGCGAACCAACTAGAAGAGCGTAGTCAGCATCTTTGAATGCAACTTTAGGATCATCAGTACCGATCATGCCAGCCAATAATGGGAAAGCACAGTCGTCAAGTTCCATCATTACGCCTTTAAGCGCAGCTTGAGCTTTCTCAAAAGGAACTTCTAATAATTGAAGAATAACTGGTTGGTCTTTACCCAACATCTCACCGCTAGCGATACGGAATAATAGGCTGTAACCAATTTGACCAGCAGCGCCAGTAACGGCAACGCGAACAGGTTGCTTCATGTAATTATCTCCAATTGAGAGGATCGTCATAATAATTAAATAGCTGTTCTATTTAATCTTAATAATCATAAACGGCAAAGATTGTACTCCAATACTTTGACAGATGCATTTAAAAGAGAATGGATTTCAACAAAAGTATGATAGGAAATATAAATAAAATATATAAAAAAGCTTAGTAAGAACCTTTTATGGTAAATATATTTGGACAGGTATTTTGTACTTCTGCTGAACAGCGCTTGTACTGCCCATTATTTTTGTAACAAAGTTTCACTTCGGTCAGGATGGCATTTCCCTGGGAAGTGGAACAGCTAAATCTAATGGCATTGGCAGGTAAACTCGGATTCAAACGCAAAAACTGCAGCCGGAGATTAGTCTGATGCATGGCTCGCGTTTCAGGACTGGTTAATTCCTTCGGTATTTTGAGACGCTCGGCATAATTAATCATGGTACGGAAATATTGACTTGAATTCATCTGTACACAACCTCCGATTCCCCGCCAGAGTTGCATGCGGGCATTTTCATCGGGCATGACACGTGCCACGACTTTTGCCTGCAAGGGAGATAAAGTCGCAGTAGATGTAGTCTTACACTCGGTTTCTGAAGTTTCCGGATACAAACCGGAAATATTCAGCGAATAGCCTTCCAGACATTTTCGCTGTTTTGATTTCTGGGCATCAAACATGCATACCGCAGGGGTCATTTGTACCACCATGACATATCCCTGCAAAGGTGCAGCAAAAATTTGAGGTGCAAACAGCCCTAGTCCAGCACCGCTCACCCCGAACAGCGCCCATCTGAGTAAAACTGAAGTTTGCCCAAAAAATATCATCAACAAGTCAGACCTATCAATAAAATTAAAGTTTATGGATTATTTTTAAATGGAATGATATTCATCCGTTTTTCAAGTGACTGCGCTCCTTGTCCCAGCAATACTCCATAATGGGTGGCGTTGGTCATCACATGTTTTACATAATCACGTGTTTCGGTTAAAGGAATGGATTCGGTATATTGGTCAGCCGCAATTGGCTGAGCCTCCGGTTGCCAGCGACGCGCCCTGTTTGGACCAGCATTATAGCCAGCCGTTGCCAGCACGGGACTATTGCTGAGCTGGCTCTGAATCATCGATAAATAAAAAGTGCCATAACGAATATTGGTATTCATGTCGGTTAAAGCTGCCGGGTTATAGGTTTCACCCATTTGCCGGGCCACCAGTTTCGCCGTATCCGGCATAATTTGCATCAACCCTCCTGCCCCTACATGTGAACGTGCCTGTGAAACAAAACGGCTTTCCTGACGCATCAAACCATAAGCCCACGCAGGATCGATTCCGGCATTGCGGCTATGGCTGACCACATAACTTTGATGCGGCATGGCATAACGATAAGCATAGTTGTGCTTGGATTCAGTACGGTCAGCAGCGTAAATTGCCCGATCATACCAGCCGATATCCGTCGCGCGTTTTGCCGCGGCCAGCAGCAGGCCATCATCATGTTTTAAATAGGCCTGACGTACCGCCCAGTTCCATTCACGATTCACGTAACTATCTGGCGCATTGACACGGCGTAAAGCAAAAGCACGGTTGAAATGAATATTTTGGCTCAAGCGCTGCACATCACTATTGGAAGGTTGAACATTACTGGGAATATTATTGTAACTCTGTCCTAACCTATCTCTAGCCAGAAGATTATGGTAATCATCTCCCTGTGCCAATTTTTTGAAAATTTCTTGTGCCACACGTTTAGAGTTCGCATCGCCACGCTGCTCTGAAGCCCGTGCCAACCAGTACTGCCAGCGGTCTTCCTGTTTTTGGGTTACGCCCATTGCGTCAATGGCCCGAATCAGGCTTTCCCATGCACTGAAACGAATGGCTTGACGGGCATAAATTTCCGCTTCTTCGGCACTAAACGGCAAACCGTAACTGGCATCCAGATAATTCAGCACTTCACGGTTAAAGTTGTTTTTCATGACTGTGGTTCCACCGATATAGCCCACAGTTCGATAGAGCGCTTTTTGTACTTGTAGCGGTGCCCCTTCTGCTGCATTTTTAACGGCAGCCATTGCGGTATTTAAATCACTATCCGCCAGACGCCCCAGGGCATAAATTAAATAAGCCTGATCGGCCGCAGAGGCTTTGGGCGCAGACCATAAATAATTTAAAGGATTGGCCTGAATTTGATTGAGCTGTGCAAGTGACAGGTTTACACCCAGACTTTGTGCCGTTGCCAAAGCCAGGCCCGACTGACCTGCGCGAAGCTGTCCCCACAAACGCTGCTGCCTGTCCTGTTCGGTCATCAGGGGACTCGACAGCATCATGCGTCCCAAACCGGTACAGGATTCAGGTTGTGAGCTGGTGGCAAGCCAGACATCTTTATATTCAGCAAAAACCAGGGGATCGCCCGATTTGGCACGAACCTGTGCAACCGCACAGCTTTCCGCCTGATCCGGATTGGTCACATACTGCAAAATAGGCTGTGCAGTCGCAAAATCTGCCTGCTTGACTTTTTCTTCGACATAGTCGGCCGCCAGTTTTTCCGCCATGGCCGATTGCGGATAACGCTGCGCAAAATTGATAATCTGGCTGGCAGGCTGATTCGCCAGATTGCTATTCAATAACCAGTATTCCGGATAATAGCCCAGCACATCGTTTTGCATCGATGCCTGATATTGTTGTAATAAACCTAAATTTGCAGAATTGGCAGCACGCAAAGCATCATTAAACTGTTCATCAGCTGCATGGGAAATAGAAACGAAACCGGTTGATGCTAAAGCCAAAGCAAGCATTTTATAATAATTTTTATTGATTACCCGATGAAACATATACCCGCCTTCTGTCATTTAGTATTGCCTTGGTCGCACCTAATCATTTTTGAATAGTTTAATTATTATTAAACTACTCTACTGTTCTGTTATGTAACCTTATGATTAGACAATATTAATTTTCAATCATTTTTACGTCACAAATCAATATTCTTGGCGCTTTATTTATATCTATAAGTTTGGCTTCGATTCCTGCTAAAATATGCGCCTTTCTTGTATTCGAATTGCAATTTTTCAAGATGACCACTCGCCTCTTTTTTCCATCAATACAATTAAGTATTGAAATAAAAGGAAATATGGCTCGTTTATGCGGTCAGCGTTGAATTGCGGTTTCACCGATTTATCCTTTAGGAGCCTACATGACGGTTCAAACCTTCATTCCAAATAGTGCCCAAGCTGCTTCAGAAAACACTGTTACCCAGCCACAGCACACCCCAGCCGACGGTTCAGTGAAAAAACTGTATATCGAAACGCAAGGGTGTCAGATGAATGAGTATGACAGTCATCGTATGGCAGACCTGCTGGGCGATTCACACGGTTATGTACTCACCACTGACCCAAATGATGCTGATATTCTACTGATGAATACCTGTTCCATTCGTGAAAAGGCTCAGGAAAAAGTGTTTTCCGAACTGGGTCGTTGGCGCAAGCTGAAAGAAAAAAATCCTGATCTGGTGATTGGAGTGGGTGGTTGTGTGGCTTCTCAGGAAGGCGACAACATTCAAAAGCGTGCGCCTTATGTCGATATGGTTTTTGGTCCGCAAACATTGCACCGTTTGCCGCAAATGCTCGATCAACATAACGATCAAATCGAAAAGCCAAAAAAAGAAAAAATCAAGCTGGTGGATATTTCTTTCCCGGACATCGAAAAATTCGACTTTTTACCTGAACCGCGCGTTGAGGGTTATAAGGCCTTTGTTTCGATTATGGAAGGCTGTTCCAAATACTGTTCTTTCTGCGTAGTCCCTTATACCCGCGGTGAAGAAGTATCGCGTCCTTTAGATGACGTTCTTGCGGAAATTGCCGGTCTGGCGGAAAAAGGCGTACGTGAAATCAGCCTATTAGGACAGAACGTGAATGGTTACCGCGGTGAAACATTTGAAGGCAATATCTGTACTTTTGCAGATTTACTTCGTCTGGTTGCTGAAATTCCGGGAATTGGCCGTTTACGTTATACCACTTCACATCCGCTTGAATTCAATGATGACCTGATTCAGTGCTACCGTGACTTGCCACAAATGGTTTCGCACCTGCACCTGCCGGTACAAAGCGGTTCCAACGATGTACTGAAAGCGATGAAGCGTAACCACACCATCGATGTGTATATCGAAAAAATTAAAAAGTTACGTACCGTCCGTCCGGATATGCATTTATCTTCTGACTTTATTATTGGCTTCCCGGGTGAAACCGATGAGAACTTTGAAGAAACCTATCAATTCATCCAAGATTTGGATTTTGACCATTCTTACAGCTTCATTTATTCAAAACGTCCGGGGACACCAGCGTCAGAACTTGAAGACAACACCCCTGAAGATGTCAAAAAAGAACGTCTGGCCAAAGTTCAGCAATGGATTAAACGTTCAAGCATTGATAAAACCGATGCAATGCTGGGTACCATCCAGCGTGTTCTGATTGAAAAGGTTTCTGACAAAGATCCGAACCTGTTGATTGGTACTGCGGACAATACCCGTCTGGTCTCTTTCATTGGTGATGCTGCATGGGTTGGGCGTTTTGCAGAGATCGAGATTACCGAAATTAAAACTTTAAATTTTGTTTACGGTGAGCTCTTGAATCTTGAGCCTGACGTGGCGTAATGTAAGGTGATCAGCCAGACCATTTTATAAGGAATTCTCTTGACTGCAGCGATCCGACGTACAGTAACTTTTCCTGGTATTTCAATGGAGCGTTTAAAAGGCATGCTGGGTGCTTATAACGGTCATTTGAAACAAATCGAACAACGTTTAGACGTCAAAATTTCCCATCGAGGTGATGCTTTTTACATCGATGGTGAAATTGATGCAGTAGAGAGAGCCGAAAGCCTCTTGATGCGTCTACATGAAGAAACTGAAGTTAGCCAGCAAGTCAGTGCAGACACCCTGCATCTGATCATTCAGGGCAGTCAGACCGACCGTGAATTGCAGGAAGACTTTTCCGACAATGAACATACCGGCCTGGATGCCGTTTGGTTGCAAACCCGCAAAGGCCGTATCAATCCGCGCGGTGCCAATCAAAAGCGTTATGTACAGCGTATTTTGCAAAGCGACATCTCATTCGGGATTGGTCCTGCCGGTACCGGTAAAACCTATCTTGCCGTGGCCGCTGCGGTAGATATGCTGGAACGCAACGAAATCCAGCGTATCCTGCTGGTTCGTCCTGCGGTGGAAGCCGGTGAAAAACTCGGTTTCTTACCGGGGGATTTAAGCCAGAAAATCGATCCTTATTTGCGCCCGCTTTATGATGCCCTGTATGAAATGCTGGGTTTTGAAAAAGTCGCCAAACTGATTGAACGCCAGATTATTGAAGTTGCCCCGCTCGCCTATATGCGTGGCCGTACTCTCAACCACTCTTTCGTCATTTTAGATGAGGCGCAAAACACGACGCCAGAACAGATGAAAATGTTCCTGACCCGTTTAGGCTTTGGTTCGCGTGCGGTCATTACTGGTGACATCACACAGGTCGACTTGCCACGTGGTCAACAGTCGGGGCTTTCACATGCCTTACGTGTAATTGAAAAAATTCCTGAAATCCACATTACTCGCTTCCACTCTCGCGATGTGGTGCGTCATCAATTGGTTCAAAAAATTGTTGAAGCCTACGAAGGTTGGGACTCTGAACAACACCGTCTTAGTGCTGAAGCACGGGCAGAACGTAAAGCGCGTCAAGAGGCATTGATTGCTGAAAATGATGCCGCTGCCGATGCTCAGGACTAAGATATTTTAAGGATTCATTTTGAAACTTAACCTATCCCTGCAACAAGATTTTCAGTCACCTGAACTGGTACTGAAACGCGCTTATATTAAAAAAGTTATTGAAACTGCACTACGTTTTATCGATGTCGATCAAGACTGTGAAATCGGGATTGCCTGTGTAGACAATGACGAAAGCCATAAGCTGAATCTGGAGTATCGTCAAAAAGACAAACCGACCAATGTGTTGTCTTTTCCGAGCGATGTGCCAGAAGAAGTGTTGGCAATGCTGGATGCCCTACCGATCGGTGACTTGGTGATTTGTATTCCTGTCGTTCTACAGGAAGCCATTGACCAGAATAAAACACCGATTGAACATTTTACGCATATGCTAGTGCACGGTACCTTACACCTAATGGGCTATGACCATGAAACCTCGGATGAAGATGCGGAAGAAATGGAAGCATTGGAAATTGAAATTCTGGCGAAGTTAGGATTTGAGAATCCCTATACTGAACAACAGTAGTTCTAGCAACATTCTAATTTTTAAACCCGATTAATTTCGATTAATCGGGTTTTATTTATGTCAAATAAGCATAAAATCTTAACATACTCCCCAATAAATGGAGGAAGAAATGATAAACAGACTCCCTTCCTGGCTGTTCCTGATTTCAGCGTTATTTCCTGCATCCCAATTGTATGCCAATGTTGAATCTTTATGTAAGGAAGCAAGATTCCAGCCGGCAGATAATGCCTGGGTAGGCCATTATTATCTGGAAGGCGTAATGGAAGTCGGCTCTGAGCTGTTACTAGAACCGGACGGCAAGTTTAAATGGTATCTGACAGTCGGTGCCTTAGATCAATATGCCGAAGGAACCTGGTGGAAAAATGGGACATGTATTGGTTTGAAAGCCGCACCCCAATACCGCCAATATTTACAAATCTTCCCGACTCGCCTGGAACTTTCAGAAAAGGATTTAAACGTGACATGGCCGGATGGGGATCAAAAGGGACACTATGTATTAGCATCTCACTGAAACTACAATTAAAAACTGAAAGTTAATGATCTTGGTAAAGCAGATCACCCCACTCCATCAATGCACCTCAAACTCAGCTTCAGCCGGGTCAAACCGCCAGGTACGCACAATGCGAAGCTCTGAAATATCTTTCATCCCTCTATCAAAACCACCAAATGGAGCAGCTTTACGTACTGAAGTTTTGGCCGCTTCATCCAGTAAACTATGACCTGAACTTTCAATCAGGCGAATGGCACGAATTCCGCCACTTTTATTCAAGATCACCATTAACCGGACCTCCCCTGCAAGGCGCTGCACCTTGGCTGCATCGGGATAATAGCGGTTACCGTAAAATTCTACTTTCTCACGGAATTTTTCCAAATAAGCGGCAGAAATATCCTGCTTGGCCTGTATACCATCTACGGTTTTAATTTTTTGCTGACGGCTAAAGTTTTGCTGACGTTGCAAATATTGTGCTTCCAGACTTGCCACCATCGCGGCCTTGGCTTGGAATTGGCTATTCAGCTCCTGCATGGCTTTTTTACGCTGGTTCTGTTCTGCTTCTTTCTTCCAGCTTAAGGTGGTCATCAGCACTTTTTCTTCAAAGCTGAGTTCACGTTTCTGTTGTAAACGCTCCAAAGTTTCCTGTTGCTGTTCACCAGTCGTCTGCTCAGTCATCGCTGCCGGCATATCACTCGACATACGGTGTGCTTCACGGAAGGTTCCAGAACCTTGCTGATCTGCCTGTGCCAGAAAATCCGCATGTTCCACCTTGTCCTGACTTGGACGTAAGGTAACAGCGATCTCTTTGACTGCTGCATTACTTTCTTCCGGCATGGCAAATTGCAAAGTCAAAATAATCAAATGCAAAACAGCAGCTACAATCACTGCGCTTGTGAAAATTGGATCTTTCCACCATGCATGCATTAAAGGTGCGAAACTGATTTTCTTAAGCATCACATTAAACCGACAAAATGTCTGGTCCCCAAACTGCATAAAAGCAGTATAAAATAAACACAGCGTCTAGTTTTGAGTGAAGAAACGAGAACTCAGTCAACAAGCACGCTGTAGACAATTAAAATCATGAAAATGGTGCAATTAATTTTGTTAAACTGCAAGGTGGAATATCTGTATTTTTAATACTTTCGACAAAATCTATCGAAGTTTAAGAAGATTAACTCGCTGGGATGCCTTATATGCAAACGCTACTATCCAATATCTCTAAACGTATACGCCAGGTGTACCAAAAAGCTGAGGGATTTATTGAAGATGAGCGTGAATTTCCCCTTTCTCAAGTTTTTTTAAATGCAACTTTTCAGCGTTTTGTGACTGACAATGTTTCCATGCTGAAAGATCTGCATGCCGATTTGCATGAAGACTGGCTACGCTTATATGCAACGCTTGATGTGAAAGGTTTATACATTACTCTTTCAGTCGATTTGAAACTGGTACAGATGGAACTGAATAAAGACACCCAGCTAATTGTATTTGAACAGATTAGCGACACCCAGGTGATTGAAGCCAAATTCAAAAATATCTTCCAAAAACTTGCAGTAAAATTTGCTTTATTTTTCTACCAAAAAGTACTCAATCAAGACCCTTTAGGCATGATCCTTGAGAAATTAAATGTCATTAAAGTAAAAGATGACTTATTGCATCTGGACTTAAACCGATGGTTAGGCAAAAAGCGCTCTATCATTGATACTTTAGCAAAAGTGCATGTCAATCATGCTGTTTTGCGTGAAGCTGAACTGGTGGTCATGGGCAATGTCAACCTGACTGCATTATTCAGAAAAATGTCTGAAGAGCCGATGGATGTGTGGGCAATTGATGCAGAACAAGCGGACAGCAAAGTCAGTCCAATTAAACAAAAATAGGTTGCATTGTTTTTATGGATAAAATCTGGGGTGTTAACTAAAAAAACTACATTAAAGATACAGATTGCATAAGGTTTCGAATTTTATCTCTATATTCAGAAGGCATAATACTATCTACGCAGAAGTTTACATTTTATTAAGACTGCATAGGAACACTTTACTTATGGCTCACAATGTATTGAAAACAGTTGCATTCGCATCTGGTCTAACAACTACCCTGTTGTTGGCTGGAGTTTCAACCCAAACATTTGCCATGAGTCCATTCCAAGCAAGTTATCAATTTAACTATAATGGCAAAAACATGGGCTCGGCAACACGCACTTTAAGCAAGTCGGGAAATAACTGGACCTATGTCTTTGCTGCAAAAGCGGGTGCCATGGCGTCTGCGACTGAAACCAGTCATTTTAGCTTAAATGATAAAGGCGATATTCTTTCCAACAGTTTTAGTCGCCACAGTAAAATTTTGGTCCATAACAGTACCATGAGTATTAATTTCAACTCGAATGCCCAAACCATTCATACCAAAAAAGATAAAAAGGCCTATTCTTTTGACTGGAAGGCAGGTGTTCTAGATGAGCTGAATGCCGAGTTGCAATTACGTGAAGATTTAAAATCTTCAGGTTTAAAATCGAATTATTTAATTGCCGACGCCAAAGAAGTGGAATCGCGCCACTTTATTAAACAGGGCAATGAAACAGTAAAAACCGCTTATGGTACTTTTGACACCATTAAAGTGGTGCTCAAACATAAAAAGCCAAATCGCGATACCATTTTCTGGTTAGCACCTCAACTGGACTATACCCCGGTGAAAGTGACTCATCAAGATGGAAAAGCATCCTATGGTTTACTGTTAACAGGTTATAAAGGCCCAACGAGTTAATCGATTTGATCAATTTCGCTTGCATTTTTCGAGAGCCTTTTTAAAATACGCATTTGCTTGAAAAGCATCTGCCCTTAGAGGAATTCTCCCGTGCACGCATTAGAACAGAAAATCTTAAGTGAAGGTATCGTTCTATCTGACCAAGTTCTGAAAGTTGATGCTTTCTTAAATCATCAAATTGACCCTGTATTGATGCAACAGATTGGTAAAGAATTTGCTGCCCGTTTTAAAGATGCAGGGATCACTAAGATTATCACCATTGAAGCTTCTGGTATTGCTCCAGCAGTAATGGCCGGTTTAGAACTTGGTGTGCCTGTGATCTTTGCACGTAAATATCAATCTTTAACTTTAAAAGATGATTTGTACCGCTCTAAAGTGTTCTCTTTCACTAAACAAACTGAAAGCACAATTGCCATTTCAAACAAGCACATCAGTTCAAGCGATAAAGCTTTAGTGATTGATGACTTTCTGGCAAATGGTCAGGCAGCTTTAGGTCTTGCCGATTTAATTCATCAGGCAAATGCTGAAGTTGTAGGTATTGGTATTGTGATTGAGAAGTCTTTCCAGCCGGGTCGCCAATTGTTACTTGATAAAGGTTACCGTGTTGAATCTTTAGCACGTGTTAAATCTTTGGAAAATGGTACTGTTGAATTTGTCCGTGATTAAGATTTCAACTGAATTTAAAAAGAGCGCTCAGGCGCTTTTTTTTGTAAGTGTTTTTTTATAGCGATCTAATTTTCAGACCAAATATTATCTTGCTGTAGGTTGACTCTATTATAGAGCAATACTCAATAAACATTTTTTGTACTAAAATAAAAAAGTCTAACTATCCGCAAATAGTTAGACCCTGGATCATATTGAACGGTGGATTTACTTTACGGTCACAGTAATGCTACCAGTGTTCACAGCACCAATAGCTGAAGTTTTGATGCCATCAATATGATTCTCGAATCCTCTTGTATTTACAGATGCATCAATAGCTGCTGAATTAAAGGCTAAATTCGCTGCAGTGTAATTACTCAGAGTTTCAGAGAACTGGTCATAAGTGTCAGTATTCAATGATGTACTGATAGAACTTTCAAACTCCGATGAACGCTCAGAATTCCATTGTTCCAAAGAACCCTCTGCATTTTTTTCAGCATCAAAAGTTTTCTCTAATGTACCCGTATTCACTGCGCTCAAATTGCCTTGTTGTAAGTTAATGCTACCGGTGTTTACCGCACCAATTGCTGAAGTTTCTACTGCGATTTTGTCTCCCACATTATTCAGTGAGTTATACGCCCCGTGTACGTTGACTGTTGCATCAACAGTAGCGGTATTAATGGCAAGGTTAAGCGCAGTACCATTTTTAGCATGTTGAGATACAGTGGCTAAAGTAGCGTCTAAACCTGTATTTACAGTGACCTCTTGAGCATTAGCCATGGCTGCACCGGACACGAAGGCAACAGATAAGGCGATTGTTTTGATAGTCTTATTCATGGTTATTTTCCTTTTTTCTAATTTTGAAGTACTTCTCGCTAAGCACTTCTTTTTATAATGGGAGCGAGCCCATTTTTATATATTCTTTAATCACGCTGCGTGCTTGACCAGTAGTTTTCGACCACTTCCGGATTAACATCCCACAGCATCTGAGTCTTTTCATTGTCTTTTTCTTCATTCATTTTTTTTAAAGAAGATGAAGGCTTTTTCATACTGATATATTTAATCAAGTCCTGCTTATTCGTTTCAGGCTCCCCTTCAGGATTTTCAATCAATTCAGACTCTTTTTTCTTAGGGGGTTGTGTATCCTTACTTGGTGAATCGGTCGATTTATTTTTCTCATTAGGCAAACTGGTTTTATGTGATGACGATTCCAGAACAGTACTCGGTAAGTTTGCGGTACTTTGCTGCTGGCTTTGCTTATATTTATACAGTGCAACCGAACTTCGGGTTAAACTCAACTGGCCAAATTCAGGCGGTATTTGCGCACGGCAGCTTTCAAATGTTGCTGGCGGGATCACCTGACTGAGCAATTCAAAGGTGCCCAGATTCAGCATTTGACGCAGGGCAAAGTTGGTTGCCTCGCGTTCCCCTTTGCCAAGCTGAATATTTAACAAAGTATGCCCAGCAAACCTGCCTGCACTCAGACCATAATCCTGTGCAGCAATCTGTTTTTGCAGGGAAACATTGGCCACCACCTTACTGCTGCGGGTATC
>NZ_FMYO01000004.1 GCF_900096895.1 Acinetobacter kookii | reverse complement strand
CTGATCCCTTCCCGAACTCAGAAGTGAAACCTCTTAGCGCTGATGGTAGTGTGGGATTACCCATGTGAGAGTAAGTCATCGCCAGCTCATTATTCGAAAGCCCCCTCTAATGAGGGGGCTTTTTTTATGCGGGGAGTTTTAAAAAAATTTAGATGAAGAAGAATCAGTAAATTTTTTGGTATTTAAAAAGGATTTGAACAGAATGTGCATTGGCATAAATCCATCCATTATATCTTTATTGATTTGTCGTGTAGAGAGTCCATTTGGTCGAAGAAGTTGCTCTTATGCTTGAGAGGCATTAGCTTCTAAAAGCCAATAAACCTGACTGCTCTGTACCAGATATGCTTTCATATATGGGTGTCGAATTGCTAATAGAGCGTAATTATTATGAGCTTCAGACAATAGGTTCAATTGATATGAAAATTTTAACCTAGTTATTTAATCTGGAAAATATTTGAAAAAAAGTGGAGCTTTATTTGGTGATAAGCATTATAGTGAAGTTTTTATTTATCATAATGGCGCTGAATCATATTATATTGATCGTTATTTTCAGACTTTATCAAAAGTCTGAAAATAACTTAACCTAAAAACTTCTCTCATTAAATGGAAAATTTTAGGCTAAATTTATAAGGCATCTTTTAGTGTTTCTTGATGTTGTTTAACTTGTTCTGCATATTTTTCCCCTTGTTTTTTCATCTTACTATTGGAGTTATAACCCGTAGGACCTACATTATAATAAGCTAAAGCCTTTGGCCAACTCCCGGCTTTACTGTTGTAGGAGGCTAAAATATAAGTACCGCAATTGATATTATTATATTCTTCAATCAGATCACCTGGGCAAGTTTGTTGCCAATAACGTGGAATGACTTGAGTTAATCCGACCGCTCCAGCAGGTGAAATCACATAGTTTCTATAGCTTGATTCTTGGCGAATCACGGCAGCCAATAATATTGGATCCACATTATATTTATCAGCACTCTGAATAATCATCGGGGAAACACGGTTGGCAGTGTCTGGTGCTACTGAATAGGCTTTTTGAATGCCTGTTGATAATTTTGCAGACCGTTTAACAACTGAGTGGCTAGAAGAACATCCAGCAAAAGCTAACGTAGTAATAATGATAGCTACAGATTTAAATGTATATAAATGATAGTTTGAATTTTTTGACGATAAATGTGAGAAATATTGTGTAAACAACAAAGTTCAAAACCCAAAGTAAAAGTTTATTGCAGCTATGCTAATGGGCTAAATAGGATGAGTCAAGCACCCACATTTTGATGGATTCGATCAATGGATAAATATGGTCAGGCTCTTAAATTATAATTAAAACTAATTCAATTATTTAAACTAGAAATACATTGTTCCATTAGTTGAATGGGACTTTTCAGCTAAAGATATTTATTAAAAAATGTTTTTTAATGATCCAGTTCCTGCAAAATTGCCTGATTAAATGCAGGAATATCATCTGGAGATCGTGATGTGATCAACGGCCAATTATTGGTATTGCATCGATGTACTTCTTCATCTACCCACTTGGCACCCGCATTTTCCAAATCTAAGCGGATACTTTTATAAGAGGTTAAATTTTTATCTTTAATCCGCTGTGCATTAATTAAGGTCCAAGGGCCATGGCAAATAGCTGCAACCGGTTTGGCATTGTCGGTAAAGTGCTGAATAATTTTATGGGCATTTTCATTCAAACGGAGAGTATCAGCATTTACTGTCCCTCCTGGGATGACTAAAATATCATAATCTTCTGGAGAGACTTTAGCCAAAGTTGTTTGCGGAGTGTAAGCCATGGCATGTTCTTTATCACTCTTAACAGTTTGGACGTCTTTTTGTTCTTCTGCAGCATGAATGACTTCAATTCCTTTAGATTGTAGAAATTCAAGAGGTTTGATCAGTTCATCTTGTTCAACACCGATATTGGAAGTTATGAATAAGGCTTTTTTAGTCATGTTAATGATCCTGAATCATTTAGATAAACTTTGACATTAACAAAGCGACTCAATCAAGCTGTACAATTTTTGGCTTATTCTTGTTAAGGTTTGAAAATGTCAAAAAATAAGCCCCATAGCTGGATGAGGCTTATTTATCTTATGAGGGTGATTAACTTCTGTTTTAGCATCCTGCTTAGATCGTTTATTCTTTTTATTAGGGAAACTTCCTGCTTTCTGAGGCTTTTAGCATAAATTTATGACTCGATATACTGTAGAAGTTAATGAATACTTTCAGTGTAGGTAAAAGTAGACAACAAGGCGTCAATTCAATCGCAAGAACCCCTAATGGTTAAATGGATAAAACAATAAAATAAGACCGATTATAATTGCTTTTCCATCCAGATTTCGCAGGCATGGCTATGACCCGTGTTGCCTCTAGGTTGCTCTAAATATTGAAAACCTAATTTTTCATAGAGTTTTACTGCTTGCCATAGTTCCTTGGTTGTTTCCAGGTAACATGATTGAAAACCTTGCAGTTGTGCAAACTGAAAGGCTTTTTCTAAAAGTTGTTTGGCAAAGCCCAAGCCTCGGACTTCAGGCAAAAAATACATTTTCTGAATTTCTAAAATTGTAGGGTCGCCCTTTAAAAGTGATAAGCCACCGCCACCCAGAATTTTGCCCTGTTGATTTTCAATTACCCAGTATTGTGCATTTGCTTGCTGATAAACTGTATATAAATCATCTAAAACGGGATCGGCAACTGCAAAACCAGATTCGGGAGCGAGTCCAAATTCTTTAGAAACTTCGCGAATAACCTGTGCAATTTCAGCATTATCTTGGGGTTGAATAGGTCGAATTTGGTACATAAAGTTAAAGTGAAGGAATTCAAAAGAAGAGATGGATTCTTATAACAAAAAATCCATCTCTTGCAAGGTGTTTATCCATTAAACCTGTTAAAAACTTATTTTAATTCACTTGAACTCTTAGCTAATTCACGTCGTGCGATAATCAGTTGTTGAATTTGTTGAGTACCTTCAAAAATATCAAGAATTTTTGAGTCACGTGCCCATTTTTCTAACAATTCCTCTTCGTTATATCCCACGCTTGCTGCAAGCTCTACGCATTTTAAGGTGATTTCATTACAGATTCGACCTGCCTTGGCTTTAGAAATGGAGGCTTCTCTTGAGTTTGGCTTTTTGTTGTCAGCCATCCAGGCCGCCTTCATGGTGAGTAAACGTGCCGCTTCCCATTCAGCTTCCATTCGGTAAATCTGTGCGGCAATATGCGAGGTCTGTAAATAGGGTGTCCGGTAATTTTCATCTAATTGATCTTTGAAAATTTCCTTAATTCTTTCCAGGGATGCTTTGGCACATCCGACAGCCATAGCTGCGACCAGTGGGCGAGTATTGTCAAAAGTTTCCATGACGCCAGCAAAACCTTTGGCGACATCAATTTCAGCATGTCCCAACAGATTTTCTGCAGGCACGCGGCAGTCAATAAAGCGGATGACAGCGGTATCAGATGCTTTGATGCCCAGTTTATGCTCCAGGCGTTCTACTTTCATGCCGGGTGTTCCTTTAGGAACGACAAAGGATTTAATGGCAGCCCGGCCGAGTTTCTTGTCTAATGTTGCCCAGACCACTATAGCATCGGCACGCTCACCCGAGGTGACGAAAATTTTTTCACCATTGAGGATGTAGTCATTGCCATCTTTGGTTGCTGTGGTTCGAATGGCTGCCGAGTCTGAACCGCAACCGGGTTCAGTAATGGCCATGGCCGCCCATGTGCCTTTAAAGCGTTCTAGCTGTTCATCATTTGCGACAGCGGCAATGGCAGAGTTTCCCAAGCCCTGACGCGGCATACTGAGTAATAGGCCAGTATCTCCATAGCACATCTCGATCACGCCAAGTACAGTGGACATATTGACGCCATTTTTGTTGCCTGAATCTGTATTGCCACGCTTGCCCACTGCAGCACCGGCATTGATGCCTTCGCCCCCATCATTCATGCCATCAATGAGTGAGGCGAACATGTCGAGTTCCTTTGGATAGCTTTGTTCGGCTTTGTCATATTTTCGTGAAATGGGGCGTAGTACATTTAAAGCTGATTCATGCGCTTGATCAATCAGCATCTTAAACTTTTTAGGATTTTGTAAATTCATCTGCATAATTCCTGATCTGATAGATTAAGCATGTAAGCCTGAATGCAAAATTGCTGTAGCGCGTAAATCGCGATACCAGCGCTCAACGGGATGTTCTTTGGTAAAGCCATGGCCACCCAGAATTTGCACTCCATCAGTACCAATTTTCATGGATTTTTCAGCACACAGTAGACGTGCGAGATAAGCCTCACGATGAAAGGGTTTTCCTGCTTCAGCCAGACTGGCCGCATTTAAAATCAACATGCGCATGGCATCAATTTCAATGGCCATATCCGCAATCATAAAGGCAATACTTTGGCGATGTGAAATAGGCTCACCAAATGCAGTACGTTCATTGGCATATTGAATGCAGTAAGCTTTGACGGCTTCACATGTGCCAACCGCCATGGCACACCACATTAAGTTCCCCAGATCTAAAAATGCAAGATAATCAAAGTCATCATCACCTAACAGTTCAGCAGGCGTATTATGGAATTTTAAGCTAACGGTTTCGGTTGCCTTTAGACCCATAGCCGGACTTTTTTGAGCCGTAATACTGCTATCACGTTTAACAATAAACACTTCTGGCGAGCCATTGAGTTCAGCATTGACCAGAAACAGATCAGCCGTTTCACCCAGAATCACCAAGGTTTTTTCGCCATTAATATAGTATTGTCCATTAGCGGAACTGGCTTTGGTTTTTAGTTCCAGTGGGTTAAAGGCAGGCGTGGCTTCTTGGATGGCAAAGGTAGCATGTATCTCGGAATCATCTGCAAAGCTGGATAAATAGGTCGCTTGAACTGGTTCAGAACCCCATTGGGTAATGGCATTAATCACACTGAAGGTGGACAGGAGGCCTGTGCATAAGCTGAAATCACCCTTGGCTAAATGTTCGGCAATTAAAATATTGCTTAAAATATTCTTTTCAGCAGCTACACCGCCCAATGCTTCAGGAAGTGCGTAATAGTTTAGGCCTAGGTCAGCAGCATGTTGCCAAAGTATGGCTGGAAATTGCTCGTTATTGTTTGCCTCAGCTGCCAGTGGGTAAAGCACTTCGGATGCAAACTGCTCCATGGCATCACAGCTCATTTGCTGTTCTTCAGACAGGCTCAAATCAAAGAGTGATTTTTGCTGATTGGGTAAACGTTGCTTGCTGACCCCGGAACTGGCTTTAAAGACTTTTTGGGTTTTGCTTAAAGTTTTAAAACCCATTTTTGAGCTTTGATAGAGATATTTTTCCAGAAATTTGCGCAGTTTGAATTGATCAAGTACCTCGCTACCTGCAATTCTGGTAATGAGGGATAGCCCAAGTCCTTGAGCCTTGTTTACCATATTGGTCATTTTTAGTCATCCATTGGTTTTTGATTCTTTATATTTTTTATGCTGACATGTGAATATGGAAATGACTATGTCATCGCTGACAATTAAAATTGACTTGGATGAACGGTTAAAATGAAGTTTAAATTTGATTAAATAATTGAATATTATTTATTTTATTATAAGTAAAAAATGGGGTGAACAATAAAAATTGACTAGAATGACAAGACATCATTCTAGTCTGTGCACAGCTTATAGAAAATTCGCCACCATTTTCCGTACATTGGTTTTTGCATCAATGACGGTCATGAAGGTATATGCACCAATGAATTTACGGCTAATAAACATAAACTCTTTAGGGGGTACACTGAAATAACGTGATGCCATCGATTTTGAAGCACGTTGCATGACACGGCTATGAAGTTGACTTTTTTTCCAGTCATAGCGCTGATTTGCATCCATCACACCTTCCGGCAAGTCTGGATTATTCATTATGCTACTAAAGGCTTCGGTGGCCAATAAAAACACTTTAGCCATATCTGGCTTGATGCTTTGCGGAATGGAATCAAAAAATTCATAGCCAGTCATGGCATGAACCATTTCATCGATATTATGATCATAACCGGCTTTAATCAGGTTGCGGGCGACTTTCAGCAAATGTTCATCAAACTGGCGAATTGCCCCGAAATCCAGCAATACAATCTTGTCTTGAGCTTCTGCACCATCTCCCAAGCGGACCAGATAATTGCCAAAATTTGGATCGGTCTGCATTTCTCCCCATTCAAAGATCTCACGAACGGCAATCTCGAGAGAGGCTTCGCCTAACTGGTTGCGACGTTCTTGAGGAAGAGAGAGCATCACAGGGCTGTTGATCGGCACGCCACGCTCAAAAGTCATACACAGCACTTGATCGGTACAATACTCATCCACAATTTGCGGGACGATATAACGAGGATCATCTTTTAAACGGTCGGCAAAACGGCGAGTGGTCGCGGCTTCAATTTCATAATTGACTTCACGATGCATCATTTCACGAACTTCATCAAACCACTGATCAAATTCACGGGTTTGCGGCACCATACGGGTCAGTTTGAGCATGTTTTTAAACAGGCTCATGTCTGAATCAATGGCATCTGCCACGCCGGGATACTGGATTTTTAATACGATTTCCAAACCATCCGAATTGCGTGTGGCGCGGTGTACCTGGGCTAAAGAGGCGGTGCCCAAAGGTTCACGGTCTACGGTCAAATCATGCAGCTTGGCGCCGAGCTGCTGTTCCAGTTGTTGCTTGATGGCCGGCCAGGCAAGTGCAACGGTCTGATTGTTTAAGGTATTTAAAGCCTGAGTGATTTCTTCAGGTAAAAAATGTTCGCCATACAGGGCCATCATTTGCCCGATTTTTACAATCGAACCTTTTAATTTACCAATTTCAGAAACAAGATAATCGGCTTGTTCTTTCATGGCTTTTTTACGTTTCTTTTCTTTTTCTGCTTCGCTTGAAAATAGGGTGGTTGCACTCGATGCAGCCCAGCGCGTTCCTGCGAGTAAGGAGGCTTTAGCGATAGATAAGCGTCGATCCATGGAAGAAGTTTTGAGTTGTTTAAGCTTATCGTTCTGATCTGACATTAAACAAAATCCTTAATCAGCAAGTCGCAGAATATTTAATTGTAGCGGATATTACCGTTTATTCACGTATTAAAAAAGTTCAATGTGCTGAATGGAGAGTAAATATGTTTAATATTTCATTTATTTTCCATGAAAAGTGTCACGGTACTTAGACAAAATAGAATTCAAGTGACACCTGCGCTTTGATCATAGACTTCCGATGACATTTATCAGGATTAAAGATAGGGATAGAGCAGAAAACCTGCTGCTCAGGGATGAGCTGAGATTTACATCCGAAATTGAATTTTAATATCGCTTTTCTGCTTTAATAAATTTTTATTGTCCTGAATATGTTTAAAAATCATGGCTTGAACCGTGTCATGCTGAAAACCAAGCGCATAACCTTTAACAATAATGATGCTTGGAAAACTAAAAAACAGATATTTTGCATCATCCTCGGATGGGCTGCTATGAATGGCGTGTTCAAGTAAAGTGTGTTGAAAGAATTTTTTTTCCTTCTGTACCTGTGCAGAATCGGTATCATTCCAGTAGTTTTCACGCATTGCCATTAAATTATTGTGTTTGTAGCTCATAAAAATAAAAATATTTTGTAGAAAAAGAATTGAAAATATATGGGGATATTTTAGTCAGATTCAATATGCAATTTGAATGAATTTGTTATTGGAGCTGAGGTCATAAAGGCTAAGCTTATAGGAATTTGCACATGATTGATGTAGTATCAAAGGATAAGCACAATAATAGTATTTAAATTTGAGTCATTTAAGACAGGGGAATATTATGCGATTGGCAATATCTGTGATGCTGAGTCTGGCTGCTTTCTGGTCAAATTCAGTTTTAGCTCAAGGCTATTCTGACGAATATAATAAATGTCTCAACACTTCTTATGGTGAAATTGAAACAGTCAAAAAATGTGTCGACAAAGAACTGAAAAATCAGGAAAAAATTTTAAATAAAGCTTATAAGGGCTATATAAATAAGAATGTGGTTAATCAAAGTAGTATCGAGCAACAGCATAAACTTTGGCTTAACCGTGTGGATCAAAAATGCTATTTTAAAGTAACATCTACCTATATGGCCGTTAAACAATCCAAGTGTGTACTCGAAATGACAATGGAGCGTACTTACTATTACCAGGCCAAATAAATTCGCCATAGATATTTGTTTTTAATCTGGTCGAAACATTATAAAACCCCGCAAAACAAGGTATCATAAGGCGTTTTAAAATTGACCTTGGAGATGCCTTAAGTGGATCAACTGACTATTAGCCCTGAACATTTACAGGAAGCCGCTGAAAACCTAAGCACAATTCGCGATTTTATCCGTTTTGGTGTTTCAGCTCTACGTCAATACGATGCACACTTAGGTCAAGGTACAGAAGATTTTTTTGCTGAAAGCTCGGCTTTAGTCCTGCAAACACTGGCATTGGACTGGAATGCCAACCCGGAAATTTTAGATGCGAAATTGTTGCCAAGCGAAAAGGCAGAATTTATTAGCTTGCTGGAGCGTCGTATCAATGAAAAAGTGCCCACCTCTTATTTATTAAATCTGGCTTATTTCTGTGGTAAACCGTTTTATGTTGATGAACGTGTACTGATTCCGCGTTCACCAATTGCAGAATTGATCAATCAACGCTTTGCACCTTACTGCCTAGATGAACATGGCCAGATGCGTGAAGCTTTGAATAATCTTCCGGAAAATGATCAGCCACAAACTCCGCGTCGTATTTTAGATATGTGTACCGGTTCAGGCTGTATCGCAATTGCTTTGGCTTATGCATTCCCTGAATCTGAAGTGGATGCCACCGATATTTCTAAAGAAGCTTTGGAAGTGGCTTCTATTAACGCTGAACATCACAATATGCAATATCAGGTTGCCTTGATGGAATCCGACTTATTCGCCAAAATTCCTGCCGAAAATCAATACGATTTAATCGTATCCAATCCTCCCTATGTGGATGCTGAAGATATGGCAGATTTACCGGCAGAGTTCCTGCATGAACCTGAGCTTGCACTCGCTGCGGGTCAAGATGGTCTGGATCTGGTGCGTAAAATGCTGGCACAAGCGGCAGATTATTTGACTGAAGATGGTTTGATTGTCATTGAAGTGGGCAATTCTGAATGGGCGATGAAACAGAATTTTAATACTGTGGATTTCCATTGGCTCACTTTCCAGAATGGCGGTTCAGGCATTTTTGCTTTAACCGCAGAGCAATGCCGTAAATACCGTGATTTATTTGTACAATCTGTTCAAGCATAAGGAGTTGTGAACATGGCGGGTAATAGTATTGGACAACTGTTCCGTGTAACGACTTGCGGAGAATCTCATGGCGTTGGCCTGATGGCAATTGTCGATGGTGTGCCGCCCGGGATTGAACTGACTGAAGCCGATTTACAAAAAGATTTGGACCGCCGCAAACCGGGCACTTCCAAGTTTGCAACTCAGCGTAAAGAGCCGGATGAAGTCGAAATCATTTCCGGTGTTTTTGAAGGTAAAACCACAGGTACATCGATTGGTTTGTTGATTCGTAATACCGACCAGAAATCGAAAGATTACGGCAATATCGCGCAAACTTTCCGTCCGGGGCATGCTGATTATACCTATACGCAAAAGTATGGTTTCCGCGATTATCGTGGCGGTGGCCGCTCAAGTGCGCGTGAAACAGCAATGCGTGTAGCTGCGGGAGCAATTGCGAAAAAATATCTGGCTGAAAAGTTTGGTATCGTGATTCGTGGTCATGTGACGCAAATCGGTACTGAAAAAACCGAAAAACTGGACTGGAATGAAGTTCCAAACAATCCGTTTTTCTGCGGTGATATCGATGCCGTGCCACGTTTTGAAGCTTTAGTGACTTCATTACGTGAACAAGGTACCAGCTGCGGTGCGAAGCTGGAAATTCTGGCCGAGAATGTTCCTGTAGGTTGGGGCGAGCCGGTATTTGATCGTTTAGATGCAGATATTGCCCATGCCATGATGTCTATTAATGCTGTTAAAGGCGTGGAAATTGGTGATGGTTTTGCGGTTGCCGAACAGTTTGGTCATGAATCGCGTGATGAATTAACCACAGATGGATTTCTGGCCAATCATGCCGGCGGTATTCTGGGCGGAATCTCAAGTGGTCAAACCATTCGTGTCGCGATTGCATTGAAACCGACTGCAAGTATCACGACTCCAGGTAAAACCATTAACATTCAGCGTGAAGATACGGACGTGTTGACCAAAGGCCGTCATGACCCGTGTGTAGGCGTACGTGCAACGCCAATTGCGGAAGCCATGTTTGCCATTGTACTTATGGACCATTTTATGCGCCATCGTGCACAAAATGCCGATGTTGTTGCACCGTTTGCTCCAATTGAGCCTAAGTGAAGAGCTTTTGTGATCCCCTAAAAAACCAGACGCCAAGTCTGGTTTTTTATTGCTTGATTTTTTAGCTATTATTTATGATCGTTTCTACGAAACAGAAATGTTTAGAAAAAAATGAAAGCATTAAAATATAGATTGGCAAATGCCAATGATGTTAAAACGCTTGTTGTATTGATCAATCAGGCTTATCGCACAAATACTGGTCGCAGTTGGACCAATGAGCAGCATATTGTCACTGGAGACAGGATTAATGCCCAGCAGCTAAAGCAAACCTTGGCACAAGAGAATTTTTGTCTATTTATAGCTGAAATGGTCGAGGATTTAGAATCGGTTTTAGTGTCATGTATTGGCTTAACTTTTCTACAGAATAGTGTCGAAATAGGTACTTTTTGTGTAGCTTCAGCTTGGCAAAATCAGGGCATTGGAAAGCAGATGCTAGCCCATGCTGAAAGGAAAGCTTTAGAAATCTTTCCGGCATTCCAACAGTATGAAATGTATGTACTGCATGTAAGAACAGAGCTGATTCAATATTATGAACGCTGTGGCTATTCAAAAACAGCATGTGTTGAGTCTTATCCGATTGGCGCCAATGTAGGGCAGCCCTTGATTGATCTGCAATTACAACAGATGTCAAAACCGGTGCTAAAATTGGGATAGGTGAAACATTCAAAACAGTGCATCTTGTGGATATAAGAGTTTAAGCTGAATCATTAAATGAAATTTTTAAATATAAGTATTTGAAAATAATATTAATTTTTATTGAAATAACAGTGCTTAACAAATAAATGAATTTAGTGCTCGCGCATGGTATAAAAATTGCTCATATTAATAGAAGCAAATTATTGCAGGAGAGATGTTCTTCTGTGAACACGCCGAAGGAGCAACGACCCGGAAACTCTCAGGCAAAAGGACTGTAATAATTTCAAAAATCTGGAGAGAAGCATAGCAACATATATGCTCACCGAAGGGGATGGTCGACGTTATGGATAATAACGAGATGATCGAAGCTCTCAGGTAAAAATGACAGATGGGGCGCATAGAAATGTAAATCTACATTTCCAAGGAGTGTGCTATGTGTCATATCGTTGTGATTGGATCCGGCATTACCGGAGTTACCACGGCCTACGAACTCGCCAATTTAGGTTATAAAGTCACGGTTCTGGATAAGCATTTGTATCCTGCCATGGAAACTTCATTTGCCAATGGCGGACAACTTTCCGCGTGTAATGCGGAAGTGTGGAATCAAAAAGCCACCGTACTGAAAGGTATCAAGTGGATGGCGAATAAAAATGCACCCTTATTACTCAACCCATCTTTCGATTTGCATAAATATGGCTGGTTGATGGAATTCGTGGGCAATATCAAACATTATGAAGCCAATACCCGCGATACCGTTAAAATGGCACTTTTAGCGCGTGAGCATTTATTTGCTGTTGCTGAAAAAGAACATATTCAGTTTGATCTGGAGAAACGCGGCATTCTGCATTTTTACCACAGCAAGCTGGATTATGAGATCGCCACCAAAGTGAATGATTTATTGACCACGGGAGGGCTGGAAAGAATAGCAGTTACTCCTGCAGACATCAAAGCCATCGAGCCAAGTCTGAAAGGTGAATATTATGGCGGTTTTTATTGTCCTGGGGATGCGACAGGTGATATTCATAAATTTACCAAAGGTCTGGCTGAAGCCTCTGAAAAATATGGGGTGAAATACCTGTTTGGGATGGAAGTCACCGATGTAAAACACCATAAAAAAGGTGTCACTGTGCTTTACCATGCCAGTAATGAAAATATGCATTTGGATGCAGCTGTGGTGGAATCTTTAGAAGCTGATGCCGTGGTGGTGTGTGGCGGTGTGGGAAGCTATCATTTGGCAAATTTACTGGGTGATCGGGTCAATGTCTATCCTGTGAAAGGATATTCGATTACGCTGCATCTGAATGATGAAGAAAGTGTCAGAAATGCGCCGTGGGTCAGTTTGCTGGATGAAAGTGCAAAGATTGTGACTTCACGTTTAGGTGCAGATCGTCTGCGTGTAGCCGGAACGGCAGAATTTAATGGTTATAACCGGGATATCCGTGCCGACCGTATTCAACCGCTAACAGATTGGGTGAATAAAAACTTTAATATTACCACTGAAAATGTCGTCCCTTGGGCAGGTTTACGTCCGATGATGCCCAACATGATGCCGATGGTCAGTCGCGGTCGCCGTGAACGGGTTTTTTATAATACCGGACATGGCCATTTGGGCTGGACTTTGTCTGCAGCGACAGCAGTGATGATTAGTCAGCAAGTCGCGTCGCAGCATCCTGTTTGAGATATTAAAAAAGCATGAAGTTCATACTTCATGCTTTTTATGATTCTATCTATTTTGGTTAATTAAATTCTGTGAGATCTAAAAATGATAATTATAAGAACTTTTAAGCCAAATATTATTAAAATTTTCCCAGTTAAGTTTACCGTTTGGCGTATAGCCATCTAAAGAACCAATTTTGATTTTATCAAATAGGAAATCATAGTGAAGCTCTGTTAATTTATCGTATTCATGTTTTTGTTTATCGGATGGAACTGGATATTTACCATTCCAAATAATGGATTCAGTAAAAAATTTTAAAAATTTAGATTCTTCATCAGTAATATCTATTTGTGCATCTTTCGCAAGAATGATTAAGTTGTGAGTGGATTTAAATTTTATATCTTTTCTTACACAGATAGCTTTGTAAAGAACCTCTAATGAAAGTCCACATAACATGGGAAAAACAGGATAACAAGCGATCCCCATAGAAAAGCCACTGCCTAATTTTAAATGTTCAGCAATATTATTATCTGAATCCCTCATGGCAAACCATAGCGCACCAGCAGAGGCTCTTAAATCATTTGATTTGTTATACCAATATTGATGAGTCTTTTTTCTAAATTCAAAAAAACCGATATCTTCAATCATAAAGCCGGTATATACCTGCAAACCGTTCACAGCCTTTTTGTTTGGTTGTAACCGATAAAATTGCCTTGTTAAAATCGAAATGGTATTTGCAATCATGTTCGTTATCGACAATCTCACTTTTCTGGTCAGCCGTGGTATAGGCTAGAAAGGGGATCGTTTGTGTTTCCAGTTTATTGTTTGGATTACGGTAGGCAATCCCTTCAATTTTAATTTTATCTTTGGTGAGCTGATGCACCTGTAAATGTACAGGTTGAGTGGCAAATTGGCCATTTTCAAATTTTAAATAATGATTGGTCAGGCTCTGGTTTAATGAGGTATAAAAATTCAGATCTTCAATGCGTATTTCAAATTGCTGCTTATAACAGTCCAGACTTTTACAGAGTTGTAAACGTTTAAGCCATAAATGATGGGTATCTTCCAGTAAGCGAACTGGTGCATCGCTGACCAAAAATGCCGTAATATAGTGGTTACTCAGTTTTTCTCGCGATTCCGCAAAATTATCAGCGCAAATTTTTTTCATTGAGGCTGTATCAGGCCGTGTACAGTCAATGTCTTGAGCATATGCCATGGTTGAGCACAAACAGCCAATACTGAATAATGTGCCTAATGTTTTAATGAGATTAATATCGGTATTCACCAGCATGATCGCTTATAATTTCACTATGTTGCGCTGCCGTAACTATAGCGAAATAGAAAGCGTGAATACAACATCTCAATTATTTATTTCTTAAGGATGCTTAACGTGGTCGCACAAATTCGAATTGGTCAGGGAATGGATGTACATGCCTTTGAAGAAGGGGATTTTGTTACTCTGGCTGGGGTCAAGATTCCGCATACGCATGGCTTAAAAGCACATTCGGATGGTGATGTGGTATTGCATGCACTCTGTGATGCCTTGTTGGGGGCTTTGGCTCTGGGCGATATTGGACAGCATTTTCCCGATACCGATGCAAAATTTAAGGGAGCAGACAGCCGGGTATTGCTGAAACATGTTTACCAGCTGATTCTAGACCGTGGCTATGTATTGAATAACGCAGATATTACCGTCGCCTGTGAGCGGCCAAAGCTGGCCAAACATAATCTGGAAATGCGCCAAAGTATTGCAGACGTTCTGGATGTAGAAGTGACCCAGATTAGTGTAAAGGCAACGACTACCGAAAAACTGGGGTTTACCGGACGTCAGGAAGGGATTCTATCGATGGCAACAGTACTGATTTCACATCAGGCAAAATGATCTGGTTGGCTCAACGACTGTTGTAGTTCCTGGGTAGCTTTACGACCTTGCAGTTGTAGGGCTACTGCATGGATTAAACCGGTCCAGGTTTCATTCGGTTCCCAAATACTGTGCATTAACTCCTGTGCCGTAGGCATGTCCATATCCATATAATATTGACGATATAAATACATCAGGCTGCTGACATGATGGTTGGTTGCACAGTGAACCCAAACCATCTGTTCTTGTACTAAATGATTGAGCAGGTCCAATACCAGTAAACACTGGTCATCAGAAGGTGTTTCTGCTGAAATGGGCAGCTTAATATAATTTAAACCTAAACCTAAACAAATCTTATCTTCATGGTCGAGATGCGGCTCGGCATCAGACAATGCCAGATTTACAATGGTCGTAATTCCATATTCTTTAATCAGCTTGAGCTGTTCCGCCGTAGGCTGAGCAGAAGTGAATAGATGCTCGTGAATAAACTGGAAATTTTCAATATGGCTAAGGGCATTTTCAATTTCATTCATAAGAAAAAATTCCAAAGGTTAAAGTAGAAACGCCATCTGTTCAGATGGCGTTTTAAATCTCTTAGCGATTTGGTAAAACGTCTTTCAATGCTTCATGCATATCGAGCAGGGCTTTTTCAGTGGTTTCCCAATCGATACAGCCGTCAGTCACCGATTTGCCATATTCCAGATCATCCAGATTGTCAGGAATATCCTGACGACCACCTTTCAGATGACTTTCAACCATAATACCAACAATGGACTTGTTGCCATCCTGAATCTGTTCAGTAATGTTTTTCAATACCAGTGGTTGCAGGTACGGATCTTTGTTGGAATTGGCATGGCTGGCATCAATCATGATCTTGTTGCTGACTTTGGCTTTAGCCAAGGCATTTTCAGCTTCTGCAACAGAGCCTGCATCGTAATTCGGCTTGCCATTACCACCACGCAGTACCACGTGTGCATACGGGTTACCGCTGGTACGAATCACCGAAACCTGACCTTGGTCATTCAGGCCAAGGAAGCTATGGCCATGTTTAACCGACTGCATGGCATTGGTTGCTACGGTTAAGCCACCATCGGTACCATTTTTAAAGCCTACCGGAGAAGATAAACCTGAAGACATTTCACGGTGCGTCTGGCTTTCAGTGGTACGTGCACCAATCGCTGACCATGAAATCAGGTCTTGATAATATTGTGGTGAGTTTGGATCGAGTGCTTCAGTGGCACATGGCAATCCTTTTTCATTTAGTTCAACCAAAAGCTGACGACCAATACGAAGACCTTTTTCAATATTGAAAGAGTCATTCATGTCAGGGTCATTAATCAGACCTTTCCAGCCTACTGTGGTACGCGGTTTTTCGAAATAAACGCGCATGACAATATAAAGGCTGTCTTTCACTTTTTCGCTTAAAACTTTGAGACGATCGGCATATTCGTGCGCAGCGACAGTATCATGAATTGAGCAAGGACCAATAACGACAAATAAGCGTTTGTCTTTACCATCCAGGATATTGCGAATAGTTTCACGGCCTTTAAGGACGGTTTGATAGGCATGCTCAGTCAGAGGTAACTCTTTTTTTAATTCAGCTGGAGTCACAAGAGGCTGAATGCTTTGTACATTCACGTCGTCGATGTCAGATTGTGTAATAGGTTTTGACTGTAGTGTATTCATTGCCGTCACTGGTTCGATCATACAAAAGTTTATTTCATAACCCGAATATAACACGAATATACGTTCACAATGTTATAAAAAAGATCAATATATAGGTCAAAAAAAAGTGATGAATCGTATAGTTAAATTACACAAGCGCCGATTTTTCAACAATGATCACTTGCGCCGTAGCCGGTTTTGCAACAGGTTTTGCCTTGACCGGGTGCAGCATGAAATTCATGCCTAATGCAAATAGGGTAATACCCAGAATCTTGCGGATAATTTTCTCAGGCAGACGGGAACTGATTAAAGTACCCACCACAATTGCAGGAATGGAACCGACCAATAACCAGCCAAGCAAGTGTAAATCGACATTACCGGAACTCATGTGTCCAAGACCTGCAACCAAAGTCAACAATACAGCATGCACAACATCGGAACCGATAATCCGGATCATCGGTAAATTCGGGAACATCAGCACCAGTGCCATAATACCGAATGCACCAGCACCGACTGAAGATAAGGTAACGAATATACCCAATACAATGCCCATAATCACGATATAAGCACGTTTGTCTTTCGCCTGGAGATTGACCTTTTCCATATCCTGGGTCATATCCAAAGGGACATCTTTACGCAGCTTGTTAAAGAAGCGTTCAATATGACCGCGGAACACGATAGAAACACCGGTCAGGGTCAACATAAAGCCCAAAACCATGGTCAAGACAGCTTTGTAGCTACTGGATTGGCTAAGATAGTTTTCCAGTACCCAATGCGTTGCAAATGAGGCAGGAATACTGCCTACAGCAAGCCAGATCACAATTGGCCAGACAATATTCATTTTTTTTGCATGAACCAGAGACCCGCAGAATTTTGAAATCGCGGCATACAGCAAGTCGGTGCCAATGGCTATGTGCGGCTCGATTCGAAACAGGCTAATCAGGATGGGAGTCATTAAAGAACCGCCACCTACACCTGTAATTCCCACGCAGAAACCGACCAAAACACCCGCTAAAATAAATTCCAATGGACCAAACATGGTTATATGCCAAATATCAAAAAACGTGCATATGTTATGACTTTTCCATATAAGTCGTTGTCTTGATTATTGATTTGCTTATTCTAAAAAGAGATAAAGCAGGATGGATATTTTTTCTTTTACCTTATTTCGTGCGTTTAGGATTTTGTATCGTGGAGAGTATTAAACATAGAAAATTCAGCAGGATATGAATTCTTTAAATATAGATCGGAATAATGAAAGTTGATTATATGGCAGTTTAACTTAGACGATATTTGGGCGACTGTTATGGGATACTATTTTCATAAAAAGTTTCGATCGCCTTTTTTATAGTGGAACTATTCATATAGGTACAATTTGCAGTCTATTTTTTCATGAATATAAAGGATGCGATTTGCCTTTAAAACCAGAACTGGTGGCTGCTGTAGCGTCATGGTTTTAAGTTAAGCGGGAACCCTATATTGAGACAAAGTATAAGAATGAAGAACTGAACATTAATGCAGAATATCAGGCTGAAAGAAAATGTTTGTTTGCCCATCGCCACCGTAACTGAAAAAATGGTAAAACCTGTTGTTGAAGCCAAGTATGTATCGAACGCAAATTTTTCCCTTACACGACAACTAAATTGATTGCGTTGCTATCGTTTAAAGAGATCAATGCTTAGTCATGTAAACTCAAAGGACTATGCTAAAATATTGAACTATTCAGCCGAAGGACGTATGGGGAAAAACACTTGCAAAATAGAAAACTAAAAATTGGGATGGTGGTTGGTGAGGTTTCAGGCGATACCCTGGGCGCTAAGCTGATCCGTAGTTTTCGTGAGCAAGGCATAGATGCCGAATTTGAAGGCATCGGTGGTCCGCAGATGATTGCTGAAGGTTTCAAAAGCTATTATCCGATGGATATTTTGTCTGTTATGGGCATTGTAGAAGTTTTAAAAGATCTTAAAAAACTTTTTGCAGTGCGTGATGGCTTGCTTGAAATCTGGAGCAAAGAACCGGTGGATGTCTTTGTCGGTATTGATGCGCCAGACTTTAATTTAAGGTTATCTAAAAGCCTGAAACAGAAAAATCTGCCTATCAAAACCGTGCAATATGTCAGTCCTTCAGTGTGGGCATGGCGTCAGGGGCGGGTACATGGCATTAAAGCCAGTATTGATCTGGTGCTGTGTTTATTTCCTTTTGAAAAAACCTTTTATAAAAAATTTGATGTACCGGCTGCTTTTGTCGGGCATCCATTGGCTAGCCAGTTGCCTTTGCAAAACCCGCTGATTGAAGCGAAGCAGGAGCTGGGACTGAATGTGGAACATAAGCATATTGCACTGTTACCGGGTAGCCGACGTGGTGAAATTGAAAGATTGGGTCCATTGGTACTTGATGCAGCCAAAATCGTGAGTCAAAAGCACCCTGAATATGTGTTTCTGATTCCTGCAATTAATGATGCACGCAAACAGCAGATTGAAGCCTTGCTGCAACAATATCCTGCTGATTTAGTGGATAAAGTCTGTTTGCTGGACAATACCGATACGGAATCGAAAATTGGCCGTCAGGTGATGAATGCCTCTAATATTGTGGCCTTGGCTTCAGGAACGGCAACACTGGAAGCCATGCTGTTACATCGGCCGATGGTGACTTTCTATAAACTGAACTGGCTGACCTATCATCTGGTCAAGTTCCTGATCAAGATTCCATATTACTCCTTACCGAATATTATTGCCGGGAAAAAGGTCATTCGGGAACTGATTCAGCATGATGCAACGCCAGAAAATCTGGCTGCCGAAATTGAAAAACTGATGAATATTGAAACCGCACAAATTCAGGCCATGCAGCACATCACCATGCACAAGCAGTTACTTTCCGGAAATAGTGAAGATCCGGTTCAGGCGATTCTGAATATTTTAAATGCAGGCACAGCTGGATCAGGCATAACTTAATGGAACTGCTGGCGATATTGACTCGGGGTTAAATCAAACAGGCGTTTAAAGGTCTGGCTAAAGGCCGTTTCGGAAGAATAGCCGACCCGATGGGCAATCTGCTGTATGGATAATTGTCCTTCACGTAAATGCTGCGATGCCAAACGGAAACGGTATTGCTGTAGATAAGCCAGTGGGGTTTCACCGACTATGCTGCTAAACAAGGTGGCGAACTTGGAGCGGGACATGCAACATTGTTCAGCCAGACTTTCTACCGTCCAGGCCTGTTCCGGTTTGCCGTGAATCGCAGCTAAAGCATTGGCCAGTTCGGTATGGGAAAGTGCCCGTAGCCAGTTATTGGAATCGCTTAACTGGGCAATATAATCGCGTACGCATTCAATAAACAGAATACTGACCAGATGATCGAGAATTTTGTCGCGGCCTGGTTGAATTTGATAGGCTTCTACGGCCAAAAAATGTAATCCGATTTGTAGCCATTCAGGGGCGGTACTGCCGGTAATATGCTGAATATGGATGTAGTCGGGCAGGGCATTCAGTAAAGGACGTGCCATAATGGTATCAATATGACAACGAATGGCCAGAATCAGTGCAGGTTCACCACTGGAACTGCCAAATTCGATGGTTTCTTGCCTTCTTTTATCAAAAAAATCATTAATATTCAGTGCCTCAAGCAAATTTTCCTTATTATCACTGCGGCAAATATGGCTTTGTCCTGAAGGGATCAGGATTAAATCTCCTGCTTCTAGCTGCAACAATTTTTGTGATTCAAACTGGATGTTGAGGGTGCCCACCAGAACCACATAGCCAATCATGGCATCCTGCTCCTGATATGCATAGGCCCAGTGACCTTGTGGTTTTAAATAAATGTATTCAGATTTATTCAGATGAATATCGTCAAAAATTTTGCTTAAGGCATCCATGTCTTATCGTTCTGTCATCATCTAATAAAAATTATAAAAAGCCTTGATTGATATCCGCATGTGTTTTCAGGTCAAATATTGGCTAGATATGCCAAGGACGTTTGCATAGCTTTTTTGGACGTTTACAACTGTTCTTGAGGACCTATTTCTAGAAATATAACGTTAGAACAAAAAATAGGGAAGGTCGCCAACATGAATGCACCAGTAAATTTAAATCAAACTCCAATTCAGACCCTGCCGAATGCTTCAGGTTTAGCCCTCGATAAAAAACGCTACTGGTGGCTGCTGAGCCCCGGTTTACCGGTGATCGGGATGGGGATTCTGGCTGGCTACCAGTTTGGTCCTAAAGCCACGAAAAAAATCTTTGCTTTAGGGGGACCCTTATTGCTGCATGTGATTATTCCAACTGTTGATGCTATTGTGGGCAATGACAGTAATAATCCTAGCGATGAAGAAATCAAGTCACTGGTAGCAGACCCTTATTATGACCGCATTGTAAAATTGTTTATTCCCTTGCAGATGGCGGCGAACCTTTTTGCCGGTTATGTGGTGAGCCGTAAAGAAACTTCTTTTATTGACCAGATCCTGCTGGGTATTTCCATGGGCGCGATTAACGGTGTGGGTGTGAATACCGCACATGAGCTGTCGCACCGACCGGATAAAAAGGATCATTATCTTGCCCATGCGACATTAACACCGCTGTTTTATAATCACTTTCGTGTTGAACATCCGTATGGGCACCATAAACGTGCGGCCACGCCTGAAGACCCAGCCTCTTCGAAAATGGGTGAAACTTTCTATGAATTTTGGCCAAGAACGGTATTTGGTGGAATTAAATCCTCCATTGAAATTGAGAAAAACCGTTTGAAACGTAAAGGCTTATCTTTCTTTAGCAAGGAAAATGAATTGTTTCAAGGCTGGGCCATGAGTGCCGCTTTCCATGCCAGCATGCTGAAGCTGTTTGGTAAAGACGTGATTCCTTATTTGGCCACGCAGGCATTTTATGGAATCAGTTTGTTTGAAATTATTAACTATATTGAACATTACGGTTTAATGCGCGATAAAAAGGAAGATGGGACTTATACACGGACCATGCCTGAGCATAGCTGGAACAATAACAATATTACGACCAACCTATTTTTGTACCAGTTGCAGCGTCATTCCGATCATCATGCCTATCCGACACGTCCATTTCAGGCTTTACGTCACTTTGATGAAGCACCTGAATTGCCGAGTGGTTATGCTACCATGTTATTGCCGGCTTTAATTCCATCGCTCTGGTTTAAAATGATGGATAAACGCGTTTTCGACCACTATAAGGGTGATTTAAATAAAGCCAATATTCATCCAAAACGCCGTGCCAAGATATTCAAGAAGTTTGGATTGTCACTACAAAATGAAGAGTGATTAAAATAGTAGTGCAATGAAAAACATCATGAAAAAGCCCAGTTGTTGAATTAGGGCTTTTTTATTTTATAAGAATTCTGTTGGACAACATTAAATATTTTTGTAGACTTTTTAATCAATTTATAAGAATATAAATGCTTCAAATAAGCAATAAAAATAATTTAATATATTGCTAAAAAAACGACTTTAAAACAGACTTAAGAAATTTAAAATTATTTTAATTAAAACAATAGATTAGGGGTTTTTGACCATGACAAGTAAGTACAGTAAATTTTTTTCCGCAGCATCTGAATTTAATTTAGATAATTTTCCATACTACTGGATTACTCAAGTACATTCTCAATATGTGCAGAATGTGGATCATGCATTAAAAAAATACGGTTTAGACAATTCTCGTCGGCGTATCTTGTTAGCTTTAAAATCAAAGCCCAATGCGAGTGTATCCGACTTATCCGATATGTTGATTTTCAAGATGTCGACGACGACCAAAATTATTTACCGTTTAAAAGATGAAGGCTTGGTAGATACTTATTGTTGTGAAGAGGATGCGCGAATTACCCGTGTCGTTTTAACTCATATGGGCGAGCAAATGGTGGAAAAAATTAACGATCTGAGTCATATCGTTTTAGATCAGTCTTTTGAGGGGTTGACGCCGCTACAAATTGAAAAAATGTTGGACAGCCTTAAACTTATTTTCAGAAATTTGGCTCATTAATTTTAATCTTATCAATTTAATATCATCAAGAAAGCGTGGATGTCGTATCCACGCGTTCTTTTTCTTGTCGGCTTTGCTCTTTTAAATTAAAAATCATACTTTGATGCACTTTAATTTAAGCCTAGGCATCTCGCTATAGCAGCTTAGCTGGGGAAAATCCGTTCTCCCATTAAAAGAAGCCAGATATCAAGTATCACAATAAAGGCTTGTAAAAAATGCTGGGTTTGCTTGAAAGTGGAATAGGTATAGCAGCAGGCATTTGTTTAGGGTTTAGCCATATCCATCATCTGACTTTTAACATACATATCCTGAGAAAATTTTCAATTTTCATAAACTGATGAAATTTAATCATGAACTTAAAATAGCCTAAGTATGCTAAACATTCACTTTTAAAAAGCCTATAATTTATTTAACCTGTTTTTAATATCATCGAAGAAATGACCCCTGCTTGCAAAATTTTAAAATCCAATAAAATTGAATTCTCTATTCACGAATATGAACATGATGCCAATGCCAAAAGTTTTGGTCTGGAAGCAGCCGAAAAACTCGGTTTGAGTGTTGAAGAAGTTTTTAAAACGCTGTTGGTGACGGATGACAAGAACTATTTTGTCGCGGTATTACCGGTAAATCACCAATTGAATTTAAAGAAAGTCGCGGCAGCAGTCGGCTGTAAAAAACTGCAAATGGCCGATCCGAAAAATGCGGAACGCTTGACTGGCTATCTGGTCGGAGGAATTAGCCCGGTTGGACAGAAGAAACGCTTAAAAACAGTGATCGATGCTACGGCACAAGACTTGCCAAAAATATATGTCAGCGGTGGAAAAAGAGGCCTGGATATTGGCCTGAAACCGCAAGATTTAGCGCAGATTTTGAGTGCACAGTTTGCAGATGTGCTGGATTGCTAAAATATCAAATGAAGTGATTCTGATTAGCCCTAAAGAAATTTAGGGCTTTTTTTGTGCAAGTTTTGGCGATTGGCGGTACTGACAAAGCCCAGCAAGATGCGATTAAATAGGGTTTTGTTTACCCATACTGAACTTATGGCCAAGGCTCTGATCTGAAAGGTACTATCACATCTTAAAAACACCCGCATAGATTGCCTCTAATTGCTTGTAAATGTAGACCTGTATTAGGAATTAAAAATAAACAATGGATAAAAATAACAAAATCTTTATTGCAGCAAGTCTAGCCAATGGGGCAAGTTTTTCAATGATTTTACCTTTGCTGGCACCTCGGGTTCGCCAATTAAAGCTGTCGGAATTGCAAGGCGGTGCCATGGTATCGGGTGGGGCCTTACTGATGGCGATTGCGGCAATTTATATTTCTAAAAATCAAAATAAATTTTCGATATACCAGTTGCTTAGTCTTGGCTTTATGGGTATGACCATGACCTGGGGCATTTTTACTGTCGTGCTGTTTTATGGCCTGTGGGTTCAGGTCTCGTTAATCAGTCTGTTTGGCTTGCTCATGGCGGAGCGTGCAGGAACAGGGGGATTTATGGCTATGCCGCAAATTGCGCTACAAACCTATGTGATGACCCGTTATACCAATGAACAGCAACGCAGCCAGACCATGTCAACATTTGGTGCCTTAAATAGTGTAGGGGTAATCGTCGGGCCTTTTTTAACAACTTTACTATTGGCATGGGGCATCTTGGCGCCTTTATGGGCTGCGATTATCATTTTAAGCTTAATTAGTCTGGTGATTGTGTTTGGATATGAGCGAAACAGCTCATTGCAATCTTCAAAGCAGGACCCTGAGCTTTGGAAACCCGTCGCGATTTGGACTTTTCCATGCAGCAATGTTTTGTCTGGCTGCTGCTTGGTTTTAGTCTCTATTTGGCAATTGTGACAGTGAATCTGACGGCTGGTTTTTATATACAGGATCATTTTCACATGAGCATTGCACAAAGTGCCGTGTACTTTTCCCAGTGTTCTTTAATTGTCGGTATTGCCTTAGTGATTATCAAAGCCTGATTTCTAAGTATCTGCAATGGTCCGTTTATCGCCTGTTATGGGTGGGCCTGCTGTGCATGACCGCAGGACTGCTCATTTCTGTACTGACCGAGCATATCCGTATTTTTCAGTACAGTTATATTCTTTATGGAATTGCAGTGGCATGCCAAATTCCTGCTTTTACCACCGGAGCGGCACAAAATGCACCGAAAACCCTGCAAGCCAAGGTTGCCAGCTGGTGTACTGCAACCCAAGCCTTAAGTTTTGTTTTAGGCCCGATAGTGAGCACCGGCCTGTATCAGTGGCATAAAAGTTATCCCTATTATTTTTTGCTGTGCTTAATGCTGGGTTTAATGATCTATTTTTCAATGCAAGTATTGCTGCAGGAAAAGAAAAATATCATTGAATCATGAGAATATAACAGATGGCTAAAAATTTATCGGGCTGATCTCGAAGAGAGGAATATATAGGGCTATTGGTCTGTAAAAAATAGCCGTTCGCAGTAGAAGGTGCTGAAAGAGCTGAATAAATTTCAGCACAGGCTGAATATTGTTAAACCAATACTTTAATCAATTGCATCAAATTCATGGTTAAATAACGTAATTGAATTTAATGTGAATTTTACGTGTTTCTGAAACCCTCTATGCCGGTCGTGCCTACGCTTGCACAGGACTATCCTGAGTGGCATAAAGGGCGCACGGATTATTCACTCTGGTATCTGGAAATACAGCAGCCCGAATTGCTGCATTATTTACATCATCTTCGTCAGCACTTTTCCGACTTGCTGTACGCGCCAAATACGCGCCAGTTTCATATCACCTTATTTATTTGCGGATTTTTGACTGCCCACCCACAGGTTTGGGATGACGATTTTAGCCATCAGCAATTACAGCAGCAGATTGAAATTTTAAGGCCGCAACAAAGATCTTCATTTAAACTGAAGTCCGGACGCTTAAATAGTTTTGAAAGTGCACTTTTTATTGAAATTGAGGATATTGAAGGAAGCCTGGCCGAGATCCGTCAACAGTTATATGCCTGTTCAGAAGAGGTTGCACCCTTACAATATTGTCCGCATATCACTTTGGGTTTATATAAAGATACTATCAATAGTGATGCAGTTTTTGAGCGCATGCAACATATTTCACAGCAGCAATTTGAATTTCAGAACCGGCAATTAACATTTGGAACCTATCATGCACAAACGTTGCAGGGGCCATTAACACCGTACCATCAATTTATTTTGGGTGATGCATGATCCAACTCATTTTAGGCGGCGCCCGTTCTGGCAAAAGTCGTCTGGCAGAACAAACTGCCCAAGATTCAGGCCTGGCTGTAACTTACATTGCAACGGCCCAGGCTTTAGACACAGAAATGCAGCAGCGAATTGCCCATCATCAGATGCAGCGTCCTGCCGATTGGCAGCTGGTTGAAGAACCTTACTTACTGGCGGAGCGATTACAGCAAATTGATGCAGCCAATCAGTTGATCTTGGTCGATTGCCTGACCCTATGGATGAGCAATCTATTGATGCATGAAGATAAAACTCTGCAAGCCACCGAATGTCAAAAATTACTCGATGTGCTGCCAGGCTTACAATCACAAATCATTCTGGTAAGCAATGAAACCGGATTGGGCGTTGTTCCCATGGGTGAGATCAGCCGTAAGTTTGTGGATGAATCCGGACGGTTGCATCAGCAACTTGGCCAGATTGCCGACAAGGTGGTTTTTTGTGTGGCTGGTTTTCCAATGATTTTAAAAGGAGAGAAATAATGAACTGGTGGTTAGATGCGTGTAAAACGCCAAGTGCAGAAGCCAGACTACAGGCTGCAGAGCGTCAATTACAGCTCACCAAACCGACCGGTTCACTTTCCGAACTGGAAAATGTAGCGATTCAACTGGCCAGTTTGCAAAACACTCCGCGCCCGAACATTGATAAACCGTGGATTACCATTTTTGCCGGTGACCATGGGGTGATGGAAGAAAACATTTCAGCCTATCCGCAAGCGGTAACCCGGCAGATGCTGCAAAATTTTACCGGTGGCGGTGCGTGCATTAGCGTGATTGCCAAAGAATACAATGCCAAACTGCAAGTCATTGACTGTGGTTCTGTTGGAGATGCCTATGAATATGCAGGAGTAGAACGACATTGCATTATCCCGGGTACGGCCAACTTCGCCAAACAACCGGCCATGACCGAAGCGCAATGTGCTGAAGCCATGCTGCTGGGAGCAAAAAGTGTAGAGCAAGCCGTTGCGTCTGGGGCTTCTATTTATGTGGCTGGGGAAATGGGCATTGGCAATACCTGTTCTGCTTCAGCCGTTGCCTGTTTCTTGCTGAATGAGCCTGCCGAGCAATTGACCGGCGTGGGTACCGGCATTCGTGAAGAACAGCTCAATCACAAAAAAAATGTGATTAATCAGGCTTTGGCTTTACATCAGCAATATGTCGGTCAGGATACTTTCAAGGCTCTATGCGCAGTAGGTGGACTGGAAGTGGCTGCAATGGTCGGTGCTTATATTCGCTGCGCACAGCTGGGTTTGCCTATGGTGGTCGATGGCTTTATTACTACGGCATCTGCATTGGTAGCCGTACGCTTAAATCCGGCCGTACGTGAATGGATGCTGTTTGGTCACCAATCGGCTGAATATGGGCATCAGCGTTTATTGCAGGAACTGAATGCCAATCCGTTGCTGAAGCTGAATTTACGCCTGGGAGAAGGCAGTGGTGCCGGTGCAGCTTTAGGAATCATCAAGTTAGCCTGTAGCCTGCATAACAATATGGCGACTTTTGCCGAAGCCGCCGTGACGGGTGAAAAAGTTTAATCTACCTGGATTTAAAGGTGATTTAAGATGTACAGGATTGATCTACTGCGTCATGGCGAGACAGAGCTGAGCCATACTTTGCGTGGATCGACTGATGATGCCCTGACGGATTCAGGCTGGCAACAAATGCGCCACACGGTAGATCAGTTCTTAAAAAATAATTCACCTAACCCCTGGGATATTGTGTTTAGTTCACCTTTGCAGCGCTGTGCTTTATTTGCAGATGAAATTGCAAAGCAGTTACAGCTGGAGCTAATCCAAGATACCAATTTACAGGAAATGCATTTTGGCGATTGGGAAGCGGTTTCGACTCAAGAGATCTATGAAAAGCAGCCGGAGGTATTGGCGCAGTTCTGGGAAACGCCAACCCGATTTAGTCCACCCAATGCAGAAACCATGCAGCAGTTTCAGCAGCGTATATTAAATGCAATGCGACAGATCCAAGGTTCCATGCAGCAAAGTCACTTGAGCCATGCCATGGTCGTGACGCATGGCGGGGTGATTAAACTGTTAAAATGTCTGGCATTACAGCAACCCCTAGATAATATTTTAAAAATGTCTGCTGAACTGGGGCAGTTGAATCATTTTATTTTGCATGATGATTTAAGCCTTGAATATGTGGAGCAATCCGGATGACACCATTTTTTATTGCGCTGCAATTCTTAACCACATTTCCGGTTCAATTAAAACAGATGCCAACTAAACAGCAAAATGGTCAATCATTGCTGTTTTATCCAGTGGTCGGTTTACTCATTGGATTCATCTTGTTTGCACTTGCAAATCTTTTACATGCTCTGCCCATCATTTTATTAAGCAGTGTAATTTTAGTGGCGTGGATCTGGCTGACAGGTGGCTTGCATCTGGATGGTCTGGCCGATACTGCCGATGCCTGGGTGGGGGGATTTGGTGATCCTGAACGTACCTTGGCCATCATGAAAGATCCGAGCTGTGGCCCTATTGGCGTGCTCAGCTTGATTATTCTGTGCCTGCTGAAATGGTCTGCGCTGTATATATTATTGCAGCAGCACTTATATTCAGCCCTGATTTTATTTCCGCTATTGGGTCGTTTAGCGCCGTTATTTTTATTTTTAACCACCCATTATGTGCGCGAAAAAGGTTTAGGGTCTGCAATTGCAGAATGTATTCCGAAAACTGCCGCCCTTATTGTATGTGCATTAAGTTTGCTTGCATCGGTATATTGGGGATGGGCTGGCATCATGAGTGCCATAGTGATGACAGCTAGCCTGCTGTATTTAAGACACAAATTTATCCAGCGTATTGGTGGTATTACCGGTGATACGGTAGGGGCAAGTATTGAAATTTGCGAGGCGGTGAGTTTTTTGGGCTTCGTTGTAGCGAGTTTTTATTTAACCCTCACATGATTTGAAAATGGGAAGTGAGCAGCCTGATCATCTCGACAGCATCACTTCCGTATCATGGGCATTGTCATTTATAAATAAGTGACGACCATGGAAACAATTGCGGGTCCAAGCAGCACCATAAACACGCCTGAAAGAACCATGGTCAAGCATGCGACCACGCCTTCCTCACGATGACGCATAAACGCTTTACTGGTCCCAAACCCATGCGCTGCATTACCAAAAGATGCACCCTGAGCAAAACGTGAATTGAGTTTAAGTGCCAGTAGAAGCAGATCGCCCATGGCTACGCCGGCAATTCCGGTAATCATGGTAAATAAAATCACCAGTTCAACCGAACCGCCTATATGGGAAGTAAGTTCCATGGCAAAGGGCGTCGAAATGGAACGGGCCATTAAACTGTAAGACGTGGCCTGGTCAAAATGAAATACTCTTGCCAGATAAAATGCGCTGATCACCCCGACAATCATGCCCACCACAATGCCTAAACCAATTGACAATGCATGTGCCTTAATCACTTGACGATATTCATAAATCGGAATGGCAAAGGCAATGGTCGCAGGTCCCAACATCCAGATCAGCCACTGATTTTCCAGCATATAGGTGTCGTAGGAAATATTGAAGGCCAGCATCAATATCATCAGGATAAAGGGCACAAAAATACCCGGTGCTAATAGCATATAGGGATATTTTTTATGCAGTTTTTTAGCCAGTACATAACAGATGAGTGTCCCGATAAAACATATAAACGCAGTCAGGTTCATGTTATTTCCCCTGTTCTAACAGGTGTCGGGATTGTGATTTATGCTTTAAACGGTCTTCCAGTTTAAAGCCGAAATATACGCTATAGGCGGTAGCCAGCATCACGCAGAAAGTGCCGATGACCACCGATAAAATCAGTTGCCAGCCTTGAGTTAAAAGCAGGTCTTTATATTTAATGATGCCAACCACACAGGGAATAAATAACAGCACCAGTTCACCGAGAATAAAATCTGAACCGGTTTTAATCCATTGCAGTTTAAACAGGCCGCTCAGCAAAGCCATGAACACCAGTAACAGGCCAATAACCCCAGCAGAAACCGGTAAATCAAGCGCTTGTTGAATGAGTGAGGAAAGCCACCAGATGAGGATCAGCAGGCTAAGCTGTAGCACAACCTGGGCAATATAAATTGGTTTAGAAGATCGTGAGGAAGTAGACATAATCAGCAAATATAAAAACTTGAAGTTATTTTAAATTTGACCCTGTGCTCATATTATGAATAATAAAAAAAAGATTATGCTTAAATGGAATGATAGGTGGATATCAAGAGTCTGACCATGTTCGTTAAAATTGTGCAATTGCAAAGTTTTACCCGAACTGCTGAGGAGATGTGCCTGACCCAACCCACCATCAGTAAGGCCATACATCACCTGGAACAGGAAATTGGGGTGGCTTTATTTCATAAGGGAGATGCCGGGCGTAAGCGTGAGGTTGCCTTAACCTATACCGGTGAACAGGTGTACCAGCATGCTTTGGGCATACTGGAACAGCAACAGCGTATTTTTGAAACGGTGGCTAAAATCCGCCAGCTCAAACAGGGCAAATTGACCTTGGGTTTACCGCCATTAGGTTCAGTTTTACTGAGTAGTTTAATTGCCAAGTTTCACAAGCAATATCCACATATCGAATTAAGTTTTCTGGAAGTCGGTGCCGCTGCAATTGAAGAGGCCATTTTGGCGAAAAAAGTCGATGTGGGCATTTTACTGGGGCATTTAAAACCTGTGCTGAGCGGTATCCCGATTATGGATTCGCCCTTATGTCTGCTTTCTCGAAAAGAAACCCAGTGGAAGAGCCGACAAACCGTAAAATTGATTGAATTAAAAGAAGAGTCTTTTTTACTTTATGATGATTCCTTCAGTTTAAACAATGTGATTATTCAGGCAGCGAATTACGCCGGTTTTGAACCGCATGTGGTCTGCAAAAGTAGCCAATGGGACTTTATTGCCAAAATGGTCGAATCGGATGTCGGGATTGCTTTATTACCCAAAATTTATTGTGAACAGCTGGATCAGAAAAAATATAACATCAGCCTGCTGGAAAGCCCTCATCTGAACTGGACGCTGAGCATGGCCTGGAATACCACTGTTGCCATGAATCCAGCCACGCGAGCATGGTTAAAAATTATTGAGGAAAATCAGGATGAAATTCATTTTTAAACAATATTTTAAACAAGATGTTTGGTAAGGAAAGGGCACTAAAAATATGCTCTGGCTACAGGTTAAATCTGGAAATTTGAACTAAACTTTATACAGATTCAGATTACATGTCTTTTCATCTTCACAGGAATACGGTAACTTTTCTGAGCTAACTTTTGTTGATGATTTTTTATGAAATGGGATGAGATTGGAACGCAACCATGTTCAATTGCCAGAACCTTATCGGTGATTGGTGATCGCTGGACATTATTGATTTTGCGCAATGCCTTTTTGGGCACGCGCCGTTTTGAATCCTTTCAACAGAATTTAGGCATCACCCGGCATGTATTGTCAGAACGTTTAAAGCGTCTGGTCGAACATGGCATATTGAAAAAAATGCCTTATGTGGAGCGTCAAGAACGCTACGAATATCATCTTACTGAAAAAGGTCTAGCACTTTATCCAATTTTAATGTCTATGGCGCATTGGGCAGATCAGTGGATGAATGAAGGTTTAGGACAGCCCATGCAATATATGCATAAAAGCTGTGGTCATAAAATTACCCCGCGACTGGTGTGTTCCGAATGCCATGAAACCCTACATGCCAAGCAGGTTAAAGCCGAATTGACGCAAGATTATTACGACTATCTGGAACGGCACAAAATATCGTCCTGAATCTTGAGCTTCAGAATTTATAGGCAATTCGGCGGTTTTGGAATACCGGCCAGACGGCTTAAATGGCGTGCCACCAGACCGGTATTAAATTGCTCTTGCAAGACGGCATTATTAATCTCGGCACTAACAGTTTTCATCAGGAACTTGATCAGCGGGCGTGTTGCCGGTGAATGCCCAAACTGTTGGTAAAACTGGCGTACGGCATGTAAAATCTCAAAATGCCACGCTGTAAGTTGCAGCTCCAGCGTATTGGCTAATTCTTGAGCCACTGCTTCATTCCAAATGGTGTAATCGACGAGGTGACCATCTTGATCGAGTTCTAAATTCATCATTAATCTCAAATTAGTTCAAGCGAATACAGCGGCTATGGTCCAGGCAGAGATCTGCAAATTCTGCATAAGAAATCAGCTTTAAATTTTCGGTGGTTTGTCCTGCCAGAATTTCCGCATCGGTGTCCAGTACATAGACCTTGTTCAATGCTTGCAGAAAAGGATGCTGTAGTTGCAAGACCGATTCACCCATCATCACAACCGTATCTTCAGGGCTGTAAAGCTGTTGCAATTTGCTCAAAACATTCGGGGTCGCTGAAAAAGTACTTTGCACCAAATATAAGCTTTTATTCGACATAATCAGTTAACTCTTCAACTTTACCAGTACAGCACAAAATCAAAACTTTGAATGAAATCAGGATTTAACTCAACAAATTCAATCTCCTGTTGAGCATTGGCTACAAAGTGTGAATGTTGATGTCTGTTTTCGACCAAAATCGGGCTAAGGTCATAAAATTCAAAGCTATCGACCATGTTGGATGCCACTTTAAAGGCATGTTTAAGCTGCTCGAATTGCAGTTCGGCATTGAGTAAACTTAAGGCGGCATCTTGAAGTAAAACTTTTACTTCACAACCAAAAGTTGCCAGTACCATGGTGGCAGACAGGCTTTCATGCACCTGCAAGTTGGCCAGATTGGCTTGGGTCAGAATAACGAGTACAGATTTCACACAATTTACCTTTTAAAAGCCACAAATACCAAAAATATCGTCTTAGAATTGAATCAGACGTTGTGTGGATTGCACTGCATCGGCAAGTTCACCCAGACCAACCAGTTCAAAGCCTTGCGCAAGATTGTGTTGGCTAATTTGATGTCGTTTGGCATTTTCCTCATCGCTAATGCCACGCGCCAAAGCAGCACTCACACATACCGGTAAGCGAATTGCCAGTTTTTGCCATTCTTCAGTCAGGTTACGCTGATCGTCTGGAACCCATTGCAAGGCATTCGCTACAGCGACACCGTCCTGATAAAAAAACACGCGAAATGCCCGGTTTTTAGCGTGCAAGGCCTGAGCCAGACCCAAGGAATGCCAGGCATAGATCGAGGTCGGAGCGGAGGTAATTAGTAATAAGGTACTCATCGAAATTCACTTGAAGAATGCCCAATCCAATATTGATGCATCCAAACTTCATAAGAAAAGGGTAGTATACAATGATTTTATGTTGTATCTAAAGAATTCAGCATCGGATGTTAAAATTATTTTAAAAATAATCATTTAAAAACAATGTGTTATTATGGTGAGTAAAAATTAAAAGTCATAAAACCTGGTTTTTATCTGCACGAAATTCCCTGTATTTCCTTTGACTATATTATCTATAGAATAAAAGCCAATCTGCACCAAAAAATGAAACTTCCAAAACCCATACAATGTGGGGCAGGTTGGCGTATCACGTTCACTTCTGAAAACAAACGATACTCAGTAACCAGAAATACAGCAAAAGAATGTGAGCACTGGGCATCAATCAAGCGACTAGAACTTAAAACAGGTAAGGCTAATCTTGAGCAGGGAATTAAGCCAGCATATCCATTTTTTGGTCGTGTAGTCTGGTGCTGTCCAATCTAATCAATAAAGTTTAATGAGGCTCTGAACAGAGCCAGTGAAGTGACCATTCGTAAAGAGAGTCGAAATAGAGACTTAATTATAAGACAGCCTTAAATAGCCTACCCGCATCGGAATAGGTTTGATTTTGTCCGTGTTTATCTTTTACTTGTACCTACCATTGAGTATTGGCATCAAACCAGATCGAGAGATTTCCTCGATTCATCAGAGATTGATTGTACATTTGCCAGTTAGAGGTACGAAAGATTTTAGGCGTAGGCTTATTCATTTGAGAATTATATTGCTGAATAAGCCCTTAGCGATAGATTTGTGAAACACAGCCGTTCTTTTATAAATGATTTTTTAATCAATCATCAAAGTGAATCGTAAATCACATCACAGCCTTTTTTGAATGGGCAAGGTTCTCTCTCCATCAGGTTTTCCAGCATCGTCTGCATCTGCTGCAATTGCTCAATCTTCTCCCGAACTGTATTGAGCTTATCCTGCAGAATTGCTTGAAACTGTTCGGCAGGAATTTCACTTTCATTCGCCAAATGGATAATCTGCCTAATCTCAGCAAGAGTAAATCCCAGATTTTTCGCAACCTGTATTAGCTGCAGCTGCTGCAGCGTTTGTTCAGGATAATCCTTATAGCCGTTATTGCGAACCAGAGGGTGGATCAGCTGCATTTTTTCATAAAAACGGATGGTATCCCGGCTCATATTCATCTGTTGTGATAATTCACCAATCAGCATGTGTAAAGTCCCTTTAGGATTAATTTTTTAAAAACTGCTTGACCATAGAGTGTACTCCATACTTTAGCTTAAGTATGAACAATTCGACTGATTACACATTTATGCACATTTCAAATCAGACAGCCCTCGTAGTAGGCGCAACAGGCTTTATCGGTAAATTTCTCATAGCACGCCTGCTTAGAGATAATGTTCAGGTATTTGCCTTATGCCGCAATCTCGATCAGCAAGCTCCACAGCTTCAGCAATGGCTGACACAGCAGGGCATTATACATCAACAGTTAAATTTCATTCAGGGCGATATTACCCTGCCCAACTTAGGGCTGTCTAAGCAGGACTGGCTGCAGCTCAAAACGGTCAATTATCTTTATAATACCAGCGCCTTATTTGCATGGCACTTAACGATGCAGCAGGCTAAGGCAGTCAATGTTAATGGGCTTGAACGATTGCTGGCCTGTGTCAGCAGGCATTGTCAATTAGAACGGGCAGTACATCTGTCAGGCTATATGCTGACTTTGGATGCGCACTTACAGGCAGCGGGTATTTATCGCGAGCATATTGGGCAGACTGATTGGCCACAGGTCTATGCCAGATTGGGGGCGTATGAAGCGTCTAAAATACAAGGGCATTTCACTTGGATTAAACATGCCAATCAGCATAATATCCCATGGACAGTTATCCACCCAGCCACTGTTATTGGTGATGAAACAACCGGAGAGATTCCATCTCATCAACCGATTGCACATCTAATCCGGCAAGTGAAACAAGGAAAAATGACGGCTATTCCTGGAACGCGGCAGCACTCGTTACCATTAGTTTCGGTGACGATGTTGGTTGAGGCTATAATTCATGCTGCCCAAGATCCATGTACGCATCAGCAGGAAATTCTAGTGGCAAATCCAGAGCAAGTTTCCTTTCCGGAATTGATTCAGATAATTGCACAGCATCTGCAGGTCAAGGCGCCGCGCCACTTTATTTCACTAAAATTACTTCAGCCGATTTTAAAATGGCAATGGTTAGCGCGAAAACTGGATATGTCTACGGAAATGCTGAATTTCCTTAGAACCGAGCAGCTTGATTTGAAGCGGTTTATCACATTGAATCAACATTGGAATATTCCAAATACCGATATCAGAAGCAAAATAGTAAAGACAGCGACATGGGTTAGCCGACCATCCTGAAAAAGCACAAGTCCTTAAGTGAGCCGCTAAGAAGGCATTTCAAACAATATGAAATACCTTCCTCTTGCTTATTTAGATTTTTTTAACATCAGTTTTATTGAATTCATCATTACTTTTTTTGGAATTTTCAGTTTTTATATTTGTGGATTCTGTTGCAAAATCCAGATTGTGGAGAATGGGCATTGCCCATGCTGAGACAGATACAAAAGGAGATAGAATCATTAAGATTGCGAGAAAATTGCGTTTTGAACCGAACATAATATTGCCTTAAAAATAAAATAAAGAATATTTAATCTAACTAATTAAATAGTTGTTTGATTTAATAGAGAATATTATGATTTGAATATCACCAAAACTTGGTATTTTATATTATGCAGGGTAGTGCTTATGTCTAATAGGAAATATATTGACATCAACTCTTAAACTGGATTAGTAAGGATTAAGAATCTGCATTGGTGTTATTAAATTTCTCAATTGAGGTCTATAATTAATCTTTTATTGTTAAATGATTTGCTAAAAGGAATGTTTCAATTTTATTAATAATTTCTACTGTTTCTTGGATCATTTCCTCAAGGTTTTTATATTGAGTAATTTTTTTATTGGATTGAATGAAAGTATAAACATCAACTTCAATAGAAAGTTTTGATTTTAAGTTATAAATCATATCTACAGGTTTTATTATTCCTAAGCTTTCATAAGTTTGATAGGGTTTCTGATATGTTTTATTTTTTTATAAGTTGCTAATTTAAATAAATTTATCATAATAATTCATATTTTCTGAGGATCTTGGCAATATCAACTCTGATTTGACCAATATGATTCTCTAGGGATTCCTATTCTTCGTAAATATCTGGACTGCTCCCAGTATCCTAGACACGAGACAGCCTCATTTTGAAGCTGCCTCAAAGGCTTCTGGACTCATCCCATCGAGATGCGAATGACGCCTGATTCGATTGTAAAACATCTCGATGTAATCAAACACATCTGCACGAGCCATTTCTCGTGTTTTGTAGATCCTCTTTTTAATTCTTTCCTTCTTTAAGCTGCTAAAAAAGGATTCAGCAACGGCATTATCCCAACAGTTTCCTCTACGGCTCATGCTGGGTATTAAGTTATGTTTCTGACAGAATTTCTGCCAGTCTCTACTGCTGTATTGGGAGCCTTGGTCAGAGTGTATGATCACAGGTTCATTTGGCCTACGTCGCCATACCGCCATAAGAAGTGCATCCAAAACGATATCCTTGGCAAGCGTAGGTTTCATTGACCAACCGATGACTTTTCTCGAATATAAATCAAGAACCACAGCCAGATATAACCAGCCTTGCCATGTGCGAATGTAAGTTATATCAGTCACCCAAGAAGTATCAGGTGTGTTTACAATAAACTCTCGATTTAAATGGTTAGGTAGCACAATCTGAGGACGACCACGACCATAGCTTTTATGTTTCTTATATCCTCGAACAGCGGCAATACCATTGTTCTTCATGATCTTCAGCACACGATTGGGCCCGCAGCTTTCACCCAATTCTTTTAGATCTAGCGTAATGCGACGATAACCATAGATGCCATAGCTGGCATCATAAGAAGAACGGATGAGCTGTAATAACCGCTTATCTTCAATAGTCCTGCCTGATTCGGGTTCATGCAACCAGGCATAGTAACCAGCACGAGCGATCTTAAGGACCCGACACATCGTTTTAATCTTAAATTGATGGCTGTATTCCAGGATAAACTGATACTTTACTCGGGCAGGCTTGCAAAGTACCTTGCGGCCTTTTTTAGAATATCCCGTTCCTCTTCAGTCTGTTTAAGCTGACTTTTAAGACGTAGGATTTCTTTCTTTGCTTCGAGTAGTTCATGTTCATCAGGGTTGTTGCGTAAAGGCTGTACGGCCTTTAGCCATTTATAAATGCTGTGCTGTGATACGCCTAAACGTTCTGCTACATCAGTGACAGAATATCCACGTTCGGTAATCAATTTAACAGCTTCATCTTTAAATTCTGGGGTATATCTTTGTCCACTCATAAGGTTCTCTCCTATGCAAAAAGAATAGACGAAATTTGTCTAGGAGAGTGGTGGCAGTCCAAAAGATGGTTATGTGTGTCTAGAATTTTGGTGGCTATTCAATCTATATTTTTTTTAAAAACTACATTTGTTTAAGTGTTTGATATTTGGAGCTGGTTTAAAAATATCTTTTTTAGGGCTAAAGCATACATAATTAATATAACTGGTATTCAAAAAGCGAAATTTTCTACATGTCTTAAATTGATCAGTATTTCTAGTAACCATCTCAGCTCAAATCTGATTGAAACTAAAAGTTCTAATATTGGAAATGCAAAATCTTTAGCTGATTGAAAATCTACTTCTTCTCGCCAGTCATTCAAAAGATAGGCTGCAATAAAAGATGCACCCAATGTGGCAGCCGCTCCAAAATAACTACCAGTAGTGTTTAGAGCATCTTTTATAGTATGAGGTCCTGAATATACAAATATGCAAAACGTAACCATTAGAAAGGTAAATGCTATTGATAAGCTTACAATAAAACTAAATGTGATAGTTTTAAATCTACTTAACTCCACACCTTGCTCAAAACCCTAAAATTACTTTTCAGTCCCAAAGCCCAACCATGTTCCTTGCAAAAAATTCCCCATTATTTACCGTGTACTCGATATAAAAGTACATCCATGTTTTCATTTTTATTTCTTTCAGCTGTTTACAATGGTGGTTCGGTCTTTTACAAGATAATTAGGTGGTTATTTCTTGTCGTAAATAAAATACATTTCATAGCCATAACTGTAACACATGCATTATTCCAAACCTTTAAAATGGCGATATAGTGCTCTTGCAGATTAGCCGACGCAAGAGAATTTTAAGTCGGTTTTTTGCTTTTAATATCTGTAGATAAGTTGTTGTGAATACCAAAATTTCACCAATAAATTGCAAGGTACTGATTATTATAAGGAGTATCTAAACAATGATTTTAGTGACTGGTGGTTTAGGCTTTATAGGCTCACATATTGCGTTAAGCCTGATGGCTCATGGACAAGAAGTCATCATTGTCGACAATTTATCCAATGCAACTTTACAAACCTTAGAACGCCTAGAATATATTTCCGGCATGTATGTGCCTTTTGTCAAAATTGATATTCGAAATACCCCGGCCTTAAATAAAGTTTTTGAACAATATTCTGTTGAAGCGGTCATTCATACCGCCGGATTTAAATCGATAGAAGAATCTGTACTTAAACCGCTAGAATATTATAACGATAATGTCAGCTGTATCATGAGTCTGCTGCGCGCAATGCAGCGTACCGGCATTCGGACCTTAATTCACTTATCCAGTTTAGCTGTTTACGGCCAGTCAAGTTTAATCCTGACCGAAGATCTTGCTTTTAACTATTCTTATCCCAATCCCTACGTGAAGTCGCAACAGATGATTGAAGAAATCATCCGCGATACTGCTTTGACAGACAGTGAATGGAAAATTGCCATTTTAAGGCTGTGCAATATTGCCGGTGCATTTGAACATGGCGTGCTGGGGGAGTTTGTGGCGCCATTGCCGAAAAACATTATTCCATTGGCTTTACAGGTTGCGGCGAGGAAACGTGAGTATATTGAACTGCGCCAGCAGGCACAGACGTTAGATCGTACCGTGGAACGCAGCTTTCTGCATGTATTGGATTGCTGTGATGCCATTTTTGCGACTCTACAATGGTTAAGGACTCAGCCTTATACCTGTGATGCTTTTAATATTGCCGGGCAGAATATATCTATTCGTGCCTTGCTCAGTGAAATTTCAAAAGTCACCCGGGTAGAAATGAAAACTGTTGATGCGCCGTTTTATGCCTATGCTGAACTTGATCAGGTGGGGGCGACCTCAGGAAAAGCCCATGAAATTTTAAAATGGCAACCTAAACGCAGCATTACTCAAATTATTGAGGATGCGTGGCGTTTTTATCAGCAAACGCTTAAGGGAAATTAAACCAAGATGAATTTTAAAATATATGAAAATAATTATCATTTACATCTATAGGGTGTTTGATTAAGATCATTAAATATGTCAAAACAATTGAATTGGCTTAAATCATAAAACGATATGGATATGAGGTTGAAAATGCAAACACGTATTGAACATGACACTATGGGAGAGGTAGAAGTTCCAAGTGAAGCAATGTGGGGTGCGCAAACGCAGCGTAGTTTGCAAAACTTTAAAATTGGCCAGGAACGTTTACCACGACCGATGATTCGGGCGATGGGGCTGGTCAAAAAAGCCGCGGCTATTACCAATGCCGAGTTAGATCAAATTCCGCATGAGCTGTCACATTATATTGTGGGTGCAGCAGAAGAGGTGATTGCCGGGAAGTGGGATAGCCAGTTTCCGCTGGTGGTATGGCAAACCGGTTCGGGTACGCAAAGCAATATGAACTGCAACGAAGTGATTGCCAATATTGCCAACCAGAAACTGGGCAATCCTTTAGGTTCGCAAAAGCCAGTACATCCGAATGACCATGTGAATCGTGCGCAATCGACCAATGATTCTTTCCCGACAGCCATTCATGTGGCAGCAAGCCTGCAAATCAATGAACTGCTGATTCCTGCGGTACAACGTTTACGCGATACTCTAGAGGCTAAATCTAAAGCATTTTCAGATATTGTGAAAATTGGCCGTACCCATTTACAGGATGCAACGCCCTTAACGCTGGGTCAGGAATTTAGTGGCTATGTATCACAACTGGATCATGCCTTAAAACGTCTGCATTATGCCTTACTGGGTTTGTATGAATTGCCTTTGGGGGGAACAGCAGTTGGAACCGGTTTAAATGCTCATCCTGAATATGCGGTTAAAGCAGCAGCACAACTGGCCAATTTAACCGGTTTGCCATTTGTGACGGCTCCGAATAAATTCGAAGCTTTGGCGGCCCGGGACGCTGCAGTATTTGCCTCTGGAGCCTTAAAAACGTTGGCAGCAAGTTTAAATAAAATTGCCAATGATATTCGCTGGCTGGCAAGTGGTCCGCGCTGTGGGTTTGGCGAAATCCGTATTCCTGAAAATGAGCCGGGTTCAAGCATTATGCCGGGCAAGGTCAATCCGACCCAAAGTGAAGCCATGACCATGGTGGTGGCACAGGTGCTGGGGAATGACACGACTATTAATGTCGCTGGAGCTTCGGGCAACTTTGAGCTGAATGTGTTTATGCCGGTCATTGCCTTTAACCTGTTGCAATCAATTCAACTGTTGGGCGATGCATGTAACAGCTTCAATGATCATTGCGCCGTTGGCATTGAGCCAAACCGGGAAAAGATAGATCATTTCCTGCATAATTCACTCATGCTAGTCACCGCTTTAAATCCGGTGATTGGTTATGAAAATGCTGCGAAAGTCGCCAAAACAGCTTATAAGGAAGGTAAAACCTTAAAGCAGGTTGCGGTCGAATTGAATCTGGTTACTGCGGAACAGTTCGATGCCGTGGTGATTCCTGAAAATATGGTGTCTCCTAATGTGAAATAGGCATCTAAAGGCGAGAACAGCTATCATCAATTGCTCATCAGTGTTTTTTCCAGGGTAGATATCCGTACAATATAGGAAGAAATTAACTGCCGATGATTAGACTTCTTTCATAATTGTGCACATCCTCTTTATTTTTCTCTTGCGCTTGATTTTAAAGCACTGCTTAAAACCGAGCTCAGGGGGAAATAAAAGGAATTTATGAAAGAAGCCTATTGATTATATTTAATATTTTGATTTAAACGCTCGCCAAATAGTGGGCTTTTTTCATCTTTATGTTAAATTAATTGCACAATTAAAAGCCCATGGAGATGTCTGTGAAAGAAGCACTAAAAGAATATCGCATTGCAAGAACCAAGCTTGAAGATGAAATTCAAGAGTTTCTTAGCCAAAAATTTGCAGAATTTAAAGAAAAGACGGGGGCTGAAGTTATTCATTTAGACGTAAACATTGAAGTACTGGATGATCATGAAGCAGATGCTTTTATTGAAAGTGTGTTTGTCAGTACAGATTTATAGTGAATAGCCAGAAAGTAGAAGCCCAACGAAAGGTAGGCTTTATTTAATCCACAGAAATTTACCTAACATACACAAGCTATCGAACTGGGCTTAGAGTGCAATCGGTATAAGTTTGAGCCATATATGCTTGGATTTCTAATCGGTTGAGGTAAAAGATGAAATTATTCACTTTGATTGGGGCAGGGTGACGGCTAGATATTATTATAAGAAAGTTAAAAAAGAGAAAGCAAAATAAAAAAGCCAATAACTTACGAAAAATAGAGGAACCAATCAAGGCACAAAATATCACTGTTTAATTTATGAAAAGGCCTTACAACTTTGTGAGGCTTGGTTGATTTTCCAGAGCCATGATTTTGAGTATACAGCTAAATTTTTTTGATACTGATGCAATTTAAATAGATGATCAGAATGATGATTATTGTCTATCCATAACGAAAGAAATAACCCAAAATAAATGCTTGAAAACAGTTCCTCTAATTGCCCTATACTTTTGTCACTCAAAGCATGTGGCAAAGGGGAAAAGAAGGATAAATTTCTTGTCTATTGAGCAATTAATAGGTCGAATAAAGCGTATAGATGATTGAAAGAACCTATAAAAAGAATTTTTTATTTGCTAAAGGAAATGCAATGGTTTGGCTTATTGCTAAATATGCTATAACTGCTGGGATGGTCATACTAATTTCAGAAGTTGCTAAACGTAGTGACCGTCTAGGGGGACTAATTGCCGCCTTGCCTATTGTCACGGTACTTGTGCTGATATGGATGAAAATTGAGAATCAGGATCCCCAGAAAATTTCCAATCATGCTTGGTATACCTTTTGGTATGTAGTACCGACCTTACCTATGTTTTTGGCATTTCCGATACTTTATCAGCGTTATGGATTTTGGCTGTCTTTAGCCATCTGTTGCATAATGACTATCCTGATTTTTCTTGCCTGGGCTGTGATTTTGCGCCATTTCGGCATTGATTTAATGTAAAGTATTAAAATGATTATGAACTCCCATCACTTCTGCTAGGGCTTTTTATTTGAATCACAATTCCGCACTTTGTTTATTGAGGGGTTTTTTTATTTCAGCAAAGCATCTGTTGTTTTGGATTCAGAAGTTATATGCCAGCGTACTAAGTAACTCGCAAACCAAATGCCTGGAATTAAAAGTAGACCTAAGCCAATCCATAAGCTAAGCGTAACAGCGAATATAGAATTGATTATTCCGCAAAATGAACCTAAATAGATAAGATATGGATGAATTTTCTTATTTATTAACCAGCCAATGTTCATGGCTAAGAATACTAAGATTGCAATCCAGACAGTGCCAGGAAAGAGAAACTGGTCGAATAATTGAGTGGGGCTTAGTACTGTTAAGTTAGGTAAATCATTTAGATGTTCACGAAAGCGATCAGGATTTCCACCCTTTAAAGCCATATAGAAAAAGGGAAGAGTAAATAACCAGACTATACTGGTAGTCACAATTTTAATGATTATTACATATTTCATTATTGGACACTTCTGAGCATTGCTAGCCGGCAATTAGAAAAAATAGTGAATTAACGAATGACTCAAGCACAGTAATGATAAAAAAATACAGCTTTTATTATTAAAAATAAATATTTATTGAATAATTTTAGCTAAACAATTTAGAATAAAAACTACACAGCTCTAGGTGTCATTCAGTCCGTGAATCTGCCAGATACCCAGTATTTTTTATTAGTTTACCCGATTTGCTTAATGCTCATTGGGACTGTCTTTATTGTTGCACATGTATGGTTTAAAGCTCCAAAATATTTATTGTGGATGGGGCTGAGCTGTGTTTTGCCATCAGTGGCATTGGCTGCACAGACACTGATGACAAATGTACAATTGAAACTGACTGCACCATGGTTTGCACTTTTCTATTTAGGTGGGGCTTGGGCAGTCACACATGGAATGCTGTTAAAAGCCAATTCCAGGTTAAATATGTTTGCAGCTTCTTTCTTTATGATAATGGCAATGTCTTTTCTTTTATATTTCAAATATATCGATGAGCAGTTATGGCCACGCATAGTCACAATTAATATAGCAATTCTATGCTTAGAGGCATTGGCACTTCCGAAAGTGTATACCTTATTGAAAAGAACAGACCTCCTGGAAAAGCTTTTATGCTTTAGCTACTTTCTCTTAGTTGCTTATGCCGTTATCAGAACTTTAATCGTCATTGTATACCTTCAAAATGTGCAACTGGTCACCTTAGCCACAACAAAGTGGTGGATGATGATGATTGCAGTAAATATACTCTTCAGCCTGTGGTTTGCAATTGTCGTTTCAGCTGTAGCTGTAAAAGAAAGGTTTAGTATCATTAACGAACAGAGATTGAAAGATCCTTTAACGCAGCTGTATAACCGTAATGGTATTTTAGAAAAAACAGGAGACCTGTTTAAAAACTTGCAGCATGGTGAAGTTTATCTGGTGATGTGTGATGTTGATCATTTTAAGATTATAAATGATACATGGGGACACAACGTAGGGGATAAAATCTTGTGCACAATTGCGGATATATGCAGATCCAATATTCGGCAAGGTGATATTGTCGGCAGATATGGCGGAGAAGAATTCATTATATTGCTGCAAAGTTCAGATGAAAAATCTTCATTAGCTTTAGTTGAACGCTTACGCAAAAAAATTGAAGATCAACTTTTTATTAACAATATTAGAGCTACCGTAAGTTTTGGTGCAGCTCGAATAGATGCAGAATCTCAGTTCATTACTGCTTTAGAGATAGCAGATGAACGTTTATACAAAGCTAAAAACGCTGGCCGAAATAGGGTTTACTTTAATTAAACTTTTTGCACATATGCTCAATATAAAAATACAGCCCAGGTTTCATTGTGTTGTCTTAATTTTTTATTGAGATATCGAAATAAGAACGGATGGACCAAATGGGTGAGCTTTATAGCGCTTAATTTAGCGTTGAATAAATTGTCATAATTGCTAAAATGCATTTCGTTTTTTATTACTGTTTTGCAATTATTTTGCATTAGTTTTGCGAGGTGAAAAATAAAACCTTGAAAAACAGTAATCTATCTAGGAAAATTTTTAATGTTCGATATTTATTTAACAGATGTTCAGAAAAAGGTGCAATTTAAGGATTATCCGGGTGAGCATCCTGTTAAATTTATTTTGAATTTTAAAAAGATTTTTCCAAGTGTGATGGAATTATTGCTTCCGGTTCTGCCTGGCGATGAAAATCTGGATGAAATGACCTGGGAATCGACCAGTGAAGATTTTGAATTGTTCAAATTATTACTCAGTGGTTGGGGCGTAATTGAATTGCGTTTAAATGCAATTTCTCAATTTAAAAATAAAAATTATGCCGACCAGCTGGTCAAAACTGCGCAGCAAAAGCGTAAAGAATTTGCGAAAAATAACCATAAATTAACCACTGTAGAACTGGATTATCTGTTCATGCATGAAATTCATGCACTGATTGATGCAGAACTGGTTGAAATTGGTGAAAAATTCTATTTACCAACACTGCGTGATCTCTGGAAGCATAAAGTGCCGCAAAATGTGTTGAATGCTAAATTTTAGACCCGTTTAAAATACGATAATAATCCTCCAAATATTGGGGGATTTTTTATGCCAATTTTAACTGTAAAAAGATCAGCTTAAGCTATTTAAGTGTGTCTATATAAAAGATTAAAGATTTAATTATCAATAAAATGTACTAGTAATTAGAATTATGATTGCATATGGTAAGACCACAACACTTTGACCTGAATATTGTTATAAAAGTAGATATTTCACATTTTATTAACAGTGAGGGTATGGTGTTCCAAATCTTCCCGAAGAAATACCACAGGATTTCATTGAATGTCGAATCAGTTTTTAGATTTAATTAATAAACGCCGTACCATTTATGCGGTGGGTAAAAATGTAGAGCAAAGTCCCGAGTATTTAACTGATTTGATTAAGCATGCCATTAAGCAGAGTCCGTCATCTTTTAACTCGCAGTCTTCACGTGCGGTGATTCTGTTTAATGCCGAGCATGAAAAATTTTGGGATTTAGTCAAAGAAAAACTCAAGTCTTATGCCAAAGATGAAGAAAGTGCGGCAAAAACCAGTGCCAAAATGGACAGCTTTGCAGCAGGTGTGGGCACCGTTTTATTCTTTGAAGATATGGATGTGATTAAAGGTCTGCAAGAGCAGTTCCCGTCTTATGCAGAGAATTTCCCGATCTGGGCAGAGCACTCAACAGCGATTGCCCAGTTCGCGACCTGGACAGCCTTACATACGGATGGATTAGGCGCTTCACTTCAGCACTATAACCCGATCGTGGATGAACAGGTCCATGCTGAATGGAACATTCCGGCATCCTGGAAACTGCGTGCTCAGCTGGTCTTTGGTTCAGTCGAAGGCGAAGCCAAAGAAAAAGCTTATATAGATGATGCAACGCGTTTCAAAGTGTTCAAGTAATTTATAATTTTTTGAAATCCCCTTTATGAAAGGGGATTTCGCACATTTTAGCCAATGGTTTTAATTTTTTCCGGTGCTATTGGAAAATGATTAAGCAGCGTTAACGGCTTTGCTTTTCACTTTATGTCCATGCAGCACATAGTAGAAACCAATACAGATCAAAGCTGCAATCGCGCTATACATATACAGCTGCGCGTAACCGATATAATCCAGCGCCATACCAATAAAGTAAGGACCAAAACCAAGACCTGCATCGAGGAAGATGAAGAAGGTCGAGGTGGCAAAGCCCATACGGTTCAGTGTGGTACTTTTCACCGCAACGGTCTGGCAAACCGACTGAATGTTGCCATAACCCAACCCCAGCAAGCCTGCACAAAGCAAAAGTGTGACCGGACTATGTGCCTGACTGAGCAGATACAAGGCCAATGCCATAATGATAAACGCCGGATACATAATGATATTTTCACCTTTACGATCCATCAATGGACCGGTAAATGGACGCGAAAATAAAATCGCAATCGCATACATCAAGAAGAAGAAAGAAGCTGTTTCAACCAGATCAATTTCTTTGGCATAGAAGTTAATAAAAGATAAAACCCCGGAATAACAGATTGAAGTCAACAACATGATGATCGAAATCGGCAAGGCTTTTATTTCAATAAACTGCGAAATGAAATCTGGTTTTTTGATATTGACCTGTGTTTCAACCGTTTTGGTGTGTTGCGGCAGCTTAGGCACTTCAATCATTAAAGCCACCACCAGGCAGCTTACTGCGACAAGGCTCGATAAGGCAAAAATTGAACTATAACCGACATGCAGCATCATCCAGATAGCCAGAAACGGGCCAATCGCGGTACCCAGAGTACTGCTCATGCTGTAATAGCCAATGCCTTCACCACGACGGGTCGGCGGTAAAATCTGTGCGATGATGGTGCCCAATACGGTCGATGCCATGCCCATCATAAACCCGTGCATGAAACGCACACCCAGCAAGGCAGCGATATTCATGGGAATAAAATAGAATCCTGAAAAAATCAGAAATCCGATTAAACCCACAATCATGGTGGTCTTTTGGCCAAAACGTTGCAGAAACTGACCGACAAGCAAACGGCCAATCAGGGTGCCGACAATGAACAAACCTGAAACCAGACCTGCCTGAGCCGTGGTTGCTCCCAGTTCAGCAACGGCATAACCGACAATGACCACCACCAGAAGATAAAAGGTCAGGACCAGCTGAAAGTTAATGGCACTGACAAGAATGAAATTTTTGCTCCATAAGGGCGTATGTTCACTCATGACTGACCCCCTTTCATCTCTTGCAGATGTTGCATAAGTTGATGAAGGGTGCTTAAGGTACTATTTTGAGCAGCCTGATCCAAGGGCAATAGCAGCTGTTGTTCAAACAGGTCCAGTTTTTGAGAGCATGTGGCAAAAAGCTGTTGGCCTTTAATGCTCAGGATCAGTTTCTTTTGCCGTTTGTCTTCAGTATCGACCTGATCCAAAACCTCCAGTTGCATCAGGGCATGAATCCGTTTTGCAATCGAAGGCTTGGAAACATTCAGATATTCAGCAATGTCGATAGAGGTACAGCCTTGCTTAAGCTGTATGACATACAGTACCTGCCACAAGGAATAATTTAGCTGATGTGGAAGTAAAATAATGTTGATTTCATCGCTCATTAAACGTGCACAGCGCAGTAATGAAGCACGGAAGTTAAGTGGATTTAGCATAATAGTTAGCTAGGGTAACTAAATTCAGTCAACTTTACGCCTGTTTAGTTGATTGTTCAAGTATTAAGCAAGCATCCCTCAAAATTTATTGTTAAACATGGCTCAGTCATATCCGCCATTTCAATTCATTGATGAATCATATTTCAAGCCAGCTGTAAAACCAGGAAATAATAAATCAACATACTTTGCTTAAGATTTAGGCGTATCCTGAATAAGGTCAAAACAACAACAGCATATTATTAAGTCGCAACGTGCTTAATCACCACATCAACGAATTAAAAAGGTGATGTTATGAATTTAGGACTAACCGCACTTGAACTGGCCCGAGTTCAATTCGCTTTCACTGTATCGTTTCATATTATTTTCCCCGCCATTTCCATTGGTCTCGCAAGTTTTCTGGCTGTTTTAGAGTGGCGCTGGCTCAGAACCCAAAATCCGGTCTATCAGGACCTGTTTAAATTTTGGGTCAAAATATTTGCCATTGCCTTTGGTATGGGCGTGGTTTCAGGCGTCGTCATGAGTTACCAGTTTGGTACCAACTGGAGTGAATTCTCGCGGGTTTCAGGCAGTGTAACGGGACCGCTGCTGGCCTACGAGGTGCTGACGGCATTCTTTCTGGAAGCAGGCTTTCTGGGCATTATGCTGTTTGGCTGGGGACGGGTGGGGCCTTATGCACACTTCTTTTCTACGGTTATGGTTGCGCTCGGAACATGTATTTCCATGTTCTGGATTCTTTCATCCAACAGCTGGATGCAGACCCCGCAAGGTTTCAGCATTGAAAATGGCATTATTGTTCCGCAAGACTGGCTGGCCATTATATTTAATCCCTCTTTCCCATATCGCTTGGCACATATGGCAATGGCCGCATTCCTGGTTTCCGCCTTACTGGTCGCAGCGACAGCAGCATGGCATTTGCTGAAAGGCCGCAGGGATGAACTGGTCAAAACCTCTTTTTCCATGGCCTTATGGATGATTTTAGCGCTTACGCCTTTACAGGTTTTGATTGGAGACCTGCATGGAATCAACACCTTAAAACACCAGCCTGCAAAGATTGCCGCGATAGAAGGACACTGGGAAACCAATCATAATGAAGGTATGCCTCTGTATTTATTTGGCATTCCAGATATGCAGGCAGAAGAAACCAAGTACGCCATCGGTATTCCAAACGCGGGAAGCCTGATTTTAACCCACTCCCTGAATGGTCAGGTTCAGGGCTTGAAAGAATTTGCACCTGAGGACCGGCCAAATTCCACCATCGTATTCTGGAGCTTCCGGATTATGGTGGGGCTAGGCGTACTGATGCTGTTATTGGCCCTCACCGGTTTATGGTTAAGACGCACAGGTCGCTTCTATGAAAGCCCCGGGTTCCACCGTTTTGCTTTGTGGATGGGACCATCGGGCTTTATTGCCTTGCTTGCAGGCTGGTTTACTACCGAAGTCGGGCGTCAGCCTTGGGTTGTTTATGGCGTGATGAGAACGAAAGATGCCTTATCCCCAGTTTCGGCAGAACAGGTGGGATTAACCCTGATTATCTTTGTCGTGGTCTATTGCGTGGTCTTTGGCATTGGCATTTATTACATGCTCCGAATCATGCATAAGGGTCCGGAATTTGTTCATTTCGTGCCGCATAGTGAAGAAAGGGTTATTCAGGCTTCGCATCGTCCATTGGGCAGTACCGATGAAGAGCTGGATGGTCAGCCGCTCGACAATCAGCAGGAGAATGACAAATGATTGATTTATCTTTTATCTGGATTGTAATTATTGCTGTCGGCGTGCTGATTTATGTGGTGCTGGATGGCTTTGACCTGGGTATTGGCATCTTGTTTCCTTTCTTTAAAACGCAGCAAGAACGTGACGTGATGATGAATACTGTTGCTCCCGTATGGGATGGCAATGAAACCTGGATGGTACTGGGTGGGGCAGGCCTGTTTGCGGCATTTCCCCTGGTGTATTCAACAGTGCTTTCTGCGCTATACCTGCCGATTATTCTGATGGTGGTCGCGCTTATTTTCCGCGGAGTGGCCTTTGAATTCCGTTTCAAATCCAGACGAAACCGACATCTTTGGGACATGGCCTTTATTGGCGGCTCGATTTTAACCGGATTTTTTCAGGGCATCATTCTCGGCGCTTATATTCAGGGCATCAAAACCACCAATGGCGTTTATACGGGAGGTGGACTGGACTGGCTTACGCCGTTTTCAGTATTTACCGGAATTAGTGTGGTGGTATTGTATGCCACTTTGGGCTGTGGATGGCTGATCTTTAAAACTGAGGCAGACTTGCAAAATCGAATGTTTCAACTCATGCCGAAGCTGATTGTTGCCTTATTCATCATTTTCGGTGCGGTCAGTATTTATACGCCTTTGGCCCATCCTGAAATTGCCGAACGCTGGTTTAGCCAGCCTCAGCTCACCTATTTCAGTCCGGTGCCCATTCTGGTTCTGGTCTTTACCTACCTGGCTTTGCGTGCCTGCAAGCAACGTAAAGAACTGAGTCCATTTATTTATACTCTGGCACTGGTATTTCTGGCCTATACCGGATTTCTGATCAGTTTATGGCCATATATCATTCCACGTTCAGTCACTATCTGGGATGCTGCTGCCCCACAAAGCAGTCAGTTATTTACCCTGATTGGTGCATTACTGCTCATTCCAATCATTATTATTTATACCGCTTTGTCTTACTGGGTATTCCGCGACAAAGTGCGCATTGGTGACCAGGGTTATCATTAGGGAGTAACTATGAAACTTTCACAGACGCAGTGGTTTATTGTGTTGTGGCTAGGTGGATTTTTTGCTTTAGCATTGATTGCTGGAGCATTCCGGCTGCTTGTTCAACTGGCTTATTATCTTTAACTGTTGATCATAAATTTTAAAGTGGTTGGTTTTAGACAAGCCACTTTATTTTTTAACCCGCAAGTTTGATCCATGAGATCAAACTTAAATCTATATTTGAAGATGATTATTTATCTATTCTGAAATTCTATTTATTTCGCTTACGGTAAACACTGGGGCGTACCGGATGCGAATTTTTCCATAAACCTTTTTTCTGCTTCTTGGCCTGATTTTGAAGGGCCAGCCATTTCTGTTTTTGCGTCGGATTTTTAATATATTCCTCATACACCCATGCCGCGCCCCGTTTGACCAGTTCCTGATTGATATTGCGTTTAAAACGGTAAATGACGCCAACACAGCGCCCGTAACGATCGACATCGGTAATTTCGACACGGACCAGTTTGTAATACACCATTTTTTTCACCAGACGCTGAGATTCCTTGCCATAGGTTTGCGTCGACTCTGGAGCATCCACGTAGGCAAAACGCAGTTTGGTTTCTGAGCGACGCAAGTTAAACCGTGTACAGGTTAGGGTATCGCCATCACTCACCGCAATTACTTTGCACCAGTATTTTTTCCCTTTTTTGAAGGGCTTAAATAGGTCAGTAAGGAAAGCATAAATTTTGCGGAAGATAAAAAACAGCACTGCACACAGCAGCATGCCCAATACAATAAGCCAAACAGGGGAGAGATTTGCCAACATAGAAAAATTTGTGGAATCGGACTTGAAAATACCCGCCCAGATTCAACAATAAAAAGATAAAAAAATGAGCTGCTATATTAAGGGAAATCCTGAAAAATGACGGCTTGAGAAATAGCCAAACAAGCTCAAAACCCTTGCCAATGCAGTATTTCGGCTACTTATTCAGCAAAAGGTGATACCGGAATAAATAAATCATTCAGATCTATAAAAATATCCAAAATAGCCTAAGTAGTATTGAATTGATCAATTCAAGATGATTATTCACTATGCAAAAAAGAGTCATAAAACGCTTCATTTCTAAAGATGGCAGCTGCTAATTGTATTTATAAATAGCCTAAGCAAATTAAATATTCTATCAAAATAGCCTAAGCGAAAATTTTAGAAATTTCGCTGCGCAAAAACTGATGACGCGAATTATCTTTCAGATCTTTATGCCAATACATCCCCAGATAAATAAGCGGCAAGTCTACAGGTACCGGAAAAATATTTAACGATGGAGGAACTTGTAAATGATCCAGCAAATTTTGAGGAATAGTTAAAACCGCTTGAGGGTTTAGCAGCAAAATCTGTAAAGCTGTTGAATAGTGCTGACAGCGCAAAAAAATCTGCCGAGACAGCTGTTTACGGTTTAAATAAATATCTTCTACTAAAACGCCAGTACGACGAGAGGAAACGCCAATATGCGGAGCAGCCAGGTACAGCTGTTCAGTCATTTCCGGTTGCTGGGTACACACCACAAACTGATCTTGTAGCAGCTTCTGAAATTGAATTTTCTCACCAAAGTTTTGTTCCAGATCAATGACAAAGTCTATTTGCTGGGTCGCGAGGTCAGTCGCCATGCTTTTACGGTCGAGCTTGCTGCTAAAAAATTGTATGTACAGATCCAAGCTTTGAAAGTGCTGAACCAGTTTGGGAAAAATGATCGGTTCAATTTCATCATGTACTGCAATTTTTAAACTTTGCACCATACCAGGTTCAAAACTCTGTTTTTGCATTGAAATGTGTTGAATGGCAAACAGTGCATTTTTAATGACGGGATAAATTTGCTCGGCAAATGGAGTAGGCAACATTTTGCTGCCGGCACGTGCAAATAAATCGTCCTGTAAATGCTGTCTTAAACGCTGTAAGGCATGGCTGGCAGCAGATTGGCTAATACATAAAATCTGTGCAGCCTTGGAAATGCTTTTTTGTTCATAAACTGCAATAAATAAGGGATATAAATTAATGTCTATGCGATGAAAAACACCCAGATCAACCATGGCTTTATTATGAATACTGTTCATAGTTTTGTATTGAATTAAATCATTTCATTCATAATAGGTTTCAGGTTATGTTGTTGTAAAGATCAGATAATATATTTTGAGGGAAATGACCATGTTCGAGCTGTCAGCACGTGCACAGGATTATATTGAAAGAACAAAAAAGTTCATTAAGGAAGAAATTGAACCGGTGGAAACCGAGTTCTGGAATGATGTTCATGAGCTCAATCAAGGAGGGGATTGGACAACATGGCAATGGCCCACTCAACTGGAAATATTAAAAAACAAGGCCAAAGAAGCCGGTTTATGGAATATGTTTTTGCCCGATCCTGTTCTGGGGCAAGGGCTTTCCGTTCAGGAATATGCACACATTGCCGAGCTTTCCGGCCGTAGTTTAATTGCACCAATCGTATTTAACTGTAATGCGCCCGATAGCGGCAACATGGAAGTATTGTGGCGTTATGGTTCTGAACAACAGAAACAACAGTGGCTCACGCCATTGCTTGAAGGAAAAATCCGTTCGGTTTTTTGCATGACTGAACCTGCTGTAGCATCCTCTGATGCCACCAATATGCAGGCAACGGCGGTTATCGAGGGAGATGAAATTGTTTTGAATGGCCGCAAATGGTGGTCATCCGGTTTGGGCGATCCCAATGCCAAAATCATCATTTTTATGGCCCATACGCCTGACGCAAGCAAAGACCGTCATCATCAACATTCCATGGTACTGGTTCCGATAGATACTGCCGGGGTGAAAATCGAACGTATGCTGCCTGTGTTTGGGGATTATGATGCGCCTCATGGTCACGGCGAAATCAGCTTTAATAATGTACGTGTGCCTGTAGCCAATTTTATTGGCGGTGCAGGCCAAGGGTTCGAAATTGCCCAGGGTCGGTTGGGACCAGGCCGTATTCATCATTGCATGCGCTGTATTGGCGCGGCGGAAAAATCTTTAGAGCTGATGATTGACCGGGGTATGAGCCGTACTGCTTTTGGCAAGGAAATTTTAAAACTGGGTGGTAATCTGGAGCGCGTTGCAGAAGCGCGTGTAGCCATTGATCAGGCACGATTACTTACACTTTATGCTGCTTACAAGATGGATACTTTAGGTAATATGGCAGCACTGACTGAAATTTCAGCGATTAAAGTGGTTGCGCCAAGCGTGCTGGAAAAAGTCGTTGATATGGCCATGCAGATACACGGGGGTGCTGGCGTATCACGAGATACGCCACTGACCGGTTTCTTTGCCCAGGCACGCAGTTTACGTCTGGCCGATGGTCCGGATGAAGTGCATAAAGGCATGATTGCCAAACTTGAACTGGCTAAACGCGGTTATCGTTCAAGTCGTAAAAAAGATTAATTAGCGAAATATAGGCTGAGGCTTCTTACAACTTACCTGAAAATTTTGCTGTTTATGAACAGTGAATTAGGTATAAATAAGCAAGCTAAGAAGTCTTTTTGAAATTGAAGATTTAGGGAAAAAACAATGTCAGTGATTGATGTGGGTGGAACGGTCCGTCAGGGTGAAGAGCTAGATGTCATGGCTGTTGAGCATTGGCTCAAAGCACAAGGCATTGATTTACAAGGTCAGGTCGAAGTCACGCAATATTCAGGTGGGGCGTCTAACTGGACGTATCGTTTAAAATATGATAACACGGACTTGATTTTACGTCGCCCGCCTAAAGGGACCAAAGCCAAATCTGCACACGATATGGCACGTGAATATAACGTGCAAAAAAATCTGGCACCTTTCTATCCAGTCTTGCCGGAAATGGTGGCCTTGTGTCAGGACGAATCTGTAATTGGCTGCGACTTCTATGTCATGAAGCGAGTGGAAGGCATTATTCCACGCGCCAATTTACCCAAAGCGCTCAATTTTAATGAATCCCAGGTTCGGGAATTATGTATCAATGTCATCGATAAACTGATTGAATTGCATCAGGTGCCTTATGCTGGGACAGAACTGGAAAAGCTCGGCAAGGGCGACGGATACTGTCGCCGTCAGGTAGAAGGTTGGGATGCCCGTTATGAAAAAGCCAAAACCTTAAATGTGCCTTCCTTTAAATATGTCCGTCACTGGCTGAAAGACAATATTCCTGCCGATTCCACCAGCTGCATTATTCACAATGACTGGCGTTTTGATAATGTGATTTTAGATCCGAAGCATCCGACTCAGGTGATTGGGGTGCTGGACTGGGAAATGGCTACTCTTGGTGATCCTTTAATGGACCTAGGTTCAGCTCTCGCGTATTGGGTTGAAGAAAGCGACAATCATATTTTTAAAGCGACGCGTCGTCAGCCCACTAATTTAAAAGGCATGTTCACACGTCAGGAAGTCGTGGATTATTATTTGCAAAAAACCGGCTTACAGACCCATAACTGGACCTTTTATGAAGTGTTCGGCATTTTCCGTTTGGCTGTAATTGCACAGCAAATCTATTACCGTTATTACCATAAGCAGACCAATAATCCAGCCTTTAAAGATTTCTGGGTGGTGATTCATGCCTTGCATATCCGTGCACTTAAATTGATTGGTCTGCAAAAAATTGAAGCCAATGAACTGGCACAAAAATATATCGCGAAATTTAAGGAACTGATGCCAACATGACCACAATCTATCTGATTCGTCACGGACAAGCTTCATTTGGAGAGGAAAGTTATGACCAACTTTCCCCAAACGGCGAATTACAGGCGAAATTATTGGGACAATATTTCGACCAAATTCTAAAAGAAGCTCCTTATGTGGTGTCAGGCTCAATGCAGCGTCATCAACAGACAGCCAATCTGGCTTTGGCTGAATGTTTTCCTGAAACCGAGATTCAGACTGACAGCGCATGGAATGAGTTCAATCACCAGCAGGTTTTTGCCAGATACGAGCCACGTTTTAATGAACCGCATCTGTTAAAGCAGGATGTCGCCAAGGAAGATAATCCTCGGGCTTATCTGGCCAAAATTTTTGAAGGGGCGATTGAGCGCTGGACGGGTGGTGACTATCACCATGAATATGATGAATCCTGGCCGCATTTTAAAAACCGGGTTGAAACAGCATTGCAAAATTTATGCAATGAACTGGCCAAAATTAAACCGCGTTATGCCGTGGTGTTTACTTCGGGTGGGGTGATTTCGGTGGCTGCAGGAAAACTGTTAGAGCTGAATGCCAACAGGACTTTTGCCTTAAACTGGGCAATCGCCAATACTAGCATCACCACACTGCGTCTGGTGGGAAATGAACCGCAATTACTGAGCTTGAATGAACATCATTTTATTAAGGCCGAAGATCCAAGCTTACTGACCTGGATCTGATTAAAAAAATAGCAAAGGAAGAAAACATGGCAAAAACAATTTTAATTACCGGGGCAAGTTCAGGGATTGGTGCAGGTATGGCACGTGAATTTGCACAAAAAGGCTATAACCTTGCCATCTGCGCCCGTCGTTTGGAGCGTCTGGAAACTTTAAAACAAGAGCTGGAAAGCAAATACGGCGTAAAAGTCATTGCAAAAGCATTAGACGTAACCCATTACGACCAGGTGTTTGAAGTGTTCCGTGCATTTAAAGCGGAATTTGGCACCATCGACCGTATTATTGTCAATGCCGGTGTGGGGGAGGGTCGCCGGATTGGTAAAGGCAATTTTGAAATTAACAAGGCGACCGTCGAAACCAACTTCATTTCTGCTTTGGCACAATGTGAAGCTGCGGTGGAAATTTTCCGTGCGCAAAATGCAGGTCATCTGGTGATGATTTCATCCATGAGTGCGATGCGTGGCATGCCGAAACATTTAACCGCATATGGCGCCAGCAAAGCCGGAGTGGCTCACCTGGCTGAAGGCATCCGTGCCGAACTGATTGATACCCCGATTAAAGTCACCACCATTTTCCCGGGTTATATTCGTACAGAACTGAATGAAGGGGCCAAAAAACTGCCTTTTGAGGTGGATGAAAAAACCGGTTCGCATTTACTGGTCAAGGCCATTGAAAAGGCACCAGTCAAAGCGTATGTGCCACAGTGGCCATGGTTGCCTTTAGGCTTGGCCATGAAAGTATTGCCGCTGAAACTGGTCAACAAGTTGGGTTAATTTCGAATTATAAACAGCCCATTCGATGGGCTGTTTTTATATTGCTTAGATTAGCATTTGAAGTGCAATACCATCTTCTTGCCATCATACCTGACTTGGAATTTTCAAGCAGATGGCAAAGATTATCAGCCCTAGATTACTACTGACCTGATGCAGCACATTTACTATTTAATTCGATGAAAATTATTATAATTTAAGTCAATGCTTCTCACCCCATAAACTCCTATATTGATACGCATACCATTTTGAATTTCATTGTTTATGCTGCTAAAAATTTCAACTATCGTGCTGATTCCATCGCTGATTATTCAAGGCAATGCCGTTAAGAAGAATACTCTACGTTTAGCAGAACCAGCAGGACCACGTCAGGGGACGGTCGGAACTGGAAAAGCGCTGTCTGTTTTAATTATCGGAGATTCGGCAGCCGCTGGAGTCGGTGTTGAAACTCAGGAAGATGCTTTACTCGGTGCAGTGTTGAAGCAGTTACAAGATGCTTATGAAATAAGTTATCAACTTGAAGCCACCACCGGTCATAGCAGCGGACAAGTAATTCAGACGGTAAAGAATATGTCCCATCAACACTTCGACGTGGTCATTACTTCTGTCGGGGTGAACGATATTACAAAACTGATGCAGCCTAAAGACTGGATTCAAAAGCAGCAACAACTTTATGCAGAAATTAACCGGAAATTCACGCCTGAATTGGTTATTGCGTCTGGCGTACCACCGATGAACAGGTTTCCGGCATTACCTCATCCACTGGCCTGGTTATTTGGGCAATATGCCAAAGGCATGAATAAAAATCTTGCCAAATTTGTGCAGCAGCAGAGCAATATGCAATGGATTGAATATGATTTGCAGCGTTTCAAGAGCCTGAATCTGGAAATGGCAAAGGATGGTTTTCATCCCAGCAAGGAAATTTATACACTTTGGGGCAAGCAGGTAGCAGATAAAATCCGTCAAATGTTTTAAATTAAACTGAATACGGATAAATGGACTGTTATGAGCACCGAACTGGAAATAGAAACTCATCCACTGGAACCTTTTTTACCTGCAAATGCCAAATTGCTGATGATGGGCAGCTTTCCGCCGCCTAAAACCCGCTGGAAAATGGAGTTCTATTATCCAAACTATCAAAATGACATGTGGAAAATTTTTGGTTTGGCATTCTTTGGTAATAAAGAACACTTTTTAGATATTGCCAATAAAAACTTCAAGGAACAGCAGATCCGTGATTTCTTGATGCAAAAGGGGATCGCAATTTTTGATACGGCCTATCAAATTATTCGTTTAAAAGGCAATGCTTCGGATAAATTTCTGCACATTGCTCAAGCGACCGATTTAAGCAAACTTCTACAGCAAATTCCTGAATGCCACAGCATTATGACCACCGGCGATAAAGCAACAGATACCCTGATGCTTTCCATGCCCGAAGCTACGGAAAAACCGAAAATTGGACAGCCCTCCAAAGCCTGTTTTGCTGAACGCGAGCTGACTTTATACCGAATGCCATCTTCATCCCGAGCCTATCCACTTGCTTTGGAGAAAAAGGCCGAAGCTTATACTCAGTTATTTAAAGAGATAGGCTTACTATAAGTAAGTTTGAAATATCTGTTTTTAGGCGAAAGGCATCATTTTCGGATATTTAACCCATCTAAAAGCCTGCACCTGAAAATCACATACATGGGTAAAATCGGACCAGATGAGCTGGCTGCCTTTTGTCCATTTTAGACTTTGGATACGTCGTGAAATTTGAGCCAGTTCTTCGGCATTGGCAAGTCTAAGATCACCAATTTCCACGTACAGTCGAACGCCAGGATAATCACTAAATTCGCCTTTAAATAAGGCTTTTAACCAGAATAAGCGGCTACTGTTGACTGCCTGAATGCAGGCTTTGCTATTTTTCGGCAAATTCTGTTGCAACGATTCAGTATAGGTATCAAAGAAAAAACGTTCTGGTGATCCTTTAAAAATAATGTGCTTATAGGGCAGATAGTGGGCTGCATATGTTGATCGACTGTAGCAATCGAACAATGCATTGCAGCACGTTGTGCATCATTCACCACTTTGCAGATATGTTGCCATTCTTGTGTTTTCATTTTATTTTTTCCTTTTTATTTTTTTAATATTGTTCAGTAAGATGAATATCAACCATTTAGATCATTTAAACATGAATGAGGCGTTATCTACATTCATTCACTTGACTGGTTATTCATAGCAATTTTAGGCAAATGTGCAGGATGCATGTATTAAATAAAAACTATTAAAACATGAGATTTGAGTTTGAATAGTCCACAAAGCTATCCATCATATTCGACATAGTCCCATAAATTTAATCGGGCTTTAATTTCTTTACGGATATTTGGCAACATCGGCAGCAGGATTCCGTCAATCCATAGGCTTAAGGCCTGAGCAGAAATCAGTTGTTCATCGGCATCAATCAGTTTTGCACCCTTGACCATCACCAGGGTTTCTTCACTCGCTTCGGTTTCAATACCCTTAAACAGGACCTGAAGTTCAAAACCGGTATCCTGAATCAGCCATTCCAGTTCCAGCTGTACATTTTGAGTGGATTTTAAAACGGCCTGGCCTTCAATCAATTCTGAATCGGACTGGCAATCGTGCTCGACCCGAACTTTCGCCAAAAACCAGTCTTGAGCACCCAAATCGTCAAGCGTTTTATACGGCGTTAAAATATCACTTAAATTAAATTGACGGCTTAAATCAAAAAATTGCATTGCAGAAGATCACGATAGGGAGAGAGTTGAGTTAAATACTCGAAAAGAGGAATGTTAAATCAAATCTGGAAACGAGTAAAAGCTTTGTGTGGATTGATCTAAAATATGTATAAATCTCCGTTAATCTCTTATAAGTCATAACAAGCAGGTAAATTAAGGTAATACCAGGTTTGATAGTTGCGAGATGAAATAGGTCGAAACAGGAACATTAAACCTGTTCACATGCAGTAATCTTTTTTAGCGTTGAGATTGTATTAAAAAAGACGAGCTCATTTTTGTACTCAAATGTCATTGGTTTGTCATTACATCATCCATTCAATTGGAAGGTATGACACCATTTGCATGCTAAAACGCTGAAATCTGGTGGATTGAGGATCATGTAAATACTCTGTGCGGGTACCATCTTTATGATGCTCTATCCAGATCACTTCACCTTGTGGATTAAGTTTCAATTCATAGGCAATGAGCGGTAAATATTTATCTAAAGAACTGGAAATTTGTTGTTGCAAGTCATCGGACTCGACCACCAGTCCTACTTCGCTATTTAAATTGGCGGAACGGGGATCAAAATTGGCAGAACCAATAAATACCTTGCCATCTATATCCAAAAACTTGGCATGCAAACTGGAGGCATTTTTCCCTTTAGCTGGAATGACATTACCTGTCATCACTTCATACCAGGTGCGTTTATTGCGTTCGATATAGGGCTTAAATTCATATAGTTTTATCCCGTTTTTCAGTAAATCATGGCGATATTGTCTATAAAAGGCATGTACCAGAGGAACGTCATTGGCGAGGAATGAATTGGTAAGCACTCGAACATTCACGCTGTTTTGGGCTAAACCGGTTAAATAGTCCGTGCCTTTTTGGGTAGGTACAAAATAGGCGGAGACCAGTTCCAGATGTTGTTTCGGTTCGTCCATAATCTGGAAGATCTGACGGTAAATCATTTGATCATTAGATGCCTGGCCGTGAATTTTCCCGGGAGGATCTGCGACAAAATGTGCTTTTGCCCAATTAATCGGGCGATCTTTTAAATGTTCATTGATCTGTTTTTCAGCCAGTTCGATCCGCTTTTTGAGTTGATCTTTTTGTAAGGCAGTCAATTCATAATATTTACGTAATTTGGCAAGCTGTTCTGGACGGCTTTTACCCAGTAGCAATGGGACTGGGTAACTTAAATCATCATACCAAAAGTCATGCAAAACCTTGTTGGCATGCTTCACGGCAGTGCCATAAAACAGAATATCCATATCGGTAAACTGAAAATTGTCACTGGCTTCAAAGTATTCGCGGCTGATGTTGCGACCACCAGTCACCGCTATGGCACCATCGGCAATAATCAGCTTGTTATGCATACGGCGATTGATTTGCTTGAAACGAAAAACATAATCAAACACGCGCAATTTTCTAACCCTGAAGGTGTAGGGATTAAAGATTTTAATTTCAAAGTTTGGATGTTGTGCCAGTTGTTTTAAGGTTGGATCGAGCTGGGAACCGTTCTGGTCATCAATCAATAATCGGATTTTTACCCCTCGGTCTGCGGCCTTGAGCAATTCAGCCAGCATCAGGTGACCAATCGAGTCATCTTCCCAGATGTAGTACTGCAAATCGATATTATATTGCGCCTTATTAATCAGATGCAGCCTTGAAGCAATACTGAGAAAAGCATCATCTAAGGCAAGATAGGCGGTTAAGCCCTGGATAATTTGTGCATCAACATTGGAACCGTTTAACCAGTGCTCGGCATGCACCTGAGTAGGAGACTGCTTTTTGGATTCATTCGTCGGCAAACTGCACCCCGTCATGGTAAAAATTGTAACAGCAAACATGACAGCATGCATGGATGGTCTAATCTGCATAATTGTTATGAAGTCATAAAGTTATAAGTACATATTATCATCATGTTATAGGTTGAATCGGACAATAAAAAGAGGTTACTGTAGCTCATCTGTTAAAGAACCGAACAAAGGATGAATCATTCATGAAATCACGTGCTGCAGTCGCATTTGGTCCAGGTCAACCACTCCAAATTGTTGAAATTGATGTTGCCCCGCCAAAAGCAGGTGAGGTTTTGGTGAAAATTAGCCATACTGGCGTATGTCATACCGATGCGTTTACTTTATCGGGTGAAGATCCTGAAGGTGTTTTTCCGGCGGTATTGGGCCATGAAGGTGCAGGTGTAGTGGTTGAAGTGGGTGAAGGCGTAACCAGCGTGAAACCGGGCGATCACGTTATTCCACTGTATACTGCCGAATGTGGTGAATGTTTATTCTGTAAATCGGGTAAAACCAACCTGTGTGTCGCGGTTCGTGCAACACAAGGTAAGGGTTTGATGCCAGATGGCACCACCCGTTTTTCTTATAATGGTCAGCCGATTTACCACTATATGGGCTGTTCAACCTTCAGTGAATATACCGTAGTCGCTGAAGTATCCCTGGCGAAAATTAATCCTGAAGCGAATCATGAACATGTCTGCTTGCTCGGTTGTGGCGTGACTACCGGTTTGGGTGCGGTGAAAAATACCGCCAAAGTTCAGGAAGGTGACACGGTTGCCGTGTTCGGTTTAGGCGGTATTGGTCTGGCCGTCGTGCAAGGTGCCAAGAAAGCCAAAGCCAGCCGCATTATTGCCATTGATACCAATCCTGAAAAATTCAAGCTGGCTGAACAGTTTGGTGCGACAGAGTTTTTAAACCCTAAAGATTATGACCGTCCAATTCAGGAAGTGATTGTTGAGAAAACTGGCTGGGGCGTAGATCATTCTTTTGAATGTATTGGCAATACTAATGTCATGCGTTCTGCACTGGAATGTGCTCACCGTGGTTGGGGACAATCCATCATTATTGGGGTAGCCGGTGCAGGTCAGGAAATTTCAACCCGTCCATTCCAGCTGGTCACTGGCCGCACCTGGAAAGGTACCGCTTTTGGTGGCGTTAAAGGCCGCTCGCAATTGCCGGGTATGGTGGAAGAAGCCATGAAGGGGGATATTCAATTGGAACCTTTTGTCACTCATACCATGGGACTGGAAAAGATTAACGAAGCCTTTGACTTGATGCATGAAGGTAAATCGATTCGTACCGTAATCCACTTCGAAGACTAAGCCATCTTCAAATTAAAAAACGGGCAATTTGCCCGTTTTTTTATCCCTTGAATTTAAGCCGTGGCTTTAATGACTTCGGCAATGGATTCAGCCACATAATCAATATTGCTTAAATTTAAACCTGCTGCGCACATGCGGCCACTACGTACCAGGTAAATGCCGTATTGATTTTTGAGAATATCGACCTGTTCAGCACTCAGGCCGGTATAGCTAAACATGCCTTGCTGTTTGACCAGATAGCTAAAGTCACGTTCTGGCAAAGCCTGACTGAGTTTATCTTTTAGAATCTCACGCATTTGAATAATACGTTCACGCATTTCTTGCAGTTCAGCTTTCCATAATGCAGTCAGCTGTTCATCATGCAAGACATTATTCACGAGCAATGCCCCAGTCGTTGCCGGACTTGAATAGATACGGCGTACTGTCGCTTTTAGCTGGCCCAATACTTTTTGTGCAGTGGCCGAATCATCACAGACAAAAGTTAAACCGCCGACACGTTCGCCATAGAGCGAGAAAATTTTGGAAAATGAATTGCTGACAATAAAATTCATGCCGGCCTGATCGAGTACGCGAATCGCATAGGCATCTTGCTCCAGGCCTTGACCAAAACCTTGATAGGCAATGTCGAGGAACGGAATCAGATCCCGTTTTTGCAAGACTTCAATCACCTGATCCCATTCCGCAGCGGTTAAGTCTGCGCCGGTCGGGTTATGGCAACAAGGGTGTAATAACACAATGCTTTTTGCCGGAAGCTGGCTTAATTTTTCCAGCATTGCTGGCACATTAACGCCGTTGGTTGTGGCATCAAAATAAGGGTAGAAATGCGAGTGAATGCCGGCACCGTTAAAAATGGCAATGTGGTTTTCCCAGGTCGGCTGGCTGACCCAGACATCAGATTCCGGAAAATATTTTTTCAGAAAATCCGCACCGACTTTGAGTGCGCCAGAACCGCCTAAAGTCTGGATGGTAACCGCGCGTCCATCACGGCGCGCCGGACTGTTTTCTCCCAGAACCAAAGCTTGAGTGGCCTGATTATAAGGTTTCAAACCATCCATTGGTAAATACAGCTTGACCTGTTCATTGCTTGCTTCAATATTCTTATAGGCTGCTTTGACCGCTTCAAGTTGAGGCACAATATTGTCTTCATTGTAATAAAGTCCAATACTTAAATTCACTTTTTGTGTCCGTTCATCTTTAGCAAATTCTTCCATCAAAGAAAGAATCGGATCACCTGCATATGCATCAACATGTTGGAACATGAATACATCCTTCGTTATGGAGTAAAACAAATCAAGCCTTCGGTATAGAACGCATTTTATCTTTTAATGCTAATTGATGGTCCGAAATTTTCTTATTTTTAAAGAAATAGGCAATCAAGAGTAATGAAATCCAGACCGGAATCATCAGAACCGCAATACGCATATCGGGAGTTTGACTCATAATCAGCAAAATACCGCCCATAAAAACAATGCAGACATAATTTGTAAACGGGTAGGCAATGCTGGGAAATTGGGTTGAAGCATTCATGGCTAGCATGTGTTTTTTGAATTTTAAATGCGTATACGAAATAACCACCCAGTTAATTACAATTGCAGCAACCACCAGCATCATCAGTAAATTAAAAGCTTTTTCGGGAAATAGGTAATTGATGAGTACGCAGATTAAAGTAAAAAAAGCAGAGACCATGACAGCATTGACCGGAATGCCACGGGGATTAATTTTACGCAAAAATCCAGGCGCATTGCCTTGTTGTGCCAGGCCCAACAACATGCGGCTGGTACAATAATTGGTGCTGTTATATACAGAAACAGCCGCAGTCAGAACCACAAAATTTAAAATCGTCGCCACTGTTTGACTGCCCAGGGAATCAAAAATAAGGACAAAAGGGCTGCCGCCTTGTGCCATTTGGTTCCAGGGATACAGCGACAAAATAATCACCAAACTCAGGATATAAAATAACAGAACCCGATAAACAATTTGGTTGATGGCTTTGGGTAAAGTCTTTTGCGGATTATCGGTTTCCGCAGCTGCAACACCGACCAATTCAATACCGCCAAATGCAAACATGATCATCGCCATGGCCATGACCAAACCCATGACACCATTCGGGAAAAAACCGCCCAATTCCCATAGGTTTTGCATGCTGGATTGTGTACCACCGCTACCGCTTGCGAGTAAGTAACTCCCAAAGGCAATCATGGCGATGATGGCCAATACTTTAATAATGGCTAACCAGAATTCCATTTCACCAAACAATTTAACATGTAAAAGATTAATCACATTAATAAAAATAAAGAAGCCTAGGGCGGAAACCCAGGTCGGAATTTCTGGCCACCAATAATGAATGTAAAGACCAATTGCACTTAGTTCGGCCATACAGACCAAAATATTCAATACCCAGTAATTCCATCCCGACATAAAACCGGCAAATTTGCCCCAGTATTTATAGGCAAAATGACTAAACGAGCCGCTCACTGGCTCTTCTACAATCATTTCACCCAATTGGCGCATCATTAAAAAAGCGATCAGTCCGGCTATGGCATACCCTAAAATTACCGATGGGCCCGCAAGCTTAATGGTTTGAGCAATACCCAGGAATAGTCCGGTGCCAATGGAGCCACCCAGTGCAATTAGCTGGATATGACGGTTACTTAAACCTTTTTTCAGGTTTCCTTGTTCAATTTGCTGCATTTTCTATCTTCATCCATGCTGAGATAGTGCTCTATTGAGATGAATGCAATTATATTTAATTCTTGTTTTATTCAAGCATCAGAGCAGTATCAGAAATATTATTGAAATCATTTAATTCAGAGGTAAATCTACTATGTACACAGCCATGTATGTACATAGAAAATCATCACAACTTTGATTAAAAGATTGAACTGAGATTAAGCTTTTGAAATATCCAGTACACCACGTTTAATCTGGTCACGTTCAATCGATTCAAACAAGGCCTTGAAGTTACCTTCACCAAAACCGTCATCATCTTTACGTTGAATAAATTCAAAAAATACCGGACCCAGCATATTTTCAGAGAAGATCTGCAACAACAAACGCTTGTCGTCATTTTGTGTATTGCCATCCAGCAGAATGCCACGCTTTTGCAGTTCATCGGTCGGTTCACCATGATTGGGTAAACGATCTTGCAGCATTTCATAATAAGTGTTGGGTGGCGGCGTCATAAATTTGGCACCCAAAGCTTTTAATTTATCCCAAGTTGCAATCAGGTCATCGGTAATAAAAGCAATATGCTGAATACCTTCACCATTAAAATCACTTAAAAATTCGGCAATTTGACCATTGCCTTTGTCAGAATCTTCATTCAGCGGGATACGGATTTTTCCATCAGGCGCGGTGAGGGCTTTTGAAGTTAAACCGGTATATTCACCTTTAATATCGAAATAACGAATTTCCTGAAAATTAAAAATTCTTTCATAAAAATCTGACCAGTATTGCATACGGCCTTTATAGACATTATGGGTTAAATGATCGATTTCTTTTAATCCTGTTCCTACCGGATGTGAATTGACATCATTAAAGAAGATGAAATCGCTTTGGTAAATATCACGGTCGACCAGGAAAATAGGCGAGCCACCAATCCCTTTAATGGCCGGAATGTTGAGCTCCATTGGACCAATTTTTGAATAAATCGGCTCTGCACCTAATTCAATGGCCTTATGAAAGGCTTTGGCGGCATCTAGGGTTTTAAAGCCCATTGCGCATGCAGAAGGTCCGTGTTCTTTAAAGAAAAATGCTGCATAAGATTCTGGTTGATAATTGAGAATGATATTAATGTTGCCTTGACGCCATAAATACACATTTTTAGACTTATGCTTTGCAACTTTGCTAAAACCAAGCGTTTGAAAAATTCCATCTAGATCGCCATCTTTAGATACGAATTCAATAAACTCAAATCCACAAAGTTCTAAAGGGTTTGCTAGCTTATCCATACAACATCCTCATTTTCTTAAAGCAATCCTATTGCCTGTTTTTTAAGAGATTCACTTTTAAACAAACGAGAAAAATCATATTAATCATTTAAATTTTTATGACAAATCCGTTTGTCTCATCCTTTATTTATCGCTGTGGTTCCCAGGTGAAGTGCAAACCTTATACGATAAATTCGATTTATTTTCACATCATACGGTGGGCTTTTTATTATGCAATACATAAGTAAATTACGTATTATGTAATATTTTGACTTAATGGATTTATCTTATAACATAAAGTAATGATATATATAAAATATTGTTTTGTATTTTTGAGGTTCATTTTCTGGGTCAATAATTGTTTTTTTTTGTAACTGTAATTATCGCTTAAGCACTAAAATTGCTTTATCAGCTTGTTATTTATATAAATTAAATGTCTATTTTAGAAATGAAGAAATTGAATTTCGATCGAATAAAAATAATTTAGCCCATTGATGCGGTGAGAGCTAAAAAAGTAATGAGCAGAGGATTTACACGTTTTTTAAAACTGGTCCAACTGCAGCGTTTAAGGGCAGTTTTTACACCAGGTATAAACAAAAGTTTAATGATTGATGTCGTTTTATTTTAAATAAAACTATTGTCAAATATGGCAATACAGCGTATTTTAATTTCAAGATACATACTTTTTTGAAGCAATAAAGATGTTAAAGCAACCTGTACTCTCAAACGCAACTTATTACTTTTGGCAATTTAGATAATTGCCTGAATGCGTTCGGGCAAGAAAAGGTTGCCCACCCAGTTTATAACCTGATCGGCAACCCTGATCAGGTTTTTTTATGCTTTATTTTTCTTATACTTTTTGGAGCTTACTCATGAAAACATTAAATTATTCATACTTTAGCAACTTTTATTGGTTTTACTTTAGTCAATTGATGACTCTGCACACCCAATCCATTAGACCCATAACGCTCAAATAAAAGATTGGACTGAATAGTCCCCAGGAAAGACCAATGAATGCCTTAAATACTGCTTTACAACAAACTCAAACAACTGCAAAAGAAACCGCTTTAACTTTGCCTCATCAATTGAAGGCGCAATTGCCTTTATCAAACAAACTGGCGCAACAAATTGCTGAGCAGCGTCAAATCATTGAAAATATCTTGGCAGGCAAAGATCATCGATTGATGGTGGTGACCGGTCCATGCTCGATTCACGATCCTGTTGCTGCACTTGAATATGCACAAAAATTACAACAATTACAAAGCCAGGTAGCAGACCAGATTTTCCTGGTAATGCGTGCCTATATTGAAAAACCCCGTACCACCATTGGCTGGAAAGGCTTCCTGTATGACCCAGATTTGGATGGTTCATCCAATATGCAGTTGGGCCTGGAAAAATCACGTGCCTTGTATTTACAAATTATTGAAATGGGTTTGCCAATTGCTGCTGAAATTTTAAGTCCAATGGCAACAGCCTATTTTGACGATTTACTGGCTTGGGGCGCCATTGGCGCGCGTACCAGTGAATCCCAGATTCACCGTGAAATTTCAAGCCATATGCCATACAGCATTGGTTTCAAGAATGGCACCGATGGTTCCATTCAAATTGCACTGGATGCCATTCAGTCTGCATCGAATTCCCATCAATTCCTGGGTCTGGGCCAATCGGGATTACCTTGTATCCTGGAATCGAAAGGCAATCCGAAAGCACATCTGATTTTACGCGGTGCAAATTCGGGTCCTAATTACCAGCTGGCTGAAATTGAAAAGATCAGAGAAAAATGCAAAGGTGAATTGCCTGCTTTAGTCATTGATTGCAGTCATGGCAATAGCCACAAAGATCCGCTCTTACAGCCCCAGGTGCTCAAGACAATTATTGAGGAACGTACACAAAGTCAGGTTCGTGGGGTAATGCTAGAAAGCTATCTGGTGGATGGTCAGCAGAAGATTTCCTGTGAGATGACCTATGGCCAATCGGTAACGGATGGCTGCCTGGGCTGGGACAAAACCCAGCAACTTTTGCTGGAGGTGGCAGATTCAGTGCGTCTATCTGAATTAAAACGTAGTGCGTGATTTTATAAGAAAAAGTTATAGACCATCAAAGATTTATACATAACATTACTATAAAGCCCCCTGAACTTAAGGGGCTTTTTTCTGTTTAAAACCATAGTTATGTTATCTGGTTAATTTTAAATCAGCTGTTCATTGATGGTGTTTGCAATTTTTATTAATACTTTTAACTAGTTAAAAATAACAAAGTTGAGCACTTTACTATGTTTATGCACAATAGGGAAAAATAGTAATCAATAAAACATGAATTGTTTCTTCACGACTGAGATGAGCATTTAAATAAATTAAACCAATCTCGGTATGCGTGCATCCTAGAAACAATTCTCATCGGGGAAAATATGTATAGTACGGAATTACTGGAAGAAGCACGCAAAATAATGTTCCATATGCTGACCAAGGTGGTGGAATATGGCGGTTCGGATTTATTTATTTCAGCAGATTTTCCACCGAGCATTAAACATCAGGGCTTAATGAAACCGATTGGCCAGCAGGCATTGACTGCCGACAAGACCAAACTGTTTGCCTATAGTTTAATGAATGAAAAACAGCGGCTTGAATTTGAAAGCGAGCTGGAATGTAATTTTGCCATTAGCGTTCCCAATGTTTCGCGTTTTCGTATCAATGTTTTTCAGCAACAATTACAAGTGGGGATGGTGATACGAACCATTACCGCAGAAATTCCAAATTTTGACCAGTTAAAACTGCCTGAATCCTTAAAACATGTGATGATGGCAAAACGCGGTCTGGTACTTGTAGTCGGTGCAACTGGCTCGGGTAAATCGACTTCTTTAGCGGCCATGATTGATCATCGTAATGAAAATTTTGCCGGACATATTATTACCGTGGAAGATCCGGTGGAATATGTGCATAAACACAAGAAATCGATGATTACCCACCGTGAAGTCGGCGTAGACAGCCATTCATGGCACAATGCCTTGAAAAACACCCTGCGTCAGGCACCGGATGTCATTTTAATTGGTGAAATCCGGGATACCGAAACCATGGAGCATGCCATTGCCTTTGCCGAAACCGGACACTTATGTTTAGGTACTTTACATGCCAATAACGCCAACCAGGCGCTGGATCGCATCATTAACTTTTTCCCTGAGGAACGTCGCAATCAATTATTGATGGACTTATCTTCAAACATGAAAGCGATTATCTCCCAGCGTTTGGTGCGAACTCAGGATGGGCGTGGTCGTCGTGCAGCCATTGAAATTTTGCTGAATACGCCATTAATTGGCGATCTTATTCTGAAAGGCCATTTTCATGAACTCAAAGAAATCATGAAGAAATCCCGTGAATTGGGCATGCAAACATTCGATCAGGCTTTATACGATTTATACAATGAGGATGCAATCAGTTATGAAGAAGCGCTGCGTAATGCTGACTCCATGAATGAATTGCGCTTGCAGATTAAATTGAAAAGTAACAGACAGGATCAAACGGTTCCAGGCTCAGCGACATCCTTCAGTATGGTGCAAGATAAAGCTCCGGAAGAGAATCAAGCCCAAAGTGACCAGGACGCTTCTTAATTCGGATACTTCTTTTTATAAAATAGGCATTAACCCAAAGCGATTAATGCCTATTTTATTGATTTAAAGCTTTATTTTTGTATTATGCAGACTTGGGTTGATCGATAAAAAACTTATAGAAAACCAGACTCAGTGCGGTGATTGCTGCACAAAGCAGATAGGTAAAACTATAACCTTGATCAGCAATAATCATCCCTAACAAGATTGAACCAATAGCGATACCAATATCGTAAAAGGTAAAAAAGGTGGAGGTGGCATGTCCAATGCGGTCTTTGGGTGAGTGCTGAATGGAAATGGTTTGTAAGCAGGGTTGAGCTGAACCAAATCCCATACCGACAAAAACTGCAGCCAGCATTAATCCAGTCACTGTATTAACTTGGCTTAAAACCATCAGCCCAATAGCAAATAAGGCAATAGCGGGATAAACCACGTAATTTGCACCTTTTCGATCATAAATTTTACCAGTAATAGGACGTAAGCTCATCATCGAAATGGCAAAGATCACAAAGAATAAACTTGCATAAGCCAGTAAATTTTTTGACTCTGCAAAGGTCGAAATGAACGACATAATGCTGGCATAAGAAAAAGAGATGATCATGGCCATAATTGAAACTGGCAAAGCTTTCTTTTCAACAAAGTCATGAATGGATAATTTACGCTTAATGGGTTCAGCCTGCATTTTTGGCATTGCTTGAATGGGGATCAGGAAACAAAAGATAAAGCCCAGACAAATAAGGGCAGCCAGAATCGCAGTAACGCTCGGATAAGAAAGTTGCTGAATAAGCGTCAAACCGATTAAAGGCCCCAACACAATCCCTAGATTAATAGACATGACAAAATATCCCATACCTTCACCTTTACGGTTTGCAGGAATAAAATCATTGGCAATGGGGACGGCTACCGTGGTTAAAATACTGAACCAGATCCCATGTAATAGCCGAATGGCCAAAAGTACGTTCAGGTTATCTGCAAAAATATAGGCAAATGAAAACAGACAGAATAGCGTTTCAGAAATATAAAGTGCTTTCTTGCGTCCGATTTTTTCAATAATCAAACCGCTAAAGGGACGAACCGCAATTGAGGATGCCATAAACAGGGTCATGGCTAGACCGGCTTGCGCCAAACTGTCATGCAAGTCTTTTAAAATATAAATAGGTAAGATGGTGGTTTGGGCAAAATAAAAGATAAACAAAAATAAATTGTTAGCCAGACATAGAATAAAGGATTTATTCCATAAATTTTCAGCATTTACAGCAGAGGACATAATTTACCTAGATAATCATCAGTATTAGACGACGCAGCAGACTTAAGGTAAGAATGAGGGTGACTCAGTTTTTATAGTTATAAAGATAAGGGAGCTGGTCGAATGAATGCTCGAATTTTAGCTAATTTTAATGGAAAAGTATACCTATGTAAGAATTAATCAATAAAAAATATTTATTTTTAAATTTATTTTGTTGTTAATATCATATTGTGATTTTTTCCCTTTTTTATGAGAGATCTATGTCTTAAAAGCCATCATTTAAAATAAAAAAATCAGCCACCAAGGCTGATTTTTCTTATTTAAGGCAGTCTTACAAACCTGCTTCGTATTCACTGCTTGAAAGTAATTTTTCAACGTCTGCCATATTGTCTGGCTTAATTTTATAAATCCAGCCCTTGCCATAAGGGTCATCATTAACAAAATCAGGATCATCTTCAAGTGCTGAATTCACTTCAACCACTTCACCTGAAACAGGCGCATGAATATCAGACGCGGTTTTAACCGACTCAACTACACCAGCCTGTTCACCGGCAGTGACTTGCTGACCCACTTCTGGGGCTTCTACATAAACCAGGTCGCCCAATGCATCCTGTGCATGGTCCGAAATACCGGTAATAACCAGATCACCTTCAATTTTGACCCATTCGTGCGTACTGGCGTACTTTAATTCTGAAGGGTGATTCATGGATGACTCCTTTAAAATATTCAAATCATTTTTGCCATGTTTTATACATGTTTTTTGATGAAAACAAAAGTTTATAGATAAGGATCTTTACGCCAGTTGCTTGGGCTGCGACCACTCCAACGCTTAAAGGCCCGGCTGAAATTGGCAACATCGCTATAGCCAATTTCATCGGCAATCTGCTCCAGGGTGTAATCGGTACGTGAAAGCAGGGAAGTTGCATGCCGATAACGCACTTCATCCACCAAAGTGGAAAAGGAGGTGCCTTCAGCTGCCAGTTGGCGTTTCAGGGTGCGATCTGACATATGCAGCCGATCCGCCACATTTTCAATACTTAAATAGTGCTGTTCAGAATTGGTCAGAATGTCACGCACCCGCATGGCCAGACGGCGACGTTCACCCAGTGCAGAAAGTTCAGCTTCACACTGGTTAATCGCAATCTGGCTGGCAATTGGGTCTGCATTGACCATCTTTAGGCCCAGATATTTTTTATCAAAACTGAACAACAAATGTGGCTGTTCAAAACGGAACTGATGCGACGGAAATTTTGCCATGTAACGTTCAAAACCGGCAGGTTTGGGAAAATCAAAATCAATTTCCCCGGACAGATCTTCACAACCGGTCAGGGCTTTGGCCATGGTGATAATACCAAAGGTCAGGGCAATGGCAATTTCAGTGCGTAAGGGTTCAATGTCGAAGTCACATTGCAACTGTAAGGTTGCTTTTTCGCCAAAGGTGGAAAAATAAAGCTGTAAAAAGGGCATACGCAGCTGGATAAACCGGTTCGCCAGAATCAGGGCATCGGTAATATCACGTGCCGTCATAATGGCATAACCAATAAAGCCATGAATCGAGATACGCATCTGGGTGCCCAAATGGAAACCCAGTGTCGGTTCACCGGTTAAACGTAGTGCATGTTTGACCAGTTCATTGGCAACGGGTGTGGGAATACGAAAGTTGGGGTCTGCCAGCTGTTCACTGTTTAAATGAAACGGGGTAAAGAGTGCTTCAGCATTATAGCCCCAGCGGGAAACTACATCTAAAAGCAGCAGTCCATAAACACCCGGTATGCCTTGATCCTGTCTTGGAGAAATCGTTTTCATGCGCCATCCATTGCATTCATTCGTTTTTCTAATTGTAAGTGCCATATTGGCACGAATAGGAAGACTATCCTCTTAAAATTGTTGGACAATATTTTTAAAGCCTGAAAATTATTCAGGCTGAACGTCTTTTTTAAAGACCACAATTTTAGTGGTGGAAATAAGTAACATATCATTATTCTGATTGAATGCCTGGGTCACATAACTGACTATAGCGCGGTCATTTTTACTTTTTGATGGCGTAATTGCCACAATTTCGACCTCGACATGAATCTTATCGCCAGGACGGGTCGGACGCGGCCAGCGCAGACTGGACTCTGAACCAATCAGGCCGTAAGCAACCGGAAAACACTCAGTCCATAAACGCATGGTGACTGCACAGGTGTGCCAACCGCTGGCAGCAATACCCTGAAAAACAGGATGTGCCTGGGCTTCATGTTCATCGGTATGAAAAACTTGAGGATCATAAGCATGTGCAAACTGTTTGATTTCTTCTAAGGTCATTTCATATTCGCGGCTAATGAAACGATCCCCCACTTTTATATCTTCTAAATACAGCATCAATGCATATCCTTTTTCTTTAATGCTTGTTGTTCTATCAAAAAACTACCCGTCTGTCTTTGCCACAAATGTGCATAAATACCGCCCAGCGCGACCAGTTCATCATGCGTACCTTGCTCGGCAATGTGACCTTCATCCAGCACAATCAAGCGGTCCATTTGTGCAATGGTAGAGAGTCGGTGCGCGATGGCAATCACGGTTTTGCCTTCCATCAATTCATCCAGACTGGATTGAATTGCCGCTTCCACTTCAGAATCTAAGGCACTGGTGGCTTCGTCTAAAATCAGGATTGGCGCATCTTTTAAAAACACCCGGGCAATGGCGATACGCTGACGCTGACCCCCAGACAGTTTGACGCCACGTTCACCCACATAGGCTTCATATCCAGTTTTGCCACGTAAGTCTGTGAGCTGTGGAATAAAATCTTCCGCCTTGGCTTTGCGTACGGCTTCAAACATCTCTTCATCTGTTGCATCGGGTCGGCCATATTTAATATTTTCGGCCACGGTACGGTGTAACAAAGAGGTATCCTGAGTGACAAAAGCAATATTTTTTCGCAAACTGTCCTGAGTCACATCTTGAATATTTTGACCATCGATCGAAATACGACCTTGGTTGATATTGTAAAAATGCAATAACAGTTGAATCAGGGTTGATTTTCCTGCACCAGAACGGCCGACAATGCCAATTTTTTCACCCGGTTTAATGGTCAAATTAAAATGATCAATCACATTTTTATTTTGATAAGCAAAACTGACATCTTCAAACTTGATTTCTCCATGCCGTACCTGCAAGGGTTGCGCATCCGGTTTGTCCTGAATATGAATCGGACGTCCCATAGTTTTCATGCCGTCCTGGATGGTACCGACATTTTCAAACAGAGCGGATGACTGCCACATCATAAATTCGGCAATACTGTTGAGTTTTAAGATCATAGCTGTTGTGGCAGCAATAATACCGAGTTCAGCCTGGCCGTTAATCCAGAGCCAGATAGCCGTACCTAAGACCCCACCATATAAAACCACACTGAGTAAATTGATGCTGATCTCATACTGTGCACCCAGGCGCATTTGCTTATATACCGTGACCATGAAGTCTTGCATGGACGCTTTGGCATACTTGCTTTCACGGCCGGCATGGGCAAATAGTTTCACGGTTTGAATATTGGTATAGGCATCCGTAACACGACCGGTCATGACTGCACGGGCATCGGCCTGCTTACTTGAAATCTGGCTTAAACGGGGAATAAAAAAGCAGGCAGCGCAAATAAACAGCACCAGCCAAAGCAAGAGCGGCACAATCAGCAGAGGGGAAATTGCCGCCAGGACCAGACTAATGGTGGTAAAGTAGATGAGAACATAGGCCACCATATCCCCTAAAATCACCCAGAATTCACGTACTGCAAGCGAGGTCTGCATCACTTTGGCAGATAGACGTCCGGCAAAGTCATTGTGAAAAAAGTCCAGGCTTTGCTGTAACAGTAAATTATGGAAACGCCAGCGTAAACGCATGGGAAAAGTACTGTATAAAATTTGATGCTTGATAATCGATTGCAGGCTGGCAAACAGAATGTTTGCCAGTAGAATGCAGCTCAGGATTGTAAGATTTTGGCTATGTTGAGCCAAAAAATTCTCAGGTTGGCTTTTGCTTAGCCAGTTGACCAGATCGCCGATTTTGGAATAAAGAAAGGCCTCAAAACTTGCAGCAGCTGCGGTAAACATCACCAGCAACAATAAATAAGGCCGCACACCTTGGGCGGCTTGCCAGACAAAAGGGAAAAAACGGGTAGGAAGTGGTTCGTTTAAACCTTTGGATGGATAAGGGTCGACGAGTTTTTCAAACCACTGCAACATGCGAATTTCCTTGAGTAAATGGCTGTTAGGCTGAATATTATTGCAACTTTAATAGTATAAATAATAATTTAATGAATATCTAAAAGTCTGATTAAATCAGTAAACTTTTCATTTTAACGGCTTTGTTACATAAATATTTAAAAGCTGAATTTACTCCAAATCATTAAAATTTAGGAGATCACTTGGGTATGAGGTCTACCTCACTCGGTAAATTTGTTCAGTACAGCCACACATACATGAATTTCATTAACCTGGCTTTGAAAATGTCTTGAAGTTAATTGATCACCTAACAATTTGATACAGTGCATTTTGGCGTCAGCTAAACTTCGTCGATGATAGCCCGACCATTTTTTTCAGAAAGTTCTACCTGAGAAACACTGCTTCGCAAGATTAATGGTTTGAATTAATTCATTTCGATCAATTGAACTGATTTTAGAATCTTTCTAGGGCTTGGCATTCTTTTAGGTGGATTCTCCTTGGCACCTTAGAGCAGCATTCAACTGAAACGATTTGTAGATTGCAGTAGTTTTGGGTCTCGCCCTGATTGAGCAGGGCGATTCTTTAATATTTCCAAGTCAGATTGCCTTAAACGCCTCTATAGCACGCTTGCGCGATAAGCTTAAATCCACAATTGCCCGTGGGTAATTTAATTTTCGCACCTGTGGGTAAGCATAAGGATCATGGATTTTTTTTGCATCCAGATGCGCCAGTTCCGGTACCCATGTGCGGATATAATCGCCATTTGGATCAAACTTTTGCGATTGGGTGATAGGGTTGAAGATTCGAAAATAGGGTACTGCATCGGTTCCCGTTGAAGCACACCACTGCCAGCCTCCATTGTTGGCTGCCAAATTGCCATCAATTAAATGCTGCATGAACCATTTTTCACCCAGACGCCAGTCAATCAGCAGGTTCTTGGTCAAGAACATTGCTGTAATCATACGAACCCGATTATGCATCCAGCCCGTTTGCAGCATTTGACGCATACCCGCATCTACAATCGGGATTCCGGTCTGACCTTGTTGCCAAGCATGCAGGTCTTGTTCAGCGTTACGCCATTGAACCTTTTGAGTATTACTTTTAAAAGGCTGATGTTTAGAAACGGCAGGAAATTGATAAAGAATATGTTGATAAAACTCTCGCCACAACAATTCATCTAGCCAGGTTTGTTGTCCCGCATTGTCTATATGAAAATGACCATTTTGTTTTCTAAACACGGCTTGTAAGCACTGCCTGATTGAAACTGTACCGATATTTAAATAAGCAGACAATCGGCTGGTTGAATTAAGATCAGGAAAATCCCGTTCCTGTTGATACTGCTGTATTTTAGAGTCAACAAAATGATTCAAAATATTCAGAGCATAGTCTTCCGTCACAGGCCAAAGCTGCTGTAACTGATCTGATGCAGAGCTTTGCATATAGGTTAATGCACTGATTTTTGTATTTTCTGATTCCAGGTTCAGCTCTATTTTTTCCTGCTTTGCGACTGCTGGATAACATTGCGGTAGGCCAATGCTAAGGAGTTCATAACAGCGCTTTTTAAAAGCACTAAACACTTGATAAGGTTGATTGGATTTATTACAGATTGAACCGACAGGAAAAATTGTCTGATCATGATAAAGCTCAAACGGGATTTGATGCTTCTCCAGTTTTTCTTGCATCTGAGCATCGCGTTTTAATTCATTCACGCCAATTTCAATATTGGCATGCACAGCGTCAATACCCAATCGCTGACAAAGCTGCAGCATTTCATGCGGGACATCTTTCCATAAAGGAATATGTTTAGTCAGCAGGGGGATGTTCAGCTGATGAAGCTGTGATTTGAGCGTTTCCAGTTGGCGTAAATAAAATATTTGTTTGGCAGGACTGTCATCATGCTGTTGCCATTGCTCCGGTGAGAGAATCACCAGGGCAACACAGTTTCCAGACCGAGTTGCATGCCAAAGCGCAGCATGATCTTGTATACGCAAATCCTGTCTAAACCATATCAATTGCATGAACGGGGGATGCCTTATTTTCAGTTAAACGCTTCAAGTATAAATAAAAACAACAGTAATATGCTTTAAAGATTGCATCACCCGCCAAGTTTTAAATTTCGGCCTGATTTGCCGAACGTGCCGTGAATTGCCTGAAATCAGCACCGGAGGGCGCCTGATAAACGCTTAAACCGAATTCCGGGACAATAGCAAGTAAATGATCAAAGATATCAGACTGTATCGCTTCATAATCCTTCCATACGGTGGTATTTGCAAAAGCATAAATTTCCAGGGGTAAACCTTCACTGGTCGGTTGTAACTGTCGAATAATCAGCGATTGATTTTGCGCGATGCCGGAATGCTGTTTTAAGTAAAATTCAACATAGGCACGGAAGGTACCTAAATTGGTTAAACGGCGCTGATTATATAAAGATTGGTTCGAGAGTTGCTGATTAAAGCGTTCCAGCTCATCATGTTTACTATTTAAATATTGATCCAGCAATAAAAATTCTTTCAGCTTTTGCTGTTCAGTCGGGGTCATAAAATGCACGCTGCTCTGATCGATAAAGATTGATCTCTTAATCCGCCGGACTCCCGCATAAGCCATACCGCGCCAGTTTTTAAAAGTATCGGTCACCAGCTTGTTGGTGGGAATAGTGGTTAAGGTCTTGTCAAAATTCTGAACGGTAATGGTATGTAATGACATATCAATGACATCGCCGTCAGCATTCAGTGACGGCATCTCTATCCAGTCACCAATTCGCACCATGTCATAAGATGAAATTTGTACTGATGCGACCAAAGAAAGAATGGTATTTTGGAAAACCAACATCAATACTGCTGCCATGGCACCAAAACCTGCCAGCAGGGTAAACACATCTTTTTTAAGGAAAGTACCTAAAATCATCAAGCCACAGACAATAAAGATAATCAGCTTAACCAGCTGTAAATAACCTTTAATCGGCTTGTTTTTTGATTTTGGATTACGTTGATAAACCAGATTGAAAATGCTTAAAAATTCACTGATGGCCAAAGCAAGGGTGAGAAAAATAAACGCCTGTGCCGCCATCTGGATAAAAACAGTTACTTTTTCTGAAAGATGCGGAACAGTGACAATACCGTTCATAATCACAATGGCTGGCACAATGTTGGAAACCCGGCGAATAACATTGTGCTGGGTAAAAATGTCCTGATTGAAAAATTTCATCTTGGAAATCAGTTGGCGGATACCGCGAACCACGACTTGCTTGGCAATAAAATTTGCCAGGAGGGCCAGTAAAATTAAAATACTAAGAGAGGTAAGCATTTCTAGCCAGGGATATTGATCTGACCAGTCCCGAATATTTTGTATAAATGCCAATTGTTCCAAAAACTTAACCTTAAATTTTAAAATTATGGAATAGTGTATAGCGTTATTTTTTTATTATTATAAAGATAACGTTTTACATACATGAACTAAAACAAAATTCACCAGCTGGCCTGATACTCGAATGGCTTAATTTTTTCTTATTATTCTATTCTTGTAGTCTATGCCAATACGAATACTGGCATAGGGAATTCCTTTAACTGTTGATGAACCGGGCTTACCACATTAAATCATCAGGAATGACGTAAGCTGCATATGGATCGTCTTCATCTGTAGTCTGTTCATTTTTTTCAGAATTGTTGACAATAATAAAGCCTTCCATTTTTTGATTAATTCGCTCTGCCAGGGCCTTAGGTAAAACAGCATAACCCTCGGTTTCTTTGGCAATAATGAGTGAACCTGCAACCAGGGCATTGTAAATCTGCTGATTGAGATAAATCTTTTTGACTTTATTGTCATCAATAAACTGGTAGGCCATTTCGCCATCGGTATCTTTAATTTTGTGCTGGTTGATCATTTGAACAATGGCAGCTTTTAATTCTTTACCCTGTAACAGGCGTTTTTTCTCTAAATCCAGTGCCTGGTCGCGAGCCAGTTTTTCCTGCTGGTCTTGGGCAATTTTGGCCTTTAATTCAGCTTCGTTGCTTTGTCCGGTACGTTGCTCATGGACTGCCTGTTTTGACAGTTTTTTAGCCTTTTTATTATCGACTAAACCCGCTTTTAGCAATTGAGCCTGTAATGCATTTTTGACCATAATAAATTCCGATATTACTCTTGAGTCTGCCGATAACGATAATAAATTACCCAATAAATCGAGCTAAGTGTCCAACTTAATATTGCTGGGACGAGGTAGGCGTTCAATTTTAAATAAGGATAAATCACGCTGGCAAGTAAACCGCCAATGAAAAATCCAAATAAAATGAGCAAGTGCAGAATAATGCGTCTACGTTCTACCTTTAGTCCCCGTAACCTGTAGCCTAAAGCCAAGCCCAAATCGGTCAAAACACCCGATAAGTGCGTGGTCCGAATAATGGTACCTTTATAATGGCTGACCATGGCATTCTGGATACCCATGGCAGCACATGCCCAAAGTAAGGCATAACGCGGGAAATAGGGAAGTAAAAGCCAACATAACAGGATAAAAAAAGCCACCAGGCTTAAAGGTAAACCGTAGCGGCTTCCCAACTTGAACTGGCTATTGCCCAGAATAAATCCACTATAAAATGAACCAATCACATAGCATAGAATAACCAGAATTAAGTAAAGGATGGTTTCAGGTTGCCACTTGAGTAAGGCCATGGCCAACATGCTGACATTTCCGGTCATATGGGAAACGGACTGATGCAGCACGGTCACCAGTCCGAGAACGTTAATCATTCCTGCATTGACTGCAAGAAAAAAAGCCCCTAATTGAACCCACAGCGGTAAAGTTTGAAAAGGCATAACGTCACAAAAAAATACTTAATAATGACTATCTTAATCCAAACTGCGGTCAACGGCAGCAGTAAATAGCACATCTGTTGAAGAATTTAATGCAGTTTCGGTCGAATCCTGCAATACGCTAATCACCATACCAATGGCTACCACTTGCATGGCAATATCCGAACTGATCCCAAACAGGCCACAAGCAACAGGAATCAGCAATAAAGAACCGCCGGCTACACCGGAAGCACCACAGGCTGAAATGGTCGCAAGTACCGATAAAACCAGCATGGTGGTGAAATTAACAGAAATACCCAATGTATTGACAGTGGCTAGGGTGAGCACGGTAATGGTAACAGCAGCCCCCGCCATATTAATCGTTGCTCCTAAAGGAATGGCAACGCTGGCTGTAGATTCATTCACACCTAAACGTTTGGCCAGATCCAGGTTAACCGGAATATTGGCTGCTGAACTACGGGTAAAGAAGGCAGTAATGCCACTTTCGCGCAGGCACTGAAAAACCAGTGGGTACGGGTTGGTGCGAGTAACAAAAGCCACCATCATGGGATTGACCACCAAGGCTACAAAGAACATGGTACCAATCAATACGGCTAACAATTGTGCATAGCTTTCAAGCGTACTTAAACCGGCTTCAGCAAAAGTCACGGCGACCAGGCCAAAAATACCGACAGGGGCGAAGTTAATGACCAGACGAATCACCTGGTTTACTGCAGTGGCAGCATCGGTTAAAAAGGTTTTGGTGCTGTCCGATGCATGACGGAATGCAGCACCCAAAGCAACAGCCCAAGCCAAAATACCAATGAAGTTGGCTTCGCTAATGGCAACCACTGGGTTTGCTACAAAGCTGAGCAGCAGATTTTTTAAAATCTGTACCAGGCTACCCGGTGCTTGCAGGTCAGCTTGTGCAGGGACATCCAAAAATAACGTACTTGGGAACAGCATACTGGCAACCACGGCACTTAATGCGGCCAAAAGCATACCAACTGCATACATCAGCATAATGGGTTTGATGTTCGCGCTATGTCCGACTTTAAAATTAGCAATGGAAGATAAAACCAGGACAAAAACTAAAACGGGTGCAACAGATTTAAGTGCTTTAATAAACAAGTCACCCAGCAGGCTTAAATAAGGAGCCAGATTCGGGAACAAAACAGCAACACCAATACCTAAAATAATGGCGATAATAATTTGGGAGACTAAACTCAAACGCATTAAAGCAGAAAACATAAAGATGCCTTGTTACAAATACGAGGGCTAAAAAAAAATCACAGAGATAGGTGGCATTTTATACCTAAAAGTGTTCTTGCTAAAAAATAATTTCCATATAAAAACTAACTGTTTATTTTTAAAGTCGATATTCTCAGTTTTTAATCAAATTGGTATATTTTTTTAAATATTCAAATAATACAAATACTTCTGATCATTCTGCTCAGTTTTATACTGCTAAGCCATTCTTTTTTGGTTTTTAATTCAAACATCACCGGTATTTTTAAATAGCACCCCCGAAATTGAGGGTGGCCATATTTATCCAATTTATCTTAAAAAAACTTCCGGGGAAAGTTCTTGCATGGCCTGAAAATGGGACAGATAAATCCGGCCACTTAAATGATTCAGCAGTTTTGAATGCCGTAATTTATCCATCACTGGACCCTTAATTTCGGAAAAGTGCAGTTTAATGTCCAGTTTATTGAGCTCGGCATTCAGGTCTTCCAGCATTTCCAGCGCACTCAGGTCAATGGCGCTGATACTGGAGCAGTTAATGACCACATGCTCTAAATCCGCGTACTGACTCATGGCATTAATCAGAAAACCTTTAAAAGTATTGGCATTTAAAAAGGTCAGGTTTTCATCTATACGCATGGAAAGGACTTTGTTTGACGTTAGCACATGATGGCGCTGGATGTTTCTAAAATGCTGGGTTCCTTCGACCAGACCAATGACGGCAATATGCGGACGGCTGATCCGCCACAGTAGCAGAATAAAGGTTGAAACAATACCCAGTAGCAAACCGGTAGAAATATCGATGCAGAGTACGCCAAAGAAGGTAATCCACATGGCAATGCCATCTGCTTTGGAATAACGCCAGGTTTCAATAAATGGCTTAAAATCAACCAGTTTCCAGATTGAGACGATGATGGTGGCTGCCAAAATGGCCAAAGGCAGGTCACGGAAAAAACCGGTAAAATAAAGGCTGACCACCACAATAAGCAGGGATGAAATGACCCCTGCCAGCGGTGTCTTGGCACCGGCATCTGCATTGACCACCGTGCGCGATAGGCTTCCGGTGACCGGAAATGCTGAACTGAGGCCAGCACTTAAATTGGATAATCCTAACGCGACCAGTTCCTGGTTGCTATTTAAATGACTGCGCTGCTGTAAGGCAGTCGCTTGAGCAATAGATAAAGACTCGACAAAGCTGATCATGGCAATCATGGCTGCACCGGGAAACAGGGTGATGACCAGATCCAGATTCCAGTAGGGCATACTCAGCGGGGGAAAACCGGAAGGGATTTCTCCTACCGTTTTAATGCCTACGGCTTTTAAGTCCAGAAAATACACCGCAGCAATCGAAATCACCACCAAACATAAAGGCAAGGCTTTCGTCAGAAATGCCGTCGAACCTATTCGACTTTGTACTGCATTGGACTGTAAAACTTTAGGAAGATAAATCAGAAAAATGAGCGCAAGCAGGCCAAAGATTAAAGATGCCGAATTGCTATATCTGATATATTGCCAAACGCTGAATACAAACTCAGGGATATTATTGGCCTTTAAAGGCACATCAACCAGAAATTTGAATTGGCCCAAAGCAATCAGCAAGGCAGAGGCAATAATAAAACTTTTGATGACCGGATGACTAATCAGCTGAATCAGAAATCCAAATCGAAAGATTCCTAATAAAAGTGAAATAATACCCACCATCACGGCAAGCAGACAGGCAGCCTGGATGTAAACGGGCGAGCCGACCTCAAACAAGGGATTGAGGGTCGCGAAGGTCATCATGGAAATAATTGCGACCGGACCAATAGACAGCGTCGGGCTGCTTCCGGCCATGGCATAAATAATCATGGGCAGAATACTGGCATACAGTCCCATAATGGGCGGTAGTCCGGCCAGCATGGCATAGGCCATGCCTTGCGGAACCAGCATGGCAATGACAATAAGAGCGGAAAGAAGGTCAGATTTAAACTTGTCTGGACTGTAGGTGCGTAACCAGCGCCAAGCGGGTAATAGCGTCGTTAATCGAGAATTTAAATCTGACATATCTAAAGCTAAATCACTATTTTAGATATATTATGCATAAAAAATGCTAAGAAGTCTTATCCGGACGGTGATCTCGACTCAATTTTCTTTTATTTATAGGATTAAATTAAATTTTTAGGACAATACAGTTGATAGAGGGTATTGAGCACCTGAACCAGTTTCTCATCTTTAATGGAATAAAAAATCTGTTTGCCCTCGCGGCGTGTGGTCACCACGTCGCTTTTACGGAGCATCATCAGTTGCTGTGATAAGGTAGGCTGGCTTATTTGTGTCATCTGTTCTATTTGCGAGACATTTAATTCCTGTTTGGCAAGATGACATAAAATAAGTAAACGATCTGGATTGGCTAATGATTTTAATATTGTGACAACAAGATCAATAGACTCATGCATAGAAGCAATTTCAAGATCGGTATTCATACAGCATTTCCATACTACGCAACAGTAACCTAGGCAGTATACTGCCTGATTAATCTCATATAGGATGAAAATGTAACATTTTCAATGGTTTTTAATGAAGGTAATTATCAGATATTCTTATATCCATTGAAATGAGGCATTTAATCTAAATTAAATGCCTAGCTGGAGTATAAATAAAACCTATTAATTCTTATGGCTCTGTTTAAATCCTTTTAATTCTTTTTCATTAAAATGAACTGCTTCAGTAATGGCCTGGCGTGTTTCAGGATCATACCAGTTAAAAATGGCAGACATTTTTTCTTCAAAATCATCACTAATGACAAAATGATTTTCTTGAGTACTGAGCAGACCATTTTGTTTAAGAATAGCAATAAAGCTTTTCAAGGTTGCGCTGTCAAAATAATAACCGGCCTGAATCTTTTTGGTTTGCGACAGCTTGTTCAGTACTGCTTTGCCCATTTTCTCCAGTTCTTTCAGGCTCAGTGCTTGCAGCGGAGCATAGTGCTGAAGTAATGTAGCAATCATGGTCATGTTATTCAGGCTGGAAGCAGACAAATGTGCCAATGTGACAAGCTGGTTTTGCATGTGTTCATCGGCTGGAATAGAAAGGGTTTGATCCTGACGAACAATCCAGCCTAAATGTTCTAAACTGCCTATAATGATGGTGATTTCTTTTTCTAATTCATCCATAGACCATTTTAAGAAAAATTCTTCCTTAAAATAAGGGTAAATATTTTTAAGGGTATCGGTTAAATAATGGATAGAAATTTTTTTATACGAATGCACCAGCATTGCAATGAGTGCCGGCAGAATAAAACAGTGCAGAATATTATTACTAAAATAACTTAACAGAATTTTTTGACTTTCAGCAACGCGCACCCAGTTTTGATCATTTTGGCTAAAGATCTCAACCTGTTTTAATTTTGCAGCATATTGAATAATCTCTGCACTCGATAATTCCGTCATGATCATTTTTGCATCATATTTCGTCGTTTTTAATACATGACGATATTGATCAATTTTGGCAATTAAATCATGTTCAGTTAAAGCATGATGTTCAGCATTCAATAAGATCAGTGAGATTAAAGAGATCGGATTAATCACTACGGCTTTATTAATATTTTCCAGGATTGAATTGGCCACCTGATTGACGGTTTGAATCACCGGTTGAGGTAATTCATCATGAATATTGAGTTTAATTTGCTTGGCCTGATGTTCAGCTAGAACCTGATCGAGAAAAACCGGTTCACCAAAATTGACATGTACCTGGCCAAAAACTTTTTCAATTTTACGGACTGAACTCAAGATGCCCCAGATCGATTCGGCTTCTTTCGGTTTGCCATTCAGTTCATTTAAATAAGAGGTGCCTTCAATCAGCTTTTCATAACCAAAATAGGTGGGAATAAAGGCAATCGGCTTGGTTGCACCACGCAAATGACTTTGGACCGTCATCGACAGCATGCCTTTTTTCGGGGGCAACAGCAGACCGGTACGTGAACGGCCGCCTTCAATAAAGTATTCCAAAGGGGTGTTGCGCGACAACAAGCTGTGAAGATATTCTTTAAAAACAGAAGTATAGAGTTCATTACCGCTAAAAGTACGACGGATGAAATAGGCACCGCCACCACGCATGATCTGACCGACCACAGGTAAGTTGAGGTTAATGCCGGCGGCAATATGCGGAACCATCAAGCCACGGTTAAAAATCACATAGGACAGCAGTAAATAGTCAATATGACTGCGATGGCAAGGGGTATAGACAATTTCGTAATCTTTGGCCAGCTCGCGCACGGTATCGAAATTATGTACTTCAATTCCATCATAAAGTTGCGTCCAGAGTTTGGTCAGCGCCAGTTCGGCAAAACGCAGGGTAGAATAGGAAAAGTCCGAAACCACTTCGGTTAAATAGCCCTTGGCGCGGTTTTCCGCTTCAAACATGCTGATTTTGTTGTCAATACTTTCTTTGCGAATGGCATCCTGCACCGTTTCGGTTTTCATTAACTTGTTAATGAGATTGCGGCGGTCCGATAAGTCGGGACCTAAAATCGCTTCTTTATATTTATTAAAATTGCTATTGAGTTCCTTGACCACAGAATGTGCCGGGGAAAAGTTTGGATATTCAATTTTAGATTTTTCTATAGCTGCTCTTAGGGAAATCGGTTTGTGAAATTCAATATAGTTTTCACGGCTATATAAAGAAATATTCAAGGCCTGCTTTAATTTGGACGGTGTCGCCCAGGCATCGGCAAATAAGGCTTTAAACCAAGAGTCTTCATATTCGGGTGAACGGCCCCATAAAACCGTCACCGGAACCAGTTCAATATCGTATTCGGGATATTTTTCCAAAGCTTCAATGAGGCGAATCAATTTTGCTGAATAATGATAGGCCTCATTTTTCGAGTTGGGCACATTTAAAGCCAGAATGGAATCATCTTCCTGATATTCTTGAATGCTTAAAGGTGCAAAAACGGAAGGCAGTTGACGTGCCTTGGCTTCAGTATCAATTAAAACCGTATTACTCAGGGATGCATCTTGTAATACATAACAAATTATTTTTTTATCTAACTGTTTTTTTATATTATTTTCTAATTCTTCAGTATTGCCCAAGACTTGAGGAGTCACGATTTTATCTAAAATTTTCTGTGTAAATTGTCGATAGAACCGGCTATAACTCTTATGAGACATTTGATTCCCTAAATCAGTTTTCATTTGCTGGATATTGTGTGCAATTGCATGAATAAATACAAACTTTATTGATGACAATTGCGTCATTTAAGTTGTAACGATTTGGTGGATATTACAAGCTTATGGGTTTAAAAAATATTGTTTTTTAAATTGAAATTGCACCTTAAGTTGAATAGGTCTAACAAGAGAAAAACTTATCTTGAAGGTCTAAATGGCTTATGATGAGCGCATAACTTTAAAATCAAAAGACAGCTCAAGGAGTTCAAATGAGTACTGATTCTGCTTTTCCAGCACCGAACAATTTAGGTATAGCGGTTTATGGTAATAATGCTGAAGCAATTGGCAATACCCCATTAATTCGCATCAACCGTGCCATTTCATCCGACGCAACCGTATTGGCAAAAGTTGAAAGCCGTAATCCGGCATTCTCGGTGAAGTGCCGGGTAGGTGCTGCTTTAATTGCAGATGCTGAAGAAAAAGGCTTGCTTAAACCGGGCATGCATATTGTCGAGCCAACCAGCGGCAATACCGGTATTGCTCTGGCATTTGTTGCGGCTGCCAAAGGTTATGACATTACCTTGACCATGCCGGCAAGCATGAGTGTTGAGCGCCGTAAGGTTTTAAAAGCGTTTGGTGCAAATCTGGTGCTGACAGAACCGGCCAAAGGCATGAAAGGTGCGGTAGATGAAGCGGTACGTTTAGCCACTGAACAACCGGATGTGTATTTTTTACCGCAGCAGTTTGAAAACCCGGCTAACCCGAAAATCCATGAACAGACCACAGGCCCTGAAATCTGGGAAGCGACTGGCGGCAAGGTGGATATTTTGGTGTCTGGCGTCGGTACGGGCGGTACCATTTCCGGTATTTCACGTTATTTTGAGCAGGTAAAAAATCAGCCGCTGTATTCGGTTGCTGTGGAACCTGCGGAATCACCGATTATTGGCCAAGCGAAACGGGGTGAGCCATTGACTCCGGGACCGCATAAAATTCAGGGTATTGGCGCCAACTTTATTCCTAAAAACCTGGACCTGGATTTAGTGGATGAAGTGATTGCCATTGAAAGTGCTACGGCCATTGAATGGGCACGCAAAACAGCCACCCATGACGGTATTCTGGTCGGTATTTCAAGTGGTGCAGCCATGGCAGCCGCGGCTCAACTGGCAGCACGTCCTGAAAATGCGGGTAAAAACATTGTGGTGATTTTACCGGATGCAGGTGAGCGTTATTTATCTTCAGTGTTATTTGAAGATATTTCAGCAGAATAATTGTTCATACCTTAAGCTTTGACTTAAATTTGAAGCGTTCAGGTTTAAGTCAAACCGTTTGATTGATGTGTTTCTTTAGATTTCTTTCATCCATCCCTTTGATTTTTCTTACGCAGACTTGAAATACATTTCAATTCTGCCCAAGGAGAAAAATAAAAAGAGGGTGTCAACCATGATGAAAGCGGTCTTTTGTGTTATTTTGGTTTTTATTGATAGAATTCATTTTATAGGCTTCAGCTGAAGCGTATCCGCATGACAGGCTATTTCGGTATAAATGGACATTGGAAATAGCCCGCAAAAGGCAGATGATATATTGCCTCTACAAATTGAAGATTTAGGGATTTGAATCGGTGTTTGAGCTCGACTGTAAATTACTCAGTGTTTTTCTTTATATTTATAAATATAAAAGTGTTTCTGTCGCAGCTGAATATCTGGCCATGAGCCAGCCCACGGTCAGCAATATCCTGAATAAAATCCGTCAGCATTATAATGACCCGCTGTTCTTGAGAATCGGCAATGAAATGGTGCCGACTGAACTGTCGAAACAGCTGTTTCCACTGGTCAGTGAAGCCTTAAGCAAAGTTGAAATCATTAATAATTTTACCGTTGATTTTGACCAGACCACCTCACAGCAAAAATTCACCATTGCCATGACCGATGTGTCGCACTTGGTGTTATTGCCGAAGATTTCCCAATATTTAAAACAGCATGCTTCACATATCCGTTTAAATGTCCGGGCCATTACTTCTGAAACCAGTTATCAAATGGCCAATGGGGAAATTGATCTGGCGATCGGTTTTCTGCCCAATCTCGAAAATGGTTTTTATCAGCAGAAACTGTTTGAGCAATATTATGTGGTGATTGCCGCCAAAAACCATCCGCGGCTCAGCGAAAACAGCTTAACTACCGAACAATATATCAATGAACCCCATATCGATATTGATGCCGGAATGGGGCATTACCATATTGAAAATGAACTGTTAAATTTAGAACTGAAACGCAATATCTTGATGCGCTTGCCGAGTTATCTGGGCGTTGGACTAGTGGTTCAGGAAACTGATGCGATTGCCACCGTACCTTATTATTTAAGTGAAGTGTTATTGTCGCGCGGCAATTTGCAGATTTTTGACGCACCGATTACTTTTCCCACTTACGCCGTCAAGCAATATTGGCATATGTCCTGCCATCATAAGACCAGCCATCAGTGGCTGCGGCAGATGTGTTACGAGTTGTTCTCGAAAATGAATGACCTGGATGACCCTATGCATAAAATCATTCATCAATAACTGATTTATTGAAACCCGGATATCAAGAAATTTTATCCGGGGTCATTAAGGCCTGGTTGATATACAGCTTGATCAGGCGTTCACGTGAACCAATGGCTTTCTGGTAATGGGTCGAATTGAGCAACAAGGAAGCACCATAAGTGACGGTCCAGATATAAGACAAATAGTCGCGAATTGACATGGCACTATTAAAGGACTTCAGATAATCATCGGTCATGTCTTTAATTTCGATAATCCGTTCTTCACGGACTTTATAGAGTTGTTCAAATAATTCTTTTAGCTTGCGTTCATTATTGGTTAAGCGTTCTTCAATTACATGCAGTAAAATGGTCCGGTTGGAATTTAACATGTTGTAGAGCATGTACTGTGAAACATAGGTTTTAATATTATTTTTATATTTTTTCGAAATTTCCAATAATCTTTTTTCATTCAAGATAATGAGTTCTAAATAGAGCTGATTCTTGCTTTTAAAATGTTTATAAATGGTGCCTTTGGCAATATCCAGTTCAGACGCAAGTTCTGCCAGGGTAATGTCCTGATTATTATCCAGCAACAGTGTTTCTGCCATGGCTAAAATTTTCTCTTTGCGTAATTGAAAATTTTGTTGGCGTACCGTATTCATCGTAAGTCCCAGAAAGACATAAATAAGCCAATTCAACATATACCGATCTTATGCATATGACAACCCAACTAATGTCTGATATGAGCTAAAAAACAAAGCATTGCTTTGTTTTTTAGCGCAAGAAAATAAAAAAACACTGCTTTGTTTTTTGGCGCAAGAAAATAAAAAGCGCTGCTTTATTTTTAGCGCAAGAAAATAAAAAGCACTGCTTTGTTTTTAGCACAAGAGAATAATAAAAAGCACTGCTTTGTTTTTAACGCAAGAAATTAACAAAGCGCTTTTTTGTTTTAGTAGAAGAGAGGCAATATAGACTGAAGGTCAACGAAGCACATTTAATCAGCTTAGATTTGCAATGGCATAGCCAAAAATAAAAGTCAATCTGGGAGAACCTGAGAGGTCAATAATCATCAATAAAATTCCAATTACCGCATAATTATTTTATTGTCTTTTTACGTTGAAAAAAGGGACTAGCCCATAAAACGCAAAGAGCAGATATGCTGATTTAACCGTATTCCATTCATGTATTTAAGCTTCGGTTTGAGGGTGGATGGTTCAGTTTAAAGTGATTTACAGAAACCATGTTTTATTCATTGCTCATTGGAGTAATGATGAATAGATTCTTAATATTCGAGCTGATGAGTAAAGTATTTTAACCTGATTTTCGCTACGTTCATTTCTCCTCATGGATGCTGAAAACCATGGAAATACCCGGAATTTGCTTAGAAAGATGGACGTTGGAATAAATCCGTTATTTCAGTATAGGTTCTTACAACTTTAAAAAGCACTTCACTATTTTTAATGCGAAGTCTTCACATAAGGAAAGCAACATGCCTATTTATAACGCCCCCCTTAAAGACATGGAATTTATTTTAAATGATGTATTTAAGGCAGATGAATTCTGGCAGGGCAATGAAAACCTCGCTCATTTAGATATGGCAACGGCGAATGCGATTTTAGAGGAAATGGCCAAGTTTTCTAAAAACGTCATCCTGGATTTAAACCGCAGCAGTGATGAAGAAGGTGGCGCACAGTTCAATAATGGTGTGGTGACTACACCTAAAGGTTTTAAAGAAGCATTTAAACAGTTTGCCGAAGGTGGCTGGGTTGGCCTGGGCGCGCCTGAAGAATGGGGAGGTCAGGGCATGCCTAAAATGCTGACGGTACTGGCGGATGAAATGATCTGGAGTACCAACCCGTCATTTATGCTGTATCCCTTACTGACTGTGGGTGCAGGCATGGCGATTAATGACCGTGCTTCCCAGGAACAAAAAGAGACGTATCTGCCAAAATTCTACACTGGTGAATGGTCAGGTACCATGTGCCTGACAGAACCACATTCTGGTACCGATTTGGGCATCATTAAAACCAAGGCGGAACCGAATGAAGATGGTTCTTTTAACATTACAGGGACAAAAATCTTTATTACCAGCGGTGAACATGATCTGTGTGAAAACATCATCCATTTGGTGCTGGCAAAAACACCGAATGCACCGGCTGGCTCTCGTGGTATTTCCTTATTCATCGTGCCGAAATTCCATGTCAATGCAGATGGATCGGTGGGTGAGCGCAATGCCGTGTCTGCAGGTTCCATTGAACACAAGATGGGGATCAAGGGTTCTGCGACTTGCGTAATGAACTTTGACGGCGCTAAAGGTTATATCGTGGGGAAAGAAAACGAAGGTCTGGCCGCCATGTTCGTGATGATGAACTACGAACGTTTATCCATGGGTATTCAAGGCATTGGTGCGGCTGAATTTGCCTACCAGAATGCTGCGCAATATGCCACCGACCGTTTGCAAGGCCGTGCCGCAACCGGTGTAAAATCGCCTGAAAAACCGGCAGATTCCATTTTAGTGCATGGTGATGTGCGCCGTATGTTGCTGAATGTTCGCGCCAATAACGAAGCATCACGTGCCTTTGCGGTCTATGTAGGTCAACAGCTCGACATTACCAAATACTCAACCGATGCTGAAGCAGTACGTAAAGCCAATGACCGTGTGGCATTGTTAACACCAATTGCTAAAGCATACCTTACCGATAAAGCTTTGGATTCGGCTTTAGAAGCCCAAATGTGCTTTGGTGGTCATGGTTATATTCGTGAATGGGGCATGGAACAGTGTATTCGTGACTTGCGTATTTCCCAAATTTACGAAGGCACGAACGGCGTTCAGGCCATTGACCTGATTGGCCGTAAGACCATCAAATGTGGTGGAACATACATAGGTGAATACATTGCAGAAATTCGTGAATTTGCACAAGGTCTGGATGATGGCTTGAGCATTAAAGCCGCTGTACTGGATGTCTGCACACAGGTTGAAGACATTACTGCCTTCATTGTGGATCAGGCAAAAACAGAACCTGATTTCTCCAATGCCGTGGCAGTAGATTACTTGCATGTGGTGGGATTGCTCAGCTTTGTCTATATGTATGCACGTATTAGCCAGGCCGCCCAACCGAAAGCTGAAGCGTTCTTCCAGAACAAACTGGTGCTAGCACAGTATTATGTAGCCAAGATTTTACCTGACCTGGCAGCACGTGTACAACGTATTCAAGCCGGTGCCGATGTAGTGATGCAGTTACCCGAGGAATATTTTACTGCCCAATCTTAAGTTTGGCACATTGCTTTAATACAGGTTGAACAAAGATGGAAATGACATGAGCTGAGGGTATAAGTTCATGTCACACAACAAGATTCATAAATTAGGATGAAAAAAATGATTGTTATTGTAAATGGTGTTCGTACCGCAATGGGTGGCTTCCAAGGCTCACTTTCTTCATGTACAGCGCCAGAACTAGGTGCAGCAGCCATTAAAGAAGCTGTAGCGCGTTCAGGTTTGCAACCGACAGATATTGATGAAGTCATTTTTGGCTGCGTTCTTCCAGCCGGCTTAAAACAGGGACCGGCGCGTCAGGCCATGCGTCAGGCAGGTTTACCTGACAGCACGGGTGCAACCACCATTAATAAAATCTGCGGTTCGGGTATGAAAGCAGTGATGCAGGCTGCCGATGCAGTGAAAGCAGGCTCAGCAGAGATTGTCGTCGCAGGCGGCATGGAGTCGATGAGTAATGCACCTTATTTGCTGGATAAAGCACGTGCCGGTCACCGTATGGGACATGGCAAAATCACCGATCACATGTTTCAGGAAGGTCTGGAAGATGCTGAAACCGGTCTTTCCATGGGTATCCTTGCCCAAGAAATGGCCGACAAGAAAGGCTATACCCGCGAACAGCAAGATAACTTTGCAATCAGCTCGTTGAGCAAAGCGGTAACAGCCATCAACAATGGCTATTTTAAAGAAGAAATCGTACCTGTAACCGTGTCTACACGTAAGGGAGACGTGGTAATTGAGCAAGATGAACAACCGCTGAATGCCAAGGTCGACAAAATTCCTACTTTACGTCCGGCCTTTAAAAAAGATGGCACCATTACTGCTGCCAATTCCAGCTCTATTTCAGATGGAGCATCTGCTTTAGTCATTACTTCAGAGGAAATTGCTGCAGAGCGCGGTTTGGCGCCAGTGGCGAAAATTGTGGCTTATGCATCTCATTCACAGCACCCGACAGAGTTCAGCATTGCGCCAGTCGGAGCGGTTGAAAAAGTGTTGAAAAAAGCCGGTTGGGATGCACAAGAGGTTGATCTTTGGGAAATTAACGAAGCCTTTGCCATGGTGGCTATGGCTGCTATGGATGCTTTCAATTTAGATGAAGCAAAAGTGAACATTAACGGTGGTGCCTGTGCACTCGGCCATCCTTTGGGTTCCTCAGGCTCACGCATTATTGTGACTTTATTGCATGCTTTAAAACGCACCGGTGGTAAAAAAGGCATTGCCAGCTTATGTATTGGCGGTGGTGAAGCAACTGCGGTTGCAGTTGAACTGATCTAAGACGTTTCCATACGGCAGAACAATAAGCAACGAATTGGAATTCGATAAGCAATAAAAGCCACCTTTTTAGCATGCTGGAAGGGTGGCAACCAATAAGTTTATTTTTGAGATTTTTATTATGAATGGTTTAGATCGCATTCGCTTAGTCTCCCTTCGCGACAAAGTTATGTCAGCTGAACAGGCGATTGAATTGATTCAAGACGGTGCTGTAGTGGGTTTAAGTGGTTTTGGCGGTGCAGGTGAGGCAAAAACGGTACCGCTGGTCCTGGCTGAACATGCCAAACAACATCCCTTAAAGATTACCCTGGCGACAGGTGCAAGCCTGGGCAACAAGATTGATGGTCGTCTTAATGAAGCCCATGCGATTGTGCGCCGTTATCCTTATCAGGCTGATCCGGGTCTGCGTAAAGCGATCAATGCGGGTGAGGTGATGTATATCGATCAGCATTTATCGGAAATGGCAGATAATATCCGTCATCATAACTTGCCGCGAATTAATGTTGCCGTGATTGCAGCAACAGCGATTACTGAAGATGGTCAGATTATTCCCACCGGTTCATGTGGTAACTCGGCCAACTTTGTGGAAATGGCAGATCATGTAATTATCGAAATTGACAACACCATCCATCCAATCCTCGAAGGGGTACATGATATTTATGTGCCTAAAGCCCGTCCAAACCGCGCGCCGATTCCCTTGATTCATGCAGGAGACCGGATTGGCACGGTAGGCATTCAGGTCAGTCCGGAAAAGATTTCTGCCATTGTCCTGAACGACCTTCCCGACACTTCATTCAATATGGATGAACCGGACCAGGATACGTTGGCGATTGCCAAACACCTGATTCAATTTTTTGAAGCTGAAGTGGCAGCAGGGCATTTACCGCAAAATCTGGGTCCCTTGCAGTCTGGAGTCGGTTCAATTGCCAATGCCGTTTTTTCAGGTTTTGAACATTCCAATTTTCATCATCTGGAAATGTATTCCGAAGTTCTACAGGACTGTACGTTTGACTTGATTGATTCGGGTAAAATGACATTTGCTTCGGGTTGTTCCATGACCTTGTCCGATTCTTGTGCACAACGGGTGATGCAGAATTTTGAGCAATACAAAGACAAGATTGTGCTGCGTCCGCAGGAAATTTCCAATAATCCTGAAATCATTCGCCGTCTGGGGATTATTGCCATCAATACCGCACTGGAGTTTGATATTTACGGCAACGTGAATTCTACTCATGTGAGCGGAACCAAAATGATGAACGGAATTGGCGGTTCGGGCGACTTTACCCGCCATGCACATATAGCGATTTTTGTGAGCAAATCGGTGGCTAAAGGTGGAGCCATTTCATCTGTAGTCCCGATGGTCAGCCATACTGACCATACCGAACACGATATTGATGTTTTGGTGACAGAAAACGGTCTGGCGGATTTACGCGGTCTGGCTCCGCGTGAGCGTGCCCGCAAGATTATCGATTTATGTGCGCATCCGGATTATCGCGATGAACTGAATGATTATTTTGAACGCGCTTGCCAGCGTGGCGGGCAAACCCCGCATCTTCTTGAAGAAGCCTTGTCCTGGCATGCGAAATTTGAAGAGACCGGAAACATGCATAAAACTGCATAAAAACCGCTGATTATGTAGAACAAAAAACCCATCTCATGATGTAATGCTGATCAGTTAAGGAGTTTAGAAATAAACTCCTTAATTTTTAGTGAGTCATGGCGGAGTCTTCCCATTTTTAATCAAACTCTTGCAGCTCATTTATTACTTTGGTTTCGCCCAAAGTAACCAAAGGCATTTGTCATCCGCAAAACTCGTCAGCCACTATCAACTAGCAAATTTATCGCAGAAACAATCATTTTTTAATGTAGTCCTGCCTCAAACAGTTGCGGATGACTTTCCCACATATCAAATACAGGCATGAATTTAAAAAAGAAAATGTCAGTCAATTTCTTAACTGACTGGCATTAATCTCATGATGGGTTTTTTAATTGCCAATTTCAGTTTTTATGGATGAAATGTGGATATAAATTTCAAAAAATGACGAAAGCAAAACAGAGACCGTACTGCCGAAACGCTTTGCCTACAACAAGCCCCTTAATCAGCAGCGTGTTCTTTTTATAATGGCCGCGTCGTAACATTCAAGGTCTTAGTTTTGAAATATCTTCAATATTTTTCAGCAATCTCACTATTACTATTATTAACGGCTTGTACCAAGGAAGCACCGGATTATCAGGGAACCTGGAAAAATACCGTGGAAAATCCAAAACTTGAAAATTCTCTGGTGATTGCCAAAAATGGTGACCATTATTTCATTACCAATACTTTAAAAGATAAAGAGACAGGTAAAATTGAAAAGAAAAATCCTGTTCCTGCTTCAGTGGGTGAAAATGGTTTTCTTGAGGTGAATGCAGGTGCCGGTGTGGTTGATTTTGCGATTGACGAAAAAACCGGAAATCTGGTGGGTTCTGGCTCTATCTATAAGAAAGCAAAATAATCATAGACACATACATCTACAGAAGATGTCATGAATGCGTATGATTCATGACATTTTTTGCTGAAAAAGCGAATAAGGTCGCATCATCTTCAAACCAATAATCGACTTTCGCTCGAATTTTCTTTATTTCATATGCTGAATCTTGATTATAGATCAATGATAGCGATGCTTATGTCATTGTGAAAGGGGAAATGGTGAAAATGGATTTAGGCGATGTAATATATTTAGCGTCATCGTTGAGAGCAGAATGACATTGCCGTTTGACATAACCGATTAAGCCAGCATTTTGCGATCGCAGATTTCTGGCCAAACCATCGTCAAAATTATCCGTGTGACCTTTAATGAACCAGATCAGGTCAAAAATCTGCAAGACCAGAAGCTAAGGAAACAACTTGGTGCAATAGCCTGACATCAAGATATAAGATTTAATTCAAATATAGATGGATTCCACTGAAAAGCCTCATATTTTAATTTGGGGCTTTTTTATTTTGCAGAAATCATTCATTTTGTTTTTTTGGCATAGTTTCTGCTTTATATAAATTACCAAATAAACAGAGGAGAGCCATTCATTTGATCACTCAAAAACAATCATCGGTCAATTCCGTATGTATAAAAAAAAACCGTACATGCGCTATAAAATGAAAGACCTTGATGAATCAATCAAACTTAGTTTAAAGCAAGTTTCAAACAGCCCCAAGTTAAGCACTAGGGGCTTTTTTTCTGTATCTCATTTTCATTCTTATTTGTTTCAAGAATCTGAAAACCTTCCCAGCTGAATGTAACAGAATGGGTCTTCGTTATTTCTTATGATCATTGCTACCAGCTTTTATTATGCAAATGTATAAAATCAGTGAGATAGGATATTCAAACTGAAAAATATAATTAATCTGGAACAGAAGTAAACCGTAAAACTAGAGCATTGATAGGCTTGTTTGAGGAGAAAAATGATGACAGATAGTCAAAATCGCGAAAAATTATGGAAATTGATTAAAGAAGTACGCTTTTCCATGATCAGTCATACCACTGAAACGCAGGAAATCCATTCCCAACCCATGACCATGCTCAACTCTAAGCAGATGGATGAACACCAGAATCTGTATTTTATCTTGCGAGATAGCAATGATCTGGTGAATGCGATTGAGTCGGGCAGGAATCATATTGGGCTCTCCTTTGCCAAGCCTTCAGATGATATTTATGTGTCGATTAGTGCACATGCACAGATCAGTACTGACCCTAGCCTGATTGATGAACTCTGGAATCCATGGGCTGAAAACTGGTTTAAAGGAAAGGATGATCCGAGTGTACGGGTTTTAGTGGCAAGAGCCATTAGCGCAGAATACTGGAATGTCACTGACAATAAAATCACTCATCTGTTTAAGGTGGTAAAAGGAAGTATCACGGGTAAAACTGATGAACCGGATGCAGACCATCAAAAAATGAATCTGTAGCACTTTAACCTTGCCTGATTGAAGATCATTAGCCTAAAAAATAAATCAAAATACTGGTATTTAAAAAATGAGCTCTGTAGCTTAAAACCTATAGAGCTTTTTTATCGGATCATCGAGATAATTGAATAATCATTTTACTTTTCAAAGGAAAGGTGAAAGAAGGTTATTCACCGATAAAACTTGGTCGATGTGAGTATTAAAAAATAAGCTCAAGGTGAGTTCATGCCTGCAGGTAGAGGCTTACCATAAAATTAAGATATTGAATCTTTGGGTGATTTTATAATTAAGTCTTATATCCTATAAAATAAATATAAAAAATAGTGATGAACAACAAATTTAAATTTAGTTTTCCTTCTAAATAATGGCCATAAAACTCTGTGAAAAAATCAGGAAAATTTTTGGAATAATTTTTATAATAATTTCAATCATCTTATGAGGTTGATAAAAATTTAAAAAATATAAATTATTGTTTTGTTTAAATTATTTTAATTCTGATTAAAGCTTTTAATTTATTGATCGCCTAACGCTATGAGCTGATTATATCCCCATGTCAGTTACAAAATATTTTTTAAAATGGCTAAAAAATAGGATTGATTTGTTCTTTTTTTGTGTATAATTTCGCCAAATTAAAGCCCTTGTAAATTTATAGAAAATATCTATAAGTCTGCAGGGGTTTTTCTCTGGGAATTATCCTGAAAAGGGACGGCCAAAAAACCTATTTCTTGTGGTGGCACACATATGTTTTTAACTAAAACAGCACATCTGGATCATGCAGCTCAGCACTCTGCACAGCGTTTATCGACTTTACTGAGCTTCTTCAGTTTAGGTCTAAGTACCGCAGCATGGGCTCCGCTTATACCTTATGCGCAGCAGCGACTTCACCTGAATCATGCCGATTTTGGTACTTTATTGCTATGTATCGGTGCAGGTTCCATGCTGGCAATGCCTGCAACAGGTTTGCTGATCCAGAAAGCGGGTTGTCGTGCCATTATTTCCGTAGCCCTTTTATTGTTGCTGATGGTTTTGCCTACCTTTGCCTTAACCAGCAGTATCTTGATCATGGCCATTGCTTTGTTCCTGTTCGGTACAGCTGCAGGTAGCCTGGGTGTGGCAATTAATTTACAAGCTGTCATTGTGGAAAAAAACAGCGCTAAAAGCATGATGTCCCAGTTTCATGGCATGTGCAGTTTAGGTGGCCTGACCGGAGTCATGACTGTTACTGCCTTACTTGCAACAGGTGTGAGCCCCTTGATGAGTGCTTTGGCCATTTGTCTTTTATTGGTGGTTTTGAGCATATTGGCTGTGCCTAACAGTTTATCGGTCATTGAAAAGGAACAAAAAACTGATACGGCTGAAGCTGAAAGCAAGACTAAAAAATTACCCAGCCCCTTAATTATTTTGATGGGTCTGGTGTGTTTTATTGCATTTCTTTCAGAAGGTTCGGCAATGGACTGGAGCGGGATTTATCTGATCAATGAATATGGCGTAAAACCTGCTTTAGCAGGTCTGGCTTATACCTGCTTTGCAATTGCCATGACTTCGGGGCGTTTTGCGGGACAGTATTTAATCAAGGCTTTAGGTGAAAAAAATATCATCATCTACAGCGCAATTTGTGCAGCGCTTGGACTGTTTACGGTGGTTGTTGCTCCACACTGGATCGTGGTTTTATTGGGCTATGCTTTACTGGGTTTAGGATGTTCTAATATCGTTCCTGTAATGTTTTCACGTGTAGGCCGTCAAAATGTCATGTCCAAAGCAGCCGCATTGTCATGTGTTTCTACCATGGCGTATACAGGTTCATTACTGGGACCTGCTTTGGTGGGGATTAGCAGCGAAATGATGGGTTTGTCTGTGGTTTTTGGGTTTATTGCGACCTTACTGTTAACGATTGCTTTCTTGAACCATTTTACTCAAGTTAAAACAGCCTGATGTTTTAATTGACCTTGTTTAATTGAACGAGCATATCCAAATGGATATGCTCGTTTTTTTTTACAGGTCAAATATAAACTTTTCGTTTTCGATAATTTAATAATTTGCAATTTTAGAAAAGAATTTTTTAGTGACAGGCGGGAGGATATTCACTTTTTCAACGCCTTTCAGGTCGGCTAAAAATGCATTACGCCAGTCATTGATATCAAAACTTTTTAAACCATTCATCAATTGCTGATAACGTTCCAATCGTTCAGATTTTGCCATGGTTAAAGCTTTTTTTAATGCCTGAATCATGCTGTTGCAATTTTCAGGATCGACGATTAATGCTTCAGACATCTGTGCTGCTGCACCCGTGTATTTTGAAAGAATCAATACCCCGGGATTTTCAGGGTCCTGTGCAGCGATAAATTCTTTAGCCACCAGATTCATCCCGTCACGCAAAGAATTTACCCAGCAAATATTGGCCTGCCGATAAATTTTCATTAATACATCATGTGAAATGGTGGCATGGGTACAGTTGATCGGTAACCAGTCATCTTGTGAAAATTCCTGATTAATCCAATCCACCTTGGATTGTAAATGATCAAATAAATCTTTATATGCAGCAATTTCCATACGGCAGGGACAGGCAATCTGGATGTCGGTAAGATGTTTATGATATTCAGGATTGCTCTGTAGAAATGCTTCCAGGGCACTAAACCGTTCGATTAACCCTTTGGAATAATCAATGCGATCGACACTAATAATGGTTTGCTGATCATTTAGGTTCTCAAATTCAAATACGGCAGCAGTATTTTCATCTTTTTGTTCGGCGACTTTTTGAATCAGTTCAGGGTTAACCCCGATAGGATAGCATTGCACAGTAACCTGATGATGATTAAAGTTTAACATGTGGGTATTGATAGGCTGGGTAGCCAGGTAATGACTACACACTTGCATACACTGCTGTTGGTCATGTTCAGTTTGCAGACCCACCACATCATACTGGCAAAGGTCCTGAATCAAGGAAAGGGCCGTTGGAATTAAACTCCAGATTTTTAAGCCGGCAAAAGGGATATGCAAGAAAAACCCAATTCTATTTTTCATGCCCATTTCACGACAGTAACGCGCCACACTTAAAAAATGATAATCATGCACCCAGATTAAATCGTCGGGTTCGGCCATTTGTTTGAGCTGTCTGGCAAATAGCTGATTAACCTGTTGATAGGTCGTATATTGCTGAGCCTGGTATTCAATTAAATCGGCGCGATCATGCATTGCCGGCCATAAAGTATTATTGGCAAAACCGCAATAATAATTTTGGTACTGTTCTTCGGTTAAAGGACATGTAACGTATTCCACACCTTTATATTCGGTTTGATTAAAATGCGGTTGTTGATGATTGGCAATTTTTTCACCATTCCAGCCTAACCAGATTCCACCAATATCTGCAAGTGCATCCTGCAATGCCACTGCTAATCCGCCAGCGGTAGACTTATCGGGATGGGGTAAACTGACACGATTCGATAATACGATTAATCTAGACATGCTTTTTCTCCATCTGATACTTGAGACAGTCTCAAACAATGTGTTTTTAAGAATTGTGAAAATAAGTCAAGAAAATCAGCAACATCTTCAACATTTTTCAGTCGGTAATGTGCCTGGGTAGGTTCTGGTCCAACTTTTATACTGATCCCTTGCAAATGATTGATTACCTTGAAACCGGATTCATCGGTTGTGTCATCGCCAATGAAAACAGGTAAAACATCCTCAAAATTTAAATATTCCAATAGCGTTTGAATCGCTTGGCCTTTATCTGCCTGTTGGGGCAGCAATTCAAATACACATTTGCCTTCATTTATTTTCAGTCCTGGATGGGTATTCAGGACCTCTTCAGCAATTTGTCTTGCAATATCGGCCAGTTCAGGATATTGACGATAATGAATGGCAACAGAATAAGTCTTGTTTTCAATCAACAGTTGAGGGTAGGGGCGACAACGTTTCTGAACATCATGTTGCAGTGAAGAAAAATGAATGTCATCTGTCGCAATGCTGAATTGAGTGTGGTCATCGATTTTTATTTCCAGACCATGCGTACCCGCAATAGGCAGTTGTAAAGGAAACAGGAGTTCTGAGGCAGCCTGGACTGAACGGCCAGTAAGGAAGATGACCGAAACATTCGAATCACTTAACTGCTGTATAGTGTTTAAGGTGGTGAATGGAATAAAGCTTTGAGCGGGATCAGGATGAAATTCTGATAATGTTCCATCAATATCCAGAAATAAACAGTACTTTTTATCACGGGATAAATAAGGGATTATAAACTGTAACAAGTTATGAGAATAATATTGATCAGGGGGGTAATAATTACTTGAGCTACACATATTAACTGTCTATTAATTGTTCGATTAATTTATAAATATCATTAAAAAAATGATTGAGGGATAAAATTATTATTAAAGCTACATAAAATAAATAAATTTTACATAATTTATTCTTATTTTATTTTTATCGAATTTTGCATCTGTGCCCGATTAAAGGTTGAAAAATTTTAAATTTTAAGGTGTTAAAGAGTGAAAGTGTAGATTAAGTCTCATTCTAATTATTTTATTACATTTGAAATTAGATTAAAATTCTTGCAAAATTCGCAAGAAAACAAATTGTAAGCTTTGATATTTAATGAATATATAGTTGAAAAATAAAGTATTAAACTTTCCATTTAAATATTGTTCTATTACATAGTTACATTCTATATAACTTTGATTACAAGAATGTACATTGACGCATATTTGTCACAATGCAATATTTTTGCAATGAAAATATATTGAAATATTAAATGCATCATTGAATTGGATATAAAGCTGCTTTCATAAATTCCCTTTAATTCTTCCTATGGTAAAAATAAGGAGGGTGTAAACAATTATGAAAGAGATTATTATCTTTAAGCTTTTAACTGGTGTTATTTTGAAATAATTTTTCAAAATATTAGGAATGTCTTCGGCTTGATTATAAATTTTAATTAAAAAATCATTACCATTTTTAGGAGGAAGTTAAAATTTATTGTTCTTAATTATTTTCGTGAGCAGATGCTTATTTATTTGGTTTTCATTTAATTTATAGAAATTTTGACCATGATTACTTTAGAAAAAATATTGTTATGGGATTTATCGTGTTTAATTTGCAATTTGGTTAAATCTGAATGTGAAACAAATAATATTTATGAAGATAAAGCTGAGTACTTCACCAGATGTTTAATAAAGTATACAGAAATAAAAGGCTACGAATATTTAATTGTTAAAACACATTTAACTATAACTTTGATCATTAATGAATTTAAATTTACTTTCTGGGTTGTCGAAATTCCTGAAATTCAATCATGGAGATTATTTAAAAAATACGTTTTTAAAGAACTCAAATACAATTTCTATAAAATCTAGTTAAATCAATCTAAACATATTTACACAGGCGAAAAGCATGAATATGCAAAATGAATTATGTACTTTGGAACAAATCTATAATTTTTTACTTATGCGTCCTTATTTTCATAAGCACAGCCAGTTTGAGAAGCTAAAAGAATTTTTTTATGAAATCCATGAAATGAATGGCGGTTTTTTTGAAGTTAAAAATTCTTATAGCTTTTTAGGGACATTTAACGGTAAGCAAAAGGTCATAGATTCAACCCATTCTCCTGATTTTCTTGATAAAAAAATATTCTTACAATGGGTGATTAAACAGATCAATTAAAGGCAGGATAAAAAGTATTTTATGCTCTCTAGCTTGGAAATGTGATGGATGGAATAAATATGGTCAAAAAATATATAGGCTTGGTTGCAATCGCATTCCTTGGATTAGTGGGATGTCAAACGCATAATATGGATAAAACCTCATTGGTTATGATTACAAAATCATTAGGAACCAAACAGTGTTCGGAGGTCAATGCCGATAATCAGCTTCAGCAACTGAAGCGTGAATTAGAACAGGCAAATATTAAAGTTTTTGCTGCTGAAATCGGTACGGATCAAATGTCGCATATTGCTTTATGCGGTGCAGACGACGGTAAAATCGCGATTTTCAAAATTAGACAAGCGTCCGTTATTAGTGCTGAAAACATGGGTTATAAAATAAAATAGCGGATGAATAATGATTGCCGATTTAATTTTATTGAAATGACAAGTCAACAAGCTTAGGGAAAGAGAGGAGTACGGCTTTTAGGAGAGCTGTTTCAGAAAGATTGTGTGATTTGCAATGAAAAGCGACTGATGAAAGTCGCTTTTATTTGATTCAATCTCATGCTGTTAATAGATACGTACCCAAGTCTGGCTGCGGCCTAGGGCAGATATGCCAATATAGCCACGGCCATTTAAAGTTTTGCCATCTTCCGAGAGTCTGGCATTAAAGCTATAAGTTTTACCATTTTTAGGATCGGTAATTTTTCCACCATCATAGCTATTGTTTCCGGCTTTTTTCAGTCCGGATACAATCTGTACGCCTTGAAGCGGTTTATTAAAAAATTTACCCTTGCACTTGGTACATTTTTCTCCTTCAGTGCCTTCCAATACATCTACAATCTTTGCTGAAAGCACGCCCTTGGATGTTTCAGTAAATTGAACCACAGATAAGGGTTTCTTGGTCACATCATCAATCGTTTTCCATTTGGTTCCATGTAATGGATCGGCAGCCAGAGCCAGTGTGGAAACGAGCGACAGTCCGATTATGCTTAGCGTTGTTTTTATCATCATTTGACCTCAACTGATTTGAGTAAACTTTTTTTGTAGAAATGCTTGAAGTCAGGGTTCGAGTTCAGACTTCAACAGGCACAAAATGCAGGCTTGCAGTTTGTAGCTCAAATCTTATTGAAAGATTTGGTATCTATTGTGGAAATTTTTATGCGCTTGTGTGTTGAACCCTTTAATTGGATGTAATTTTTATTTTCTTTTTCTACATAATTTGATTGAAATTTACTTTATTTCACAATTCATGCTGAAGCTCCACATCATGTCCAGTCATGGTTTATGCCTGAGTAAGACTTATAAGACCTATATATAGTAAAGGGTCTGGAAATATTGTCTTGATACTGCTTGCTCTAAATTGTCCTGTTTTAAGCATTTCTCATCAATAGGCGAGAACAGCAGACAAAAGTTATCAATCAGGCAAAATCCCTCTATAATACCGTCCATCATTTCTAGGGTCGGTCGTTTACTCTGCTATACGAATGGCACTAGTCACACTATTTTTTTAAGCCAGTTTCCTGTCTGTGATTCGGCTTATATTTTATTTTCTGATTTTTATGTGTTGCACTGACACATAAGAATATTTAGGTGCCCGCATGGAAATTAAGGTCAATTATCTTGACAACCTTCGACAAGAAGCCAAGTTCGATGATTTCACGGTAATCGCCGATCAACCCATCCGCTATAAAGGGGACGGTTCAGCGCCAGGTCCCTTCGACTATTTTCTCGCCTCATCAGCCTTATGTGCCGCTTACTTTGTAAAGGTGTACTGTGCGGCGCGTGACATTCCAACCGATAACATCCGTTTGTCACAAAACAATATTGTAGATCCGGAAAACCGTTACAAGCAGATTTTTAAAATTCAGGTTGAACTTCCGGCCGATATTTCCGAAAAAGACCGCCAGGGTATTTTGCGTTCAATTGATCGCTGTACGGTAAAGAAAGTGATTCAAACCGGTCCGGAATTCGTGATCGAAGAAGTGGAAAGCATTGATGCCGATGCACAAGCCTTGCTAATGCCGAGCTTGACTTCGGAAAGCAGCACCTATATTCCGGGTAAAGACCTGCCTTTAGAAGAAACCATCGCCAATATGTCCGGCATTATGGCGAACCTGGGGATGAAAATTGAAATCGCATCATGGCGCAACATTGTACCGAATGTGTGGTCTTTACATATTCGTGATGCCCAATCGCCAATGTGCTTTACCAACGGTAAAGGCTCGACCAAAGAGAGTGCCCTGGCTTCAGCTTTGGGTGAATTCATTGAGCGTTTGAACTGCAACTTCTTTTATAACGACCAGTTCTGGGGGCAAGATATTGCCAATGCTGAATTTGTTCATTACCCGGATGAAAAATGGTTCCAGCCAGGTCCAAATGGGGAATTGCCAAAAGAAATTCTGGATGAATACACTTTAGAAATTTATAACCCTGAAGATGAACTGCTGGGCACACATTTGTATGATACCAACTCGGGTAATACTATGCGCGGAATCTGTTCATTGCCATTTGTGCGTCATTCTGATGGTGAAACGGTTTATTTCCCATCCAACCTGATCGAAAACCTGTATCTTTCCAATGGTATGAGTGCGGGGAATACCTTGGCCGAAGCCCAGGTCCAGTGTTTATCTGAAATTTTTGAACGTGCCGTTAAACGCGAAATTTTAGAAGGTGAGCTTGCACTTCCGGATGTGCCTGAACATGTACTGGCAAAATATCCAAAAATTGTTGAAGGGATCAAAGGTCTGGAAGAGCAAGGCTTTCCGGTACTGGTTAAAGATGCGTCTTTAGGCGGCCAGTATCCGGTAATGTGTGTGACTTTGATGAACCCACGTACCGGTGGTGTATTTGCCTCTTTTGGTGCACATCCGAACTTTGAAGTCGCTTTGGAACGGAGTTTGACTGAACTGCTCCAAGGTCGCAGTTTTGAAGGCCTGAATGATCTGCCTAAACCGACATTCAGCAGTAACGCGGTAACCGAGCCGAATAACTTTGTCGAGCACTTTATTGATTCCAGCGGTGTCGTGTCATGGCGTTTCTTTAGTACCCAGTCTGACTACGCGTTTGTAGAGTGGGACTTTACCAACCAAGGTCAAAACTCCAATGCTGAAGAAGCGGCAATGTTGTTCGGCATTCTGGAAGATATGGGCAAGGAAGTGTACATGGCCGTGTACGAGCATTTAGGTGCAACCGCTTGCCGTATTTTAGTACCGGGTTATTCGGAAATTTATCTGGTTGAAGATTTAATCTGGGATAACACCAACAAAGCCTTATTGTTCCGTGAAGATATCCTTAACTTGCACCGTTTGGATGAAGACCAGCTGGTCGCTCTGGTTGAACGTCTAGAAGATGTTGAAGTAGATGATTACACTGAAATTAGTACCTTGATTGGTATCGAGTTTGACGACAATACGGTATGGGGCCAGCTCACCATTCTGGAATTAAAACTGCTGATTTATATAGCTTTGCAAGAGTTTGAAGAAGCCAAAGAGCTGGTGGAAACTTTCCTGCAATACAATACCAATACCGTTGAGCGTGGCTTGTTCTATCAGTGCATGAATGTGGTGCTCGAAGTAGAACTTGACGATGACATGGACCTGAATGATTACGAAATCAATTTCCGCCGTATGTTTGGTGATGAGCGTATGGATGCGGTAATCGGCTCGATGGACGGCAGTATCCGCTTCTATGGTTTGACTGAGACCAGCATGAAGCTTGAAGGGTTGGACCGTCATTTACGTCTGATTGATAGCTACAAAAAACTGCACGCAGCGCGAGGCAAAGCTGTGTCGAAGTAAACTCTTATTGAGGAGGACTCGGGTTTTCCTCTAATAACGAATATCCGCAAAAAACGGCTTGTTCATAATGAATAAGCCGTTTTTATTTTCGAAGCCGTTTTAATTATTTCCTGATGTTCTTTAAAAATTAACTTTATGAGGTTGAGAGGTGTAGAGGATTGAATGCTAAATTCTATTCAAATTTTGTTCCAGATACGACAAACCCACATTTAATAACTGGAACCTTGTGTTTTATACATTTCTGAACAGTAAAAATTCTTTTTCTATACATCTCTTTGCAGTCTGATCTTTCAATATAGAAAAGGCACAGCAGCCCAAAAATTTAAAACAATATTTACACCTTCCCGTCTACTGCACAATAAAACCAAGAGGAATAAATCATGCGCGCACTTACCTATCATGGTAAACATGATGTCCGAGTTGAGTCGGTTCCCGATCCTGTAATTCAGGAGCCGGATGATGTCATTCTAAGGGTGACGGCTACGGCGATCTGCGGTTCAGATCTGCATCTGTATCGGGGAAAAATTCCTGCGACCGAAGAAGGGGATATTTTTGGTCATGAATTTATGGGAATTGTGGAAGAAGTAGGGCCAGCAGTAACAGAAGTCAAAAAAGGGGATCGGGTGATTATTCCTTTTGTGATTGCCTGCGGCCAGTGCTTTTTTTGCGAGCACGAGTTGACTGCTTCCTGTGAAAATACCAATACCGGTCGTGGTGCCATTTTAAACAAGAAACAGATACCACCGGGTGCCGCCCTGTTTGGCTATAGTCATCTATATGGCGGAGTTCCAGGCGGGCAGGCCGAATATGTACGGGTACCGAAAGGAAATGTAGGACCGTTTAAAGTACCGGGATCTTTATCGGATGAAAAAGTCCTGTTCCTGACCGACATTTTACCGACGGCCTGGCAGGCAGTGACCAATGCTCATGTAACTAAAGGCTCTACAGTGGCTATTTATGGCGCAGGTCCGGTGGGTCTGCTTTCAGCGGCATGTGCACAAATGTTGGGTGCTGAGCAAATTTTTATCGTAGATCATAACCATTACCGACTGGAATATGCTCGAAATACTTATAGGGCAATTCCTGTGAATTTTGACAAGGTGGATGCAGCAGAGTTTATTATCGGCAATACGCCGGGTCATCGCGGTGTAGATGCGGTCATTGATGCCATTGGCTTTGAAGCCAAAGGCAGTACGCTGGAAACCGTACTCACCAATCTGAAGATTGAAGGTTCAAGTGGAGCTGCTTTACGGCAATGTATTGCAGCGGTTCGTCGTGGTGGTGTAGTGAGTGTACCGGGTGTTTATGCTGGGCCGATTCATGGTTTTCTGTTTGGCGATGCCTTTGACAAAGGACTGACCTTTAAAATGGGGCAGACCCATGTGCATAGATTTTTGCCGCAACTTTTAGAGCATATTGAAAATGGAGACTTGTCTCCAGAAATCATTATTACCCATCGCATGAATCTTTCCGATGCGGCTGAAGGTTACCGTATTTTCGATCAGCGAGAGCAGGAATGCCGTAAAGTGATTTTAACCCCTTAAAACCTTAAGATTGCCAAGCAGACCTGAAATGACAGCCCTGCATAGATAAAACTGTTTAGGCAAAGGGAATGATTTCAGGTCATCATAGGCAAGTTTTATCTATTCAATGCAGCTTTATCCTTATATTTTCAGCTCATGTTTCAAGTCTGGATTAAGGGCTTTGATTGAAAGTGTTCAGCCGCTGCAAATAAATTTTAGCAACTTGGGAAGGCTGTAAATAGTAAGTAAACATATGAATTTTTTTTGGTATTAATTATAAGCCTGATACGCTTTGTAAGATTAAATTTCCGAAGCTGAAAATAGCCAGTGCTTAATATTTTTTTATGGTTCAGGGTATCAAACCAAACTTTGCGCTATCAAAGCCCATCCCATTTTTAATTAGTCATGCCTTCGGCTAGAGCATAGAATGAGTTCACTTTTGTTGTAATGGCGCTAGGCATATGGCAGTAAGCTGGATTTTCTTTACTTTAATGGCAGCATTTATGCAGGCCTGGCGTAATGCCTTTCAAAAACAGCTGAGTACCACGGTCGATGTCTGGGGAGTCACACTGGCCCGGTTTATTTTTGGATTGCCATTTGCTGCTCTTTACCTCAGCAGTCTGTATTATTTCAAGCCGGTTGAAAGTATAGTCCACTTCACGCCAAAGTTCTGGGTCTACATTGTGATTGCAGCTTCCAGCCAGATTTTAGCCACTGCACTGATGGTGCAACTGTTTAAGCAAAAAAATTACGCGATTGGGGTAGGACTGGCTAAAAGTGAAGCAATACTGGCAGCGATTATTGGGGTAACTTTCCTGGCGGATCATTTGTCCTTTCTGGCCTGGATTGGGGTGGCACTGGGTGGTTATGCGGTATTTTTGCTGAGTAAAGGCCAGCAAATGATCGGGTTTTCAGCCAAAACGCTGGCAATTGGCATCGGAAGCGGTTTAAGTTTTGCCATTACTTCACTGCTGGTACGGGAAGCCAGTCTGGAGCTCACAAATTTACCAAATTTACACCGTGCAGGATGGGTATTATTGCTGGTGATCAGTTTCCAGTGTATCAGCATGCTGCTTTATCTGGGGCTGTTTAGTCGCCGTACTTTAATCGCCATGTGGCAACGTCTGGGTCTCACCTTTAAGGTAAGTGTATGCAGTTTTATGGCATCGCTTGGCTGGTTTACTGCCATGAGCATGATGAGTGTACCGGTGGTCAAAACCTTGGGCCAAATCGAGATTCTGTTTAGTATGCTGATTTCCGCTTATTTCTTTAAGGAAAAACTGGCCCGTGCCGAGCATTGGGGATTGGCCCTGGTAGTGATTGCGGCAATTTTAGTGATCTGGGCCTGATGCGAGAAAAAGATTGAAAAGATAAAAAAGCCACTTCGAAAAGTGGCTTTTTTGCTTTTGCTCTATGCTTTTTAAGCTGCAATAAATTTTTGCACCGCCTGATTAAAGGCTTCAGGTTGCTCTACATTCGAAATATGTGAAGCATTGATTTCAAACAGCTGGCTATGGGCAATACGTTCTTGCATGAACTGGCCATCAACCACTGTGGTTACCGGATCTTGCTGACCTGCAATTACCAGTACCGGTACATTAATATCTTTCAGCTGTTCGCGTAAATCCGCTTTAGCCAAAGCTTCACAACAGCTTGCATAACCTTCGGTGCTGCCAGCTTCCAAGTCGTTTTGAAGATTTTCAACTACTGTTGGGTTGCTTTGGATAAAGGGTTCGGTAAACCAGCGTGATGCTGCGGTAGACGCAATTGGTTGTAGACCTTGCTGACGTACCAAAGTGGCACGCTCATTCCAGGCCTGTTCCTGACCAATTTTGGCTGCCGTATTGCAGACAATCACGTGGCTAAAACGTTCGGGCTTATTAATCGCTAACCATTGACCGGTTAAACCACCCATTGAAATACCACAGAACGCAGCTTTTTCAATTTTTAAATGATCAAGCAGGTTAATAACATCTTGACCCAGTTGATCAAGGCTATACGGACCTTGTGGCGCAGATGAAGCCCCATGACCACGGGTATCATAGCAAATCACAAAATAATCCTGTTTGAAGTGATTAAACTGTTTTTGCCACATCCCGTAATTGGTGCCGAGTGAATTAGAAAAAATCAAGGCTGGCTTGGATGCATCACCAAAGGTCTGGTAATTGATCTGGGCATCGTTAGATGTAAAAGTTGGCATTTTTTTAGAATCCTTAATCTTATAAATCCCCCTAAATCCCCCTGAGCAAGGCTTAAGCATTGCTTTAAGCTGAAGCGCAAGAAAGGGGGACTTTGAATGAGGATTAAACGCGTTCAATAATCAAAGCGATGCCTTGACCGACACCAATGCACATAGAGCATAGTGCGTATTTACCACCAGTCTGTTCCAGCTGGTTCAGTGCTGTGGTCACCAGACGCGCGCCTGAAGCACCGAGTGGATGACCTAAAGCAATCGCACCACCGTTCGGATTCACTTTCTCTGAACCATCTTCAATGCCTAAGTCACGGGTACAGGCCAGTGCTTGTGCAGCAAAAGCTTCGTTCAGCTCGATCACATCCATCTGCTCTAAAGTCAAACCGGTTTGCGCCAATAGTTTTTTGATGGCCGGTGCAGGACCAAAGCCCATAATACGCGGTTCAACGCCCACAACGGTTGAACCGATAATTTTGGCACGCGGTTTCAAACCGTGTTGAGTAACAGCTTCATCAGATGCAATGAGTAGGGCAGCCGCACCATCATTGATCCCGGAAGCATTACCTGCCGTTACGGTACCATCGGCTTTCACCACAGGTTTCAGTTTTGCCAAAGCTTCTGTCGTGGTCGCACGTGGATGTTCGTCTTTATCAACGACGACCGGATCACCTTTACGCTGTGGAATCACCACAGGAATAATTTCTTTATCAAAGAAACCACGTGCTTGTGCAGCAGCGGTACGTTGCTGGCTGGTCAAGGCAAACTGGTCCTGATCGGCACGGTTAATATTGAACTGTTCCGCCAGGTTTTCAGCGGTTTGCGGCATGGTTTCCACGCCGTACATTTCTTTCAGTTTCGGGTTAATGAAGCGCCAGCCCATGGTGGTGTCTTCAATCTTCTGACTGCGACCATAGGCAGATTCAGACTTGCCCATTACAAACGGCGCACGGCTCATTGACTCAACACCACCGGCAATAATCAGTTCAGCTTCGCCCGCTTTAATGGTACGTGCTGCCATGGCAATCGCATCCAGTGATGAACCACAAAGACGGTTAATTGTCGTTGCCGGTACTTGGTACGGTAAACCCGCTAAAAGAGCCGACATGCGACCGACGTTACGGTTATCTTCACCGGCCTGGTTGGCACAGCCGTAAATCACGTCATCGACCTGTTCCCAGTTCACCGATGGATTGCGTTCCATCAAGGCCTTGATTGGAAGTGCACCCAGGTCATCAGTACGGACAGGAGCGAGGCCACCGGCATAACGGCCGAATGGGGTACGGATGGCATCAATGATATATGCGTTTTTCATGGAGTATTCTCTTCTTTATAAAGTTCCCTCTCCTTTGAAGGAGAGGGTTAGGGAGAGGATGTTTGGAAAATTCCCCTCATCCTAGCCTTCTCCCAGAGGGAGAAGGAACGTTCAATCTCTATTCAATGCGTCGTTTAAAAATAGCGATGTCTGTCTATTTATACTCATTGAGTTGCATCAATCAGTTTGGCACCGGTCATTGACTGCAATTCTTCAAATGACAGGCCTTCAACTTTCTCAATCACTTTCATGCCTTCAGGGGTGACATCAATCACGCAGAGGTCAGTGTAGATACGGTCGACACATTTCAGGCCAGTCGCAGGGTAAGACAGCTCAGCCACGATTTTTGGCTCGCCTTTTTTGGTCACGTGATCGGTGGTGATAAAGACTTTTTTGGCACCAACAGCCAAGTCCATTGCACCGCCTACTGCAGGAATCGCATCCGGTGCACCGGTATGCCAGTTGGCCAGGTCACCATTTTCAGCGACCTGGAAAGCACCGAGTACGGCGATGTCCAGGTGACCGCCACGCATCATGGCGAATGAATCACCGTGATGGAAGAAAGAACCACCGGTCAGCATCGTGACAAATTCTTTCCCGGCATTGATCAGTTCTGGATCACGGTCTTCTTCAGCAGGAGGAGGGCCGAAAGCCAGCAGGCCATTTTCAGAATGTAGAAACACGTCTTTATCGGCAGGCAGGTAGCTGGAAATTTTGGTCGGTAAGCCAATGCCCAGGTTGACATAGGCACCATCAGGAATGTCTTGTGCCACACGTTCAGCGATCTGGTCACGGGTCAGTTTGCTATAGCTCATCTTTTTATCCTCGCGTGATTAAGCAGATTGCTCAAGTTGTTTAGTGCCCACAGCAACAACATGCTGTACAAAAATTCCCGGGGTAATGATGTGTTCAGGATCAAGCGCACCCAGTTCAACCACTTCAGACACCTGGGCAATGGTCACGTCAGCAGCCATCGCCATGATCGGACCGAAGTTACGCGCAGATTTACGGTACACCAGGTTGCCCCAACGGTCGCCTTGATGTGCTTTAATCAAAGCAAAATCCGCCTTGATCGGGTTTTCCAGCACATAGTCTTTGCCTTCATAGTTCAGGGTCGGTTTACCTTCAGCCAGCAATGTTCCGAAACCTGTAGGCGTGTAGATTGGACCCAAGCCCATACCCGCAGCCTGAATACGGCACGCCAGGTTGCCTTGAGGGACCAGTTCCAGTTCGATTTTTCCGGCACGGTAAAGTTCGTCAAACACCCAGGAATCCGACTGACGCGGGAAAGAGCAGATGATTTTACGGACTGCACCAGCTTTAAGCAGTTTGGCTAGACCATAGTCGCCATTCCCAGCGTTATTGTTGACAATCACCAGATCCTTGATGCCCAGCTCAATCAGGCCATCAATCAGCTCTGCCGGCTGACCCGCTGTACCAAAACCGCCAATCATGATGGTCGAGCCATCTTTAATTTGAGAGAGGACTTCCATTAATGAAGCCACGCTTTTATCGATCATAATCGTTCCTAACGCTAAAATTATTTAGTTTCAGTTTGGGAGAGGGAAACAGTGTTTGACACTGTCGGACCTGTTTGGGGTTTGCTTAATAAAAGATGGGCGACGAGACCGATACAAATGCCCCAAAACACCGAACTCAATCCAAGGAAATGCATACCAGATGCCGTGGCTAAAAAAGTGATTAAGGCTGCATCACGTTCGCTTTCATCTTTCATGGACACTGAAACATTAGTAGCAATGGCACCCAACAGGGCAAGGCCTGCAAGCGCTGCAACCAGTTCTTTCGGAAGCAGGCTGAACAGCATCACGATGCTGCCGGCAAATAATCCGCCTAAAATGTAAAACACACCATTGGCAATGCCTGCAATATAGCGCTTATCTTTCAGTTCATGTGCATCCTTACCCATGCATAAGGCAGCGGTAATGGATGCCAAAACAATGGTGATGCCACCTACGCAAGCCACAGCAAGCGATGCAATACTGGTGGTGGTGATAATCGGTTTTGCAGGTGTGTCATAACCGCTGAGTTTCATAATGGCCATGCCGGGCAAAAACTGCCCGGTAAGACTGACCAGGATTAGTGGAATCGCCAGATTCAGCATGCCATTAATTGACCATTCAGGGCTAATCCACTGTGGAATGGCAAGGCTGAAATCAACAGTGACAGGGTTCATTTTGCCGAGGACTAAGCTGAGTAAAACCCCTGCAAGCAGTACCCAAACCATGCTGTAGCGTGGATTTATGCGCTTGGATACTAAAAAAACCAGCACCATGCCAAACACGATCAGGGGCATGCTGTTTGTAGCGGTAAACAGTCCCAGGCCAAATTGAAATAGAATCCCGGCCATCATGCCCGCCGCAATGGATTGGGGAATCCATTTCAAAAGCTTGTCGAAATAGCCTGTCAAACCAATAACAAGAATTACCAAAGCGGCCGTAATATAGGCAGCGACCGCTTCATTTAAAGAAATATTGGGAAATAACGTGACCAACAGTGCCGTGCCGGGCGCTGACCAGGCAGTGATAACCGGGACTTTGTACTTGATTGATAAAAAAATCCCTGCAACTGCTGCACCAATGGAGATTCCCCAGATCCATGAAATCATCATGCTGGGGTCAACATTGGCTTTTTGTGCCGCTTGGAAAAAGATGATCAACGGCCCGGAATAGGAAATCAGCACGGCTAAAAATCCTGCAACCGTTGCTGACACAGACCAGTCATCTTTTAAGCTTTTAAACAGGGTCGTCATTGCTACTGCCTCCATGCTGATAAATCAATGATCCTGTACCACGTTTATGATCGGGGGGTTAGCCCTGATCACCACCACCAACAGGAACCACTGTCCCTGTCATATAAGACGAGTCGTCAGATGCCAGGAAAGTGATGGCATTCACTTGCTCCTGAATCGTGCCATAGCGTCCCAGGAAAGTACGGTCAATGGTTTGATCGACTACCTGCTGCATCCACTCTTTTTCAGATTCAGAAAGTGGATTGGCATTGCGTGGCACTTTACGTGGTGGAGCTTCTGTTCCACCGGTTGCCACTGCATTGACACGAATCCCGTCTTTGGCATGTTCAAAGGCGAGGGAAGCGGTTAAACCGTTCACGCCACCTTTTGAAGCCGAATAAGGCACACGGTTAATGCCGCGTGTTGCAATTGAAGATACGTTAACAATGGTACCTTTCTGATTCTTGATCATTTCAGGCAACACGGCACGGCAGCACCACATGGTCGGGAACAATGAACGGTTCACTTCCTTGATGATTTCCTCTTCAGAAAATTCCTGGAAAGGTTTCATCCAGATCGCGCCACCGACGTTGTTGATCAGCACATCGACACGGCCATAGGTTTCAATCGCTTTGGCAACCACAGATTCTGCACCTGCAAAAGTTTCCAGATTGGCTTTCACCGTAATCGCATCACCGCCTGTGGCTTCAATTTCAGCCAGAACTTCTTCCACATAAGGAGAAAGGTCAGCCATCACCACTTGAGCACCTTCACTGGCGACTTGCAGCGCGACACCGCGACCGATGCCTTGAGCGGCACCAGTTACGATCACAACTTTATTTTCAAATCTTTGACGATTAGACATTGAAAAATCTCCTTGAATTAATTTGCAGAGAATTTTTCAAACAGGAAGCTTGCAGGTTTAACACCCTCTGCTTCTAACCAGCCGCGCACCGCTTCCACCATAAGTACTGGACCACATAAGTAGATGTCGACATCACCACTATTCAGCCATTCATTTTCGATGTGACCTGTCACATAACCTTTACGCTCATGTGCAGATTCCGGGTTAGCCACAACAGTGCGATACTCGAACCACGGGAATTTTTCTTGCAATTCGTTCAGCTTTTCAATAGCCACCAGGTCAAAGTCATTGGTCACACCAAATACCAGACGTACAGGCTGCTCTGAACCTTTTTCTTCCAGTACTTGCAGCATAGACATAAACGGTGCGATACCAGTACCGCCTGCCAGCATCAAGACAGGGCGAGCCACAGGACGCAGGTAGAAGCTGCCAAATGGACCGGTAAAGGTCATTTTGTCGCCAGCTTTGGCATTGGCACTCAAGAACTCACTCATTTTACCGTTTGGCACGTTACGTACCACAAAGCTGGTTAAACGATTACCCGGTTTAGAGCTGAATGAATAAGAACGGGTTTCTGTTGTACCTGGAATGCCGACATTGACATATTGACCTGCCAGGAAGTGAATGTCCGGTTGACCTTCATCGAGCTGAATGTCAAAAGTAATGGTCGAGTCAGACAGGTTTTCGACGCGAGCCAAAGTACCCTGGAATTCATGAATTTCAGTTTTACATACTTCAGAAGAAGCTTGAATCTGGAATACGGCGTCAGAAGTCGGTTTACATTGACATGCAAGAATGTAGCCTTCAGCTGCTTCTTCAGGAGTCAGTGCATCTTCAATATAAGTTTCTTCAGGCATGTCATACGAACCTGATTCACAAAACGCACGGCACGTTCCACATGCACCGTCACGGCAGTCCAAAGGAATATTGATCTTTTGACGGTAAGCTGCATCTGACAGGGTTTCACCTTGTGCAACAGAAATAAAACGTGTAACGCCATCTTCAAATTGAAGTGCAACATTGTGGTTTGACATGGCTGAATATCCTATATAAATCTTTAAAACTAGACCTTTCAGCCAAATTTCCATATGGCTGAAAGGTTTTACCTTGCTGTAGAACAGTCTTAGAGGTGATAAATATCAATGACTTGGTTGATATAATCGTTTTTCAGCACCACGTACTTGCTTAAAATTTGTGGTTTGTCGCCAGAAAAATCGATCACATAACGTGACATACCGAAGTAGCTGTAGTTGGTTTTGTAACGGAAACTCAAGGTGTTCCAGTTAAAACGAACCGTTACTTTGTCACCATCACGTTCAACAATTTCAATGTTGTTGATGTTGTGGCTGGTACGGGTATCTGGCATGGTTGCAGACGAGCGTTCAGTCTTGATACGGAACACGCGGTCCTCCAAACCTTGACGGTCCGGGTAATAAATCAAAGAGATTTCAGACTGCGGATCTGTGGTCAGTTTGTCATCATCATCCCAAGCCGGCATCCAGAAAGAAGCGGTAGGGGCATAGCACTGTAACCAGTCATCCCATTGCTCATCATCTAGAAAGCGGGCTTCCTGATAAAGGAATTGAGCAATATTTTCTAAAGTGATGTCGCTCATGCGTTTTCTCCTTCAGTAGATGCCGCAATTTCTTTCTCAGTCGCAATGCCTTTCTTGATCAGTTCTAACCAGTACTGGTGCTGAGCCAGGTACAAACCTTCATCTTCCGTTTTAACACCAGAAAGTTTTGGTTTTAAACCGATTTCGTTGGCAGCATCATCCGGACCTTGGATCCAGTGTTTAGAACCACGGCACATGTCGTTCCATTCAAGCGCGATACCTGCGTAACCCGCCTGACAGGCACGGAATTCTTCCAGGTCGTCTGGAGTAGCCATACCTGAAGCATTAAAGAAGTCTTCGTACTGGCGGATACGGCGTGCGCGAGCTTCTGGCTCTTCACCTTTAGGCGCGATACAGTAAATGGTCACTTCAGTCTTATCGACAGAAAGTGGACGTAATACGCGAATTTGTGAACCGAACTGGTCCATGAAATATACGTTTGGATAGAGGCACAGGTTACGTGAACGTTCGATCATCCATTTCGCCATAGCATCACCGTATTGCTCGGTGTATTCATCTTTTTTGGCAAAGTTAGGACGGTCTTCCGGGTTGGCCCATTGTGTCCATAGCAGCATGTGACCGTGTTCAAAGCCGTAAGAACCACCGCCTTGTTTGCCCCATGAACCTGCACTCATGGCACGGATGTTGTCACCGGCTTCTTTCTCTTTACGTTGCTGAGTTGTTGCAGCGTAGTTCCAGTGTACGGCAGACACGTGGTAACCATCGGCACCGTTTTCGGCAGTCAACTTCCAGTTACCTTCATAGGTATAAGTCGAAGAACCACGTAAAACTTCCAGGCCTTGCTCTGACTGGCCTACAATCATGTCAATGATTTTGGTCGCTTCGCCCAGGTATTCTTCCAGTGAAGGAACGTCCGGATTCAAGCTACCGAACAGGAAGCCTTTATAGCTTTCAAAACGTGCAACTTTTTTCAGGTCGTGTGAACCGTCTTTGTTGAAGCAGTCTGAATAACCTGCTTCGCTTGGGTCTTTCACTTTTAACAACTTGCCAGAGTTGTTGAATGTCCAGCCGTGGAATGGGCAGGTATAAGTCGCTTTGTTGCCTTTCTTGTTACGGCACAATTGTGCGCCACGGTGAGAACAGGCATTAATCATGGCATTCAGTTCGCCATTACGGTTACGCGCAATGATGATTGGCTGACGGCCAATATAAGTGGTATAGAAATCGTTGTTGTTTGGAATCTGGCTTTCATGGGCCAGATAAACCCAGTTGCCTTCAAAGATGTATTTCATCTCCAGGTCAAACAGGGCTTGATCTGTAAATACAGAACGGTGAAGCTTAAATTCGCCACTTTCAAAATCGTCAACTAAAAGTTCATCAATACGATCAAGATGGCTGGTGTTAATTACTGGGATACGAGGCATGTCCGTTCTCCGACTGTCCAACTTTGGGCAAGTCACCGAGATGTCATGAAACTGACATCTCGATTTCCTATCATAAGGTCATTAAGCGCTTGCGCGACGACGTTCAACTTCAGTAGAAGGAGCACCAGCTTTGTCTTTCTGAAGTACTACATCGAACTGGATGTGTTTGAAAGGACCTTTCAGGCCACGACGTGCGATTTCAGCTTCATCAGTTACGTCCACAGCAGTTGCAACCAGACCTTCACGTGTACCGAATGCGAAGTCATCCCAAAGGTACTTGTCGCCTTCGATGTTGAACTGGGTGGTTAGCTTACGGTAGCCCGGTGCAGAGATGAAATAGTGCACGTGAGCAGGGCGCTGACCATGACGGGAGATCATGTTAAGAACACCTTGAAGCGGACCTTCAGGGTTCAGGCCATAACCTACCGGCATGGTAGTAAGGGCAGTGTATTGGCCTTTTTCATCTGCAAAGATTGAGCGACGCAGGTTAAAGTGGCTTTGTGATTTGTCAAAGAATGAATAGTTACCGTGACTGTTGGCATGCCAAACTTCAACTTTAGCACCAGGAATGATGTTGCCTTCTGTATCAGTTACAGTACCGTCGATGATTAATGTCGGGATTTTGCCTTCTTCAGAACCATCATCCATACGGGCAAAACCTGTAGACTCAGGTGCACCAGCAACATACAAAGGACCTTCAATTGTACGTGGCGTACCACCCGTTAAGCCTGCTTTCGCATCAGCTTCATCAGCACGCAGGTCAAGGAAGTGTTCCAGACCGACTGCAGATCCCATCAATGCAAACTCATCAGCTTTTGCGATATCAATAATGGTTTCAATACCTTTCCAAACTTCAGACTGGCTGAGATCCAGGTCTTCAATCGCTTGGAACAAATCTGTAACCAAACGCACCAGTACCTGTTGTACACGTGCATTTACTGGACCTTCAGAAGTGTCTACGTTACAAGCTTTAACTACATTTTCAATGGTTTGACGATCCATTTTGTTACTCCTTGGAAGTATGTTTTTGGGTGGCTCATTTCTCAATATTTGTTGTGAGAGTACTGGCTGCCCCATTCCTTGTTTGAATTACGTTTTGCTTTACAGAAAAGGAATAAATTTACCTTCCTTTTCCAGTTTATTGATCAGCTGTCATCGTCACGAACTGAAGAAGGGTGACGATTTAAAGCCATCACTTCGATATTCATGTATGGATAAAGTGGAAGACCCTGCAAAATGTTGTGCAGTTCTTCATTACTCTCCACATCAAAAATACTGATGTTGGAATACTGACCAGTGATGCGCCAGATATGTCGCCATTTACCCTGGCGCTGTAAATCTTGTGAATAAGCCTTTTCAACTGCTTTAATTTCATTGGCTTTTTCCGCTGGCATATCCAGTGGAATGTTCACGTCCATACGTACCTGAAAAAGCATGTGAAACTCCTTTCTCTTCAATTAGTGACGACGTAAGTTATCAATCTTGTCTTCATCCAGCTCGATACCCAAACCAGCACCTTTAGGAAGGGCAAGCTGAAAATTCTGATATTGAAGCGGGGTCTTTAAAATTTGTTCAGTAAGTAGCAGAGGGCCAAACAGCTCTGTGCCATACGCCAGGTTTTCAAAAGTCGAGAACACGTGTGCAGATGCAATCGTGCCCACAGGACCTTCCAGCATGGTGCCGCCATACAGGTCAATTCCAGCCAATTGGGCAATTTTGCCCACCACGCAGCCTTCCATCAGTCCACCAGACTGCGCAACTTTGACGGCAAATACCGATGCCGCGTTGCACTTGGCAAGCTGGTATGCACTTTGTGGTCCCATCAGCGATTCATCGGCCATAATGGCAATGTCAAATTTACGGGTCAGACGCTGCATGGCATCAATGTTGTCAATTGCACAAGGTTGCTCAATCAGGTCAACACCGCCATCCTGCAACAGCTGAATGCCTTTAACGGCTTGTAGCTCTGACCAGGCACGGTTCACGTCTACGCGAATAGAAATGTCTTTGCCTAGCGCCTTCTTAATGGCCAGTACATGCTCAACATCGGCTTCGACTGCACGTGAACCGATTTTTAACTTGAAAATGTTATGGCGTTTGGCCTCAATCATTTTCTTCGCTTCAGCAATATCTTTATCGGTATCGCCAGAAGCCAATACCCAAAGTACCGGCACGCTGTCACGTAAACGACCGCCAAGCAGTTCACTTACAGGAATATTGAGACGCTGTGCCTGAATATCCAGTAAAGCTGTTTGAATGGCACATTTGGCAAAACGGTTGCCATTGATATGCTTTTTTAAAGTCTGTACAGTTTGCGCAACATTTAGCCCTGTTAAACTTTTTAATAGAGGCGCAAAATAAGTATCGATATTGGTTTTGATGCTCTCCGGGCTTTCGTCACCGTAGCCTAGTCCACCAATGGTTGTTGCTTCGCCCCAACCCACAAAACCATCTTCTGTGCTGATTTTGACCAGTACCAGTGTTTGGGTCTGCATCGTCGCCACCGCCATCTTGTGTGGGCGAATGGTAGGAATTTCGACAAGCAACGTTTCTATGGATTTATACATCTTTGAGCTTCTCAATCTTGCTTTGTGTATCTCTTGTGATATACCTTAAAAGAATAGATACTCACTGTCTAAGATCAATTTTGCATTTTAGTATGCTTTAAAGGTATGAAATATCATGGAACTGAGACATTTACGCTACTTTGTAGCCGTCGTAGAAGAACAGAGCTTCACCAAGGCGGCGGAAAAACTGTTTATTGCTCAACCACCTTTAAGCCGGCAGATACAAAACCTTGAAGCAGAGCTGGGAATCCAGCTTTTTGAGCGGGGTAGCCGACCATTATTAACCACTGAAGCCGGGCAATTCTTTTATCAGCATGCGGTTAAACTTTTGTCTAATGCAGAAGAAATTAAAGCCATGACCCAGCGGGTGGGCATGGCAGAAAAAACCATTACCATGGGTTTTGTCGGTTCTTTGCTCTATGGCTTATTACCCAAAATTGTCTATCTATTCCGCCAGCAGCAGCCGCATTTAAAAATCGAACTGATTGAAATGAGCACCAAAGACCAGATTCAGGCCTTGAAAGAAGGGCGGATTGATGTCGGTTTTGGTCGTCTCAGAATTTCCGATCCGGCGGTTCGGCGCATCCTGTTGCGTGAAGAGCCGCTGATGGTCGCCATGCATTCCAGCCATCCACTTGTACAACATAAAAAGGGAATTTTCCTGACAGATATTGTTGACGAAAACCTGTTTCTGTATCCGAGCCATCCCAAACCGAATTTTTCTACTCAGGTCAGATCGCTGTTTTCAGAATATAGCCTGGACCCGAAAAACTTGAAGGAAGTGCGTGAAATCCAGCTGGCTCTGGGGCTGGTGGCTGCCGGGGAAGGGATTTGTATTGTCCCGGAAAGCGCCAAAACCATTCAGTTACCGCATTTGCATTATATTCCCTTACTAGATGATGCCGCGGTCAGTCCCATCTTTCTGGCGATTCGCAGCATGGATGAAAGCGAACATATCCGTTCGCTGTTTGACTGTATTTATCAGGTTTATGACCTGGAAGCGATTGCTTATGACCGCAGTGTAATCTGAACCTCGGCTGTCATTCATCGTAAATTCGGGCTGGATTAACTCAAAATTTTCAGCGGTATCCAATTATGCAGACGCATCCTCAAGGGGGTGAGGGTTCTGTATTTTTTTAAAAAAAAGAATGACTAAAGCAGCACTCAGGCTGAATTAGACCTTGTGAAGATATCTTTAAAGTATTGCACCCACTCCAAACAATGGGCATTCAACTTTTAAGGTATGAATATATATGCAATCGGTTTTGGACATTTTTTCGCATCTTCTGCATTGTGATGGCACAAACAGGACTTCACAGAAAGGAGGTGAAGCATGTCCAATAAAATAAATATCAATACACTCATTGATGAAGCGAAATTTACACCATTTCATTGGGGCGTCTTATTCTGGTGCCTCATGATCATTATCTTTGACGGTTATGACCTGGTGATTTATGGCGTGGCGCTACCCTTGCTCATGCAGGAATGGGCGCTCAATACCGTACAGGCGGGTTTACTGGCCAGTACCGCATTATTTGGCATGATGTTCGGTGCCATGAGTTTCGGAACCCTGTCCGATAAAATTGGCCGTAAAAAAACCATTATGATCTGTGTAACACTGTTCAGTGGCTTTACCTTTTTAGGTGCTTTTGCCAGCAACCCGACTGAGTTTGGTATTCTGCGCTTCCTGGCCGGTTTGGGAATTGGTGGCGTGATGCCAAACGTGGTCGCCCTGATGACCGAATATGCACCAAAACGTATCCGCAGCACGCTGGTTGCCTTGATGTTTAGTGGTTATGCGATTGGTGGAATGTCCTCTGCATTATTGGGTGCATGGCTGGTACCGCAGTTTGGCTGGAAAATCATGTTCCTTCTTGCCGGTGCGCCATTATTACTTTTGCCGGTGATCTGGATGTTCCTGCCTGAATCGTTGATGTATTTAACTGCGAAAAATGAGACCGAGAAATCGCGTGGCATTATCCAGAAAATCGCACCTCAACTCAGCATTCAACAGGGTACGCAATTTGTTCTGAATGACGTGTTAAAAGGCGACGAAGCTCCACTTAAAGCGTTATTCCAACAAGGCCGTAGTTTCAGTACCTTCATGTTCTGGATTGCATTCTTCATGTGCCTGTTGATGGTCTATGCCCTAGGCAGCTGGTTACCAAAACTCATGATTCAGGCTGGTTATTCACTTGGTGCCAGTATGATCTTCCTGTTTGCCCTCAATATTGGCGGCATGATTGGCGCGATTGGTGGCGGTGCCTTGGCAGATCGCTTCCACATTAAAAAAGTACTGACCATTATGTTTTTATGTGGTGCAGCAGCGTTAATTTTACTCGGATTTAACAGCCCGCAGTTTGTACTCTACAGCTTGATTGCTGTGGCAGGTGCAGCGACCATTGGTTCCCAGATTTTACTGTATACCTTTGTAGCACAGTATTATCCAACCACAGTACGTTCAACCGGTATGGGATGGGCTTCAGGAATTGGCCGTATTGGCGCCATTGTCGGACCCGTGTTAACAGGTGCATTGCTAACCATGAATTTACCGCATCAAATGAACTTCTTTGCTATTGCGATTCCCGGTGTAATTGCGGCGTTAGCAATCTTCATGGTGAACCTGAAAGCTTCTGTAGATGCGAAAGCGCTTACAGCGTCTAATGCGAACAACAATTCAGTTGCACAAAAATCAATTCAATAATTTATTTACCTTTTCATTAACTTACTGTCATCAATGATATAGATTGCCATCGTAAGCGATGGTGATCTGTTGCTAGAATTTGATTGCAAAATAACAAGCGAGTTTAGGATGAACGCGAAAACTTTAACCCCAACAACTGATTCACAAACAACAACGGTTCGACCAAATATGCAGCGTACGCTCATGATGAGCATGATTGCATTAAGCATGGGCGGGATGAGCGTTGCAGCGCAAGCACAAACCCAGCAGCAAAATGAAATTGAACAACTTAGACAGGAAGTTCAGGCTTTGCGCAGTTTGGTTGAGCAGCAAAAAGTACAAAATGCACAAACAGCGACTGCAATTGCTAACGTACAACGTACTGCAGCAACTGTGCCAGCAAACCCTGTATTGAAAACTGCCAAAGGCGCCGAGTTTAATTTATACGGTAATGTGCGTTTAGATGCCTCTTATCAGGTAGAAGGCGGTGCTAGAGATATGCCTTATAACCAGATTAACAGCGTACCGCTTGAAGGCAATGCAGAACAAAGTGATCGTTTAAGATCAACGCTTTCTGCAACACGTTTAGGTTTAGATTTCAAAAGCCCTGTGGGTGACCAAGACGTAAAAGGTAAAATCGAAGTGGATTTCCTGGGTGGAGCTAACCTCGATAATTTACGTATTCGTCATGCCTACTTAAATTATGGCAACTGGTTAATGGGTCAAACCTGGTCAAACTTTGCCATTCCAGATTATATGCCAGAAACGATTGATGCTTTAGCGTTTGTCGGTGGTGCTGTAAAACGTACACCGCAAGTTCGTTATACCGCCAAATTTAATCCAAAAACCAATTTAGTCGTTGCCGCTGAAGACCCTAAAGACAGCACAGTGAGCCAGCGTTTACCTGCACTCACTGCACGTTTAAATCACCAGTTTGCAGATAACTTTAATGTCAGTGTACGTGCCATGGGCCATGAAAAGCGGATCAATTCTGAAGAAGAAATGGCATGGGGCGTAGGTGCGGGTGCCAAGTATGATGTGGTGCCGGGAACAACCCTAAAAGCCGATTACTATCATGTGAAAGGGGACAGCAGCTTTGTATCATTTACCAATACTGGTGTAATTGCTCGGACAGATGGTAGTCTCGTTCAAAATGAATTTGACTCCATTATGCTTGGTGTGACTCAAAAATTTGGTGACAAACTCCACGGTACACTAGGCTATGGCTATATGAGTTTTGATGAAGACCAAAACTATATTAATGCGCTTGCAGATAAAACCAAAGCCAACAAAGAGCTTTGGCAAGCATGGGCAAATATTTTCTATAGCCCAACCAAGCCTTTAAGTTTTGGTCTTGAATATGTTTATGGCGAACGTGAGGCGTTTGGGGCTGCACCAAATGGCAGTAAAACAGGTGAAGATAATCGTTTAAATGCAGTTGCAATCTATAATTTCTAACAGTCGGTAAATCAAAAGGCCTTACTATATAATAACTTATAGTAAGGCCTTTATTTTTGTATTTAATTTTCCCTGAATAAGCATCTATGCCATAACTGGTATGATAAGAAAATCCCATCAATGGTAATAACGGTTTATTTTGAATAGTTCTCCCGGTTCGGGTTGATGCAGCTAGGCCAAGCCTTAATAAAATGGCCAACACCCGCAATCTTTAAAACCCAGCCCATCCTCTTCATCTTAAATTGCCGACCGTATTCAAGATAAGCAGATGCTTGACCCTGACTGGCTCGCAAGGCAGCTTGAAAGCAATAATTTCACTATAGGACATCCTACGGTTTTTTTTAGATGTTTTCTCTTTGCAAAATAAAAGTATGGACGAAATTTGTCCAGTCTGGAATTTTGATGGTTATTCGGCTTATGATAAATTATTTTATCAATTTAAAAAAAGAAGCCAAGAATGCGAATGTAGGTATAAACGGAGCAATTTTTTCATTTATTTTATACGACTCATTCGGATAATCATTCGAATTAGACAATTTACCATGAACAGACCACGACCAAAGTTTAATAGTTTAAATTCATCAGGCTTTTCAAAAAAAACTTATTGTTAATAACAGGTTGAAGCATACAATTCTACAGAGCAACAGTATTTACTGTTAGATGTACCAAGCTCTTAAGCTGAACTGGAGAGATTCATTGCGCGTTGTTCGCTATAAATTTGTGATTATCATCCTGCTGCTCATACTTGCAGTAGCTTATGCTCTGTTTCGCTGGTGGCAGGGACCGCTATTGCCAGCCTATACCTTGACATACAAGCCTCTGGTGCAGAATGTGGTCGCGACCGGCCGAGTAGCGACTGTATCACGTGCCCAGGTGGGTAGTGAAATTACCGGTATTGTTCTCGAGCGGCTTGTGCAGGAAGGGGATCAGGTTGTTCCGGGGGATTTACTATTGGTTCTCAAGTCGGATGAACTGCTTGCACAGGTACGACAAGCCGAAGTGGCACTGACCGAACTCGCAACCAGTCGGCGCCCACAGGCAATGGCAGAACTGGCTACAGCCAAAGCCCAGCTCGAACAGGCCAGTCGGGAAGCAGCACGCAGGCGTAATCTAGAAGCAGGCATACTCTCAGCAGAAGAAATAGAACAGGCCGTGGAAGCGGAAAGGGTCGCCCGCAATAATTTTGAAACAGTCCGACTAAAAACAGCAGCATTGGCACCGGGTCAAGTCGAGGAAGCCAAGCTTCGTGAGCAACTTGCTGTAGCCCAAGCCCAACTGGCCAAAACTAAAATTCGCTCTACAGTCACAGGTACGGTACTCACACTGGATGTGGAACCGGGTGACCTGATCCAGCCGGGTCAGACCTTATTTACTATTGCATTGAAGGGCAATACAGAAATCCGGGTGCCTCTGGATGAGCGAAATTTGCCACAACTTGCTTTACAGCAAAAGGCAACAGTAATTTCTGATGCCTTTCCGGATCAACCTTTTCCGGCCCGGATCAATTTCATTGCACCCAGCATAGACCCGCAGCGTGGTACGGTAGAGGTTCGCTTAGCCGTCGATCCGGTGCCTGATTTTCTGCGTCAGGATATGACGGTGTCGGTGAATGTCGAGACCAACAGACGGGAACGGGCATTGGCTATACCAAACGATGCTTTAAGCGGTATTAAAGGCAATAAGGCCATTGTGCTCTTGGTACGTGATGGAAAGATACAGCGTCGTCAAGTCACCTTAGGCTTACGTGGCCTGGCGATGTCGGAAGTGGTTTCGGGTTTGCAGGATGGAGATCAGGTGCTGGCCGATGCTGAATCCTCCTTAACAGAGGGTGCGCGGGTACGCTTAAAACAGCAAAACACGCCTTTGAATCATCAGGCTGATGATACAGATAGCAAAAATGAATTACCGGTGAAATTCGATTGAAAAACTTTTTCGGGCGGCTCTGGACAGAGTGGACAATCGCAATCAGTTTTTTGCGTGAAGGTCGTGCACAGTCCATCATGATTACTGTGGGTGTCGCAGTGGGTGTGGCTGTCATCATTTTTATCAGTGCTTTAATTCAAGGATTGCAGTCGAATATTGTCGAACGTACTTTGGGTACTCAGGCCCATATCCGTTTGCTGTCACCGGATGAGGTCAACCAGATTGTGCAGCCTGCTGCAGGAACGGTGCAATTATTGCAGGAAGACAAGCGGGCACAGCGGCTGCGCTCGATCAACAACTGGCAGCAGATTACCGAAACCCTGGATCAGTTGCCGGTACTGACCGCCGTATCTCCGGTGGTATCCGGGCCAGCCTTTGTGCAACGCGGCGATGCCATTCAATCGGTTGCCTTGGTAGGCATTAATCTGGAGCGTTATCAACAGATCATCCCGCTGAAAGAATATCTAGTGAGTGGCCAGCTGCGCATCGGTGCAGACGATGTAATGATTGGCAGCCAGCTCGCCAAAGATCTGGGGGTGCAGGTGGGAAGCAAGTTACGGCTGGATACGGGGCGGGAGAACAATGCACTGGTCAATGTGGCCGGGATCTTTGAACTTGGGGTACGTGAGCTGGATGCGCGCTATGTGTACCTGGACTTGAAACAGGCGCAGTCCTTACTCAGTTTACCTGGCGGCGTTACCGTGATTGACCTGACCATCGCAGATATTTTTGAGGCAGACAATATTGCCGCACAGATAGGACGCCTGACCTCACTTAAAGCCGAAAGCTGGATTAAAACCAATGCCCAGCTGATGAATGCGATTACCGCTCAGAGCCTGTCGACCAATATGATTATTATCTTTGTGGCAATTTCGGTGGCATTTGGGATTGCCAGCGTCATGTCGGTCAGCGTGGTGCAGCGTACCCGGGAAATCGGTATTTTGCGTGCGACGGGCGCGACCCAGTTGCAAATTTTACGAATTTTCCTGTTTCAAGGCGCAATATTTGGCCTGCTGGGTTCGGTTTTAGGCAGTGCGGTCAGTTATGGACTGGTGTGGATATTCAATACCTTTGGTCCCGGTCTTTTTTATATTCCGCTTTCAATCAATCTGGTGATACTGGCCTTGTTGCTGGCGACGCTGACTGGCGTGCTGGCTGCTGCGATACCCTCGCGCCGGGCAGCAGCATTGGACCCTGTGGAGGCAATTCGTCATGTCTGATCAGTCTCAGGAAGTACTGCGCCTGGAAGCGCTGCGTAAATCCTATAATATTGGGCAGCCCAATGAAGTTGAAGTATTGCATGGAATTGATTTGCGCATTGAACGCAATGATTTTGCTGCGCTGATTGGTCCATCCGGTTCCGGCAAAAGTACCTTATTGAATATTTTAGGTTTGCTGGATAAACCCAGCAGCGGTGAGCTGTATTTGCTGGGTCAGCCGACCAGTGGCATGGATGATGCGGGACGCACGGCGCTACGCGGCAACAGTATCGGTTTCGTATTTCAGTTTCACCATCTTATACAGGCCTTTACGGCCTTAAACAATGTACTCATGCCATTGATGCTGACACATGGCAAGCCGGACAAACAGGCACTGGAGCGGGCGCGTGAACTGCTTGCTGCGGTCGGTTTGGAACAGTTTGCTGACCGTAAACCCAATGAGCTTTCGGGCGGTCAGCAACAGCGGGTGGCGATTGCCCGGGCACTGATTACGGAACCGGCACTATTATTGGCCGATGAACCGACAGGGAATCTGGATACCCAGACGGCTGCAGACATGTTTCAATTATTCCGTAAAGTACATCGTGAACGGGATTGTGCGGTACTGCTGGTGACGCATGATCCACGTCTGTCTGCCACCTGTGATCGCACCATCAATCTGGTCGATGGCCGTATTCAAAGTGATTCTAAAGCGCAGGTGATAGAGACAGTATCTGACAAATAGCTATCTACAAGAAGAGGAAGCTTTCATTTGTTCTTCAGATGAATCAACTCATTTAAAACTATAGATTCTGATCTTCTTCATCCTGATGCTCCTGACGGATTTGGTCTCGTTTTATCTGTGGGTCTTTGTCTACGCCTAACTGACCACGCTGAATTTCACGATCCTGCTTTTCTTGCGGGTCTAATTCCTCTTCTGGAAATTCTTCATTTACTTCTTCATCTGTTTCTTTATCTGGATTAATCATAAGCATTTACCTTTTTAAATGTTGATAGCCCATGTTTTGAGTTGAGCCTCTGCCTCAATATTCTTGTTATTGTATTGCAGGACTGTGATTACACTGTTGTATTTATAACCTGCTTGATTCTATAAATTGTGGCTTGTGTTAAATGCATGTGCTGGATCTTCTTCATAACCTTTTGATATAGCCATTTTTGATAACCATGTTTATTCGACATATAGGGTTTGGGTTTCCTTATATCCAGCTGTTTGGATGCAATTATACAGGCTGAATATGTTGATACTTTCTCATCTTAAAATGAGTTAAATTCAATATGGTTGCTTTTATGGACGTGATGCAATAAGTGTTGTCACTTATTTAAATAACACCATATAAATGCCTTATAGAGAAATTTTTCTGTCCTCCTACAGAATTCAATTGATGGGCTTTCAAGTCAAATTTTTAAACGCACCTGCACGATTTTTTGATAGATATATTTTATTAAGATATTGTAATTTATAATTTTTTAATTATTTAAACAGACGAATTTTAAATCCTTATTTTCCAGCATTTTATGTAGATTGAATTGACTTAAGCTATCCGAGATGGAGCAGTCATTTTGCTTCGATTGTTTCTCTTGCCAATACCATAAGATTTTTAAAGTGAATTTTACTCACTTTGTGATTAGATTAAATCATTTTTATTCATGTTTTAATTCCAGTATAAATGACTGCATACAGAAATTTTAATTTTATTGAAAAGATTAGGGCAGTGAATCTCCATGAGTAATAAATTTGCATGTTCAATTAAGCGCATCCGTTTTGATGAGAACTATCAGCCGGCAGACAATACACGTTTAACAACAAACTTTGCCAATTTGGCACGTGGCGGAAGCCGTCAAGAGAATCTTCGCAGAACTTTAGCGATGATCAATAACCGTTTCAATAGTCTGGCCAGCTGTGATAATCCGAAAGGTGACCGATATTCACTTGAAATTGATATCATCTCTGCTGAACTAGACGTTGAAGGCAAGGGTCAAACTTTTCCATTCATTGAAATGCTGAAAAGCACCATTACCGACCATAAAACCAATGAACGTATTGAAGGCATGATTGGGAACAGCTTCTCATCTTATGTACGTGATTATGATTTCAGTGTGGTATTACCGTCACTCGGCTGTAAAACAGATGAAAAACCTGAAAATTTTGGTGATTTGCACGGTAAATTGTATCAGCATCTCATCCATTCAGCAGCCTTTAAAGCCGAGTTTAAAAAGCAGCCTGTGATTTGTCTCAGTGTTTCGACCACCAAAACCTATTACCGCACAGCCCATGTGCATCCAGTGTTAGGCGTGGAATACAAAAATGACGAATATTCACGTACCGATGACTATTTTAAAAAAATGGGCTTAACCGTTCGTTACTTCAAACCTGAACATGGCAATGCACCTTTGGCATTTTATTTTGCAGGTGACTTGCTCCGTGACTACACCGATTTTGAGCTCATCAGTGCCATCAGCACCATGGAAAGTTTTCAAAAAATCTATCGTCCTGAAATCTACAACACCAATTCACCGGCAGGTTTGGTGTATCAGCCAAGCTTAAACTATCAGGATTTTTCATTGACGCAAATTGTCTACGACCGTGTTGAGCGTGGTCAATTGGCCGTCAAACAGGGTAAATGGACGGAAGAAAACTTCATCAAGCCTTATAAAGACATTCTGGATGCGTGGGCGGCGAACTTTAAGGTTGCAAACGCAGATCAAGCGCAGGCTGCCTGATTCACAGCATCAATTTACGAATTTAGAGAAAGAAGATTACACATGGCGCTTTTACAACCAAAAACTCTACTCCCGACCTCAACCGCTGGCAGCTTACCGAAACCTTCCTGGCTGGCTGAACCTGAGAAACTTTGGTCACCCTGGAAACTAGAAGGTGAGGAGTTGCTACAAGCAAAACGGGATGCCTTAAGTCTGTCATTGCATGAGCAACTGCAAGCCGGTATTGATATTGTCAGCGATGGTGAACAAACCCGTCAGCACTTCGTCACGACCTTTATTGAACACCTTGAAGGTGTGGACTTTGAAAAGCGGGAAACAGTTCAAATACGTAAGCGTTACGATGCCAGCGTGCCATCTGTGGTAGGTGCGGTATCTCGCAAACAACCTGTGTTTGTAGAAGATGCAAAATTTTTACGCAGTCAAACCAATCAACCCATTAAATGGGCGCTACCCGGTCCAATGACAATGATTGATACCCTATACGATGGTCACTATAAGAGCCGTGAAAAACTGGCTTGGGAATTTGCCAAAATTTTGAACCAGGAAGCCCTTGAGCTTGAAGCAGCAGGGGTGGACATCATCCAGTTTGATGAACCTGCTTTTAATGTGTTCTTTGATGAAGTGAATGATTGGGGCATTGCAACTTTGGAGCGTGCACTTGAAGGTCTGAAATGTGAAACTGCGGTACACATTTGCTACGGTTACGGCATTAAAGCCAATACCGACTGGAAAAAGACTTTAGGTTCAGAATGGCGTCAGTACGAAGAAATTTTTCCTAAATTACAACAATCTAAAATTGATATCGTATCGCTTGAATGTCAAAACTCACGTGTACCGATGGATTTGATTGAACTGATTCGTGGCAAGAAAGTGATGGTGGGTGCAATTGATGTGGCGACCAATCAGATCGAAACGCCTAAAGAAGTGGCAGATACCTTACGTAAAGCGCTGCAGTTTGTCGATACCGACAAACTTTACCCCTCAACCAACTGCGGTATGGCACCACTCTCTCGTCGAGTTGCACAAGGCAAGCTGAATGCATTAAGTGCAGGCGCTGCTATTGTGCGTCAAGAACTGACAGCTTAATTCCGGGCTGTCTCAAAATAAGGAAAGGGCGCGTTATTTTTCAGTTAAATCATTCAGATCAATCGAATAATCAAGCGCCTTGCCTCCGGCTAGAGATAAGCAAAATTCAAATTTGAGATTTACGAGATGATTGAAGCAATCGATTTTCGAAATGCAATGTCTTTGCTAACCACTGCAGTGAATGTAATCACGACAGAGGGCGCAGCAGGCATGCATGGATTTACTGCATCGGCGGTATGCAGTGTAACCGATACCCCACCGACCTTGCTGGTCTGCATGAATCAATCATCTCGCTCACATGCACATTTTATTCAGAATAAAATTCTGTCTGTGAATGTTTTAGGCGCACAGCATGAAATCCTTTCCAATGCATTTGCCTCGAGCAAATTCAGCTCTGAAGAACGATTTAAACTGGGGGCTTGGACAACGCTGGAAACGGGTTCTCCTGTACTGAAAGATGCATTAGCGAGTTTTGATTGCGAAATTGAGCAGATTCAACAGATGGGAACGCATAGTATTTTTATCTGCAAAGTGGTGGCGATTCAACAAAGCCAGCAAGAAGAAAGTTTGGTGTACTTTAATCGCGCTTATCACCATGTAGGGCAAGTGGAAATTGTTTAAATTTAAATTTTTATTGAATATCAAAATCTTAACTAAGTAATTATATCGTGGAATTAATCATTTTTTTAGTCATCGGCGCCGTGGCTGGATTTGCTGCCGGGCTCTTTGGTGTGGGTGGCGGTACTATCATTGTGCCATTGCTGTATATTGTCTTTAGCCAAATGGACTATAGCCCTGATGTGATTATGCACTTGGCCTTAGGCACTTCATTGGCCACTATTATCGTGACCTCTATCAGCTCTTTAATGGCACATCATAAAAATGATGCCGTGATTTGGCCTGTCTTTAAAAATCTGGCACTGCCAATGGCAATCGGCTGTTTTGCAGGCGCAGGCATTGCAGGCTGGCTCTCAGGTCTACATTTGCAGATTATTGTTGGCATATTTTTACTTTGGGTTGCTTACAGCATGTTTAAGGGTGCAAAGAAAGCAGTTGATCCCAGTAAAACATTACCATCTACAGGCAAGCAAATCGCTGCGGGTTCAGGCATCGGTGTGGCATCAGCCATCTTTGGGATTGGCGGCGGAAGCATTACCGTGCCGTATTTAACGGCAAATGGCGTAGTGATGCAAAAAGCTGTCGGAACATCTGCGGCATGCGGTTTACCAATTGCGATTGCCGGTGCATTAGGCTTTATGTTCTTTGGCATGCAGCAGCATGTTGAGATTCCAAACACCATTGGCTTTATTCATGTTTATGCTTTTCTGGGTATTAGCATAATGAGTTTCTTTACCGCAAGTTTAGGTGCCAAAGCTGCACATGCATTATCACCCAGCATGCTCAAAAAATGTTTTGCAGGATTGTTATTGATTGTAGGATGTTTTTTTGTCGTTAAGGGATTATTTTGAGATCTGGTGGATGTCTGAGGATCAGACATCCTTTAAGTCTGCGACACGCCACTGTGCGTATTCTCGCCTGTTGTTTTGGCAGAAATTTGCCATGTGAAGCGAATACTTTTTAGTAAGAATGAAAGGCTGGTCATCTCTGTTTAGCTTGATCTTGGAATTAATGGGAACACGAGAAGACAGGAAGCGCCTTTCTGGAGAGGGTAAGGCATTTTCTAAGCATTTTATTTACATATTCAGGGAGAAATTTTACTAAACAGCAACAAGAATTATGGGGGGTGTCATTTAAAAGGATGTCATATTTTTTTTCATCCTTCACCTTGGCGTTTACCCATCAAAGATGTCGTCACCTTCTACGTAATTTAGAGTAATTTAAGCTCCGATTGTTGGTTTACAGATGCCTGATTTTTTACTTAATAAATCAGGAAGAACAAAACGTTAAGTGATAAAAATAGGATCATTGAGATTTAAATTACCCGTTTAAAAATAAAAGATAAGCGCTGATTTCGCGAGGCATAATCCACTTTAATTTCACCCTTATTCATTTTCTTTAGCTCAACTTATTAAGCCTGAAATTGCTTAAAAATACGCCTTCGATAGTGTTAAGTGTTTTTTAAGTTTACAGGCCTAATGTGATCACCAAGCTGTTTATGTGTGGTGAAAAGAGAATGAGGAAATTCAATTTGGATGATCGTTCATTTAGTAAAACCTACTATCTGGATCGCAATATCCATCAATTAAAATTTAAAAAAAACATCAATAATCAAAAACTTTTAGAACAAAAAAATCATCCAGCTTTTCCTGTTGTGGTCTTAAAAAATTCATCACTTCGCCTCATGGTGAAAACCGTGCAACGAAGCGAAATCCCTGAACGGAACATATTGGAAAACTTTATTCGTGAGAAATACCGCCAAGTCCATCAGGCCTCGGTCTGTGAGTTTTCTTCGACCCTGTTTGCTGGTTATGTCGGGGTAGAGATGCAGGTCGTGATCGGCATGGAGCATTTAAGCGCGGTCGATGCTTTTCTTGAACGGTATCTGGATGCGCCGATTGAGCAGATACTCACGCAATTAAGTAATGTACCGGTGCAAAGATCACAGATTGTTGAAATTGGCAATTTGGCAGCTTTGGATATGGAAAAAGCCAAACTGATGGTGGCTTTTCTGGTGTTTCATCTATCGAAAAAAAATATTGATTGGGCTGTGTGTACCGGAACTGCAGCAGTTCGTTATGTATTGCAAAAAATGGGGTTGCAGTTTCATGTCATTGAAAAAGCTGACCCGGAAGTGTTGGGCAAAGCGAAACTTCAATGGGGCAGTTATTACCAGCAGAAACCTTATGTGCTTGCCATTGATGTAGCTGCAGCATTGCAGGTTACTCAGCAGTTTTACATTTTTTCTGAATCAATTGATCAGTAGTTCGTCTTTGTAGATATACGGAATTTTAAAATGATGAGTCATTTGTTTAAGGCTATTTCAGCCTATGCCAAGCAGGATCCGGGACGTGAAGCGATTGTTACTGATAGGGATAGGCTTAACTATGTCGAGCTGAAAAATCAGCTTGAACAGCTTCATGCCGAGTTAATGCAGCTAAAGATTCAACGCCTGGCACTCTGGGGTGTGAATAGTGTGGATTGGATTATCATTGATCTCGCTGCCCAGTTAGCTGGTGTAACTGTAATTCCTATTCCCTTGTTTTTTACTCCAGAACAGGTTCGTCATCTGCTACAAGACAGTCAGGCAGATCTGCTTTGCTTGGCAAGTGAAAAGACAGGGGATACGCCGCAGTGGCTAATGGAGTTAGTTGATGCAATAGGCAAGCATGAGGTTTCTGTATCTGTCGATATGCATGCTCAGTTTTTTCGTTTAGCTCAGTCTCAAACACCGCACCATAGCTTACTTCCTTGCCAATCCCGGCAGCTGGCAAAAATTACCTATACCTCGGGCAGTACTGGAACGCCGAAAGGGGTATGTCTGGCAGAAGACACTATTGAGTCGATTACTCATTCACTGAGTCAGGCACTGGTCAGCAGCCAGCTTGGACGGCATCTGTGCCTGATTCCATTTGCCACTTTACTGGAAAATATTGCCGGCATTTATGTTGCACTAAGCATGGGACGCGCCGTAGTGGTAGGTGAGGTGAGCCAGTTTGGTCTGGTCTCTAATCATATTTTTGATGTACAGCATTTTGTGAATGCTGTACAGACTTATCAAATTGAAAGTGTGATTTTACTGCCGCAAATGTTGAAAGCTGTTGCGGAATATAGCGCTAAATACGGCAGTACAGGTTTCAGTACGCTGAAATTTATTGCAGTCGGTGGCGGGAAAGTATCTGCTAATTTGCTTCAACAGTGCCAGCAGCTAAAACTCCCGGTCTATGAGGGGTATGGCCTGTCCGAGTGTGCCTCGGTGGTTAGTCTGAATCTGCCGGGTGCACGGCGGATTGGTAGTGTGGGTCGTGTTCTGCCGCATGTCGAGGTTGAGATTGCGGCTAACAGCGAAGTGGTGGTCAAAGGCAATGCCATGCTGGGTTATGTCAATGATTTGGTAGCCACTCCCTATATTCATACCGGCGATGCCGGCTATTTTGATGAAGATGGCTATTTATACATTACCGGGCGCATCAAGCAGATCATTGTCAGCAGTTTTGGACGCAATATTTCCCCGGAATGGGTGGAGTCCAACAGTCTCACCGAACCGGAAATCCAGCAGATTGCCATTTTCGGGGAGGCACAGCCATATCTGTCGGCCGTGATTTATGCCGCCGATTCTACACCCGACCAGCAGCTGGCAGCAGCAATTCAGCGGGCCAACACCCGCATGCCGGATTATGCCCAGATCAAACACTGGTGTCGTGCTCCCGAGCCATTTTCCCTGAGTAACCAAATGCTGACCGATAACGGCAAGCTGCGCAGGCAGCAGATCCAGCTGCATTTTCAGGCTGAATTGATAACGCATTAACCCAGATATTTTCTGTACATGCCAACCATAACTACAGAAGCATATACAGCATCAGAGAGTAAACCCATGAATATTGCACAACAGGTTTTAAATACAAGCCATGCACAGATCAAACAGCGTCTGATAGAACAGGGTTGGGTCTTGTTGAGACATGAACACTATGACGTGACATCTTTTAGTGAACTCATGAATAGTCTATGCCAGCGGCTGACCTATGATCCAGCTCGGGAAAACATCACTCGCCAGTCCCAGAAAGTCGATGCCGGTACCCAGGCCATGGGGCTGCATATTGAAAATGGCAGCACCCCGCTACCACCTGACATCATCGCCTTTTTCAGTGAAAAAAGTGCTTCACGCGGTTCGCAGACCACCTTATGTGATGGGCATGAAGTCTGGAAAAATCTGCCAGACTTCCTCAAGCAGAAATTTTCCGAGTCGATGACCATCAGCCGTTATTTACCCAAGCCGATCTGGCAGAAGTACGTGGCTACAGTCTTGAATATTGAAAATGCAGAGCAGGTCGGACAGCAGGAACTGGAAAGCTTTATCCAGATGGTTCCCGGACAGCGCATTAGCCCCGCACATGATGAAGGCGTGCAATACCATTTAAGCATGAATATGGTTCGTCATGACAATCTCAAGGGGATTACGGCCTTTGCCAACACATTGCTGGGACCTTCTTATAATTACGAAAAACCCCGTTTTTATTTTGCTGATGGTTCAGAAATCAGTCAGGACTTGCTGGCTGAACTGGCCGAACGCTGTGAGGCCCAGACCTCGGAAATTGACTGGCAGGATGGTGATCTGGTGATTATCGACAACAAACGTTTTATGCACGGCCGACGTGAAATAACGGTGCCACTTGAGGAGCGTAAACTGTATATCTGTATGGGGCTGGGTCTCAATCCTGCTTTTTAAAACCAATATGAACTCACATTAAAAACTTAATAGAAAGAGAAATGATCTATGGCTAATTTAACAGCAGTTATTCTAGGCGCAACTGGTGGCATCGGTCAGGCCATTGCCAATATTCTTGGACAAAACGGGCTGAATCTGGTTCTGGTCGGACGCAATGAGCAGGCTTTGCACAAGTTGCGCGATAATCTGGCACAGTGCTATCCGCAGTTACAACTGCAGTTAATACGCTGTGACCTGACCGAGCAGTACAGCCGCGACGAGCTGATTCATGCGCTGGCCGCGCTGAATACCCCGATTCACTACTATATCAACAATGCCGGCATTAACGATTTCAGCCTGTTCTCTCAGCAGTCACAAGACACCATGGAACAGATGATGCTGATCAATGTGGTCTATCCGTTACAATTGCTCCAAGGCATCATTCCGTTGATGTCAAAAACTCAGCCGAGCCAGATCATTCATATCGGCTCTACTTTAGGTAGCATTGGCTATCCGGGCTATGTCAGCTATTGTGCCAGTAAGTTTGCCCTGCGCGGTGCGACTGAAGCACTGGCACGGGAATACAGCAAGACCCCGATCAAATTCCGCTATTTCTCGCCGCGGGCCACCAATACCGAAATGAACAATCCTGATGTAGTTGAAATGAATATCCGGCTGGGTACGAATATTGATACGCCAGAATTTGTAGCCCAGGAATTTTATCAATTCCTGCAGAAAGACTGTCAGTTCTATCAGGTCGGCTATCCTGAAAAAATCTTCGTCAAGGTCAATCAGGTCTTGCCAAATATCGTGGCCAATTCTCTTCAGAAAGATCTGGATACTATTTACCAATATGCAGACAAACAAAAAAGGGGATGAGGTTTTAATGCCGTTGGATATGAAGTCTTTATTTGGGCTCTCTTGGTGTACGGTCACAGGCTTGATTTAAAGCCTGCTTAAATTTTGGTTTGGGATTAGACGACTTAATATTCAACTTTGACAAGCTGTGCTGACTGAGTGAGGGCAAAGCAGGGACCAAAAGTATGATGCAGTAGGTGTTGGAATATATCAGCTAGACTGACTGCAAAACGCTCTGGACAAAAGTAGACAGGTTATGCTCATTGACAGCAGATACGCTGACAGGGGGCAAGCATTCAATCCGTGGTTTTTGTGTGCTGGTCTAGAGCGGTTTAAAAATGCGAACAGGATGTTCTCGGGATTCACATAAAATTCACTTTAAAATCACTATGATCAAATCTGGAATATAATATTTCGAAGATACGAAAATACTGAACCCGTCTTAATTTAATAGATATGACCAATCTTTTATTTTTTGATGAACAGTGTTTTTACTGGCTCTTAAAATTTAATTGGATGAATCAGTGGTGATACAATTTGTTTCTAAATCTAAATTACCAACTGCTTTTGGTAATTTTGAGATTATAGCATTTCAAGATCCGACCACGGGTGAAGAACATATTGCTCTTGCTCAAGGATTAGAAACGGCTCCTGTAAAACCCGTATTAGTCAGAATGCATTCAGAGTGTCTCACAGGGGACGCTTTTGGTTCATTAAAATGTGATTGTGGACCACAATTACATGCAACCATGAAAATGATTAACGACGCAGGGCAAGGGGTGATCTTGTACCTACGTCAGGAAGGTCGTGGAATAGGATTGACCAATAAAATCCGGGCATATGCACTGCAAGATCAAGGTCATGATACGCTGGATGCCAATCTGTTGTTAAACTTACCAGCAGATGCACGGCAGTATGACATGTGTAGTATTATGCTGGATTACCTACAAATTAAAGATGTCCGGTTGATTACAAATAATCCACTTAAAATCAGGGCATTGACCGATTTAGGCATTAATGTGGTTAACCGCGTTCCCTTGACGGTAGGCTTAAATCATTTTAATCAGGCGTATTTAGAAACAAAACAGAAGCGTATGGCGCATCTGTATGAAAACAGTGATTTTTAGCCTAACTTAAGCCTCTCAATTCTTCTTGTCGTCTTGTGCAAATTCGATGAGGATTACATAAATTCTGATTTTGACTGTATTCGAGGAAGCTTTGCCTAGACAAAGCTTTCAGCAACCACAGCTTAGCACTTATATGAATGATTCATCCGTTTATCCCCTTTTGGGTACAAGGTATAGATATAAACAGGGATATCTAGATCTGCTAAGTGTGTATAGATGAGTGGGCGTCCATCTTCCCCATCTAAACTGCCAGCTTCTGTGGCAAGGCGAGGTAATGCCAGACTTTCAATTTTCTCTTGTTCAATTAAATCTTTTAAGTTTTTTAGGCTACGGTTTACATATTCGATAGACGCCTTGCCTGGTTTTAAACCGTTGTCATAAGCTGCTTCTTGTGTCATCAAGTTTACGATACGTTGACCTTCAGCATTCACCCATGTCCATTGCTCTCCAATCTTAGGATGATAAATATGGCAGTAATTACGGAAGTCTTTATACAAGGCTGGCCAGTGCTCACGCAGACTTAAAGCGAGACCTGTAGCGAAGTTATCATTGGGGGCAACACCGTGAGCAATCGCTTGGGCATCACTGAGTAAAATATCTCCAGATACTTCATAAATCATAGATGTGACTCCTGTTTTAATGGACTGGACTGCTCCTAGTATCCTAGACAAAGCAGAATCTAATCCTCCAGGCGTGATTTGGGTAGTCTAGCATTTAGCTAGAACATGCTTATGCAATTGCTCAACCATTAAATAAAACGTTGACCATGAGATGCTCGTAATCGCTTAAGCTGTGTTTCAGAAAGCTGTTTTGAGTCGATGTATTTCATCTAAAAATTATGCATGAATGTTAAAAATTCTACGGTACAAATAATCAACAACAAGTAGCTTAATTTTTGATTTATGAAAGAGATCTTTTATATATCACCTCTTCTAAAATTTTATTTTATGGAAATAAGGCGGTTACGAAACCTTGCTGATTGGTTTAAATTCTGAAATCTATATTTATAAGGTATTATCTTTAACCCGAATCTCGGATAAGAAATTGACTTGAAAAAAAGATGACTAGAGCCATCAGTTGAGTTACCACACCAAACTCACAACTCTAGTCACCATGTTTGATTTTATTACTTTATTCTGAGCAATTGATGATTTCTTTCAAAAATTTGAATCAACTTATTGGAATTTTCTAAAACAAGGAAAAAAAACGCTTAAGAGTGCGCTCATCCGTATTGAGCCTTTCTGAAATCGTCTTTATTGCCATTTGGTATAAATGTTCACATTTCAACAACTTTAAAGCATTCTTTGCATCTTTAAGACAAGATAATAGTCATTTATTTAAAAGCCTACCTTGTTACCAACGCATGATTCATCTGATTCAATCACATCAATTAGCATTACATGCTTTGCATTTTGCTTTGATGAAAGATCAGCAAAACGCTTATTTATGGGTTGATTCAACCACACTTCCAGTATGTAAAAATCAACGCATTCAGCGACATAAATCTTTAGCTAAAATTGCATCTAGAGGCAAGAGCTCTATGGGCTGGTTCTATGGCTGTAAGCTGCATTTAATCATGAATCAACCAGGAGAGATTGTCCGTACAGCTTTATCCAATGGGCATACAGCAGATATTAAAATGGTTGAACAGTTGGTAGACGGATTAAAAGCAAAACTCTATGCGGATCGTGGATACATCAGTCACGAATTGAAATCCAAGTTGAAGAACAAAGGTATTGATTTAATTACATATCATCGTAAAAACATGCAAGCTGTTGGTTTATCCAAAGCAGATGAATACAATTTAAAGCAGCGGAATAAAATAGAAACTTTATTTAGTTTACTGAAAGGTCAATATCATTTAGTGACGACTAAAGCGAGAAGCCTTGAAGGCTATTTGGCAGGTATTTATGCAACTTTGTGTGCTTATCAGCTCTGCCATAAAAATAAGCCAATGATCAAAGTTAGTGAAGCATTGGCTTAAACAGGATTCGGGTTATCTTTAGTTTAAAAGTTTAAAAGTTTAAAATTAAAAAGATAGCCTCTTCATCTGAACGCTAGCTTAAAATCTCATACATTGACAAGACAATGGATAATATAAAAATAATGGATCATGGATTTTTAATTTAGTAAATAAAATTAATGTATAAGATGTGAAATGCTAAAAGCTTGCTATAGTGTGCTGAATTTAGCTTTTTATATAGACTAATGTTAAATAATACTTATATTTTGTTTGGGGCAGTTTTAGGTTTAACGATTGCAAATGCAGCAGGAGCTGCAACTATAAGCATGAAGAATGATCGGTTGGGCTATTTAATACAACAGGTAGATTATCAGCATATAAATGACTCTCTTGAAAAATCTGAAAATCGGTTATTGGGACGTGCAAGCTGGGATATTCAATGCTGGGTAAAGAGTAGTGAAAATACTAAAATTTGCACAATGCGTAAAAACCATATTACGGTAATGCGTATGAACGATTCTTACAGCTTAAGTGTTGGCATAAACCATGCAAAAAATTCTATTACACTACTTAAAGTAGACAATAATAGTGTTTTGCAGGCGCGTGAGGGTTTATACCGTGACGCTCAAGCCATTATAGATCAGTTCAAGCGTGGCTTTGAGGTAAAAACCGAGTTTAATGTATCTCATAATGCTAAACCGGTTGTGAATGAAGTTTCATTAATTGGTTTTTCTGACGCATTTAATGATATGCAGCAGCAGTATAGTAAGCTGAATCATTTAGATTTACAGCGCAGGCTTTAATAAAACGCATAGCCTGTTGTCTTTGAATAAAAGGCACAGGCTAAGCAATACCGTCCTTGTGATTTAATGCCAGGTCCAATCAAAACACAATCAATAGAAAAAAAGGCCAAAATCAAACTTGGCCCGAGGCGATTCAGTGTTCTCAAATCAGGTCTTAGGTATATGCAGGTATGGCGGTATTCAATCAGCTAAAATGAGGTAGACCTTTCACCCAAGTCGCGGTTTAAATTTGAATACTGGCCCGATAAACCCAACCCAGAAATCCTGATATAAAAAGCCGTATCGGAACCATAATAAAAAAATCTCGGATATGTGGTAGAAATGCTTGTTCAATCTGAGAAAATTGTGAATACTCATGCCCGAAAAATGCATGCTGTAAGATTATCTTTTGGGGTTGGACAACTACTGTGAAAACGTATTCATTTTCTCATTTACATAAAGCATTACTCACTGCGGGTTCATTTTCATGTCTAGGCTTAAGCCCGGTGTGGGTGCATGCTGCAAATGGGAATGAGATCCCGCAACTGGCAACGCTCACAGTGACGGCTGAAACGGCCTATGACCAACCCCAGGTGAATTTATACAGTTTTAGCCAGCAAAACCTGGCTGAAATTCCTGCATCAATCAGCACAATCACAGCCGAACGTATCGCGGATCAGCATGCAAAAACCCTGACAGATGTGGTTAAAAATGACGCTGCAGTCGGGGATGGTTATGCCCCGATTGGCTATTATCCGAACTTTATCATGCGCGGTTTTGCCTTAAATCTGGGTTCAAGCTATTTAGTCAATGGTCACTTGCTGCGCGGTGAGCAAAATGTGGCGCTTGAAAACAAAGAACAGGTCGAAATTTTAAAAGGCATTAGTGCACTTCAAAGTGGCATGGCAACGCCGGGCGGTGTGGTGAACTATGTGACCAAACGCCCCCAAGACATTCACTCACTTACTGTTGAAGCCGACAGTCATGGCGGCAACCGCGTGGCAACGGACTTGGGCGGTTTCCTTGGAATAGATCAACAGTTTGGTTATCGAGTCAATTTGGCGCATGAAGAGATTCATCCTTATGTTGAACATGCCGATGGCAAGCGTGTGTTTGGTGCTTTGGCTTTAGACTGGAAAATCTCGGATCGTTCAAAACTGGAATTTGATATTGAATCCCAGCGCCAACGTCAACGCTCCGTACCCGGCTATCAGTTGCTGGATGGTAAAACGGTACCCACGGGTGTTGAATGGGACCGTTTGCTGGGCTATCAAAGCTGGAGCCAACCGGTGACCAATCAAAGCTTGAATACCGGGTTAAAATATATTCACCAGATCAATGACAACTGGACAGCTAATCTGGCTGCTTCGCAAAGCCGTGTGGTGGTGGATGATTATTCAGCATTCCCGTGGGGTTGCTCTTATAGTAGCATTTGCCAATACTCAGGTTTAGGCAATAGCTTTGACCAAAATGGCACCTATGATATTTATGATTTCCGCAGTCCGAATGACAGCTATCTGACCAATCAGTTTAAAGCAGGATTAAATGGTCAGTTCAACACTGGTACATGGCAACATACTCTCAGCCTGGAACTGTCACAGACCTATAAACGGCATGCACAATATGATGCCATCAACTTGCCTGTAACAGATGATTTTGAATCGACAGGAAATATTTATACTGACCCGATTACCTACACACCAAGTGATAAAACTTTAGGCAATCATTACAAATCATTGGACAGCCAGCATAAGGCCTTGAACTTACTCGACCAGATTGATTTCAATGAGGCGTGGACCGTTTTGGTCGGTGGCAAACTCTTGCATGTCAATGAAAGTGCTTATAATGCCAATGGCAACAACATCCGGGATACCGATTTGAACCGCTTCCTGCCGCAGCTGGCCTTAATGTATCAGCCGGGGGAACATACCCATCTGTATGCGTCATATGCCAAAGGTTTGAGTGACGGTGGGCAGGCTCCGTGGTATGCCAACAATGCTTTTGCAACTTTAGCCCCCCTACATTCCACCCAGTATGAATTGGGGATTAAGCAGCAGTGGCAGAAGCTACTCTTTACCGCGGCAGTGTTTGATTTAACCCAAGACAACCAATATACCAATACTGCAAGTGACTATGTCTCGGATGGTGAACAGCATAACCTGGGTCTGGAACTGGGTTTACAAGGGCGCGTTGATCAGCATCTAGATGTGATGTCCAGTTTGGCGCTCACACGTTCACGTCTCACAGGAATACAAACAGCTGAGTATCAGGGTCATCAAACTCAAAATGTACCCACTGTCCGTTTCGCCAGTCATCTGTCTTATCAGGTGCCACAAGTGGAAGGATGGCGTTTATTGGCCGGCATGCAGTACAGCAGCAGCAAATATGCCAACAAAACAGGCACCGTGAAAGTACCTGGTTATACCGTATTTGATGCAGGTACAAGTTATAACTTCCGGGCTTATGGCTATGACAATATGCTGCGCTTTAACATTGATAACCTGTTCAATAAGAAATACTGGCGAGATGCGGGCAGTTTCTTCGGCGATGACTATTTGTTCCTGGGGGCACCACGTACAGCACAGCTGTCATGGACTGTAAATTTCTAATTTGACTTTAGATTTTGCTATAGAAAACTGTCTAAGCGTTTCGCTCAGGCAGTTTTTTATTTTGGCTATCTTTTTACTACTCGTCAGAAGTTCGTTAACTGTATGTATCTGGTAAAACCTGTTTGAGTCAAACCTGCTGCCACTTATGAGGTACAGCTGACTATGACCTGATCCACTATTTAGCCATGAGATGGCTACACTGGGAAGTGGTATCAAATGATTGTGGGCTTAGGTTATCAGGTGAAAGCTACAAACTCATATATTTCATATTGCGAATATCCGTATATTCATATATAAAGCTAGGATTCATTTATAGGGGAAAGTTCATGAATCAAATGCCTAAAGTCCAGATTTATCATAACCCGGCCTGTGGCACGTCAAGGAATACACTGGCGTTAATTCGCAATGCGGGCATTGAGCCAGAAGTGATTGAATATCTGGTGAACCCACCTTCGAAAGAGCAGCTGGTCAACATGATTCAGGACGCCGGTTTAACGGTTCGTGAAGTCTTGCGTAAAAATGTCGATCCTTATACCGAGCTGAACCTGGATGATGCCAGCTGGAGCGATGAGAAACTGCTTGATGCCATGTTAGAGCATCCGATTCTGATCAACCGCCCGTTGGTGGTGACGGAGCTTGGAACCCGCTTATGCCGTCCCTCAGAAGTGGTGCTGGATATTCTGCCTTTACCGCAATTAAAAGCCTTTGCCAAAGAAGATGGTGAAGTGATTATTGATGAGCAGGGCAACCGGCTGAAATAATGCCCCATCAATACCAAAAAGCTCCAACCAGGTTGGAGCCTTTTTATGTGAAAAACACATTGACGATGATCAATATAATTTACATACTGAATGCAATAGGTCCTTGATGCATAAGATAATTAGATCATCAGCAGGCAGTTTCCCCGTATCCGGTTTTAACGGATATCAGCTGTCTTCATCTCTTGCAGATGCGACAGTGTGGGGAATGTTGTGCGGGGTGAAAAATCTGTGCATGAGTCCATCGACCTGACTTCATCCCAGGCGCTATTTTCCCGCCCAAACCAGGAGCTTTAAATGGAAAGCATAATTGCAATTTTTGCCTGGCTCAATGATGCGCTGCTTAAAATGACCTGGCTCTCGGATGGGGTACGCTGGCTGGTCGAAAATATCTTCGGTTTATCGGTCGCGACCCGGCTCGGCGGCAGTATTCACTTCTTTATCTATGATGTCATCAAGATCTTTATTCTGCTTTCGGTTCTGATCTATTCATTGTCTTATATTCAGAGTTATTTCCCGCCTGAACGTACCCGGCAGATTTTAGGCCGGATGACCGGAATCAAAGCCAATATCATGGGGGCCTTACTCGGCACCATTACGCCATTTTGCTCCTGTTCTTCCATTCCGCTGTTTATCGGTTTTACCCGTGCCGGACTGCCTGTGGGGGTGACCTTTTCATTTCTGATTTCATCTCCATTAGTCGATCTGGCTTCGATTATTTTATTGGCCAGTATTTTTAACTGGAAAATCGCCATGATCTATGTACTGCTTGGTTTGGTGCTGGCAGTATTGGGTGGCTCCTTGATTAGCTACCTGAAAATGGAAAAGTATGTGGCGGAGTTTGTAACCCATCATCAGGCGACTCAGGGAGAAGATGAAGATTTCAGTATGACCGTGAAAGAACGGCGTGCATTTGCCTGGGAACAGGTAGTGGAAATTTTTAGCAAGGTCTGGATGTATGTATTGATTGGCGTAGGGATTGGCGCGGCGATTCATAACTGGATTCCTGAACAGTGGATTAGTACCTTGCTTGGTCAGGAACACTGGTATTCTGTATTGATTGCTACCATCGTAGGCATACCGATGTACGCAGATATCTTTGGAACCCTGCCGATAGCGGAAGCTTTGGTGGCGAAAGGCGTGGGGCTGGGTACGGTATTGGCGTTTATGATGGCCGTCACCGCACTTTCCCTGCCATCCCTGATTTTGTTAAAGCAAGTGGTCAAAACCCGCTTATTGAGCCTGTTTGTTGCGATCATTTTTGTGGGTATCTTGATTATTGGCTATAGCCTGAACACTTTGGGTAACTGGTTTTTATAAAACGTGTGGAGAATAAAATATGCAAATTAAAGTTTTAGGTACAGGTTGCCGTAAATGTAAAGCACTGTTGGCTGCAACTGAAGAAGCGGTGAAAAGCAGCGGTGTGCAAGCAGACATTGAGTATGTTACGGATATGATGCAGATTGCTGAGACAGGACTATTAAGCACTCCGGGGCTAATAATTGACAATAAAATCGTTTCGAGTGGTAAGGTTCTGGAAGCGCAAGCCATAGCAGAACTGATCGAGAAAAATAAATAGTTTCAAAATTGCAGCTGTAGGAAGAAAACCGGTGGTTTAAGTCACAGGTTTTCTTCTAGCCTGGAAAAAGTGGGCATTTTTTTAAATTTAATGTTTTCTGGTCGCTCGATGCCGATTTGGCGACAATTTTTGACAGGTCGTCTTTACTATATATATGGATATGTGTATATTCGAATAATAGAATGGGAGCAACTATGGACCACGTTCAGTTTTTTAAATGTTTATCGGATGAAACGCGTCTCAGTATTGTCCTGCTGATTGCAGAAAACAAAGAGCAGTGCGTCTGCGAACTGACCGATAAACTCCAGTTAAGCCAACCGAAAATTTCACGGCACCTGGCCTTGTTACGGTCTTGCGGTTTGCTCAACGATCGCCGGCAAAGCCAGTGGGTGTATTACAGCATCAATCCGCAATTACCGGCCTGGTGTTTTGAAATTCTGGACGTGCTGAAACGTAGTGAAGTTCCGGTTTTATTTAATTCTACCACGCTAACGATTCAGAGCCATTGCGAGTAAATTTTCATGAAATTTTTGTTTTTATGCACGGGGAACAGTTGCCGCAGCATTCTGTCTGAAGTTTTGTTCAATAGTCGTGCACCTGAAGGCTGGGTTGCTTACAGTGCCGGCAGCAAACCTTCCGGCCAGGTACATCCGTTGACGCTGGAAACCTTACACAACCTGGGCTTATCGACTGATGGCCTGTCCAGCAAAACCATTGATGCCTGTGAACAGTACCAGCCAGACGTCGTGATTACCGTGTGTGATGCAGCGGCACAGGAAGCGTGTCCATTGTATCTGGGTGGAGCGATCAAGGCACACTGGGGCTTGTCTGATCCTTCACATCTGGATTTACCCAAAGAAGAAAAATTACAGGCCTTCCTGACCACGGTGGATCACATCAATAAACGCCTGGATGCCTTATTTGCCTTGGATACCGAAAAAATGAGTCGTCCGGAGCTCATTGCCAGCATCAATCAAATTTCCCATCTTTAATCGAGCCGATCATGTCTAAATCCGGATTGTCCTTTTTAGATCGTAACCTGACTCTGTGGATCTTTGTAGCCATGGCTTTGGGGGTTGCGATTGGGGTGGTGTTTCCACAAGCATCAACGGCGCTGGATGCCATGAGCGTCAATTCGGTCAATTTGCCGATTGCAATTGGCCTGATCCTGATGATGTATCCGCCGTTGGCGAAAGTGGACTACGCAACATTGCCGCAAGTGTTTCAGGATAAAAAAACCCTGGCCTTGTCCTTGATCCAGAACTGGCTGATTGCCCCGGTCCTGATGTTTGTGCTGGCAATTGTATTCCTGAGCGATTATCCGGAATATATGACCGGCCTGATCCTGATCGGTTTGGCGCGCTGTATTGCCATGGTGCTGATCTGGAACGGTCTGGCATGTGGTGATAACCAGTATGCTGCGGCACTGGTGGCGTTTAACAGTATTTTCCAGATTCTGTTCTTTAGTAGTTATGCATGGTTCTTCCTGACTTATTTGCCGCCATTTTTTGGGGTAGAAGGTCATGTGATTAATGTAGATTTCTGGACCATTGCCAATGCCGTCCTCATCTATCTGGGCATTCCTTTCCTGATGGGCTTCCTGACCCGTCTGTCTTTGGTCAAAGCCAAAGGGCTGGACTGGTATCAAACCCGGTTTTTACCGAAAATTGGCCCGCTCAGCTTACTGGCCTTACTGTTCACCATTGTAGCCATGTTTAGCTTGAAAGGCGGCGATGTGCTGAGTTTGCCGATGGATGTGTTGCGCATCGCGATTCCATTGACGGTCTATTTTGTGCTGATGTTCTTTGTCAGCTTCTTTATGAGCAAATGGATGGGCAATGATTATCCGAAAACCACCGCAATTTCTTTTACCGCGGCGGGCAATAACTTTGAGTTGGCGCTGGCGGTTGCGATTGCCACCTTTGGTCTGGCTTCACCCATCGCTTTTACCACCATTATTGGGCCTTTGGTGGAAGTGCCGGTGCTGATTGCGCTGGTCAGCGTATCCTTGTGGCTGAAGAAAAAATATTACCCTAATTCTTAAGAGGCAGAGATGACCCTCCCAAATCTTGAATCTGATCTTTTACCGACGCCGACCTTTGCCGAGGTACAGGCCAAAGAACTCGACCATCCACCACGGATGTTATTGCTGTATGGCTCGAACCGCGAGCGCTCGTACAGCCGTCTGGCGGTGATGGAAGCCGGCCGTATTCTGGAACGCTTTGGCTGTGAGGTCAAAATCTTTCATCCCAAAGGTTTACCTTTGCCTGAAGATGGCGATTTTCAACATCCTAAAGTCAAGGAACTGCATGAACTGCTGGCCTGGTCCGAAGGCATGGTGTGGTGTTCACCGGAGCGGCACGGTTCGATGAGTTCGATCTTCAAGGCTCAGATTGACTGGATTCCACTGGCGGCGGGAGCCATTCGTGCCACGCAGGGCAAAACCCTGGCACTGATGCAGGTCAGCGGCGGCTCGCAATCTTTTAATAGCGTGAACCAGATGCGGATTCTGGGGCGCTGGATGCGTATGATCACGATTCCGAACCAGTCTTCCATTCCCAAGGCCTTTTTGGAATTTGATGAAGAGGGGCGCATGAAACCGTCATCTTTATATGACCGGATTGTCGATGTCATGGAAGAGCTGTATAAGTTTACCTTGCTGACCCGTGGGCAAAGTGCTTATCTGACCAACCGTTATTCGGAACGCAAGGAATCGGCTGAAGAGCTCTCCAAACGGGTCAATCAGCGCAGTTTGTAAAACAGGGTTTATTTTTGACTCATGCTGTCCTATCAATAAGATAAATAGGCTGGAACCTGCTGCAAAAGCGGGATTCGGCCTGAAGAACACCAGAAAAATGCAAGGGGAAAAGGTTTTGGACGCAACACAGACTGTAACGGAAGTGATCATCATTGGTGCTGGACAGGCAGGTTTGTCCATGGCCTATTTTTTAAAGCGCAAGAACATTCCGTTTATCCTGCTGGATGATCAGTCTCAGCCTGGAGGTGCCTGGCGGCATGCCTGGGAGTCCTTGCGTCTTTTCTCCCCGAACAGCTGGAGTTCGCTGTCAGGCTGGATGATGCCGGCGACCGAACAGACCTATCCGACCCGTAACGAAGTAATCGACTATTTGACGGCTTATGAACAGCGCTATCACTTTCCCGTGGTCCGTCCCGTGCATGTGGATCGTGTAGAAAACAAGGGCCAGTATTTAGAGGTCTATGCCGGAGAACGATGCTGGAAAGCCAAAGCAGTGGTGAGCGCCACGGGAACATGGAGTCAACCCTTTATTCCCGAATATGCCGGTCGTGAACATTTTCAGGGTATGCAACTGCATTCGGCAGATTATCTGAATGCCGAACCCTTCAAGGGCAAAAAAGTCATGGTGGTGGGCGGCGGAAATTCTGGTGCACAAATTCTGGCAGAAGTATCTCTGTTTGCCGAAACGCTGTGGATTACCCAGACACCACCGCAGTTTCTGGCGGATGATGTCGACGGCCGTGTCCTGTTCTTAAGGGCAACCGAGCGCCTGAAAGCCCAGCAGGAAGGGAGAAGCATCGAGCAGCCGATTGGTGGGCTGGGCGATATTGTCATGATTGATTCAGTCAAAGCGGCACGTGAGCGGGGCGTTTTACAGAGCAAGCGTCCATTTTCGGCGTTTACAGAACATGGCGTGATCTGGGAGGATGGATCTGCTCAACAGGTGGATGCGGTGATCTGGTGTACCGGATTTAAGGCGGCACTGAATCATCTGAACAGCCTTGGAATTATCCAGCCGGACCAGACCATTGCGGTTCATAACTGCCGTTCGGTTCAGGTGCCGAATTTATGGCTGCTGGGCTATGGGGAGTGGACCGGTGCTGCTTCGGCAACGCTGGTCGGAGTTTCCCGTACAGCGAGGGCCGTAGCGGAAGATATTGCTGTATTTCTAGCCTAAGATATTTAATCCTGTCCCAAAGTAGAGCAGATTGGGTACATATAAAATCTGCCTACTATCAGCCCTAAACAATTAATCAGCCTGGTATAAGGATCTGTCCCAAAAAAACCAGCTTGCCGTAAATTTTTCAGCACCAAAATCACCGCTTAAACAAGCTCGTTGATTTACCTTCCTTTAGAGAGTCTAGCAGTCTTGCCTTTAGGCCTTTTGGGATAATCCCCAACTCTTTGCAGAGAGCAGAAATTCATAGTTTAAAGCCATGAGAATGCTCTGCATATTAAAGCTGTTGCGGTCTTCAGGTAACTGTATCAAAAGCGGTAAACGCGTTACGCCATTTTCACCATTGGCAAAGGCATAATGTCGTACTTTAGAGTCAATCACCGGAATTAAATTCTTCGCTTCCAGATAAACACTCTCTTGAGCGGCCAGTTTTTGAATAGCAATAATCTTAAGATAGCAATGATCTCGAACTTCAATCAGATTCTGTTTTAATTGATTGATCTTCAATTCATGATGTTCAGATTTTTTAAACAGCCGTTTAAGAAAACTGCTGTTTTCGGCATTTTGCATTTCGCGCTCTAACTGGCGTATGTGCTGCTGGATCTGGCGGGTTTGTTCCATCGCGCTATTGAGCAGTTCCCTGATTTCCTGAGTGGGGGCGGAAACTGCTTGTAGCTGTTGCTGATAGAGAAATTCATCGTGAAAGATCACAAAGATTTGGGCACGACGTTGTTCCAGTAATTTTAAATAGGCAATTAAGCGATATTTAAACAAACGCGCATGCTGATTAAACTGCAGCATCGGTTGCTGCGACAAAATTTCCAGTTGATGCAGAAACTCATTGATTAACCTTAAAATATTTAAATAGCAATATTCCAGTTCGTCGGTATGTTGCACACTGTTTTTTAAACCTTTTAGGAAAGGTTCGAGAATATTCAAGGATAAATCTTTTTCCAAGATTTCCAGATGCTCTTTCACCAGGTGGTCGACGGAAAAACTTTGAATATTTAAAACTTCTTTTAAACTTGGAATGAGATTTTGCTGATTATATTCATGTAGGGATTCAACCAGTTCTACAATATGCGGATTCATTTTGCGCTGAATACCAATGATCCGGTTCATCAGCTGTTTAAAATTTGCAAAATAATCTGCTTGATCCAGCTGTTGCGGGTCAAGAACCAGACCACTGATATAGAATCGATTTTCTTTACCAAAGTTTTCTTCGGTTAAAAAACGGCGAATTGAATAGGCAGAAACAGAACTGTCGTAAGTGCTGCTCAGGACAAAATAATATTGAAAGGTTTGGATAATTTCAAAGTCGCGAACATGTTGTTGCTGAATAAAATAATCCTGAAAAATGGCCAGTTCCTGCTCGGCATATTCACTCGGCAAAATATGAGCAAACCAGCTTCCTAGAATTTCACTTTTCATGAAGATTTCAAAGATAAAAGTTCGAACCTGCTCAATATCCAAATGCCGGTGATTTTCAGAAACAGTAAAATCCAAGTCACGAATAATCAGGGCGGCGTCATACAGAAAAGCTTTTTTGATCAGTTGCTGTGCCTGAATATCTGCTGGATGTTCCAGATCAATCTGGTTAATTTCACGCACAATACTTTCCAGGTAATCTGCAATCTGAAAGTCGGTCTGATAGCCTTGCAGATAGCTGAATGTGCTCTTTATTCTGTGCGCAAGTTGCAGCAATTCGGAGTTTTGCGTTTCAAGCTGAAGATTTTTCAGGCCAGAATGACCTTTAAACTCAAAGGCCTGGGTCAGGTAATTCCACGCGATATTCTTGGCTTTCAGGTATTGGTCTTCTATTTTCTGATGCAATGCCTGCGGTGTCGTCGAGAGGATGGACTGTAGTTGTTGTTGCCAATGCTTATCCAGAACTGGATCAATTTGTTTTAATTTTACCCGCAGCTGATAAGGAATATATGTTTGCATGGAAATCCAAAAACCTTGTAATAAGTTCAAACTTTTAGGGAAAATAAGTCGTGTGATTTATATCACAAAACTAAGGGTTAATTGGCAATATGACATAAAAAAATTCGATATCAGCGCTGTTCATTGCTGATTAAATGATCTAAGCCTGTGCTGAGATTAAAAATGCAGGAACCCCGAGATTTCCCTTAATCTGGTACACGGTATGTTCAGGCACATTTTCCCGGAATCATCAGCTCAGGCAGAAACAGCAATGAATACTCAGAACATACTTCGGCACGCATTGACATTCCTTCAGGACCATATTCAAGGCGCATTGGTTCAACGCTCGGTAAAACAAATAGGGTCGGGAAAATTGACGGCCATTTCAGGGTGATTTGATTCATATAGATGTTGTTGAAATAAACCGTGTTTTTTCATTATTTTGTGATATAAGTATCATAAATAATAACTTGGAATTACCCTATTGAGACAGGTTTTACTGGCGCCTCGTTTAAATCTGCGCAGCTTAATCTTACTTTTAACGGTTTTAAGCGTAACCTGTCTGTTTGTCTTTGCCTTATTTTTTGTTAACTATACCGTGAAAGAGCGACTGATCGACAACTCTCTGGCCTTGAATGCCGAATATTCTTCCAGGATTGCTAAGCATACCAACTATCAGTTTGAAGAAATTTTAAAAAATTTAAGATTTAGCGCCAATGTATTGGGAAAAAACTTTTTTAATGAAAACTTGAGGAGCAATGAAGTATTAAGACTAAAAAGCCAGTCAGGAAATTTTAACAGTGTTTTTCTGGCTGATGGGGAAGGGCATATCATTTCATTTTTCCCGACCACCTTAAAGATTGATTCTAAACAGATTTATAAAACTTATGGCATCACCGAGTCAATCAAACGCAAGCAAACTTATATTTCTTCTCCATACTGGTCTTCAACCAAAAGACTGATAGTCATTGTTTCTGAACCGATCTTTAATGCCCAAGGGCAATACTTGGGCTTTATCGCCGGTACGATTTATCTACAGAGCAAGAATCTGGTCAGTGAAATGCTGGCATCCAAATATGGTTACAAGAAAAATTATACCTATGTGATGGATGACCAGAAACGCATCATTTTCCATGCCGATGCTCGAAAAATTGGCCAGAAAGTCCAGGTCAGCGATGGCTTAACCTCGATGCTTCAGCAACAGGATGGGGCTTTCCGTCTGATGAACAGCCAAGGCATAGATAGTCTGGTCGGTTTCTCACATATTCCCAGTGTGAACTGGATTGTGGTATCGCAGCAGCCGATAGACGAGCTGTTTGCTCAAGCCAACATTATTATTATCAACGTCTCCATCGGAATTACCCTGTTCTATTTTTTCATTTTCTTTGTGGTCTGGCGTTTATCGGGTTTGATTGCACTGCCTCTAAACCATTTGGCGAAAATGGCCAGTATGCTCAGTCGGCCGGAGGTTCAGGAAAAAATTAACAAAATTGCCCCCGTATATTTTGAGGTTGATCAGTTCAAAAATTCCCTGATGCTCAGCTCTCAAAATTTTAATGAAAAAATTGATGAGCTGAATCAGTCGGTGAATACCGATCCGCTGACCGGTTTATACAATCGCCGTGGGATGAAGCTGTTTCTTGAAGAATTTGTGCATATGCGTACCGAATTTGCGGTGCTGGCAGTGGATATCGATTTTTTTAAAAAGGTAAATGACAGCTATGGCCATGACAAAGGCGATATTGTTTTACAAAGACTGGCCAGACTGATGAAATATCATTTTCGTGATAATGACATCTGCTGCCGTTCAGGGGGAGAGGAATTTATTATTTTAGTGGCTGCTTCAGACCCGGTCACCGTTTTTCAGGCGGCAGAACGGTTACGAAAGGCGGTTGAAATCACCGAAATGGATAACATGGGAAGGGTGACCATTTCAATTGGTATCGCTTACTGGCCGCATAGTTCTGAGGATGTGGAGGAGGTACTGAAACTGGCAGATCAGAAACTGTACCAGGCCAAGCGTGAGGGACGAAACCGTATTTGCTAGATTGCAATAACCTGCTGAGGAAAACCTCAGCGTGAAACTTGCATGCAGTTGATTTATCTGCTTGTTAATTAACCCATTCCATGCCTGGATTTACCGATATTTGACATGGACTTAATGCTATTATGATCGTGAAATTTTTCAGTCAATACAAAACTTTAAAGTACTTTATTTGATAAGACTACTTATGAATTTCAGCGGGGAATTTTATGCCTAAATCATCTCGTGACTTATTTTCACCAGATGTATTCGACCTCAAGTCGTTTATTTCTCCTTATATGATGATCATTCCTCCGACAATTTTTGCCTTGCTGATCTGGTGGACCAATCAAAGTTTTGGTTTTGTCTTTACCCATACTGTGGCAGAACTGATTTCCATCATTATTGCGCTTACAGCGCTGATAGTGACTGTGGTATCGCGACATTTTACTAAAAATTATTTTGTGGTTTTCATTGCGATTGCCATTGGTTGGTGTGGATTTATTGATCTGTTCCATACCTTGCTTTACAAAGGCATGCAGATTCTCCCGGTGGACAGTGCCAACCAGGCCACACAATTATGGATTGGCGCCCGCCTGTTACAGGCCTTTGCCATGCTCGCCGCACCGTTCATGTTGACACGGGCCATCAAGCCAGTCCCGCTCAACCTGTTTTTTGGTCTGCTCAGTGCCGGGATTGTAACTGCGGTCATGCTGGGTTTCTTCCCCACGGCCTTTGTTGATGGGCAGGGCCTGACCCCTTTTAAAATATACAGTGAATATCTGATTATTGTGGTGCTGGCACTGGCACTGATACTGGTCTGGCACCGCCGCGAATATTTATCGGCCCAACTGACGTTTGGGGTCAGCCTTTCGATGCTGACCATGATGGCCTCTGAATTTACCCTTACCCAATATGTGTCCGTATATGCCGATGCCAATCTGCTGGGGCATATCCTGAAAGTCTATTCCTACTGGTTCATTTATATGGCACTGGTCGAGTCGACCATCAAAGAGCCTTTTAGCATGCTGTCCAAGGCGGCCAGTACTTATGACACCATTCCGGATCCGACCTATATTGTCAGTTCCAGCCAGACCATTCAGCAGGTCAATCTGGCGGCAGCCCGGCTGCACGGTACTGCTGCGGCACAATTGACCGGACGCTCGGTGCACGAACTGGTGCATGATCCTCGCGTAAAGGCCGAGGATTGTCCGGTCTGTTCCAGACTGCAGCAGGCACCGCAAGAGTTTTTAACCCAGCTGAGCTTGCCGGACCGCAAAACGGTCGAGTGTCATGTCGCACCTTTTGCGGAACGCCTGGGCCAAAAACCGGTCTGGGTTATGGTAGTGCACGATATTACCGACCGCCAGCTTTTGCTGCAGGATGTACAAAAACGGGTTAAAGAAGTACGTTGTCTGAACCAGATTAACCAGCTCTGCAATAACACGCATACAGGCATGACCGAGCTGTTGCAGAAAGCCATGGAAATCATTCCTTCCGGATTTTCCTCTTCGGAAAGGATTCATCTGAGAATTGACAGTGACTGGGGCATTTTTGGCACCGAGCTTTCGGCCCAGACGCCCTGTCTGCAGTCGGTATTTGGCAATGATGCACAGAAATTTGGAAATTTAACAATCTGGTATGCTGAGGCACCGCATATGCCCGCTTTTCTGGATGAAGAGCAGAGTTTAATCGATCATATTACCAGTCAGATTACCGATGCTTATATCCGCTTACAGTCACAGGCACGGATCGTCCGTTTAACCTATCTGTACCAGCTGCTCAGTGAAACCAACCGGGTGATTGCGCATAGCCAGAACCAGAAGCAGTTGCTCACCGAGTTGCAGCAGGTACTGCTGAAGCTGGGTGGTTTTGCCAAAATTCTGATTGCGCTGAAAGCTGATGATCAGGCGGACAGTCCACTGGTGCTCCAGTTCCATCATAATATTAGCGCCAATATCTTGCCAGCCTTGCAGATCGTTTTACAGCAGGATCAGAATCCTCCGTTGAAGCATGTGAAAAATACCTGTCCGGATGTGAATGTCTATAGTTATACGCTGGAGAATTATGACGATGAGCATGTTTCTCCAGAATATCGGAGCTGGAGACAGTATTTAAAACAGGAACAGGTTCGTCAAATAGCATTGACTCCGTTGCTGTTTCAAGGCCATTTCTGGGGGCTGGTCGGACTCTACACTACAGGCCAAGTGGAATTTGACCAGGAGCAAATTCAGCTGCTGCAAAATCTCTCCAGAGATATTTCATCTGCGCTGGAGCGTTTTTCGGCTGAGCAGCAACGTCAAACAGCCGAAACCTATTCGCAGCAGATGGAACAACGTTTCCAGCAGGTGTTTTTACAGTCGCCGGCACCGATGCATATTATTTCTATACAGGATGAGCGCATTCTTGCAGTCAATCTGGCCTATGAAAAATGGCTGGGATACAGTCTGGATGATTTTCAGAATCGGGAAGCCTGGCTGAAAAAAGTGGCACCGGATGCAGAGCAAAGACAGTTGATGCAACAAAACTGGCAAGCGGCCTTGCAGCTGGCGAAACAGGGCAAACAGGTGCAGTTTCCTGAAATTACCCTGCTGGCAAAAGATGGTAGTCAGCGGATTGCGCAGCGCACGCTGGCGATTGTCGGCAATGATGCGATTCTGGCCTGGACGGATCTGACCGCTATCCGGCAAACCGAGCAGGCATTAAGAGACAGCGAGCAGCGTTTCCGTGGCATGGTGGAACACACCGTGGTTGGGATGTATGTGATCAGAGGTCATCACTACTTATATGTCAATCCAAGTTATTCTAAAATGCTGGGCTGGTCTGCCGAAGAGTTAATTGGCCATAGCCTGCAGGAGTTTCATGACATCAGCGCAGAAGAAATTCAACTGGAAGAAGGAAAATTACTGGGAACAGACCATCCGACGCTTTCCTATACGGTTCCTGCGCGGCACAAAAATGGCCAGATACGAGAATTTGCTTTGCATGCCCGTAGCATTATTTGGGATGATGGCTTGCCTGCAGCGATTGTCATGGCACAGGATATCACCGAGCAAAAGCAGGCACAGGAACAGATTGCCAAACATGTTAAACAGCTGGAAGCCACCATGTACGGGACCTTGCAGGCGGTCGCCACTATGGTGGAAATGCGTGATCCGTATACAGGCGGACATGAACGCCGTGTCGGCTTGATTGCCAGTGCCATTGCCAAAGAAATGGGTTGGGATGAAAAGCGCTGCATACAAATGGAAGAAATTGGACTGGTACATGACATTGGAAAAATCTCTATTCCTTCCGAGATTCTGACCAAACCTACTCGTCTGACCTATCTAGAAATGGAAATGATGAAAGGCCATGCACAGGCCGGTTATGAAATTCTCAAAGATGTTCCCTTCAGCATTCCGATTGCTGAAATCATTGGTCAGCATCATGAACGGATGGATGGCACGGGCTATCCTAAAGGATTAAAAGGGGATGAGATCCATCCTGAGGCACGGATTCTGACCGTGGCAGACGTGATTGAGTCAATGGCTTCGCATCGTCCTTATCGTGCGGCTTTGGGGGTTGAGGTGGCGCTGGCAGAAATCTTACGTGGACGCGGGACGATTTATGATGCGGAAGTTTGTGATGCAGCAGTACGTTTAATTAATGAAAAGGGATATGTCCTGCCCAGTTAAACAGGCTGGATAATCATTAGGTGAATAGCAGCTAAAACGCTATTCACTCTTTGAGCTTAATGGAAATTGGGAAGACTGATATTTTCAAATGCTTTAAATTGAAGTGCTAGTAAGCGTATGTTATTTATAACTCAATAGAAGATTAATATTTGGAGTTTCACCGATGTCATACCAGAATATTTTAGTACCCGTCGATGGTTCAAAAATTTCTTTCTCAGCGGTAAAACATGCGGTCGAAATTGCTCAGGTCTTCAATAGCAGGTTGACCTTAATTAGTCTAGTTTCAGAAGATCCATTTACAGATGCAGATTTCTATTACTATTATGTATCTGCTCCAATGAAAGAACACTTTATCCAAGCCTATGCAAATGCAGAAGCGGTATTAAAACAGGCAAGTGAAATTGCATATGCGGCGGGCGTTCAGGTAGAAACAAAAGTCCTAAAAAGCGTAATGCCGGAAGAAAGTATTGTTGAAACGACCAAACAGCTTAAAACTGATCTCATTGTGATGGGATCGCATGGTCGTAAAGGTTTTAAAAAATGGCTACTCGGAAGTGTCGCCACAGCTGTACTTTGCTCCACGGAATTGCCAGTAATGATCATAAAATCTTAATGTCTATATAACATATATAATTAAAATGTAAGGAGTCTCAAAAATGGCGAGTTCTAAAAAAGAATCTAAAGCGGTGAAAATTGATATTGGTATCTCTCATAGTGATCGTGCCAAAATCGTTGAAGGCTTATCCAAACTGCTAGCGGATAGCTACACCTTGTATTTGATGACCCATAACTTTCATTGGAACGTGACTGGGCCACAATTCAATAGCTTACATAACATGTTTATGACTCAATACACGGAGCAATGGAACGCCCTGGATATTATTGCCGAGCGAATTCGGGCATTGGGATTTCCCGCTCCAGGAACCTATAAACAATTTGTAAAATTAACTGCAATTAAAGAAGTAGAAGGTGTTCCTAAAGCCGAGGAAATGGTCAGCTTGTTGGTGAATGCACATGAAACTGTTGCGCGAACAGCTCGAAGCCTTTTTCCCATTGTGGATGAAGTTAATGACCAGCCTACAGCGGATCTGATCACACAAAGACTTGAAGTTCATGAAAAAACAGCCTGGATGTTAAGAAGCCTGTTAGAAGAGTAACAATCTAGAATTAGTCTGCCAATTTTTATACAAATTGGCAGATAGACCATTGTTCATTTAAGAAAGTAATTTTGCTTTGCTGATTAAATTTATTTCAATAAAGATTAACAAAGCGTATCCATTTGGGCTTGAGCCTGATGCAGAACAGGCGGTGGTTTTAAATAAGCTCGTTGACTCTACACGTCTGTTTGGAATCAGATTTTAGCGATGTCATTTGAGATGTTTACGAAGAACAAGTTTCTTAAAGCAACCAGCTTAGTGAATCAATTTACTGATCTAAAAAGAATCCTGAATACACTGCTGTCCCATAGTCGAATTCCAGGTGTTAGATTAGTGAGTGTGGCAAGGATGCCACACATTCCCCATCACGATAGGATGTCGTGTATGGGGAATAAAGACTTTTGCCTACTTTTGGTCTGTCAAAAGTAGGGTTTAGCCTGCACAAAGTTATTTAAACTTTTAAAGAAAAGACAAGGCTGTGGAAAAAATAAATATAAATAAATATCAAATATTTAAATATAAAATATCATCATATTAATTTGGTGCTGAAATAAAATTCAAATTAAGGGACAGCAATGTACTGAATATGTTTTTTAGCCACCAGTTCAAATACTGTGTCGCTACAACAACAGGTTTGTCATCTTGCTGAATGATCTAAACATTTTAATGGCGGGACACGCCAAATGGTCTGTGGAAGGAGCTGCTTTAAAGGTCGCCCTGTGAAACAGAAAGCAAGTGAAATCCATGAGCAAATCAGCTAAAGGCTTTTGCCTTTAGAATCCCTGAGACACATGTTCCGCCAGAAGTGAGCTGAAAGTGGGGAAGTCATGTCAATCACAATCCTGGCTGCAGTACACTTCATATAGGGTCTGCATGATTTTTAGCACCCGTGTATCGCTGAATTGATAAAAAATCTGTTTGCCTTCCCGTCGTGTCGATACGATCTGGCTGTTTCTTAATACGGTCAGCTGTTGTGACAAGGTAGGTTGATGGATACCCGTACGTTGTTCTATGTGCTGTACATTCAGCTCGCCATCGACCAAGACACAGAGAATTTTAAGACGGTCAGGGTTGGATAAAACTTTCAGACAATCACTGACCAAATCGACTTGTGAAAAGTCCATTTGTGCTTTTAACGGTGCAGCGTTCATGTAGGTGTCCTGATAAGCAATGATCGGATACAAAAAAAATCAGCATTTCCGCTTGAATATTTTTATTTATTATATAATATAAAATTATATATTGTAAATGAGCAGATTTACTATGCATGATTTTCTCATCGCATTTATCGGTGGACTATTACTGGGCGTAGCGGTAGTCGGTTATCTCTATGTGCATGGCCGTATTGCAGGGATCAGCGGATTGATTGGACAGGTACTGAATCCACAGACTGTGTTTAAAACCCCTGCAATCTGGTTTATGTCAGGGTTGATTGTCACGCCCTTTATTTATGGATTATTTGTCCAGCCTGAGATCGAATTGAATGCCAGTCCGCTGATGATGATCATCGCGGGTCTGCTGGTTGGCTTTGGTACGCGTCTGGGTTCAGGGTGTACCAGTGGTCATGGAATTTGCGGGATGAGCCGTTTATCGAAGCGTTCTATCCTGGCCACCATGAGCTTTATGTTTGCCGGTTTTGTCACGGTTTATATCATTCGCCATATCACAGGAGCTTTCTAAATGAAGAATTTTCTGGCTTTCATTTTCGGCGGTTTGTTCTCTGTGGGGCTGATGGTCTCCGGGATGTCGAATCCGGAAAAAGTGCTCGACTTTCTGGATCTGTTTGGGGACTGGGATGCCAGTCTGGCTTTTGTGATGATGGGTGCAATTGCTGTGGCATTTATTCCCTTTCAAAAAGCGCTACGCAGCCAGGCACCGAAAACGATCTTTAATGAACCGATCGATTTGCCAAAGAATAACAAGATTGATCCTAAACTGATTTCGGGCAGCCTGCTCTTTGGTATCGGTTGGGGGATTGCCGGAATCTGTCCTGCACCAAGTTTTACATTGATTGGTCTCGGGCACTATCAGGTCCTGTATTTTATTGTCGCGATGCTTGCAGGCGTGTTGATTCACCGTAAGTGGGCAGGAGCTTAATCATGTCAAATTCCCCAGTTGTAAAAGACTTTTTCCATGAAGATACCAATACTTTCAGTTATGTGGTGAGTGATCCTTCAACGAAAGCCTGTGCAATTATTGACAGTGTGCTGGATTATGATGCTGCATCTGCCAGCACCTCGACCACACATGCTGATCAGATCATTGCCTATGTCAAAGCGCAGGGCTTAACAGTTGAGTGGATTCTGGAAACCCATGTCCATGCCGATCACTTGACTGCAGCGCAGTATCTCAAAGCTACGCTCGGGGGCAAGATTGCCATGAGCCAGAAAATTGCGATGGTTCAGGAGACCTTTGCTGCGATCTATCATCTGGATATCAAGCAATGGAATGTCCAGCAGCTGTTTGATTACCTGTTTGAGGATGATGAGAAATTCCAGATTGGTTCCATCGAGGCATATAACATTCCCACCCCTGGACATACGCCGGCCTGCCTGAGTTATGTCATCGGTGATGCCGTGTTTGTGGGCGATACCTTGTTTATGCCGGATTATGGCACGGCACGCTGTGACTTTCCGCGCGGCAGTGCAGCCATGCTGTTTGATTCGGTACAGCGCCTGTTCGAATTGCCGCAGACTACCCGGGTGTTTCTATGCCATGACTATTTGCCAGAAACACGTAATAGTTATGTGTGTGAGACGGATATCCAGACGCAAAAAAACCGCAATATTCATATTCATCACGGCACGACCAAAGCTGAATTTGTCGAGATGCGTAACAAGCGCGATGCAGGTTTGAGTATGCCCAAACTGATTCTGCCTTCGATTCAGATCAACATGAAAGCAGGACAGTTTCCTGAACCGGAAGAGAATGGGGTTTCTTATTTAAAGCTTCCGCTGAATTACTTCAAATAGGCAAGTTTCAGGATTAAACCGGCAGGTTCTTTTGTTGAACCACTGGAGTCAAGAGAGGTATAGGGGTGATGTGGTTGATACTGGAAGGGCTGGCCATCGGTGGCTTGCTGGGTTTAACCGGTGCAGGTGGCGGTATTCTGGCCGTACCGGCACTGATGGCAAGTCAGGGCTGGACGGTAGCACAGGCTGCACCTGTAGGCTTGCTGGCAGTAACCCTATCAGCACTGGTTGGAACATTTGAAGGTTTGTCCAAGCGCATCGTGCGTTATCGTGCCGCACTTTGGATTGCGCTGATCAGTATTCCTTCAGCGCGTTATGGCGTGCATCTGGCCGGAATTATCTCTCCCGTATGGCTCACGCTGGCTTTCAGTCTGGTGATGCTGATCATCGCTTACCGGATCTTCTTTAATAAAGTCCATGATCATGCAAATGCGCTGTGCAAGGTGAATCAAACGACTGGTCGCCTGATCTGGAATATGAAAACTGCATTGTCTCTCGGCGCTATTGGTGTCGTGGCAGGTCTGCTGACCGGTTTGCTTGGAGTGGGCGGGGGGTTCGTGATTGTCCCGGCACTGCGTAAAGTAACTGACTTGGATATGCGCAGCATCGTTGCAACTTCGCTGATGATTATTTTCCTGATTGGCGGTGTCAGTATTTCTGTACATGTGCTGGATGGCTTTCAATACCCTGTTTCGGTCACGCTGACTTTCGTTCTGGCCTGTATTGTGGGCATGTTAATAGGACGTCGTGCGATGCACCGGATAGACAGTCATCAGGTGCAGAAAATTTTTGCCACGACCGTGATTGGGGTAGCGATGTATTTAATCTATTCAGCGCTCATGGGCTAAAACAGCGGGTTGGGAATTTAAACTAAACCGCTTTTAATCTACCTGATCATAGTTTATAAAATATGAATATGATTTTAATGGCTGAGGAAGAATGAAAATGATGAAAACTGCAGAACAATTGATCCAGAATGTAAAAAGCCGGATTCAGGAAGTGAGCGTAGATGAACTGTTTGAGGCGATGAAAAACCATAAAACCATTCTGATTGATGTTCGGGAACCGGATGAATTTCAGGTGGCAGCGATAGACCGCGCGGTGAATTATCCTCGTGGTGTTCTAGAAATGAGAATTCACCAGCATCCTGTGGGGAGCCATCATTGCGATACTCTGCAGGCACTGGAACATCTTAAAGATCAGCCGATCTATCTGATCTGTGGCACGGGGGGACGCTCAGCATTGGCAACCGATACCTTACAGAATATGGGTTTTACCCAGGTCAAGTCTGTGCAGGGTGGTTATCAGGCCTGGCTGCAACAGGGCTATCCGGTAGAAAAATAAGCCGTTAAATAGATGGAAAACCTTATAGTTGATTGTTGAATGGGAGAGGCAGTGATGAAATACAAAGAATTAACCCAGAACATTTCAGGCAGTTTAAGAACCCTAACTCAGGATTCACCTGATTTAATGAAAAGTTTTAATCAGTTGTCCCAGACGGCTATGCGCGACGGCGTGATTGATCCCAAAACCAAGGAAATGATTGCTCTGGGGATTGGTGTTGCATCGCGTTGTGATGGCTGTATCGGTTTTCATGTCAGAACCCTGGTCAAAATGGGGATGACCCTGCAGGAGCTGGAAGAGCTTTTAGGGGTTGCTGTATATATGGGCGGCGGACCGTCATTGATGTATGCCGCAAATGCACTGGATGCCTTTAAAGAGTTTTCCAGCTGATTGGATACGGGTCCAATGGAAGGCTGGCGATCCTGCCGAGCATAGAATGAAGCTCATGCAATAACAGCTGGACAAATCACAAAAAGCTGATGACTGGGGCTTCCTGGTATTGATCTGGATACGATTTCCTCATGCTAAAAGTGCGCTTCATCAAGCGCACTGTTTTTTGGCGGTATCTTAAGATTCAACTCAGCTTGAGTTGCTATGCTGTACTTAAAATAAAATCAGCACAGGTTTTTTATGCTTCAGCGTACAACCACTTCTTCAACGGATTTACTGATCCGCTTTCTGCATATTGTCATCATGTTGAGTTTTACTGGGGCTTATCTGACCGGGGATGCAGAAGAATGGCATCAAATCCATATGGCCTTTGGCTATACCCTCGGAATCAGTCTGATATTAAGAATTTTATGGCAGTTTTGCGCTCCTCGACTGGCCCATACTCAGCCTTCAGGGCCAAGCCGACGATTGCAGGTGATCAAGCCCTTTGTGCAGCGCTATTGGGCACAGCCGCAGCAATGGCTTTCGCCAACATTTTTAAAAGCAGCCAGTTCCAGCCTGTTTCAGCTTAGCATACTGGGTATTTTTCTCCTGCTGCCTTTAACGGTGCTGGCCGGCTTTTTGACCGACTATACCTATAGCCACACTTTAAAAGAGGTTCATGAACTCTTTGCTAACCTGTTTTTAGCCAGTGTGTTGCTGCATTTGGCAGCGCTGACACTGAATAGTGTTCTGCTTAAAAAATGGCTGGCAAAACGGATGTTCTGGGGAACCGAATCACATTCATGGTTCACCCTGTTTGCTGCAATCTTTTCACTGGGCGTGTTGATAGCTTTCTGGTTTTTCTATTTGAGCTAAGCTGATATGAACGCAGAACAGAGAAGAAGATGATATTTAAACATTTCCTTTGACACATTGAGATGGTTCATAACATCAAATGACAAAGTATTGATGAACTGCATCATTTCAATCGGATGAATTTTGGTGGGGTGCTGGAGTAATGAAAGTAATTAAGTTTTTAGCTTATTGGATAATCACCATTATTCAGTTTTTTGGAGTTTATACCTATTTCAATCAGGTACTTGATTGGCATGGTATAGTGGGAATAATTGTGGCGATTATTACAGCAGGGATTCCTGTTGTTGGCACGATTGTGGGTGTGCTTGGGGTACATTATGGATGGGACTGGACTTGGCCTGCGGCTTTGGCATTGTACTTATGTCCGTACATTTTGATGGGCCTGATTATTCTGTTATATACCCTGTTTGACCAGTGATCGCTCGTAACTCGTAGTATGACGGGTCTGAAGGCCGAGTCCATCTGCGCTGTCTGCTGCTATGGATTGGTGAAGCCACAGCAGCAATACCGCATGTACGCTGCTGTGACAGAATCAACCTGTGATTCTCTGCCTTCGACCTGCTCATAGATCGACCACATAGCATTGATTGATCTTTTGTGGCGAGAGATATTCAGTCTTTTGAATACATTAAACCAGCTAGTTCCCTAACAAATGCGTATTCTGATGAATCTGAACAGATCCTCTGCATCTCCCATCAAAACGACATATTGATTAGAGCTTTTTTCTACACCTGACTTGCCTCTATTGGAGTAATTTTAGCAGTGCTTCTGCTGTCGCAGCAGAAGAAGCCGGGTTTTGTCCGGTAATCAGCAAGCCGTCTTGCTGTACATGCACCTGCCAATCCTCAGCTTTAGAATAATGCCCGCCATTTTCCCGGAGCATGTCTTCGACCAGAAAGGGAACAATTTCGGTCAGGCCAACCGCTGCTTCTTCAGTATTGCTAAAACCTGTCACTGATTTGCCTTTTACAATAGGCTGGTCATCAGTGCTTTTTACATGACGGAGTACACCGGGTGCATGACACACCAAGGCCACCGGTTTATTCGCTTGCAGGGTTTGCTCAATCAGGGAAATCGAGGTCTGGTCTTCGGCCAGATCCCATAGTGGACCATGACCACCCGGATAAAATACCGCATCAAAATCGGCAATAGAGATTTCACTTAGTTTCCGGGTATTCGCCAAGGCTTGCATGGCCGATGAATCTGCTTCAAAACGCCGGGTAGTTTCGGTTTGGGCATCTTTTTCATTACTTTTCGGATCTAACGGGGGCTGGCCGCCTTTTGGAGAGGCCAAGGTGACTTCTGCACCGGCATCCACAAAGGTGTAGTAAGGCGCAGCGAGTTCTTCCAGCCAGAAGCCGGTTTTCTTACCGGTCGTGCCCAACGTGTCATGTGAAGTCAAAACCATCAGAATGTTCATATTATTTTCCTGTCTTTTTTAACGTTTATATGCATCATCGCAAGTTAATTTAACAATTCGCGGGCATGTAGATTGTTGTGATCCGTTCATTTGCTGTATCGGGATGTTGTTATTGAAATTGATGCAAGCTGTGATTTATCTGCCCATTAACAGTCCTTGCTGAACATCGGCCTGTTTACGCAAAAAATCCCATACCAACTTAATTCTCGGCTCATGTTGTAAATCAACCAGGGTGAGCATCCAGAAAGTATGGGTAAAGCTCAGCTGATCGCCCAGAACTTCTTCCAGTTCGCTTTTATCATGCACCAGAAATCGCGGCAAAATGGCCAGTCCGGCACCGGCCCGAACTGCAATTTCCTGCGCCAGAATACTGTTACTGCGAAAACAGGCGCTGACTTGCAGGGGCAGACGTTCCAGCGAATACAGCGCCGCGCTATAAACCAGATCATCAATATAATCGACAAAACGGTGCTGTTTCAGATCCTCCAGTTTTTGAATGGGCGGATTTTGTTGTAAATAATGTTTACTGCCATACAGCTTTAGACAGTAATTGGACAGCCGGGTAATGATATACGGTCCGGATTTGGGCCGGTCGATGGAAATGACGATATCCGCTTCACGATGCGAGAGCTTGATGGTTTTCGGCACCGGAATCAGGTCAATGGTCAGCAACGGATAATGCTGGGAAAATTCTGCCAGCAGACCTGCCAGAAATGCCGTGCCGAAGCCTTCCGGCGCGCCGATACGCACCCGACCTTGCAAGGGGTCATGGCGCTTGTCAATCTGGATAAAAGACTGTTCCATCTGTTCCACACGCGGTACCAGTGCCAGACCTTCCGAAGTCAGCTCATAACCTGTTGCTTCACGCTTAAACAGCTGCGTACCAAGGGTGTTTTCCAGTGCCTGAATGCGCCGTGCCACGGTGCTGTGTTCGACCCCGATCAGGCGGGCTGCGTTGGTGAGCGTTTTAGCACGCGCCAAAACCAAAAAAAAGCGTAAATGATCCCAATCTACTTTCATCTTCTATTTAACATCCTGTTAAATCCTGTGCATATTTGCACAACCATCGTGCATCAATTTCTATTGGTGGTCAAAGTGTTCTTTGTTAGTCTGCTGAAACAGCGTAAAAAAATACGTTAAAAAAAGCCAGTAAAGGCAGAGACAACGACAATAACAAACCAGCACGGAGCGACCATGAACGCTATTCATCATCCACAGCAAAGTACCGGATTCACCACGGCCAAATTATTGATTAATGGTGAATTTGTCGAATCCAAAACCAGCCATTGGCAAGATATTGTCAATCCTGCGACTCAGGAAGTTTTGGGTCAGGTCCCATTCGCAACCCCTGAAGAAGTCAATGCTGCGATTGCGGCTGCGCAAAATGCCTTGGCCAGCTGGCGCCAGACCCCAATTCAGGCTCGTATGCGCATTATGCTGAAACTGCAGGACCTGATCCGCAGTAATTTAAAAAGCATTGCCCAGGTATTAACAGCGGAACAGGGCAAAACCCTGGCCGATGCCGAAGGTGATATCCAGCGTGGTCTGGAAGTGGTGGAACATGCCTGTTCTATCGGTACGCTGCAAATGGGCGAGTATATTGAAGGCGTGGCACGTGGGGTCGATACCTATACCTTGCAGCAGCCGCTGGGGGTCTGTGCGGGGATTACCCCGTTTAACTTCCCGGCGATGATTCCCCTGTGGATGTTCCCGATGGCCATTGTCTGCGGCAATACCTTTGTCTTAAAGCCTTCGGAACAAGACCCGCTGTCGACCATGATGCTGGTGGAGCTGGCGATTCAGGCCGGTGTGCCGGCGGGTGTACTCAATGTGGTCCATGGCGGTAAAGAGGTGGTCGATCTGCTGTGTACCCATCGTGACATCAAGGCGATTTCTTTTGTCGGTTCGACTGCAGTTGGTACGCATGTGTATAACCTGGCAGGCCAGCATGGCAAACGTGTGCAGTCGATGATGGGTGCCAAAAACCATGTGGTGGTGATGCCGGATGCCAATAAAGAACAGACCTTGAATGCCTTGGTCGGTGCAGCCTTTGGTGCAGCGGGACAGCGTTGCATGGCACTTTCCGTGGCGGTGATGGTCGGTAAAACCAAGCACTGGGTCGATGAACTGGTCAACAAAACCAGAACTTTGAAAGTCAATGCCGGACATGAACCCAATACCGATGTTGGACCGGTGATTTCAACCCGTGCCAAGGCACGCGTACTGGACCTGATTAACAGCGGGGTTGAACAAGGCGCCGAACTGCTGCTGGATGGCCGGGAGGTACAGGTTCCAGGATATGAACAAGGTAATTTTGTCGGTCCCACGATTTTTAACCAGGTCACGACTGAGATGCGCATTTACAAGGAAGAAGTGTTTGGTCCGGTACTGGCGATCATGCATGTCGATACTTTGGAACAGGCGATTGCACTGATTAATGCCAATCCATTCGGTAATGGCGTGGGACTGTTTACCCAAAATGGCAATACGGCGCGCACCTTCCAGAACCAGATTGATATCGGTCAGGTCGGTATTAATATCCCAATTCCAGTACCGGTGCCATTCTTCAGTTTTACCGGTTCACGCGGTTCCAAACTCGGCGATTTGGGCCCGTATGGCAAACAGGCAGTGCAGTTCTATACCCAGACCAAAACCATTACCAGCCGCTGGTTTGAAGATGACCAGGAAACCACTGGTGTGAATACCACCATCAGTCTGCGTTAAGGAGCATCAGCATGAAAATTGCATTTATTGGTCTAGGTAATATGGGCGGCTCTATGGCACAAAACCTGCTCAAGTCGGGACATCAGGTTTTGGGTTATGACCTGAGTGAAACAGCGCTACAGCAGTTTGCAGCAGCCGGTGGCATTGTCTGTGACAGTCCGCAAGCTGCCGCTAAGCAAGCCGATGTGGTCGTGAGCATGTTGCCCGCAGCCAAGCATGTCCGTGAGGTCTATTTAGGTGAACATGGCATTCTGGAAGTACTTCAAGCCGGTAGCCTATGTATTGACAGCAGTACCATTGACCCGCAAACCATTCAGGACATTGCCGCAGCAGCGCAGGTCAAACAGGTTCGCGTCTGTGATGCACCGGTATCCGGCGGCACATTAGGGGCCAAAGATGGCACTTTGACCTTTATGGTCGGTGCCGATGATGACACTTTTGAAGCCGTTAAACCGGTCCTGAGCTGTATGGGTAAAAATCTGGTGCATTGTGGTGCCGTAGGAACAGGACAGGTCGCCAAAATCTGTAATAACCTGATTCTGGGCATTTCCATGACTGCTGTTGCAGAAGGGATGGCGCTCGGGGCCAAGCTGGGCATTAATCCGCAGGCGCTGGCTGGCGTGATCAACAGCTCTACCGGACGTTGCTGGAGTTCTGAAATCTATAATCCCTGGCCGGATATCTGTGCCAATGCACCATCATCACGGGGGTATACCGACGGTTTTGCCGCACAACTGATGCTGAAAGATCTGGGTCTGGCGGTCGATGCCGCAGAGCAGGCCGAGCAGCCGGTGGTTTTGGGCAGCATGGTACAAAAACTCTATCAACAGCTGTGTCAGGACGGTCATGCCCATCTGGATTTCTCCAGCATCATGCATCAATACACCACACCAGCTTAAAAACTTAATCATCCAATGGAGCAAGGATTCGCTTCATCAACAATACCTTGTCAGTAATAACGATAAATTCAGGCTGAGGTTGAACATGTTAAATTATCAAAAAACGGTTGAAAATTTTGATTTAGATGCGGTGGCAAAGCAGTATTTGTCCGGTTCAATGCAGGCGGTGAATGCCTGTTATGAATGCTGTGACCGGCATGCCGATTCCGATGCGATTGCCTTGTACTGGTATGGCAAAGATGGCCGCAAAGAACAATACAGTTTTCGCGAGCTGAAGAAATATTCCAGTCAGTTTGCCAACTTTTTAAAGTCACAGGGCATTGGCAAAGGCGACCGCGTTTCCGGCTTGTTGCCGCGCACCCCGGAGCTGATCATCACCATTCTGGCGACCTGGCGCATTGGCGCAGTCTATCAACCTTTATTTACCGCCTTTGGTCCCAAAGCCATTGAACATCGCATCCAGCTGGCGCAAAGCAAGCTGGTGGTCACAGACCTGGCCAATCGTGAAAAATTATCCGAGATCAGCCACTGCCCCCCGATTGTGACGGTACAGGCTGAACTACAGGCCGAAGCCTATCCGCAGGATCTCAGCTTCTGGAGGGTGCTGAACCGGCAAGCGGAACACTGTGAACTGGAAATGCTGGGTATGGATGAGCCATTTTTACTGATGTTTACCTCCGGCACCACCGGCCCGGCCAAACCATTAAAAGTTCCGCTGAAAGCGCTGATTGCTTTTGCCGGCTATATGCACAATGCCATCGGCTTAACAGAGGATGATACCTTCTGGAATATTGCCGATCCGGGCTGGGCTTACGGTTTGTACTACGCGATTACCGGGCCTTTACTGCTCGGACACTCGACCCTGTTTTATGAAGGCGGTTTTAATGCCGAAAGTGTCTGCGACATCGTCAAGGAATATGGCATTACCAATCTGGCCGGTGCACCGACTGCTTACCGCATGATGATGGCAGCGGACCCTGCCCAGATGGCACAGCTGCGCGGCAAGTTGCGCGTGGTCAGTAGTGCCGGAGAACCGTTAAATCCGGAAGTGATCCGCTGGTTTAAAGAGGTGCTGGATGTGCCGATTTATGACCATTATGGCCAGACTGAAGTCGGCATGGTGGTGTGTAACCATCATGCGCTGGAACATCCGGTGCGTTTAGGTTCGGCAGGCTTTGCCAGCCCGGGTTATAAAATTGCAGTGGTTGATGATCAAGGTCAGAAATTGGCTTTTGACACGCCGGGCATTCTGGCGGTGGATATCAGCCAGTCACCAATGATGTGGTTCTCGGGCTATGAAGAAAGCCGTAAATCGCCTTTTGTCGGACACTACTATTTAACTGGTGATACTGCGGAAATTCATGCCGATGGCAGTATGAGCTTTGTCGGGCGTAGTGATGATGTCATTACAACGTCAGGCTATCGGGTCGGACCCTTTGATGTCGAAAGTGCCTTGCTGGAGCATGATGCCGTGATTGAAGCGGCGGTAATTGGCGTACCCGATCCAGAGCGGACCGAAATCATTAAAGCTTTTGTGGTTCTGGCCAGCCATTCTCCTGCAACTGCCGAGCTGCAACAGGAACTGGGACAGTTTGTGAAAAAGCGTCTGTCTGCGCATGCCTATCCACGCCTGATCGAGTTCGTCACTGAATTGCCAAAAACTCCGAGTGGCAAGATCCAGCGCTTTTTACTGCGCAATCAGGAAATCAACAAGCAGCAGGCCAAAACTGCATAAATCAGTCAAAGCCAGCAGATTGAATAAAAGACCGAATTAAAGAGATTGAAGGAAGAATCGATGCAATTTACGGAAGAACAACAACTGATTCAGGATATGGCAAAAAGCTTTGCCCAGGAACAGATTAAACCGCATGCCGGTGAATGGGATCAAAAAGGCATTTTTCCTAAAGATGCCTTGGCCCAGATGGGCGAGTTAGGTTTCCTAGGCATGCTGATTCCAGAAGAATGGGGCGGTTCAGGTACAGGTACACTGGCCTATGTACTGGCCTTGGAAGAAATTGCCGCAGCTGATGGTGCAACCTCTGCCATTATGAGCGTGCACAACTCGGTCGGTTGCGTGCCGATTCTCAAGTTCGGGACAGAGCAGCAAAAGCAGCAATTTTTAAAACCTTTGGCCCAAGGGGAAATGATTGGTGCCTTTGCCCTGACCGAACCGCATACCGGCTCGGATGCTGCTGCTATTAAAACCCGTGCGGTCAAGGACGGCGATCACTACATCATCAATGGTGCCAAACAGTTTATTACCTCCGGGAATAACGCGGGGATGATTATTGTCTTTGCCGTGACCGATCCGACTGCGGGCAAAAAAGGCATGAGCGCCTTTTTGGTTCCGCGTGATACCCCAGGTTATGAAGTGATTCGGGTGGAAGAGAAACTGGGCCTACACGCTTCTGATACCTGTCAGATTGCCTTAACCGATGTGCGTATTCATGAAAGCCTAAGACTCGGTGCAGAAGGTGAAGGCTTAAAAATCGCTCTGGCCAATCTAGAAGGTGGCCGGATCGGTATTGCGGCACAGGCGGTGGGACTGGCTCGCGCTGCTTTAGAAGAAGCCAGCAAATATGCACATGATCGTGTGGCCTTTGGCAAGCCAATCTTTGAACAACAGGCGATTTCTTTCCGGCTGGCCAGCATGGCCACCGAAATTGAAGCTGCGCGACAACTGGTCCATTTTGCGGCCCGTAAAAAAGAAGCCGGTGAAAACTGTTTGACTGAAGCCTCCATGGCCAAGCTCTTTGCTTCGGAAATGGCAGAACGTGTCTGCTCCAAAGCCTTACAGATTTTTGGTGGCTATGGCTATCTGAAAGATTTTCCAATCGAACGCATCTATCGCGATGCACGGATTTGTCAGATCTATGAAGGCACCAGCGATATTCAGCGTCTGGTGATTGCACGCAGTTTATAAGGAATTACAAAGGATTTTTATCATGCAATGGCAAACCATTTTACTCGAACAACGTAACGGTGTAGGACTGATTACCTTAAACCGTCCTCAGGCGTTGAATGCACTGAATAACCAGCTGATTGTCGAGGTCAATCAGGCCCTGGATCAGCTGGAAAAAGACCCGGCCATCGGCTGTATCGTGATTACCGGTTCGGAAAAAGCTTTTGCTGCTGGTGCCGATATTAAGGAAATGGCAGATTTAACTTTTCCGCAAATTTATCTGGATGATTTTTTCAGTCTGGCCGACCGGATTGCCCAGCGCCGTAAGCCTTTGATTGCCGCGGTGAGTGGCTATGCCTTGGGCGGTGGTTGCGAGTTGGCCTTAATGTGCGACTTTATTTATTGCGCCGACAATGCAAAATTTGGTCTGCCTGAAGTTACCTTGGGTGTTTTGCCCGGCATTGGCGGGACCCAGCGGTTAACCCTGGCCATCGGTAAGGCCAAAGCCATGGAAATGTGCCTGACTGCACGGCAAATGGGTGCACAGGAAGCCGAGCAAAGCGGTCTGGTGGCACGGGTATTTGCCAAGGAAGAACTGCTAGAGCAAACCCTGCAAGCCGCGGAAAAGATTGCCGAGAAATCCTTGCCGGCAGTGATGATGATTAAAGAGTCGATTAACCGCGCCTTTGAAGTCAGCCTGGCCGAAGGTCTGCGCTTTGAACGTCGGGTTTTCCATTCCATTTTTGCCGGTGCTGACCAGAAAGAAGGCATGCAGGCCTTTGTGGAAAAACGTCCAGCCCAATTTACCCACCAATAAAAATCATAATAGGAAAAAATAATGAGCGATGAAAATAACTTAGCGATTCGGGTCACAGGAGGTCTGGGCATTATTAGCCTGGACCGCACCAGCCATTTAAATGCCTTAACCCTGCCGATGATTCAGGGCATTCAGGCCCAACTCGATCAATGGCGACATGACCCGCAGGTGCAAGCCGTGCTGATCAATTCCAACAGTCCGAAAGCGTTCTGTGCCGGAGGCGATATCCGTTATCTGTATGACAGCTATCAGGCCGGAAATACCCGCTACCAGGATTTTTTCGCCACCGAATATGCCATGCTGAGCACATTACGTCAGTTCCCCAAACCCGTGATTGTGATGATGGATGGCTATGTACTGGGTGGCGGCTTTGGACTGGCGCAAGCCTGTCATATTAATGTCAGCAGTGAAAAATCCCGTTTTGCCATGCCAGAAACCGCGATTGGCTTTTTCCCTGATGTCGGTGCGACCCATTTCCTATCCCGACTGGATGAAGTAGGGGTTTATATGGCACTGACCGGTGAACAGATCAGCAGCAGTGATGCACTTTATCTGGATCTGGTCGACTATCATGTCCCGGGTGAACGTTTTGCTGAGTTAGAAGCGGCATTGAGCGCTGCGCCTATTTTAAACCCGGTGGAAATCCGCAAAATCATCAGTACGTTTATCACCCATCCGCAAGAAAGCGAATTACAAAAACGTATCGACCTGATTAACCAGCATTTTTCCTATCCGCATCTGGATGAAATTGAACACAGTCTGGCCCATGCCAGCGATGCCCTCAATCAGGACTGGGCCAAGAAAATGCTGGCCATCTTGCAGCAACGTCCGCTGATGGCAAAACAGGTCAGTCTGAAATTGCAGCAGACCGGTCAGAACCTGTCGCTGGAAAAATGCATGCAGTTAGAACGGGATTTGCAGGATATCTGGTTAGATCAGGGCGATTTTATCGAGGGTGTACGGGCACTGATCATTGATAAAGACAAAAATCCGCAGTGGCAAACAAACAATGCAGAATTTGAAAAAACGCTGGAAAAATGCTGGCCCGCCTGGACCAGGCAACATATAGATTCGCTTTGTTATAAATAATCGGAGTTTATTTTAAATAACAAAGCGGTTCACGGATGACACAGCTCAAAAATCTTAAAACTTTGCTAAATGTATAAAAAGCATGTAACTAATTTACAATCCCCTCCCTAGGGTTAATTTGTTGGTTACTGACATAGATTAAAATCTAATTAATTCTTTTAAATATCAAAAAAACTAAAATTTTATATGATGCGTATCATACGCATCATATAAAAAACGTTTAAATTTGCTGTAATTAAAATCAGCAGTATCATTTGAGGTTTGGTTTAAATTTATGCGTCTTACGGAAGCTAAGGTTAAGGTACGCCAGTCTAAACCCAAGGAGAAAGTTTATTTTCTGGCAGATGATGATAGTTTAAATTTGAAGGTGGAACCGAATGGACATAAATCTTGGAGTTATCGTTATTATTCAATAGAAGGTAGGAATAAGCGTCCGCGGGTGAAGCTGGGCGAATATCTTTTAATGTCATTAAAAGAGAAGCAAGAGCAGCTCGGGATGAATATAAGTTTAGCAATAATCACAATGAACGACTAAATAGGCTTTTTCCATAAACTATTTTACTTAACTGCAGGTTATAGATTGCGGCAGTTAACTTAAATTTCAAAGCTGGTTTTTTATTCGGTTACGATAATATTCAGCAAGTATTTTAAATTACCAAATAGATGATCAATTCTTATTCTTTTATTTATTCCTTGATTATAGATTTTCAGTTTAGGGTCTAATTTTAGGACGTAAAAGTCACATTAATGTTTGAAATATCAAATAAATTCACAGTTTATTCACACTCCAAAGTCTAAGCTCACTTCCCAACATATGACGAATTTTTAAATTTCGGCTTATGGCAACTTTAAATCATTATTGCTTGGTTCCAGCGACAGTCCAAACGAATGATTTAAATATGCAGCTCAATTCTGGCTGCTTTAAGTAAAAAACCGCCAAACAGACTTTATATAAATCTATTAAACCTTGATAAAACGAGTATCTATATGATTTTACAGCAATACAAGATTGTTTTTGGCGGGAGTATGGGCGCTGGAAAATCGGCCGCCATTAAAGCGCTCTCTGACATTCCGGTCATAGAAACCGAAGCCATGAATACTGACATAAATAGGCATAGCAAATATTCCACCACGGTAGGAATCGACTATGGTGAAATCGTGCTTGAGGATGACACCAAAATCGGACTGTATGGCACTCCCGGTCAGGATCGCTTTGATTTTATGTGGTCTATTGTCTGTAAAGGCGCCATTGGTATCGGTATTTTAATTGATCATTCACGTGCAGAGCGCTTGCAAGATTTGCAAACCTATCTCAACGCTTTTCAAGGCTATAGTGAAAATATCGTGATTGGTATTACTCATCTTGATCAACAACAAGATCAGATTCTCAAGATTTATCGGGATTGGATGAGTTTACACCACTACAGTTATCCAATATTTGCGGTCGATGCCAGACAAAAAGATGATGTGCTGCTGATGGTGGAAGTCTTAATTGCTGCTATTGAAACTCGCAGCATGGTTATGCTTTAAAGGATGAAATCAAGGTGAATATCAATCCTCTTTCGCGCCAGATTCCTCAATCATTGATTGAAACTGGTCGTATGCAAATTCATGAACTGTTAAATAACGTGAGCAGCCTTGATTTTGTCATGCTGTGTTCTTCTGACGGTTTTCAATTGGCTTTGGCCAGTAAAAAAAAGCTGGAAAATACTGGAAAAATTGCGGCTGTTAGTAGCTCAATTTTAGCGATGGTGTCAGCCTTCATTTCAGAAATCAACTTGATAGGCTGTAAGACGCTTTCACTCGATGCAGAAAATGGTCATGTCGTGTTAACGGGGGTAGAACATGCCCACTATCCAATGCTGATTGTAGCAGTAGGCTCATCTGATGTTCTGATAGGGCAAATGCGATATGAAGTCAAGAAAACCTCAGAATTTTTAGCCAAAATAAATGCATAGATTATTAGCTCCATGAAAATACGTGATTGATTAATTTTCATGTAATGTACTGTATTTAAATGAATTTAAATTATCTATTGTAGTAACATCTGGCTTAATACGGTTAGAAAATGAAAACATTTTTAAATATTGCTGTGTTCGGGGTGAGTCTGAATGTGCTTGACCAGCTTAAAAGCCAAATATTGTTATCTGTTCCTCGTGAAGTACAGGTACGCTGGGTCAATATCGCTGAAAAAAATATTGACCTGCTGATGGTGAATGATGCCTTTTTTGCATCATCCAGCATTCAAAAAATTCTCTCACAGATTCATGTACAGTACCTGCGTCTGATCAAAATGCCTGAACAACAGGGCATGATTGTCAATGACACCTTATCTTATCCTGTAACCCAATTAGATCATTTACGTGAATGGTTACAAGAAAAATTCTTTGATTACGAACCGGATGATCATCTTCATCTGCCCTATACAGCTGTAGAACAATCTGTTGATATCTCAACCGTATTTGATCAATGCCTATTGGCCCGAAACGGTTTTATCCAGTTATTCGATCATCAGGGGTTCTTGGCTCTAGCCGATACCATGACCGAGCGCGTCTGGGTCAATTCTGATCATCCAATGACTGGTTTTGACAAAAGTCTGAATCAAACCTATGCCACGAATCAGTTTGTGCAAGAGATGCTGAAGAATACACAAGCTCAGGATTTACGTAGTTGGTTGTGGCAGATGGCCTATTGTTCTACCAACATCGAACTTCCAGAGGTTCATGCCAATCAATATTTTAAATTGCAGATCTGGCCAAAATTTGAGCCCGGGTATGAATGTCGGAATCTATTAAAAATTGCGACATGTTTTGCTCAGGGCGCTCAGATTCAAACTGCAATCAATCAATTAAACATTCCCAAACAACAAATCATTCGTTTTGTTGCAATCACCGATATGCTCAAAATGGGTTCATGGATTGACGCTCATGAAGCGAAATTCATGAGAAGCGATGAATCAACTGATCAAGGTCAGATGATTAAAGTGCGCAGTTTTTTTATGAAACTGCGTAAAAAATTAGGTCTTTAAATCAATATTTTTTCCGGGGAAACCCTTAATTTAAGGTAGAAATGAATATGGCTCGTATCGTTTTAGACAGTTTAACTGCGATGGATGGCTTTATTGCAGCAGCATTAGTAGATAGTGAAAGTGGTTTAGCTTTAGCCGTTCAAGGAACCGGCATAGATTTAGAACTTGCTGCAGCAGGCAATACCGAAGTCATACGCGCGAAACGTAAAATAGCCAGAGCACTTCAATTAAATGATGATATTGAAGATATTTTAATTACTTTGGGCAAGCAATATCACCTGATTCGCCCGCTGGAAAGTAATGAAAACTTATTTCTTTATCTTGTTTTAGATCGTTCTAAATCAAATTTAGCCATGGCTCGTTTTGAACTTAAAGCATTTGAAAAAGAACTGGACTTTTCTTAATACTAGATTCGAATCAAATTTATCTAAGCATCTCTACTTGAGATGCTTATTATCATATGACAGCTTTCATTTAATTTAAAAAAAGACTTTGCTTAGAACGCATGAGATAAAAATAACCGTGTTCAACTTTTGCTGTGCCGATTATCATTCCTAGTTTTTATAGGTAATGAAGTTCTAATTAAAACTACTTTTTTTACAGACTTTTATTCAACTGATTTGTTATGCTGTCAAAGGATTGATGGGCATCGTAAAAAACCTGAAAAACATGGATAGCAATCATAAAAAACCTAAACATTCAATTGTATGGCGGGATCAGCTAGAAGCGCAGGATTATCCTGCCGCGAGTTCTGATTTATGTTTATTGTTGCATTCTCCTTCACCGATTGAAAAACTGCTGAACCGGTTACAAGCCGAAACCATCCTTCCGTTTAAAGCCAAAGATATTTTTCATGTGGCACGTGATTTAGGACGGCATCAATTAATTATCGCCGATGGTGATCACCACTTTATGCGTTGTATCTGCAGGATGAAGATGCCCTCATTCCTTGCCAGATGCTTTCACTGACTGTACAAGATTTGGCTAGTGTATGACGGCTGCTAAAAAACTCCCGATTTTTGATGTGATTGCAGGTTTATCTATTGCAGGATTACTGCTGCCTGAAGCGGTCGCCTATTCCAATATGGTCGGGTTGCCACCGCAAAGTGGTCTGGTGGCACTGGTGTTGGGTTTAGTGCTGTATGGTCTGATCGGGAATAGCCGTTTTGCGATTGTTTCTGCGACCTCGTCATCTGCCGCAGTCATGAGTTCAGGTCTGGCAACCATGGTCATGTTTTCTTCACCGGAACGGACAGGTCTGGCCTATGCACTGGTATTTCTGTCGGGCATTTTACTGGTCATCGCGGGGTTGTTTAAGCTTGGAGATGTGACGCATTTTATTGCCAAGCCTGTGCTGAAGGGTTTTTCCTTTGGCCTGGCACTCAGCATTGTGGTGAAACAGCTTCCTTCAGTATTACAGGTACATCCCGTACACAGTGATTTTTTCCGCCAGTTGTGGGAAATGTTGCAAGCCTATTCAAGCTGGAACTGGCATGCCTTAAGCATGGGACTCGGTGTCTTTTTCACCTTACACTTCACCCAGCGCTATAAAACCATTCCAGTGGCTTTATTGCTGATTATTTTAGGTATCAGTTTCAATGTGATGGGATATACCCAGGCATGGGGAGTCCGTTCTGTTGGACATTTTGAGCTGGTTTTACCGAGTATTCACTTGCCGCAGTTGAGTATGAATAGCTGGTTGCAACTGGTAGAACTTTCAATGGCCGTTGCACTGATTATTTATGCCGAATCTTATGCTTCCATTCGTACCTCGGCACTAAAACACCATGATGCAATCCAGCCAAACCGTGACCTGATTGCATTGGGCGTGAGCAATATCTGCTCAGGACTGTTTAAGGGAATGGCGGTTGGCGCAGGCTATTCCGCAACTTCAGCCAATGAGTCTGCAGGGGCAAAGAGCAAAAAATCAGCCTGGGTCGCAGCGCTGGCCGTGGTGATTTTTTTGCTGTTTTTTCGCCAGTATATCGCCAATATTCCGGAACCTGTTTTGGCGGGTATTGTGATATATGCAGTCAGTGGACATATTCGTTTTGCCCCATTTAAACAATATTTTATCTGGCATAAAGATCGCTTGCTGTCGATTGTTGCAATTTGGGCCGTGATTATTTTTGGTGTGCTTAATGGGTTGCTGATTGCGGTGCTGGTGAGCGTTTTAATGTTATTGAAAAGCTACGCTGTCCCTCGCATTGCCTGGCTTGGACGTCTCAATGGCGGGCATGATTTTGTTGACATCAACCGTTTTCCTGAAGCTATAGCACCGGAGGCTATTTTAATTGCACGACCTGATCATCCCCTGTTTTTTGCCAATGCAGAAAAAATCTGTCATGCGATTCTAAAGAAGGTTTCTGAGCAAAATTATCAGTATGTGATTTTAAATCTTGAAGAATGTCCAAGCCTGGATAGTACCAGTATTGAAGCCTTGTTATTGCTGGCTGAACATTTGCAAGAGGAGGGGATTGAGCTGAAATTGGCGCGCGTACGCCGTTCAGTCGCAGAAACTTTATTGTATGTGAATAGTCCTTTATTTCCCCGTTCTAGTTATGATGCACAAAGTGTCGATGATGCCGTCAGCCAGTTAGAAAATCGTACTTCAGCTTCAACTTGAGCGCAGGGAGTACATCAGGCTTACGGTACGACTCTGGATAAAATCGACCGAGAGCATACCTAGACCTGCTTTTCCAGCTAAAATCAGCAAAATGCAAATCTTGCCGGATGGAAAACAATACGCTGATGGTTATGAGCTGATTGAGTGGGAAGAACATTTTATCGTTAGCACACCTGCGGTATTTAAAGCATGTGCTCGCTCAAAGCTGATCCTGACAGTGTGCTATTTTTATTATATCTGTCAGGTTATATCGGGCAATTGATCAAGAGCAATTACACAACATTATTTACAGCCTCATTAAATATTTTGCACTTCTTACTTTACTTTAAAATGATGTTTCTCAGGAATAAGTTTGATTTTTATTTTTTTATAAAGTCGTTCTTCGGCATTTTCTGCTGATTTGGTGACTTTATCTGCAAATTTCTGATCAGACATAAGCATGGCATACGTTTTATAGCCTATTTCAAGCGCTTGTGTTTTATTGCCTGCCTGTTCAAACTGTTCAATTAATTTGTTGATTTTTTTAACACTGATATCGTTCATGTAACTGACTCATTCCCTCTTGATTTTTACTTTAGGATTTGATTGTTACAATTTGGTTAAAATGAATTTAAATCATTGCATGTGATTGTCTTTTATACAATAACTCGCAAATTTCCATTAAAAAATCTGATTCATTAATTGTTGCTGGGCAATGTAGACTGCCTGTCCATTACTCGGCTGGCATTGTATCCAGGTTCCATCGGCTTGTAATTCCCATGCACGCCGATTATCTTTGAGATAATTATTCAATCCATCTTCAAGAATTTGTTTGCGAATTTTTTTATTCTCGATCGGAAAACAGGTTTCGATGCGAGAAAATAAATTACGTCCCATCCAATCCGCACTGGCGCAATACAGTTTGCTGTCACCATCATTATAAAAATAATACACTCTGGTATGTTCTAGATAACGTCCAACGATTGAACGTACACGAATATTGTCGGAAAGCCCTGCAACTTGTGGTCGTAAGCAACAAATTGAACGAACAATTAAATCGATCTGTACACCCGCTTGTGAGGCTTTATAAAGTTCATGAATCAGTTGCGGTTCAGTTAATGCATTGACCTTAATAATGATCTGCGCTTTTTTTCCTGCCTTACTGTTTTTAATTTCCTGCTGTATGAGTTCAAGCAATTGTGAATGCAGGGTAAATGGCGCGTGAAACAGTTTTTCCAGTTTTATGGTTTTTCCCATACCAGTTAATTCTTGAAAGATTTTATGCACATCTTCACAAATATCAGCATCACTGGTGAGTAAGCCATAATCGGTATAGATTTTGGCATTGGTCGCATGATAGTTCCCTGTGCCTAAATGAACATAACGTTTAATTTTGTCTATTTCACGACGCACAATCAGAATCATTTTGGCATGAGTTTTATAGCCGACAATCCCATATACAACAACCGCCCCAGCTTCTTGTAACAGATTGGCAACTTCGATATTTGACTCTTCATCAAAGCGAGCACGTAATTCAATCACGGCAGTGACTTCCTTGCCATTTCGTGCCGCTTCAGCAAGGACTTGCACAATTTCAGAATCTACACCGCTTCGATAAAGGGTTTGTTTTATGGCCAACACATGTGGATCACGGGCTGCCTCTTTCAGTAATTTAATGACCGGAGCGAAAGAGTGAAAAGGGTGGTGTAATAAAATATCTCCGGTTTTTAATACCTCAAATATGGATTTGTTGCCATACAACGCTTTTGGCAATTTTTGTACATAGGGAGGGAAACGTAACTCTGGCAAATTAAAGTTCGATATAAAGCGGGCCAGGTTAACAGGGCCATTCACCAGATAGAGCTGGTCTTGATCAAGATCAAATTGTTCAAGTAAATAATCGGTAATCATTTCTGGACAATCTTTATTCACTTCAAGTCTGACAGCACGACCAAAACGCCGGGATGAGAGTTCTCCTTTTAAAGCTATTGCTAAATCTTCTACATCCTCTGATACGGTGAGGTCAGCATTTCGCGTCACCCGGAATTGATAACACCCCGTGGTGGTCACCCCGGGAAATAATTCATGAATATGTTGCTGAATGATCGCGGAAAGTAAAATGTAGTGCTCAGCCTCACCAGAAACATGGGTAGGCAATTTAACTAATCTTGGCAATGACCGGGGTGCAGGAACAATCGCTAAATCAATTTTTCGTCCAAAGGCATCGTTGCCTTCCAAAGTGACAATAAAGTTTAGGCTTTTATTGGCTAAACGGGGAAAAGGATGTGCGGGGTCCAGACTGATGGGAGTGACAACAGGTTGAACTTCATGATGAAAATAATCTTTAATCCATGCTTTATGTTTTTGAAGGATATCGCCATGCTGAATAAAATTAACCCCATTTGCTTGAAGTTGTGGCAGGATATTATAGTTCAGTATTTTATACTGTTGCTCGACTGCCTCATGGGCAAGCTTAGAAATTGTCGCCAGTATTTCTGAGATGAATAAATTATCCGGACGGGTCTTGTTATTGCTGGACAGTTCAAATTGCTGTATCAAACTCGCGACACGTATTTCAAAAAATTCATCGAGATTTCGTGAAAAAATAATTAAAAAATTGAGCCGTTCAAGTAAAGGGTATTCCGTATCTTTCGCCTGTGCCAATACTCGCTTATGAAATTCAAGTAAGGAAAGATCCCGATTAATATAAGTTTTTAATGTATGTAGGGGAGAAGTTGAAGGCACATTCAAAGCAGTCATTTATGGCTCTTATATCATTAGATAACAAGGTTCAAATCAATTGAATAAACATTGCTAAAACCCTTAGATGAGACAAATTGATTTTCAGTAGGTTTAAAGAAAATTATTGTATTAATAAAAGGTTAGAATGGAATTCTATGCAATTTAGTATTTTGCGGATATTAAATTACAGATTTGTGAAATTGCCTGTTATTTATTATTTAAGTGTATGTTATTTATACTTTTAGGGATTCTATTGCACTATTTACCTAGTTTTTTTTTAGAGTTACTTAAACCTAGAGCCATTTACATTTGTTCATAAAAAAAATCGGTCGCCTGTAATCGAGCCTTAACATAGAAAGGGTTAATTTAAGTCCAGATTCCAAAGAATCTTTGTGAATTCACTCAACCATTTTTTCGATTTGCTAAAGGTAAAGATATGTCCGAAAGAAAAGTCGCATTTGTGACAGGGGCACTCGGTGGTATTGGTAGTGAGATTTGTCGTCAGCTGGTGAAGGCAAATTATAAAGTGATTGCAACGGTTGTGCCTCGAGAGGAAGACCGTGAAAAGCAGTGGTTAAAAAGTGAGGGATTCCAACAGGAAGATGTCCGTTTTGTCTTAACCGATCTGACCCATCATGCTGATGCGACGAGCGCAATCGAGGATGCGATACAGGCTGAAGGTCGCGTAGATGTGTTGGTGAATAATGCCGGCATCACACGCGATGCAACATTTAAGAAAATGTCCTTCGAACAGTGGTCACAGGTAATCGATACCAATTTAAAGACACTATTTACCGTGACCCATCCAGTCTTTAATCAAATGCTGGAGCAAAAGCAGGGACGCATTGTCAATATTAGTTCGGTCAATGGTCTGAAAGGACAGTTTGGTCAAGCGAATTATTCAGCCGCAAAAGCGGGCATGATCGGTTTTACCAAGGCTCTGGCTCAGGAAGGTGCACGTTCCAATGTTTGCGTGAATGTTGTAGCCCCGGGTTATACGGCAACACCGATGGTGACTGCCATGCGGGAAGAGGTCGTAAAAAGTATTGAAGACCAGATTCCTTTGCAGCGTCTTGCCCAGCCTGAAGAAATTGCAGCGGCAGTCATGTATCTGGTCGGTGAGTATGGCACCTATATTACGGGTGAAACCTTATCGATCAATGGCGGTTTATACATGCAATAAGTCCTGTGCTCACTGAGCCAGTTTTTTCATTTATTTTTTAACAATAACTAAATTTTAAGTACTATAAATCAATGGAGTAATACACATGCTATATGGCGATATCTTTTCAAACATGAATGCTCAGTACAAAAATATGTTTGAACCTTATGCAAAATTTAACAGTCTGGTGGCAAAAAATTTTGCGGATCTGACCAATTTACAACTCAATGCTGCACGTCATTATGCCGATATTACCTTGTCGCAAGTCTTTGCCAACAGTGAAGTCAAAGACATGCAAAGTATGATCAATTGTGGTATGAAGCAAGTGGAAACCATGAGCAAACTCAGCCAGCAAATGATTGATGATGGCCAAAAACTGGCAAGCTTGGCCACTGAATTTAAAGCCGAGTTTGACAAGTTAGTTAGCGAATCGATGCCGAACAATAAATAACGGTTAACAGTCCTAATGAAGATTGAAGACTAGCGAGCGGGGAAGTGGAGATCACTTCCCCGTTTTTCGATTCCATTCCTGATAGGAAAGTGAGGAATGACCCAGTATGCGGAGTGGTGCAAATGCAGCAGAATCTTTTTCAGTTTAATCAGAACGTCCAGCGTTTTTTCGATGTCCATGAAGAAATCTGGAAGAAAGTGCAAGAATTTTACTATGGTGATAATCCGCTCAATGATGCATTGAGCAAAGTCAACAGTGAAGATATGAACCTGTTCTTTCAGGCATTAACCAAAAATCCGGCACGCTTGATCGAGATGCAGAGCAAATGGTGGATCGGTCAGATGCAGATTTACCAAAATATCATGCTGCGCAGTGTGAACAAGGATATTCAGCCTCTCGTGAAACCTGAGCCGGGTGATCGCCGTTTCAAGGATACACTTTGGCAAGAACCCAATTACGATCTCTTGACCCAGTCTTATCTGCATTTCAGTCAATTGGTACAAGAAATGCTGGATGAGGTCGAAGGCATCCCAGATAAAGTCCGCCAGCGTATCCACTTTTTCACCCGCCAAATGGTGAATGCCTTTTCTCCCGGCAATTTCTTGTGGACCAATCCGGAAGTGATTCATCAGACGGTACAGGAACACGGGCAAAATCTGGTGCGTGGCATGGAAATTTTCCATGACGATATCATGAACAGCAGTAAATATCTGTCCGTACGCATGGTCAATAATGACTCGTTCCGTTTAGGAAAAGATCTGGCCTATACGCCGGGTGCGGTGGTCTTTGAAAATCCGGTTTTTCAATTGTTACAGTATGAAGCGACCACTGAAACTGTATATCAGACGCCTATTTTGCTCATCCCGCCTTTTATTAATAAATACTATATTCTGGATTTGCGTGAGCAGAATTCTTTTGTGAACTGGTTACGTCAGCAAGGGCACACGGTATTTTTAATGTCCTGGCGTAATCCGGGAGCTGAACAAAAGGACATGCGCTTTGAGGACCTGATTACCTCCGGTACGGTTGAGGCGATGCGTGTCATTGAGGAAATGACCGGAGAAAAAGAGGTCAATGCCATTGGTTACTGTATCGGCGGAGCAGTGCTTGCTGCGACGCAGGCGTACTATGTAGCGAAACGCTTGAAGAATCCCGTCAAGAGTGCAACCTACCTGGCAACAATGTTGGACTTTAACAACCCAGGCAGTTTGGGTGCCTTTATTAATGAGCCGGTCATTCAAGGTATTGAAACTTTGAATCAACAGGTGGGCTATTTTGATGGCCGTATGTTGGCGGTGACATTTAGTCTGTTACGTGAAAATACCCTGTACTGGAACTATTACATTGAAAACTACCTGAAGGGCAATCATCCATCTGACTTTGATATTTTGTACTGGAATAGTGATGGCACCAACATTGCCGCACATGTGCACAATTTCTTAGTGCGCAATCTGTACTTGAATAATGAACTGATTCAGCCGAATAAGGTCAAGGTCAATGGTGTGGGTTTAAACTTGTCGAAAGTAAAAACACCAAACTTTTTTATTTCGACCCAGGAAGATCATATTGCACTGTGGGATATGTGCTTTAAAAGTTCTACCTATCTGGGTGGGGAAAGCACACTGGTACTCGGCGAATCTGGACATGTAGCAGGCATTGTCAATCCGCCAAACAGCAACAAATATGGGTGTTATACTAATAGTGTACCCTATGAAAACCCGAAACAGTGGCTGGCAGATGCCCAGTTCCATCCAGAATCCTGGTGGTTACGCTGGCAGGAATGGATAGCACCTTATACTGGAGATCAGGTTCCAGCACGTACATTAGGTAGTGCAACTTATCCTGTCAAGGAAGCAGCACCAGGCAGCTATGTTCAGGTCAGTCTATTTTAGCATTTAGGGATTCTCACTGCCGGTCTATAGTATCGAGGCGGGAGTATCAAGCAAGATGTAAGTTAAAAAATAGGAAATAAAAATGAAAGAAGTAGTGATTGTTGCCGCAAAACGTACTGCGATTGGAAGTTTTTTGGGTAGTCTCGCCAGTGTTAGTGCACCGCAGTTAGGAAAGGTGGTGATTGGTGCGGTATTAGATGCTGCCGGAGTAAAGCCAGAACAGGTAGATCAGGTCATTATGGGGGATGTGTTGACAGCAGGTGTGGGACAAAATCCGGCACGTCAGGCAGCAATTGCTGCGGGTATTCCTGTTTCAGTACCAGCTTCAACCTTGAATGTGGTGTGTGGGTCGGGACTGCGCGCTGTTCATTTGGCAGCACAGGCCATTGCGACTGGTGAAGCCGATATTATCGTGGCAGGTGGTCAGGAGTCGATGTCACAAAGTGCACATATTATCCAGATGCGTAACGGGCAGAAGATGGGCAATGCGCAATTGGTGGACAGCATGGTCTATGACGGTCTGACCGATGTGTATAACCAGTATCACATGGGAATGACCGCCGAAAATATTGTGGAAAAACTGTCAATTAGCCGTGAAGATCAGGATGCTTTGGCACTATCATCTCAGCAGCGTGCAGTCAAAGCACAAGCGGAAGGTAAATTTGACGCGGAAATTGTGCCGGTTCAAGTATCACAACGTAAAGGTGATCCGTTAGTTTTTGACCGTGATGAATATATCAAAGCCGAGACTACTGAACAGAGCCTAGCCATGCTGCGCCCAGCCTTTAAAAAGGATGGGACGGTGACTGCAGGTAATGCATCGGGGATTAATGATGGTGCAGCAGCCGTATTGATGATGAGTGCCGATAAAGCAGCAGAGCTCGGTTTACAGCCACTCGCAAAAATTAAAGCTTATAGCATGTCGGGTATTGAACCGGAATTGATGGGACTTGGTCCAGTAAATGCTGTGAGAAAGACCCTGGAAAAAGCAAGCTGGTCTTTGGAAGAGATTGATCTGATAGAAGCCAATGAAGCCTTTGCCGCACAAGCTTTAGGGGTTGCGAAAGAACTGGGCCTGAATATGGACAAGGTCAATGTCAACGGCGGTGCCATTGCCTTAGGCCATCCGATTGGAGCCTCAGGCTGCCGAATTCTAGTCACGCTGTTACATGAAATGCAACGCAGTGAAAAGAAAAAAGGACTGGCGACCTTATGTATTGGTGGTGGAATGGGCGTTGCATTAGCAGTTGAGCGGCCTTAAACATTATTTCTGATTGCGAGAAACTTTGTTGCATAAAGATTTTCAAACCTACATATAAAAGCAGAGGGCGGCTTTCGATGTTAACGTTCGGCCAGCACCTTGGATAATCTTTTGGTATGGGCGATTAATCGGTCGAGCCAGCGTTTTGCAGCCAGTAGTTTTAAACTTCTGGCTGCACTCAACCGGTTCAATGTGGCATATTGCATCACTTCCTCACGTAAGGCAGCACGATGCTCATCGCTCCACTGTTTAAGATTGGCGACTTCCTGCTTGAAATTTTCAATCTTTTCAGCATTTTCTAAAAAATCCGGACGGATAACATAATGCTCGAGAAGATTTAAAAAATCTAAAGCCACTTGATAAATCTGGGGTTGGGTGCGAATAGCCAGTGCATAGGGAACACCTTCCAGATCACTACGCAGAACCCGAATATAAACCATCATGCGTAATAAAGAGGTCAAGCGCTGTTTATCTTGTTGATACTCTGGCACCACAATTTTCTCTAAATAAAATTCAAGATGCTCGATTTCATCATCTAATTGCGGTAATTCTTTTGGGCTCAAATTGACCCCATCCTGAAAAGCACGACGTAATATCTCAAACATCTGCATCAGGATTTGATAGGCAACTTTTTCTGCAGCAATGATGGCCACGCTTGGCATCTCCAGATTGGATTCATCCAGAATTTCGAGCACACCGGACTTTTTCTGAGGCAAAAACTTGCATATGAGCTGATTAAAGGGATGGATCAAGGGCATAAAAATACATGCGCCCAGCAGGCTAAACAGGGTATGGAATGCCGCCACAATCACGACCTCATCCCATGCCGCAATATATTGAACATGACGGTAGGCCCAGTTCAATAAGGGAATCAGCAAAAAGAAAGCAAATACGGCACTGATGAGGTTAAAAATCACATGCACCGCTGCAGTCCGTTTGGCATTCACTGAGCCGCCAATCACGGCCAGTACTGCAGTGGCAACTGTCCCGATATTTTGCCCGATCACCAGGAACAAGGCCTGCTGCAGGTCAATTGCAGTACTGGCTAAAGCAGCCAAAGTCGCGGTAATGGCAGCACTGGAAGACTGCAGCAACACCGTCATGATCAGTCCGATCCAGACCAGAAACAGCTTCTGCCCAAATGAATCATAGTGAAAAATGGACAAATCAACTTGTTGGGCCAGACCTGACATCGCAAACTGTAATTGCTCAATTCCAAAGAAAATCAGGCCAAAACCTGCAAGCACAAAACCGGATAATGCCAAACGGCCATGCGTTAACAATTTGAGCAACGCACCTACAGCAATCATGGGTAAGGCAAAAGTGGCGATAGAAAACTTCACCCCCAGCAAAGCCACCATCCAACCGGTACTGGTTGTTCCGATATTGGCGCCAATAATCACCCCAATCGCCTGGGTAAAACTCAATACTCCAGCTCCGACAAAACCGATCGTCGCAAGTGTGGTGGCTGTAGAGGACTGGACAATCAAGGTCAGACCAATACCGGAACACAGTGATTTCAACGGCGTTCCGGTAAATTTGGTCAACCACACCCTTAAAGTTTCACCGGCCATCTCTTTTAGGCTGTCGGTCATTAAAATCATGCCAATCAAGAATAAACCAATCCCGCCACAGAGCTGAGCAATAATTTCGAGCACAATTTCCCCAAGGTGTTTTTAGCATCAGCATACCGTCTGCTACAGGGGATGTCATTAACATCGACCTGGGGTATAGGCTTTGGTAGTAGGTGCTTGGAGCACATCTTGACCTCACCAGCCGTATAGGACTGAAAATAAATAGAATCGCCTGAAAAATCACAAAATATTCATCTTCAGTTTTTTAAGATCAATTTGGTCAATTTCATCTGACCAAAATACACAGAGAGATCAATTTAAATCTTGTCTCTCAAATTTTATTTAAAGAATGAAAACAGTCAGGGGTATGTGGTGCGTCGAGTAATTGAATATATGGGAGCAGACCTGTCACGGATTATTGAAATGGCCTGGGAGGATCGAACCCCATTTGAAGCTATTCAACGTGAGTTTGGTTTGAATGAAGCGGCGGTGATCCGCTTGATGCGGCAAAATATGAAAGCATCAAGTTTTAAAATGTGGCGTGAACGCGTCACCGGCCGAAAAACCAAGCATCTGCAGCTGCGTTCACCCGATGTGATACGGGCCTATTGTTCACGGCAATACAAACGGTTTTAAGCATTTGATTTTGAAATCCATTTGGACTCACGTTTACATCGTTCAGAACAGTATCGTACTTCCTCCCAGCAGCGTTGCCATTTTTTGCGCCAAGTAAAAGGACGCAAGCAGTGGATACAAATTTTTTCAGGGAGATGCTGTTTTTTCATCGTTTATAACTCATTGATCCGGCTAAGAAGCTGCTGGGCATGGCTGATGATCTGCTGCCGATATTTCAGTTTGTCCAGCTGCCGATAGATCATGCCCATACGTGGATGAGTACGGAATTTCATCTCGTGCCGGATCATGAAATACCAGTACAGGCTATTGAACGGACAGCTGTCCAGCTCGGTACGGGTTTTGACCTTGTAGCTACAGTGTTTGCAGTAATCCGACATCTTATGGATGTAATTACCCGAAGCCGCATAGGGTTTGCTGGCCATCAAGCCGCCATCGGCATGCATTACCATGCCCAGCGTATTCGGCAGTTCTACCCATGCATAGGCATCGGCATAGACCGCCAGATACCACTCGCTGATCTGCTGCGGGTCTATACCAGTCAATAAGGCAAAATTGCCAGTCACCATCAAACGCTGGATATGATGTGCATAGGCATGCTGAAAGGTATTGCGGAAACACTCCGCCATACAGTTCATCCGGGTACGGCCAGTCCAGTAAAATTGTGGCAGCGGTGCTGAGTGCTGCAGCGCATTGCGGTTGGCATATTCCGGCATGTACAGCCAGTAAATTCCGCGGACATATTCGCGCCAGCCGAGAACCTGCCGGATAAAACCTTCCACGGCATTCAGTGGTGCATGACCGGCATGGTAGGCTGCTTCTGCCGCATCACAGACTTCTCTGGGCAGCAGCAGGCCACAGTTCAGATAGGGCGAGAGCAGGCTGTGAAACAGCATGTCTGCACCCTGAACCATGGCATCCTGATAATCGCCAAAATGCGGCAAACTGTGGGCAATGAAATGCTCCAATGCAAGCAGGGCATTGCTGCGTGTGGTGGCCCAGCGGAAATCGCTAAGGCTTCCGGGGTGACGGGAAAACTCGCGTTCAACCAGTTCCAGTACATCCAGATCAATCTGATCGCGTTCAAAATGGAGTGCTGGAGGCAATCGCGGACTGCCTGACCAGGTCTTGCGATTGGCACTGTCATAGTTCCACTGTTGTCCAAGCGGCTGTTGTCCCTGCATCAAGTAGCCGGTCTGCTTGCGCATTTCCCGATAAAAATATTCCATGCGCAGCGTCTGGTAACGGCTGGCCCAGTGCCGGAACTGCTCCGGACTGCAGAAAAAACGCTCATCATTCAGGCACTGTACCGGCAGTTGAAGATGCTGGCTCCAGTACTGTTCAATCTGCTGCTGCAGGCGGTATTCTCCGCATTGGGTCATGACCAGTTCTGTGACGGGGAACAGCTGTTGCTGTACCTGCACAAAATCCAGCAGGCTACGAATCGGACTGCCGGATTGAAAAGCATGGTAACGTACACGCCAGCCCTCGGCCTTGAGCTCTTTGGCAAAATGACGCATGGCGCTAAAAATCAGGGCAATTTTCTGCGGATGATGGGCGACATAGGTGGCTTCCTCAACCACTTCGGCCATCAGGATCACATCCCGGGTACGGTCCAGCGCTTTGAGCGTAGCAAGCTGATGATGAAGCTGGTCACCCAGAATTAAACCGAAACGCATAGCCATTCCAGACCCGATGAAAGAGCGCCCAGTGTAAAGCCAGACAGTTCAATTTTTTGTGAAAATAAAGATCAATCCGCATGTTGAATCAATTCAACTCCGCCAGATGACCCGCTGGCATTGCACGGAAATCATGAGTACTGCAATAACAGACTGTTCATCCCTATAACGCCAAAGCCCGTTGATGAAACTCACATCGCATGATTCCTTAATGCATAGGTGGTGTGAAAATTATGTGATTTTAATCAAAAAGATACAAATTATTATGGTTGTAATTCAGGCAGCTTACGCCTAGTATCTGGCTAGAAGTTACTCCATGTAAACTTCCTTAGTTTTGTCCCATACACCCCTCTGTATGGGATTTTTTTTAATCAGGGAATTGTCATGAGCATGCATTCAAAAGCGTATATTTTTAGACAGCAGCAATTACTGGTGGATGAGCATTTTCAGTTGCCGCAGGTAGCCAGACTGCAGCACGACCTGAACCTGACGGAAAATGGCGAGGTCATTGCCCGTGACCTGAAAGAAGACGAACCGGTGCCGCAAGGTTATCAGCTGGTTCCGATCCGGCAACTGGTGCAAGTCTGGAGCAGAACGCAGTTTGAACAGGCCAGCCGTGCGGTACAGTTACTGGAATGGCGCCGTAATCACCGCTTTTGCAGTAAATGCGGTCACGCCACCCAGCAGCACGCCAGCCAGTATGCCATGGTCTGTCCATCCTGTGGCTATAACCAGTATCCGCGGGTGAACCCCTGTGTGATTACCATCATTACCCGGGGCGCAGATGAAATTCTGCTGGCAAAAAATGCCCGCAACAAAACCCAGATGTACAGCCTGATTGCCGGCTTTGTTGAAGTCGGGGAAACCCTGGAAGAGGCAGTCCGCCGTGAAACGCTGGAAGAAGTGGGGCTGCAAATCAAAAATATTCAATATCTGGCCAGTCAGCCATGGCCGTTTCCCAGCAACCTGATGATGGCTTTCAAGGCGGAATATCATGCAGGGGACATCCAGATTCAGGAAAATGAACTCAGCGATGCGCAGTTTTTCAAATTTGATCAGTTACCCGAAATTCCGTTCAAGGGCAGTATCGCCTATGCCATGATTCAGCATGTGATGCATGGAACGCCTGTTGCAGATGACAGCAAAGAGTGGCTTTGAAACAGCAATCCTGTTTGGGGCTCTCAAATAAACTGCGCTAACGCCCTAGGTCCTGAATATTCAGATGGCATTTCCTGACCAATAGACCCTGAATCGCAGCATTTGATCTTCACACTTTGTTCACATCCAGCTGGGTTATCTTAAGGCTGTAATCAAACAAGGCTAAAAAATGAACATGCGATTTAAGTCTGTTTTTGCAGTGACGGCACTGGCCATCATCAGCTTAAGTACCACGATCCGAGCAGAAACTGCTGCGCCTCAGGCAGTCGATCAGGTGGATATCCAGCAGTATGCAGGCAAGTGGTATGAAATTGCGCATTTGCCGATGTATTTTCAACGTAAATGCGTCTCAAATATCACAGCGCAATATAGCCTCAATGCCGATCAGACCATGCGTGTCTTGAATAGTTGCCGGATTGCCAATGGCGAATTGATCAGCTCTGAAGGGGTTGCCTATTCGCAAAATGCGGGCAACAGCAAACTGAAGGTCAGTTTTTTGCCGCAAGGTTTAAGATGGATTCCGTTTACCAAAGGTCATTACTGGGTATTACGAGTGGATCCGGAATATAAAGTGGCACTGGTGGGTGGACCAAGCAATAAATATCTGTGGATTTTATCGCGTGAACCGCAACTGGATGAAGCCACCTATCAGTCCTATCTGGAAACCGCAAAACATTATGGTTATGACGTGACAAAACTGATCAAATTGCCGCATTAATCTGTTACCCTTTTGCCGAACTGCCTAGTCTCTCTACAGTTCGGCTTTTTTTATTTACTTCACATAAAATTCATATCTGACTGATTACACTCATCAAATAGAATAAAGACAATCGCTTGAAAATAGGATGAGTCCATGTTGAACAGTCTGATGCGATGGATAGACAGCTGGTCTACACCCACAGCGCCCGAAACACTGACGGCTGAAAACAGCAAGATTCAGTGGCTGCGGATTTTACCCTTTATTCTGTTGCATCTGGCCTGTTTCGCCGTGTTCTGGGTGGGAGTGTCGTGGTTTGCGCTGGGCTTTATGCTGCTGTTCTACCTGATCCGCATGTTTTCCATTACGGCTTTTTTCCATCGTTATCTATCGCATAAAACTTTTCAGACTTCGCGTCCGGTACAGTTCCTGTTTGTATTACTGGGCACCATGAGCGCGCAGCGTGGTCCGCTCTGGTGGGCGGCGCATCACCGCTATCACCATCGCTATACCGATACCTTGCAAGACCCGCATTCCTCGACGCATGGTTTTTGGTACAGCCACATCGGCTGGTTCTTAAATGAATACAACTTTGCTACGCGTAAAGAAGTCATTAAAGACTGGCTGAAATATCCGGAACTGATCTGGCTGGACCGTTTCAGCTTAATTGTGGTGCTGCTGACCGCGGGCGGGATTTATGCGCTAGGGGAATGGCTGGCCATCACCTGGCCGCAACTCGGCACTTCCGGCCTGCAATTGCTGGTCTGGGGCTTTGTGGTCTCCACCGTGTTACTCATCCATGCCACCTTATGTATCAATTCATTGGCGCATCATTACGGCAGCCGGGATTTTGACACTGAAGATCACAGCCGCAACAATTTATTTCTGTCCATTATTACCTTGGGTGAAGGCTGGCATAACAATCATCACTATTATGCAGGCAGCACCCGGCAAGGCTTTTACTGGTGGCAGATTGATGTCACCTATTATCTGCTGAAACTCATGTCTTGGCTCGGGCTGGTCTGGGGACTCAAGCCGATTCCGGCACGGGTCTATGAAGCCAGTAAAATTGCCCAGGCTCGGAAACAGAAAAAAGCCGCTACGGCAGGCACTCACACGATTCAATCGAAGGAATCACCATGAAAATTGCGATTATTGGTTCAGGTATTTCCGGTCTGTATGCCGCCTGGAAACTCAGCAAAGTGCATGAAGTCACGGTCTTTGAAAAGAATAATTACTTTGGAGGCCATACCGATACCCATCAGCTGAATATAGACGGCGAACAGGTCGCAGTAGACAGTGGCTTTATTGTATTTAATGAGCATAACTATCCACTGTTCTGTGCCATGCTGAAAGAACTCGGGATTCAATCACAAAGCAGTGACATGGGCTTTTCGGTGAATAATCAGGTCACGGGCTTGCAGTACAATCCATCGAAAAAATTCTCGCTGCTGTTTAGACCGCAAAACTTTTTAAAGGCTGATTTTCGCGCGATGTTGTCGGATCTGTTCCGCTTCTATGCGGCGAATAAAGATCTGGATGTGGAGCAGCTTGATGCACAGCTCAGTATTGATGAGTATCTGAATCAGCATGGCTATTCCGAAGCCTTTCGTCAGGAACATCTCTATCCGATGTGCGGGGCACTGTGGTCCTGTCCGGTGGAGCAAGCCGGACAGATTCCCTATAAATTTGTAGTAAGCTTTTTCCAGCATCATCGCATGTTGCAGCTAAAAAACCGTCCTTTGTGGCTGACGGTCAAGGGTGGATCGGCTCGCTACGTTCGTGCCATTCAGGCCCAGGCCAATATTAGCTTCCGCAAGATGAGCGTTTTGCATGTCTCGCGGAGTGCCAATGATGTGCTGATTGAAACGCAACAAGGCAGTGAACGTTTTGACTGGGTGATTTTTGCCAGCCATGCCGATGACAGCCTAAAACTGTTGAAAGACCCGTCAGCGCAGGAACTGGATGTACTGGGCAAGTTCCGCTATCAGGATAACCGTATGGTGGTACATTCCGATACACGCATCATGCCCAAATCCAGACGCCAGTGGGCCAGCTGGCATGTGCATGTGACCCCGAGTCAGGCCACTGAACAGACCCCGTTCCAGCACAGCGGCATTCATTATGGTTTCAGTTACTGGATGAACCAGCTGCAGAACCTGAAATGCAAAACCCAGGTCTTTGCCACCCTGAATCCTAATTTTGCCCTAGAGCCGAAAAAAGTCTGGGTAGAGCGGTATTACCGTCATCCGGTGTTTGATGCCCCGGCGATTGAAGCACAACAACGCTGGGCCGAGGTCAATGCCCAGAACCGCACCTCATACTGTGGCGCCTACTGGGGCTGGGGCTTTCACGAAGATGGGGCGCGCAGCGCAGCCTGGGTGGTCGATCAGCTATTGCAGCAGACTGAGCAGGTAGCCTAGGAGCACATGATGCAGATCTATCCACTGGCGATCGCCGCTGCCGAAATTCGGCATCGCCGTTATTTGCCCAAAGCCCATGCTTTTGAGACCCAGCTGACCTATTTATGGTTTGATCCGGATCAACTCTCGACCTTTACCCGAAAATCCTGGCTGTGGTCCTCTAGCCGCTGGAATTTCCTGACCCTGGATGAGCGTGACTTTCTGACCATGGAATGTGGTTCGATTCGGCAGAAGGTCGCACGCCTGCTGATCAAGCGAGAAAACTATCTGTTATCGCATGCCGCTTCCATCCGGGTGCTGGCTTTGCCGCGCACACTCGGCTTTCGCTTTAATTCCGTGGTGTTTTATCTGGTCTTTGGTGCCACCGATCAACTGCTCTTTGTGCTGAGCGAAATTACCAATACGCCGTGGAATGAACGTCAGGTCTATATCCACGACTGCCGGAACAATGCAGCTGAACATGTGCCGTACCAGAGTCACCAGTTTGATTTTAAAAAGGCTTTTCATGTATCGCCGTTCATGCCGATGGCACTGGATTACCGCTGGCGCTTCAGCTTCTCCGATCAGCAGAACGTGATTCATATGCAACTGTTTGAGCAGGACGTGCTGCAATTTGACGCCACCCTGAAATTTTCCCTGCAGGCCATCACGGTTCCTTCACAGCAGCATCGCTATGCTGTGCTGAAAGTTCTTGAACCCTTCAGGATGGTCAGCGGAATTTATCTGCATGCCTTTCGTTTATGGAAAAAGAAAATTCCGTTTTACCGGCATCCTAAAAAAGAAAAAGGAAACACATTGCGATGAAAACACTATTCATGGGAGAACAAAGCACACTGCCGGTGGTATTACGGCATTTGCTGAAATTACGGCATGGTCAGCTGATTTTTAAAGGCGTCTGGAACGGGCCGGTCGGGGAAAACAGCGATCTGCAGGCCGTGATTCAGGTGCATGATGCCCGTCTGATGGAACTGTTGTTCCGTAATGGTGTGCTTGGTGCAGCAGAGGGTTTTATCCGCGGTTACTGGAGCAGTGAAGATCTGGTGGATGTGATCCGCATTCTGGCACGCAACCGCGATGTACTGGACCGGATGAACCAGAATGCCGTGGCCAAGGCCAGCCAGTTGCTGTTAAAGCTCTGGTACCAATCGCGCAAGAACTCGATTGATGGCAGCCGCAAAAATATTGCCGAACATTATGACCTGAGCAATGACTTTTTCAAGCTGTTCCTGGATAGCAGCATGATGTATTCCAGTGCGGTGTTTAAAGAGCCGGGCATGAGCCTGGAACAGGCTTCGGATTATAAAAAAGAGCTGATCTGCCAGAAACTCAAGCTGAAACCGATGGATCATTTGGTCGAAATTGGCAGTGGCTGGGGCGGTTTTGCCATTTATGCCGCACAGCAGTATGGCTGTAAAGTCACCACCATCACCATTTCCAAGGCACAGTACGATGAAGCCGTAGCTCGGGTCGCTGCTGCCGGACTGTCACATCGCGTCACTGTCCAGCTGAAAGATTACCGTCTACTGGAAGGCAAATACGACAAGCTGGTGTCGATTGAAATGATCGAGGCCGTGGGTGAGCAGTATTTGCCGACCTATTTCCGCAAATGCCGTGAACTGCTGAAACCGAATGGTTTAGCGCTGATTCAGGCCATCACCATTGAAGATGCCCGCTATGCCAAGGCCCTGAATACCGTGGACTATATCAAGCGCTATATCTTCCCGGGCAGTTTTATTCCCTGCATCAGTGTCATGACCCAATCCGCTTCCGAGCAAAAACTGCGTCTCAAGCATCTGGAAGATATCGGTCTGAGCTATGCCCAGACCCTGAACTGCTGGCGTCAGCGTTTTCTGGAGCAGCGTGATCAGGTACGGGCGCTTGGCTTTGATGAGCGCTTTATCCGTATGTGGGATTTTTATCTGTGTTATTGCGAAGGTGGCTTCCGCGAAGGCGTGATCAGTGATGTGCATCTGCTGTTCGAAGCCAGTGCTTGCTAAGCCGTGATAAAACAGGAGGACTGAGATGCTGCTGAATTTACTGGTGCTGAATGTCTTTATCATGTTCTGCAGCTGGCTGCTGGTGACCTATAACCAGCGTGCCGGACTGGTCGATGTGGCGTGGAGTTTTAGTATTGCACTCAACGTCATTATCGCAGCCTGGGTGATGGAAACTGCACCGCTGCTGGTTCGGGTATTTCTGGGCGTGTTTAGCGGCATCTGGTTTTTACGCCTGACCTGGCATCTGCTGCGCCGTTATGCCAATGAAACCAAGGAAGACACCCGTTATGCCAATATGCGCCGGGCCATGGGCAGTTATCAGCATCTCGGTTTTCTGGCCTTTTTTATGTTTCAGGCCGGGCTGGTGGTGCTGTTTTCCTATCCGATGCTGGAGCTGCTCAGCATTCCGGTCCAGCAATGGAATGACTGGACTCCCTATGCCGTACTGATAGCAGGCCTGATTATGCTGCTGGCACTGATCGGGGAAAGCACGGCCGACCAGCAGCTCTACCGTTTCAAGCTCGATCCGCAAAACCGGGGCAGAACCCTGGATCGGGGACTGTGGAAATATTCACGCCATCCAAACTATTTTTTTGAATGGCTGCACTGGTTTGCCTATCCGGTTCTCGGTCTGGCGGCAGGTGTGTATGGATTATGGCTGTATCCGCTGCTGATGTGGCTGTTTCTGTACTACATCACCGGTATTCCCTTTAGTGAACAACAGGCGCTGGCTCATCGCGGCGACAACTATAAAGACTATCAACGACGAACTTCAATGTTCATTCCGTGGCCACCCAAAGAGTAGGTAAATACATGGACTTTATGATTCAACAATCTTTAAAACTGGTCGAAAGTGGCAAACTGCCCGATCCGGTGATTCGGGCCGGCATTCGCAGCTTAAGCAAAAAACGTCTGGCACAGGAAGGACGCTTCGACCCTGCACTGGCTGCCGAGCGTTATATGGATGTGCTGCATATGCTGAAAAACAGCGAGATTGCCATCGAGACCGACAAAGCTAATGAACAGCATTATGAACTGCCCACCGCATTTTTCCAGGCGGTGCTGGGCAAGCGTCTGAAATACAGCGCCAGCCTGTTTGAACACGCGCATACCACGCTGGATCAGGCGGAAGAAGCCGCGCTGGCCAGCTATTGCCAGCGTGCACAGCTGCAGGATGGACAGGATATTCTGGAAATAGGCTGTGGCTGGGGTTCTTTCAGTCTGTACATGGCCGAGCACTATCCCAAGGCCCGCATTACCGTGGTGTCGAACTCCTCGACCCAGCGCCAGTATATTCAGGAACAGGCGCGTCTGAAAAAACTGGATAACCTGACGGTGATTACTTGCGACGTCAATGTACTGCAACTGGAAGCTGCTGCTTTCGACCGTGTGGTTTCGGTGGAAATGTTTGAACATGTACGTAATTACCAGAAACTGTTTGAAAATATCAGCAGCTGGCTGAAAGCGGATGGCTTGCTGTGGTGCCATATTTTCTGTCACCGTTTCCTGCATTATCCGTTTGAAGTGAAAAACGAATTTGACTGGATGTCAAAATATTTCTTTAGTGGCGGTCTGATGCCTGCAGCATCCACTTTTCTGCATTTTCAAGAACATTTGCAGCTGGAACAGCACTGGCAATGGGCTGGTACCCAATATGAACGCACTGCAAATGCCTGGCTGGAGAATATGGACCAGAAGCAGGCCGAACTGCAGCCCTTGTTTGAACAGACCTATGGCGCAGATGCGGCAATCTGGTGGCAGCGCTGGCGGATTTTCTTTATGGCCTGTGCCGAGCTGTTCGGTTATGACCATGGACGAGAGTGGGTGATTGGTCACTTTCTGTTTAAGAAAAAAGCCATATAATTGCACGATGAATCGGATGGGCCAGCGGGGAATATAGCAATGTTAAGGCTGTTTAGGGACAAACGCGATCATCCACTGGGTGAGGTGTTTAACCGCTACTACTGGCTGCAAATCGGATTCATTGCCCTGTCTGTGGTGATCGGGATTGGCTGTAGTGCCTGGGTAATCAAGGGTTCCTTGCTCAGAACTGCGCTGGAACAGGAAATGTCACACTACTGGCAGCGGCTGGAACGCAATCCCGCTGCTGAACTGCCCGACACCAAAAACCTGTATGGTTATCGCTGGAACGATGTACCGCCAGTCCAATTTCGCCACATGCAGCTTGAGCAAGGGGTGAACCGGCATTTTGTCGATGGCAAGGAGCGCATGACCGTTTATGGTGAAAAAGACGGACAGCATGTGCTGCTGGTGTTTGGCGAAAGCAACGTCAACAAGCTGGTCTGGCTGTTTGGTCTAGCACCGCTGATGGTCAGCCTGTTTGTGCTGTATAGTGTGCTGTGGTGGTGGAACCGCCGTGCGCGGCGCTATTTTTCCCCCATTACCCGCCTGGCCAATGCACTGGAGCATATTGACTGGGAACACCAAAAAAATCAGGCTTCGCCGTTTCAGGACATCCGTACCGACTCCAATCTGGAAGCGGAATATCTGAAACAGGCGCTGGAAAAATACCATCAGGTGCTTAGTGAGTTTATTCATCGTGAACGCGAATTTACCGGTGATGTCAGCCATGAACTGCGCACGCCACTGACCATTTTAAAGGGCAATGTGCAGCTGTGTCAGGCACGCTATGGCGACAACAAGTCCTTTACCCGCCTGCATAATACCATTGAGGACATGCAGCTATTGGTCGATACTTTGCTGGCGATTGCCCGCAATACTACTAATACCTTAACCGCTGAACCGACCATGCTTTCAGAATGTCTGGACAATCTGGTGCAGGATCTGGACAGTGTCAGTCATAACAAAGGCATACAGATTGAGCTGCAAAAAGATCTCGATGAACAGCCGCGTAAACTTTATCCGTCGATGACCAAAATGGTGTTTGGCAATATTCTGCGCAATGCGCTGAACTATTCACAAGGCACAGAAATTGATGTGATTCTGCAAAAAAATAAAGTGCTGATTGCTGACAATGGGGTCGGCATTCCTTTACCAAATAACGCCAAAGTCCAGGAGCTTTCCGGGCAGCAGCTGCAACTGGAAATCAAGGGACATGGCATTGGCCTGCAACTGGTACAGAAGCTGTGCAAGCAGTTGGGCTGGCGGGTGGAGCTGTTTGACCGGCAGTATTATCTCGGCACCCATCAGGATGTCGATCTGGCGATGACCACCGGACTGATTGTGGTGGTGTATTTAAACGAGGTTTCCGCCTGAACAGTTTAAGGCTCTAAAGCAATCTTTAAACCGACACCGGATATGGTATGAATCAGCTTCTGCTCAAAAGGCTTGTCGACCATCTTACGCAGATTATAGATATGACTGCGTAAAGCATCACTTTCCGGCTCTTCATCGCCCCAAAGCTCCATCATGATTTCCTGTTTGGTCAGCACTTTAGGTGAATGGCGCATCAGCAATTTTAGCAGTTTAAACTGAATTGGAGGCAGTTCAATGGTCTGACCAGCACGAGTCAACTGCTGTCTGGCCGGGTCCAGAACCAGATCGTGAATCTGCAGACGGCTACTGGATACTTCACCCAGCGAACGCTTGATCAGGGCTTTGACCCGCACTACCAGCTCGTTAAAGTCAAAGGGCTTGACCAGGTAATCATCCGTGCCGGAATTGAAGCCTTTGAGCTTGTCATCCAGGGTATCCCGAGCGGTCAGCATCAACACCGGCAGGTCTAGACCTTCTTCATGACGCAGCCATTCACACAGTTCATAACCGGAACCGTCCGGCAGGTTAATATCCAGCAGCAAGATGTGATAACGCTGCTGTTTCAGTAACTGGCGCGCAGCATTCAGATTCCGTGCATGATCCACCACAAAATCATGTTCTTCCAGAAACTCGCATAAGGTAGAGGCTAGTTCATAATGGTCTTCAACCATCAGGATAAAATGTTTGGACATAGTCGCGGATACTAATTTAATAATTGCTGTTTTAATTTAGCACTAAATGGCTGGGGACCAAGCCATATATTAAAATATTGCTGGGCCAGCGGATGCTGCAGCTGTCCTAAATTTTTCCGGTTCAGGGATAAACTCAAGGTTTGCGTGGCATGTGTATATTTCAAGCGGTACAGGTCACCCGATCTGACCGGACGATACAAATCGCTGATCGGCTTGAAAATGGCTTGGATGTTAGGATCCTTGACGTTACGCTTGAGCAGATGCGTGGCGGCACGCTTGAATGCCCATTCCGGAATATTCTGGGTATAGGCAAAGTCCATCTGGATGGTCTGCTCTTGCCAGGACTGGCTACAGTTTTGGGCAAAATAACTGGCCATACCGACCTGTTTTTGACCCACCATCAGCGGGCCATTGCCACATTGATTCAAGCTTTGGGCCTGCGCCCATGGACTGAAGCTACATCCCATCAGTAACGCCGTGCTAACCGCTAATTTTTGAAAGGCAGTAGCCATGAATAGACCCCTCCGACATAAGGTAGGGAACGGTACAGGCCATTGGCAGGGTCCCAGAAATCCTGCTGGAAAATAATCTTGTTGTCCGCGTTGACCTTAATTTCACTGATGCCAAAAGAATCCATGCTGCGGGTTGTGCCGAACATTTTAAAATCATAGGCCATATGCCAGTGCACATAGGCAGAATCCTGATGATAAGAGGTGTTTAACAGCTTGACACTGACATTGCTGACCCGTTTGTTCATACCCTGAAAATGCTGGACCAGATTTTGCTTGGATGAAAACTGCGACAGGGTATCGTTAATGAACAGCGGATCGGCATACAGCGAGCCGGCTCGTTCCACAAAGGCCGGTGTGCCCAAAGTATTAAATGCTGAGGTAAACCGGGTGCCAATATCCAGCGCTTTTTCCTCATCCAGGGCTACCCCCTGAACAGCGCTTCTGGATTTTGCATAATCGGCTGAATAACTGGGAATACTTTGACATCCGGCCAAAGATAGTAGCGGTAAGGACAAGGCTGCTGCCATTATTTTCTTAACATGTTTCATCATCACTGTCCGTCTTAAATTCATGTATTCACTCTAGATAAAGAGTCGTGAACAGAATGTGAAGAGGAAAGTTGTTTAGAATAGGGAGGTTTCAGTTCCTGCGTTTAACAAAGATGGGCTTAAAAATAATGCATCATTGCGCATGATGAAAGAGAACCCAAAATGGCGCTGTACGTTCTGCTATCGGTGGATTGAGTCCATTTATTCATGTTCGGATTTGCACTTTTTCACATCGATCTTATCTTAAATTAAGCTTAATAAAAGACCACAAATCAAGTAAAATAAAAGTTAGATCAATACTTTATGGGATACTTGCCGACAAGAAATTTTAAATGCTGTAAATGACCTGTTGTTCAACCTATTCCATACACATATTTGAGATACGCTTTTCTATGGATCAATTACATCCCACTAAAAATTCTCAAAATGCAGCACTGATCGAAATAGACGAGGGCATTCGGCTACATATCGCCTGGGCGCAAAAAGTATTTCAATATCTCGTTTTAAAAACACCTGCCGAGCCACAATTTTCCGCGAAAGAAAGCCATTTATTGTGTCATTTTGGCAAATGGTTTCAATCCAATCGCGCCAAGTTTGAAAAAATCAATCCTGATAAAACCCAGGAACTGGAGCAGGCGCATTATTTTGTGCATCATCATTTGCATCATATATTTTCCAGGCTCAGTGACAATCAATCCGTAGAGGCAGTCTTAGTCAGTCAATATCAGAAAAGCCAGAGTGATCTACTGGAACTGCTGATTTATTTTAGAACCCAGTTTATTACCCAGTCATTGCAGTATGATCCTTTAACCGGTTTAGCTTTAAGATATGGAATGGAGAATCAATTCAGTGCCTTGCGTCAGAGTGCTGAAAAAAACTAGAAAATATTGGCAGTCGGTTTACTGGATTTAGATCATTTTAAAGTGGTCAATGATCAATATGGACATCAGGCAGGTGATGAGGTTCTTGCCCATACGGCGCAGATCCTGCGTGATTCCCTTCGAGATACGGACAACATTTTTCGCTTTGGCGGCGAGGAATTTTTAATCTTTCTGGAAGTGGACAATGCCGATTCCCTGCATGAGATTATCGACAGAATTTTTCAGTCACTGCATAGCAATCCGACCCGACTAAAAAGTGGTGAAATGATCTATATTACCGCCACGGTCGGTATTATCCACGTCGAGGCTGATGAAAGCATGGAAAAAGCCATTGCAAGAGCAGACCAGGCGATGTATTCAGGAAAACAGCAGGGACGAGACCGGGCGGTCTTTGCCTGACCAGATATTTTGCAGGTTGCTTGTTGCTGAGTGTCGCATCCATAGATATAGCGAAGTTACGCTAAGCAGGCTTGCCGGTGATAAAATTTTTCCCATTTATAACAAAAGGGTTACGATTAATTAGAATTAAATCAAAATAGGGTGGTAAACCTGATTGATCCATTACGTTTTTGGGGAATTATGACGGGCTTTTGTAATCATGTTTTCTATTTTTTATTTAGCTGATTACTTAGGAATAATAAAGTTGGTTGATTACTTGAGAGATAAATGATTGATAAGAAGCAAAGAGCTGTTTTTATTTGGCAAGGAATGCTTGTTGGTTTCTTATTGGGTTCGGGTTTAGTTATGGCAGTATTAAATAAATTTACGGAATTAGTCCGACCTCATACCTAAATTGTCACTTAAACCTGAGTAGACTCGGGTAGCTATAATCTTTAAATCTTTGTGCAACAAAGCCTTGATAAATTATAAAATATTACGCAGTTCTCGAGCTGTTTCTTGGAGTAGAGGTAGAATATTTTGAACCAAATATTCCTTGGTTGTTCGCATGGTGGGGGAGACAATATTTAAGGCTGCGATCACTTTAGACCTATGGTCATAAATAGGAACAGCAAGCGCATGCACACCTAGCTCATGTTCTTCACATGAATAACACCAGTCAAATTCCTTGATCTCATGTAAAAGTTCTAGAAACTCCTCATTTTCAGTATGCGTATATTTGGTTAATCGTTGTAAAGGATACTTCTCTAGCCATTCAAGCTGTTCATTTAATTCTAAATGTGCCAATAGAATTTTTCCTGCAGAAGTTGCATGTGCGGGCAAACGATTACCAAGATGCAGGCCGTAAGGATTAACTCGGTCGGTTTGTTGATGGGCTGCACTGCGAGCAATTGTAATAGCCTCATATCCATCCAGTACCATAACCGAAAAAATTAAAGAGGTTTGGTTGGTCAGTAGATTAAGTAAGGGTTGAGAAATTTTAGGAAGCTGAGCGCCCCCAAGATAAGAACCTGAAAATTTTAAAATTTTAGGGGTTAGGTAGAAATAATGACCATCAGATTCTAAATAACCTAAATATTCAAGGGTAAGCAAGTGACGCCGTGCAGCAGCTCGTGTCATGCCTGTTCGTTCTGCTGCCATAGAAATATTTAAACGATGTCGGTCAGTACCAAAGCTGTCCAGAATCGCCATACCTTTACTGATACCGGCCACAAAATCTTCATGTCGAATGGTTTTTTTATTGTCTTTATTTAGAAGTAGCTTTTCAGTTTTTCTCAATTTCTCATTCATACTTAATATCCTGCATATTTTTTGTTTCTCTCTTAGTTTTTACTATAGCGTGAAATCAGACTAAAAAAATCAGGTTTTGTACGATAAGCAATAAAGTTGTTCGATAATCGAACGAAAACTAAACTTACCAACTAGCCTAAAACATAGAAATTATAAAAAATGAACATATAAGGAAATCGAACTAAAAAACTAGGGAATGTCGTTTTAGCTGAATCGTCCTCCAGTACAAGTTAGTTTTCCGCGCCTTTTCAAATTTGCATGATGCACAATGGAGTTATCTAATGATAGATAAAAGTGCGGCATCCCTCGAGGAAGTGCTCTCCCAAATCACCGACGGCTCAACCATCATGATTGGTGGTTTTGGTACAGCAGGACAACCTGCTGAACTAATTGATGGCTTAATTCAACTCGGTATTAAAGACCTCACCATCGTTAGCAACAATGCAGGCAATGGTGACTATGGTCTGGCAAAGCTGCTGAAAGCTGGTGCAGTAAAAAAAGTCATCTGTTCGTTCCCGCGTCAGTCCGATTCTTGGGTTTTCGACGAACTCTATCGTGCAGGAAAAATCGAATTGGAATTGGTGCCACAAGGCAATCTGGCCTGTCGTATTCAAGCAGCTGGTATGGGACTTGGTGCAGTTTTCACCCCAACAGGCTACGGCACCTTATTGGCCGAAGGCAAAGAAACCCGTCATATCGACGGTAAAGATTATGTGTTGGAATATCCAATCAAAGCCGACTTTGCTCTGATTAAAGCACAGCAAGGCGACCGTTGGGGCAATCTGGTTTACCGCAAATCGGCACGTAACTTCGGCCCGATTATGGCGATGGCCGCAGGCGTGACCATTGCACAAGTCTCTGAAGTGGTGGACTTAGGAGCTTTAGACCCTGAGCACATCATCACCGCAGGTATTTTTGTTCAACACGTGGTGCAGGTTCAACCTGAACCTGTTGCTGTGTAATCGGGAGAACATCATGAGCTATCAAAAACTCAGCCGTAACCAAATTGCAGAACGTGTGGCACAAGATATCCCCGATGGTGCGTATGTCAATCTCGGTATTGGCTTACCGACCAAGATTGCCAGCTACCTGCCTTCAGACAAAGACGTGTTCCTGCATTCTGAAAATGGTTTATTGGCTTTTGGTCCACCACCAGAAAAAGGCCAAGAAGACCCTGAACTGATCAACGCAGGCAAAGAATATGTAACCATGCTGCAAGGCGGCAGCTTTTTCCATCATGGTGATTCTTTTGCCATGATGCGTGGTGGGCATTTGGATATTGCAGTACTCGGTGCCTTTCAAGTGGCGGCGAATGGTGATTTGGCGAATTGGCATACCGGTGCACCAGATGCGATTCCTGCGGTGGGCGGTGCGATGGATTTAGCTGTAGGTGCCAAAAAAGTATTCATCACCACCGATCATGTCACCAAACAAGGTGAGCCAAAGATTGTGGCAGAGCTGACTTATCCAGCAACAGGGCTGAAATGTGTCGACCGTATTTACACAGATCTGTGTGTGATTGATGTTACGCCCGAAGGTTTAAAAGTGATTGAGAAAGTCGACGGTCTAAGCTTTGCAGAATTGCAGGCCATGACGGGTGCTCCACTGATGGATGCGACACAGGGATAATTAATCCCTCCCGACCTCCCTTTTTAAAGGGAGGAGTTTCCCCCTTTATTAAAGGGGGATTTAGGGGGGATTCAAAGGGAAAATGAAATATGAAAGACGCTTATATCATCGATGCTATCCGTACCCCATTCGGCCGTTATGCAGGTGGTTTAGCTCCAGTCCGTGCTGATGACTTGGGTGCAGTGCCGATTCAAGCACTGATGCAACGTAATCCCAGCGTGGATTGGAAACAAGTCGATGATGTGATCTACGGCTGTGCCAACCAGGCGGGTGAAGACAACCGCAATGTGGGGCGTATGTCAGCATTACTGGCGGGTTTACCGGTTGAAGTCCCAGCAACTACCATCAACCGTTTATGTGGTTCATCGTTGGATGCGATTGCCATGGCAGCGCGTGCGATTAAAGCCGGTGAAGCCAATATGATTATTGCAGGTGGTGTGGAAAGCATGTCACGTGCTCCCTTTGTGATGGGTAAATCAGAAACCGCCTATGGACGTAGCCAGAAGATTGAAGACACCACCATGGGCTGGCGTTTTATCAATCCGAAGCTGAAGGCGATGTATGGTGTAGAGACCATGCCGCAGACCGCAGAGAATGTGGCGCAACAATTTAATATTAACCGTGCTGATCAAGACCAGTTTGCCTTGACAAGTCAACAGCGTACAGCATCCGCGCAAGCTCAAGGCTTTTTTAAACATGAGATCATCCCAGTGAGCATTCCTCAGCGTAAGGGTGATCCGATTGTGGTGGATACCGATGAACATCCTCGTGCATCGACCACCTTGGAAGGTTTGGCGAAACTGAAGCCAGTCGTCACAGCAGAAGGCACCGTCACAGCGGGAAACGCGTCAGGCATCAATGACGGTGCGGCTGCTGTACTGATTGCTTCGGAACAAGCCGTCGAGCAGTACCAACTTAAACCACGTGCCAAGATTATTGCATCTACAGCAGTGGGGGTTGAACCTCGCATTATGGGCTTTGCTCCAGCACCAGCAATTAAGAAATTGCTGAAACAAGCTAATCTCACAATCGAGCAGATGGATGTGATTGAGTTGAATGAAGCCTTTGCGGCACAGGCACTGGCGGTTACCCGTGATTTAGGTCTGGCCGATGACACGACACAAGTGAATCCCAATGGTGGTGCGATTGCGATTGGTCATCCACTGGGTGCTTCAGGTGCACGCTTAGTGACGACTGCACTGAATCAATTGGAACAAACGGGTGGGACTTATGCCTTATGTTCAATGTGTATTGGTGTGGGGCAAGGCATTGCGCTGATTATTCAGCGCGTTTAATTGGATGAGCAAAGCGGATTAGGGAAAGACAAACATGAGCCAGTTATATGCCAGCTTATTTTACCAAAATGAAGTGACTGAAATTTTCAGTGATCGCGCTTTGGTCTCTTACATGATTCAAGCTGAAGTCGCGTTAGCGCAAGCTCAGGCTCAAGTGGGTGTCATTCCAGAATCTGCTGCAACCGCAATTTCAAACATTGCAGCAACTGCACTCGATCAGATTGATTTTGATGCTTTGGCTATGGCAACAGGCTTGGCGGGCAATATCGCGATTCCTTTTGTGAAGCAATTAACTGCAATTGTGAAACAAAACGATGAAGATGCTGCACGTTATGTACATTGGGGTGCAACCAGTCAAGACATTTTAGATACAGCCTGCATTTTGCAGTGCCGTGCGGCAATGACGCATGTTGAAACCTTAATTCAACAATGTTATCGCACAGCTTTGGCTCAAGCAGAACAGTATCGCTCACAAGTGATGATTGGGCGCACGTGGTTGCAGCAAGGTTTGCCCATTACCTTAGGTCATAAATTAGCACGTTGGGCTTCGGCCTTTCATCGTGATTTGGCCCGTATTGAAGCCATGAAAACGCGTGTGTTTACTGCTCAATTGGGTGGTGCAGTCGGTTCATTGGCTTCTTTGCAGAATCAAGGCACAGCAGTTGTACAAGCATTTGCAGCACAGTTACAACTTTCAGTTCCAAGCTGTACTTGGCATGGCGAGCGTGACCGTATTGTTGAAATCGCGAGCGTCTTAGCAATGGTGACAGGTAGCTTGGGCAAGATGGCACGTGACTGGTCTTTGATGATGCAAACTGAAATTGCTGAAGTGTTTGAGCCAACCGCAAAAGGTCGTGGTGGCTCATCCACTATGCCACATAAGCGCAATCCTGTCGCGGCGGCATCTGTATTGGCCGCAGCCAATCGTGTCCCTGTGTTGATGTCAAGTTTGTATCAAAGCATGGTGCAAGAACATGAGCGCAGTCTAGGGGGGTGGCATGCGGAATGGCTAGCATTGCCTGAAATTTTCCAACTCTGTGCTGGTGCTTTAGAGCGAACTTTGGATGTTTTACAAGGGATGCAAGTTAATGCAGAGAACATGCAGCGCAATTTGGAATGTACTCAAGGCTTGATTATGGCAGAAGCGGTGATGATGGCATTGGCGCCACACATCGGACGTTTACAGGCTCATCATTTGGTAGAGGACGCGTGTAAAACAGCTGTTGCAAAAGGCGTGCACTTAAGAGATGTGATTGCTGAATTGGATCAAGTTAAAGACTTATTTAGCGTAGCTCAGATTAACGACATTTTTAAACCCGAATCTTATCTTGGCAATATTCAAGACCAGATTGATGCGGTGTTGCAAGAAGCAAAAGGAGAGGCAAAGTGAATATCACGATGATCAATCGTCAAGGCAAGACTTTATCCGTTGCGATCAGTGGGCAAGAGAATGCGCCTGTGATTGTATTTTCAAACTCATTGGGTACAGATAAAGGTATGTGGCAGCCACAAGTTGCTGCTTTCGAACAACAGTTCAAAGTGGTGACTTATGACACGCGTGGTCATGGGCAAAGTGATGTGATTGAGCAGACCACTGTACAAAACCTTGCAGAAGATGTGATTGATATTCTGAACGGTTTAAACATTGAAAAAGCGCATTTTTGCGGGATTTCAATGGGCGGTATGACGGCTTTGTGGCTCGGTATTCACCATGCAGATCGTTTTCATAGCATTACCGTGGCAAACTCAGCAGCCAAAATTTGGACTGAAGAAGGTTGGAATGCACGTGCAGATGCTGTGACAGCCAATGGCTTAGCAGATTTGGTCGCGACTACGCATACGCGTTGGTTTAGTGAGCAGTTTGATTATCAACACGATGCTTTGGCGCAGCGCACCATTCAATCTTTAGCGACTACGCCAGCATGGGGCTATGCAGAATCTTGCCGAGCGCTCGCGCAAGCAGATTTATCTACTCAAATTGAACAGATTCAGATTCCAACTTTAGTAATTGCAGGGGCTTTGGATCCCGTAACGACAGTTGATGATGGCATTTTCATGCAACAACAGATTCAAAAGAGTGAACTCGCGGTGATTGACGCATCGCATCTTTCCAATATTGAACAACCTGAGCTGTTTAACCAAACCCTGACTCAGTTTATTGGAACGATTCAATAGTTTAAGGATTTTTAAAAGGACTTTCAGCCCAAGGAGGCAGGTATGGCGTCTCAGGAATACGCTACTCAAAAAACGAGTATAGATGCACAAGCACTGATTAATGATGCACCGATTAGCAAATATCAGTGGTTGATCGCAATTGTATGTTTTCTCATTGTTTTTGTTGACGGTATTGATACTGCGGCAATGGGTTTTATTGCTCCCGCTTTAGCACAAGACTGGGGGATAGACCGTTCGCAACTGGGTCCAGTCATGAGCGCAGCTTTAGGCGGTATGATTATTGGTGCGTTGGTGTCTGGTCCAACAGCTGACCGCTTTGGGCGCAAGATTGTTTTAAGTGTTTCGATGCTGATTTTTGGTGGTTTTACTCTGGCATCGGCATATGCAACTGACTTAAACACTTTAGTAGTACTGCGCTTTTTAACGGGTATTGGTTTGGGTGCTGCAATGCCGAATGCGACCACGCTATTTTCTGAATATTGCCCGCAGCGTTCACGTTCGTTACTCGTGACCTGCATGTTCTGTGGTTACAACTTGGGTATGGCGACGGGTGGTTTCATCAGCAGTTGGTTAATCCCAACCTTTGGTTGGCACAGTTTGTTTTTACTCGGCGGTTGGTCGCCACTGATTTTGATGATCTTGGTGATTTTCTTCCTGCCAGAATCCTATCGTTTCTTGATTGTGAAAGGTCGTGATAATGCCAAAGTTCATCAAATTTTGACGCGTATTGCACCGACGCAAGTACAGGGTGTCACTGAGTTTCATGTGCCAGAGGAAAAAACCGAAGGTACCGAGAAGAAAGGCGTATTTGGCATGCTGTTCTCTCAAAAATATGTCAAAGGGACGGTTTTGCTGTGGCTGACCTATTTCATGGGATTGGTGATGATTTACCTACTCACCAGTTGGTTGCCAACCTTAATGCGTGAAACAGGCACCACTATGGAACGCGCTGCATTTATCGGTGGTTTATTCCAGTTTGGCGGTGTACTCAGTGCTTTATTTATTGGCTGGGCAATGGATCGCTTCAATCCGAACCGTATTATTGCAGGTTTCTATTTTGTCGCTGGAATCTTCGCCTTCGCTGTGGGGCAGAGCTTAGCAAACCCGACATTACTTGCCATTTTAGTACTTTGCGCAGGTGTTGCGATTAATGGTGCGCAGTCGGCAATGCCAGCACTCAGCGCTCGGTTTTACCCGACGCAATGTCGTGCAACAGGTGTAGCTTGGATGTCTGGGATTGGGCGTTTCGGTGCGGTATTTGGCGCTTGGATTGGCGCAGTTTTACTGGGCAATGACTGGTCGTTTACTGCCATTTTAAGCCTGCTGTTAATTCCAGCAACAGCAGCGGCTGTCGCAATTTTTGTTAAATCACTGGTCGCACATACGGATGCAACTTAATTGAGGACTCTCCCATGAATGATGAACAACGCTATGAACAAGGGATCAAAGTCCGAACTGAAGTGCTGGGTGAAAAGCATGTGAATCGTTCGATCGAGAACCTGAATGATTTCAATGCTGATTTTCAAAACTTTATTAGCCGTTTTGCATGGGGTGAAGTGTGGTCTAGACCAGGTTTGCCGCGCCACACCCGAAGTCTAGTGACGATTGCAATTTTATTGTCTCTAGGTCGAGAAGACGAATTACGTATGCATTTACGTGCTTGTTTTAACAATGGTGTGACTAAGAATGACTTAAAAGAATTGATTCTGCACTGCTCACTGTATGCAGGTCTACCGGCAGCCAATGCAGCCATGCATATGGCAGAAGAGGTATTTGCAGATTTAGGCATTGCGCCACAAAAACTCAGTGAACTGCAATCTAATTCAGAACAAACCAACCAAGAGTAATGGAACAAAGTTAAGAGGGACGTCACATGTCGCAACTTATTTTAGGTGCTTATGCACAACGTAATACCGATGATCATCCGCCAGCATATGCACCCGGCTATAAAACCAGTGTGTTACGCTCGCCAAAAAATGCATTGATCTCAATTGCAGAAACCTTAACTGAAGTGACTGCACCGCATTTTAGTGCGGATCAGTTTGGTTCTAAAGATAACGATTTGATTTTGAACTATGCCAAAGACGGTTTACCAATTGGTGAGCGTATTGTAGTTCATGGTTTTGTCCGCGATCAGTTTGGTCGTCCAGTCAAAAATGCTTTGCTAGAAGTGTGGCAAGCCAATGCTTCAGGTCGTTATCGCCATCCAAATGACCAGTTTATTGGTGCAATGGACCCGAACTTTGGTGGTTGTGGCCGCATGATGACGGATGCCAACGGCTATTTTGTATTCCGTACCATTAAACCAGGTCCGTACCCTTGGCGTAACCGTATCAATGAATGGCGTCCAGCGCATATCCATTTCTCTTTAATTGCCGATGGTTGGGCGCAACGCCTTATTTCTCAGTTCTATTTTGAAGGTGATCCATTAATTGACAGCTGTCCGATTATTAAAACCATTCCTTCGGAAGAACAACGTCGTGCGCTGATTGCCCTTGAAGATAAGAGCAACTTTATTGAAGCAGACAGTCGTTGTTATCGTTTTGACATCACTTTACGTGGTCGTCGTGCGACATATTTCGAAAATGATTTGACTTAATTCAGGGAGAACAACATGAACAATTGGAACTTTCAAGAATTGCATGAAACTCCATCTCAAACAGGTGGACCATATGTACACATTGGTTTGTTGCCACAACAAGCCAACATCGAAGTGTTTGAAAATAACTTCAACAATCAGTTAGTCCAAGAAAAGACTTTAGGTGAACGTATTCGCTTGGAAGGTCAGGTGTTTGATGGCTTAGGTTTACCATTACGTGATGTATTGATTGAAATTTGGCAAGCTGATGCCAATGGCGTGTATCCAAGTGCGGCTGACATTCAAGGCAAAGCAGTCGACCCTAATTTCCTTGGTTGGGGACGTACAGGCGCAGACTTCGAAACAGGTTTCTGGAGTTTTAATACCATTAAGCCGGGTGCTGTTCCAGGCCGTAAAGGCACAACTCAAGCTCCGCATATTGCACTGATCATTTTTGCACGTGGCATCAATATTGGCTTAAACACGCGTGTTTACTTTGATGATGAAGCGGAAGCAAATGCACAAGATCCTGTGCTCAAAGGCATTGAATGGGCACCACGTCGTCAGACTTTAATTGCTAAGCGCGAAGAGCGTGATGGTGAAGTGGTTTATCGCTTTGACATTCGCATTCAAGGCGAAGATGAAACGGTGTTTTTAGATATCTAAGTTGATTCAGTTCAATGCAGAACACTTTGCACAGGCTCGATAGATAAAAGTTTATACGTGGTGATGGTATGCCCCATTTCATTCATCTCACGTATGTTTACCATTGATGACAGAAGTCAGGCAATAGTTTGAAAATACAAGGAAATGTAATGATGACAATCAAAAAATTAGCAATGCAACTCTACTTAAGCAGTGCTGTTATCGCAGCAATGCCAGCATTTGGAGCTGAAGTGGCTCAATCAAACGCACAGCACTATATGGTGAAAAACGTCAATATTGGCGACTTACCTGTTAAAACCATCGTACCCATTACCGCAAAAACGGCTGAACAAGCGATTGCACAAGCCAAAGTGATTGCCAGCAATCCAGATGTGGACCTGGCTGAGTTCCGTATCGATTTACTCGAATTTTCTGCCGACACTAAAAAAGTCATCGCATTGGGTCAGCAGCTGAATCAAATTTTAAAAGACAAACCGTTGATCGCGACCATTCGTACCCATAATGAAGGCGGAAAAATGACAGTGTCTGACCAAGACTATGAAAAAATTTATCGTGAATACCTGAAAAAGCCATTTATGCAATTGCTGGATATTGAAATGTTCCGTGATGCAGGTAGTGTGGCGAAATTAATCAAATTGGCGCATGACAAGAAGGTGTTGGTGATCATGTCGAATCATGATTTTGCAAAAACACCTGAGCAAGAAGACATTGAAAACCGTCTGCTAAAACAAGATCAGATGGGTGCCGACATTTTGAAAATTGCGGTAATGCCAAAGTCAAAACAAGATGTCTTTACCCTCATGAATGCCACCTTTGCCGTCAGCCAAAAAAGTCAAAAACCACTACTGACCATGTCGATGGGGCAGTTGGGCACCATTTCACGTGTGGCGACTGCCAACATGGGCGGTAGCCTAAGTTTTGGCATGATTGGTGAAGCCTCTGCACCGGGTCAAATTGATGTGACTCAACTCAAACAGTTGCTGAAAACTGTACAACCAACCCCTTAACGCACTGCGTTATTCATGTTCAAGGATAGAAAAGGATTTAAAATATGAAACCATCAACTTTACGTTTGACCACATTGGTTTTGAGTTTAGCGGCATCAGGTTTGGCCAGTGCAGAAACTTATATTGTGGATCGTTATCAGGACGATAGTGCAAAAGGTTCACTGCGTTGGGCGATTGAACAATCGAATGCCAATGCGACGCAAGAAAATGAAATTCACATCCAAGCTGTGGGGCAAGCCCCCTATGCAATTAAACTAAATCAGCCTTTGCCGCCAATTAAGTCTTCAGTGAAGATCATCGGGATGCAATGGGACAAAACAGGCGAGTTTATTGCGATTGATGGTTCAAATTATATTAAAGGTGAGGGTGCGAAAGCGTGTCCGGGGGCAAACCCTGAACAGTTTGGCACCAACGTCCGTACCATGAGTTTGCCGGGTCTGGTGCTGCAAGATGTCAATGGCGTGACTTTAAAAGGTCTCGATATCCACCGTTTCTGTATCGGTGTCCTGATTAACCGTTCGAGCAACAACTTAATTCAGCATAACCGTATCAGTAATAACTACGGTGGTTCAGGCGTGATGTTGACGGGTGATGATGGTAAGGGCAATCCAACCTCAACCACCACCAATAACAACAAAGTTTTGAACAACTTGTTTGTAGATAATGGCGATGGTTTAGAACTCACCCGTGGCGCGGCATTTAACCTTGTGGCCAACAACTTATTTACTTCAACCAAAGCCAACCCAGAGCCATCTCAAGGCATTGAAATCCTGTGGGGTAATGACAATGCGGTGGTCGGCAACAAATTTGAAAACTACTCCGATGGTTTGCAAATTAACTGGGGCAAGCGCAATTACATTGCCTATAACGAACTGACCAATAACTCAATTGGTTTTAACCTTACGGGTGATGGCAACATTTTTGACAGCAATAAAGTCCATGCTAACCGTCTTGGCATTGCAATACGTTCAGAAAAAGATGCCAATGCCCGCACAACCTTGACCAAAAACTTAATTTGGGACAATGGTAAAGATATTAAGCGTTGTGAAGCAGGTGGTTCTTGTGTACTCAATCAGCGCTTAGGGGCAATTGTGTTTGCTGTACCTGCGCTAGAACATGCAGGCTTTGTCGGTTCTCGTGGTGGCGGTGTAGTGATTGAAGCAGCGAAACTGCAAAAAACCTGTACCCAGCCAAACGAGCAAGGCTGTAATGCCATGCCAAACCAAAACATTCAAGCGCCACGTTTAAGCTATAGCAAAGGTCAAGTCACTGCTACAGTTCAAGCACAGCCAAATCAACGCTACCACGTTGAATTCTTTGCCAACCGTCAAGCGAATGCTCAAGAAGCTGAACAGTATTTAGGAATGCAAGTTTTAACAACCAATGCACAAGGTCAGGGTCAAGCAACATGGAAAGTGGCAAGTGGTATGGCGAATGTCACCGCGAATGTCACAGACCACTTGGGCGCAACTTCTGAACTAAGTCCAGCCGTTCGCATTAAATAATAAAAACCGCATGGAAAGCTCACCTGAGTTGAGCTTTCCTCACAGAAAAGGATGTTTGGTATGCAACAACTATTAAAACTAGGCACATTATCTTTGGCACTTTTAACTTGCCAATTGGCTTCAGCCAATGAGTTTTATTCGGCAGACCGCCAATGGTTATTGGGTGATTGGAACGGTGAACGGAAGCAACTGGAAGATCAAGGTTATAAATTTACCGCTGCAATTATGAGTCAGGCGGCAACCAATTTGGCAGGTGGTTATAACGATGACAATACTCTGGAAAATGCGGGACAACTGACTTTAGGCGCTAATTTCGATTTGAGTAAAATTGCAGGTTGGGAAAATACTACAGCAGGCTTAATGATTACCAAACGTGATGGTAACTCATTAACTTTAGAACGGATTAAAGACCCGCGTGCCAGCACATTGGGAAATACCCAAGAAATTTACGGGCGTGGCAAGATCTGGCGCTTAACTCAGGCTTGGATCAAAACAGGATTTGATGATAACCGTGTTCAATTCAAGATTGGACGTATGGGCATGTCGGATGACTTTAACAGCTCACAATGTGAATTCCAGAACTTACTGCTTTGTGGCGGTCAGTTAGGTAAATCAATTGGTTCAATCTGGTACAACTGGCCTGTAGGACTCTGGGGTACCAATATTAAATACCAATTTGCACCTGCATGGTCACTTGGTTTGGGCGTATATGAAGTCAATCCAGACAATGTGAAAACACAATCGAATAGTGATGGTTTTAACCTTGATATGGACAATGTTGAGGGTGCCACCATTCCTGTAGAGTTGGCTTGGAAACCAAAGTTAGCCGCGTTTAATAGCTTGCCTGGTGAATATAAAGTAGGTGCACTGTATTCCACTGCCGAAGCAAAAGATATACGCAGTGGCGAAATGCAAGATGGTAAATACAGTTTTTGGTTGAATGCGCAACAGCAACTCACACAGCATGGGGCAGATCCGAAGCGTGGTTTATACATTAGCTTTAATGGCGTCGTGAATGATAAGGCCACAACATTTGTAGAAAGTACACAACAACTCGCGCTTTGGTACAAAGGACCTTTCGATAGTCGCCCGAATGATTCCATCGGTTTTGGCTTAGCCAATTATGTCGTGAATGATCGTGCGACGGACAAGCAAATCGCCACCAATGAAGGTCGTGGTTATTACAGTTACGATGCCATTGCCAGCGACTACGTCCCGATACAACGTGACGAGCTGAATGTCGAACTGAACTATACCTACCAATGGTCCCCAGCGGTCATGCTCAGACCAAACTTGCAATACATCTACCAACCAACAGGGGTTAAAGAAGTAGAGGACGCGTGGGTCGCAGGTTTAAGTATGAAAGTTAATTTTTAACAGCACTTAGATTGTGAAAATGATTAAAATATAAACAGTAGTGCTGTTTTGTTTAAACACTTAAGTCATGGCTTTCGTAACCCAGTTGCGAAAGCACAAGAATTTATTCGTGAAGATAAATGATACTCAAAGGAGAGAGGGAGTGGTCATTTAAACGCACGGCACTTGGAGTAAGATGTATGTCTGAAGCTCAATCTAAGCTAGGAGCCATATTTAAAATATGGTGCTTTATCCTAGGCTTGGCCTTATTGTTAACAGGCCTATTTTATTTAATTGGTGGCGGAAAGCTCATCAGTTTAGGTGGCTCTTGGTACTTTTTTATTGCAGGCTTAGTGACGATCGTTTCAGCGATTTTCATTTTTCGAAAAAAAGCCCTTGGGGTCGGATTATTCTGTTTAGTCTTTATTGGTACTGTCATTTGGGCATTGATTGATACTGGCTTTGAATTCTGGCCACTACATTCACGCTTAATGTTCCCCGCAGGCTTATTTGCTGCTGTGTTATTCACATTGCCATCCATTCGTAAATACCAGCAACAGACAGCAATGTCAGCACCAGCTTATGTGGTGGGGGGATTGACTGTTTTGGGTATGTTCGGTGGTTTATACGGTATGTTCATTCCACATCCAACCGTTCAAGCATCGGGTGAGGAATTGCCACTTGTACCCGTTGAACCAGGTAAACAGCAAGTGAATTGGGATCATTACGGTAGTGATGCAGGCGGTAGCCGTTTCGCTGCACTCGACCAAATTAACCGTAATAACGTATCTAAGTTAAAAGAAGCTTGGCGTTTCCAAACGGGGGATATGACCACAGGTTCGGGTAATGGTGCAGAAGATCAAATGACACCATTACAGGTCGGCAATAAAGTCTTTTTATGTACCCCGCATAACAACATGATTGCTTTGGATGCGGACACAGGTAAACAAATCTGGAAAGCCGAAGTCAACTCTAAAGCCGATGCTTGGGAGCGTTGCCGTGGCGTTGCTTATTTTGATTCGACGCAAGCATTGGTACAGCCAACCTTGGCAGGCGCAACCGCCGTAACCGCAGTCGCGACCAATACAGCTTGCCCTCGTCGTGTATATACCAATACACCTGATGGTCGTTTAATTGCAGTCAATGCCGATACAGGTGAGCGTTGTAAAGACTTTGGTATCGATGGTACGGTAAATTTACTTGAAGGCTTAGGTGATGGCACCAAAGCACCACGTTTTGAAGTGACTTCAGCACCGACTATTGCAGGTACGTCGATTGTCATTGGCAGCCGTATTGCCGATAACGTAGGTGCAGACATGCCGGGTGGTGTAATTCGTGCATACGATGTCATTACAGGTAAACTGCGTTGGGCGTTCGATCCGCGTAATCCAGATCCGAACTATGTGTTAAAACCAGGTGAAACTTATAAACGTAGTTCAGCCAACTCATGGGCGGCAATATCTTATGATCAACAAATGAATACGGTGTTCTTACCAATGGGAAGTTCATCAGTTGACCTTTGGGGTGCAAACCGTCAACCCTTAGATCATAAATACAATACTTCGGTATTGGCACTTGATGCGACCACAGGTAAAGAAAAGTGGGTCTATCAAACAGTTCATAATGATTTATGGGACTTTGACTTGCCAATGCAACCAAGTTTAGTCGATTTTCCACTGAAAGATGGTTCGACTAAACCTGCTGTAGTCATTGGTACCAAGTCTGGTCAGTTCTTTGTACTTGACCGTGTCACAGGTAAACCATTGACCAAAGTCATTGAACAACCTGTTAAAGCTGCAGATATTCCAAATGAACAATACAGTTTGACCCAACCGCGTTCTATTGAAATGCCACAAATTGGTAATCAAACGCTGACTGAATCAGATATGTGGGGTGCTACGCCATTTGATCAATTGATGTGTCGTATCAATTTTAAATCGATGCGTTATGAAGGTCTATTTACAGCACCGGGTACTGATGTTTCATTGAGCTTTCCAGGTTCACTGGGTGGCATGAACTGGGGTTCTATTGCTTTCGATCCAACGCATCGATATATGTTTGTGAATGACATGCGTTTAGGGCTTTGGATTCAGTTGATCAAACAAACTCCTGAAGACTTGGCGATTCAAGCCAATGGCGGTGAGAAAGTAAATACTGGTATGGGTGCAGTACCAATGAAAGGCACACCATATAAAGTCAACAAAAACCGTTTCTGGTCAGCTTTAAGTATTCCTTGTCAAAAACCACCATTTGGTACCATGACTGCAATTGATATGAAAACTCGTCAAATTGCATGGCAGGTTCCGTTGGGTACTGTAGAAGATACAGGTCCTATGGGCATCAAAATGGGCTTAAAAGCACCGATTGGCATGCCAACCATTGGTGGTCCAATGGCAACACAGGGTGGTTTGGTGTTCTTTGCAGCAACACAGGATTACTACTTACGCGCCTTCAATTCATCTAATGGTGAAGAATTGTGGAAAGCCCGTTTACCTGTGGGTAGTCAGGGTACGCCAATCAGCTACATTTCACCAAAAACAGGGAAGCAATATGTGGTTGTTTCCGCGGGTGGAGCACGTCAGTCACCTGATCATGGCGATTATGTGATTGCGTATAGCTTAGGCGAATAATCAACAAGAAGACACGGAAAGCCCTTCGGTACTAGAGGGGCTTTTTACACTCTACCAGATGATAAGAAAAGGATATCTTGTGAGATTACTGAATATGACTCCATTTCCCTTTCAATATGCATTATTGACTGCTGTGATATTGCAGTCGATGGCACTACATGCGCAAGACACTACCGAATACCAGCAACTTCCTGTAATTAAAGTGCAAGCGGTGCGTACTGATAGTGAATTGTTACAGACGCCAGCCACTATACAGAAAATTCAAGCGCCGCAGATGCAAGAAAATACCAATGTAAATCTTTCTGAACTACTGCAAGGTGTCGCGGGCTTACAAATCAATAATCGTGAAAATTACGCGCAAGATTTGCAAATTTCCATGCGTGGCTTTGGGGCTCGTTCTACTTTTGGTGTGCGGGGCATACGCCTGTATGTCGATGGCATTCCTGCCACCATGCCCGACGGTCAGGGGCAAAGTTCCAATATTGACTTAGACAGCTTGGACAATATTGAAGTTTTGACAGGTCCATTTTCTGCCATTTATGGTAACTCATCGGGTGGGACCATTCTAACTGAAACCAGAGAAGGACAAGAGAAAGACTCGATTCAAGTGGGTCTAAATGCAGGCAGCCACCATAAACAACAAGCCAATATCCAAGTGCAAGGTGGTTCAGACCAAGCCCGTCAGCCCGCCTATGTGATCAGTTCTTCCTATTTTGATACGGATGGTTTCCGTGATCATAGCGCTGCGAAAAAAGTGTTGAATAATGCCAAGCTCACTTGGAATCTGGAGGATGGTAGTAAGATTAATTGGCTCATAAACCGTACAAAAATTGAGGCAGATGATCCTCAAGGCTTAAACCGTGCGCAATGGCAAGCCAATCCGAAGCAAGTGAATGATGCTAAAAATATTTATGATGTACGTAAAGAAATTGAACAAACCCAAACAGGGTTGACATGGAACAAACCCCTGAATGATCAGCAAGAGTTGTATAGCATGGTCTATTTTGGCAATAGACAGGTTGTGCAATATCAGTCGATCCCGAGCAGTGCCCAAAAAAATCCACGTCATGCTGGTGGCGTGATCGATTTTAATCGGGACTATTATGGTGCAGACTTCCGTTGGATGGGGAAAGAGCTCTTGTCGAATACTACATTTATTGCAGGTTTGGCATTTGACCAAATGCGGGAAGATCGTCAAGGGTATGAAAACTTTGATGCGACAGGGCGTTATGGTTTGAAAGGTGAGTTACGTCGTGATGAAATCAATACCTTGTGGAATCTCGATCCTTACATCCAAGCCTCATGGCAGTTTTTACCACAACGGCATTTAGATGCAGGTTTACGCTATAGCAATGTCAATTATGAGTCTGAAGATCATTACATCACCACAGGCAATGGTGATGACAGTGGTTCAATAGATTATCAAAAGTTACTTCCAACTGTCGCTTTAGGTTGGGAAATTTTACCCGAGCTTTATGCCTATACCAGTTATGGCAAAGGCTTCGAAACACCAACCTTTACCGAGATGGCTTATCCTACAGTAGGGACTTCAGGCATTAACTTTAATTTAAAACCTGCGACCAGTGATACCACAGAACTTGGATTAAAATCGCAGAATACATTAGGGCTGTTTGCTTTTGCTTTATTTCATACTGAAACTAAAAATGACATTGTGCCTGACGATGCCAATGGCGGACGTAGCACATTCCGTAATGCAGAAAAAACCTTACGTAAAGGTTTAGAGTTATCGTGGCAAAAACAGCTCTGGCAAGCACTCAATGTTCGAACCAGTTATAGTTATTTAGATGCGACTTTTGATGCTGATATTCCAGCGACCACAACCAAACCGCTGATACAAAAAGGAACATACATTCCTGGTATTGCCAAGAATCAAGCTTTTGTAGGCTTGGCATGGCAACCTGGGCAGGGCTTTCATGCAGGCTTGGAAGCACGTTATATGGACAAAATTTATGTCGATGATATCAATTCCGATACTGCACCAAGTTATACCGTTGTTGCAGCAAATGTTGGCTATTTGTGGGTCAATAAAGACTGGAAAGTAAATACTTATGCACGAGTCGATAATTTGTTTGACCGTAACTATATTGGCTCAGTAATTGTAAATGATAGCAATAGCCGTTTCTTTGAGCCCGCAGATCGAAGGAATTTTAATGTGGGGCTATCGATAAAGAAAGTATTCTAACATAGCAGTAAATGGATTAATGCACCTGTAAGCCAGTGGACAATAAGATACATCACTGGAGAGATTAATATTGTTGTGAATCTCTCCAGTGAAGTTGCGCCAACGGCTGAGTTATGTAGGGCGCAATCTTGGATATCCTAATTAACTTATGTTCACCTAGAATCTAGTTCACAATTAAATTTATGTTTAATAAACAATAAATTTAATTACTTAAAGCACTAAAGTGATAAATTATAAAATATTTGGTTCATGAACCTAGCTATGAATACATATTCTCCTACTAAAAAGATCTTAATAATAGACTCAGTTTTTCTGGGTGGACTGCTCCCAGTATCCTAGACACGAGACAGCCTCATTTTGAAGCTGCCTCAAAGGCTTCTGGACTCATCCCATCGAGATGCGAATGACGCCTGATTCGATTGTAAAACATCTCGATGTAATCAAACACATCTGCACGAGCCATTTCTCGTGTTTTGTAGATCCTCTTTTTAATTCTTTCCTTCTTTAAGCTGCTAAAAAAGGATTCAGCAACGGCATTATCCCAACAGTTTCCTCTACGGCTCATGCTGGGTATTAAGTTATGTTTCTGACAGAATTTCTGCCAGTCTCTACTGCTGTATTGGGAGCCTTGGTCAGAGTGTATGATCACAGGTTCATTTGGCCTACGTCGCCATACCGCCATAAGAAGTGCATCCAAAACGATATCCTTGGCAAGCGTAGGTTTCATTGACCAACCGATGACTTTTCTCGAATATAAATCAAGAACCACAGCCAGATATAACCAGCCTTGCCATGTGCGAATGTAAGTTATATCAGTCACCCAAGAAGTATCAGGTGTGTTTACAATAAACTCTCGATTTAAATGGTTAGGTAGCACAATCTGAGGACGACCACGACCATAGCTTTTATGTTTCTTATATCCTCGAACAGCGGCAATACCATTGTTCTTCATGATCTTCAGCACACGATTGGGCCCGCAGCTTTCACCCAATTCTTTTAGATCTAGCGTAATGCGACGATAACCATAGATGCCATAGCTGGCATCATAAGAAGAACGGATGAGCTGTAATAACCGCTTATCTTCAATAGTCCTGCCTGATTCGGGTTCATGCAACCAGGCATAGTAACCAGCACGAGCGATCTTAAGGACCCGACACATCGTTTTAATCTTAAATTGATGGCTGTATTCCAGGATAAACTGATACTTTACTCGGGCAGGCTTGCAAAGTACCTTGCGGCCTTTTTTAGAATATCCCGTTCCTCTTCAGTCTGTTTAAGCTGACTTTTAAGACGTAGGATTTCTTTCTTTGCTTCGAGTAGTTCATGTTCATCAGAGTTGTTACGTAAAGGCTGTAGCGCCTTTAGCCATTTATAAATGCTGTGTTGTGATACGCCTAAACGTTCTGCTACATCAGTGACAGAATATCCACGTTCGGTAATCAATTTAACAGCTTCATCTTTAAATTCTGGGGTATATCTTTGTCCACTCATAAGGTTCTCTCCTATGCAAAAAGAATAGACGAAATTTGTCTAGGAGAGTGGTGGCAGTCCATCTGCTACCACAGAGAGTCTATAAATAATAGTGCGTAAGTCCTAATTTATATAAAAGGCTAAGTTCTCCCAGCAAAGAAATAGATGCCGTTTAGATAAAATTTTCAATCAAATAATCTTATTGTTGATATTTCTAGTCACATAGTCTATTTTCATTATATGAATTATTCTTCTTTACCCAAAAGACCACGTGGTCGACCAACCAAACACGGTTGTAACTATGCAGACACCAAAGAAGTGTTAATCCGCCGAGGTATCGAGTTACTGACCGAACGTGGAATGAATGCTATGAGCTTGGACGATCTCATGAAATCAGTTCAAGTTCCTAAAGGGTCTTTCTACCATTATTTTGCAAATAAAGAGGCTTTTATTTTAGAAGTCTTAGATGCTTATGAACTTTATTTTGTGAAGCGATTGAATAAGTTTTTAAATCAAACTGATCTTTCCTCACTAGAAAAGCTGCAAAATTTTGTAAAAGATGCGGGTGAAAAAATGCAAAAATATGATTTTAAACGAGGTTGTATTTTAGGTAACTTAGGACAAGAAGTGTCGTATTTGCCTCAAGAAATCATTGCCCGAATCGAAAGTATCTTTAAGGTATGGGAGAAATTAGTTTCTGATTGCCTACATCAGTCAAATTCACAATATAGCCTAGCTGATTGCGATGAAGCTGCTTATCAGTTTTGGATTGGGTGGGAAGGTGCAGTTCTAAGAGCACGTTTGGTCAAATCAACAAGTCCCTTACATGCATTTTATCGCTTGTTTACTTTAGCTGTAAAACAACAAAATCACGTAAAAAGTTAATTAAAAAAATAAATGCAGACGTCTGTATTTATTTTTTTAATTAATTCTAGACAAGCAGTCTAATTAAATAGAGAGGAAGTTCTATGTACAAAGGTATTGTAATTACTAAAGATGAAGCAGGTTACACATCACAAATTACTGAGATTGCATCAAAGCCTTTACAAGAAGGAGAGGTTAGAGTCGAAGTCAAATATTCAACACTCAATTATAAAGATGCTTTAGCCATTACTGGGCGTTCACCAGTGGTGCGTAGTTTTCCTTTGACCCCAGGCATCGATTTTTCGGGTGTTGTGATTGAATCAAAACATCCAGCATGGAAAGAAAGAGATGAAGTTCTACTGAATGGTTGGGGAGTGGGTGAAAAGTATTTTGGAGGGCTAGCCGAGCAAGTCACTGTTTCTGGTGATTGGCTCATACAAAAACCTTCTGCTTTTTCTTTTAAAGATACGATGGTTATTGGTACAGCAGGTTATACCGCAATGTTGTGTGTCATGGCTTTACAAAAGCATGGTATTAAACCAAGTGATGGAAAAATTTTAGTGACAGGTGCAAATGGTGGAGTAGGTAGTATTGCCATTATTATTTTGAATCATCTTGGTTATGAGATTACAGCTTCAACTGGTCGACCTCAAGAGTCAGAATATTTAACCTATCTAGGAGCGAGTGAAATTATTGATCGTATTGAATTATCTTCCCCAGGAAAGCCATTAAACAAAGAAGTTTGGGCTGGCGTAATTGATACTGTTGGAAGCCATACTTTAGCCAATGCATGTGCTAGTACAAAATATCGTGGTGCAGTTGCTGCGTGTGGTTTGGCAGGCGGAATGGATTTTCCAGCAACAGTTGCTCCATTTATTCTAAGAGGGATTACCTTATATGGAATTGATAGCGTGATGGCACCAATCGAATTAAGAAAAGAAGCATGGGAACGTTTGGCTACAGAATTAGATCAAACAAAATTAGAAACAGTAACTACTGAAATTCAGTTAACAGATGCTTTAAATATTTCAAATGAAATTTTAGATGGAAAAATTCGAGGTAGAGTTGTTGTACAGATATAGTTCAACAAAATGAGTTGTGGGACTGTTCTAAATTTTGTGTAAGTACTTAATTTTCATTTATCCTACTGAGGATAATAAAAAGAGGTACTTCACATGGATAAAGCTAGGCAGAGTAAAACTTGAAGTGCGACATAAACCACCTAATTAATTTAAAGGGTTTATGGAGTATATAAAATTGTCATACCATCATCTTAACTTTGA
>NZ_FMYO01000015.1 GCF_900096895.1 Acinetobacter kookii | reverse complement strand
TCGAGTAATTTCTACCATCAATCAATGAAAATAATTTCGATCGATCAACCAGTAAAAATCCACACAAGTTGTTCTTCATAATCTCTTAATGATCTATTTTCTACCTCGTCAGTAGAAAATATAACGCAATACACATCTAACAACTTAACCTGTTCAGCTAAGTTCGTTTGCTGTATCGCGTCGGGATGAGCTCATTATAGGGCAATTTCGTACACGTGCAAGTGCTTTTAACTGATTGTTTTATTAAGTGTTGTATTTTTATGCACTCTTTTGGTTCATTTTTATTCTAATTTAAATATAAACATATAATTTTAAAGCAAAAATATGAATTAAATATTTCTGCTTTATTTTTTATTACTTTTTCTCTTCTGCTGCTTTAATGTTCACACTGATAATTTTCACAGCTTGCTTGGGTACATTTTGATGCATGCCAAAGTTTGCAGTCGGTACTTGGGTGATTTTATCGACCACATCCATGCCTTTAGTGACTTTACCAAACACCGCATAACCGGCATTCATCTGACTTCTGTTTAAAAAGTCATTGTCTACCGTATTAATAAAAAATTGGCTTGTTGCAGAATTGGGCTTGTTGGTTCGTGCCATCGCCAAAGTGCCACGTGCATTCTTTAACCCATTATAAGATTCATTCTGGATGGGTGCTTTGGTCGGTTTCTCTACCATGTTGGCATCCATTCCTCCACCCTGAATCATAAAGCCGGGAATCACCCTGTGAAAAATAGTGCCGTTATAAAAGTTATCTTTTATATAGGCTTCAAAATTTTTTGCAGAAATAGGTGCCTTGTCATTAAATAACTCTATTTCAATATTCCCCATAGACGTTTTCATTTCTACCAAGGTATTTGCAGCCATCACCTGCAAACTCATACATGCAGCACTAATAGCAAATAAGGCTTTATTTAACATTTCTTTACTCTTCTACGTTAAGTTGTAATTGTGAATGTCGATATATTAATCTTTCAATATAAATATAACAGCTTCTCTTTTTGAGATAAAACGAGTATGACAATGAGCAAAGAATTAAACACAACTACTTTTTCCCTTTATCCACCGTGGCATTTACATGGGGATGCTTTTATTTTGAATTACTGGTTAACACCCAAATTTATTGAGCAGCATCAGAATTTTTATATTGCTTCCTCTCCGATTGGCCGCGTGGTACAGGTGATTTTGGTTCGTTATCATGATTCTCCTGTAGGTCCATATGATGAATTGCTGATCTTGGATCATCCTTTAATCAGTAAAAGGCGCTTGTCTTCCATTCCTAAAATTTATGTTTCTACCGAAAGTTCGATGGTCAACGGTCAACACTTTTGGGGAATTCCAAAACAGCTGGCCCAGTTTGAATGGCTCATCCATGATGATGTGGTGTATTGCAAGATTTGCTTTGAACAGCAAGAAATGAGTTTGCACTTGCAGAAATATAAACATAGTCAGACGTTTTATGTGAATAGTCACCATTTACCTGCACGGCTGCTCAATATTTACCAAGCCTGGCAAGGTTTACGCTATCAATTCACTCCACAATTTCGCGGTAAACTCAGCAAATTAAAACAAGCCAGCTGGAAAAACACCCAGGACATTTTCCCTGATTTTTCTCAGGCCCGCTATTTACACAGTTTTTACGTGCCAGAATTTAGCCTCACCTTACCTAAAGCTAAAATTGAGAAAAAATAAAAAAGTGTTTCACGTGAAACACTTTTATTGCAGCTTGTTCTTAAGCTAAACAGCTAAGCGTGTTTATCCCAAAACTTTCTATAGTTTTTACTAATTTCAATAAAATACTTTTTAGCACGATAAGACACGGGTGTTAGATTGGCAAAACCATGCGCTTGATCGCTATATTCCTGATAATGCACCTTCACACCGCGATGACGTAATTTATGGGCATAAATTTCCCCTTCATCATGTAATACATCATGACCAGCAGTCACCACAAACGTAGGGGGTAATTTGTCATGTTTGCCATAGGTCGGGGAAATGAGCGGATCATCCAGTTCAACCTGATGGGTATCTGCATAATAGTGGGTCACAAAATCCACATCTTTACCGGTTAAAACCAGCCCTTCATTATAGGCATAAAATGAAGGATGACGGCTTTTAAAATCCACTGCCGGATAGAGCAGTAATTGGGCTTGTGGTGCATAAACTTTATGGGCAGCTCGTTGTGCAACCACGGTGCTGATATTTCCTCCAGCGCTATCGCCCGCAACTGAAATCCTATTTTTTAAGATTTTAAGCTGCTTTCTATTTTGATAGACCCATGCCAAGGCATCTTCACAGGTCTGAATCAGTTTATTCGGACTTGCTTCAGGGGCTAAAGGATAGTCAATACTCAAAACCTGTACTTTGGCATGTACTGCCAGTAAACGACAGACTTCATCATGCGAATCCAGACTGCCGACAACAAAGCCACCCCCATGAAAATACACCACCATTGGCAATTTTTTAGTGGGTGCAGGATGGTAATGTCGCGCGAAAATGGTTCCACTGTGTAAAGGTAAACGCAGATCTTCCACCTGTTTCACCGGTGTAGGTTTAGCTTTGATGGACTGCATTTGCAAATCAAAGCTTTTACGCGCATGGATAATATCTTCACTCACAAAGCCATTACTGCCACGTCTTAACTGGGCTGCCATCATGCATTGGATTAAGGGATCAAGTTCAGGATACTGGTGGGGATATCTTAAAATTCTAACTAAAGATTTTTGTGCAAAACTGGGTAACCGGTCCAGAGTACGTGCAGCTGTACCTTGACCTTTTTCTAACACGGTCTGTAAAGTTCGGCTAAAAGCAACCATCATTGCATCTTCCTTTTATTTTAATCTTCACATTTTCTACATGGTCAGCCCATGCGTGACCATAATCTTATATAAGTCTAATCATCTGTATACACAGTAAAAACATTCATACGCTAATCTTCTTTTTATACCTTGTCATTGACTATTTCCATGTATATTTCGGAGTGTTTTTGCTACTCCTTGCCACAAGAAGGATACACCTTATGGCTAAAAGACTGATTATACTCTCATTAGCTACGACATTTTTAGCTGTAGGCTGTGTGGCATTTCCTGAAGATGGTGGCTACTACAATGGCGCTTATGATGATCGCTACGACCGTGATTATGATCGGGTTTATGGTTCAAGTTATGACTATCGCTATGAACTTGAGCGGGATCGTCAACGTTGGGAATATCAACAACGCCAAAACCATTTAGAGTTAGAACGCAAAAAACGTGTGTCTGAGCGTCGTCAGTGGGAACAGAACCGCCAGAAACAGTTTGAATGGGAACGTAAAAAACGTGAACAGCAACATCTATTGGAACAGCGGAAAAGAATCGCTGAACAGCGTCGCAATAACCAGTCCGGCTGGAATCACCAAAAGCGTGAAATTGAACGTAAGCGCGCAGAACAGCAGCGTAAAAAGGTGCAGATACGGCAACTGCATAAAGTGCAGGAAAAACGCAGGGATCACCGTCGAGATTCAAATCATCGAGAACATCAGCAGCGTGAGAGATGATCTCATTCCACCCCTGCCAGTTCCTCCCCCTCAATATCCTTTATTTAATGAATCAGCAATCCGGCTTAGTATCGAATACTGTGCTGATAAAATCATGATTCTCTCCGCAACGAAACTTTGCGATATCTCTTAAATAGATGATAGCAAAAGCCGAGCTACCATCTATTGCAACCATCAGCTGAAAGCTTTCTCTAAGACTCTAAGAAGAAATCATCTCATCCTGGCGATAGCCTGGTGATTACTGTGCAGCTTGTGAACTTTGAGAAGCAGAGCCAGAGTGGGTAGCGCCCGCATGAACTGAAGTATCTGCCTGAACGCCAATTCCCCCCGGTTGTGCCTGAGTGGAAACCCCCAGACCTGTGGTAACTTGAGCAGTCTCAGGATTTTGTGTGGTTTCGGCAGAAGTACAACCGACCGCAGTCAATGAAACAGCAATCACGCTTAAAGATAATAAAGCGGTTTTTTTCATCCATATTTTCCTTGTTGGTTAAGTTTATGAAGCAAAGTCCAACTTTGCGCTGCCTATCATTCAAAATTTTTATTGTAACTGCCCACCTGTTGAGTTGTAGTTTTGCGAAATCATGTAATTATTCACTTGTTTTTATAATATTAAAATTCTCAATTGACTTGCTTGTTTCAGCGCAAATTTGACCATTAACATTTTGTATTTAATATTATTAATCCAATTTAAAACTCAGAAATATGACGCATTTCCCCATCCTTTAGATGAGCATTTAAATTGTAAAGATCTATCAAAATCCTGATAAAATTTTGCTAAATAAATACATAAATTCTCTTCTTTTCTGTATTCGGAAAATTTCAGGCAAAAAAAAAAGCTTATCCGGAGATTGGATAAGCCTAGAAAACACATTTCTAAATACCAAGAAGAAACTACAGCGATAGAATCTGGGTTAAATAATAAGCGTACCTAGCAATTTTGTGAAATATATAATTTATAGCATATTGATCGTTTTTAAGTCTAAATAAACATCAAGAAGTTCATTGCTTGCATGCTATGAACTTTCCCATACATATTATTATCAATAGCTTAATTCGGTTCAGACTATTGCAACTGCTATTTCTGCCGTTCACTCCACTATAAATAATAGGCTTACTTAGATCAGGATACGCTAGTCACCAGGGTTCCACCTATGCTCTGCTTAACCGGGTCTAAATCCTGATATTTACCCGCAATCATCACATCATCTGACATTTTATTTTAGAAAAAATAATGCTTTTTAATAATTTTAATCAAATTAAACAGATTTAATTGCTTGTCTCGCTTGAATTTTTAGCGTCTGCCCCGAACTCTGTAGTAATCATGAATTATCACTCATGGCAGTTCAGGATTAACGCGGTTAGCACTGAGGCCAAAAGGACTGACATGTTTAAAAACCCATTCAAACGGAGTAAATCTATGGCAACTGAGCAAAATCAAGACGCTCAAGATCTAGGGCAAGAGCAAGCTGAGCAAAAAACAGCAGAATCTCAAGCTGAAACAGAACAAGCCGCAGTTTCAGTTGAAGATTTACAAGCCCAAATTACCCAGTTGGAAGAAAGTTTAAAACTTGAAAAAGCACGTACAGCCAATGCGGTCTATGAAGCACAAAAAAGTGTAGAACGTATTCAACGTGATGCTGAAAAGCATAAAGAAACGGTGATTGAGAAGTTTGCTAAAGAGTTGCTGGAAACTGTCGACAATTTAGAACGTGCCATTCAGGCGGCTGGTGATATTGAATCGCCATTACTTGAAGGCGTACAACTGACCCATAAATCGTTACTCAGTACGCTGGAAAAATTTAATGTTGTAGAAGTCAACATGAATAACGGTTTCAATGCGGATTTACATCAGGCAGTCGGTATTGCACCTGATGTCAAAGCAGGTGAAATCGGTACTGTATTACAAAAAGGTTATGCCCTTTCAGGCCGTTTATTGCGTCCAGCAATGGTCCTCGTGGGTCAATAAGGTAAAGAAATTCGAGAGTTTTTCTACTTTTTTTCATGCAAACAACTTGAAAAATTTTGAATGGCTCTCATATCGGATAACAAGCAAAAACATTGCAAAAAATAATTTTGAGGAAGCATCCAAATGGCTAAAATCATTGGTATTGACTTAGGTACAACAAACTCTTGTGTTGCCGTACTTGAAGGCGACAAAGTTAAAGTTATCGACAACGCTGAAGGCGCTCGTACCACTCCATCTATTATTGCCTATAAAGATGGCGAAATTCTGGTTGGTCAGTCTGCTAAACGTCAGGCAGTCACAAACCCTAAAAATACATTATTCGCAATCAAGCGTTTGATCGGCCGTAAGTACCAAGACCAAGCGGTACAAAAAGATATCGGTCTGGTACCTTACAAAATCATTCAGGCAGACAATGGCGATGCTTGGGTTGATGTCAACGACAAGAAACTTGCACCACAACAGATCTCTGCTGAAATCTTGAAAAAGATGAAAAAAACTGCAGAAGATTATTTGGGTGAAACAGTCACTGAAGCGGTAATTACCGTTCCTGCATACTTCAACGATGCACAACGTCAAGCAACTAAAGATGCGGGTAAAATTGCCGGTCTTGATGTGAAACGTATCATCAACGAACCAACTGCTGCGGCTCTTGCGTTCGGTATGGACAAGAAAGAAGGCGACCGTAAAGTTGCAGTTTACGACTTGGGTGGTGGTACTTTCGACGTATCAATCATTGAAATTGCGGACCTGGACGGCGACCAGCAAATCGAAGTATTGTCTACAAACGGTGATACTTTCTTGGGTGGTGAAGACTTCGATAACGCGTTAATTGAATTCCTGGTTGAAGAATTCAAGAAAGAACAAAGCGTGAACCTGAAACAGGATCCACTGGCATTACAGCGTTTGAAAGAAGCGGCTGAAAAAGCAAAAATCGAGCTTTCTTCTTCTAATGCAACTGAAATCAACCTTCCATACATCACTGCAGATGCGACTGGTCCTAAACACTTGGTGATCAACGTAACGCGTGCAAAACTTGAAGGTTTGGTGGCTGACCTGGTTGAACGTACTATTGAACCTTGCCGTATTGCGCTTAAAGATGCCGGTCTTTCAACTTCCGACATCTCTGACGTGATTCTGGTGGGTGGTCAGTCGCGTATGCCACTTGTACAACAAAAAGTACAAGAATTCTTTGGTCGTGAGCCACGTAAAGACGTGAACCCGGACGAAGCGGTTGCAATTGGTGCTGCAATTCAAGGTGCGGTATTGTCTGGTGACAAAACTGACGTATTGCTTCTTGATGTAACTCCATTGACTCTTGGTATTGAGACGATGGGCGGCGTGTTAACAGCAATCATCGAGAAAAACACCACGATTCCTGCGAAGAAATCTCAAGTGTTCTCAACTGCTGCAGACAACCAGCCAGCTGTAGACATTTCGGTTTACCAAGGTGAACGTAAGATGGCTCAACAAAACAAATTGTTGGGTAACTTCCAGTTAGGCGATATCCCACCTGCTCCACGTGGTGTGCCACAAATTGAAGTATCGTTCGACATCAATGCTGACGGTATCTTGAAAGTGTCTGCAAAAGACAAGAGCACGGGTAAAGAGCAATCAATTCAAATTAAAGCAAACTCTGGTTTGAGCGATGCTGAAATTGAAGCGATGATCAAAGATGCTGAAGCAAATGCTGAAGAAGACCGTAAGTTCGAAGAACTTGCAAAAGCACGTAACGAAGCTGATGCTTTGGTTTCTAGCGCGCAAAAAGCAGTAAAAGATTTGGGTGAACAAGTGACTGCTGACGAAAAAACTGCGGTTGAAACTGCGGTTTCTGAACTTGAAGCTGCAACCAAAGAAAATGACGTTGAAGCGATCAAAGCAAAAACTGAAGCACTGCAAAACATCATCATGCCGATCACTCAACGCGCTTATGAAGCTGCGCAAGGTGCTCAAGGCGGCGCGCAAGGTTTTGACCCAAATGCATTCCAAGGTGATGCGGGTCAACAACAAAAAGCGGATGACGGCGTTGTAGATGCTGAGTTCACTGAAGTTAAAGATGACAAAAAATAATTTGTCGAATTAACAGAAAAAAGACCGCGCAAAAGCGCGGTTTTTTTTGGTTATCTTATAGGCAACAGGATGGATTTTGACTAACATATAATTATATAAATTACTTAAAAAATAAAAATATGCATAATTTTATCAAGCTTCTACTGATTGCTTCTGGCTTTGCAATCATGATGCTCTACCCGATGGGCAATCTGTTTATCGTATTACCCTCGAGTGTTTTTCTTTCTCCATTTAATTATTTGCAAGCTTTAGGTATAGAGGCGGCCTTTGCTCTTGGTTTCCTAATATCAGCAATAGTGTTGCTGATATTATCGGTACCTCAGCGCTACCCTTATGGAAAAGGCTTTATCTTATTGGGCTTGGGATTAATCAGCTATATTATTTTCCAGGTGTATAAATATGAAGTGAGCTTCTATGCTTTCAATCATCGAAATGTGAATTCTTACCATGTTAAATATTTAATTGAACTTATTATTTTTTTATTTAATTTTGTAGGTCTAATCTTCATCTATCATTCTAATTTGCCTAAACAAATTGATCAGTTTAAAAAATAAAGCTTAGGATGCTAAATTTCCTGAACTTAAGCATGACAAAAAATAATGTATCGAATTTAAAAAAGACCGCACAAAAGCGCGGTTTTTTGATTTTTATTTTTGCTTAATTGTTATACAGTATAAAAAATAATGTTTTTAAGCTTTTATGCGCTTAGTGCTACTCAGCCTTTTGGTCATCTTTCTTTTAGGCATGACCTATCAAACCCGAAATCATCCCCAAATTCGCAACAACAAGCTGCTGGATCGTATACAGCATCCTTTCGATACCCGGTTACGTTACCGCATTGCTGAAGTTGATCCGCGTTTTGGCCTGAGTGAAAATGAACTGAAACAGATCAGCCAGCAAGCCATTGACATCTGGAAAGCAGGTACAGGCCAAGACTATTTTGTTTATGATCCCGATGCCCAGCTCACCATCCATTTAATTTATGACCAACGCCAAGATGAATCGATGCAACGTCGCCAGCAAATCGGACAGATTCAACACAACCAGCAAGTGTGGGTCAATAAAAACCAGCAACTGAAGCAATTCAAAGATGAGCTAGATCGTACCAATGCCATGCTCGAAGCGAGAAAACACCAATTAGGTCTGCAGTTACAACAATACAATCAGCAGATAGCCGTCATTAATCAGCATGGCGGAATCCCGCCTTCAGAACGTGACCAGCTCATGCAGCAGCAAAATCAATTACAACAGCAAATTTTTGTACTGCAGCAGGAAATCAATATTTATAATCAGAAAATCCAGCAACTCAATCTGCAGGTCGATGACCTGAATCAGCTTAATCAACAGATTGATAGTTCTGTAAAAAGCTTTAATCAGCGCTTTCAGCCGCGATTATTTGATAAAGGTTCGTTTAATGGCAAGCAAATTAATATCTACGAATTTGAATCCGTTGAAGATTTACGCTTGACGCTGGCACATGAATTTGGCCATGCATTAGGCTTGAAACATAATCAGGACCCACAAGCGCTGATGTATCCGCTCATGAAAGATCAAAACATGCAAAATTTCCGCTTGTCCGCTGCTGATATTGCCTTGTTACAGGCGCGTTAGGCCCAACTTGAGATACAATGCAAAAAAACCTTACTTTTTATAAATCTATGAATAGTAAGATATCGGCAATCAGGCAAATTTCATGTTATGGTAATAACAAGAAATGACAACAGAAACCTGTGGAGATGCATGTGAGTTACTACCATATACTTATTGAAGTAAATGATCACATCAGTACGATTGAGCAGACTCGCGATATTGAAATTTTTGATATTATTGAGATTCAGCCTTATCTCCATTCTATTCTTTTGCCTTATTTCAATGAGCAACAGATTGAACTTGAAGATGAAAATATTGAATATAAAGATATTCTACATTTACAAGTCAAACAGACCCTGTTGCCTATTCAAGATTTGATTGAAGAAGAACAGCGCTTATTGCCAAGCGATACCGATATCACCATTAGCGCTTATGAAATTTTTAACAATCGCGATTTAAGCCAAGATGTAACTACCGTTATTTTTGATATTTTAGAAGCAGCTAAACTACAAGCTTAATCATTTAAATAGCTTGAAACTGCAATTTAGCAAGCTGAACTGCAATAAAAAAGCCCTCATGTTTGGAGGGCTTTTTATATTTGATTATTCGCTTAAATTGAGAAAGATGAACCACAACCACAGGTTGTTGTTGCATTGGGGTTGTTCACGATAAAACGTGAACCTTCCAGACCTTCTACATAATCAACTTCCGAACCGACAAGATATTGATAGCTCAGTGAATCGACCAGCATTTTCACATCGCCATTGACAAATTCAGCATCATCTTCATTCATGCTTTCAGCAAAGTTAAAGCCATAAGAGAAACCGGAACAACCGCCACCTGTAACATAAACGCGTAACATTAATTCTTGGTTGCCTTCGCTATCACGCAATTGGCGTACTTTATTCGCAGCATTGTCGGTCAGCACCAGAGCTTGGGCATTCATGTGGGATTCCTCTGTTCAATTCAGGTGTCTTGAAATATAAAAGACCATATATCAAGTATAGCATACCCAATATATGGTCAGTATTTACAGATTTAAAGTTAAATCAGACTATTTTTCTCAAGATTGTTTGTAGTTTTCATCCGGCAGACTACATTCGAAATTCTTTGGATCTTGCTTACAACGGAATTGCCAGAGCAACTTCATCATCCGTTTATCATAAACACCGCGTTTGGTTAAATCCACTCGCGACTCGCGCATGAGTTTTTGATAGCCTGCCTTATCTGCTTCAGGAATTTGCATCCAGTATTTTTGCGGAATATCGGCTTTCATTTTGCCTAAAATCCCGAAGGCACGAGGTAACTGGCTTTTGACCCATTCACGTGACTTTTGCCCATATCCTGCCGGAAATTTATTTGGACGAATAATCACATTACCAGTCACCTGTAAAATAGGATAATTCACAATTGCACCCTTATTCCCTAAGCCTTTATAAAGTTCTAAAGGTTTAAAGACGGCAGCAGGTGCACCAATAATATCGACTTGGCCATTGTTAAATTTAGCGCCAAAATTGGTGACATCTGCACTAATTGCCTGTGCACCCACTTGCTGAACCATAATTTTTTGCGCTTCGTCGTAATCAAGTACGGCAATTTTTTTACCTGCGGCTTTCGCTACAGTATTGATATTACGGTCGTTGACCATTAAAAAGGCATCACCGACTGGAATTACACCGACCACTTCATATTTACTATTCACCATATGTTTGGCAAAAGTCGGACTGGCTAAACCCTGCATGACTTTTACCGCCAGTTTTAAATCGGGAATCGCACCAATGGCATCCAGTGAACCGGTAAAATGGTTAAACTGACGACCGCGCATACCGGTCACACTAATCCCGTCACACTTTCCAGCTTTAAAATCCTCAGCGATGACCGCTTCGTTCTGGCCTACACGCAATTCAATATCGGCACCCCAATTTTTGGCTGCCAATTGATAATCTTTCATCAGGGCAAAAACATCACCACTTTTACCCACTAAATCAAATACGCAAATCACTTGTTTAGCTTGAGTCATACTGGTAACTGCACATAAACCCAGACCAAGCAGCAGTGTTTTAGACCATGGCATCATGATTTTTTTCTTCCTTGTATCATTATTTTATTCAATCTTGGATTGAATGGTTTTTTGCTTTTTTTTATTCATCAGCCATTAGCGGTTGGTCTTGAAGACCTTTTTTTGAGGCTGATCAAAATTTTACTGTTTTTTAAAGATTACGACTTTTTTTACTCACCACAATGGCAAAGATGACAAAATCCAAGCGACAAAAAAGCCCAGATTTAATCTAGGCCTTCCTTTTATAAATCAATATCATTCACCACCAAGTGAACATTCGAAATTCGCTTTATCGACAGAACAGCGGGCCTTTTTCAAAATCCCCATCATGCCTGCATCATAAATACCACGTTTGGTCATATCCATACGGCCTTCACGCAATAATTTCTGGTATTTGGTTTTATCTTCTGCATTCAGGTTCAATTTAAACTTGGCTGGAATATTGGCTTCCAGACGATTAATCAGGGCAAAACTTTTTGGTAAGTTTTTCACAAACCAATCACGTGATTTTTGACCAAAGCCTGCCGGAAATTGGTCTGGACGGATCACAAAATCTGCGGTCACCTGGAGTACAGGGAAATTAAACATTGCACCATTGGAACCTAAACCTTTATAGATTTCTAAAGGCTTATACGCATAGGCTGGTGCACCCACCATATCTACCTGTCCATTATTGAATTTTGCGACAAAGTTAGATACGTCAGAGATCACCGCTTGCGCCCCTACACGCTGCACCATAATTTTTTGTGCATCGTCATAACCCAATACGGCAAATTTTTTGCCTGCTGCTTTTTCAATCGAGTCAATCTGTTTATCACGTACAAAAATAAAAGCCGAACCTAAAGGTGAAATACCCGCCACTTCATATTTTTTGCCGCCTAAATTACTGACCATTTTCGGCGCATTACGTTTATCCAAAGCAAAAGTGATGGCACGCTGAGCAATCGCATTACTGGGTGCACCACCGAGAGCATCAATAGAGCCTACGAATTTGTTGTATTGACGAGCACGCATCGCGGTCATAAACACGCCGTCACATTTACCGGCTTTAAAGTCATTATCTGCAACTGCTTCATCTTGACGTGGAATAAGATTAATCTCCGCGCCCCATCCTTTGGCAGCCAGTGCCCATTCCTGAGCCATTTGAAAAGATTCACCCGATTTACCCAGTAAATCGAATACACATACATCGACTTTAGCAGCTTGCGCTGTGCTCGCTAAGCCGACAGCAGCAAATGTTGCCAATGTAAAAATCGTTTTTTTCATTATTTAGGTCCTTTTGGAATCTTGTTGTTTGACGAGTATCCGTTCACGCCACAAATATTAAGCAAGTTCATTCTAAAAAAATAGAGCATTTACTCCAATTAATCAGGCTTAAAATGCCAATATTTTTTCTATTTTTTAAGTTCACAATAAAAATCATAAGCTTATGTAATAACGATTTTTAGCTATAATTTATGGAATTTGCGCTATTTTACAAATAAATACAATAATGATGTCTTTATTCACCGCTTAATGAACACTCAAAGTTGGTTCGTTCCACAGTACAACGGGCTTTTTTCAGTACCGTCATCATAGTCGGTTCATAAATTCCTTGCCTGGTCAGGTCTAAACGTCCATCCCGCAATAATTTCTGATATTTATCATGATCTTCCTTGGTTAAATTAACTTTATATCTGGCAGGAATTCCTGCTTCCAGGCGCTGCACCATCGCAAAGCTTTTCGGTAAAAGCTTTATAAACCAGCTACGCGATTGGTCTGCAAAACCTTCAGGAAATTTTTCCGGGCGAATCACCAGATCAGCAGTCACATTGACCACTGGAAAATTAATCATGGCCCCGTTAGAGCCTAAACCCTTATAAATTTCTAGCGGCTTAAAAGCATAAGCAGGTGCCGCAATCATGTCGACTTCACCATTGTTGAATTTTTTCACAAAATTAGAAATATCAGACATCACCGGTACGGCACCGATACGCTGGACAACAATTTTTTGCGCCTGATCATAATGCAGAATCGCAAATTTTTTACCTTTTGCTTTCTCTATAGAATTAATTGATTTATCGCGTACAAAAAGATAAGCGGTACCAATTTGCCCAATCCCTGCCACCTCATATTTTTCATTGGCAATGGTACTGATCAGCCGCTTTTTATTGCGTTTGTCTAACACAAAAGCAATGGCTTTTTGTGCAATCTGATTACTTGGAACGCCACCGAGTGCATCAATTGAACCGGCAAATTTGTTATAGGCACGGGCGCGCATTGAGGTCATGTAAAAGGCATCACAGACACCGGCTTTAAAATCTTTTTCTATTTTTGCTTCATCTTGATAGGATATTAAATTGACATCAGCCCCCCAATTTTTACTGGCTAAGCCCCATTCTTCAATTAATTTATAGGACTCACCAGCTTTACCGAGTAGATCGAATACACAGATATTTTGTTTTGCCTGAGCCAAGCCTGAAAAACTCAAAAGTGTGAGTGTTGATAAAATAAAAGTTCCTTTATTCATAATACCCCTTCTTCTTTTTTCACTTATTCCTCTTAGAAAATCACTATAGTTTTGTTTTAATAGTAAAAATAGCATTAGCACTATCTTTCTGACAAAAGGCTGTTTTTTGCACAATTTGTCACATTTTTCTTAATTTACTGAAAATCATCCCTTTATAAAAAAGAATCATGCACTGCCTTTTTATTTTCTGAGCCGCTTCCTTTAGAATACGCTCACCATTCTTCTCATTTAGATATTTCAATGATTCAGTTAGATCAACTTTCTATACGTCGCGGTGGACGTGTTTTATTTCAAAAAGCGTCTATGCAGCTACATCCAGGATGGAAAATTGGCCTAACCGGTGTCAATGGCGCAGGAAAATCGACCTTGTTTGCGGCATTGTTGGGTGGAATGGAATCGGATGGTGGTTCTCTAACCCGTCCTGCTGCCTGGACGGTGGCCCATATGGCCCAGGAAATTAAAGCGCTGGAGATGAAAGCCATCGATTTTGTCCTGTCCGGAGATGAAGAATATTGGGACATCCAGCACAAACTGGAACATCCTGAAGACCTCAATAATGAGGAATTAGCGCATTTATATGGTCGTTTTGATGAAATTAATGGCTACTCTGCTCCATCCAAAGCATCACAATTGATGGCCGGTCTGGGCTTCTTTGAACATCAGTCTCAACTGGATGTTTCAAGTTTTTCGGGTGGCTGGCGCATGCGTTTAAATCTGGCCCGAACCCTGATGAGCCGTTCCGACTTGCTGTTACTGGATGAACCGACCAACCATCTCGATTTGGATGCGATTTTATGGCTGGAAGACTGGCTAAAAGCCTATGAAGGCACCCTGATTTTAATTTCGCATGACCGTGATTTTCTGGATGCCGTTACCGATCATATTTTACATATCGAAAATCAGGAGTTGACGCTCTATACCGGAAATTATTCTACCTTTGAACGTACCCGTAGTGAACGTCTGGCACAACAACAGCAAGCCTATGAAAAGCAGCTTGAAACACGGGCACATTTACAAAAATTTATTGACCGCTTTAAGGCCAAAGCCACCAAAGCCAAACAGGCACAAAGCCGGATTAAACAATTAGAACGCATGCAGGAACTTTCTGCTGCACATGTGGATACACCGTTTACCTTCAGTTTCCGTGAACCGACTAAAATGAGCTCACCGCTGCTGCAACTGGAACATGCAGATATTGGCTATGGAGACAAGCTAATTGTAACCAACGTCAATTTGCAAATCACACCCAGCAGCCGGATTGGTTTACTCGGGATGAATGGTGCCGGTAAATCGACACTGATCAAATCTTTGGTGGGTGATCTGAAACTGCTCAAAGGGACGCGCAAAGATTCTGAATTGCTGAATATTGGTTATTTTGCCCAGCATCAAATGGACGCCCTGGATGGGAGTGCCAGCCCAATGCTGCAATTGTCACGAATCGCGGACAAGAAAATCAGTGAAGCAACTTTACGTTCATTCCTCGGCAGCTTTGGTTTTAGTGGCGAACGTATGGACACCCCAAGTGAAGGCTTCTCCGGCGGTGAACGTGCGCGTCTAGCTTTGGCTTTAATTGTCTGGCAACGTCCTAACGTGTTGATTCTGGATGAACCGACCAACCATCTGGACCTTGATATGCGTCATGCCCTGACCATGGCCTTACAAGACTTTGAAGGTGCTGTGGTGTTGGTATCGCATGAGCGTCAATTGATTGCCAGCGTCTGTGATGAATTGTTGCTCGTCCACAATGGTCAATGCCGTGAATTCGATGGTGATCTGGTCGCCTATGCAGACTGGTTACGCCAGGCACGGATTGACCTGATGAAAAATGGCCAGAAACCTGCTGAACCCGTGAAATCACAAGTAGAAGTAAAACCGGCAATTTCAAAACTCGATAAAGAAGCTCAACGTAAAGAAACCGCACGCCGCCGTGAACTGAGCCGCCCGATTCGTAAAAATATTGAAAAAAATGAAGCACAGATCAGCAAGCTGCAACCACGTTTGGCTGAAATTGAAGTATTACTGGGTGATACGGCAATGTATGAAGCAAATCGTAAAGATGATCTACTCAAGCTGATGAATGAGCAAACTCAGTTAAAAAGCCTGCTGGAAACGGTGGAAGAACAGATGCTAGAGTTGATGATGGAACTGGAAGAGCTTGAAAGTTCTTTTGAATAAGGCATTTTTTCCATTCTTAAGCAAAGCTAAAGTGATGCTTATTTTATGATCGCAGCACAATATTTAAGGTGTGCTGCGATTTTTTAATTTTTCTACACAACCATTCTTATAGCCATTTTAGCCCGCTATGGTGACCTATTGCAGCTGAAACAAGCTGATCCAGTCTTAGACTGAAAAATTACCTTTAAATAAATTTTAAATTCAAAACCTGCCTTTTAAATTTAAAGTTTTTATCCACAACCACTCAAAATTCAAGTTTAAATTTAAAATAAAAGATCGTTTTATGCTGTGGATAAGTTATTTTTCACTTTTCTATTGAGCTAAAATGGCAGTTTAAAAACTTATCCACACAAAGCTTTCCACTATGTTGGTCGTTTAAAATTAGTTTTTTGACTTATCTTGAGCTGTTTTTTTGCGTTTTAAAAACCTGAGTTCGATTATTTTCCAGACGCCCTCCCTGACCCATAATTCCCGAATCTGTTTCTGATCCTGCAAACCAATCAAGACCTGGCAATGCTTTAAATCTTTATCATAATCAAATTCTTCAAACTCAACTGCGAGTTTTTGGGGCTTCCAGACACCATTTTTTACAGCATGCGCAATCCGGTCATAACGGACAAAATTGCTTTCCACACGACCTTCCTGCTCGTAGACCACTTTGAACTGTTCATGTTCATACTGAGCCAGAACCTCGTAATCTCCGCTAAAAAAGGCCTGAGTCCAGATATCGCGGATCTGTTTCAATTCTTGATCCATAGCGCCCACCTCGTCATATTGCATGATGATTTCCTCTTGCTTAGAGTCATCATGACAGAGGAATACGTCATTTTAATAAAAATAAAGATGGCTAAAAGTTAATCGGATTAAGATAAAAATAGCATAAAAAAAGCACCCCGAAGGATGCTTTTTACAATTTCACTCATCAATGCATCAAGCGTCAATATCCGCATTCAAGGCATTTTCTTCAATGAAGGCACGACGCGGTTCCACATCATCTCCCATCAAGCAGGAGAACATGCGGTCTGCCTCAATAGCATCTTCAATGGTCACTTGCAGCATGTTACGGTTTTCAGGATCCATGGTGGTTTCCCACAGCTGTTCCGCATTCATCTCGCCCAAGCCTTTATAGCGCTGGATCATCATACCACGACGTGAGTCGGATAAAATGTGCTGCCAAACCTGATGGAAAGTCGATACCTGGATCTTGCGATCACCTTTCTGCAAATAAGCGCCTTCTTCAAGCAAGCTAAACCAGCTCTTTGAATTTTGCAGCAAACGCTTGTATTCACTTGAACCGAGCAATCCGGCATCCAGTAAATAATGATGCGGCAAGTTGTGTACATAAACTGTTACGCGTGGCCAGTAATGTGCCACTTTGCTACCGTCTGCATGTTCTTTTTCAAACAGTTCAAGCGTGATTTCAGGGCGTAAACTCGGCTGTTGAACTTCAATGGCTGCACGCAACTGTTCAGCCCACTGTTTTACATAGTCTTCGTCATGGCTATGGTCGAGCTTGAATGCTTCCAGGCCCAGTAAACCGTCCAGCAAGCTTGCTGGATAACGTAGCGTTAAACGTTGCAAGCTCTTTTGTGAAGTCTGATAGTCAGCAATGACTTTTGCTAAAGATTCACCACGAATAGCCGGAGCCTCACTGCTTACATGCAGTTCCAGCTCATCAATTGCGTTAGAAATGAGATAGGTTTCAAGCGCATCATTATCTTTAATGTACTGCTCTTGCTTGCCTTTTTTCAGTTTATATAACGGTGGCTGTGCAATATAGATATAGCCGCGTTCCACCAGTTCAGGCATTTGACGGAAGAAGAAGGTCAACAGCAGCGTACGGATGTGCGAACCGTCGACGTCAGCATCAGTCATGATGATGATTTTGTGATAACGCAATTTGTCCGGATTGTACTCTTCGCGGCCAATACCACAGCCCAGTGCCGTAATCAGCGTACCCACTTCCTGACTCGAGATCATCTTGTCAAAACGTGCACGTTCTACGTTCAGGATTTTACCTTTTAGCGGTAGAATTGCCTGCATCTTACGGTTACGGCCCTGTTTTGCAGAACCGCCCGCAGAGTCACCTTCGACCAGGTACAGTTCAGACAATGCCGGGTCTTTTTCCTGGCAATCTGCCAGTTTGCCTGGTAAACCTGCAATATCCAGTGCGCTCTTACGACGGGTCATTTCACGCGCTTTACGCGCCGCATCACGCGCACGTGCCGCGTCGATAATTTTACCCGCAATTGCTTTGGCCGCTGTTGGGTTTTCCAGAAGATATTCAGCAAATGATTTATTCATTGCCTGTTCTACGGCGGGCTTCACTTCACTGGAAACCAGTTTTTCCTTGGTTTGTGAAGAGAATTTCGGATCAGGCACTTTAACCGAAACAATCGCGGTCAAGCCTTCACGCGCATCATCACCAGAAACGTTCACTTTCTCTTTTTTGAGCAAGTTTTCACTTTCCATATAGCTGTTTAAACCACGGGTCAAAGCTGCACGGAAACCGGCTAAATGCGTCCCCCCATCTTTTTGGGGAATGTTGTTGGTAAAACAGCGTACGTTTTCTTGATAAGTGTCGTTCCATTGCAAGGCAACTTCCACACCAATGCCATTGTCTGCCTGAACAGTAAAATGAAAGATATCATTCAGATGGGTTTTGCCCTGGTTGATATATTTCACAAATTCAGACAAACCGCCTTCATAATCAAACACATGCTCCGCATCGATACGTTCATCACGTAGCACAATACGTACACCCGCATTTAAAAATGAAAGTTCACGTAAACGGCGCGCCAAAATATCAACATTGAAAATGGTTTGACTGAAGGTCTCGGCACTTGGCCAGAAACGCACTGTTGTCCCGGTTTTATCGGTATCGCCCACGACTTTGAGTGGATAGACCGGGTCACCATGTTTATATTCTTGTTGGTGGATATGGCCAGCTCTGTGAATGGTCAATTCCAGTTTGCTGGACAGGGCGTTGACGACCGAAACCCCGACACCGTGCAAACCGCCAGAAACTTTATAGCTGTTATCGTCAAACTTACCGCCGGCATGCAGAATGGTTAAAATCACTTCAGCTGCAGACACGCCTTCTTCAGGGTGAATATCGGTCGGAATACCACGGCCGTTATCGGATACGCTGACAGACTCATCTTCATGAATGGTCACCAAGATTTCGTCACAGTGACCTGCCAAGGCTTCATCAATGGCGTTATCGACCACTTCAAACACCATGTGATGTAGGCCCGAGCCATCGTCAGTATCACCAATATACATACCTGGACGCTTACGCACAGCATCGAGGCCTCGTAACACCTTGATACTAGAGGAATCATAAGCCTTTTCATGGGTTGGTTCTGTTTGAGAAGCAGCTTGATCTTCTGAACTCATGGTTTCTCCCTAGTGAAATATAGGTCTATCCAAAGATGGGTAAAATTTAAAAAGTTATTGCACAACAACCTGAACTTGACCATTTTCAACTTTGAATAATTGATATGAAATAGACAAATCATGTAAATGTTTTTTGACCGATTCATGCTCTAAAGTGGTAATAAAAACTTGACTACCCAGCTGGCTCAATCGCTCAATTAATCGTCGTTGTGCAGTTAAATCTAATTCTGCTGTCAGATCATCTAATAATACCACAGTTTCCTTATTACAGGCATGCAGCATTGCAATCTGTGACAGTTTTAAAGCCATAATCAGGAGCTTTTTCTGGCCGCGTGAAAGCACTACATCGGCATCGCCCATGGCTGTTTTTAAACGTAAATCTGCACGATGCGGTCCATATTCGGTATAACGGCGATCGACATCTTTCTGATGATGCGCAGTCAGGTCATGCAGCAGGCCCTGTTCGGTATGAAAGCCGGGACTATATTCCAGTTCAACCGCAAGATTGGGCAGCAAATGCTGCAAATCCTGCTCAAAATAAACCTTCCACTGCTCGACAATGCCGCTACGCTGCGAATTCAGCATTTCGCCATATTCCGCCAGCATTTTGTTCCACGGTTCCAGATCCTGCAAACTGAGATTTCTGTTCGATTTCAGCAAACTGTTGCGTTGCTTTAAGGCACGGGCATAGTACTGCCAGGCATGATAAAAATCCGGTTCCACGTGGAACATCAGCCAGTCCAGCAATTGCCGGCGCGGTTTGGCCCCATAATCGATAATATCGGTACTTTGTGGGTCAATATGCTGTAAAGGCAGGATTTTGGCCAGTTGCCCTTGGGTAGCAATATGATCGCCATTGACCTTAATCAGCTGTTCACCGGAGAGCAGCTTTTGCATGCCGATTTTTTCCGTTGCCGATTGTGCAAACACAATCGCGTCGCCGGTTTCATGCTGAATATAATTTTTCGGAATATGGGTACGAAAAGAACGTCCGGTCGCCAGCAGATGAATGGCTTCCAAAATCGAGGTCTTGCCTGAACCGTTTTGCCCGTAAAAGACATTAAACGGCTGCAACTCCTGGAGTGCAACCGTCTTTAAGTTTCGAACACGTTCTATATTTAAACGCGTAATATGCATGGTTAAATCTGATTCAATAGCGTTGAATTAAACACGCATTGGCATTACAACATAGGTCTGATCCTGTTGTGCCGGATCATGCACCAATACCGACTGGTTGGCTTCAGTCATGGTCATGGCGACATCTTCACCATCCAACACATTCAGCACATCAAGCAGATATTGTGCATTGAAAGACATTTCCATCGGTGCATCGGCATACTGAATGGCCAAATCTTCAATCGCTTCATCTTGCTCCGGGTTATTGGCACGCAGCTGCAAAGAATCGGCACCAAAATTCAGGAACACGCCACGTAATTTTTCATTACTGAGAATGGCCACACGCTGCAAGGATTGCTTGAATACGTCATGCGCGATCAATACGTTTTTATCACCACCACGTGGAATCACACGACGGTAATCCGGGAATTTTCCATCAATCAGTTTAGTCGTGAAACGAACGGTAATATCACCCTGCTCTTTATCGCGGCTTGGGGTGCTAATGGTCACATTTAACAGTTCACGGCCAATCAATAAAGACAATTGCTCATCTTCAATGCTGAGCAGACGCTGTAACTCGGCAACCGCTTTACGAGGCACAATCGCCTGGATAGGCTGAGTTGCAGTAGATTGTGCAACAGTTTCACACAGCGCAAGGCGATGACCATCAGTCGTTACAGCACGCAACTGATTTTGGTCAATTTCAAGCAGTGTTCCGGTTAAATAAAAACGTACATCCTGTACCGCCATTGCAAAAGCCGTTTTTTCAAACAGGCGTTTTAATTCGCGCTGAGTCACGGTCACTTGCGTACCTTGGGCATTTTCGGTACTTAACAACGGGTAGTCTTCAGCTGGCAAAGTCCCCAGTACAAAGCGGCTATTGCCTGATTTTAAAATACAGCGATCTTCAGTAATTTGCAGGTCAATCAATGCCGCAGCAGGCAAGGATTTACAGATATCCATCAGTTTACGTGCCGGTACAGTGGTTTCACCCACCTGCAGGCAAGCCCCTTCAGCCAGGGTGGTACTGGCCACCAGTTCCACTTCCAGATCAGAACCGGTAATGGTTAAGGATTCATTATTTACTTGAATTTTGACGTTAGACAGAATGTTTAAAGTATGGCGACGTTCAACCGCTCCTACGACATGTGACAGAACATTAAGTAAGCTTTCTTTCGCGATTTTTAAACGCACGGTACATTCCTCTAACAACTGAAGATGAAAATAAATAAATGTGTTTTTTAGCAGTGTACTATGCGGCAGAATATGCCGCATTGCAAGAATAGAATTTGATCAATTCAGATCAGCTTTGCAACAGCCGTTGCAGGTTTTTATAGTCTTCATTAAAGATCGGATCTTCTTCCCGAAGGCTGATCACTTTTTCACAGGCATGCATCACGGTACTGTGATCACGCCCACCAAAAGCCATGCCAATTTCGGGAAAACTGTCCCCGGTCAGTTCACGTGCCAAACCCATGGCCAGCTGACGTGGACGGGCATAAATACGGGTCCGCTTGGGACCGACAATTTCTTTTAAAGGAATACGGAAATATTCACTCACCACGCGCTGGATATTTTCAGTACTGATGGTACGGGCACGGATGGCCAACACATCTTTTAACGATTCACGCACGACATCCAGATCGATCGGCGTGCCTTTAAAACGGGAAATCGCCACCACCTTGTTCAGCGCACCTTCCAGCTCACGAACATTGGCCACCACTTGCTGAGCAATAAACAGGGCACAGTTACGCGGCAACTCCACTCCACTGCTTTCGGCTTTTTTCAGCAAAATTTCAATTCGGGTTTCAATATCCGGTGGCTCAACTCCAACTGACAATCCCCAGGAAAAACGTGAAACCAGACGTGCATCCAGTTCCGTCAATTCTTTGGGATAACGGTCGGAAGTCAGAATAATCTGTTTCGATTCATCCAATAGCGCGTTAAAAGTATAAAAGAACTCCACCAAGCTGGCTTCTTTACCGGCCAGCAAATGAATATCATCCACCAGCAACAGATCGAGCGAGCGGCAATTCTTTTTAAACTCTTCCACTTTGCCTTGCTGTAAAGAGCTGACAAAATCCTGTACAAAACTCTCGGCCGTCATGTACATCACCCGTGCATTGGGTTTGGCCTGTAACAGGGCATTGCCGACAGCTTGCATGAGGTGGGTTTTACCCAAACCGGTCGGTCCGTATAAAAATAGCGGGTTATGCTGTGAAGCGCCCAACTGAGTTAACACTTTACGGCATGTTTCAGCTGCCATCTGGTTGGAACGGCCTTCAACAAATAGTGAAAAAGTAAATAAGGGATTTAGTAAACGTTTACGGCTGTTTTTACTGCCGGTTTCATCTTTTTCTTTTTTCGGTTTGGAAACAACTGCCGGAACAGATTGCAATGCAGCCGTGGTGGTTGCTGGCTGTTCATTGGCTGACAAGATTGCACCCGGACGTGAATCCACCAGAATCTCGACTTTACGTACCCGGCCTTCAGACATCTGTTCAGCCAAAATCGTAATCAGCTCCAGATGATGCTCCTGAATATAGCGGGTCCAATACGGATTGGGTGCATAGAGTCTTAAAGTATCATTCAGCTCTTCCGCAACCAGAGGGCGAATCCACATGGTAAAGACATTTCCCGAAAGCTCTTGTCGCAAACGAGTTAGACAGTCTGTCCAAAGCATGTGAAACCCCTATTCATTCCATTGTTAGTAAAAAAATCATGCGAGCCCGACCGAGCGGGTCGCCATTCTATCGAAGTTATCCACATCTGTCATGGCAAAATTCAGGAAATATCACTCAAAAAAGCAAATTTCCGATTAAATTTAAATTTAAATCATGGTGTGGATAAGTTTATCCGCAAGCTGTGGATAAAATATAGCACAAAGTTATCCACAAATTAATAAAATCATAAAAACATAGATATCCACAATTTAAATTTATGTTTATTAAAAATAAAATATGCTTTTCCACAAAAAAAACCCACCCTAATAATAATAAATTTAAATTTATAAATTTGAATTTATTTATAGAAATGCGGTTTTGTGGGGATAACTCTAAAAAGTTATAAATTTAAATTCATTACCCAACACAATCATGTTTATTCACAACAGCCTGTGGATAATATTGTGAGTATTTCTGTTTATAACTTATGTTGTTTTATTAATCAATAATTTACACTGTGTATAAAATAGATACAATTTTTAATAATCTAACGATATGCTCAATCCGTCAATCTTGTAAAAACCGGCTTATTTTGAAAGAAAGTTTGTTTTTGATTGACAGCTCACTGAATGAACACTAAAATCGCGAACCTTCATAGAAAGATCATTTTTGGAGTTTCAATATGAAACGTACATTCCAACCATCAGAATTAAAGCGTAAGCGTGTTCATGGTTTCCGTGCTCGTATGGCTACTAAAGCTGGTCGTCAAGTATTAGCTCGCCGTCGTGCAAAAGGTCGTCATAGCTTAACTGTTTAATCTGTTAACGCTATTACGATTTTGGGTGTTATGACACTTTATGGCTTCAGCACAGATGTACGTATACGCTGTGCTGCCGATTATAAAAGTGTGTTTGATGGTGCGCTTTTTAAAGTGCATCAACCCCATTTCCTATTTCTTGCAAAAAATTCCGAACAGCCGAAAAGCCGTTTGGGTATTGTTGTTGCGAAGAAGAAAGTGCGTCGTGCACATGAAAGAAATAGAGTAAAACGTCTTGCTCGTGAAAGTTTTCGCCTGCATCAGCAGCAATTAGATTTATTAGATATTGTGGTCATGCCTAAAATGGGCATTGAAGCAGTGCCTAATGCAGAATTGCAGCAGCAATTACAATTTGCTTGGCAGAAATTGCAACGCCTTGCCAAAAAGCATAAAAAGATAGCTCCCTCCCCACAAAAGTAGAGAAGGCCAATGGTACGTTTACTGCATTGGTTGATTCGATTCTATCAGATCGCGATTAGTCCTTTATTGGGACCTCGCTGTCGTTATATTCCAACATGTTCTCAATATTCTTTGGAAGCAGTCCATACTTATGGGGCTCTGCGTGGTGCGTGGTTAGCTACTCAGCGTATTTGTCGTTGTCATCCTTGGGGGGGCTCAGGTTATGATCCGGTACCGCCAAAGGCAATTCGTTTTATTTCATTTCAGCAAATAGATTCTCAAACGCTTCACGTTGTTGTACCCTTTCGTGATCGTTTATTGAACCGAAATCACTCTAACTACTTGGGATAATAGATATGCAACAATGGGCCAGGTTTGCAATTCTAGGGGCCATGTTTGTCGTCGCATATTTGCTTATTTTGGCTTGGCAAAAAGATTATGGTCATGCAGAAACTCAACCGCAGCAACAAACTGCCGTTGTTTCACATGAAGTATCTGCAGATTTGCCAAATGGTCAAACCGCTGCTACTGCGTCTGACATGCCTCAAGCGAATATTGCGACTCAGCAAACTACAACAGATGCCACTGCACCTGTAAGTCAACAGCTTATTTCAGTACAGACTGACCTTTATCATCTTTGGATTAATCCTAAAGGTGGTGACATTGTTCGTATTGAATTATTGAACCATGATAAAGATAAAGACAGTAATGCGCCGTTCGTGATGTTGGAAAGCGATGCTCAGCGCACCTATGTGGCTCAGTCTGGATTGATTGGTTTAAATGGACCAGACAGTAACCGCAACGGTCGTCCGGTATATGAGATTGAAAAAGCGTCTTATACCTTGGCAGATGCCAAAGCGGAAAAAACCAAAGATGGTCAAGCGGTTAAAGTTTTATCGGTACCGATGGTCTATAAAACTGCTGATGGTGTCGAGATTATTAAGACCTTTAGTTTCAAACAAGGTGAATATCCGATTATTGTCAGCCACAAAGTGGTGAACCGCAGTAGCCAGAACTGGCAGGGCCAGATGTTTGGTCAGATCAAGCGTGATAATTCGGATGATCCAGGTAAATCTTCCCAAGGTATTTTCACCCTCGGCACATTCCTGGGCGGTGCGTGGGGAACGCCAGATGAACATTATAACAAGCTGAAATTTGACAACTTCAACGATGAAAAGTTGAATGTGGAAGCCAAAGGCGGCTGGGTTGCTGTAGTGCAGCATTATTTTGTCAGTGCCTGGATTCCGGGGGATATTAAACTCACTCAAGCCAATGGTCAGCCTTATAGTGCCAAACTGGAATCTCGCCAATCTACCGATAACATGAACATTATTGGTTTCACTTCACCGACCATGAATGTACCTGCCGGTACCACGGCGGAAGTGGACGCGACCTTCTATTCAGGTCCTAAAATTCAGTCTGAATTGAAAGACCTTGCTGTGGGCCTGAATCAAACTGTAGATTATGGCTGGTTATGGCCAATTGCCAAATTATTGTTCCTGGGCCTCCAATTCTTCCATAATATTGTGGGCAACTGGGGCTGGTCAATTATCCTGTTGACCGTATTGGTCAAACTGATTCTGTGGCCATTGTCGTCCAAGAGCTACCGTTCGATGGCGAAAATGCGTGTGATTGCTCCTGAAATGCAACGCATGAAAGAAGAGTTCGGTGAAGACCGTATGCGCTTCTCGCAAGAAATGATGGCGCTGTATAAGCGTGAACAGGTCAATCCATTATCGGGTTGCTTGCCATTGCTATTGCAAATGCCGATTTTCCTGGCCTTGTACTGGGTATTGATGGAGTCGGTAGAACTTCGTCATGCACCATGGTTAGGCTGGATTCAAGATTTGTCTGCAATGGATCCGTGGTTTATCCTGCCGTTACTGATGGGCTTGACCATGTTTATCCAGCAGTCCTTAAATCCGCAACCGGCTGATCCGATGCAGGCGAAAGTCTTCAAGATCATGCCAATTATCTTCACCGTATTTATGCTGTTCTTCCCTGCGGGCTTGGTGTTGTACTGGATTGTCAACAACAGTATTACCATCTTGCAGCAAGGTCTGATCAACAAAGGTGTTGAGAAAGAACGCGAAAAACGTGACGTTGTTTAAGTAACGACTGATTGCGAATAGCTGAATAAATCCGCTTAAGATGGTAATCTTAGGCGGATTTTTCTTTGGCTGTGATTTGGGATTTTTTAGGTGAATTTTATGCAAAACCTTACTACGATTGCTGCGATTGCAACTCCGCCCGGACGTGGTGGCGTGGGGGTAATTCGTCTGTCGGGTCCAAAATCTTATGCCATTGCTGAAGCTTTGACTCAAAAAGCCCTGCCTAAAGCCCGTTTTGCCGGTTTCCGCCAGTTTTATAATGCGGCTGGTGACGTCATGGATGAAGGCTTGGCCATTTGCTTTCCTAACCCCCACTCCTTTACCGGTGAAGATGTGGTGGAGCTGCAGGGTCATGGCGGCCCAGTGATTCAAAATGCCCTGCTCGGCCGTTTATTGGAATTAGGCGCGACCGCTGCCAAAGCCGGTGAGTTTTCCATGCGTGCCTTTGAAAATGGCAAACTGGATCTGGTTCAGGCCGAAGCCATTGCCGACCTGATTGATGCCACCTCCCAGGCCGCTGCGCGTTCTGCGGTACGCTCCTTGCAAGGTGCCTTTTCTACCCGGGTCAATACCGTGCTGGAGAAATTGATTCACCTGCGCCTGCATGTGGAAGCTGCAATTGATTTCCCGGAAGAAGAAATCGACTTTTTGGCAGACGGTAAAATTTTAGCCCTGCTGGAAGATGTGCAAAGTTCAGTCGCTGCCGTTCAGACCTCGGCACGCCAAGGCCAGCTATTGCGCGAAGGTTTGCAGGTGGTGATTGCGGGTAAACCGAATGCCGGTAAATCTTCCCTGCTGAATACCCTGGCAGGCAATGAACGCGCCATTGTGACCGATATTGCCGGTACCACCCGTGATGTGTTGCATGAAAAAATCACCTTGAATGGCTTGCCGATTACCCTGACCGATACCGCAGGTTTGCGTGAAACTGGTGATGTGGTGGAAAAAGAAGGCATCCGCCGCGCGATTAAAGAAATTGAACAGGCCGATTTGTTGCTGCTGGTCTATGACTTAAGCCAGGGCGAAGATCCGCTGCAATTGGCGCAAAACTATTTTGCCGAACATCTGGAACCGCGCCGTTTAATGCTGATTGCCAACAAGTGTGACTTGACCGGTGCAGCCGCTGCAATTGGCGATTATCAGGGTTTCCGTCATATTACCGTTTCTGCCAAGCAGGAAACCGGAGTTCAGTCACTCATAGAGGCAATTACAGCGCATGCAGGCTTCCAGCCGGAAGAAGATACCTTTATTGCCCGTACGCGTCATTTAGACGCAATGAAGCGCACTCAGGCCTATCTGGCAGAAGCGCGTGAACAACTGGTGGTGTATAATGCAGGCGAGTTGGTGGCGGAATCCCTGCGATTGGCCCAAAATGCCTTGGGTGAAATTACCGGGGACTTCAGTGCAGATGACTTGTTGGGCAAGATTTTTGGTTCGTTCTGTATCGGAAAGTAATTTCAATTTAAGCCATTATTCTAATAAGTTCCAATAGATTACTATGTAAATTAAATAGCATTAAGTTTTAATAACTTAGTGCTTTTTTTATGTCATTTGATGGTGTTAATTTTTTTACTTTCTCATAGGCAATCTTTCTACTTTTGAAAGGTCAAAATGAGGATCTCAAAATATATTTTGAGTCCGCAAGAAAAACCTTTTGTTTCCCATACACGACATCCTGAGCCAGTTTTAAGCACTGCTTTAAAATGCAGCGCAAGGGATGGGAAACGTGTGGCATCCATGCCACACTCATGAATCTAATATCGACTAAAATCTATTTTCAATTTCAGCTTTACGAACAATTTTTAGTTTTTAAAATGATTTATGCAAGAAGTCTAATAGTATTAAGCCTACGATCTAGACTTGTGAATCAGACAATTAAAACTGAGAATAATTTTTTATGATTGAGTCAATGTGGACAGATGTTGATGTCAGAAAGTAAGAGTTAAAATCTCTTATGGAGGTGGTGAATGTTTGATGTCATGTTTTTGCGTGAATTATTAATCTCCTGGGTTCATTTCCTCCAATTATTTTTAGAAATGATTTCCGTGGTGTGTGTAATCATTGGCTTGATCAAAACCTCAATGGTGTTCATCCAGCTTAAATCAGGTCGCACAGCACGTTATTGTTTTGGAGACTGGCTTGCCACTGCACTTGAATTCCAGCTCGCCGCCGATATTTTAGCCACCACTGTCGATCCAGATCTGGATAGCTTGATTAAATTGGCCATCATTGCCGTAATTCGTACTTTCTTGAATTATTTCTTAATCAAAGAGCTTGAACATCAACCTACGCAGGGAAAATGAGGGGAGGGAAAGGCCGAATATAAAAACAGCTCTGCATTTGCTTTAATGATTTATCTTCATGGGGCTTACATTTCCATGAGCACCCTCGCTATTCCGTTTTTAGATTTGGTTTAAGCAAAGTGTTTTTCTGCCTTAATTTTTTATGCCAAATTAATAAATATAGACAGAGTAAACAGAACGCGGCACAAAAACTGAGCACACCTGCGGTTAAACCGAAATGATCGGCAAGATAGCCTACTGCAATAATAGGTAAAATGGTGCCTAAATATGCGACAAATAAATAGGTCGACATTACTGCAGCTCGATTGTGTGGATTGGTCATGGCGTGAATTAAGCCAAATGCCCCGATCAGGGCTAATCCATGCCCAACGCCAAGTAGTACATCACTGATAAAAAACAGAAAACTCCAGTGTAAGTACATACATAAACCCAAAATCAATAAACTGAACAACAGTGTATACAGCCCATAATTCAGGCATTTTCTTGCAGGAATCGATCTGGAAAAATACTGTACCATTGCAGAAATCAGCAGAATGCAGGTAATGGCCAGTCCACTGACCAAAGGACCATGCCAGGGAATAATGACCTGTACAAATGAGGGGGAAAGCGAAGCGAATAGGCTGAACGCTGCAAAGGCGCAAAAGGCAGTCAAACCGGTAATATAAAATTCAGGACGGAATTGTGCTTCAGGACGTTCTAAACGGGGTGCAATTGAAAAAGCTTGTGCGGTAAATTCAGGCTGAGGCAGACGTAACAAGCCTATAAAACACAACACTGCCCCGATAATAACCGGAATATACGGAGTAAATAACGGGGTGGCAGAAAACTGGGCAATCAGTCCACCCACCAGGGGACCTAAACCAAAGCCAACGGCAGTAATCACCGAGCTGAGCTGTGGTGCATGGCTTTTATGCGATTCAGGAATGCTCCACATCAGTCCAATCAATGCCGATGTGGTCATTAATCCCGAGGCAATCCCGATAATAAAACGCCCCAAAGACAGCCATAGCGCATTGTTTGCAAACATGGACAGCAGAAGCCCAACTGTGATGATGACCAAACCCAGTTCTAAGGTTTTTAAAAAGCCAATGCTGTTACTGGTACGGCCTAAAAACAGCAGCGTGGCTAAACAGCCCAACATATAAGTGACAAAAATATAGGTGATATGACTCGGCAACAAATGCCAAAGTTGCTGATAGATGGGATATAAAGGGCTGGCCAGTGCCGTCCCCATCGTTCCAATACAAAGTGCCAGGCTGACCATTAAAAATGGGCGCCAGGATTGTTGATTTGTCATAGAGGGTCACAAAAATATTTGCCACAGCATTCAAAAGGGCAAATATGGGGAGAAAAAGGAGAATTTAGCGTACTGGCAATCCCTATATAGCGTCAATGAATAAAATGTAAGAAATCTAGCTATAACGTTTTAATAACTGAAGAAATTCTTCCAGTTCTGCTTCATTAATTGCTGTCTGTTCTCCAATCACGTGATGACGCAAATGTGCTTCAATAAGCTCATTCATCAGGCCATTCACCGCCCCCTTAATGGCTGCGACTTGTTGCAAAATACTAATACATGAATTTTCCGGATGATTTAACGCTTGCTCCACGGCATTGATTTGTCCTTGTAAGCGTTTGACCCGGTTTTGAATTTTCTTGTCCTGATGTAAATGCCCCAACATTATTCTCCAAAAATAAATATACTATGGGGGAGTATATTGAAAAGCTAGATTATGCAAAACGCCCCATTTACCCGAACCCACCATCATCAGTTTGATGAAGGTAATCCGCTTGCACAAAAACGTATTTTATTGGCGACCATTCTAACGGCAGTGATGATGCTATTAGAAGTGATTGGCGGCTGGATTTACAATTCTATGGCTTTGCTGGCGGATGGCTGGCACATGAGCTCGCATATGCTGGCGCTGGGACTGGCTTATTTTGCTTACCGTTCCGCACGCCGTTATGCGCAGGATCATCGCTTTAGTTTTGGTACCTGGAAAATTGAAATTTTGGCAGGTTATAGCAGCGCCATCTTGCTGATGGTGGTGGCGGTGTTTATGGCCTTTCAATCGGTTGAACGACTGCTTAACCCGATTGATATTCTTTATAATCAGGCCATTCCGATTGCAATTCTGGGCCTGGTGATTAATTTAATCTGTGCGTGGTTGCTGCATGATGATCACCATCACCATCACCATCACCATCACCATGATCACGAAAATGAGCATACTCATACCGAGCATGACCTGAACCAGAAAGCCGCCTTTATGCATGTGGTTGCCGATGCGGTGACTTCAGTCTTTGCCATTATTGCGCTGTTTGCTGCCAAGTATTTGAATTGGACTTTTCTGGACGCCTTATTGGGTATTATCGGAGCCATTCTGGTAGCAAAATGGGCTTGGGGATTGATCAAGGAAACTGGAAAAACCTTGTTGGATGCAGAAATGGATCATCCTGTGGTAGAAGAAATTCGTGAGGTAATTGCAGAATTTCCAGTGGTAGAAATTACCGACCTGCATGTCTGGAAAGTGGGTAAAGGTAAATTTTCCTGTATTTTAGCTTTGGTCACCGATTCCAGTTTGAATGCAGACCAGGTTCGTGAGGCCTTATCCATTCATGAAGAAATCGTACATGTTTCGGTGGAAATTAATCCGCGATCAGTCAATGTTCCACGTGAAACCTTGCTGGGTAAATCTGTGGGTTTTCAGTAAGGCGAGCTAAAATTTTAAGATGAGCTGGCGGGTTTTTGGGTAGAATCAGCAGGAAAGATTTTAAAGCAATGAGCAAAACAGATGATTAAAAAAACATTGGCATGTGCCTTGATGAGTTTTATTTCCACTTTAACTTTGGCAAATGTCGATACGGTGAAAAGTAACCTGAGCAAGCAGCATCCCAAACTGAACATTGAAAATATTCAAGCCACCGAAATGAAAGGGATTTATAGCGGCTCAATGGATGGCCAAGTGGTGTATTTGGGGGAAGAGGCCCAACATATTCTGGTCGGTTCCATGTTCCGGTTAAGTGACCAGAAAAACCTGACCAAAGATTTAATACTCAAGCAGAACAGTATTGACTGGAAAAAATTGCCATTACAGGATGCGGTCAAGACCGTGCGAGGTAATGGTAAACGTCAGATCGCGATCTTTTCTGACCCAAATTGCCCGTATTGTAAACAGCTTGAAACTGAACTAAGCAAATTAAAGGATGTGACGATTTACACCTTTATTTACCCCATTAAAACTCAATCTGTGGCGGTTTCCAAACAGGTATTTTGTGAAAAAGATCCAGCTTTGGCCTGGTCAAATTTGATCGCTAAAGGGATTCAACCCGGTGCTAATAAAAGCTGTGCCAATCCGATTGAGCGTAATTTAAGTTTAGGTAAAACTTTAGGTTTAACCGGGACACCCGCCATTATTTTCTCCAATGGCTTTAAAGTCATGGGTGCCTACCCGGCCCAGGAAATTGAAAAAATCTGGAAAGAACTGGGTTTATAAAATAGATTTGCGCTGATGCAAGGAACGATAAAAAAGCACCATGTACGGTTAATGCTGATCAGTTAAGGAGTTTAGAAATAAACTCTTTAATTTTTTAGTCATTCATGGCGGAGTCTTACCGTTTTAAATCAATTCCTTGCAGCTCATTTGTTACTTTGGTTTCGCCCTGAGAAGCACTGCTTCGTAAGACTAAAGACATCTTGCGGAGCAATGCTCCTGACCGCAAAACTCGTCAGCCACTATCAACTAACAAATTTGTCGCAGAAACAATCATTTTTTTATGTAGTCCTGCCTCAAACAGTTGCGGATGACTTTTCCCATATATTAAATACAGTCATGAATTTAAAAAAGAAAATGCCAGTCAATTTCTTAACTGACTGGCATTACCGTGTACGGTGCTTTTTTATGACTTATTCCATGATTCGACAGGACATTTAACCCCTGGAATTCTTGGTCACCAGATTATAAAGAAACAGAATAATGATGGCCCCGATCACCGAAGCAATAAAACCTGCTGCAGAGTTTTCACCATACAGCCCGAGCAAGCGTCCACCATAAGTAGCCAATAATGAACCTGCAATACCGAGCAAGGCAGTAATGAAGAATCCTGCCTTATCATCACCCGGATGAATAGCTCGTGCAATTAAACCTGCAATAAAACCGACCACGATAGCAACGATAAGTGACCACATCAGTCTTCTCCTTTTGTTATCATTTATTTAATTTCGATTCGCTTTCATTTTTATAATTAATCATTTATCGAACACGAAACAGATGAATCCTGCTAATAACTGTTGTTTTTTTGTGCCGCTTGCAATTTAAAGCATAAAAAAGTGGCCTTCGGCCACTTTAAGTATCTTTGCTCAGTCTTATAAACCAATTTCACCAATAAATGGAATATGGCGATATTTTTGATCATAGTCCAGACCATAACCGACAATAAATTTATCTTCCACTTCAAAGCCCAGGAATTTCACTTCAAGTTCAATTTCACGGCGTGAAGGTTTGCTGATAAGCGTACACAGTTCAATAGAGTTGGGACCGCGAGTACTCAGGATTTCCAGAACTTTGCTCAGGGTATTACCAGAGTCGATAATATCTTCCACAATCAGCACATCTTTACCGCGAATTTCGCCGTCCAAATCTTTTAGAATTTTGACATCACGGCTTGAAACAGTACCGCCACCGTAACTGGATACGGTCATAAAATCGAGTTCATGTGGCTTGCTGATTGCGCGACATAAATCCGCCATAAAAATGACAGAACCGCGAAGCAAGCCAATCAGCACCAATTCTTTGTCACTATTGGCATAGTGAGCATCAATTTTCGCACCAAGCTCTTTGACTTTGGCTTGAATTTCTTCAGTTGAGATCATCACACTCATATGAACGGTCATGGGGAGATACCTAAAAGCAAATCAAAAAATAAAAAAGGTGTTGACCAGCAACACCTCTAAAGTTGTTTTAATTTTAATACATCTGTTTAAGAGATGCATCTTTTTTGCGCTTGTAAATCTCATCAGGCCTTGTGCTGCACCGTATCACGTTTCAGTAAAAATGCACACACCAGGGCAATTCCACTCCACACAATGATCTTTTTAGCGGATTTTTTCCTCACTTCACTTTTTGACATAGGCTGCTGCTCCATAAATATAGGTGGCATGAATATTACGGTCATCGCCCATGGTCATCAGAGCAAACAAAGCATCTTCAATGCTTTTAGCATGTTCCTGACGCAGTGCCTGCAGTGCAGTGGCTTTTAAATCCAGCACAATAAAATCGGCTTCTTTGCCCAGGTTAAAGTTACCCAGTTTATCCTCCAGATCCAAGGCTTTGGCGCCGCCCAAGGTCGCGTGATACAGAGACTCGAATGCCGAGAGTTTATCGCCCTGAAGCTGCTGTACTTTATAGGCTTCATTCAAGCTTTGCAGTTGGCTGAAGGACGTGCCTGCGCCAATGTCTGTGCCCAAACCGACTTTGACCTGTTTTTCCCAGGTTTTTTTCAAGGGAAATAAACCACTCCCCAAAAATAGATTTGAGGTCGGACAAAAGGCAATGGCCGAGTCTGTGTCATGCATACAGTCCCACTCGGCATCCTCCAAATGTACGCAGTGGGCAAATATCGAACGCTGCCCGGTTAAACCATAATGGTGATACACATCCAGATAGCCTTTTTGCTCTGGAAATAAATCTTTGACCCAGGCGATTTCATGCTTGTTTTCACTTAAATGGGTATGCACATACACATCGGGATACTCCCCTTTTAGCTGCCCTGCTTTGGCCAGTTGTTCTGGCGTCGAGGTCGGTGCAAAACGTGGGGTAATGGCATACAGGTTGCGGCCTTTGCCATGCCATTTTTCAATCAATGCCTTAGAGTCCTGATAAGCGGTCTCTGGCGTGTCACACAAATCTTCTGGTGCATGACGGTCCATCATCACTTTGCCGGCAATTAAACGCATTTGATACTGTTCTGCGGCTGCAAATAAGGCATCGACCGATTCCGCATGCACGGTACAAAAAACCAAAGCTGTGGTGGTGCCGTTTTTTAATAATTCCTGGACAAAAAACTGCGCGATTTTGTCTGCATAAGCTTTGTCTTTAAACTGCAATTCCGTCGGAAAAGTATAGGTATTCAGCCATTCGAGCAGTTGTTCCCCATAGGCCCCGACCATCTCGGTTTGCGGGAAGTGGATATGGGTATCAATAAAACCCGGCACAATCAGCTTGTCGGGATAATGATGCACTTCAACATCAGCCGGAACATGCTGCTGGCCGCTTTGCCAGTCACCAAACCAGCGAATTTTGCCATTTTCGGCAATCAGTAAACCATCTTCTACATATCGCACTTGGTCGTGAATATCACGCGCTTGGGCAACCGTATTCTGAATATCTAGGAAGCGACCGCGAACCGCCGTCGTTGCAACTACAGAAGACATTGAAAACCTGCAATTTTGAATTTTTTCGATTGATTGTACCTGAAATTTTGCCCTTACACCCGATCGGATGGGTTTCATGCTCTCCCCTGTGCGATGCATGGAGCGGCATGCTCAAGGATGAAAAACTGCATGGATCAATATCCAGTCGCTTGAAAGATGGGAAATAAAAAAGCCCTCCATCGCAACGATGAAAGGCTCGGTCATTTGAGTGAAAATTAAAGTTGCTGTTGCTGCTTGTTGTAGCGAATCGACAGCCATGCGGTAATGGACAGGACAATCACAATAAAGCTCAGCGATATCCAGATTGGCATGTGGAACACATCCAGCATCAGCATTTTAAAACCGATAAACAGTAAAATAACCCCTAGGCCATAAGGCAGGTAATGCATTTTAGAGGCAGCCCCGGCCATTAAGAAGAACATGGCACGTAAGCCTAAAATTGCCATCAGGTTAGCGGTTAACACAATAAAGGGATCGGTGGTGACTGCAAAAATTGCCGGAATAGAATCGACTGCGAAAATGACATCGGAACCTTCAACCAAAACCAGCACTAAAAATAAGGGGGTGGCCCATAACACACCGTTTTGACGCACGAAAAAGTTATGCCCGTCCAGATGCGGCGTAATACGCATATGTTTACGTAACCACTTGAGTAGGGCAATGTTTTCAATATCCGGATTATCTTCATGGCCTTTCAGGAATTTAAAGCCGGTATAGACCAGAAAGGCACCGAAAATGTAGAGAATCCAAGAGAATTCTTGCACGAACCACGCGCCAATAAAGATAAAGATGGTACGTAAAACAATCGCGCCGAGTACGCCATAAAGCAGCACTTTACGCTGTAAGGCAGGAGGGATGGCAAAGGCTGCAAAAATCATTAACCAGACGAATACATTATCAATCGCCAGCGATTTCTCTAACAGATAACCCGCAAAAAACTCCATAGTTTTTTGATTGGCTAAGGCCACACTTGCCGTTTGCTGCAAATACAGCCATAAACCGCCTGCAAACAGGACTGAAACAGTGACCCAGGCCATACTCCAATAGGCGGCTACCTTCACTTTAACGGGCTGGTCTTCGGTGTGTTTAAAACCAATAAAGTCGACAATCAGCATGACTGCTATCATCAAAAAAAAGGCCAGGTACAATCCAGGGTTGCCAATGGATTCCATAAAAATCTCCACATCTGACAACTGGCCATAAAAAAACCTTGACCTGTTGCCAGATGATTTAAAAATCTCTGTCAACATGATCAAGGTCTTGCCTACATCTGAATATCTATATTTTGTAAATTCAGATGCTCAGATACCGACTTTTTGCAAAGTGTAATGACGATATTCTGACACCTGATCTTTGAGTAAGATTAAAAGATCAGGTCTGGAGGAGGCTACTCCCCTTGTTCAACTTAATTTTGTTTTGGATTTCATCCAAATGTGGCTGAAGAATCGCATATTTATGTGAATTGTGCAAATTTTATCTATTCACAATGTTTTAAAATAATCTACTTTTAACGTATTCTGGTTTCAGTCAAATAAAAAGTGAGGACTAGCGATGCAGTTTCAACACCAGGATAATGGCCAACAAGGTGAATTTTTTACTTTGAATGATGCAGGTCAACGAATTGCGGAAATCACTTATATCTGGACTGGTGAGCATAAAATTATCGCCAACCATACTTGGGTGGATGATTGTTTGCGTGGCCAAGGCGTAGCACGAAAATTGCTAGATGTTTTAGTTGAATTTGCCCGTCAAAAACGATTGAAAATTGTGCCCACCTGTTCTTATGTCGATGTGATGTTTAAACGTGATCAGAGTTTGGCAGACGTTGTCGCCTAAGTTTAAAAAGTGATTTAAAAAGCCCAATTTTTTGGGCTTTTTTATGTTTTGAACCTACTGATCCAGATCAATAATAACTTTCATGGCCTTCTGGTCTGCGGCATGTTTAAACACATCATAAGCTTTCTCAAATTCAGCAAATTTAAAATGATGCGATGCCAGTTTTTCCATCGGCAATTTTCCGGAACAGCAGGTTTTAAGGAGCATGTCTGTAGTATTGGCATTCACCAGACCTGTGGTGATGGTCAGGTTTTTAATCCACAACTTGTTGATTTCAAAATTGACCGACTTGCCATGGACCCCGACATTGGCCAGATGCCCGCCTTCTTTCACCACATTTTGACAAATATTCCAGGTGGGTTCTGCACCTACGGCTTCAATGGCGCAATCTACGCCCCTGCCCTCGGTAATGTCCAAAATGCGCTGAATGGCATCTTCTTGAGCTGAATTGATGGTATGGGTTGCACCCAATTCCTTGGCCAGTGCCAAACGGTGATCATCCGTATCGACTGCAATAATGACAGAAGGCGAATAGAATTGTGAGGTCAGCACGCAACCCATCCCGATTGGTCCTGTGCCGATAATGGCAATACTATCACCGGGTTTCACATTGCCATATCGCACGCCAATTTCATGTGAAGTTGGCAGTACATCGGATAAAAACACCGCGACATCTTCATTTAAGCCTTCAGGTAAAAGATAAAGCGAAGTGTCGGCAAAAGGGGTCCGTACATATTCCGCATGCGCACCATCGATCATGTAGCCCATAATCCAGCCTCCGCCATTCTGGCAGTGGGAATATAGTTGCTTTTGGCAGTTCTCACAGATACCGCAGTGGCTAATACAGGAGATAATGACCCGATTGCCTTTCTTGAATTTTTTGACTGCGGAACCGACTTCTTCAACAATACCGATACCTTCATGACCTAAAATACGGCCATTAAACTGTCCGGTTAGGGTTTTGGCATGTTCCTGTATTTCAGGGTTTTTACCTTTCCAGATACCTAAATCGGTACCGCAAATGGTGGTTTTGGTGACTCGGATCACCGCATCATCGGGATTAATAATTTGGGGAATCGGGCGCTCTTCAAAGCGGATATCATTTTCGCCGTAATAGACCATTGCTTTCATTGTTGTCATCAGCTTATTCCTTTGTTATTTCATCTCTTTCACACTATCAAATAAATCTCCTCTTTAAAAAAATTAAAGCAGAATATTTAATTAGAGGAACACTGAATGATGATAGGAAGAAAGAAGTTAATCAGATGCCCTGCCGTATTTATAGGACGTTGAAGTATTGAGCATGAATACGCAGAGTTTGTATATCTAAGCTAGCAATAGTAGTTGACAAAGTCATTACTCAGACAGCTTTGCTTACAGAATGATGTGATTTCAACAAAGCCTGAAATTGTGGGCTTACAGCAATATGTTTAGCTTGATCGGCTCTCATAAAATGTCAGGACAGATTAGACAGATTTTGCCTGTTCTATCTGCCTGATCAATCTCTTAAAACAGATTTATAGGGTTTGGATTTTAACAGGTATTTTTTACGGGACTGGACCAGGTGGGTCAGGGTGACGCCCAGCAAGGCGGTCATCAGCATCATTTCAAGCATTTTATACTGTTCGAGCCACAGAAAAGGCAATGCTAAAATAACCAGACTCAGCATTAAATAAAAATGCTGCTGTACCCAGAATTTAAGCGAGATTCCCAACAGGCAAGATGAAATTGCGATATTCAGCATTTCTTCCACACCGAAGCGGTGTAACACAATAATAAAGCTTAAATAAAGGCACAATAATCCAGTCATGATAAAAACTTTTTTTAACATGCTTATCTCCTAATTTTAGAAAATTGTTTATTTTTTATTTGTTTAACTTTAAGTTAATAGCATCTCATTGAAAAATTAAGCCGTCCTGATCAAATGAGCATGTAAGAATAAAATTACATTTGATTAAAAAAAAATCAATTATAGTATGGGCTTAGGATATTGAGCCGTGAAAGAAAAACGGCCTATTACAAAGTTGCATAAGTCAAAATAGGAATTTTTATGCTGATTCAATTATGTTATGCCAGTAGTCGTGTTGAATCCGGCAATGATCTATTACAGGATTTAAGTGACATTTTAGCGACGGCACGATCTTTTAATCAGGCACATGATATTTATGGCGTGCTTTATTATGCTGAAGGCATTTATTTTCAATGTCTTGAAGGTGAAAAACAGCAGCTGGAAGGCTTATTTTCAAAGATCAGTCAAGATGCTCGCCATCATCAGATTCAGCGTTTTCCTGACCATAGGATTGAGCAGATTCATTTTAAAAAATGGTCGATGAAATATGTTAACCAGCATGGCAAGATCAGCAGATTATTCAAAGCAATAGGTTTGGAGAAATTCCAGCCGCACCAGTTGCATGCTGAGCAAATGAGCAAGTTTCTTCGTTTATTGCTTAAAATGGAAGAAGCCCGGCATGAGGTTCAACCCAGAACCGGTCTGACCAAACGGGGCTATCAAAATTATTTTTAAATAAAAAGCCCACAGGACGTGAGCTTTTTAATATTCTTGGATGAGCAGTTGAAGTGCAACCTCTACGCTTTTAACGCACTAATCAGTTTCTGGTGTAAGCCGCCAAAACCGCCATTTGACATAATCACTACAGCATCGCCCTCGCCTGCTTCTGTGGTCACCGTTTGAATAATGTCATCCAGCGAACGTGCCACCACGGCTTTGTTCGGTGCAGCGTCAATCACGGGCTGTAGATCCCAGTCCAGCCCTTCCGGTTGATACCAGATCACTTCATCGGCCAAACGTGCCGAGTGTGCCAGGCCCTCTTTATGGCTACCCATACGCATGGTATTGGAACGCGGTTCAATAATGGCCCAAAGTTTACGTTCACCCAGGCGTTTGCGTGCGCCGTCCAGCGTAGTTTCAATCGCGGTCGGATGATGGGCAAAGTCGTCATACACCTCAATGCCTTTTACCGTATCCAGCAATTCCATACGGCGTTTTACCCCGCCAAAGTTTGAAAGTGCTTCACATGCAGTTTCAATGGCAACACCTACGTGTTCAGCCGCTGCAATGGTCGCCAGGGCATTGGCCACACTGTGCTGTCCGGTCATATTCCACTGAACGATGCCTTTGACCACACCATTTTCCAGTACCTTAAAGTGCGAGCCATCTGCGGACAGTTGTTCGGCAGAAAGTGATGCTTTGTCATTGGCATCCAACGAAGTGCGAACCACAGGGGTCCAGCAGCCCATTTCCAGAACTTCATCAATATTGCTTTCAGTGATTGGGGCAATAATGCGGCCTTCGCTGGGAATGGTCCGCACCAGGTGATGGAACTGTTTTTGAATCGCGGCCAGATCATCAAAGATATCAGCATGGTCAAATTCAAGGTTATTTAAAATTGCGGTTTTAGGATGATAATGTACAAACTTGGAACGCTTGTCGAAGAAGGCAGAATCATATTCATCGGCTTCTACACAGAAGTATTTACCGCCACCTAAGCGTGCGCTTTCACTAAAACCTAAGGGCACGCCCCCAATCAGGAAACCCGGGTTTAAACCAGCCTGATCCAGTACCCAAGCCAGCATGGTCGTCGTTGTGGTTTTACCATGAGTTCCTGCAACACCCAGCACATGTTTGCCTTGCAAAACATGATCGGCCAAAAATTGCGGACCTGAAATATACGGTAAACCCTCATTTAACATATATTCTACTGCATCAATGCCACGCTTCATGGCATTACCGACAATGACCAGATCCGGATGCGGCTGCAAATGACTGCGGTCATAACCCTGCATCAAGCTGATGCCTGCATTTTCCAGTTGGGTCGACATGGGTGGATAGACGTTTGCATCTGAACCCGTCACCTTATGTCCCAAATCACGCGCCAAGAGTGCCAGCGAGCCCATAAAGGTGCCACAAATACCCAAAATATGCAGATGCATGCGTTTTAACTCCACTGCTTTTTAGACACATCACGTTGTTGTTGGTGGTGTTGTCATGATTTATTCAATTTGAAAGCAACGATATCAAGGGTTTTGCGGAAAAGATAGTCTTTCTTGTATCTATTCCCGGCATTACATCCAGTAGTTTAGGAGGCTTTGGGATCGGGATTTCTCCGAGCTAAAATCAGTCAGGAAATCACATGCTTTTTTATGGTAAAAACGTAAAATATTTGCAGTTATTCCAGATGAACTGACTATGTACTTTGCCCTGCTGCTTTTAATTATTTCCAACTGCTTTATGACATTGGCCTGGTATGGTCATCTTAAATTTTTACATGGTGCGCCAATCTGGCAAGCAATTTTATTTGGCTGGGTAATTGCCCTGCTTGAATATAGCTTTATGATTCCGGCCACTCGCCTGCTTGCCCAACAAGGCTGGGCCGTGGGACAAATGAAGATTACCCAGGAAGTGGTGACCTTGCTGGTGTTTGTGCCTTTTATGATTTTTCTGTTTAAACAGCCTTTTAAACTGGATTATGTGTGGGCAGGGCTGTGTTTGGTGGGCTGTATTTATTTTGTATTCCGTAGCCAGTAAATTGGCCACTGCCCTATTTTCAGTGATTTCTATAAAAAAAATGAAAATATCCGCCTGCTTGTGCTGTTAAATTTTGGTGAGATGAAAAATCAGTCTATAATATCGGGCTTGTGATTCATTTAAAACTTGGCTCTTGTCGAGATTTATCCTTCCTTACATTCGTTTATGGAACATTTGCAATGAATGCGGCTGCTGCAGACACTCAACCTCTCGTTGGAATTATCATGGGTTCCCAATCTGACTGGGCAACTCTGGAACACACTGCCAATATGCTGAAACAGCTTGGCGTCCCATTTGAAGCGGAAGTTGTTTCTGCACACCGTACTCCAGACCGTTTATTTGAATATGCGGAAACAGCGCGTGAGCGTGGCATTCAGGTGATTATTGCCGGTGCTGGCGGTGCAGCGCATCTTCCAGGCATGTGTGCGGCAAAAACCGATTTACCTGTTCTGGGTGTACCGGTGAAATCTTCAATCCTCAACGGTGTAGATTCATTGCTTTCGATCGTGCAAATGCCAGCCGGTATTGCAGTGGGTACCTTGGCAATTGGTCCTGCTGGTGCAACCAATGCCGCCATTATGGCAGCACAGATTTTAGGTCTGACACGTCCTGAAATTGCCAAAAATGTTGCTGAATTCCGCGCTGCGCAAACTGAAAAAGTGGCAAGCAAAAATATTCCTGGTCAAAACTAAAGCCAAGCTTAAAACGGGACACACGTTATGGATAAAACCATCGGTATTTTTGGTGGTGGTCAACTCGGCCGTATGATGGCACAAGCTGCTCTACCGCTGAACATTCAATGTACCTTCTTTGAAGCCAATACAGATTGCCCTTCTGCAGCTTTGGGCCAGGTCATCTCAAGTCAAGCTGAAAATGGTCTGCAAGATTTCATTCACAGTGCAGATGTGTTCAGCCTGGAATTTGAAAATACCCCACTGGAAGATGTGGATGTTTTAACCCAGCAAAAACAATTGCATCCGCCACGTCAGGCTCTGGCAATTGCACAGCATCGTCTGTCTGAAAAAGCCTTGTTTGATGAGCTGGAGATTCCGGTAGCGCCTTATAAAGCGGTTACTTCACTTGAGAGCTTGCAGGCTGCTGTGGCAGAACTTGGTTTACCCATCGTTTTGAAAACCTCACGTGGTGGTTATGACGGTAAAGGCCAGTTTGTTCTTCGTTCAGCCGATCAGATTGATCAGGCTTGGGCAGAACTTGGTCCTGCCGGTGAACTCATTGCAGAAAGTTTTGTGACTTTCTCACGTGAAGTTTCAATTATTGCAGTGCGTGGCCAAAATGGTGATGTGAAAACCTGGCCATTGGCTGAAAATCATCATCACAACGGCATTTTGTCGCATTCGATTGTTCCGGCACCCAACAGTGCCGATTTACAGCCGGTTGCACAAGACTACATCACTCGCCTGCTCAATCATTTGAATTATGTCGGTGTATTGACGCTAGAGCTGTTTGTCACTGACAAAGGCTTGTATGCCAACGAGATGGCACCACGCGTGCATAACTCGGGTCACTGGTCAATTGAAGGTGCTGTTTGCTCGCAGTTTGAAAACCACATTCGTGCGGTGGCTGGCTTGCCATTGGGTTCAACTGAAGTGGTTCGCCCAACGGTAATGATCAATATTATTGGTCAACATCCTAAGTCTGAAGATGTCTTGGCTTTAAATGGTGCTCATTTGCACCTTTACAACAAGACTGAGCGTGAAGGCCGTAAGATTGGCCATATCACCCTGATGCCAAATGACCGTGCTGATCTGACTGCATTATGCCGCGCATTGGCGAAAATTTTGCCAAATCCACTAGCACTTAGCGAAGATATGAGCATTTAAACCCAAGTTTGAATGATAAAAAAGCGGTCATGCCAATGATCGCTTTTTTTATGCCTGCAGTTCGGGCATGATTGCGCCTCTTTTCGAGGAAGATGCCATTTATCGGAACAAGGAAAAAATAATTGTATGTTATTTGTACAATGATTTATAAATAGACTGAATAAAAAACAAACAAATAGAATGGCTCTGTATTTCAGTTTTATTGTTGTAAAACGATGCAGGAATTTTTAAATTCAAAAGATAAAAATAAATTCAAAAATATGAATTTAAATTTAAACTCGTGCATTTGAATTTAAAAAATATGAATTCAAATGGTTTAAGGAGAAATGAATTTAAACTTTTAAATTTAAAAAATAGGATTTTGAATTTAAAGTATTCGCTTTCTAAAACTATAAAAATAGTGGAATTAACTTATCCACAAGCTATTTGAATTTAAAATTTTGCTTTAAATTTAAAATAATAAATTTAAATTCATATTTGCCTGTGTTTTGAATTTAAAAAATCTAAAAATAAAGCCTGTGGATAAAATTTTTAAATTCAAAAGTGAAATATGAATTTAAAATGAAGAAAATGAATTTAAATTTACGATTTGATTCAGAAACGATGTGCTGATGGTGGTATGGTAAAAGCATAATTTAAATTCAAAGATCGTAAAGGATACTATGCAGCGCTTAGCTTTCGTTTTAGGTTCAGTTTTCCTTGCCATGACTCAAGCCAATGCTGAGCTGATTATTAATGGTCAACCTGTCACAGTCACTTCCACGACACCTTCAAATCAAATTTTGACTCCGCGAAATAATTTTCAGCAATGTATTGCTAATTTACGTACTCAGGCTATGAACTCGGGTGTGAGTGGTTCTACCTATGATCGCTATACGCAAAATTTAACCCCCGATTATTCCGTGATTGATAAATTGAATTATCAGCCTGAATTTTCGACTCCGATTTGGGACTATTTATCCGGTCTGGTGGATGAAGAGCGAGTGCAACTCGGGCGTCAAAAATTAGCCCAGCACCGTGATGTGTTGAATCGTGTTGCAGCCACTTATGGAGTGCCGGCTGAAACAGTGGTCGCTGTTTGGGGGGTGGAAAGTAACTTTGGCGATATTTCTGGAAGTTATCCTTTATTGCAGGCTTTGGGTACTTTAAGTTGTGAAGGGCGTCGGCAAGGTTTTTTTCGTGGCGAATTCTTTAGCACCATGCGAATTTTACAACGCGGTGACTTAAGCGAGCAGCAAATGAAAGGCTCATGGGCGGGAGCATTTGGCCATACCCAGTTTATGCCTTCCACCTATGAAGAGCTGGCGGTGGATTTTGATGGTGATGGTCGTCGTGATCTGGTGTCCAGTACCTCAGATGCTCTGGCTTCAACTGCAAATTTTCTGAAAAAGCGTGGCTGGCAAACCGGGCAACCTTGGGGTTTTGAAGTTAAAATCCCTGAAGGCATTTCCATTACCGGGGAAAGCCGTCGCAATAAAAAGGCTTTAAGCAGCTGGGTGAGTCGTGGTGTGGTGCGTGCTGATGGTACAGCGCTCATTCAGGGTAATTTAAGCGAGTCATCTGCTGCGGGCCTTATGGCACCTGCAGGTGCAAATGGGCCGTTATTTCTGGTCTTTAAAAACTTCGATGCTATATATAGTTATAACGCGGCAGAAAGTTATGCATTAGCGATTGCGCATTTGTCCGATCGGCTACAAGGTGGAGGCGGTTTTAGTAAAGCCTGGCCTACCGATGATGCAGGAACATCACGTGCAGAACGTCGTGAAATTCAGCAGTTCCTGATCAATCGCGGTTATGACATTGGCAGCGTAGATGGCCTGATTGGGGATAAAACCCGTCAAGCGATCCGTCAGGAGCAGATTCGTTTGGGTCTTAGTCCAACCGGACGGGCTGGACAACAGATTTTGAATGCTTTTCGTCAGGAAAATGCCAAAAATCTGATGAGGTAAGTGACTCTGTAAAGTATAGAACTAATAAACGTATAGAAATAAAAAAGGTCTGCATCAAGCAGACCTTTTCTATGCTGAAGCTTTGAAACAAAAAATATTTAGACTGCAGTAATACTGCCTAAAATACGATAGCCTGCTGCACCTGTAACTGCAGGCAGATTCCCGCTTTGCTGATTCACAAAACGCATCGCCAGCCAGGCAAAAGCAGTAGCTTCCACCCAGGTTGGGTTCAGTCCTAAATCGGCAGTGGTTTGTACTGTCCATTCGTGTTTGCGTAAACGCCAGCGCAATTGCTCAAGCAGGTTCGAGTTATAGGCTCCGCCACCGCAGACATAGACTTCACCGGTATCCATGTCAGAACGGTAAATGGCTTTTTTAATGGCACGGGTAGTGAGTTTCATTAAGGTTGCCTGAACATTTTCAGGGGTATCTTCTAGCTCGTCATATTCTAGGTCATTACGCCAGTCGAGAATCTGTTCATCCAGCCATTCCAGGTTGAAGTCTTCACGGCCGGTACTTTTCGGGGGTTCTTTGGAGAAAAATTCATGCGCTTGCAAGCGGTCCAGCAGGCTGCGAATCGGTTGTCCGTATGCTGCCCAGTTGCCATTTTCATCATAGGGTTGACCGGTATAGCGGTGACACCAGGCATCCATGAGAATGTTGGCAGGACCGGTGTCAAAACCAAAAACGGCTTCGGGTTTGCCGGCAGGCAGCATGCTGACATTGGCAATCCCGCCCAAATTCAGAATCACACGATGAATGCTGTCATGCTGAAACAGGGCTTGATGAAATGCAGGAACCAGTGGGGCACCTTGACCGCCAGCCGCCATATCGCGACGACGAAAATCTGAAATGACCGGAATTTTTGTCATTTCAGTAATGATGTTGGGATCACCAATTTGCAGGGTAAAACCGTGTTCAGGGCGGTGGCGGATGGTTTGTCCATGCGAACCGATAGCTTTAATTTGGCTACGATCTAAGTTGTTCTTTTCAATGAGCGTATTAATGCCCTGACCAATCATGGTGGCTAAAGCAACGTCAGCTTTGCCCATACGGTCAATTTCATTGTCGCCCGGTAGGGTAAGTGCCATCAGTTCGTCACGAAGATCGGGATCAAAGGGCAAAGTGAGGGTGGCATGAAGCTGTAAGGGATCAAAAGAAGCAGCAACAATATCGACACCATCCATGCTTGTGCCGGTCATTACCCCAATATAGATCGCTGTCATGATTATTCTTAAGCCTGCAATGTGCTGAAAAAGTGTTAGTATATCGCACAAATTGAATAACTGATGTGTTTGGGTTTTGTGATGTCAAATTTCCTGCCGGCTGAAGAACAACTTGCCCTCATTCAACGAGGCACGCATGAAATTATTTCTGAAGAAGATCTTCTGAAGAAATTAAAAGAAAATCGTCCGCTTAAAATTAAAGCGGGTTTTGACCCAACTGCACCTGACTTGCACTTGGGTCATACGGTTCTGATTAACAAATTGAAAGTGTTCCAGGATTTGGGGCATGAAGTTTATTTCCTGATTGGCGACTACACCGCCATGATTGGCGATCCCACAGGTAAAAGCGCGACTCGTCCGCCATTGTCCCGTGAAAAAGTGCTGGAAAATGCAAAAACCTATCAAGAACAAGTATTTAAAATTCTTGATCCGGCTAAAACCAAGGTGGTATTCAACTCTGAATGGTTTGCTCAGAAAACTGCAGCTGATTTAATTCAGCTGGCTTCACAGCAGACTGTAGCGCGTATGCTGGAGCGTGATGACTTTACCAAACGCTACAACAGCCACCAACCGATTGCGATTCATGAATTTTTATATCCATTGGTGCAAGGTTATGACTCGGTCGCACTACATGCTGACGTGGAGCTGGGGGGTACAGACCAGACCTTTAACCTGTTGATGGGGCGTACTTTGCAAGGTCGTTATGACCAGGAAGCACAAGTCTGTATTACGGTACCGATTCTTGAAGGTTTAGATGGCGTGAATAAAATGTCTAAATCTTTGGGTAACTACATTGCCGTGTTTGATGCACCGGGTGCGATGTATCAAAAAGTCCTTTCAATGCCAGACTCTCTGATCGAGCGTTATTTTGATCTGTTAAGCTTCAAGTCGATTGAAGAAATCCAGCAGCTGTTAAAAGAAGTGGCTGAAGGCCGTAATCCGCAAGAAGTGAAAAAGATTCTCGCGCTTGAACTGGTTGAGCGTTTCCACGGTGCAGAAGCTGCGGCAACTGCACATAAAGGTGCGGGTAACCTGATTACTGAAGGTGAATTGCCTGAAGGAACACCTGAGGTGACCATTTCACGTGGGGAATTTGGCGGTGAAATCTTTATTACCTCTATTTTACGTGCTGCGGGTTTAACCAAAAATGCGGCTCAAGCCAAAGATGCGATTGGTCGTGGTGCTGTTAAAGTAGATTGGAATGTGGTTGATGCTAATTTTTCTGTGAAAGAGAACGTGACTTTGATCGTTCAAGCCAGTAAAAAAGCAATTGCAAAAGTGACTTTTATTGATTAAGCATGTGCTAAGCCATTGAAATAAAAGCAGGCTTTAGCCTGCTTTTATTTTTTGTACCGTATATGAATATTTTAAATAAATAAATTCAAAAAAAAGCTTATAAAAACAATACTTAAATTTTTCCAATTGTCTTGATTTTGTCATATTTTATGTTTAAGATTTATCCATCTAGACATTGTGTAGAAAACATATCTAGAGGGTAACTTTATAAGAAAAGCTCCGCAATTTTTAAGTCTCTTCCCCAGGAGACTTTTTTTAAATTTTTGTAGATAACTATAATAATGACACGATGGATCGAATAAAGATTCAACTCCAAGGAAGAGATTTTGGGAGAGATCTCTTCCTTTTTTATTTCCAAATTTTCGTTATTTCTTTTGGCTTTTATTCAATTGCTGCATTTTTCATTTATTTAAAATACAGGTTAGACTGCAGTGTAAGTGCTGAAATTGAATCACCTTATCAGCATGTTCATGATATGAGGTCTCAAAGAAGATCTATAAAAGTTATAAAAAGAGGATAAGTATTATTTATGTACCATTATCAGACTCAAAATATTTTTGACCAGGAAATTGATTTCATTTTACGTTTCCTGTTTGAATACGATTCGCCTGAACAGAAACAACAATCCTTTGCCCAAGCACAAGCCCTGTTTCAGCAATTAGATCTCGCATCACACTATCTTCTGTTTTCCTTAGTCAAAGAACGATTACCACGTCGGGCTAAATTGTTATTTGCTGCTGAAGACTATAGTGGCAAGAAAGAAGTGATTATGGAAGTAATGCGGCACTGGGTGGGGTGTAACTCTCAGGAACATGCAGCTTAATGATGGTTTATATTCTTGTCAGGTATGCTGTAAATATCGAGTTTATTTGTGAGGGAGATAAAGCTATCACGAAATAGCTCGATACTTTCTAACTAAAAAGTTTAGATGGATAAAGAAAGTAAATATAAAAATATTCAGTAGACATTAAATTGAGTGTGCGATCTATAAGTCTGATAGAAAAGTAGGAAATATTGCTCATCTTGTTTAGAGAATTCAGAAAAATTTTGCAGATAAAGATTCATTTTTTAGCTCTTATCTGTTTTTTATGGTTTTTTGATAGCTATCAGGTCTTAAAAAATCGAGCTGTTTATATTTGAAAAGCAATGAATACGGTATTTATTTGATAAAAATGCTCAAAATTTAGATAAAAAAGTGATTTTTTAATAAAATTCGTAGAAAAAAGATACATACGTGAAAAATATAGTGAATTGGGGGTTGCAATGATTCTGAAATCCTCTAGAATGCACCCCATACCGACGAGATAGACGGAAACGAACGAAACGCGAAGCGTTGAGTTGTTAAGTTTATTGAATCCAGCTTCTGGCACTGACGAGGTGTTAGAAAGATCATTAAGAGATTATGAAGAACAACTTGTGTGGATTTTTACTGGTTGATCGATCGAAATTATTTTCATTGATTGATGGTAGAAATTACTCG
>NZ_FMYO01000019.1:2523-5765 GCF_900096895.1 Acinetobacter kookii | reverse complement strand
GAATAATGAGCTGGCGATGACTTACTCTCACATGGGTAATCCCACACTACCATCAGCGCTAAGAGGTTTCACTTCTGAGTTCGGGAAGGGATCAGGTGGTTCACTCTTGCTATGGTCGCCAGCACAACTGTTATGACTTTGCGTTTGGTCTTATTCGCTTTGCATTGCTGCGTTGCTTGCCGTTGCTTGGTCAAATGAGCTATTAACAGGTATATCTGAGTTTCGTATTTTGTTCTTTAGCGTTCACTAAATCAAGTTTTTGTGTGATCGTTAGATCAATATAAAATCAATTGATGCTTGAATACAACAACTGTTTGGGTGTTGTATAGTCAAGCCTCACGAGCAATTAGTATTGGTCAGCTTCACATGTCACCATGCTTCCACATCCAACCTATCAACGTCGTAGTCTTCAACGGCTCTTTAGAGGACATAAAGTCCTAGGGAAATCTTATCTTGAGGTAGGCTTCCCGCTTAGATGCTTTCAGCGGTTATCCCTTCCGAACATAGCTACCCGGCGATGCGACTGGCGTCACAACCGGTACACCAGAGGTTCGTCCACTCTGGTCCTCTCGTACTAGGAGCAGATCCTCTCAAATTTCCAACGCCCACGGTAGATAGGGACCGAACTGTCTCACGACGTTCTAAACCCAGCTCGCGTACCTCTTTAAATGGCGAACAGCCATACCCTTGGGACCTGCTTCAGCCCCAGGATGAGATGAGCCGACATCGAGGTGCCAAACACCGCCGTCGATATGAACTCTTGGGCGGTATCAGCCTGTTATCCCCAGAGTACCTTTTATCCGTTGAGCGATGGCCCTTCCATACAGAACCACCGGATCACTAAGACCTACTTTCGTACCTGCTCGACTTGTGGGTCTCGCAGTTAAGCGCGCTTTTGCCTTTATACTCTACGCGTGATTTCCGACCACGCTGAGCGCACCTTCGTACTCCTCCGTTACTCTTTAGGAGGAGACCGCCCCAGTCAAACTACCCACCAGACATGGTCCTCGTCCCGGATAACGGGACAGAGTTAGAACCTCAATATTACCAGGGTGGTATTTCAAGGACGGCTCCATCAGAACTGGCGTCCTGATTTCAAAGCCTCCCACCTATCCTACACAAGTAAGATCAAAGTTCAATGTCAAGCTGCAGTAAAGGTTCACGGGGTCTTTCCGTCTAGCCGCGGGTACACCGCATCTTCACGGCGATTTCGATTTCACTGAGCCTCTGCTGGAGACAGCGCCCCCATCATTATGCCATTCGTGCAGGTCGGAACTTACCCGACAAGGAATTTCGCTACCTTAGGACCGTTATAGTTACGGCCGCCGTTTACTGGGGCTTCGATCAAGAGCTTCGCTTACGCTAACCCCATCAATTAACCTTCCAGCACCGGGCAGGCATCACACCCTATACGTCCACTTTCGTGTTTGCAGAGTGCTATGTTTTTAATAAACAGTTGCAGGGGCCTGGTTTCTGTGGCTGCTCTCAGCTCAGGAAGCAAGTTCCATCACCAAAAGCAGCGTACCTTCTCCCGAAGTTACGGTACCATTTTGCCTAGTTCCTTCAGCAGAGTTCTCTCAAGCGCTTTGGTCTACTCGACCTGACCACCTGTGTCGGTTTCGGGTACGATTCCAGTGTAACTGAAGCTTAGAGACTTTTCCTGGAAGTATGGTATCAGCCACTTCACTGTACAAGTACAGCTTGCTATCAGATCTCAGCATAGAGCACCCCGGATTTGCCTAAGATGCATGCCTACTTCCTTCCACCTGGACAACCAACGCCAGGCTGACTTAACCTTCTCCGTCCTCTCATCGCATTACACTGAAGTATTGGAATATTAACCAATTTCCCATCGACTACGCCTTTCGGCCTCGCCTTAGGGGTCGACTCACCCAGCCCCGATTAACGTTGGACTGGAACCCTTGGTCTTTCAGCGAGCGGGTTTTTCACCCGCTTTGTCGTTACTCACGTCAGCATTCGCACTTCTGATACCTCCAGCAGACTTCTCAATCCACCTTCATCGGCTTACAGAACGCTCCCCTACCACGTATACAATGTATACATCCGCAGCTTCGGCACATAGTTTTAGCCCCGTTACATCTTCCGCGCAGGCCGACTCGACTAGTGAGCTATTACGCTTTCTTTAAAGGGTGGCTGCTTCTAAGCCAACCTCCTAGCTGTCTATGCCTTCCCACATCGTTTCCCACTTAACTATGATTTTGGGGCCTTAGCTGGCGGTCTGGATTGTTTTCCTCTTGACTACGGACGTTAGCACCCGCAGTCTGTCTCCCGGATAGTACTCATTGGTATTCGGAGTTTGCATCGGTTTGGTAAGTCGGGATGACCCCCTAGCCGAAACAGTGCTCTACCCCCAATGGTATTCGTCCGAGGCGCTACCTAAATAGCTTTCGGGGAGAACCAGCTATCACCGAGTTTGATTAGCCTTTCACCCCTATCCACAAGTCATCCCCTGGCTTTTCAACGACAGTGGGTTCGGTCCTCCAGTCAGTGTTACCTAACCTTCAACCTGCTCATGGATAGATCACCCGGTTTCGGGTCTATACCCAGCAACTAAACGCCCTATTAAGACTCGATTTCTCTACGGCTCCCCTATACGGTTAACCTTGCTACTGAATATAAGTCGCTGACCCATTATACAAAAGGTACGCAGTCACCGAACAAGTCGGCTCCCACTGCTTGTATGCATGCGGTTTCAGGATCTATTTCACTCCCCTCACAGGGGTTCTTTTCGCCTTTCCCTCACGGTACTGGTTCACTATCGGTCAGTCAGGAGTATTTAGCCTTGGAGGATGGTCCCCCCATATTCAGACAAGGTTTCACGTGCCTCGCCCTACTCGACATCATCATATAAGCCCTTTCGTGTACAGGACTATCACCTACTATGGTTGCACTTCCCAGAGCATTCCACTAAAGCTTATATGACTTAATGGGCTTTTCCCCGTTCGCTCGCCGCTACTGAGGGAATCTCAATTGATTTCTTTTCCTAAGGGTACTGAGATGTTTCACTTCCCCTCGTTTGCCTCATACACCTATGTATTCAGTGTATGATACCTACCTTATGGTAAGTGGGTTCCCCCATTCAGAAATCTCCGGATCACAGGATATTTGCCGCCTCCCCGGAGCTTATCGCAGGCTATTACGTCTTTCATCGCCTCTGACTGCCAAGGCATCCACCACATGCACTTAATTACTTGACTATACAACCCCAAACAGTCGTTTAT
>NZ_FMYO01000019.1:0-1978 GCF_900096895.1 Acinetobacter kookii | reverse complement strand
ATGGTGGAGACTAGGAGAGTCGAACTCCTGACCTCCTGCGTGCAAAGCAGGCGCTCTACCAACTAAGCTAAGTCCCCAGCTTATCAATAAGTCAATGTATCGTTCCGTTTCTGTATGAATTGCTTCGTCAGTAGTGGTGGGTCTGACAAGACTTGAACTTGTGACCCCACGCTTATCAAGCGTGTGCTCTAACCAACTGAGCTACAGACCCTCAGATACATCGTCATGAAGAACAACTTGTTGTGGATTCTTACCAATCGTCAATCTTTCGTTAAGGAGGTGATCCAGCCGCAGGTTCCCCTACGGCTACCTTGTTACGACTTCACCCCAGTCATCGGCCACACCGTGGTAAGCGTCCTCCTTGCGGTTAGACTACCTACTTCTGGTGCAACAAACTCCCATGGTGTGACGGGCGGTGTGTACAAGGCCCGGGAACGTATTCACCGCGGCATTCTGATCCGCGATTACTAGCGATTCCGACTTCATGGAGTCGAGTTGCAGACTCCAATCCGGACTACGATCGGCTTTTTGAGATTAGCATCCTATCGCTAGGTAGCAACCCTTTGTACCGACCATTGTAGCACGTGTGTAGCCCTGGTCGTAAGGGCCATGATGACTTGACGTCGTCCCCGCCTTCCTCCAGTTTGTCACTGGCAGTATCCTTAAAGTTCCCGGCATGACCCGATGGCAAGTAAGGAAAAGGGTTGCGCTCGTTGCGGGACTTAACCCAACATCTCACGACACGAGCTGACGACAGCCATGCAGCACCTGTATCAGAGTTCCCGAAGGCACCAATCCATCTCTGGAAAGTTCTCTGTATGTCAAGACCAGGTAAGGTTCTTCGCGTTGCATCGAATTAAACCACATGCTCCACCGCTTGTGCGGGCCCCCGTCAATTCATTTGAGTTTTAGTCTTGCGACCGTACTCCCCAGGCGGTCTACTTATCGCGTTAGCTGCGCCACTAAAGCCTCAAAGGCCCCAACGGCTAGTAGACATCGTTTACGGCATGGACTACCAGGGTATCTAATCCTGTTTGCTCCCCATGCTTTCGTACCTCAGCGTCAGTATTAGGCCAGATGGCTGCCTTCGCCATCGGTATTCCTCCAGATCTCTACGCATTTCACCGCTACACCTGGAATTCTACCATCCTCTCCCATACTCTAGCCTCCCAGTATCGAATGCAATTCCTAAGTTAAGCTCAGGGATTTCACATCCGACTTAAAAAGCCGCCTACGCACGCTTTACGCCCAGTAAATCCGATTAACGCTCGCACCCTCTGTATTACCGCGGCTGCTGGCACAGAGTTAGCCGGTGCTTATTCTGCGAGTAACGTCCACTATCCGGTAGTATTAATACCAGTAGCCTCCTCCTCGCTTAAAGTGCTTTACAACCAAAAGGCCTTCTTCACACACGCGGCATGGCTGGATCAGGGTTCCCCCCATTGTCCAATATTCCCCACTGCTGCCTCCCGTAGGAGTCTGGGCCGTGTCTCAGTCCCAGTGTGGCGGATCATCCTCTCAGACCCGCTACAGATCGTCGCCTTGGTAGGCCTTTACCCCACCAACTAGCTAATCCGACTTAGGCTCATCTATTAGCGCAAGGCCCGAAGGTCCCCTGCTTTCTCCCGTAGGACGTATGCGGTATTAGCATCCCTTTCGAGATGTTGTCCCCCACTAATAGGCAGATTCCTAAGCATTACTCACCCGTCCGCCGCTAAGTTATGGTGCAAGCACCACAACTCCGCTCGACTTGCATGTGTTAAGCCTGCCGCCAGCGTTCAATCTGAGCCATGATCAAACTCTTCAGTTTAAAATCATTAGTAGCTTATGGCTACAAATCTTGGCTCATCAATTTTCTGACAAAAAATTTGCTCAAATAAACTTCGAGTAATTTCTACCATCAATCAATGAAAATAATTTCGATCGATCAACCAGTAAAAATCCACACAAGTTGTTCTTCATAATCTCTTAATGATCT
>NZ_FMYO01000001.1 GCF_900096895.1 Acinetobacter kookii | reverse complement strand
CTGATCCCTTCCCGAACTCAGAAGTGAAACCTCTTAGCGCTGATGGTAGTGTGGGATTACCCATGTGAGAGTAAGTCATCGCCAGCTCATTATTCAAAAGCCCCTGCCAAGTGTAGGGGCTTTTTTTATGCGCGGGAGTTTTTAAAACCTCAAGATCATTATTGAATTGATGAATGAGAATAGATTCTTGATTTGAATTTGCTGTTATTTAGAAAGTTTGATGTTATATCAAGAATAAATTATTCATTTATAAAAATATTTAGCATTAATTTTTTATATTTTATCGAAAATATGACTAAAAAATCCGTAAATTTGTATATTTTTTATGTGTATCTATGATATAAAAATTAAAACGGCACAAAAATTGCTTGTAAGGCGTGCTTTTATAAATAGCAGTTAAAAAGAGTAGGATAGTATGAAGTTATCGGTTGGATTAAAAGTTGCAAACTCCTTGTCACTGACACCGCAGTTACAACAAGCCATTCGTTTGCTTCAACTTTCTAGCCTTGAGCTAGAGCAAGAAATCCAAATTCAACTTGATAGTAATCCCTTATTGGAAAAAGTAGAAGAGCAATCTTCGATTGAAAGTCTATCTGCCTTGCAAGATCAAGAACGTGACAGTAAAGATTTAACCAATGAGCTAAATGCAAACCATCTTCCGGATGATCTACCTGTGGATACTGATTGGGATGATGTTTATACCCATCAGCCGACCAGTTTGGGTTCCCCTGAATATGAAGAACGAGAAGATAATCGCCAAGGACATTTGGGTTTAAAAGAGCATGTACTCGAGCAGATTAATTTATTGCATTTTTCTGCTGTGGATCGCCTCATCGCGCACTGTATTGTGGATTCTTTAGATGAAAAGGGTTTTTTAGATGCTGAAATTGCCGAAATCACGGCATCTGTGCAACATTTATTGGAAACGATGGATTATGAGGATGAGGTGGAAAATGATGAAGTTCTTGTTGTTTTAAAACATATTCAACATCTGGATCCTCCAGGTGTGGCATCGCGTAATCTGGCAGAATGTTTATTGGTGCAACTCGAAAGTTTACCTGTACATCAAGCCTATCGTTGTGAAGCGATAAAATTGTTAAATCATTATGAGTTACTCATTTCGAATGAATTGCCGAAATTGGTTAAACAAACCGGTTTGAATCCTGAGCAATTAAAATGTGCAGTTGATCTGTTAAAGACCTTAAAAGCCTATCCGGGACTGGAGTTTGAAGAAAAAGACTCTGATTATCAGATTCCCGATGTGGTGGTTATGAAAAAGAATGATCATTGGCAGGTGCAGTTAAATCCGGATGTTATGCCCAAATTAAGGATTAATTCTTTTTATGCCAGTATGATTAAACGTGCAGATCAAAGTAACGACAATCAATATTTACGCAATCAAATGCTCGATGCCAAAAATTTTATTAAAAGTGTCGACGAGCGTCATAAAACCCTATTAAAAGTGGCCACCTGTATTGTAGAACATCAAAAAATGTTTTTGGAAATTGGTGCGGAGGGGATGAAACCTTTAGTGCTGCGCGATATTGCAGAAGAGGTGGAATTGCATGAGTCTACTGTCTCACGTGTAACGACCAACAAATTTATGCTGACACCGCGGGGGTTGTTTGAGCTGAAATATTTCTTCTCCAGTCATGTAGCCACGACTTCTGGCGGAGAAGCATCTTCCATTGCAATTCGCGCAAAAATTAAAAAGTTAATTTCCGAAGAGAATCCACGCAAGCCTTTATCTGACAATATTATTGCCAATTTGTTAAAACAAGATGGCATTGATGTAGCACGCCGGACAGTTGCTAAATATCGAGAGTCGTTACATATTCCTTCATCTTCTGAACGAAAAGTCTTGATCTAATTTTAAAAATCTGATTATTCTAGGGATTCATTATGACAACATAATGAATCTTTTTTTCTTTTAAAGGTGTGGTTGAAATGATTTAAAGTGTGAATTGCAGAATTCTGAGTTCTTTCAGTAGATCGTTTCGGCTATGACTTTAACTAATCCTAAAGAAGGTGAGGGATAGAATTATGCAAATAACAATTCGTGGTCATCACTTAACTATCACCCCTGCAATTGAAGATAATATCCGATTAAAATTTGCTGAAATGACCAAACATTTGGACCAGGTCAATAGTATGCAGGTAAAATTGACCAAAGATCATCAAGTGGACAAACGTTCAAGAAAAGGAAGTTTAAATCATATAGCTGAAGCGATTATTCGTGTACCGGGGGCAGAATTGTTTGCACAGGCAACAGCTGATGATATGTATACATCAATAAAAAAATTAACAGAAAAACTGAAAAGACAGTTGCATAAGCATAGAAAAATGCAGGTTGCAGCCCCATCTTTAATGGCATAGTTCGGTTTTTGAACAAAAAGAGGTTTTTTATGACCTCTTTTTTTATATATTAAATGTTATAGCTTAATGATTTATTTTTCATATTTATAGTAAAATGGCAGGTTTTTACACCGTTGGTCCTATAAGAGGTCTTTGTGATGAATAGTGAACAGCTCACTGAAATTTTAAAAGCTGCTTTTCCAGAGGCTGAAGTTGCAGTTAGTGGGCAAGGCGGGAAATTTGATCTTCGCATCGTAGATGAACAATTTGAAGGCAAACGTCCGGTGGCACGCCAACAGACAGTTTATGCTCCGTTAAATTCATATATTGCCAGCGGTGAAGTACATGCGGTAACTATTCGCGCAATGACCAAAGAAGAATGGCGTAAAGCAAGCTTATTCGGAGCTTAGAACTAGATGGATAAATTTTTAATTCAGGGCGGTGTTAAGCTCGAAGGTGAAGTGCGTATTTCTGGTGCAAAAAATGCAGCACTTCCATTGCTTGCTGCAATGATTCTCCCTGAAACTCCCACCACATTAACCAATGTTCCAAATCTTAAGGATGTGAACACGTTGGTAAAACTGATTGCTGGTTTGGGTGTTCAAATTTCTTATGAAGGCGATACTGTTAAAGCAGATACGTCTACATTAGATAATCAGTTTGCTCCATATGAACTGGTCAAAACCATGCGTGCATCCATTTTGGTGCTTGGTCCATTATTGGCGCGCTATGGCAGTGCAAAAGTATCTCTTCCTGGTGGATGTGCCATTGGTTCACGCCCAGTCGATCAACATTTAAAAGCATTAGAAGCTTTGGGTGCTGAAATTGAAGTTGAAGCTGGTTATGTCCATGCCAAAGTTGATGGTCGTCTTAAAGGTGGCGAAGTTGTCTTTGATATGGTGACTGTGGGTGGTACGGAAAATATTTTGATGGCAGCGGTATTGGCCGATGGTATCACTACAATCCGTAATGCCGCACGTGAACCTGAAATTACCGATCTTGCACAAATGCTGATTAAAATGGGTGCAAAAATCGAAGGTTTGGATACCGACACTTTAGTCGTTACAGGTGTTGAGCATTTACATGGCTGTGAATATGCAGTGGTTGCGGACCGTATTGAAACTGGTTCGTATCTGGCTGCTGCGGCAATTACCGGTGGTAAAGTCAAAACCACGCATACCGATCCAGCACTACTTGAAGCAGTTTTAGACAAATTTGAAGAAATGGGCGCAGAAGTGACCCGTGGCGATGACTGGATTGAACTGGATATGATGGGGAAACGTCCGAAAGCCGTAAGCTTCCAGACGTTGCCGCATCCAGAATTCCCAACCGATATGCAAGCCCAGATTATGGCGGTCAACGCGATTGGTCGTGGCTTTGCGACAATTTCTGAAACGATTTTTGAAAACCGTTTTATGCATGTACCTGAATTGGCACGTATGGGCGCAAATATTCAGGTTGAAGGTAATGATGCAGTGGTTACAGGTGTGGAAAAACTTTCAGCCGCTCCTGTAATGGCGACAGATTTACGTGCTTCTTTCTCTTTGGTTCTGGCTGCGTTGGCTGCTGAAGGTGAAACCCTGATTGACCGTATTTATCATATTGACCGCGGTTATGAAGATGTTGAAGCGAAGTTACAAGGTTTAGGTGCCCAAATTAAGCGAGTAAGTTAATGAGTGATATGAGAAACGATGATCCAAACTTTGACGTTATGGGCAATTTTGATCATGGTTTAACTTTAGCATTAAGTAAGGGACGTATTTTAAAAGAAACTTTACCTCTGCTAGAAACAGCAGGAATTAATTTACTGGAAGATCCGGATAAATCCCGTAAATTGATTTTCCCAACTACCCATAAACAGGTGCGTATTTTAATTTTACGCGCTTCTGATGTACCGACCTATGTGGAAAATGGTGCAGCGGATTTGGGTGTTGCGGGTAAAGACGTGCTGATGGAGCATGGTGCGCAAAACGTCTATGAACCACTCGACTTGAAAATTGCCAACTGTAAACTCATGACAGCAGGCAAAGTCGGTATGGAACGTCCGAAAGGTCGTTTAAAAATCGCTACCAAATATGTGAATCTTACACGTCAATACTATGCCAGCCTGGGCGAGCAAGTCGATGTCATCAAGCTTTACGGTTCGATGGAACTTGCGCCACTGGTGGGTTTAGGTGATTACATTGTTGATGTGGTCGATACGGGTAATACCCTGCGTGCCAATGGTTTAGAGCCTTTGGAAGAAATCTGCAAAGTCTCTTCTCGCTTGATTGTAAATAAAGCAAGTTTCAAGCGTAAGCAAACTTTATTGAACCCGATTCTGGCACAGCTTGAAAAAGCAGTGGAAGAACGCGAAAGCAAAAAATAAGTTTTTGCATCTCAATATGAAAAACCGTCATTTTGTGGCGGTTTTTTTATGCCTGTTTTTACTATCCCTAGCTAAACCCAGATTTATTCGATAATTCACAAAGTAATTTCCTATGAAACTGTGTGAATAGATGTGTGATTGATACCCACAAAGTTTGGGAAACAAGGTAAACTAAACTTTTCCAATTCAAACCTTGTGGGTAAATTGATGCGACGTTTATCGACTCAAGATCAAAGCTTTAAACAGGCCTTTGCAGACTTGTTGGCTTTTGAGACAGTTAGTGATCCTGAACTTTTAAAAACCGTAGACCAAATCATTGCTGATGTACGTCAGCATGGTGATGCTCATGTTCTTAAACTCACTCAACAGTTCGATCGACATCCAGCGCATCAATTTTCTGATCTAGAACTTACTCAAGAACAACTCAAAGCGGCTTTTGAAGGTTTAACGACAGAAGTTCGTCAAGCTTTGGAGTTGGCTGCAAACCGTATTCGTGAATTCCACCAGGCGCAAAAGCAGGATGGCTGGACCTATGTTGATGCTTTGGGAAATACCTTAGGGCAAAAAATTACCCCGCTGGATCGAGTCGGTATTTATGTGCCGGGCGGTTTGGCATCATATCCATCTTCTGTATTGATGAATGCCGTTCCTGCACATGTGGCGGGTGTGCCAGAAATTATCATGGTGGTTCCGGCGCCGAATGGTGAACTCAATCCATTGGTATTGGCAGCTGCATATCTGGCTGGGGTGCATCGTGTATTTACCATTGGTGGGGCACAAGCGGTTGCCGCATTGGCTTATGGAACGGAGACGATTCCCCCTGTCGATAAAATTACCGGTCCAGGTAACCGTTTTGTGGCAGCAGCTAAACGTGCCGTATTTGGTCAGGTCGGTATCGACATGATTGCAGGGCCGTCTGAAATTTTGGTATATGCAGAAGGTCAGAATAATCCGAAATGGCTGGCAATGGATTTATTGTCACAAGCTGAGCATGATACGGTTGCACAAGCGATTTTTATTACCCCAGATGAACAGCTTTTAAATGAAGTTGAACAGGCGATTGAAGAACATTTAGCTGCTTTGCCAAAAGCTGAAATTGCCCGTACTTCAATTGCCAACCGTGGGGCATTGGTTTTGGTGAAAGATCGTCAGGAAGCGATTGATCTCATCAACCAGGTCGCGCCAGAACATTTAGAGCTTTGCCTGGATGAAGCCGAGGAAATGTCGGAAAATATTCGCCATGCTGGTGCCATCTTCATGGGACGCTACACGCCTGAAGCGATTGGTGATTATTGCGCGGGTCCCAACCATGTGTTGCCGACATCGGGCACAGCGCGTTTCTCATCACCACTCGGTGTGTATGATTTTCAGAAGCGTTCCAGCCTGATTATGTGCTCGGAAGAAGGCGTAAAAACTTTAGCGAAAACGGCCGATATCTTGGCGCAACAGGAAAACTTGGATGCCCATGCACGTTCAGCGCGTTATCGTTATCAGTAATAAATCATAGGCTAGATAGAAAAAAATCTGGTTTTCTAAAATTATAAACCTCTCCCTAACCCTCTCCTGAAAGGAGAGGGAAACTCATATGATGAGAATAACTTTGATGTTTGATTCCATCATTTATGAGATGAAGATTCCTCTCCCTGAGCGAGCTTTAAGGATTGCTTTAAAGCAAAGCGCAAGAGAGGTTAGGAGAGGGAAATAAGAGAAAATAAAATGTCGACCATCACCACAGAACAAATGCGTTTTTGGAGTCCTGAAGTACGTGAACTCGAACCTTACGTGCCAGGTGAACAACCCAAAATCCAAAATCTTCTAAAATTAAATACCAATGAAAATCCCTATCCGCCATCACCAAAAGTGGTAGAAGCGGTTCAGGCGGTATTGGCAAATTCGGCAGATGTGTTGCGTTTATATCCAGACCCGGATGCATCCGCTTTAAAACAGGCTATTGCCAAGCAGCAACATGTTGACGTGAGTCATGTATTTGTTGGTAATGGTTCTGATGAAGTGTTGGCGCACATCTTCAAGGCTTTTTTTGTCCAGGAATTGCCAATCCTGTATCCGGACATTACTTACAGTTTTTATCCGGTTTATAGTCAGTTCTTTGGGGTAAAAACCAAAGTTTTGCCATTGAATGATGATTTTGAAATTGTGGTGGATGATTATAAACAGCCTAATGGCGGGATTATCATTACCAATCCGAATGCGCCGACCAGTATCGCACTTGGTTTGTCTGCCATTGAAGAGGTTCTTCAGGCCAATCCCGATTCAGTGGTTGTCATTGATGAAGCTTATGTCGATTTTGGCGCTGAATCTGCGGTTGCATTGGTTGAGAAATACGATAACTTGGTGGTTTGCCAAACGACTTCTAAATCACGCTCCTTAGCAGGCTTACGTGTCGGTTTTGCCATTGCGCAGCCACATCTCATCGCTGCCCTTGAAGCGGTGAAGAATAGTTTTAACTCCTATCCGATCGATCGTTTTGCGATTGCGGCGGCTGTGGCTTCTTTTGAAGATCAGGAATACTTTGAAGCGCAAAATGAGAAGGTGATTGCGAGTCGTGAAAAGTTGGTTGCTCAACTGACTGAACTTGGCTTTAAAGTCTTGCCATCGAGTGCAAACTTTATTTTTGCCTCACTGTCATCAAAAGATGCAGCTGAATTGGCTGCTGAATTACGTGAACGTGGCATCATCGTACGTTATTTCAATAAGCCGCGTATTAACCAGTTCCTGCGTATTACTATCGGTACGGACGAGCAAAACCAGCGTTTGGTCGATACATTGAAAAACGATATTCTGGCTTAATCTCCCCAAACCTCTCTTCACAAAAGAGGGGATTTCCTTCCTTTACTAAAGGGAGGTTAGAGGGATTTTAAAAAAGCGATTCAATAGAATCGCTTTTTTTAATTATGCAGGTGTGTACCAAGTGTTGAGTAAATTCAGCATGGCTTCGACTTTATCAAAACATTCCTGATACTCAGCATCGCAATCTGATGCAATGGTGATACCGCCACCCGCCCAGACAGAAACATCATCCTGATATTTTTGAATCGAGCGAATCAGAATATTCCATGAACCTGTGCCATCAAAATTAAAATAACCCATCGAACCGCAGTAGGCTCCACGTGGAGCACCTTCAAGCTCCTCTATAATTTGCATGGCACGAATTTTGGGTGCACCAGTGATCGAACCACCCGGCAGAGCAGACATGAGCACATGAAAAGGATTGATATCTTCCCTTAAAGTGGCAGTGACTTCACTGACCATATGGTGAACTTGATTAAATGACTCAATTTCAAAAAGTTTTGGTGTTTTCACCGATCCTGTTTCAGCGTATACACTCAAATCATTACGCAGTAAATCTACAATCATTACATTTTCGGCTTGGTCTTTTTTAGAGTGAATTAGGCTTTGCTTGGATTGTTCATCAAGTGCAGCATCTTGATATCGCGGCATGGTGCCTTTAATTGGTTTTGTGGTGATTTTCCGATTTGCTTCAAATTCGATAAACAGTTCGGGAGAACAGCTGAGTAATTCAAAATCATCAATTTTGACATAACCCGAATAAGGTGCATCCGTCAGTTGCCAAAATGCGTCTGCTGTATCGAGTAATAACCCTTGTGCTTTGGCGGTAAATTCTTGAGTCAAATTAATCTGATAACAGTCACCTGCCCGAATGTAATCTTGAACCTGTTTAAAGGCATTCACATACTGTTTTTTATTCCAGCGTGCAGTACAAGGTTGTGTAAGCGTAAATGATTGATTTTCTTTAATGAAGCTATTTTTGTTTTGTAAGGCATCTTGAAGCATCTGAAATATCGCTTCAGCATCATGCTCATGGCTAAAAAAAGTCCAGCCTTGATCGGTCAGTTTAATATAGCTGCAATAAATGCCTAAAAATAAAGAAGGCTGATTTTTGGATTGAATGTTAACCTGTTGCTGGGCAGCTTCATCATAACTGATAAAGCCGATTAAACCGCCATTGAAGTCAGAAGAATGGTTTTGCAAACCCTGTTTAAAAAAATGATTGAAATCAATCGGTTCATTTTTTTGCTGATATTGATTTAACGATATTCTGGTAAATTTCTGAATTTTTTTATTGTGCACCAGCATATATTCAGAGGCTAAAAAAGCAATGACAGGTTGCTTTACATTTTTTAAGTAAACCACATGGTTAAGATGTGATAGGCATAAAAGAATTTCAGTAGGATTAAGCTGTTGTTTGGTCAGCAATTTTTGAAAAAAAACAGGCTTATTCATACGATGTGACTTTAAAAATTCGATACATAGATAAGCTATTCTATAACATTGTTGGTGCATAAAAACTGTAAATACCGTTTATCGGTAACATGCAGATTGCGACCAACAGCAGTTGAACAAAAAATGACAGCCATATAATTTAACTAGGGCAAACCAGCTGCTCAAGGAAAGCCTCACTATTGTCAAAAAATAAAAAACAATCAGTGAAATCGAGTAGTTAACAATCAAAAAAAATAATACTCTTGGGAGAGTACGAAATGAAAAAATTTACTAAACTTGCTTTAGTTTCTTCATTAGCAATCAGCGCAAATGCGATGGCAATGCAAGCAATGGATGATGCTTCATTGGGTGCTACTACTGGTCAAGATGGTTTAAACATTGGGATCGGTATTTCAAAAATCGAAATCGAAAAATTATTCATTCACGATAATGATGGTATGGGAGCAGCTGGTTATAAAGAGCTTCAAGCTGATGGCGTAACACTTGTAGATAAAACATCTGGTGCTGGTGCTATTTATATTAAAGGAAATGGCATTACTAAGCTGGCTGCTGATGGTGTTACTGAAACTAACGTTGTAAAAAACAAAGGTATCGTAATTGGCGCAAACTATGACAATGCCGGAGCTTATTTACTTGCTAGCCGTAACTTAGCAGACTTAACAATTGACTCAGATGCAGGTGGTGGCAATCCATTTATTAATATTGCCGCACAGGTATCTGGTCTAGATATTAACATCGGCGAGATTGGTGTAGTTGGATCGGCTGCTGCACCAGCAGCTGGAGCAGCGAATATTCGCCGTGGTGGCACAGGTACTGAAAACGCGATTTTATCAGGTCTTTCTGTTAAAACTGGTAAAATGACTGCAAACATTCAATTAGGTGCTGCACCGCAAGGCGCAATGATTAAGTTGAATACAACAATGGTCGGTGGTTTAGAGATTAAAGATTTGGGTATTCTAGATAACTCAACGACTGGTAAAACAGTTGTTCCAGCAGCCCTTTCACCAACAAACGCTAATATAAATACAACTAAGGCAGGTGAAATCTTCATTGAAAGCATTAAGTTAACAGATGCAAATTCTAGTGATCTAACAATTAACCAAAATATTAGTGTATTTGGTGAATCAGCTGCAAACAAAGGTTTTGTTCGTATTGTCAGCACAAGTGGTGCACATGATACTTATGTGAAAGCTATCCATTTAGGTAGCCGTGATGCAGCATCTATTGGTGATGTAGAAGTTCAAGGCATGCAAACTTACTTTAGCCCAGCTCAAGGTACTTATGTGCCAGGTTCGATTATTACAATCCGCGGTCACTAAGTTTCCGTGTCAAAAAGCGCGTGTTTACACGCGCTTTTTTTTACAAAAATAATGTGAAATTCTTCAAAAAGACTAAAAAAAAGCTGTTTTTTTTTATAAAAAAGGTTATCTTCCTTTTACATGGATGTAGAGTATAAGCTCTAAAAAAATAATGAACAAAGGCACGTCATGCCGATAACTAGAAAAGTTAAAAGATATGTTAGAGATCGCGTTAGGCTCGGCATTGATGTATTACGCTGCCAAAGAAGCCTTTGAAATTAAGAAAAAGCCAGCGGAAGCTGTGTATTACACTGAAACCTTAGATTCTCGCCACGATTCATTCACTCGAATGCATAGAGAACCCGTGCTCATTAAACCTGCTGTAGAAGATCAATTTAGGGGTATTGTCCGTCAAGCCTATGACTATAGTTGTGGATCAGCTGCATTAACGACCTTGTTGAATGGTTATGTTGATGTTGGTGTAAACATGACAGAACAACAAGTCATGAATGGTTTACTTAAATTTGGTGAAACCGAGAAAATTGTTGAACGCCGCAGTTTTTCTCTTTTAGATATGAAGCGCTTTGTTGGGGCAATCGGTTTTGAAAGCGGGGGATACAAAGGCGAATTTTCCGATTTGGTTCAGCAAGGTCAACCAGCAATTGTTCCGATTTCCTATGCAGGTTTTAAGCATTTTGTAGTGTTTAAAGCATATAAGAATGGGCGTGTGTATGTGGCTGACCCTGCACTGGGTAATATCAGTTTTGATGAAACACGTTTTAAAGATATCTGGGAAAACAACACCCTGTTTTTAATTAATGTTGCCCCTGAAAAAAGAAAAAATTTATTGGCACTTCAGGATACAGACTTACGACATGTCGAAGATGCAACGGTGAATCGCTATGCATTCGTTGACATTCAATATCCGCAGTTCTATATGGATAAAATTGCAGATAAAGCCTCAACAATTCGTTTAGACAAGAATTTAAATGAAGACTCAGAAAAATTCGGGGAATCGACATATAATTTTTTACGTCTTTATTACAAAAGTAAATAAAGTATAAAAGTAGCAGATTAAAAAAATAAAAATGGTGGGATGGAATATGAATCGTAAATGGATGAACAAAACTTTATTGGCTTTGAGTGTTCAAATGGCAATAGGGGTGGCATATGCCGCAGAGGAACCTGCACTTGGAGAATATGAGGTTGTAGATCAACAGGAAACTGCAGTTGAATCTACAGCGTTACAGTCTACAGATGTGCAAGCAGTAGCAGCGGTAGATGCAGGAGAACAGTCAGCACTCGGTGAGTATGAGGCAGTTGATGAACAAGTGGATGAGTCGACAGCAACCCCATCTGCCGATAGTAGTACAGTAGCGCAGCCACAACCTGTTAATGCAAATGAACAAGCTTCTTCTGCCTTGCAGCAGCAAGAAGGGGATGCAAGTAAAGAAGCAAACCTGCAAGAAGTTTTCACTTCAAATGAAAGACAATATTCATTAATTAAAAAAGGTGAAATTTCATCTTATTATGATATCGATTATACCTATTATCGTGATACACAGATTGATGCTGAAATGGCGAGCGGTCAACTGTATCAACTTCGTGTTCAAGAAAATGCAACTCACTCTGTTACCAATACGTTTACAGCGCAGTATGGCATTTTAGATAATTTGACTTTCACTGCTTCACTACCTTTAGTCGCTAAAACAGATTTATTAAAAGATACCTCTGCAGCAGGTCTAGGCGATATTTCCTTTGGTGCACGTTGGGAACCTTTCCCACTAAAAGCTGGCAGGTTACCACTGATCTTATTCGGTAATATTTCTACTAAAACGGGCGATAGCCCTTATGAAGTGAATGCCACAGATGATTTAGCAACGGGTAAAGGTTATTACTCTGCAGGGATTGGTGCGAGTACACGTAAATATATCGATCCAGTAGTTTTGTTTGCTTCTGTATCTGCAAACTATGGCTTTAAAGAAACTGGTTTAAATCAGCGCCGTGGTATACGGGTACTGGAGGAGTTTGAACCTGGGATTAGTGGCGGTTTTGCCTTAGGTTTTGCTTATTCATTTAACTATGATGTGTCTATGACCATGTCATACCAGCAAAGCTTTAATACCGGTTCAGAATTTACCTATAGTTCGGGTGAAAACTATTCTCCGGCTGATCAGACCAGTTCTACTTTAGCAATTTCACTCGGTGTGCGTGTTTCACCAGAGACCATTGTTAACGGAACTGTGGGCATAGGCTTAACAGAAGATGCGCCAGATGTATCGTTAGGTTTGTCATTCCCACTTGATATTTTAGGTTTCGGTAAGAAACTTCGCTAAGAGGGCAGTCGTATGTACAAGATTCGACTTCGCCCGTTAGCCGCAGCAATTATCGTCTCGGGCTGTTCAAGTGCAACTTTTGCTCAATTAGGTACCAACTTATCGGTTGATGTCAGATCATTGAGTATGGGGAATGCAGTTACTGCAGACCCTCCTGGCATTAGTGCTATTCATTTTAACCCGGCAGCCTTGACAAAAATTGAAGGTCTGCAAACCGATGTTCAGGGTATTCTGGCTAACTTTGATATCAAAAGAGAGTTTGAAGTTCCAGCAGGATATAACGTATTTGGCTATTCAGATGACCCGATGGTGTGTAATGACGGACCAGAGGTTTCTTCCGATTTATGTACAGACTTTAAAAGCACCATAAATGGGGATGTCGAATACGTCAGTTTATACGTCCCGGTACTAAAAAAAATGGTGGATCTGGGTGAAGGTTTGCCCATGGCTGCACCTACAGCGGGGATTGCTTACAATCCACCGGGTTCAAAAACGACTTTTGCAACGGCAATGTATGCACCTTTGGTTGCCGGTTTTGGTGCAGAAAATGGTAATCCTGCGAATTATATGGGGCAACAGGTTGCTCTGGAAAGGATTACCTATTTATCACCTTCTATAGCCTATGAAGTGAATGATGAACTATCCGTCGGTGCTTCTGTGGGTATGTCATACCAGGCCATTGGTTTAAAAACGGATTTGCGTTTTCCTAACGAATTAATTGGTATGTTGCGAATGATTGATGAAGTCGTTTGTACACCTTTTAAAGAAAACTCGGACATTATTACCGACATTCTGTTGTTAGGCATATGTAATGCCCAAGAAGGCATGAATCCATTTGGCCGGTTTGGGCAAATGCAACTTGCTTTGGAACAATCACTTAGCCCAAGTTATAACCTTGGCGTGCTGTGGGAGCCGACTGACGATTTTAGCTTTGGTATGGTATATCAAAGTGCTGCAAAAATGCGTTTGAAAGGTAAATACCATATTGATAACGCAAACGCGCCACGTGAGCTGATCAATGGTTTAATGTCATCTCCTACAGGTCAAATTCTTGCTGCAATTTTAGGCTTTCCAAATAATATTCCTGCAAGCGAGTCAGGTCTGGTTTCAATGGATTTTGAATACCCAGCCCATTTCCAAGCAGGGATAAAATATAAGCTTTTACCCGATTTACAAGTCAACTTTGATGTAGGCTGGACGGACTATAAGGCCTGGGACAAGTTTAGATTTGAATTTGACCGACAAATTTCAGCGCTAAAAATTGCTAAGTTGCTTTCTGAAAACGTGAGTGATAGTTCTCTCGCATTACCGCTGGAATTTACTTCACCTTGGAATTTTGGTATTGGTCTGGAATATTCCGCAACGGATCGTTTGAAATTACGTGCTGGCTATGAACCACGTACCAGTGCAATTCCTGATAATAAGCGAAATACCATGGTGCCGATTAACAATGCACAATTGTTTGGTCTTGGGGTAGGTTATCGTTTTGATGCAGATACTGATTTAGATTTATCGATTGGCTTTCTGCGTAGTAAAGACAATATTCCTGCAAATACAAGTAGTTTGGCAAACCAGACAGGGGTAAATAATCTTTTATTAAATCCATATGCAGGTTTAAACGTAAAAACAGATACCAAGATTACGATTTTAGGATTGAACTATAGAACAAGATGGTAAGCGAATTGAAAAGAATGAAAGGGAATTCATTGGTGAAATCGGTACTTGCACTTTGTATGGTGCAAGTGTCCTTTTCATATGCGGGCGAGTTTTACACGATCATTGGACCAGATGGCCGGCCGATGATCGTGCAGCAAAAATCTCCGCCCAAGAATCAATCAGCAGAAGTGAGTAAATCTTCCTCAATAGAGATGAGAGTTCAAGAAACTCAATCCCATTCCCAGAATAGTCAGCCTGAAGTTAAGGCCGCTGCAACTCAAATTTCAACATCATCGCAAGTAAAAGAGGAAGATAAAACAGTAGTTCAAAAGGCCCCAACAAAAGTTTCTACCCATGCCGATGCAGCTAAAATACCGCAAAGCACTTATGTAGCACCTAAAGCCGAGAAAAAGGAAAAAGTAGTATCCCAGCCTTCCTCTCAGTCTAAAAAAATGGAAGAAGTTACACCTCTGGTGAGCATGCCTCCTACTCAAGAACCAAAAGAAATTAAAAATACGGAAAATTATGTAACGATTGATGGTACGCAATATATAAAAAATGAATACCTGGAAGACAAAGAATTTAATCTGGAAGGAAAGAAGCGTTTTTATGCTATGCCCGAAGGCATCATTGATGCCAAGCATGGAGCGACACGTTTACAAATGGTTGAACGTGAAAAAGGGGTAAGCAAATCCCTGCTGCAATCCTTTTTCAAAAAGAATCAAAAACAGGATAGTGGTCCCATTACATTGTCATCCAGCTATTATCGGGTTTCCCAGGCGGATGTTGTTGCAAGTTTAGGTCAACAATGTATTCAGGATAAAAAAATTAAAAATGCCAAAACTGTCAGTTTGGATAAAGAAGTCAATGTTTGGCCACGGGCACCCTTAAAAGAACAATTTGATTTTGAAATTGTGAAAGTTTCCAATGCCATTCAGAATGTTCAAATTAGTTCTTATGCCTCACGACAACAAAATCCGACCTTTTATTGGCCATTTGTGGTTTTTCTGGATACCCATGGGTGTGTGCTGGAAGGTGCTGGAGGCTTTAAAAATCATGAGGCTACAGCTTCTTTTACCTCGCATGAAAAAATTGAAGGAATCGTACATATTCCTTCCACAACCCAATATATATTATTAACCCCTTTAGCCAGTGCGATAGATGTTGATAACAAAGCACTCACCAATAAGGGTCAATTAAAATTGATAGCAATTCGCTAAGGATATAAGAAGAGAATTAGGATGAAAAATAAATATTTACTCCCGTTTACCCTCACCACCTTGATGGCGGCTTTAAGTGGTTGTGGTGGCGAAAGTGCCAATGTTATTCCTGAAGTTTATGAAGGTAGTACAACGAATGGAACGTGTACGATTGGTTCTACGGGATGTCTTGGATTTGCACTGGATTATCCATTAAGTGGATTAAATTTTACCTGTAGTAGCGATACCAAAAATAGCTTCGTGACCACTTTTGATGCAAAAGATGGGGCAGCAACAGGGGCATGTAAGGTCGGTGATAAAATTACCTTCTTCATTAAGGGGGAAAAAGATAAGCAAATTAATTTGGGAACGCTAGACCTCAATAAAATTGCCAAGGTCAGTACCTCGCAATTACCTCGCTTGACTATTTTAGACATTGCCTCGGGTATGACCAATACACCGGCTAGGTCTCTGGATGCCAATGATAGCACTGTGAAAGTAGCTATGCGTTTGGCAAAAATATTACAGGCACTTGCGCTGCAAAACGGTGGAATTGCTGATCCGACCGATATTCAAGCTTTATATATTACTGATCAACAGCGCGTAGATCTGGAGAGAATTAGCCAGTCAATTTCTCAAGATGCTTTTGTAAATACCGCAGATGCAGACTTTGAATTACTGATCAAACCTTGGCTCAATATTTCAAATATAACCAATGAGCAGGCATTTTCGACTGTCAGCATGTTGATGAATATTTCGAATGCGGGAGTATATCAACCTGAATTTTCACTATTCTCAACCTTTGGAGTAGTTAGCAGTTTAAGCGGTTCAGATGGTTTGGTCGGTTGTAATAAAGAGACGTGTAATACGCAGGATAGTTCAACGCAGCATCTCTTTGGACATTTCATGTTGATTACAGACCGTGACGGTTATACCTTTGGCAGTGGTATGCAATGGCGTGGTCCAGGAGTCAGTGATACTTCGACGGTAGGTGGATTAAATACCAAATTGCTGACCACCACCCGACCTATTCGGATGACGGCGAATGCACAAGATCATTGGATTAACCCGGTGACGAAGAAAATCGATCGAAATTTTGATTTTCAGGTCGATCAAGTCGTTACACCTTTAAGTATTTATCAGGGCACTTTATATAATGATTATATGATTGCCGGCAAAGAACAATTCTATAAGTTGCTTACCGGCAAAACAGAAGTCACTGCAGCGGATAAGCTGGATTTCGGTCTATGGACGCAGACCATTGGCAGCGAAAATTTTAAGGGTACACTCGATTTATATAAAACCTTTCCTATTACTTATCTAGATAAAAGGGTCTTTAAATCCGTTAATAATGCGAAATCTGGCGAAGCTTATATTTTCCCGATGTATGCAAATCTGACCTTTAAATTTACCGATACCAGTGTGAACGACGTTGTACTGGGAATAGTCATTGATGAAAAGGGTAACATTCGAACCAATATGAAACCTGGATCTACTGAAGATGATATGAGTACTGCTTTGGATGTGGAATTGCCATCAGGAAAAACTGCTTGTGAGGCCACCGGCTTTAATTCATCCACCTATATAGACCAGAACGGAGTTCAACAATACCGTATTGGTACAGTTTCTCGTGCTTTTACCAATGATAAAAATATTTCTTTGCGTATGGTATTGGCAAACGCAAACTTGAAAAAAGTAGATGGTGCTTTAGTCGGAATGAATACTAACATCAAGACTTCCAGCACTGGAGAAAGTATTGTGGTGGGTGGAGCATTACTGAATGTAACTAATCTTTTAAATCTTACCTCGGGTAAAGCAGATGTCACATTTAAAGATTCTGAAGTAGAGGAAGTAAAATGGGCAAGTACATTATCAAGTTTCCAAAAAGTTTATAATGCGAATAATTCCACACATACTTCACAAGATAAGGAAATAGCAAAATTAATCGGAGGTACATTAACTTTTGCTTTAGCTCCATGTTATACGGTTAAAATTAAATAAACTGAACAATACAAAAAGCCCATCACATGATGGGCTTTTTATTGAGTTGCAAATTTATCGTATCTTTAACCGGTATGATCCAAACGGGTACCTAATGTTTCTAAATGCATAGTGAAGGAAGCAGATTTACGGTCTTCAAAATAGTGTCTTAAGGTTCGTTCTACACTGGGAAAAGCCAGTTCAGACCAGGGAATTTCGTGTTCTTCAAATAGACGGGATTCAATGGTTTCCTCACCGGCACCGAATACGCCATTGATGAGATTGGCCTTGAACAGAACATAAATCTGTCCAATTCGGGGAATGTTATACATACAGTAGAGCTGTTCGATTTCAACTTCAGCTTCAGCTTCTTCCCGGGTTTCTCTGGCTGCGCCTTGTTCCATGGTTTCAAACAGTTCCATATAACCTGCAGGCAGGGTCCATAAGCCATAACGGGGCTCAATGGCACGGCGGCACAGCAAAACCTTATTTTCCCATAGTACGAGTGCACCGCAAATGACTTTGGGATTGACGTAATGAATATTGCCGCAATCTGTACAAACACGGCGTAATTGATGGTCGCCGAGTGGAATTTTTTCCGTTGTTTTATGTCCGCAAATTACACAGAAATTCATATTCATCGTCAATGATCAAGGTGTTGATCAGCATAACTGAAAAATCCAACTTTGGCATCATTTCTATCCTTTGGAATAAAAATTCAGCTATGATGAAATAAAGCAACAGGCAGGAGCAGTAGCCCATGGATGACTACTCATTAATACAATTATTACAGCACAGGTTACGCTTTTCTACACGTGTAAAGCCTGCTCAGGCTGCTGTACTAATTGCCATTACCGATGAGTCCGATCCCAAGGTTTTGCTTACGCGCCGTTCTTTATATTTGTCCAATCATGCCGGGGAGGTTTCTTTTCCGGGCGGCAAAAGAGATCCGCAAGATACCAGTAATATTGTGGTGGCTTTGCGCGAAGCCTATGAAGAAACCGCGCTGAATCCCTTTGATGTGCAACTGATTGGCGATTTGCCCATGCAAAAAGCCCGCAATGGCATGCTGGTCAAACCTGTGGTTGGACTGATTCCGCCTGAAGTGCAGCTGACTCCTCAACCTGCTGAAATTGATCGAATATTTTTTGCATCACTCCATCGTTTAATGAATGCACCGCCAATTCCCTACGAAGTACGTTATGCACATCAGTCTTTGTATTTTCCCAGCATGCGCGTGGAAAATGAAATTGTTTGGGGCTTGACTGCACGGATGCTGGTATCCCTGTTTCAGTATGGTTTGGATTATCAAAAGGAATGGCCATTTTTATTAAATTCGCCCGCTTTTCATGGCAATAAGATTAAATACGGTAAATAAGGAACTTCACCCCATGATTTATAAATTTAAGGGATATACACCTCAAGCAACGCATCAACCTTGGGATGGCTGGATTGCGGAAAATGCGACCGTCATTGGCCAGGTAGAAATGGGCAAGCAGGTCAGTGTCTGGTTTGGTGCGGTCATCCGGGGCGATAACAGCAAGATCAAACTGGGGGATTTTACCAATGTGCAGGAAAATGCTGTTTTACATACCGATGCAGGAATTGAAATGCATATTGGCAGTTATGTGACGATTGGGCATCAAGCGATGCTGCATGGTTGTACCGTTGGCGATAACACGCTGATTGGCATTAATAGCGTGATTTTAAATCATGCGGTCATCGGTAAAAACTGCATCATTGGCGCCAATGCCTTAATTCCTGAAGGTAAAGTCATTCCGGACAATTCTGTGGTGATGGGTTCGCCGGGGAAAATCGTCAAAACGCTGGATGAGGCGACTGAAGTCAAACTCAAAAAGAGTGCCTTGCACTACGCGGAACATTTCAAGAATTTTCAGCAGTTAGAGTCAATTGAACTGTGATTTGAGACGAAATATTCAGCCAGGCCAGAGCTTGGCTTTTTTGTATCCTGCAGATGGAAAATCTCGCCTCGCACGCATGAGTGGAGTATGATATCCGACGTTTTTGATATTTAAATGAATTAAGGTTGTGCATGAAGTTGCTGGCATTGGAAACTGCCAATGAGCAGTGTTCCGTTTCTATTGTAGATGACACTCAAGAATTATTTTTTCAATTAGATGCGCGAGCAAAAGCACAAACGCAAACGATTCTCCCAATGATCGAACAGGCTTTTACCCAGCTTGGATTGTCTGCTGCTGATTTAACTGCAATTGCATTTAGCCGTGGTCCCGGTTCATTTAGCGGGGTACGTATTAATGCGGCCGTGACTCAGGCCCTGGCATGGGCCAATGATCTGCCAGTTGTTCCTGTTTCAACCTTACAAGCGCTGGCACAGGCAGCATATCGTCTGGCGGGTTTAACCGCAGTGACCGCAGTGCTGGATGCGCGTATGAATGAAGTCTATATTGCGAGTTTTCAGCTGGATCAGCAGGGCATTATGCAGGCTGTGGATACAGAGCAACTGTTAAATTATAGCGCTGCCGGTCAGGCCGTCAAATTTGAACTGGTCGGTTCGGGTTCAGCTTTAATTAAGCCTGAACAAATACAATACAAAGACTTAAGTGCAACGGCGCAAGATATTGCGACCATTGCACGCGCGCATGCGGAGCAAAAGCATTGGGTGAGTGCTGAACAGGCATTACCGGTGTATTTACGTGACAATGCCTGGAAAAAAATTCCAGAACAAGGCAAATCATAATCAGGGTTTTCTATGGATCTTTTACTGCTGCTGAAAGCGGCAATTATGGGTATCGTTGAAGGTATTACCGAATTTTTACCAATTTCAAGTACCGGACATTTAATTCTCGCTTCAGAACTCATGAATTTCTGGACCAAAGAAAAGAGCGATGTATTTGTGATAGCCATTCAAATGGGTGCAATTGCAGCGGTGATTTATGAATACTGGTCGCGTCTCTGGGGCGCAGCGACAGGCATGTTTACTGGTGAGACCAAAGGTCGTCATCTTGGTTTTAGCCTGATCATGGCTTCTATTCCAATTGTGCTGGTTGGCCTGACCTTCGGACAGGCAGTAAAAGATCTGCTGTTTAATGACATTGCCGTGGCGATTGGCCTGATTGTCGGTGGTTTCATTATTATGTGGATTGAAAAGCATCCGCCTAAAGTGAATGCCGAAGAAGTCGAGAACATCAGCTATAAAGAAGCGATCTGGATCGGTTTAATTCAGGTGCTGTCTCTCATTCCGGGGACATCACGTTCAGGGGCAACCATTATTGGTGCCATGTTCCTAGGTATTTCACGTAAGGCTGCCACAGAATTTTCATTTTTTCTTGGTATTCCGGTGATTGTCGGTGCAGGTCTGCTCGATCTTTATCAAAGTTATGATGTCATGCAGACCACTGAAGACTGGACCGTTTTAGCTGTCGGTCTAATCGTTTCCTTTGTTTCGGCCTTGATTTTAATTCGTGTTTTAGTGGCGTATGTGGCAAAACGTGATTTTATGGTTTTTGCCTGGTATCGCATTGCTTCCGGTCTTTTAATCTTACTTTTTGCATTTACAGGCTGGAAATTATGGTAAGCGAACTCCGCTTATTTGTAGAACAGGAATTTCAACAGAAAGCACAGCAGTATTCTGCTGTGCTTTCTTCTCGTGGAGTAAAGGTCAAGCTTGAAATTATTGAAAAGCTGAATGCCCGATTTTTGCGTTTAAATCCTGAACTGGCCTTATGTGCAGATGCGTCGGGTCTGTGGTTGTGTGCCAATGGCATGAAAATGCAGCCCGACTGGCAAGCCGAAGTGCCACGCTTAAAACGCTCATCTCTAAAATCTGAAATGATTGCGCGAGCCTGTAACCTGGGTGAAAAGCCAACCTTAATCGATGCGACTGCCGGTTTAGGTCATGACAGTTTGCTCATGGCACATTTGGGTGCAAATGTCACCTTGGTTGAACGCCATCCAATCTTGTTTACCTTGCTGGAAGACAGCAAGAACCATGCGCAAAATGATGCTTTTCTCAGTTCAGTTGTAGCACGAATTGATCTGGTTTTTTCTGATTCTGCCGATTACCTAACCCAGCAGGCGGAACAGCAGCATGTGGTGGATGTGGTTTATCTTGATCCGATGTTTCCACAGCGCGACCAGAACCAGCAAGCCATTAAGAAACAGGCACAAGTGAAAAAGCAGATGCAGCTACTCCATATGCTCTTGCCTGAAGATGGGGAAATGGATCTGGGCGACCATCTGTTAACTCTGGCACAACAAGTTGCAAAGCGAGTGGTGGTGAAGCGGCCACGTCTGGCTGTCTATTTGGCCAACCTGGAACCGGATCATCAATGGCAGGGAGATGCCTGCCGTTTTGATGCCTACTTTCAGCATGATCTTCTAGAGTAGTTTGGTAATTGCTTCAATAATGTGCATTAATTTGTTATATAGTCCCAAAGCAGCATTGATAAAAATTCCATCAAGCATAAACTTGGATTGTAAATCCGCGAGCGACAGCCACCCTGAAATATTATGATCGACTTTAAACCCTCCATCAATTTTTGGCATGATTTTAAAAGCAACCAAACTGCTGGGATGTGGCTTTTTCTGGGTTCGCGCCGATCTTTGCAAATTGTTCGGCCATCGATTCTGCAACTGATTTTCTGGGGAATTTTAGGCGGCTGTGCCAACAGTTTATTCAGTTGGTTAAGTTCCGGGGAGGTGGGGGAATTTAACCCGCAAGGCCTGATCAGTTATGCGTTGTGGCCTTTTATTGCACTCATCGTCGGTATTTTTCTTTCCCAGCGGATCAATAATCCTCGTCTCATGCTGGTGCCTGCCTTGTTGTGGCTGGTACTGGATACCCATATCGCCTTATTACAAAGCCTGATCCAGTATCTGGGTTATATCGATGTCTTGCCCTACCTGTTCTATGACTATTTGCCGACCATCTTCATGGTGCTGTTCGTCTGGCAGAGTCTGGCGGTAGTATGGGTGTTTTCACGTGAACTGAAATGGCCGTGGTGGGAGCGGGCGCTGATTGTCGCTGCGACACTTTTCACCCTTGTGGTCTGGCAAATGTCGGTGAAAAGTCAACCAATATGGAAGGTTGAAGAGACACCACCCACTTTTGCTGAAGATGCTTTTTATGCCCAAAGCCGTATCTTGAACAAGTCGATTGAATCGATCCAGTATGGTGAATTCGCCCAGTCGCACTGGTACTTTTTGGGCGTTGCCGGTGCAGGTTATCAAGATGTCTTTAAGTCGGAAGTTGAACGGATTAAAGAACAGTTTGATACCCGTTTTGGGACTTTTGGCCGTTCCATGGTGCTGATTAATAATCCTGAAACCCGAACTCAAATCCCGATTGCTTCGCGCACCAGTATGGAAATAGCCTTGCGCCGTATCGGGCAGCAAATGAATAAAGAAAGTGATGTGTTATTTTTATACATGACTTCACATGGTTTGCCGAATCAGTTTGAAATGGAAAATGATCCGATCGATTTAAATGATGTCGATCCTAAATGGCTTAAGGAAACTCTGGACAAATCCGGTATTCGTTGGCGGGTCATTGTCATTTCTGCCTGTTATTCAGGGAGTTTTGTTCCCGCTTTACAGGATGATAATACTTTAATCATTACCGCATCTGCGGCTGACCGGGCATCTTTTGGCTGTTCGAATGAAGCGGATTATACTTATTTTGGGCGGGCTTTTTTTGATCAGGCCATGCGCGAGCAGATGTCTATCAAAGATGCTTTTGAGCAGACCCAAAAAACGGTGGCACAATGGGAAACCGCACAAGGATTTGAAGCCTCTGAACCGCAATGGTCGATTGGCAAGAATATGGAATTTATGTTGCCGCAACTCGAGCAACGCTTATTTCCAGCTACAACCCAGACAGATATGAAAATAGAAACCCCACCATTAAGTGTGGCAGCACAATAAGGAAAAGAATGATGGAATTAATCCAAGCGAATCGATGCTTTGATGGGGAACAGCGAATTTATACCTTTAATTCCAAGAGCTTAAAAGGACAGGCAAAATTTGGAATTTTCTTGCCTCATCAGGCTTTAATGGGCCAACCCTGTCCAGCCCTGTTTTATCTGGCGGGTCTGACCTGTACTGAAGAAACTTTTGCAATTAAAGCCCATGCGCAACGTTTAGCAGCCCAGCTGGGTTTGATCCTGATTAGTCCGGATACTTCACCCCGAGGCGAGCAAGTGGCGGCAGGAGATTCCTGGGACATCGGTCAGGGTGCCGGATTTTATATCAATGCCACTCAGGCACCGTGGGCTGAGCATTATCAAATGGAAAGCTTTATTGCTGATGAACTTTATGCTGTCGTGACGCAAAGCTTTCCACTGCAAGCAGATGCGATAGGCATCTTCGGGCATTCCATGGGCGGACATGGTGCACTGACACTGGCATTTAAATACCCGGAAAAATTTAAATCGGTATCCGCTTTTGCTCCGATTTGCGCGCCGAGCCAATGTCCTTGGGGCGAGAAAGCCTTTTCCAATTATTTAGGTGTGGATCAGGCCGAATGGAAAAAGCATGATGCAACGGCTCTGGTTCAGTCTAAAGGTGCCTTGTTTCAGGAAATTCTGATTGATCAGGGAGCTAAGGACCAGTTCTATAGCCAGCTGAATCCGGCATTATTCAAACAGGCCTGTGCCGCAGCAGGTCAGTCACTGACCTTGCGTGAACATGCTGGCTATGACCACGGTTATTACTTTATTCAGACCTTTATGGATGATCATCTGCAATTCCATTCAGTACAACTGGATGCATAATCTCTGATTGAGCAGCAGATTTATTCGAAAAACAGGAAGTTGTAACAACCACTACTGTCCCATAATTTGAAGTTTATTTGAGCATCGAATCAGTGTGATGAAATTTTATGTTTAAGCGCATGATATTTAATTTTTTCACAGCCTTATCCTTTCTTCAAAAGTTTAAGTCTCTTTGTGTAGGCTGAACCCTACTTTTGAAAGACCAAAAGTAGGCAAAAGTCTTTATTCCCCATACACGACGTCCTGAGCTAGTTTTAAGCACTGCTTTAAAATGCAGCGCAAGGATGGGAAATGTGTGGCATCCCTGCCACACTCACAAATCAAACACCTGCAATTCAACTATGGGACAGCAGTGCTATAACAGCTCCTTATTTTTTTAATGTTATCCAGGCCTGAATAAACAGGATTGAATCACAGTACTAAGATGCAATTTGTTATAATGTGAAAAATCAATTCAAATGCATAGCCAGGTTCTCTCCATGTCCAAGCCATATTTAATTGCACCTTCCATTTTATCTGCCGACTTTGCCCGTTTGGGGGAAGAGGTTGAAAACGTGCTTGCTGCAGGTGCAGATGTCGTACATTTTGATGTCATGGATAACCACTATGTTCCTAACCTGACTTTTGGTGCAGGCGTGTGCAAGGCATTAAAAAAATACGGGATTCAGGCACCCATTGATGTGCATCTGATGGTATCGCCGGTAGATCGCATGATTGGTGATTTCCTGGAAGCGGGTGCTGATATTATTACTTTCCACCCGGAAGCAACGGATCATATTGACCGTTCTTTACAGTTAATCAAATCTGGTGGTGCCAAAGCAGGCCTGGTGTTTAATCCGGCCACGCCATTGCATTACCTGGACTATGTGCTGGACAAAGTCGATCAGGTTTTGTTGATGAGTGTCAACCCGGGCTTTGGCGGTCAAAAATTTATTCCCATGACTTTGGAGAAGCTTCGTCAGGCACGCAAGATCATTGATGCCTCTGGCCGTGACATTCGTTTGGAAGTGGATGGTGGGGTAACACCGGCCAATATTCGCGAAATTGCTGAAGCTGGGGCAGATATGTTTGTTGCCGGTTCTGCCATTTTTGGCAAGCCGGATTATAAAGCTGTCATTGATGAAATGCGTTCGGAACTGGCAAAAGTAGGCTCAGTTAATCTCTAATAATCTACAATTAATTATTGCTAAGTTGTGGATAACTTTATGGATAACCATATGGATATCTGTGTAGATAACTGTATGGATAACTTGATTAGTTTATAAACAATTGTAGATCAATAGTTTAATAATTAGACATTAAATGTATAAAAAGGACTCAATTGAGTCCTTTTTTAGCTTGTTAAGCTATTAAAAAATATGATGCTTTATTCATCTATGCTTAAAAATAGAACTGTTTAAAAAATAACTTTATTGTTTAAGTTGGCATTATTTAACCGGACTTGACACTGTTTAGCGTAAATTTAAAAATTGTGTATAACTTGTATCGCGGATATCGTGTTAGACTGAAATCAAAAGAACATGATTTATCTTTTATTCTAGATTGGCTAAGGACAATACTGTGCTCACTTCATTACGCAAACAGGCTTGGTTTGTGTTCCTGATGGTTTTTGCTATCGGGTGGAGCAATGCTGTCTTGGCATTTGAACAGCCGATGCATCAGCAAATGATGAGTGAATTGGCGATTCAGCATGAAGATAAAATGCCCATGACGGCCATGTCAGGTTGCCATGATTCAGTCAATACTCAACCGCACATGCAGCAGCATCCTGTCGAACAGGTAAACCTGTCCCATGATCTGGATTGTCATCAGGGCATGAGCGATCAACAGCAGCATTTCAGCTGTAATGATTGCATACAGTTGCATTGTCAAAGTCTGGGCAGCTGGCTGGATGCGCAAAGTCCGAGTTTTGCCCATTTAAATCCTGTTCCCGAACATCCACAGCCCAATTTTACTTATTCTGCCCAGCATTTAAGCGGTTTCTGGCAGAAAATCCTGCGTCCCCCTAAAGCTTTACCGTGATTTAAAAAAACTTTTTATTTTTAAATTATAGGTAAAGTTATGTCTATTCAATTAAGTCGAAGCCTCGTGATCGGGGTGTGTTTGGTCTCATCATCGTGGGCATTTGCCGCGGTCAAGGAATATCATCTCAACATTGATGAACAGATGGTCAATGTGACCGGCAAGCCCTTAAAACGGATTACCGTAAATGGTCAATTTCCTGCACCTCTTCTGGAATTTGAAGAAGGTGATGATGCCGTTATTCATGTGCATAACAATCTGAAAAACAAGGATAGTTCCATTCATTGGCATGGTTTATTGCTGCCAGGATTGATGGATGGTGTACCGGGTTTTAACCAGTTTAAAGGGATTAAACCGCAAGCTGATTTTGTCTACCGTTTCAAGGTGCGTCAAAACGGCACCTACTGGTATCACGCGCATTCCAAAGGACAGGAACAGGACGGTTTATATGGCGCTCTGGTGATTTATCCCAAAGGGAAAAAGCCGCTAGCAGCACATGAAAAAACTGATCGTGATTATGTGGTAATGCTGTCCGATTTTCATCAGTCCAGCAGTGACCAGATTCAGAAGAACCTGAAAAAGTCGGCTGAATACTATCAAAATCGGCGTGAAACTGTGGCCGACGTGTTGAAGCAGGTCAAGCGTGATGGACTCAAAAGTACCTGGCAAGATCGTTCCATGTGGAATCAGATGCGCATGCTGAAAACCGATTTGTCCGATGTCACCGGTTATACCTTCCTGATCAATGGCAAAACGCCGGAACAAAACTGGACCGGCATGTTCAAGCCAAATGAAAAAGTCCGCTTGCGTTTTATCAATGCTTCAGCCATGTCTTTTTATGACGTGCGTATTCCAGACTTGAAGATGACAGTGGTCAGTGCCGATGGCCAGCCCGTGCAACCGGTACCTGTAGATGAATTTCGCATAGGCACTGCAGAAACCTATGATGTGATTGTGGAACCGAAAGCCAATCATTATCAGATTGAAGCCGAGTCGATTGACCGGAGCGGGTTTGCCATTGGGACATTGCATAATGAAAATTCTCCAGTGACGCATGCGATTCACATGCCGAAACCACGTCCACGTGCATTACTGACCATGGAAGATATGGGGCACGGTTCTGCATCCAGTGATCATGCCAACCATGCCCAGATGGATGATGGTCAGAGTAGTACAAATCCAGCCAGTGCAGATTCACATAGTCCAGGCGCAATGAAACATCAAATGATGGATCATTCAAAGATGAATCATTCGTCAATGAAACATGACATGGCTGCACTGGATCATCAGAGCATGGATCATACTCAAATGAATCATGCAGCCATGCAGGAGCATTCGCAACATGCGACTCAGCCATCCGCACAGCCTGAGTCTGATCAGCAGCACGAGCAAAGCCATACAACGCATCGTACAGCACAACCCGCTTCAGATAAGAAGGCAGCCGTGGTTTACGGCTGGGCCAATGCATCCACACCCACAGGGCATAAGGCGCTGCAATATGGCGACTTGAAATCACTCACTCCACAGCCCGATACCCGTCCGGCGGAGCGTGAACTGGAAGTGCGTTTGGGCGGCAACATGGAGCGTTATATCTGGACCATCAATGGCAAGAAATTTACCGAAGTGAAACCGCTACAGGTGAAATATGGCGAACGTATCCGCCTGAAATTTATCAATGACAGCATGATGGCGCATCCGATGCATCTGCATGGCATGTTTATGCAGCTGGAAAATGGGCAAAGTAGCGCAAATATGCCGAATAAACACACTCTGATTGTGCCGCCGGGTAAAACGGTAACCGCATTACTGACCGCGGACGAATTAGGAGAATGGGCAATTCATTGCCATCTGCTTTATCACATGTCATCGGGTATGATGAGCAAACTGGTAGTGGCCAATGTCGACGGAAATAAAACGCTCGCTTCACCTGCTACACCGGCTCAAGTTGAGCAAGGAGACTCACATGCGCATCATTAATCACTTTGTAATGGGCACATTGAGTGCCTCATGCTTATTGTTATCTGGGCAAAGTTTTGCACAGCCAAGTCATCAAACCATGCCGATGGCGGAAGCGCAGACGTCAGCACAAAATGCAATACCGGTGGATCATTCACAACATCATGTCGTGTCAACGACAGACCAAACACCTGTTAAAGCAAAACCCGTAATTGCTGTTCAAGATGAAAATGTGAACTCGAATGATGCTGCATCTGCCGAGCATATCCAGGAGCATGGCGGGCAGATTTATCAGCAAACCACGCTTGAAAGTCGCTGGTTACGCAATAACGATGGAGAAGGGATTCTCAAGTCGGAGCTGGAAACCCGTATCGGGACAGATGAAAACAAGATTTTTATCAAAGTCCATGCTGATGATGCTGAGTCAGAGCAAGCGGAATATGATGCCAAAGTGTTGTACAGTCGTAATGTTGCCGATTTTTGGGATGTACAGGCCGGTTTACGCTATCGCAATGACCAGAATCGGGAAGTCGATCAGGATCAGGTCGATGCCGTGATTGGGGTGCATGGGCTGGCACCGTATTTCTTTGAAACCAATGCCTATCTCTATGTCGGGCAGGATAATCAAACTTCTTTGAGCCTGGAAACCGAACGCGATGTGCTGCTGACGCAAAAATTGATTGTTAAGCCTTATCTGGACTTGAATGTGGTGTTGAGTGATGACTCCAGCTATGCGCAAAAAACCGGTTTAAGCACGGCACAATTGGGGCTGGAAACCCGTTATGAAATCAATAAAAAGGTCATGCCTTTTATTGATGTGGCCTATGGATACAAACAGGGGCGTGAGCAGACTGCTTGGCAAGCGGAATCAGCATCTGATCAAGAATGGCTATATGGTGCAGGGATACGTTTTAAATTTTAATCCCACTCATGGCTCCAAAAAATACGACTGGTTGAGGCCAGTCGTATTTTTATTTGCACTTTTAAAGTGAGCAATTGGTCAAAAAATGTAAAACATGCACCCAGTTCCCTCAATTATTTATATAATTATCGATCAATGACAGGAGGAACGACCTCCCTTGGTGCAACCAAATGGGTTGTTGCAGGAAGAAAATTCGTCAGGACGACCTGACTCTGATCAAATGGAGCATCGTCGTCATGGCTTGGATCGTTCTGGTTTTAGCGGGTATTTTTGAAATTGTCTGGGCCTATGCCATGAAACTGTCAGAAGGTTTCACCCGTCTCACCCCGAGTATCATTACTCTGGTTTTTATGGTGTTAAGTTTTGCTTTACTGGCTTATGCCATGCGAACCTTGCCGTTGGGTACCGCCTATACCATTTGGACCGGAATTGGTGCAGTGGGTTCTTTTCTGGTCGGGGTATTTATTTTGGGTGAGCCTGCATCGGCCATGCGCATGCTCGCCGCGGTACTGATTATTTCTGGATTGGTATTGATGAAACTATCATCATCATAACCACTCTTCCTTATTATATCGCTTATTTAATGCACTATAGGAGAAGACAATGAAACTGGCATTTATGGAAATGGCTTCTCCTGTGGGTACCTTAAAACTGGTCGCCAATGACACGGCTTTGGTGGCGGTACTTTGGGAAAATGAAAATCCCAAACGGGTACGTTTAGCCGAACTGATTGAACAGACACATCATCCAATTTTATTGGAAACCCAAAAACAGTTAAGCGAATATTTTGCTGGAAAACGGCAGCAATTTGATTTGCCTCTAGATTTTGAAGGGACTGAATTTCAGCAGAAAGTCTGGCAAGCCTTGCTGACCATTCCCTTTGGCGAAACCCGCAGTTACCGTGATATTGCCGAGCAAGTCGGTAACGTCAAAGCGGTACGTGCAGTGGGCGCAGCTAACGGGAAAAACCCGATTTCCATTATTGCGCCGTGTCATCGTGTGGTGGGTGCAAACGGTAAACTGGTCGGTTTTGCCGGTGGGCTAGACAATAAAGAAATTCTGTTAAAATTAGAGAAAATTGTTTAAATTATAAAGTCTTATTAAAAATAAAGATCAATAAAATGTTGAGTCAGATAGTTGTACAACTTGGGTCAAGCTTTTGGTGGATTATTCTTGCTTTTATTGCCATAGGGATTTTCAAAGCCCTTAAACCCTTCATTAAAGGCAAAGTAGGGGAGCTCGCGGTAGCTGTACACGTCAAACTCTATTTAAAAGACCCGCGTTACATTTTATTAAATGATTGCACTTTGCCAGATGAACAGGCAGGGACGACGCAAATTGATCATATTCTGCTAAGTCCTTTTGGGATTTTTGTGATTGAAACCAAAAATTATACCGGCTGGATTTTTGGCGGTGAACGTCAAAAAATGTGGACGCAAAAAATTTATAAAAAGAGCTATAAATTTCAAAATCCATTGCATCAGAATTATAAACACATGAAAGTACTCGAAGATGTACTCTCCGACATTCTTGAACCGCAGCATTTACATTCGGTGATTGTTTTTATGCCAGAAAGTGAATTTAAAACAGCCATGCCAAGTAATGTGTTTCGCGGTGCTGCGTGGACAGATTATGTCAAAGGTTTTCAGGAGGAAGTCATTCCTGCGATGAAACTGAAACGGATTCAATTACGGATTGAAAAAGAAGTGTTAGAGAAGTCCTGGAAAACCAGTCGAATGCATGTGGAAAATCTAAAACAGCGTAAAGGAAATGGCTGAATAAAAAAGCCTTGGAACATTCAAAGGCTTTTGACTTTAATGCTTGGACGCATTTAATTTTTCAATGATTTCAGCCAAGGCTTTAATGCGTTTGACCTCATTCCACAATGCTTTGGCTTCGGGATAATGCTTCGACATCATGCCCAGCCACTGTTTATAGCGTCCTATCATATTCACTTCTTTTTTATAGGGACCATTCAGGAAGCGAATTTGCAGAGCCAATAATTCATTCCAGGTGATCAAGGCTTCATCAGTATTTTGACGGATACATTGGGTGATATCCGGTGTGGTTACAGCAGCCCGGCCAATCATCAGGTCTTCACAGCCAGACTCAAGCTGGCATTGCTTGGCATCTGTATTGGTCCAGATTTCACCATTGGCAATGACATTGATGTTTAAGGCTTCACGAATCGGTTGCAGTTGATCCCAGAAAGCCGGTGGAGTATAACCTTCTGCTTTGGTGCGGGCATGCACAGTGACCCAGGCCGCACCCGCATCTTCAATGGCATGGGCATTTTCCAGGGTATAGTTACGGTCCATATAGCCTAGGCGCATTTTGGCTGAAACTGGAATATGACTGGGTACAGCATCCCGAACCGCTTTGACCAGCAGATGTACCACTTCGGGTTCATCCAGCAGCACTGAACCGCCACGGTGACGATTAACCGTTTTTGCAGGGCAACCGAAATTCATATCAATCGCAGGAGCCCCGAGTTCCACGGCACGAATGGCATTGGCTGCCAGCATTTCCGGGTTATTTCCTAAAAACTGTACATGCACAGGTGTACCAGCAGCGGTTTTACCATCATTGAGGAGTTCCGGGCAGTAATTATGATAGACATGATCGGGAAGTACTGAATCGGTGACACGAATAAACTCGGTTACACACCAGTCAAAGCTCCCTACGGATGTAAGTACATCGCGCATAATGGGGTCTGTTAAGCCTTCCATGGGTGCAAGCACAAGTTTCAACGTCGGACACCTGTTAAATGAAAAACGGTGTTATACGTTTTTTTAGGCATGCTGTCTAGGCTGGAGTGGGAATAGATTGATTGGACATACCTTATTGAATGGTTGGGTTGCAGATAAAAGACCTTCAAACGTTTGCTTGAAGGCCTTTTAAAAATTTAGCTCAAGGTCAGGGTTCGGTCTTTAAGCATTGTGTTGATTCGCCTGCTTTTCCAGCTTGATACTGTCGCGGTAATATTGACAGCCTTTATATAATAAGAAGGTCCCAATCACACCGGCAACCGCATTGACGATGGAAATAGAATTACCGACCATCACCGTGTTCTGAAAATATTTATCGGTAATTAAAGCCACCGCTGTGGTTCCGATCCCGAGCGCAATCAAGTTGGAAATTAACAAGAATTTTGCCGATACCTGAGCACGCAACTGATTCGGGGTCAGCATTTGGGTTGCTGCTGCAGAGGCTGGAATCGGGAAGGTTGAGAAGAACATGGCAACAAAAATCAGCGCGAAGGAAAGCTGCATATTATCGACCTGAGTAAACAGTACGCTCGGGACAATCAATGCTGCACAGCCAATTGCACCGCTACGGATCGCCGCATCGCTATAACCACGCTTGGAAAAGAAGTCGATCAGCCAGCCGCAGAATAAAGCACCCGAAGTGTTGGCAATCAGGATAATCAAACCCAGAATATAACCGGTCTGGCTTGCATCCAGGCCGAAGTTACGCATGTAATAGGCCGGTGCCCAGCCCAGTAGTGAATACAGCATCATGGTGTAGAAGGAAAAACCGATAAAGTGACAGAAAAAGGTTTTTCTATGCATCTTGATAAAGGCAATCGAGTTCTTGAAAGAGGCTTTCATGACTTTGCCATCCTGACCGACTTTTAAACCTTTACGAGCAGGTTCACGCACGGTCAGAATCATCAAGAGTGCCAGTAACACACCGGGTAAGCCGACAATCATAAAGGTCAGCTGCCAGGTTTTGATTTCGCCAATAAGCGGTAAAGCCACAAAACTGACATCCTTTAACAGTCCAATCACATAGCCACCAATCAGGAAAGCCAGGCCTGAACCAATAAAGGCACCAATGGCATACACACCCAGAGCACGGCCTATTTTTTCTTTCGGGAATAAATCGGCAACAATCGAGTAAAAGGCAGGAGACAGGGCTGCTTCACCTGCGCCGACACTGAGGCGCGCCAGAAACATTTGGATGAAGTTCTTACTTAAACCACAAGCGGCAGTTGCCAGACTCCAGAAGGCAATGCCGACCGAGATGATTTTAATCCGTGATTTTTTATCAGCCAGTGCAGCAATCGGTACGCCCATAAAAGCATAAAATAAGGAGAAGGCCAGACCCTGTAACAGGCTGAACTGGGTATCACTGAGCATCAAATCGGCTTTAATCGGCTCAATCATCAAGGATAAGATTTGACGGTCTACAAATGAAAGAATGTAGGCCAGCATACAAATTACCACTACATACCATTGATAGGAACTACTTTCTTTTGGCGGCTGTGTCTGTTCAGAAGCAGGCGAAACGGTTTCTGTAGGTGTGGGTTCAAAACTTTGGTTTTCGGGTTGAAGGGTTCTTTCAACCAGGTCTATTTCCAGCGATTTATCATTCATCATGCAACATCCTGTGCGATTGTTTGAGGTTTTTTTTGATACTTTTGATTTTGATATTATTTTTATTATGTATCGTATTTTCTAATCTAGAGTTTAAATCTGATGGCGTCAATCAATTTCAAATAAAAGATATAAATAATTTTTATTAATAAAAAAAAGGAATCGTATTGATTCCTTTTTGAGGGTTTTGAAATTAACTTTCGCGTTCAACCAGGGTCAAAATATCGTAAGTTGCGACCAGTTCATTGCGCTGGTTTTTGACTTTAATGTCCCAAACCACGACGCCATGTGGCTTTTGCGCCGGATCACGCAGCATTTTCGGGGTTTTCTGCTTGCAGGTCAGTTCGACTTGCAGTGTATCCCCAATCTTGACTGGCTCGACAAAGCGCAAGTTATCCATGCCATAGTTGGCAATCACCGGCCCTGGTGCAGCTTCAACAAAGAGTCCCGCTGCGGCCGAAACCACAAAATAACCATGCGCGACACGTTCACCAAACAGGGATTCGGCAGCAGCGATCTTGTCCATATGTGCATAGAAATAATCGCCACTCAGGCAAGCGAAATTGACCAGATCGGCTTCAGTTACGGTTCGTCGTGCCGTCAACAGACGCTCACCAATCCGCAGTTCATCAAAGGATTTTTTGAATGGATGGACGCGGTCTTCAAACACCTGTGCACCTGCCGTCCAGCTATGTCCGACTTGGGTCATGACATTGGGTGAACCTTGAATGGCCGTGCGTTGCATATAGTGTTTGACAGCACGCAAGCCACCGAGTTCTTCACCGCCACCTGCACGCCCCGGGCCGCCATGCACCAGCAGGGGTAAGGGAGAACCATGCCCGGTGCTTTCCTTGGCACTTTCTGCATCCAGAATATGGACACGACCATGCCAAGGTGCAATTTTGCTCAGCAGTTGTTCAATGTTTTCATCGCTATTGCGTACAATCGATGCCACCAGACTGCCTTCACCACGCGCGACCAGATTGGCAAGTTCAGCCAGATCTTGATATGGCATCAAGGTCACGACTGGGCCAAAGGCTTCTAGCTGGTGAATAGACTGTGCTTCAGTCGGATTGTTGCAGACTAATACGGTGGGTGGGTAGCAGGCAGATTTTTCAGGATGGTCCACTTGCAGAACAAAGTCTTGACGGAGGTGGCTACCAAACACAATGTCTGCATCCTGACTCAGTTGTTCAACCTTTGCCGCGACATCCTGTTTCTGTTTTAGGCTGGCTAAAGCACCCATGCTGACGCCTTCCTTGGAAGGATCGCCCACCACCACTTTTTTCAGCTTTTCAATCAGACGTGCTTGAACCGTGTCCAGAAGTGCAGCCGGAATAAAAGCGCGGCGAATAGCAGTACATTTTTGTCCGGCTTTGGTGGTCATTTCACGGAACACTTCACGGACAAATAAATCAATCGTTTCGTCATTGGCTTGTGCCGTCAAAATCGCACTGTTCAGCGAATCTGCTTCCATGGTGAATGGAATCGAGTAGGCATTTAAATGTGGATGGGCACGCAGTTTTTGTCCGGTAGAAGCGGAACCGGTGAAGGTCACGGTATCTTGAGGGGTTAAATGATAAAATAAATCATAGATCTGACCGCAGATAAGCTGTAATGAGCCTTCCGGAAGGAAACCGCTGGCATGAATGGCTTTAACCACTGCATGGGTTAGCTGGGCACCTTCAGTTGCCGGTTTGACAATACAGGGCACGCCCGCCAGCAGTGATGGTGCAATTTTTTCCAGCATGCCCCAGATCGGAAAGTTAAAGGCATTGATATGCAGGGCAACACCGGCTTTGGGACTCAGAATATGTTTGGCACCAAAGGTTCCCTGCTTGGACAGTGGAATCCAGGCATCTTCGGCCCAGGCTGTTTCATCGCTGAGTTCACGGCGCACCAGACTGGAATAGGCGTATAAGGTGCCGATGCCGCCTTCAATATCAATCCAGGCATCTTTGCGGGTACAGCCGGTTGCGGTCGCCAGCTGGTAAAACTCTTCTTTACGTTCCATCAAATACTGTGCCACTTGTTTCAGTGCATTGGCACGTTGATGAAACGTCCAGCTGGCAATAGTCGCACCTTTTTGTTTGGCATAGTTCAGCACGGCCTGGGTATCGATGCCCTGACTGCCGACCTGGTAAACCGCTTCACCGCTAATGGCATGATAAACGGTACGTAAATCCGCTTCAGCTGTATATTCCTGACCATACACCAGAGAGCTTAAGCTCTTGATCAAATTAGGATTGTGCTGTGTCCCGGTATCCTGATAATCCGTTACGCTTGAGCTGCTATCTAACTCTAACATGGTAAAACTCCATTTATGATACGTTTTGACAAGTATTTTAATTTTGATGTTTCATAATTTGTGATTAAAAAACTCAAATGTCAATCACAAATCTGTGTTTAAAAATAATTAGCAATAAAACTAAAAATATATTTATTTTAAAAACAATATCTTATTAAAAATAAGTGAAAAAATTAAATGATACGAATAAAAATATATTGATTTTAAATATGTATCGTTTTAATTTGAGTGTATCAACACTTGGGACAAGTGAGGGAAGAATGAATAAGCAACAACAAGTATTTGATCAGAATATTGAAAAGGACATTTCTATTGAGCCGAAGGACTGGATGCCAGATGCCTATCGCAAGACCCTGATTCGTCAGATTGGTCAGCATGCACATTCTGAAGTGGTGGGCATGTTGCCGGAAGGCAACTGGATTACCCGGGCTCCGACCTTGAAACGTAAGGCGGTATTGCTGGCCAAGGTTCAGGATGAAGCCGGCCATGCCTTGTACCTGTATAGCGCCGCAGAAACGCTGGGTGCAGATCGTGACGACATGATGGATAAGCTGATTGCCGGACGCATGAAATATTCTTCAATTTTTAACTATCCAACCCTGAGCTGGGCCGACGTGGCTGCAATTGGCTGGCTGGTGGATGGTGCTGCGATTGTCAATCAGGTGGCACTGTGCCGTACCTCATATGGACCGTATGCACGTGCCATGGTCCGGATTTGTAAAGAAGAAAGTTTCCATCAGCGTCAGGGTTTTGAAGCCATGATGGAACTGGCCAATGGTACGCCGGAACAAAAGCAGCTGGCACAGGATGCCGTGAACCGTTTCTGGTGGCCGGCCCTGATGATGTTTGGTCCGAGCGATGATAATTCGCCGAACAGTGCACAAAGCATGCAGTGGAAAATCAAGCGTTTCAGTAACGATGAGCTACGTCAGAAATTTGTCGATAACACCATTCCACAAATTTTGCAGCTTGGTTTGAGCGTGCCGGATCCAGACCTCAAGTTCAACGAAGCGACCGGTCATTATGAATATGGTGCAGTGAACTGGGACGAATTTTTTGCAGTGCTGGCAGGAAAAGGGCCATGTAACCACGAAAGAATTGAAGCACGTCGCAAAGCCTGGGAGGGTGGAAAATGGGTGCGTGATTCTGCAGCGGTGTATGCGCAGAAACAGCAGCAACAGTCAGAAGCACAGAAAGTTGCTTAAAACAGTTTAGTCAGTATAGGGAAATAAGCTCATGAATAACAAAAAAAACTGGTCACTTTATGAAGTGTTCGTGCGTAGTAAGCAGGGTTTGAGTCACCGCCATGTTGGCAGCCTGCGTGCACCGGATGATGAAGTTGCCTTGCAGAATGCCCGTGATGTGTATACCCGCCGCAACGAAGGTATCAGTATCTGGGTGGTGAAATCTGAACTGATTACTTCTTCACAACCCGATGAAAAACCGGAATTTTTTGATCCGTCACTGGACAAGGTTTACCGCCATCCAACATTTTATAACATTCCTGCTGGCATTGAGCACATGTAAGGGAGAGGGTGAACATCATGACGAATCAAGTTTTGGCACAATTTCTTTTACATGTGGGTGACAGTCAGCTGATCCTGTCGCATCGTCTGGCAGAGTGGTGCGGACACGCGCCTGAGCTGGAACTGGATATTGCCCTAGCCAATATTGGACTGGATTTATTAGGGCAGGCCCGTACTGCACTAAGTCTGGCAGGTGAAGTGGAAGGCTTGGGCCGTGATGAAGACAAACTGGCCTATTTCCGTACCGAACGTGAATATCGCAACTTATTGCTGTGCGAACAGCCGAATGGTGATTTTGCCCAGACCATGGTGCGCCAGTGGTTGATGGATCATTACCATGCCTTGCTGTTTGGTGCATTAAGCCACAGCCAGCATGCGGCCCTTGCGGCTTTCGCGCTGAAGTCGTTGAAAGAAGTGAAATATCACTTACGCTTTTCAACCACCTGGATGGAACGCTTAAGTCTGGGTACGGCAGAAGCCCATGAAAAAACCCAGCAAGGCTTGAATCAACTGTGGCGTTTTAGTGAAGAACTGTTCGTGCTGACTGCGGATGAAAAGCAGCTGGTCGAGCAGGGCCTGATTCCTGATATTGAAAGTTTAAAAGCACAGTGGCTGGACACGATTGCCACCGAACTGGCCCGCTTGCAATTAAGCCTGCCAGAAACAGGGGCTTATCGTAGTGGTGCCAAACAGGGTTTGCATACGGAACATTTGGGTTTTGTCTTGGCGGAACTGCAATATATGCAGCGCTCATATCCAGACATGAACTGGTAATTCAGCAAGATCACAGGGAGTGAGTCGCATGAATCTGATTCGACATGTAGAAGATGAATGTTGGGATGTTTTACAGCAGGTTTCTGATCCGGAAATTCCAGTGTTATCGGTGATGGATCTGGGCATGATCCGCGGCGTCGAGCTGAATGCACAGAATGAAATTGTGGTGCGACTTACCCCGACCTATAGCGGCTGTCCGGCCACCGATTTATTAAAAGCAGAAATTACCCAGGCTTTTACAGCCAAAGGGCTGACACCGGTCAAGGTGATTATCGATCTGTCTGAAGCCTGGACCACAGACTGGATGAGTGAATCCGGCAAACTCAAGTTACAGCAGTATGGAATTGCACCGCCGCAAGGCCAGTCACATCAATGCGGTACACATGTCGCCTTAACCGATGGCATTACCTGTCCACAGTGCCAGAGCCAGAACAGCAAATTATTAAGTGAATTTGGTTCTACAGCGTGTAAAGCCTTATATCAATGTCAGGACTGCTTAGAACCTTTTGACTATTTCAAATGTATTTAAGGCTGCGTCCAGCGACCACGTGAACACAAGAAAGAAATAGCCAAAAAGAAAGAGGGATTTTCAAATGAGCCAATTTATACCATTAACCATTAAGTCTGTGCAGCCACAAACCGAGCAGGCAATCTGCATTGCCTTTGATCTCGCACCAGAACAGTTGGATACTTTTCAATATCAGCCGGGCCAGCATTTAACCATTCGCCATTTAACCGATGACGGCGAGCTGCGCCGCTGTTACTCCATTTGTAGCGATACTCAGGAAGATATGAGCATTGCGATTAAAAAAATTGATCAGGGCCAGTTCTCGACCTGGGCCAATGCAAATTTAAAAGCCGGTGATGTACTGGAAGTCATGCCACCTCAAGGGGTGTTCTTCCAAAAAGCAGCCAAGGCCGGTGGTCAAAACTATCTAGGCTTTGCCGCAGGCAGTGGCATTACCCCAATCTTATCGATTGTAAAGTCGGTACTGAACCGCCAGCCGGAAGCGAATTTTACTCTGGTATATGGCAACCGTTCCTGGAAGCAGACCATGTTCTCTGAACAGATCATGGACTTGAAAGACCGATTTAAAGAACGTCTGCAACTGGTGAATATTTTCTCTCGTGAACTGAATGACAGTGAAATCTTTAATGGTCGTATCGATGCAGACAAGTTGCAGCAGCTGTTTCAGGCCAATCTGATTTCAGCCGACACCGACCACTGTTTTGCCTGTGGTCCGGAAGAGATGATGGCAGCGGTAGAAAGCGTATTACCCACTTGGGGTATTCAGCGCGGCAAGATTCATACCGAACGTTTCAATACCGGTACGGTACCGAAAGCCACAGCGCAGCAGATTCAGGAACGCAGTGAAGAAAAGGTCAATATCATTCTCGATGGTCGTGAACTGATTGTTGAAGTGTCTAAACAGGATGACAGTATTCTGGATGCGGCACTGCGTGCCGGCGCCGACTTGCCATATGCATGTAAGGGCGGAGTCTGTGCGACCTGTAAATGTAAGGTGCTGGAAGGTGAGGTCGAAATGGCAGTCAACTACAGTCTGGAAGAAGATGAAATCCAGAAAGGTTATGTGCTGAGCTGTCAGGCGCGTCCGACCACAGCCAATGTCCGTCTGAGTTTTGATGAGTAAGTACGGAATCAATTGCTAAGCACAGCAGGAGTTCAAGGATGATCTATATTAAAACCAGTACCCCGAAACCGGGCGTAGTCCTGATCGAGCTAAACCGCCCGGAAAAACGCAATGCCTTGAATAATGCCACCTTGCAAGACATTGCCGCCTGCTTACAAGCACTGGATGCCGATGCTGTAGTCAAAGCCGTGGTCATCACCGGTAATCCACAATGTTTCGCGGCTGGTGCCGATCTGAATGAACTGGCGCAGCTCGATGTGGTCAGTATCCAGCAGGATCATCGTCCGCTGCTCTGGAAAAAAATTGATGAGTTTTCCAAGCCTTTAATCATGGCGGTTAACGGTTATGCCTTGGGCGCAGGTTTCGAGTTGGCCTTGCATGGTGACATGATTTTGACGGGTGACAATGCCCAGTTTGCCTTGCCTGAAATTGGCTTGGGCATGTTGCCGGGTGCCGGTGGAACACAGCGTTTAGCGCGTCTGGTCGGGCAGCAACTGACCATGCGCTGGGCCATGACAGGCGACATGATTTCGGCCCAGACCGCATTGCAACATGGCATTAGCAGTCAGATCTGTCCGGCAGGACTGACCGTGCAATATGCACTGGAACTGGCAGCAAAAATTGCCAAGCAGGCACCGCTCGCCATTCGTGCCATCAAGCAATCCTTAAAGTCGATTCATGAAGTGACCTTAAGTCAGGGATTGAAGCTCGAGCGTCAACATTTTGTCTGGCTGGCTGCAACCCAAGATCGCCAGGAAGGCATCAATGCATTTTTAGAAAAAAGAAAACCAGAATTTAGAGGTGTGTAATGGATTATCAAACAATTATTGTTGAAGAAAAAAATGCAGTGGGCTACCTGACCTTTAACCGTCCAAAACAGCTCAACAGCTTTAATGAAACCATGCATCAGGAAGTCTCCAAGGTCATCAAGGCTTGGGCCAAAGACAGCCAGATTCGTTCCGTGGTGATTTCAGCCGAAGGCCGCGGTTTTTGTGCCGGTCAGGATCTGAATGACCGCGTGGTCGATCCGAATGCCGATGCACCGGACTTAGGCCTGTCAATTGAAAAATATTACAACCCTTTGATCAAGCTGATTACCGAAATGCCTAAACCGGTGATTTGTGCCGTGAATGGTGTGGCAGCAGGGGCAGGTGCCAATATTGCCCTGGCTTGTGACATTGTGGTGGCAGCAAAATCGGCTTCCTTTATTCAGGCTTTTTGCCGTCTAGGTTTAGTACCAGATTCAGGCGGTACCTGGTTCTTGCCGCGTCTGGTTGGGCGTGCTCAGGCAATGGGCCTTGCCATGCTCGGCGATAAAATTCCGGCTGAGCGCGCAGTACAACTCGGCATGATCTGGCAAGTAGTTGAAGATGACCAGTTAAAGGCAGAAGTCAGCAAAATGGCAGAACATTTGGCTAAGCAGCCGACCTATGGTCTGTCCCTGATCAAAAAGGCCATTCATGCCGCAGCCGACAATAATCTGGATGAGCAGCTCATTCTGGAACGTGACCTGCAACGTTTAGCTGGACGTTCAAGCGATTATAAAGAAGGTGTACAAGCCTTTATGCAGAAGCGTACCCCTGAATATAAAGGATGCTAAATCATGCAACAGATCAATTTGGAACAAGTCAAAGTTGCTGTGGTCGGTGCGGGAACCATGGGAATTGGCATTGCACAATTGGCCGCCATGCACGGGCATCCGACCTATGTGTTTGATCTCGATAGCAGCAAAGTTCAGAGTGCCTTAACTGCTTTAGAGGCGCAGCTCAGCAAGCGCGTACAGAATGGAAAAATGACCCAGCAATTGCTGGAAAGCACCTTCGCCAATCTGATCATGGCAGAGGACATTCAGCAGCTTGCCGATGCGGGCTTGATTATTGAAGCCATTGTTGAAAAGAAAGAAGTGAAGCAAAACCTGTTTCAACAGCTGGCTGCCATTTGCCCGGAACAGACGATTTTTGCGTCTAATACTTCTTCAATTTCCATTACCGCAATTGCCTCGGCGATTCCACATCCCGAGCGAGTGATTGGCCTGCATTTTTTTAATCCGGCCCCAGTGATGAAACTGGTCGAGATTATCCGCGGACTGAAAACTTCAGCAGTCATTGCCGATGCTGTATTTGATCTAATGAAGCACTGGAACAAGGTTCCGGTACGAGCCAAATCGACACCCGGTTTTATCGTCAATCGTGTCGCGCGGCCTTATTATGCCGAAGCCTTTCGTGCCTTGCAGGAAAATGCCACCACACCCGAACAGCTCGATTACATCATGCGCGAATGTGGCCGTTTTGCCATGGGACCGTGTGAACTCACCGACCTGATTGGTCAGGATGTGAATTTCTCGGTCACACAAAGTGTCTATCAGGAATTTTTCTATGAGCCACGCTACCGCCCATCCTTGATTCAAAAAGAGCTGGTCGATGCCGGCTGTTATGGCCGCAAGTCCGGTCAGGGTTTTTATGATTATACGCAGTCCCAGCCTGCACCTGTATATGAATTGCCAGTGTGTTATGCCAAGTCGCTGAATAAGCTCAAAGTCACGATAAAAGGTGAATGGCTGCATTCAGCAGCACTGATTGAACGTTTAAAACAGGCCTCTCATGTGGAGCTGAGTTTTCAGGCGGCAGAACAGAATGAAATCCTGATTGGTGATCTTTCCCTGCGATTATCGCTCGGCGAGTCGGTTGAACTGGCTTATCCGCATGAGCCTGTGGTGTTGATGGATTGGCATGCAGATTGGGAAAATGCCCAATCGATTCCAGTCGTTGCATCACCAGCATGTAGTGCTGAACAACGCCAGGCAGTGGAGCTATTCCTCATAGGTATGGATATGATACCTATTTGGTCTAAGGATCATCCCGGTCTTTATGTTATACGTAGTATTGCCATGTTGGTGAATGAAGCCTGTGAAGCGGTACTGCATGATATCGCATCAGAACAAGATATTGATTCTGCTATGAAATATGGCGTGAATTATCCTTGTGGTCCATTCGAATGGGCAGATAAAATTGGATATTACACAATTTTACAAATTTTAGAAAATATGTATCGTATTTATGGTGAAGACCGCTATAGAACTAGTATATATTTAGCGAAGAAAGCAGTGCAGGGATATGCACATAAAACTCGGCAGCACCCATTACGCGTAGCTGGATAAAAGGAACAATCATGGAACAGGTTTATATTTTTGATGGAATACGCACTCCGATCGGACGCTATGCCGGTGGACTGAGCAGTATCCGTAGTGATGATCTAGCGGCGCTACCGATTCAATATCTGAAAGATCAACATCCGGCCTTGCCATGGGCAGAACTGGATGAAGTGATCTTGGGCTGTGCCAATCAGGCCGGTGAAGATAACCGTAACGTGGCGCGTATGGCTGCTTTACTCGCAGGGCTGCCGGATTCTGTTCCAGCCCTCACCGTGAACCGCTTATGTGCCTCAGGTCTGGATGCCATTGGTCTGGCTGCTCGCAGTATCAAATCGGGTGAAGCACAATTTATTTTGGCCGGTGGCGTAGAATCCATGAGCCGTGCACCTTATGTGCAATCTAAGCCGACTACTGCCTTCAGCCGTACCCCTGAAATTTATGACACCACCATTGGCTGGCGTTTTATCAACCCAAAATTTAAAGTGCAGTTTGGCGTCGATAGCATGCCGGAAACGGCTGAAAATGTCGCTGAAAAATATCAGATTAGCCGTGCAGACCAAGACCTGTTTGCCTACCGCAGTCAGCAAAAAACGGCCACAGCACAGCAAAACGGTATTTTCACAGCAGAAATCCTGCCGGTAGAAGTGAAAGGTCCGAAGAAAACCACGCTCACCATTTCCCAGGACGAGCACCCGCGTGCAGAGACAACGCTGGACAATCTGGCAGCCTTAAAAACACCATTTCGTAAAGAAGGCGGTTCAGTCACTGCCGGCAATGCTTCCGGTGTCAATGACGGTGCTGCCTGTGTTCTGCTGGGCAATCAGCAGTTTGCCGAGCAGCATGGTCTTCGTCCTCAAGCGAAAATTGTAGCGCTGGCCAGTGCCGGTGTCGAAGCTAAATATATGGGCATTGGACCGGTGCCCGCAGTACAGAAAGTCTTGAAACAAACCGGACTCCTTCTGGAACAGATGGATGTGATCGAGCTGAATGAAGCGTTCGCTGCACAGTCACTGGCTGTAATTCGTGAGCTGGGCCTGCAAGATGATGACGCAAGAATTAACCCGAATGGCGGTGCAATTGCTTTGGGTCATCCGCTGGGCATGAGTGGCACCCGTCTGGTCATCACCGCAATGAAAGAATTAAAACGCCGTAAAGGCAAATATGCGCTCTGCACCATGTGTGTTGGTGTCGGACAGGGAGTTGCACTGATTTTAGAAAATATCGATTAAACATCGATGAAAAGTAGATGAAGGATGTCATTCAATTAAGGCAATAAATCGCGGTCAGGACGACTGCGTCAGGAGTAAGAATATGAATAACAATGCAATGGAAAAGATTGAAACGGTTTCGGTAGATGAGTTACGCAGTGTCCAACTTCAGCGTATGAAAAAGACACTCCAGCACGCTTATCAAAACAGTGCCGTGTATAAAAAGAAATTTGATGAAGCTGGCGTACATCCTGATGATTTCAAATCATTAGAAGACCTGGCCAAATTCCCGTTTACCACCAAACAGGACTTACGTGATAACTATCCGTTCGGCATGTTTGCCGTACCGCAGGAGCAGATTGTACGTGTACATGCCTCCTCTGGAACCACAGGTCAGCCAACGGTCGTGGGTTATACCCAGAATGATATTAATACCTGGTCGGATGTGGTGGCACGTTCCCTGCGTGCGGCCGGTTTGAGCAGTAAGGATACCATTCAGGTTTCTTATGGTTATGGTCTGTTTACCGGTGGTCTGGGTGCACACTATGGCGTGGAACGCCTGGGTGCAACCGTGATCCCGATGTCGGGTGGCCAAACGGAACGTCAGGCCCAATTGATTCATGATTTTAAGCCGACAGCACTGATGGTGACGCCATCGTATTGCCTGAATATTATTGAGGCACTGGAGAAAAAATTCGGCACAGCCAAAGACTGTTCGATTAAAACCGGCATATTTGGTGCAGAGCCATGGACCAATGAGATGCGCAAGGAAATTGAAGAGCGTCTTGGTATTGATGCCCTGGATATTTATGGCCTGTCCGAAGTGATGGGGCCGGGTGTAGCCATGGAGTGTCTGGAATCCAAAGATGGTCCAACCATTTGGGAAGATCATTTCTATCCGGAAATCATTCACCCTGAAACCGGTGAAGTACTGCCAGATGGTGAATTGGGCGAACTGGTCTTCACCACCATTACCAAAGAAGGCATGCCAGTGATTCGTTATCGTACCCGTGACTTAACCCGTTTATTGCCAGGTACAGCGCGTACCATGCGCCGTATGGATAAGATTGTCGGACGCAGTGATGACATGATGATTATCCGTGGCGTGAATGTGTTTCCGTCCCAGATTGAAGAGCAGATTTTACAGATCCATCAACTGATCCCTAACTACCAAATCCATATTTGTAAACATGGACATATGGATACGTTGCATATTCGCACCGAAATGCGTAAAGATAGTAGCGATATTATGGCGCATCAGTTAGCAAATCAGCTGAAGAGCCAGATTAAAACCATGGTGGGTATTAGTGTGAGTGTGGAGGTATTGCCAGAAGGCAGTCTGCCACGTTCCGAAGGTAAGGCACAGCGTGTGTTTGATATCCGGAAATCTGCATAACTTCTACTGGATGACAGGTATCTGCACTGTCATCCAGTGTTTACAAGGTAAAGTTAAACGACATGAATTCGAAATTAAAACAAATCATCGATGACTTTATTGACAATGAAGCACTCAGTGGTACTTCATTGATTATGACCATTTTTGGGGATTGTATTTTTCACCACGGTGGCATTATCAGTCTGGCCAGTTTGATTCAGTTGATGGATGTGTTTGGTTTTAATGAAAGATCGGTGCGTACAGCGGTCTTCCGCCTGGTACAAAACGGCTGGCTGGTGTCGGAAAAAATTGGCCGTACCAGTTACTACCGGGTGACTGAAAGCAGTCGTCAGCGTTTTATTATGGCGGATCAAAAGATTTACAGTTTTAGCCATCAGGAATGGGATCAAAAATGGGATCTGGTACTGCTCAGTTCGGTTGAACTGGAAAATAAGCTGGTATTGAAAAAAGAACTGGAATGGCTCGGCTTTGCCAATATTGCTACGAATGTCATGGCGTATCCGGGCTGTGATCACCAGAAGCTGCAAAACCTGCTGTTGAATTTAAAAATGACAGATCAGGTGGTGGTGTTTAAGGCAGAAGCGCTACTGCTGTGGCAAGAGTCTTATCCAACCATAAAACGGATGGTGGAAACCAACTGGCCGGTTCAGGAGCTGCATCAACGCTATGAAAAATTCATTACTGTATTTAGAGAATTTTTTCATCTGGTCGAAAATGAAGATGATCTGAATCCGATGCAGGCTTTTCAGCTACGGATTTTATTGATTCATCAATATCGCCGTATTTTATTAAAAGATCCGAATCTGCCATTTGAATTATTGCCATCCAACTGGCTATCGATCAATGCGCGTAATTTAAGTACTAATCTATATCAGACTGTCGTGGCTGCCGGTGAAGAATTCTTTATGGAGTTTGCGCGTACTTCAGAAGGTTCGATGCCCCCGGTACATCCACAGTTCTATAAACGTTTTGGTGGTTTGCGTCAGGAAGAAAGCAGCTATTAATTCAATTCGATTTTAAAGGAATAAAATTATGCCTTGTTATGCCATTGATGGTGTGATCCCCGTGGTCAGCCCCCAAGCTTATGTGCATCCGACTGCGGTCCTGATTGGCGATGTGGTGATTGAAGCGGGGGCTTATATTGGCCCGTTTGCCACCTTAAGAGCCGATTTTGGCGGTATCCGGATTCAGAAAAATGCCAATGTGCAGGACTCCTGCACGATTCACGGTTTTCCTCAAAGTGTCACTTTGGTGGAAGAGTATGGGCATATCGGACATGGTGCCATCCTGCATGGCTGTATTATTCGCAAGAATGTGCTGGTCGGAATTAACAGCGTAATTCTGGATGAGGCAGAAATTGGTGAAAATACCATTATTGGCGCCAATAGCACGGTTAAAGCCAAAGCCAAAATTCCTGAAAATTCACTCGCGCTGGGGAGCCCTGCCAAGGTCATGCGTCCTCTGGACGCCAAAGAAATTGTCTGGAAAAGCCAAGGCACCGAGCAATATATTCAGCTGACCCAGCGTTGCCTTAGGTCTCTGCATGAAGTTGAACCATTATCAGAAGATTCAGCAGAGCGGCTGACTTATCAGGTGTTTGATGCAGAATATCAAATTAAACAGAATAGTTAATCCAATACTTGGCTTAAGCAGATTCAAGCATAAGCCAGGTCTGTATCAGAATTATAAACAGCAATATTGATCTTCTTTATCACCATTGACGATCGGTTGAATGAGATTGGATTCATATTGCAAATTGCCTTCAACCCCTTTGTCATTCACGGTAATTTTTTGAGTATTCTTTTTCAACAGCAGACATTGCTTTAGCATTGCCGTTATCTAGCTGCCAGCTCAGGGGGCTTTTACTTATCTTCTTAACGTCCCAAAATCATTTCCAGCACAAACTTGGAACCAATAAAACCAATCGCCAATAGCATAAAACCAATGAGGGTAAAGCGAATGGCTTTCTGACCGCGCCAGCCAAACTGGTAATGGCCAATTAACAGGAAGCCATAAACAAACCAGGAAATAATACTAAACGCCGTTTTATGCGCCAAATGCTGGGCAAAGAAGTCTTCAATGGTAAAGAAACCAAAACCAAGCGCTAAAGTCAGCAAGGTAAAACCGGTAATGATTAAATCAAACAGCAATGATTCCATGGCCTGAAACGACGGCAATAAATTGACCCAGAGTCTTTTGGTTTTATTCTTTAATTCACGGTTCTGAAACCACAAAATCACGGCCTGAATGGTCGCCATCAGCAGAACCGCATAGGCCGATAAAGACAAAATAATATGAATGTCTAAACCTAAGGAATGCTGCTCAATCACCTGATTGGATTTGCTTAAGGCAAAACCTAAAATCAGGCCGGTTGCAGCAACCGGAATGCCGAGTAAATTCAGCGCCAGAATAGGACGGAAGGTACTGAACAGCAGGCTGAGCAGCAGCATCAGACCGGAGGTAAATGACATTAACACAAAAACATCATAGTTAATGCCGGAAGGGGTCAGCATATCGCTACACAGAACACCGCCATGCAACAACAACCCTAAACCGAGAACAAGCCCTAAAAACCAATGGTTTGGATCACGTTTTGACATTAAGTGAATAAACAGATACCAGAAGGATGAGGTATAAGCGACTAATGCTAAGATCGTGTAAACCAGGGGCAGGCTAATCATGTCAAACCTTTTTCAGGATGATGAATATTCATTTATATAAATTCGATGCGAACTACAGTATCCTATAGCATTCTATGCATAAATTTTCTATTTTAAGAAACAATTTTTTGCTCACGGCTATTTTAAGCGGAATTTGCAATGTTTGATACCTTAACAGAACGACTCACGCAGAGTTTAAGAAATGTTACTGGCTCAGGGCAGCTAACCGAAGACAATATTAAAGATACGTTACGTGAAGTGCGTATGGCACTTCTTGAAGCCGATGTGGCGTTACCTGTAACTCGTGAGTTCATCGCGAAAGTTAAGGAAGAGGCATTGGGCCAAGAAGTGATGACTCAGTTATCACCGGGCCAGGCGTTCGTCAAAATTGTACATGACGAACTGACCAAAATGATGGGCGAGGCCAATCAAAGCCTTGATCTTGCAGCCAAACCCCCTGTAGTTGTCCTGCTTGCAGGTTTGCAAGGTGCGGGTAAAACCACCACGGCGGCAAAACTTGCGCGTTTCCTGCAAGAGCGTCAAAAGAAAAAAGTGGCCATGGTTTCTGCCGACGTTTACCGTCCAGCGGCAATCAAGCAGCTACAAACGGTAGCAGGTGAAGTAGGCGCGATTTTCTTTGAATCCAGCGCAGACGAAAAACCGATTACCATTGCCAACCGTGCAATTGAACAGGCTAAAATTCAGTTCGCTGATGTCTTGATTGTCGATACCGCAGGTCGTCTGCACGTCGATGATGAAATGATGGACGAAATTAAAGAGCTCCACGCTGCCATCAAGCCAACCGAAACCCTGTTCGTGGTCGATGCCATGACCGGTCAGGATGCGGCAAATACAGCTAAAGCCTTTAATGATGCCTTGCCTTTAACGGGTGTGATCCTGACCAAAACCGATGGTGATGCACGCGGTGGTGCAGCACTTTCGGTACGTGCGATTACCGGCAAGCCAATCAAGTTCCTGGGTATGGGTGAAAAACTTGATGCGCTTGAGCCATTCCATCCTGAGCGTATCGCACAGCGTATCCTCGGCATGGGTGACGTGCTTTCTTTGGTCGAAGAAGTTGAACGCAAGATCGACAAAGAAAAAGCCGAAAAAATGGCGAAAAAATTGCAAAAAGGCGGCAGCTTCAACTTTGAAGACATGCTGATGCAATTTGAGCAAATGAACAAAATGGGTGGCATGATGGGCTTCCTGGATAAGCTTCCAGGCATGAGCAACTCGGGTATTCAAGACGCAATTGCGCAGGCAAACCCTGAAAAGCAAGTGAAAAAGATGGAAGCGATTATCCAGTCGATGACCATTAAAGAGCGCCGTAACCCGGACCTGATGAACCCGAGCCGTAAAAAACGTATTGCTGCCGGCTGCGGTATGGATGTTGCCGAAGTGAATAAACTGATCAAGCAACATGCGCAAATGGCGAAAATGATGAAGAAGTTTGCCAATCCATCAGGTATGGCAAAAATGATGCGTTCATTGGGCAATATGCAAAAACAGTTCGGTGGCGGCGGTATGGGTCCACTCTTTGGTAATAAAGATCAGAAATAAGATGGAGCCTTGAGGTTCGATCAGAAAAAGGCGCGTAATGCGCCTTTTTTATTGCCTTTTTTCTATGCTAGAAACACTTTGAAAAAATCCAGCCACTTTTGTGACAAACAGGCTGGATTTTTTGATTCTAAGCGGCATATCATAATAAAATAATTCCAAAAAGATGACCTGATAAACACTTTTAAATAAGAAGAAATCCTATGTCACAATTTAAAAAGAAAGTTTATATCGTTCATGGTGATCAATCATCCGCCAATGATCACTGGTTCCCCTGGCTCAGCCAGCAAATCCAGCATTCAGGACATCTGGCAAGACGGCTGACCTTGCCCGATCCGAGTGCGCCCAATTTTCAGAACTGGCAAGCTGCAATACAGCTGCAAATACCCCGTTTAGATCCAGAAAGCATTATTGTCGCGCATGGTTTAGGTTGTCTTGCAAGTCTGCATTTTTTAACCCAGGCACTGAGCCAGACCCAGATTAGAGGGCTGATTTTAGTGGCTGGCTTTAAGGATAAACTCACCGCATTGCCTGAACTGGACGGTTTTATCCGTCAGGCAAAATTAGACATGGCCATTTTGCAGAAACAGATTGCAACCCGCTTTTTACTGTTTTCCTGCAATGACCCTTATGTGTCACCACCCAAAGCCGTATTACTCGGGCATTACATTAATGCCCAGATGCAGGAGGTAAACCATGCCGGGCATTTTATGCGCAGCGATGGTTTTGATGAATTTAACCAGGTCTGGGATGTGCTGAAACCTTTGCTGCATCATTCATCTAGCCAGAGTCTCTTGTAATCTGTTAGCAAGTAATGGCTTAAATTGCCGAATAAATATTTTCAGTGATGCATTTTTTATAAAAACACCAACAAATGAATCACTTCATTCCGGCTGAGCCTATTGCACACTAGAGCCACTTGCTGCAATGGAACCCCAACAATGGCTCAAGTGATTGTCATACATGGCTATACCGCCAGCCCGGAAGAAAACTGGTATCCCTGGCTGCAACGGCTTGCTGCTGAACGGCATTTTAGTGTGAACATTTTGCGTCTGGACCCATCAATACATCCCCGACTGTCAGTCTGGGAATCGCAGATAGAACAGCAGGTGGGTCGTCTGGATGAAAACAGTATTGTGATTGCGCATAGCTTGGGGACTATTGCGGCAATGCATTATTTATCCAAACATTTAATTCATCAGCGCATTCAACAGCTGGTTTTGATTGCCGGTTTTAATGGGCGTCTGGGACGTCTGAATGAAGTGAACCCGTTTATTGATGCTGCGCGGATTGATTTTGAATTGCTAAAACGCCAGATTGAGCATCGCGTGGTGATTTATTCGCAAGGGGATGAGCATGTACCGCCCAAATGCAGTATTCAACAGGCGGAAAGCCTGCATGCCGAACTGATTGCAGCCAAGCATCAGGGGCATTTTATCGATTCAGAAGGCTGTACCGAACTGCCCGAAGTCTGGCGGGTCATACAGCCTTATCTTATTTCTGAAAATCAGGCCTCGGCCAAGGAATAGATATAATTTTGCAGGCCTTTCAGCAGCAGATCCGGCTCGATAACAGGCTGATACTGGGCAAGATATTTGGCAAATAGCGAAGCATCGCCCCCGGTTAAAATTAGTTGGCTGGGGTATTTTTGCAGGACCTTTTCAATGGTGCTGACCAGACTGAGCAGAATGCCGTGATGAACGGCATCGATGGTATTGCGACCCGGGCTAAGCTCATCAAATGTTGCGTCGGGAATCTTGATGCCTTTGGTATTTTGAATCAGGGAGTCACGCTGTAAATACAGATTGGGCAGGATATAACCGCCCAAGTGTTGCAGGCCATCGGTCAGGTCAATGGTCAGCGCAGTTCCACAACTGATCACACAGTATTTTTGCGCTGGATTATTTACCACAGCCAGCATTTGCAGCCAGCGGTCTATCCCGAACTTGCTGGTATCTTCATAAGCACAGCGCAGGCCGGCATATTCGGCATGCACTTTGGCAAAAGTGACAGGCACATTTAAAAACTTGAGAATTTTCTGGATGCGTTCATTATTTTTTTTGTCCTGAACGGAAGATACCCCGACTTGCTGTAAATCCAGATTTTTAAAATGCAGGATTAAGCCCAATAGCAGTTCGGCAGGAGATTGCAGATGCAATTCTGCCGCATGTTCAATAATCTGGTCATTTTCAGTAATCCAGTATTTGAGTCGGGTATTGCCGATATCCAGCCATAAATTCTTCATTGCATTTCTCTAAAGAGAGGTCTCCAGGCGGCGTAAACGCCCTTGATAAAACTGTTTTAAACCGTCAGAGGTTTCAATAGTGACCGAACCATCATCCTGAATGCCCAGGAAGATCCCTGAACATACTCCCGAAAGATGCTCAAATTCAACGGCCTGATCTTTAAAAGCCGCATAATGATTAAAGCGTGCAGCGAGGTTATAGCAGTCATGATCAAACCATGCGCTGGCTTGCTGGATGGCCATAAACAGTTCTGCAATCAGTTGAATACGTGAAATATCCTGTAATCCTAATTCACGCAGTGAGGTCGCATGCTGGTCAATCTGTGCTTTGGGAACAGGCTCAAGATTAATCCCGACACCGACAATGACCTGATGCGGGGAAATCGGTTCAACCAGAATGCCGCCCCATTTACCTTGGCAACTATACAGGTCGTTTGGCCATTTCACTTGCAAATCTAAATTTTGCAAACTCGGCATTTGTAAAATATTCAGTGCAATTTCAAGCGCAAGCCGGCCATCAATGGCTGTTCGCGTATTCAGCAATGTGCTTAAATAGATGTTGCCTTTAGGGGATACCCACTGTCGTTGGCGCTGTCCACGACCTTGAGTTTGCCGGGTACTGCAAACCAGAACACTCTGTACGCCTTTTAGTGCAATTTCACGTACATCGTCATTGGTCGATGTGGTGATGGGTTTGAGTAGCAAAACTTCAGGAAGCTGATGGGCATCATCCAGGATTTTTTGCAGCTGTCGGGTCTCTAAATCCATTTAAATCTAAGTAACTGTGGAATGTGAATAATGGAGTTAATCATATATTTATTGATTGGTGCAATGGCGGGTTTTGCTGCTGGACTGTTTGGTGTAGGTGGCGGCCTGATTATTGTTCCCATTCTTTATATTGTATTTACCCAGTTACATTATGATCCTTCGGTGATTATGCATCTGGCCGTAGGCACGTCGCTGGCCACCATTATTGTGACTTCCATCAGCTCGGTCACAGCGCACCATAAAAGAGGCGCGGTGATGTGGGATGTATTTCGTAACTTGGCACCCGGACTGGCTTTAGGGGCATTTTTAGGGGCAGGGATTGCGGATTATCTGTCGGGTCAGGGTTTGCAATTGCTGATCGGTTTTTTTGCCCTTTGGGTGGCTTACACCATGTTTAATGGCGCAAGCAAAGCGGTGGACCCGAGTCATCATTTACCTTCCCGAGCCATGCAAATCCTGGCCGGAGGCGGAATCGGGGTCGCCTCTGCCATATTCGGTATTGGCGGTGGCAGTCTGACCGTACCGTATTTAAGCCGTCATGGCGTGGTAATCCAGAAAGCGGTGGCCACCTCAGCCGCAGGCGGCTTGCCGATTGCCATTGCCGGTGCTTTGGGCTTTATGTGGTTTGGTTCCAATACTGAGGCTGAAATACCGCATAGCATTGGCTATGTGCATATCTATGCCTTTATTGGCATTAGTGTCATGAGCTTCATGACAGCGAAATTAGGTGCAAAAGTGGCGCATAAGTTATCGCCAGCCATGCTGAAAAGATGTTTTGCCTGCCTGTTGGCAACTGTCGGTTCGTATTTTATTTATCAAGGTTTTTCGACCTTTTTTTAATTTAGAAAAAACGATATAAAAGAGATGAGAAGGTGTGCTATGGTTTTTTACATACACACCGGAATATCACTTATTCTGTTGTTTTTGGAAATGAAAGAATTAAAACTAAATTTATTTTTTTATTTTAAATGAATTACTTATGATGGAGAATAGGGCTAAAGAGAGAAGCTGAAAGGGGATAGACGCTTGTATTCGATCCGCTTATCACACCCTGATATTGGCTTTTACGACTTGAAAATTGTCTGACAATGTCATATTTTTTGCAATTAAAATCAAGTAAAAAAGCAAGTAACAATCAGGATTTATTCAAAAGTTTTTTTGATTGCATCTTATAAAAACAAGATAGGAACAGTATGCAAGAACAAGAAAAGGACAGTTTGTCCGAGCAGATTGCCAGGCATATTAGTGAGCAAATCATTCGCGGTGAACTGGTTGAGGGGGAGCGCATTCAGGAGTTGCGCATTTCATCTGAACTGGATGTCAGCCGTGGTTCGGTACGTGAAGCATTACTGTTGCTGGAGCGTACGCAGCTGATCGAAATCTATCCCCGCCGTGGGGCGATTGTTTCGGAAATGTCTGCCCAGCAGGTACGTGCCCTGTTTGAGATGTGTGCATTGCTCTGTGGCCAAATCGTGCAGCGCATGGCCGAAACCTGGCGTCCGCATGAAGCCGAAAGAATTCAGACATTGCTTGAACAGTTGCATGAAGAAACCCGTCACGGCCATACTGAAAAATTTTATGATCTAATCTTTCAGGGCTTGTCACGCCAGCACGAAATGGTCGGCAATCCTTACTTGATGAAAGTCTATCAGGAGCTATTACCTTCACTGCGCCGCAGCTATTTTTTAACCTTAAATATCTCAAACCGTGAACTGCAGGAATCATTTGAGTTGTTCAAGTTGGTGACTGATGCAGTTTTGATCCGAAAATCACAACAAGCTACTTTATTTATGGATGATTTTTGTCGACACTTGCGCAACCTTGTGTTGGAATCTCTGACACGGATGAAACAAATCGAACTTGCATGGGCAAGACGTTCACGACGTTGATCAGGACATTATGCGTTTAAGCAGCTTAAAACTTTCCGGCTTTAAATCTTTTGCCGATAGTACCACTTTACATTTCAAGGCGAATCGTACCGCTGTGGTTGGGCCTAACGGTTGTGGTAAATCCAATGTGATCGATGCCATACGTTGGGTGATGGGGGAATCCAGTGCGCGCCAGCTGCGTGGCGGCAGCATGCAGGATGTGATTTTTACCGGAACTGCGAAACGAAAACCTGTCGGTGTAGCCAGTGTCGAACTGCGTTTTGACAATACCTATGGCAAGCTCGGTGGCGCTTATAATGCCTATAATGAACTGGCGGTGCGTCGTCAGGTCAACCGTGATGGCAAGTCCGAATATTTTTTAAATGGCACCAAATGCCGTCGTCGTGACATTACCAATATTTTCCTGGGAACCGGTTTGGGTCCGCGTTCCTACGCGATTATTGAACAGGGCATGATTAACCGTCTGGTGGATGCCAAACCTGAAGAAATGCGGGTATTTATTGAAGAGGCTGCCGGTGTTTCACGTTATCAGGCACGCCGTCGTGAAACCCTGTTGCATCTGGATCACACCACGCAGAATTTATCCCGCCTTGAAGATATTGCCGCGGAACTGAAATCCCAGCTGAAAACCCTGAAACGTCAATCCGAAACGGCCATTCAATATAAAGAACTGGAAACCCGGATTCGTACCATTAAAGTGGAAGTGCTGTCGTTTCAATGTGAACAAAGCAGCCGTTTACAGCAAGAATATACGGTGCAGATGAATGAGCTGGGCGAAACCTTCAAGCTGGTGCGTTCGGAACTTATTACCCTGGAACATGACCTGACCGCGACCAGCGAGTTATTCCAGCGCCTGATTCAGCAGTCCACACCGTTGCAAAATGAATGGCAACAGGCAGAAAAGAAACTGTCTGAACTGAAAGTGACACTGGAACAGAAGCAGTCCTTGTTCCAGCAAAATACGACAACTTTGAGTCAGCTGGAACAGCAAAAACTACAGACCAAAGAACGGCTGCAACTAATTGAATTGCAAATTGAAACTTTGCAAGCTCAGCATGAGCAGCAGGCTGAACAATTACAGCAGCAAGAAAGTCAGGGACAGGACCAGAGCCAAACTCTGGGGGATTTGAAAGCGCAGCAGCAACAGGTGCAACAGCAATTTGAACTGGTCAAAGCCCAGGTTGAAAAACAGCAGCAGCAAAAAATGCAGATGTTGGCGCAAAGTGAGCAGCTCGCTAAAAATATTGCCCGGATTGAACAGCAAAAGCAGACCCTGCAACAGCAAGCCGCACAGATTCAAAATCAGGACCAGCTGGAGGATATTGAACAGCTGGAAAGTGAAAAAGTTCAACTCTCTCAGCAGATTGAACAGCTGGAACAAGCCATTCAAACGCAGAAACAGACATTAGAATGGGCACAGACCCAGTATGCGCAGCAAAAAAATAATGTTTCAAGTTTGAAGTCTGCTATTCAGGTGTTGCAGTCGGAACAGAAAAACCTCCATCAGTTGCTGATCAAGAACAGCCCTAAAGTCCAGAACAATGCCGTGCAGTTGATGCAGGTGTTGAAGCTCAAAGATCAGGCCAAAGAGCATGCCAATCTGATTGAAAAGTTTTTGGCCAAATGGCTCTCTGCACAAGTACTGGATGCCAATGCAGATTTCACGGAAAGTATTGCCCGTCAGCTGAAGGTTCAGCTTGTACAAGGGCAGATTCAACTGGCCGGTTTGCCTTGTCTGGCCGAATGGATTGAATCGCCGCAGCATTCCATCTGGCAGCAGGTGGCAGTTGCAGATCATCTTCATCAGGCTTTGGCTTTACAGTCGCAATTGGGCGTTGGTCAGTCCATCTTGACGCTGGATGGTTATCAGGTGGCTCAGGACTGGGTGATTGGCCTGTTTTATGATGAAGCCAGTCAGGCAGGACAAGGGGCACTGATTCATCGTATCCGTTTGGAAGAAATTGAAACAGCATTGGCACAGCAGTTGCCACAGCTTGAAGCCGCGGAACAGCAATTGCCGGAACTGCTAAAACAGATTCAAACGCTGCAAAAAGGCATTCAAGATCAGCAAGACCAGTTAAAGCTGCAGCAAAAAGCGTTGCAGCAGCTGGATGTCAACATGGCCAAAGTACAAAGTACGGCTCAGGCTTTTTCGCTTCAGAAACAGCAACTGGCCAGTCAGCTTCAACAGCTGGATGAGCAGCTGGAAGAAGATGCCATGCAGAAAGATGATCTGGAAATCGACCTGCATGCCTTAAACCTGAAACTGGAACAGGCTTTACCGAATTATAAGACCCTGCAATTCCAGGTTGAGGAACTGACCGAACAGCTGGAAAACACCCAGCACACCTGGCAGCAGGCGCAACAGGAATTGGAGCTGCTACGTCGTCAGGTCACGCAAACCCGGCAGCAAATTGAATTGCTGGAAAAAGATGCTTCATTCTCAAAAGCACAGTATCAGCAGATTATTGCGCAAATGGAACAGGCGAAAAAGTTTGTCGATCCGGTGCAACTGGAACTGCCAGCGCTGCAATCGCAATTCAACGAGCAGGCGCAAATGACCGAAAAGTTGCAAAAGACCTGGAATGAATGGCAGGTTGAGCTGAACAGTGTTCAGGAAAAACAGCAGCACCTGACCGAACAGCGTCATCAGCACCAGCAGCAAGACGAGAAATTGCGTGGCCAGCTAGAAGAGAAGCGTCTGGCCTGGCAAGTGGCCAAATCGGACTTTCAGCATTATTCAGAGCAATTGGCTGCATTGAATAGCGAGGTGATTGGCGGCCTGAATATTGATCTGGTTGCCCATCAAAAACAGCTGGAACAGGCACAGCAGCGCTTTGAAAAACTGGGTGCGGTCAATCTGGCAGCTTCTGAAGAATATGAGGAAGTCTCCAAACGCTTTGAAGAACTGAGTCATCAGATTGAAGACCTGGAAAAAACGGTCGATCAATTACAAGGCGCCATGAAGAGTATTGATCAGGAAACCCGCAAATTGTTTATGACCACCTTCGACCAGGTCAATCATGAGCTGCAAGATTTATTCCCTAAAGTATTTAATGGCGGAGAAGCCAGTTTAAGCCTTGAAGATGACTGGCAATCGGGTGTAAAACTAATGGCGCGCCCACCGGGTAAACGTAACAGTTCTCTGGCGTTACTCTCTGGGGGGGAAAAAGCATTAACGGCATTGGCATTGGTGTTTGCCATCTTCCGTTTAAATCCGGCACCGTTCTGTGTACTGGATGAGGTCGATGCACCTTTGGACGATGCCAACGTGGGGCGGTTTTGTAACCTGGTAAAAGAACTTTCTGAACAGGTGCAATTCATTTACATTACCCATAATAAAGTTGCAATGACGATGGCAACCGATTTGTTAGGTGTTACCATGCCAGAACCGGGCACCTCAAAATTAGTCACTGTCGATTTGGAACAGGCAAAAGAATACGGTTTAGTTGCGGAGTCATAGTATGGAAGTCACTACGATTGTTGGCATAGTTATCGCCATCATCATTATGCTATTCGGTTTAAGATTATTGTTTAAAAAACCTGGGGATGCAGCACCGTCACTAGATTCGGAACTTCATGTCAATTCTGATAGCCAGCAACCGGTCATTCCACGTCATGTGCGTGATCAATTACAAAGTGCAAAAGAAGCCGAACGTGTTGAACCGACTTTAACTGAAACGGCGGCTGAACAGCTTCCAGCGACTCAGCAGGCAGAAGCGCAAGCAGAAAAAGCTGAAACCGCTCAGGCTGAACAGGCAGCAGCACCCGCTCAGGCGGAGTTGAAAGCCGATGCTACAGCTGTAGAAGAGGAAAAATCGGCAGCCAGCCCAGAGCCGGCACAGCAGGGTGAAGATAAAAAAGCGGCTGAATTCAACCTGAACAGCAGCATTGAAAAAGCTGAAATTTCAGACTTTGACGATGAAAGCAGCATTCTGGATGAGCATTTGCATGAGCAGCAACGTGTGGATGAAGCCAGTGCCTTGTCGACCGCAGCCGAATTTATTGCCCTGAATATTTATCCGGAACGTCGGGTGCTTTCCGGGGAAAAAACCTTAAAAGTGTTGCTGAAATATGGCCTGCGTTTTGGTGAAATGGCCTGTTTCCATCGTTATAGTGAAGATGGCAGCAAGTTACTGTTCTCGGTATTGCAGATTACCGACGAAGGTGCAGCCGGTTTTGATCTGGAAACCCTGTCCACTGAACAGGTAAAAGGTTTGGCCTTCTTCCTGGCATTGCCACACAGCGATGTGCAAAATGCCTTCGATACCATGGACAGCATTTCACGTCTGATTGCCCGTGAAATTGACGGCACCGTGTATGACCAGAACAATCAGGAATTTACGCCGCAATTACGTGAACAATGGCGTCATTTCGCAATTGATTACCGTGCAGGTCAAAGCGCAGAAGTTTAGTTTGAAACTGAGTGACCCGATTTCTATAATAGCGGGTAGATCAAATAGTTATGAAGGGCGGAAATAGACCGCCCTTTTTTATGGTGTAGATATGACCGAAAATTCCACTATCAAAGCGCAAATGCGTCAATTGATTCAAATTTTAGCCAAGCATAACCATGCCTATTATGTGATGGATCAACCCAGCATTGAAGATAGTGAATATGATCAACTCTTTCATCAGCTCAAGGCTTTAGAACAGCAATATCCCGAATATGTGCAGGCGGATACGCCAACCAGTAAAGTGGGTGGCAAAGCACTCACAAAATTTGCCAGCGTGACCCATGCAGTACCGATGCTGTCATTGGGCAATGTCTTTAACCAGGAAGAACTGTTTGCCTTTGCGCGCCGCATTGAAGAGCGTTTACCAAACCAGAAAATTCAGTACGATGTCGAACTGAAGTTTGATGGTCTGGCCATTTCCCTATGGTATGAAAATGGTGTGCTGGTGCGTGGGGTTACCCGTGGTGACGGCGAAACCGGTGAAGATATTACCCATAATGTCAAGACCATCCGTAACTTGCCGAAAGTCTTAAGCTCTGCACAGGCTCAGGTGCCGACGCTGCTTGAAGTGCGGGGTGAAGTGCTGATTCCTAAAGCGGGTTTTGAAAAACTGAATGCCGAAAATGAGGCCAAAGGCGAAAAGACCTTTGCCAACCCGCGTAATGCAGCAGCAGGCAGTCTGCGCCAGCTCGATCCAAATGTTGCAGCCTCACGTCCACTGGCCTTTTATGCCTATGGTATAGCGCAGTGCGAGCCGCCTCATGGCCAGACCACCATGTATGCCAGTTTGGAGTGGTTAACCCAGTTTGGTTTTACCATCGGGGAAAGCCATTTTATTTGCGACACGATTCAGGACGTACAAAAAGCCTATGAAAAAATCAATGCGGAACGTGCCGATTTAAGCGTTGAAATTGATGGGCTGGTGATCAAGGTCGATGACTTGAAGCAGCAAAGACAGCTCGGATTTTTAAGTCGCGAACCGCGTTGGGCAACCGCCTATAAGTTCCCGGCGGTGGCGGCTTTAACCACGGTAGAAAATATTGATTGGCAAGTGGGACGTACCGGAACTTTAACCCCGGTTGCACGTTTAAACCCTGTCGCTGTCGGTGGGGTTACGGTGTCCAATGTCACCCTGCATAATATTGGAGAAATCCACCGTCTGGATGTGCGGATTGGCGATACGGTCAGCGTGTATCGTAGCGGGGACGTGATTCCGAAAGTGGAAAAAGTCTGGCCGGAATTCCGCCCGGACGAGGCGGTAGAGGTTCATCTTCCGGAACAATGTCCAGTCTGCGATTCACCGGTGGTGATGCCTGAGGGCGAGGCCTTGGCACGCTGCTCTGGCGGTTTGTACTGTGCTGCACAGCGGATAGAAGCCATTCGCCACTTTGTTTCGCGTAAGGCCATGGATATTGAAGGTCTGGGCGATCGCTGGGTGGAATGTTTGTTACATCTCGACCTGCTTAAAAATGTGGCGGATATTTACTGCTTGCACGAACATCGTGAACAGCTTTTAAGCATTGATAAAATGGGTGAAAAGTCGGTACAAAACCTGTTTGATGCCATTGAAAACAGCAAGAAAACCACACTGGCTTCTTTTATCTATGCCTTGGGGATTCGCGGCGTGGGAGAAACCACGGCACGTATGCTGGCCAATACTTTCCAGACTTTTGAAGCATTGCAAAATGCCGATATTGAAGCCTTGAAGAAAACCCCGGATGTCGGGGATATTACTGCTGAATGGATTGTCGATTTCTTTCAGGCGCCGCATAACCTGGAAGTGGTCAAGCGTTTGCTCGAAGCGGGAATTCACTGGGATGCACCAGTCGCCCCGACACGTCAGCCACTAAATGGCGAAAGCTGGGTAGTTACAGGCACGCTCAGCAGTATGGGACGGGATGAAGCGACACAGTTACTCCAGGCCTTAGGCGCTCGGGTTAGTGGCAGTGTATCCAGTAAAACCAAATGTGTGGTTGCTGGCGAGAAAGCTGGTTCCAAGCTGGATAAGGCAGAAAAACTGGGTATTCCAGTTTTAAATGAAGAACAGTTTATTGCACTGATGAAAGAGCATGGTCAAATAGAAGACTGATCTTTCTAAACAATGACCTAAATGAAAAAGACACCGAGGATGATGAATCTTGAGGTGTCTTTTTTACAGCGATTTCAAAATGATAAGCGTTGGTGACTGTGGTAGGGGACAGACAAATAAAAGCACAGGGTCGTCATTGTGAGTTGAATTCACGTACAATATTGATTCATTTGCAGGTCTAGATCCTGACTTATCAGATTATTCTGTTCTCCCGTTGATTATTGGCATACACATGGCGCAAGCAAAGAAATCTTTTCCGCAACAAAAATCGGAATTACATGCACGAAATCTGCATCGCAGTCGTTACGATTTTCCCCAGTTAATCAAGAGCTGTCCGGAACTTGCACCTTTTGTCCGCCCAAATCAATATAACGATCTTTCAGTCGACTTTTCTGATCCATACGCTGTAAAAATGCTCAATAAAGCATTACTCAAGCATTTTTATGGCATTCAATATTGGGATATTCCTCAAGATTATCTTTGCCCACCTATTCCCGGTAGGGCCGACTATATTCACTATTTAGCTGACTTGTTGAGTCTCAACAATAAAGGTCAGATTCCGACAGGACACGCAGTTCATGTATTAGATATTGGGGTTGGGGCGAACTGTATTTATCCGATCATTGGTCATCGTAGTTATGGTTGGAAATTTGTCGGCTCAGATATTCATGCTGCATCCGTTAAAAGTGCTCAATTTATTGTGCAGGCAAATCCGAATCTAAGAAAGGGGATTCAGATTCGATTACAGAAGAACTCAAGCAATATTTTCAAAGGTGTGATGAAACCCTCAGAACGTTTTGATTTGACCCTGTGTAACCCACCATTTCATGCCTCGCAAGATGAAGCAAATACCACAGCAACGCAAAAATTAAGAAAACTGGGCAAACCGGTTGATCGGACGAAGCTGGTGTTAAACTTTGGCGGGCAAAAGAACGAATTATGGTGTGAGGGTGGCGAAGAACGATTTGTTTGCCAGATGGTACAAGAAAGTACACAGTTTGCTGAGCAATGCCTTTGGTTTAGTACACTGGTTTCTAAGAAAACAACGTTGCCAATGCTCTTAAATACCTTGCGTAAGAGCGGAGCAGTGGATGTGAAAACCATTAAAATGACGCAGGGGCAAAAAGAGAGTCGTTTTGTCGCTTGGACTTTTCTAGATGCAAAGCAACAGCAGGCGTGGAAAAATGCGCGTTGGACTTCTGCTTAGCTTGTTTTTAGGCAGAAATAGTGAGCTTGTGGGCGCATAAGTCGGTGTAGTAGCTCAAATTTAATCTGACAGACACAATAAAAAATTGGGTAACTGTCAGATCAGGTTTGAGCTAGTACAATTAAGGAATATATTTTTTCACGACCCCATCATCCAGTAATTGCTGGAAATGCTCTACCAGGCTGGTCTCAATGTTGCGATATTGCATCCCCAGGTCTTGCTTGCTCTTCTGGGCATTAAAATAGATGGGATAGCCCATATTCAGTTCAACAAATGACTTGGAAAAACCGGCCAAAGGCCCAAGCAGTTTAAAAGCTGCTTTCGGCAGCAGATTGCGTGGGAAAGGGAACTTGGCACCAAAGTTGCGACGTAAAATTTTCCCCATTTCCAAGAGGCTCAGCGTACCGCCACTAATAATATAGCGACCTTTGGCATCAGGGTTGAACGCTGCCTGAACATGCGCATCTGCGACATCACGGACATCAACGATCCCATTCCACATAGGCGGTACACCGAGCAAGGTCATGCCGTTAGCAAACTGCTGTAGCACTTCGACACTGCCTGACTGGGTATTTGGCGTGAGCGATGGACCGAGAACCAGCGCCGGGTTAATGCATACCAGTTCCCAGCGTTGCTGTGCTTGTTGCATCTCCCATGCTTTACGTTCTGCCATAACCTTGGAATAGGAATACGGTTGATGTGTTTCGGAACTGGTGGTATTCCAATGCGACTCATCAAACTCATTCTTTGCAGTGTGCTGAATGTCAATGGCATCGCCATAAGTGGCAGCAATGCTTGAAGTGACAATCACACGTTTAACCGATTCGGTTTTATTGACGCTGTTCAGTACATTTTCAGTGCCTAAAATCGCAGGTTCAATAATGTCTTTGACTGCATCTTTAAAATTGTTCACCACAAAAGGCGATGCCATATGCAGCACGATTTCACAGCCTTGCATAGCTGCATCGAATGAATGGGGCTCAAGGAGATTGGCTTTAAAAAGTTTAAGTGTGCCGGTAGTTTCAGCGGCAATTTTCTCTAAATGGGCAAAACTTGGCTTTTTGTTCAGGTTGCGGACAGTAGCATGGACAGTATGGCCTTGCTCCAGTAAATTTTTAATGACCCAACTGGCAATGTAGCCTGTCGCACCTGTTACAAGAATGGGTGCAGTCTGTTGTGGATTCGTCATGAGTTAAACCATTGTTGTTTTTAAATTTGCGTATATCTTAGAGTGAAATCTCAGGCCTGTCTTTGACTGATTGATGCTGACTTTAGCTAAAATGTGTATGTAATGATGCTTTCTTTCCCGTTGATCGATACTCGAGGAGTTAATGGGCTTAAACAGCAAGTACAAGGTGCTGAACGACGCTCAGCCCAGACAGGAATCAGGGATAAGGTCATTTATCGGCTAAGAAAATAAGAACCATATGTAAGCGTTACAAATCTTAAAAATATACTTTTACTGTTTAAATTTGCCTTTGTGAAATTGCTTTAATTCTGCAAAGGTTTATTTTTTATATGGAAAATATTGTTAAATGAACTGCAAATGCGTATGTTTCTCATTTTAATTTTATAAAAATCATAAACTTACATAATTTTTATTTTGCATTGATGCCCGGTTTTGTCCATAATGTCAGAAAAAGAGTATGGAGTATTTGAAATGCGTGGCAATCCAGAGGTCGTAGACTATCTAAATATGTTGATTGGTGGCGAACTGGCAGCTCGTGATCAATATCTTATTCATTCTCGTATGTATGAAGATTGGGGTTTAAGCAAGATTTTTGAACGGATCGACCATGAAATGCAGGAAGAAGCTGCTCATGCCGATGCGCTTATTCGCCGTGTATTGTTTTTAGAAGGTACACCGAATATGAACCGTGATGACATCGAAACCGGTGAAGATGTGGTCAGCTGTTTAAAAGCGGATTTAAAACTTGAATATCATGTACGTGAAAAATTGGCACAAGGCGTGAAATTGTGCGAAGAAAAAGGCGATTACGTGAGCCGTGATATGCTTCGTCAGCAAATGTCGGATACTGAAGAAGATCATACTTACTGGCTGGAAAAACAGATTCGTCTGATTGAATTGATTGGTTTGCAAAACTATATTCAATCGCAAATGTAAGTCTAAATGCTCAAATATAGAGCCTGACCTGAGTCGGGCTTTTTTATTTTTTGAATTTATGATTGAGATGGTAGAAAGACAGACTATTGAGAAAATTTCCGGATATCCGCCAAGACCTGAGCAGCATGGGTTTGCGTATTCACACTATTGTAGTGATAAACAATGCTGCCTTGAGGATCGATCAAAAAGCTTTCCCGTTTGGCTATTTGAGTAATGCCCAGATTACGCACAATGCCCAATTGATTCGATAACTGGTGCTTGTGGTCTGCCAATATCGGAAAAGGTAAGGCTAATTTTTCTGAAAATTTTTGATGGGATTTCACATCATCCAGACTCACCCCCAAAACCACGGCATTGCTTTTTAAAAATTGTGGATAGAGTGCCTTAAACTGATTGGCTTCCTGGGTACAGCCGGGAGAGTTGTCTTTAGGATAGAAATATAACACCACCCATTTGCCTTTATACTGGCTCAAGGAATGCCATTGAGCATTTTGATCCTGCAATTTAAATGCAGGTGCCGCTTTTCCGACCCATTGTTTATGGGTATTTTCTGATTTTAAAAAAATAGATTCTTCTGCTGCATGTGCATGTATTGTTGTATTAAAACAGAGCAAACAACCAAGCGTAAGTAAAACGCTGCTTAATTTTTTTGATTCATTCATATCGTATATTTTTTAGAATGGATAAGAAGATGTATCGATCTTAACAAAATTTAAAATGTAGGGAAGAGTAGAAATGATGGGTATTTATTTTAATTGCTGCCATGATCAAGGGTTTATTGATTAAATGTAATAAAAATAAAAACTTATGGATATTTATACAGGGTTGATCAAGTTGCAACCGGATGTTTTAAAGTAACTTCCTATACAGTTTAAGGGGAATCGGAAAAAGATGATTCCTGTATGGTTATAGGGAGATGCATAAAATGCTGATCGGGGTGGAGGGTTGCATTTCGCCTGTAATAGCGGAGGCTAAATGAATTTTGAAATGCTGCTGTGTGAATTGAAAGAGAGGTTTTATACTGTTCAAATAATTTAGTTTTTTTAGAGCTTACCTTGAATCAACGTATTTTACTCATCACGGGCTGGGGCGGTGGAACCCGACTGCTTGATCCATTAAAACAGGCTTTGGCAGCGCAAGGACATGAGGTTGAACTTTGCAACATCTTTAACGCTTTAGATGAACAGGTTCTACAGCAAAAAGTGGAATTGGCGCATCAGTTTGATGTGATTGCCGGCTGGTCTTTGGGGGGGCAGTTGGCCACAGTGCTGGCCAACCAGGTTCAAAAGCAGCATGGACAGGAAAAAGTATTGATTACTTTGGGCTCCAATCCCTGTTTCGTTGCGAATGATACCTGGCCAATGGCGATGGATCAGCCGACATTTCAGCAGTTCAAACAGTCATTTGAGCAGGATGCCATTTCCACCTTAAAAAAGTTTGGCTATATGGTGTGTCAAGGTACAGCAACCACCAAAGCAGACTTCATCACTTTACAAAGTTTGATTCAGGCTCAATCGATTGAAACTTTAAGACAAGGGCTATTTTGCCTTGAGCACTTAAATAATGTTGATATCTTGAGGAATTACCTGGGTCATCAATATCATGTCTTTGCAAAACAGGACTTTTTAGTTAGTTACAAAGTTCAAAGAAATTTTCAGAAATTCAATGCAAAGTTTTTAGAAACAGAGCTGATCAGCGGGTCACATGGCTTTCCCTTATTTGAAGCTGAACTGATAACTGGCAAAATCTGCCAATTTTTAAAGAAAATAGAACAAACAAACGGATAACTGGTTTATCTCGCAATTTATTTTTGGTTCATGCAGGTTTAAGATCATGAAAAATTGATTTTCAAGCATCTGAATGGAGTATTGGATGACCGAGTTAACCGACCTGGACTTTGATCTTGCGCATATCTGGCATCCTTATACCTCCATGACCGATCCATTGCCGACCTTTAAGGTAAAGCAGGCGCATGGTGCCATCATCGAGCTGGATGATGGACGGCAACTGATTGATGGTATGTCTTCCTGGTGGTGTGCCATTCATGGCTATAATCATCCTGAACTGAATCAGGCCGTGACGGATCAATTGCACAAGATGTCGCATATCATGTTTGGTGGTTTGACCCATGATCCGGCGATTGAACTTGGCAGACTGTTATTAAAAATTACTCCACCTAGTCTGGACAAAATTTTCTATGCTGACTCTGGATCGGTTGCGGTAGAAGTGGCATTAAAAATGGCGGTGCAGTTTTGGACTGCACAAGGCCAAAGTCAGAAAACCAATTTTGTTACGCCGCGTTCTGGCTATCATGGTGATACCTGGAATGCCATGTCGGTTTGCGATCCGGTCACTGGCATGCATCAGATTTTTGGTTCCAGCCTGCCAAATCGGTTCTTTGTGGCAGCGCCACAAATTGGCTTTGATGATGAATGGAATCAGGATGATATTGCAGAACTGGAACAGGTTTTAAAACAGCATCATTCCAGCATTGCCGCTTTAATTCTGGAACCGATTGTGCAGGGTGCGGGCGGGATGCGTTTTTATCATCCTGAATATTTGCGTCAGGCCAAATTGCTGTGTGAACAATATAAGGTGCTGCTGATTTTTGATGAAATTGCCACGGGTTTTGGCCGCACCGGAAAATTGTTTGCGTGGGAGCATGCCGGCGTTGAGCCGGATATCATGTGCATCGGCAAGGGCTTGACTGGAGGCTATATGACGCTTTCGGCTACCCTCACCAGCAAGCGCGTGGCTGAAACCATCAGTCGGGGCGAGGCAGGGGTGTTTATGCATGGTCCCACCTTTATGGCCAATCCGCTGGCCTGTGCGGTGGCTGTGAAAAGTACCGAGGTTTTATTGGCCCAAGACTGGCAAGCCAATATCCAGCGCATCGAGAAACAGTTACAACAACATCTGCAATCCCTCTTAGAGCTGGATTATGTGCAGGATGTGCGGGTGCTGGGTGCGATTGGTGTGGTAGAGCTGACATTTAATGTGGATATGAAAAGCCTGCAACAACAGTTTGTTAAGCGGGGCATCTGGATACGTCCATTCGGCAAGCTGGTCTATGTGATGCCGCCGTATGTGATTACTGAACAGCAATTGAATACCTTGCTGGAACAATTGGTAAATGTGGTGGAGCTGATGCAGGAGGTATCCGCATGAAATTGTTAAATGACCAGCTGTCAAATGCCCCTTTGTTAAATAGTCCTTTGTTAAATGATTATGCAAGCAAGCTGGATGAACTCAGACAGCAGGGCAATCTGCGGCAATTTACCTCCAATGTCCAGCAAGGCCGAATGATTGAAATCCAGGGGCAGCAGATGCTTAACCTGTCGTCCAATGATTATTTGGGATTGGCAGCGGATCTGCAGCTGCGTGAGCAGTTTTTTGATGAAACACCGAATGAACTTCGGATCATGAGTTCATCTTCTTCAAGACTGTTAACCGGAAACTTTCCTGAATACGAGCAGCTGGAAGCCAGTTTGAGTCAGGCATTTCATGGACGAGCTGTGCTGTTATTTAACAGTGGCTATCACATGAATATCGGGATTCTGCCCGCTTTAAGCGACAGTAAGACCCTGATTCTGGCCGACAAACTGGTGCATGCCAGCATGATTGACGGTATCCGTTTATCCTCTGCAAAATATGTACGTTATCGGCACAATGACCTGAAGCACCTGCAAAAGCTTTTACAGCAATATCATACAGATGAGGCTTTTGAGCGCATTATTGTGGTTACGGAATCCATTTTCAGCATGGATGGCGACGAAACCGATCTGGCTGAACTGGTTCGTATCAAACAACAATTTGCTAAAGTGATGCTGTATGTTGATGAAGCACATGCCATTGGTGTGCGCGGCGAGCAAGGCTTGGGCTGTGCAGAACAGTATGCGGTGATTGATCAGATTGACCTACTGGTTGGAACTTTCGGGAAAGCACTGGCATCGGTCGGAGGGTATCTGATTTGCCATCCCGTCATCCGGGAATATCTAATCAACTCCATGCGTCCACTGATTTTCAGTACCGCACAGCCACCCCTGTGTATGGCGTGGACTCATTTTATTTTCCAGAAAGTTTTAGGCTTAAAACAGCAACGTCAGCATCTGCAACAGATCAGTCAAAATCTGCAACAGTCGGTACAGGCCAAAGGTTTTGACTGTCCTTCGACTTCACATATTGTGCCGGTGATTATTGGCGAGTCGCAAAAGACGGTGGAAAAAGCCCGGCAGCTACAACAGGCCGGATTTTATATCATGCCGGTGCGTCCACCTACAGTACCGAAACACAGTTCAAGATTGCGTATTTCACTGACGTCTCAAGTCCATCAGGCTGGCCTTGAGCAGCTGGTGGCGTTGCTGTGAGTTGTAGCCGTGAATATTGATAAGTCTCAAGTTGCACAGCGTTTTGCCAAGGCAGGGCAAAGCTATGCCAAACATGCCATCGTACAAAAACAGATTTGCCAACAGCTGCTGCAATTGATGCAGCACTATCTGCCAAGTACCAGCCTGAACCGTGTTGTTGAAATCGGTTGTGGCTCGGGCAATTTAAGCCATTTGCTGATACAAAACTTTGAAATAAAGCAGTTGTTTTTAAATGACCTATATCCTGAAGTTCAGCAGCATTTTCAGCATGATCCAAAATTGCAATGGCTGATTGGCGATGTGGAACAGCTGGATTTTCCGCAATCCCTTGACCTGATCGCTTCCAGTTCGGCTTTGCAATGGGTGAGCGATATCGATTCGATCTTTAGAAAAAGTGCAGCGGCGCTTATCGAAAATGGCTATTTGTGTTTTTCCACTTTCGGTCAGCAGAATTTGCAGGAAATTAAGGCACTGACTGGTCAGGGGCTGAATTATCTGACTCTTGATGAGATTCAGAACAAGCTGCTCAAACAAGGTTTTGAAATCCTGCATCTTTCCGAGAGCCTGGAAACGCTGAATTTTTCCCATCCTAAAGCTGTGCTGCAACATTTAAAGGCCACCGGGGTCACGGCAACCGCCGTACAGCATCGTTGGACTAAACAGTCTTTACAGCAGTTTTATCAGGACTATCAGCAATTTTCGAGGCTGGATCAATCTGGTCAGCGCCATTATCAGCTGAGCTATCATCCTATTTATTGCATTGCACGGAGCAAGCCATGACAGCACCCGTTTATTTTATCAGTGGCATTGATACTGGTATTGGCAAGACCTATACCACAGGTTATCTGGCGAAGTTGTGGAATGAACAGGGCAAGAAAACCATCACCCAGAAACTGGTGCAAACCGGCAATACCGATATTTCTGAAGATATTGAACAGCACCGTAAAATGATGCAGATGGGCTGGTTTCCGGAAGATGAAAGCAAACTCACCATGCCGGAAATTTTTACTTATCCGGCTTCCCCGCATTTGGCGACTAAAATTGATGGGCGTGAAATCGACTTCCAGAAAATCGCCGATGCCACCCGGCAGCTTTGTGAGAAATATGATGCGGTTTTGCTGGAAGGTGCGGGCGGTTTAATGGTGCCTTTAACCACAGAACTGTTAACCATTGATTATATTGCTGAACAGAAATTTCCGGTGATTCTGGTCAGTTCCGGTCGTTTGGGCAGTATCAATCATACTTTACTCAGTCTGGAAGCCTTGAAAAGTCGTGGTCTGGAATTGTTTGCACTGGCCTATAACCTGAATGATGAATCACAGGACCAGCTGATTTCCAGAGATACTTCGAATTATCTGAAAAGCTATCTGGCGATGCATTTCCCAGATGCACAGTGGATTGATATTCCCGTTTTATCCTAATTCTCCCCTAAAAAAGGGTATAAAAAAGCCACTCAATCGAGTGGCTTTTTATTTGCAAGGAAAAGCTTTAAAAATTAAAACTTCTTAAAGCTTTTGTTGCCAAATGGTTTACGTGGTGCATTTTCATCACGGCGTTCGCGTTGGCCATATGTAGCCTGATTGCCAAAGTTGTCAGGACGGTTTTCACGCTGTGCATAGCTGTTGCCTTGACGCGATTCACGCTGAGCATAAGTGTTTGAATTGCTGTCTTGACGACGCTCACCGCGTGGGGTAAAACCGTTGCCATTATTGCCGTCACGACGTTCACGTTGGCCATAACTATTGCCATTGCTGTCACGACGTTGTGCATACCCATTCTGGTTTTCACGGCGATCGCGCTGTGCATAAGCCATTGGGCTTTGATTTTCACCTTCTTCGCTGTCACGGCGTTGCTGACGCAAATAACCGCCACGACGTGCAGCCATAGGTTTTTCTTGCATACGCTCAGTACGGCGTTTTGCCATACCAAACAGGCCTGTGCCTTGACGCGGTTTCAACTCAACAGATTTGGTCAAGTTGTCGATGTCGGCTTTATCCAGCTCCATCCAGCGACCGGTGCGAAGTTCGCGCGGTAAAATTACGGTACCGTAACGGGTACGCAGCAGGCGGCTGACTTTCAAGCCTTGTGATTCAAAAATACGGCGCACTTCACGGTTACGGCCTTCTTTCACCACCACTTGATACCAGCGGTTGATACCATCACCACCAATTTCCGCGAAAGATTCAAATTTTGCCGGGCCATCATCTAAAACCACGCCCTGAAGCATGTTGTTTTTGATTTGTGGGGTCACTTCACCCATTACACGAACGGCATATTCACGTTCAATTTCATTTGATGGGTGCATTAGACGGTTGGCCAATTCACCATCATTTGTGAACAGTAAAAGACCGGTTGAGTTAATGTCCAGACGGCCGACCATCACCCAGCGATCATTGGCAATTGCAGGCAATTGTTCAAATACGGTCGGACGTTGTTCAGGATCATTGCGTGAGCAGATTTCACCTTCGGGTTTGTAATAGATCAGAACACGACGACGAATTTCATCTTCAATCTGAAATTGGACTTTACGACCATCGATGCGAAGCTCATCACCCGGTTCAATGCGTTCACCCACTTGGGCAACGCGTCCATTGATGCTTACACGACCAGCGGCAATGACTTCTTCCATATAACGGCGAGAACCCAAACCTACGCGTGCAAGCACTTTTTGTAATTTTTCACTCATGACAGCATAACCTTAGAAATTATCATCAACAGTTCACCTATCTACGACTTCGCTGCGTGAGCATCGAGCGCCATAAAAGCTTCCTTGGCATCCTGCAGGGGAGGCAATTGGCCTAAAGAGGTCAGGCCAAAAGCATTTAAAAATTGTGGCGTTGTAACTAACAACGCGGGTCTTCCCGGAAGCTCTCTAAAGCCGGACTCTTTAATCCAGTTCCAGTCAAACAATGATCTTAAGATCTGACTATTGTTTGAAACTCCACGAATCTGTTCAATATCTGCTCGGGTTACTGGTTGATGATAAGCAATCACAGCAAGGGTTTCGAGCAGGGTGGGCGACAAGCGAGTTGGTCGTTCCGGCCACACCTGGGTAATGATATTGCGATATTTTGCCCGAACCTGGAAACGGAACCCTTGTGCGGTTTCTACCAGTTCAATCGATCTGCCATGTTGTAACATGGCGAGCTGTTGTAACAACTGACGCAATTCCTGTTTATTATATTGATTTTGGAATGCTTCTTTCAAACGTGCAAGCGAAACTGCGGTTTCACTGGCAAAAATAATGGCTTCTAGCTGCATCAGCACTTCATGTTGATTCTCGGCAACAGAGAGAGATGTGGTCTGATGATCCATTAGGCAGCTACTCCTTGAATTGCAAGTGGCGCTTCAATACCGCTGGCAATAATAGTCACTTTCTGTTGCCGGGTGAGTTCTAAAATGGCCATAAATGTAACCACCATGCCCATGCGCCCCTGGCTGGGTTTAAGCAGGGCTTCAAAATGTAGAATTTCACCCGACTCTAAGCGGCTTTCAATAAAGGCAATACGTTCTTCAAGCAGCACCGGTTCTTGCTGGATTTGATGGATGATTGGTTCTGGGCGGTTGAAGATACAAAACAGGGCATCACGTAACTGGCTTGCCTCATAGCCTTCACGATTTTCTGCAATATGACCTAAGCTGACATTGCTCGGAAAAGTATCACGTTCCAGAACCGGCATTTGCCCCAGGCGTTCAGCCGCCTGTTTCACCCTCAAATAGGTTTCCAGCCGGTCAATCAGTTCCTGTTTGGGGTCTTTTTCAACGACAACGCTGGCACTCGGTTTTGGCAACAGCAGCCGTGATTTCAAGTCGGCCAATAAGGCGGCCATCACCATATAATCTGCAGTCAGCTCAATATTCAGCGACTTCATGGCATCCATATAAGACAGATACTGGGCAGCAATGGGAGCGATATCCAGCTGTAATAAGTCGAAACCGTTTTTTTGAATCAGGTAAATCAGGAAGTCGAGTGGACCTTCGAAATGCTCTAGCAGAATTTCAAATGCAGCAGGAGGAATATATAAATCCTCTGGAATCGTATCTTGCCACTCATCCATAACGCGGATAGATGAGCTTGGCTCCATAGGATTATGGACAGGTTGATTCATTGCAGTTTTAAGCCACGCGAATTTTCAAAGGCATGCAGGAAGATGCTTTTGCCTCGATCTCGCATCGAAAGAAAAAGCACGTAAATTAATAAGCGCTAGTGTAATGGAAATTTGACTTCAAATAAATTAGTTAAGTCATCAAATACAAAAAAACCTGAAATTCAGTCAGGTTTTTTAACTGGCTTGATAATGTGAAATGCATAGCTGTTGTAGGGTTTTATTTTTTTGCCCGATCCATTGGATGGATTTTACATTGTTATGAAAAAAACGTATGAAAAAACGGGCCAGCTCAGCAGCTATGAGCGAAGTTCAGCTGAAGCAAGCTTGACAACGTGTAAATAGTAAAATCGATCGCAGCTGCTGAACTTATTGACCTTATACGGGTTTTGAAAATGCAGCGGAATTGCGAACTGCTCTTGAACATAACTTTAATTTCAAAAAATCAATTCATTCTCTGCTTGAAGTCAGTCATGTAATTGTGAGTTGGGTAAGTTTGACCAATCAACGCCTTGCCAATTGTGTTTAACGATCTGTTGAGGTAGATGTCGACAACTTGAGTGCGAATTCGATGATCCGTTGCGCACTGTCTCGGATGCATAAATTTTGAGTTTGATTGAGGCTGGATAATTTGTGAATAACGGCAACTTCCAGGAAAAATGCATAGGTGTTGTCGATCATCGCAGAAGGGGATTGCTCAGCATCTGCCTTCATAATTTTCACTTTAGACTCAAGTGTCCAGGGCATTTCCGCATAAATGCGGCTATTTGTCTCAAAATCATGATAGTTGAGCAGCACATAAAACAGATCCATTCTCGCACTACTCCTTGATCCTGAACATTCCCTTTAATATCTAAACTTAACCGTGCTTACTCAAACGCACTGACATCACCCATACCGCGACGGATCACTTCAGGATTTTCACCGGATAAATCTACAATACTGGTGGTGCTTAAGGTGCCCAAGCCGCTATCAATAAACACATCAATACGTTTTTCCAGCTGCTGTTCGATGTCATAAGGGTCATCTAAAGGATCGTCCTGACCGGGAAGAATCAGGGTGCTGGTTAGCAGCGGTTCACCCAATTCTTTCAGTAACATCTGGCAAACACGGTTGCTGGGAATGCGCAGGCCAATGGTTTTCTTTTTCGGGTGCATCAGGCGACGCGGCACTTCGCTGGTCGCCGGTAAAATAAAGGTGGTTACTGCCGGCGTATTATTTTTAAGCAAACGATACATGGCATTGTCTACTTTGGCATAAGTGGCAATATCGGATAAGTCGCAGCAGATAATGGCATATTGATGTTTTGGGCCCAGACCACGAATCTGTGCAATCCGTTCCATGGCACTCTTGTTCCCAATCTGGCAGCCAATGGCATAAGCGGCATCGGTCGGGTAAACCACTACATCACCCGCACGAATACGTTCGACCGCCTGACTGATCAAACGCGGCTGAGGATTATCAGGATGTACTCTTAAATGCAGCATATTTCTTCTCCCCGACGTGTTATTAGAGATTATCTGTTGAGTTTACAAAGTCTTGCAATCAGGCTGTGATGATTTTGTGTAATTTAATCCAGCATGTCACGCTGAAACTCATCACTTTGTAATGTTTTGCCACCCCGGGTACAGGCGCAGATACAGTTAATAAAATGTGCAGCATCCCGTGGCAGATTGGCTTCACCATTAAAATATCGCTGCACCTGAGCAAAAACATTGTCTTTAAATGTCGTGCCGTCACCACCTTCACCGGTTAAATTATCCAAAGACACGCGGAACTTGCGGCCAAAGGCTTTGGCAAACATCCATTCAATGGCCTGCGGTTTGATTTCAACCTGTTCAAACAAAGCCTGCTGTTCTTTGGTTCGGCCATCTGGGGCATACCAGTAGCCTAAATCTGGCAATAAACGACGCTTTTCACCGGCAATGGTCCAGTGGCTGATTTCATGCAAGGCACTATTAAAGAAGCCATGGGCAAATTGGATACGGGCAGGGGCATCTGCAGTCGCCGGGAAATATTCAGGTTCAAAATCGCCTTTGACTAAACTCACATTTAAGTGGGAAAACCAGTGATTAAAGTGTAGTATAAGCCAATCTACTTGTTGAGCTTCTGTTTGCAAATCAGCCCAGGGTGAGCGTTGCACAAGGTCGATAGAAAAAGCAGAACTTGAGGTTGAATAAGTGGTTAACTGTAATGAAGTGGTGACTTCAGGTTGCGGCTGCAACTGATGCATGACTTGTATTACCCAATTGATCTGTCTAAATAAGTACAAAATTGTATCTTAATCTTTGACAGAGTACCGATGAATTTGTAGAATTGCCGCCTTAATTATGTCAGCAAATACCTTTCCGGCACAGATTGAGCCGTTTAAATGGGCTGAACAAGGCTTTACATGGTCAGGTACACTGCCATTGTCTCGCTTTGTTCGAATTTCCCGTGAAGCTGTTGGATCAATTGATAACCAATTGATTAACATAGACTGTAAGCTATCAATGGATGCGTATCATCGTATCGTATGGTTAGATGGTCATGTTGAAACGAAAGTGCCAATGGAATGTCAGCGTTGTCTGAATCCCGTTGAAATTCCTCTCGTTTCAGACTTTCATTTAGCGCTTGTGGATGATGAATCACTGATAGAGCGCTTGGATGAGGATGCTGATTTCATCGTCTTAGGTGAAAGTGAAGCAACGACAAAAGGTAGCTATGATGCGCCTGCGACGGCTGATTTACTTTCTCTGATAGAGGATGAATTGTTATTGTTGTTGCCTTTGTCTCCTAAGCATGACACTTGTGAGCATAAGCATCAACCTGCCACTGATGACATTGTCGAAGAAAAACGGGACAACCCGTTTGACGTTTTGGCAAGTTTGAAGGGTAAACTTAACTAATTTTTGTGTTATACTGTTAAGTATAAGACAACTGAATTTGTTCTGATCCATTTTTTCGATCTTTGTAAGGAGCCATCATGGCCGTTCAGCAAAACCGTAAAAGTCGCTCTCGCCGTGACATGCGCCGTTCACATGACGCTTTAACCGAGAATGCATTAACTGTAGACCAAGCTACTGGCGAGACTCACCGTCGTCACCACGTATCTAAAGATGGTATCTACCGTGGTCGCCAATTATTCGCTAAAGCATCTGCTGAATAATTGATGATGTATTAAGCGTCAAGCTTAGTAGAAAAAATGGGAGCGTTAAGCTCCCTTTTTTTATGCCGTCTTTTTGTTGTATTTGGCAATTACCAAAACAAAAATTAAGTGGTAAATTTCGTTCCGTAAATAAGCTTACATAAGTGTATGTTGAATATTTAACCGATCGTCGAATAACAATGTCACTTCATTAAAGGATTTTTTTATGTCTGCTAAACCACTCGAGCAGATCGCTCAAGCAACGAAAACAGCATTTGTATTTCCAGGTCAAGGCTCACAAAAAGTCGGCATGCTTGCAGAATTGGCTGAACAGTTTAGTAGCGTGACAGAAACTTTTGCAGAAGCATCGGCAGCGGTAGGTTTTGACCTCTGGCAGATCGCACAAAGCGGCGAAGGTTTAAATCAGACTGAATTTACCCAGCCTGTACTGCTCACTGCCAGTATTGCACTCTGGCGTGTGTGGCTAGAGTTGGGTGGGGTAGCGCCAAAATATCTTGCAGGACACTCACTGGGTGAGTACAGTGCATTGGTTGCTGCCGGAGCGATTTCACTGGGTGATGCCGTTAAATTGGTGAATTTGCGCGGCAAACTCATGCAAGATGCAGTACCTCAAGGTCAGGGTGCAATGGCGGCAATTTTGGGTCTGGAAGATGCCAAAGTGCTTGAACTATGCGAACAGGTCAATATCCAGGGACGCGGTTCAGTAGAAGCTGCCAACTATAATGCCCAGGGCCAAGTAGTGATTGCCGGGGACAAGACCCTGGTGGAAGCGGTAATGGAATTGGCAAAAGAAAATGCAGGGAAAGCGATTAGCTTACCTGTGTCTGTTCCATCGCATTGTTCGCTGATGAAACCGGCTGCTGACAAATTTGCGCAAGCTTTGGAACAAACTGCCATTGAGCTGCCTAGCCTTCCTGTAATACAAAATGTCAACGCGGAAATCGCGACAGATGTAGCAGGATTACGTCAGGCATTGACTGCACAATTGTATCAATCTGTGCAATGGACCAAGACCATGCAGTTCCTTCAAGATCAGGGAGTGCAGTATGTGGTTGAGTGTGGTCCGGGCAATGTGTTGGCTAACCTTGCGAAGCGTTTACCAAATATCAATAAAGCATTCCCACTCGACAGTAAAAGTCGTATGGAGGATGCGCTAAATGCCATTTTAGTGGCTGAAGGGAAAATTGCATGACACAGCAACGCAAAGTCGCATTAGTGACAGGCGCGAGCAGAGGGATTGGCGCAGCCATCGCTCAGCAATTGATTCAAGACGGTTATTTTGTAGTGGGAACCGCCACTTCAGAAGCAGGTGCAGAAAAATTATCTGCCAGTTTTACTGAAAATGGCGCTGGTGCAGTGCTGGATGTGCGTGATGCAGCAGCCATTGATGCATTAGTTACAGATATTGAACAAAAATACGGTCCTGTGCTGGTATTGGTCAATAATGCCGGCATTACCAAAGATAATTTGTTACTGCGTATGTCTGAAGATGATTGGGATGACATTCTCAACATTCATTTGAAAGCCGTATACCGTCTGTCTAAACGTGTTTTAAAAGGCATGACCAAAGCACGTTTTGGCCGCATTATTAACATCAGCTCTGTGGTAGCCCATTTTGCAAATCCGGGACAGGCCAACTATTCTGCTGCCAAAGCAGGCATAGAGGCGTTTGGTCGCAGTCTTGCAAAAGAAATGGGTAGCCGCCAAATTACTGTGAATGCCGTGGCACCTGGTTTTATTGCAACGGAAATGACGGATCAATTAAGCGAAGACATTCGTAAAAAAATGAGTGATCAAGTGGCCTTAAACCGTTTAGGTGATCCACAAGATATCGCAAATGCCGTGAGTTTTTTAGCGAGTGAGAAAGCAAGCTATATCACTGGTACTGTTTTACATGTAAATGGTGGTCTATACATGAGCTAAGCTCAAGTATAAACTTTGCAAAAATAATATATTCAATTAAACTAACGGCATTAAAAACGCCACAAGCAATGAGGAGAATTCCTGTGAGCGATATCGAACTACGTATCAAACAAGCGGTTGCAGAACAACTTGGTCTTAAAGCTGAAGAAATCAAAAACGAAGCATCTTTCATGGATGACTTAGGTGCTGACTCTTTGGACTTAGTTGAGCTTGTTATGTCTTTCGAAAATGATTTTGACATCACTATCCCTGATGAAGATTCTAACGAAATCACAACTGTTCAATCAGCGATTGACTATGTTTCTAAGAAACTAGGTTAATTGTTGTTTCAGCTCTGCTGAATATGAAGAAGCCACCTTTTGGTGGCTTTTTTATTTTTATTCATGATCAAAATGATAATTACATATCTTTACTGTTGCCTGACCAAAGACAACCTTTCAGCGAATAAATTTTAGGTATAAAAAAAGGGCGCTATTTCAAATCGCATGAATAATAATGATGGAGAAATACAATGGGTCTTTTCGATTTTGTAAAAGGTATTGGTAAAAAAAATACGGCATCAGCAGAACCGCAGCCAGCTCCGGCCGCATCAACTACTCCAGCAGAACCTTCTGCACAAGAAATCGCAAACAAGCTTCTAGGACATATTAAAGCTTTAGGCTTGCCGGTGACCGGTTTATCGGTGACTTATAATGGCAGCAGCGATTTGGCGACCATTAAGGGGCAAGTACAAAGCCAGGCCGACCGCGAAAAAATTGTCCTGGCTGTAGGGAATATCGATCATGTGGCTAAAGTCGATGACCAAATGACAGTGGTTACGCCTGCTCCGGAAAGTAAATTCTATACGGTTAAATCGGGCGATACCTTGTCCAGAATTGCAAAAGAATATTATGGGGATGTCAATCAATACAACAAAATCTTCGAGGCTAACCGTCCCTTGTTAAAAGATGCGGATGACATTTTTCCCGGGCAGGTACTGCGTATTCCTGCTTAAATAGAACTCAATAGAAAAGCGCCGAGAGCGCTTTTTTATCGAAGCTTGTGCTGTAATTTCTGTCTGGCAAGTTGTGCTCTACCTAAAAAAAATTTAGGGTCTAAATCATAATGCTTTGCCAAAATCTGAATCAGTTTTTTTCGGTTGTCTTTATTGAACATATTCAGATCTATATGTGCCATTTTATATTGCTTGCGAAACTCGGGTTTTAGAATAAAGCCGAGACGACTCACTTTCCACAGTTGCTCTTGGCTGAATGCCTTTGCTGTAAGTGGCTTATGTGCACGATACCTTGAGATATAAGAGGAGTAAAGCTGGGTCTTTAAGAGCCTGTTGCGCTGTACCATGTCATTGAGCTTTATTCCAAAACTTTGTATGGATATGCTTTGGTTGGTGACGACCAGTTTTATATTTATTGCAATCAATGCCAGCATGATGACCAGTGTCAGAACAAGCCAACCCGGCATGGATTGATGCAATAAATACTGAATCAGGCTGCTGAAATCGTGAACCCTGGTGTAGCTGCTGAGTGAGTGCTGAGCTAAGACAATAAATATGGCAGGAATAAAGATCAGCCCGATGAAATAGGGGGGAAGATAACGACATTGAAATAGAGGATATTCAGTAGGTATGTCCATTCATCATCACCTTTCAAGAAAAATATAAAGAGGGCATGATTGCTATTTCTTTCACAATGATTGTTGCTTTCGGAAACAGGCGTTAAATTTTCCTCCAATTAAGTTGCCATTAAATTTTTAATGCTTGTTTTAACAGATTATTTTCATATGGTCATTTTTTGTATTTATCTATTTTAAGTTTTTGAGTTTACTCGGGTTTATCTAATTTTGTTATAGATTTGAATAGGAACGTAAATCTTGTTAGGCATTTTTTAAATTCAAATTTTTACACTTTAAGATATCAAATGGTTAGAGAGCTTTTTATCTGTTAAAAAATTACCCAAAAGAAAAAACGAAGCTAACAGGCTAGGGAAAATTTGATTAAAACATGTTTTAAATGTGGCTAATTAAACGTATGCTTTAAAAGCGAATATAAAGAAAAATAAGGGTATGTATGAAAGGTCAGATATTGGATTTTTCTATTCAAAGTAATACAGGTGTAATTAGTGGCGATGACCAGAACCGCTATAACTTTACTGGGGCAAGCTGGCGTGGACAAGTGCCACCTGCCCGAGGTCAGAAAGTTGATTTTACTGTGGATGGAACAGGTCAGGCCAATGAAATTTATGTGCTGAGTTCAGCTCCAGCATTTGTCACTCAAGTGGGTGAGAAAAACAGGATTATAGCTGCAATTTTAGCCTTTTTCCTCGGCGGCTTTGGTATTCATAAATTTTATTTGGGGCAAATTGGTTGGGGCATTGTTTACCTGATTTTCTGCTGGACCTTTATTCCTGCACTTGTCGCTTTCATTGAGTTCATCATTTACTTATGTACTTCAGATGAAGATTTTGCTCGAAAATACGGCTAATTTTATTGAAAAAGGGCATGATTGCCCTTTTATCTGCTTTATTTAGCAGGTTGTCCCCACTGATTGTTTTCCTGTTTGGTGTCCGAAGCCCACCAGATAATGAGAGGAATGATGCCAATAACAGTTAGTGCAAGAAGCTGCCACCATCCAGACCGGTTTGTGTCATGTAGACGACGGGCACCTACGGCTAGGCTTGGCAGGAATAATGCCAAATTTAATAATCCATTCAACATTTTGTCTGTACCGAGTATTGCATCAATGATTTGAACGATGATGCCCAAAATGAAAGAAACCAGCATAAAGAACCAGAATTCCTTACGTCGTGCACGCCCTTCAAAGACCACATATTTTTTTAGGCATTTTACAAACCAGTCCATCATATTGAACTGTTCTTCAGATTGATTCTGGTTGGAAATTTTATCGAGTTGTTCGGACAGGGTTTGCATGGTGCTGTTGCGGTTGAGGGCAATATAGATTTGAGTGGCATTGCCGGCATTGTCGACAGCAAAATCGACATGTTCACCACGATTAGGCGGACGCTGACCGCGCCATTCTGCACCAGTAAAGTTGTAGCGGTTTTGGTCGTCGCCACTGATAATGCCTGTATTGGTTTGGATTGAATAATCCAGAATTGTTCCTTTCATTATTAGCCTCTATTTTTATAGTATATGTTATAAATTTAGCCTGATTATTGCATATCATCCTAGCAGAAATGCTTAAAAGTTAAACTTGGTGTTTTTTTAAGTTACTGTATTAATAAAATATTTTATTAAGATTTTTCTGTTTTGAGTAAAAATCCCGCTATTGAAGCGGGATTTCTAGAATCTTTCAATTACCAGCTTAACGCACCGCCCGTCTGATAATCCGTCACACGCGTTTCAAAGAAATTCTTCTCTTTACGCAAGTCCATCATCTCCGACATCCACTGGAATGGGTTATTCACACCAGCAAACTGTTCCGGTAAGCCCAATTGAGCTAAACGACGGTTACAGATGAACTTCAGGTATTCTTCCATCATCGCCGCGTTCATGCCAAGAACACCGCGAGGCATGGTGTCACGTGCGTATTCGATTTCAAGCATGGTGCCTTCAAGAATCATCTGGATGATTTCTTCCTGGAACTCGGTCGTCCATAAACCTGGGTTTTCGATCTTGATCTGGTTGATCATGTCGATACCGAAGTTCAGGTGCATCGACTCGTCACGTAAAATGTACTGGAATTGCTCGGCAACACCGTTCATCTTGTTACGACGGCCCATAGACAGAATCTGGCTAAAACCACAGTAGAAGAAAATGCCTTCAAGTACACAGTAGAACGCGATCAGGTTGCGGAGCAAGATCTGGTCATTTTCAGGTGTACCGGTTTTGAACGTAGGGTCACTTAAAGACTGGGTATATTTCAGACCCCAAGCCGCTTTACGTGCCACTGACGGTACTTCGCGGTACATGTTGAAGACTTCGCCTTCATCCATACCTAGCGACTCGATACAGTACTGGTAAGCATGAGTGTGAATCGCTTCTTCAAAGGCTTGACGCAAGATGTACTGACGGCATTCCGGGTTGGTAATGTGACGGTAAATCGCCAGGACCAGATTGTTTGCCACCAGTGAGTCTGCAGTCGAGAAGAAACCGAGCGAACGCATCACGATGGTACGCTCATCTTCAGTCAGGCCATTTTCAGATTTCCAAAGTGCGATGTCATGGTTCATGTTGACTTCTTGTGGCATCCAGTGGTTGGCACAACCATCCAGATATTTTTGCCAAGCCCATTCGTATTTGAATGGAACCAGCTGGTTCAGGTCGGCACGACAGTTGATCATGGCTTTATCGTCAACCTGTACGCGCTGAGCGCCCATTTCAAGCTCTTCCAGACCCGGAGCAACGTCAAGGTTGTCTAGGGAAGCAGATGCTCTTGCCAATGAATCGGTTGGATCTGATCCTCGGTTTTGAGTGGCTCTAAGGGGTTGTGCAGCTGCCACACGCGTCGGTTCGTTGCGTGCATCAGATACCACTTGTGTATGAGCCGCTTTTTGCGGTTCGACGGGCGCAGACTTGTGTTCAGGTGCAGCCGGTTTTTGCGAATCATCTTCGAAATCGTCCCAACTTAGGATAGACATATCAATTCTCTCTTCGATGCTTATATCTGTTATCTGACATCTCACAAACGAAGATGTCTACTATACGCTTATTCTGTGTAAGCAAAATTAAGTTTTGTCGATGAGTGCTCTTGTTTTGTACGGAAGAGCAAATATCCTCACTACTTATTTTGATTACGCTGTTGACGTGCTTTAAACCAGAAATAACCAATCGGCACGTAAAAGGTAAAACAAAAGGAAACCACCAAGGCAATAAGTCCTAACAGGTAGTTATGGGTCATATGGAGCATGGTGGGTTCCTTTGATTTTTCTATTTAGCTTTTTGTTCAGTGGTGTAATAGTGATTGTGGTGGATGTTATATGTAACATTTTGGACAGAAGAGTGATTTAGGTTAGAACCTTCATTATTACTCTGTGTTAGTACATTACGTTGAACATTAGTGGTTTGAGAGTTATATAGATAAATCCCCAAACCAGCAGTCCCACCAAAAATAGCTAAAATACACGCACCAATCATTGATGCTGTTTTATTCATATGCTTTCTCTAGGAAAACATGTTGAAAATCAGGACATCCAAACCAATACAACTATTCAGATATCTGACTTACAACATGTTGTCATGTTAGTAATCATCATTATCTCAATTTAGCTGTATAAGCTTAAATTACTGACAAGCCTCACAATCCGGGTTGTCAATTGAACATGCCATTGGCACTGGTGCTGCTTGAGCGAAATCTTCTTCAACAGTTGCTTCAGCTTTCACTTCAGGTGCTACCGCAGCAGTAACAGGTGCTGCAATAGTGGCAGGTTTAACTGCGTTCAATGCGCCGGTGTTAATAGTCGATTTCTCGGCAGAAGTTGCACCCAATGCGCGAAGGTAATACGTTGTTTTAAGACCACGTAACCATGCCATTTTATAGGTCAGGTCAAGTTTCTTGCCGTTTGCACCAGAGATGTACAGATTAAGCGACTGAGCCTGGTCGATCCATTTTTGACGGCGTGATGCAGCATCCACAATCCAGCGTGGTTCAACTTCAAACGCAGTTGCGAAAATCGCTTTAAGCTCTTCAGGAATACGTGAAATCTTCTGAACAGAACCTTCGAAGTGTTTCAGGTCGTTCACCATCACTGAATCCCAAAGACCGCGATCTTTTAACGCACGTACCAGGTACGGGTTGATCACTGTGAATTCACCAGAAAGGTTGGATTTTACATACAGGTTCTGGAACGTCGGTTCGATCGACTGAGACACGCCACAGATGTTTGAAATGGTTGCAGTTGGTGCAATCGCCATTACGTTCGAGTTACGCATACCGTCTTTTTGAACTTTGGCACGTAAAGTGTCCCAGTCCAGACGTTGTGTACGGTCAACTTCAAACATGCGTTCTGGACGTGATTTCGCCACGATGTCTAAAGAATCGATTGGCAAGATGCCTTGATCCCAAAGTGATCCTTTAAATGTTTCGTAAGCACCACGTTCAAGTGCAAGGTCGCTAGAGGTTTGAATCGCGTAGTAAGAAATGACTTCCATAGATTCGTCAGCGAAATCAACCGCAGCATCAGAACCGTAAGCCAGTTTCATTTCATATAAAGCATCCTGGAAGCCCATGATACCCATACCGACCGGACGGTGTTTCAGGTTAGAATTTTTTGCCTGCGGAACAGCGTAGTAGTTGATGTCGATCACGTTGTCGAGCATGCGAACGGCTGTTTTTACGGTACGTGCCAACTTCTCACGGTCTAATACACCACCTTGAACGTGCTGTACCAGGTTAATCGAACCCAGATTACATACCGCAATTTCGTCTTGGTTGGTATTTAAGGTAATTTCAGTACACAAGTTAGATGAATGCACCACGCCTACGTGTTGTTGCGGTGAACGCAAGTTACATACGTCTTTGAATGTGATCCAAGGATGGCCGGTTTCAAACAGCATAGACAGCATTTTGCGCCACAAGTCTTTGGCACGCACTTTCTTGTGCAGCATGTCAGCTTCTTTGGCAATGCTTTCGTAATAAGCATAGCGTTCAGCAAATGCCTGACCGGTTAAATCGTGAAGATCTGGCGTTTCAGATGGCGTGAACAATGTCCATTCAGCATCTTCAAAGACACGTTGCATGAACAGGTCTGGAACCCAGTTTGCAGTGTTCATGTCATGGGTACGACGACGGTCATCACCCGTGTTCTTACGCAGTTCCAGGAATTCTTCGATGTCCAGGTGCCAGGTTTCTAAGTATGCACACACTGCACCTTTACGCTTACCACCCTGGTTTACCGCAACAGCCGTATCGTTGGCAACTTTCAGGAACGGTACAACACCTTGAGATTTACCGTTAGTGCCTTTGATGTATGAGTTCAAGGCACGAACTGGGGTCCAGTCATTACCTAAACCGCCAGCCCATTTAGACAGCATCGCGTTGTCACGCATTGCACCATAAATGTTATAAAGGTCATCGGCAATGGTTGTTAAGTAACAGCTCGACAACTGTGGACGCAAAGTACCAGAGTTGAATAGGGTAGGTGTAGATGCCATGTAGTCGAAGCTGGACAGCAAGTTATAGAATTCGATGGCACGTGCTTCTTTGTCATCTTCATTTAACGCAAGACCCATCGACACACGCATAAAGAACAATTGCGGTAATTCGAAACGGATGCCGTCAGAGTGGATAAAGTAACGGTCAAATAAGGTTTGCAGACCTAAATAGGTAAACTGGTTCGAGCGTTCTGGCTGAATCGCTGCTGCCAGTTTTGCCAGATCAAAATTCAATAGATCTGCTGATAACAGATCCAGCTCTACACCTTTTTTCAGGAAGGTTTCTAAAGCGTCATTTTCTAGAGTGTCAGTACTTAAACCCAGGAACTCCAAACCGGTTGCCACAAGATTGTCACGAAGCAGGCGAGCAGTCACATAAGTATAGTTGGGTTCTTGTTCAATACGGGTACGCGTCGCCATCATCATTGTTGTAGAGATGTCGGACTCTTTTACGCCGTTATACAGGTTTTTTACGGTTTCATCGACAATGGCTTTAACGTCAATGCCTTCCAGACCTTCAGCTGCTTTTGCCACATGTGCTTCAAGTGCACCCAGGTCAAGCGGTTTAAGCTGACCATTGGCAGCAGTCACTTGTAAAGTCGGATGGTGATGAGCGCCAGTCTGTTTGCGTGCTTCAGAGCGTTGTTCGCGGTAGATGACATACGCACGTGCAACTTTTTGTTCACCTGTACGCATGAGCGCAAGTTCAACCTGGTCTTGAATTTCTTCAATATGAATCGTGCCGCCTGACGGTAAACGACGGTTAAACGTATTCATCACCATTTCAGTCAATTGCTCGATACGATCATGAATACGGCTAGAATCAGCACTTTGCTGGCCCTCTACAGCCAAAAAAGCTTTACCAATCGCTACAGAAATTTTCTCTGCGTCAAAAGTGGCAACATCACCGGTGCGTTTAATCACCTGAAGTTGGCCAGGAGTTGAAGTGATTACGCTCATTTAGCATAGCTCCATTGTCATCTATTTTTATGTTTATGGACCGTTTGAACTGGGCAAATTTTATGCCACAGTATTTGAGGAATAAACACAAGACCTAGTGGTTTTAAAATTAATTGAACACAAGATACGGGAAAATTTAGGGTAGATCAATATTGACATTTTGCTAAATATTTTTCTTAGTACATGCATTAATCTCTGTAAAAATATTGCTATTTTTATTGATTTTTCTATAAGCCTTATCAGGCAAGGCATAGCATAACAAAGCTAAAAAAATGTGCTTATAGATAACATTGTGGATAACTTAAAAGAAATGAGCTAACTAGTCAGAAACTGTGCAAATAGCAGCGTGGATTAAAAAATAGACATTTTGTAACTAAATGTTTCTTAAATTTGTGTGAAAATCACTGGAATATGAAAATTTCAATAAATTCAATGTTTAAAAAAAATATAACAAAATGCTACTTTGATGTATCAGTTTGGTGAACGGTATCTTGTTTACAATGTAAACGTGTGTATATTGCTGAATATATTAAAGCGTATCCAATGGATTTTTAAGGATACCTTAATCCAATATAAAGGGGCATTTTATGAGCCAAGAAGAAAAGTTACCTAAAATTTTAATTGTTGAAGACGATGAACGTCTTGCACGTTTGACTCAAGAATACCTTATCCGTAATGGATTGGAAGTTGGGGTAGAACCTGATGGTAATCGTGCAATCCGTCGTATCATTGCTGAACAACCGGATTTGGTGGTACTTGATGTCATGTTACCGGGTGCGGATGGTTTAACCATTTGTCGTGAAGTACGTCCACATTATCATCAGCCAATTCTAATGCTGACCGCACGTACTGAAGACATGGACCAGGTGTTGGGTCTGGAAATGGGTGCGGATGACTACGTCGCCAAACCTGTTCAACCCCGCGTGTTGCTTGCCCGTATCCGTGCCTTGCTGCGCCGTACAGACAAGGCTCCTGAAGATGAAGTGGCTCAACGTATAGAATTTGATGATCTTGTCATCGATAATGGTGGTCGATCAGTAACTTTGAATGGCGAATTGGTCGACTTCACTAGCGCTGAATATGACCTGTTATGGCTGCTGGCTTCAAATGCGGGTCGTATTCTTTCCCGTGAAGATATTTTTGAGCGTTTGCGCGGTATTGAATATGACGGTCAGGACCGTTCAATTGACGTACGTATCTCACGTATACGTCCAAAAATTGGCGATGATCCTGAAAATCCAAAACGTATTAAAACGGTACGTAGTAAAGGATATTTGTTCGTTAAAGAAACCGGTCTTTAATGTCTGCCTGCTAATTTTATAGGACAGCTTCGTGTTTAAACACAGTATATTCTTGCGCATTTATGCGGGGTTGGTGATTTTAGTGGCCTTGGTCGCCTTATTTGGCTATCTGTTGGTACAAATCATCAATTACCAGCGTGCGCAAGAGTATCGTGAATCTTTAACCGACGGAATTTCCTATATTATTAGCGAAGGGATTGCCCGACAGCCGAATGAACAGCAGAAAAAAGACTGGATTTCTGATGCATCTGATTTGCTTGAGTTGCCGATTTATTATGTTGATGCAGCTAAGGTGGATTTATCCCGTACCGAGAGAAAACGGATTGAAGAGCGTAAAGCAGCCGTCCGTTACGATGCAGAAAATTCCATTGCCTATATCATTCTTGGCCTGAAGGATGATCCCCGGCATTTGCTGTATGTGAAAGTGAATAAAATAGGTGAGCGCCAGATGAAAGCCTTGCCGATTTTTATTCTGGATTATCTGGTGTATTACCCTGGGCAGGAAAAAGAATATCTCGCCAAAATTCAATCGAATTTTTCTTATCCTATTGCCATTGAAAAAGTGCAAAACCTGCCGCTTGATTCCGAACAAATCGGCCGGCTTCGCTTGGATCACAGTATTATTCTGTACCGTGACAATGCTTCGGTTCGGGGTACCACCATCTCGATTGTTTCGCCTATGCCCAGCTCACCTTCCGAGGTGCTGGTTTTAGGACCTGTCCCATTATTTAACTGGATGCCTTTCCAGTTGGCTGCAGGCATTACCTTGCTCAGTTTGTTTGTGTTAAGCCTTGGGGTGTATGGCTTGCTGGTGCCTATGCAGCGTCGCTTACGCGAGGTGAATTACGCCTTGCATCGCATGAAATCGGGTGACATGACCTTGCGTTTGCCGGTCGATGGTACTGATGAAATGGCTAGCCTGGCGACCAATTACAACAGTATGTCCGATCATATTCAGCGTTTGATTGAAGCGCAGCGCGAGCTGATGCGAGCAGTTTCGCATGAATTGCGTACGCCTGTGGCGCGCATTCGTTTCGGCATGGAAATGCTGGCCGAAGAAGATGACTATGAGTATCGTCTGCAGCAGGTCGAACAGATTGATAAGGATATTGAAGCGCTCAATACCTTGATTGATGAAATTATGACCTATGCAAAACTGGAGCAGGGCACACCATCTTTAGATTTTGAAAAAATCGTACTGTTTGAAGTGCTGGATCAGGTGGTGATTGAAACCGAAGCACTGAAAACTCAAAAAGAAATTGAACTCAAAGCGCCACCCATTAGTATAGTGGTGGATGCCGAGCGGCGTTACTTGCATCGTGTGGTGCAAAATCTGGTCGGCAACGCAGTTCGCTATTGTGATCATAAAGTAATTGTCAGTGGTGGCATCAATGATGCAGGACTGGCCTATGTCCAGGTGGAGGATGACGGTGCCGGTATTCCCGAGGAGGAGCGTCAGCGTATCTTTGAAGCCTTTGCCCGTCTGGATGATAGCCGTACCCGTGCTTCTGGAGGGTATGGATTGGGCCTGTCCATTGTGAGCCGTATTGCTTACTGGTTTGGCGGGAAAATTGAAGTTGATCAAAGCCCGGTTTTAGGCGGGGCACGTTTCACCATGTCATGGCCTGCGCAACGCTTTAATAAAACCAAAAAGAAAGCCCATGTTGTAAAAGACGGGATCTTAAATACAGAATTTTAGCTCATAAAAAAGCACCGAATCCGGTGCTTTTTTAGTTTTATTCATGACTGGTGGCATCTGGTTCAATCAGGCTTTTTCCCTGTTTTAAACTGGCAAGGGCATCGGCATTAAAATCTAGCAGCAAAGAATTGTTTTTGGGGTCAATTGCATAATGGCTAATCAATTTCTGGTCCCCATTTAATGTTTCGACTCTGTATTCATCGGCAACGTTTAAAATAGCTTCGAGATTGGTGGTGGTGGAGGCAAAGTCCTGGCGAAAAAGATCATAAATATCACGCAGGTCAAAAATGGCATCACGTGCATCTGGGTGTTTATCAATGTATCTTTCCACATGGTGCACTAACAGTTGTGCAAAGAAGAAATATTCAGATTCATGGGCATATTTTAATGTCATTATAGTTTCTCCTGTCTATTCACTTTTTGAGTTTTAAATACAAATATCACAAACTGTTAAACGCATGTCAAAGTGTTGCAAAAAAGCCACAAGAATAAAGCAGCTTATGCAAAAAATATGAGGTAGCTTATAAAGCAAAGAAGGGTAGTTTATTTTTAATTCGGTATAAAATTTAGTCAATTCTCGTGGTTCCAATCATTTTTTAAATAAATACTCAAAATAAACTGGGCTTTTAAAATTGATAGAATATTCAGCAATAATGCATTTTTAGATTGAAAAATAAATGGGCAAGATTTCCTCAAAAAATCTTAATGTGAGAAAATTTAATAAAAATAAACGTTTTTATTAAATAAAACGATTAAGGTGTGCTGTAAAGGAATAAATGCAAATTAAAAGCAGGAATGCCGAAAAAATCATCCAAAAGACTAAGGCTTATAAGCTAGCAAGTGAAATCATAAATCAGGTACAATTGGCGGGATTAATTTTGTGTTTGGTGTATTTGAAGGCCAATACATACATTCTTTGTTAATAAATTAGGCCTGCCAGGAGTTATCCCCGCATGAGTGCCATTACTCCATACGATTGGGCAATTATTGCCTTCGTGATCGGCGTTACATTTCTTTGTGTCTTTATGCTCACAGTTCCTTTACTCCTTGGGGGTAAATCATGGGGCCGTGCAAAGCAAGAGCAATTTGAGTCAGGTGTAGTAGGTGCGGGTGGAGCACGCATCCGCTTGTCTGCAAAGTTCTACTTGGTTGCTATTTTCTTTGTGGTATTTGACCTGGAAGCACTGTATCTCTACGCATGGGCTACATCAGTTCGTGAAGTAGGTTGGTTCGGTTTTACCACCGTTGTGATTTTTGTGGTCGATTTATTGATTGCTTTGATTTATGCCATTGCTGTAGGGGCATTAAACTGGGCACCAACCGATCGTCTCAAAGCGGCAGTGATGAAATCGAAAGTGGGTTCACCGAATATGAACCTTGCCGACATTACACGCTTCAATTCTATTGAAGAGTTGGTTGTTGACCCTACAGGTCAGATTCCAGCTCAATCATCTGGTCGTGTGAAAAAATCTGCGACTACATCATCTAGTAAGGAGTAACCCGGGAATGAAATATACATTAACCCGTGCGAATCCGGATGCTGATCAATATCCACTTCAAGAGCGTCAAATCGTTACCGATCCGCTTGAAGAAGAAGTGAATAAAAATGTGTTCATGACTCGTTTAGAGGATGTAATGCATACAGCTGTAAACTGGGGCCGTAAAAACTCTGTATGGCCTTTTAACTTTGGTACTTCATGCTGTTACGTAGAATATGCAACCACTTTGACGGGTGTGCATGATATGTCGCGTTTCGGTGCCGAGGTTATTCGTGCTTCGCCACGTCAGGCGGACTTAATGATCGTTGCAGGGACCTGCTTCGTGAAAATGGCACCTGTAATCCAGCGTTTATACGAGCAAATGTTAGAGCCTAAATGGGTGATTTCAATGGGTGCTTGTGCAAACTCGGGTGGTATGTACGACATTTATTCGGTTGTACAAGGTGTGGATAAAATCATCCCTGTCGATGTGTACATCCCGGGCTGTCCGCCACGTCCTGAAGCATTATTGCAAGCATTAATGTTGTTACAAGACCAAATTCAATTAGAGCGCCGTCCACTTTCAGCGGTGATTGGTGATGATCTTCAGCCAGTGTATAAGCCAAAGATGCAGCCAGAACGTGACCGTAAGAATGCTGAACGTATTGCAGTGAAAAACTTACGCTCTATGGATGAAATTAAATAATCTGAGCGACAAAATATTGATGCACCCGGTCTGGGTGTAATTGTCGTTTAAGGTTGACTGAATTTGTATTAAATAGGAAGCCAAGCCAATGGCTGAAACTGACATTGCTATGCCAGAATCAACACCAGTTGATTCACGCCCAGCATTTGCAATTATAGAAGAGCTCAAAACCAAATTTGGTGAGAACTTCTTTGTGCAAACGACTTTTGAAGACTTTCCAACAGTCTGGGTTGAGCGCGCACGTGTGCAAGAAGTCCTCATGTTCTTGCGGAAAGTAGAACGTCCTTACGTGATGCTGTTCGACTTGTCTGCGGTAGATGAGCGCTTGCGTACTCACCGTGACGGTTTGCCTGCGTCGGACTTCACTGTGTTCTATCACTTGTTGTCGCTAGAGCGTAATGCTGATATTCGTATTAAGGTTGCCTTGGGTGAGAGCGATCTCAACATTCCAACTGCAACCAACATCTGGCCAAATGCCAACTGGTACGAACGCGAAGCTTACGACATGTTTGGCATCAACTTCGAAGGGCATCCAATGCTCCGTCGTATCTTGTTGCCGACATACTGGGAAGGTCACCCGCTGCGTAAAGAATATTCTGCACGTGCGACTGAATATACCCCGTATATGCAGAACCAGGCGAAGCAGGACTTTGAACAGGAACACCTTCGTTTCGTTCCTGAAGACTGGGGCCTAAAACGCGGTAACGCCGATGAAGACTTCATGTTCCTGAACCTGGGTCCTAACCATCCATCTGCGCATGGTGCGTTCCGTGTGATCTTGCAGCTGGACGGCGAAGAAGTCAAAGACTGTGTGCCGGATATCGGTTATCACCACCGTGGTGTGGAAAAGATGGCTGAGCGTCAAACCTGGCATTCATTCATTCCGTATACCGACCGTGTTGACTACCTGGGTGGTTGTGCGCAAAACATGCCTTATGTGATGGGTGTGGAGCAACTTGCGGGAATTACTGTTCCTGACCGTGCACAATGTATCCGCGTCATGATGTCTGAATTGTTCCGTATCAATAACCACTTGTTATATATCGGTACTGCAATTCAGGATGCCGGCGGTATGACCCCAGTATTCTATATGTTTGCTGACCGTCAAAAAGTTTATGACATCGTAGAAGCGATTACCGGTTACCGTATGCATCCGGCATGGTTCCGTATTGGCGGTACTGCACATGACTTGCCAAATGGCTGGGATAAGTTGGTTCGTGAATTACTTGATTGGATGCCAAAACGTCTGAACGAGTACTACACAGCGGCATTGAAAAACTCGGTGTTTGTCGGCCGTACCCGTAATGTTGCGCAATACGATGCAAAATCGGCATTGGCTTGGGGTGTAACAGGTACTGGTTTACGTGCTACAGGTATTGACTTCGACGTACGTAAATACCGTCCTTATAGTGGTTATGAAAACTACGACTTCGACGTGCCGGTTGAATACGAAGGCGATGCTTACGCGCGCGTAATCGTTCACTTCCGTGAAATCGAACAGTCACTGAAAATCATCAAGCAGTGCTTGGACAACATGCCTTCTGGTGCGTACAAAGCAGACCATCCACTGGCTGTTCCACCACCAAAAGACAAGACATTACAAGATATTGAAACCTTGATTACACACTTCTTAAGCGTGTCATGGGGTCCTGTAATGCCTGCAGGTGAAGCATCTGTGATGGCGGAAGTGGTGAAAGGTGCGTCTAACTACTACCTGACTTCAGACAAGTCAACCATGAGTTATCGTACCCGTATCCGTACACCAACTTTCACGCATTTACAGCAAATGCCTTCTGTGATTAATGGCAGTTTAGTATCTGACTTAATCATTTATTTAGCGACAATTGACGTCGTAATGGCTGACGTGGATCGCTAAGGGGTAAACGCATTATGATGATTTTGACTGATAAAAAGCCACGTGTGAATGTTGAAGGGATTTTAACTGCGGACGAAATCCATGAAATTGAACATCACATGGGCCACTACCCGTACCCGCGTGCCGCATGTCTGGATGCGCTGAAATGTGTACAACGCCGTAATGGCTGGGTAGACGACGCACAAATGAATGCAATTGCTCAAATGCTGAGCATGAGCCTTGCAGATTTAGAAGGCGTTGCGACATTCTATAACCGTATTTACCGTCAACCGGTCGGTCGTCACGTAATTTTATTGTGTGACTCGATTGCATGTTTCTTGATGGGTGCGGAAACTTTGGCAGAAGCCTTCCAGCGTGAATTGGGCATTCAGTTTGGCCAAACCACAGCGGATGGTCGTTTCACTTTGCTGCCAATCTGCTGCTTAGGTAACTGTGACAAAGGTCCAACCTTAATGATTGATGAAGATACTCATGGTCTGGTTGAAGTGACTTCGGTTAAACAGCTCTTGGAGAAGTATGTATGAATACTGAACCAAAACCAATTTATGGCGACGGTAACCCGGAAACTCACCCATTAACATGGCGTTTAAGCAAACAAGCCAATGTTCGTAATGCCGATGATTACGAAGCGCTGGAAGGTTATGCCGGCTTTAAAAAAGCGATTGGCATGCAACCGAAAGAAGTGCTTGAAGTCATTAAAGCGGCGACTGTAAAAGGCCGTGGTGGTGCGGGTTTCCCGGCAGGGATTAAATGGTCGTTGATGGCGCCGAATGACAACTCGGGTCCACGTTACCTGATTTGTAATGCCGATGAGATGGAACCAGGTACCTTCAAAGACCGTTTGTTGATGGAAGATCTTCCACACCAACTGATTGAAGGCATGCTGATTGCTGCTTATACCTTAGAAGCAACTCAAGGTTACATCTTCATTCGTGGTGAATATATCGAAGCTGCGAAGTATCTGAACGAAGCGCTTGAGCAAGTTCGTGCCAAAGGTTACCTGGGGGATAACATCCTCGGAACTGGCTGGAATTTCGAATTGCATGTGCATACCGGTGCGGGCCGTTATATCTGTGGTGAAGAAACTGCATTGATTAACTCGCTTGAAGGCCGTCGTGCCAATCCGCGTACCAAACCGCCATTCCCGCAAGTTGCAGGTGCTTGGGGCCGTCCTACGATTGTCAACAACGTAGAGACCTACAACAACTTGCCAGCCATTATGCTGCGTGGTCCAGAATGGTATATCGGTTTATCTGAAGGTAAATCAAAAGATCCAGGTACCAAAATTTACGGTGCATCAGGTAAGGTGAAATTCCCGGGTCTTTGGGAACTTCCATTTGGTACCACTGCACGTGAAGTGATCGAAGAGCATGCCGGTGGTATGCGTGACGGCTTAAAGCTGAAAGCATGGTTACCGGGTGGTGCATCGACTGACTTCCTGGCTGCCGAGCATATCGATCTTCCTATGGATGCGGAAAGCATCATGAAAGCAGGTTCACGTTTAGGTACCTGTTTGCTCATGGTTGTTGATGAAACCCAATGTATGGTTTCAGCAACACGTAACCTGGAAGAATTCTTTGCACGCGAATCATGCGGTTTCTGTACACCTTGCCGTGACGGTTTACCTTGGGCGGTGAAAGCGCTTAAAGCACTGGAAGATGGTACAGGCAAGAAAGAAGATATCGATCACTTACAAGAACTGACTCGTAAGCTTTGGATTGGTAAGACTTTCTGTGCTCACGCACCTGGTGCGATGGAACCGCTTATGGGCGCACTCAAACATTTCCGTGGCGAATTTGAAGCGAAGGTAGTCAATGCCGCCGCTCAAGTTAGCTCCGTAGAACAAGCTTAAGGAATTCGACTATGGCTACAATTCATGTCGATGGCAAATCGTATGAAGTCAACGGCTCGGAAAACTTGCTACAAGCATGTTTGAGTCTTGGCATTGATATCCCATACTTTTGTTGGCATCCATCCTTAGGTTCTGTCGGTTCTTGCCGTCAGTGTGCCGTGACTCAATACGCGAATCCAGAAGATACGCGTGGCCGTTTGGTCATGTCATGTATGACGCCTGCATCTGACAATACCTACATCTCGATTGAAGACAAAGAAGCCAAAGATTTCCGTGCTTCGATTGTTGAATTCTTGATGACCAACCACCCGCACGACTGTCCAGTCTGTGAAGAAGGTGGTCACTGTCATTTACAAGATATGACCGTGATGACACAGCACGACCGTCGTCGTTACCGTTTCACCAAACGTACGCATTACAACCAGGAGCTAGGCTCATTCATTTCCCACGAAATGAACCGTTGTATCGCATGTTACCGTTGTGTTCGTTACTACAAAGACTATGCTGGCGGTACAGACTTTGGCGTGTATGCAAACGCATCACGTGTTTACTTCGGTCGTCCAGAATCAGGTACTTTAGAATCTGAATTCTCGGGTAACTTGACTGAAGTATGTCCGACTGGTGTATTTACAGACAAAACTCACTCAGAACGCTATAACCGTAAGTGGGACATGCAGTATGCGCCAAGCGTATGCCAAGGCTGTTCTTCAGGTTGTAACATCTCTCCGGGTGAGCGTTATGGCGAACTGCGTCGCGTAGAAAACCGTTTCAATGGTGACGTTAACCAATATTTCCTTTGTGACAAAGGTCGTTTTGGTACAGGTTATGTGAACCGTGCAGACCGTCCACGTCAGCCACAATTCCGTGATGGTGCAAACGTAACGACTGTTTCAGTCGATACAGCACTTGATACCGTCATTGAGAAAATCCAGGGCAAAAAAGTTCTGGGTATTGGTTCACCACGTGCATCGCTTGAAACGAACTTCGCGCTTCGCGAACTTGTAGGTCAAGACAGCTACTCAACCGGTATGTCTCAAAAAGAGCAAAATCTGGTTGAACTTGCAGCTTCAATCATGCAAACCGAGGGTGTTTATAACCCGACCATGCGTGAAATTGAAAGTTACGATGCAGTATTAATTCTCGGTGAAGATCTAACTCAAACTGCGCCACGTATGGCCTTGTCTGTTCGCCAGGCTGCGAAAAACAAAGCCAAAGAAATGGCGGCAGAACGCCGTACCCAGGAATGGCTGGCTGAACCGGTACAGCGTATTGCGCAAGATGCCAAATCGCCAATCTACATTCTTGCTGCGACTCAAACGCGTTTAGCTGACGTTGCGACAGGTGAAGTAGTGGCATCTCCAAACGATATCGCACGTTTAGGTTTTGCTGTTGCTGCGGCAGTTGCAGGTGAAGTGGTTACAGGTCTTGATGACGATGCGAAAGCATTTGCACAAACCATCGCTGACACTTTAAAAGCTGCGAAGAAACCATTGATCATCTCTGGTACAAGCTTACAAGACGCTGCCATTATGGAAGCTGCTGCACAAGTGGCTCAGAACTTAGGTTCAAATGCAGGTCTTACATTGACGGTTCCTGAAGTAAACTCAATGGGCTTGGCAATCTTCGGTGGTCAAAGCCTGGAGCAAGCATTTGCACAAGACTATGACACAGTTGTGATTGTGGAAAATGACCTTTACCGCCGTTTACCTGCTGCACAAGTCAATGCTGCACTTTCGGGTAAAGACGTGATTGTATTGGATCACTCTGAAACTGAAACTGTGAAGAAAGCAAACATTGTACTTTCTGCTGCAAGCTTCGCGGAAGGTGATGGTACTGTGGTATCTCAAGAAGGCCGTGCACAGCGTTTCTATCAGGTGTATGACCCAAGTTACTACAAACCTGAACTGGCGATCAAAGAATCCTGGCGCTGGTTACATGCCATTGAAACCGGTGTGAAAGGCAAAGCGATTTCCTGGACATTGCTGGATGATGTCATTGAATCCGTCGTGAAAAATGTTCCTGCGCTTGAAGCCATTCAAGATGTCGCACCAGATGCGGGTTACCGTATCCATGGCTTGAAGATTGCACGTGAACCACGTCGTTACTCAGGTCGTACCGCAATGCGTGCTCCGCTTTCGGTGCATGAGCCTAAACAGCCAATCGATGTCGATTCTGCATTAACATTCTCTATGGAAGGTTATGTGGGTAATGAAACCCCATCATCACTGGTTCCGTTTGCATGGTCTGCAGGCTGGAACTCTCCACAAGCCTGGAACAAATTCCAGGATAACGTAGGTGGCCACTTAAAAGGCGGTGATTCAGGCATTCGTTTATTCGATCGTTTGGCTAAACGTCCTGCACGTACATTCGTAGCTCCAGCAGCAGTACTTGCAAATGCTGAAAGCTTCCGTTTGGTACCTATGCATCACATCTTTGCTTCTGGTGAATTTACTGTAAAAACTCCGGCCATGGAATCGCGTATTCCTGAAGCCATGTTTGCAGTAGGTGAGCAAGATGCTGCGCGCCTAAACGTTCAAGATGGTCAAAAAATTACTGTGAAAGCAGGTGAAGCGACAATCAGCCTTCCAGTTCAAGTGATCGAATATTTGCCGACAGGTTATATCGGTTATCCGGTTGGTCTTGCACCAACGGTGTCACTTGCAGAGCCTGTATCCGTCGCGGTAGGAGTGTAATTCATGAATCAAGAAATTATACGTCAAACACCGCTATGGGCTGAGAACTGGCCAATTGCTTATTCAGTTGTTCAAGCGATTGTAATCTTGCTTGTAGTGGTGCTTGTCGCTGCGTTGATGTCATTCATCGAACGTCGTTTACTTGCGTTATGGCAAGACCGTTATGGTCCAAACCGTGTTGGTCCCGGGGGGATGTTCCAGATCGTTGCCGACATGCTGAAAATCATGTTCAAGGAAGACTGGACACCTAAGTTTGCTGACAAACTGACTTTCCGTTTAGCACCTGCAGTTGCCATGGCAACTGCGGTACTGTCGTTCATGGTGATTCCTGTAAGTCCGACTATGGGCGTAGCAGACATGAGCATCGGCCTGTTGTTCTTTATGGCAATGGCTGGTATTGCAGTATATGCCGTGCTATTCGGTGGCTGGTCTTCAAATAACAAATATGCGTTATTGGGTGGTCTGCGTTCTGCGGCTCAAACCATTTCTTATGAAGTGTTCCTGGGTATCTCGCTGATGGGTGTGGTGGCAATTGCCGGTTCATTCAACATGCGTGAAATTGTTGAAGCACAACGCGATGTATGGTTTGTGATTCCACAATTCCTGGGTTTCATTATCTTTATTGTTGCAGGTGTTGCGGTAACTCACCGTCACCCATTTGACCAACCGGAAGCTGAACAAGAATTGGCGGAAGGTTATCACGTCGAATACGGCGGTATGAAATGGGGTATGTTCTTCGTTGCAGAATATGTCAACGTGGTTCTTATTTCAGCATTGATCGTCACTCTATTCTTTGGCGGTTGGTTAGCACCATTTAACCTAGAAATTCCATTTATTCCACCAGTATTCTGGTTCATTATCAAAACAGCATTCTTTGTGATGATGTTTGTCTTGGCTCGTGGTTCTTTAATGCGTCCACGTTATGACCAGGTGATGAACTTTGGTTGGAAAATTTGTTTGCCATTGGCGTTGGTCAACTTGTTGGTGACTGGTGCTGTGATTCTGATGAATCAGGCCTAGGACAGCAGGGAGTACAAAATGTATAAAATTCTAGCTGGATTCGGGTCAATCGTACGTTCATTGTGGATGGTGTTCAGCCACGTGACACGTAAACGTGACACTATTCTTTATCCAGAAGTGCCAGCTGAACAAATTGTTCCGCCGCGTTTCCGTGGTCGTATTGTATTGACACGTGACCCGGATGGTGAGGAACGCTGCGTGGCGTGTAACCTGTGTGCGGTTGCATGTCCGGTTGGCTGTATTTCTTTACAGAAAGCAGAAAAAGAAGATGGTCGCTGGTATCCGGAGTTTTTCCGTATCAACTTCTCGCGCTGTATTTTCTGCGGTATGTGTGAAGAAGCCTGTCCAACGACAGCAATTCAAATGACACCAGATTTCGAGTTAAGTGAATACGTTCGTCAAGACTTGGTCTACGAAAAAGAGAACTTGCTCATTTCAGGTCCTGGTAAATATCCTGACTATAACTTCTACCGTGTAACCGGTATGGCAGTGACAGGTAAAGATAAAGGTCAAGCACAACGTGAAAGTGCGCCTGTTGACGTACGGAGCTTATTACCATGATGTGGCCATTTTATTTGATGGCACTCGTGGCCATTGTTTCTACGGTTCGTGTGGTGACTAACGCGAATCCTGTGCATGCTTTATTAAGCCTGATCGTGTCCCTCCTTGCAGTAGCAGGGATGTTCATGATCGTTGGTGCGCCATTCGCTGGCGCACTAGAAATTATCGTTTATGCCGGCGCGATCATGGTGTTGTTCGTGTTTGTGGTGATGATGCTGAATCTTGGTCAACATACGGTTGAACAGGAACGTAAATGGCTGACGTCTTCTGCATGGGCATATCCAGCATTGATGAGTTTCCTGATGGGCTTGGTGCTGGTTTGGATGCTTGGTTCGGATTACACAACGGCAGGTCCTGTAATGGGCACTCAAGTTGTGGGACCTAAAGCTGTAGGTACAGCGCTCTTTACTCACTACTTACTATTGGTCGAAGTTGCCGCAATGTTATTGCTTGCAGCCCTCGTTGCAGCATTCCACTTAGGTAAACGTGAACCAAGTGCAAAAGAGGAAAAAGAATAATGGGCAACATTCCTTTAGAACACGGTTTAATCGTTGCAACCATTCTTTTTGCACTGGGTTTTTACGGTGTAATGGTGCGACGCAACCTATTATTTATGTTGATGAGCCTTGAAATCATGATGAACGCAGCAGCACTTGCGTTCGTTCTTGCGGGTAGTGCATGGTTACAGCCAGATGGACAAATCATGTTCATCCTGATCTTGACCCTTGCTGCTGCAGAGGCTTGTATTGGTCTTGCGATCGTCCTTCAGTTCTACCATCGCTTCCATCATTTGGATGTGGATGCTGCTAGTGAGATGCGCGGATGAGTTATTTATATTTAACAATTTTATTTCCGCTCATTGGCTTTGTCCTCTTGGCGGCGGGGCGCAATAAGCTTCCTGAAAATGTAGCAGCCATTATTGGTGTCGGTTCAGTCGGTTTATCTGCTTTATTTGCATTGATTGCCGGCATGGGCTTTGTAGACAATGGTTCAGTAGCTCAGGTTCAACATCTTTGGACCTGGTTCAATGTCGGCGGTTTTGCACCGGGCATGAGCCTGCACCTGGACGGCCTGTCATTGCTGATGACCGGCATGATCACCGGTGTGGGTTTCCTGATTCACATCTTCGCCTCATGGTACATGCGCGGTGAAGAAGACTTCGCACGTTTCTTCTCTTACTTCAACCTGTTCGTTGCCAGCATGTTGCTGCTCGTTCTTGGCGATAACCTGGCGTTATTGTTCCTGGGTTGGGAAGGCGTAGGTCTTTGCTCTTACTTGCTGATCGGTTACTACTACCAAAACCCGGAAAATGGTTTTGCAGCAATCAAGGCATTTACCGTAACGCGTATTGGTGACGTATTCTTACTGATCGCTTTATTCTTGCTATACCAACAATTCGGTACTTTGCATATTGGTACAATCGTGGCCAATGCACCTCAAGTATTGGCGGGTGACCATTCACTTGCAATCTGGACATCATTAATGTTGTTCCTGGGTGCTGCCGGTAAATCTGCGCAAATTCCACTACAGACATGGTTGGCCGATGCAATGGCAGGTCCTACACCTGTTTCTGCATTGATCCATGCGGCAACAATGGTAACCGCAGGTGTTTACCTGTGCTGCCGTATGTTCTCCGTGTTTGAAATGACACCAGAAGTGATGATGTTCATCTCGATCACTGGTGCAGTAACATTGATTGTGGCCGGTTTTGCTGCATTGGTTCAAACCGACATCAAACGTATCCTGGCTTACTCAACCATGAGTCAGCTCGGTTATATGTTTATGGCGGTGGGTGCTGAAGCATACCAGGCGGGTCTGTTCCACATGCTTTCACACGCATTCTTCAAGGCATTATTGTTCTTGTCTTCTGGTGCGGTGATTCTGGCTTACCACCACGAACAAAACATTTTCAAAATGGGTGGTTTGTTCAAACATAACAAATTCTTGTTTGCCTGCTTCGCGATTGGTGGCGGTGCGTTGGCTGCAATTCCATTCTTGACCATCGGCTTCTTCTCTAAAGATGCCATCCTTGGTGCAGTTTGGGTACAAGGTCAAAGTATTGCACTTTATGACTGCTTATACTGGACAGGTGTAGCAGGTGCTTTCTTAACGTCAATCTATACATTCCGTTTAATCTGGGTTGTATTCTTTGATAAAGAAAACACGCCGTATCACGAAATCAAAGGTGCGACGTATTGGGCACCATTGGCAATCCTTGCTGTTCTTTCAACTGGTCTGGCTTACTTCCTGAAAGCACCGGTTGAATCAATCTTAAATGCTGCGAAAATTCCTGCGTTTATTGTTGATGAACATTTAATGCATGGTATGCATAGCGCTGAATATACTGCTGTGGGTATTGCACTGGCTGGTCTTGTGGTAGGTATCGTATTATTTGTCTTTGCCTACAACGCAGTGAAAGGTTTTGCCCGTACTTCATTCGGTGCTGGCCTTGCTAATATCTGCCGTAATGCACTTGGTTTTGATGCGTTGTATAACATCGTATTTGTGAAACCATATTTGCTTATCGCGAAAATTTTAGGTCGTGATCCGATTGACGGCCTGTGGTTAGTGCTTCCTGCCATTGTTAAAGGTGGTCATAGCTTCACCAGCTCACGTCAAACAGGTTCATTGCGTGAATACGCATCAAGTATGTCACTCGGTGTAGTGGTGTTGCTGATGATCCTGATCGTGATTCAGGTAGTGGGGAAATAAGATGGAAATCACAAACAACTGGATTTTACCCGCGCTGATCCTCGTACCGTTCATTGCAGGTTTTGTATGCTGGGTCGTCGACAAGCTCGACGACAAACTGCCGCGTTACATTGCGTTATTCGGTATGCTCATTACTTTGGGCTTGACTGTTGCGCTTTGGAATTCGGGTACGTATCACTATGAACTCGGCGCAAAAGTTCCAACTTGGTCTGCCGAATTCATGCTGCCTTGGATTTCAACCCTCGGCATTAACATTCACCTGGCGGTGGATGGTCTTTCACTGCTTATGGTCGGCCTGACTGCATTACTGGGTGTACTTGCAGTAGGCTGTTCATGGGGCGAGATTCAAAAGAACGTTGGTTTCTTCCACCTTAACCTTTTATGGTCTTTGGGTGGGGTCATCGGTGTATTCCTGGCGATTGACCTGTTCCTGTTCTTCTTCTTCTGGGAGATGATGCTGGTACCAATCTACTTCCTGATTGCCTTATGGGGCCATAAGGGAGCAGACGGCAAGTCACGTGTATACGCTGCGACCAAGTTCTTCATCTATACCCAGGTAGCAGGTTTGATCATGCTGATCGGTATTCTAGGCCTTGTGGTTTACGGATACATGATGACTGGCATGATCGGCTTCGATTACAACTACCTGTTAGGTGTGGCGAATACGCTTGATGCACAGTTGCCATCAGTGGCTTATGCCTTGATGATCTGTATGTTCATTGGTTTCGCTGTAAAACTTCCAGTGTTCCCATTGCACGGCTGGTTACCAGATGCCCATGCCCAAGCACCGACAGCCGGTTCTGTCGACTTGGCAGGTATCCTGATTAAGACTGCTGCATACGGTCTGCTGCGTTTTGTTATGCCATTCTTCCCGGCGGCTTCTGCACAGTTTGCAGACATCGCGATCATTTTCGGTTTAATTGGCGTGTTCTACGGTGCATGGTGTGCTTTCCAGCAAACCGATATGAAACGTTTGCTGGCGTATACTTCAATTTCGCACATGGGCTTTGTATTGCTTGCACTTTACGCAGGTAATATCCTGACTTTCCAAGGCTTAATGATCATGATGCTGGCACATGGCTTGTCATCTGCTGCCTTGTTCATTATGTGTGGTCAAGTGTACGAGCGTGTTCATACGCGCGACTTGCGTTTAATGGGTGGTATGCGCGGTCAATTCCCGTACCTTGCTTTCTTCCTGATGTTCTTTGTTGCTGCGCTTGTCGGTATTCCAGGTTTGGGTAACTTTATTGGTGAATTCCTGATTTTGATGGGTTCATTCAACAAATTCCCAGCCTTCACTATTGTGGCAGCAATCAGCTTGGTATTGGCAGGTCTTTACGGCTTGATCCTGATTCACAAAGCATTGTTCGGTACGCCAAATGAAGAGCAAAAACAAAATTATACAAGCCCATTGAAAGACTTGAATGCGCGTGAGATTGTTATTTTGTTAGTGTGTGCTTTTGGTCTACTATGGCTCGGTATCTATCCACAAAGCTTCCTTGATATTTCAAATTCAAGCATGGCGTGGTTAGCCAACAGCTATATCCCAGTTCAAGAAGTTGTCGATGCGACTCAACAGGTCGTATCTCAACAAAATGTGGAGATCCAATAAGCCATGAACTTCACAATGTCATTTTCCGAGCTTATGCCATTAGCTCCTGTGATGATCGTGGCTTTAACTGCGATCGTAGTGATGCTTCTCATTGCAATTAAACGTAACCATAATTTAATTGCAACAGCCTCTGTAGTCGGCTTGAACCTTTCTGCAGCCTATGTCCTGATCGCGATGTTCGGTGGTGCTTTTGCACCAGCGAACGTGATGGGCATGTTTATGCTTGACCCGTTTACCTTGCTTTACCAACTGGTCATCCTGATTGCTGCACTGGCTTGCTGTACCTTGTCACATGCTTATATTGAAAGCTATCAAGATAACCGTGAAGAACTGTATATCCTGATGCTGTGCTCGGTAGCGGGTGCAATGCTGATGGTGGCAAGTTCTCATTATGCATCTTTCTTCATTAGCCTTGAGCTGATGTCGATTCCTGTATACGGTCTTTTGGCTTATACGCACCAACGTTCACAATCTTTAGAAGCGGGTATTAAATACCTTGTTCTTTCAGCAACTGCTTCTGCAATGCTGTTAATGGGCATGGCATATATCTATGCTTATACCGGTTCATTGTCTTTCTATGACAATGTTCAGGCCTTGATGCAAGCCATCAAACAGCCAATGGTGATTTTAGGTCTAGGCTTAATCGTTTTTGCTGTTGCATTCAAACTGTCTCTTGCGCCATTCCATAAATGGACGCCAGACGTGTATGCAGGTGCGCCAGCGCCAATCGCAACATTCCTTGCGACTGTGGCCAAGGTTGCAACCATTGGTCTGTTTGTACGTTATTTACTGGCTTCAGGTGCAATCTTGGTAGATTCAATCGTAACCATCATCACGATTATTGCGGTGCTTTCTATTCTGGTGGGTAACTTCCTTGCAGTACGTCAAGTCAACCTGAAACGTATTCTGGGTTACTCTTCAATTGCGCACTTTGGTTATTTGCTGATTGGTTTAATCAGCATGACTTATGCAAGCCTGGGGAATGTATCTGTATACGTAATCACTTATGTGTTGACAACGATTGGTGCATTTGGTGCTGTTGCGTTGATGTCTAGTCCATTTAACAATGTGGATGAAGCACAAAGCTTGGCAGATTACCGTGGCTTGTTCTGGCGCCGTCCAGTATTGACTGCGACCTTGACTGTCATGATGCTGTCTCTTGCGGGTATTCCATTGACTGCTGGCTTCATTGGTAAGTTCCTGGTGGTGATGGCTGCGGTAACAACCCAGCATTGGTTCCTTGCTGCCATGATTGTGGTGGGTTCAGGTATCGGTCTGTACTATTACCTGCGTGTGATGGTGGTGATGTACATGACTCCGCCAGATACGCCACGTATTGATGCCGACAAACATTGGGGTCAAAAAGTGGGTGGTATTATGGTGCTTGCTGCGGCATTAGCTGTATTGGTGATTGGTGTTTATCCTGATCCAATCATCAAATTAGCGCTGCAAGCAGAGATTTTATCTCCATTGCATTTCATGCTCTCTCAGCAATAATCTAAAAAAACTATAAGTTTTTAGCAAAAAGCCTCCTTTCATAGGGGGCTTTTTGGTTTATAAGAGATATAAAAAACATTTATAATAGCTGAAATTTTATCTTATTTTTTTAGGTACTCTCCCGTGGCTATTCATGAAATCCGTCATCCGCTGATCCGACATAAACTAGGTTTGCTACGTCGTGCAGACATCAGTACAAAAAACTTCCGCGAATTGGCACAAGAAGTGACCATGCTGCTGACGTATGAAGCCACCAAAGACTTGCCGATGTGTGAGCATGAAATTGACGGCTGGAATGGCAAAGTGACTGTAGACCGCATTGCAGGTAAAAAAATTACCGTTGTCCCTATTCTGCGTGCCGGTATTGGCATGTTGGACGGTTTCCTGAACCTGATTCCAAGTGCGAAAGTCTCGGTACTGGGTCTTGAGCGTGACGAAGAGACCTTGCAAGCGCGTACTTACTACAAAAAACTGGTACCCGATGTACAAAACCGTTTGGCAATGATTATCGACCCGATGCTGGCCACCGGTTCTTCACTGGTTGCAGCGATTGACGTATTGAAGGCGAGCGGCTGTAAAGATATCCGAGTCATGGTTTTAGTGGCTGCACCAGAAGGCATTAAAAAAGTAGAAGAAAAACATCCGGATGTCACCATTTTCACCGCCTCTATTGATGATGGTCTCAATGAAAATGGCTATATTGTTCCAGGGCTGGGTGACGCGGGCGATAAAATTTTCGGTTCAGTACAAAAAGACTGAGTCTCGAAGACAAATTAAAAGAGGCTTCATGCCTCTTTTTTTATATACTGTAGACATGGCATTTTTTAGCATAGGGCAGCAGCATGAAAAATGAAGTATATCAGGGGAAGATCAAGAAGTATGACCCTGAAAAAGGCTTTGGTTTTATTGGTTCGGCTGAAGGGGATATTTTCTTTCATATTTCAGATTTCCCTGCGGCAGAAGGTGAACCGAAACGTAATGAACGGGTAAAATTTGTAGCTGTGAAGAATGGCGACAAGTACAAGGCCGTTCGCATAGAGCGCGTTGCAGATCATTCAGCAAAAGCGAAAAAATCAAAAGTATCGACGCATAATCAGTCGATTACATCTGCCTTGTTGTCAAATTTTCGAGGCTGAATATTCCAGTTTTTTAGTTCAGCATGAGAATGTTCCGGGTTACTTTTGACGATGATCGGAAAAGAGGCTTTTTAGCCTCTTTTTTATTATAATAAGGAAAAATATAAATGAAAAAGAGTGTTTTATGTTGCTTCAGGGGAAAGTCAAAACCTATAACGCAGAGCGCGGTTTTGGATTTATTGCAGTACAGGAAGGGGAAGTGAAGGACATTTTCTTTCACATTAAAGATGTTCCCCAGAGCAGGGTCGAACCTAAAGTAGGGGAGAACTTAAAATTTATTATTGTGGAAGATGACGGCAAGTTCAAAGCCGATCGTATTATGCGACTGGACCTGCAGTCTGCCTCAGAGGATAGCATGCCGGTCAAGCCGGAAGGCAGAAAAAAGAAGACGGCTTCACCACGTTATAATAAAGCTTCACAGAAAGGCCGAATCCTGTCCGGCATTGTCCTGATCATTCTGGCAGGACTTGCTGTGATCGGTTATGATCAATATCAGGATTATCGCACCGCAGAGCAGCTGAAAGCACAGCAATTGATTATAGAGCAGCAGCGTATTGTGTCAGAACAGCGTGAAGCGCTGGGAGATTTACCCGAAGCGGTATTGTCGGAGCAAGGGCAGCGTAATCTGGCGGGTGAAACTTACAATACCACTAGACCGCGCTCGGAAAAAATTAGTGCCAGTATTGATCAGCAAAATGGCGTGAGGCTGGCAACAGCACAATTTAAATGTGATGAACGGCAGCATTGCAGTCAAATGAGCTCAAGAGCAGAAGCTGTGTGGTATGTGCAAAACTGTCCCAATCATAAAATGGATGGTGACGGTGACGGCATACCGTGTGAAAATGATTCACGCTGGTAATAAAAAAGCGCCATTAAGGTACTTTTTTTATTACAATCCTCGACATAAGATTTAAACAATAAGAGATTGTTATGTTTGCTGAGGGGACAATCAAAAGCTATAACACTGAGCGTGGCTTTGGCTTTATTGATGTGAATGGGGAAAAGAGAGATTTATTTTTTCATATCAAAGATTTTCCCAATAAAAATATCGAACCTAAAATAGGCGAGAACTTAAAGTTTCGTATTGTTGAAGATAAGGGAAAACTAAAAGCCGATAATATTGTTCGTTTAGATGTAAAAATTGAATCTGTATCACATACGCCGTTGAGTCGAGCAAAAGAGAAGAGTAATTACCGACACCGTCAAAGTAAAAATGATAAGCAGGAGGGAGGATTCCTCACCACTATTATTGGTCTAGTTATTATTGGTGTACTGATTTATATGGCCTACGGTAAATACCAGCGTTGGCAACTTTCACAACAAGCACCGAGTACTGTACAAACTGTTGTCGAGCAGTCAGTTAATTCAAGTCTAAACAGTTATCACTGTGATGGACGTATTCATTGTTCACAAATGAATTCTCGTGATGAAGCACGCTGGTTTGTGCGCAATTGTCCGGGAACACAAATGGATGGTAACAATGATGGTGAACCTTGTGAAAATGATTCACGCTGGTAAAACGAGTCGAAAATAAAAAAGCGCCTCCACGGGCGCCTTTTAAATACAGAAATTATTTATCTTCGCAAAATTTTATAAAGGCTTTTAGACCAGGTCCCTGATATTTTTGCCGATGCACCAACATGAATAAAGGACGGGTCAGCTGCCAGAAAGGGGTGTCTAAAATGACCAGCTGACCTTTTTCACGTAAAGGTTCAATGGCGAGTTTAGAAATACAGGACATGCCTAAACCGCCAGCCACAATTTTAAGAATCGCTTCATTATGACCGAGTGTTAAACGGATATTGGCATCTGGAAGGTCTTTTAAAATGGCATTGTCAAACACCTCACGGGTACCTGAACCTTCTTCACGTAAAATCCATTCGACATGGTCAAAATCTTTAGCGGTAATTGCACGGTTCAGTTTTGCCAATGGATGCTCGGGTGAACAGCATACTGCCAGTTCATCATCGCGCCAGTGTATACATTGCAACTGTGGAAGATGACATGAACCTTCAATCAAGGCTAAATCCAGCTGGAACTGGTTCACGGCTTCAATCATCTGACGGGTATTGCCGACTTGCAACTGCAAATGTGCTTGCGGCTGAATTTGCAAAAAGTCCGCCATCAGGTCGGGCATCAGGTAATCACTGATGGTTAAGGTGGCTCCCAAGCGCAGGTCAATACTTTGCAATTCACCTTTGGCCGCCTGTTCAAAAGCTTCGCAGCGACCTAAAATTTCCAGCGCTTGCGGAAGTAAGAAACGACCTAAATCATTGAGTTGTAGACGTTTACCGAGACGGTCAAACAGTGGAGCACCCAAGCCATCTTCCAAATCCGCTAAAGCCATACTTGCAGCACTTTGCGTGAGCTTAACGGCATCGCTGGCTTTGGTTACTGTGCCTTCTTGTGCGACTGCTACAAAAACAGCCAACTGGCGTAAGGTCATGCGCATGAATAGAGCCTTAACATTTAAAAAATATTAATAAATTATGTGGTCATGCTACCATGAGCACAGTCTTTCATGCCACGCTGAAATCATGTCAATTGAAAAATTTAGCTTAGAAAAAGTTTTATCTGTACACCGCTGGACCAATACCTTATTCAGTTTTACCATGACTCGACCTGCGCATTTTAAATTTACCGCAGGTCAGTTTGCACGTATTGGCCTAAAAGTAGGCGATGAACTGGTGGTTCGGGCTTATTCCGTGGTGTCATCGCCTTTTGATGAAATCCTGGAATTCTTTTCAATTGTCGTGCCAGACGGTGCATTCACTTCTAACCTGCAACATCTACAAGTTGGTGATGAGCTGTACCTGGAAAAAATCCCCTATGGTTTTTTAACCTTGGCACGTTATCAGCTTCCTTTGCCGCATGACTTATGGCTACTTGCCACTGGCACGGGGTTGGCACCATTTATTTCCATGCTGCAAGACTTTGAAACCTGGTCGAAATATCAAAAGATCAATCTGGTCTATAGTGTACGTACTGAAGCCGAACTGGCTTATGTCGAGCGTATTCAGGAAATTGCTGAAACCTTTGGCGAAGGGCATACGGGCTTTAAATTTATACCGATTATTACCCGTGACCCTCATGCAGCCTTGCATGACCGTTTACCGGTACTGATTGAAAATGGCGAACTGGAAAAAGCGGTGGGGCTGCAATTTAATGTAGACACCAGCCATGTCATGCTGTGCGGTAACCCGCAAATGGTGGAAGACACCAAAGAAGCATTAAAAGCACGTGGCTTGAAAATGAACCGTCGTGGTGAAGGTAATATTGCGGTGGAGAATTATTGGTAAGTGACTTGAGGTAAAAGGAGGAGTTGGGGAAATTCAATCAGATGGAAATCATCTAAAAATTCATCCCTCCTGACCTCCCTTTAAAAAAGGGAGGAGATTTAGTCACAAAAAAACCTCCAATATGGAGGTTTTTTATGATCACTAGTTTAGTGAACAAACATATCAATAAATTCACGGATTTCCTGAATGGCAGTATCCACATCACTGGTCAGCCAGGTGGGTTCAAAAATCCCTGCATAATATTCAAGCCGTTCTTGGGGAACCACCAGACGGATCGGACATTCTTCTTCCAGTAAGCGCCAAGGAATAATGGGCACTTCATTGTCTATAAACGGGGCAATATTGCGAATGTCAATTACCATGGCATTGATGCATTCAGGAAACGGCATCACAGAAAATTCTTCGGTACGGCGACGGAAATATTCCAGATCACCCCATTTAAGCACGTAACTCGGCTTATTAAATTCAATAATCCCAATGAGATGTCCATCACGAGTGTAATGCAAACAACATTGATGAGTGACGTCAGTGTCCAAATCAAGCGTTACAGATTGCTGACGATACGCCATAAAGTTAAGCAGCATGAAAAACGAGGTGGATAATTATAGCTCATTTTAAGCCTTTCAGCACCTAAAGCATGCTTCATCCTGAAAGCTTAGGCAGGTTTAAAAAATCGGTTAATTTTCCTATTTTAAAAACCGTAACTTAAATTCATTTCCTTTGCATGGTTAAAATTTTGCCGGGGCTTCAATTAAAATAACAGTGTCTTGTTCCACATATAAAAATGGAATAACAGTTCCATAGACTGCGATAAAGGCAACAACAGCAATAACTTTAAAAGAGCTATAGAAAAGAATGATAGCCTGACTGGAAATTGAATCGACACAACCTTCTTGCCTTAAACACATTTAAACAACTGCTTTCTGAACTGCTGTTTTTTAAGTGAAAATTACAAGTCTTCACTATGTCACTATGCTTTTATACATAACTGATCAGGAAATATAGTTAATATAAATACATGGAATGAAATAAAAGAGGGGAAAAAACATGACACATGATTTTAATAAACCGCCTCATGTTACGAGTGAAGAAGAAAGATCTCAAAAAAAACGTTTGCCAGTGTATATCCTTCTTCTTGTAGGGGTGTTTTTCATTGCCGTACTGGTTTACATGTTTGCCTATACCAAACCGGAATCACAAGATGCTCCTCCAGGGCATCCTGACCCTACTGTCCAACCTGCCACACCAAACAATACCGCGACTACCGGCACTGCAACAGCAACCGATGAAGCCGTTGCTACAGACGCCGATACTGTAACAGAACCGGGTGAAAAAAGTGCAATAGGTGAGGCGACCGATAATGTCGGTATCGGTCGAGGCAACAGCAACTAAACGCATAATCTCAATGTCATTATTTAAAGCTCTGATCTGAAAGGATTGGAGCTTTTTGCAATCTAATGTGCGCTTTTGTTGTATTTATGCGAGTTTGTATTGAAGAAAAAATAATCGAATTCTAATGTGTTCTTAACGTCATCATTTTAGGTTGAGCTGAGCCAACATAAACCAGTATTCATCTGTAGAAATTCAATAAGTAATAACAAGAGGACATGACAATATGAATGAGTATTTTTCTGGAGGCCCTAGAGGGGGTGAATTTGATGCGATGTACTATTGGAATCAGTTTCATCCTATTCTCGCTGCCATCGCCATTTTAATCATAGGTTGGATTGTTGCCCTTATTATTGCGGCAGGAATTAAAAAAGTTTTACAAAAGCTTGGAACAAATCAAAGACTTTCTGGAGCGACAGGACATCGCTCAAATGTTGAAAATATCATTTCGCGTATCATCTTCTGGATTGTAATGATCATTGCCGTCATAGGCGCGTTGAATGTGCTGAATCTCACCAGCGTGAGCGGGCCATTCAGCAATATGATCCAGCAATTCCTGTTGTTTATTCCTCAACTTCTAGCAGCTATTGCGGTCGGTTTTATTGGCTGGATTGTTGCGAATCTGGTCAAAATGGGACTGCAAAAACTGCTGGACCGAACTGAACTGGATGAAAAGTTAAGTGCTGATGTGGGTGTCAGCCCAATTAGCCAGAACATTAGTGACATTGTTTATTGGCTGATTTTATTATTATTCTTGCCAATTGTACTGTCGATTCTGGGCTTAACCGGATTGCTTGCTCCAGTGCAGAACATGGTAAATGAAGTTGTCTCATTCTTGCCGAATATCTTTATTGCCGCTGTGATTGTATTTGTCGGTTATATTCTGGCAAAAATTGTACGCGGTATTGTCGAAGGTCTGGTGGGCAGTTTAAATCTACAGCAGCATGCCCAGAAAATCGGGATGTTTAAAAATTCCAATCTGCCTCAGGTACTCGGCTCATTTGTCTTTGCGATTATTATCATTACTGCCCTGATTATTGGCTTTGAAGCGCTGGGCGTTGAAGCGATTTCACAACCGGCCACGGCCATGTTGTATGAAATCATGAATGCCATTCCCCATATTATTGCAGCTGCCCTGATTCTTATTCTGGCGTATGTGGTGTCACGCTTTGTGGCTAAACTGGTGGTGGACATTGTTTCTGGAACGGGTGTGGATGAAATTCCTGCCAAAATGGATGCGCAACGCTTTTTAGGCACAACTAAAGTATCGTCAATTATTGGTTATCTGATAGTGTTCTTTACCATGCTGTTTGCGGTATCTGAAGCAGCAAACCGGCTTGGTTTTGAACAGATCAGTGTACTGATTTCAATGTTTATTCAATTTGGTGCCAATATCTTGCTAGGTGCAGTCATCCTGATGATTGGATTCTGGCTGGCAAATCTGGTGGCCAAGGTGATTGGACGAGGTGAATATGTCAGTTCACGCTGGCTGGCAAATCTGGTTCGTATATTGATTATGGGCTTGGTGATTGCCATGGGCTTGCGTGCAATGGGTATTGCCGATTCCATCGTCAATCTGGCTTTCGGCTTAACTTTGGGTGCTGTCGCCGTTGCCTTCGCATTGGCCTTTGGTTTAGGTGGGCGCGATCCGGCACAACGTGTCTTGACCGACTTGATTGATAAATGCAAAAAAGAGGCGAAGCAGCCTAATCCCTTGCGTCAGGACAATTCGGACCGAATCAGTTCAGGGCAGAGTTCAAGCTCAGTTTCCGCCCAGGCCGCACGTGAATTTACTGAACATGGCACGGAAAATTCAAAACCAGGTTCTGATGCATCGGTGGATAAATCTTCTGAACTGGAAATGGATGGGGGAGCAGCACCTGCTTCTGATCCGGCAAAACCGATTGCCGAGTCTCACTTTCCAGGAGCTGATCAAAAAAATGTTTCGACTCCGGGTTTATCCAATCCAACTCCTGCCTCATTAACCACGGCACCCCAGGATGAACTAAATCAGGATCAGAGCGTTCCAGATTCTTTCCGTGTTGATCCTAAGCACCCGCCAGAAAATAATCCTTTTGGATCTACAGGTGAGGCGGAGTCTGATGTTGATCTTCACAGCAACACAGACAAAAATAATCCTAAGCCCAAAGATGACCAATAATTATTGCGGAAAGCAATAGGTCATATATTGCACAAACAAAGGGCTGCTTTGTTTGTGCATAAGGGATGGGTATGTTTTTTGCTGCTCTATTGTTATGAAGCGGTCAGTAAAATGACTGAATTTTCTATTGCAAGCCTGAGATCCGTTAAAATATGCATTGTCAAAATTATGGACGGATCGTCAACAGACCCTAATCCTGAACAGGAGAGCAAAATGAGTAAAAGAGAACCGAATAAGTTTCTTGCACCAATTGTGATCGCAGGTATAACAGTTGGGTTTCTTATGAGTGCATATAAATTTATATTTGCCAAACTTAAAGTTGAACATCAACAGAAAAAACCATAATATCGAGAAAATTTAGATAAAAAATAATCAATAAATGCTCGATTGTTGGCATGTATTATGCTAAATATAATTGTAATATTTAAAGAATATAAAGACTTAGTTTTAATATTCTTGAAATATTCATCATTCTATACTGGGACGTATAAATAATTATTGAGGGGAAATTATGATGTTAGTTAAAAAACTTTTAGGTTTAGTCGGGCAAGCATTTCAACAAGACTGCCAACATACACAAGCAGTTGCAAAGATGGATCAAGCAATTGTGCGTATGCAGCAGAAGCAGAATATTGAAATTTTACGTACGGATTATTTAGAATAATTCAGTTGCAATGGATTAAACATACTGCGATGCGGCATGTGCAGACGCCCATGCCCATTGAAAATTAAAACCACCTAAATGACCCGACACATCCAGAACCTCACCGACAAAGTACAAGCCTTTCTGTTTTTTGCTTTCCATGGTCTTGGATGATACTTCAGTGGTATCAACACCGCCCAAGGTCACTTCCGCAGTCCGGTAGCCTTCGGTTCCTGAGGGTTTTACTTCAAAATGATGCAGGCGCTTGGCGACCTGTTCCAGTTTATCATCGCTCAAATTACCGATCGCTGTGTCGGCAAATTCTGCCCAGATCAGATTTTGCAGTTCCAGTACCACACTTTTTGGCAGATGCTCATTTAACAAGGTGCGTAGCAACACTTTGGGCTGGCTGGATTTCTTGGCTTTAAAGAAATCTGTCAGATCAAGATTAGGCAGGAAATTGATGGTAAAACTTTGGCCGACATTCCAGTAGTTGGACAACTGTAATGAACTTGGGCCACTTAAACCGCGATGGGTAAACAGCAGGGCTTCGGTAAAACTGTTTAAATCATTCGACAGGGTAGCATCGACGGCATTACCGCTTAAACGGGTGGTCACCTCTTTAAACTGGTCGGAAAAAGTAAAGGGCACCAGGCCTGCACGGGTCGGGTGCACATGATGGCCGAACTGTTTGGCAATGTCATAACCAATCCCTGAGCCGCCCAGCGTCGGTACAGACAAACCGCCCGTTGCCACAACGACAGATTCAGCCTGGAAATAACCTAGAGTAGTTGCAACCTGAAAACCTTGATCATCTATAGCGGTAACCGCTTTGACTTCACAGCTGGTTTTAATGTCGACTAGGCCGGTTTTGTCACATTCAGCCAGCAGCATGGCCAAAATTTCCTTAGCCCCGTTTAAGGTAAATAACTGACCGTGTTTACGTTCTTCATATTCAATGCCATGTTCACAGACCAGACCAATAAAGTCCCAGTTGGTATAGCGGCTTAAGGCCGAGATTACGAAGTGCGGGTTATGTGAAATGTAGTTTTCAGGCTCGACGTACAGATTGGTAAAATTACATTTACCGCCACCTGACATCAGGATTTTTTTGCCCACCTTGTTGGCTTTTTCCAGTACTAAAACTTTACGGCCACGCTGGGCTGCCATAAATGCCAACATCAGACCTGATGCACCTGCACCTAAAACAATGACATCATACTGATTTGTAGACATGAGTAACCCGCGGGAGATAAAAGCAGGGCATTATAGACAATTTTGCGCTCAATTTCAGGATAGATATTCATCTCTATGCCGACCTTGCAAGCCGCCCGTATGAATGACCAAAATTCGTGAACCTTGCGGGAAGTAATTTTGCTGAATTAAATCCATCAGTCCGTACATCATTTTAGCGGTATAAACCTGTTCTAAAGGAATGCGGTGCTCGGCTTCGAAGGAATGCATAAACTGTAACAGCGCTGGCGTGGTTTTGGCATAACCACCACAGCAGTAGGCATCGGTGATTTTCCAGTTTTTCTTCGTCGTCCATTGCTCGACCTCCGACTTTAAAAAATCGCCTTTTAAGGCCGAAAAACCCAGCACGCTTTGATGGGCTGCACTTGCCTCAATCAGCCCTGAAATGGTGCCACCTGTTCCAACGGCACAGCAGATCATGTCATAGTTGTGCCGGTCTTCGGCAGCTAAAATTTCCTTGCAGCCTTGAATGGCCAGCGTATTCGTTCCACCTTCGGGAATGAGGTAATGCTCCGGATAGTGCTGTTTTAAGGCGGCCAGATATTCAGGCTGATCTTTTTGCCGGTACTGTTCACGTGAAACAAAATGCAGTTGCATACCCAATTGCTGCGCCGTGGCCAAGGTAGGGTTGAGCGTTTTATCTTTGAGTTCTTCCCCCCGGATCATGCCTACACTGGCAAAGCCAAACAGATGCGCTGCATAAGCGGTGGCAGCAATATGATTGGAATAGGCACCGCCAAAAGTCAGGACTTTTTTAAACCCTTGCTGCTGTGCTTCCTGAAAGTTGTATTTCAGTTTAAAAAACTTGTTGCCGGAAATTTGTGGATGAATCTGATCCAAACGCTTCACGGTCACAGTCACGGGGGCATCCAGTCTTAGCTTTTGGTAAGTCACTGACTGGGCAATAGGGTCAAACATTTCATCATGATCCATCAATATGAGACTGCATTGTACGTAAAATAAAATGATTTATGGCACGCTGTTTTCGTCAGGATCATCACAGCGATATTTCAATATCAGGCAGGACCTGAAAATAATGCCTGATGATTTTTGCTCTTGCGCATATTTACACAGGGCTTATTTGTAAATATATCTTAAATAATTGAATTAAAATTATAAAAATAATGATTGAAAAATACTCATTAGTGTTAATCTAAAAGCTATAACAATGATGAAAAAAGAGGATATGTGATGAAGACGCTATCCGTGGGTTTATCGCTATGCATGTTACTGTTAATGACAGCTTGCGATGCCGAAAATGATTATAACAAGCCGAAAACAGCACGCACCATGATTATTGGCGGTGTACCTGTGCATGATCAGGATTACCAGCTGTCTCAACTGAATGCGCGTGAAATCCAGCCCATCGCTCAAGAGTAAACCGAGCTGAAACCGACATTTAATCTCATGTTAAATCAAGCTCGACCTGCCAATTGGCAGGTCTGAATTTATATGTATCTAAAAAATTATTACTGAAATGATGTGCGGATTTTTTGTCTGTTTGAGTACATTCATAAAAATATATGTATACAGCCAATTTCATTGTAACTGTAACGATCTTTTACCCTATAAACCTCTATTTTATATTCCTCCATATCTCTCGCTACGCAGAGCCATACTTGTGTTCATTTCATCCATTTTCTAATAAATGAGGGCTTTGATTGCCTGCTTAGTGATTTATTAGGCGATTGATTTAATTCTTGGTGAATGATGCGGTGAAATTCTGAAAAAGAGGTGAAATTCAGGGGGATATTCAGGCTTTTAAATTGTAAAATTGCCGCGGAATTAATTTCAGTAGGTGGACTTGTGGAATCATTTTGGATTTTGGGGTCAATTGCATTTGCCTTAATGCTAGGTGCAATGAGTCCCGGACCGACTTCGATTTATGTCGCTAAAAATTCAATTGCGATTTCACGTCGGCATGGTGTGTTTACCGCTTTAGGGACAGGCACAGGCGCTGCCATTTTTGGCCTGTTGGCTGTGCTTGGATTGCAGGCATTTTTATTGGCGGTGCCATCTGCTTATTTGGCTTTGAAAATTTGCGGCGGTTTATATTTGCTGTGGCTGGCGTTTAAAATTATTAAACATGCCAAAACACCGATTGAATCTGGCCATGATTTACAGGCCCAAATGTCATTGCGCCGTGCATTCGCCACAGGCCTGATTACCCAGCTTTCCAATCCGAAAATTGCGATTGTGCTGGCCAGTATTTTTACCGCACTTTTACCCAAAGAAATTCCGACCTATTATTATTTTGTGTTGCCGCTACTGTGTTTCTTTATTGATGCAGGCTGGTGCTCACTGGTTGCAGTGGCCTTGTCGGCGGAAAAACCACGCCGTGTCTATTTAAAATTTAAAGCCGCTTTTGACCGTGCCGCAGGCGGGATCATGACGCTGTTGGGATTGAAGCTCATCTTTGGAATGAAGTAAATCACGGCATGGGTAAATCAATTTTGAATGGCTTACTCATTTGTTATTTTATAAAAACAGTGATTGATGCAAGAAGTGTATAGATCTATTCCCGGACTGAACCTTAAGATTAAAATAGAATGTAGAAAATAAAAGACCGACGATTCGAGTGATGATGAAATCGTCGGTCAAAAAATCTGTTGCAAGTTTTAGCTTGGGCTGCTGTTCCTCACTAAAACCTGAAACCAAGTTTATTGCTTTAGAAAAGTTCACCGAAAATATTGTGGATGCCGGTACAAATTAACGGTTTATGAACTTCGTACCCTATATAACGCAGCATTTTACAGATTGGTTGACAATAAAATGAAAAAAAACTCAATTTTTTTTATACTGATCATCTAAAAGTTGCTCATGCAGGCCTGTTGTGTCACTAACCCGATATTTTTTATGGTTTTTTTTCTTCTGTTTTATTTTTACCTGTATCTGCGGTGTATTGGCTGCTTTATTGCCAACCGGCATGGGCGGCATTCTGACCATCGTGCCTTATTTAACGGCCATGATTTTGGTGCTGTATAAGTTTTTAAAACAGCAACGACGCGCGCCAACCGCGCAAGAACAAAAAAAAATCACCTTGGGATTCAGCCTGATTTTCTGGGGCTATAACCTGGCCTTTTTATTGCTCGGCATTGTCCTTTTTGCCAAAAATGACCCCGAAGTCTGGCAGAATTTTCTTTTATATCTCAAAAATCCGCAATTTATGAGTATGGTGCTGATCATGGTCTTGCTGATTGCCATTCCGCTGTATCTTTTGACCTATTGGTTTTACGGCAAACAGGCACAGCGCATGGCGCAAAAAATGTTTGGCTAAACGAAACGGATGTAGGCTTGAGTTTTATACCGTCTTGATCTATAGATAAGAAAAAACAGGCGAGATCCGAAAATGCAAAAAGCATGTGTCTTGATTACAGGCGGCAGTGGTTTTATCGGCTCGCATCTGCTGCCTTATTTGTTGGATCGGGATTATGCCGTGGTGGGGCTGACCCGCCAGAAAAATAAACGCTCAAATCATCCGGATCTCATCTGGATTCAGCATTTAGATGAACTGAAAACCGACCGCATTGATTACGTGATCAACCTGGCGGGTGAAAGCATTGGACAGGGACGCTGGACAGCCAAAAGAAAACAACAACTGATTGAAAGTCGGGTAGAAACCACGCAGCAGCTCTATCGCTACCTGGAAAAAAGACAGATTTTTCCAAAGCGGATTATTTCCGGTTCCGCCGTTGGCTATTACGGTATAGACCCGACTGAACAATGGTTAGAAACATGTACCGAACAGTCCCTACCCCAGTCCATTTTTATGTCGGAAGTGTGCCAGTTATGGGAGCAGGCTGCCCTCAGTTTTACGCAGCAAAAAACCAGGATTATTCGTCTCGGTATTGTGTTTGGGAAAAATGGCGGGATTCTGCCGCGCATGCTCTTACCGATTAAACTGAATCTGGCGGGACGGATTGGACACGGACGGCAACCCGTCGTGTGGGTGCATGTTCAGGATGTGCTGCGTGCCATCGAATTTTTAATGCTGCATGAAACTGAAGCACAAATATTTAATGTCGTGTCACCTGAAGAAGTCTCGCAAGCGCAGTTTGTCCAAACTGCTGCCCAGGTTTTAAAACGTAAACCGGTGTTCTCTTTGCCGGCTTTCGTTTTGCGATGCATGCTGGGTGAGCAGTCACAACTGGTATTGAATGGTCAATATGTACAATCACAAGCCCTCAAAAAGGCCGGTTTTGAGTTTAAATATCCGACCTTGAATAGCACTTTGGAAGAGATATTAGTGCACCATTAACTCTGCTTCAGATTTGAGGCGTGCAGGGCTGTAAGCTGCCGGGTTCACAAGAGGAGTTTGGCCCAGCATCAGCTGTCTGAGCAATTGTGCAGAGGCGGGCCCCATACATAAGCCGTTACGGAAATGTCCAAAGTTGGCCCACACATTCTCCATCTCAGGTATTTTGCCGATGTAAGGAATACCCGTTGGGGAGCCGGGTCTTAAACCAGCCCACTGTTTTTCGATAGGGAACGCTGCCAGTTCGGGCACCATCTCGAAACAGGCTTCTAAAATTTTCTGCTTGGTTGCTACTGTTGGGGTGGTGTCAAAACCGCAATCCGCCATGCTGGAACCACAGACCACATGACCGTCCAGACGTGGAATTAAATACATCACATCATTCATGCACATGGTCGGCAACCAGTTTGCCGGGGTTTTAAACAGCACCATCTGTCCCTGAACTGGACGAACTGGAATTTCCAGGTCCAGTTGTTCAGACCAGCGCTGCGACCAGGCGCCAGTGGTGATCACAAACTGATCTGCATCATAAGTTTTGCCATTTTTAGCCTGTACAGACTGAACCTTGCCATTTTTGATATTGAACTGTTCAATCGGGCAGTGTTCGATAAATTCGACTTGTGGATGCTGTTTTAAATAGGCCACCATAGATTGCAGTAAGCGCGGGTTTCGAACATTGGCAATCTGGGGAAAATAAATGGCGTGCTGAAATTTGGAATCAATATAAGGATTCAGCTGTTCGATCTGTTCCTGTTGTAAATATTCACATTGCTGCATCGGTTCCTGAAACTGCTCGGCATAATTCAGACCGCTCTCAAAATCAGCTTCATCAAAAATCAGCATACCGCTTTCATGAATTTCAAAGTCAATGCCTGAAACAGGCTTTAACTTTTTGTTCCAGTCTAAATACAATGGCTTGCCATATTGCGCCAGCTGATTGACCGCGTGCGGATAGCGCCAGGGATACATCGGGGAAAGAATCCCGCCACCGGCCCAGGAGGCAGCTTTTCCTGCCTGCTGCTGATCGAAAATCATCACGGAACATCCCTGTTCCACCAGCTCTAAAGCAGACAGAAGGCCGCTAATGCCCGCTCCAATAATGGCAATTTTCATCGCTTAGACCACAAATCCTTATTTCATGTCTTTCAGTTTAAGAGCTGCTTCTTCGGCAAAGTAGGTCCAGATGCCGTCAGCACCGGCACGGCGGCAACTCATCAGGGATTCAATAATCACGCTGTCGGACAGCCAGCCATTTTGAATGGCACCGGCCAGCATGGCGTATTCACCACTGACCTGATACACGAATGTCGGAACCCCAAACGTGTCTTTCACTTCACGGACGATATCCAGATAAGGCATGCCCGGTTTGACAATCACCATGTCTGCACCTTCCTGAATATCCAGGGCAATTTCATGCAGCGCTTCGGCACGGTTGCCGATGTCCATTTGGTAATTGTACTTGTTTCCACCTTTCAGGTTTGTCGATGAACCGACGGCATCACGGAAGGGACCATAGAAGCTGGAGGCATATTTGGCTGAATAAGCCATGATATTGGTATAGATATGACCATTGGCTTCCAGCGCATGACGAATAGCACCAATCCGGCCATCCATCATGTCACTCGGTGCAACCACATCTGCACCAGCTTCGGCATGACTTAAGGCTTGTTTAATCAGACATTCTACCGTTTCATCATTTAGTACATAGCCGGTGTCATCAATGATGCCGTCCTGGCCATGCGTGGTATAGGGGTCTAAAGCGCCATCCGTGATCAGCACCATTTCTGGCAATTCTTTTTTTAGCAGGCGAACGGTATTTTGGACCAGACCGTCCTCACGCCAGGCCGCTTCAGCGGACAGACTTTTATCTTCTTGTGGCGTAACAGGGAAGAGCGCTAATTTAGAAACGCCCAATTCCAGTAGACGTTCAGATTTTTTTAACAGCAGGTCGGCAGACAGACGCTGTACATTCGGCATGCTTGGAATGTCTTGGGTTTGGTTCTGCCCCGGAAGGACGAATACTGGGTAAATGAGATGATCGGTCGTCAGCTGGGTTTCACGTACCATGGCACGTAACTGGTCGTTTTTACGGATGCGGCGCATGCGGGTAGCGGGAAATGCTGGACGATTGAACGTATAGGTCATAACAATCTCAATGATCAGTATTAAACTTTGGCTATTGTAGCCCTAGAATATGTTTTTGGGTGATGTTTAACAGATTTTTATTCAATCAGGAAATTCGAGCGAATGGTAAACGAAAGAGAAAAAAGTTGGACCGGTCATATACATTTAGGCTCGAAAGTTGATATTGATGTATTGCTGAACCAGTTGTGTAAGGCTTTTAACAAATCTCCTTTCTTTCAGCACAATGGCATGAACATGCGGGTGGTGGATGGGCAGATTGAGGCCCATATCGACATGCAGCCGTATATGATTGGCAATGTGGCATTCCAGATTTTGCATGGCGGCGTTGCGGCGACTATTTTGGACAGCATTGGCGGCATTGTGGCTATGGGGGAGCTGTACAAGAAAGCCACGCCTGATGATTTGCCCGAGACCATTAAAAAGGTATCGCGTCTGGCAACAGTCGATATGCGGGTCGATTATCTCGCGCCCGGTCGTGGCAAGTCCTTTACCGCACATGCCGAAACTTTACGTTTAGGCCGTAAGGGATGCACCATGCGCATGACTTTAGTGAATGATGAAAACAAACCGATTGCAACCGCAATTGCTTCTTATGCGTATTAAGTTTGTTTTAAGCCTGACAAGGTAAAAGAAGTAAAACCAAGAGCAATAATTCGGCATTGAATGAAAATTCGGTGCCGAATTTGTTTTCTAAACTGGCGAGTTACATTTTTATTCTCATATTATGAATTTTTACCATTAAAATTGGCAGTATAAAATTGAAAAAATGACTTTCTCATCGATATCATCTCAGGGCAACTCTTGTCTCTATGCCTGTAGCTTAACACTACAAGGCATTCAGGATGGCTGGTGACCAAGTTTGTTGGATTTAGGACATATTGATGACAGATGCTCAAAACACCCTGCCAGAAACAAAAAACGATGAACCCGTTTCAGATACGACCTTAAAAGCCAAGCGTAAAAAAGCCTTGGGTTTTGTCGCGCTGATTTTAATCATTGCCGTGATTTTGTATGCCGTCTGGACAGTATTTTTTAACCATTCTGTTGATACCGACAATGCCTATGTCGGGGCTGAAACAGCATCAATTACCTCCATGGTGACTGGACAGGTTGAACAGGTACTGGTGAGTGATACTCAAACGGTCAAAAAAGGTCAGCTGCTGGTTCGTGTTGATCAGCGCGATGCAGAAATTGCCCTGGCTACCGCCAAAGCGGAACTGGTCAAGGCGCAGCGTCAATACAAGCAGACGCAGGCCAATAGCAGCTCGCTGAATTCACAGATTTTTGTCAGTGATGATGCGATTCACAGTGCTGAAGCCAAAGTGGCCGAGGCCAAAGCAGAAATGGACAAGGCACAGGATGACTTAAACCGCCGTGAAAAGCTCAGTGTCTCTGGGGCCATTTCTAAAGAAGAACTCAGTACGGCACAAAGTGCGCTGACTACTGCCAAAGCGGTTTATGCATCGGCTCAAGCGGGTTTGGCGCAAGCGAAATCCAGCCAAAAAGCCGCACAAAGCAACCTGGCGGCCAATGAAGCGCTGATTCGCGGTGCGGATGAAAATAGCACGCCTGATGTTTTGGTGGCACAGGCCAAATTAAAGCAGGCCTTGCTAGATCTGGAACGTACCGAAATCAAGGCACCTTTTGATGGGGTAGTGACACGTCGTAATATTCAGGTCGGTCAGCGTGTGGCACCCGGCACAGTATTGATGATGGTGGTACCTACCTCACAGCTGTATGTTGATGCCAATTTTAAAGAAAGCCAGCTGGAGAAAGTCCGTCCCGGTCAAAAAGCGGTGTTAACCTCTGACCTGTATGGCGATTCAGTTGAGTATCACGGCACGGTACAAGGTTTCTCTGGCGGAACTGGTTCTGCTTTTGCCCTGATTCCGGCACAAAATGCGACGGGTAACTGGATTAAGGTGGTTCAGCGCTTGCCGGTTCGCATCAAGCTTGATCCCAAAGAACTGGCTGAACATCCATTAAGGGTCGGCTTGTCCATGGAAGCGAAGGTCGATTTGTCTTCGAAGTAGTCATGTATGAATAACTACGCTCCAATACCGAACCTGACTGGCGGCCGCTTGCTTCTGGCGGCATTTGTACTGGCCTTTGCCAACTTTATGGTCGTGCTGGACATGACCATTGCCAATGTCTCGGTTCCGCATATTACCGGCAGCCTTGCGGTTTCTGCATCGCAAGGGACCTGGGTCATTACCTCCTATGCCGTTGCCGAAGCCATTTGTGTGCCTTTAACCGGTTGGCTGGCGGGACGCTTTGGCACGGTCCGGATTTTTGTCATCAGCCTGTTCGGCTTTACCCTGTTTTCGGTGCTATGCGGTTTATCCACCAGCCTGGAAATGCTGGTATTTTGCCGGATTGGACAAGGCCTGTTTGGCGGGCCGATTATGCCACTCAGTCAAACCCTGCTGATGCGTATTTTCCCGCCGGAGAAACAGTCGCAGGCCATGGGCATGTGGGCCATGACCACCGTGGTAGGACCCATTCTGGGGCCAATTCTGGGCGGGACCATTAGTGATAACTGGTCCTGGCACTGGATTTTCTTTATCAATATTCCGGTCGGGATTGGCTGTGCGCTCGCTGCGATGCGTTTGCTGAAATCTGCGGAAACAGCCACCAATACACTGAAAATTGATAGGGGCGGATTAATGCTGCTGATTTTATGGATTGGGGCATTGCAGCTGATGCTGGATTTAGGCCATGAGTATGACTGGTTTAATCATCCCTTTATTGTCATTTTGGCCATGATTGCCTTGATCGGACTCATCGTTTTTACCATTTGGGAACTCACCGAGCGCCATCCGGTAGTGAATATCCAGATCTTTAAATATCGTGGATTTACCATTTCTGTCCTGGCTTTAGCCTTTGGTTTTGGTGCTTTCTTTGGCAGTATTGTCATGATTCCCCAGTGGTTGCAGGTGAATCTGGGCTATACCGCTACTTGGGCCGGCTACCTGACCGCAACCATGGGTTTTGGCAGTTTGCTGATGTCGCCCATAGTAGCTAAACTGGCGACCAAATATGATCAGCGGGCTTTGGCCAGTTTTGGTTTGTGCCTGCTGGGCGGGGTAACCTTGATGCGGGCCTTCTGGACCACAGAAGCCGACTTTATGGCCTTGGCATTGCCGCAAATCTTGCAAGGTTTTGCCGTACCGTTCTTCTTTATTCCACTCTCGAATATGGCGCTGGCTTCAGTGTTGCCACAGGAAATGGCTTCTGCCGCAGGGTTGATGAACTTCCTCAGAACCATGGCAGGGGCAATTGGAGCCTCGATTGCGGTAACCCTGTGGGATGATCATGCAAAGGTGGCACGTAGCGAGATGGCAGGAAGCCTGCATGTGGATGAAGTGCAAAATACCCTGCTGCAAAGAGGAATGAGTCCGGAAAGCAGTTTGGCCTATATTTCGAGTCTGGTCGATAAAGAAGCCTCCACCTTATCTGCCAACCATGTGTTTTTAATTCTGGCGATGGTGTTTGTTTTTGCCGCGCTGATTATCTGGCTATGTCCAAGACCCAAAAGCGGTGTCACCGGGGGTGGACATGCACATTAATCAAAAACCGCTTTTCGAAGCGGTTTTTGATTATCTGGGACTAATATTTGAATATATTAAATATCTGATTTGGCCCGCTTTAATGCAGTTTGCCATTTGCTGAGATGAAACTGGCGCTGGTCTTGATTCATATTCGGTTCAAAAGCCCGCTCCAGTTGCCAGGATGCGGAAATATCCGACATACTGGAAAATACGCCAGCTTTTAATCCGGCCATGGCTGCCGCACCCCAGGCGGTAGATTCCAGCATCTTGGGACGCAATACCGGCACATTTAAGATATCTGCCTGAAACTGCATCAGCATGTCATTGCTACTTGCACCGCCATCGACACGCAGTTCTTTTAAGGGATGGGTAATATCGGATTGCATGGCCATCAGGACATCGGAGACCTGAAAGGCAATCGACTCCAGGGCTGCACGGGCAATGTGAGCTTTATTTGTTCCACGCGACATGCCGCAGAGCAGGGCACGCGCATCACTGTCCCAATGCGGCGCACCGAGTCCGGTAAACGCCGGTACCAAAACTACGCCGTCGGTATCTTTTACCTGACAAGCCAGCTGTTCGACTTCACGACTGTTTTGAATAATTCCTAAACCATCACGCAGCCATTGCACAATGGCACCCGCCATAAATACACTGCCTTCCAGTGCATACGTGGTTTTTTCATGACATTGCCAGGCTAAGGTGCTCAATAGCTTGTTGTGGCTAAATTGCACCTTATGCCCGGTATTGAACAGCATGAAGCAACCCGTGCCATAGGTATTTTTTGCACTGCCCACTTCAAAGCAGGACTGACCAAAAAGGGCCGATTGCTGATCGCCCAGAATTCCCATAATGGGGATATTTGCACCCAATAAACCTGTAGCCGTGTCGGCCATATAGCTATCCGAAGCAATAATTTGCGGCAGAACCGATTTAGGGATATTAAACAGCTCCAGCAATTCTTCATCCCAGGCCTGAGCTTGCAGATTCATTAGCATGGTACGGGAGGCATTGCTGGCTTCAATAACATGTTCTGCACCTTGGGTCAGATTCCACATCAGCCAGCTATCAACGGTACCAAAAGCCACATGTCCCTGTTGTGCCAGATCACGCAGGCCTTCGATATTTTCCAGCAGCCAGACCAGTTTTCCGGCACTGAAATAAGGGTCGATCAATAAACCGGTTTTTTGCTGGATGGTCTGTTGCAAATTTTGCTGCAGTAGCCGGTTGCACCATTCGGTTGCACGGCGGTCTTGCCAGACAATGGCAGGGGCAAGCGGCTTGCCATTGCGCTTATCCCAAACTACTGTCGTTTCACGCTGATTGGTCAGTCCAATGGTTTTAATGTCTTTGGCCAGAATACGGGCAGAAGCAAGGGCCTGCTGCACAACGGCAATTTGTGTGGTCCAGATTTCCTGTGCATCCTGTTCTACCCAGCCTGAATGTGGGGTAGAGATATGTATTTCACGCTGAGCTGTTGCCTGCACTTTTCCCTGTTCATTGAAGATAATCGCACGGCTAGAAGTGGTTCCCTGATCGAGTGCAAGTAAATAGCTCATAATTTTTTTCTTTTATAGGACTTGAAAAATAAAATATTAACGCAATTATTGAATTAATCGCATCTGTTTGTGTAAATGTTTAAAAAACGCGCTGCGGGTTTGAACATTTATGTTATGATTGTGATTACTTTGGGGGTGTTTCTGGCTTCGACGCTGGTGATGAAACTCATAGATGCATGTCGAGAGCGCATTTTCTCTCGTAAATCAAATTTGCATTTTAATAGTCGCAAACGACGAATCATACGCTCTAGCTGCCTAAGGGCAGCTTGTCCGCATCTCTGAATACTTGTGGTTAGAGATCCCGACTGAAGCGCACGCACACAAGTCCGTATAAAGCCAAGCCTCGGGGCTTTGTACTAAACTTAGAGGATCGCGATTTGTACCCTGTTCGTCGGGTCACAAAGAGTTAAAACAATAGACGATATCTAAGCATGTAGTATTCTCGAGCGTAGTGCTGGCGGACGCGGGTTCAACTCCCGCCACCTCCACCAAAATTCTTGTTATAAATCAGCCACTTAAATAAGTGGCTTTTTTATTTTCATATATTTATTATAAAAATGTAGCTTACTTCTAGTTGTTAGACATTGGCTTCAATTTATATCCGTATTTAGGACTTCAAGACTGTGGTTTAAACTTTTAATAATAATATCTATATATTTTTCAATGTCATCTTTAAAAATCATATATTGCAAGGCTAAACCATAACTTAACGAGATGAGTTCAACAGTTATGTTCTCAATACGCTTCTGATCGACCAATTGCGTTGCTGGAATGAGTCTGCTTAAAATTCTGGCGACTTCATCTTGATGCGTCTGCCAAATTTTTTGATATTCCAATGCAAAAGCTTGATCACGAGCTGCATATAATTGCAGTTCAATGGATATTTTTAACCATTCAAAATTATTAAAAAAATCACTAAGCCAAATCCGGAGTCCATCAATAGTATGATCAATATTTGAGTTTTCTGTGGATATTATTTTCTGAAGCTGAATATTTTCCTTTTCAAACTGTAATCGCATTAATTCCGATAAAAAATCTTCTTTGTTGCTGAAATTAGAATAAAAAGCCCCTTGAGTATAATTGGCATGCTTGGAGATATTTCTAATAGAAACTGCCCCATAACCATGACTGGAAATGAGTGAAAATCCAGATTCAATGAGCGCCAGACGGGTTTTAAGCTGTTTTTCATCGCGTGAAAGTTTTGCTGGATTCATAAAGATAAAAGAAATGAGATAACAATTGATATCTTAAATTTTATACGATAAATTTGCTACTTGTTTTCAGATATCACTTGTAATTTGAAAAATATGGTTCAATTATAGAGATTGTTATGAGTTTGAGTACAGATAAACAAATCGTTGTTATTAATGGGCATCCTTCAAAAACCAGTTTTAATGCTGCCTTAACCGAAGCCTATGTATCTTATCTGGTAAAGTCCAATGTACAGGTTGATTTGATTGAAGTAGGGCTCTTGCATTTTGATCCTAATTTGAAACATGGCTATGAAAAGAGAATGGAGCTCGAGCCGGATTTAAAAGAGGCTTGGAAAAAAATTCAGCTTGCTGATCATTTGGTCTGGATTTTTCCAGTATGGTGGGGCGGACTGCCTGCAATAACAAAGGGTTTTATTGACCGTGTATTTTTGCCTAGTACTGCTTTTAGTTATGTGGAGAACAGCCACCATATCCAAGGGCATTTATTCAATAAAACAGCCAGAATCATCACCACATTGGACCAGCCGGGCTGGTTCTATAAATGGTATTATGGTGAACCGAGTACTCGGCAGCTGAAAAAAACCACCTTAGCATTCTGCGGTATAAAAAAGATCAAAACGGCTTATATTGGTTCTGTTCGCGGTTCAAGTGAGCTAAAACGTGAAAAATGGTTAAGACTAATGGAAAAGTATGCCAAACAGGATGCAACAGTTTAATGGCTTGGAAAGCCTGCTGATCAAAGAAGAGCAGTTTTTGAATGATAAAAGATTTTTTTATTGCGATTGGTAGGTGAAAATTTAGATTAAACATTCACCTACCAGCTGGGTCTGATTCTGTCAGCAAGATTTATTTTATCAGCTTGAGCATTAAATATTGTCGCTCAAGTTTATTCTATTTTGTGAAATTTTTTTTTGTGAATCTTTACCCCAATTGAATTTTTGTGCACAGATGCCTAATCCGACAATAAAGAGCGCAAGCAAGCTGGTATAAGTCACTTCTTTGAAATATGTTCCTTCAACCAGCATGGTAATCAGGGCGCCAATAATAAAGAAGATTGCCACATAAGTCAGCCAAGGGAATAGCCACATTTTAAAGTCAATCACTTGTCCTTCCGCTTCTAATTTCTTACGCATACGTAATTGAGAAAAGGCAATGGTGAGATAGACATAGAGTGCCGCTGTACCTGTCGCTAACATAAAGATGTCGTAGACATTCATACTTTCAGTGGCAGTCAGGTAGGTTGCCAATAAAGCGAATGATGATGACACTAGAACACCCATCCAAGGACTACCATTACGGTTGATTAAACCAAAGCTTTTCGGTGCATCGTGACGTTTTGACAATGAAAACAGCATACGTGAACAGGTATAGAGTGCAGAGTTAAAACAGCTACACACTGAAGTCAGGACCACAAAATTGACAATGTGTTTTGCTTCTGGAATACCGAGTGCAGTTAAGGTCACACTATAGGTTCCCCAGGTTGGGTCTTTGAGTAGTGGATTGTTATGTGGAATAAGGCAGACGGTAATAAGCATTGAACCGACATAAAACAACATGATACGCCATACCACTGAGTTAGATGCTTTGCGGATTTCACGTGCAGGGTTTTGTGATTCTGCGGCAGCCACCGTCACAATTTCAGCGCCAATGTAGGCAAACATAACCCCGAGTAATGCCGTGATTACCGCAGAGAAACCATTGGGCATAAAACCTTCAGAGGTTAAATGGGTAATACCTGACACACCTGCTTGGCTCCACGGCCATAAGTGCATAACTGCCAAGCTACCAATGACCAAGAAAATAACAATTGCGATCACTTTGATCAGGGCAAACCAAAACTCAAATTCGCCATAGTTTTTGACATTTTGTAAGTTAACGACAACCAATGACACAATAACTAGGAGCATGTAGCCCCAGATGGGGATAAACGGAAACCAGCTGTTGAGGATTTTACCTGCGACATACGCTTCCCAGCCCATCAGTAATGCCCAAGAACACCAATACAGCCAGCCAATGGTAAAACCTGCCCAGCGGCCAATTGCACGATCAGCATAAGTTGAGAATGAACCGCTATCCGGGTTGAGAACGGCCATTTCACCCAGCATGCGCATGATTAATAGAATGAGCAATCCACCAAAGGCATAGGCCAAAATTGCAGCGGGACCTGCCGAGTAGATTACATTACCAGAGCCAATGAACAGTGAGCCACCAATTACCCCGGCAATCGAGATCATTGTAAGATGACGTGACTTAAGTCCACTTTTTAAGCCGTGTGATGAATCGGGCGTGGAGACATGTTGATGTTCTGCCATATAATTTCCCTTAATATCCATAGTGCAACAGCAATAGAGCTCTCTACCTTGTGTACACTATCTATCCTTTGAAACTGTAACCGAATTCGCAATCACTTCATTAATTTTAAGTTAAACTTAATAAAGCCGATGTTTCTATAAACACATGAAAAATCACACTTTGATTACAAAACTGTTACATGCTGTGTATGTATGCTGCTAATTTCTCTTTTTTGTTGTCAGGTGACGAGAGCCATTTTTTAGCTATTGAAGGGAGCCAATTGCGTTAAAAAGGTGAAAATTACAGAAAGAAATGTTTACAGAAAAATAAAGACTAAATAAAATGAAGGGGCCATAAAAGGTTTTACTCCTTGTTTAAAAACAGGCCGAAAATATATTGATTTTAAAAATAAAATTTTAATTAGAATCGAAATTTTACTAATTTAAAGTATGAATCCCATTGTCGCGCAAGCATTTTAACAGTACGCCGAAAGCCACCAATATTTCTTGTTCGCTCACGCAGGCGAAACCGAGCAGTAATCCTTTCTGCCGGGTAGAATAGTGCTTGGTATAGTATTGCGACAGGGCTCTGACCTTAATACCTTGATCAAGTGCATTCGACGCAATCAGGACATCATCACTGCTGCTTGGCAGTTTTAAAATCAGGTGTAGGCCTGCTGCCGTGTTGTATTCGTGCAGAAAATCTTCACCTAAATGGCGATGAATTAAATTAATCAGAAATGCATGGCGTTTACTGTAGAGTAAGCGCATGCGCCGGATATGCGCCTCATAATGGCCCTCACGGATAAATTCTGCCAGTGCCTTCTGATCAATTAAATGTCCACCGCGATAGAGTTCTGAGGCCACAATGCGCAGCGGGGAAAACAGTTTCTTCGGAACCACCAGATAGCCGATACGCAGTGCAGGATAAATGGTTTTACTGAATGTGCCCATATAAATGACCGGGGAATCAGGTTCCAATCCTTGTAAAGACGGATAGGGCTGGCCTGAAAACCTGAATTCACTGTCATAATCATCTTCCACAATCCAGCTTTTATGCTGCCGGGCAATTGCAATCAGCTGTTTGCGCCGTTCTAGGCTTAGATGTGAACCTAAGGGATACTGGTGGGAAGGTGTAACAAAGATCAGCTTGGGAGGTACTTTCGGATCAAGATCAGGAATAATGCCTTCCTGATCGACCGGTAGTGAACGCAGATTGACCCCGTTAATGCGCAAAATATTGCGGGCGCCCCAGTAAGCTGGGTCTTCGATCCAGACTTCATCGCCAATGTCGCTCAAGGTACGCGAGACTAAATCAATCGCCTGATGCGTGCCTTCGGTAATAATGATTTGATCGGCATCGCATTGCACCGAACGTGCAATTTTCAGATATTCCGCCAGTTCTTGGCGCAGTTCCAGACAGCCGCCGGCATTGCTGTAAATCAAGCGGGTAATTTCCGGTTCACGGCTCAAACGGGTCTGAATTTTGCTAAAAATGTGATGCGGAAACTCTGTCACATCTGGCGCACCTGGGACAAAGGCACCCCATTGATAAGGCGAAGCTGCTGAATAGCCGATTAAGTAAGAGCCGCGCTGAGACAAGCTGTAACTTTGCTGAGATTTTTTTTCTTGAATAGGGGCGTTGCTATTTTCCGCCTTGACTAAAAAGGATTCAGGCAGTTTATCTGTGACCCAGGTGCCTTGTCCTGTGCGGGCATCGACATAGCCTTGTGCCTGTAATTGTTCATACGCGCTTAATACCGTATTGCGGGAAACCTTGATCTCTTTGGCCAGATCGCGGGATGCCGGAAGGCGAGTCTTGGGTGCCAATACGCCATCAATTATGGCATTGCGCAAGCAGCGAAATAATCGCAGCTGCAATGTTCCATCGATATCTTGCTGTAATCGCTGCAGCAAATAGTCTCCAAGCAAGCTACGCAATTGGCTCTCTCCTACAAATTCAAAGTGGCTCTCGTGAGAGCGATATCGGTATGTGCAAAATAATCTGGTCAGGCAGTAATTGTAAAGTATCCCGTTCTTGCGCAGTGGATGTAAATACGGGCCTGTAAACGGCAGGCAATATACACATATCTTGGTTAAAGCCAAAGCGAAAAATCCATGCTGTATGTTTTAGCCCAGATCACGCTGGCTACAGAGCTGGATCAATAAATGCCGACAAGCAGAGATAAATTTATATTTTTTGCGGCCGCAAGGAAATGCGTCTGCATACAAAAAACAGGATCATGCAATGAACACAATGATGAAGGGGCTCACCTATACCGAGCACGGTACGACGGCCTGGAACAATTATCTGAAACAGCTGGATAAAGTGGCTCCTTATCTGGGTGAACTCAGGGAAAGACTGGATATGTTGCGACGCCCGAAACGAAGCCTGATTGTGGATATTCCGGTGATTATGGATGATGGCAGCGTTCAGCATTTTGAAGGTTATCGGGTTCAGCATAATTTGACCCGCGGTCCGGGCAAGGGCGGTGTACGCTTCCATCCGGATGTCAATCTAGATGAAGTGATGGCACTGTCTGCATGGATGACGATTAAGTGTGCGGCGCTGAATTTACCTTTTGGTGGTGCCAAAGGCGGGGTACGGGTTGATCCAAGCCAGTTATCCAAGCGTGAACTGGAACGATTGACACGGCGTTATACCGCAGAAATCAATTTGGTTATTGGGCCGCAAAAAGATATTCCGGCACCGGATGTGGGGACAAATCCGCAAATCATGGCCTGGATGATGGACACCTTTTCCATGAATGCCGGTTCTACCATTACCGGTGTGGTGACCGGAAAACCCGTGCATCTTGGCGGTTCTTTAGGCCGCAGTAAAGCTACAGGACGTGGCGTGTATATTAGCGGACGTGAAGTGGCTCAGCAAATTGACCTGGATTTAAAGGATGCCCGGGTGTGCGTGCAGGGATTTGGGAATGTCGGCAGCGAAGCCGCCTTGCTGTTTCATGAAAATGGCAGCAAAGTGATTTGCGTACAGGATCATTCCGCAACCCTATATCAGGAACAAGGCATTGATATTCCCAAGTTAATGGAATATTCAAACACCCATCACAAGATTCAGGGATTTGCTGCAAGCGACGAAATCACGGCGGCAAAATTCTGGCAAATTCCCGCAGAAGTATTTATTCCGGCGGCACTGGAAGGGGTGATTGATGTGCAGGTTGCCCAAACCATTCAAGCCAAGATCATTTTGGAAGGGGCTAATGGTCCGACCCTCACTGAAGCGGATGAAATCCTGAGTCAGCGTCAAATCACGGTTGTACCGGACGTGATCTGCAATGCCGGTGGCGTGACTGTCAGCTATTTCGAATGGGTACAAGACCTTGCCAGCTATTTCTGGACAGAAGAAGAAATCAATCAGCGCATGGACGTAATCATGAAAAATGCCGTGCATGACGTTTGGCTTAAGGCCATGCAGGCCGGATGTTCTTTACGTACCGCAGCTTATATTTTGGCATGTGAACGGATTTTGATGGCTCGCCAAGAGCGCGGCATCTATCCAGGTTAAGGGTAGGGTCTCTTGCAGGATGCAATATTTGACCCGGCATAAGTTTGGATATTTAACGCCTTTGCTGATTCGATTTGGTCAGAAATTTTGCTTATGCCAGTGACCTGGTTTTGAAGATTATTATTTCTTTTTTGGGGCTTCTATGATGTCGCAACGTTTTTTAGTGAAACCATTTTCGTTCTGTGCGCTTGTCGCCAGTACCCTTACGATGTCTGCCACCGTGCAGGCAGATACGCTCTCTTGGGGAGATGCCGATACCGATTTAGGCAAACTGACCGTATCGGGGTGGCTACGAGCGAATTATCAGGATAAGGATTATTCGGACAGTGACCATAAATTAAAGTTTAATGCGGCGAAACTCAGCCTGAAATATGATGCCAAGTCATTGTTCGGCGATGTGGAATACCGTTGCTATCAAAATGATACCCTGTGTGATTTTTCAACCTTGGTGAATGCCAACCTGGGCTATAAGCTGAATGATGACAGCCGCATCACCATGGGTCTGCAAGATATGCCTTTTGGTATTGGCCGCTTCTGGAGCAGCAGCTGGTACGGCAGTTCAATGGACAATGCCGGACTGGAAGATGTGCATAATCTGGGTATTAACTGGCAGCAGCAGCTCGGTACAAATACCAAGGTCAATGTGGCTTATTTTGTGCGTGATGGGGGAAGTTTTGCCGGCACTGGTGATGATGCGGCGCGTTATGCGGCCAATTATGTCAAGCCGGAAGATGCCAGCACCGATGACATTGAAGAAAAAAACATGTGGGTTGCACGCATCAATCAGCAGATTCCGCTGCAGGACAGCCCGGTTAAGCTGAATGTCGGCGGCTCTTACTGGTATTCAGATTTGGAAAATAACCGCAATGGTCAAACCGGGCATCGCAATGCATGGAATGTGTTTGGTCGCTTAAACTACCAGAATGCAAACCTGACCCTGACTGCCGGACAGAATCGCGCAGATACCCAGGCTGTAGAGAATCCAGATTATGCGACGGTAGGTTCTTTTGAATCGAAGTATCATGTGGCCAATAAAGCCAATTATTATGTGGCGAATCTGGATTATCAAATGACTGATTTTTACAAAGATTACGATCTGACGCCTTATGTCAGCTATACCGTCTTTGACAAAGAGAAGTCCGGTTTTGCCACATCTACACGCAATATTTTGGGTGCTCAGCTGGATGTTAAGCAGTTTTCGCTGGCAGCCGAATATATCACCGGTAAAAATGATGTATTCATTGGTGGTGATGCCGGTTCTTTGGCGCAAGGAGATGCAGCAGGCCATAGCCGGCTGCTGAATTTACTGTTTATGTATAATTTTTAAATTTTTGCTCTTAGTTATCAAAATGGCACCTTGTAAAAAAGGTGCTATTTTTTATGGTGTAATTTCAAGCTTATGATTTGTATATAATTATCCTGTTTTTTTGATTTTTAAAATCTTCGGGGTGGGGTGAATTGGCTCTGTCTATCTGATTCAAAGTGGCTCTCGTATCAGGCCGATAAAAGCGCAAAATGAGGAAGATCAATCAGTCATTTGCATATCATCAAGCACATGATATGGATGCCAAAATTTTACAATGTATGAATCAAGAATGAGGATACAAAATGGACAGTAAACACTCTGCACTGAATGCACGTAAACAGCAAGCGACGCCTCGTGGTGTTGGTGTCATGTGTCAATGGTACGCGGAGAAAGCAGAGAACTCGACAATTTGGGATGCCGAAGGCAATCAATATATCGATTTCGCAGGTGGTATTGCGGTACTGAATACCGGTCATCGTCACCCTAAAATTATTGCTGCTGTTACTGAACAATTAACAAAATTTACCCATACCGCCTATCAGGTTGTACCTTACGAAAGCTATGTCTCTCTTGCTGAGCGTATCAATGAGCGTGCACCGATTGATGGTCCTGCAAAAACCTCATTCTTTTCTACCGGCGCTGAAGCAGTAGAAAACGCAGTTAAAATTGCCCGTGCCTATACTGGCCGTCACGGCATTGTGACTTTTGGTAACGGTTTCCATGGCCGTTCATTCATGACCATGGCCATGACGGGTAAAACTGCCCCTTACAAACGTGACTTTGGGGTAATGCCAGCGGGTGTTTTCCATGCACGCTATCCGGTAGAGTCAAAAGGCATTACTGTGGACGATGCCATCCAAAGCATTGAAGACATTTTTGCTGAAGATGTGGCTGCACATGATGTGGCGGCAATCGTACTTGAGCCTGTGCAAGGTGAAGGCGGTTTTAATGTTGTACCGGCAGAATTTTTAAAGCGTTTACGTACATTGTGTGATCAGCATGGTATTTTGATGATTGCAGATGAAGTGCAAACAGGTTTTGCCCGTACCGGTAAACTGTTTGCCATGAATCACTACGAAACCAAAGCAGACCTGATCACGATGGCAAAAAGCCTGGGCGGTGGTTTCCCGATTTCTGGCGTGGTTGGTCGTACTGAAGTTATGGATGCACCGAATCCTGGCGGCTTAGGCGGTACTTATGCGGGCAGTCCGATTGCAGTTGCTGCAGCACATGCAGTTATTGATGTGATTGAAGAAGAAGGTCTTTGTGAACGCGCCAATGTATTAGGTGCAGAGTTAGTTGAGGTTCTAAATGAACTGAAACAGTCTTCTTCTATTGTCAAAGATATTCGTGCCTTAGGTTCAATGGTTGCTGTTGAGTTGGAAACGGCTGATCAAGCCAAAGCGATTCAAAACTATGCCATGCAAAATGGCTTGCTCATTTTGACATGTGGTCGTTATGGTAATGTGATTCGTTTCTTATATCCTTTAACGATTCCTGCAGAGCAATTCCGTGCTGGCTTAAACATTTTAAAACAAGGTTTTGCACTTTCTGCTGCAGCATAATTGAAGAGTAATGACTATGCTTCAAGCGCAATATAAAGATTTATTACAGCATCCAGATATTCATTTTGATCAACCTGAAACAGGTGATTACATCGAAGTTAAAGATGCGGCAACACATGACACGCTGGCATGGGTGAAATCTCATGACCGTGCGTCGGTAGAACAAGCAATTGCTCGTTCACAGACGGCACAGACGGCATGGAAAGCACAAACAGCATTACAACGCGCTGACGTGCTGTGGGCCTGGTTTAATTTGATGCAGGAAAATAAAGAGTCATTGGCTCAGATTTTGACTGCTGAACAAGGCAAGCCTTTAGCTGAAGCGCGCGGTGAAATTGCTTATGCTGCCTCCTTTATCCGCTGGTTTGCTGAACAGGCACGCCGTATTGACGGTGAAGTGCTGACACCAACGCTGCCGAATCAGCGTTTGCTGGTCATCAAACAGGCAATTGGGGTCACCGCTGCAATTACGCCGTGGAATTTCCCTGCAGCCATGATTACCCGTAAGGCTGCCCCTGCAATTGCTGCCGGCTGTTCTATGCTGGTTAAACCGGCCGAGCAAACGCCATTAACAGCCTATGCTCTGGAAGTGCTGGCTTTGCAGGCAGGTTTACCACAAGATGTATTATTGCACATTAGTGGCGATGCCATTGAAGTGGGCAAAACCTTGTGTGAAAGCGATACAGTGAAAAAGCTGAGCTTTACCGGTTCGACTCAAGTCGGCCGCATTCTGATGCAGCAATGTGCGCCAACCATCAAAAAACTGTCACTTGAGCTGGGTGGCAATGCGCCAGTACTGGTTTTTGATGATGCCAATCTGGAGCAGGCGGTTCAGGGCATTATGGTCAGCAAGTTCCGTAATAGCGGTCAAACCTGTGTCTGTGCCAACCGTATTTATGTGCAAGATGGCATTTATGATGCGCTGGCCGAGAAATTGACTGCAGCTGTGGCTAATTTAAAAGTGGGTGATGGCCGTCAAGACGGTTCCACTCAAGGCCCGTTAATTGATGAAGATGCAATTGCCAAAGTGCAGTCGCATATTGCAGATGCCGCGAGCAAAGGTGCGCAGATTAAAATTGGTGGCCAACGTTCAAGTCTAGGGGGCACTTTCTTTGAGCCTACCGTGCTGACTGAAGTAACCCAGGACATGAAAGTGGCTAAAGAAGAAACTTTTGGTCCATTGGCTCCGTTATTCCGCTTCCACACGGAAGAAGAAGTGGTGGCGATGGCAAATGATACCGAGTTTGGCCTGGCTACCTATATATTCACACAGAGTACAGCGCGTCAATGGCGTGTGGGTGAAGCATTGGAATATGGCATGGTCGGAATTAATACCGGTGCCATTTCTAATGAAGTTGCGCCATTTGGTGGTGTGAAGCAATCTGGTTTAGGACGTGAAGGTTCTAAATTCGGTATTGATGAATATCTTGAAATGAAATATCTGTGTGTAGATTTATCTTCATAATAAATGCGACATCAACCAGTTAAAAATCAGCCCTGCCCATTCAGGGCTGATTTTTAATTAACTGTTTTTTATACAATAAGACCTATTTAAACTGAATTCACACAGCAGTTAAAAAAATATTTTTAAGCAACAAGATTTATCTATATCAATAACAGGAATAGATTTTTTGCCAAACATCTTTATTGGCTAAAATGCTTCTGATCCTAGCCAAAATTCTAGACACAGCTCACCATTTTTTATCGTTTTTAAAATTTGGATTTCCCTAGTTAGGGATTTAGCTTAATTCATTAAGAGCAAATCGAAAAAGGATATAAAAAACAGTAAATATGGCAATAAAAAATTTACATTGATAATAGTAATGATTATTATTTGCTTCATTATTAATATTTGTGTAAGGGGATTAAAAATGCGACTATCTCAATTTAGTCTATGTTTTCTTAGTGTCGCTATTTCTTCACAACTGTACGCAGAAGAGTTTGGTCCTGCATCGAAGGAGCCTGAAAGTTCAGATCAAACAATAAAGCTTTCTCCTATTGTGGTCACAGCAACCCGTACCCCTAAAACAATTGCGGAAGTTGCGGGAACTGTGCAGACCATTCAAGGTGAAGAAATTGCTCAACAGGCTGGAGCGAGTCGAAAAGTAGCAGATGTTTTAGCGCAGCTGGTACCCTCACTGGCACCTAGTAGTGGAACCACCAGTAACTATGGTCAGACCATGCGTGGGCGGAATGTACTGGTGATGATTGACGGAGTTTCACAGACCGGTTCGCGCGATGTGGCGCGTCAGCTCAACAGCATCAGTCCGAATATGATTGATCATATCGAGGTGGTTTCAGGTGCGACCAGTATTTATGGTTCAGGTGCGACGGGCGGGATTATTAATATTATTACCAAACGTGCGGACAAATCTAAACCGGTCAGCTTTCAGACCAAGTTAGGCCTGACATCGGCTGATAATTTCCGTCGTGACAGTTTAGCTTATCAAGTGGGGCAGACTGCTTCATTTAGTCATGACAAGATGGACGGCTTTTTAGGGGTAGATTATACCAGTCGGGGTTCGCAGTTTGATGGTAACGGCGACCGTATCTCGTTAAGCCCTTGGCAGGGCAGCACGATGGATACCGATACGCTTGATGTGAATGGTCGTTTAAACTTTAATTTAACCGATAAGCAAAGCTTAAGTTTTGGTGCACAATATTATAATGATGAACAGGATACCGAATATGGTCCTGACTATTCTTATCTGCAAACAGGGACACAGCCTTCTTATAAAGCCATTAAAGGGTGGAGTTTAGATAAACAACCATTTACAGAACGCTATGCGTTTAATACCCAGTATCAAAACCAGGATTTCCTGGGACAAATTTTGAATGTTGAAGCGTATTACCGTAATGAAAAAGCGCGTTTTGTACCGTATGGTTATTCAAAAGATGGCGTGAATGTAAAGCAAAGCCAATCCAATGTGGACTATGCCGGGATTCGCTCTACTGTTCAATCTGACCTGCAGGTGGCCGAGCGAGATTTAAAGCTGACTTATGGCCTGGACTATGACTGGGAAAAAGACCATCAGTGGGCTGATTTCTATACGCCAAGTCACAATGGCCTGGTCTATACCCCGACAGGTGAAAAACAAGGTTCTGGACCGGATACAGAAATCCAGAATATTGGCACATTTGTACAAAGTGATTATGCACTGACGGATCGTTTAAATATTCAGGCCGGTGTGCGTTATCAGTATGTTCAGGCAGACACTGACAGTTATTTAACCGCACGCAATCCGATTACTTTAATGGCGGCTGACTCTACCGATGCTGACAAGTTCCTGTTCAATTTAGGTGCAGTCTATGAGTTAACAGACGCGCAGCAAGTTTATGCCAATTTCTCACAAGGTTATAGTTATCCCGATGTACAACGGGTGCTGCGTGATGTAGCTGCCTATACCTTAACGACGTCAGGTATTGCACCGATCACGGTCAACAGCTATGAATTGGGTTGGCGCTTAAATCAGGACGACGGCCTCAACTTGGGTCTAACGGGTTTCTATAACACTTCCGATAAAGTTGTACAGTTCAACGCTGACCGTTCAGTAAATGTGGTAGATACCGATCAACGCATTTATGGAGCAGAAGCGACTGTAAGCTACCCATTTATGGAAAACTATAAGGTCGGTGGTACCTTGGGTTATACGCGGGGACAGTATAAAGATGCCGCAGATCACTGGCATGAACTGAATGCTTTTGCAGTGTCCCCGGTGAAAGGCACTCTGTTTGCTGAATGGAATAATGATGAAGGCTATGGCATACGTGCGCAAATGCAAGCCATTAAAGGTACAGACGAAGCCTACAAAGATGACCAGGCATTAAAAGCCGCAGGTTTAACTGATGGTAATAGTGCAGCAGAGATTAAAGGCTATACCACTATGGATGTCTTGGCCCATTTCCCTGTAGCGAAAGGCCGTGTCGATTTTGGTGTCTATAATGTCTGGGACAAGCAGTATAAAAATGTATTTGCACAGCAAGCAGCCGTAACCAATGGCAACTCCCTGTTGGCCATCCCTGCTGAGGGTCGTACTTTTGGCCTGAGCTATACCATTAATTATTAATACTCACCCAAGAAGTATCTGTCGCCGTACAGATACTTCCTCATTTCCTGATATGTGATGAAAGATAAGGTCAATGGATAAACAGAAACCAGAATGGTTATCTATTCAAGAAATTTTTTATATCTGCTTGGCCGCTTATGGCTATAGCCTATGGATCTCTTGGGTTTTACCTGATTATTTGCCCTTTGCAAAAGCTGAAAATATCTATTTATCCGCTCTCCTAAGTTTTATTTTTCTCATTTTTTATACTGTTTTAGTTCCTTGTATTCCCTCTAAATTATGGCAAAAGAGAATCAATTATCTTAGTTATATTTTATTGCTGGGCTATTGGATCATAAGGAAACTGGGAGAACATTAAATGCAATTTCGCCAGGTACAGGCAATTTTACATAGCTGGTTCGGTATCGTTGTATTGTGGTCAGTTTTCCTGATTTTTTTTACCGGGTCTATTGCCTATTTCAGAACGGAAATCAATCTCTGGTCTAAACCTGAAAATTTTTTATATCTAAAAGCGCCTCCCAGTTCCCTTGAGTCGGCCCAGGTTGCCTATGATTATTTAAATACCCATGCGCCCGATGCAAAAAGATGGCGAGTGAATCTTGCCACTTCCCGAATGCCTTTTAACACTTTGGAATGGCAAGACCAAACCAGTAAGTACCATAAACTGCAAGACCCGAATACAGGGTTAATTTTAACAGAGGGTCGGGAAAGTCTGGGGGGTGACTTCTTTTTTAAATTACATTACAGTCTTTATCCTTTGCCTGATGTCGTGGGTAGAATGCTTGTTGTGATTGTAGGGGTTCTATTTCTCATCGCATTAATCACCGGGATATTTACCCATAAAAAAATAATTAAAGATTTTTTTGTATTCCGGAGTTTCAAGGGACAGCGTACCTTATTGGATTTACATCATATTACCGGCGTAGTGACCCTGCCTTTTTATCTGATTATGGCCTTTACCGGTGTCATGATTTTCTTCTATCTGCTCATGCCTATGGGTATTCATCAACAATATGGCGAGAATGGAATAAAAAAGTTTTATAGTGAAATACAATATAGCAATGTTCCAAAACCGGCAGAAGATTCAGGTATTCAATTAAAAGAATTCTCCATATTTTCTCGTCAATTGCCTCAGCAGGGGAGTAATGGGGCTGTTCTGGAAAAATTTGAAGTCAAAAACCCAAATACTGCAGAAGCGTTAATTACGTTTGATTATGGATATAACAAATTAATTACTTTCAATAATCCACAATTTATTTTTGCAGCAAATACCGGGAAGAATCTGAGTTCTGAAAGAAACCTGCATCCTGTCGCTCAAATCAGTTCGGCAACCTATGGCATTCATTTAGGATATTATGCCAGTCAATGGATGAGATGGATGCTGGCAAGTTTAGGTTTAATCGGTTGTATCATGCTGGTCGCGGGAGCTTTATTATGGCAAAGGAAACGCATTAAACAGCACAATAAATTAAGTTATACAGTGGTGAGTTACCTTAATTATTTCACCTTCCTGGGTTTGCCGTTGGCAACAGCCATGTATTTTTTGGCTAACCGGATTTTACTGGCCAGTCTTGAGCATCGGGTTCAGTATGAGTTATTCATATTTTTTATGAGCTGGATTGGAATTCTGGTCATTCCGATGCTGGTTAAAATGCAAAAAGCCATTGTTTTAGCCTTCATACTTACAGCTTTTATTTTATGGATGACGGTATTCAGTCCAATATTTCTATCTCCACAAGCTTTCATTTTCAATACATTGCGGCATCAGCAATGGTCGGTGGCAGGCGTTGATCTGGTATTTATATTCATAGCCACAGGATATATTTTTGCCTGTTATTATTTCAGGAAAATAAAAATGAGGGAGGTGGCTAAATGAGTTTGGCTGCAATATTGTGGGCAATTGTTGCAATGATGCAGCTGTGTATGACCAGTCAAAGTGGAATGAAAAAACTCAATTATAATTTCCTGACCTTTGATTATGCTCAATCTTCGTTAAAAATATGCTCATTTATTTTTATGGGTATTTCTTTATACTTGAACTGTCTGGACCATGATCTTTCTGTGGGAATGATCACCTGGATTTTCCTGATCATAACTTCAGCATTTTTTTTACAGCTTTTATTTTACTATCACTTTAAACGATGGTTTTTTTTCGCCTGGATATTTTTATTTTTCTTATCTGTTCTGTATTCATTAATTAAATATACTCAATAATAAATCTCTCCTAAATCACTTTTATTTAGTTTCAAGGTGTAGATTCGTTCCAAGTTGTAGATTCCAGCGATTAAATTGAATCTCAAAACCGAGTCTTTTACCTTTATTTCGATCGTGTACCTCTTTTTCTGGTCGCTATTGATGTGCTGCACCTTCAGTTGTAAGCAACAGTTTGTGATCAGCAACAACGTCACCATTTTGAAGTTCAACCGTAGGTGCTTCAGCGTTGATTTTATTTACCCTATGGCCACGGATGGTTTCGATGTTGCTGATGTGATTAAGCTTTTAATTCTGCAGATACGATGCCGAAGCCTGCGATCCACTCACTGATGTCTTCATAGCAATGTGTTGTCATCTCGTAGTGACCCACTTCATGCAGGGCTGCAAAAGCTGCCATCCATGCCCGAACTTCCTGACCGCCACGACCGCCATCCCGTCGAATCTCCGCTTCAGTCATGGCCTCTAAAGCTGGAAAATCAGCATTTTCGAATTTCTCCAGCAAAGCCAAATCCCAGTCACGATTCAAGGGCACTGAAACAGAGGTATCACCCGCTGCTAATTTTTGCCCCACAGCAATGACCTTGGCTTGACGTGCCTCACGTGCTTCAGCTGTTGGGTTACGACCCGCAATCAGGAATTCTTCCACCTCAGGCGGCACGGATCCCATTTGCGGTGTCGGTGGATCGTGAGAAAGACCACCGGTTCCCAAAATCAGTACACGTTCATTTTCAAGGTTTAAAGACTGGATAAATTGACCCACAGCACGACCTAAAGCAATGGTGCGCTTGGTGGTGGGCATCGGTGCAGCAGCGCCATTGACAAAGATCGGAATGGTTGGATAACGGTCCAGCTGACCTTCACACAAGAAGTGCAGGGGTTGGGTCACGCCATGATCGGCTTGCATACGATAGGAATAAGCCACATCCACGCCTTGATCCAGCACTTGGCGCACCAAGGCCAAGGCTTTCTCTTCAGGGACATTGATCTGATCATTGTCTTTACCGTAATCCCAATCACCTGCTGCGGTGGCACGAATGCCCACACAGAAACTTGGCATCAAGTCATAAAAGAAACCATTAAAATGGTCAGGACCAAAGCTAATGATCAGGGTCGGGTCATAGGCTTTGACCTCAATTGCAAGTTTGGCAAAAGCATCACGAACGGCTTGTTCTTTGTATTGTTCTTGAGGTGTCGCAAATTCCATTAACGGGCTATGCGATGCACAAATCAGTTTAACGGCCATGAGAAGCTCCTGAAAAAAAGGCAGCCATATTCGGCTGCCGATCCGTTCTTAGAAGAACACGCTTAAGTTATGTGAAGTATAGGTCACCTGATCGAGGGTGATCTTGCGGTTAAAGATTTGGAAACCTAAACCGCCTTCCACTTTGCGGATCTTGTCATGACGTTTACCACAGTAAATCACCACGTCTTTTTCCTTCTGTGAGCGATAGAGCAGGTAAGTCACATACACATCGTATTCGCCTTCAACTTCAGTCGGCTCCACAATCACGTTAGAGACCATGTGCGTGGTACGTGATGGAGGCTCTTCAGCCCAAGCCATACCTGTTTCAAGGCGTGCCACACGACGTTCCAACAGGAATTTATTGTCGTTAAATACCCAGGTTGTGGGTGGTTCAACAGAACGACGACGGTCACGGGTTTGAGCATTTGGCGTAGTCCGCAGGGTATAGGAAATATCTTCAGCTAAGAGGTCTAACCATTCGCGGAATTTCCAGTCATCCAGCAGTTTCGCTTCACGATACAGGAACTGGCTAATTTGGTAATGAAGTTCTAGGCTCACTTGGCTCATTTCACAAGCTCCTTCTCATATGCTTCAGTTGCTTTTTCAACGTCTTCCCATTCTTTATGAATCAGAAGATCTGCCCAACGACGATAGAAACCACGTGCGGCTGTTTCAGAGAAAATATAGCTGGTGATCCCGGGCACACCGTCTTCACGGACTTTCTCAGTACCTTTACCCATTTCAACAATCAACTTGCTGTTTCTTGCTTTATAGCCACGTAGTACTTTCTGGATTTCTACCCAGTTTTCAGAGTCATCTTGCTCAAGGAAACCGGCAGGGCCAAAAGCACGTGTTGCAGAACGTTCGAATGCATCTTTTACGTCTTGTGGTGCATCCGCATCGCAGATACAGAATGCCCAAACCTCAGTTTTGTTTGGTCCACGTGGATGCCAGACACGAAGCGTCGCGGTACCATTTAACCAAGACAGCGTTGGGAACATGGTGTTGTGACCGGCAAGACGTAAGGCACGGATTTCACCTAAACGTTCTTTCACTTCTTCATAGGTTTCACGGAAATAGTTGGCAACTTCACCATCGACCCACACGTTTGCATCGGGTTTTTCAGTAAAGAAGAAGCCTGAACCGTGACCTTTAGAACCGAATTGCAAGGCATCTTTGGCAGTTTCCCACACAGGGCGAGGCGTCTGTTCTTTACCTAAGGTTTTGGTCGATTCATCATCCGGTTTTGCACCAAGTACTTGTACCGCAGATGCGTGTGAGAACAGGGCATGGTATTGGTCAGAGGCGAACTGTTCCGCTGCAAATTTCCAGTTACATTCAATTTCCCATTTATGTACGCCACCCACGATACAGGTACCGCCCTCACGACGATCCAGCACACCGTCTAAGTACCATGCCATATCGCCCATGTAGTCGATCAGGTCAGGTGTGGTTTCATCCCAACATCCGAAAACGAGGCCTTTATAAGTTTCAACACGGTTGACTTCGAGTAGGCCCCATTTTTCTTTGCAGGCACCTTGTGGGTAAGCACGGTCTTCTAATGGAATGTCTTTCAGTGAACCATCGACGCCATAGGACCAACCATGGTACGGACAGGTAAAGGCACGGGTATTACCGCAGTCTGCAAAGCTGACACGCATCGCACGGTGACGGCATTGATTTAAAAATGCTTTGATTGAACCGTCTTTTTGGCGTGCCACGATAATCGGGTCTTCGCCCATATAGGTATTGAAAAAGTCGCCCGCTTTTGGAATTTGGCTTTCATGGCAAAGGAATAACCATGTACGGCCGAAGACACGTTCAAGTTCCAGCTCATAAAGACCAGGATCGGTATAGATCGCTGGGGTAATACGTCCATTTTGTGCATCGACCAAAGCGTCGATTTCGCACACATCAATTTTTCCATTCATGAAAACTTCTCCTGTGACCCGTCTAGGTACAAAGTCATAGATTCAAACTTTGCAACGATGATGGAAGCAAAGGGGATTTTGATGAAATATATTTTTTATTTTAATTGAGATATTAAATGGATTATTGTCGGTGGTTTAATTCCTATTAAATTGGTCGTGATTTTGATTTATTTTTTATTTTAATCGGGGTGTTTTTTTTATATTAATTCCGACTAAATTACTGGTATTTAAAATGTGTTATTTTATTTTAATGAATTTTATTTAAATGAAATTATTTTTTAATTATATTGTTTATTTTTAAACATTTAGTTTAAATTAGTTTATTCTTTTTGATCTGCTTGTTAATTATTCTTCAGGGGTAATTCCTACTAAATTACTAGTGTTTTTAAGGTTTGATTTTATTTTAATTTTTGTATTTTAAAATGATGGTTAAAGTTGTAATTCCTACTAAAATACTTGTATTTAATCTGGGCTTATTTATTTTTTTTGGGTGTGATGTTTTTATTAATCGACGGGTCAATTATATAAAATTATGGCGACTGCATGACTTTATAATCGTTGCTGAAGAATTGAACTTCTCTCAGTCCATAAAACAAAGATTGGGATAAGGCGTTGATGTGAAAAGCCGCACTGCATCAAGCTTAAAGTGACGTTTGATCTGGAAAGTGTATTTGCCTTAAATGGGCACTTGAAATGGGTACTTGGCGCTGCACAACGCGATTCTGGACTTTACTCAAGCTAAGGACCTCGAATCTAAGAGGGGACAAAAAACCAATAATGTCCTGTTTAGCATCAACTCGATCGGGATGGACTTAGCATGTCGCATTTTGTTGGGCTATATCGCGCCATTGACTATGAATAACCGTGATTCAACTACGGCAACCACTGGATGTAGAGTTCTTGTTTGTATGTTATTGATCGCAAAGAAAGTAAGCCCATAGCGGTGAAAAATCCTTGAAATACTGTCATGTATTGATCTGAGCATGCATCGCGATCAGCCATCCTGACCCTTTAGGCAAGTCCGAATGCGGTTATGGAGAAGTTCAGCGGTACATTTTTTGTTTCTTTTGATAAATCGTTTATTTTTAAATCAGACTCAATCGCCCAGATGGAGTAATTTTAGCTATTTTTCTAAGCATGGCAGCATCAAAAAAAACTATCAAAAAGCCTACGTTAATCAATTCCTGTGTAAATATGCTCTATCTTTTACTACTTAAGTCTAATGCGGTGTTCATGAATGAAAATAAGGATTTAGATGTTCAAAATATTATGCAGATTAGGTTGAACTCTAAATCGGTATTTAATAAAAGTCGCAATCATTAAATTATCCCAGAATTCTTCCAAGTCAAGACTCAAATTTCTTTGGTAAAAAATGAATTGAATCATTTTCATTTTCAGCTTTACGAACAATTTTAGTTTTTAAAATGATTTATGAAAGAAGTCTAATAAAAATACAATTATGAAATAGGTCTATTTCATTTTTTGGTCAAATATAGAAACGGTATTGAACAAAATATTTAAACCAATATGGGGAACGCGTGCTAGTCATTCCGAATCACATAAGCCGCATTCTTTATAAAGAGGTGAAATGATGAATATAGCAAAGAATACCATATGCCTGTGGTACAACAATGACGCTGAAGGCGCTGCAAGATTTTATGCCGAGACCTTTCCAGATTCATCGGTCGGTGCGGTACACCATGCACCTGGAAATTATCCGTCAGGGAAGGAAGGAGATATTTTAACTGTGGAGTTTACTGTACTTGGCATTGCCTGCCTCGGGCTGAATGGTGGCCCCGTGTTTCAGCACAACGAAGCGTTCTCATTTCAGGTGGCGACCGAGAATCAGGAGGAAACGGATCGCTACTGGAATGCGATTGTTGGCAATGGCGGTCAGGAGAGCGAATGCGGCTGGTGTAAAGATAAATGGGGCATCTCCTGGCAGATTACGCCGATTGCCCTAACCAAGGCATACACTAGCCCCGACCGTGCAGCCGCCAAACGTGCATTTGATGCCATGATGACGATGAGAAAAATTGACATTGCTGCAATAGAAGCGGCATTTCGTGGTTGAGATGTGCGTGGAAGCCTGATCACGCTTTCAAGTGGTAACCGCTGCGTTGGATGGATCAACGTAAAGCATGCTGAAAAGAACCATATTTAAAAACCCAATTAAATATGAGAAGACTTTTATGAGAAAACTTTTACCGGTTGCCTGATTAGACGCTGCAAAATTAAAGTCTTCTGTATTTTCAGCACAGAGCAAAGCAGCCGAAGCTGCTTTTTTCATGAAAAATTTACGCTGCCACCACATCTGAGGGGATAACCAGATCGACCCCTGATGCTGCCTGAATCTGTTCAAGCGTGACATCTTGAGCAAGTTCAACCAGTTTTACGCCTTCAGAAGTGATGTCCATCATGCCAAGTTCAGTGATGACACGGTTCACGACGCCTTGACCTGTCAGGGGCAGGGCACAATTTTTAACGATTTTCGGGCTACCGTCTTTTGCGCTGTGTTCCATCAGTACCACCACTTTTTGCACGCCGGCAACCAGATCCATCGCACCGCCCATCCCTTTGACTTTTTTGCCTGGAATCATCCAGTTGGCCAAATCGCCGCGTTCCGAAACTTCCATTGCTCCTAAAATGGCAATGTTCACGTGTCCGCCGCGAATCATGGCAAAAGATTCTGAACTTGAGAAAAACGCCGCACCCTGTCGTGCGGTCACGGTCTGCTTGCCGGCATTGATCAGATCGGGGTCAACGGTTTCTGCAGTCGGGAACTCGTCAATACCCAACAAGCCATTTTCAGACTGTAGCCAGACGTTGATATTTTCAGGAATATAATTGGCAACCAGTGTCGGCAGCCCAATGCCTAAGTTCACATAGAAGCCATCTTCAAGCTCAAGCGCAGCGCGCTGTGCCATTTCATTGCGTGTCCAAGCCATGATTTAAGCCTCCGCCTTTAACGTCATTTGTTCAATGCGCTTTTCAGGTGTTGCATTGACGATGATACGGTTTACATAAATACCCGGAAGATGGGTCTCATCAGGATCGATCTCACCAATCTCCACAATCTGTTCCACTTCAACCACAGTGAATTTTCCAGCCACAGCACATTCAGGGTTAAAGTTGCGTGCCGTTTTCCGGAACACTAAATTACCGGCTTTATCGGCTTTATAGGCTTTGACCAAGGCCACATCGGCAGTTAAGGTATCTTCAAGAATATATTCCTGACCCTCAAATATGCGGCTTTCCTTGCCCTCGGCAATTAAAGTGCCGACACCTGTACGGGTGTAAAATGCAGGAATGCCAGCACCGCCTGAACGTAATTTTTCGGCTAGTGTGCCTTGAGGGGTGAGTTCTACTTCCAGCTCGCCGCTTAAGTATTGACGTTCAAATTCCTTGTTTTCACCCACGTAAGATGAAATCATTTTTTTAATTTGTTTGGTTTGCATCAATTTGCCTAAACCAAAGTCATCAACGCCGGCATTATTGGAAATACAGGTCAGATTCTTAACCCCAGCGTCTTTTAAGGCATCAATTAATGCTTCAGGAATACCACATAAGCCAAAACCACCCACTGCAACGGTTTGACCGTCTGCAACAATGCCATCCAGGGCTTCTGCTGCACTTGCAACCCATTTATTCATCCGATTTATCCTTTTAATCAATGATCAACTTTGGCTTGTGCAGAATTGTTTTCCAATTCATCTGCATGCAGGAAATGCGTATGGTGCGGGGCACGTTTGGTCTGCGACCATTCAGCCAGCATTTCTTCTTTCATTTCTTCGCTAATCATGGCAATTTTTTCAGGCGCTTTTTCGTCGTCATAAGTGAGTTCCAGGCGGTGACCGTTTGGATCGAAGAAGTAAATGGAATGGAAAATTCCGTGGTTGGTAATGCCCAAAACATCCACGCCATTGGCTTCCAGATGTGCTTTGGCTTCAATGAGTGCGGCACGGTCTTTGACTTTTAAAGCAATATGCTGAACCCATTTTGGCGTGTTTTCATCGCGACCCATTTCAGGCTGAGTAGGCAGCTCAAAAAATGCCAGAACGTTACCGTTGCCTGCATCTAAAAATAAATGCATATAGGGATCAAAGGCTTTGGTCGATGGCACATGATCTTCGGCAAATGCCAAAATAAAGTTCATGTTCAGATTTTTTTTGTACCAGTCCACCGTTTCTTTTGCATCTTTGCAACGGTATGCAACGTGGTGAATTTTTTCAATTTGTATTGCCATTTTGAATGTCCTTTTCTTGAAATTAAGCCGCTTCTTGCTGTGCTTCTGGGGCAGCCTGTTGAAATGCTGCAAGAGTGTTGCAATGCTGATAAATAGATGCAATTTTGGGATAAGCTGTGATATCCACATTAAAACGTAAGGCGTTATAGACTTGTGGAATCAGGCAGCAGTCGGCAAATGTGGGCTGATCGCCAAAGCAGAAACGGCCATTGGAGCTGTGCAGCAAGGCTTCCAAAGTTTTAAAACCAGTGTCCACCCAGTGGCGATACCAGGTATTTTTTTGCTCATCCGATACCTCCAGTGTGCCTGACAGATATTGCAGTACACGCAGGTTGTTTAGGGGATGAATGTCACAGGCAATCGCGAGACTGAATGCACGCACCAAGGCACGTTGCTGAATATCTTGAGGAAGCAGTGCTGTCTCGGGATACCGTTCTTCCAGATATTCCAAAATGCTCAACGATTGACTGAGCTGAAATTCATTATCGACCAGGCTTGGAACCAGTTCAGATGGATTGACCGCTTTATAGGCATCGCTATGTTGTTCACCGCCGTTGTTGAGCAAATGCACAGGAATATAATCGGCATTTAAGCCTTTTAAATTCAGCGCAATGCGGACACGATAGGCCGCCGAGCTACGAAAATAGGTATACAGTTGCATCGCTTTGATCCCCGGAATTACTGAAAATCAAACTGAAGTGCAGGTAAAATTTTGCCGCTGACTTCGCCAAAGCCAATGCGTAAACCGTCTTTTTCACAGTGACCTTTCATAATCACGGTGTCGCCATCCTGAATAAAGGTACGCTGTTCGCCATTGCTCAGCGTTAAGGGTTTGGTCGCATTCCAGGTAATTTCCAGTAATGATCCATAAGAATCGGGGGTCGGGCCGGAAATGGTCCCTGAACCCATTAAATCACCGACCTGTACATTACAGCCAGCAATGGTGTGATGCGCCAATTGCTGCGCCATTGACCAGTACATGTATTTAAAATTGGTTTCACAAATGACATCAGCCTGTGCTGCCTGCTCAGCTTGAATTTCCACAGACAGCTGAATGTCGTAGCTGTTTGCTGAATGGTCTTCACGTAAGTAAGCCAATGGCTGAGGTTCTTGAACAGGCGAACTTGTTTTAAAGGGTTCCAGCGCTTCTAAGGTGACAATCCATGGCGAAATGGAAGAGGCAAAGGTTTTGGAGTTGAACGGACCGAGTGGCACGTATTCCCACTGTTGCAAGTCACGTGCTGACCAGTCATTGAACAGCACCATACCGAAGATATGATCCCATGCATTTTCAACGGTAATGGGCTGACCCAATTGATTTTGTTTGCCAATGATAAAACCGGTTTCGAGTTCAAAATCGAGCTTGCGGCACGCTGAAAATTGCGGACGTTCTTCATTTGGCAACTTGATCTGACCGGAAGGGCGCACAATGTCTGTACCGCTGACAATTACAGAGCTGGCACGGCCGTTATAACCCACAGGAAGTTCGGACCAGTTGGCCAGCAGGGCATTTTTAGGATCACGGAACATGCAGCCCACGTTCGTTGCATGTTCTTTAGAAGAATAGAAATCGGTATAGCCTGGAACATGTACCGGTAAATGCAAGGTCACATTGGCCTGCTTAAAGAACACCTGTTCACGAAGTGCGCTGTTGTCACGTAATTCAGCATTGTCTGCAGACAATAGCTTTTGTAATTCTGCGCGTACTTTAGACCAGCTGGATTTTCCTGAATCAATAAATTTGTTCAGGGTGGGCTGATTGAAATACTGTTCACCCGACTGAAGGGCTAAATAGCCGTGCGCCTCCAATGCTGCAAGATCTACCACCCATTCACCCAAGGCTACGCCAATACGACGTGTGCCTTCAGCTGTCTCGCTAAATACGCCGTAAGGTAAGTTCTGGATAGGGAAATCTGAATCTTGAGCAACCTCAATAAACGATTTTAATTGGCGAGTCATGTCCATGTTCCTTATGTAAAACCACCGGGGTCAATGCAACCCTGATATCAATTTTTGTTTCAAATTGGCTTGAAACCAGTCCGTAAATTAAATATAAAAATATTAAAAACAATAAGTTAAATATTTTTATAAAAAATCATGAATCTGATGTCCAAGACCTATTGATTTTTGGGATTAATCTCATCATACTGATTTTCATAAATTACGCAATACATAAATTAATTACGTATTACGTAAATTTAATAAATTGAATTGAGATTTCTCGATGCTCTCCTGCGGTTTGATTTTTGGTAATCAGATGGCTTCGAGTAGAATAGGCGCCATTCAAAATGAGAGTTGTCGACTAATGTCTGAAGAAAAAACACAAGGCGGTGTGCAATCCTTGGAAGTGGGCCTGGGTGTGCTGGATGCCTTAATTGCACATCGCAATCCCATGATGCTGAAGGAACTGGCTGAAGCATTGGCGATGCATCCGGCAAAAGTGCACCGCTATGTGGTGAGTTTGGTGCGGATGAATTATGCCAAGCAGCTTGAAGATGGACGTTATGCATTGGGTGACCAGGCATGGCGGCTGGGCTTGCAATGCATTCAGCGTACCGATGTGATTCAGGCAGCACAGCCTTATATTCAGGCTTTGCATCGTGAAATTCACTGTGGTTTGCAAATCAGTCGCTGGACTTCGCAAGGACCATTGATTGTGCAGTTTATTGAACCTGATCAGCCGGTATCGGTCATCACGCGGGTCGGTTCAATCATGCCATTACTCAATTCGGCAACGGGTCGCGCATTTGCGAGTTTTATGCCAGAAAATGTGGTTCGGCCTTTACTTGAACGTGAATGGCAGGACAAACAAAAACAGGGTGTGCAGGTTTATCCGGCAAACTGGAACGAATTTTTAAATATGAAACAGGACATTGTGTCACAGGGCGCAGCGACTGTTTCAGGCGATATGTTGGTAGGGGTGAACTCGTTTTGTGTCCCGGTTTTTAATATTCACGGTGACATTGAGTTCTGTATTGCAGCACTAGGCAATGAGGCATATTTACCGATGGACTTTGAACATGAAAAAGTCCGTATTTTAAAAGCCACCGCTCAGGCACTTACAGATTTTGTGACCAAAGGACAAGCATAGCAAAGGACTATGAGGATTCATCGGGCTGCAAAGGATCTGCCAGCATCATTAACAAAATGAAAAGATGATAAGAAGACATTCAATCTCAGTGTGTAACTGAATTGCATGTGCAGGGGTTTAATTAAACGATTGATATCGTTTTAGCATAATCAGGACAAGGAGTTCGAAATGCATTTTCCAGCAACGCAGCCACGAAAATCTCTTTATTACCAATATCAGGTATTTCCGCATTTTCACAGTCAAGAAGCTGTGGTCACCGATGCAGACACGGTCACGATTGTCGGTGCCGGTCCCATTGGCATGACCACGGCACTGCTTTTGGTGAAACAGGGTGTGAAAGTCATTTTGTTATCGTCAGAATTGCAACTGTCTGAAGGTAGCCGTGCCCTGGTCTATACCAAACGATCGATGGAAATTTTGCATGCTGCGGGTGCTGCTGAAAAAATCATGTCGAAAGCCTTGCCGTGGACCCATGGCAATTCCATTTATAAGGGGCAGGTGGCATTCGCCTGATAATCCGACGACCCCCGGTCCAGACCCGATGTGCATGGACAAGGCTGCGCTGGAATGGGCAGAAGCCTGGATGGGACACAAACCGCCAAATGTAGGTAAAATCGGCTTTATGTACATGTTAGAGGGAGGAACCGATGCCAGTAATACCGATCCGTATGCCCAAAAAACCACCAAAGGTAACCACTGGATCAAGACGGGTCCTCACGTCATGATTGTGGGTGCCGAACCCGGTTTTTATGACATGTATCCCAAAAATGCCCAGCCGGATACTGCTGTACCTTATGTCATGTGGCCAGGAACACCTTACCAGCACTTGATGATCCCGATTAAATAAAGGGTAGATCAGGGTCAGAGTGCCTCGTCGCAGTCATGGTTTTTTCAACGCAAGTACATTGCTGGAGATAAACAATTCATCCTGTATTGCAGCGGTTTGCTGTACATGCCGCTGCAATTTGAATAGCTAAAAAAAACAGCCATCCACACCTTGTGTAAATTAAAAAATAATCAGCTTAGACCTGCTCTGTTTTAAAGGGAGTTTGGCACTAAGCATTATCCACTTTAGCTATCTTTTTTATGTATGCTTTTGAATCATTCTTTGGTCATTTGATCTTTTTTAATGTCCTGATCAGTATTCAACCATTCAATTTTTTTCACCTGATCGTTCACAATGGTAATGGTATAAAGCATATTTTCAACTTCATAGGTATAGTCCATAGCCAGATAATCTTTTTTATTTTCTTTGAACTCGCGGCTAACCATAGAGCTTGGAGATAAATGCAGACGAGTTTGCATGTCAGTAAAAGAATCGCCCAAGCTGAGAGTTTGACCTTCAGGCGTGCGTATTGAAGCTGTTTCAGCTGCATGACCAAATGTCATTATTGACAAAAACATAAATGGAATTAGGTACTTAAATAACATGTTATCCCCAAAATAAAATTAAAATTATAATAATTTAACAATATAAAGAACAAAATAGCAGCATGTCTGTAGCAGAATTATTAACAGAAATAAACAGACTGGCAGACAAATCAATCGGACTTAAGACTGTTTTATCATATCTATATCGTATGTTCTTTATGTATGCAGACAAGATGTCTTATAGAGCTAGATAAAAACAATATTGAATCGTCCAAGCAGGAGATTCATTTGAATTTATCTTCCCATACTTCCAGCGATATAGAACTATGCTTAACCTTCGCCGCATTTAAAGCTAAACTATGCTGTATGCCCATACTTGGAGTAAACTTATGTCGTGGCTTTCTTCGCTTAAATCTGTGTTTTCACCCGCGCAAGAGGTGAAGGAGGAAGAAATCCAGAATGTGCTACAGGGCTATATCTTGCCCAATTCCAAGCATGCCCTGAAAGACCGGATTACTCAGGTCAATGTAGAAGGTCAGGTATTACAACTCACTCTGCATACTTATCCCGAAGAAGCTGATCATCTGCAAAAAATTCATGATGATTTGGCCGATGCACTGGAAAAATGCGGCATCCGGGAACTGAATATGCATGTTATTCAGCAAAAGCATAAACACGGTGAAAGCTGTTCTAACCCTGATCATGGCAAACAGGGGCATAGCTGTGCAAGTAATGCACAGGCTTCAACGGCAGCTTCAGCGCAAAAACTTCCCCCTGTGGTAGATGCTGCTGGACAAACGGCTCCAGCTGAAAGCAAAGCTGCGGAAGATCCGAATAATCCACCGATCCAGAAACCCGCACCGCAGCAAAGAGATGTGCCCAAGCATCCGCGTATTCAAAATGTGATCTTGGTTTCATCGGGCAAAGGTGGTGTGGGTAAATCGACCACCACCGTCAATCTTGCATTGGCTTTACAAAAACTGGGCTTAAAAGTCGGTGTTCTGGATGCAGATATCTACGGGCCAAGTATTCCGACCATGCTGGGCAATGCCGGACGTACCCCCATGATTGAAGCAGAGAATTTTGTTCCGCTAGATGCATATGGCATGGCCGTGCTTTCCATTGGCCATTTAACCGGAGACCACAACACGCCGGTTGCCTGGCGCGGTCCCAAAGCCACCGGTGCTTTAATGCAGCTCTTTAACCAGACTTTATGGCCAGACCTGGATGTATTGATGATTGATATGCCACCAGGAACAGGCGATATTCAATTAACCCTGGCGCAGCGCATTCCGGTGACAGGCGCGGTCATTGTTACCACACCACAAAATGTTGCCTTGCTGGATGCCACCAAAGGCATTGAACTGTTTAATAAAGTTCAGATTCCTGTAATTGGCGTAGTCGAAAACATGTCGACGCATATCTGTTCTAATTGTGGGTATGAGGAACAGATTTTTGGTACAGGGGGCGGTGACAAACTGGCTGAACAATACCATATTCCTTTACTCGGGCGTTTACCGTTAAATGTGCAAATTCGCGAAAATGCCGATGCCGGTAAACCTTCTGTGCTGGTCGGAGATGATGCTGCGGAAAGTTATATGGCGATTGCCCAGAAAATTGCCGATCAATTGCCAAAGGCAGAAAAGCCACAAAACCGGATTTTCTAATTTTCCTTGTTTAATCCAGCCAATGTCTTTGAAAAGCCCAAGGTTGTTTGGGCTTTTTATATTCTGGATTTAGCTCTTGTTTTTAATAGAGAAAATTCCATAAATCAGTCTGGTTTCATTTTAGTCGTTAAAGAGCATGTGAATAAGCTAAATAGGGTTAAAGATACAATGATTATTGAAAATTTCGGCGCCGTTTATGGTGCTGAATAATATTCCATCGCCACAATAATCGCGTAATTACGAAGAATACAATTGCAAAGATGAAAGCCTCTAGTATCAAGCCGGATAATAAAATTTTCGCCAGGCTCAAGTCGATGTGTCCATGCCCAAAGTGAGTGATAGCATGGCTGATTTGATGCAACACACCCAGCATCATATCCTGATCAATCATATTGACCTGGAAAATTTTGCTGCCTAACCAGAACCCCAAATACAGGATCGGAACCAAGGTAAAAGGATTGGTCAGCCAGGCAAGACATAAGCTCACAGGCAAATTGACTTCAAATAGCAATACGGTCAATACAATCAAAATACTGTGAAAAGGTAAGGGCATCATGCCCCAAAACGTGCCAATAAAAACGGCTTTTGAAATGGACTTTCTGTTCACATACCAAAGTAAAGGATTTAAGGTGCGTTCACCAAAAATCTTCATTACTTTCATCCCTGCAACTTTTTGCGGAGAGGGAAGCCATGACTGAAAGAACTGTTTTGCCATAGAAAGAGGCCGCTTAAGTGATGAGGTATTGTGCCTGAATCGATCCCTGAGGGACAGATCAAGCTGGGTAAATGTAAATGATTAACCTTAAAAAAAGATTTATTGAAATTTTTTTTAACAAATGACTCAAGAGTTAAATGATATTAATGATTTTAATTTATTGAATTTTAAATGATTTTGAAAACAGATTTTAAGTTTTTAAAAGATGTAAAATTTCTGATTTGCTAAGTACAATAAAGTGATTTACTCTTCGCGCACTCTATAGAGAGATCGCATATGATTTCATGGTTATTCATTGGTTTAGTCATTACCATTCTATTGACGCCTGGCCCAACAAATACCTTGCTAGCCTCTTCTGGCATTCAGGTCGGTGTACATAAATCATTGCGATTAATTCCTGCGGAGTCATGTGGCTACTTAATTGCAATTACTGTTTGGGGCTTAATCATTGGTACCGTTTCTGCAAAATTTCCAGTATTACCTATCTTCCTAAAACTTGTGAGTGCCGGCTATATTGTTTTTCTGGCAATTAAACTCTGGAAAACCGCAGATATTGAAGCAAGTTTTAATCTGCCGACGATTCGTCCTCGTGAATTGTTCTGTGCAACTTTACTGAACCCTAAAGCCTTGCTCTTTGCTTCCGCTGTTTTTCCAGGTACAGCATGGCTCAGCATAAATCATTATATTGCGCATATTGTGATGTTCCTGCTTTTAATTGTCCCGATTGCCTTGTTCTGGATTTTTATCGGTTCCATCCTTGCTTCCAATAAAGTACGCTGGCTCAATCAGTCCAATTTACAAAAAACAGCTTCATTGGTTTTATTAAGCTTTTCCATTCCACTCAGTTATTCAGCTCTTTTAAGTCTTTAAATTTTTGAATCTTTAAACTTTTAAGTCTTGAAATTATGCTGATGAAAATGTTCATTTTGTAAAAAATGACATCATCGCCCGATCATTATTTTCATTGTAGCCAATTTCAGTTAAAGTACAGCGCAATAATCGAATTAACTATTTTTGGATTGAAATAATGGCAATTAAGTCTGATCGTTGGATTCGCGAAATGAGCGAAAAACACGGCATGATTGAACCGTATGCAGAAAACCAGGTACGTTATGATGAAGCGGGTGAAAAACTCATCTCTTACGGTGTTTCAAGCTATGGTTATGATGTTCGTTGTGCACGTGAATTTAAAGTATTTACCAATGTACATTCAGCAATTGTCGATCCAAAAAACTTTGATGAAAAAAGCTTTATCGATATTGAATCAGACGTCTGCATTATTCCGCCCAATTCATTTGCCTTGGCCCGTACCGTCGAATATTTCCGTATTCCGCGTAATGTTTTGACAGTATGTCTTGGTAAATCGACTTACGCACGCTGCGGTATTATTGTAAACGTCACGCCGCTTGAACCGGAATGGGAAGGTCATGTGACACTGGAGTTCTCTAACACCACCAACTTGCCGGCACGTATTTATGCAGGTGAGGGTGTAGCGCAAATGTTGTTCTTTGAATCGGATGAAGTATGTGAAACCTCCTATAAAGACCGTGGCGGTAAATATCAGGGACAAACCGGTGTAACGTTGCCGAAAGCATAAAGATTATAATCAATTGAATAAACGGACCATTTGGGTCCGTTTATTTTTTATGCGATTCATTCATCGGAAACTGGGTTCATTCGACCAGTTTTTTTTGCAATTGCAATAATATTCAGCATAATAAAAAGTTGTACAGACTTGGTAATAACATTGTCGTCATGACAAATAAGTAAAAATTAGGCATACCAAGCATAGGATGAATTAAAAATAATGATGCGGAGCATCTGATAAAAAGGAAGGTCGTGATGACTCAAAGTTGGAATAATGCAAGATTTAAAAAATCTTGTTTGGCGAGTATGCTCGCAGCTTTACTTAGCCCATCAGTTTATGCACTTGAATCTTTGTCAGATGATCATCTTTCTGAAACCACAGGTGAAGGGGTTGCACTGGCTCTTGAAAATTTCAAGATGGTCTTTCAGGGCCCAAACGAAATTTCACAAGCTTCAAGTTATGGCAAAGGAATTACCGATCCAGGACAGTATGATACGGGCTTTATCCGCATTATTCCGACCGGTGAAAATTATGAACTGCTGGGTCAGCGTGCTTACACAAAAATCTATAATCAAACCTATACCGATGCTTACTTAAGCGGGAAGGCTGCGAATTATAATGGTGTTTACGAAACTACTTATCAATCTGCTTATAATACTTATAGAACAAATAATTATACTGCCGTTAACACAACTGTAAAGAACGATTATACTGCTGAATATCGGGGTAACGTGGTACAGAGTTATATCGATTCTCCTTTAATGAAGCAATATTATCAACAACGTTATGATGATTATTATAATGGGAATGTGTGGCCATTAAGTGTAACAGATGATGGTACAACTGAACCGGGTGCTTTGGACTCGACATTAGGGATAAAGAGTAAATCTCAAGAATATGCTACAAAAAATACATTAGAGATGATCGAATTGCTTTATGGTAATCGTTCAACTGAAAGCATACCGTCAACCACCTATTCACAAAGTGTAACCAGGCAAAATGTAATTGATAACGTTCTTGTTAAGAATCTATTGGATGCTAAAACACAAGAAGTGCTCAATCAACAAGCCGCTGAATATGCGAAGAACCAAGCTACTACAGCAAGTAATACTGCACTTGCTGCGGTTGAAGCTGAAGCCATTCGATTGGCAAAATTGGCAGCAGCTCAAGCTACAGTGGGAAGTTTAAGAACCAAAGCAGACGTATTTATTTATGGCCTGGCCCTGTCTAAAAGTGACGGGTCCTTGAGCACCCGATACAGTAATCAAGGTTTTAATTGGGGAACTGCAGCAAATCCATGGCTGATTCGTGCAGGTAATGTGGATACGATTCAGTTTGCAAAAGGCAATAAGGCCAATGTGGGTTATATTGCATTGGAGGCACCTTTAAAGTTAAAAGGTACAGATACCAGTGATACTTTTAAATTGGGCTTCTGGAGCGATATTTTTTCACGTCAATTAAATTCAAGTAATACTGTAGATCCCTTAACTGGAGCACCTACTTCTGGTCTGGATAAAGATTATCGTTTGAGAACCCAGTTTATTGCCAATGGCTTGAATTTAAATGGGTCACAAGTTCGGTTATTCCAAACATTACCAGCGACGAGCAATGCCAATTACAATCAAACTTTAGGCATGGCTGCAATTTTACGTCTAAATACTAATGATGATCCATCCACGCTAAAAGCAACGGATTCTAATTTGGATGCTCGTGGAATTAGACTCAGTACTGCTGCCAAAAAAGGTCCGGACAGTAATCCTGATTTATATGATGGCACAGCAGTCACTCCAGCTATTGACCGCTCATTAGCTCCAATATTTAATGATGTGGAAGGAATGTATTTATATAGTCCCAATATCAACTTGGTATTAGGAAATATGTATCAGCCTTTTATTTTAGGGTCTGAAGGCAATAATATTATTTTAGAAATTACCCGTATTCCAAATGTGCCAGAAATATATTCACAAATTTATACTTATTATAGTGACACAGACTCAACCACTGTGTTGAAAGATAAAAATAATCAGAATATTGCGATGGTCGATAAAGATGGAGTGACCTACACGACACTTTCTAGTTATTTAAAAGGTTCAACCTGTAATGTTTATAGTTGCGGTACTGAAATTGCCACGACTGCAAATAATATTACTACGACTTATCAAGGTCGAAATGCAACCCATAATAGTATTACGATTGGTACGGTAGAACGGTCAGCTACAGGCAATTTGTTAAATGCAAACAAAACTGCCGATGCAACCGGGGTGGTCTTTAAAAATATTAATGGCCAGGCGACAAATTTAGGCTCGGTTGCAATTGATGGTGTGCTCATTCAGCACCTAAAAATAAAAACAACAGGTTTATAGGAGAATAGGCTATGTATCCACGTGTTAAGACTTCTATCCTGAACCTGGTTTGTTCAATTTCTATACTGGCGTTTATCCCTATTACCAATGCACAGTTAGTGGGTATGGACAATCATGAGATGACTGATGTATCAGGACAAGGCGGTGCAGATTTAAGTTGGACTCTATCGTTAAATCACCGTTATGCTAAAGATTTATCTCTAAAAAATATTTCAGTTTTTGATGCAACAGGTAAGGCCACAGAGGCATTTTATTCTTATAGTTGTACGGACAATGTATTTTGTCGTTTAGCGATTGCACCGAATAATCATAAAGATGCTATGGGTAATAAAAAATGGTTGGTTTTTAAAGGCATTCAAGGCACTTTACAAATTGATAAGTTTTCATTAGATGGTTCGACCATTATAAACCGTGACGGTAATCCTCAAACTGCATTACAAATTTCTTTTTTTGATGATAAGCCCCTTAAAATTCGAAATTTAGGTTTTAATACTTTGGCGGTCGAAACAGGCACTTCAAGTGCTGAGGGTTATGCCAATAATATGATTTATACTACCTATACAGAAAAAAAGTCTGATGGAACTACAGTTCCTGGCTTAGATGTCCCCATGTTTGATAAAAATACAGAAAAAGGCTTTATGGGCTTAAATATGCATGGCAATTTGCACATGTCGGGCAATTTAAAAATATTCAGTTTTAACTGTACAGGTGCTGGAACTGCGCGCTGTTAATTGAATAAAGCCAAATAGGGATATAAGAATGAAAAAAATAACAAAGTTAAAAATGCTTACGGCGAGTATTTTGATTGCACAGCAAAGTTATGCATTTGAGCAACTTTCTGATGACTCTCTTGGTTCGGTAACAGGGCAAGATGGTATCACTATTACGCATGAGATCTCCAAGGCAACCATTAATGCTGTCAACTGGGTGGATTCTTCTTCAAAAAGCAATCCTGGCGATTCATTGCAACGCCCTGATACCATGAAGCTTGGTCTGAAAGATGTAACCCTGTTAGGTGTCAATAATCAATCGATTGTTTCTAAACTTGACTTTGATGTCGGTACAACAGCTCGAGGGGCGGGAATTCGTATAGAAGCGAACATTTCTCCATTTGAATTAGCTGTTAAGGATGTCATGTTACTGTGCACTGATGCAACTAAATGTCAGACTCCTCAACAAAGTTTAGGTTCTCTTGATATCAAAACCAGTTCACCGCTTCGCGTACTTCTTCAAACGCAAGCAGGATTATTCAATCGAGATGAAACGGCACACCTTAATTTTCAATTACAAAATGCCAGTATCAGTCATGGGCTAAACGGGCAAAAGCTCACTTTGAAAGACTTTAACTTCAATTTTTCTGGTGATGGCTATATGTATCTGAGTTCTTATCAAGAAAGAACATCAAACAGCTACATGGATGAAGGGATTGTCCTGACCACGAAGAGTCGTGATGGTGCCACGGATCATGTTGTGATGTTGGGAAGAGTGGATGACAGTGATCCAGTTGCCAGTGCAAATCCACAGCCTGGTCGTGATACCGTACACTCATCAAGAACCACGGCAACCAATCCAGGGATAAATATTGACCTGCGTTATGGCAGTGATCCGACTCAGCAGCGAAATTTAATTCGTATGGGAGCCTCGGGTGCAGTCACCAATGCCACAATTTTCTTAAATGCCAATCAAAGTGGGATCACCGATTTTGGCCGTACCTCAACAGCGACATTAACAGGTTATGATGCGGTAGGGTTGGGTGGACTGCATTTTGGTGTTTCTGCCGATTTCACCCGTGAAGGGAATACGATTTTAGGTACTAATCAGACCCCAACAACCCTTGAAATTGGGCATACAGGTAATGGAAGTTATGCGATTGAGTTTTCCAATTTATCACCTTTAACTGTTCGTAATTCGAGTACTAAAACAGATGTAAATACCAAAAATGCCTATATTGATTTTGGTGACATTTATATTAATGCGATACAGGCAAAAAGTTTAGATTTTTTAATTAACGATAAAATTAAAAAAACTTTAGGGGTGAGTGGTTTAGTTCAGACACAGCAATTATCTTCTCTTGAAAAAGGGAATGACTTTGCACTGATTGCTATACGCGGTATGGATTTTCAATCGATTGCACGTAAAGCACGGTTTATTGCAGATAACTCTTTGGCTGAAATTACCAATGATACCAGTAGCTGGGGAATTGGTATCCCTATTTATAATTTGAATGCCAATGTCGCACTTGCAGGCACAGAATATACATCGAAAGTGGATGCTGGGACCAAAAAAGGAATAGCCTACAATGTGATGGCAAGTACCGATGGGTATGGAATTGACAAAAAAACAGGTGCAGCGAGTACAACATCGTTAATTTTAATCGATGGAAAGAAAGGACTGCTCAATGAAGAAGTAAATTACTATGCTGGTTTACGTAATATTGATGCATTTGTCAAAGCCAAAGGCGTGATTGGTTATGAAGAGCAAGGAATCTATATTAGTGCCGATGATTTACTGGTTGCTGCCAGCGCAGAAATTGCGATTGGTCAATTACCTGGTTCACTCTATAACTGTACCACTGGCTCTGCTAAATGTGGCAGTGTCGTGCCTGTTGATAATTTCGCCCGTAAAGATGATGTGCTGACCTCCATCGCCTTTAAACTCGATGGTAAAGGGGATTTGTTCATCATTCCCGGTATGAATGATAATGCAGAAAATAATTTCTTATCTTTCCGTGCCAATTTTGAATTTAATGCTTTATCAGACACAGATAAATTGAACCCAAATATTTTGGGGAGCTACTTTAGTTTGATTAACGAAGATGTCGATGCGAATAATACAGTTATCAAAACTTCAAGTATTAATTTTAATAAATTGCAAGGTGCTCTAGCACTTGAATCACGAGTCAAGATGCAAAAAGATACCGTCATATTTGATAATAAAGTGGATATTAATCCAGCTAAATCTTTGAATCAGGTCTTCAGGACTGAATTATCAATGTCAACCACGCCGAATCAAATGCAAAAGATGGCAGATATTGCAATTACAGGTGGAAGTATAAGAAGTAATTTAGGGATTACTCCACGTTAATCTGCTTGAGAATAAATAAAAGAATAGGGATAGAATCTTATGAAAAAAATATTATTGGCAAGTTTGATTGTTTCATCTATTGCAATACCAGGTTTAGGTCATGCAATGGTGGCTATGGATGATGATTCATTATCTGGTGTAAGTGGTCAGGCATTATTGTCTATGGAATATAATGCAGGTTATAACGTTATTGATGCTAAAGGACAAAATGTAGACCAGACGAATCTAGGGTTTTATAAATTGGGTCTGGAAGCTGAAATGGAAATCAACGCCAATATTAAAAAGCTGCAATTAGGTTGTGGTGGGGTAAATGGTATTGGCAAATGTGATATTGATATTGATAATATTTCTTTAAGTGGTTTGCAAGGCGCAAATTATACTTCTGATGATCGTGCAGCAAGCTCAGCCCTTATTACTAATCCATTTGTTGAGTTTGCTATTAAAAATCCAAAATCTGCTTCTACTCGTGAGGTATTGGGCTTTCGTTTAAGTGCTGAAAAAATTGCTGGCTTAATGACAATAGGAACAGAAAATAGCAGTACGCCGAATGGGATTAACTCCTTTAGTGGTTATATGAAAACCAAAGCCTCTTCTGGAGTAGCAACCACAGATCCAAGGGTGATGAATTATGCTGCAACGGGTCAGTATATTGAAGGTGCTGTAATAGGAACATTGATTGGTATCCCTTTAGAATTACATTATAAGTCAAATGATTATTCATTTAACTTAACTTCAACAACAGCACCTTTTACCATTCCATCTACAATTGTATCTGGAACACGTCTGACTGAGGCAGTCCTAAAAGGAACGGGAACGGTAAATAAAATCGATTTTGCTGGACCTTTAGCTGCACAGATTTCAGCATTGGGTTTAAATTTAACACTTGATAAAGACATTACCGGCTCTTTAACCGGCTTGCAGACTGATATTACAGTGAACCAGAATTTAGGTTTGATCCATTCTTTGTATCTAAATAACGCAAGTTCATTATCGCTACAGACACAGCAAATATTATGGCCAGGTGCATCGGTTGCTGCAAATCGAGGATGGTGGTTAGCAATTGAAGATGAAGTGGATTTAGGGAGTATCAGTCCAACAACCAATGTAAAAATCACCGACGAAGTGCTTAAACAAACAATTGCAGGGATTAATCATGATTTAACCTCTAAGCCACGTCCCTGTGGGGATTTGCTTATCGGATGTGTTGCCACTGCAGCGCTTGATGTGGGTGAAATTAAGAACCCTGCAGTGATTAATTTTCCATTACAAAACTTAACCTTGCAAGGGCAGAACTTTAAGTCAAACTGTTTCGGTGGTCTGAAATTCTGTTAATCCTAAAACAAAAAAATCCCGCTAAATGGCGGGATTTTTTATTTTAAGGAGCAATTACTTTGCAATTTTAGCCAGTAATTCTTCTTTAGAGATATTTACAGATTCAGCATCGGTACGGCCTTTATATTCAAAGGTACCAGCATCCAGACCTTTTTCACCAATTACAATACGGTGTGGAATACCCGTAATTTCAAGGTCAGAGAATTTCACTCCTGGACGCTCGTCACGGTCATCCAAAATTACGTCATAACCCGCAGCTTGCAGTTCTGCGTACAGTGTTTCTGCGGCTTCCAGAGTACGTGGTGATTTATGGGCATTCATAGGCACAATTGCCACTTCAAACGGTGCAATTGCAGAAGGCCAGATAATCCCTTTGTCATCAAAATTTTGTTCAATGGCAGAAGCCACCACACGCGTTACTCCAATACCATAGCAACCCATGGTTACGATCATCGGTTTACCGTCTTTACCCAGAACTTTGCAGCCTAAAGCTTCAGAGTATTTTTTACCCAGCTGGAAGATGTGACCGACTTCAATACCACGCTTGATTTGCAGCGTACCTTTACCATCTGGAGATGGATCACCTTCAACTACATTACGCAAGTCATAAACTTCCGTAAAGGTTGCATCACGTTCCCAGTTCACACCTGTTGCATGTTTGCCGGCTTCATTGGCACCGGCAACAAAATCAGAAAGCACAGATGCTGCACGGTCTACAATCACGGTAATACCTTTTTCAACCAGACCCTGCGGACCAATGAAGCCAGTGATTAAACCAAGTGCTTGAATTTGAGCTTCAGATGCAAATGTTAAAGGTGCCGCGATTAATGGATGCTTTTCAGCTTTAATTTCATTCAGTTCATGATCGCCACGAAGGAATAAAGCAACAACTGGGGCTTCTTTGCCTTCTTCAGTTGCCACACCTTGCACCAATAGTGCTTTTACAGATTGTGCAGCATCAGTACCCAGGAAGTTTGATACATCCGCAATGGTTTTTTGAGCTGGTGTATCCACCAGTTTTAATTCTTGAGTTGCAGCTGCGCGTTCACCCACCAGTACAGCTTCTGCCATTTCTACATTGGCAGCATAATCAGATTCTGTAGAGAAGGCGATATCATCTTCACCACTTGATGCCAGAACGTGGAATTCATGCGAACCTGAACCGCCAATTGAGCCAGTGTCTGCCTGTACTGGACGGAAGTCTAAGCCCAAACGGCTAAAGATACGGCAGTACGTGTCATACATCACGTCATAAGTTTCTTGCAGTGAGGCTTGATCGATATGGAAAGAGTAAGCATCTTTCATGATGAATTCACGTGAACGCATTACGCCAAAACGTGGACGTACTTCATCACGGAATTTGGTTTGAATCTGGTAGAAATTGATTGGAAGCTGCTTGTAACTTTTCAGTTCGTTGCGCGCAAGATCAGTGATGACTTCTTCATGGGTTGGGCCAAGTACAAAATCATTGTTATGACGGTCTTTAAAACGTAAAAGCTCTGGACCATATTGCACAAAGCGGCCTGATTCTTCCCAAAGGCTCGAAGGCTGGGTTACTGGCATGAAGACTTCAAGCGATCCGGCACGGTTCATTTCTTCACGTACAATCGCTTCAACTTTATTTAGCACACGTACGCCCATCGGCAACCAAGTGTATAAACCCGAAGCCAATTTACGAATCATCCCCGCACGTAACATGAGCTGATGTGAAATCACTTCAGCATCATTTGGGGTTTCTCTTAACGTAGCAAATAAAAAGCGACTCGCGCGCATGGAAACTGTCCTGATAATTAAGCATTAAAGCATAAGATTATATGATAAAAAATGAGGTGAACATTTCAGAATGTCACCTCAAAGTTATGGCTTTTATTATGCCATGATTTTTCGGATTTGGCGCGTCATAAAATTCTTCAAGTCATCCAGATAGGTAAAGATAACGGGTACAACCACCAGCGTTAACAATGTGGAGGTAATGACGCCGCCAATCACGGCATGCGCCATAGGGGCACTTTGTTCGCCCCCTTCACCCAGACCCAGTGCCAGGGGAATCATCCCCATCACCATGGCGCTGGTGGTCATTAAAATAGGGCGTAGACGGGTTTTACCCGCTTCAATAATCGCCTCATAACGATCAACCCCACGATCCATGGCTTTTTTAATGAAGTCAATCAGCAGGATGGCATTCTTGGTCACCAGTCCCATCAGCATGATAATGCCAATAATGGAAAACAGGTTCATGGTGGAATTAAACAGGAATAAAGCCAGGAATACCCCAATCAGCGAGAGGGGAAGGGAAGCCATAATCGCAGCAGGGTGAATGAAGCTGTTAAATTGTGAACCCAATACAATATAGATAAACACAATGGAAAGGGTAATGGCGGTTAAGGCATAGCCTGCCGATTCTGCCATGTCTTTATTCGCACCTTGGGTGGCAAAGCTATAGCCGGGTGGTAAATCAAAATTATCTTGAATTTTTTTGATATCCGCACCGATATCGCCTGCCGGTCGGCCGGCGGTATTGGCTTCTACCAGTACTTCACGGGCCAAGTCACGCCGGGTAATCTGCGAAGCGCCCAAGGTTTCGTTAAACGAAGCCACACTTGCCAGCGGTATTAATATCGGCTGACCAGAGGCATCGGTTTTTTGTGAGTTCAGATAAAGATTTTGTATATCGCTCGGCAAGGTACGTCTGTTTTCAGTCAGGCGAAGATTAACATCATAGATTTCGCCTTTTTCATCTTGCCAGGTGGTGACATCATCACCTGCAATTAAAGGACGGATAACATTGGCAATCTGATTGACAGAAAGACCCAAATCACTCGCCAGGACACGATTGATATGAACCGCCAAGGTGGGTTTAGGTTCTTTAAGCGAGCTTTCAAGATCGACGATCCCTTCAATTTTGGAAATTTCTGCCAGAAAGCGATCGGAGATTTTTTGCAGTTCGTTCAGGTCGGTGCCTTTAATGGAAATCAGGATCGGCTTTTGACCGCCAGAAACAGTTTCATCTGCCGAAGCCACCGAGGTAATGGTAATGCCCGCTACGCTTTGCAAGCGCTGGCGAAACTCGTTATTCAGTTGAGTCAGGGTTTTCTCACGTTCCAGGCGAGGGGTGACCTTGATCCGTATACTGACATGGTTTTTACCTCGATCTGTTACCCCGTTGATAATGCTATAAGTATTACGTACATCTGGATGCTGGCGAAGAATATTTTCCACTTGCAACAACTTGGCTTGTGAATATTCGAGTGAGGCATCTACAGGCGTTTCAAATTTAATTCGAATTTCATTTTTATCTGGAACAGGAACAAATTCCGTGCCAATCAATTTGGATAAACCCAATGCACCAAAAAGTGAAGCGACCGCAACCATCAAGGTTAAAATACGGAAGCGGAGTGCCAGCTTTAACAGCTTTTCATAATAATGGCTTAAATGATCAAGCTTGTTGGAGATCCAGTTGAAGAAGCGCTTGATTCTGCCGGGTCGTTTATTGGGATCATGTTTTTCAGCCCAGTGCGCAGAAAGCATAGGATCGAGTGTAAAACTGACAAACATCGAAATCAGCACGGCAGCGCTGACCGTAACCCCAAACTGATAGAAGAATTTACCGATAATCCCGCCCATAAATGCAACCGGTAAAAATACCGCGACAATGGTCAGGGTAGTAGCTAAAACCGCCAGCCCGATTTCTTTGGTGCCATCTAGTGCTGCTGTAACCGCATCTTTGCCCATATCGGCATGACGGACAATATTTTCCCGCACCACAATCGCATCATCAATCAGCAGGCCAATACTGAGGGATAAGGCCAGCAAGGTCATCATGTTGATGGTGAAGCCAAAAGCCCAAATAAAGGTCAAGGTACCGAGCAGGGAAATCGGTAAGGTCAGTCCGGTAATGGCTGTGGAACGAAAAGAACCCAGGAACAGCAAAACGATCAGAACAGCAAGCACTGCACCTTCAATAATGGTGCGTGCCACATCCTGAATACTGCCACGAATACCCCGGGAGCTATCGACGGCAACTTTCGCCACAGTACCCTCGGGTAGCTGTTTCTCGATTTTCGTCATGGCTTTATAGGTGGCATTGACCACATCAATCACATTGGAATCCGAATTACGCAGAATATCAATCGCGACCGCAGCTTTACCATTTAAATAAGCACTGGATTCCAGATCGGCTTGACCATCTTCAATACTTGCCACCTGTTTTAGAAAAATAGGAGCACCATTTTTATTGGCAATAATCAGGTCACCAAATGATTGCGGGTGAATCACTTTGGATTTGATTTCCACCACCAGTTCAGACGTCGGCTGTTTTAAGGTGCCTCCCGGAACTTCAATATTTTCACCTTTCAAGGTATTGATGACTTTATCTACACCAATGCCAAAGCTTTGCAGTTTTTGCGGATCGACCTCAATACGAATCTGGCGTTGAGCATCTCCCAGCAAGTTCACTGTACCCACGCCCGGCACGGTTCGAAGTTGCGGGACAATCTGCTGACTTAAATAGGAACTTAAGTCTCGTAACGGCATGGTCTCCGATTCAAACACGATCGACATCACCGCATTGGCGGATGGGTCATAACGCTCAACGATAGGGTCTTGAATTTCATCACGGAACTGGGCCGTTACAGGAGAAATCTTATCGCGAATATCCTGTGCGGCTACCGCAGAAGACACGTCCAGATTGAATTCGACAATAATGGTCGACAGCCCTTCACTGGACTGGGAAATAATCTGTTTTAAACCCGAAATGGTATTAATCTGGTCTTCCATTTTTTTGGTAATTTCAGATTCAATGGTTTCAGGGGAGGCACCCGGATAGGAGGTATAGACCACAACAAAAGGGAAATCGACATCGGGAAATTCTTCTACGCCCATCCGTTGCCAAGATGCCAGCCCCAGTACCAGTAAACACAACATCATCATGATGGTGAAAACAGGATATTTAACACTAATTCGGGTAAACCACATAAGAACAATCCTGTACTTATTTTTTTATTATTTATTGATGATGACCGCTTGATGAATGTCCAGGTCATTAAATTTGATACGGCTAATCTGGTCAGCGTCTTGCAGTCCTTGCACGACAGCCAAATTGTCCCGATAGCGCTGTTCCAAGATCACCAGAGGAACTTTTTCAATTTTGTTCTGGCGGATCACCCATACATAAGGCTTATCTTTGATATTCTGGATCACATCGAGCGGAATAAGCTGACCTGAAACCTGCGTCGAAGCCAGAATGTTGCCTTCCACAAATGCACCGATACTGAGTGAGTTAATGGTTTCATTCGGTCTGGCAAAAAATTCAATCTGGCGGCTGACAGGATCAGCAATAGGAGAGACTCGAGATAAAATCGCCGTTAGTTGAGCTGGATTACCTTGAATGGTGTATTCAATACGTTGTCCAACTTTTAATGCGGACTGCATGTCACTTGGTAATTTGGCCTGAATTTCCAGTTGACTTGGATCCACGATTTCAAACAGGGTCTGACCGGCAGCAACCGTTTGGCCTGCATCGACCTGGCGCTGTGTAATCACTCCGGAAATAGGGCTATAAATGGTGCCTTCACGCTCGGCCTTCTGGGCAATATTCACATTTGCCTGCTGTGCGTGCACATTTTCCAGTTGCGCCTGATAGTCAACATGAGCCTGTTCATATTCAACTTTGGAGATGAAGCCTTGATCCAATAAGCGCTTTTTGCGCTGCATCATATTTTTAGCCAGACTGGCCTGAGCTTGTGTCGCTGCCAAATTGGCCTGAGCTTGCGCTAAGCGTGCCGCATTGTCCTGATTATTCAGGCGAACCAGTACTTGACCTTTAGAAACCGACTGTCCGACCTGTACATAGACTTGGGTTACGGTAGCAGTGACCTGAGCCTGTATGCTGCTTTGATTAACTGCACGAAGTGTACCGGTAAAAGCACTTTTAGCGATAGAAGTGCCATTCTTCACAGAAACTAAATCTTTTTCAATTAACTCGATTTTTTTTGTGGTTTCTACAGGTTTTTCTATTTCATTTTTTTGGCAAGCGGTCAGAAGTAGACTCAAACAGAGGAAACTGGTACTTAAATATTGCGTATGGTCCCTTAATTTAGATTTATTTGTATGCTGTCCAGGTAGCATGTAGGTTCATCCTTTTTTTATTTATTGTGGCTTAAATTAAGCACTTCACATAATAAATGCAATTATTCCAGCGCTTTTAAGCGAGCGATAATATTGTCGTATTCTGCTTGTGTTTTTCGATAGTTTATTTGTAATGATTGAATCATTGTTCTTTTTGCTTCAATATTCTTTTGATTATTCTCGATGGTAGTTTTCAAGCTGACAGGAATGTTTTCAGCCTTACGTAAATGTTCAATCTGCTGACGCTTAAAGTAGATACGGTCAGTCTGTAATTGTTTTAACTGGTCTTGCTGGAAGGCAATCTGCTTTTTAATGTTGCCCAATGCGTCATTACGTTTTGCCAGTGCAACCTGGCTATTACCATAAGCTTTTTTTAGTTTTAAGTCAGTTGCCTGCTGCTTGGCGTGGGCTGCACGCTGGGGGGCCTGTTTGATGTCGGCTTCAGTATTATAGGCACGATTACGCCGGATGACCTGCATATTCTGATCTAGGGCTTCGTAGCCATGGCGAATATGGTTGGGGGTGACATTGGTACTAATATTGGCTACCCCTTTACTGTCGTAGTAGCGATACCAGGTGGCTTTGGGTAGTGGATTTTCAGCATATGCCACTGCTGCCTGCAAAACGAGAAAAGAAAGAAAAATGAATCTAAAGTTCATTTTTTTTTGTGCAATGAAAGCAAGTTTGTATTTAAACTGACTTTGCATTGTTACCCCCGAATAAAAGTTGACTAAATTACTTATTTTAAAAGCAATAAATAGGCTATATTAGACTTAAAATAAGCAATAAAAAACCTCTGTCTGTCAAAAAAAAATCATTGGTCGATAGAAAGTGTGAAGCTGTTATTGAAAATAAAAAAAAGTGAGTCTTTCTGCGGAAAATGTTCATTGAAAAGGCAAGTAAAGATATGTTAAAAATGTTCGTAACTTGTAATAAAATTTTTGACTAAAATTGTTTGTACATTCTAAAAATGGGAAGGATCATTAAATGGACGAAAAATTCCAAAATCTAAAAGTGATGGTGATTGATGATTCAAAAACCATTCGTCGTACAGCAGAAACATTATTACAACGTGAAGGTTGTGAAGTTGTGACCGCAGTAGATGGTTTTGAGGCTTTGGCAAAAATTGCTGAAGCAAATCCGGATATCGTTTTTGTAGATATCATGATGCCACGTTTAGACGGTTATCAAACTTGTGCATTGATTAAAAATTCGCAGAATTATCAGAATATTCCAGTCATTATGCTGTCAAGTAAAGATGGTTTATTTGACCAGGCAAAAGGTCGTGTTGTAGGTTCGGATGAGTATTTAACTAAACCTTTTAGTAAAGATGAATTGTTAAACGCAATCCGTAATCACGTAACAGCATAAGTTTATTTTTATTGGGGAAAAGCATGTCACGTATTCTTATCGTTGATGATTCACCTACAGAAACATTTCGTTTTAGAGAGATTTTAACCAAGCATGGCTTTGAGGTGATTGAAGCGGCAAATGGGGCGGATGGTGTCACAATGGCACAAGCAGAATTGCCAGATCTGGTGCTTATGGATGTGGTCATGCCTGGAGTAAACGGCTTTCAGGCGACACGTCAGATTGCCCGTGGTGCTACGACCAAACACATTCCGATTGTGATTGTCAGTACTAAGGATCAGGCAACTGACCGCGTTTGGGGAAAACGTCAGGGGGCAAGTGATTATTTAACCAAGCCTGTAGACGAAAACCAATTAATTGATGTGATTAAACACCACCTCAATGCAGGATAAGCTCTATGGCAGCAAATGGATTTATCGAATTACTTCGGCTGGCTAAACGTGGCAATAAAAACTACGTTACCACTGAAAATGAAGTAAACCGATGGTCAGGCATTGCTTTTGAGATGATGGGACAATATTTTGTTGCCCCTTTGGGTGAAGTATCTGAAGTGATCTATCCACCAAAATATACACCAGTTCCCAATACCCAATCATGGGTGATGGGGCTGGCCAATATTCGGGGACGTTTACTTTCAGTCGCTGATTTGGCGCATTATATTTCCGGACATCGAAGTCAGTTTTCACCGACTCAAAAAGTATTGTGTATTAGTCATAATGACCATTATGTCGGTTTGGTGGTAGATCAGGTTTTGGGGATTCAACACTTTAATAAGAAAAGCTTCTTTTCTAAAAACAGTGAATTAGATAGCAATTTACAAGAATATTGTCAGGGATATTTTTATCAACATAATCAGCACTGGCATGTTTTCTTATTTAGTCGTTTATTGCAAAACCCAAAATACATGAATGCCTCTGTAAAATTTATAAATTAATAGTCGCAAGCTAAAGAATGATAGCGCAACTCGGGGAGAAGCTGGATGGGCTTTAAACTTAAAAAGAAGAATACAGGTGAAGGCACCGGCCGTAAGGACGGGAATGCTTTATTAGCAAAGATTCAATCACAAACAGAGCAATTATCACGTGTATTTGGTGACAGTGAAAAGTCCAAACCATTGATTTTGGGCGCAGCATTTTCTCTGACCGTAGCACTATTCTTATTATTATACCTATTCTATAGTGTGCCACGTAATAACGAATTGACACGTAGTGTGGGTGATTTGCGTCTATTGTCACAAACCATTTCACGTCAGGCGACTGATGCAACGGCTTCGGGAACCAAAGAGTCGATTGATAAATTAATTCAATCGCAAAAAGAATTTGCTGAAAATCTGGAAACGGTTAAAGACATTCATCCACATACGGGTGCATTGGTGGACGTGGAAAAGCAGTGGAAATCATTATCTGAAGGGATTGATTTAATTTCGTCTCAACAAAAAATGATTAACAAGCTGTACGATACCAACATTGCAATTGGCGAATCAATTCCAGGAATTCAGGCAGAATATAACCTGATGGTCGACCAGATGGCACGTCAAAACATGCCGTCTAACCAGGTTGTTATTGCGAAAAACCAGGTATTCATTGCAGAACGTATTTTACGTTCGATCAGTTCGGTGCTTACGGGTAATGATAACTCGCGTGAATCTGCGGATGACTTCAGTGCTGACACTGAAACCTTCGGTTCTTACCTGAATGCACAGCTCAATGGTAGTACAGAACTGGGTGTAGAACGTATTACCGATCCGGCATTGCGTGAATCACTGGAAGGGATTAAAAGCGAATATGATGATGTACTAAAATCAGCTTCTGCAACGATTCTTTCAAACTCGGCTCAAATTGTAAAAGTACGTCAAGCTTCTGCTTCAATTTTTGCCCAGTCAGATGAATTGTTAACTAACCTGAATAAACTATCTAGTGGTTCAAGCCTGGCTATTGCGCTTCCTGCCTTGCTTTTAATCTTGTGTTTGGTCGCTTTCCTGTTTGCAGTATTCAAATTACTTGCATTACGTGGCCAGTCAGATAAACAGCGTGTGGCAAGCCTGCAAGAAGAATATGACCGTAACCAGAACGCGATTTTACGTTTACTGGATGAAATTGCCGACTTGGCGGATGGTGACTTGCGTTCATACGCAACGGTATCGGAAGATTTTACCGGTGCAATTGCCGACTCCATTAACTTCGCGATTGACCAGTTACGTGACCTGGTATCGCGTATTACTGAAACGTCTCAAGAGGTTGCGCAGTATACGGCGAATACCCAGGGCATTACCCACCAGCTTGCTGAAGCATCTGAACACCAGGCACAAGAGATTGCCGGTGCATCTGCCGCGATTAACGAAATGGCGATGTCTATTGACCAGGTATCGGCAAACGCGGAAGAATCTGCAGTGGTTGCGGAGCGTTCGGTACAAATTGCTGCCAATGGTGCAGAGGTTGTAAACCGTTCGATTGAAGGTATGGACACCATTCGTGAGCAGATCCAGGAAACGTCTAAACGTATTAAACGTCTGGGTGAATCTTCTCAGGAAATTGGTAACATCGTTGCCTTGATTAACGATATTGCCGACCAGACCAACATCCTGGCCTTGAACGCTGCAATTCAGGCGTCGATGGCAGGGGAAGCTGGTCGTGGTTTCGCCGTGGTAGCCGATGAGGTACAGCGTCTTGCGGAACGTTCAGCTTCTGCAACCAAACAGATTGAAGGTCTGGTAAAAACCATTCAGACAGATACCAACGAAGCCGTAATTTCGATGGAACAAACCACATCAGAGGTTGTTCGTGGTGCAAGCTTGACCAAAGATGCCGGCGTGGCACTGGATGAAATTCAAACGGTATCCAGCAACCTGGCGAAATTGATTGCCAGCATTTCGGACGCTGCAAAACTTCAGTCCGCTTCAGCTGGTCACATTGCGACAACGATGAATGTTGTACAAGAAATTACTTCGCAAACAACAACTGCAACTTTCGATACAGCACGTTCGGTATCGGAATTGGCAAATATGGCCGAATCATTACGTGAATCTGTAACTGACTTTAAATTACCTGACTAAGTTAATTCAACAGCGTTGCAGTGATATACCCTGCTTTCGGGCAGGGGGTATCCACAAGATACAGATAAAGCATCGACAAGATGAACTTAACTTCAAAGTTAGGTCTCGCGTGATGGTGACAATTAAGTTTGAGCAACCTTCTTGGTGGCAGATAAACGTAAGAAGCCTAAGCTATGAAAGAAATATTAAAAAATTTAGTTGAAACGACTACGCTTCCTGAAGATAGTTATCTTGATCAAGATGCAGAAATTTTAGAAATTTTTGTTGAAGAAATAGAAGAAATCTTCGTTGAATTGGGTAATTTATTTCCAGCTTGGTTGGAAAATCCTCATGACCAAGAAACTTTAACGACCATTCGCCGTCATTTCCATACGCTCAAAGGATCGGGTCGTATGGTTGGGGCAAAATCTGCGGGCGAGCTGGCCTGGTCAGTGGAAGATACTTTAAATCGTGTTATTTCCGGTACAGTACCTTTAGACAGCACAGTTCAACGCTTTGCTCAGTCTGTGTTTAATATTTATCAATATAAGTTATACCCAATTTTTAAAACGGTACAAAATGCTGATATCGACTTAAGACCTTTAGTCCTATTGGGGCAGCAAATACAGCAGCAGGTCAGTTTGGAACCTGCACTGGAAGAATTGCTTGAACTGTCTAGCACACTGACCAGTGTCGACAGTCTCACTGGCCTGGAATTGCAGGATCAAGCATCTAGTGAAGCAGAACCTGAAACGGCAATCGAAACAACTGCTACAGCAGCGCCAGTTGCATCAGACGACAACAATGATATTGAAGAAACGGTCGCGATCTTTATTGAAGAAGCGGAAGAACATCTGCTCACGATTGACCAGTTCCTGAAAACTGAACAGGAACAACATCAGGATTATAATGGCCTGATCCGTGCCTTGCATACCTTGCGTGGCAGCTCTTCCATGGCACATATTGAGCAGATTTTTGCAGCCAGTACCAAGGTTGAAAACTTATTTAAAACACTTTTACAAGAAGAAATCGTTTCTACTTCCAGTCAGACTGCCTTGCTGATTCAGTATGCTGAGTTTGTCCGTGATTATTTGCATATCTTAAGACAGGGTCAAACTCAGAAACTAGATGCAATCTATGCCACTTTCAATGCAGCATGGGACGATTATGGTTTCAATTCGGTAGAAGTCGATGAGGATGTCAATCCGCAAGGTCTGGTGTCCAAGCTGGTCGAATTAAATATTGATTTGCTTCTGGATGCGGAATTTGAATTTGAAAAACGTGCCAAAGTAGAATATCCCGAATACATTCAGACTTTAAGCCAGCAGGCACAGCAATTATTGGACCATACCGATAATCGTGCTGCGATGGGCATTCATCAATTTACCAATGAATTGAAGTCTGGCTATGAAGCCCTGATATTAAAACCGGAATTGCTCAATATCGATTATGCCTATGATCTGTTTGGACAGGCACATCAAGAATTCATTCATCTGTTCGATACCTTGGCAGCAGGTCAGCGCGTTATTTTAACCGCTGATGTCCAGAAAGTTTTGAATGATCTTACCGCCTTTGTTCAGCAAGATCTTGAACAGTTTGCAGCGCATGAACCGAGTGTTGCAATGCAAGCAGAAGTTTTGGCAACGCCTGCTTCAGGCAGTCTAGATCTGGCCCAGATTTCACAAAAAATTCGTTCAGACCGTGCACAAATGCATGCTGCTGATGCAAATCGTGATTTTGATGAAGATTTGTTGGGTATCTTCCTGGAAGAAGCGGAAGAATTGTTGGGCGGGATAGATCAGGATTTGAACACCTGGTCGAAAGATCCATCCGATACAGCAGCACTGAATAATTTAATGCGTTATTTGCATACCCTCAAAGGGGGAGCAAATATGATTCAGGCGACGCATATTGGTTTGATTTCGCATGAATTGGAAAGCATGTATGAACGCGTGATCCGTCAGCAAATTGAAGTCAATCCACAGCTCATCAGCATTATTCGTCTAGTACAAGATGACGTTTCTGACCGCATTCAAATCATCCGTGACGATCAGATTGACTACGCTGCTGCTGAATCAATTGAAATTTTACGTAATATTCAAGCGATAGCTCAAGGTGGTGTGGTTGTCGGCATTGCCGTTGCAGAAGCAGCGCCTGAAGTTCAAATTGAAGCTGCAACTGAAATTGAGGAACTGGAAACTCCAGTCGAAACGGAAGCTGGCGCTGAAGTAGAAATTCAAATTGAAGCTGACATAGCTGCTGAGGAATCAGCGGAACCTGTTGCAATTTCAGCAGCAGAAGTTGATATAGCTACTGACATTGCTTTGGCAAGTCCAGCCTATGTTGAAGAACCAGACGACAGTATCCGTTTAATTGCAGAAGAAACCTTCCTGGAAGAAGCAGAAGAAATTCTGGAGTCTACAGATAGCCTGCTGCAACAATGGTTTGAGCAGCGCAGTGACCGTAGTTTGCTGCTTCAATTACAACGTGCAGCCCACAGTTTGAAAGGTGGTGCGCGCATGGTGGAAAATGAACCGGTAGGGGCGATTGCTTACCAGCTGGAAACTACCTTCGAACGCTTCGCTGTGCATCAGTTCAATTCCAATGTTTATGACCTGTTATTGCAAACCACTTTGGCATGGTTAAAGCAGGCCATTTTTGAGCATGATTACAGTAATTTTGATAGCGTTAAATTAAGTTTAGAGTCAATTGAATTTGTTGATGTCATTGCGCAGTTGCCTAATCGCGTGACTCAGTCCGATATGCTGTCTACAGCTAAAGTCTTTGAATTTGTTCAGGGCGATGGTACCGAACCTCCAGCGATGATGGGTGAGTGGGATACAAGCAATCAACAGGACAACAGCAATGAAATGATCCGTATTTCTGCCGATCTGGTGGAAAAAATGATCGATTTGTCTGGTGAAAATGCGATTAACCGTTCGCGTATTGAAATGGACTTGGGGCAGTTTGGTAATACCCTCAACGAGATGGAATTGGCGATCAAGCGTCTGGCGGACCAGTTACGTCGAATGGAAGGCGAGCTAGAGTCGCAAATTATTGCCAAACATGGTGATAACTCACGTTATGCCGATTTTGACCCGCTGGAAATGGACCAATATTCATCATTGAACCAGTTGTCAAAATCACTGGCGGAATCTGCATCCGACTTGGTCGACTTCAAAACCACTTTGTCTGAAAAGATTCGTGATACGGAAGGCTTACTGTTACAACAATCACGCATTCAAGCCGAGATTCAGGAAAGCCTGATGCGTACCCGTCTGGTACCGTTTGACCGACTATTGCCACGTTTACAGCGGATTGTGCGTCAGACATCATCAACCTTGAACCGTCCGGCAGAACTGGTGGTGCAAAACACCGAAGGTGAATTGGACCGTAACATTCTAGAGCGTCTGGTCACGCCTTTTGAGCACATGCTGCGTAATGCGATTGACCACGGTCTGGAAGACACTCACGTACGTCATGAACTTCAGAAGCCTGAAGTCGGAAAAATTGTCCTCAATATCAGCCGTCAAGGTACCGACGTTCTGGTGTCGTTCAGTGATGATGGTAAAGGGATTGATGAAGCAAAAATTAAAGAAAAAGCGCTCAGCCTGGGTTTAATTAAAGCCGATCAATCCATTGACAAGCAGGAAATCCTGCAATTAATTTTCCATCCTGGATTTAGTACCGCCAAAGAAGTGACCCAAATTTCCGGGCGTGGTGTAGGTCTGGACGTGGTGCAGAGCGAAATTAAGGCACTGGGCGGTCATATTTCCATCGAGTCTGAACTGGGTAAAGGCACAACCTTTACTATCCGGGTACCGACCACAGTAGCGGTGAGCGATGCCCTGATGGTGAAATCAGGTGATCAGCAGTTTGCGATTTCCTTGGCACAAATTGACCGTATTGTACGAATTGCACCATCTGCGCTGGAGCAATATTTCAACAGTAAAGAAGACTTCTTTAAAATTGATAACACCAGTTACAAACTGCGTTATTTATCAGAATTCGTTTCCAATCAGCCTTTACCTCGCTTAAGTAATGTGGCGCATTCTTTGCCTGTGCTGCTCATTAAGGGCAATAATGGGCAAACCATTGCATTGCTTGTCGATCAGTTGATTGGTTCGCGTGCACAAATTGTGGTAAAACCGATTGGTCAGCAATTCTCAAGTGTCGGTGTCATTGCCGGAGCAACCATTTTAGGTGATGGTCAAGTCTGTCTGATTTTGGATGGTCAGAATATTGCCCGACAAATTCAGAACACCCAGCGTCTTAAACATGTGTCTGATCAGCGTGAGCATTCCCGTTACAGCAATGCACGCCGCCTGATCATGATTGTGGATGACTCGGTAACTGTACGTAAGGTGACTTCACGTTTACTTGAGCGTCAAGGCTTTGATGTGGTGACGGCCAAAGATGGTATTGATGCCATGGAGCAGCTGGAAAATGTCAAACCGGACTTGATGTTGCTGGATATTGAAATGCCGCGTATGGACGGTTTTGAAGTTACCAACCTGGTTCGTCACCATGATGTGCATCAAAACTTGCCTATTATCATGATTACGTCGAGAACAGGCGAGAAGCACCGTGAACGTGCATTCAGCCTGGGCGTAACGCACTATATGGGCAAACCGTTCCAGGAAGCGGAACTGCTGGAAAATGTGGAAAGTTTGTTAGAAATCAGTCAGGGATAATTCAATGAGCCAAAATAGTGTTTCAAACTCTGCTGTTGATCGAATTTCACAACAAGAGTTACACCACCTTATTACGGTATCTACCGGATTTATCGATACCTATATTATCGATTGCCATGGTAAGGAAGCGATGATTCTTCCGCAAAATATTGTCCTGTCTGCACTGGATAGCGCTACACAGGTGCCTTTTGTGGAATGGCATGAGTTGAAATTGCCGGTGTATGCGGTGAATGATCCGGAACGTAAAATGGGTGTAGCATTGGTCATTGAAGGCGATGATGTCAGTCAGCGTTTTGCCCTGATGTGTAATGAGATGCCAAAAACGATTCGTCTGCGTATTTCCGAAGTGGTAGATGAAGAGCGCACGGCAACAGATCCTGACGTATTCCAGTATGTACGCATGGGAGATCAGGTGTTTTATGTGCCTAATCTTGAACAGATTCAGTCTTCTTTAGGATTGTAATGTTGTCGCGTGTATAAAGCCGGGTAATAAAAAAGGAACTGTTAAGTTCCTTTTTTATTTTATGGGGTTACTGTTTTAGCGAGCCAATAAGCCTTCCAGAATTTGTTCATAAATTTCAGCAAGGGGTTCCAGATCGGCAACATTTACATGTTCGTTAATTTGGTGAATGCTGGCATTCAATACACCGAGTTCCAGTACCTGTGCACCTGTAGGCGCAATGAAACGGCCATCTGATGTACCGCCACTGGTAGAAAGTTCAGTTTCAATACCGGTGACATTACGAATGGCATTTTTAGCCGCATTGACCAGTTCACCGACTGGAGTCAGGAATGGCAGACCAGACAATGTCCATTCAATATCGTAATCCACATGATGACGGTCAAGGATCTCTAAAGTACGTGCTTTTAACTGTTCAGCAGTAACTTCAGTTGAATAGCGGAAGTTAAATAAAAGATTCATGCTGCCCGGAACCACGTTGGTTGCACCGGTACCGGCATTGATATTGGAAATTTGGAAAGACGTTGCCGGGAAATATTCATTGCCATTGTCCCACACCGTGTCACACAGTTCAGCCAGGGCTTTAGACGCAGTATGAATCGGGTTGATGGCAAGGTGAGGATAAGCCACATGTCCCTGTTTGCCTTTTACGGTCAATTTGGCATTCAATGAACCACGACGACCATTTTTAACTACATCACCTAACTGATTGGTACTGGATGGCTCACCGACCAGACACCAGGTCATTTTTTCATTGCGTGCTTCTAAAGCTTCAACAACTTTCACGGTGCCGTTAATGGATGGACCTTCTTCATCGGAAGTAATGAGAAATGCAATAGAACCTTTATGGTCTGGATGTTTTGCCACGAAACGCTCAGAAGCCACCACCATGGCTGCCAGTGCTGTTTTCATGTCGGCACTGCCACGGCCATACAGTTTGCCATCACGAATTTCCGGTACGAAAGGATTCGAGTTCCAGGCGTCTAAATTACCCGTAGGGACCACATCGGTATGACCTGCAAAACAAAGTACAGGTTCTTCAGTCCCTTTACGAGCCCACAAATTATCCACATCTTCAAAACGCATCGGTTCAATAGTGAAGCCAATTTTTTCCAGGCGTTCCGCCATGATATTTTGGCAGCTATGATCGATTGGGGTCACGGAAGGCTGACGTAACAGTTGCAGGCTTAAATCAAGGGTAGCGGAAGATGTCATGCGATTTTTTCATCAGTCGATAAATTTGTCCGCCCTATAATAGGCGAATATGCCCTTGAATGTGAATGTTTGCCATAAAATTGGCATAAAAAAACCCTATCCTGGATAGGGTTCTGTGTGAACTGAAGATAAACTAGTTTTTGCGGATTTCCTCAGACGTTTTTTCTGCTGTATCGGTTACGGCCTCTCCAGCTTTAGATACATCTTTACCCACACCTTTAAACGTATTACAGCCAGTTAAAGCAAAAGCAATAATGAGGGAAGCTGCAAGAATTTTTTTCATCATCATCTCCAAGTCATTCATTATTTTGATGTGAATTCAGGTTAATTAATGCCCGGCGTAAACAATAGGGTTTTTTGATGGTAGAAAAGTAAGCATTTGTTATAAAAATAGACAATTCTCATAAAATTGGCGGTGTATTCCCTGAGAAAGTAAGGGGGCATTTCGGTACATATAGAAATTGTTTTGATCTTTTTGTCGATATAAACCATTACTCCACCACTGTGCCGTATCGCTACTGACATGCTGCTTCGGACAAATCCATTCCAGTCGCTCTAAACGGTAAAAGTGAGCATTTTGTGGAGGAATATGACTTCCCCAATAGCCTAAACGACGTTGTCGATTGACCCAATGGGGAAGGGCGCTGAATGTGCTTTCAACAGGGAGATAGAGTTGTCCTTTAAGTACTGCAAAACGCTGTTCAATTTTGTGTTCCAGGGCATCCTCAAACTGAAATTGCTTTTGGCTAAAGTGATTCAATTTGCGTAATAAAGTATCACTGCGGTTCAAGCCGTACCAGAAGGGCAAAGAACAATCCCGTTCTGCCAGATAGTATTTTAAAGCCACTTCCCAGTGTTCAATAGCTCTGGTTTCGGTATTCAATAACAGAAAATCCAGTTCACCCAGGGTTCGGGGTCCCGCTATTTTTTGAATACTGTGCCCGAGCAATTGATAGGGATGATAATCCTGGTCCAGCAACCAAAACCAAATAAACATTTCAAAACGTAGACCCAGGCGCGTGCTTTTAAGCTGGTGTAAAAAGCTTTCTAATTCCTGCGGATGCTGATCTAAATAAAGCAGTCTGGAATAGTAATTGTGAAAATGGCCATACCATAAGGCATCAGGATGAAACTGAAAAGCATGTTTTAACACCAGTTCGGCTGGAGTGTCCGATAAAATATTTGGACTGCATACGCAAAAGGCCAATTGCCGAACCAGTAGATTTTTAAATTGCAGCCAGGGTTCATCAAGATGAGAGACCTGATTTAAAGCAAACATAGCAACCCCGGGCGTTAAATTAAAAAGTGCAGAATGACAACGGATAATATGCAAAAACACTTTATACTACCGCAATTAGTTGTATAGGGCAGTGCTATGAAAATGTTGTTTTGGCGAAGTTTGGTGATGATTTTTGTCATCCTGGGCTTTATCGGGGCACTTTTACCGGGTATGCCAACAACAGTATTTCTGATTTTAGCTGCCTGGGCAGCCTCTAAAGGCTGGCCGCAAGTGGATGCCTGGTTGCTGAATCATCCTAAATATGGGGCGACTTTAAGGGCCTGGCGTGAGAATGGCACTGTACCACGCAAGGCAAAATGGTTCGCCAGTATCATGATGCTGATCAGTGGAATGATCATGTTATTTACCAATGCGCCGCTATTGGTGAAAATCTTCACTGACCTGACCATGCTCAGCGTTGCCATCTGGCTATGGCTACGCCCTGAACCCGCAGCTGAACCGATTAAAGACATCGAGTAATTTTCTTATGACATATTCTTTAGAACAGGCAGATGTCTGGATTGATTTGGCCGAACAAAGCTTGATCTTGCCGAAACATGACAAGACTTATGTCATCTCTACAGGAAAAAACGGGATCGGTGAGCAGGAAAATTCCGGCAAGACGCCTCGGGGCTGGCATAAAGTAGCACTCAAATTCGGACATGCTGCTCCCCTAAATGCAGTGTTTAAAGCACGACAGCAAACCGGTGAGGTCTACGATGCTGCATTGGCTGCACAATATCCTGAACGCGACTGGATTTTATCGCGTATTCTCTGGTTAAGCGGCCTGGAAGAAAATTTTAATCAGGGTGAGGGCTGTGACACCTTTCAGCGTTATATCTATATTCATGGCACACCCGATACAGAACCTATGGGCATTCCGATGTCACATGGCTGCATCCGGATGCGTAATGAAGATGTGGTTGAATTATTCGAACTGGTCGCCGAAGATGCGTTAGTCTTTATTTCAGAACAGCGTTTGAATTTGAGAGAGTGTAAAAGAGGCATTCGCTTGTAAATACGTTTATCAATAAAATGACAAAGCAGTGCAAAGCTTAAAATCCGGATGTATTGAAGGTTTTAAAAAAGAAGAGAATTCGCCATCAGTTCCAAAACTATGGAAAATCTTGTCTAAAAATGATGCTGTGATTTTTCAGGTTTCTACAAAAAATAGTAAATAAGTTGTCGAAATTGTTTGTTTTTATAGCGAATAACCTATTTTTTAATCACTCAAACGTAAAAAACCAAAAACAGTCAGAAAAGCGTTTGACAGTCCGTCAGGATTCTCTATAATGCACCTCATCAAACGATGAAGACGTTTAAAGGGCGCTTAGCTCAGTTGGTAGAGCGTCTGCCTTACAAGCAGAATGTCGGCGGTTCGATCCCGTCAGCGCCCACCAAGCTCTTTTAACGTTAAGACACTTTCGTGCAGCGGTAGTTCAGTTGGTTAGAATACCGGCCTGTCACGCCGGGGGTCGCGGGTTCGAGCCCCGTCCGCTGCGCCACTTAAGTTCTTAATATTCGTTTGCCACAATAGCGACATTGTGTAAGTGCAGCGGTAGTTCAGTTGGTTAGAATACCGGCCTGTCACGCCGGGGGTCGCGGGTTCGAGTCCCGTCCGCTGCGCCATTTACATGATAGACCTTTTGAGGGCGCTTAGCTCAGTTGGTAGAGCGTCTGCCTTACAAGCAGAATGTCGGCGGTTCGATCCCGTCAGCGCCCACCAGATTTTTTGCGATGCAGCGGTAGTTCAGTTGGTTAGAATACCGGCCTGTCACGCCGGGGGTCGCGGGTTCGAGTCCCGTCCGCTGCGCCATCCTTAGAATCAAAATTGCAAGACCCTTTAAGGGCGCTTAGCTCAGTTGGTAGAGCGTCTGCCTTACAAGCAGAATGTCGGCGGTTCGATCCCGTCAGCGCCCACCATATCTTTTAAAGATTTTTTCTTTTTCAGATATAGCTACTTAGAAATAAGTATCGTGATGCAGCGGTAGTTCAGTTGGTTAGAATACCGGCCTGTCACGCCGGGGGTCGCGGGTTCGAGTCCCGTCCGCTGCGCCATTTTCTAGATTCCTTGACTAGGAAATGTTATTCAAGCAAGATTTCTTCTTGCGTCATAAAAATAGCAGTGCTATTTTTATTCCTCAAGGGCGCTTAGCTCAGTTGGTAGAGCGTCTGCCTTACAAGCAGAATGTCGGCGGTTCGATCCCGTCAGCGCCCACCATATATTCTCCTTGATCAAATTCTATTTTTCTCCTAAAATCTTTAGTTAATAATAATTTTAACTATTGAAAAATCATGAGAAATCCATATCAACGCAAGGCTGCGTCCAAAAACCAAAATAATAGCTATAACGCGCAAGAGATTTACAAACAATTTGTTGAAACGATTGTAGGCCAAGGTTATGTTCATGCCCTGTATGAAGATGGCTGGGCATTATGTGCAACGCCTACCGGTCAGCGTGCATTTGCCATCTGGCAAAGCAAAGGCTTGGCAAAATTGCTGGTGAAAGACAATTGGGCAAATTATCACGTTGAAGATATTTCACTTAAAGATTTTGTTGAAAAAGTCATTCCTTTTTTACGCCAGGAAAGTACCTGTGTATCGATGGATTTAACGCCAGAAGGGCAAAATGTGCTGGTGGCGCCAGAAAAATTATTATTGGATATTAAAAATTATTTGTATCAGATTTACCTGCAAAAACCTGAATTGTTTAAAGATGAAAAACTGCCTTTACCCCGTAGCATTCGTTTGAACTGATTTTAGTATTCACGTAATAACCAGCCACTGATAAAGGCAAAATATTCGCGTAACCAGGAGTTATAGCGAATATAGAGCGGTGTTGGGGCACTGAGGGTAATGATTTGTTGGTAACCTTGATGTTTTGCAATGGCTTTGGCACGTAAAATATGAAAGTCACTGGTGACAATGACAACAGGCTGCTTTAGGGAAATATGTTGCTGTGCCAGCAAAGGCTGCACATTACGCAGATTTTCTGCAGTACTGGTACTTTTAACTTCTAATAAAATACGTGATGGGTCAATATGATGCTGTTGTTGCAGATATTCAGACATCACTGCTGCTTCAGAAATCTGTTCTTTAAATCCCAGACCTCCGGTCACGACCAGCAGGGCTTCCGGGTAACGTTTGGCATAAGCAGCCCCAACATCTAAACGCTGTTTTAAGGTGGGAGAGGGTCGGCCATTTTCAATGCCGCTGCCCAGTACAATCACGGCAGAAGCGGGCTGAACAGTATTGGACTGCTGAATGCTATATTGCAGATAAATGAAAAATATCACTAATGTGCTGATCCAGAGAAAAAATCCCGCGCATGCGTAGCGCCATAAGGTCTGTCTTAACGAGGTGAGCTGAATAAAGTTTTGGATCCGGTTAAAAAACAGGGCATAGAGCATCAGTCCTATACCGATGATCAATGGAAAAATAATACCTAAATGAATTTTATCCAAAGCGAGTAACCATAAACTGTCCAGTACCAGTAAGCTGCCGATGATGAAGCTGAGACTGCGTTTAGCACTGCTGGACATAGGATAACTCGGGATGAAAGATTGGGCTTAGTTTAAACGGATTATAGGCTTTAAAAATAAAAAACCGAGCTTGAAAGCTCGGTTTTTTACTTGATTTAAGTCATGATATTGAATGATAAATCAATAAACATCACGGCGATAACGTCCATCCTGACGTAGCTGATCAATTACAGCTTCACCCAGAATGTCGGTTAAGGCCTGATCGACATCGCTGGCCATACCGTTGATGCTACCGCAAACGTAAATCACTGCACCCTTGTCAAGCCATGCTTTTAGCTCTTGTGCCTGTTCACGCAATTTATGATGCACATAGACTTTTTCAGCCTGATCACGCGAGAAGGCCAAATCCAGGCGTTGCAGCATGCCAGTCGTTTGCCAGGCTTCAATTGTGCTTTGATAGAAGAAGTCATGTTCACGCTGGCGTTCACCAAAGATCAGCCAGTTTTGCGTATAGTCCTGACGGGTACGTGCATGTAGCAGACTCATCAATCCGGCAAGACCGGTACCGTTACCAATACAAATGATAGGGCGGTTGTCATCAATCAGGTGGAAAGCTTCATTGTTACGGATACGCAGCGCAATCTCGCTATTTAATGGGGCATGCAGAGTCAGCCAGCCTGAACCCAGACCCAATTGACCCTGAGCATTGGACTGTTGGCGCACCACTAAACGTAAAACTTGCTGTGAAGGAATGCTGGCAATGGAATATTCGCGTGAAGGCAGCGTTGGAAGTTGCTGCAGTAAATGATCCAAATTGGCAAAAGGTTCAACTTCAACGCTTAAATCTTTATTCCATAAGGCCTGTTCAATATTGATCTTTAACGAATCTACACGGGTATTCGGCTGAATTTGATGCTGCTGCATAAACAGGGCAATACGTTCAGCACTGTTACCGGGTTGAATCTCGGCGATATCACCGGCTTGCCAGCTTACTTCATGATCCGGTTTTAACTCGATATTAAAGGCCGGTGCACCGAGGCTGTTCGGGTTGAGCAGATCACGTTGGGTTAAGGTCCAGCGATCAAAGGTTTTTTCGATATTCATGGCTTGTAACTCAAGTTGAGTCACATTGGCTAAAGCGCTATTCCATGCCTGAATCTGCTCTTGATTGGCATTATCCACTTCAATGATATTAAACAGCTGCTGGGCACCATTCTGTTTTAACCAGTCATCAATTGCATGACCGAAATGACAGAAAGTGTCGGCATATTCACGGGAACCCAAGGCCAATACTGCATAGTGCAGATGGCTTAAATCCGTTTGCTTGCTCAGTATTTTTTTGACAAAGCCCGAGGCTAAGTCAGGTGCTTCACCGGTACCGTAAGTACTGGCTACAAATAAAACCTGTGCGGTATTTTTTAAATCATCCAGACTTAAATGTTGTACAGATTTCACGCTGGCAGGCTGATGCGCCTGTTGCAGGCTGGTGGCTGTACGCCATGCCAGCTGTTCTGCCATGCCGGTTTGTGAGGCATAGACAATCAGCCAAGGTTTTGCATTGGCATCAATATTAACTGCAGTTAAGCCCTGACGTGCAGCTTGAGTCTGTTTCTTTTGTTTGCGACGTTTCAGATAAAGCATCCAGCCAGTGACAAAGAACAATGGCATGCTAAGAGCAGCCAGCATGGCCAGAAACTGGTAAACCGGACCAAAGAAGCTACCCCGGTGCACCGGCAGCATGCTGCTCATGATTTTTTCGTTGAGTTTTTTATCTTCGTAAAGTTCCATTTCTTTGATGGTGGATGCTTGATAGTCAAATGTGGCTTTGTTGCGTGCACGTTCATGCTGGGGAATGGCATCGACAAAGCTAATTTCAAGTTCACCATTGGCTTTTTTCGGGATATTCAGGGTAATGCTTGAATACTCACGGCCTACTTGAGCATTAAAGCCGTTCCAGCTTTGACTCAGAGCCAGATTGATCTGCTCCAGGCTTAAGCCTTTTTTCTCGCGGTTTTCACCGCGCTGAGGTTCACCGGCTTTTTCAGGGTTGCCTGTAGCTGCATTACGCATTGCTTCATTTGGACCCTCACGGTTGCCGCGTGCTTCACCACCTTTTGGCGCTTCAGCTTCACCCTTGGCTTGCGGCTGTTCAACACCCATCACGGTATACAAGCCGCTACGCCACCAGCCATAAGACCAGGTTAGGCCGGTACATGCGATAATCAGGAAGAAAATCACCACCCAGGTACCCACTACAGCATGTAAGTCCCAAAGGAAATTACGACCTTTCAGTTGTGGCTTGAGCATGAACCACTGTTTAAAAGAATGCTTTTTCGGCCAGCGTAGATATAAACCACTGAGTACAAAAAAGATCAGCATGAGGGTACAGGCCCCGGTGATCTGCTTGCCGACCGGCCCGATGGTTAAATTGCGATGCAACTGCTCGATAAACTTGAAAAATTCTCGACCTTTAATCTCCGGTAACACTTCGGCTGTATAAGGATTAATCATCATGGTATAGCCCTTGCGTGCACCTTCCTTGACAATATTAATGCTTGAAGATGCGGTCGGGTCTTTGGCCACGGTGATGCTGTTAATTTTCATTTCTGGATCAGTTTTTTGAAAATGCTGATACAGTTCGGCAGGGGTTAATTTATCTTGCTTTTCAACCTGGACGCTATAGCTAGCCGGATTGAGCCATTTCTGGATGGGCTGTTCATATGAATAAATGGCACCGGTCACCCCCATAAGAGAGAGGATTAACCCGGCAGTAATACCAAGAAACCAGTGAATCTGGAAAAAGATTTTTTTTAACATAGCCGAAAAAAGAGGGTGAGAAACAGAATTAAACTGAATTATAACTGAACTTTGCCAAAATGATATCGATTTTGTAGGTAATATTTATTCTCATTATCATTTAATTTTGTCGGAATTAAAAAACCCCCAGTCTGGAGGTTTTTATTTAAGGGTCTAGCTAGAGTTCGCGTTAAATCTGTTTTGCTTCGCCCACAGTTTCAGTCAAGTGCTTGCGAATGGTATTGAAAGAAAAATTCTTGGAATCCATACGCTTTGGCAAGATATAGGCACCTTGCTGACCTTTGACCTTGAAGTTAATCAACATGAAGTCAGGGGTATTGTACCACTCATAAATATCTTTCCAGCCAATTGCACCGACACCTTCCTGTGCACCCATTTGCTGGCGCATCACGATACCGTGAGGCTGTACGCCCAAACGGATGCCTTTAATTTCCTGCACCGGAAATTCATTCATCTTGCGTTTTACATACCATTCCAGACCGAATTTACGGATGAGGAAATATGCAAGCACACAGACCAAAGCCACCCAGCAGAAAATAGTGGAATAGTTTTTCAGCAAGATGATCCCGACAATGGAAAGTAGGGTCACAGCTGCCATGATGATCCAGGCTTTGGTGCCGATTTTATTGGTGCTACGCCAGATGGCAAGTTGAGCTTGACGTTGTTCAGCCTCGGAAATTTCATAGTTCACAGGCTGCAGGGTATAAGCGTATAAATTTTTCGCGGTCATAATAAAAATAACAAATTTAGAACTGTAAAAAGTTTAGCATTATTTATACCAATTCAGTGAGTATATTGTTCCAAAATCATCCTATTTATAATGAGGCGAGTTCGGTGGCTTTTTCATCACGGTCATGGCTCAAGCTTTGCTTTAAACGACTGAGTTGATTCAGAATACTGAGCATCAACGATAATTGCTGCAAAACAATCAGCGATTTTTGATCATCTTCATTATTTTGGCTTAAGCGTTGGCGTATGGTATTCAGCATATTCTGTGCCGTCAGGTCAGGTACTTCATCATTTAACAGTGCCCCACGAATATCCTCTAAAGCCTTGTTCAATAACTGTAGAACTTCCTGATCTGCAATTTTTTCACGATGTGCGCCCAGTGCAGCAATATAGCTGAGCAGGGTGTGATTCAAGCACAAGAATTCAAAGGCCTGGCTTTTTTGCGTCGGATCAAAATCAGGTTCTGTGGCCAGGGTGGAAATCAGTGAGGCCACATCTGCATCGTTATTATGTGCAGCACGACGCACCACACGATATTTCAAACCGTTATTACGCCCATTTTTGTACTGTTCAATGACTTCGGCCAAATATTCACATTGAGCGGTGAGTGAGCGTCGGATTGTGCGGGGTAAACGACGGAATTTCCAGTCCGGAAAGATAAAACTCACCCCAAACCAGGCCAAGGCACAGCCAATCAAGGTATCAATCATGCGCGGAAGGGCTGCGGCAAAACCCATTCCATCGAGGTTAAAATTGATTAACGCCAAAATGGTGATAAAAGCGGTGGCCTGGGCATATTGCTTACTGCGTAATTCAAAGAACAGTACCCCGCTTAAAATCAGTAGCAATAATTGACCTTCGATCGAAGGGATAAAATACAGAATGGCATAACCGAGAATAATGCCGACCAAGGTTCCGACAATCCGTAGGCGTAGGCGGCGTTTGGTGGCGTTAAAGTTGGGCTGGCTGACAAAAAGAGCGGTCAGTAAAATCCAGTAGCCATATTCAATATTGGTCACTTGAACAAAAATATAGCCAATAAGCAAGACGATGGACACACGAATTGCATGTCTAAACAGCACCGACTCTGGGGTTAAATGCTGCTTGATCCGAATCACAATATCATCCCAGCCTTTTAAGTCATCATCTTTCAGCTGGTTTTCAATATGCTTGCTTTTATCGAACTTGATATGCCGTTCTGTTTCTACGTTGCGAAGTTGCGCATCAATCGACTTTAAGTTTTGATACAGGGAAAATAAGGCATTGACCCACACCTGATCGTATTGCTGTTCGGCGCGCAATTTCTCTAGAGACAGCTTTAAATTGGCAAAGGCATGTTTAAAGCGTTTGTTATGCTGATAGGTTTCACGATTTAAAATACTGGAACTCAAGTCTTTACAGGCTTTGCCCTGAATCGAGAGAATGCGTTGAAAGCGAAATAAAATGTCACTATGTTCAAAAATCTTGACCAGTTTTTGATAATCAATATGCGCTGAATCTGCACGTTCATGAATATCCTGAGCCACAAAATAGTATTGCAGGCTGCGACGGGTATCTTTCTGTCCACGGTCGCCTTTTAAACGGGTTAACAGGGCCGTTTTCATCTCGTTGAAAATACCGACCAGCTTGCCATTTTCCAAAGACAGCTCAATCATGCTTTGCTGATAACTGTCTGGCGTCATGTCGACATCAAACAGGTTCGATTTGGCAAACAGGAAGTCACCCAGTGATGAATAGCATTGGGACAGTTTGTCCTGAACCTGGCGAACCGGAAATAACAGAAAACTGATGGTGGAAAGCAGGCCATACCACATCGCACCGGCAACCAGCAGTCCAGCCTGCATATACCATTGATCAAACAGCCCAACCCCCAGCATTGAATAGACCGAAATGACCAGACAGCCATAGGAAATGGTCGCATAACGACGTCCTAATGAGCCGAGCAGAATCCAGCCAATGCAGGACACAATCAGCCCTATGGCAAACAAAACCGGATAAGGAAATAAAAAATAAATCGAGGCGGCAGTAATAAAGAAGCCGATGTAAGTATAAATCAGGTTCATGATCCGCACTGAAAAGCGGTCATCAATATCGCTTAAACCGGCAGCAACCACGCCTAAGGTCAGCGGAATGGTGGCTAACTGCTGTCCCATAACATAAGGCACAAAGGCGGTACCTGCAAATGCAATAATCATGCGCAGGTTATACATAAATGTCGTGTTGTAAGTCGCTTGTTTAAGACGCGTAAGCCAAGATTTCAAGTTATGTCCTAATCACTAAAGGAGGTATGCCTCAGGAAGTGAAATTATGTGAAATTTCACTCTCAATCCTTAAAATAATACTATGTACAGTGTAAGCTTGTCTTTAAAGCGCCCATTTAAAAATTGAATATAGATATGTCTGTACAGCAATCTACACGGCAGTATTCCACAACATGGATTATGCTGCTGGCATTATTGACCTCACTAGGTCCACTTTCTATTGATATGTACTTGCCAGCCTTGCCGCAAATGGCACAGGATTTTGGCGTCAGTACGCAAATGGTGGCCAATACTTTACCAGCTTATTTTTTGGGACTGGCTTTAGGACAGCTGATCTATGGTCCTTTAAGCGACCGGATTGGGCGCAAAACGCCACTATATTTTGGTTTAACCCTGTATGTGGTTGCAAGCCTGCTGTGTATTTTTGCGGTCAACGAATGGAGCTTAATTGCTGCACGGATTTTACAGGCGGTCGGGGGCTGTGTAGGAGTCGTCATTGCCCGGGCTGCCATTCGTGACCGTCTGGATATGCAGGCATCTGCACAGGCCTTTGCCAGCATGATGATTGTGATGGGGATCGCGCCGGTTATCGCACCCAGTTTAGGGGCAGTGGTATTGAAGTTCTTTGCCTGGCAGGCAGTTTTTGGGTTTCTGATGCTGATCGGGTTGATCTGTTTAGTCTGTGTACACTTTTTCTTTAAAGAAAGTCTGCCGGCTGAACGCCGTTTAAAGCTGAACGTCGCCCAGATTATCCAGCTGTACGGCAGTATTTTTAGAGACCCGAGTTTTAAATGGCCAATGCTGGCCGGCTGTTTTTCTGGCGGCATTTTATTCTGTTATATCAGTTCATCTGCTGCTGTATTGATGGATGATTATGGATTAACGCAACAGCAATTTGCTTATGCCTTTGGCCTGAATGCTTTTGGTATCATGTTGCTATCCACCCTAAATAAAAAGCTTGGCCATCAATTTTCAGTTCTGAACCGACTGAAAATAGGGAGCGTCATTCAGTTGCTTGGAGCCTCGATTTTATTCAGCGCAGGCTTAATTGGGCATAGCCCATTATGGGTGGTATTGATTGGCATGTTCTGGGCAGTGGCAGGAATTGGTTTTACCGGACCGAATGCGATGGCTTTAGCCATGGCGGAACAGGGTGCGCAAGCGGGAACAGCCAGTGCCATTATGGGGAGTATGCAGTTTGCCTGTGGTTTGCTCGGCGGCGTGATTTTGAATTTCCTGGTTTGGAATTCTCTGCTCAATATGGGAGTGCTGATGCTGATCTTCGTGGGCGTTACTTTGCTTTGTATTCTGCAACTCAGCAGACAATTGCAGAATAGAAGTTTAAATACCTAAAACCAATATATAAAAAGAGACCTTTAAGCTTATTCGTGCTAAAGGTCTGTTTGAATTAAAACTGTTTATTTGTCCATAAACGCGGCGATATCCATTTTTCTGGGCATCTTCAGGAAAAGGTTTTCCTGAAGATGCCCGGCTTGCTACGGTTAAAATATCTTTAATGATTTGCGGATCAACCGTCCGGCTCAAAAAAGCCCGTACTGAATGGCGAGAAGTAATGGCATCATTCACATGCTGAGCAAGTTGCAAATTCATAAAAAATTCTTTTGAAATGAGTTTTTTAGTGCGGTTTTAGTTTATACATTAGTCGAATGTCTGCTTGTTCAGCTTGAGGTGGAATTTTTCTAAGTCTAAGAATATTCACATTATTTTTTTATTACATCTAAAAAAAAGATTATTTTTCAGTCAATGTTCGGGAAAACTGATTTTAATAAAAGCTGAAAATTGCTAGATTTGCCATGACAGGTAAGTTTTTACATGTTGCAATTTTATAATATTTTTAAGTTTTTTTACTGTACTCATAAGCTGAAAATGCGATGGTTTTTTAAGCTTTTTAATTTTTTGAAGGAAAATTTTTCATAGATTTATTGGGTTTTTAAAAATCACAAAATGCATGGATGCGAATATTTAACAAATCGGAGATTTTAAGAATGAGTCAATTACGTAACGGTAAATTTATGGCTAAAGGTTTGGCATTGGCAGTTACAGCGGTAATGGCAAGCACTACCTATGCAGGCACAGCTGAACAGAAACAGATTCAGGACTTACGTAAAGAAGTAGAAGCATTAAAATCTTTAATTCAACAACAACAGCAAGTACAACAACAGCAACAAACCCAAATTGAGCAGGTAAAAGCCCAGCCTGTACAACTTGCTGCTGCACCTGCAGCAAAACCTGAATCAATCACAGGCTTTAAATCCAAAGCCGGTGCCAGTGTAAACCTTTACGGTTTTGTCCGTGGTGATGCCAACTATATTATTGAAGGTGCAGATAATGACTTCAATAATACGCATACTAGTAAGGGTGAAGCACAAGACAAATTACGTGCGACAGCAAAAACGACTCGTTTAGGCTTGGATTTTAATACACCTGTGGGTGATGCAAAAGTCGGCGGTAAGGTAGAAGTTGACTTTGCCAGTGCAACTGAAAATTTGCGTATCCGTCATGCTTATTTAACCTATAATGACTGGTTATTCGGTCAAACGACTTCGAACTTCCTGTCAAGTCATGCGCCAGAAATGATTGACTTTAATACAAATATTGGTGGTGGTACAGCGCGTGTTCCACAAGTACGTTATGGTCTTAAACTTGCACCACAAACTCAGTTGCTGGTTTCTGCTGAAGAAGGGGACAGCGCAGGTCCAACGGCAGACATCAAATATCGCTTACCGAATTTAACTGCTAAGTTAACTCAAGGTTTCGCAGATGGTAAAGGTTCAGTATCTGCACGTGCTTTGGTTGAAAATTATAAATCAACTGCAGCTGATGATGACGAAACTGGTTGGGGTATCGCTGCAGGGGTTAACTATCAAGTTGCCACTCCATTAAAAGTGTCTGCCGATGTTTCGCATGTGGTGGGTAATAGCAACTATTTATATGGCAGCAATTCAGCTTATGTTGTAGATGCGGCAAATAACAGTATTGAGCAGAATGAGTTTAATGCGGTTCAAGTCGGTGCAACCTATAAGATTTTACCTAACTTGCGTTCAACTTTGGCCTATGGCGCATTGTTTGCTGATGACGGTAGTGATTATGCACGACTCAATACGACAGCGAATGAAAAAGTACAACAAGCGTGGATTAACTTTATCTATTCTCCAGCAGCTCCAATTGATTTAGGTGTGGAATATATCAATGGTAAGCGTGAAACTTTTGCTGGCGAGTCATATAAAGATAACCGTGTCGGTTTGATGGCTAGATATAATTTCTAATTCAAAACTTAGCATAGAAAAAGAGGCGACTGGTTCGCCTCTTTTTTATTTGAAAAATTATTTTTAATCTCCAGTTTATATTCAGGTAATCTAATTTATATGATCGTCGTCCGTCCTGACCCTACAGGTAAAATCTGGCTATGAAAAAAAAGCTCAAAAGGTGAGATAATATAAAGATGAGATGGCAAATGTATGAATAAGGTTTTTAAAAAGCTGAAATAGCGTGATCATCACATTACGAATTACTACAGTTTTTCAAAGATCCAGTTCTTAAACTATCTGCTTTTTGCGAACAGCTTTATTTATCTTTAGGTGGTTCATGAGCAATATCAAATTTAGTTTTATTGTTTTGGCAGTAGTGGGATTGGGCGGATGTCAAACGGTTGCCCAACCTAAGCTTACTGTTGGTTCGACAGGACTATCTGAGCCACCTGCTGCAGATGCTCAAGTCCGGACAGAGCGTATTAATTTTAAAAAACTCAAACAGCAGGAAAACCGTCCTATTGTTGCTTTGGTACTGGGCAGTGGTGGTGCCCGTGGCTATGCTCATATCGGGGTCATTCAGGTCCTGGAAAAGCAGGGTATACACCCCGATCTGATTGTAGGCACCAGTGCGGGCAGTATAGTGGGTTCCATTTATGCCAGTGGCAAAACGGCAGAAGAACTGCGTGATATTGCTTTAAGCATGAAAGCCAACGATGTGCGTGATATCAAGCTGGATATGAAAGGCTTTTTTGACGGTCAGAAGGTTGAAAATTACGTCAATCAGCAAGTCAACAATACGCCTCTGGAGTCGCTAAGAATCCCGATGTACGTGGTCGCAACGGAATTGAAAGAAGGCAAAAAAGTCGTCTTTAACTATGGCAATACCGGGCAGGCGGTACGTGCTTCCGTGTCTATTCCAAGCATGTTTATTCCCACCCGGATTGGGACGGATGAATATGTGGATGGCGGTCTGGTGAGTCCGGTGCCTGTAGGCGTGGCACGTGATTTGGGTGCGGATATTATTATTGCCGTGGATATTCTTGCACAACCCATGCATACCGAAACCACGAATGTGTGGGGAATGTTCAATCAGAATATCAATATCATGCAGAGCCGTTTAGCTGAAGAAGAGTTAAAGCATGCAGATATTGTGATTCAGCCGGATTTAAGGGAAAAAGGGCATATATTTGATGTGAAAGGCCGAGCAATGACCATGCAAGCCGGTGTGGATGCAGCACAGAATCAATTAAATACCATTACCACCTTGTTGAAACAGAAGCATTATCCATTCGGCCATAGCATTCAACAATTAAGTGCACAGGATTAGGCACTTCAATCAATGGCAATGATGAAATTGAATTTCTAAAGGGCTCAGATTCATCATTGCACTGCTGTAATGTTTTAGTCTGTTTTCACATGGGTTTTGATGAATTCTTCCTTAAAACTCATGAAATTCTATTATAAAGACAAACTAATTAATTGAAATTATTCAATAAAATAAACTAAGTGACTAAAGCTTTCATACGATATGAGTTTTATATTAATGTTTTTTGTTCAATGATTTAAGTTTACCGGTAAATAAAAACGCTCTACACTGGATGTTGTCGAAATAGTCATAAAAACATATTTTTGTAAGGATGATTAAATGCAGAGCAACAGTATGAAAATAGAAAAGTTTACCCTAGGCCAAAAAGTCAAAATGGCAAGTATGGGAAATCTGGTATTTACCGTCATTGCAGAAAACACCGATGGTACCTATTGTATTGAGACTCAAATCGACCAGCAAAATGTGTTGAGCTACGGCAATATCTCTAAAGAAATGCTGCGTGATGTCACAGCCTGATCTTATCTGAATGCATTTATTGAATCTGTCTGAGATGACAGGTTAACAATGGCAGCTATGCTCAAATGGATTAAACTTTTGTTTTATCCTTGCCTATTCAGACCATGACCACAATATATGTATTTAAAATACCTGGCCATATTTTTGTAATCTAATTTTTAGAACAAATATTCTATTAAAATCAGTCTATAAGAAAAATGCTTATATGTCAGTGAGTTGATCATTTTGATATATATTTTTTTGAATGATGGCAAAATTACTATAAATAATAATGATGGGTTTATTGGCAATTTCGACATTTTATTGCCCAGAAAAACGATATAATCTTTTCTTATACTATTGTCTGTAAAAGAATCTAGAGAACGCGATGTCCCCATTAGATCAAATTGCTCCAGCATTAGATGATCAGTCTGAACTAACCATGACAGTTTTAATGACTCCTGATATGGCAAATTTTTCAGGAAATGTACATGGTGGAACAATTTTAAAATTACTGGATCAGGTTGCATACGCATGTGCTAGCCGTTATTCAGGCAGTTATGTGGTGACTTTATCGGTGGATAAAGTAAATTTTAAAGAACCGATTCATGTTGGTGAACTCGTGACTTTCCTTGCTAGTGTCAACCATGTCGGTCGTACTTCAATGGAAATCGGGATTCGTGTTGAAGCGCAGAATATTCAAAAACGTACCGTACGTCATACCAATAGTTGTTATTTCACCATGGTCGCCGTGGATGAAAATGGTAAACCGAAACAGATTCCGCCATTAAATCTGGACAATGACTGGAAACGTTGCCGTTTTGAGGCGGCTGAACATCGTAAAGTGGCGCGCTTGCAAGAAAGCCATCATCCTTCATGCAGTATTTATAAAAAAACCTCGCAATGCTAATAGGTATTGAATGAAAAGGGCCGCTTTGAAGCGGTCCTTTTTTTAATTTTAAAGAAAAGATTAGCCCTATACAGGAAGCAAAAATTAGCCTAATATAAAACGATACGTATCGTTTTGTTTTGGTGGCGAATGACTGAGCTAGAAAAAACTTCGCGTCGTAAGCAATGTATTTTGAATGCGGTGACTGCTGCATTGCAACAAGATGATTACAGCCGTTTAACGGTAGAAGACATTGCCGCACGTGCAGGGGTAGGCAAGTCGACCATTTATCGCTGGTGGAAGCATAAATCTGATCTGGTCTTTGATGCCTTTAAGGAGCATACCGCTTCGGTGTTTGATCTGGACTTCGAGCAGAGTCTGGAATTCAATCTGAACCAGCAGCTTTTAAAATTGTCCCTCGCGCTAAATCATCCTCTGGGACGGGCCTTACTTGTGGTCATGGCCGAGCATCGTGAAGCAGCCGGTGAATTCTTTAGACAGTATTTATTACCGCGTCGTGAGCAGACACGCAAGCTGATTCAACTCGCCATAGAGCGTAATGAAATTATTGCTAATTACCCGTTTGAACTGATGCTGGATACGCTGTATGGGCCGATTCATTATCAGATTATTTTCTTTAATTGCATGCCAGATGAAACTTACATACACAATCTTGTAAGTCTGGTGATGCAGCCTGTTCTGGTTCGAAAGTAGCAATAAGCTACCGCTAAGTTGGTCATTATGTCTGCGACAAACCCTGGGCGTTTATGGAATCGCTCGTTTATCCTGTGTCTATGCAATAACCTGTTTTTATTTACCTATTATTATGCCTTATTGACCATTCTGCCAATTTACATCATGAAGGATTTAGGCGGGACGGTGAAGGAAGCAGGCTTGGCACTGACCTTGTTTCTGGTATCTTCGATTGCAGTTCGGCCATTTTCCGGACTGATTGTGGAAAAATTAGGTAAAAAAATCGCCTTTCGCGGTTCAGAATTGCTGTTTGTTGTTTTTGCCTTGAGTTATCTGTTTGCCGACAGCATGTGGGCCTTATTGCTGATTCGTTTTATTCACGGCATCTGGTTTAGTGTATTGACCACGGTAACCGTGCCCATAGCGAATGATTTTATTCCAGATCACCGTAAGGGTGAGGGCATGGGGTATTTCGTCATGTCGACCAATCTTGCTGTGGTATTTGGGCCTTTAATTGCGTTAACTGTACTGCAATTTACTGATTTTAAAATGCTATTTTTGCTGTTAACTGCGGTGATCGGTTTGGGTTTTATCTTTTGTTTAATGATTCCGGTACAACAGCAAGACAAGGTTGCTTTCACGGCTGAGACTAAAGAAAAAACGCGTCTGGGCTGGCATGACATTATTGAAACACGTGCCATACCCATTGGCTTTGTTGCCTTGCTGACCGCATTTGCTTATTCCAGCATTATGAGTTTCATTACCGCATATAGTGAATCTAAAGATCTGCTGGCATATACCAGCCTGTTTTTTATTGTCTTTGCCATTTCCATGATTGTGGTGCGGCCGTGGGTGGGCAAAATTTATGACCGTAAAGGTGCCAGTGCTGTCATTTATCCTTCATTTATTTTCTTTGCCATCGGTCTGGTCGTGGTCAGTTTTATCTCCAATCAATGGCTGCTCTGGTTATCTGCTATATTTATTGGCATTGGTTATGGCTCACTCTTTCCATGTTTTCAAACCATTGCCATCCAGTCTGTCGCCAAACAGCGTATGGGGCATGCCATTTCCACTTTCTTCACCCTGTTTGATTTCGGCATGGCCATCGGTTCAGTCATTTTAGGATTGATGATTGCCTATTATGGTTATCAACTGAGTTATTTATTTTGTGCTGTAATTACTGTGCTGACTTTATTTGTTTATAAATACACAGTTTCGGCATCACTGAAGCAACCTAAATAAAGAGGTCCGGCACGTGGAATTACGTCATTTACGTTATTTTGTTGCAGTTGCACAAGAACTGAATTTTACCAAGGCCGCACAGCGCATGTGTACGGTGCAGCCTTCTTTAAGCCAGCAAATTAAAGACCTGGAACAAGAAGTCGGGGTGCAATTGCTGGTTCGATCGAACCGTAAAGTTGAACTGACAGAAGAAGGCAAAGCATTTTTAAAAGAGGCCGTATTAAGCCTGGAACATGCTGAAAAAGCGATTCAGGATGCGCGGAAAATTGCCAACCTGAGCAAAGATCAGCTGAATATTGGCTTTGTGCCGGTAGCGGAAATGAAAATTTTTCCCTACATCATGCCGAACATCCGGGCACATTTCCCCGACATTAAAATCAACTTTCATAGCCTGACCGATGCCGATCAGTTTAAAGCCTTAAAAAAAGGCGACATTGATATTGCCTTTACCCGTTATATCGATGCATCGGATGAACTGGAGCACGTACAGATTTTTAGTGAACCGCTGGCTTTAATCGTGCCGAAGGATTCACCGATTGCCGAGCAGCGTCATGTTAGTATCAAGAGTTTTAATCATCAGGATTTTGTGATTAGCGATGAAGGTGCCTCACCCCAGTTGTATAAAATTATTACCGATTTCTTTAAACAATCTAAACTGGATGTTAACGTCGTCCAGCATTCGACCAACATTCTGTTAAATGTCAATCTGGTCGGCATGGGCGTGGGCTGGAGTCTGGTACCGGCTTATGTGATCCCGCTCTTGGGTGATAAAATTATTGTCAAAAATACCATTGAACCTTTACCGATGATTGACCTGTATGCCAGTTATCCTAAAGGACAAAAAAATGAGCTGATTGAACTGATTTTAAAAATCTTGAAAGAGCAGTTTTATATGGGTTTCTTTTAAAAATAAATGTTTGATGTCACACGGTGCTTTTAAAGCGATGAAAAGCATCGTTACCGGATGAATGTGTCACATAATCATCATCACGAGGTGATGAAACCGTTTTATACTCAAAAACTAAAATAACAATAGGGAACGAATTAAAATGATGAAGCTGTATAACAATGCCCAGTCGCGTGGCATGACGCTGCTACCTTTATTGAAAGAGCTGGGCATAGAAGACCAGATTGAACAGATCGAGGTGCCCTATGAAAACATGCATCAGGCTGAATATACGAGTATTAACCCCATGGGGAAAGTACCCTGTCTGGTCGATCAGGGCGTGGTGATTTCTGAAGTCGCGGCTATATTTACTTATCTGGCGGACAAATATATGGAAAAGGGATTGGCTCCGGCACTGGATGATCCCAAGCGTGGTGCCTATCTAAAATGGATGTTCTTTGCTCATGGACCTTTGACTGAATATATGGATTTAAAAGGGCTTAATGTGCCCGATGAGCAAATTGAGCAAAGAAAACGGAGCCTGACTTTTGGTCATGAAGAGAGCGTATTTGCATTTCTAAAAAAGGGTATGCAAGAAGCAAATCCATATTTGCTTGGCGAGAAAATTTCAGCAGCGGACTTATTTCTGGGTTACTGGATGGTCTTTGCCATCTCATTCAAAATATTGCCCTATCTGGATGAGTTTAAACCCTTTATTCAGCTTCTGGCCCAACGTGATTCCATGCAAGATGTGCCGTGGTTTCAGAAAATAAATGCTTAAATAATTGACCAGATTTCAAAATATTTAAAAAATAATCAAAGCATAAATCTTATTATGTTTTGATTACTTAGATTCTCAAATGAAGTGCAACAGAGATTAAATTATTGGAAGGAAGCAAGATGAGCTAGCATTTTGCTTCCGACCGACCAAAGTCAAAGTTGCATCATGAACTACACTCATCTTACCCAAGAAGAAAGATATCAGATTTATACCTTGTTACGTGAAGGTTTTTCTAAACGTTATATCGCTTGGAGACTGAATCGCTCACCTTCAACCATTTCTAGAGAAATCAAACGTAATCGAGCGAGAAATGGCTATTTTGCTAAACATGCCAATAAAGTAGCTCGAAGACGGCATTGTCCAAATCCTAAAAGAATCCCTTGTGAAATATGGGCACATGTCATCTCTTATCTTGATCTTCAATGGAGTCCTGAACAGATTGCTTCTCGTGTTCCAGTCAGTTTGCATTCAATTTATCGCTTTATACGGCAGGATAAAAATAAGGGCGGTACACTCTTTCATAACCTACGTTTCAGAAATCAAAGAAAGAGGAAATACGGCTCTCCTGAAACCCGTGGTCAGCTGAGTAATCGTAAAAGCATTCATGACAGACCTATTGAGATTGAGCAGCGGACTCGCTTTGGTGATTTGGAAATAGATACGATTGTTGGTAAGAAGCATCAGCAATCATTGGTCTCTATTGTAGATAGGAAGACAGGTTATTTATGGCTGAAAAAGTGTAGCTCACGCAAGGCAGAGGAAATTTGCCAAACAACCATCAGCCTTCTTGAGCCGATCAAAGATCAGCTAAAGACGATTACTGCAGATAATGGTAAGGAGTTCAGCCTGCATGAGTATACTGCTCAAGAATTAGAAATAGACTGGTATTTCGCTGATCCTTATAGCGCTTGGCAACGAGGCACGAATGAAAATACCAATGGCTTAATCAGGCAATATATTAAAAAAGGCAGTAATTTAAATGCCTATACGGATGAATATATTGCAGAAATCACTCAACGTTTGAATCATCGCCCAAGAAAAAGACTCGGCTTTAAAAGTCCGAGTCAGGTATTATGGCAACAACATGGTGTTGCACTTCAAATGCTAATCTAAGTTATTAAATAATAGATCTCTTTCATAAGTAAAAAAATGTTCAATATTAGATAATTTAAATCAGCACGGCCTCATTTGATTGATTTAATTTTTTGTACCTTCTCGTAGGCACTCCCTCTACTTTTGAAAGGTCAAAATGAGGATCTCAAAATATATTTTGAGTCCGCAAGAAAAACCTTTTGTTTCCCATACACAACATCCTGAGCCAGTTTTAAGCACTGCTTTAAAATGCAGCGCAAGGGATGGGAAACGTGTGGCATCCATGCCACACTCATAAATCTAATATCGACCAAAAAATCTATTTTCAATTTCAGCTTTACGAGCAAGTTTTAGTTTCTAAAATGATTTATGAAAGAAGTTTAATAACTTCGTTTGATTAAATCGGTACTAGAGGCGTTTTATAAGATAATGTAAGGACATGTTTAGGATCACCAGATGCAGTTAAACCAAAACACAGAACCGGTTTGTTCGATTGTTTTAGCTTTAAAAGCAATTGATCTAAATAAAAATGTAAAGAGGACGGAATCTTATCTCTACTTCCCCAGCAAGGTATTAAAATATCAGCTTCCTTAATTATTTGTTCGATATGTTGTTCATTTAAAGAAGTGACAGGGTTTTGAATTTGAGCTAATTCAAATACATTTGGTGTGATATAGCTAAAAACATTACCAACGATAAATTTGCTGCCCTCATTTCGTAGGGAAAACCCTTTCCATTTTTTCACTGTTTGGTCATCAAAATCTGATGTAGCCAGTGAAGGGTTAATCCCAAAATATGCAAAAACTTTTCCTTTTTCTTGGATTTCACGTTCTAAGCGGAATCGATGTTCTCCACACTCACTAAATATTGCTGACATTAATTTTATATCCTATTGTTTTATATTTATTTTAGCCTTATTTATAAAAAAAGACCACGCTTTCGCGTGGTCAGACCTCTGAATATGATTCAGTGAATGTATTGTTATATCGGCATTATTTTACATGCAGCTTTTTGAACAACTGCTGGCTTACGTGATCCAAAGTTTGTGGAATCGCAAGCGCTGCCACAAAACGGTCAGGGCGTAGAATCACCACCGATTCCGAGGTTTTGCCAAACCAGCTGCGAATATCGGTTCCGATATCGCCAATGGTAATCACGCCGTCAAACTGCTTGCGCTTTTCATTGCCAAACTGAACTTCAGGAATCACCTGAATAAATTTGACGCCTAATTTCTTCCAGACTTGCATGGTGGCATCCGAGATCCCCCATTGAGGGTCAACGCCCCAGGCAATAATGGCGAAATCGTTGCCAATCACATCATCCAGTAAAACTGTTTCACCCGACTCAAGTTTTACATGCGGCTGAATAAACATCTTGCCGACCGGAGATTCCTTTTTGCCGTCTGCAAGCAATGCACCATCATGATATTTCGGCATTGGTTTAAAACGCATTTCAAGCAAATACTGTTTAATCGGCTTGATGTAATTCAATGCGTAGGCAATACCGTCACGCACGAAACCTTGCCATTTTTTCGGTGGCGCAAGCACGTGACCTGCCATCACAGAAAGGTCAATCATGGCTTTGGCATGGTCTTTACGTTCAATCTGGTAAGAATCCAGCAGGTCTGGAGTCGCTTTGCCCTGAATCACCAATGCCATTTTCCAGGCCAGGTTAAAGGCATCACGCATACCGCTGTTATAACCCTGACCTTGCCATACCGGCATAATGTGCGCAGCATCACCGGCAAGCAAAATGCGGTCAACACGGAACTTATCGGCAATACGCGCATTGTGTGTATAGACACGCTGGCGGATTACTTCGATATTTTCGGCATTCGGCAATACTTTAGACAGCAATTTGGCAATGTTTTCCGGTTTGCTCAGTTCTTCCTGAGTTTCACCCGGCATCACCATAAATTCGAAACGACGGATACCGTGAGGCAGGGCAGCCGAAACGTACGGACGAACCGGGTCACAGCACAGGTAAATATGTGGGGTTGCTAACGGATCATTTTCAATATCAATCACAATCCATTGATTCGGTGCGGTTTTACCGTCAAAGCCAATATTCAATGTACGGCGGACAATCGAGTTACCACCATCACAGGCAATTAAATACTGTGCCTGAACAGTTTCCTGTTCACCGGCTTTGTTCTGGATGTTCAGGGTAACACCTTTGGCATCCTGCTTGAACTCCACCAGGTGACGAGAGAACAGTACCTGGGTCTTATCGTACTGGCTTAAGCCTTGCAGTAAAACATTGTCGACTTGCGGCTGAATAAACGCATTACGGCGTGAGAAACCAAATTCGCGGGTCAGCGGTTGAATGTCTGCAAAGCAGCGACCTTTAGGCGTCAAGAAACGCATGGCATGATTAGGTGTAGTATGAGGTAATACCTGATTCACTAGGCCAAGTGACTGAATAGTACGTAATGCTTCATCATCAATACCAATCGCACGCGGGTAATCGATCAAGCTGTCCAGTTGCTCGATGACAGTGACTTTTACGCCTTGTTTGCTTAAATAGTTAGCAATTGTTAAGCCTACAGGGCCGGCACCTAAAATCGCCACTTCGGTCGAATAATTTAATTTATCGCTCATGTGCAAACATCCAATACTTCGCATATGGCACTATTAACGGTGAAGTCGAGCTGTCAAACAAGCTATGCCATAGTAGATATATTGAATGATAACAAAACAACAGAAAATATATTCATTGTTTAAATTATTGAAAATAAATGATTGTATGTATTATTTACTATATGTTTTTAGCGGTTAATGATCATTTTTTTCTATCATTGATAGATGTTGGCTAAAAAATATAAAAGCTGAATTATTAGCATCATTCCGCTTTTTGACTTCATCCTGCTTTGCATGCAACAGCATGAAGTGAATGATTTACAGTGCATTTTCAAAAACGTAAAAAAATAAAAATTGAATGATGAGGGATTCAAAATAAACAGGATGCTTTACTATGCAATACGGAAAAACGAAAGTGAGCATGATCATGATGGGTGAGTTGTGCTCACTGATGAACTGATGATATCTATCTGAAAGCGAGTTAATTTTGAAACTGATTTCTCCTACTCAAGCGGTACCTACGCATATTATTTCCGGTTTTTTAGGAGCAGGAAAAACCACTTTGCTTCAACATTTGCTCAGCCAGAAGCCGGAAAATGAGGTCTGGGCGGTGTTGATGAACGAGTTTGGGCAAATTGGGGTCGATCAGCAGATGTTGCCGCAAACCCAAGGTTATGAAGTGAAAGAGCTGTTGGGTGGGTGTCTGTGCTGTAGCAGCCAGTTGCCGATGCAGATTGCCTTGTCGCGTTTATTGTCAGAAAGCAAACCGGACCGGTTATTTATTGAACCTACCGGGCTGGGACATCCTGCGCAATTGCTGGAACAGCTGACCGAACCGCACTGGCAGCCCAGTATTGCCATGCGGGCGCTGGTGACCGTGGTGGATGGTTCGCGCTTGCATGATGGAGGCTGGACCAAGCAGAATTTATATGCCGACCAGTTAAAAGCCGCACAAATCATTGTGGTGTCCCATGCGGATACTATGGATTTTGCCGATGAGCAGGCTTTGGAGGCACTCCAAAGTGAATATCAGGCCTATCAGCAAACCTGGCTGATGAGCGGGCAGGAACACATTTCACTCCAGCAAATTGACCTGCCTTATGTGGGAACTCAACGTAAAATTCAGCCTTTACTGAAAATCCAAAAAACATTTTCAGCTGGACAGTCTCTACCAGAAATTAAACAGTTGCCTTATCACTATGTTGAAACGGCACAAGGCTATAGTGTCGCGGGATGGAAATTGCCCAAGCGCTGGCAATTCGATTTTTATGCCTTGCTGGATCTGCTCTGTGAACAGCAAGGGTGGCTGCGGATTAAAGGAATTTTCAATACCAACCAGGGTTGGAAAACCTTCAATTTTAATCCCGAGCAGTTTAACTATCAGTCTGTCGAAGAAAGCATTGATAACCGTATTGAAATTATTGTGCAGCAGCCGCGTGACTGGCAGGTATTTGAACAGCAACTCTTCCAGTGCCAGATCAATCCGGATCAGGATTAAAAACATTTCAGCAAAATACCTGCAAATCTTATATGCTAAGCGCCAAATTTGAGGACTCTTTTATGGCGCTGAAAGCAACAATTTATAAGGCAGATTTGAATATTGCCAATATGGATGATCATCAATACGGTGATTACCAGCTCACCATGGCTTTACATCCATCTGAAACCATTGAACGTTTGATGGTACGTATTTTGGCTTATGCCCGTTTTGCCGACGAAAGCCTGGAATTTACCAAAGATCTGTTTGAAACCGATGAACCGGCATTGTGGCAAAAAGACCTGACCGGTCAGCTAATCAAGTGGATTGAAGTGGGCAGTCCGGATGAAGACAAGGTGAAAAAGGCCAGTGCGCGTTGCAAGCAGGTGGCGGTGGTCAGTTATGGTTCAGCTGTGGATGAATGGTACAAGCGCAACAGCAAATTAAAAACCTTAAGCAATGTAGAAGTGTGGAAACTTTCTACCGCAACCACAGAGGCATTGCCACAATTATGCGAGCGCACCATGCAGTTACAGTTAAATGTCATGGATGGCGAATGGACCTTGATTGGCGATCATGCCCAGGTTGTCGTGGAATGGGAACAGTTACAATAAGGAAAACTAAGGATGCAAGTCTAGGCTTGTATCCTCACTAAAAAATTGCGTATACCTGAAAACAATAAAAATGAATAAAGGGAAAATATATGCATCCGGATCTGTATCGTTTGCTGATTGCCCTGGGCATTGGAGCAATTATTGGCGCAGAGCGAGAGTATCGCAGCAAATCGGCCGGCCTTCGAACCATGATTATGGTCAGTCTGAGTTCCTGCCTGTTTACCATTATGTCTTTAAAGATTGGGGTGGATAGCCATGACCGGATTGCAGCCAATATTCTGACCGGGCTGGGCTTTGTCGGGGCGGGAGTGATTTTTAAAGATGAAAACCGTATTTCCGGAATCACCACCGCAACGACCATCTGGATGACGGCTGCCTTGGGCATGGCAGCAGGCGCAGGCTATGAGATGTTAAGCCTGTTTGCGACTTTCATTGTTTTAATCGTGCTGATTTTTTTGATCTATGTCCAGGAGAAGATAGAAGCCCTGAGCCAGGCTCGCACCTACCGGATTATATGTCCTTACCAGCTCAAGATTTAGATCAATATGAAGCACTATTTAAGACCTATAACATGAAGGTGGTACGTAGTGTGCAACATAAAACCGAACACCGTATGAGTGGACGCTGGATTTTAATTGGCTCGGCTGAAAATCATAAAAAATTGACTGCTTATTTACTGAATGATTCAAATATCCAGGAGCTCAGCTTTTAAATACAGATCAAGACAGAGACCCTTAAATTCTAAAGCATGCAGCTAAATCCGGTTATACTAGGCATTGAAAAATTGCTGTTCAGTTTAGGTAGATGATCATGATAAATGAATTGGAAATTATTGATTTAAAAGTAGGCGAAGGAAAAGAGGCGGTGAAAGGTGCGCTGATTACCACCCATTACACAGGTTGGCTTGAAGATGGCACCAAGTTTGATTCTTCGATTGACCGTGGCAACTACTTTGAAACCGTGATTGGTACTGGTCGCGTGATTAAAGGCTGGGATCAGGGCATCATGGGCATGAAAGTCGGCGGTAAACGTAAATTACTGGTGCCTGCACATCTGGCGTATGGTGAACGCAAAATGGGCAAGATCATTCCGGCCAACTCAAACCTTATTTTTGAAATTGAGCTATTTGACGTAAAAACACGTGACTAAGTGCGCCTTGATTGTCGGTTAAAAAATATTCTGCAAGAGACAAGGATGAATCTTGCAGATAGATGAAAAATAGTTTGAGTTTTATTTTTTTATCGCTACATTAATAAATAGCCAAGCGTATTTAAGGATGATTCGCTTTTTGGATAAGAGCCATAATTTTATATATTTTTTTAAATTTTTGCTTTTAACATGCTTATGCGTACTCGCATGGCAAAAACCTGCATGGGCACACTCTACTGCTGCCTTTGAACATAATGATTTACAACAAAAATTAATTAATGAAGTTCAGTTTACTGAAACCAGTACCATCCCCTTAAAAGGGTCATGGCAGTATTATCCTGAGCAGCTTATCGTTAAACCCAGTGCAGTTTTAAAATCTGACATTGCAACTTTGCCTATTTCTTTTAAAGAACTCACGGGAAGCAATCAGACTTACGGCACATTCATTGGTTATTTTAAAATTCCGAAGCAATATATTGGACGCAGGATCGCCATTTTTATTCCTAATCAATATGGTGCTTATGCCATGTATCTGGATGGCGACTTCATGCTGCGTATGGGAGAGGTGGGAAAAAATAAACAAAGCCATCGAACTGAAAAAGTCCCCCGAATTGCCTTCTTTGTCGCGAAAAAAGAATATTTCGCGCTCACCATTCAGGCCTCAAATTTTGATCATGTGCATGGCGGCCTGGAAAATCCAATGCGAATTGGTGTTGCAAAAACAGTGAGCCGCCAGTTCCAGCAACTCATGATGAGTATCAGCCTGATCTGTGGTGCAGTATTGGGCTTAGGCATATTCACCTTAATGTTTTCAATTTTTCAAGAAAAAATCGGGCGTAGCAGTATCCGTGTATTTATATTTGGTATTTTTATCCTGTTTTTGGCTCTGCATAATTTATTTTCCGCGCCTTATGCCTATACCGTATTTACAGATCTGAGCTGGATATGGGGGACACGTCTAGAATATCTGTTTACCTATTCTGCAATTGCATTTTTTCTAACTTATATGTATTTGCTGAATCGGCGTTATTTACACCCGGTAGTTTATTATATTTCGATGTTGATATTTATAGTAAATACTGTGGTTACCGTATTTACTCAACCTGAAGTCTTTGAGCGTTTAGGATTTTATAGTTTTCTGTTTAGCCCGGTGGTGATCTTAAATTTTATCTATGGTTTTTATTTAACCCTGAAATTTAAAAAGCCCTATTCCCGCATCAATGTCTGGGCCATCATTTTATTATGTACAACTTTCTTACATGACTTTTTGCTGAGTCTCAATTTAATTGATTCATTTAACCTGTCCTTTATTTCAACCAGTTTTTACGCCTTGCTGATTATGTTCCAGCAGGCAAAAAATTATGCGAGGCATAATCATTATATCGAGCAACTGAATAATAATTTAATTGAACTGAATAATTCTCTCGATGAGAAAGTACAAGAACGGACATTGCAATTGCATGAGTTAAATAAACAGTTAGAGCGGCAAATTCAAATTGATGCATTAACCGGCGCATTTAACCGCCGTGCTTTAAATGCCGAGATACAGCGTTTATTTAGCCTGACCAAGAATCAAGCCAATGCCAGCTTGGCATTTGCCATGTTAGATGTGGATTATTTTAAAAATTATAATGATTACTATGGACACTTGAAGGGTGACGTTATTTTGCAGAATTTGGTCAAAGTCATTCAGCATGCCTTGCCACCTTCCGCTTATGTGGCTCGTTATGGTGGGGAAGAGTTTGCCATTGTACTGCATAATGTGCCAAGTGAAGTGGTTTTAAACGTGTTGCAGCAGGTTTTGAATGCCGTTAGACAATGTCGGTTTGAACATTTGAACCGGCCGGATCAGAAGCAGTATGTGACTTTAAGTATGGGGGTTGCCTGGATGGATCGAAATCATCCCTATGCCGACATTCATGAACTGATGAAAGCTGCCGATGTCCAGCTTTATGCGGCCAAGGGTGCCGGACGCGATCAATGTCAGCCCTCTACGACTTAACTTAATTTTTGTGGATATTTAGCCTTTTTTTAGCTCTTTTGAACAACATAGAAAGCAGGCATGTCACTTAAAGCATGACTATCTTGTTGCCCGATTTTATATTTTTAAATGCTTAATTTTCAAAAAACTAATATTTTTTAAGCTTCATTTCAGCTTGATTGGATAAAAAGACAGATTCAGAGTTCTGAATGTCGTAAATCATGAAAAGGGTCGTTTTCTATTGATCAATGATGCGACGTGTTCAGAGCATAAAATGTTTTTTGAGCACCATTCAATGAAGACTCGCTTGCTGTCCACCTTGCTTTCTGCTTCTCTTTCCGCCGTTTTATGTCAGATGCCTCATTTAGCCTGGAGTAAAACACTGCCTGCGAACAATCCCACCCTCACGGTGATTGGCTACCATGAAATTACCGATAGACAATCGGCACTGATTCCTGACTATTCGGTAACGACCCAGCAGTTTCAGCAACATATCAGCTGGCTTAAAAATAATGGCTTTCATTTTATTAATGTCGATCAGCTGATTAAAGCGCACGAAGGCAAATACCGCTTGCCGAGCAAACCGGTTTTATTAACCGTGGATGATGGTTATGCGTCGTTTTATAAAAATGCCTATCCGGTGACCAAGGCCAATAAAATTCCAGTGGTGCTGGCGGTCGTGGGTTCATGGCTAGAGCCTAAAGCAGGGCAAAGCGTTGACTTTTCAGGCGAGAAAATTCAGCGCAGTCAAATGTTGTCCTGGGCCGAGCTGAAAGAAATGCAGGACAGCGGTCTGGTCGAAATTGCCAGTCATAGCTATAACCTGCATCGCGGCATCTTGGGCAATCCGCAGGGCAATATGGAACCGGCGGCAGTCACCCGCCTGTATGATCCAAAAACTGCAAGCTATGAAACGGATCGTCATTATCAGCAACGGATCAGGGATGATTTAAAGCAGAATAACCAGTTATTGAGCGCACATGGCTTAAAAGCACCACGCGTGATGGTGTGGCCTTATGGTCATTACAGCATGCAAACTGTGAACATTGCCAAACAGTTAGGCATGCCGGTAGCCATTAGTCTGGACGATGGTGCAGATTCGGCTAAAGATTCATTGGGGCAGCTTAACCGTATTCTGATTGAAGGCAATATGACCACGGCAGATTTGGCTCAGGAAATTCAAAATCGCCAGCAACATTTAGGCGACAATAACCGTCCGCAAAAAATCATGCATATCGATCTGGATTATATATACGACAAGGATCCGATTCAGCAGGAACGCAATCTGGATCACTTGCTTGACCGGATTGTGGCGATGAAAGTCAATACCGTGTATTTACAGGCCTTTTCCGACCCGGATGCCAATGGTTCGGCAGATATGGTGTATTTCCCGAACCGTTATTTGCCGATGCGTGCCGACCTGTTTAACCGTGCTGCCTGGCAAATTCAAACCCGGACTCAAGTGGGGCGGGTGTATGCCTGGATGCCGTTACTGGCCTGGGAACTCCCTAAAAATAATCCAGTATCCAAAGATGTGGTGCTGACCCAGCAAGCCAATGATTCAGAACATCTGAATATGGGCTATCACCGTCTCAGTCCTTTTTCTGCCGATGCGCGTAAAACCATTGCCGGTATTTATCAGGACCTGGCTAAGTCAGTGCCATTTAACGGCATTTTATTCCATGACGACACCACCTTGTCTGACTATGAAGATGCCAGCCCTGAGGCTTTAAAAGCTTATGCTTCTATCGGTCTGCCTACAGATCTGGCGAAAATTCGCAATAATGATGCCGACCTGGAAAAGTGGACGGCTTTTAAAACCAGATACATCGATGACTTTGCCATGCAACTGGCACAGGAAGTCCGTCAGTATCATCCCTTCTTGCTGACTGCACGCAACTTGTATGCACAGGTTGCCCTGAAACCCTATGCAGAAAACTGGTATTCACAGTCCCTGGAACAGTCGATTAACCGTTATGACTTCACTGCGATCATGGCGATGCCGTATATGGAGCAAGCCACAGATCAGGATGCTTTTTACCGGGACATTGTCAATCGCGTGAAGCAATATCCGAATGGCATGAAGAAAACCGTGTTTGAATTGCAGTCGGTGAACTGGCGAACCAATCAACGCGTCCCTTCCGATGAAATGGCCAGAACCATTGAGTCTTTATATACCCAGGGGGTGATGCATGAAGCGTATTATCCAGATGATCCGATTCAGGACTATCCAGATACAGGCGTGTTACGCAAAGCCTTTGAAATGAAATCCAGCAAACTTATTCCTTAAAGGAATTCCATATGTCAACGCTGCAGCATTTTTGGCATTCTGCATTGCACTTTGTTTTTTATTATCCATTATTCATGTCGTATTTATGGATGATCGGTGCACTGATTTTCTATTGGAAAGAGCGACAGGATCCGCCGTATCAACAGCCTGAAGCTTTACCTGAATATCCCAAGGTGGCAGTGCTGGTGCCTTGTTTTAACGAAGGGGATAATGCGGAAGAAACACTCAGTCATGCGCTGGCACTGGATTATCCAAACTTTGAAGTGATTGCAATCAATGATGGCAGTTCCGATAACACCGCGGCCGTGTTAAACCGTCTGGCAGATCAGCACGAAAAATTGCGTGTGGTGCATCTGGCGCATAATCAGGGCAAGGCCATGGCACTACAGGCGGGAAGCCTGCTCACCGATGCAGAATATTTGCTCGGCATTGATGGTGATGCCTTGCTTGATCGGCACGCCGCCACCTGGATGCTACGGCATTTTCTGCAAGATAAGACCGTAGCCGCGGTCACCGGTAATCCACGGATTCGTACCCGTTCGACGTTGATTGGACGTATTCAGGTGGGAGAATTTTCTTCCATTGTCGGCATGATTAAACGGGCACAACGCAGCTTTGGTCGGCTGTTTACCGTTTCTGGCGTGATTACTGCCTTTCGTAAAAGTGCCGTGCATGAAGTCGGCTACTGGTCACCTGACATGCTGACTGAAGATATCGACATTACCTGGAAGCTGCAACGTGCGGGCTGGAATATTCACTTTGAACCGAATGCCCTGGTCTGGATTTTAATGCCGGAAACCTTTAAGGGCCTGTGGAAACAGCGCTTGCGCTGGGCCATGGGCGGGGCACAGGTGCTGCTTAAAAATATAGATGTGCTGTTTCAACCGAAACTGAATTTTTTATGGCCGCTGCTGTGTGAACTGGTTCTGACCTTGGTGTGGTCTTATTTGATGCTGTTTATGGCCATGCTCTGGTTAATCCATTTTGTGGTTCCACTGGGCATATCGGGTATCAGTTCACCATTTTTACCTTATGGCACCGGCATGCTGTTGGGTGTGACCTGCCTGCTGCAGTTTGCAATCAGCAAATGGATGGACAGCCGTTATGAACCCTCGCTGGGCAAAAATTACTTCTGGATGATCTGGTATCCCTTTGTGTTCTGGCTGATCACCCTGACGGCCAGTATTGTGGCCTTCCCTAAAGTTTTGTTGCGCGGCAACGGCCAGCGCGCACGCTGGATCAGCCCAGACCGGGGTATGCGTCATTCAACCTCCAATAATGAGCAAGTGATCCATGAAAAATAATCCTTTAATTATTGATTTACGTCATTGCTTGCCGTGGCATAAGCGTTATGCATCGCATACCTCTACCGCCATGATGTGGGCGGTGTGGCTGTTGCTATGGCGACCGTTATTGATTGTGCTGGGAATTGTCAGCCTGCAAAAGCAACACCTGTTTCATCAGCTTTTTTCGGCTTTTGGCTTGGGTATTGAACATGGGGTGAGTGCGTTATTGGCCTGTGCTGTGGCCTTGTGGTTATGGTCGAATTTTGTACCTTCAAAAACAGTGCAGACAAGTTCTGCCAAAAACATTTCCGATTATGGACAGCATTTTGGTTTGGCTGTTGAAGTAATTGAACAGGGGCGTCAGCAAAAGGTCAGTGTGGTGCATCATGACGAGCACGGCAAAATCATTCATATCGAATAAAAGATTTTTTATCTGTATCCAGAATCAAGCAAATCCCGGGTCGGCATCTGGCCCGGGATTTTCTGTTTTTATTTTTATCGGCTATTTGTCCGGTACGCGCAAAGCATAGCAGGCTAAACCCGTACACAGTAACAGCAGCCCCCAGATAAAATGCGAACTGAGCATTTCGTTATTGAGCCATGTGCCCCACAGCGAGGCCAATACTGGAGTCATGATGGTAATCAGCATCAGGGTAGTGGGATTGACCTTATTCAGCAGCTGATAATAAAAAACCATCGCCAGCACAGATGAAAAAACCGCACTATAAATCAGGGCTATATGGGCTTGTAATGAAGGCAGCTGGTCAGGCATTTCTGACCAGAAAAAGGGCAGCAAGCTACAATAACCCAGCCATGACATGATGGTGGCACCAGTCATCTGACTGATCGGATGAATAGGTGCAGCAACCGCGCGCACAGCAAATGCAGAAAGTACATACAAAAGCATGGCTACAATTTCCAAACCTATGCCAAATCTATCCAATAACAGGTTTGGCGCGTTTAAGCCCAGTGCGAAATATAGGCCCAGCATGCCGAATAGCAAGCCCAGCCATTGATAGGCACTCAACTTTTCACTGCGAAAAATATAAATCGCCACTAAACCAGAAACGAAGGGAGCGCTGCCATAGATGATTGAAATTACCGTGGAAGGCACCCTGGACGCGCCCATATAGCAGAAGGCCATGGAGGCAAACAGGCCGAGTGCACCCGCGGCATAACTTAGCAAGGCTTGCGGGTGCAAGGGGACTTTGACCTTGAAGTAGGCCTGACAGGCCAGGGCAATAGGAATGGCCAGACTAAACCGGATAAATAAACCCCACGCCCAATGAATTTCATGTACTGTCCAGACGGCTGCAAGCGGTGTCAGTGACCAGATCAGCACAACAGTAGCAAATTGACCGGCTGTAGCGAAGCGTGAGGTTCGGCTAAAAGGGGCTACAACCGGTTCGGACAGTGGCGAGGGGAATCCATTTTTATTGATCGGATGATTCATTGGCTTTTTCCTTGTTTTTAGGCAATAAAAAAGGCCGCTGTTGAGGCGACCTTGGGGTATTTGGGGATTAGTGATTTATTCTAAATCATCATCAGGGTACAGATTCCAAGGCACCTCATGTAAAAATACTGCACGTCGTGAACTGGCCTTGTTGACCTGAAGGTCCAAAGCGAGGCAAGTGACAAGCGTATGTGGAGCAGATGAGAGAGGGAACATGAGCAAAATTCCTTGGCATTCTTTTTTATACCATAAAATTTTAAAAATCGTATAATTTTTATTCAAATTGTTTATATAATATAAAAATAATAATTATTTATTCATGAGAGTGACGCTATGCTGAAAATACTCTTGGGGTTATGTCTTTTCATTGGACTGATTGTCCTTTGGAAAATATTTTTTAAAATTCAGATTAATCAACAAGCTCAGCAATTCAGAATTAAGCAACTCGCCGATTTAATCAAATTTGAAGCGACCTCCGCACAGCCCCTGTCCAAAACCGAAGCCAGGGTCGATGAAGTAGAAGAATATGAACAACAGCTGTTTGATGATGTCTGCCAGATGTTTTTTGAACGTCATCTGACCGAACGTAATTTAAGTCAGGCCATTGTGCTGCAAGAAGGTATCTTAAGAAAATTGCCTGCCAAAGCCCAAACCCGGATTCATAAGCTGGACTTGGGTGAATGGTCGATTTACTGGACCTTTTATGACCAGTCCTTAGAATATTATGTTGGACGTTATGGGGTGTTTTATACCCATATTGACCGTTTCGGTTGTGAGCATAAATGTGAATTCAAGGAACAGCATAGTCGTGCCTGATTGAAGCGGCTGTCCTTGAATTGAGTATGCCCGAGTGAAAACTCAAGTACGTTATATGCTTTTTATACTGCTGCTGATATCGCTGAAAAGGCAGCTGAACTGAGACTAAAATCGCTGCTTTATAACTTCATAACTTCTGCTTGTGGTGTAGCAGTAGCATGGCAAACTCGTGTTGTTATTGCATTTAGACTGTTGGCGGTTGAATTATCGACTTGAATTATCGACCTTTAAATTCAGGCGCGCGACGTTGCAGCATCGCCATGACACCTTCTTGTACATCCTGGGTTTTAAGCAATGCAGCCAGATGCTGAGGTAAATGGGCAAACGCATTTTCTGCTCCCTGTTCAGCAGCTTCTTTGGCAGAAGCCAGGGTTGCCTGAACTGCCAGCGGAGCAGCCCGGGCAATATGTTCCGCCAGTTCAATCGCACGTTGCAGTGGCGGTTCAGGGGTAATTTCAGTAATCAGGTTTAAATCCAGTGCTGTTGCTGCATCAAAACTATCGCCGGTCAGTAAATAGCGCATGGCTTTGGACCAGCCTGCGGCCTGTATAAAACGAACAGTTGCACCGCCAAAGGGTAAAATGCCACGCTGCACTTCCATTTGCGCGAACTGGCAATTGTCCTGCGCAATAGTCATATCGGCATTCAGCATCAGCTCTATGCCTGCGGTATAACAAATCCCTTGTACGGCAACAATCACCGGTTTTTTTCGTGCTCTTGAACTGGTGCCCCAGGGGTTAATTTGCGCATGATCAAAATCAAATATGCCTGTTTGCAGTTTGGGTTGTAATTCAACCAAATCCAGCCCGGCAGTAAAATGGTCACCGTGGGCAAAAATGACCGCACAACGTAACTCCGGGTTATCTTCATATTCAGTCAAGGCCAGTGACAGCTCATGAATCATATGGCTATCAAAGGCATTTCTTTTGGCAGCCCGGTCTAGGCCAACCAGGAACAGAGACCCGCGGATTTCCCGGCTGACTTTTCCTTGTTGTTGTGACATGCTTATTTTTCCAGATAGACTGTTTTCTAAGTTTTAAGTGTTTGTGAGACAACAGTCAAACCTGTGCAGCCTAATTTTTAAATTCTGTTGCAATTGCACAATGCGAAGCTAAAAGTACCGTGGGGATGGGCAAGCCTTTAGAAAAATAGGGATAATTTATCTTGCGTTCAAGGCCATTTTTTTCATAATAGCAACACCTTTTAGCTGGTTGATGATTGCCATGTCACCTTTAGAAATTATTGCAGTTATTATTAGCCTGATTGGGGTGACACTCACCATTAAACGCAATATGTGGTGCTGGTGGTTTAACTTTGTTGCTTTTGTCTTGTATGCCTATCTTTTTTATAAATTTAAGCTTTATGGCGAAACCGTATTGCAGTTCTTTTTCATCGTGGTGAACTTTTACGGTTTCTATCACTGGCTGCAAGGCAAGCAGCAAGATCATGAAATTCGGATTGAGCCGATCGCCACAAAAACAGTGATCTTCCAGATGCTGCTGGCCGCAACTGGCGGTTTAATTTTCGGTTTAACGCTGAAGCATTTTACCGATGCTGCTGTGCCCATGCTGGATTCACAATTGGCTGCATTCAGTCTGTTGGCCACCTATTGGACCAGTCGTAAACATATTGCGACCTGGGTGCTGTGGATTTTTGTCGATATTGTTTATGTCGGCATGTTCATTTATAAAGACCTGTTCTTAACTGCCGGTTTGTATGCCGCTTTTGTGGGACTCGCTGCGTTTGGCTGGTGGCAGTGGGAACAGGTGAAAAAGAAACAGGTCTTGACTCAGTTTAAAGGGGTTTAAGCACCAAGGAGAGAGGGATGCTGATCGACTTTGCTGAATACCAGCTGCACAGGTTTGATGAACTGGCGGGCCGAATTCAAGCCGAACCGGAAAAATATATCAATTTTGATTCTGTTTCTGACTTTTATAAGGCGGACTGGTTGCAGGATTTTCCGCAAGGCACGAGCTGGACCGCGACAGGGCTGGATGATGGGGCCGAACAGTTTGATGTCATCATTGAATATCGGAGGCATTTTCTCCGTATTTCCTGTGGCGAGAAAACGACGGTTCACTCTGGCATCTATGCGGAATAGTGTGGTATAGATGGTCAATGACAGCCTATTAAAAATTAAATTAAATAAACAGCTATACAAAATAGGCTAGATCAGTGATGATTGAATGGTTTAAAATTATTCAAAATAACCACTAGAAAAATAAGGGATTATAAAAGATGGCACATCATTTTACTGTGAATTCTACAATTCAGGGTGTTTCACTTGATCAGTTCAAGCGACTTGTAGCAAATACGGCCTTGCATGAGGCAGTATGCAGACGTATACCGGGTGAAAAACTGGAAATTATTGAATCTAAAATGAGTGGAGATATTTACACTTTACGCCGTGCTTATAATCTGGATATCAATATTCCGGATATAGCAAAAAAATTCTTTAAAGATGCATTTCGAGTCAAGCGTACCGATATCACAGATTTGGCCGCTTTAACTTCAAGCATAAAATTAGGGGCAAATGTGCCTTTAGAAGCAAACTGTGAACGTTTGGTCACGGGGGATGAACAGCAAATTCACATCAGTCTGAATTGGCAGGTCAAGATAAAAATTCCTTTAATTTCAGGTATGCTGGAAAAACATGCTGAAACTGAAATTCGTAAATTCAGTCAGCTGGAAATCCAGATTGTTGAAGATGAATTAAAGAAAAATTTAGCAGCTTAATCCATAAAAAGCCCTTCAAACGAAGGGCTTTTTTGTACTCATCTATAGCCAAATAACGCTATAAAATTATATTGCCTGTTCTCATACAGTCTGCCAGTCAACTTGTAATCATATGAATCAAGCCTTTGCATGAGAATAGCTGGCTTTATTGATTAAACGCATCGGGACGTTCAAAACCCAAGGCATTTTCATTTTATACATAAACCTGATCTGTCCCTCAATTAAAGCCGGATAAAGTAAGGTGCAATAGAGAGCAAGATACCGATAGTGGTCAATAGGCCGGTACTTTCTATAAAATAAGGGAAAATCATCAGAACCAAGCCACAAATCCAAGGCACAAGGGCTTTTTGCTTTTTTCCATATAAAAAATAGCCTAAGCCTATAGAACTAAAAAGCACACCGAGCAGAAGTTGGGCAGTTGTCATATTTTTTATTGGTCAAGAAATTTAGTGAATGATATGCAAGTCAAATTAAAATGGTCTTAAAAGATATAGTGAACAAGCCTCATGCAGCATATTCTAAAATGTGCAATGCAAGTCTTAAAAACTAAATATAGAGTATGCTTGCTTAGCGTTAAAATTTATACACATGGTTTAATAAAAAAAATTAAGCTGAGTGTGATTGCCCAGTGAGGAATGAATAGATGAGCAGCATTTTACCTGTAGCACAGCGTGGTGAACGCATTTTGACCGTAACAGCGTCAGAAGTTGCACAAGCTGAGCTGAATAGCCCATGGTTAAAGGAACTAGCAGCCGCCATGCATGCCACCATGCTGGAACGTAACGGGGTGGGAATTGCGGCACCTCAGGTTTATGTGTCAAAGCGGGTGATTATCGTGGCCTCCTGTCCAAACCCGCGTTATCCCGATGCACCTGAAATGGATGCACTGGTGATGGTCAATCCTGAAATTCTAGAAAAATCTGAACTGACGGTTTTGGGGGAAGAGGGCTGTTTAAGTGTGCCGGATGAACGGGGACAAATCGCTCGCGCCCAAACCATTCAGCTGCGTTATTTTACTTTGGAGGGTGTAGCGGTAGAAATGAGCTTGAGCGGTTTTCCTGCCCGAATTGTACAGCATGAAGTGGACCACCTTGATGGGATACTGTTTGTCGAGAGGATATAAGAACGCATTGTTTAATTTTTATACTATGGATATAATATTAAAGTAATAAAAAAACTTATAAATTATAAAGATATTCATAAAAAACATGAAATTTTTTAGAAAAATATCCAGGCTGATTTTTCATTATTGGGGCAGATTCAAATTTCATCTATTTGAATCCGATAATTTAATTATTAACTGGTCCAATTTTGACAAGGGCATATTGCTCTGCTTTTTTGGAGCATTTTGCCAGGTCAGCGCGATTAAATGGTATCTGTTGAGTTACTATTCAGAAGACAATCGGGTCTGGATTAATCACGACTTTTTTTTCGTCCGATTTACTACGGTCGTTGTCACCTTAATCATTTTTATCGGCATGATTGTGCTCAGCCACAGATATAAACACAATGCAAAATTCCGTCAATTTATTGCTTATTTTTCACCGATTTTTTTTGGGACGGTGATGATTTATGCAGGCTATACCGTGGGAATGTATAGCCCTGCAACCATTGCCGGTTTCGTCAATATTGTGCTGATTGGCCTGGTATTTTATTCACGTAAAATAATCTATGGCATTGCCATGTTTGCTTCTATTTTTACCGTGATTATCAGCTATTTAACTTTTAATGGATTTATCCGTTATGCGCCTGTGTTCAGTGATAACCTGACGCATAGCGAGTTTTACCTTAATCCGTTCTGGATCAAAAGTATGGCTGAGGTCTATCTTCCTATCTTGCTCACTTCGATTTTGTTTTTTGAAATTTTGCTGTCGCAGTGGCGCCGGCGTGAAATGAAAATTAAAAAAATGAGCCAGACCGATGCGCTGACCAATGTCTTTAATCGTCGTTATATTGGTGAACAGCTGAGTACTTTGGAAAATAAGAAAAAAGTGACTTATGCCGTGGTGTTGCTGGATTTGGACTATTTTAAAAAAATTAATGATGATTATGGTCATGAAACCGGAGATGCGGTTTTGCAGCGTGTGGCGACAATATTATGTACCACAACAAGAATACAGGATGTGGTGGGGCGTTTTGGTGGTGAAGAGTTTATCTTGATTTTAAAGGATCAAAACTTGCAGCAAGCCATCGAGATTGCAGAACGCTGCCGAAAAATTATTGAACAGGAAGAATTCGAACTGGAAACCGGGGAAATTCTAAAAACCAGTGCAAGTTTTGGGGTCGCTCTTTCTGAAGTAAATACCAAAAAAGAACAGACCATTCGTATGGCAGACCGGGCTTTGTATTTGGCCAAACAGCAGGGACGCAATCAGGTACGGCATTATCTGGAGCTCAACTTAAAGCCCGCTGTTTAAGGTTTTTATTCTTTAATGGTGTCTGGATAATAGTCTGATGCACATTTCAATCACGATGTTTTCCGCACCGTTCATGGGTTTCTTCATTGGAACACCTATAGTTATTGATTTGGGATTGATGGGGTAGAAAAGGGCGATTATTGGGAACAATTTTACTAGATTAAATCCCGCCCGACCTCCCTTTCTTACACTTCGTTTTAAAGCAGTGCTTTAAAACTTGTTCAGGGAGGAGTTGTCACGTAATCCAATTGATAGCCGAAAGTCCCCCTTTGAAAAAGGGGGATTTAGGGGGATTATAAAGAGAGAATAAAAATGAAAGCCTACAATAAGAACTTAAAACAAGCCTCGCGTGACTTACGCAACAATATGACCGAAGCTGAGAAATTACTTTGGTCAAAACTGCGTGACAAACAAATTTTAGGTTTGCAGTTTTATAGGCAGAAACCAATCTTAAATTACATCGTAGATTTTTACTGCCCAGCAGCCAATTTAGTGATTGAGTGTGATGGCAGTCAGCACTATACAGAAGAAGGATTAGAAGCAGATCAAGTTCGAGATGAAGCTTTGGCTCAGCTAGAATTAAGAGTGCTGAGGTTTGATAATGGGCAGGTAATGGGGCAGTTTGATGTTGTGGTTGAGCAAATTTTTCAAGTTATTCAGAACAAATCCCCCTCTTGCGAAACGTAGTTTCTCACCTTTTAGAAAGGGGGACTTGCCGTGAATCTTATGATGGATTTGGATTAATGTTGTTCCTCCCTTTTTTAAAGGGAGGTTAGGTGGGATTAAAAACTTCCTTCATATATTTTTCTTGCTTCAACAGCTTTATCTAGTTTTCGATGAATTAAAGATACTGTTGATAAAATATCTAAAGCATCTTGTTCTTCAATATTCCATGTAATTTTGGGTGCATGAGCGGTAGTGTTCCTGAAAGTTCCAAATACACCTTTTAGTAAGTTCATAAATCCTTTCTGTTCGCTTCTTTGACTTTCTGTACTCAAACTACTTAAGGCTAAGTAAGGAATCTTATCTTTATAAGAAAAAGCTTGATCAACTAATTCAGCACCATCTGTTGTTAAATTAGTTTTAATTCTAATTTTTTCTGCAATACTCTTTGTTGCTTCAAAAACAGTATGAAAGTAATTATCTACTAATAATTCAGCCTTACAAAAGAATAAGACATCTGGGTGAATTTTTCGATCTAGTAAAGATCTTCTTAAGTTTTGTGCACGTTCTTCAGCTTCAGAAAAATTTTTTACTTTATTAGCTGGTTTGAGTTCGCCGCTTTCCGTTATTTCTAATCCTTCAAATGACAACACATAATTTAGCTGAGATCTTATATTTTCAAACCATTCTTGTTTTTGAACGTGTCTAGAAGGGCGCATAACATGCAGAATGAAAGCACAAACATTATTAGCACAACGGTCCTCATTCTGTTTAAAGCTCAAAGCGTCATATAGCCGTTTCCACTTCGTAGAATTTATTTGAGGATCAGTAATCCCACATTCAGATAAATATTTAGTTATTTCAGTACCTGAAAGCCCTATGTTAGTTTCGCCTAAGATTTTGCATATAGTTTCCAGGCTTGCTAGATCAAAATTTTTTATTATTGCCATTGCTCAATCTTAAATTTTCATGGGTTTAAGTATTTTAAATATTTACTTTATTTATAGCAATTTAATCCCTCCCAACCTCCCTTTAAAAAAGGGAGGAGCTGTCACGTAATTCAATTGATACGCGAAAGTCCCCCTTTGCAAAGGGGGATTTAGGGGGATTCCAAAATACTAAAACAAAAAAATCCCCTCACTAGAGGGGATTTTTATTGACTTCAAACTAATTACTGAACTGAATCATCCAGATTAGGCGCTAACCAGCGTTTCGCTTCATCCAGTGTCCAGCCTTTACGTTTCGCATAATCCTCAAGCTGGTCGCCTGCGATTTTACCCACGTTAAAATACTGCGACTCAGGGTTGGCATAGTAGAAACCGCTGACCGATGAAGGTGGCCACATTGCAAAACTAGAAGTCAATTGCGTACCAATCTTGTCAGTCGAACCTAACCAGTCAAACAATGGCGCTTTTTCAGAGTGCTCAGGACATGCCGGGTAGCCTGGCGCAGGACGGATACCGACATATTTCTCTTTAATCAACTCTTCATTCGACAACTGTTCAGATGCCTGGTTGCCCCAGAACTCTTTACGGATACGTTCATGCAAGTGCTCTGCAAAAGCTTCGGCAAAACGGTCACCCAACGACTGAACCAGAATTGCTGAGTAGTCATCACCTTTGGCTTTGTACTCATTTGCCAGTTCTTCTGCACCAAAGATCGAAACGGTGAAACCGCCTAAGTAATCTTCAGTCACGCCTTTAGGGGCTACAAAATCAGCCAATGACAAGTTTGGCTTGCCTGTTACTTTATCCGACTGCTGACGGATATGCTCAAAAGTATGCGTAACTGTCGTGCCAGTTTCATCAAATACTTGAACTGTATCGGCACCTGAACGGTTGGCAGGGTAAATGCCAAATACCGCGCGTGCATCGAAACGTTTATTTTCGATGATGTCTTTCAGCATTGCCTGCGCCTGGTTATACAAATCAGTCGCTGCTTCACCCACGATTTCATCTTTCAGAATGGCTGGGAATTTGCCTGCCAGACTCCATGAAATAAAGAATGGTGTCCAGTCAAAATACTCAACCAAAGTTTCCAAGGGATAATTGGTCAGCGTTTGCGTACCAATGAAGTTTGGCTTCACAGGCTTGTTGGCTGCAAAGTCAATTTTCAAGCCATTTTCAACCGATTCTGCATAAGACAGTTTGGCAGCTTTCGGCTGTTTGTTGGCAATACGTTCACGCACTTTTTCATATTCAGCACGGGTTTCTGCCACAAAGGCAGGTTTCATCTCTTTAGACAGCAGGGTGGTTGCTACACCGACCGCACGAGATGCATCGGCCACGTAGATGACAGCATCATTTGAATATTGCGGATCAATTTTTACCGCAGTATGCGCTTTAGACGTGGTTGCACCGCCAATCATCAGCGGCACCTTAAAGCCTTTACGCTGCATTTCCTTGGCAACAAATACCATTTCATCCAAAGATGGGGTAATCAGACCTGACAAACCGATGATATCAACTTTCTCGTCAATTGCCGTTTGTAGAATTTTTTCCGCAGGCACCATCACACCCAGGTCGATAATGTCATAGCCGTTACAGCCCAATACCACGCCAACAATGTTCTTGCCGATATCGTGTACGTCGCCTTTTACGGTCGCCATCAACACTTTACCTTTAGACTCACCGCCCGATTTTTCTGCTTCGATATACGGGTTCAGCCAGGCCACGGCCTGTTTCATCACACGTGCAGATTTCACCACTTGCGGCAGGAACATTTTGCCTGAACCGAACAGGTCACCGACCACGTTCATGCCGTCCATTAAAGGACCTTCAATCACGTCCAGCGGACGTTTGGCTTTTAAGCGTGCTTCTTCAGTATCTTCATCAATATATGTGGTGATGCCTTTCACTAATGCATATTCAAGGCGTTTTTCAACTGACTCGTTACGCCATTCAAGGTTTTCAACGGCTTTTTGAGCGCCTGCCTGACCGCGATATTGTTCAGCCACTTCAAGCAGCTTTTCAGTCGCTTCCTGACCGCTTTCACCCTGGTTCTGGTTCAGGATCACATCTTCAACCGCAGCTTTCAGTTCTGCTGGGATGTCATCATAAATCGCCATTTGGCCAGCATTCACAATACCCATGGTCATGCCTTGCTTGATGGCATGGTAAAGGAATACCGAGTGAATGGCTTCACGTACAGGTTCGTTGCCGCGGAATGAGAACGATACGTTAGACACACCGCCGGAAATCATGGCATGCGGCAGGTTCTGCTTGATCCAGCCGGTCGCTTCAATGAAATCCACCGCATAGTTGTTGTGTTCTTCAATACCGGTGGCTACCGCGAACACGTTCGGGTCAAAAATAATATCTTCAGCCGGGAAGCCGACTTCATTCACCAAAACATCGTATGAACGCTTACAGATTTCTTTCTTACGCTCAGCGGTATCTGCCTGACCATTTTCGTCAAAGGCCATCACAATCACGGCAGCGCCATACTGACGGCATAGACGTGCTTTATGGACGAACTCGTCATAGCCTTCTTTCAGGGAAATCGAGTTGACAACCGGTTTGCCTTGTACGCATTTCAAACCCGCTTCAATGATTTCCCATTTAGATGAGTCAATCATGATCGGCACACGTGAAATTTCCGGTTCAGAGGCGACCAGATTCAGGAAGTGCACCATTGCGCCTTCTGAATCGAGCATGCCTTCATCCATGTTGATGTCGATGATTTGCGCACCGGCTTCAACCTGTTGCTGTGCGACTTCTAGTGCTTCGGCAAAGTTTTCTTCACGAATCAAACGCAGGAATTTTTTAGAACCGGTGACGTTGGTCCGTTCACCCACGTTCACGAACAGCGAATCGGCTGTAATATTAAATGGTTCTAAACCGCTTAAGCGGCATGCCGGTTTGGTTTCAGGCAATTGACGCGGTTTGATGTCTTTAACGGCATTGTAAATGGCACGGATATGATCCGGTGTGGTACCACAGCAACCGCCAGTAATGTTGATTAAACCGCTTTCTGCAAATTCTTTCAGGAAGGCAGCCGTTTCTTCCGGAGTCTCATCATAACCACCGAAGGCATTTGGCAAGCCGGCGTTAGGATGGGCAGACACGAATACATCAGCAACGTCAGACACGGTTTTTACGTGTGGACGCATGGCATCTGCACCCAAGGCACAGTTAAAGCCAATTGATAACAAATCACCGTGACGCACCGAGTTCCAGAACGCTTCTGCGGTTTGGCCGGTCAAAGTACGGCCTGAAGCATCGGTAATGGTCCCTGAAATCATCAATGGCAATTCATAACCAATCTGGTTGAACACTTCTTTTACGGCAAAAATAGCCGCTTTACAGTTTAAGGTATCAAATACGGTTTCAATCAGCAGAATGTCTGCACCGCCTTCAATCAGCGCATGCGCAGCTTCAATATAGTTTTCTTTGAGTTCATCAAAGGTGATGTTACGGAAAGCCGGGTCATTGACGTTCGGCGAGATTGAGCAGGTACGTGAAGTCGGGCCAAGTACACCGGCTACAAAACGTGGCTTGTCTGGAGTTGAATATTTTTGGCAGGCTTCTTTGGCAATCCGTGCCGCTTCACGGTTAATCTCGGGAACCAGATCTTCCATATGGTAGTCCGACATGGAAACACGGGTGCCGTTGAAACTGTTGGTTTCAATAATGTCCGCACCCGCATCCAGATAGGCTTCGTGAATACCCTGAATAATGTGCGGCTGTGTCAGTACCAACAGATCGTTATTGCCTTTCAGGTCAGATGCCCAGTCAGCAAAACGCTCACCACGGTAGTCAGCTTCTTCGAGTTTGTGACGCTGAATCATGGTGCCCATCGCACCGTCGATAATCAGAATCCGTTGAGCGAGCAGCTCTTTTAGGGTGGCAAGCGTGGACATAAATAACCCCAATCCGATGGAATATAAAATCGGCATATATGTTAGCAGAAATCAGTTCATTTTTTCTGATATTCAGTTTATTTACTAAGCGCCATGATGGGCTTGCCGAATAAATAGTCGAGTTAAATTTAAACTAGCCTGTTGATTGTTCTGTAATAAATCCTTCATCAAGTTGTAATGAATATGCTTCAAGCTGACTGAGCTTGCCGTATTCGCATGTCCGGCGGTCTTATATTTCATGCTTTGTAACATTATGGGAAATGGCTAAAGTAGCCTGGGAAATGACTGAGGTTTTATTATAAGTATATGATTTTAATTGTTTAAGTTGACTGCTATTCTCGGGTTTTTAGCGAGGAAGGTGCCAAATAAAGTATGAAAAACTGCTTTATATGACAGCTCTTTGTCATATAATTGTCACAATTAAATTGAACAATAAGGGGATTTTATTATCCCTTTGAACCGTCTGCATGAATTCTAGTATTCCTCCCGTCCAAGATCAGGTGCCATCAGCACCAGCGAAATCGACGAATGTGCATGTTGCTACACCGAAATTTTTTATGCCGGTGTTTCTCACGGTTATTATTTCAACTTTGGTGTATATCGGTTTTCAGCTTTCAACCGATTTGGCGCATGTGCCAGCATTAAGTTTATATTCCGTTATTCTTTTAGCGACTGCTTTATTAATTGCTTTAGGCTTTGAATTTGTTAATGGTTTTCATGACACGGCCAATGCAGTCGCAACTGTTATTTATACCAATGCCTTATCTGCCCCTGTTGCCGTAATGTGGGCAGGTTTCTGTAATTTCCTTGGGGTGATGGTGGCAAGTGGTGCTGTTGCTTACGGCATTATTGCTTTATTACCTGTAGAACTGATTATGAATGTCGGTTCAGGCGCAGGCTTTGCCATGGTTTTTGCCATGCTGATCGCTGCGATTCTCTGGAATTTGGGTACCTGGTTTTTGGGTATTCCGGCATCAAGCTCACATACCTTAATCGGTTCGATTTTAGGTGTGGGTATTATGAACTACATCCTGCACTCAGGCGCTGGCGCAAGCGGCGTAGATATGGAGCAGGTGATGAAAGTGGGTAAGGCACTGCTATTTTCTCCACTGATCGGTTTTGCTTTTGCTGCTGTCCTGTTTTTACTGGTGAAAAAGATCTTTCGTAAACAGTTGGAGCTCTTTCATCCGCCTGAAGGGAATAAGCCGCCGCCACCTTTAATTCGTGCGATTTTGATTTTCACGTGTACCGGTGTGAGTTTCGCGCATGGTTCAAATGACGGTCAAAAGGGCATGGGCTTGATTATGCTGATTTTGATTGGTTGTGTACCATTGGCTTATTCTTTAAACAAGAATTTAGACAATGCACATATTCAGTCTTTTGAGCAATTGTCTCAGCAAACCGCTACTGCTATTTATCCGCAGCATGAAAATATTGCGGATGCTCAGGCACGTGCTGTGATTACCAAGTATATTCAAACTAAAGAAGTGACCCCTGAAGTGGTTCCAGCTTTAGCGAGCCTGACCGATCATCTGGGTGACCGTGTTGCCAAATATGGTGATATTCACAATATTCCAGAGGCTGAAGTTTCTGCGATCCGCAATGATATGTATCTCAGCACGACTGCGTTTAAGCGTTTAGATAAAGCTGAGCAGCTTCCTGAGATGTCAAAAGATCAAAGCAAGTTGGTTAAAGAATATCGTAAAAACCTGGATTCATTCCTTCAGTATATTCCTACCTGGGTAAAAGTGGCTGTTGCCCTGGCATTAGGTCTGGGTACGATGGTGGGCTGGAAGCGTATTGTGGTGACTGTAGGTGAGCGTATTGGTAAAAACCATATGACTTATGGTCAGGGCATGTCAGCCGAACTTGTTGCAATGACAACGATTGCTGCAGCAGATGGTTTGGGTATGCCTGTATCGACAACACACGTTTTGAACAGTGCCGTTGCAGGTACCATGGTAGCCAATAAGTCAGGCTTGAATTTGCAAATGGTGCGTACCATTTTATCGGCATGGATCTTCACTTTACCAGCGACCATCTGTTTATCTGGTGGTTTGTACTGGCTATTCTTACAGTTCGTTTAGACGTCTGTTAGAAACAAAAAACGCTGCTTTCGCAGCGTTTTTTTATGTCTTTCAGTGCTTTGTTATGAAAAGAAAATCAAACTGCATATATCCTTCATTTGTCTTTGTTTGACCTTCACTTGCACTTTGGTTTAAAGCTATATTTCTCATCTTCCTAAAGAAGAGGGGGAAGCCTTGTGATTATTTCTTTATCTTGCGTAGCACCTTCTTAATCGGCAATTTTTGGTTGGCAAAGCCATACAGTGCGGCAAAAGGCAAAGCGGTGCGGGCCAAATAAGGCACACGCCACAATCCGCCATGGTTGGCACCTTTCATCATCAGTTCTAGCGGATGATCCAGATGGGTTTCCGGGTTTGCAACCGATTCAGGATGACGCAGGTCATAAATCCATAACGCAGCCATTAAGGCATTGGTGGTTTCTGGACTAAACGATTCCACGTCGAACAGGCTGGCACCACTGAAGGCGGCTTTTAATAACGGATTTTTGGTCACTGAATGGGTTGTGGTAGACGGCGCAATATTAATGCTGACCCGTTGTCCATAATGTCGCGCCAGTGTGGCACGCCACTGCTGGATCCGTTTGGCCAAAGCATAGTTTGGACCTTGCTCGACCACCAGACAGTCCGCAATGCCATATTCCTGACCATTGTCGGAAGAAATGAGCGTGTGTAGATTCTGCTGGAAAAAACGCTGGGCGGTAACGGTTGAAATGCCTTTACTCAGAAGCTGACGGACTTTGGAACGGCACTGGAACTTGTCATAAGACGCTTCGACCACTTCCTTCGGAATGGCATAGACATCGGTTGGCGTGCACATGAACATTAAACTGGTGTCCGATTTTTGCTCACTGACATATTCCATGATGCTATCCATGGCCATGGCAACACGAACATGTTTTTCACCATCGAGATAGGCAATAGCCGCCAAATCAAGCTGATGTTCACTTTGGCTTAACCAGTGGGCAATTTCAGGTGTTTGGGTGAGTAAATCGGCGCCTAATTTTTCTTTCAGTACCGTGCTTGAGGTATCTTCTGCCAGTTTTTCCGTGCAAGGGGCATACAGGGTGGCGTTGCCTTGCTGAATGGTGTTGAGGATTCTGTCCCACACCCGGGTATTGGGTAAGTCTACGGCAATAATATTGGCTTTCCAGCGTGCCAGCCAGGTGAGCGGACCGGCTTCAGACCCTGCACCAAATAGCACCATGGTACGGTCTGAAAGATCAAACCATTCCGGATGGGCCTGTGCGCTACGCAAGGCATCCGCATGGCTGCATTCGATAATGCCTGCATCTTGCCAGATCTGGATTTGATCCAGTAAAGCCTGACCTTTTAGCTTTTGTCCTTTATAGGGAACATACCATTCTGGTGCAATATCACTTTCGCCTTTGAGCTGAATGGTATACAAGGTGGCGGTATCGACATCTTTCATGATGTCTTTCAATAAATAGCGTTGACCATCTCGATAAAAATCAAAGCTATGATGGGCTTTATGCAAGCCTTGTTTGGCAATGGTAATGGAATTGTTGATGGTGCGAATACCGTGTTCTACCAAGGCCTTGAAATAGATCGGATAGTGCTTGCGCCAATTTTTTTCGGCAAGTGCATCCATGGATGACTTATTGTCGACTATAGACAGGGCTTCAGCAATAATTTCTTTGCCTGTTTGGGTGGTACTGGCTTTTTTGCTGTGGGGATTGATAGGGAATTGAAGACCATTTAATGAAGTGGACATGCAAAAGATCTCTTTTTTTTGCGCATTTATATACAGATGTCTACATTATCTATGCCAAAATGATTTGTGGGGTAGCATTTAATGACAAAATTATGTAAATCTTTATTGAATATACGCAGCAAAAAAGGAGCATTAAGCTCCTTAATTTTTTAAATATTCGAATGTTCTTTATTGAAAAAACCCAGTGAAGTGTTTTTAAAGCCTAAATACTGGGTGTTCCTATTCTGAAAAATACCTTAAAAAGGCACTTGCATCAGTTTATTCAAAAAGTGGCCAATAAGGCGGGGTTCAATAATAATCGTCATTATTACCCCATACGCCGCTCCCCATAAATGCGCACTATGGTTGATGTTGGAATTGCCGCGTTTGCCTGACCAGACGCTATAAGCCACATACAGCACGGCAAAAATAATCGCAGGCACAGGAATAAAGAACACAAAGATCAATTTCCACGGTTCAAACAGAATATAGGCAAACAGCACGGCAGACACTGCACCAGAAGCCCCTAAACTGGCCCAGCGATGATCATTACGATGCTTTAGATAGCTTGGTAAAATGGCAAAAATCAGGCCACCCAGATAAAACAGCACAAAGCCCAAATCGTACATATATTGCCGATAAAAACTTTCAATCACGCTGCCAAAAAAGAACAGGGTAATCATGTTGAACAGCAGATGAGTCCCGTCTGCATGCACAAAACCATGGGTAATAAAGCGATCATATTGTCCACGCTGCATTGCCGGCGGCCAGAAAATGAGTCGGCTCATGACTTTCTGGTTGGAAAAGGCAACCAGCGAGATAATAACGGTAATAAGAATCAGGGTAACAGTATGGTTAAAAGGTAAATCCAACATAAAAGCAAGTTCTACATTTCAAAATCTATTGTTCATAATGCCATTAAATGGCAGCTTAAGTGGAACTTTCACAATAAATCCGACAATTTTAGTTGAATTTATGAAATTACCCCACATCTTCAGTTAAAATGGACACTTCAGCTTGAGGAAAAATTGTTATGTCGACTGAGAACACCAGCACTGCAGTTGCAGAAGAGATTCCAAACTTATTGATTACTCCGACTGCTCAAGAGTATTTAAAGGATTTGTTAGAAAAGCAAAATACGCCAGGTATTGGGGTGCGTGTTTTTGTGGAAAATCCTGGTACGCCACGTGCTGAATGTTGTATGGCATATAGTGCACCTGACGAAGTTGTTCCAACTGACTATAAACAGGATTACCCGGATTTTCCGGCATTTATTGATACTCCATCCATTCCGTATTTGCTGGATGCCGTGATTGACTACAATAAAGACCGTTTTGGTGGTCAGCTGACATTCCGTGCGCCAAATTCTAAAGTGCCGCGTGTAGGTCCGGATGCCTCGGTAGAAGAGCGCATTACCTATGTACTTCAGTCTGAAATTAACCCGGGACTTGCAGGCCATGGTGGTAACTGTGCACTGGTTGAAGTGGTGGAAGATGAAGAACACGGTTTAACTGCGGTACTGAAATTTGGTGGCGGTTGCCAAGGCTGTTCGTCTATCGACCTGACCTTGAAGCAGGGTGTAGAAACTACCTTGAAACAGCATGTTCCTGAATTGATGCGTGTAGTTGACCAAACGGATCATAGCAACACCGAAGGTGCTTATTTTAAATAAGCGCAAATGATTTAAGAAAAAACCTCCATTACGGAGGTTTTTTTATAAGAAGCAAGAAAGCCGCATGATGTGGCTTTTTATATATCGGTCTTATGAGGCCTCAAGGTTTAAAATTTTCTGTGCCGTTTCAGCATAATAGAATTTCTCTAAATAGGCTCTGGCACGTTCACGTAAATATGCAGATGAAACCAGTTTTTGCACGACAGGCGCCAGCAACTGCTGCAATTCGTGTTGGATCAAGGCTTCATCAATATTCAGGTCACGTAACAATAAGTCAAATGGGCGTTCCTGGTTGCGAATGTACCAGGCATAGACCCCATCATGAACCTGCTGTTTCAGGTAATCTGTTTGGCGGATGTGATCCCAGATTTCATGGCCTAAATTCACCGTGTTACCGAGATCCTGAACTTCAATATAATTTTTCAGTACCGTTAAAGGCATATCCTTGATTTTATGCCAGAGGTTGGCCTGAAAATGATAGAGCTTTTCGTCATCAAAATGCTGATTTAAAACATGCTCACTCATTTGGCTCAGTTTTAAAATATTCTTCTGCAAATAATGTGCAACGGTTTCATCCAGATTTGAATCGGTCACGGTTTCCAACACCGATTTGCCCATTTTCATAAAACGGGACACGCCAGGAACCCGTTTGGCCATGACCGAATTATCCACATAGTCCTGAATGGAGTGCTGAATGAGCTGGCTAATCATGGCGGAAAAGGCAGGATTATTGACCACCGTTTTAATCAAGCGCTGGCGGTGAGCACTTTTGCTCGCGACATATTGGGCAATTTTGTCGATGGTTAAAACTGGAATGACATCGGCTATTTTAGTGCTCTCGTTGAGCGGATGAACCAGGGCAAAACGCAGATGCTCCGTAATCTGCTCAATTAAAAAGCTGCTCGCGGGGGTGGCTAAAACCTGCTTTTGCAACAGTGCATTGATTTGCTCAAAGGACCAGATCTGTTGCAGCGGCTGTTTTCTAAACCACTGATAAAAATTCAGGAATTCAGTTTGAATCGTTGCAGTATGTGAAAACTCTTGGTCTAAAAAGTCAAGATGAGCTTCAATTAACTGCTCAATCATCGGATGTTTTTGCATACTGTCTCGGGGAAAAATTAATTGAGTGGAATAAGCTTATCTGCCAGCGGGTTTTTCATTTTTTGGGTCTTGGCAAGAAAGGGTAAATAATATGCCGCCACTTCCTGCTCTGCTTCCAAAATGGGCATGTGTCCTACATTATTAAGAATGACAGGAGCCTCAGCGCGTTTCAATAAAGATTTTAACTCATTTGCCACTTCAACATTAATAATTTTGTCCTGTTTGCCCCAAAGAATCAGGGTAGGGGCTTCTACCGTTCGGGTAAGACGGGCAAAGGATTCTGGCGTATAAATACGGTTCAGTGCCACCAGCTGATCGATCAGCTTGCCATTTTTTGCTGCTTGGGTAATCAGGTAGTTTTCCTGGGCAGATTTCACGGCGTTGGGTAAGCTGGGTGGATTTTGCATGACCCGATGCATCACCTGTTCCAGATCGCCAGGTTTAGACACGATCAGCTGTTTCAGGGTCACCGGATCTTTGGAATAGCGGGTCTTGGCCTGGGTATAAATACCTGCGCTATTGAGCAGAAACAGGCTTTGCGTATCAAACGGATATTGCGATGCATAGACAGTGGCAATCGATCCGCCCAGGGAATGGCCGGCCACATTCAGTTTGTCTTCTACATCAATGGCTTCAACAAAACGGCGCAGGCTTTCTGTCACATTGGGTACGGAAGCATCAAAGTTTTCAGGTGTTCTGGTTTCACCATTATTGGGCAAGTCGGGAATGATGACATGATAGTAAGGCGTTAAAAAATGGGCCACCCGGTTCCAGTTGTCCCGATTCCCGGCTAAACCATGAATCAGCAGAATGGTCGGTTTTTGCCGTGATCCTCCTTCATTGTAAGCCCAGCTAATCTCACCGACTTGAATGGTTCTGGCTTTCAACCCGGCTTCATTGCGTTCCTGAACCAGATAGTTTTGCAAATTTATTTTTTCTGTATTCGGTTTGGTGCTTTGAGCCACAGCCATGCCTGTAAAACAGCAGGCTGTAACAAGACAGAGGTTGCGTACAAATCGAGAAAAATTTGAACCAGGCTGTGTCATTGATGATCATCCTTGAAGACTCATGCCGATAATATTTATAGGTCAAGAATAAAAATTATCTAATTTCAGACAGCATCTAATTTTTTTAAATGTCTGTAGTTTATTGTAAATATTATTAAAGAAATGTCACTGAATTGTTTTTTGAACCCGGTAACTGGAAAGATTTAAAATGTGAACTGTGTCTTTTTTTGGACCCAATAAAAATATTTTGTAACGCAGTCAGAAACTGCACAGCTATGATTTTTTGCAAGTGACTTTCGGTTTTCATGGCATTAAAATGTTCCAACTTAAAACATTGGAAGACCAGCATGCTAACAGCAGAAGAAGCTTTAGATCGTTTAAAAAAAGGGAACCAGCGTTTTGTAAATGGTGAAACGACGCATTCTAAACTTTTGTCTCACCAGCAACGTGCAGAAATGGCAGAAAGCCAGGAACCGTTTGCAATTGTATTAGGCTGTTCAGACTCACGTGTACCGGCTGAAATGGTTTTTGACCAGGGGCTAGGTGACTTATTTGTGATTCGTGTAGCCGGCAATATTGTTGCGCCATCACAAGTCGGTAGTGTTGAATTTGCGGCGGACAGTTTTGGCTGTCCTGTAGTGATTGTTTTGGGGCATACCCATTGTGGCGCCATTCATTCCACCATTGAGGCATTGACCAATCCAGCAGCTCCGCCATCAGCCAACTTGATGTCGATTGTTAACCGGGTACGTCCTTCAGTTGAAATTTTAATGCAAACCGAACTCAAAGATGACTTGGATAAACTGTCCAAACATGCCGTACGTTCCAACGTTTTTGCATCCGTAAACCAGTTGCGTCACGGTTCTGCGGTATTGGAAAATTTGATTGCCCAAGGCAAGTTAAAAGTAGTGGGCGCAGAGTACTCGCTTGAAACGGGTGAAGTCACTTTCTTTGATTTTTAAGTTAAAAGTCAAAAGTCAGGATTTATAAAAGGCGCTTTATAAAGCGCCTTTTATATAGGGATAAGCATTGTTCAGCAAGATGCTTTGAGCAGAGGCATTGGGATGAACCAGATCGGCTTGCATCAGGCTTTTCTTGCCAGCCACACCTTCTAAAAAAAATGGCAGCAATTTCACATTATGCTGCTGACTGACAATCTTGTAATTCTTTTCAAAAGCTTTGCTATAAGCAGTGCCGTAATTGGGCGGAATTTTCATTCCAAATATAATGACTTTGGCTTTCGCTTTTTGACTATGCTGCACTAAAGTCGCCAGGTTTTTTTGAATCAAGAGCGGTGGCTGACCGCGTAAACCATCATTCCCGCCCAGTTCAATCACCACAATATGCGGCTTATAGGTTTGCAGCAATTTGGGTAGGCGTGCCACGGCGCCACTGGTGGTTTCACCACTGACACTGGCATTGACCACTTTATGCTGTTTCGGATACTGTTGGTCTAGACGTTTCTGTAATAACGCTACCCAGCCTTGCTGTGCCTGTATGCCATAACCCGCACTAATACTGTCACCCACAATCATAATGGTTTTAGCAGATGCCATGACTGGAGTAAGACCCAGACTGAGCATGGCCAAGCAAGGCAATACAAGAGTTTTCAGATTGCGATTTTGCATATAGGGATTTTATGACCCACGTTAATAGCGACCATTCCATCATGCCACAAGTGATTATCTCTGCACAGCAGCTTAGCCAAAAGATCAAATTTGCCCAAAAAGAACTCAGCATTTTTGAAAATCTCAGCTTTGATATTCACCGTGGTGAACAGGTAGCAATTACCGGACGATCCGGTTCAGGTAAATCGACCCTGCTGGGTATTCTGGCGACGCTGGATCAGGCCAGTTCAGGAAAATTGCAGGTCTGTGGGCAATCGATTACCGAATTGAATGAAGAACAGCGAGCGCTGGTGCGCTTAAAAAATATTGGTTTTGTATTTCAGTCCTTTCAGCTGTTACCGCACTTAACGGCGGTGGAAAATGTGATGTTGCCGCTACGCTTAAAGCAGAATTTTAACTTTGCTGCAGCTGAAAAAAAGGCTTTGGCTTTGCTGAAGAAAGTCGGTCTGGAACGTCAGGCCCAGCAGACACCCAAAGTCTTGTCGGGGGGGGAGCAGCAACGGGTGGCGATTGCCCGTGCCTTAATTAGCGACCCGCAAATTATTTTTGCCGATGAACCGACCGGTAATCTGGATGCACAAACCGCCAAGGAAATTGAACAGCTGCTGTTTCAGCTGAATCGTGAATTTGGCACCACGCTGGTGCTGGTGACCCATGATTCAACATTGGCCCAGCAATGCCAGCGGCATTTTGAGTTGCGCGATGGCCATTTGATCGAACATGGCTTGGGAGAGGACTGAAATGAATCGATTATTTCGGCCACTGCTGACGCAAAGCTTTAAAAGCAGCGGTGTTTATCTGCTGATCATTGCCTTGACCCTGGCGATTAGTGCCACCACTGCGCTGAAATTTAGCAATGAACAGATTCAAAATGCTGTGGCGCTCCAGGCCGCAGAAATGCTGGCAGCAGACCTGGTGCTGACCGACAATCAGCCGCTGGAACAAAAGTGGCAGAATCAGGCCAGACAATTAAAACTGCAACAATCCCAAGTCACTGCATTCAGTTCAATGGCTCATACCCGGGATCAGTTTGTCATGGTGAATGTGAAAGCCATCGATCAGGCATTTCCCTTGCGCGGGGAGCTGCGGGTCCTGCCACAGGCACAAACCATCCAGCCTGGCGAGGTCTGGATGAGTCCACGTGCCATGGATTTATTGCAGGTTAAAGTGGGAGATACAGTCAATATTGCCGATGCGCAGTTTAAGATTACGGCAAAAATTGAGCATGATTCCAATCAGGAACTGGGCTTTTCCGGCTTTTCGCCAACGGTGATGATTTCCCGCAGCGACGTAGCCAAAACCAATGCCATTCAGGTGGGCAGCCGTGCCGAGTACCGGTTGTTGATGGCAGGAGACCCTCAGCAGACCAGGCAGTTTGAGCAAAATTTCAAGAAGTCTCAGCAAGGTAATTCATCTAAAACAGCCGATGAGGTACAAACTGCTGATGATCAAAATAGCCTCAGGTTAAGAAATGCCAGCGAAGGCAATACCCGTTTAATGAAGCCGATTGCCAATCTGGATACTTTCCTGCAACTGAGCAATATCTTGACCATTTTGCTGTGCGGGATTGCAATTGCCCTGACCAGCCAGCGTTATGTACAACAAAATCAGGACAATATTGCATTGATGCGTTGCATTGGTGCGACACGAGGGCAGATTCTCAATGCCTATCTCAGTTTGCTGGCTGTGGTCTTAATGATTGCTATAGCGATTGGCAGTCTGGCTGGAATCGCACTGGGCTATGGTTTGCTGCAACTGATGCTGCAACTGATTCCAAATTTGCAGATGGAGTTTTCTGCCGGGGAAATGCTGCTGGGTCCATTACCGGTTGCCATGCTGACCAGTGCTGTGGTGCTATTGGGATTCATTGTTCCCAGTCTGTGGCAATTACTCAATACTCCGCCGATTCGGGTCATTCGCCAACAGGAAAAATCGGTACAGTCAATGCTCTGGATGTTGGTGATGGGCACAGCCAGCTTGGCACTGTTCAGTATTGTGCTGACTGAAAATCTTGTGCTGACTGCCTGGGTGATGGGGGCGATTGTACTGCTGTGTACCATCCTCTATTTAATGATCTGGGGCTGTTTAAAGTTCATCAAAAACCTGAAAGGGGCAATTTCAGCCTATGTGCGGGTGCCGTATCAAACCGCTTTTCAAATTACCGCTCTGGCACTGGGCCTGAGTCTGATGACGGTGTTGACCGTGTTGCGGACCGATTTGCTGGAGCGTTGGCAACAGCAATTGCCGGAAGGCACTCCCAACCAGTTTGTGTATGGTCTGCCGCCGTTTGATATGCCTGCTTTCAAAGCTCAGATGAAACAACACGGCTGGCCAAGTACGCCCTTATATCCCAATATTCGTGGTCGCCTAGTCGCAAAGAACGATCAGCCTTTTGCGGCAGATCTGGTCAAAAGCAACAATTCTTTACGCCGTGAACTGAATTTAACCCAGACCACAGAATATCCGGTGGACAATATTATCCTGCAGGGCACGGCCGCCTTGAAACATCCCGGTGAGGTGTCGGTTGAAGCCAAAACCGCAGCAGAACTGGGCATTAAAATCGGCGATCGGCTCACCTTTAGCCTGCCTGAAGGCCAGATTCAGGCCAAGGTGGTGAACTTGCGCAGTGTGGAATGGGAAAGTTTCAGTCCGAATTTTTTCTTTATTTTTGCGCCCAACACCATGGATGAAAATGCCGGCAGCTATTTAGGCAGTTTTTACGTGCCGGAACAGGATAAAAACCAGATGGTGTCGGTAATTCAGCAATTTTCCAACACCGTTTTTATTGATGTCAGCCTGATTCTGGATGAGGTCAAACGCCTGGTGAAGGTGCTGGTGCAAATTATCACCATTCTGGCGCTGTTGGTCAGTGTTTCGGGGGTTCTGGTGTTAATTGCCTGTTTAAACCTGTTGATGGATGAACGCAAACGTGAAGTGGCTTTGCTGCGTTCATTCGGCAGTTCCAAGCAAAAGCTCAAGCAGATGATGACCCTGGAAATTGGCTTTATGGGATTCATGGCAGGAATTGTATCTTGCCTGTTTGCCGAAGTGATCAGTGCCATTGCCAGTTATAAAATGAATCTGCTGATTCAGGCCCACTGGCAAATCTGGATGATTTTACCCATACTCATGACGCTACTGTGTGCGCTGATTGGTCGTTATCGTTTAAGTTATCTCTGTGATATTCCGCCACTGCAAAGTTTGCGAGAGATGAATCAATAGATTGCTCTCTAAACTGGAAAATCTAAAAATGCAGTTGTGCCCGCATGGCGGCCAATATTTGCCGCCAGACCGGTTCCAGAATCTGCACTTGTTGCATGCAGTAGGCATACAACAGATAACAGCTGATGATGCCTACCGTCATGCCTGCAACAAAAGCCAACCTGGGTTTATGTATTCGTTGTCCCGCATACCAGATTATTGTTAGCACCGCACCCATCAACATGCCGCCAATATGTGCGGCATTGTTAATTCCGGCAATGGTAAAGCCAATCAGCAGGTTAATCCCCATAATCATCAGTAGGCTTTTTTTATCTAGAATAAAGCGCTGTTTCGGTAATGAGGGGAGTAGCGCTAAAACCGTCAATGCACTGCCTATACCCATCACGGCACCGGATGCACCGGCACTGACGGTAGGAAGAAGTGTCGGGTCATTGCTTTGCAAGAGTTCAAAGCTATTCTGAATATCGAGGAAACCGCTCAGTAAACTGCCCATCAGACCGGCAAGAATATAAAGTCCCAGATAATAAAACCGGCCTAAAAGCTGTTCGGCCACACTGCCAAAAATATACAGCGCCCACATGTTCAGCATTAAATGAATCAGGCCAAAATGAAAAAACATGCTGGTAAACAGGCGAGTGGGTTCCTCTAAAAAGGTTAAAGGTGCATAATCAGCACCCCAATGAATCGCATCGACCAGACTGGGAGCCGTAATATTGACTCCGCTCAGGACTTGCCAGAGAAATAAACCGACATTGATGGCAATAAAAACTGCCGTCAGCCACCACAGATGAACTTCAGGTTTGCTTTGAATGGAAGGGGGAGAAAGTTCGGCCATGCTATTCTTTTATAATCTTTGCTATATTCAGCATCCAGCTTAGCACGAAAAAAACAGATTTTTGGAGTAACTCACTGACATGAAAGCTTTTATTGTTCGTAGTTTGTTAATACTTGTCAGTCTGGTGCTTCTGGTTCAACTGTGGATTTTTTCAAGTTTGCTATGGTGGCGCACCCATCCGGTGGACACCACCATGATGATGCGTCTGGATTACTGGTCTGAACCTTCGAAACCGATTAAACATGATTGGCGTGATTATGATCGGATCAGCAATTATATGAAACATGCCGTGGTTGCCGCGGAAGACGGAAAGTTTTTGCAGCATAAAGGTTTTGACTGGGAGGGCATGCAATTCGCCCTGGAACGCAACAAAGACAAGGGTAAGGTGGTAGCCGGCGGTTCTACCATTTCCCAGCAACTGGCCAAGAACCTGTTTTTATACAATAAACGCTCTTTCCTGCGTAAAGGGCAGGAAGCGGTTGCCACCTGGATGATGGAACGGATGTGGTCAAAACAGCGCATTCTGGAAGTCTATCTCAACTCGGTAGAATTTGGCGACAATATTTATGGCATAGAAGCAGCCACCCAGCATTACTTTGGTAAAAGTGCGCGAAGCCTGAGTCGTGAACAGGCCGCATTTCTAGCAGCCATTTTGCCCAACCCTAAATATTATCAAGATCATCAACAAGATAGAAAGCTGCAATATCGCAAGCGGATGATTCAAAAATATATGCGTTATAGCCATATTCCCTAATTTAAGATTTATTTTCAAAAAGCCCAGTGATTTGGGCTTTTTTTTATGAAATTGTCATAAATTTGAAGCATACTTGTGAAGATACAGGCTACTTTCGAACAATTACAGGTTAGGTATGAATACGGCTGCTAATACGACTCCGACGCAAATAGAATACGCATATAATGATCGCTACATTAATCGTGAGCTTTCTATTCTCGACTTCCATTTGCGCGTGTTGGAGCAAGCGGTCGATCCTTTGCATCCTTTGCTTGAGCGAATGAATTTTCTGCTTATTTTTTCCCGTAATCTGGATGAATTTTTTGAAATTCGTGTTGCGGGGATGATGGAGCAACTGGATTTAGGCAATGAAAGCCATAGCCCGGACGGTTTAACCCCTAAACAGGTGCTGGAGATCATTTCCAAAACCACGCATGAGGCAATTGAGCGTCAGTACCGCATTTTAAATGAACAAATTTTGCCTAAATTGCGTGAAGAAGATATCTGTTTCTTGCGCCGTGGCGAACTGACACCTGCACAGTCAGCCTGGGTGAAAAAGTATTTTCAGGAGCAGGTGGCGCCGGTACTGACACCGATCAGCCTTGATCCGGCACATCCGTTCCCGCGTCTGGTCAACAAAAGCCTCAACTTTATTGTGACCCTGGAAGGTAAAGATGCTTTTGGCCGTCAGATTGATCTGGCTGTAGTGCCTGCACCGCGTTCATTGCCCCGTGTCGTGCGTTTGCCGGATGAACTCACCGGGGGGAAAGAGCATCATGTGATGTTGTCTGCCATTATTCATGAACATGTTTCAGACCTGTTCCCGGGCATGACGGCAACCGGCTGTTACCAGTTCCGCGTGACCCGAAATGCCGATCTGGCCTTAAACGAAGATGTGGAAGACTTGGCCAAAGCCCTGAAAGGGGAACTGAATTCGCGTCGTTTTGGTCGTGCGGTACGTCTGGAAGTGACCCATAATTGCCCGAAACATATCTATGACTATTTGCTGGATGAGTTCGATCTGGAAGAAGAGCAACTGTACAAGGTCGATGGCCCGGTTAACTTGGCGCGATTGTTGTCCAATTTTAAGCGCCCGCATTTACGTTATGATTCGCATACGCCGGTGATTCCGAAAGTGCTGAAAAAATCTGAAAATATTTTTTCTGCCATGCAGAAGCAGGATATTTTACTCCATCATCCGTTTGAGTCTTTTGCCCCGGTCATTAATTTACTGCGTGAAGCTGCACGTGATCCGCAAGTTTTAGCCATCAAGCAAACGTTATACCGAAGTGGTCCGGACTCTGAAATTGTTCAGGTCTTGGCTGAAGCGGCGCGCAACGGCAAGGAAGTGACGGCGGTAATTGAACTGCGTGCCCGTTTTGATGAAGAATCCAACATTGCTGTCGCGAATGTGCTGCAAGAAGCCGGAGCAGTGGTGGTGTATGGCATTGTCGGTTATAAGACGCATGCCAAAATGATTCTGGTGGTACGCCGTGAAAACAACAAGCTGGTGCGTTATGTACATTTGGGTACCGGCAACTACCATGCCGGCAATGCTCGTATTTATACCGACTATGGTTTGCTGACCACGGACAAAGAGCTTTGTGAAGATGTGCACCGCATTTTCCAGGAATTAACCGGTATGGGGAAAATGGCAAAACTGAAAAAGTTATTGCATGCACCTTTCACCCTGCATGCCCAGCTGATTAATTTCATTGATGATGAAATTGCCAATGCCAAAGCCGGTAAACCTGCGCAAATTATTGTCAAGGTGAATGCCTTAACGGAAATGCAACTGATCAATAAATTATATGAAGCCTCTCAAGCCGGCGTACAAATTGATCTGATTATCCGCTCGATCTGCTGCCTGCGTCCCGGTTTGCCGGGCCTATCTGAAAATATTCGGGTCCGTTCCATTGTAGGACGTTTCCTAGAGCATACCCGTGTCTATTACTTCTTGAACGGAGGAGAGAGCCGGATTTACTGTTCAAGTGCAGACTGGATGGACCGAAACCTGTTCAATCGTGTCGAAGCCTGCTTCCCGATTGAAGATGCGGCATTGAAAAAACGCATTTACCAGCAAGGTTTGCTGAATTATTTAAAGGATAACCAGCAAGCGTGGTTACTGCAAAGTGATGGTACCTGGTTACGTGCACAGGTTGCTGAAGGGCAAGAAGCACATAATGCACAGCGGATATTATTAGAGCTGATCAAATAATCCGGAACAGTGTCCTTCATATCACCTCAATAAGTCCTCGGACTCCTTGAGGTGATTGATTTACTCATCAATTATTCCGGATCAATCATCCTAAATTGAAAAGTTAAGAGTCTAAACTGGCAATTTTTCTGTAGATATTTTTAATATTGCCTTCAATTTTATACAGTGGAATATGGGTTTGATCTGCCACTTGCTGTGAATTTAAACCGGCTGCGACCAGATTTAAAATTTCAGATTCAATCGCTGTTAGGCTGAGCGTAGGGTTTTCTTCGAGCCCGGATTTATTTTCAATACCTTTAGTTGGATGAGACAAAATATATTGGGCTAAATCGTGATGGATGGGAGCTCCTCCACGTAGGGTACTTTTAATATGATTGAGCATTTCTGCTTCCGTATGATGATGAAAAACATATCCTTGTGCACCAGACTGAATGGCATTGAAGAGTAATGTGGTCTGCTGTTGGGCTAAGATTGCAATCACATAGCTATCGGGATGGATGTGTTTTAAATTTTTTATAAATCCAAGCTTTGCTGTAGTGTGCACTGCCACATCAATAAAAATCAGGTTGGGCAAATGCTGCTGCAACCACGTTTCAGCTTCGGCTAGATTTTGGGTGCTCATCATTAATTCTTTCGGATAACCCAATCTCATGAGAATCATTTCTAATGGCTGATTACAAAGAGGTTGATCCTCTATCATCATGATAGGAACAGGTAATATTAGTTCACCCACAAGGTGGTACTCACATTGGTTTTATATTTTATCTTGTTACTTTGTGATAAAAACGAGGAAACTGCTATCCCTGAAACTAGTGAATTTATAAAATTATAGTAAATTTAAGTATCTGTACAATAAAGCATATTTAAACAAAAATTATTTTATTATGATTTTTCTTGTAGTTTATTTTCTTTGCTTTTATTTAAAGCTTATTCATGCTTATAAATAATGAAAAATACCTAATTATAGGGATATAAAAACCGATTTTAACGCTATAGCATAATAACACTTTTTGTTTGGGTGATCCGGCAAGACTATTTCAACTCCAAGGGCTACAATATTTTTATTACAATCATAGTAATAGAAATATTTTACCTTACATGGCTTATCTGGGTGGATAAGCTATTTTTTTACCTTTATTTTTAGAATGAAACAAAAAATACCTATTATCAGGGATATAAAGTACTGGAATAGTTGAATAAAATAAGCTTGCTTCGAGTGGTTTTGCAATTCAGAAGTGAGCAATTTTTGAAGAAGGGTTTTTCGTTCATCCACATATGAGAGTTTTTCCATTTGCTTCAAACAAGGTTTATCCGGGTGGTAAACCTTTTTTTATGAAAAAATCAGGCATTTCATTAGAAAAATGAGCCTGAATAGTTCCATTAAGCATAAAAAAAGGAGCAGCTGCTCCTTTTAATAAGTTGAATCTTTTAATGAAGATCCTGGGTGATCTTTTGCAAAATTTGCAGCAGTACATCAAACTCGCTTTGCAATGGTGTGCTTTTACGGGTCAACAAGGCAAGCGTACGACTTGGCGCTTCCTCGATAGATTTAACCACTAAATCGGAATTGGCTTTAATCATATGAGTATGAATGGCAATCTCAGGAAGCAGGGTAAAGCCCAAGTCTGAAGAAACCATTTCGACCAGTGTCGGCAATGAACTTGCTTTTAAGCGATGATCATTTTTACGTTCACCAATTGGGCAGGCACTTAATACATGGTTGCGTAAGCAATGACCTTCTTCAAGTAACACTAAGCGAGATAAATCCAGATCATCCAAACTGCGGGCATTCTGGGCATTCTGATCCGCTTTATGGTAAACCAGATACAGGTTTTCTTTTGCAATTTCGGCAACTTTTAAGCCACGCGTGTCAAATGGTAAGGCCAACACGATCATGTCCAGATTGCCGTGTTCGAGTTTTTCGACAATCTTTTCACTTTGCGCTTCGTGCAAGTGCAGCTGAATTTTAGGAAGCTGCTTATGCACTTCATCCAGAAGCTGAGACAAAATAAAAGGCGCAATTGTAGGAATAATCCCTAAATGTAAATCACCTGTTAAGGGTTCGCTCATTTCACGACTTAAACGCATCAAGTCTTGTGCATCTGCCAATAGAACACGGGCTCGGGCAACAACCTGTTCGCCAAGCGGAGTTAAACGCACATTTTGGCGATCGCGTTCAACAAGTACTCCACCTAGCAAGCGCTCTAACTCCATGATCCCGCCTGACAAAGTTGACTGGGTCACAAATGAACGGCGCGCAGCTTCAGTAAAATGCAGCGTTTCAGACAGTGTAACGAGGTATGACAGCTGTCTTAAAGAGGGTAATGCAGCCATAGTGTCCTAATGTTTTGATTTAAAGTGATCAGCAAATAATCCGCTTAGATATGGAATAAAATGCGGTGGGATATCATGCCCCATTCCATCAATTAATTCAAACTTCGCATCAGTAATTGCCTTTGCAACTGCTTTGCCATGACTCGGTGGCAATAAACGATCACGAGAGCCATGTACCACAAGGGTAGGTTGCTGAATTTGCTTACCCAATTGTAGCAAAGAACCTGTACATAATATTGCTAAAAACTGTTGAAGTACACCCGCTGGGTAATAACTTCGTTGATATAATTTGCGTGCAGTCTGAATAATTTCCAGTTGATTGATATATCCTGGAGAACCAATAATGTTAAACACCTTTACGCTATGGTTGACAATGCCTTCTTCATCCGTTGATTCCGGTCTGCCAATCAGGCTAAGCAGCTGTTTAGGAAAAGGCGGCGGTAACAGCGGCTGATTGTTACTGGTAAACATCAGACCTAAATTACTGACTTTTTGTGGATGCTTGGCTGCCAGAATCTGCGCAATCATGCCCCCCATGGAAGCACCAATCACCGAGACTTTTTCCAGTCCCAAACGCTCAATCAGTAGTGCCGCATCTTCTGCCATATCATATAAGTCATATGGCGCACCTTGATTTTGTAAGCCCAAGGCAAAACGTCCCATCAATTTCAGGGTGTTGAGACGGGGACCCGAGTGACGGATTTTGGAAGACAGACCAATATCGCGGTTGTCAAAACGAATCACGCGATAACCTTGGTCAATCAGCGACTTGCAGAAAAAATCAGGCCAAAACAACATTTGCGCACCTAAACCCATAATCAGCATGATGGCTGGATGTTCAGGATCTCCCCCCATTTCCACATGAAGTTCAACGCCATTGCCTAAATTGACTTTGGTTTCATGCATAAAAGATGTATAGGGAGAACCCGTAAAATTAAGTGCGCTATTCATTATTGTTTTCCTAAAAAAGGACATTTTGCTGAAAAAATGTCCTAGGTGTTAAAACCTTAAACCGCAGCAGGAAGCAAGTCTGGTACCAGTTTAGTAAGGCTCAAACGCTGTTTGGCAGCACTTGGTCCCAACAAGACAAAACCACGTAATGTATTTTCGCTATCCAAAGCTTTGGCAATCATGCCATCTTCAAGTTCTTCTGTCTCCCAGTTTACATCAACATCCACAGGTGCTGGAAGTACTGTCAGCGGTGCAGCAGGGGTTTTGACTGCAACTGGCATTGCCGGGTAATGCACATGGGTTTTTTCACCGTTCAGGGTTTTCGCTAACGCGCGTGCCTGTTGCATGATTGGCATGACATAAGGCAACAATAAACCATTAACCTCGGCACAGTCTCCAATGGCATAAATATCTGCCTGGTTGGTTTCCAGATGACTATTGGTCAAAATACCGCGACTACAATGAATGTCAGCGGTTTTGGCCAACTCCAGATTTGGGTGTAAACCAATCGCAGAAAGCACAACGTCGGCAACCACAGACTGGCCATTGGCTAACGTGATTAGATAATCACCTTTTTCCACTTTGATGACTTTTTCAACCGTAGTACCCAAAACGAAGTGAATGCCGGTATCTTCAAGTTTTTCCTGGAAAGACGTTGCAACATGGGTAGGTAACAAGCGTCCCAAAGGTTGAGGAGCCAAATCAATCACAGTCACTTGATGGTCTGTGTTTTGCAAATCATTGGCAAATTCACAGCCAATCAGACCGGCACCTAAAATCACCACACGTTTATCGTGATGCTGATCCAGGTTCTTACGGAATGCCTTGTAGTCTTCTAAATTATTGACGACATGAATATCATCACTGCCATCGCCTGCAATGGCTACGCGAACAGGATGAGCACCCACCGCAAGCACCAACTTGGCATAAGGCTGAATTGTTTGTTGTCCGTTTTTTTCTAAAACAAGCTGATGCTGGGCCGCTTGAATTTCTTTTACCCAGGTATGTGCTTCAATACGCATATTCAGTTGGGTTGCCATTTTAGCTGCATCACCCAAGGCAATTTGTTCAGGTGCCTTTTTTCCAGCTAAAGCATTGGAAAGCGTCGGTTTGGCATAGTTTACCGCATCATCTGCACAGATCATGACCAGCTCATGTTCGGGATTAAGCTTGCGAAATTCACGTGCTGCGGTATAGCCGGCCATACCAGAACCAATGATGACGATAGGATGCATATTATTCTCCAGACGGGTTTCTATAAGACGTAAAAAAAGACCATTCACTATGGTCTTTGCTATCAATAATCAGACTTCTACCATTTCAAAATCAACTTTTGATACACCACAGTCCGGGCAGGTCCAGTCATCCGGGATATCTTCCCATTTGGTACCCGCGACAATACCATCTTGTGGCCAACCTTCAGCTTCGTCATAAATCCATCCACAAACGATGCATTGATACTTCTTCATTTGACTCTCCAAAATACTGACTTTCAAAAATGTGCGATCAGTAAAATTCCATATACCGTGTGACTTTATCGATATGATTTTCGATGTACATATTCAAGCAAATTTTTACGCAGTTCTATCGTCAATGTAAAGCGAATATCGGAGTTTAAAGGCAGAAATTGAAACCAGAATTGCTTATGAGGACAAAACTTGTCTTTAAAACAGGGAAAGAGGCAGAAGTTAATCCATATAAGTTCATCATGAAGTTTAAAATTTTGCTAAAAACAAGGTTTTGGCTATCGCCTTTTGAAAGCAGGTCATTCCTCTTTAGACTAAGGTCGTGCAGAAAAAAATGACTGTGTTTGTTATTCTAAGATTAGATAAATCTATACCTATTATTTATTTAAAAAATTAACCCAATAAATCAGTAAGTTATAATTTTGTGACTATTTTTATTGTGCCTTAAAAGTAAGCGATTACTGGTCATGGGCCTAATAAAGCGTTAAAATTCACTCATTCTTTTTTAAATACTTTTCTCCCATGAGCAATCTGTCTACAACTTTGTGGTCTAACATTCGTACTGTCCAGGATTTCCCAAAACCAGGTATCTGCTTTTTTGACCTGACTCCATTATTTATGGGAAATATTGAGTTATTAACTGAAGCTTTAATTGCCAGTATTCCTGCTGAAAAATTGGCAGAAGTCGACAGTTTTGTTGCAGTTGAAGCACGCGGTTTTGTGTTGGCAAGCCTGTTGGCACAACGTTTGGGTAAAGGTTTATTGCTGGTTCGTAAAGCAGGAAAATTACCGCCGCCGGTTGTTGGCGTCGGTTATAGCCTGGAATACGGTATGGACCGTCTGGAAATGTCAGCTGACGTTCAACCGCAAAAAATCATTATTGTGGATGATGTGCTAGCCACTGGCGGTACGCTAAAAGCAGTCAAACAGTTGGTGAATAAATGCAAGCATGAGGTTTTAGGGGTAAGTGTTTTTCTGGACTTGCCAGATTTGCATAATGACCTGGGCTTGGACATTTGGTCTGTGCTAGATAACAAATCACAGCCGGAACAAGCTGTTGCTTGATTAAGCCCTTTGAAAAAAAAGCCTTGGTTATTCCAAGGCTTTTTTATTTTTTCAAAAAATGTGTCTGCATATGCTGGAGCAGGCCATTGATATTTTCCGGACTGGCTAAACGATGATGCCCACCTTCGACGGTCTGAACCTGCATATAGGGTTCAAGTTGCTGTTGAACCGCATACATATCCAGTTCTTCATCGCCTAATTCCAGATAGGCAATTTGTGCAATATCATGTTCCAGATCATCTTCACTAATAGGCGGATAATCTGTACGAAAGTCTGGACTCAGGCTGGGATTGGCAATAATCGCCGGAATTTTACAGAGCGCTGACATTTTCAGGGCCCAATAGGCACCCAAGCTATGGCCAATCAGGATTTCCGGTTGAATTTTGGCAATAGTTTCCCGGTAAAAATTAGCAACGGTTTGGAAATTCAGGTTGCGATAATCTACATCGATACAATATTTATGATCGGCGTCAATCGCATGGAATCTGGTCGATTCACGCGAAGAATCGAGTCCATGTAAAAACAGGATTTTTAAAGGGCATGTCGTCATTTTTTTAGTTCATACTTTCTTTATTCACAAAGATAGAAACAGTTAAATAGATTACTTTTCAACTATTTTCTTGTGTTCATTGTAAGTCAGTTGGCTGTATAAAGAAGTTAGCTTTTGGTCTAAGATGTATTTCAGATCAATCAAATAAACTCAATTACAAAATAAATTGTTAATTAAAAACAAATACTTGGTGTTATTAATTGTTCAAATCGGTATTCAATAACAAAATCTGGCTAGGATGTAAAAAATAGTTTCGCTACTTTTGTGGAGAGCATATTTCTGAGTTGACGACGCTATGGAAAAATTAAGCTATGAAATTTTAATTGCAGCCACACCCCAAAAAGTATGGCAGGTGTTATGGGAGCCGGAGAGTTATAGTCAATGGACGTATTATTTTTCTCCCGGTTCCATCATTCGTTCGGATTGGAAAGTCAACGGTAAAACCTTGTTCCTGGATGCTGACAATAATGGCATGGTCGCTACCATTGAGCAGCTGGAAGAGTTGAAAGTGGTGATCTTTAAACATTTAGGTATGCTTCGTAAGGGTGTTGAAGATTTGCATAGTGAAGAAGTTAAAAAATGGAAGGGTGCTTTAGAGAAATATGTTCTGGAGCAGGTAGATGGAAAAACCAGACTCAGCGTGGAAGTGGATACTTCTCAGGAATATCGGGAAATGATGGAAAACGGGTTTAAAAAAGGCTTTGAGATTGTCAAACAGCTTGCCGAAGCTTAGCCAGATAAAATAAAGCAAGCTGTTTTAGCAAATCCGTGCATTTGTAGGGTAATAAGTCATTCGAAATTTGTACTAAATCTGCTATGCTATGCAACTTCCGTTTTTACACATATTTGAGGCAGAGATGACGCAACATAACGCTCAATCGACTTCTGAACAACACATTTCCGAAAACGATTTAATTGCACAGCGTCATGCCAAGTTAAAGCAGATTCAAGACCAAGCAAAAGAAACTGGTATTAGCCCATGGCCAAACGCGTTTAAGCGTGAGCACTATGCACAAGATTTACAATTGCAATTCGCTGAAAAATCTAAAGAAGAAATTGAAGCTGGCGAAAAGGTTTATGTAAAAGTTGCAGGCCGCGTAATGTTGAACCGCGGTTCATTCATCGTGATTCAGGACATGACTGGCCGTATCCAGCTGTATGTTGCACGTAAAGAACTGGCACCTGAAGTACTGGAAACTATCAAGAGCTTAGACCTGGGTGACATCATTGCCGTTGAAGGCTACATCGGCCGTTCCGGTAAAGGTGATTTGTATGTCCATATTGAAAAATTTGAACTTTTAACTAAGTCACTGCGCCCGCTTCCAGACAAGTTCCATGGCTTGACCGATACTGAAGTGAAGTACCGTAAACGTTATCTTGACCTGATCGTTAACGAAGAAACCCGTAAAACGTTTGAAATTCGTGCCAAAGTGGTTTCAGGAATTCGTGCCTATTTAAGCAATGAGCGTTTCATGGAAGTGGAAACGCCAATGATGCATGTAATTCCAGGCGGTGCGTCTGCGCGTCCATTTGAAACCCATCATAATGCATTGGACATGCCATTGTTCTTGCGTATTGCACCTGAACTATACCTGAAACGTTTGGTGGTTGGCGGTTTTGAGCGTGTATTCGAGATTAACCGTAACTTCCGTAACGAAGGGGTTTCGACCCGCCATAACCCGGAATTCACCATGATCGAATTCTATCAGGCGTATGCAGACTATAAAGACTTGATGGCTTTAACTGAAAATATGCTTGAGAAACTGGCGCTAGACATCCTGGGTACAACTGACGTTCCTTATGGTGATGAAGTGTATAGCTTCAAAGGTCCATTCAAGAAAATTTCCATGTTCGATGCCATTCTTGAGCATAACCCGCAATTCACGCCTGAAAATGTCTCTGACCGTGAATTCCTGGCTAAATTTATTCAGGAAGAACTGAAAGAACAGGTGAAACCTGGTTTTGGCCTGGGTAAACTTCAAACCATCGTCTTTGAAGAAACCGTTGAAACCAAACTGCGTCAACCGACATTCATTACCGAATATCCAGCGGAAACTTCTCCATTGGCGCGTCGTAATGATGAAAATCCGCATATTACGGACCGTTTTGAATTCTTCATTGGTGGCCGTGAGCTGGCCAATGGTTTCTCGGAATTGAATGACCCGATTGACCAGGCAGAGCGTTTCCAGGCGCAGGTGGCTGAAAAAGATGCCGGTGATGATGAAGCCATGCACTATGATGCAGACTTTATTGAAGCGCTTGAATACGGGCTTCCTCCTACAGCAGGTGAGGGGATTGGTATTGACCGTTTAGTCATGATCTTTGCCAATGCACCAAGTATCCGTGACGTGATTTTGTTCCCGCATATGCGTCATAAACATGCATAAGTTGTGAATGTGAAAAAACCCGCTTCATGCGGGTTTTTTTATGGATAGAAACTCATGCTTACCTGAAATCAGGCAAAAAAATACGCAATGATTGGGGTGATCATTGCGTAGAACAACGAATCTGTTTGCACAGTTCGGTTAAGGAGAATGTTAGAACTATGACAGCTCTAAGCATTGGAATCATAATAAAATGAACGCAGAGTCATTTCATGATGTTTTGAGTAAAGTTGTGTTAATTCAGGTTAATAACCATGAGTAAGTGTGACATGTTGCACATTTATCATCTATAAAAAAGCCCTTCAACAACGAAAGGCTTTTCATGAATCAGGCTTTAGAAATGGAACATACCCAAACCTGATTTGATTTCGTCCAGGGTTTGCTGGGTAATGTCACGGCACTTATCCGTACCCGTTTTCAAGATATCCATGATGTAGTCTGGGTCTTTCTGTAATTCCATACGACGTTCACGAATAGGGCCGATCAGCTCTTTTAAAATGCTTTCCAGGCGTTTTTTCACGGTGCCATCGCCTAAACCGCCACGACGATAATGTGCTTTTAACTCTTCCAGTTCTTCTTTATTGGTATCGAAAGCATCTAAATAGGTAAATACCACGTTGCCTTCCACCTGGCCCGGATCTTCAATACGCAAGTGATTTGGGTCGGTATACATGGCATTCACGGCTTTTTTGATGTCCTTGTCAGAAGCATCCAGCACAATGGTATTGCCTAAAGACTTCGACATTTTAGCTTTACCATCAAAGCCAGGTAAACGACCGACATTTGAAAGCAGGGCCTTGCATTCAGGTAAAATCTCGTGACCGATCTGGCGGTTTAAACGGCGCACGACTTCGTTGGTCTGTTCGATCATTGGAATCTGGTCTTCACCTACCGGAACGACTGTTGCTTTGAACGCGGTAATGTCAGCGGCTTGTGCAACCGGATAGCACAGGAAACCTGCCGGAATATCACGCTCGAAGCCACGCATCTGAATTTCAGACTTAATGGTCGGGTTGCGTTCCAGACGGGACACAGTGACAAAGTTGAGATACAGCATGGTCAGTTCATTCAATGCCGGCAAGCAAGACTGAACACAAATCGTCGTTTTGGTTGGGTCAATGCCCACCGCCAGGTAATCGGTTGCCACTTCAATAATGTTGCGACGTACTTTTTCAAAGTTATCGGCATTGTCGGTTAACGCTTGAGCATCAGCAAGAAGGAGATGTTGATGGTGAGAATCCTGTAAACCTACGCGTGAACGTAAAGAACCCACAAAATGACCTAAATGAAGTTGTCCGGTTGGGCGGTCGCCAGTCAAAATAACAGGACGATTGTCTTGATTACTCATTATCTCTCTATTCCAAAGTAGTGAACACTACATACTTATATGCTGATGTATTGCGCTATTGTACGGCATAATGTTTTTGAATGTCAGGCACTATAAAAACAGATCATTGAAAAAATAAGAACAATTTAATGATGTTGATACAGTTTTTTTAAATATTTATCTTTAAAATGCAAGATAGAGACTTTAGGGATAACAAGAATGGCGAGCAGCTTATTAATATTATTAGATGATATTGCGACTGTTTTAGACGACGTTGCGGTCATGAGCAAAATGGCGGCAAAAAAAACCGCAGGGGTGTTGGGTGATGATCTGGCACTCAATGCCCAACAGGTGAGTGGCGTACGTGCGGAACGGGAACTGCCTGTGGTGTGGGGCGTGGCCAAAGGTTCTTTTGTGAATAAACTGATTCTCGTGCCTCTGGCCTTGCTGATTAGTGTGGTCGCGCCGTGGCTGATCAATCCCTTATTAATGATTGGCGGTCTGTTTCTATGTTATGAAGGGGTAGAAAAAGTACTGCACAGTTTGCAGCATAAAAAAGCCACGACTCAGGAAGCGGCTGAAGCTGAATTCAATGCCATTGAAAGCGATTTGGCTAAGTTTGAGAAAGAAAAAATCAAAGGTGCGATCCGTACCGATTTTATTTTGTCTGCTGAAATTGTGGTCATTTCACTGGGCACAGTTGCGACGGCTGCTTTCGGTACCAAAGTCATGGTGCTTTCCGCGATTGCAATTTTCATGACGGTTGGGGTGTATGGCTTTGTTGCCATGATTGTCAAAATTGATGATCTGGGATTGTACCTCACCGACCAGGCATCGAGTTTCAAGCAAAGTGTCGGACGCGGTTTGCTGGCTTTTGCTCCTAAACTAATGAAAACTTTGACCATTGTCGGAACCATTGCCATGTTCCTGGTGGGTGGCGGGATTATTGCCCATACCATTCCATGGTTTCATCATTTCACCGAAGATTCTGTCGATTATGTACAACACCTTCCTGCAATGGGCAATATTATTGGTGCAGTGACTCCGACTTTAATTAATCTGGCGATTGGTTTTGTCGCCGGCTTATTGGTGTTCATTGTGATTGCAATCATTCAAAAGATGAGGCCGAAATCAAAGCAGGCATAATCCCAAGGCTGGCTAGATAAGCTGAAAGCAAACTATAAGGAATCTCACTATGCGCTGGAAAGGACGTCGTATCAGTACCAATGTGGAAGACCGTCGTGGTGGAGCCGGAGCTAAAGCAGGTGGCATCAGTATTTTAGGCCTAGTGGTGGCTTTTGTGGCCTGGAAGTTTTTTGGAGTCGATCCTCAACAGGCTTATCAGGCCACTAAGCAGGTGACATCACAGTCACAGCCGGCTGAAACCAGAGGTCTGGAGAATCCAACCCCGGAACAGCAGGAAGCCATGGATTTTGTCGGTACCGTATTGGCGGATACCGAAGATACCTGGTCGCAAGTGTTTCAGCAGCAGCTTAATGCGCAGTATGTCGCACCCAAACTGGTGATGTTTAATGGCATCGTGGATTCGGGCTGCGGTACCGCACAATCTGCCATGGGACCTTTCTATTGCCCTTCAGACCAGAAAGTGTATATCGATACAGCTTTCTTTAAGGATATGCGTCAGCAGATGGGCATATCCGGTGAGCAAAACAGCACAGAATTGTCCCGCCAGGATCAGGCAGGTGATTTTGCCCAGGCCTATGTGGTGGCACATGAAGTAGGCCATCATTTACAGACGCTACTGGGTATTTCAGCCCAAGTGCAAAAAGCCCGTGTCCAGTCGAGCGAAGTGCAAGGCAATCAGCTTTCCGTGCGTCAGGAATTACAGGCAGACTGTTTTGCCGGGATTTGGGCGCATCACAACCAGCAACGAACCCAGTTCCTGGAGCAGGGCGATATTGAAGAAGCCATGGATGCAGCGCATAAAATTGGTGATGACTATTTACAGAAACGTGCGACCGGACAGGTAGTACCCGATAGCTTTACCCATGGCAGCAGCCAGCAGCGCATGAAATGGTTTGAAACCGGTTTGAAATCAGGGAATATCAACGATTGTGATACTTTCAATCAAGCCATTTAAATGGAAATGAAGTATTAAAAAAGAGGATATTAAATCCTCTTTTTTTGTTAACCATGCATAAATTTTTTAAAGTTTCGGATAATTCGAATCGATACATACAGGGCTGCCAATGCAAACAGGGTCATGCTAAACAGGTGGTATTTTAAATCTGAAATGTCAGCCTGATAAAATTGCTGAATTTGCGGTTTGGAATAAGACCACTGCTGCTGCTTCCGGGTCAGGCTATCTTGATAACTGACTTGCTGGATATAATGTTGTTGACCAATTTTTAATAGGTCTAATTGCCGGATTTGTCGGGTATGGGACTGGTTATATGCATCGGTACAAATATCTTGCAGATAATGCTGGCAGTTTAACTTGGCAATATAACCATTCTGGGCAATCACAATATAAATAGCCTGATCCGGGCGTTGGTTATTGGAAACCAGAACCAGTTGTTTGTCAGGTGTGGAGGTGAGTGAAATCTGTTTTGCTTGCTGAAAAGCTTGATCGGCTTGCAGAATTTCCTGGCTTTTTGAAAAAACACTTAAAAATAAAGCCACGGTAATCAGAAAAATGATCCCTGCAAAAAAAAGCCGAAATATGGTTTTAACTGTTTGATGCATGCTTGAATTCAACTGAATAGGGAGAAAAATAAAAGAAACGGGGGATGCGAAATAGACCGATCTTGGACTATGTTAAATCATTGCTAAAAATATGTAAAAAAACTTAACTATTTTGTAGAGCGCTGAAAAAATGGTTAAACTCATTCGGTGAATAAATGTTATTGAATTAAATATTTACTTGGAAATGGTCGGACGCATTCGCTTTATTCCAATGAATAGCTCAAATTGGAACTTTAATGGGAAATTTCTTTTTTCTTCAAGTCTTTACAGTTATTTTTGCGCTTTCAATTGCAACGACTATTTTTAATAAGCGTATTTTAGGTTTCCCGCAGGCGATAGGTGTACCGATTGTTTCGGCAATTTTCGTTTTTATTTTGCAGTGGGGAGCCAGCCTGCTCAATGGTAACCAGTTTATTACCATTAATATTCATAATATTGAAGAAGCGGTCCGTCATATTGATTTCTATGACTTTTTAATTAATGGCGTGATCTGTTTTATTCTGACATCTTCCGCTTTGAAATTTAAAGTGTCCGATTTAAAAAGCCACTGGAAGCCGATCAGTATCTTGGCCAGTATTGCACTGGTGCTTTGTGCGGTCTTTTTTGGTGTCACTTTATATGGCTATCAATTCCTGACCGGTAAGCATGTCGATTTACTGGTACTTTTACTGTTAGGCGCTGCCTTGGGGGCAACGGACCCAATCGGGATTAAAGGCGTTCTCAGTTCAGTACGTGCGCCGCATCACCTGATGGTCAAGCTGGAAGGTGAGTCGCTGTTTAATGATGCCATGTGTATCGCCTTATTCATGACATTGTTGTATGTATTGCAGGGTGAACATTTTACCATTATAGGTACTTTGCAAACCTTGCTTTACGAGATTGTGGTTGCCGTGATTATTGGCTGGGGCTTTGGTCTGGGCATTTTAAGATTGCTTCGTGGCAAACACGAAATGGAATCTTTGATTTTAACCACGGCATTGCTGGCCTGTGGTTCATATTTGGTGGCTTTATTTGCCCATGCCTCTGCACCCATTGCCTGTGTGATTGGCGGATTGGTGGTGGGGAACAAGTGGAAGGAAATTTTACAGGAACGTGAAATTCGTGAGGTCAACCATTTCTGGCATACCGTTGAAGGAATTATCAATTCCTTCTTGTTTACCTTGATTGGCCTGGAACTGTTTATTCTGGATTTAAGCATCAGCCTGATTCTGGGCGGTATTGTGGCGTTCTTTATTCTGCATGCTTCACGTTTTGCCGCAAATTATCTGTCATTTGCCTTTTTCCCTAGTTTTCGAAACAAAAGCTATAACGGAAGTCTGGCCATTTTATCTTGGGGCGGGGTACGTGGCGGAATCTCGCTTGCCTTGATTCTGGCAGTCGCAAATATTCCTGAACTCAGTGAGTACAGCAGTATCCTGGTAGGCTATACCTTTATTGCCGTTTTACTTTCCGGCGTAGTTTGCGGACTGGGTTTACCTGCGGTCATGAATGCCTTTTACTACAACCCGAATGAAGAAACCGCAGGGTTTAAAGGGTGGTATCAACGCATGTGCCATAAAATGAACCGTAAAGGTTTCCAGTATATTGTCGGTGAAGATGCCAACGGCAATGAAACCATTACCGTATATAACCCGGATGCCTTAATTGATGAAAAAGCCGAAGATGGTGTTGCAGTCATGCATAATCCAGAGAAAGTACAGGTCGTGAAGCGTTTGGAAAGTCCGGATAATTTCTAAGCCTAAAACACGGATAAAAGAAGCTCATAACGGGCTTTTTTATGGCTCGAAAGTTTCAATGAGATGATTTAAGGACCTGATATGCCAGAATATTCAAGTCGTTCTACGGATGAGTTAGCGCGCCAAATTCTGCAAGTGGTTGCCTTAATTCCATATGGAAAAGTGGCTTCATACGGGCAAATTGCCAAGCTGGCGGGCTTGCCCAAACATGCACGTTTAGTGGGTTATGTACTAAAGCATCTGGATGCAAAGGCGGAAATTCCCTGGCATAGAGTCATCAATTCTCAAGGAAAAATTAGTCTAGGCAAACTGGATGATCAGGGTGAAAATATCCAGCGCGTAAAATTACTGGCAGAGGGGGTAATGGTGATTGGAGATAAAATTAATCTAAAACAATATCAGTGGAACAACAGTTGATAAAAGATGGGCATTATGGGAATCAAATTTTCCCACCTTTAGTTTAGATAAAGATGGGAAATATAAGGGGATATTATTCGCGGACAATCAGTACAGGAATATGTGATTCTCCGAGTACACTCTGAGCCACGCTACCCAGGAACAGTTTTTTCAGACCTGTACGGCCATGTGAACCAATAATGATTAAATCGGCATGGCTGTCTTCAGCAGCTCTCACAATTTCACGATGAATGACTTGTCCTTCAAGAAGTTTAGTTTCCACTTCAAGACCTTGTTCGTTGAATTTTGCCTTTGTTGCAGCAAGAGACTCAACAACTGCATTACGTGCACGTTCAATCAAGTCGTTGGTTTGATTGGCAGAAATGTATTCTGCTGCAATGTAGGGGTCAAGTGCCAAAACTTGAACTACGGTGATTTTGCTGCCAAATGCTTTTGCAAATTCAGCTGCTTTAGCTACTGCAGCATAAGCTGTTTCTGAACCGTCAACTGGTACTAAAATATTTTGATAAGACATGTGTATTTCTCCTTATAATCCTTACTAAAACGTATCACATCAAGACTATGATTTTTTGTTCAATAAAAGCGTTTGAAATTTGATACTAGCTGTATTTCTATTAAAATAAAACCTAGTAATTTCATAGGGATAATTTAATCCCAAAAACAATTTTATAATTTAATCTATCATGATTTTGTTTGAAAACTAGCGGGCTTAAAACTAAAGTCTGAGGAAATTGTAAGCATATTTTTTATTTGCAACTATATGTAAAAATAGATATGAACAGTTCTTTAAAATTGTCCTATTATAAGTGTAGTAACTTATTAATAATGAATTAAAAAATGAATGAAACAGATCAGTTAAATTGGCAACGTGATAATTTTGAAAACGACTTTGAAGCTTGGGAAGGTGATCTTTGGGATAGAAAACGTCTTGGTATTCAACTCACAAACTATGTAGATCGGTTGCAATGCGGAGCTGTATTGGCTTTAGATGCACGGTGGGGTGAAGGGAAAACGTGGTTTGTTCGGCATTGGGCTAAACATTTAGATGATACAAATCATAATGTGATTTATTTGGATGCTTTTGCGAATGATTTTTTGGATGATCCTTTTTTAACAATTGCAGCAGAGATTAGCCAAGCTTTTAAGAATTCTGATGAAATTGGTATTGAAGAGGTTAATGACTTTAATTCAAAGACTGCCTCAGTTTTAATTTCATTAGCTGCAATTCTGCCAGTGATAGCTGCCAAAGCGGGACTGCATTGGATCGGGCTTGGTGGGGTAGGAGAAGCTTGGCAAGAAGTATATAAAGAGGGGAAAGAAGTTTTCGATACAGTCAGTGATGAAATATCAGTTAAAGTAAAAGAACAAATAGAAAAGAAAATTGAAAATCATCATATAGAAAAGCAAACAATTCAAGATTTTAAAAAAGAACTAGCCGAACTTGCTGCTCAATTAGAAAAACCTTTAGTTTTTATAATCGATGAACTTGACCGTTGTCGTCCTGACTTTGCGATTCGTTTAATTGAAAGAATTAAACATTTCTTTGATATTCCTAAGATTGTATTTGTTTTAGTTATGGATAAGGCTCAATTTTCAAAAGTCGTATGTCATAACTATGGGTATGATGAAAAGATTGGTGAAGAGTATTTAGATAAGTTTATTGATTTTACAGTGGGATTAAATTCATTAGCTCCTGGCTTAATGGATCATTTTAAAATAAATATACATAGTACATTTAAAAATTTAGGAATAGATTTAAACGATCAAGATCTTAATGGTTGCATAGAACTTATAGACTTCTATGTGAAAGAAAAAAAATTATCAAAGAGAGCAATTTTGAAGTTAGCAAGTCAGTTTGCATTACTCTATTCGACTAGTTTTGATAGTAATAAAAATCAGCTATTAATAATGTTTTTATTAAATCCTGCATTTCTCTTAAAAAGTAATACTTCTTTGGAGTTACTTAAAATTTTATTAGAGCAAATGAATAATTATGTTGAATTGCACAAAGGTGATTTTGAAAAATACCATGGAGAAAATTATAGAGCTGATAGTCCTCTTACAGTATTAATGAGAAAAGCAAATTTCTTTCAAGACGAACTTGGAATCTTAATTTTTATTCAATTAGTTGAATATTATGAGCAGTTGGTTAACTCACAGAAAAGGTTTAGCGTTGTATCAGTCCGAAACCTTAGACCAACTGATAATAAAGATTTTCATAGTGGTTGGAAGAACTATATATTCGGAGGAATTTGATTTTTCAAAAATGCTCTTAATAAGTCAATATCCTCAGTCTGCAACTGCTCACGCATCTTTAAAAACTGCTTTTCATCTAAATCATAGAGTTTAAGTGAAAGCAGTTTTTCGATATCTTCCTGTGGAAAGCGGTATTTAATAATTTTCGCAGGTACGCCACCAACTACTGCATAAGGCGGCACGTCTTTTGTGACCACTGCACCTGTTGCCACAACTGAACCTTCACCCAGCTTAACGCCTTGCATAATCATGGCACGTGAGCCAATCCAGCAGCCATCGCCAATAATGGTATCGCCGGCAGGCACAAAACTACGGGTATCGAACGGAAACGCTGAAATCCAGTCGGTACGGTGTAATTGGTTGCCACCCATCATAATTACGCATTCAGCGCCAAAACAGACAAAGTTGCCGATATAAAGCTGATCAATTGGCTTGTCTGGCGTGGCAGGCTTGTCATGCAGGTAACGCACCACACAACGTTCAAAACCCTGATCCCAATAAGCTGAGTAATAGCTGTAATTGCCCTTGATATGAATGTTTGGATTCTTCACCGTTTTCGAGATGAATTCGAATTCACACCAGTGATTCACAGGGGAATTAATTAACTTTTCAGACATAAAAAGTACAACTTAAAGGAATAAGGCATTATAACCAATTGAGTTGATGTCGTGCGTCCTTCATCCCTATCAAAAAATAAATCGCTAGGCTGAAGTGTTTGCAGGAAGGCCTGGAATACGTGCAATGACTTTAATTTCAAAATCAAAACCTGCAAGCCAATTTACACCAATTGCTGTCCAGTTTGGATAAGGCTTTTGCGTAAACACCTGATTTTTAACTTTCATGATGACTTCAAATTGCTGTTCAGGGTTGGTATGAAAGGTGGTGACATCGACAATATCATCGAAAGTACAACCAGCCGCAGCGAGTGTATGGTTAAGATTCTGAAATGCCAATTTCACCTGTTTCTCAAAGTCAGGTTCAGGACTGCCATCCTCACGGCTACCAACCTGACCTGATACAAAGAGTAAATTTTCCGATTTAATGGCTGCAGAGTAGCCATGCTGTTCATACAGGGCATGGCGGTCTTGGGGAAATATTGCAGTTCTAGTCATGTTTATTCTCATTCAATATCTGGTTTAAAAGTAGAGTTAAAAGCAGCTTTGCTTTTCACATACGCCTCGTATGTAAACATAATTGACATACGGTCCGTATGTCAATTAAAATTTTTGTGATGATGAGGTAATCAAAACAATGTCTGTTCGTGAACAAAAAATGGCGGAAACCCGCAAAAAACTCATAGAAGTCGCGCGCCGTGCCTTTGCTGAATATGGCTATGCAGACACCTCAATGGATAAACTCACGGCAGAAGCAGGGCTGACCCGTGGTGCGCTGTACCATCATTTTGGAGATAAACGCGGCTTGTTTGCTGCTGTGGTCGATCAAATTGATTCAGAAATGGCTTCATCTGCCCAGCAGCATTTGGAGCAACCTGAAGATCTTTGGGAAGGGTTGATGCTTGAAGGGCAAACCTATATTGAAAATGCCTTGAATCCTGAGTTTCAGCGGATTGTATTACGCGACGGGCCTGCAGTACTGGGTGATCCTGCACATTGGCCAAGTCAAAACAAATGCTTGCAGTCTACCCGTGAATGCGTAGAACAGTTATTGGCAGCAGACCGAATTAAAGCAGTGGATTCTGAAGCGGCAGCCGTATTTTTAAATGGGGCAGCCATGAATGCAGCACTTTGGGTGGCTTCTAGCGAGCATCCTGAGCAGGTATTGCCAGAAGCATTACATGCCTTCCAACTCTTTGCATCCGGATTCTTAAAAGAAGGATAGAGCAGGGGTGTTGATAATCAATTGTCTGGGTATAAAAAACCCCTCAATCGAGGGGTCTTAAAGCCTGAAATATCTATTTAAAACTTATTAGATGTATTCAACTTTCACAATTTCGTATTCAACTTCGCCTTGCGGTGTTACGATTTTCACTTCGTCGCCTTCGTTTTTACCCAACAGGCCACGTGCGATCGGAGAGTTCACTGAAATCTTGTTGATCTTAAAGTCGGCTTCATCATCGCCAACAATTTTATAAGTCTTTTGTTCTTCAGTGTCGATATTTTCAATCGTTACGGTTACCCCAAAAACCACACGACCGTTTTGCTCAAGTGTTTTTACATCAATTACCTGGCAAGCACCGAGTTTACCTTCAATGTCCTGAATACGGCCTTCACAAAAACCTTGCTGTTCACGCGCTGCGTGGTACTCTGCATTTTCTTTCAAGTCCCCATGTTCGCGTGCTTCCGCAATTGCGGCAGTAATACGCGGACGGTCAATACTTTTTAGTTGATGTAATTCTTTCTCCAAGGCAATCTTGCCTTCAGGAGTCATAGGATAACGTTGCATTGTTGTCCCTCTAAGTTAAATTAAAAAAAATACAGGTGGTTTATAAATAAAAAAAGCCCGCCACCGAGAGGTGACGGGACTTCTCGGTAACTTAATTAACCTTTGGTAAGGTCTTGCAAGCGGTAAACATCCATCGGCAATTTAATTGCTAAAGCTTGGCATACAGCATCTGCACCATTCAAAGTTGTTGTGTGATACACCTTACCTTGAAGCGCAGAGCGGCGGATCGAGAATGAATCCTGCTGAGCTTGTTTGCCTTCAGTTGTATTGATAATGAGGTGAATCTCGCCATTTTTCAAGCGGTCAACAATATTTGGACGGCCTTCAGTTACTTTATTCACACGTTCACATTCAATACCTGCTGCTTTAATCACGTCATACGTGCCGCCAGTTGCAAGAATCTTGAAGCCGAAACCAGCTAACTGCTTCGCAATACCTGCAGCGCGAGGCTTGTCAGAGTCACGAACAGAGATGAATGCATGCTTCACTTCACCTTCGGTTGGAAGGCCAGGTAAGCGTTCATTCGCGCCAAGTACAGCTTTGTAGAATGCTTCACCGAATGTTTTACCAACACCCATCACTTCACCTGTAGATTTCATCTCAGGCCCAAGGATTGGATCAACACCAGGGAATTTGTTGAATGGGAACACTGCTTCTTTTACGGAGAAGTGTTCAGGAATAATCTCTGAAGTGAAACCTTGCGATTCTAGAGATTGGCCTGCCATACAACGTGCAGCAACTTTCGCTAAAGATTCACCGATACACTTGGAAACGAATGGAACTGTACGTGATGCACGCGGGTTCACTTCCAGGATGTAAACGTCTGTACCTTTAACCGCAAACTGTACGTTCATTAAACCTACAACGCCAAGTTCTTTTGCCATTGCGATGGTTTGACGACGCATTTCATCTTGAATTTCATCAGATAACGAATACGGAGGAATCGAACATGCTGAGTCACCAGAGTGAATGCCGGCTTGTTCAATGTGCTGCATGATACCGCCAATCACAACGTCTTTACCGTCAGATACGCAGTCTACGTCAACTTCGATTGCATCATCCAGGAAGCGGTCAAGAAGTACAGGCGCTTCGTTCGATGCCTGAACCGCATCACGTAAGTAGCGTTTCAATTCTTCGTCGTTGTATACGATTTCCATCGCACGACCGCCAAGAACGTAAGAAGGACGTACCACAAGCGGGTAGCCAACTTTCGCTGCTTCAGCCATACCTTCTTCAGCAGATTTTACGATGCTGTTGTTTGGTTGACGAAGTTGCAGACGTTGAATCATTTGTTGGAAACGTTCACGGTCTTCTGCACGGTCAATTGCGTCAGGCGATGTACCGATAATTGGCGCACCCGCTTCTTCTAAAGCACGAGCCAGTTTCAGCGGAGTTTGACCACCGTACTGAACGATAATGCCTTTAGGCTTCTCGATACGTACGATTTCAAGTACATCTTCAAGCGTAATCGGTTCGAAGTACAAACGATCTGAAGTGTCATAATCCGTCGAAACAGTTTCAGGGTTACAGTTCACCATGATGGTTTCGTAACCGTCTTCACGCATTGCAAGGGCCGCGTGTACACAGCAGTAATCGAATTCGATACCTTGACCAATACGGTTAGGACCGCCACCGATCACCATAATCTTGTCTTTAGTAGACGGATTCGCTTCACACTCTTCATCGTAAGTTGAATACATGTAAGCTGTATCAGATTCGAATTCTGCAGCGCATGTATCTACACGTTTGTACACTGGGGTTACGCCCAGGTTCCAACGGTGTTTACGGAATTGCTTTTGCGAAATGCCCATCAGGTTCGCAATGCGAAGGTCAGATAAACCTTTGCGTTTGAATGAACGGATATTGTCCGCATTCAAGTCACCAAAACCTAAAGTTTTGATTTGGTTTTCAGTTTTGATGATGTCTTCGATTTGAATCAAGAACCAACGGTCGATTTTGGTCGCCTGGAATACATCTTCTAAAGAGAAACCGTGACGGAATGCGTCAGCCACATACCAGATACGCTCTGGACCTGGAACGCGAAGTTCTTGAAGAATCTTCTCACGCGCGCCTTCAGTGCCGACTTCGATTTTTTCATCAAAGCCAGTTGCACCCACTTCAAGACCACGAAGTGCTTTAGATACAGACTCCTGGAAGTTACGGCCAATCGCCATTACTTCACCTACAGATTTCATCTGAGTTGTAAGTGTAGCGTCAGCTTGAGGGAACTTCTCAAAGTTAAAACGAGGAATCTTCGTTACAACGTAGTCAATTGCAGGTTCGAATGATGCTGGAGTTGTACCGCCAGTGATGTCGTTTTTCAACTCATCAAGGGTATAACCCACAGCCAGTTTCGCAGCGATTTTCGCAATCGGGAAACCAGTTGCTTTTGATGCCAATGCAGATGAACGTGATACACGCGGGTTCATCTCGATCACAACCATGCGGCCGTCTTTCGGGTTAATACCGAACTGAACGTTTGAACCGCCAGTTTCTACACCAATTTCACGTAAAACAGCTAAAGAAGCGTTACGAAGTAACTGGAATTCTTTATCCGTCAATGTTTGCGCAGGAGCAACAGTGATGGAGTCACCTGTATGCACGCCCATTGGGTCAAAGTTTTCAATGGTACATACAATGATACAGTTGTCGTTTTTGTCACGAACAACTTCCATTTCGTATTCTTTCCAGCCAATTAAAGATTCATCGATCAATAATTGTTTGGTTGGAGAAAGGTCGAAACCGCGTTCACAGATTTCAATGAATTCCTCGCGGTTGTACGCGATACCGCCGCCTGAACCACCCATAGTGAATGACGGACGGATAATGACCGGGAAGCCAAAGCGGGCTTGAATTTCAAGCGCGTGTTCCATTGACTCAGCAACGTCAGCTTTTGGACATTCCAGACCAATTTTACGCATTGCTTGGTCAAACAGTTTACGGTCTTCGGCTTTTTCGATGGCTTCTTTGGTCGCACCGATCAATTCAACATTGAATTTTTCTAAAATTCCATGCTCATCAAGAGCAAGGGCACAGTTCAATGCTGTTTGACCGCCCATTGTAGGAAGAACAGCATCTGGGCGTTCTTTTTCAATGATCGCTGCAACAGTTTGCCAGGTGATTGGCTCGATGTAAGTTGCGTCTGCCATCGCAGGGTCAGTCATAATGGTCGCTGGGTTAGAGTTCACCAGAATAACACGGTAGCCTTCTTCACGAAGGGCTTTACATGCTTGAGCACCTGAGTAGTCAAACTCACATGCCTGACCGATGACAATCGGGCCAGCACCAATAATTAAGATGCTTTTAATGTCTGTACGTTTAGCCATGATGCTTCCTTAATTACTTCTTAGATGCTTCGATAAGTTCGATGAAATGATCGAACAATGGTGCGCAGTCATGTGGACCAGGGCTTGCTTCAGGATGACCCTGGAAGCTGAACGCAGGTTTGTCTGTGCGATGCATACCTTGTAAGGTTTGGTCGAACAATGATTTGTGCGTTGCTTTCAAGTTAGCCGGTAGCGTATCTGTATCTACTGCGAAGCCGTGGTTTTGGGAAGTAATCATCACTGTACCATCTTCAAGATTTTGTACGGGATGGTTGGCACCATGGTGACCGTGAGGCATTTTCACTGTCTTGGCACCGCTTGCAAGTGCAAGAATCTGGTGACCTAAACAGATACCAAATACTGGAATTTCTGTTGTTTCTACAATTGTTTTTACAGCTTCAATTGCGTAATCACATGCAGCTGGATCGCCAGGACCGTTCGATAAGAACACGCCATCCGGATTCAGTGCAAGTACGTCAGCAGCAGGAGTTTGCGCAGGCACAACAGTCAATTTACAACCGCGGTCTGCAAGCATACGTAAGATGTTGGTTTTGACACCGTAATCGTATGCAACAACATGGAATTTAAGTTCTGGTTGGGAGAAGCCTTTACCAAGTGCCCAAGAACCGGTCGTCCATTCGAAACCTTCAGGGTCACAGCATTCTTTTGCAAGGTCTAAACCATTAAGACCACCAAAAGCACGAGCTTTCGCTAAAGCTTCTTCTTCTGTAACGTTTTCGCCAGCAAGGATACAACCATTTTGTGCACCTTTAGATCGCAGAATACGCGTTAACTTACGGGTATCAATGTCTGCGATAGCGACAACATTGTGTTGTTTAAGGTAATCATCAAGTGATTGTTCAGCACGGAAGTTGCTATGCAATAAAGGCAGGTCACGAATGATCAATCCGTTGGCCCATACTTTATGAATTCGACCTGACTCAGCGTCTTCTTCGTTACAACCTGTATTGCCAATATGTGGGTAAGTGAGGGTGACAAGTTGCTGTGCATAACTCGGGTCAGTCAAAATTTCTTGATAGCCAGTCATGGCAGTGTTGAAAACGACTTCACCAGTCGTACTACCCGATGCGCCAATTGAAGTACCTTTAAAAATAGTACCATCGGCAAGGGCTAAAATTGCTGGGGTGCTCAAACCAAAGCTCCTGAAATTTAGGCTGTAAAAAAGCGAGTAGACGAAAAAAAAGGAAGGTTATTATAAAACCTACCCTCCCTCTGTCTGCTCGCTTGAACTTAACACGGCATTATACGCAGAAAGCCTTTTAAAGTCCATTTAATTTACTAGGAATATGTAAGATAAATGCCTTGTCTTTTGCTGAGAACTCTGTATGAGCATCTGTGTATATAAAATGTAAGCAAATTAGAATTGTCTGACAAATCAAAACTTAAATTTTATCAAAACCGAATACGCTAGGTTTCTCATGTAATAACTATTAGGAAAAAGATCATGACAGTAGAACAAAAGCCGGTAAAAGCAAAAACTACATTAAAAGAGGTAGTTGCAGAAGGTGCGGACAAATTGGAACTCGCGTCTAAAGAGGCACAGCAGAAAGTGAAAGAAGCAGTGACTGAGTCGACTGAAAACGTAAAAACTGAAGCGAAGGAGGTACAGGCAAATGTTCAGGAGCAGATTCAAAGTTTAAAACAGGACCTTTTTCAGCGTATTGAAGCCATTAAAAAGCAATTGAGTTTTTCACCGAAAGATTTGGCAGAGCTGAAAGAATTCGTAAAAGCTGAATTGACGGCAGTCATTGAAGACTTATCGAAAATGGGTAAAGAGTTAAAAGAAGATGTCAGCCAAATTTCAGTCAAACATAAAGATCATCTGACTGAAACCTTAAAACGTTCTAAAGAACATACTTTAGATGTGTGGAAAAAGGTCTCAGTGAAGTCTGAAGATGAACCTACTTTAAAAAGCTGATAGAGAGCTAGATAAATCTGCTGATCTAGGGGCGAGGAAGGGCGCTATGCCAGTTTTCCTAAATGACACCTTGAAAAAATAAAAAAGTGAGGTACGTTGCCTCACTTTTTTATTGCTTCAATATTGCTTGCTATGCCTTAGAACTGATGCAGCCAATCCCGCTTGTTGTGAAAGTCTGCATTGGGACTGCTGTGTTGCATTGCATAATATTGCTCGCCTTGCGAAGTTTTAAGTACAGCAGTTAAGCCCAAGAACAAATCTGACCATTGTAATTTGTGCTTTAACATGAACTCGGTTAAGTCCAGGCTTACATTTAAACCATAATGGGTGCGTTTGAGCTGGTTGAGTTCAATGTCATCGGCGGCTTGAGGTGGCATATCTTCCGGATAGCGATATTCTTCAAACTGATAGGCCTGCCAAGCCTGGGAAGGAGAGAGGTTGATTTCACGATAGAAATCCTCTCCCTGCACGCCTATAAAAATTTCAAAACAGGTGTGTTCCCATAAAAAATCCTGACGCGGATAATCTGGAACCAGTTCAGGCCATTGCATAAGCTGATTGGGGTCGCGCAACCAGTAGCCAATATTCAAGGTATAAGGGCTTTGTTGTTCAATCGCAGCAACCAGGGAGATCGATTGAAAGCGACGATCAAAGGCGCTAAGTTCGTAACTTGCCATGAAATCTGCTTAGTTCGATAAATGAGCGTGACGAACCAGGTTGGATAATTTGGCATTCTGTTTTGCCGCTTTTTTATAAATCAGCGCAATTTTACCAATTTTTTGAACAACTTCAGCGCCAGTTTGAGCTGAAAGCTCTTCGATTAAAGAGGCGCGTTCTTCACGATCTTCAGCCACGATTTTCACTTTAATCAATTCGTGATCGTTTAAAGCGCGGTTTAGTTCTTCAACTACAGCTTCAGTCAAACCTTTATCGCCCAGCATAACCACCGGGTTTAATGCATGTCCGATTTGACGTAAACGTTTACGTTCCTGAATAGATAAAGCCGCCATAAAGATAACCTAATTTTAAAAACGGCTTAGTATAACAAATGCCAAGTTTAAACGCTTTATATTCTGTTGAAATAATCGATTTCAATTATTGAAAAAAACCTTTCAAAGATCGGATTTAGATACAGATGTATACTGCAAGGGATATGTTTTTCACGTACAATCACATATTAGAAGTTTTTTATTATTTAGAGAGTTATGGCGACACGCATTACCAACCAGAAGTTGTCAAAAAGTAGTCGAGAGTGGATGCGCGAGCATTTGGATGATCCTTTTGTAAAGAAAGCCCAAAAGGAAGGTTATCGTGCGCGTGCGGCTTATAAGCTTCTTGAAATTCAAGAAAAATACAAAATTATTAAACCGGGCATGACCGTCGTTGACCTGGGCGCAGCACCCGGCAGCTGGTCGCAGATTGCAGGTAAACTGGTCGGCGATAAAGGCCTATTGATTGCCTCCGATATTTTACCTATGGATGCATTGCCAGATGTAACCTTCCTGCAAGGCGACTTCCGTGAGGAAGAAGTTTTTGAAAAATTGTTAAATATTTTAAACGGACGGACTGTAGACGTTGTAATTTCGGATATGGCCCCCAATACATCAGGTAATAAGGCTGTAGATCAACCTCGCCAAATTTACTTGTGTGAACTGGCTCTAGATTTTGCCAACAAGGTTTTAGGACCTAAAGGCCAATTTGTAGTCAAGGTTTTCCAAGGCACCGGATTTGACGAATTCCGTAAACAAGTTGTAGATAACTTCGATGTATTGAAGACAGCAAAACCTGCTGCTTCACGTGCCCGTTCTAAAGAAGTATTTTTAATCGGGCAAGGTCGTAAGAAAGCTTCTAGATAAAGTTTACTTGCCAAGACGTTAAAAATTGTGCATTTTGTACATTTTTAAAATATTGCAAAGCTGATCTTCAGCTTAAATTAAGGTCACCCATTTGTGGGCATGATCAAATTAGATTGATATGGGAATAAAGCTTTGAGCGATCTCTTCAAGAATGCCGTATTGTGGCTGGTTATACTGGGTGTACTGATTCTGATTTTCAGTAACATCAGTGACCGCAATCAACCGACAGCAATGAATTATTCAGAGTTTGTTTCAGCGGTGAATGCTGGTCAAATTAAGCAAGTCACCATTGATGGCGAAAGAATTCGGGGTGAAAAAACAAACGGTTCAGAGTTTGAAAGCATTCGTCCTGCGGTTCAAGACCCGGAATTGATGCCAAACCTCATTAAACATAATGTTGTTGTAGAAGGGACTGCACCCCAACGTCAAGGTTTGTTGATGCAACTTCTTATCGCTAGCTTCCCTGTACTTTTGATCATTTTGTTATTCATGTTCTTTATGCGCAACATGGGTGGTGGTGCAGGTGGTAAAAGTGGTCCAATGAGCTTTGGTAAATCAAAAGCCAAAATGCTGTCAGAAGACCAGATTAAAGTGACATTTACCGATGTTGCCGGCTGTGACGAAGCTAAACAAGAAGTTGTTGAAATTGTAGATTTCTTGAAAGATCCATCTAAATTTAAACGTCTGGGTGCAAGTATTCCTAAAGGCGTGTTGATGGTCGGTCCTCCAGGTACGGGTAAAACCTTGCTGGCTAAAGCGATTGCGGGTGAAGCCAAAGTTCCGTTTTTTAGTATTTCCGGTTCTGACTTTGTTGAAATGTTTGTGGGTGTCGGTGCATCACGTGTCCGTGACATGTTTGAGCAGGCGAAACGACATGCACCATGTATCATCTTTATTGATGAGATTGATGCGGTCGGTCGTCACCGTGGTTCAGGTACCGGTGGCGGTCATGATGAACGTGAACAGACACTCAACCAGATGCTGGTAGAAATGGATGGTTTCGAAGGCAATGAAGGCATTATCGTCATTGCTGCAACCAACCGTGCCGATGTACTGGATAAAGCCTTGCTTCGTCCAGGCCGTTTTGACCGTCAGGTCATGGTAGGTTTGCCGGACATTAAAGGTCGTGAACAGATTCTGAATGTACATTTGAAAAAATTGCCTTCGCACACCGGTGTAGATGTGAAAGTGTTGGCTCGTGGTACACCTGGTTTCTCTGGTGCACAATTGGCAAACCTGGTAAACGAAGCAGCGTTATTTGCTGCACGTCGTAATAAGAACACCGTCGACATGCATGACTTTGAGGATGCAAAAGACAAGATCTATATGGGTCCTGAACGTAAATCGATGGTGCTTCGTGAAGAAGAACGTCGTGCTACCGCTTATCATGAAGCAGGTCATGCCATTGTGGCGGAAATCTTGCCGGGTACGGACCCTGTACATAAGGTGACCATTATGCCGCGCGGTTGGGCATTGGGTGTAACCTGGCAGTTGCCGGAACAAGATGCAATTAGTCATTACAAAGACAAAATGCTGAATGAAATTTCAATTTTATTCGGTGGTCGTATTGCAGAAGAAGTGTTCATTAACCAGATGTCGACTGGTGCTTCCAACGACTTTGAGCGTGCAACCAAAATGGCACGTGCAATGGTCACCAAGTACGGTATGTCTGACAAAATGGGCGTGATGGTTTATGAAGATGAAAACCAAAACGGCTTCTTTGGAAATGTAGGAAGCCGTACCATTTCTGAAGCAACCCAGCAACAGGTGGATGCTGAAGTTCGCCGGATTCTGGACGAGCAGTATAAAGTTGCTCGCAATATTTTGGAAAATAACAAAGAGATTGCGCATGCAATGGTAAAAGCGTTGATGGAATGGGAAACCATTGATCGTGACCAAATCCGTGACATCATGGAAGGTCGTGAACCACAACCACCTAAAGTTTATGTTGCTGAAAATCCGGTGATTGATGTAACACCAACAGATGGTCCTGCAACACCTCCACCATTGCCAGCAAGTTAAGATCTTTAAAAAAACCACCTTCGGGTGGTTTTTTTATATTTATTATTTTTATGACCTGGGCTTGGATGCTATGGTGTTTGGATAAAACCAATGAGTAAAAAACAAAAATGAATATACCTGTTTTAGAGTCCCGGATTTATCAGCTTGTTCTGGAGCCATTAACTTGGGCACATTTTGCAGATTTAGAAGTAGCATGTGCTGAAGGTGATTTAGGAGAAGTTTTATATAATTCGGTACCTTATTTGCACAATTTAAGAAACTATTTTACACAAGCATTTGAACAGCAAGCTAAAGATGAACGGATGGCTTTTGCGGTCATCGATATAAACTGTGGCCGTGCTATTGGAACCACCAGCTATCATGATATCAAACCTGAAATTCCGCGTTTCGAAATTGGCTATACCTGGTATGCTAAACGCTATCAACGCACTTACGTCAACCGGGTCTGTAAATATCTTTTATTACAACATGCTTTTGAACATTTAAATGCTCAGGTGATTGGTTTGCGTACGGATCACCTAAATGTTGCCAGCCAGAAAGCCATTGAAGGTATTGGTGCCAAACGGGATGGAATCATCAGATGTCATATGCTGCGCAAGGATGGCGTAACACTAAGAGATAGTTATATGTACAGCATTCTAAAAAGTGAATGGGTCGATGTAAAAGCCCTACTACAATCCAAACTGATGCAATATTCAGGCAAGAACGACTTCGAAATCTAGATCTTGTCCGGATTGAGCTTTGCTTTATTTAGCTATCCATAAGACAATATGAAGGTTATTGTGAATTAGGATTTAAATCATGCAGCTAAAGCCTTTACGACCACAGATCTGGACTTTTGGTCATTTAAAGCTGGACTTATCTCAGCCGCATGTCATGGGAATTCTAAACGTTACTCCGGATTCTTTTAGTGATGGTGGAAAGCATAATACGAAAGATCAGGCGGTAGCCAAAGCTCTGGAAATGATTGCGGATGGCGCCACCGTGATTGATATTGGAGGGGAGTCTACACGTCCGGGTGCAGCAGTAGTGGACATCGAGGAAGAAATCCGTCGCGTGGTACCAGTGGTAGAGGAGCTGACTAAACATGAGGTCATTATTTCAATTGATACCTCGGCGCCCGAAGTGATTAAAGCTGCAGTAAAAGCAGGGGCACATATCTGGAATGATGTGCGTGCGCTGACTCGCCCCCAGGCTTTGGAAACGGCAGCAGAATTGAATATTCCCGTGATTATTATGCATATGCGTGGTGAGCCGACCACGATGAATAATCTAGATCAATATAATGATGTAACGGCTGAGGTGATTGCAGAGCTGCAACAACGGGTTAATGATGCATTACAGGCAGGGGTGAAGCCGGAAAACATCATGATTGACCCAGGCTTTGGTTTTGCCAAAAATGCTCAGCAAAACCTAAAATTATTAAATGAGTTTTATAAATTAAATGATATGGGATATCCCATTTTATCTGCACTTTCCCGGAAGCGCTTTATCGGTGAAGCACTGGGTGGGGCAGATGCTCAAAATCGGGCTATGGGTTCTGTTGCTGCTCATTTATTCAGTATTCAACAGGGTGCATGCATGGTGCGAGCGCATGATGTCAAAGCCATGAGTGATGCCATTAAAGTATGGCAGGCCATGACTCATCTGGATATCTAACTAAAAAAGCTCGATCCGGCATCGGGCTTTTTTGCTTGCAGTGGTCATTACTTTCCTTGATGCTCAAGTGAGGAATGGTGAACCACTATTCGTAATTTACCTGCATTATCTTTTACAAATTTCCAGCTTTTGTCTACAGTCGTCACTTCACCATTCTTATTGGTAAAGTGAACTTTAGATAAAGTACTTGCACTGTCAGTCGATATATTTATCGCTGCGTTATCGACTTCGCATTTTTGCCAGCCACCGAGTGCGAAACCTTTGTCATTGGGAAAATTGGGATTTCCGCCTACGAAATAGGACAAAGCTCCATCTTTTGTGGTTCTGAAGGTGTGTGGATTTGTGGTTAATGTGGGTTTGAATAAAACAGGGCCATTCTGATAAAAATATGCATCATCAATTACCTTGCTGGCCAGGTCATTTGCTGCCTGTTTTCCGTATTGATCATAGCTTGCACTGATATCGAGTAAAGCTTTACACCAGGCTTGCTGTGCGGCTATGACTTCAGGTTCGGAAATCATATTTTTTTGAGTATCTTTTGTCGAGGTGGTAGAGCAGGCTGCGAATGTGATTCCAAGAAATGTAACTAAAATAGCTTTCATAACATTTCCCTGTAGAAATTAGGGCGTGTCATCAATTAAGCCATATCATGATTGAGGCAAGGTAGATCGCTGACAGGAAGTTTTGAGCCAATTTATCATAGCGCGTAGCAATACCTCGATACTGCTTGAGCTTGGCGAAGAAATTCTCGATCAGATGTCTTGCCTTATAAAGATGTTGGTCATAATCACGCTGATCAATCGCGTTACTTTTGGACGGCATCACAATCTGACCATTGATGTTATGGATTGGATCAATCACCCGATCCTTGGAATTGTAGGCTTTATCCATGAGCCAAGTCTGACTTAACGATAAGTCCAGCAGCACATCAGCGCCATTTAAGTCGAGCCTGCCCGGCAGTGAGATAAAATCCTGTTGGGTTGCCTAAAGCATCAGTACGGGCATGAATTTTGGTACTTAAGCCACCTTTACTGTGTCCGATCGCCTGTTCTTTTTTTTCCGGCACTGTGTTGATGAGCGCGCACAATGGTTGAGTCCAGCATGGCATATTCATTATCACTTTCATGTGATAGAACTTCAAAAACTTTCTGCCATACGCCTGCTTTAGCCCAACGGCTAAAGCGAGTGTGCATGACTCTAAAATCCCCAAAGCGTTCTGGTAAGTCTCGCCATGGAATACCTGAACGATACCGATACAATACTGCTTCAACAAATAGCCTGTTGTCTTTGGCAGTTACTCCAACAGTACTCGTTCGTCTGGGCAACAGATCCTTAATCTGTTCCCACTGATCATCTCTTAATGCATAGTGTTTAGTCATGAAAAAATAATGAGGACAGATTAGATTTTCTCAAGCTAATTGATGACAGACCCTAGGTTTTTATTTTATAAAGTGAAATTTATTTAAGTCCTAGTCATGCTATCGAATAAATCGAAAACTCAACCAAACCTTTACATAAAATTAAAAAATAAATCATGGCTTTATTTATTTGGGTAGGATGGGTTTAAGTGTTATTTAAAATGCTATAGACCTAAAAATTCAGCACTGTAATGAAAACAAGCAATTAAGGCGTAGAGAGAATTAGCTCATATTTTAAAAATGCTTGATATGATTTTTTTTCTCATTTGCTGCGGTGTATTTTGTTTTCCACTCAGCATTGTCAATAGGGCAGCTCATCAATCTGATTTAATTGCCCTTAAGAAATTTGCATAAAAAAGAACTGGGTTAAATCGCCTTTCTATAGTGGCGTTTGGTAATTTTGTTGCTTTGTGTTATACAAGCTCGCTTTAATGCATGTCTTTTTTGAGTGTTGTATGTTTGAAGATTTACTTCTCCCGATGTTTGATGATGAATATTATCCCGATATTCTTGTGGCTGAAGTCAAGCAGGCCATAAAACAGTTTGCAAAGAAGGTAGAAAAACCTGATTTATCTGAAGGTGAAATTTATCATTATGCTGCCGAAACAGTGGTTTTGATTAATAAGATGAAACCGCAGTTTGAAGATCTTGACTCGTCACTGGATGACACCGCAGCCGATTATATTGCTGAAGCCATGATGATGGTGGTGCAAGATCACGGTTATATGGATATTGAAATGGAAGAACTGGTATCGAATAGAGAGTGGTAAGTCACTCTCTATTTGTTAGTTTATGTCTAAAGTTTAGCTGAATTAGACAATAGATCGCTTAAATGGCAACTTGCCTGGATATGAATTTCTGCTATCCCATCTACCATCAAATGAAATTTCTCGTTTTCACTATACGCTCTTGCTCTGAGATTGAGCCAAAAGAACGGATCTTGTCGCAGTAAACTTCTAATCCGCTTTTCATCTTCCGGATGATTAAAATGAAGGGGATAGGAATACTTCGCTAAAGTACAATGATTTAAAACAAGTTGTCCCTGATTTTCGCGAACGGTACCAGAAAATAAATCATAGACCTCTTGGGCTTGGGAATTTTCAACAGCTTCTATTGCGTGAGTCAAGGTTGTGCTCATTAATATCAACAGGCTGATATACAGCCGGCAATGCATTTTAAATCGTTTCATTTTTATTCTGTCTTTTTTATTGGTTTACTATGATTGAATGATTCAGGCATAAAAAAACCAGCTTATCGCTGGGTCTTTTATTGCACCATTTTAAATAGTATTAAAATGGTGCCCGAGGCCAGACTCGAACTGGCACGCTTTGTGGGCGGGGGATTTTAAATCCCCTGTGTCTACCGATTTCACCACTCGGGCATGTGCGCCATAATAGTGGAGGAAATAAAACTTGGCAAGTGCCTTTGCATGTATTTGCTTTCTTTTCAATCAATTCATGTGCTTATCACTATAAAACACGACTTTGAATGGGCTTTTGTCCTTAAAAGGTATGTCATTTACATCAAGCTATCCAGATAGGTTTCGACATCTATATGCTTGTGTGTTTTACACAGTTCATTTTCATAACGAATCAGCTGTATATGCAAATCGATAAACTGTTTTTCTTGTTGTTGTAGCGAGTGAAGGGCGGCTGAGTTTTTGTTCATGAATAGGCTTTTTAACTGAATTTTTAACACCTGCTTATAGGCCCAAAAACAAATGCGGCGGGTTTCTTGCAGATAAAAATATTGCTCGTTTTGTGTACTTTCACGGAACATATTTTCTTTATAAAAATGAACAAAACCAAAACTCAAGGCAAAGAAAAACAGAATAATCTGTAGAAATGTACTTTCAATATAAGCAATATTGATGGTTTGCAGCACAATCAGTACCGCCAGTTTTACCGGAGTATGGCGAAGTTGCTGATACAAAGACGTGGAGCTGTGTTTGATCTGTTTGATGACCACGGGCGTATAAAGCATAAACAATAACATAATGGCTAAAACAGCAATGCCTTGAGCACGAAAAGCATTAAATTGCGGAAATTGGCTAGCAATGAAATGACCCAGACTCATCGAAAGCGAAATAAAAATCATCGCAGCCAGAACCCAGGGAATCAGCTCTTTCAGTTCGTCTAAAATTCCCTTGGTTTTGATCATGCTGTAAAACAAATAATTTCTTTTAAAAGCTGCCGGGTACTGTTCCCGAAGTTGTTTTAAAAAAAGTGCAGTTTGCTTATTGCTGATCATAAGAATTAAAGAAACATAAAAAGTAGAGCCAATATAAAGGATTTAAGAGTATTTAATAGGGAAAAATCTGAAATTCATGAATTTCTTTATTTCAAAGCACATTTTTATTGGCTTATTGAGCATGAATTAAATTTTTAGCGCGTTTCGCAATATTGAATTTTGCCTCTGTTTATTTTTAGCGTATTTATAGCAGCTAAGATCTATTGCGTTTATCTGCTTGGTCTGAGGATCACATTTCAACCCGCTAAATGATGAATCGAATCGGGAGCTTAATTTTATTCCTGTATTCAGTGAGGAATTATGCGAAAATAGTTCTTTCTTATTTTTGTCCAAGGACAGTTCATGACTGATCAATCTCCTGAATCTTTAAGCGATATCGAAATTTTAGACATTTTACAGTCCATGAAAAACGATGTGCTGAATACTGAAGCGAAAGAGATGATCCGTAATGGTGGTAAAGCTGGTCGCCAAGAAGCACATAAAAATGCCTTGGTTGCGTTGAATGCCAGTTTTGAAAGCAAGTTTGTTGAAGCCGTGACTTTGGCACTTCATTTAAATGAAGCACAAAGCAAAAAAATTCGTTATAAAAAAGACCGTATCCGTATTTTAAAAGCCCATGGCATTGATTATTTGGCTATTGATGGTGCCGAAACAGCCCAGGTTTTATCGCAGATTGCCCAAGCCATTACCCGTGAAGATGCGACTGTGACTCACGACTTGCATAATATTTTCCCGTTCTGGAAAGAAGGCTGGCCAATGGTACAGTTCGACAATGCTTACAAGATTCTGGAAGATGACATTGCCATTCACTATCAAGCAGTTTTAGATGCTTTAATTGCGCAATATTAAAACTGGACATACAAAAGCACCGTGGGGTGCTTTTTTTATTGCTTGATTTTTTATGGATAGAACCATGCTAACAAGGCACGGATCGGCCAAATAAAAAGTCGCCACCAGGTGATCAAAGGATAACAAAGATATTCGCCTAAACGCATGGTCTGATCATAACTTTTACGTTGGCGTTCATAACCATAGGGTGTAATCCAGCAAGCAAAGATCAATAATACAATTGCAAGTATCAGGAGAAGCGGCTGTGGTTGCCTGGCGAAAAAATAATAAATTAGATAAAGGCCGGAATAGAAACTCAGACAGGCAAGCAGGGCACTCAGCGAAAAATTCATTATTTTTATTCCATGATTATTGTTATTTTCTAAAAAAGTGAGAAGAATCAGACTATTCTGATTCTTCATTATGATTATTTTCCATTTCCTTTAAAAGTCGTGTAACCAGAAGCTGGTCAATTTTAAAATGGTCTACATCGACCACTTCAAATTTATAGTTACCATAAATCACGGTATCGGCAGGACGCGGAATCTTGCGTAGACGGTACATCATGAAACCGGCAAGCGTTTCATAATTTTCTTCATCTGGCATTTCATCAATTTCAAGGGCATGTTTCAGGTCCTCAATTGGCGTGCTGCCATCAATCAGCCAGGAATTGTTGTCACGTTTAATAATCTGCTGTTCTGCTTCTATCGGAGTTACCCAGTCACCCATCACGGTAATCATAATGTCCGACAAGGTAATTACGCCAACCACCAAGGCATATTCGTTAATCACCACCGCGAACTTTTCTTTGGTGGAACGGAAACGGTCCAGTAGTTCAGATAAAGTCAAAGTATCCGGGATGGTCAATACATTACGGATGGTACTTTCATTGAGTTGCAGTAAGGACTGGTTGTTCAGAATGCGTACAAGAATATCCTTGGCATCGACGTAACCAATCACATCATCAATATTTTCACTACACACCAGAAACTTGGAGTAGGGATATTCAGCAAGTTTCTGCCGGATACTGGCTTCTGATTCTTTAAGGGTGAAGAACACCACATTTTCACGTGTGGTCATACTTGAAGGCACATTACGTTCTTCAAGCTCAAATACGTTTTCAATGAAATGATGTTCCTGTTTCTGCAATACGCCTGCCTGTGCACCGGCATCCATGACGGCAGAGATATCATCAAAAGTAATATTATCTTCACGGGTGGTATTGACCTTGAACAGGCGGAACAACAGATTGGCAATGGCATTGATCATCCACGCCAGTGGTTTACATACCCGAATAAAAATTTGAATCGGGTTGATTACAGACACGGCAATTTTTTCGGGAGCAATCATGGCCAGACGTTTTGGCATCAAGTCTGCAAACAGAATGAATAATGACGTGACCAAAGTAAAAGACAAGGCAAAACCGATCGTTTCGGCCCACGCACCCGTATAGAAACGTGAAACCAGTTCGAGGAAATAAGGACGGAAAGCTCCTTCACCTAAAATACCGCCAAGAATGGCAACAGCATTTAGACCGATTTGTGAAGCTGCAAAAAAGTCTGCCGAATTTTCCTGTAAATCCAAGACCTGCTGAGCACGCTCATCCCCAGATTCAGCCAGTATTTTCAGTTTAACTTTACGTGCACCCGCCAGGGCAATTTCGGTGAGTGATAAGAATCCCGCACCTGCAATGAGGATGATGATGATGACGATATTTTGAAAGAGGCTCACAAATCCACCTGTGGATCATCATTATTATGAATATTTTTAACATAAAAGCACGTCAGGTAGTAATGGAATGACTACCTGACTAAATACAGTATAAGCTTAAAAAAGAAGAATTTAAGAAAAATTGCGCTTAATAATGTGAAAATTGGGAATTATTCATTAAAAATTCACGATTTTCTTCTTCAATCATCTGACGGGCCACATACAGAATGAGCTGACGCAACCAGCGATGTGCCGGGTGATGATGCAATAACGGACACCACGCCATCTTCAATTCAAACTCGGGAATGTAGAAGGGCGGATCTTTCATCAATAAATTTTGATTCTTGGCTTGTAAACGCGCGATGCGTGTCGGCAAAGTCGCAACGAGGTCAACATTGGCAGCCAATAACCCCGGCATTTGATAGTGACGGGTAAAGACCGAAATTTTACGCTTTTGACCAATACGCTCTAAAGCCTGATCAATCCAGCCTAAACCGGCCTGTTTTTCCGGGTTCACACCAAAACCAACACCCATCCCTGTTTTAGAAACCCAGATATGTTGTGCATCTAAATAACTTTTAAGGTTTAGATTCCCCGCGGCAGGGTGTTTGCTATTGAGCAAACAGGAAAAACTGTCTCGCCAAACCAGCACCTGATGGAAACTTTGCGGAATTTCATTGAAACGGTTAATCGCCAGATCGACTTTGCCTTGTTCCATGTCACGATAAGACACGTCACTTGGGGTTAAAAAGTCCAGTACGACATTGGGTGCTTCGGAGCGTAATGCTTTGACCAAACGCGGGACTAAAGTCGCTTCCGCATAATCCGAGGTCATGATACGGAAAACACGGTTTGAAGTATAAGGACGGAATTCGGTACGCGGTTCTAAAATCATGGACAGGTCAGAAAGGGCATCGCGAATACGAGGTTGTAATTCCAGAGCACGTTCTGTAGGGGTCATTCCTTCCGAAGAACGAATTAACAGCGGATCATTAAATAAGTTACGTAAACGACGCAAAATGTTACTCATGGCAGGCTGGGTCACACCCAATTGTTCTGCAGCACGCGTTACATTTTTTTCACGAAGGAGTACATCAAGATATATTAATAGATTGAGATCGACCCGCTCCAGATTCATAAAAGAAATACCGAAAATAAACTCATGAAATTATTTCGATTATGCCATAAGCGACAAGGCTTGTGTAGGAATATTGATGAAAAAAGAAACGAGATAAATGAGAGATTTATACAGATCGAATATAGCCAGAATCCAGGAGAGGCGATGATGATTGCGTCAAGTTTTAAATAAGTCCCGGGAATTGAGCGGGGGGTTCAAAACGCTGTAAAGGTAAGGGGAATCCTTAATCTATAAAAGTCAAAATGAGCATAAATAAAATACAGCTGCATTTTGAAAATATAGGAAAAAAGTACGAAAATGAGAGAGAAAATGTCGGGTCAAGCTTTTTCAGTAGCAGTCAAGACTTAAGTCTAATGAAGAAAAATGCAGCATAATGAACAATTTGTAAGCAAGAAATGATTTTGCATATTATAAATAAATTAAATTAAAACAATGGTTTAAAATTTTGAAACATAAACATAATACGACTTTGATCTACATATTTTTTAAATAAATACTGAGAATTAATCGAGAATATTGGATTAATTTTTTAACTCAATCTAATCTGTGTTCATCTTAACGAAGCGCTCTAAATCTGAACAAATAATATGAGTGTGATTTTAGCCTTCGCTTGATGAAATCCTAATATTATTACAGGAAAATATCATGACTACATACCAAACAGCGATTGATGCAATCCGCGAATTAAAAGCAAAATTCGGCAACACTTGGGCAGACATCAGTCCTGAAGATGCTGCACGTATGCAAATGCAAAACCGTTTCAAAACTGGTTTAGACATTGCTAAATATACAGCTGCGATTATGCGTCGTGATATGGCTGAATACGATGCCGATTCTAGCAAATACACTCAATCTTTAGGTTGCTGGCACGGTTTTGTTGCGCAACAAAAAATGATTGCGAACAAAAAATACTTCGGTACTACAAGCAAGCGTTATATCTACCTTTCTGGTTGGATGGTTGCTGCACTTCGTTCAGAATTCGGTCCTCTTCCTGACCAATCTATGCACGAAAAAACTTCTGTTCCTGCATTGATCGAAGAAATCTACACTTTCTTACGTCAAGCTGACGCAAAAGAATTAAACGATTTGTTCCGTGCACTTAAAAAAGCACAAGACGCTGGTGACACTGCTAAAGCTGCTGAAATCACTGCGCAAATCGACAATTTTGAAACTCACGTTGTGCCAATCATTGCGGACATCGACGCTGGTTTCGGTAACGAAGAAGCGACTTACTTGCTTGCTAAGAAAATGATCGAAGCGGGTGCATGTGCACTACAAATCGAAAACCAGGTTTCTGATGCGAAACAATGTGGTCACCAAGCTGGTAAAGTAACTGTTCCACACGAAGACTTCATCGCTAAAATCCACGCTTTACGTTACGCGTTCCTGGAAATGGGTCTTGACGACGGTATCATCGTTGCACGTACTGACTCTGAAGGCGCTGACTTGACTCAAAAAATCCCAGTGGTTAAAGAGCCAGGCGACATCGCTTCTCAATACATCAGCTACTTAGACACTCAAGAAATTGACATCTCTGAAGCGAAAGAAGACGAAATCCTGATCAAGCGTGATGGTAAACTTCACCGTCCTAAACGTTTAGCTTCTGGTTTGTACCAGTTCCGTGAAGGCACTCAAATTGACCGCGTTGTACTTGACTGTGTAACCAGCCTTCAAAACGGTGCTGACCTGCTTTGGATCGAAACTGCGACTCCAAACGTAGAAGAAATTGCACACATGGTTAACCGTGTGAAAGAAGTTGTTCCAAATGCGAAACTTGTTTATAACAACTCTCCATCGTTCAACTGGACTTTAAACTTCCGTCAACAAGCTTACGACCGTTGGGTTGCTGAAGGTAAAGACGTTTCTGCATACGACCGCGCTAAATTAATGAGCGCTGAGTACGACAACACTGAATTGGCTGCAGACGCTGACGAAAAAGTACGTACATTCCAAGCAGATGCTTCTCGTGAAGCAGGTGTGTTCCACCACTTGATCACACTTCCGACTTACCACACAGCTGCTCTTTCTACTCACGAGCTTGCTCAAGGTTACTTCGGTTCTGAAGGTATGTTGGCTTATGTTGCTGGCGTACAGCGTAAAGAAATCCGTGGCGGTATCGCTTGTGTTAAACACCAAGCAATGGCGGGTTCTGACATCGGTGATGATCACAAAGAAATCTTCTCTGGTGACAACGCTCTTAAAGCGCACGATGATGCTAAAAACACAATGAACCAATTCGCTGCTCACTAAGCACTGAACTGATCCGAAAAACCCGGCGCAAGCCGGGTTTTTTTATGCTTCAAAGTCTAGAATGCGATATAAAAACATGCGATAAAAGCTGCTGCTTTAAAAGCTGCAAAAATGAAAGCAATAAAATGCTTATTTCATTAAAATAATCAGCCACACAAAAAAGATGATGCCAAGCGCGACAAACTGTGCGGCACTGCCCATGTCTTTGGCATTTTTTGAAAGAGGATGCTTTTCCAGGGAAATACGGTCGACCACCGCCTCAATTGCTGAATTCAATAATTCCACAATCAAAGCCAGTAAACAGACGGCAACCATCAGGGCCTGTTCAACCGCGGTCACATTTAGAAAAAAACTGCCTGGAATAAGGACTATATTGATCAGGACGATCTGGCGAAAAGCGGCTTCATGGCTAAAGGCAGACTTAAAACCGGCAAGAGAATACTGGGTTGCATTCAAGACACGCTTAACACCGGTCTTGCCTTTAAAGGGGGAATAAGAATTCATGGTGCTCAAACAGACAATAATTTGGGCAATCATATTCGGCATTGCTTAATTAAAAATTAATTCACTAAATTCAATTAAAATAATGAAATAAAAACAGTAAAAAATTTGGGGCAGGAGTAAAATTTACAAGAAATAAGCTTTTGATAAAAAAATTATCTCCATATTTTCTCCTTATTTAAGGCAAAGTCTGATTTTTTCTGTTAAATATGATTGGCTTGTATATTTCTGTTATTGATTATCAATATCAAATCCATCATTTTAAGGGTTCAATGATTGCGTTGAATTTTTATTCCTCACCATTTAAGTGACCAGGACATATGCTGTCTAGATTTTTCATTCATCGACCGATTTTTGCCGGTGTTTTAGCCATCATCTTGATGGCTTTTGGTGTGTTTGCAACGCTGAGTTTACCGGTCGAGCGTTTTCCGGATATCGCACCGCCACGTATTAGTGTCAGTGCCAGCTATAATGGTGCCTCAGCAGAAACGGTGGAAGAAAGTGTCACCCAGGTGCTGGAACAGCAAATTAAAGGTATTGATCATTTGCTGTATTTTAGTTCCAGCAGCGATTCATCTGGTCGTAGCCGCATTAACATCAGTTTTGAAAATGGGACCGATCCGGATACGGCGCAAGTCCAGGTACAAAATGCGATTAATGGTGTGCTGAACCGTTTACCGGATGAAGTGCAACGTCAGGGTGTCAATGTATTCAAGTCACTGGGTGACACGCACATGGTCATTGGCCTGTATGATGCCTCGGGTAAAAGTGACAGCATTGCCCTGTCGGACTATATGCAGACCCATCTGGAAGAAGAGCTGGCGCGTATAGACGGTATTGGCGAAGTGGATGTGTTCGGTTCGCAATATGCCATGCGCATCTGGTTAAACCCCTTAAAATTAAAACAATACAATTTAATGCCGAGTGATATCCGCGCAGCGGTTGAAGCACAAAATACCCAGGTGGCAGCAGGGGCGGTGGGGGATTTGCCGACTGTAGAAGACCAGTATTTAAATGCCAAAGTCACTTCTGGTTCACGTTTGAAAACGGTGCCTGAATTTGAAAATATCATTGTCAAATCTGCGCGTAATGGCAGTTTTATCTATTTAAAAGATGTCGCCCGGGTTGAACTGGGGGCAGAAAATTATCAATCTTTTAATACCATTAACGGTTTTCCTTCTGCCGGGATGGGCATTTCGCTGGCTTCCGGTGCCAATGCCGTGGCGACTTCAGCCCTGATTCAGGCTGAAGTGGATAAGATTTCGAAGCAGCTTCCTGAAGGCTATAAGCTGGTTTATCCGCGTGACAACACGCCATTTGTAAAAGAATCCATCAAGGAAGTGGTGAAAACCCTGGTTGAAGCCGTGTTGCTGGTGATTGTAGTGATGTTCCTGTTCCTGCAAAACTGGCGCGCGACCCTGATTCCTGCCATTACCGTACCGGTGGTTCTGCTGGGGACCATGGCAGTATTGTATGTCTTGGGCTTAAGTATCAATACGCTCACCCTGTTTGCCCTAGTTCTGGCGATCGGGCTGCTGGTGGATGATGCGATTGTGGTGGTGGAAAATATTGAGCGGCTGATGCATGAGAAAAACTTGACGGCTCAAGAAGCATCACTTGAATCCATGCAGGAAATTAGTGGGGCATTGGTCGGAATTACATTGGTACTCACAGCCGTGTTTATTCCCATGGCTTTTTTTGGCGGTTCTACGGGTGTGATTTATCGCCAGTTTTCCATTACCCTGGTTGCTGCCATGGCTTTATCGCTGGCTGTTGCCCTGATTTTAACTCCAGCTTTATGTGCCCTGATTTTAAAGCCGAATCCACAACCTGCCCGATGGGCGGTCTGGTTTAACCAAAAACTGGATGGCTTAAAACATGGTTATTTAAAATTATCCAATCTTAGTCTGCAACATAAGGCGATTTGCCTGGTCATTTTTGCGGTACTGATCAGTGTTTTTGAGCTGTTCTATCGAGCTTTACCGACCAGTTTTATTCCCAGTGAAGATCAGGGCATTTTAAACGTGCAGTTTAAGCTGGCAGATGGTGCACCGATGTCGAAAAGTTCCGAAATTGGAGAGCAAATCAGACAGTATTTCCTGAAAAATGAAAAAGATAATGTCAATCTGGTGATGGTTCGTTATGGCCGTAATATGGCCGGAACGGGACAAAACTTAGGTCAGGGTTTTATTGCCTTAAAGCCTTGGGATGAACGCTCCGGCAAAGAAAATTCGGCTCAAGCCATTCGTGAGCGCGCCTTAAAGCATTTTAAAAACAATCCGAATGCACAAATTAATGTGACGATGCCCGCTTCAGTCAGTGGTTTAGGCCAAACTGACGGGCTGGATTTCTGGATTCGTGACATCAATGGCCAAGGTCGTGCCTATCTGGATAGCCAGTTTAAGCAATTGCAGCAGCAGGCAAAACAATACAGCAGTTTTGAAAATCTGGACAAGCGTTCAAATCCAGATAAAGCAGGCTTAAAGGTGAATATTGACCAGAAACTGGCGATGGCCAATGGTCTGTCGCAAGCAGCCATTAACAGTACCCTGGCAAGCGCCTGGGGCGGCAGCTATATCAATGATTTTATTGATCGTGGCCGGATTAAACGGGTGATGATGCAGGGCGATGCGGAATTTCGTTCCAAACCTGAAGACCTGCAATACTGGTATGTGCGCAATGACTTGAACCAGATGGTGTCCTTTAGCAATTTTGCCACGGTCAGCTGGAGTGGCGGGCCGGATGTGGTCAATCGTTATATGGGTTATACCGCCTTGCAAATGGAAGCAGATACCGCCAAAGATGTCAGCTCGGGCGTGGCAATGGGTGATGTTGAACAGCTGGTGGCACAGCACCCGGGTATAGATGTGGCATGGAGCGGTTTGTCCTTTGAAGAAAAACGCTCGAGTAATCAGGCGCTATTGCTGTATGTGCTGTCAATCGGCTTTATTTTCCTGTGTCTGGCGGCACTCTATGAAAGCTGGTCTATTCCTACAGCAGTATTAACTGCCATTCCTTTGGGGATTGGCGGTAATATCCTGTTCAGTTATTTTGCCGGTTTTCCGAACGACATTTATTTCCAGATTGCCTTGCTCACCACCATTGGCCTGTCCTGTAAAAATGCCATTTTAATTGTTGAGTTTGCCTCCCTTGCAGAGCAGCAAGGCCGCAGTGTGATTGAGGCTGCACTGGAAGGGGCCAGCCTGCGTTTACGCCCGATTCTGATGACTTCCCTGGCTTTTGGTGCAGGGGTGATTCCACTGGTCTTTGCTTTTGGTGCGGGTGCTGCCAGCCGTCAGGAAATTGGCGTGAGCGTATTGGGTGGGGTGATTTTCGCGACCATCTTGGTGCTGATTTTTATTCCCTTTATGTATGTGCTGATTCGCACGCTGTTGAAAACCAAAACCCGGGTATAACCTGAATTCAATTCAACCATTCAATAGCCTTGCAGCAACAGGGGCTTATTGAATGGTTCTGAGAATGGAACAGGTTAATGAAGCAGTTGAGGCAAGATCAATCTCTTCATCAGTTCAGCATGGAATGGGATGGGCAGTGTGATTCACGTTCACTTGTTAATTATATACATACACTTCAAACCGCACAGATATGATGTAATCTCAAGCAGTTAGAGCGATCTTTTCTTTGGAACCAGCGATGTCTGAACAACAAAAACTCAGCCGGCAAGAAGTCATACGTTTGGAGCGCGATTTAGCCAAGTTTGCCAATATGATGGATTCGGTGGTGCGTATTCCCTTTACCAAACAAGGGGTGGGGGCGGATGCTGCCTTAAGTACCATTCCTGTAGCTGGAGATGTCGCGGGCTTTGTCTTGACCTGCTATGCCATCTATAAAGCCAAGCAAATTGGCGTACCGCAAAACAAGCTGACTCCGGTGATGAAATTGGCCATGATGGATGCCGTAGTCGGTTTTATTCCTGTTGCTGGAACGGTTTTTGACGTTTTTATTCGTCCAAGCCGCAAAGCTTTAGCGATTGTGCATGATCATATTCGTGAGGAGTATCAGATTCGCAGTGAGTCCCATGTCACCCATCCCTTTTTGCATGAACGTCTGGAACAGAAGCAGCAGTCTTCTGCATTTTGGCGTAACCCTGTGGTGGCCTGGATCTGGCTGCATCTTCCTGACCTGTTGGGCGTTATTTTTATCATTATATTGGCCCTTGCCATGTGGTGGGGATTAAGCTGGTTATGGCAATGGTGGCAAACACTAAATATTTAGCCCCTGCAAGATCAAACAATCGATGATTTTGCTGTCAATCATGCATATTGAGTGGCGTGTGTAATTGTCTTTCAATGACAGCCTGTTGTATTGAAGCTAGTCATAAAAAAGCCTCCATGCTGGAGGCTTTTTTTATTCTGTTTTATCTTAACAGATTATGGGCAATTTAACTGTTGTAATGCAGCTACACGTTGTTCAATGGTAGGATGGGTCTGGAACAAAGCAGCCAGGCTGAAACCTTGTTCTTTACCTTCTGCAATAGAGAATGCTTTCATTTCTTTTGGCATTTGATCTGGCAGTTCAGATTCTGCCTGTAAACGCAATAATGCAGAAATCATGGCCTGTTTACCGGCTAAACGTGCACCGGCTTCATCGGCACGGTATTCGCGATGACGCGAGAACCACATCACAATGGCAGAAGCCAGAATACCAAACACGATATCCAGTACGATGGTAATGGCAAAATAAGCCAGTCCCGGTGCTTCGCCATCTTCACGGCCAAAGACATTACGGTCAATAAAGTCACCGACCACACGGGCAAAGAACATGACAAAGGCGTTGACTACACCTTGAATCAAGGCAAGCGTAACCATGTCACCATTGGCGACGTGACCGATCTCATGCGCAAGCACCGCACGAAGTTCGTCTTTATTCATGCGTTCGAGCAAGCCGGTTGAAACGGCAACCAATGCATCGTTTTTATTCCAGCCTGTAGCGAAAGCATTCGACTGATAAGATGGGAAAATACCCACTTCTGGCATGTTAATGCCGGCACGTTGCGATAATTGCGCAATTTCTTGTAATAACCATGCTTCAGCCTGGTTACGAGGCGCATTCGGGTCAATTAACTCTGTCCCGGTAGACTTTTTTGCCATCCATTTCGACATAAACAACGAAATGAGAGAGCCAACCATACCAAAGACAAAACAGATCACTAGTAGGTTGCCTAGATTTAAGCCACCCGCGCCATGGTAACTACCGACACCGAAGAGTGACAAGATAATGCCAGCTACTACCAGTACCGCGAGGTTGGTTAGCAAGAACAAACCAATCCGCATCATTGAGAAAATCCTCTTATAATAAAAAAATAATCTGATTTATAAATCAAAAATCATCTCACTAAATATGAGGTGTAAGTCTTAAAAATTCAAGGAAAAATTAACAAAACTCTATAATGATGCAGTTTCTAAAACAATTTAATTGTCAGCAATTGAAATTTTTGCTGAAGCTGTCGCATGGGCTGTGGCATATGAGCCGGGAGCATCGGTGAAGCTGCCATCGGATGCCATAATGATTTGACGCTGTGAACTATAACGAGGGGGGGGATGTGCTGAAGCGGATTCATAATTGTCGGATTGAGCAACAATTTTGCCGGCATCAGAACTCGACTTTGCTGAACTTGAGCTATGACCCAAGCCATTGGAATATAAGTTGCTGAAGCGGCTGCTCACACGTCTGACATAGTCCTGGGTTTCTCTAAACGGGGGAATGCCGCCGTATTTGGCGACATTGCCTTCACCGGCATTATAACCGGCCAGAACCAGTGAGGTATTGCCATTAAAACGTTTCATTAGCCAGGATAAATATTTTGCCCCACCCATAATATTTTGATAGGGATCAAAAGCATTTGAAACATTAAAACGTTTTGCAGTTGCAGGCATGAGCTGCATCAGTCCCTGTGCGCCAACAGGGGAGCGGGCATTGACATTAAAGCCTGATTCAGTATGCATGACCGCTTTAATCAGGCCTTCCGATATGCCATGTTGGGAAGCGGCCTGTTTGATAATGGAATCAAAAGCATTTTTATTGCGGCTGTAACTCGGGAGTACCGAAGCTTCGGATGAACCCCAGTTACTATAGCTATGGATATTGCTGTCTGGATAGTAGGTCTTTTTCTCAACTTTGAGATGGTTGTAACGATTTTTCTTATTGGTGAGCAAGGTCGTACCATTCGAGTCTTTTAACTGATAGATGGTCTGTCCGGCATAACTGGTCGTTGCAACAGATTGAACTGCCACACACCCCAAAAAATAAAGTCCAATTTTTACAAAGTTATTTTTCATTTTTATAAATAGACAACATTTGTTCCAAACATAGTACAAGTGGAGTTTAACAAAAAAAAACAAGATGGAAAGTATTACTCTATTAATTTCACCAAAAGTTTGTAAAAAGCAAGAGCTGTTTGTTGAGATAGTAATCAAAAAAATTTTTAATTTTTTTTTAATCAGGATAACTTGACACGCTTAAGTTATTGATTTTAAACAATAATAAAATTGATCAAAAAATGATCAATTTAAATAGAAGCCTTAAATAATAGGTCTGACACCTTGTCAAGTGTTTTAAAATCCACAAAGTTATCCACAGGTTTTGTGGACAACTGTGGAAAAGTACAAATGGTAAGCATTGTGGCTAAAATTTGAACTCATAAGGTCAAAATAAACTTGGGAGTTTTAAATGAAAAGGGTAGTAATAAACAATTTGCAGAAATTACATTCTTTTGGTGCTTGTTCAGGCTGAATCGGATAAAATTGCGCGGTATTTTTATTTATGGGTAAATCTCGTCTATGTACTCGCCAGTTGAGTCCGAACAAGGATTTAATTTCAAACCAGAACTGCCAACTAGTTCGGCATATTACCGTTTATTGAAAAAGCTTCGCCGTCAAGTCGGTCATGCCATTCGTGATTTTAAAATGATCGAAGATGGCGATAAGGTAATGGTCTGTATTTCTGGGGGTAAAGACAGTTATACCTTGCTGGATATTTTGTTGCAGTTTAAACGGATTGCACCGATCAATTTTGATGTGGTGGCTGTGAACCTGGACCAAAAGCAGCCCGGTTTCCCGGAAGATGTCTTGCCCCATTATTTAGAGGAAAATAAAATTCCTTATTATATTCTGGAAAAAGACACGTACAGCATTACCAAAAAGCTGACGCCTGAAGGTAAAACCTACTGTGCAGTGTGTTCACGTTTACGTCGTGGTTCATTGTATGGCTTTGCGCAGGAAATTGGCGCGACCAAAGTCGCTTTAGGTCATCACCGTGATGACATTATGGCCACGTTCTTCCTGAACCTGTTTCATGGCGGTAGCCTGAAGGCCATGCCACCGAAACTGCTGTCATCCGACAAGAAAAATATCCTGATTCGTCCACTGGCTTATGTGGAAGAAAAAGACATCATCAAATATGCAGAAATGCGCCAGTTCCCGATTATTCCGTGTAACCTGTGCGGTTCACAGGAGAACCTACAACGCGCCATGATTAATGACATGCTGCGTGAATGGGATAAACAGTATCCAAAACGCTTACACAGTATTTTTGGTGCTATGCAGAATGTATCGCCTTCGCAATTGGCCGACCGTGAACTGTTTGACTTTGAAGCTTTAGACGCACAGCGTGAAATTGATTTCACTGCGAGCTGCTCAACGGAAGAAGAAGGGCAAAGCAAACGGATCAACATGGTCAACCTGGGTTTTGCAGCAGACTAAGATTAGTTTCTAGACACCAATTTTAGGGTTGGTGTCTATTTTATATAACTTTATATATCTGATTTATTTAATAAATGTATTAAAAACATAAAAATTGAACGCATCGTACAAAAAACGTTAAGCAGAAAACGGTTTTACATGCTATAACAAGCTTCAAGCAAAATAGCTTCACAAAGATGTTGTCTGGATAGGCGACACAAATGAACAAATAAATTGAGGAAAGATCATGCCTGCCTTTTTAACTGATGATTGGTTTTCAACTGTAGAAACATTAACTGCGCAAGCGGGTGATTTAAACTTGCCACCTGCACTTGCAAATTTAGCAATCAACCTGGTGGTGTCTGATGCTCAGGGCAATACAGAATTATCTCTGGATGGTGGGGTAATCAAAAAAGGTCTATCCTCAAATGCGAAAACCACATTGAACATGGATGGTGAAACTTTACGTAAAGTGTTCCTGGAATTCGATATGGCTGCTGCAATGCAGGCATTCATGACCGGTAAAATCAAGGTTCAAGGCGATATGTCACAATTGATGGCTTTACAGACAGCCAAGCCAAGCCAAGAGCAAAAAGATTTATTCAAAAAAGTACTTGAGCAAACAGCTTAAGGTTTTTTTCTTAAGAACAATCGCTTAAGTCATTTTAAGCAAAAAAAAGCTTACCCTGGGGTAAGCTTTTTCGTATCTGGAGAATATTAAGAGAGATTAAATATTCACTAGCTCTGAAGTTTTAATATGCTCTAAATAGGCACGAATACGGGTGACATACTGTACCGCTTGGCGGTAACGGCCATTGCTGGCCTTGTTACGCTCTAGATAACTATACAGGTTAACCCAGTTGTTCGGATTTTTACCTTGGGCACGAATACGCTTTTGAATCTGATCGACTGCACCCGGTCCCATATTATAAGCCACCAGCGCATACCAGTTACGGTCTGGGAAAGGAACATCTGAAAATCGAGTTAACATCTGGTCGTAATATTTCGCGCCACCTTCAATACTTTGGGTCGGATCGGTTCGGTTACTGACCCCCATGGCTTTGGCTGTGCTGTTGGTCAGCATCATTAAACCGCGAACACCGGTAGGGGAAACAGAATTCGGTTTTAAATACGATTCCTGATAGCCGATTGCTGCCAGTAAATGCCAATCTAAATCATATTTAGCGGCGGTATTTTTAAAGCTGGCTTTATAAATCGGCATACGTTGATTTAAATCACGCTGGATACTATCCCATGAATGTTCTTGCACCACATTCTGAGTATAGAACGATGCCAATTGGCGAATTGCACCAGACTGTTTACCCTTACAGACAAAGCCACTTGCAGTTTGGGCAAGAGGATCATTTTCATGTTTAAATACCCAGTTGAGTTTGGTATTCAAGCCATTTTGTTGCAAGCTGCTGATATCACCACAGGTTGCTGAAAAAGAAGTTAAACGCTTTTGTTCAATTTCACTGACATTTGCAGTGGTCATGGCAAAGTTGGCTTTACCTTGTGAAACCCATTTCAGTGCCGTGGCATTATCCGGTACGGTTTTAAATACCAGCTTGACATTTAAGCTGTTGGCATAGTTACGCGCCAGGTCATAGCCAAAACCATGCTGGTGCGCGCCATCTTTAAATACGGTGGTCGAATTTTCAACGGAAACAACGGTAAGCTGTTTGCCATTGACCACAGAATCATACTGAAACGACTTGCTTGCATTAATACTATGAAATGGAAATAACACGGTGCTAAATGCAAGAATTTTTAACGAGAGAGAAGAAGTTAATGAGTTAAGGCAAAGCCTCGCCCCAGAAGTTGAACTACTGTGCATGTTGTCTCCGCTACAAGTAATTTATGCCCTAAAAAGCAAAGGCAAACAGGCCTCAGACTTTTACTAGTTTGATAAATTCAATAAGGGTTGGGCAGTCATGACGTCATTCAAAATGACATAGGATTAAAGGGAGAATCATGTAGAATTTCTACATAGATTAAAAAATAAACGATTTAAAAACATGCGCGCATAATAAGGGTGAAAAATATACTTGTCAAATTTTGTACAAAACTTTTTGGAAATATGTAACATAACAAATTAATTTTATTGAAGAATTAATTTTATAAACTTTAGTTGTGTGTAAATAGGGGATAGAATAGACCATTCTTGTAAGCAAAATGTAAGCATAACTTCAAAAATCATCATGAAATCTAACTTAATTACACGTGCTGGACATGACAAACTAGTCGCAGAATTACAACATTTATGGCACGAAGAACGACCAGAAATTACCAAAAAAGTGAACTGGGCAGCCAGTCTTGGCGATCGTTCGGAAAATGCTGATTATCAGTACAATAAACAGCTATTACGCAAGATTGACCGTCGGGTCCGTTATCTGGGTAAACGCCTGGAAGAGCTGCGCATTATTGATTTTTCCCCTGAGCAAGAAGGCAAGGTTTATTTTGGTGCCTGGGTGAATATTGAAAATGATGAAGGGGAGCAAAAAACCTTGCGTATCGTCGGTGTGGATGAAATTTATGATCATCATCCACAGCATATTTCCATTGATTCGCCTATGGCGCGCGCGTTATTGGGCAAGCAGGTAGATGATGAAGTAAAAGTATCCACTCCATTGGGTGAAAAACTGTGGTATGTGAATGAAATTCGCTATGAAAAGCCTGAAAATTCAGCAGATTAACAAGTTTTGTTTTTATTTTAAGCGGTTGGTAAGAAAAATATAGAAAAGTATTTGCCAAGTGAGAATTTTATTTATATTATAGCCGCCATTGGAAGCGTGGCAGAGCGGTTTAATGCACCGGTCTTGAAAACCGACGAGGGTGTGAGTCCTCCGTGAGTTCGAATCTCACCGCTTCCGCCAAATTCAAAAGCCCCTGTGAAAACAGGGGCTTTTTTACATTGAAATTTAAAATAAGTAAAATAATAACCATGATGTTAAATAACTATAAAAATGATATTTATTTCCTTTAGTAAAATTTGATTATGTTCAGGATATTTTTATATAAACAACTAAGAATATTTCATGATAAAAGTTTTTAAATCCCTATTTTTGGTGATATGAATCACGAAAATAATATGATATTAATGCTTAATATTTCATCATTTTTTCTGTGATTTTCTTGGGGTTTTCATGAATAAAATTTATAGGGTAATTTGGAATAAACAGTTGGCATGTTGGCAAGCGGTCTCTGAACTGGCAAAAAGCCACAGCAGCACTACACAAAAAGCAGCTGCAAGCGAAACGGAAAGTTCTGTATGTCATAGCCTCAGTTCTGTCAGCACATGGATGCGTTCAATTTTATTCTTTAGTGTAGCGATGCTGCCATTTTCCATTCATGCCGCAATTTCCAGTACCGAACTTCCGACAGGCGCACAAATCAATTCAGGTTCAGCGAGTTTTAATCAAACCGGTAATACCTTAAATATCAATCAAAATAGCCAAAACCTGAGTACCCACTGGAACACCTTTAATATTGGCCAGGATGCAACGGTTAACTTTAATCAGCCAAACCAGTCTTCTACCGCTATTAACCATGTACTGGATAGTAATGCCTCGCAAATCATGGGGCGTTTAAATGCCAATGGTCAGGTGTTTTTACTCAATCCGAATGGGGTCGTATTTTCCAAAACGGCACAGGTCAATGTCGGCGGCTTGGTCGCGTCAACCTTAAACTTAAGTGATGCCGATATTCAAAATGGTAAATACACCCTAAAAGGTGATGCCAACAGCACAGCAAGTATTGAAAATCAGGGTTCTATCCAGACCTTACAAGGCGGAACAGTTGCTTTAATTGCACCAAATGTGAAAAACACAGGAACGATTAGCACACCCAATGGCACAACGCATCTTACATCTGCCAGCCAGGTGACTTTGGCCTTACAGGATGGTTCACTGACCCAGTATCAGGTCGATCAAGGTGTGCTGCAAGGCTTGGTGGATAATGGCGGGGCAATTATTGCCGACAATGGTGCCGTGTATTTAACTGCCAAAGCCAAAGACAGCTTAAGCAAGGCGGTGGTGAATCACAGCGGCATTATTGAAGCCAACCGTTTAAGCCAAAATGCCAAGGGTGAAATCATCCTTTTAGGAGATATGCAGTCTGGCGAAACTCATGTTAGCGGGACACTCAAAGCTGAAGGGAAAAACGGTGCAGATGGCGGGTTTATTGAAACTTCGGCAGCCAAAGTTAATATAGATAAAGAAATTAAAATTTCTACACTTTCGGATGGTGGAAAAACAGGTAATTGGTTGATTGACCCCTACAATGTTGTTATTTCAAATACGGCGGATAGCGGTACAGGTTTTACGGCAACTCAAGATGATACAGTCATCAATGCAACGACACTAATGACTGCATTGGCGACCACAGGCGTTACGGTTTCTACAGGCGGAACTGGTGTTGGAACACAAGACGGTAATATTACAGTAGATGCAGATTTAAGTTGGACAAGTAACTCAACCCTGACTTTACAAGCTGATAAAGATATTCAGTTAAATAAAAAAATTACTGCACAAAATGGTGGCTTAACTTTAAATGCAGCCAATAATATTTCTGCAACTGATGCAATCAATGTGGGAACTTTTACTTTAAGCAAAGGGAACTGGCTACAAAATACAGCAACTTTGCCAGGTTTTTATGCCAAAGATTTCCGTTTAAATGGCGGTAGCTTTATCCGTGCATTGGGTGGAGATGGTTCTACTGCAAACCCTTGGCAATTAACCGATATTTACGGCGTGCAAGGGATGGGAACCAAGCTAAATGGTAACTTTGCTTTAGCTAATGATATTGATGCTAGTGGGACTGTAAATTGGAATAGTGGGGCGGGGTTTAATCCGATTGGGAATAGTTCTACGACGGCTTTTACTGGTGTATTGGATGGATTAGGGCATACAGTTTCAAATTTATTTATTAACCGCCCAAGTAATGATTATGTGGGATTATTTGGTTATAGCTTAGGATCAACTATTCAGAATATTGGCTTGTTAGGGGGTACAGTAACAGGTGGCTGGTATACAGGAGGCTTAGTTGGGAGTAATGGTGGTGTTATTAGTAATGTTTATACAACAGGAAGTGTAAAATCGGAGACTATTTCATTCAAGCCTTCTATTGCAGGGGGGGTAGTCGGAAATAATTCTGGCACTATCAGAAGTGCCTTTGCGACAGGAGATGTAACGGCAAATATATCTTTACTGTCTGATTATTATGCTATATCTGGAGGATTGGTTGGGTGGAATAGTGGCAGGATCAGTGATGTATATGCGACAGGTGTTATAACAGCAGATACTTCTGCCAGTTCTCTTTCTTATCGTGTTGCTAATCCAGGAGGGTTAGTAGGGTATAATGCTAATGGAACAATTAGTAATGCCTATGCGATAGGGGGGGTAAGGGCTACTTCTCCTAATTCTTCTTCTTTTGCAGGTGGGTTGGTAGGGTATACTCCTGGTGGAATTATTAATAATGCCTATTGGAATAAAGAAACAACAGGACAAAGTACCAGTGCAGGCGGTATAGGTTTAACCACAGCACAAATGTTTGATAAAAGTAATTTTACAGGCTTTGATTTTAGTTCGGTTTGGGGAAATGCTAATAATCAGACCACACCTTATTTACTTAATCTTGCCAACAACCAAGTCTTTAATAAAAATGATTTACCAAGTGGCACTATAAATACAACCAATAGACCTGCTTTATATACTGCTATTTTAAATGTAAACCAATTACAAGACATGAATAAAAATCTAAGTGGAAAATATCTGCTTGGAAATAATATTGATGCTTCGGATACCGTTAATTGGAATAGTGGGGCGGGGTTTAAACAAATCGTAAGCTTTACTGGTACTTTAGATGGTTTAGGGCATACAATTAATAATCTTACAATTAATCGACCTTCTGAATGGGGAGTGGGATTAATAGGATCAGGAAGTAATATAACTATTCAGAATTTGGGTATAGTAAATGCAAATGTTTCCGGAGCTTGGTCTTCTGGAGTTTTAGCAGGTTTTTTAGAGGGTAATAATCTTATAAAAAATGTGTATACGACGGGATCTTTTAATGGTTGTTCTACAGGTTTTTGTGGAAGTTTAGTTGGTGCTTTAACAAACTCTGGGACAATATCAATATTAAATAGTTTCTCTAATGCTAACTTAAATATCGGTTCATCAACTTATGGTTACATTGGTGGGCTAATGGGGGGTATGACCTACGCTCAAACAGCAGTTATTAATAATAGCTATTATTCAGGCTCAATTGATAGTCAAGCTAACAATATTGGAGGAGTAATTGGTGGTATTAATAATAATGGAGTGTCACTAGAAATAAATAATAGTTATGTCACAGGAAATATAAAAGGTTTAGTAAATATAGGTAGTTTGGTTGGTGATGGAAATACTTTAACCAATATTAATAATAGTTTTTGGAATAATGAAACTACAGGACAAACTCTAGCAATTGGTAATAATTCTGGAACTCTGGCTAATGTTACAGGTTTAACCACAGCTCAAATGCAAGACCTAAATATATTTAAAAATGCAGGTTGGGATATAGACGGAGTAGGTGGTACTGGCAAAATCTGGCGTATTTATGATGGACAAACTGCACCCTTATTAAGAAGTTTTTTAACTTCTTTAACAATTACAAATGATGACACAACAACAACTTATAATGGTAAAAATCAAGGTGGGGGTTATCAGGTTGTTCCAGCGGGTACTATTTATGATCCAGCATTGATCTTATCTCAACAAAAGAATGTAACGCCTTCAGCTGTAACTATCGATTTAAACAAAGATTTGTATTCAATTCAGCAAGGTTATGATCTGATTGTACAGGCCAGTAGCGGAACCGGGACATTGAAAATTGATCCTGCTACTTTACTGATTACGGCCAATGATGCAGGCAAAACCTATGGTGAAACCAAGACATTCAATGGAACGGAATTCAGCGCATCTGGGCTGCAAAATGGAGAAACGGTTGGTCAGGTTAGCCTAAGCAGTACAGGTTCGGCTGCGACAGCGGGTGTTAATGGTGGAGCGGCATACGCGATCATTGCCAGCAATGCTACAGGGGGTACCTTTGATGCGAACAACTACACGATTAGCTATAGCAACGGCAATTTAATTGTTAGCCCACGTGCACTGACGATTACGGCCAATGATGCAGGCAAAACCTATGGTGAAACCAAGACATTCAATGGAACAGAATTCAGCGCATCTGGGCTGCAAAATGGAGAAATGGTTGGTCAGGTTAGCCTAAACAGTACAGGTTCGGCTGCGACAGCGGGTGTTAATGGTGGAGCGGCATATGCAATCACTGCCAGCAATGCTACAGGGGGTACCTTTGATGCGAACAACTACACGATTAGCTATAGCAACGGCAATTTAATTGTTAGCCCACGTGCACTGACGATTACGGCCAATGATGCAGGCAAAACCTATGGTGAAACCAAGACATTCAATGGAACAGAATTCAGCGCATCTGGGCTGCAAAATGGAGAAATGGTTGGTCAGGTTAGCCTAAACAGTACAGGTTCGGCTGCGACAGCGGGTGTTAATGGTGGAGCGGCATATGCAATCACTGCCAGCAATGCTACAGGGGGTACCTTTGATGCGAACAACTACACGATTAGCTATAGCAACGGAAAATTGATTGTTGCTAAAAAAGACATTACGGTGACAGCAAATAGTTTAGCCACTACCTATAACGGACAAAACCAAACGGTTTCAGGTTTTACCGCTTCTGGCTTGGTCAATGGTGAAGATGAATCTGTGCTTGAAGATGTCAGTGCTTCTGTAGGTGCTCGAAATGCTGGTACATATATTAACAAGGCAACGGGTACAGATGACAACTACGAGCTGATTTTTGTAGATGGATCCTTGGATATTGCCAAAGCTGAAATTGATCAGGTGACTGGTATTACAGCTAACAATAAAATTTATGATGGTACAACAGTTGCAAGTTTAAATACCGGTTCAGCAGGCTTTACGGGTATGGTTGCTGGCGATGACTTAACTGTAGCCAACTCTACAGCTAACTTTAGCGATAAAAATGTAGGTGTCGGCAAAACTGTTAATATCACAGGATTACGCTTAGGGGGAGCAGATGCGCAAAACTACACCCTAGTTAATACCACAGCGCTGACTACGGCAGACATTCAGCCGATGATATCCGCATCTTATTTACAGGCGATCCAACTTAGACGTCCACGCTACTTACCAGAAACCCATAACGCACTAAACACAGTCAACATTGAATTACGCCAGGGTGGGGTAAATACCTCAGGCATCCAGACACTTGCAGCGGAGCACTAATTGATGAAACCACAACTCAACCTATTGGCTTTATCCATTGGTGCATGTTTAGCTTTATGCGCGACCAGCAGTCAGGCTGCACCAGCACCCAATGCCGGACAATTATTGCAACAGCAGCAACAGGGGCAAATACCTGAACCGCAAGCTGCGGTGGAGGTCGACAGCCCCGCTGTGGGAACGGCACCGACTGCTACGGACATACAAGTTTCGGTACAGAAAATTGAAATATCCGGCAACAGCCGCTTCAGTACAGCCCAGTTGCATCAGCTGGTTGCCGATGCAGAAGGCCAGCAGTTGAACCTGAATCAGCTGTGGCAGGTGGCACAAAGCATCACCCAGTATTATCAGCAGCACGGCTATGCCTATAGCCGTGCCTATTTGCCGCAGCAAAACCTGAGCCAGGGCATTGTCCGCATTCAAGTGCTGGAAGCCTATTATGACCAAACCGTCATCAATAACCAGAGCTGTACCCAAAACTGGCTGGTGCAACATACCGTTGCCCCGTTGAAACAGGGCGAACGCATCAACAGCGATCAAATGCAGCAACAGCTTAAACTGCTCAATCGCCTAAAAGGGGTAACTACCCGCAATGTCCTCACGCCCGGAGCAACCGTCGGCAGCAGCCAGCTGAATGTGCAAGCTGAAAATAGCGCCCTGCTGGGCGGTTATGTCGGAGCGGATAACTTCGGTAATGAGTACACCGGTCGTGCCCGAGGTACTGCAGGAATTGCTGCCTATAACCTTGCCGGTCTGGGGGATGAACTCAGTCTTGATATCATGACTGCCGGAGAGCGCATGAACTATGGCCGGGTGGGTTATGCCTTTACCTTTACCGGCATGGGCACACGGGCCGGGGCGAGTTATTCCTATCTGGATTATGAACTGGGTAAAGAACTGAAAACCCTGGGTGCAGAGGGAAATGCCGCACAGAGCAGCGTATTTGTCAGTCAGCCTGCATTGTTGACCAATAATGCTGAAGTGCTGTTCACCCTGCAATATGACCATAAACAGCTGGAAGATGAGATCCACCTGAATCAATATTTTAAACACCGTGATATTGATGTACTGACAGCACGGCTGGATGGTTCGCAATTTGACACCTTGATGGGTGGTGGGCTGACTCAATATGGCGTATCCACCAGCTTTGGCCGGGTAAAATTCAAAAATGCCGATGCGGCTGCTTTGGATGCACAAACGGCCCATACCGCGGGTGACTATTATACGGCCAGCCTGAACCTTTCGCGCTTGCAGAATCTGGGCAGCAAAGGCACGCAGGGCTATCTGGGCCTGTATGGCCAATATAGTCCGTATAACCTGGACAGTGCAGAACAATATCTGGGAGGCGGTCCATTCAACGTTCGCGGTTATGAATCGAGCCAGTTTGCCGGATCAACGGGCTATTATGCGACGGCGGAACTCAGACAGCGCTTATTTGCCGATGCCCAACATCAGGTGGGTGGAAAAGTCTTTGTGGATACGGCAGAAGTGACCCTGAATGCAGAAAAATGGACAGGGGTAACTGGAGAGAACACAGCGCGGCTCAGCAGTGCCGGGCTGGGCTTGAGCTGGAGCAGTGCATGGAATATCCAGGCCAATGCCGAAGTGGCCTTTCCAATTGGACATACGCCAAGTCAGCTGGATGACCGGGATGATCACCAGTATTGGCTCAGTATCCGTAAATATTTCTGATCAGACATGACTGAATTTACGCTATGGCTCATCCAGAGTGTAAATTCATCTGAAGACTGATAAAAATCAAGAGTGAGCAAAGTGCCCTTTCCGCATAGAAAGGGCCTTGTTGTATCTGGCTTACTGGAAAGAACAGGAGAGATAAGTTCGGTCTACACATTTTGGAAGAATAGGGCTGAATAAGCCCGTAATGCGAACTAATTCTGGCAGGCTGGGGTGCTGGAGTCATCAAGGTTGAACGGCCGCAAACCGGTGATAAATTAAAGTGCTTAACGTCCAGGGTATTATTAATGGAGAATTGATGGTGAGCTGGCTTAATTCATCTGCTGGACATTTAATTGCTTCCTGTTTTGACCGAATTTGAATAAATTCGGTCCTTTTTATCAAGTTGATTTATTGGCCAATAATACCTGCTTGCATGGTCAGATTTCGCTTCAAGCGTTATTATAGCGGTCTTCAAGTCATTGGAACGCGCTATGAAAATTGTCGCAGATGAAAATCTGGCATTTACTGAATATTTCTTTGCGGATTTTGGAGAAATTCAGCAGGCTGCAGGGCGAACCTTAACCCATGCGGATGTGAAAGATGCAGAAGCGTTACTGGTGCGTTCTGTGACCAAAGTCAATGCCGAGCTGGTTCAGGACACAAAATTAAAATTTGTCGGCAGCGCGACCATAGGCACCGATCATCTGGATATCACTGCTTTAGAACAACATAACATTGCCTGGTCGAATGCCGCCGGCTGTAATGCGCAGGCCGTTGCGGAATATGTAATTAGCGCTTTACTGCATTTAAAACCTGAACTGCTGGATGCCAATGACAGCTTTACTTTAGGTATTGTCGGTCTGGGCAATGTCGGTTCGCGCCTGGCTGTTATGGCAAAGCTTCTGGGCTGGAACGTGAGTGGTCATGATCCTTTTGTACAGCGTAAACATGTGCAGCAAGTTGAATTTGAAGAATTGTTAAAAACAGCCGATGCCATTTCGATCCATGTGCCATTGACAAAAACAGGCAATCATCCGACTTACCATCTCATCAATGCTGCAGCTTTGGCAAAAATGAAACCTGCAGCGATTTTAATTAATTCGGCACGCGGCCCGGTGGTCGAAGAATCGGCTTTAATTGCTGATATTCAACAGACCCAGCGTGCAGTCGTTCTCGATGTCTTTGAACATGAACCTGAAATATCAGAACAACTGCTAAATCTGGTACGTCTGGTCACGCCGCATATCGCGGGTTATAGCCTGGAAGGCAAGGCACGCGGTACGCAAATGATCTACGATGCATTCTGCCAAACCTTTCATTATCCGGCTGAAAAGCAATTTGAAACGCAATTGCCTGTCTGTGAGCCATATTTTAAAGACCGTGAGTTAAAGGCGGTGTTAAAGCAGTATTTAACCCAAATCTATGATATTGCTCAGGATGATGCGAACTTGAGGGCCTGCCTGAAAGATGGCAAGATTGATCAAAAAGCCTTTGATTATTTGCGTAAAACTTATTCCTTACGCCGTGAATGGGCCGCACATGGAGGGCCGAAGGCATGAGCCAAACGCTAACGTATCAGCCGACATGTGATTTAAAGGCCATGCAGGCACGTGCCAAAATGTATGCTCAGATCCGGCAGTTTTTTGCCGAACGGGATGTACTGGAAGTTGAAACGCCAATCCTGTCTCAGGCGGGAGTGACGGATGTGCATCTGGCTTCTGTACAGGCACAGCGACATGTACACGGTAAAAAGCAGATCCATTATCTGCAAACCTCACCCGAGTTTGCCATGAAACGGCTGTTGGCCAGTGGCAGCGGTCCGATCTATCAAATCTGCAAAGTTTTCCGTGACGACGAACATGGGCGTAAACACAATAGCGAGTTCACCATGCTGGAATGGTATCGTCCCGGCTTCAGCCTGAAAGATTTGATGTTTGAAGTCACGGACCTGTTAAATGTCACCCTTAAAACCCGGTTTGGAGAAGTCCGTCCAACCATTTTAAGTTATAAGCATGCCTTTATGGAACGTTTGAATATCAATCCATTACAAGCCGGCTTAAAAGAACTGAAAGATTGCTGTAACCGGGTTGGTCTCAATCTGGACTTGGGTGATGATCGCCTGGGTTATATTGACCTGTTATTTTCACACTTTGTTGAACCGAGCCTGGGTTTTGACACGCCAGTATTTTTAACCGATTTTCCGCCTGAACTGGCGTCATTGGCCAAAACCAAAGTTGATGAGGATGGGGAACTGGTGGCTGCCCGCTTCGAGCTGTATATTGAAGGTCTGGAATTGGCCAATGCTTATGATGAGCTGATTGATGCCAATGTACTGCGTTCCCGTTTTGAAGCGGATAATGCCGAACGTGCAAAACTGGGCTTACATGTCATGCCGATTGATGAATATTTACTGGCGGCATTACCCCACATGACAGAGTGTTCCGGTATTGCTTTAGGCATTGACCGTTTATTGATGGTCGCTACAGAGCAAATGAAGCTTGAAAAAGTCATTACTTTCCCGGCGGATGTTTCTTGATTTAAGCCATGGCTCATATTTATTGATCAGCCAAAATTCCTCCTAAACCCCTTTATGAAAGAGGAGAAGTCCCTTTTTGGAAAAGAGGGATTTAGGGAGATGGCTAAAGATAAAAAAGCTCCAATCGGAGCCTTTTTATTTAGGAACATGCTTATTCAGCAAGAGCCGTATGATGCGCTTTCAATTCAGCCAAAGCTTTAATGCGACGCTCAATCAGCATTTCGCCAATATCGGGTCCCTGAATATCAGGCGGTAAATCCTGTGCCTTGATATTACGTACCACGTCCATTGCCTCAAGTACATAAGCTGCCTGAGGATATTCACGATCTTCCAGACCTAAACGGCCACGGGAGTCACATTCACAAGCCTGTATAAATGCTTCAACACGTTCAGGGCGGCGCAGCACATCCAGACGTTGCAATAAACGCCATAAAGTACCCGGTTTCAGGCTTAAAGCCTGATGGCATTTTAAATGTTCTTTACAGACCGCAATCGCCAGCTGTTTGGTATTGGTTGGAACTTTCAGACGGTCACAGAGCTCAGTCACCGGTTTTACCCCGCGTTCTTCGTGCATGATATGGCGCGGTAATTCATCAGCTGGTGTCAGGGCCTTGCCCAGGTCGTGAACCAGCACAGCAAAGCGCACATCTAAAGAATAGTTGGCTTTACAGGCCTGTTGTAATGACATCATGGTATGAATGCCACTGTCAATTTCCGGATGATATTCAGGACGCTGAGGAATACCGTATAAAGCATCCAGCTCCGGGAACAGGACTTTTAACGCACCACAGGCACGTAAAACAGCAAAGTATTCATCGGCATGCTCTTCCATCAGTGCACGGGAAGTTTCTTTCCAGACGCGTTCCGGAATCAGTGCATTGAGCTCGCCTGATTCCACCAATTGTTTCATTAAAGTGAGGGTTTCTTCCGCTATGCTAAAGCCTAAACTTTTATAGCGTGCAGCAAAGCGGGCAATACGCAGCACACGCAGCGGATCTTCGACAAAGGCATTGGAGACATGACGTAAAATGCGTTGTTCCAGGTCCTGCCGGCCATGATAGGGGTCGTAAATATTGCCATCTTGATCCATGGCCATGGCATTGATGGTCAGGTCACGACGGATCAGATCTTCTTCAAGGCTGACGCTTGAGTCTGTATAAAATTCAAAACCGTGATAACCATGACCGGATTTACGTTCAGTACGTGCCAGCGCGTATTCTTCTTTTGTTTCGGGATGTATAAATACAGGAAAATCCTTGCCCACCGGCTGATAGCCCTGAGCAAGAAGCTGTTCCGGTGTTGCACCGACCACAACATAATCTTTTTCGTGATAGGGATGCCCGAGCAAGTGATCTCGAACCGCACCGCCTACTAAATAAACTTGCATGAAAAAACCTCTATTCTTCAAGCAATCATGCTACAGAATAGAGGTTTTCTCAAGTCACAAAATGTGATCTAGCGGACTAAATCAAAGTGCTGACTTTTCGTTTTCCTGAATTTCAGCAACGGTTAATGCTGTCATGTTCACCAGACGACGTGTAGTCGTAGTTGGTGTCAGGATGTGGACAGGTTTAGATGCACCTAACAGGATAGGGCCAATGGTGACGTTATTGCCTGAAGTTGATTTCAACAGGTTAAACGAAATATTGGCTGCATCCAGATTTGGCATAATCAACAAGTTTGCAGAACCTTTGAAACGCGAATTCGGGAATGCGAATTGACGGATATTTTCGTCAAGCGCCGCATCACCGTGCATTTCACCTTCAACTTCCAGTTCAGGCGCGATTTCAGACAAGATGTCATATACTTTACGCATTTTTTGCGCGCTTAAGTCATCTTGGTCGCTACCGAAGCTTGAGTGAGAGAGAAGCGCGATACGTGGTGTTACACCAAAACGACGTACTTCTTCAGCAGCCAGAATGGTCATTTCAGCAAGCTGTTCAGCTGTCGGGTTACGGTTGATATAGGTATCTGCAATGAACAGGTTACGGTCTTCAAGCATTAAGGCATTCAGCGTGAAGAATGTGTTATGACCTTCTTTCTTACCAATGACGTTGCTTACAAAGTCCAGGTGGATGTCGTAGCTTGAATACGTACCACATAACATACCGTCTGCAAGACCGTGTTTGACCAGCATAGATGCGATTAAGGTAGAGCGGCGACGCGCTTCACGTTGTGCATATTCCGGTGTTACACCTTTACGTTGCATGATGCTGTAGTAGTCATCAGCAAACATTTCGTAATGTGGGTTCTTTTCTTGGTCGATGATGGTGATGTTTACACCATCTTCAAGACGTAGACCCAATTTTTTAATGTTTGCTTCAATCACTGCAGGGCGACCAACCAGAATCGGTTTAGCCAAGCCTTCATCCACCGCAATTTGTACGGCACGAAGTACACGCAGGTCTTCACCTTCAGCATAGGCAATACGCTTAGGATCAGTTTTCGCCTGAGCAAAAATTGGTTTCATCATGAATGCAGAGTTGTACACAAACTCAGACAGACGTTGACGGTATGCAGAGAAATCCTTGATTGGACGGGTTGCTACGCCAGAATCCATCGCTGCCTGTGCAATTGCAGGAGCAATTTCAAGAATCAAGCGTTGATCCAATGGACGCGGAATTAAATAATCACGGCCAAATGATGCTGATTTTTCACCATACGATGCGGCATCTGCTTCAACATGTGCCATGCGCGCAATGGCATGTACACAGGCAATCTTCATTTCTTCATTGATGGTGGTTGCGCCAACGTCAAGTGCACCACGGAAGATATAAGGGAAGCAAAGTGCGTTGTTCACCTGGTTTGGATAATCTGAACGGCCGGTTGCCATGATCACGTCATCACGAACTTCATGCGCATGTTCAGGCAGAATTTCTGGATCCGGGTTTGCCAAGGCAAAAATAATTGGATCGGCAGCCATGGTTTTCACCATTTCTTTGGTGAGAATACCGGCAGCTGACAGACCCAGGAACATATCCGCACCTTCAAGTACTTCACCAAGCTGAGTCGCGGTGATGTCTTGCACGTAGGCTTTTTTAGATTCATCCAGACCTTCACGCTGAGTGGTTAGCAGGCCACGTGAATCGGCAACGATGATATTCTCTTTTTTAGCACCCAGGGCACAAAGAAGATTTAAGCAAGACAGTGCTGCTGCGCCTGCACCTGAAGCGACAATTTTAATCTCTTCAATTTTTTTGCCGTTTAACTGTAATGCGTTTAGAAGTGCAGAACCCACGATAATAGACGTACCGTGCTGGTCGTCATGGAACACCGGAATGTTCATGCGTTCACGAAGTTTTTGCTCGATATAGAAACATTCTGGTGCCTTGATATCTTCAAGGTTGATACCACCAAAAGTAGGTTCTAGCGCAGCCACGATGTCGACAATTTTGTCCGGGTCGTTTTCAGCAATTTCAATATCGAATACATCGACACCGGCGAATTTTTTGAACAGTACGCCTTTACCTTCCATCACAGGTTTAGAGGCTAGAGGGCCAATGTTGCCTAATCCTAGAACAGCTGTACCATTACTGACAACGGCCACAAGGTTACCACGAGCCGTATAAAGGGCAGCAGTTGAAGGATCACGTTCAATCTCTAAACATGGTGCGGCAACACCTGGAGAGTAGGCAAGCGCTAAGTCACGTTGGTTGACCAGTTGCTTGCTAGGCGTGACGCTGATTTTTCCTGGTGTTGGGAATTCGTGATAATACAATGCCTGTTGTTTTAAAGATTGATCTTCCATCTGTATCTCGTATGTTACTGGAGTAATTCAGCAAAGATGCTGGTTTCTGCTTGGTTGCATCGAATATAACATTTGTTGCGACCTTATCACAGTCGCGGATGTGTCTTTTTCAAGCAAAGTTAGGGGGGCGAGAGGTTGACTTATATCAAGAAGGTATAAGTCGGTGCTGTTCCAGGTATGTGGTTGCTTCTTTTTCAGGAAGCGGCTTGGAAAAGAGGAAACCTTGAGCAATATCACATTCCAGGTCTTGCAGATACTCTAGCTGTTGCTTGGTTTCAATGCCTTCTGCAACGACCATCATACCCATGGCCTTGCCCATGGCAATCATGGCACTGACAATGGCTTCCTGTTTGTTTTGTCCGATTTTGGAAACAAAACTGCGATCTATTTTAAGTATATCAATTGGAAAATCGGCAAGATAAGCCAGGGAAGAGTAGCCTGTGCCAAAATCATCGAGCGAAATGTGAATTTTACGTTTTTTAATTTCATTCAACAGGTTTTTCACCGTAACCGAATTTTCCAGTAACGATGATTCGGTAATTTCAAGTTCGAGGCTGGAACCGCAAATGTTATAGGTGTGGATGGCATGATCCAGGTCTTCCAGCAACTGTCCGCGTTGTAGTTGCTGTGCAACCACATTGACGGATACGCAAATATTGTCAAAACCGATATTGTTCCAGTAGCGGATTTGTTTGGCAGTTTGTTGAATCACAATCCGGCCAATATCCGAAATTAAACTGGTCTGTTCTGCCAGGGGAATGAACAGGTTCGGTGGAATAATTCCCTTGCTGGGATGATTCCAGCGAACCAGTGCTTCAAAACCGTAAATATTTCGATCACTGAAATTAATTTTCGGCTGATAGTAAACAATCAGCTCATTATTATTGATGGCATGGCGCAAATCTCGTTCCAGATAAATGCCTTGCTCAAGTAAAGCGGTATTGTTATTGGAATAAAAACGACAGGTATTGCCGCCCAGGTTTTTTGCTTCAGCCAAGGCCTGCTCAGCGCAATTATTCAGATAATCCAGCTGGCGTCCATTTTCCGGATAGAATGCAACGCCCATGGACAGGGTAATAATGTGGTCCTGACCGAAAATGTTAAACGGTAAAGAGAAAGCCTTGCTGATGTGCTCACAGTGTTGTTGAATCGACGGGTGAATAGGTGAAATTTCATACACAATTGCAAAATCATCGCCATTCAGATGTGCCACAAATAAGGCTTCGGCATTGGTCAGTCGCAGTCTCTGTGCAACTTGGCGTAACAGCTCGTCGCCGCCGCTATTGGTTAAAAATTCATTTAAAGGTCTGAAACGGTCGATATTCAAACGAATCACGGCCAGCTGCTTAATTGAATCCTGTTGACTGACTAAATATTGGTGTAATTGGTAGTTGTAATAAAAACGGTTCGGTAAATCTGTTAAAGGATCGTAATTCTCTAAGTAAGACAAACGTTGTTCTTGCAGTTTGCGTTCAGTTAAATCGGAAACGATCCCGATATAGTGGGTAACACGGTTCTGCTCATCGGTAATGGCATTGATGTGCATCCAGATGGTCTGTTCTTTACCTGAAAGGAATTCTTCATGCAGTTCACCATCAAACTCACCAATTTTTTCCAGCTGCTGAAGAATCGAGTAGTGGCTGCTTCTTTGTTGCGATTTATGATTCGCCGTAATATCAAATAAATTCTTGCCAATAATATGCTGGTGAGTAAAGCCGGTAAGCTGTTCATAGAAAGGATTGACATCGATGTAGCATAGCTGATCATCAAGAATAAAAATGCCTTCAGCCGCTTGCTGCAGTACGCTGGCAGCTAATTTTAAGCGTTCCTGATCGGTACGTTCCTGATGAATGTCACGACGGATACCCACCATCCGTAACGGCTTTTTATTGACCGGATCACGCGCAATGACCCGGCCAATATCATGTACCCATTTCCACTTGCCGTTGCTGTTCTGAATTCGATAGCTTGCTTCATAAAGGGGGGACTGACCCCGTAAATGCTGTTTCATTGCATGCTTGAACTGTTCAATATCATCCAGGTGAATAATATTTTGCAGCTGATAATGATGCAGTTTAGAGGGCTTCAGGATCTTTTGCTGTTTCGAGTCCGTCACCAGAATTTCACGATCTTTGATATTCCAGTCCCATGGGCGAAGTCCGGCAATTTCATGCGCCAAGACCAGATTCTGTTGCTGATTTTCCAGATCGGCATTCATTTTGGCAATATCAGCGGTTCGTTCTTTAACTTTTTGTTCCAACAGCTGATTGTTTAATTGTAATTGCAGCTCTATATCTTTTGATTTATTAATTTCAGCTTGCAATTGTTTGCATAATTCATCCGTCCATAACACTTGTTGTTTGGCATTTTCAACTAAACGGTTGTTTTTCGAATAAAGTGAAGAAATACGCTGATGAATACGCGAGGTGATATTGGCGCATAATAAAATGACAATCAGTGCAAAATTAATGGTTAGATGGAATAAAGGATCCGATGTTTCTGTGTTGATAAATTGTGAGGTTAGATAAGGAAAAATAGCAGGTATAAAGGCCAGACAAAAATAGGTTAAGCGCTGGGTTAAAAAGGTCAGTGCAAATGCCTGACTTACAATCAGTAATAGCGCTGACAAAATTAAAGCATGAACATGACTAAAAGCAGGGTTGTATAGAGGTAGATAGTAATAAACCAGGCCCATACCAGAAGCAATACAACTCCCAATCACTAAGTTTTGAACCTGTAGCCAGCGATGTGCATGAGCTAAGGCAAATTGGTCGGGTTTAAAATAAACACTGTTAATCAGCAAACACAGGCAACACAAAAGTTCAGTGCCTATAAACCAAAGATTGAAATAGAAAGAAGGTTTTGCAAAATAAAATTGGTAAATACCATAAACATATGCCGATACAATCAAAATACTGACAATAAAGAAGCGGCTAAGTCGAACCGTATTGTTAATTTGTGAAGCACTCACATGCTGTTTAATATACTCGTCTTGAATATCTGACATATAAGCAAAAACCTTATTATTGTTTTGCGATAAATTACTTTATAAATATTGGCTGGGTTTAAAAACCTAAATTGTATTTTAAATATACATTTGTAACTTCAAATCAAGATTAATAATGTTATTAAAAAAAATCAATCAAATCTGGGGCTATTCATCCAAATTCTGATGAACTATACAGTTAAATTATAATTTAAAATAGATAAAGCAACGATCGGCGCCGTTTCTGTACGTAATACGCGATTGCCGATACACCAGTTTATAAATCCTGCATTGTTGGATAATTGTATTTCGGCTTCGCTTAGACCACCTTCAGGTCCAATTAATAGCACAATGTCTTGTGTCACATTTTCTAGCACATTCACTTGATCTTTATTGGGAGCAAGGACCAGTTTTGTGGTCGGAAGTTCACTGGCTAACCAGTCCTGTAAAGATACAGGCGCTAACACTTCAGGAACCTTGTTCATGCCGCATTGTTCACAAGCAGCGATGGCGATGCCTTGCCAGTGATCGATTTTCTTTTGGTCGCGATCATATTTAAGGCGCATTTCGCAGCGTTCAGAAGTCAGTAGCTGGATTTTGGATACTCCAAGCTCAGTGGCTTTTTGAATGGCATAATCCATCCGGTCGCCTTTGCTCATCACCTGTCCAAGCAGGGTACTAAAAGCTGGAGTACGGTCATCCGGATTGAAGGAATCGACAGAAACACGGGCTGATTTTTTTGCGACTTCAATAAGCGTAACTTCATATTCACCACCCTGTCCATTGAACAAGGTGGCTTTCTCACCGGCTTGTGCACGTAATACTTTGACCCAATGATGAAAAACCGTTTCGGTTAATTCAACATGCATATCCACTGCCAAATCAGCTTCAATATAAAAACGCGGCATTTAAGTATTACTCACAAATCAGTTATAAAGTTAAGCTAGGCCAAGATCGGTCACGAGTTGACGTGTCGGATCTGTGGTATTCATGGTGTAGAAGTGCAAGCTCGGTGCACCACCTGCAAGCAGGCGTTCACACAACTTCACTACGACTTCATGACCAAAGGCCTTGATACTTGCCGTGTCATCGCCATAAGTGGCCAATTGCTTGCGAATCCAGCGTGGAATTTCCGCACCGGTACCATCTGCGAAGCGAATCAGGTTGCTGGCATTGGTAATTGGCATAATGCCCGGCGCTACCGGCATATTCACGCCTTGTTTTTGAAGGCGATCTACAAAGTAGAAGTAGGCATCCGGGTTAAAGAAGAACTGGGTTAAAGCGGCATTGGCACCAGCATTGGCTTTTTCAACAAAGTGTTGAATGTCTTTATCAAAGTTTTCTGCCTGTGGATGCATTTCAGGATAAGCCGCCACTTCGATATGGAAATGATCGCCTGAATGTTCACGGATAAAACGAACCAGGTCCTGTGCATAAGGCAATTCACCCAAACCCACCTGACCTGAAGGCAAGTCACCACGCAGTGCCACAATACGATTAATACCTTGCGATTTGTACAAATCCAGCAATTCTGCAATACGCTCTTTGCTATCACCAATACATGAAAGGTGAGGGGCGACAGGCGTACCTTTACCATTGAAATCAGCCAGAGTGGATAATGTACGTTCGCGTGTAGAACCGCCTGCACCATAAGTCACAGAGAAAAACTCTGGATTAAGCAGTTGAAGTTCTTGATGAACCACTTTAAGTTTTTCCGCACCAGCATCAGTTTTGGTCGGGAAGAACTCAAAGGAAATCGGAATCTGTTTAGACATGTTTAAATCCTTTTTTATAAATACTTTTTATTCACCCTCTCCCTGACCTCTCCCAAAGGGAGAGGAATATTCATTACTGAATAACACAGGGTTTTAACTCAAATTATTTACACGCAAAAATAAAAATTGTGATGTAAATGGTGAGAGTTTCACCCTCTCCCTATGGGAGAGGGATGGGGTGAGGGAAAAAGATTAAAACTTAGTATTTATAAGTCTCAGATTTGAACGGACCTTCAACTTGTACGCCAAGGTAATCTGCCTGTTCTTGAGTCAATTGAGTCAAGACACCGCCGAAACCGGCAACCATTGCCGCAGCAACTTCTTCGTCCAATTTTTTAGGAAGCAGTTCTACACGAATCGCAGCCTGTTTCTGGTCTTCAGGAAGATCAGCAAATTTTTCGGCGAACAAATGCATTTGAGCCAATACCTGGTTGGCAAATGAACCGTCCATTACACGTGATGGATGACCTGTTGCATTACCCAAGTTCACCAAACGGCCTTCAGAAAGAAGGATCAGGTAATCGTTTTCATTTTCTGTACGATACACCTGGTGAACTTGAGGTTTAACTTCAACCCATTTGTAGCCACGTAAGTAGTTGGTATCAATTTCAGTATCGAAGTGACCGATGTTACATACCACAGCACCTGCTTTTAATGTATCTAACATTGCAGAATCACATACGTGATAATTACCTGTAGTTGTTACGATCAGGTCAGTATTTTGAAGAAGGTCCAGGTTGATGTCTTCTTTTTTGCCAGTTTGCACGCCATTTTTATATGGAGATACAACTTCGTAACCGTCCATACATGCTTGCATCGCACAGATTGGATCGATTTCAGTTACGCGAACAATCATGCCTTCCTGACGAAGAGACTGAGCAGAACCTTTACCTACGTCACCATAACCAATCACCAGTGCACGACGGCCAGACATCAACATGTCAGTACCGCGTTTGATCGCATCGTTTAGAGAGTGGCGGCAACCGTATTTGTTGTCGTTTTTAGACTTAGTCACTGAGTCATTTACGTTGATTGCAGGAACTTTTAAAGTGCCGTCACGTAACATTTCATAAAGACGTTGCACACCTGTGGTGGTTTCTTCAGTTACACCGTGGATTTTAGCAATCAGTTCAGGATATTTTTCGTGAACAAGAGCAGTCAAGTCACCGCCATCATCCAGAATCATGTTGGCATCCCAAGGTTTGCCATTGACATTAATTTGCTGTTCAAGACACCACATGTATTCTTCTTCAGTTTCACCTTTCCAGGCAAAAACAGGAATACCGCGTGCAGCAATTGCAGCAGCAGCGTGGTCTTGAGTAGAGAAGATGTTGCAAGACGTCCAACGGACTTCAGCGCCCAATTCAACTAAAGTTTCAATTAAAACTGCAGTTTGAATGGTCATGTGGATACAGCCGAGAATTTTCGCGCCTGCAAGTGGTTTTGCTGCTGAGTAGCGTTTACGTAAGCCGATCAGCGCTGGCATTTCTGCTTCAGCAAGCTTGATTTCTTTACGGCCGTAGTCAGCTAGGGAAATATCGGCAACTTTATAATCTGTAAATGAAGCATTAACCGCGTTCATCACGATCTCCTTATAAAAACAAAAATTGATCATTCAGTTCGCGGATGCCGTTGTTGGTCTGTCTAGAAAAAGATAGACCGATCGTCGAGCCTGGCGCTTTTACATTTGGTACCTGTAAAACGTCGCAGCATCCCTCGACTAGCGAAGTATTGTACTTGGAAATTGATTTTGTTCCAATCTGAAATTGATTATTATCAGCACAATCATATTTTTGAGTTTTTATTATGTCTTTGGAAATGCCTGAAGAATTAGCCAGTCTGGAAGCAAATGGCGGAATTTTTGCGGTATGGATGCTGCTGCAACATTTAGGAATAGATGCGGATATTCAACAGCTGGTAGAGGTCTGTGGATATGATGCACAAAATGGTACGACCACCATTGGCTTGGCTGTTGGGCTAAAAAAGTTTGGTTTTCATGTCCAGTTTTATAGCGATCCTGACCCTGATCTTCAGCAGAGTGAAAAACTCAGTTACCAGGAAGCTGAACAGCTGAATTTACCCATTCTTCCTGCGTTAAATTATCAGCAAATCCAGCAAGCCTTTGAGCAAAATAAATTTGTGATTGTCTATTACGATACTTTGGAAGGTGTGGGTAATCATTCCCTTGTTTATGATGTCAATGAAGATGAAATCTGTTTCTTTGACAGTTTTGATGCGATGCCTGCGGCTATATTTGAACAACAACGAAAAGCAGAAGGGATTTGCCAACAAGTGATTGTGGCCGATATCAATGATGATATCGAGCGTTAATATTTAAAAAATGTATAAAACAAAAGCCCATAAAATAATGGGCTTTTTCAATTTATTTTTCAGCTGCTTGTGCTTTTTCAGTCCAGAAATCCGCTTTTTCTTCATCTATTTCTATGCCTAGACCATTTTCATAGATAAAGGCCAAATCACGCATGGCTTGAACTTCACCCCATTCAGCAGCCTGTTTGACCAAAGATACGGACTTGGCCACATCTTTTTCAATCACATCACCACGGCGGAAATAACTCGCCAATTCTAAGGTCGCAGCAGGGTGCTTTTGCATATTGGCTTTGCTCAGCCAGTAATAGCCAAGTTCAAAATGGGCTTTAGATTCTTCCGGGTCTTCTTCAGCCAGATCTTTGGCATAAACCGTATAACCTTCACCCAGCCAGTACATGGCTTCAACATTGCCATTTTCTGCAGCTTTTAGCGCCCATTCTTCGGCAAGAATAATGTCATCATCATGCTCGCTTTGCATATACAGCTCAGCCAGTTCAAATTGCGCTTTTGCATTTCCTGTAATGGCTAAATTCATCAGCGAGGCAGGAGGAGAAATTCGGTTAGACATACCTATATCCAAAAACTTTTGTTATAGCCTAAAAGGAATGAAATAAAAAAGCCAATCCGAAGATTGGCTTTTACAGTATCGTGACTAAAAACATCCACTCATGTCAGTGCATTTAGCACAGAGGGTGTTCACCAGCACTTAGCTTTCTTGCTGAATACCAGCAACTAACCAGTCCTGATTAGAACCGGCAGGTTTTACAAAGTGCCAGATTTCAGTAAATGGTTGTGGCAAGCTGTTTAAGTCTTCGCTTACTGTACCCGTGAAACGTACGCTGACAATGTACTGACCATTTTCAGTTGCAGAATCGACCACCATAGCATTCAGGTTAGAGAACTCGGCAACGTCCTGGTCTTGATTGGCCATAATGTCGTTATACATGGACTGATACAGGTCCGGCGTTAAATAACGCTGAATTTCAGCAATATTGCTTGCTGTATTCATAGACTGAATATGGTTGAAGCGCTGACGGGCTACGCGCAGGAAAGCAGCAGGTTCAGTGCCGTCTGGCAGCTGGTTGCCGCTTTGTGTTGAAGCAGCACCAAAAGGCGCTTGAGTTGCTGCACCTGCAGAACCACCTACAGACTGACCAAAAATGTTGGTGCTGTCATTTGAAGTACGTGGTGCTGCAGTTTGCTGACCAAACGGTGCTGTGTTACCCGCATTGTTTGGTGCATAAGGGTTATTGGCTAATTTTTTTTTTGCTCCGAATTTACGGAACAAGAAGAAAGCGACTGCTGCTGCCAGAAGAATCCAGATCCAGCCCGGAATGCCGCCTTTTTCTTCCTCTTGCTGCGTTTGTGCTTCACTTGCAGCTTTGTCATCTGCTAAAGCATTTGCCGCTACCGCACCAACTGCAGCACCAGCAACACCAGCAGCAACCATTTTACCTACACCTGAACCCGATTTTTGCTGGGTAGGGGCAACAGGTTGTTGAACAGGAGTAGCTTGACGCGGTTGTTGGTAAGACTGGGTTGGGGCAGCAGAACGGCTCATGCCATGGCTTTTACCGCCACCTGCACGTTTTGCTTCGGCCATTGGTGCAACCACCATAGCTGCCATTAAAATACCGGCCATCAAACCACGCTGTCGAACTTCCATCGATTTTTTCCTAAATAAAAAAAAGTAAATTAGAGCCTTATAGTTATGCAGGCATTTGTACCGAATTTCAATATCAAATTGGTGATTTTTTTACATAACCTTTCATGTGTTTACGCTTAAGCCAGCTCTTCACTCAAGTTCATCGCTTCCGTCAAGGCTTCATGCAAACGTGCCACTGAAATGATCTGTACATTCGGGACTGGTTTTTGTGGCGCATTGCCACGCGGCAAAATAATGTATTTAAAACCATGCTTAATGGCTTCTTTTAAGCGTTCCTGACCATTTGGCACCGGACGGATTTCGCCCGATAAGCCTACTTCGCCAAATACCGCCAGTTGTTGTGGCAGAGCTTTACCTCGTAAGCTGGATGCACAGGCCAGTAAAACGGCCAAATCCGAACCGGTTTCGGTAATCTTTAAACCGCCAACAACGTTGACATAGACATCCTGCCCCGAGGTTTGCACCCCGCCGTGACGGTGCATGACAGCCAGCAGCATGTTCAGGCGGTTCTGTTCCAGACCAAGCGCCACACGACGCGGTTGTCCATGCGCATCATCCACCAGTGCCTGTACTTCGACCAACAGTGGACGGGTGCCTTCGCGGCTGATCATCACAATCGAACCGGGAATGGCTTCATCATAACGGCTCAAGAAGATGGCGGACGGGTTAGCCACTTCACGCAGGCCTTTATCGGTCATGCCAAACACCCCCAGTTCATTGACTGCCCCGAAACGGTTTTTCACGGCACGGATCATCCGGTAACGTGAGTCGGATTGTCCTTCAAAATACAATACGCAATCGACCATGTGTTCCAGTACACGCGGCCCTGCCAATGCGCCTTCTTTGGTCACATGACCCACAATGAACAGCGCCGTGCCACTATTTTTGGCAAAACGGGTCAGTAAGGCAGCCGATTCACGAATTTGCGAAACGCCACCCGGTGCAGACTGCAAGGTTTCGGTATATAAGGTTTGAATCGAATCCAGAATGGCCACGGCAGGGCGTTCTTGTGCAAGCACTTCACAGATGCGTTCCACACAGGTTTCTGCCATGACTTTAAGATGTTCAGTTGGCAGCTCCAGGCGATGGGCGCGCAAAGCGACTTGCGACAGTGATTCCTCACCGGTCACATAGAGTGCAGAACTCTGGGCAGCTGCCATATGCGTCGCTGTTTGTAAGAGGATGGTGGATTTTCCAATTCCGGGATCACCCCCAATCAGAACCACTGAACCGGTGACTAGACCACCGCCTAAAACACGGTCAAACTCACCTATTCCTGTCGCCAAGCGTGTTTCATGTGAAACAGAAACTTTATTCAGGGTGGTAATTGTTGCTGCCTGGCCTGCATAGCCGCCGCCCATTTTCGGCTGTGCCCGGTGTGTTGTTGCGGGTGCAAGAGTGACTTCGAGCAGGCTGTTCCATTCACCACATTCTGAACATTGTCCCGCCCATTTCGGATGGTCAGTTCCACATTGTTCGCAACGGTAAACAGTTTTGACTTTGCTCATTTGAGTGGTATCTATATAAATCAGAGGATGGGTGAAGAATGTAGCAATAGCCGTATGGAAATACAATTTTTTGCATAAATTCTCGCCAAACTTTATCTTGGCACGTAAACTGCTAACTTGAAGGAAAATACAGAAAAGGAATACAAAATGGACCGAAATTGCGTGAAAAAGCGACAAAAACACAGTCAAGCTTGAAAAATATTTAACAAACGCTCAAAAAACTTTATTTATTTTTTTTAATTTGAGCTACTTTTATCACACGAAATTAAGAGACGAAAATAACAATGTCAAACGAGAATCATAGTTCACCAAATGAAGGTGGTGAACTGCAGCGGAGTTTGTCGAATCGGCATTTGCAGCTTATTGCGATTGGCGGGGCAATTGGTACAGGTTTGTTCATGGGTTCGGGTAAAACCATCAGCCTGGCCGGACCATCCATTCTGATCATTTATATGATTATCGGTTTTATGGTTTTTCTGGTCATGCGTGCGCTTGGCGAATTGCTACTGTCTAACCTGAAATACAAGTCTTTTATTGATTTTTCCACGGACCTGATCGGTCCTTGGGCGGGCTATTTTGTCGGCTGGACCTATTGGCTGTGCTGGATCACCATTGGTATTGCTGACTTGTCGGCCATTATTTATTACCTGCAATTCTTTAACGGAGGGCTGCCGTTTACGCCTGGCGAAGGGGTCATGATCAGTATTGCCGCCATTGTCTTTATTATGGGGCTGAATCTGGTTACCGTTAAATTGTTTGGTGAATTAGAGTTCTGGTTTGCTCTAATCAAGATTATTGCCATTGTGGTGCTGATTGCTGTTGGTTTGTGGATGATCTTTACCGGATTCACTTCTACCACAGGTCAAGTTGCTTCCTTTACTCATCTCTGGTCACATGGCGGTTTATTCCCGACAGGCGTGACCGGCTTCCTGGCTGGTTTCCAGATTGCCATCTTTGCCTTCGTTGGTGTGGAACTGGTCGGTACAACTGCGGCAGAAACCAAAGATCCTGAACGCAACCTGCCTAAAGCGGTCAACTCGATTCCGATTCGTATCATCATTTTCTATGTGCTGGCACTGGTCATTGTCATGTCCGTTACGCCATGGAACAAGATCGATCCGAACATCAGTCCATTCGTCAACCTGTTTAGCCAGGCCGGTATTGCTGCTGCAGCGATTATCATGAACCTGGTGGTGTTGTCTTCAGTCATGTCCTCTATGAACAGCGGGGTGTTCTCGACCAGCCGTATGCTGTTTGGTCTGTCACGTGAAGAGCAGGGCCCTAAAGCCTTCGGTCATTTGAATAAACGTGCTGTGCCTGCCAATGCGCTGTATTTCTCTGCGGTGTGTTTGCTCCTCGGCGCTGCACTTCAGTACTTTGTACCGAATACGGTTGAAGCGTTCACTTTAGCAACCACGCTTTCAACCATCCTGTTTATCTGTGTCTGGTTAATGATTATCTGGAGCTACATCGTGTACTACAAAACACGTCCAGAATTGCATGCCAAATCAACATTTAAACTTCCTGGTGGATTGTTTACCTGCTGGGTGGTGATCATCTTCTTTATTGGCATGATTTATGTGTTGTCTTTGGAAGCGGACACCATGAAAGCGCTGATGGTTAGCCCGATCTGGTTCATTATCCTGATTATTGGCTATTTGGGTTTCTACAAACCGAAACATAAATAATCAGGCTAAAAAATGAAAACGCCAGTTTGAAACTGGCGTTTTTTTTTATCTCACTATAATCTCTAGCGTTTAGTGCTTTGGTCATGTCCCATGATCAGGTTATACTTCTTCGAAAATATGAAATAGGTGGTCAGATGCGTCTTGTCATTTGCTGCATCAGTGTATTGGCGACAGGTTTTGCTTTAGTCGGTTGTGGTCAGTCCGGAGCTTTGCAGCTGCCGAGTGATCCGAATTACGACAAACGTGCAAAATATTTGTTATATCCCAATGTAGATTCAAACCAGCAATCCTCAAACAAGCAAGAAGCCGCTCCAGTAGCACCAGAGCTTCCCGCTTCATCTGCTGTAACGAATTAATTTTCAATATCTAAACGCGTCATCGAAAGGATACATTCATGAGTTTTACCCGCATCAATGGGGTTTTGCATGCCGAGCAATGTTCTCTACAACAGCTTGCGCAGCAATTTGGCACGCCACTTTATGTTTATTCAAAAGCAACTTTTGAAAAGCATTATTTAGATATGGATCGTGCTTTTAGCTTTATCGACCATCAAATTTGTTTTGCGGTAAAGTCTAACTCTAACCTTGCGGTGTTGAATGTACTGGCCAAGCGTGGCGCGGGCTTTGATATTGTCACCGGTGGTGAGCTTGCCCGTGTGCTGAAAGCCGGTGGTGATGCTTCTAAAATTGTGTTCTCGGGCTTGGGCAAATCTGAAGCGGATATCCAAAAAGCGTTAGAAGTCGGTATTGCCTGTTTTAATGTCGAGTCTTATGCCGAGCTGGACCGCATTCAGAAAGTGGCGGCAAGCTTAGGTAAAAAAGCCCCGATTTCCTTGCGTGTAAACCCGGATGTCGATGCCAAAACTCATCCCTACATTTCCACCGGTTTAAAAGAAAACAAATTCGGTATTCCTTCCGATGCCGTATTTGAAACCTATCAATATGCGGCGTCATTACCAAACCTGGACGTTGTAGGGATTGACTGCCACATCGGTTCGCAGCTGACTGAAACCCAGCCTTTTGTGGATGCCTTGGATCGTGTCATTGTGATGATCGACAAGCTAAAAGAGATGGGCATCAATCTGAAACACATCGACATTGGTGGCGGTTTGGGCGTGACCTATAAAGATGAAACGCCTCCATCTGTAGAAGAATATGCCAATGCCTTGCGTCCAGGTTTAGAAAAACTCGGTCTAAAAGTGTATATGGAACCGGGCCGCAGTATCTCTGCCAATGCCGGCGTGTTGCTGACCAAAGTCGATTTGCTCAAACCGACCAATCACCGTAACTTTGCGATTATTGATGCGGCGATGAATGATCTGATTCGCCCTGCTTTATACGAAGCCTGGATGGATATTCAGGAAGTGACTCCGCGTACTGACGTGGAAGCGAAAGAGTGGGATGTGGTGGGTGCAATTTGCGAAACCGGCGATTTTCTGGGTAAAGAGCGCAAGCTGGCACTCAAGGAAAATGATGTACTGGCCGTATTGGGTGCGGGTGCTTACGGTTTCGTGATGAGCTCGAACTACAACAGCCGTGGTCGTGCTGCTGAAGTGATGGTGGATGGTGATCAGGCACATTTGATTCGTGAGCGTGAAAGCATTGAGTCTTTGTGGGAACGTGAACGCTTATTGCCATAATGGAGATATCTGAGATGTTTTTAGAATTTACCAAAATGCATGGTCTGGGCAATGACTTCATGGTGGTTGACCTGATCAGCCAGCGTGCCTACCTGGATACTGTCACCATTCAGCGTTTGGCAGACCGCCACTTTGGCATCGGTTTCGACCAGTTGCTGATTGTTGAGCCACCAGACTTACCCAATGTCGATTTTAAATACCGCATTTTCAATGCCGACGGTTCGGAAGTGGAACAATGCGGTAATGGTGTGCGCTGTTTTGCCCGCTTTGTGCATGAACGTCAGCTCACCACCAAAACTAAAATCAAGGTGCAGACCAAAGCCGGTATTGTCGAGCCTGAACTCGGTGCAAATGGCTGGGTGCGGGTGAACATGGGTTATCCTAAATTCCTGCCCAATGAAATTCCGTTTTTGGCAGATGAGCCGGAAAGCCTGTATGACATTGAACTGGCTGACAATGAAAAGTTGACGATTGATGTGGTGAACATGGGTAATCCGCATGCAGTGACCATCGTTCCCGATGTGATTACCGCAGATGTGGCACGTCTAGGACCGCAAGTGGAATCGCATGAGCGTTTCCCGCAACGTGTCAATGCCGGCTTTATGCAAATTATTGATGAAAAACATGCACGTTTGCGTGTGTTTGAACGTGGTGTCGGTGAAACTTTAGCCTGTGGTACGGGTGCCTGTGCCGCTGCGGTTTCAGGTATGCGCCGTGGTTTATTGGCTAATAATGTTGAAATCGAGTTGGCTGGTGGCAAACTGCAAATTGAATGGCGCGAAGGCGATGTGGTGTGGATGACGGGTCCAACTGCAAACGTCTATCAGGGGCGTATTGATTTGAGTTATTACCAAGGATAAATATTAAAGTTTTAAAGAGGAATGAAAGCCTATCCAAGAGATAGGCTTTCATTTTTTCTACTGATCTAATTCTTCATGTAAATCACACATCATTTGTTCATAGGTTGCTTCAAATTGCATACGGTCACCACCAATGCTATAAAAACTTGGGATAATAAAAGTCACAAGATTACTAAATTTTGGATCAGCGTATAGTAGTTCTACAAATGCTTCCATTTGATCATCATGAATGCCAAAGCTTGAGGCAATTTTTTCAAATTCAGGATAAAAGGCTTGGATATTATCTGGATTAAAGCGCTTTTGTAACTCCTTTAATTCATTGGTGAGTTCTTCGGCCTGTAGGCTGTTCAAATTAAAAGATGCTGCAATTTTTTCAAATGAATGCATTTTATACTCGCTATGAAATCGTTTTTATGTCATGTTTTTTTGGTAAGTGATTTGATATTAGCAAAAGCTGATCAGAATTTATCTTATAAAATGAATTTTAAATGATTGATTTTTTAGATATAAAATATAGATAGATGTAATATTGAGAAAGGTGGATTGGTGTAGGAAGGTTTATATTAATGGATGCAACGCAATTATTATCCATCTGGCTAAAAGAACGGGAAATTCAAAATCAGTCCAGACATACCTTGCACGCCTATGAGCGTGATGTTTCGGATTTTTTAAACTTTTGTGAAACCAAAAAACTGGATCTGGCCAATATCGAAACTACAGATCTGCGTGAATATTTGGCCTATAAAGTGGAACAGCAGCAGCTCAGCTCCAGCAGTTTGCAGCGCATGCTTTCGTCCATACGCCAATTTATGAAATGGGCCGAGCAGGGGCAGTATCTGGCGTTTAACCCTGCGGACGATTTTCAGTTAAAACGTATTCCCAGACCACTTCCGGGGATGGTTGACATTGAAACCGTGAACCAGATTCTGGATCAGCCCGCCCCTGAAAAACCCATTGAACAGCAAATGTGGCTACGGGATAAAGCTATTTTAGAATTGTTGTATTCCAGTGGCTTGCGTTTGGCTGAAGTGCAAGGTTTGCGGATTAAAGATATCGATTTTAACCGTCAGCTGTTACGTATTACCGGTAAGGGCAATAAAACCCGGGTGGTGCCTTTTGGTAGCAAGGCTCGAGATGCGGTGATGAAGTGGCTGCAAGTCTATCCCTTATGGCACGGTGATTTTGTCCCGGATGCGAATGTATTTATTACCCAGAAGGGCAGTCCGCTGGGTGCACGGCAAATTGAAAACCGGGTGAAACTGCAAGCCCTGCGTGCCGGGGTAAATGTCGATTTGCACCCACATTTGTTGCGGCATTGCTTTGCCAGTCATATGCTGTCCAACAGTCGGGATTTGCGTGCAGTACAGGAAATGCTGGGACATAGCAATTTGACCACCACGCAAATTTATACCCATGTCGATTTTGATCATTTGGCTCAGGTGTATGATCAGGCGCATCCGCGAGCGCAGGTTAAAAAGTCGTAACTTAAAAAGTCGTAACAATGTTAAAATTTGAACCAAGCTGGCTTAGACTTTGCATAATTCTTTAGTGGCAGTCCAAGGAGTTCATTAAAGTTAAATGAGCATATGCAAAAATATCAGTCCATAAAGATGACATTTTGAACTATTGTCGGATAATAAAAAGTCAATTTATAAGGTATAAGAATCACCTCTAACCATACAGTGAATTGCATGAATCATATATAGTGATAGGAATGATTTATGTTTGCACTGCTGGTCGGTTAAATATTGGAAAGGAAAATGACAGGCGAATCAATGATTGCGGGAATTTTAGAGAAGTATGACCAGTTAACGGCTGCGCAAAAAGAAATTTTTGCAGGTTATGGACTTCGTCAAGTGAAACATTTTGTAGAAATTAGTTTGCCTAACATCGAACCGGTTTTACCTGCAGGTGCGCATGTACAAGGGATCAATTCAGAAGGTAAGGTACAGGCGATTAATGATGTGACTCACCAGACCTATCTGTGGATTTCAGACCTGCAATGGCAGGAACGTCCCATTGCAACCTCAAATGTGGATTTAAAAGAAGACTTTTTAGCAGTCTGGGAAATATTTAATCTTCAAGCTTACGATTTGATTGATTTAAGCCACATCCATCGTGACTTTTTGCAAAGCCAGCCTGTATAAGCAGCCTTTTAATTTGCAGACTTGATCAAGGGCTACCTGATTTCATGCGATATCATGAATGTAGCCCTAAAGTTTTATAAGATGATCAAGCGCAAAGCGAAGCAAGTTCTTGCTGCTCCACTTCAACTTTCTATCTAAGCAATAACAGATTTATGTGCACGGCAATTTTCAGCATGCTGAAAAATGATGAGCGTGCCTAAAGGTTATCAAGCGGTAATTGGAAACTCTGCTTAATAATCTGACTGGGTAAATCGGTTTTTACACTGGTGATGCCGTTTTTCTTGGTGAGATGCGCCGACTGAAATTTACGGTAACTTTCCAGATCGGGCACGACCACTTTCAGCATGGCATCGCATTCTCCCAAAATAATATAACACTCCATAACCTGAGGAAGCTCCTTCATGGCTTCAATGAAGGTATCAATGGTTTCGGCGTCCTGTCCGGTTAACCAGATTCGTGAAAACAGAATCAGCTGCAAGCCAATTTTTTGCGGATCGACCACAGTGGTGTAGCTCTGAATCACGCCTGCTTCTTCTAGTAATTTTACCCGACGCAGGCAGGAAGATGGCGACAGCCCTATTTCACGGGCCAGATCGTTATTTTGCATACGGCCATTATTTTGCAAGGCTTGAATGATATTTTTATCAATACGATCCAGCTTTACTGAAACAGACTTGGAAGATAGTTTCATAAATTAGAATATAATTCGAAAAATAATCATAATTATAGAATATTTGAAATCCTATTTTGTACTATTTATTCGATACTAATTTTCACTTTCAAGGCATGGAAAGGGAAAAGGAAATGTCTGTATTTGCACTGTTCGCTTTAACGGTTATCCCGCTTATTTTCACCCCTGGGCCAGATATGCTGTTTATCCTGTCACAAGTGATGGGTAAAGATGCAAAAGCAGGCATGCTGGCCACTGTAGGGATTTGCCTGGGCTATTTAGTCCATTCTGTGTTGGTGGCTTTGGGTATTGCAGCCATTGTTGTCTCGTTCCCGGTATTATTTGAAAGCATTCGCTGGCTCGGGATCGCTTATCTCTTATTTCTGGCTTTTAGCCTGATCAAGTCCGTGTTCAGTCAAAATAAAATCACGATCGAGAAAAAATTGTCGTCCAGTCCGATCAAAAAAGGTTTTTTTACTGCACTCTTGAATCCCAAAGGCATGCTGATCTATTTTGCAATTTTACCGCAGTTTATTGATAAGGCCGGGAATACGGTGAACCAGGGTTTAATCCTGTCCTTGATCTTTATTGGACTTATCTTTGTGGTGTATGGCAGTTTGAGCATAGTCTTTGCCAAAGTGACCCAAAAAGCCGATATTGATGAGCGTAAGCAGAAATGGATTGATGGCGCTTCAGGCGGCTTGCTCATGCTGGCTGCAACCTGGCTGATCATGAACTGATAAATGTCAGGGAAGCATGTTGTCGGCATGCTTCCCTGTAGGACAGGGTATTTATTTTTAAAAAGTAATTTGTTACATCTTTAACTTAAAAAAGCGCTCAATTTTAGGGCAAACGGGCTAAAAAAATTTGGGTAAGCTGTCTTAAATGACAAGGTATTAATTTGGCTATTTTGTCAGCCATATGCGCCAGACCCGCCAGAAACTCATCGAAAATATGTATTAAATCAGAACTTTTGATGAAGTTAATCAGATAAAAAAATACTAAAAATCAATGCTTAAAAAATAAATAAATATTCAGGAATTTCATCTTAATAAAAGTGTGTGAAAAAAATATGAACGCCAAGTTCAAGGAAAATGATGCATTTTTACAGCTGTTTCGATAATTGTGACTTGACCGAAATGCCGTACACATTGCAAGATAGGGCACCTAAAAAAATTTAAGTGAAGAGTTATTATAACTTTTCTCAACATTTACATTTGCTAAAACAGCCGAGGATTACATGAAGGCTCTTGTTGCTGTAAAACGTGTGGTTGATGCCAACGTTAAAGTTCGCGTTAAACCGGACAACAGTGGTGTTGACTTAACAAACGTTAAAATGTCAATTAACCCATTTTGTGAAATCGCGGTGGAAGAAGCGGTTCGTTTAAAAGAAAAAGGAACTGTTTCAGAAATCGTTGTTGTTTCTATTGGTCCTAAAGAGGCGCAAGAACAAATCCGTTCTTCTATGGCACTTGGCGCTGACCGCGGTATCCTGGTTGAAGCTGACGACAGCCAGCTCGGTGCTTTGGAAGTTGCTAAAATCCTGAAAGGTGTTGTTGATGCTGAACAGCCACAACTCATCCTTCTAGGTAAGCAAGCTATTGATGACGACTCTAACCAGGTGGGTCAGATGCTTGGCGCTTTACTTGGTGCAGGTCAAGGTACATTCGCATCAGAAGTGAAAGTTGAAGGCGACAAAGTACAAGTGACTCGTGAAATTGACGGTGGTTTACAAACTGTTGAGCTTGCACTTCCAGCAATTATTACGACTGACTTGCGTTTGAACGAACCACGTTATGCGGCTCTGCCAAACATCATGAAAGCGCGTAAAAAACCGCTTGATACCAAATCTCCAGCAGATTTCGGTGTTACTGCGACAACTAAACTGAAAACAGTGAAAGTTGAAGCTCCTGCTGAGCGTAAAGCGGGCGTACAAGTGAAGTCTGTAGACGAGCTTGTAGAAAAATTGAAAAATGAAGCGAAAGTGATCTAATACAGAAGGATAAAAATCATGAGTATTTTAGTTATCGCTGAGCACGACAACAAAGCATTAAACGCTGCTACTTTAAACGTTGTTGCTGCGGCGCAAAAAATCGGTGGTGATATCACTGTATTGGTAGCTGGCTCGAACGCGCAAGCCGTTGCTGACCAGGCAGCTAAAGTTGCGGGTGTAAGCAAAGTATTGCTTGCAGACGACGCTGCTTATGCAAACCAGTTGGCTGAAAATGTGGCTAAACTTGTTGCTGAATTGGGCAAAGGCTATAGCCATATCCTTGCTGCTTCTACCACAACAGGTAAAAACATTCTGCCACGTGCAGCTGCGCTTTTAGATGTCAGCATGATCACTGACATTATCGCGGTTGAAGGTCCTAAAACGTTTAAACGTCCAATCTATGCAGGTAACGCAATTGCCACTGTAGAATCTGGCGAAGCAGTTGTTGTTGCAACTGTTCGTGGTACTGCATTTGATGCTGTAGCAAGCGATGGTGGTTCTGCTAGTGTTGAAGCCGCTGTGTCTACTGGCGATGCGGGTATCTCTAAATTCGTTTCAGAAGAAATTGTGAAATCTGAACGCCCAGAATTAACCGCTGCACGCATTGTGGTTTCTGGTGGTCGTGGTGTGGGTTCTGGTGAAAACTATCACAAGATCCTGGATCCATTGGCGGACAAGCTTGGCGCTGCTCAAGGTGCTTCACGTGCTGCGGTTGACGCTGGTTTCGTTCCAAACGACATGCAGGTTGGTCAAACGGGTAAAATCGTTGCGCCTGAGCTATACATCGCTGTCGGTATTTCTGGTGCCATCCAGCATTTGGCGGGTATGAAAGAGTCTAAAGTGATCGTTGCGATCAACAAAGATGAAGAAGCGCCAATTAACGCAGTAGCTGACTACTGGTTAGTTGGTGACTTGAACACTGTAGTTCCAGAATTGGTTTCTAAAATCTAATTCTCGAAATCAGTTTCAAAAAACGCTCTTGTGCAAGCAGTGAAAGCAATGCTTTTCTGCTCAGCTCGGGGGCGTTTTTTTATGGCTGGATTTCTTCATTTATTCATTTTTATGGCTTGAAGAGTCAAGCGATGGCGTAAATGTGCCCGAAGCTGATGAGCGTCTGTATGCGCTTAAAAAGGGTAATGTAGGGTGCTTGTATTTGCATAGCTGGTATATAAATGAGATTTGATTGATTTCTATCTTTTTTAAAGTGAAAAGTGCATTTTAACTGAATAAGCTGCATAAACATAGAACGCTAAATTTTTCGATTCAACCTCGAATAAAATGAACGAATTCACATAAAATTCCGACAAATGAAAGTGCTGAAAAAATAAACGATAAATTATAGAAAATTAACAAGATTAAGATAAGAGATATGGCACAAAAACAGCAGAATTTATGCTATAATTTATGGCTGTATTTAGACTTTAACTCAGCTTATTTTGGGTTAATTTTTTGCTAGATTGATTATATAAAACGAACAGTCTGAATGGCTGTTTGTAATAAGGAGTATGCATGAGCGTATCGGAAATCCGACCGATTGCCATTGAGGATGAACTCAAAAGCTCGTATCTCGACTATGCCATGAGTGTTATTGTTTCTCGTGCATTACCTGACGTGAGAGACGGTTTAAAGCCTGTTCATCGTCGTGTGCTTTTCGCTATGCACGAATTGGGCAACGACTACAATAAAGCATACAAAAAGTCAGCCCGTGTCGTCGGTGACGTGATCGGTAAATATCACCCGCATGGTGACTCAGCTGTTTATGAAACCATTGTTCGTATGGCGCAAGACTTTAGCCTGCGTTATCAATTGGTGGATGGTCAGGGTAACTTCGGTTCAGTCGATGGCGATAGCGCAGCAGCAATGCGTTATACCGAAGTACGTATGCGTAAGCTCACCCATGAACTTCTGGCTGATCTGGAAAAAGACACTGTCGAGTGGGAAGACAACTACGACGGTTCTGAACGTATTCCAGAAGTGATGCCGACACGTGTTCCCAACTTGCTGATTAACGGTGTGACCGGTATTGCGGTTGGTATGGCGACCAATATGGCGCCACACAACATGACCGAAGTCATCAATGCATGTTTGGCTTATGCGGAAAACCCGAATATTTCCATTGAAGGCTTGATGGAGCACATCTCTGGTCCGGATTTCCCTACAGGCGGTATCATTTACGGTAAATCGGGTATTGTCGATGCTTACCGTACCGGTAAAGGCCGTCTTCACATCCGTGGTAAATACCATATTGAAGAAGACCAGAAATCTGGCCGTAGCACCATCGTGTTTACTGAAATTCCTTATCAGGTCAACAAGGCAAAAACCATTGAGCGTATTGCCGAGTTAGTCAAAGAGAAAAAACTGGAAGGTATTTCTGAACTTCGTGATGAGTCAGATAAAGAAGGCATGCGTATTGCCATTGACCTGAAGCGTGGTGAAAACGCTGAAGTGATTGTCAACAACCTGTTCCTGAATACCCAGTTGGAAAATTCATTCAGCATCAACATGGTCTGCCTGGACAATGGCCAGCCGAAGTTGATGAACCTGAAAGACATCATTGCGGCGTTTATCCGTCACCGTCAGGAAGTAGTGACTCGCCGTACCATGTTCGAATTGCGTAAAGCACGTGAACGTGGCCATATTTTGGAAGGCTTGACTGTCGCACTTGCAAACATCGATGCGATTATTGAAACCATCAAGACCTCTGCCAACCCGGGCGAAGCGCGTGAGCGTTTACAGGCGGGCGAGTGGGCTGCGGGTGGTGTGGTTGCCTTACTGGAAAAAGCAGGTTCGGTTTCTGTACGTCCTGACGAGATTGAAGGTGAAGATCCAAGCCGTCCATTCGGTTTAGATGGCAATGTTTACCGTTTATCTCCGGCACAGGTCGGTGCAATCCTTGAATTGCGTTTACACCGCTTAACTGGTCTGGAACAAGACAAGCTGCATGCAGAATACAGCGAAATTTTGGGTCAAATTGCTGAATTAACGGCAATCCTGAACGATTTCAACCTGTTGATGGGTGTGATTAAAGAAGAGTTGGCGTTAATTCTGCAACAGTATGGCGATGCGCGTCGTACCGCGATTGTTGAATCACGTATTGATTTCTCTCGCGAAGATCTGATTCCAGAAGAACAGGTGGTATTGACCGTTTCTAAAACCGGTTATGCGAAAACCCAGCCGCTTTCTGATTATGCTGCACAGCGTCGTGGGGGGCGTGGCAAGTCTGCAACTTCAATGAAAGAAGATGATTATATCCAGCATCTGATTGTGACCTCGAACCATGCAACCGTACTTTGCTTCACCGATGTCGGTAAGGTCTATCGTCTGAAAGTGTTTGAAGTGCCGCAAGCTTCGCGTGGTGCCAAAGGTCGCCCAATGGTGAACCTGTTGCCGCTTGAAGCCAACGAAACCATTACTGCCATTCTTCCGGTGATTGATGCGCCGAAGAAATTCAAAGAACGTCTGGCAGATTTCAAGGCATTTGTAAAAGCCAATGCTGCAAAACTGCAAGAAAATGAAATCATCAATGCGCATTATGCTGAACTTCAAGCAGCACTTGCTGAACTTGAAGAGGGTGCAGATGACTTGTCTGATGCATTACGTATTCAATTGAAACAATTGGGCATTGAACTTTCAGCAAGCGATCTGGATGATGAAATCATTGCTGACTTTGCGCAGCAAGCCGAAGCGGTACGTAAAAACTTCTATGTGTTTATGGCGACCGAGTACGGTACGATCAAGCGTGTAGAACTTGAACAGTTCAGTAATGTCCGTTCAAACGGTTTGCGTGCCATTGAACTGAATGGCGATGACACCTTGATTGGCGTTGCGATTACCGATGGCGAACAGCAAATCATGTTGTTCTCGAATGAAGGTAAAGCGATTCGCTTCGCAGAAACTGATGTCCGTTCAATGGGTCGTTCAGCGAAAGGTGTACGCGGTATGCGTGTGACCATTGGTGCAGCGCAAGTTGAAGATGCCGAAGATGCCGATATCGATTCAGATGACGAAGATGCTTCAGATTCAGCATTAATCAGCCGTATCGTTTCATTGGTAGTTGTTCCTGAAACGGGTGAAGTGCTGTGTGCATCTGAAAACGGTTACGGTAAACGTACCCCGGTAGATGACTTCCCAACCAAGAAACGTGGCGGTAAGGGTGTGATTGCGATCAAGACCTCTGAACGTAACGGTCAGTTGGTGGGTGCGGTTGCAATTGATGCTTCTAAAGAACTGATGCTGATTTCTGATGGCGGTACTTTGGTCCGTACCCGTGCTTCTGAAGTGGCTCAAACCGGTCGTAATGCACAAGGCGTACGTCTGATCCGTTTAGGTAATGACGAGTTGCTTGTAGGTGTTGTTTCGGTTGAAGCAGTGGAAGAAGATGAGTTTATTGAAGCAGTGGAAGGCGAAGAAGTCGTTGCCTCTGAGGCCTTGATTGATTCTGAAACTTTGGTGGATGATGAAACCATTGCTGACGAAGCTGATACTGAATCGGATTTAAGAGATTCTGACTCAGAATAAGTTTTGACTTAAAAAGAAGGGCGCTTAGGCGCTCTTTTTGTTGACAAAATTTATAAATAATTGAAAATAAAATTAATTTTAGGGGGTATGAATAATAATTTTATTGAGCAATTAAAAAATAAATTAAATATTTCTGATTTTGATAATTTATCAAAAGAACAGTATGGAAAAATTATGGAATTAATACAAAATGATAATTTTTCAATTGAATAACTATCCCAATTAGTGAAATTAATTCCTAATATTATTGATCTTCAAAAAGATTATTTAGATAGCTTAAAATTAATAATTGATGGTGTAAAAACTACACAAGTTCATAGTTTAGATAGTATTCATAATAGCTTGGAATCTACGATGCGACTTTTAGAAAAAATTACTGAAAAAGCGCAGACTGAATAAACTTTACGTACCATCGCTGAAATTACTAAAGATTTAGCAAATTTACATTTAAGAATTGCCGAAATAATTAAAGAAAATAATGAAACTTGGCAAAGTTTAGCAAAATTTGCAATGGCAGCCATTAGTGTTGTTGGCGTGGTTTTAGCAATTGCTTTAAAAAAGGAAGCCGAAGCTTCCTTTTTTTGATTTATAAATTATGCAGCTTCTTTGATTTCAACAGCATAATTTTTTTGCTTTTCAGCATCGAACTGGCCTTCCCATTTACTGATCACAAGAACAGCCAATGAGTTACCAATTACGTTCAATACAGTACGTGCCATATCCAGAATACGGTCAATACCGGCAATAAATGCCAGGCCTTCAAGCGGAATACCGACACTGCCCAAGGTTGCCAACAGCACAACAAAAGACACGCCAGGCACACCGGCAATACCTTTAGAAGTAATCATCAGGGTTAACACCAGAATGATCTGCTGGGTCATGGTTAAATCAATACCGTAAAGCTGCGCAATAAAGATGGCTGCAATACTTTGATATAAGGTCGAACCATCGAGGTTAAATGAATAACCGATTGGAATCACGAAACTGGTAATGGATTTTGGCGCACCATAGGCTTCCATTTTTTCCATCAGGCGCGGTAATACTGTCTCGGAACTTGCAGTTGAATAAGACAGAATCAGCTCATCTTTCAGAATTTTAATAATTTCCCAAATACTGAAACCGCAGAATTTGGCGACAAGTCCTAAAATGACAAAGATGAAGAAGAAAATAGCACCATAAACCAGAAGCGCCAATTTCACTAATGGCAGCAGTGAGCTAAAGCCAAAGTTGGCAACGGTTGCCGCAATCAGGCCAAATACGCCGAATGGTGCAAAAAGCATGATCATATGGGTGACTTTGAACATGGTTTCAGAAATCGCATGCAATACATCAATCAGCGGTTTTCTGGTTTCTTTCGCCAAAGATCCCAAACCAATACCGAAGATCACGGAGAAGAAGATGATTGGCAACATATGCCCATCGGTCAGTGATCCAAAAATATTAGACGGGATTAAAGATAAAATGGTGTTGACCAGACCATGCGAGTGGCTACTCACTTCTTGGGTGGTTTGCTGATATTGGGAAATATCGGTTTGAGTTAGGCTCGACATGTCAATACCGGCGCCCGGCTGGAATATATTCGCAGCAACCAGACCGACAATAATCGCAACAGTGGTAATAATTTCAAAATAAACAATGGTTTTGAAACCCAGTTTACCTAGGTTTTGACCATGACTTGCATTTGCAATACCGAGTATCAGCATTGAAAGTACAAGTGGAACAACAATCATCTTAATCAAATTAATAAAGATTGCGCCCAAAGGGCTCAGCAGATTATTAATCAGAGTTTCACGATATTCGGGAGAATAATGTAGAAAGGAGCCTACAAGCACACCTAAAATGAGCGCAATGACGATTTGCCAAGCAAGACTAATCCTAATCTTTTTCATGCTAAGCCCTTAAAATCAAATTTTAATAAAAAAGCTGCTATAACACTGTCGATATCACATCGGCATGTTAAAGGGGAGCGTGGGAATGAATAATATAAAAAATATTCATGAAATATAAACAGGGGGCTATTTTGCATCGATTAATATATTCAATCTAACTTTTTTCTTCACAATTGATTCAAAAGGTCAAAAAAAAAGCAGTATTGGTATAAAAAATAATCAAATTGTAAGGTTTCATTTAATAAACTTATAAGCTCATAGCTAAAAGCTTACTTTCTGGTAGATCGAGTCAGGCGAAAAAAAGCCCAAACCAGACAAATGCCGGCAAAGCTTGCCAGATAAATCATTTTCGGAATGACCAGTTGAGTAGGCACGCCCATCTGGTTCAATTGAATAAACATCTGTATGCCTTGGGTGGAAGGGAGGGCTTTGCCTAAATACTGCATCCACTCTGGCATGGCGGCATGCGGCCAGGCCGTACCTGAAAGCAGAAACAGGGGAATCGAGCTAAACACGATCACATGGCCGGCACGTTCAGGCATATCCAGAAAAGAGGCAATCAGCATGCTGAGGCCAATCACGCAGCTCAGAAATATAGGAACCGCAATGAGCATGCCCCAGAAGTTGCCACCACGCGGATAGTCATTCAGCCAGAAGGTAAATCCAAACAGATACAAACAGCCCAAAAAGCCAATGGTTAAAATAGCACTCCATAAAGCCCAAAATTCGGTTCGACTGGGTATCCAGTGCTTTTCACGATAAGTCGCAATTAACATGCACAAGCCCAGCAAAATGGTTTGATGGATAATCAGTGGGGCAACGGCAGGGAAAATATAGCTGCCATACCCGGACAGGGTGTTAAATAATGGAATTTGATGAATGGACAGCGCAGGGGAAAATTCAGAAATATGCTGAAATTTTTCAGCCTGTTCGGCCAGCGCATGTTCAATCGATGCCGCCAGTCCCAAACCAATCTTTTGGGTTTTCAAGAAATTGGCGGCACTTAAATATAAACCGATGCCCCCAACTTCACCTCGACGCAGACTGCCAGATAAGTTATCTGGAAGTAGTAAAATTCCGTCCGCCTGTTGCAGCCTGATCATCTGCTCTGCTTCGGCAAAATTCCCGGTGACTGCACGGATTTCAACATTGGGACTTTTAGCCACTTCGCCAATAATACTCGAGCTCACCAGGCTTTGTTCTTCATCGACAATCACAATCGGTAAAGATTCGGCATGTTCTGCCTTATAAGCCGTTGGGTAGAAGAAACTATATAAAAATACCGAAAGTACCAATGTGGTCAAGATCGAACTGTTACGTGCAATATCCTGAAAGGTTTTAAAATAAAAGTACAAAAAGTTTTTAAGCGTTTTCATGCCTGTACTCCCTTTACATATTTTTTAAGGAAGAAGTAGGCTGTGCCCAGATAAAACAGGCAATACACGGCTAAAATTGCAAGCGGTAACAGTGAAATGGATATGGGACTGCCCACCACCCATTGTTCCGTCTGTAATTTGGCATAAGGCGTATAGGGAATAATATTGGACCAGAACTGGGTGAATAAGGGGGCATTGTTCAGCGGTAAAGTCACGCCGGCAAAACTTAAAGATGACCCGCCATAGACCGCAATAAAACCAAAACTTTTCGCCAGATCACGGGTGGCCAAAACCACGCTGCTGCTGATCAGGGCATAAGCGCTATAGAGCAGAAATTGTCCCAATAAAATGGGCCAGAGCTGTCCCTGTACAAACCAGCCACGCATTTCAATCATCCAGAACATCCATAACCAGGTCCAGAAACTGAAAATCAGCACATAGGTCATATTTTTGGAAAGCAGGGCAAGCCATAAATTTTGACCATCGAGCCATGTTTTGGCCGAGCCAAATTTCAGCTCCTGTCCTACGGCAAAAGCCACGCAACAGCAGAGCAATAAATGTAAAATTGCCGGAATCATGTAAGGTTCCAGATAGAACTCATAACTGAGCCCCGGATTAAACAGCGGCGAAATTTTGATATTGGGCGTTGGTGCATTCAAATAGGGAATCTGGTTTTCCAGATAACTGTGCCCGGTAAAATCGGCCAGTGCCTGCAAGGTGCTGACCAGCATCGCCGATGAAATGCTATTGCCGACACTAAAATAGCTTTGGTTATAGGCAATGCTGATTCCAGCATCCTTGGCTTGTACCAGGCGTTGTTCGGCACCTGCGGGAATAGTGATATAACCCCAGATTTTGTTTTGATTGAGTAACTGTTCAACCTCATCCTGACTGCTGGAAATACTGTTGATGCTCAGGGTGTGATTCAGACTGGCATGATGAATAATCGTCCGGCTCAGTTCGCTCTGGTCCTGATCAATAATTGCAATTGGCAGATGGCTCGGTTTCCCGGCAGAAAACATACTGGCAAACAGCACAATCACAAAGACAGGTGCAAGCGTGATCATGCACAAGTCCCACTTATGCCTGAGCAAATAGCCGAGTTCGCGCAGTATGCCCTGTAGCATGATCAAGACTCTTGTACTTTAAACAGCACACTCATGCCGACTTTTAAATCTGCAATTGGCTGGGCAGGGGTGAGCTGAATCTTGAAACTGCGAATATCATAGCCACCGGTTTGGCGCGTGGTTTTAATGGTGGCAAATTCACCCTCGGCATCAATCTTTTTGATCTTGAACAGGGCCTTTTTGTTTAATGCAGGAATAAAGCCTTCAACCGATTTGGCCTGATAGACCTGCGCGTATTGATCTTCACGGATATTCAGGCTGACCCAAAGCTCATCCTCCTGAATAATACTGACCACGGGTACACCCATAGCCACCAGTTCCGACACCTTGCCATAGGTTTTAGACACTGTGCCGTTGATCGGGGACACCAGTTTGGTTTCAGCTTCCAGTGCATTGGCTTCTGCAACGGCCGCTTTGGCAATCTCCACCTGGGCATCGGCGGAGGATTTCTGTTCTGGCGTGCTGCCGCGTTTGGCACGTGCATATTGCTGATAAGCCGCTTCGGTCATTTGTGCGGCAGATTGAGCCGCGGCGTGCATTTCATCGCGGCGCTGGCGTGAAATGACGCCTTCCTTAAACAGGTTGGCACCACGCTGATAGGTGGTTTGAGCCAGGTCTTGCTGGGCTTTCATGGCCTGCCAGTTGGCATATAGACTGTCGATATTTTCCTGCTGGGAACCGCGCTCCGCTGTGGCTTGCAAGGCTAAAGCAGACTGCAGGCTGGCCAGAGCCTGCTGTTTTTTAGCTTCAACTTCCGGACTAAACAAACGGACCAGTGGCTGGCCTTTAAGCACTTTTTGTCCGTCGTGGATATATATTTCTTCAATGCGGCTCGGCACCTTGCTACTGACATGGACGGTTTCAGCTTCAACACGACCTTGCAGCTCGACTTCCTTGGGCTGATAGCTTTTCCATAAGCCAAAACCAATCAGGCCTAAAAGCAAGATCAGTATGATGATGCCAATCACTTTAATGGCAGCTGAAGATTTTGAATCGGTATTTTCAGTGGCTGGCGCTTGTTCTGAATAACTGAAAAATGCTGAATCTGTAAGATTTGGCTGTTCGTGAGACTGCTCTAAAGTGTTCAATTCACTTTGCTGAGCGGATGGATTGCAAGCAGCCTCTTTTGATGAGGCATTTTCTACATCTTGATCAGGCCTGTTTTGATCTTGTGTCATGGTTTTCCCCATCAAAAATTAACGAATATAACTGCTATTGCTTTGGCTGACATAGCTTTGAAACTGCTCAATCGAGCCATGGCTTTGCAGTAAAGTGGCCAGTGACATAATGTATTTATAGGCATTCAGCGCCATTTCGCTTTTTAAAGCGTTCAGGCTATTTTGTGCATCAATCAGCTGGGTGGCCGTTCCCATATCTTCCTTAAAAGATAAAGTCTGAATACGCAGATTTTCCTCGGCGGCTTTCATGTTTTGCTGTAACAGCTGATGACTTTGCTGGGCTGAGGTCATTTCATTGTAAGAGCGATAAATGATGTTTTCGACTTCCTGCTTGGTACGCTCGGTTAACAGTTCAGAGGCATAGCGTTGCAACTCTGCTGCCTGAACATTTTTATTCTTGTCTATTCCGGAAAACAGGTTGTAACGCGCTGCGACACCGACAATCCAGTTTTGCTTTTCATCCAGGCTATATTCGCCAAAGGCGAACAAATTAGGTTTTTTCGAGGCAGTTTGCGCCTTAACATTGGCATTGGCCAGCTGGGTGTCCATCTGCATTTTGCGAACCAGAGAAGATTGGTCCGGATAGCTTTTTAACAGCGCATTCAGGTTCTGAGTCTGGGTAGCGTTGACAAATAGGGGAGTGCTCAGTTCGGTAATCTGACTTTGCTGTAACAGGTTGTTGAGCTGAAACAGGCTCGATCTTAAATTGGCTGCTGCATTTTGCACGCTACGCTCGGCATTGTTCTTTGCCACCTCAAATTGCATGCGCTGTCCTTTGCTGATAAAACCTTGGCGTTCCAGCTTTAAAGCATTGCTGTAATGTATTTGCATAGCATTGAAATTGGACTGACTGGAGGCTAAAAGCTGCTTTTGCAGTTGGGCATTAAAATAGGCCTGAATCAGTTCAAAGCGTTGCGCATCTTGCTGTTGCTTGCTATTGAGTTGACTGCGCTGAGCCTGAATCTGAGCCATTTCCTTGGCACTTGAGGTCAGGCCACCGGTATATAAAGGCATAATGACGGACACGGTTGGACGTATCACCTGATCATCCAGGCGAACGGTTGACTCATCTGGAATTAATCCCACGCCATCATGTATCGGTTGTTTTAAACCCTCTTTCAACGGATCGGCAAAGCCACCTAAATTCAATTCATCAATCTTATTATTCAGGCCATTAGTCAAGGACTGTTCTAGATTGTTTTTTAAAGCCCCAAGAGGAAGATCCACTTCATTATGAAAAGCGTAAGCGCGGACATTTAAATCGACACGGGGCAGACCTAAACCCTTGACCGCTTCAGCTTGTAATTGTGCGGATTGTTGCAAAGCCTGACTGGCCTGCGTGCTGTAGGAATCCTTTAAAATCGACTGTTCAGCCTGTGCATAACTGATGCTTTCGGCGAATGCTGGGCCAGCAAAAACCAGACTAGCCGTACAAATGCCAATACGAAAATTTTGTTGTATGAGGAGTGCAATTTTTTTGGGTTGTGCCTGTAAATGCAATGACATCACTCAGCTCTCAATTTCTTTGTAACAATTATATTGCATAGATTGAATTGTATGTCTAATCAATAAGTTGTTGTATTGTTTAATATGCATCTGTATAGCAATCACCTGATCAGGTTTTTGATCTTGACGACTTGCATCGCCACTTTGAAAACACCGGAGATAAGATGCAGTTGCTCCTTTAAGCCGAATGTCAGGGATTGTACAGGCTGTATTCAAATCCGCTCTTTATTGAGATTTTGACTTTAAATGTCCGACAGCATTGAAATATTTTCAGGATAATTTACTGCAAGCAACGCCTATCTGTGGTTAAATGCCATCATTTTATTGTGTTTCACTCTGAAAGGAAAAATCATGCGCGCGTACAACTTCTGTGCTGGTCCTGCTGCATTACCTACTGCCGTTTTAGAAAAAGCTCAGGCTGAATTGCTTGATTGGCATGGCAAGGGTCTTTCGATCATGGAAATGAGTCACCGTAGCAGTGATTATGTGGCTGTGGCAGAAAAAGCAGAAGCAGATTTGCGTAAATTGATGAACATTCCTGAGAACTATAAAGTATTGTTCTTGCAAGGTGGCGCTTCACTGCAATTCTCTGCCATTCCTTTAAACCTATTGGGTAAAAACAGCAAGGCTGATTATATTCATACCGGAATCTGGTCTGAAAAAGCGTTAAAAGAAGCAAAACGCTATGGCGACATCAATGTTGTAGAAGCAGGTACCAGCATTAACGGTAAATTGGCCATTACAGAGCAAAGTACCTGGAACTTGTCTGACGATGCAGCTTATGTCCATTATGCAGATAACGAAACCATTGGCGGCCTTCAGTTTGCGGGTATTCCTGAAACAGATAAACCTTTGGTATGTGACTTTTCATCAAGCATTTTATCTGCGCCATTAGATGTATCCAAGTTTGGTTTAATTTATGCAGGTGCACAAAAGAATATTGGTCCTGCCGGCTTAACTTTAGTCATTATCCGTGAAGATTTGCTTGATCAGGCGAAACCTGAAATTCCAAGCATTCTGAAATATTCAGATCAGGCGAAAAACGGTTCTATGGTCAACACACCATCTACCTATGCCTGGTACCTGTCTGGTCTGGTATTTGAGTGGCTGCTTGAAAATGGCGGAGTCGATGCCATGCATAAAGTGAATCTTGAAAAAGCCAAATTACTGTATGGCTATATCGATGCTAGCGATTTCTATGCCAACCCGATTGCAGAAGCCAACCGTTCTATCATGAATGTACCGTTTACCTTGGCAAAAGCTGAGCTTGAGAAACAATTCTTGAAAGAAGCCGAAGCGAATCATCTACTTAACTTGGCAGGTCACCGTTCAGTGGGTGGTATGCGTGCCAGTATTTACAATGCTGTACCTTTAGAAGGCGTACAGGCTCTGGTTAACTTTATGGATGACTTTGCCAAACGCAATGCTTAATTGCTAAAGCTAAAAAAGCCCATCACATGATGGGCTTTTTGTTGACTTGAATAATGTTGAAGATAAAATTGTTAAAATAGGCTTAAAAAATAAAGTGATGCAAAATATAGGCAGACATAAATATACCCAGGACAAAAAACAGGCATGAGAGAGTGTCTAACTGGAAGCGTTTAACCAGTTGATGTTCAACAGTTCGTATATTTTCTTCTTGCACGATTTTCATGGAAACTCTATTCCGATTTATTTATCGTTAATTTATATTGCTTGTATTTATTTTTATCATAAAAAATTGATTAAATAAAGTACTAAATAAAAATATGTAATTAAAATATTTATGGTATTGGACAGAATATCTGATTATTTAGCAAATTATTGTCACTACAGGGTTGTGCTGGAGAAAAGACTTCAAAATGCCTCATAAAAATATAATCGGTGCACGATTTATTTAAAATAAAATTTTGAATTTAAAACTGTGGATAAATGCATTTTAATTTGAATTTAAAATCGTTAAATATAATAGTCTTCTGTGGATAATTTTTGATCAGAATGAATGTGCAGATAATAAATACATAAGCATAAAAAAGCAGTGCCATAGCGTGAAGAGATAATCAGGCTATAGCACTGCTTTTTAGAGAGGATTATTTTTTAGCGTAAATATTCACTTGAATCCATAAATTGCCACGAATGAATTGGCCAATTGCAAAGTCTTTATACGCCGGATTCTTGGTAGCAATGCGAATCAGGGTGGCTTCCTGGTTTTCATCATGAATTAGGGCAACATCATACAGGGTGTATTCCTGATCCATAAATGACATGGAGGTTTTACCGACAATATTGCCCTGGAACCAGGCTTCATCTTCCTGACCCATGTTTTCGCCATACAGATAAGCGACCATCTTGGAAAAATCGACCGTAACCGGTTCTTTGTCATCTTCCGATTTGGGTTCCCAGGCATCAATCTGTTCTTGCAGGTTGGCAGGTGCCACGCCGTTATTGGCCGCCAGAATGTCATTCAAGGCACGGTGATGCTTGATTGAGGCAGGATCATCTACCACCAGATGTTCATGGTCTGACACCGCTTCCAGCTCATAGGCCCAGGCATTGAGCTGAGCAAGATAGGGTTGATCTTTTTCATACTGGTCATGATTGACGCTATACAGTGTATCAAAGGCATAGACAATGGTATTGGCACCCAGATTCAAGCGCAGTACCGCCTGAGTGTTGGATTTACAGGTAATAATCCGTTCAATGGTGGCCTTGACTTTGTAGGGGCTTTCAAAGCTTGGAAATGCCGTTTTTAGCGCTTGGGGTTTGTTGTTTTCAACTGCAATGACTTGGGTTAATTGTATTTTTTCCTGCTTGGGCCCTTGAATGAGCCAGGCTGATGCGTCCATGTCACATTCTTCTTTGCATAAACCCATGGGCATGACCGGCGCATCAAGAGCCAGGCCCAACCACTTGGGCACATCTGTAGCCGGATTTTCTGTGAGCAGATTCCAATGTTCGACATGACTGCCAAAGTTCTGATCTTCAATGGTGATCAGTTCCGGTCTATTTTGATTTTTCATATTCACAATTGATGTTGGGCTGTATTTATCTATTAAATCGAGGGTTATTGTTAAATTTCAAGTCAAAGAGCCAAATTTAACCATTAAAGTCCATACAATGTACTTTAAATTCTGAATTTAGATGTGATGCGATCTGAAACTTGGCGATTGAAACTATGATGATTGAAGAGTAAAGCTAAAAACAAGCAAGAGGCACAATAGATTTAGCCATCCTCCTGTCACATGGAATTTGCTAAACTAGGTACTCTTCTTTTTTGACTATGGATATGGTGTGCTGCCATTTAAACTTTGGGTTGATGCCGATGCATTGCCTAAAATCCTGCGTGATGTGATCATTCGCGCTTCCGACCGTTATCAGCTGGAAGTCACTTTTGTGGCCAACCAGAATGTGGGTATTACCCCGTCCGTACGGATTAACTCCCTTCAGGTCATGAGTGGCGCAGATGCGGCAGATAAAGAAATTATCGAGCGCATGAAAGAGCATGATATTGTCATGACTCAGGATATTCCCCTGGCTGCTCAAGTCATTGAAAAGGGCGGAATAGCCATTCATCCGCGCGGTGAAATCTATACTGCTGCCAATGTAAAAGCACGCCTGCATCTACGTGATTTTATGGATACCTTAAGAGGGGCGGGTGTACAAACCGGTGGACCTCCTCCGATTTCCGAACGAGACAAGCGCGAATTTTCCAGTGCACTGGATCAAACCATTCAGAAACAGAAACGTAAAACCGCAGCGTAACTTGAGCTCTTCATGCCGTCAAAAACCAACATTATGTCCACGTATGCCTTATTGGTGTTTATTTGGGCAACCACGCCTCTGGCAATTGTCTGGAGTGTTTCAGATCTGCATAGTTTGTGGGCTTTGGCACTGCGCTTTTTTATTGCCTTGCCTTTAGCCTTGGGTTTGCTGGTTTTACTGAAAACCAAGTTGCCTCTCAATGCCATCTCCCTGCATAGCTATGTTGCAGGTGCCTGCAGTTTTATTGGATCGCAAATCTTTACCTATCTAGCTACTGACTATTTAAGCTCAGGCATTATCGCCCTGATGTTTGGTTTGGCTCCGATCATGACCGGATTAATCGGACGTTTTGCTTTTAACATTCATTTGCATCGCCTGCAGTGGCTGGGCATGTGCATTGCAGTAGTGGGGCTGGGGATTATCTGTCTGGGGGGCAGTGACCAGCATGTCCAGCCGATGGGCATAGGACTGATGTTGATCAGTGTTTTGGTGTATTGCGCATCCATTTTTTGGGTCAAAAAAGTCAATGCACCACTGAAACCCATGGCCCAGGCAACGGGATCGATTCTGGTCTCCAGCCTGTTTGCACTGGGCATGCTGCCGTTGATCTGGCAGCATGCACCAGATCATATCCCGAATACCAAGGCATTGATCGGTTTGTTTTATGCGGTGATTATGGCTTCACTGCTGGCGATGTTCTGTTATTTCAAACTGGTACAAAATATTAAGGCGACGACCTTATCATTGACTACGGTGCTGACACCCATGTTGGCCATGCTGTTTGGAGCGATGCTGAATGATGAAAAATTATCGGTGATGGTTTTTGTCGGGGCCTTTATTTTATTGTTTGGCCTGTTTGTTTATTTCTATCGCGATCTTAAGGCGAGCCAGAATCTCGCCACCAAGATCAAGTTCAACAGTTAAATTTCTAGTCTTTATTTTTGCCGAGGTTGACACATTCGGCAAGTTTGACCCGGTCTTGTGGATGCAAGGTAATAAAATAAGCGCCGGTGCGGAACTTGCCGTTCTCTTCCGTTCGGCTATAGACCACTTGGGCAGTTGCAGCAATATGGAAGAAATTTTCAGGGTGACTTAAGGTCACATGAATATAGGTGCCTTCCTGAATAGGGTGATCACTAAAGAAACTGAAACCGGTTTCGGAAAAATTGACATGTTCCGGGATTGGTAACATGGATTGTACAATTGCATCGTATAAAGAGCCGGTAATGAGGTTTAACTTTTGGTTAAATAAGGATAATATTCTAGCAATTTGTTGATCTTTTTCATTTAATTGTTCTAATTCGTAGTTTACAGCGTGATCAAATTGATCTAATTCTGCGAGTAGTAGAAAATAGCGGGGCAGCACAAAGTTAGGATCATAAGGGTCATTAAGCGCGACATCATCAGAAATAATCTGATAATTTATTCGCAAAGCAGCATCGATACGCGACATAACGCGGCGTTCCTTATTGCCGCCTTGATGCTGTAAATTTTCCATAATTATTCCTCGGACTAAATGGTATGTTTAAACCAATCTCGCTGTACATCGGGTTGAGATATACTCGTGCACGGCGTAGCAACCACTTTATTTCTTTTATTGCTCTGGTTTCTATGATCGGTCTCACCTTGGGTGTGGCCGTACTGATTACAGTCTTATCTGTAATGAATGGCTTTGACCGCGAGCTGAAAAACCGTGTATTGGGAATGATACCTCAAGCTACTGTTTCTTCAACACAAATATTAACAAATTGGCCGGAACTTGCAAAAAAAGTTGAACAGCATGAGCATGTCAAGGGTGTAGCGCCCTTTACCCAATTACAGGGCATGCTGACGGCACAGGGGCAAGTGGCCGGAATTATGGTCACGGGCATCGAACCTGAATACGAAAAGAACGTGTCCATTATCCAGAATCACATGATTGCGGGAAGTATTGATAGCTTGAAAAAGGGTGAATTTGGCATTGTTTTGGGTAAACAAATGACCGATTCACTGGGTTTGGGATTAAACGACAATATTACCTTAGTGCTGCCTGAAGCTACGCCGTCGCCTGCAGGGGTGGTGCCACGTTTCAAGCGCTTTAAAATTGTCGGTATTTTCAGTATCGGGGCGGAAGTGGATTCGATGATGGGCTATATCGCCCTGAATGATGCCTCCACTTTATTGCGCTTGCCGGATGGTGCTCAAGGTGTGCGTTTAAAACTGGATGACATTTTCCTGGCGCCAGAAGTGGCGGATGATATTGTCAAAGACCTGCCAAGCAATTTCTATGCATCGAACTGGACCTTTACCCACGGTAATTTGTTTAGTGCGATTCAGATGGAAAAAGCCATGGTCAGCTTGCTGCTGTTCCTGATTGTACTGGTGGCTGTATTTAATATTGTGTCCTCACTGGTGATGGTCGTCACCGACAAGAAATCCGACATTGCCATTTTGCGCACGCTGGGGGCTTCACCTGCAACCATTACCCGGATTTTTATGGTACAGGGCACCATTATTGGCGTGATCGGGACAGTTTCCGGTGCCATTCTGGGAATTATCTTCGCTTCAAGTATCAGTGGCTTTATTGGCTGGTTGAATACAGCATTTGGTTTGAACCTGTTTGATGCCTATTTCATTAATTACTTGCCGTCTTATTTGCGCTGGCAAGATGTGGTGGTGATTGTCAGCCTGTCACTGGTTTTAAGTTTCCTGGCTACAATTTACCCGGCACTGCGTGCTGCAAAAACCCAACCAGCAGAGGCCTTACGTTATGAGTAATCTTGTCCTCGAAGCGAAAAATATCTCGAAAAGTTTTACCGATGGCAAAACCACCGTTGAAGTGATTAAAAACTTGTCCTTAGAGGTCAAAAAAGGCGAGTTTGTGTCTATTGTCGGTTCGAGTGGGTCGGGTAAAAGTACCTTGCTGCATGTGTTGGGTGGTCTGGACTGTCCAACAGCAGGGCAGGTGTTCTTAAACGGCAAGCGCTTCGATAATTTGGGTGAAGCCGAGCGTGGCTATTTGCGTAACCAGCATTTAGGCTTTGTCTATCAGTTCCATCATCTGTTGCCTGAATTTACCGCACTGGAAAATGTGGCCATGCCGCTGATGCTGCGTGCAGGAACGACCTATAAGCAATCTAAAGAGCAGGCTGAATATTTGCTTAATCGGGTCGGACTGTCGCATCGCATGACGCATAAACCGGGCGAGCTGTCTGGTGGTGAACGTCAGCGTGTTGCCTTGGCGCGTGCTCTGGTGGCAAAGCCGGAACTGATGCTGGCAGATGAGCCGACGGGGAATCTGGACCGTAAAACGGCAGTGAAAATTTTTGAATTGCTGAGTGAATTACGTGATGAGTTCAATATGGCGATGCTGATTGTGACCCATGATGAACAGCTGGCCCAGACTGCCGACTCGATTTTGCATATGCAAGACGGCGTCTGGATTGATGGTTAAGGATTGTCTGACACTTCATAAATGATTTGCGTTGTAAGCTCCAATTAAACAATGAGATGTATACAGCGTAAAAAATATTCGTTGTCACAAACAAGGATGAAGTGTCACCCAACCCTAGACACTGATCGATAAATTTAGAAAACGATTGAAGCTCACTCCGGTGGGCTTTAATATTGCCAAAAATAAAAAAATTATAATCACAATGATTCAAATAATCTGTATCGGCTGGGTGCTAGGGATTGCCACAATGGGAAAAAACTACCCGATATTGCAGTCTTTACTCATTCCATGTATCGCTCTTTTTATCGTGCTTCTCCTTTTAAAGCTGACTGTTTTCAAACAGGCTTATTCCTTAGGATTTAAGTTTTTACAGCTTTCTCTGGGACTGAGCCTGGGGATTGCACTCGGCTATAGTTATGCTGATCATCAATTAAATAAGCGTTTACTGTTTCGGGAACAACAGCCTGAAGCAGTGGAGGTGATTGCCTATGTTAAACACATCAATGAATTAGGCGATCCGACCATCCAGCAAAAAATTCAGGTATTGAATCGCCATACACAAGTGGTGCAGTGGCAGGCATTTTTAAAAAATGCACCAGATTCAAGTTCATCTGCGGTACTTGAGCTAGGTCAATATTACCGTTTGCAGGGACAAGTCCTGCCTGCGCATAGCTATGCCACTGAAGGAGCCTTTGATCAGGAACAATGGTATATCCAGCAAAATATCATGTCCGGATTTAAAGTTTCATCAATCCACAAGCTGACTGAACAAGAAGTTGATGCTTTAGGGCATGGACGATACCTCAGGCAACATGCTTCTGTTTCCAGTCAGATTCAACTCTGGGTTGAGCAGCAGCGTTTGGCATTACGCAATTTTATCCATCAGCAGCCCGTGCAGCATAAAGGTTTAATACTGGCTTTATTGACCGGAGACAAGAGTTTGCTGGCTACAGACACCGAGCAACTGTTTCAGCGCTTTGGTATGAGTCATCTGCTCGCCATATCCGGGCCGCATGTGTTGATTTTTGCCGTACTGCTGTGTTGGAGTCTGCATCAGCTCATTGCTCATTATCGACCGCAACTCTATTTGAAATGGCCCAGGCAATATCTGCTGATCTGGCCCTTTTGCGCGAGCGTAGCACTGTACTGTGCATTTGTTGGCTTTGAAATTCCTGCGCTCAGAACGCTATTGAGCTGCTTGTTGATCAGTGTATTTATCTTGTTCAAGCAAAAGCTCCGACCACTGAATATTTTGCTGTTTAGTGCCTCTATCCTGTTAATTTTTGATCCTTTCAGTATTTTATCGGCTGCATTCTGGCTGTCCTATGGCGCATGTTTTGTGTTGCTGCGCATTTACCAGACCATGCAGCAGCAAAGCGGCACGGAGGAGCTCAAGACCCGAACACACTACCTCAAAATGCAGCTGAAACTTTTAATCGAATCGCAGTGGAAAATATTTCTGGCCTTATTTCCCCTGATGATGCTGTTTTTTAAACAGATGGCATGGATTACGCCACTGAGTAATCTGTTTGCCATTCCCTGGATTGGCCTGGTGATTGTGCCCTTGGATCTGTTGGCAGCCCTGTGCTATTTCATTGCTGAGCCTTTGGGCGGACTGGTTTTTCAAATCAACGATCTGTGTCTTGCTGCCTTGCTGGGGTTGCTGCAACTTTTAGATCGGCTGTTTGCCCCGACCTTACAGCCGATTGCCATGAACTTTGCCGTGTGGCTCAGTGTGTGTCTGGGATTGATGATCCTGTTTTTACCGCGCGCTGTGTTGCCTAAAGCGTGGTCTATCTTGTGCTTTATGCCTTTAGTTGCCCTCGATGCCAGTAAAAATGAATTTGAATTGAATGTATTGGATGTTGGACAAGGACAGGCGATTTTTATCCGCGATCAAGACCAGACCATGATGATTGATATGGGCGGAAATTATGATGAAGGTAAATTTAGTGTGGGCAAGCAAATCATTTTGCCCTTTTTATCGGTGAAGGGGGTGAGTGAATTGAATCAGCTGATTTTGACCCACTTAGACCAGGATCATAAAGGTGGCTATGAGTCGATCAGACAGCAGTTCCCCATCAGGCAGGTCTATTCAAATGAGAAACTTGAAGTCGCGGATTCCAGCCAGTTTGATTATTGTCATCAAGGGCAAAACTGGCAGTGGCGTGATCGCGTAAACATGACCGTGCTGTCGCCCAAAACCGAAAATTTGGCCTATGCCAACGCTGAGAAAAATGAAATGTCCTGTGTGATTTATCTGCAGGTGAAAAATGCCCAACCCTATCAAAATTTTTTACTGATGGGAGATGCCGGTTGGCAAACGGAATATCAAATTCTGCAGGATTATCCAGACTTAAAAGTCGATGTGCTGGTTTTGGGACATCATGGCAGTCGGCATAGCTCGGCCTACGCTTTTTTAAAGCAGTTAAACCCGAAAATCGTGATCGCGTCGGCTGGCTTTCACAATCGCTATGGACATCCCAGTAAAATGACGCTGCAACGTCTACAGCAGCTGGATATTCCTGTCTTGAGCACAGTACAGCAGGGCAGCATCCAATTTAGCAGACAGGCCAATGGACAAATGCAATTACAGTATGCACGTGAACAACGGCAATGGTTAAAACGTGCAGCAGTAAAACTTAAATACTAGGGTCTGACTATAGAAGACCTGACTATATGACTTGTTCATTTTCTACTGGAATTGCAGGATTTTGAGCGGCAGCTTCTGCGCGGACTTTAGCGACCAGGGCCAATGCCTCTGTTTTATTGAGATAATACAGGGCATCCAATTCGGGGCTGGCTTTAAAACGTTTATAGCTCCAGTGGTAATGCTCGGGGTAACGGCGGATCAGGTTTTCAATGGCTTGAAAAATAATGCCTGTGCCTTGATTGGTATCGACTGAATAGATGCGTTCATCAATTGCTTCAAAATATAGATCAAAGCCCTGATCCTCATTACGTAGTGCATATAAAAACAAGGTTTTAGCTTTGGTTTTTTGAATCAGTTTGGCACTTAAATTACTGGTGGCCAACGGCAGTCCAAAATAAGGAATCATTTCACCGCCAACGTTTGGGGTATGGTCGGGCAAAATCACTGTTGTTCCACCCTGTTTCAAGGCCTTGAAAATCTGGCGAACTCCGGATTCATCGGTAGGGACCAAGGTTGCCTGTTCGCGACTGCGCGCGTTCCGGACAAACAGGTCGGCCGCCTCATTTTTGACCGGCTTGTACATGATGGTCATTTTGGTAAATTGGGCAATATAGGCATTCATGATTTCCCAGGTGCCAAAATGTGGAACGATTAAAACCACACCTTTGTTTGCGGCAAGTGCATCCAGCAGCAGCTGCTTACCATGCACTTTATGAATGCGTGCAAGATTGGCTTCATTGCTGGAACCCCAAATACTGAAAAACTCAAAATAAGAGATCAGCTCATTGCGGATGGCTTGAGCCGTAATTTTTTCCCGCTCTGCATCACTCAGTTCAGGCAGTGCGATATTTAAATTCAACCGAATGGTTTCTGAAGTTTTGGAAATTTTGAGAGCATTGACCAGACCAGCTAAACCACGCGCTATAAATCGAGAAATTTGAATAGGTTGTCGGCTAATAAACTGCAAAAGACGATAGGTTGTATTCTGGGAGCTTCGATCGGTCATTGTTGTATTGTCAATTGCATCATGAATGGAAAAGATAAATTTATTATAAGTGAAAACAGATAATTTAGACAGATTTAACCCGATCAGTGTATATAATGAGTCCAATTTAACTCAACAGTGGATCGTTTTCCATGTCCGATTGGCCACCAAAACCAGAAAATGAAATTCAAAATACACCACATAATTCACAAAATATAACTGGCAAAGAATGGCATATTTTAGAAAAAGCCGTTTTAGCCTCTGTAGAAGAACAGCGCCGTGCGCGTCGTTGGGGAATCTTCTTTAAATTTCTCACTTTTGCTTATATTCTTTTTATTTTGGTGCTGATGGCGAAAAGCTGCAGTACATCAACCACAGATCCTACGGCAACGACCAGTTCGCATATTGCCGTAGTCGATATTATTGGCACCATTGCTGCAGACAAGCAAAGTGTGAATAGCACGGATACCGTTAAAGCGCTCAAGAAAGCCTTTGAAAACAAGCAAAGTAAAGCCGTGGTTCTCAATATTAATTCACCAGGTGGCTCACCGGTTCAATCGGATGAAATCTGGCAAGAAATTCAATATTTGAAAAAAGACCATGCAGATAAAAAACTGTACGCCATCATTGGGGATACTGGTGCTTCGGGTGCATATTACATTGCTTCTGCTGCTGACGAAATTATTGTCAATCCTTCAAGTCTGGTGGGTTCTATTGGGGTGATTATGCCGAACTATGGCGTGAATGGTTTAATGCAGAAATTAGGTGTTGAAGACCGTACCATGACCTCTGGTGAAAATAAGGCACTTTTATCCATGACTCAGCCGGTGGATGCTGCGCAAAAAGCCCATGTACAAGGGGTGCTGGATAATGTACATGACCACTTTATCAATGCCGTGAAACAGGGGCGGGGTAAAAAATTGAAGTCGAACGATCCTGCAATATTCTCAGGTTTGTTCTGGACAGGTGAACAGGCCGTGAAACTGGGCATTGCAGACCGTACCGGCAGTTTAAATAGCTTGAAACGAGAGCTGAAACTGGAAAAAGCAGTCAATTACACCATTGAATATAATCCTTTCGATTCAGTACTAGGACGTATGGGAAGTTCAATGGGGCAAGGTTTTGCCAGCTCAATTTCACAACAGGTCCAATCTGAACAAACGACAAAATTGCAATGAAACCCGTGATCCACTTTGCGCACGCCAATGGCGTGCCATCAAAAGTTTATCAAAAGCTGTTTGATGGACTGAAAGATGAATATGACATTATTTATGTGCCCTTGCTTGGTCCAGACAAGCGTTACCCCATAGACAATCACTGGAACAGCCTGACCAATCAGGTCATTGACAGTATTGTGCGCCAGGCCAATGGCAGCAAAGTCATTGGCCTCGGTCATTCTTTAGGATCGGTGCTGACTTTTCAGGCAGCCTTAAAACGTCCAGAGCTGTTTCAACAGGTCATTATGATTGATCCGCCCTTAATTATGGGTAAAGAGGGCTTTGCTTTACATGTAGCTAAAACCTTGAAGCTAAAAGCCGTGGATAAAATGTCGCCAGCCTCTTTATCTTTACGTCGCAGAGATCATTGGGAAAGTCGTGAACAGGCGGCAGAATTGCTTCGTCCCAAAGGCTTTTATCAACACTTTGATGCGGACTGCTTTCAGGCCTATATCGATCATGCTTTAACTGAGGATAAGGTGCGGGGCGGTGTGGAGTTGACCATTGCAAAAATGGATGAGGTGAATATTTTTAGAACCAATCCATCATTATGGTGGCTGCCGCAGCCGAAACCTCAAGTGCCTGTCCAGCTGCTAATGGCGGAACAAGGGCCGTTTATTGGGCGGGGCTTTCCGCAAATCGCGAAAAAGAAGTTTGGTATTCCATATACGGTTGTTCCGGGAAGCCACATGTTTCCACTGGAAAAACCGCTAGAGACCGTCGCGTTGATCAAGCAACTGATTCAGCAGCCGGCAGTGTAATTTCTGCTCCAGTTAATGATTAAAAAATAAAGCAATAAAAAACGCATCCTCGGATGCGTTTTTTATTCTTTAAAACCTGCAGAATTGCACGGGCTCTTTTATTGCCTGACCACGATACAGCACACCCTGTTCAGTATGCTGGACTGCGCCTGTACAAATCCATTCCACCACTTGCGGGTAGATTAAATGTTCAAGCACATGAACCCGATTTGCTAAAGAAGTAGCATTATCATGCAGATTTACTTTTAGCACACCTTGCGCAAGTGGCTGACCTGCATCCAGTTCGGCAGTGACATAATGCACCGTACAGCCATGCAGTACATCACCTGTGTTGAGTACCCGTTGATGGGTGTGCATGCCTTTGTAGTACGGCAGCAGGGAAGGGTGAATGTTGAGCATTTTTCCTTCCCAGGCTTTGACAAATTTGGCACTCAAGATGCGCATAAAGCCTGCAAGAACCACCAGATCAACATCCCAATCGAGCAATTGCTGATGCATCACATCATCAAAGGCTTCACGGTTAGGATATTGCTTGTGTTCAATTACTGCAGTTTGAATTCCTGCTTTTGCAGCACGCTCTAAAGCATATGCTTCCGGTTTATTGGAAATCACCCCGACAATTTGACCTGAGAGATTGGCATCAATCAGGGCTTGCAGGTTAGATCCACTTCCGGAAACAAGAACAGCAATTTTAATCATGCGAAGTACTTATGCAAAAACCACACGGATTTTTTCGTCTGCGCCTTCAACTGATTCGGCATTGTCAACGATATGACCCATGGTCCATGCTTTTTCGCCAAGGCCGTTGAGGATTTCAACAGTTTTGTCTGCATCAGCAGCGTCAACAGCAAGCACCATACCTACGCCACAGTTGAATGTGCGGTACATTTCAAATTGTTCAACGCCACCTTCTTTTTGAAGAAGTTTGAACAGTTCAGGCCATTGCCAAGAAGATTCATTAATCACTGCCTGAGCACCGTTTGGAAGTACGCGAGGTAAATTACCCGGTAAACCGCCACCCGTGATGTGTGCCATCGCGTGAACATCAACCTGTTTAAGCAATTCAAGAATTGGTTTGACGTAAATACGTGTTGGTTCCATTGCCGTATCTGCAAGGGGACGACCGTCAACAATTTGAGTGAGGTCAACGTTTTTCACGTCAAGAATTTTACGAAGAAGAGAGTAGCCGTTTGAATGTGCACCTGAAGACGCAACACCCACTAAAACGTCACCCGCTTTGACTTTAGAGCCATCAATAATTTTGCTTTGCTCAACCACACCTACACAGAAGCCTGCCAGGTCATAGTCTTCGCCTTCATACATGCCTGGCATTTCAGCAGTTTCACCGCCTACAAGTGCACAGCCAGCAAGCTCACAACCCGCGCCAATACCTGTCACTACATTTGCTGCAACGTCTACATTGAGGTGACCCGTTGCATAGTAATCGAGGAAGAATAATGGTTCTGCACCACATACAAGAAGATCGTTGACACACATTGCCACCAGGTCCTGACCAATCGTGTCATGACGGTTCAAATTCAATGCCAAACGTAATTTTGTACCAACACCATCTGTGCCAGATACGAGAACAGGTTCTTCATAACCTTTAGGGATTTTACAAAGTGCGCCGAAGCCGCCTAGTCCGCCCATTACTTCAGGACGGGAAGTACGTTTTGCGACAGATTTGATACGATCGACAAGTAAGTCGCCCGCTTCAATGTCGACACCCGCATCTTTATAGCTTAAACCAGTGTTAGGGGAAGTTGAGTTGCTCATAATGAAGTCTCCGCATTCGCGCCGCGATTATACCCGAATATACGAAACTCTTATGTTATTTATGCGCTAAAATGCTATCTTTATTAAAATATTTTACTGTCTAGAACAAATAAACCGAAAAAAGGCGAGTTTCTATGGTCGATCGCACCTCACGACGCATTTTTATACTTGCAGCAATCGTATTCCTCCTGTGGGTTCTGTATCTGCTTAAACCGGTGGTATTACCCTTTATAGGGGCATTTTTAATTGCCTATTTATTTAGTCCTTTAGTAGATAAGTTGCATAATATCGGTTTGCCGCGCTGGATGTCGATTAGTGTGGTCTTTATCGGTATTGGTATCGTGCTTACCTTGGCAATGTGGTATTTGGTCCCATTGGTCTGGAAACAGCTGATGTATGCTAAAACCAGTATTCCTGCAGGTATTCACTGGGTAAACTATACCTTCCTGCCGTGGTTGTCGAATACATTCAATCTGGTGCCAATGGAAATAGATACCGAGCAGATGTCCTTGGCCATTATGGATTACATTCAAACCAATTATAGTGCAGACAGTATTCAGGCGGTCGTGCTGAAAGTTGCCCAGTCGGGTCTGAATTTTATTCAGATTGGCGGAACGATCATATTAATTCCAATTATTGCCTTCTATTTTCTGCTGGATTGGGACCGTATGCTAGACAGCCTGCGCCGCCTGATTCCGCGTCCCTATGAAAAGACCACCTTAAATATTGTAGCGGAGTGTCATAGTGTTCTAGGTGCCTTTGTTAAAGGTCAGTTCTTGGTGATGTTTTTGCTGGGGGTAGTGTATGCAGCGGGTTTGCAGCTGATCGGACTGGAAGTGGGCCTGATTATTGGCATGATTGCAGGGCTGGCCAGTATCATTCCTTATCTGGGGTTTGCGGTTGGAATAATCGCTGCTGTTATTGCGGCCTTATTTCAATTTGGTCTTGACTGGGTTCACCTGGCATTGGTCGGTGTGGTTTTCATGGTAGGGCAGGCAGTAGAAGGTTATATTCTGCAACCCTTCCTGTTAGGTGATAAAATTGGTTTATCTCCAGTTGCTGTGGTATTCGCGGTATTGGCTGGTGCCCAGCTTGCTGGTTTCTTGGGAATGCTGATTGCCTTGCCTGTTGCTGCCGTGATTGTGGTATTGCTACGTCACGCACGAGAATGTTATGAAAAGAGCCATATTTATAGGCAATCTACACTGATCATACAAGATGCTGGAGCAAACTCAATTTCGATTGAAGCCGATCAAGTAGATGTCGATATTGAAGTGAAAAATCAGGAATCAAAAAATCTGCAAGAGGCTGAAAAATCGAGTAAGATTGAACTGATAGACAATAAAGAACCTTAAGGTTAAAGCTCATATATGCGTCAACTGCAACTCGATATAGAACCGCAACTGGATGCCAGAATTAGCGATTTTTCTGGGCCGGGATGGGGACATGTGATCGATGCAGTTCGACAACTCCATGCCGGTTTAATGAACCGCTTTTATGTCTATGGCGGCGCAGGATCTGGCAAGAGTCATTTGCTTTCTGCTATTTGTGATTCTTATCTGGAAATAGGTAAATCGGCAATTCAGGTTTCACTGCTTGAATTGCTGGATGCCCCTACTGAAGCAATTACCTCATTAGATCAATATGATCTGGTCGCACTGGATGATATTGAAGCGATTAGTGGTGTTCCACATTGGCAAAAAGCAGTCTTTCATTTAATTAATTATAATAATGAAGGTGGGGGGCAACTGGTTTTTTCATCCCGTGTCGCACCGATTGAATTGAAGCTTGAACTTCCGGATTTACAGTCTCGCTTGACTCAGGCAGTCAGTGTGAAGGTGCCATCGGGGAGTTTATATGCTGACCGTTATGCATTGGTGAACTCGGTATTATCGCGTCGGGGAATTCATATTGACCAGCAGATTATCGATTATTTGTTGGCGCATGGACCTCATCAGACTTCGGTTTTACTGCAAACCTTAGAACAGCTTATTCAACTGTTAAAAGGGGAAAAAACCAAAATCAGTCATGCGAATTTAAGACAAATTTATGCCCTGATCGATGAATATCGGTAAACAATAAAAAATCTTGAGAAATTGTTCAAGCTGTGACAAAGTACATCAAAATAGTTCGATGTTGCAGGGATATTGCAACTAAAGAATAAAAAAAATTAAAGAATATAAGGAGAGTAATATGCTCAAACGGAGCATAGGTATAGGGATGTTATGCTTTGCAGGACATGCTTATAGTGCGGACATTATTGTAAATACCACTGAAGATACTAAAAAAGATGATAAAGAATGCTCATTACGTGAAGCAATAGAATACGTTAATCTGGGGTTGCCTAAACAAGGTTTTTATGGATGTGGAGGAGAAAACTCTACCTCAACTATTCTGTTAGATAAATTAAAAATCTATACGCTGACAAGCAAAATTAATATTACATCAGCACTTAATCTGAAAACTTATTATGAAACTAATGTGAGTGATACTGCTGTTGCCGGTTTAAACAACGCGATTATTCGTATGACAGGCCAAGATCAAATTTTTAATATTGATGATAATGCCCAAGAACGCGTTACGGTAAACATACAAGAAGTCAGTTTTGAAGGTTGTCAAAAGAGCGTCTGTGCCGATCGCGGTGGTATTTTATACAACAATGAAAACCTGGTTCTAAAGTATGTCAAACTCACGGGAGGAATAGCGCGTTTAGGAGGAGCTATCTATAATGTGGGTGAAAATGCCGATGCCGACGTATATAGTAGCCGTGTATCGATTAGCAACAGTTTGATTGAAAATAACGAAGCAGTGAGTGGTGGTATTTTATACAGCCAACGGCCAAATTTCACCATCACGAATGTCGTTTTTAAAAATAATAAAACCACGTCGGGTGCGGCTAATATTTTTAGCGAAAAGAATATTCTAGACCCCTCTAAACTGACCTTTCCCTCTAAGATCAATATGATTACCAATAGTACCTTTGTGAATAACACAGGCCATGCTGTTAACATTCGGGATGGGGTAGGCTTAAATAACCTTACCATTGTTGCAAATACCGCTGGGGTGCAATTTGAAGCACCAAATGCTCAAGGCTATATGGCTAACAGTATTGTGATTGGTAATCCAAACGGAACAAATAATAATTGCCAATTTAGTGGTGATGATAAAAGTATTTTGCAAAATAACCTGGTTACTTCTGAATGTAGAAGTGGTGATCTCAATTATCCGAATGAATTTTGGACTGGAAATAAAGTTTTTGCAGGAGACAGTAGCGAGAGTAGTTGTAAATCACTTATTGCAGACCAGGAAGCCTTACTTTGTCCTTATGCAACACCAAAAGATAGCTTTTTAGGATATATACGGCCACGTATTTTACTGAGTGCAAAGAACATGTTTGATACGCTCATTTTAAATAAAGGGCGAGTTGATTCAAATACTGAGCATGTCCAGGTGATCTGTGAAGGATTAGACCAGCGTGATATGAGCCGAACCACTGATAACAGCTGGTGTGACCGCGGTGCTATCGAGATTATTGTACCCACGACTATTTCACGTATTGGACAGGATTTAAAAGTAGGTGAAACAGCGAAAATCAATATTTTGCAATACCTGGGTGACAGCGACCTATATCCGAAAGAAAAATGTGAAGCGTTATTGGGCAAACATCCTAATGGTGAACAATGGCAAGACGGCTGTGTATATGTTGATCAAACCTTAACGGAGAGCAAAGGTTCACTGACTTTAGATATTGATGGTAATTTGGTTTACACGCCAAATGGTAGTTGGCGCGGTGCGGATATTTTTGAACTGCGTGTCGTTACATCTTCTACACGTTTTAATGAAAATAAAAAATATCTGGTGCTTAGTGCAAATATCGTGCAAGAGCAAAGTAATGCTATGGAAAGCAAGAGCGTCAACACATCAGGTGGTGCATTGGGGTTGTTGAATATATTGGCTTTATTAGGTCTAATGGGTCTACGTCATTATAAAAAATAAGAAATAGGGAAAAGTGATGCACAATTATAAAAAAGGATTGCTCTGTGTGATGGTTTTATCCGCTATGTCATTAATGGCAGCAGAAGATAAAACCATTAAAGTCACAACATTTGCAGATGAAAATGGCGAGAACACAAATGCTTGTTCATTGCGTGAAGCAATCATTACTGCGAAAAAAAATACAGCTTATGGGGGATGTACTTCCGGAAATACACTGAATGGTGTAGCGGATAAGATTCAATTAGAAGCTGGTATATATAGGTTAAATTCAGAGCTGGTGCCGGAATCGGCTTTGGTGATTAGTGGCATTTCACGTTTTAACTATGATGAAAAAGATAAACTGACGCAAAAATATCCTGGATTTGAAAAGATCAAAACTATTATTAGTGGTGAAAATCGTTCAAGAATTTTTAATACCAGCGAGAGTGAAACCAGTCTAACGCTAAATGATATTCAACTTGAAAAAGGTTATGCTGAAAATGGTCGGGGTGGAGCATTATTGCTCGGTGGGACTTTAAGCTTCAATAAAGGTGCAATTCTAAACTCGAAGGCGGATATTGCGGGTGGGGCAATTTATAATATTGCGCAAAATATTGAAAAAGAAGTCAAGATAAGTAACAGCTTAATTCAAGGAAATCAGGCCAATAAAGGCAGTGTCATAGCAATGGATTGTTACAGCAATCTGGGTGATACCAAACCTGCAGTGACTATTTCTCAAAGCAGTATTATTCAGAATGGTTCGACCAGCAGTACCAGTACATTGGATTTTTGTGGTGTTGCAAATATAAACTTATCTGCGAATACGATTGCACAGAATATAGCAAACTCAAGCAGCGGTAGCATTCTACGGGCAGTAAGCGACGGTTTAGATCGTTTTAGCCCTTATTCGACTTTTACTGCTATCAGTAATACGATTGTAGAAAACTCGGGATATAGCACTTTTTTATATGATGAATCGGGCGCCAAAGTTTTCGCATTTAACATTTTAGCTTTTAATAATTCGGATAAATCTTGTCGTTATAACTCGGATAATGGTGTTCCGAGTGAAAAAATGATCTTTGTTGCAAGCAATAATGCCTTGAACTTGGCGACAGGATTAAATCAATGTGTGTTACCAAAAATTGCTTTAGAATCCACGATTGAAAGTTCGAAAAACTTAGATGTCTCTAATATCAGTTTTTCTAGCTTACTGTCTAGGATGACAGAATCATCAGCATATAATATGTTCTTGCCTTTATATTATCCAAGAGATAATCAAAATGCGGCAGATTTAATTGATGTCAATCGTTCAGGTTGCAGTGATTTTGATCAACGCGGTTTAAGCCGTTTTTTAGATACGGTTTTACAACTTGAACCAAGCAAAAAGAATAGCTGCGATATTGGTTCGGTTGAACGTATGAATTTATCCGCTATAGATATTACAGATTTAAAAAATAGCTCGATTATTAGTTTATTGGAATTTTATCAGTCCAATATTGATGAACTTAAGGCATTAATTGCAGAAGGAGTTAAAAACTCAACCGGGATCAATGATTTCAAAGAGGAATTAGTTCAATATGAAAACCTGTTGACATATACCAAGCAGCACCAAAAATACCGTGCAATTTATTTTGATCCATTTGTACTGGCGATTCCTACAGAAGAGCGGGTAAGTGATACATCGGGTGAAGATTATCGCATCAAGAGTTTAAATGCCGATAACTATACCGTTGAGGTTGAGCCTTATGGCATTGGCACACTCACCGTCACCGGTGGTAATGCTGTGCTAAAAGGTGGACTGGATGACTTAAAATGCGAATGGAATGCAGATTTTAAACAGATCATGATCTATCGCACACGCGGTGAATTGCTGAATCCTGCTGATTATGCCTACTGTAAATACACGCTTAAAGAGAAAGGTGGTGAAGCCAAGCAGTCTTCAGGTATTTTACAGGCAAGTTTTGTTAATATTACTCCTGTTGCAAAGAACGATATCTATTCAATTAGCTCAAGTTCTAATCTGGAAATAACCGTTAATCCTCTGGAAAATGATCATGATGATGGTGATGGCCTGACTTCTACTTTACCTGCAGCAAAACCAGCATTTTACCAGGATAAACAAGGACAAGAGATTCCAATCCAAATTGAGAAGTTACCAGCTGGGTTGACTATGACGGCAGAGCGTCAGGGTCCTTGTCCTGGTAATGATGTCAGCAATATATGTTATGGTGGAAAATTACATTTTGCAGTTAAGAATAATTTCAGTCAGTTCGATTATCCGGTGACTTATAAAATATATGATGCTGAGGGATTGGGATCGAATACGGCAACTATTTATTTAAACAACACTGCCCAGAATACCAATTCAACATCGAGTGGTGGGGGTTCATTCGGAGTGTATGGGGTATTTGCTCTTCTAGGTTTAACTTTATATCGACGTTATCGCATGAAGTGATAAAAAAGCCGCTGACTTCAGCGGCTTTTTTGACTTTAACTTTTTAAAAATAATCACATGATTAATGAATGGTAGTCGTTTGTGGGAAATATTTACTGATATATTCTTCACGAATGAGGGGGCGCTCTTCGGGTGTCGCCTTTTGCATACGGAGACCTAATTCTCTACGTTCCTGGCTGCTCATTTTCTGCCAGGTTTCACGCATTTTTTGTTTTTCTTGCTCTGGAAGCTGGGTAAACCAATCCATACGTTGCTGTAAGGTGGTACTTTGGGCTTCAGGTAATTCTTTCAGCGATTGGTAACGTTGAATGAGTGCACGTTGTTCACTATCGGATAATGTTTCCCAGGTTTCTGCAACTTGAGTATCGGCATCTTTGGAAAAAATCCAAAAACGTTCGAAACCAGCAAAACTGGTTTGTAAAAATCCGAGTGCACAAAAAGCAAATGCTAATTTTTTAGCTGCCATGTGGAACCTTATCCTCACCTAATACCAGTAACATTTCCAAATCTTCAACCATTTGAGGGGATAGTTTTGGAGTCACCACCACTTGATTTTGAGGTTTTGTTGACATTTCAAAGGAGTCTGGCAACACCACAAATCCAGCTATGGCTGCAGCAAGAGCAAAACCTGACATTTTCCAAAGACCATAACGGGATGTTTCCCGTGCTTGAATTTCTTCGATCACGTGATTCATCACCACAGGTTTAGCTTGGTGATGTTGTGCGAGCCCATCGAGTTTGGAAGTAACTTGTTTTAAGAAATCATCTTGTTTCATTCGGATGACCCTCCACGATATGGATTCAAATGTGCTAAAGCAGCCCGGAGACCTTGAATAGCACGGTGATAATGAGTTTTTACACTACCTTCACTGCACTGCATGATTTGTGCCGTCGTGTGTGTATCAAAACCTTCCCAGGCACGAAGCATAAAGGCTTGTTGCTGGCGAACAGGAAGCTGAGCGATGGCTTCTTTTATTTCTTCGGCCGTCACGGCTTGATCAAGAAAATCGAAGGGACTGGGAGTGTTTTCATCGACAATATCATTCAGCTCAATATCATCATCATCCAGACTAACTTTCTTGAAAAAAGAAAAAGGTTGCGCCCGACGGGCTTCCTTTCTGCGCCAGTCCTGCAGTTTATGGTTTAAGATGGTATAAAACAGGGGATACCATTCATCAGTCGATTTATCGGCATAGGCTTTGTGCAAGGAAATAAATGCTTCCTGTACCAAATCCATCGCAATGCCTTGTTGACCTTGGGTCGCACTTTCCATCATGACCAGGGCACGTCCAGTCACATCCTGCATAAAAATCTTCAGGCGTTGTTCAGCCGTACTCTTCAAAGTACTTAAATTTTCCGACTGAGACTGTTTCGGTGCTGAATCCATAGAGATGGAAAATCCTGTCATTGGATACCCACCATTATTTCCAATTTCATGATCAAATAACGTTGGAAATAATGGTTTGGTTGACAAAAATAATATTATTTTTCTAGTGTAGTCTATTTTTAAACATCCACCAGGGATGTTTAAAATAAAGTAACGAAAGAGCAGTTTATAAACGCTGGCGAACCATCTCGAAGAAACAGACTGAACCGGCGATGGCAACGTTTAACGATTCCTGTCCGCCCGGCTGGGGAATTGAAACCGCCTGTGCATGTGCAAGCGCATATTCAGAAACACCTTGGCCTTCGTTGCCTAAAATCCAGACACAGGCTTGGGTCAAATCTTTCGTATACAAACTTTCTGATTCATGTGAACTGGTTACGTATACCGGAATCTTGAATTGAGACAAAATATCTTCCAGCGCCACATTTTCATAAGTATGCAAGGAAAAATGTGCACCCATTCCTGCACGGAGTACCCGTGGCGACCAGAGTGAAGCTGAACCTTTGGTGCAGACAATTTGGTGAATACCGGCGGCGGCGGCAGAGCGGAGTAATGTACCGACATTGCCCGGATCCTGAATATTTTCCAGAATCAAGGTGTCTGCTGTGAAATCGAGTGCATTTCGGGAGCTGGGTAAATCGACGATGGCAAGACAAGCCAGTGTGGTACCGAGCGTACTCAAATCCTTATACAGGGACTCACTAATAACAAAGACTGCACCCTGGTATTGCTCGGCAATACGGTCGAAGTCAGGATGGCTTAAAGCCTGTTCGGTGGTAAAAATAGATTTGATTTTTCTATCTTCAGCTAACCAGGCCAGACACAAATGGGTACCTTCAAGTACGGTTTGACCTTGTTTTTTACGATATGAATTTTGCTCAATTAAGCCACGCAAGTGTTTAATTTTGGGATTATCTTTTGATTCTAGAAAAATAGTCGGCATGGGAGAATAAATCCACGGAAGCAAGTCATGAGGACTTACTTCCGCTATAAAAAATTAATTATGATAGCCAGTTACGAGGTCAACTTCGTTTTTAGAACCAATCACAACAGGAACACGTTGGTGAAGTTCAGTCGGCTGGATGTCCAGAATACGTACACGCCCCGTTGTTGAAGCGCCACCTGCCTGTTCCATCAGCATACTCATAGGGTTGGCTTCATACATTAAACGTAGACGACCGGCTTTTTTCGGGTCTTTAGTGTCATATGGGTACATAAAGATACCGCTACGGCAAAGAATACGGTGGATATCACCCACCATACACGCCACCCAACGCATGTTGAAGTCTTTTTCACGCGGGCCTGTTTTACCTGCAAGCAACTCGTCGATATAACGTTTTACCGGTGCTTCCCAATGACGTTGATTCGATGCATTGATCGCATATTCTTTGGTATCTGCGGCAACCTGAATATTTTCAGAAGTCAGCAAAAATTCTTTAGATTCTGGGTCGAAAGTAAAGAATACCACACCCGCACCTACAGTCAGCGCCATCATGGTGGATGGACCATAAAGAACATAACCTGCTGCGACCTGGTTGGTACCTGCCTGCAAGAAATCTTCTGCCTGGGTTAGCGCATGTTTTGCTGGAAGAATCGAGAAAATAGTCCCGACACACATGTTGATATCAATGTTGCTAGAACCATCAAGAGGATCAAACAATACCAGATACTTGCCATTTTCTTGAGCTGGAGTGAATTCGTCCAATTCTTCAGAAGCCAGACCACCCACGTGTGGATGGACTTTTAGGGCATCAATTAAATAATCATTTGAAATAATATCAAGTTTCTTTTGTTCTTCACCCTGAACGTTTTCGTGTTGTGCACTCCCTAAAACACCAGCCAAAGCACCTTTTTGCAATAATTGATCGATGTCTTTACATGTATTGCCAATTGTTTCAATAACTTGAGCCAATTCAGGTGTAAGATTCCCGTTTTGTTGTTGTAAATACTGGGAAAGGGTGAGGTATGACATGACAGGAAAGCTCCAATTAGAAAATGATAAAAAATTATCAAAAGAATATGGGCAGCTATTTTAGATGAGAACGCGGCAAAAGAACAATTAAACTCGACTATTTGTCGCGATTTTACTCTTGTAAGTTCTGTGGAAAATGCTATGTTGGGGTCTATAGGTTATGGAAAACGTGATAGGAGCATAATTATGACAACGCAAAAGTTTGATGCGACTCCAACGCCAAATGAAGCTATGAGTTTAGATGATATTTCTGCCGAAAAAGTGAAAGAAGCGTGGAAAGCATATGAAGCTAAACCTGAATACAAAAAATTCAACAAGCATGATCTGATTGAATCCATGCAGCATCCGCAAGAAGCCTCTCAAGCATCTGAGAAAGCTTAAAAAAAGCGCTCAAGATTGAGCGCTTTTTTATTGGAACCCTTATTTTAATAGAGGGGGAACGGCTTCGTAGTTAATTTCTACGCGGCGGTTTTCTTTCCATGCATTTTCGTCATGACCTGGATTAATCGGCATTTCCTTACCATAGCTCACGGCTTCCAATTGGGTTGCAGCAACACCGTTAGTCAGCAGGAAACTTTCTACAGCTTTGGCACGGCGTTCACCCAAAGCCATGTTGTATTCACGGGTACCACGTTCATCGGTATGACCGGTCAAAGCAACTTTTGAATTGGCATTGGCGACAAGAAATTGGGCATGTGCCTGAAGGGTTTGATAGTCTTCATTTGAAAGTTCACTGCTGTCATAGTCAAAGTGAACCACACGCTTGGCCAAGAACGCCTTGTTCGCAGCAGTGACACCTTTAGATGATGCACCTGCCAGGTTCTGTGCATTCAAGGCTGCATCTTCACTTAGACCTTCAGTACTGACGCTAGTGGCCTCACTCGGATTTTGTCCTGCCTGAATTTCAGCAGCAGGCTTGCGGCTGGCACATCCAGTCATCACCAATGCCGTTGCAAGCACAGGAAGTACCAATAATTGAACTGCTTTCATCTTTATCTCCATGATTATCATTACTTTAGATTAATAAAATTAAATTGTTATTTTGGTGCCCAAGCCGGTTCGCGAACTTCGCCCTGTTCACTTGGCAAGTTCATGCGGAAACGGCCATCCAGTGACATGATGGACAATAAGCCTCGATTTCCTTCACGGGTTGCATAGACCACCATTTGACCATTTGGAGAGAAACTTGGTGACTCATCCAGGCTGGTCGGGGTAAGAATGTTGGTAATACCGGTGTTGATGTCCTGAATGGCAACTTTGTAATTGCTGCCACTTGGACGATGGACCAAAGCAATTTTTTTGCCATCTGCACTTAATGTACCACGGGCATTAAATGCGCCCCGGAAGGTCAGACGCTTACTTGTACTATTGGCAAAATTATAGCTATAAATCTGTGCTGAGCCACCGCGGTCAGAGGTGAAAATAAAGGATTTGCCGTCAGGAGCATAACGCGCTTCGGTATCAATGGCACTGTCATTGGTCATACGCTGCAGTTCTCGCGTATCCAGGTTCATTTGATAGATTTCAGGATTGCCATGCATGGAAGCCGTAAACAACATGTTCTTGCCATCTGGTGAGAAGCTCGGTGCGCCATTGAGCCCACGGAAACTAGCCAGTTTTTCACGTTTTCCTGTAGCCAGGTCCTGTACGTAAATGGCCGGACGTTTGGTTTCAAATGAAACGTAAGCAATTTTTTTCGCGTCTGGGGTCCAGGCTGGTGAAAGGATAGGATCACGGGAAGTCAGAATGGTTTTCGGCTGTTCACCATCGGTATCGGCAATTTGCAGGGTATAGCGCTGTTCCGGAGTGGCAGGATTACGCAGGACATAGGCAATACGACCGCTAAAATCGCCTGGAATACCGGTTAAAGCCTGATAAATGGCATCACTGATCATGTGGCCGGCTTGACGAATACGTGAAGCAGGTACAGTCAATAATTCATTTAACAGGTATTGCTGTTTTTCTACATCATAGAGCTGATAATGAACTTCAAAACTGCCATTGTCCGTGGTTTTCACTGTTCCGGTCACCACATAGGGAACACCGGCAGATTTCCAGGCTTCTGCATTTGGAGCATTCATGCTTGCTGTTGCAGGAAGATTTTTGGAAGCGCTGGAAAATTTGCCGGAACGGTTCAGGTCGTTTTCGACGATTGGATAAATACTTTGATCATTATTAAATGGAATAATGGCAATTTTTGGCGCTTCTTCAGGGGCTTTGGCAATCTCCAGATGTAACTGAGCATGGGATTGGGTGGCTAATACCGGGCTTAAAGCGGTCAAAATGGTCAGGCAAAGTAGATGTTTACGCGTCATTTCCATCATCTGCTACGTACTCTAAAAGATATAAATTATTGTGAATTTGCTTGTGTCACATAATGGCATGATTTTGAATGATTGAAAGCACATCATGATGACTAAACTGTTATAAGACTGTGAAAAGTGAATAAAATTTTAGCTGTTTTATCAGCTGTCTTAGTTTAAATGCCAAAAAAGCCACATCAAACAAAATTTGATGTGGCTTTTTATACTATTTCGCCGTAAAGCTCGAAGTAAAGGTTCTTGCTTCACGTCGTGCATCTGGATCGGATGGCATAGGATAAGGTGCAGCTGCCCGAACTGCGGCTTCTACGCTGGCTTTCATGTCAGGGTCACTTGAGTTGACAATTACTGACTGAACCGAACCGCTATCACTTAAAGTCACACGGGCAGTGGCTTTTTGACCTGATGAGCCACTTGGAATATCCCATGCACGTTTGATTTTATTTTCAAAATCACGTTTTGCAGTTGAGGCAATTTTCTTTGCTTCAGCCTTTTTGGTTGCCGCTTCTTCTGCAGCCTGTTTAGCAGCTGATGCCTTGGCTTCTTCCGCGGCACGTTCACGAGCTTCCGCATCTGCTTTCGCCTTTGCAGCGGCATCAGCCTTGGCTTTGTTAGCCGCATCTGCTTTCGCTTTTGCAGCGGCATCGACTTTGGCTTTATTCGCTGCATCTGCTTTCGCCTTTGCAGCAGCATCAGCCTTGGCTTTGTTAGCGGCATCGGCTTTAGCTTTTGCAGTGGCCTCAGCTTTTGCTTTTGCGGCGGCGTCAGCCTTGGCTTTATTTGCAGCATCAGTTTTTGCTTTCGCAGCTGCATCTGCCTTGGCTTTATTCGCTGCATCTATTTTAGCTTTAGCAGCGGCTTCAGCGCGCTGTTTATCCGCTTCCGCTTTTCTTAATGCATCCGCTTTTACTTTTTCTGCTTTTGCACGTTCAGCCTGATCTATTTTGCGTTTGGCATCAGCTTCTGCTTTGGCAGCTGCCTCTGTCTTGGCTTTATTTGCCGCATCAGCTTTGGCTTTTTCAGCAGCCTCTGCTTGAGCTTTTAGTTTGTTGGCTGCAGCGACTTTTGCATTTTCAGCGGCTTGTTGTTCAGCTTTTTGCATCGCTTCGGCAGCCGCCTTGGCTTGCTGTGCGGCTTTATCAGTATCAGGTTTTACTTGCGCTGGAGTAGGGGGCGCTACTGGAATCACCGGAGCCGGTTCCACACTTGGTTCAGCCGTTTGGGTAATTTGCTCGGCGACATTTTGGTGGGCTGTTTCATCAAACTCTGTGACTTCACGTGTCACAGGTTTTAAATCTTCAGGTTTAACTAAAACCGTCGTGATCTTTTTAGGAGGCTCAAGTGGTTTACTCATGCCTAAAAAAAGTAAGCCAGTCAATGCCACCACATGGACACCGATGGTAAATCCAAGCGCAATCGTTTTTTCTTTAGATTGTGGCTTTGTGAAATCTTTCATAAATTATTTTAATGGCTCAGTCAGTAAACCTACTTGAGTTAATCCTGCATCCTGTAAGGCAGACATGAGTTTCATGACTTCACCATAAGGACGAGATTCACTGCCGTTAATCAGTACACTCATCTGTTTTTTCTGTGCTGAAGCTTCGCGTTGCGATTCAGTCAGTACCGCTTTTAATTCGTCCAGTGTAAGTACATCATTATTATGTGATTTATCTTTAAGTTTAATGGTGCCATCCGTTTCAAGCGTAACAATGGCAGGGCGGTCTTCGGCCTGCATGGGCGTGCCATTGGCTTGAGGCAAATCAACTTTTACACCGGTCGTAATCATGGGTGCAGTAACCATGAAAATCACCAGAAGTACCAGCATGACGTCAATATAAGGCACGACATTCATGTCGCTTTTTAACGGTTTTTTGATACGCTCAAAGCGTCCGGAACGTTGAATCGCCATCAGTCATTTTCCTGTGCAGAACCCACAGTTTGACGTTGTAATAGCGCCACCATTTCTTCAGCAAATAAAGCACGGTCTGAATAAACCGCTTCACCTTTTGCAGTGTAATGGTTAAAGGCCAAAACGGCAGGAATGGCGGCAAACAGGCCAATTGCAGTTGCAATCAGTGCCTCGGCAATACCCGGAGCAACAGTGGCCAGCGTCACCTGATCGACATCTGCCAGGCCAATAAAGGCATTCATGATACCCCAAACCGTACCGAACAGTCCGACATAAGGGGCAACGGAACCAATGCTCGCCAACGCACCCAAACCCTGCTCCAGATTGCCTTGATCACGGCTTAAGCCAACGCGTAAAAGGCGTTCTGTGCCTTCAATGCTTTGCTGGGCAGGCGCATTGCGTTTTTTGAGTTTTAAAAATTCACCCAGGCCCTGATAAAAGATATCTTCCAGACCTACACGTTTGGAATTGAGCTGGGCATTGTTATACAGGGTGTTTAATTCGGCGCCCGACCAGAAGATTTTTTGAAAGTGTTGATCTTCGGCCTGGGCTTTTTTATAACTCATATGTAACTTAGCAATCAGATACCAACTATATAGTGATGCCAGAAGGAGCAGCAGCATTACCAGTTGAACGACAGGACTTGCTTGTAAAATAAGATCTGATACGTGTAGCGAAGATTCTAGTTGTGTTGCCATAGTTACAATGTGCCAATAAATTTTTTTAGTCTTGTCCTAACTCTTTCAGAATTAGTGAACGGATTTCCTCAGGAAGTCGTGTTGGACGCATGCCGTCTACACTGATACATGCCAATTCGACTTCACCAGATGCAAGCATGATTTCACCACGATAAATATTCTGTTGCAATACAAATGATGTCGCTTTACACGAAACTACACTCGCGGTAACAGTAATCAGGTCATCCATCAGGATAGGGCGTGCATATTTTACGTTAATTTTATGGACCACAAAGTGATAATCTTTTTGGTGCCAGTAATGTTCAACACCTGCCGCACGTAACCATTCAGTACGCGTACGTTCCATAAAACGAATATGGTTAGCATGATAGACAATGCCACCTGCATCGGTGTCTTCAATATATACACGAATGTTGAATTCGAATTTATTCGCCATGATGGATCCCATTTTTCAATTCAGTTTTATGGTTTTAGCTGTACTTTTAGCAGGTTAAAAAAACTGTGAGAAATGACGTTTTTTCTGCCAAGAGTCAAGCTGTGTAACGCATTGCAGTTTATCATTCTGAGATTTGAGTCCAATGGCACAAGGTTTCAAATGAAATCTATTCTGTGTTCAATCGTCAAGACTTTTACATAGATGTAAAAAAGTGAGCAAAGGATGCTCACTTTTTTAAAAATGGACTTTATTTTTTTGCAGCTTGCATCTTTTTCCAGTCTGCCTGTACCTGTTCGGCAACTTTTGGATAATCCAGGATAAAGCGCACATGGCTTTCTACCCCGGTTTTTAAGGTCGCATTATCGACGATAAATAACGGGTTATGGTTCGGCGCGGCTTTGGTCATGTCCTGATCAGCAGGCGTTGCGCCTACAAAAACAAACAGGGATGGCATCAGCTGACCATAATATGAAAAATCTTCGCTGGCACTGGCATTGTTGTCCAGCACATGCAGTTTGTCTTCGCCATTCACCTGAGCCAGGGTGGGTTGCATCAGTTTTGTTAAGGTTTTGTCATTGGTGGTCACAGGCGCGTATGGCGCAATTTCCACTTTTGCAGTGACATTATTTGCAGCAGCATTATGTTCTAGCATTTTAGGCAAACTTTTTAAAATGCCCTGGCGGACATCTTCACTGTTAGAACGAATGGTGCCGACCATATTTACCTGATCGGGGATGACATTACCCGTTGTCCCGCCGTGAATGCTGCCAATACTGACTACGCCCATGCCTTTGGTCAAATCTGCATTACGGCTGATCAAACTTTGCATGTTGTTGATCATTTGCGAAGAAGCATAGATTGGATCGCGACCGAGCCAAGGCATGGAGCCGTGGACTTGTTTACCATTCACTTGAATGCGTAAATGATCGGCACTGTTCAGAATCGCGCCATCTTTATACAAGATATTGCCGCTTGGCATACCTGCCATGACGTGCATACCAAAAATCACTTCCGGTTTTGGATTGTCCAATGCACCATCGGCAATCATTTTACGTGAACCGATTAAATGGCCTTGGCTAAAGTTATCGACATCGGCGCCGCCTTCTTCAGCCGGCTGGAATACGAATACCACTGTACCTGCAATTTTATCTTTATTGGCTGCCAGGGCTTTGGCTGCACCCAGTAACATCGCGGTATGCGCATCGTGACCACAGCCATGCATGACATGCGTTTCTGCACCCTGATACATGGCTTTGGCTTTGCTGGCATAAGGGAGTCCAGTTTTTTCTTCAATCGGAAGGGCATCCATGTCGGCACGGAGTGCCATCACTGGACCGGGTTTCGCGCCTTTAAGCACCCCAATCACACCGGTTTTGGCATAACCTTTACGCACTTCAATGCCATAGGATTTCAACTCTTTTTGTACCAGCTCAGAAGTTTTGAATTCCATGTTGCCAAGTTCAGGATGCTGATGAATATGTTCCCGCAGCTTAATGGTGTGGGCTTCTACGTTTTTAACGGAATCATCAATCCAGTCAGCAAGGCTGAGTTGGCTACAAAAGAGAAGTGGAAGACAAAGGGAAATCTGCTTGTACATGTTCATATCTTGGGAGAACCTTAAGAGTTTGAAATAGTTAAAGTGACTTTCTAGAATTGCATATTGTTTTAAATTTAATCAAAACCCTCTAAGTATTTGTTTATACTTTAAAAGTATACTAAGTATTAATGTTTGTTCTAAAAGGGCTTTATTCGCTTTTTTACATTGTAAAATTATGTATTTCATGTGAGAGTGAGTTTATAAAATTTGTATATAACACTTACTTTTTGAATCTATGCTTAGCGATTTCATTTGATTCAATCTATGGATGGCGCATTGCATGACGGGTAAATATTAGAGTTTAAAATGAACCGTTTTTTGAAATATCTCATCATTTTCGCCATTGGTTTTGCACTGTGGAATTACTGGCTGAAACCGGATAAGGGAATTTCAGATGCAGCTGATTATCAGTCTACTGGAGCAGTCCATCAGTTTCAGGGGTATCGTATCAACAATCTGGAAGCTTACGCTGGTGAGTTTCGGGTTTTATCCAGAGAAGACTATAGTTTTGGGCGAGAGGCGGAACTCAGTCCGGTTGATTTTGCTTTGGGATGGGGCAGTATGACCAATTCTGCTGTTTATAAGCAGTTGTCGATTAGTCAGAGTAATCGCTGGTATTACTGGCGTTATGAAAATGCACCCCCTATACCTGTGAATGAAATTTCAACGCACAGCGCCAATACACACTTGATCCCGGCCTCGAAACAGATTGCAAAACAGCTGAAAGAGATTGATCAGGATGATTTGATTTATTTGAAAGGACAACTGGTTGAGGTCTCGGCTGCTGATGGCTGGAAGTGGCGCAGTTCTTTGAGTCGTGAAGATACAGGGAATGGTGCGTGTGAGCTGATGTTGGTGGAAGAGGTACGTGTCATCTCTAATTTATAAGTATCTAATTAATTTAAATTAAAAAGAAAAAACCTTTAAGATAACCCTAAGGAATATTTAAAAATAAGTTGGGGGAAAGATGGCAGAACAAGAAGGCAAACAAGCGTTAATGATCCAGCTTCCATGGACAGTACCGCAACAAGAAAATACACAAGCTATTATTTTGCAACAGCCAAATGGGCAGAAAGTGTATTTGGATTTAAATCATTCCACAGATACAACCGCAATTTCCTCTTTTGCACTATCGGTAATTATTGCCCTCATTCTTGGTGGTTTTGCAACATGGTTAGCATATTGGTATGGGCGGAGAAGTTTTGATTTAACGAGACAGTCTTTCGATACTGTGATTGCTCAAATTAAAAGTTCTGAACAAGTAGCTTTAGATTTAAATCAAAGATTATTTGAACAACAACAAAAACTTCAGAATGATCAAAACAAAAATGCTCAAAATACTGAAAATCTAAATTTATTACATAGTTCGATAGTAAGATTTATAGTAGAAGCTGAAAATTTTCTTTTGAAGATAACCTTGTTGGAGCAAAAGCATAAAGGATATGATTTTCTAGAAAAAATAGAACCGAATTCTTACCAAGATTTGTTTTTTAATGAGATTGGAAAGTCCTTTGAAGTACTAGGAATTGAACGATCAAAAATCATACTTTATTATTTGCGAATTAGTAAAAAGGATTATGAGGAAATAGCAAATACTCTTAAAGACGTTTATATGTCGGCTTTAGATGTTCGTAATTCTTTAATTAGAGGTAGAGATAATTTTGGAAATTATTCAATAGATTGTATGAAAAAAATTGAGAAAGCGAAATTTATACTGAATGAAATTTTAGAAATTTACTAAAATTAAAGCCCAATTAATGGGCTCTAAAATTACTTATCCTTCGGCTCTGGCGGTGTCATTCCAAACTGCAAATACGCCATATTAGTCGCAATACGACCCCGTGCGGTTCGCATGGTATAACCTTGCTGAATCAAATACGGTTCAATCACATCTTCCAGAGTACCTGAATCTTCAGCCATAGCGGCAGCTAAAGCTTCCACACCGGCAGGACCGCCATCAAAACGTTCTAACAGCATGCTCAAGTAACGACGGTCTAAAGTGTCTAAACCATCTTTATCGACATTCAGCATATCCAGTGCACGTTGTGCCATTTCCTGAGTCACTTCACCGGTACCTTTGACTTGGGCATAGTCACGCACACGACGCAGCAGACGGTTGGCAATACGCGGTGTACCACGTGCACGACGGGCAACTTCTTTAGCCCCTTCTTCAGTGATAGGCACATCCATTAAATTCGCTGAACGCGAAACAATATGGGTTAGGTCTGCAACCGAATAAAACTCCAGACGTTGCACAATACCAAAACGGTCACGCAGTGGAGAGGTAAGCAAGCCCGCACGTGTGGTTGCAGCGACCAAGGTAAATGGTGGCAAATCCAGTTTAATGGAACGTGCGCCAGGACCTTCACCAATCATGATATCCAGCTGGTAATCTTCCATCGCTGGATACAGAATTTCTTCAATTACAGGTGAAAGACGGTGAATTTCATCAATAAAGAGTACATCGCCTTCTTCCAGATTGGTTAGCATGGCAGCCAGATCGCCTGCACGTTCAAGGACCGGGCCTGAAGTCGATTTTAAATTACCGCCCATTTCCCGTGCGATAATATTGGCCAGCGTGGTTTTACCTAAACCCGGTGGGCCAAAAATTAAAGTGTGATCAAGTGCTTCACCACGACCTCGTGCTGCGCCAATAAAGATTTCCATTTGCTCACGTACTACCGGCTGACCAATATAGTCTTCCAGGGAAGTGGGGCGAATGGCACGATCAAAATGATCTTCGGGTTTTTCAGAACCACTGATGAGACGGTCTTGCATATCTATTTAACTTAATCTCTTTATTGGAGCTGTTTGATGCTGCATAAAGCACAGCCTCAACTAATGATTTGTGTTTAACTACCATTGTGTAGGCATTGTTTTACTTTTGAAAGATCAAAAGTAACAAAAATCTTTTGTTAGATTGAGGATATATCCTGAGCAAGCTTTAAGCATTGCTTTAAAGCGTAGCGCAAGTCAATCTAACGGCGACATCCATGTCGCCTGCGTGTATCCAAGATTGTTGGACATTTTTATTTATTCATCGACTTTAATGCAGCACGGATAATGTCGCTAGCTTCAGTATAGTCAGCTTTAACGGCATTAATCAGTTTTTGTGCTTCTAAAGGTTTATAACCTAATGACTGTAACGCCGCTTCTGCCTCGGCGACAGCGGAGTTACCACTAAACTGGATTTGCTCTACGGTAGAATTGCCTGGTGTCGTGCCAGCTGACATGGCTTTGAAGCGGTCACGCAGTTCAATCATCAAGCGTTCAGCGGTTTTTTTACCGACCCCTGGAACTTTGACCAGGGTATTTACATCTTCATGTTCAACAGTATGAATCAGCATTTCCACACTTAAAGTCGACAGAATACCCAGTGCCATTTTAGGACCCACGCCGTTGACTTTCAGCAGGGTACGGAAGATGGTTTTTTCCTGTGCATTCAGGAAGCCATACAGAAGCTGCGCATCTTCACGAACGGCCAGGTGCGTCCATAGTGTAACTTTCTGGCCTTTTTGTAATTGGCAAAATGTTGAAAGCGGGGTGTCGATTTCATAGCCCACACCATTTACATTTAACAATACTGTCGGTGCTTCTAGAGCCAACACCTCGCCAATAAGACATCCAATCATGTTAATTTATTCACTTATCTATCGTTGGTTGCATAGTAGAGAGCATTTGTCATAAAGGCAAAATGCTCAGGCATAATGGTTTAAATTTAGCAGAAATTCCAGTCAGAATAGCTGCAACATCTTTACATCAAGCCGGCTTTATTGCCCTGTAACTCTTGCGACAGGTTGTAGGCCTGATGGTCTGAGAATTTAGAAATAATGTCCAGCACCTGCATAATATTTTCATAGTGGTTGCTTTGAAAATTGACACCGGCACGTTGCAGCATGGACATCAAGCGCTGTTCTTTAAAACTTAAAGTCTTATGCGGTGTCGTCAGCGGAATAAAGGCATCCAGAATGTTTTGCAGACTTTGATGGGCGATAATTTCCAGACCCGCCTTTTGCGGATGTTCAAAAATCTTGTCACGCGCCAGGTTTTTTGCCCGTTCAATGCCATGTTCAATATCTTCTGAACAATATTGCAATAAACTGCCTTTCAGTTGACCCGATAAAATTTCAAAGTGATGTTTGGCAAATGCCGTGGTGACTTCATCCACCAGCCGTTTCATCACCCGGCCACGTAAAGCGGCAATTTTTTGCTGCCATGTGGTGGTTGGCATGGACAGTTCTTCGGGCTTGCCATAATCCGAGATTAAGTCGAGAAAAATCGGTTCGACTTCTTCATAGGACAGCATATTTAAAATAATGCCATCTTCCAGATCAATCAGGGCATAACAGATGTCATCGGCGGCTTCCAGTAAATAGGTTAGCGGATGTCGGCAATAATGATATTCACCGAGCTGAATTAAACCGAGCTGTTCAGCAATTTGTTTCAAGATCTCTCTTTCAGACTGGTAACAGCCAAATTTTGCTCGCTGACTGGCCGGGCGATCCCCTTGCGAGGCAATGGTTTTAGACAGCCACGGATATTTGAGATAAGCCCCTAATGTGGCAAAAGTCAGGCGCATACCACCGTCATTCGGATGGTAATCAATTTTTGTTAATAAACGTAAGCCTTGGGCATTGCCTTCAAACTGGCGTACATCGGCCTGTTCTTCCGGTGTCAATTTTTCCAGAAAATTGCCATGAGATACATCATCAAACCATTCACGAATGGCGTATTCACCGGCATGCCCAAAAGGGGGATTGCCAATATCATGCGCGAGGCAGGCGGCCTGAATAATGGCACCGACATCGGCAGGGGAAATCCACACAGGGAGTTGATCTTTAATTTTTTCCGCTGCCAGCATGCCCAGTGAACGGCCAATACACGACACTTCCAGTGAATGGGTCAAACGGGTGTGAATGCCATCGTGCTGAGTTAACGGATGCACCTGGGTTTTACGGTTTAACTGGCGAAAACTTTGTGAAAAGATAATGCGGTCATAATCTTTGTGAAAAGGGCTACGTGCCTGTTCTGAACTTTGTTTTTTGCTACCAATACGAACTGTCGAAAGCAGTTCCAACCAACGCATTTGTTCCATTTATCATTATTCAGTGAAGACCTGAATTCATCATGCCAAAAAAAAGTCTCACCGACTAGAGCAGGGCGACATGATTTGTCTTTCTAATAAAACAGTCTATAGATGGATTCATGACAAGTTATATGAAGGAGTCGACAGCAGGGTATTTGTTGAGATAAAAAATAAGATTCGAATACCATGCCTTAAAATCAATGGTCCATACAGGATTCGGAATAAACTCAAGTTGTTGCGATAATATTTAGAAACAAGATATTCATCGATTAAATCTTCATGAGTTTTAAAATTTTTATCTGAAAAATAAAATATTCTTCCCTGTTCTTGAGTGAATAGATGCCACATTCGTGAATTTCTATCTAGCTGATTTTGCCAATACACAGTAGAATATGCGCTCTCTCTAAGTCACATTGGCGGTAGGGTCAAATAGACCTGCCCGTGGAGCCAAAATCAGCATGTTTATCGTGGCCGGTGCACCAGCACACTCTTCTTTTAAGAAAACTCAACTCTTAAACCGTCTTGCGTCAATGAGTTCTGTTCAATCAATTGAAAGTCAATGGATTTATCTGTTTGATCAAGCGCTCAACGAACAGCAGCATCAATCTGCATTACAATTATTAAATGATGGTGCTTCTTTTGAAGTTCGTCAGGCAGCAAGTGATGAAATTCAGATTCTTGTAACGCCACGTTTAGGCACGATTTCTCCGTGGTCTTCTAAAGCGACTGATATTTTTGCCAACTGTAATACTCCGATACACCGCCTAGAACGCGGTGTTTTGTTTACTTTAAAAGGTATCTCTGAAGTATCTAATGAAGTTAAACAGGTTTTACATGACCGTATGACTGAAAGCGTGTTCAATCATATTGATGACGCTGCGGCTTTGTTTGTCGAAACTGCACCAAAACCTTTAAATAGCATTGATATTTTAGGTCAAGGCAAAGATGCATTGGTTAAAGCCAACTCTGAATTTGGTTTTGCCTTGTCAGATGAAGAAATTGATTATTTAACCGCAGCGTTTAACAAGCTGGGTCGTAATCCGCACGACATCGAACTGATGATGTTTGCTCAAGCCAACTCTGAGCACTGCCGTCATAAAATCTTCGGTTCTGAATGGACCATTGATGGTGAAAAGCAGCCATTGTCATTGTTCCAGATGATCAAAAACACCTATAAAGAATCTCCAACAGACGTATTGTCGGCTTATAAAGACAACGCTTCTGTGATCGTGGGCTTTGACACGCAGCGTTTCTATCCTAAAAAAGACAATGAAACAGGTCATCACGTTTATAAATACAAGAGCCAGGCTGCTCACATTTTGATGAAAGTGGAAACCCACAACCATCCAACCGCGATTGCACCATTTGCCGGTGCTGCGACCGGTTCAGGCGGTGAAATTCGTGATGAAGGCGCAACTGGCCGTGGTGGTAAACCAAAAGCTGGCTTAACCGGTTTCACGGTATCTAACCTGAACATTCCAGGCTTTGAACAGCCTTGGGAAGAAAACTACGGCAAGCCATCACGTATGGCATCTCCACTTCAAATCATGATTGAAGGGCCATTGGGTGGTGCTGCGTTTAACAACGAATTTGGTCGTCCTGCCTTAAATGGTTACTTCCGTACATTTGAACAAAACGTCAATGGTGACGTGAAAGGTTTCCATAAGCCAATCATGATCGCTGGTGGTTACGGTAACATCCGTCCTGACCATGTTGAAAAAGATGCAATCCAACCGGGCGATCTATTGATCGTACTTGGCGGTCCTGCAATGCTGATCGGCCTAGGGGGTGGTGCAGCATCTTCAGTAGACAGCGGTAAATTGGGTGAAAACCTCGATTTCGCTTCGGTACAACGTGAAAATCCGGAAATGGAACGCCGTTGTCAGGAAGTGATTGATGCCTGCTGGCGCATGGAAGATTTCAACCCGATCGTATCTGTACATGACGTGGGTGCGGGCGGTATCTCCAATGCCATGCCTGAGCTTGTGAATGATCATGAGTTGGGTGCGGTGCTTGACCTGCGTAAGATTCCATCACTTGAGCCAGGCATGTCTCCAATGGAAATCTGGTCAAACGAAGCGCAAGAACGTTATGTCCTGGCAATTCGTCCAAGTTCTTTAAGCCTGTTTGAATCTCTTTGTGCACGTGAACGTTGTCCGTTTGCGGTGTTGGGTGAAGCGACTGAAGCACGTCACTTAACAGTTGAAGATCCATTGTTTGAAAACAAAGCCGTGGATATGCCAATGCAGGTGATGCTTGGCGGTACACCGCGCATGAGCCGTTCATATGAAACGATTGAACGCAAAGGCGACGACTTTGATGCATCTAAAGTCACTGACCTGAAAGATGCGATTTTCCGCGTTCTGAAAAATCCGACCGTTGCTTCTAAATCGTTCCTGATCACGATCGGTGACCGTTCAATTACCGGTATGGTTGCGCGTGACCAGATGGTCGGTCCTTGGCAGGTTCCTGTAGCGGATGCTGCGGTCACTACCACCAGCCTTGTGGGTTACACTGGTGAAGCGATGGCGATGGGTGAACGTCCGCCAGTAGCATTGTTAAATCCAGCAGCTTCTGCACGTTTGGCTGTGGCTGAGTCAATCTCGAACATCATGTCTGCAAAAATTGACCAGATTAGCGACATTAAACTGTCTGCGAACTGGATGGCGGCTGCAGGTCAACCGGGTGAAGACCAGGCTCTATTCGAAGGTGTGAAAGCCATCGGTATGGAAATGTGTCCTGCGCTGGGTATCGCGATTCCTGTTGGTAAAGACTCGTTGTCTATGCGTACCACCTGGAACGACGAAGGCGAAGACAAGTCTGTAACATCTCCAATGTCTGGCGTGATTACCGCATTTGCACCGGTAACCGATGTACGCAAAACCTTGACGCCTGAACTGAAAAATGAAGATTCAGTACTGGTACGTATCGACTTGTCTAAAGGTCAGTTCCGTTTGGGCGGTTCGATTCTGGCTCAGGTGTATAAAGCGATTGGTTCGGTAACGCCTGATGTAGACAGCTTCGAAGACTTCAAGGCATTCTTTGCATTGGTTCAGGACTGGAACAACCGTGGCTTGATCAAGGCTTATCATGACATCGGTGATGGCGGTTTACTGGCCACTGTTGCAGAAATGATGTTTGCTTCACGTCTGGGTGTAGCGCTTGAAGATCAATCGACTGAGGCTTTATTTGCCGAAGAAATTGGTGCAGTTCTTCAAATCAGCAAATCTGATTGGGCAGAACTTCAAGCAGAAGTTGCAGCATCTAGCTTAAAAGATGCAATTTCTGTAGTAGGTACAGTCAATAACACTGATCAATTAACTGTAAATGGTCTGGTGCTTGAACGTGCTGACTTGCAAGTGGCCTGGACTGAAGTATCACATCAAATCCAGCGTCTACGTGACAACGTTGAAACTGCGGATTCAGAGTTTGCTTTAATCACTGACAAGAACCACAAAGGTATTATTGCTCAGCCGACATTTGACCTGAATGAACCTGTAGAAGCGCCGTTTATTAATTCACGTCGTCCAAACATGGTGATTTTGCGTGAACAGGGCGTAAACGGTCATGTTGAAATGGCTGCGGCATTCGACAAAGTGGGCTTCAACACTGTTGACGTGCACATGAGCGACTTGCTTGCTGGCCGTATCAGCCTGGATGACTTTGAAGGTATTGTGGCTTGTGGCGGTTTCTCTTACGGTGACGTAATGGGCGCAGGCGGTGGCTGGGCGAAATCCGTCTTGTTTAACCCTAAACTGCGTGACCAGTTCGAGAAATTCTTCCATCGTCAAGAAACCTTCTCTTTGGGTATCTGTAACGGTTGTCAAATGTTGTCGCAATTGGCTCCACTGATTCCGGGTGCAGAAAACTGGCCTCGTTTCCACCGCAACACTTCAGAAGTGTTTGAAGCGCGTGCAGTCAACGTACGTGTTGAAAAATCTCACTCTATTCTGCTAGATGGTATGGAAGGTTCGATTCTTCCAATCGCGGTAGCACATGGTGAAGGTCGTGTGGTTGCAACTGAAGACAAGATTGCTGCGTTAAATGCAGGCAATCAGGTCAGCCTGCGTTATGTAGACAGTCTGGGTAATGCTACACAGCAATATCCATTGAACCCGAACGGTTCACCAGAAGCAATTACCGGTGTAACATCACAAGACGGTCGTGCAACGATTATGATGCCGCACCCTGAACGTAACTTCCGTGCTGTTCAGCATTCCTGGAAACCTGAGGAATGGACTGAAGATGGTGCATGGTTACGCATGTTCCGCAATGCCCGTAAGTTCATTGGTTAATCATTTCTAAAATAAAAAAGGGTTGCTAATGCAGCCCTTTTTTATTAATTTAAATAAGTGTATTGATGAAAATATTTGACCAAATGGGAAAATAATTTAAAATAGCACCGTTAGTAGCGCCACCTTTAGGGTGGCTTTTTGTTTTGTAAGTTTTATTTTTTAATTTTATTTCTCCCGCTGGACTTGGTTTGGATTTTGCTTTTATATTGGTGTGAAAGGGTATTTTTGTGTTTTATGCCCAATCTCGATGCAATATGGAAGAAAGATGGTTCACTAAATACAAGTTCAGGATTGAATCTCTAAGCGAGGTGACACAATGCCAAAAACTGTAATCTATACAAATATTGATAAAGCGACTTTACGTAAGAAAGGCTGGATGTTTTTTATGGCAGTCGTTGGGCTACAAATGTTGTTCTTGATCGGTAATTATTTGCTGCCTAAAGTTCTTAATTTTTAGATTGAAAAAGCCACCGTGAGGTTAATGCCAGTCAGTTAAGAAACTGACTGGCATTTTCTTTTTAAATTCATGATTGTAGTTGATATATGGAAAAGTCATCCGCAACTGTTTGAGGCCGGACTACATTAAAAAATGATTGTTTCTGCGACAAATTTGCTAGTTGATGGTGGTTGACGAGTTTTGCGGATGACAAATGCCTTTGGTTACTTTGGGCGAAACCAAAGTAACAAATTAACTGCAAATATTTGATTTAAAACGATAAGACTCCGCCATGAATTACTAAAAATTAAGGAGTTTATTTCTAAACTCCTTAACTGATCAGCATTACACCGTGAGGTGGCTTTTTCATTTTGCTTAACTGCCGTTTTGAAGTTCAAGAAAGTGAGGTTTACCCAATTTTTTATATTTAAAGTTAAATTTAATAAAAGAGCTTATGAATTATAAATTGTTCTTAAAATTATCTTTTTGACAGCATTAGACTATAAAAAACGGCCTCAATCAGCCGTTTTTATTCCTGAAATTTTTATGGTACTAACGGTTCCTGCTGCTTTGGATCAGGCATAGGGGCGGATTCTTCCTCATCATTATAAGGATTTTCCAGTTCCAGTGTCTGATCCAGTTCAGAATCAAAAACATCGGTCAGCATACTGTCGTAGCGCTTGGCATTATAAACAGCAAGTTTCGATGCTTCATCTTCAATGATAAAACCGATTTCTACCGCATCTGCAAGACGTTCATCAAAAGTTAAGCCTCTAAATTTACCTTTAGATTCAGCCTTTTTAAATTTATCCCAAAGAGGTTCTATTTCTAAGAGCATGTTAAAGGTGGATTCCATACGACCAGTCACATCATTTTCCGCAGTGGTGTAAAACACATGTTTTTTCAGTTCACGACGGAAGACATTTTCCTGCATCATGATATCGCCTAACTCACGTTTTAAGCTGTCACTTGGTTTTTTCAAAGGTCGGCCCAACGGGAAACAGATAAATTTGATCAGGCGTGCTGCCATACCTACCGGGAAGTTTTCAAACAGGCCATAGAAAGCTTCCTGGGCGTTGTAAAGAGATTTTTGCAAAGCCAGTTTGGCATGGACTTTTTCAGTTTCAGTTTTCTGGCCGTGTTCATAATATTTAAGAATCGCGGTACTGATAAACAGATTGGCATGAATATCTGCCAGGCGACCCGAAAGCATTTCTTTACGTTTAATATCACCGGCAAGCAGCCCCAGACACATATCGGCAGTCACTGAAAAATCGGCACTTAAACGGTTAACAATCTTGTAATAAGGACGGGTAAATTCATCTACATTTTTGGGTGCATCTGACGAGCCACCGATATAGCCATAGGCAAATGCGCGTGCGGTACGGTTAAAGGTATAGCCTAGGTGCTTGAACAGCATATCGTTAAAGCTTTTTAGAGCTGTGTCCTTATCCTTGGCTTGCAGAAGTTGCAATTCCTCAAACAGATAGGGATGGCAGCGCATCGAACCCTGACCAAAGATCATCAGTGAACGACTGAGAATATTGGCACCTTCAACGGTGATGGAAACTGGAATAGCCAGATAATACAGCGCCAGAAAATTACGTGGACCGAGCTGAACGGCACGACCGCCGACCACATCCATCCCATGATTGACCACGCGGCGCATGGCTTCGGTGGCATAGTATTTGGCCATGGCTGTCATCACCGCAGGTTTACCGCCTTGATTCAGCCCACAAGTCACCAGATAACGGAAAGCTTCCAGCATATAGGTATCACTGGCAATATCACTGGTGGCTTCCTGTACCCCTTCAAATTTACCCACGGAAATCTTGAATTGCTGACGGATTTTGGCAAAAGCGCCTACGTTTAGATAGGTCATTTCACTGGCCGCAGTGGATAAGGCAGGCAGGGAAATACCACGACCGACTGCCAGACATTCCATCAGCATGCGCCAGCCTTTCCCAATATTTTCAGCACCGCCAATAATCCAGTCCAGTGGAATAAACACATCCTTGCCATCTACTGTTCCGTTCATAAATGGAGATCCCGGATTGTGCCGTGCACCGACTTTCACCCCTTCATGGCTGGCAGGAATCAGGGCACAGGTAATGCCATAGTCCATCTTGTTTTTATCGCCTAATAATCCATCCGGATCATATAGCTTAAAAGCCAGACCAATCACGGTCGCAATCGGGGCAAGGGTAATCCAGCGTTTGGAAAAATTCATGCGTAGGCCAAGCACTTGCCGGCCATCAAACTCGCCATAACAGACCACGCCAGTATCTGGAATGGCACCGGCATCGGAACCTGCTTCAGGACTGGTGAGGCCAAAACAGGGGATTTCTTCGCCCTTGGCTAAACCCGGTAAGTAACGGTTCTTTTGTTCTTCAGTGCCGTAGTGCAGTAACAGTTCACCTGGTCCCAAAGAGTTGGGTACCATACAACTCACGGCAGCGGTCAATGAGCGAGAGGCAATTTTGCTCATAATCCGGCTTTGCGCAAATGAACTAAAGTCACGGCCACCATATTCTTTGGGAATAATCAGTCCCAAGAAACCATTTTCACGAATGTAGCTCCATACTTCTGGGCTTAAATGTTTGTAATGATGATGGATATCCCAGTCATTCAGCATGGTGCATAAGTGCTCTACTTCATGATCTAAAAAAGACTGTTCTTCTTCTGAAAGGGTGGGATAGGGATAACTTTCGAATTTAGACCAGTCCGGTGCGCCCATAAACAGGTCTTTTTCCCACCAGCTGGTACCGGCATCCAAAGCTTCGCGCTCAGTGGTACTCATTGTCGGCATGGCATTTGCCAGCGCTTTATACGCAGGCTTGGTCATCAATGCCATTCGTAATGAATCAATCATCACAATTAAACTGATGAGGATGAGCGGAATACCAAAAATCAGCGACCAGGGGCTAATAAATGCAGTGATGACAGCCACAATAATCGTTGTAATAGCGCCGGCATTACGGCTTAATCCAAAAAAGAAGATGGCCCATACTGTAAAAAATTGAATAAGCAGACTGATGATGAATAGCATGATTTTTCTCCAGTTGCTTACACCAGTACAAAGTCAGAGAAACAGTAAATGGGATGTGCGATACCTAAACATTGCCTTGGACTGTTTTATTAAAAGACTAGGGGTGTAATGAAAAATATTGTTGTCATGACCGAGATGAAAAGAACAAAATTTAATTCAAAGTGTTAGAACTAAACATAGATCGTTTTTTGAACGATGTAAAAGATTGAACTGTCATAGAAATGTCAAGAAAAGTAATAGGCAGTTGTATTTAAAATGGTTTTGATTTTGAAGCTTTGCTAAGGTCTAAATAAAATCTCATAAAGATTAATTCAGGTTTAAGCGCTAAAATATTCCTGTCTTCATTCTGTTTGTTAATCGCATGCTTAAACTGATTTATTACGTTCCTGAATCTCATCTTGAATCAACTAAAATTGCGGTCTTTGAAGCGGGGGCAGGTGGCATTGGCAATTATGAACACTGTGCCTGGCAGGTATTAGGTACAGGACAGTTTAAGCCTTTAAAAGGCGCTGATCCTTTTATAGGTGAAGTTGGGGAACTTGAACAAGTAGAAGAATGGCGGGTAGAAACCATTGTGCCGGAAGATCAAGCATCCAATGTGGCAAAAGCACTCAAGGCCAGCCATCCGTATGAAGAGCCAGCTTTTGAGTTTATTCAGATTGTGGATATAAATTATTGATGATATTTGATTGGTGAAAGGGTGACATGGATTTCACCCGCTCGCCAGAGGTTCAGGGATGAACCTTCTGGCTAGCAAAGATTTTGGTTACTTTGATCTTTCAAAGTAACGTAAATGCCTATGCAAATTTAAACTGAGTTATGACAGCATATGAGGCTGTGCCAATAGATTATTCAAATCAAACCTTCTGAACAAACAGCTCACGCTCAAAACGGTATTGCGGGAAGAACACGCCATCCGCTGCACGTTCACCGGCAGCAATGACCATGACCGGATATTGCTGGTCATTCAGATTCAAAATTTTATTGACCATCGGTTCATCAAAACCTTCCATCATGCAACTGTCAAAACCATAGGCACGCAAAGCTAAAACCAGGTTTTCACAAGCCAACGCTGTAGTTTTGCTTGCCCAAAGTTTTGCATCTGCCGGGTTAAAAGCAGTTACTGGCAATTGCTTATCCAGTGTACGTGCAATTTTGAAAGCAACTTTCTTAAAGTTACCCAGAGCATTAAAATAACCCGTTTTATAATTATACGGAATAAACTTGTAATACTTCTGCACAGCAGCAGGCGCTTCAGGAAATGGAAACTCAGAAATATTCATCTTTGCCATTTCATCAATACGATCGGTACGTGCTACACAAACAATTAATTCCGAAGCTGTTTTTGCTGCAAGTTGGCTTAAACAGGCTTTGACCAGCTGTTTCTTTTTGGAAGGGTTCTGCACCACATAAAAAGTCCAGGGCTGTAAATTGGATGAGTTTGGTGCAAGCAAGGCAAGATCTAAACAATCATCCAGCACTTCCGCAGGAATGGGTTTTTTCGTAAATTTACGTACTGAACGACGGCTTTGCACGACTTTTTTAAAGTTTTCGACATCAATATCTGTCGGGGCTGGCTCAAAGTAACGTTTCTTTTCAGTCTTGGCTTGGCTGGTCATGGTGCGTTCCTTAACAATTTTTACTTGATGTTGGGGTAGAAATGAAAAAACCACCAAGCAAGGGTAAATTACTCAGTGGTTTTTTATGTATCTTTCAATTAATTAAATTGAGCGAAATCCGGTTTACGCTTTTGCATAAATGCAGCAACCGCTTCAGCCATTTCCGGTGAAGAGACGCGCTTCATAAAGATCTCGGCTTCATCATCAATACAATCAATAATTTCCTGCAGATTATGTTTCATTAAGGCTTTGGTTTGCTTGATTGAAGCGAGCGGCAGCGCTGCTAAAGTCTGGGCCTGTTTCAGTGCAGTTGTATACACATCATCTTCAATGCTATTCACAATGCCGGCACTTAAGGCTTTTTCACTGTTGAATTTTTGTGCAGTAAACAGCAGCTCGGCAGCTTTATGATATCCCGCTTGCTGAATCAGCAATTTGCTCGAAGCGCCTTCCGGAGAAAGTCCAAGGCTGACAAATGGAATCTGGAACAGGGCAGTAGAATCGCTATAAACCAGGTCGGCATGCAGTAAAATCGTTACTCCAATGCCAATCGCAACACCACGGACAGCGGCAATCAAGGGCTTGGAAAATTTCGCAGCAGATTTTAAAACCACGAATGGAGGCGCATCACCGGCTTTGCCTGCCAGTGGTGTCTGAATGAACTTCATGAAATCCTGCATGTCATTGCCGGCACTGAAATCGGCATTCTCACCACGCAAAATCACCACGCGAACGTCTTTATCCTGATCGGCTTCATCCAGGGCTTGGGCAATTTTTAAATACAGCTCGCCATATAACGCATTTTTAGCTTCAGGACGATGAATGGCTAAGGTCAGTACGCCATTGTCTAAATTCGCATTTAAATGTTGATGTGGTTGTTGAATACAGCTCAGTGTCATCGTACTATCCTTGCTTTAAAACTTAATTTGATTTTATGGCGTTTATTATGTCGCATATTTATTTTAGCGGCACAACTCACGAGTCATAAAAAACTTGATCTGTTATGAACTATACATTTGATTATCTGGTTTTCATTGGTCGCTTCCAGCCTTTTCATCTGGCACATATGCAAACGATTAAGATAGCCTTGCAACACAGCCAACAGGTGATTTTGGCCTTAGGTTCAGCACAAAATGAACGTAATATTAAAAATCCGTTTAGTGCTGCGGAACGTGAACAGATGATCTTGTCCAATTTTTCAGAAGCGGACCAGCAGCGGATCAAGTTTGTGCATGTCATTGATGTCTATGACGATCAGAAATGGCAACAACTGGTTAAATCTCTGGTGACGGAAGTTGCTGAACCAGAAGCCAAAATCGGCTTGATCGGTCATTTTAAAGATGAATCTTCTTATTATCTGAAGCTGTTCCCGGAATGGGAGATGGTGGAACTGGAAAGCCTGGTGGGGGCCATTTCAGCAACCCCGCTACGTGAAGCGTATTACCGTGGTGAAATTATCGAATCCGCTTTTCCGCTGGGCACCAGCGAGTTTTTACACAAATTTCAAAAAACTTCGACTTACCAACAATTGCAGCACAAATACCTGACCCAAGATAAAACCAATCTGGAATAATCTTCAGTAAGCTACTAGGTCGAGGCAAGTAATTGCAGCGACCCAGGAGTGGATAAGATGAATATTCCAACCACATTGCAACGTATCCTGATTCTCGGGCTAATCCCTCTGGGTATTGTCACACAGGTCAATGCACAGGAATGGACACTAACTCCTCAAACCTATGTGGGCTTTGAAGTGAAGTCGATGGGCTTTTCAACCGTAAAAGCCAAGTTTGGTCAGGTTCAGTCCAGTATGAGCTTTGATCCGGCAGCACCTCAGAATGCCTCGGCACAGTTTGTCATGCAAGTAAATAGCCTAAGTTTGAGCAAACCTTCACTGAAAAATATGATGATGGGTGAAGATTTATTTTATGCAGAGAAATACCCCACCGCGACTTTTAACAGTCGTGAATTTATTGCTTTGGGAAATCATCAATACAAGATTAAAGGGGATCTGACCTTGCGCGGTATCACCCGGCCGGTGATTCTGGACACTTCCTTGCAACCCAATCCAGCCAATCCACAACGCTTGGATGTGGAATCCAAAACTGTGGTGAAACGTAGTGATTTTGGCATGAAAAAAGCCTTCGGCGGGATCGGGGAAAAAGTCAATATTGAAGTATCTGGACAATGGCACATGAAATAAAAACGACATATCCATCTGAAACCAGCTTTGTCAGCGTCTTTATTCATTCATCTGATGTTGAGCCTTTTCCAGCAAATCAATTGTCAATTGTTGCAGCAGTGCAGATTGCTGCTTCCAGTGATGCCAATACAGTTTCATTTCGGTTTTGGCATTTGGCATAATTTCAATCAGTTTCCCACTTTGCAGATCATCACCAATCTGATATTCCGGCACCAAACCAAAGCCTAAACCCAAATGCACTGCTTCCACAAATGCAGTGGAGGAGGGAATAAAAAAATGCGGATAACTTTGCTGATTTAATCCAAACAAGTTCAGGATTACCTGATGATGCATCAGATCTTTACCATTAAAAATAATGGCTGGTGCATGTCTTAAGGCATCGCGGTGAATGCCATCTTTAAACCACCTTTCTACAAAGGAAGGTGTGGCGACCATACGATAAGTCATCTGCCCCAGATAATGCACTTCACAGCCCGTCATGGCAGAGGATTCTGTGGAGATGCAGGCATTGACCAAACCGGTTTCAAGCAGCTGATGGGTTTGGGTCTGGTCATCCAGAGACAGTTTCAGGGCAATGTTATGCTCGATTAATGTGCTTTGCAGGACCTTGAGCAGCCAGGTCGATAAAGAATCAGCGTTGGTGGCAATACTGAATTGATGAAACTCATGCTGGCTGGATTGACCCATGAATTGTTGTAACAGATTCTGTTCACGTAGGCGTTGATGCTGTAAATGCTCTAACAGCTGTTGGCCAGCTTGAGTGACCCGACAGGGGCGTTCGCGCAGCAATAAAATCTGTCCCAAATCTTTTTCCAAAGCCTGCACCCTCAAGGTGACTGCAGATGCCGTAATACACAGGCGCTGCGCAGCCGCATCAAAACTGCCGGATTCAGCCACGGCAAGAAAAGCTTCACAGAACTTACTTGAAAGCATACAGCACAACCTAAGAAAAACTGAGTTGAATTGATATTTTCTTAATTATACTTAATTTGTGGTTTGAACTGGGATAATTCAAAACATGTTTTTTGAATGACCTTAACGTTTTAATACCTATGTTAAATAGTGCTTTACATGGTTTTGCCATGGCTTTAAGTCTGATTGTACCGATTGGCGCACAAAATGCGTTTGTGCTGAAACAGGGTTTAAAGCAGCAACACGTCTTTGCCATTTGCCTGTGTTGTGCCTTGTCTGATGCGATATTGATTTCATCCGGAGTGCTGGGCTTTTCAGAGCTGGTCACGTTACATCCGCATTGGCTGAATATTGCCAGGTATTTGGGTGCAACTTTCTTATTGCTCTATGGTGCCCAGCATTTTTATCAGGCCTGGAAAGACGAGCAGCATTTAGAAATCAGTTCAACCGAAGTCCCTTCTTTGGGCAAGGTCTTGTTCATCTGTTTAGGCTTGACCTGGCTGAATCCGCATGTGTACCTGGATACGGTGGTGTTATTGGGCTCGATCTCGACCCAATATCCAGACACGCAACTGTATTTTGCCTTGGGAGCAATCAGTGCATCATTCCTGTTCTTTTTTAGCTTGGGCTATGCAGCACGTTATTTGCAACCGATTTTTCAACGTCCCAAAGCCTGGAAAATATTGGATATAGTGATTGGCGGTGTGATGTGGTCCATTGCCATTTCTTTATTGAACTAAGGAAAATGTAAAAGAGCAGGCCAAAAGAAAAAGGCATGAGTCATCCTATTTCTGGTTTAAATCATGCCTTTTTATCAAAAGAAATTAGGCTGCTTGCAGGGTTTTTAAATCTTCAAGGACCTGTTCGGCATGTCCTGCAGCCTTGACCTTGCGATATTCTTTGACCAGTTTGCCGTTATGGAAAATAAAGGTGGAGCGCTCAATGCCCATCACCTGTTTGCCATACATGTTCTTTTCTTTAATCACGTCGAAAAGATTGCACAGTACTTCTTCTTTGTCACTGATCAGGTTAATGCTCAGCTTCTGCTTTTCGGTAAAGTTCTGATGCGCTTTTACCGAATCACGTGAAATACCCAAAATGGTGCTATTTAAGGCATCAAATTGATCTTTTAAACACGAGAAACCGATCGCCTGTGTAGTACAGCCCGGAGTAGAATCTTTAGGATAAAAATACACAATCAGCCATTCTGTAGGAATTTCAGTCAGGTTAATTTCACCGGTTGTGGTCGGGAAGGCTTGATTAGGCAGCGTAATAGCAGACATGCGTTCATCCTTATAAAGTTAAATTGTCATATGAATGGTAAATTTATGCTGCCATGATAGCGAATTTAACGAGGTTTATGCTGAACTCGGGAAGGTAATTTTACCCATAAAAAAGCCTGCAACGATGCAGGCTTTTCTTCAACCTAAAGCGATTATTTCTTTTGTTGAGCAGATTTCATGGCTTCTTCAGTCAAGCTTTTGAGTTTGCCTGTCAATTGTGGACCAAAACACGCTTGTAAATCTTTATTTTGTTTTTGCACAAAAGCTAAAGTCGCAGGACTTTTCTTCTGGTTAATGGTACTTTGGATTTCCCATTTTTGTGCATTTGTTAAACGGCCATCCGCTTCCACTGCACACGTACAGTATTTGCTTACTTCAGCAGAAGTAAGTTTTTTGCCTTTTGCAGTTTCTTCCTTACAAACATTAATTAAAGCAGATTTTACATTGGTGCTTTTATAAGCTTCCTGAAGCTTGTTTGTTTCGGCTGCATTTGCAGCAGTCGCCATCAATGCGACTGCAGAAACCAATGTAGAAAGAATAATGTTTGACTTCAAATTTTTCATGTACTGTACCCTGTTATGACGGTATATAACGTGTCGGATCGGCGATACCCGCATCAGCAAAACCCTGTTTACGTAAGCGGCAACTATCGCATTTACCACAAGCACGTCCTTGGTCGTCTGCTTGGTAGCAAGACACCGTTTGACTATAGTCTACGCCATGTTCTATACCTAAGCGAATGATATTTGCTTTGGATAAATGTAACAAAGGTGTTTCAAATTTAAGAGGTTTTCCTTCTACACCAACCTTGGTTGCCAGGCGCGCCATGTTGGCAAAAGCTTCAATAAATTCAGGGCGACAGTCCGGATAACCTGAATAATCAACGGCATTGATGCCAATTACAATGGCTTCTGCACCAAAAACTTCCGCCGCTGCGAGCGCATACGACAGAAATATTGTGTTACGTGCTGGAACATAAGTTACAGGAATACCTTCTTGTTCATGTTCTGGTACGTCAATGTTATGGTCTGTTAATGCGGAACCGCCCAGGTTACCTAAATCGATATTAATCACCCGGTGTTCTACACCAGCACGCTGGGTTAATGCTCGAGCGGCATCCAGTTCAGTGGTTGAACGCTGACCATACATGAAACTTAAAGCAATACATTCATAACGTGCTTGCGCCCAAGCCAAACAAGTCGTTGAGTCTAAGCCGCCAGATAATAAAACTATGGCACGAGGGCGCATATTCAAATCTCCAAAAAATAAGTCAAAATAACAATGGATTAACGACCAGTTTCATCATTCCAGAGCAATTTATGTAATTGCAGCTGGAAACGGACCGGGAGATGATCATCTAAAATCCATTGAGCCAAATCACGTGCCAGTTGGGGTAATTTCACCGCACCTTTTTCTACCGCAAAAGCAGGCGAGAACCACACGGTACTGACTTTATCGGCAAGTTTGAATTGTTCAACCTGCTGTTTTGACCATTCATAGTCTTCACGGTTACAAATCACAAACTTGATTTGATCATGCGGGGTTAAATGATCGAGATTGCTAAGCAAATTTCGTGCAACTTCTCCAGAAGTTGGCGTTTTAAAATCCAGTACTTTGGAAACTCGCGGATCGACTTTAGATACATCGAGTGCACCACTGGTCTCTAAAGACACTTCACAGCCCAGGTCAGCTAAACGCTGCATTAAAGGCAGGGCATTCGGCTGTGCCAGTGGTTCACCACCGGTCACACAAATATAGGGTGTTTTAAAATCCAGTGCGGTCTGAATAATGTCATCCAGGGATTGGCGTTCGCCACCTTCAAAAGAATAAGTGGTATCGCAATAAGTACAACGTAAAGGGCAACCGGTTAAACGGATAAATACGGTCGGCAATCCTGCAGCATTGGCTTCACCTTGTAATGAATAGAAAATCTCCGTAATACGTAACCCCGCAGACGGATCGGTAACAGGAATAGCGGAAGATCGAAGAGTACTCATAACAACATAATCCAGCTCAGGATAAATAACACAGTATAAAAATAAAAATCCCTACGGCTATTGCTAACCGTAGAGACGAGGAGCGGTTGAAGCTCCGGGGAACAATCAATGTTCCGCAGCAGACTACATCTTAGTCTTCGCGCAATAAATCGTTCAAGCTAGTTTTTGCACGGGTTTTCGCATCTACTTTTTTCACGATCACAGCTGCGTACAGGCTGTATTTACCGCATTTAGATGGAAGGCTACCAGAAACAACCACCGAACCTGCAGGAACGCGGCCGTAATGGATCTCGCCAGTTTCACGGTCATAAATCTTGGTAGATTGACCAATGAATACGCCCATTGAAATGACAGAACCTTCTTCAACAATCACGCCTTCAACAATTTCAGAACGAGCACCGATGAAGCAGTTGTCTTCAATAATGGTTGGGTTCGCTTGAAGCGGTTCAAGCACGCCACCAATGCCTACACCACCAGACAAGTGAACGTTTTTACCAATTTGCGCACATGAACCCACAGTTGCCCATGTATCAACCATGGTACCTTCATCCACATAAGCACCAATGTTCACATAAGAAGGCATCAAGACCACATTTTTCGCCTGGAATGAACCTTTACGGGCTACAGCAGGAGGTACTACACGTACACCTGCAGCTTTAAACTGTTCTTCAGTCCAATCGCCAAATTTAGTATCAACTTTGTCATAGAAACGAAGATCACAAGCTTCCATTGGTTTGTTGTCGTTTAATTTAAATGATAACAATACCGCTTTCTTAATCCATTGATGAACAACCCATTCACCCTCGATTTTTTCAGCAACACGTAAAGTACCATTGTCCAGGCCAGCAATGACTTCCTCAACTGCTTGACGGATTTCAGCAGGGCAATCTGCTGCTGTGAAATTCGCACGGTCTTCAAAAGCCTGTTCAATGATTGTTGAAAGCTGAGACATGATCTTCCTTCCAGAAAAAATTTTTCAAGATTTTACACTATATTGAGACAGAAATAGATGAAAAAGTGGCTTTGGATCGGAATTTCTTATGAAAGAGGAGCAAAATCGGACAAAAATTGACGATTGAGATTAAGTAAACAAAAAATAGGTTAATAATCAAAAACAAATAGAAAATGTATCAAAAAATAACAAAAACTAAGCAAATTTCGAATAAAAGTTAAGCAATTAATATTTTATAGTTTTAACTATTAGATAGAAAAGCACTAATGATGAAATAGAAACTTTTTTGAGGAGATCTACAATGAAAACTTTAGCTAAGCTTTTAGCAGTATCTGTTTTGACCTCTATTGCTGGAACAGCCATGGCAGCTGATGAAGCAGTAGTACAAGACGGCTATGCCTTTGAACGTAACCAGCTGATTCCAACTGGCGTTCGTGCTGAAGTAGGTACAACCGGTTATGGTGGTGCATTACTGTGGACTGCAAACCCCTATGTAGGTTTGGCGCTAGGTTATAATGGTGGTGATATCTCTTGGTCTGATGATATCTCGGTCAATGGCTCAGACTATGACATTGATATGGAGAATAAAAATACCTATTTAAATGCTGAAATTCGCCCTTGGGGCGCAAGTGAAAATAGATGGGTGCAAGGTTTATATATGGCCGCTGGTGTAGCCTATTTAGACAATGAGTATGAACTTGATCGCCGTGTAAATGCGGGAGAAGGTTTTACCATTAACCATACAGACTTTGTCGCAGGTCCAGATGGCGCTCATATTAGAGGTAACATGGACTACAAAAATGACATCGCTCCCTATTTAGGCTTTGGATGGGCGCCTAAGATTAATAAAAACTGGGGCGTGTTTGGTGAAGTCGGCGCTTACTATGCAGATAACCCGGATGTCAACTTGCAGTTAGTTAGTGGCGGTGCGGCCGATAACCCAACACGCGGCTCATTGGTTGACAACATTGCAGCCGACGAAGCCAAAATTGCGACTGATGACAAACACAAATGGCTTCCTGTCGGTAAAATAGGTGTAAGCTATCATTGGTAATAAAATATTAGCATCTAAAAAACGGGCTTCGGCCCGTTTTTTATTTTTTAAAATGAAACCATTTTAATTAAAAGCGGTAACCGAGCTTCAGGCCATAAGCAATAATCTTGTTATGATTTACCGAAGATAACACACCAAACAGACTGCCTGAACCTGCCTGATTTTGTTCAACTTTGGCTTTGTTGAGTCTAAAATATTTGATGCCCCCAGCAATAAATAAATTAGAGCGCATATGATAAAAACCGCCAACCCCAAAACTGTAGTAATCATCCGAAGGGCTTAAGGTGGAGGCTGGATTGCCAATACCTGAATCGAATCCTATATCCAGAGCCGTAGTCCATTGTTCATTGAAAACATGGGCAACTCCCAGGGTGGTGGAAAGCTGATTTTTCTGATAATCCACCAAATTGACTGGTACAGGCTCAGCTGAACTCATCAGGGGGGATATCATTTTGAATTTTTTCCAATTTACCCAACGCAACGTGCTATACACGATATTCCGTGGCGTAATCCCGGATTGAAACTCCAGGTTTATGGACTGCGGTGTGTCGATGCTGATGTGCTGTGTAGACGTTAAATTCAAGATGGAAATTTCAGGTGTAGATGAGGTCTGTTCATGAAATTGCGGTTTATGCTGAATCCTGGAACGATAGGTGAGAGAAGTCTTCAGCGCATATTCGGGTATTTCATAACTGATGCCTGTTAACCAGCCTACAGCCGGGTCTTGATCCGTAGTTGCCATATAATCAGCCAGTATTCCCATCGATTGTCCTGAAATTTTCAGCTCCATGTCCAGGGTTTGATAACTTAAACCCGTATAAAAATTCCAGGATGGATTGGGCTGATAACCGATAAGGGCGGTTAAATTATGGGTGTCCAGTTGGAAATGTACGGCATTGACTAAATCGGCAGGACTGGTGACGACAGGTTCTAGCGCGTAGCCGATATCTGTAGCAAAAGGCTGATCGTAAATTAGCCCCAAAGACCAGTGAGGGTGTAATTGTAATTTAAATGCCGCATTTGAAATATAAAAGGAATCCGTAAAATTGGGGGTAGAAATTTCAGTAAATGTGGAGGGATTATTTGCATCTGGTCGAAGCGTTTTGCCTGAAATATTGGCATCTACAATAGCAGTTGAGAGCTCGGCATAATGATGCGGCTGTAAAAAAGAGGCGATGGATTGGCTAGAGCTTTCCAGTGCCGAAGCATAGAGATCGCCAGGCATGAAAATGCAAATACTGATGCCAAATGCCGCTGCTTTCATGGATATCCCCATTCAATTTTTTTCGTTATGTCAATGTCTGTATAAAGTGTGAATACACACATGAAATAGAATTCTTTTTATGGACAGGGTTACTGTATGTGATTTTGTATGGAATGAGCAAGTTTTGTGTGAATTTTTTTTATTTAAATAATTGAATAATTGAAAGTATTTTTATGAATCAGTCTTTGCCGTGAAAAATGAATGAAAAAAGGGATATTTTTTATATCCCTTTTTTAAAAAAATCATGAAATGCTTATTCTTCGGGATAAGCCACTTTTTTCAGTGCCTTAATGTCGGCTTCTGGCGAGCAGAGTGAAATAAACTCATAACCATAACCGCGCAGCAAATGGCCTTTGCGCACCGCAATCCAGGTGGTATTTACTCCGAAGATATCGGTTTGAATCTGTTTGAGGCGATAGTCGCGTTCAGCGTCATAAGCGACATTGTTGACAATACCGACCCCCATATTCAATTCGACATAGGTTTTGATGACATCGGCATCCAGTGCTGACATCACAATATCAACGTCAATGCCAGCCTCTTCAAAGGCCTTGTCAATTTTAGAGCGACCTGTGAAACCGCCATGGTAGGTAATAATCGGATATTGCGCCAAATCTTCCAGGGTGATGTCTGCTTTATTGGCAAGCGCATGGTTTTGCGGAGTAATAATACTGTGCTGCCAATTATAATAAGGTACGCTGGCCAGATTTTCTTCCGTGGTCAGAGACTCGGTGGCAATACCAATATCCGCTTCACCTTGCAGCAACATTTCGGTAATTTCAACCGGGCTGGCCTGTTGCAGAATCAAATGAACTTTGGGGAATTCTTTTTTGAACTGGTTCACAATCGGCGGTAATACATAACGCGCTTGGGTATGCGTGGTTGCAATGGTCAGCGTACCTTCATCGACGCGGTTAAAGTCATCTGCCAGACGTTTAATATTGTCGGCATCTACCAGCATGCGTTCCACAATCCCGAGTAAAGACTGGCCAGGTTCGGTCAGTCCCAGTAAACGTTTCCCTTTACGGATAAACAGCTGTACGCCCAGTTCATCTTCTAAATCTTTAATGTGCTTACTTACGCCAGATTGCGAGGTATAAAGTGCTGCCGAAGCTTCGGTTAAATTAAAGTTTTGTCTAACAGTTTCCCGAATAATTCTTAATTGTTGGAAATTCATAATTCTGTATACCCTAAAGAGGATGGGGCTGTTTTTGCCCCATCTATTGGTTTTTAAGCGACGTCATTGGCAAATAGATGCAATGCCGTTGGACTTAACCACACTGTTTGATTTGGTTTGAACTGATGCAACTTCGCTTCATCCGAATTAAGCGCAATTTCAATTAAATTGCCTTGGCGGTCTTGAAGCTCAGCAATGACTTTGCCGGCAATCCAGATTTCACGCAGGAAAGTCGCCTGAATGGCATTTTCTTGCGGAGTGGCATGAATACGCAGTTCATTTGGACGGGCAAAGGCAATCACATTACCTTGTGGAGCATCTTTCACCTGCGGCAGTTGCAGACGGTCATCCCCAATCTGGATAATGCCTTGCTGGTTTTGACCTTCGAAACGGTTGGCCTGGCCCAGGAAGTCGAATACAAATGGCGTTGCCGGTTTTTCGTAAACTTCACGCGGTGAACCGATCTGTTCAACATTACCTTTGTTCATGACCACGATTTGATCGGCCACTTCCAAAGCTTCTTCCTGGTCATGGGTCACGAAAATCGAGGTGATATGCAATTCATCATGCAAAGTACGTAACCAGCGACGCAGTTCTTTACGCACTTTGGCATCCAGTGCGCCAAAAGGTTCATCCAGCAATAATACGCGAGGTTCAACCGCTAAGGCGCGTGCCAGGGCAATACGCTGACGTTGCCCGCCCGAGAGCTGTGCAGGATAACGGTCAGCCAGAAAGCCCAATTGCACCAGATCAAGCAGACGGGTGACACGTTTTTTAATTTCCGCTTCCGATGGTCGGGTTGAGCGCGGGCGCACACGCAATCCAAAGGCAATGTTGTCAAATACGGTCATATGACGGAACAGCGCATAATGCTGGAATACAAAACCGACTTCACGTTCACGTACATGCACATTGGTCGCATCTTCGCCTTCAAGAATCACCTGACCGCCATCAGCCGATTCCAGTCCTGCGATAATACGCAGCAGAGTGGTCTTACCGCAGCCAGATGGGCCGAGTAATGCCACCAGCTGACCATCTGGAAAATCCAGCGAAATATTTTTAAGTGCATGGAATGCACCAAAGTGTTTTTCAATATTTTTAACTTGAATACTCATGATGTCATTCCTTAAGAAACTGTTGAATCGTCATTACGTTTGTTTTGTTTTTCCTGGCGCACTTCTACCCATGTTTTCAAAATCAGGGTCACAATCGCCAGTAACGCCAGAAGCGATGACACCGCAAACGCCGCACTAAAGGTATATTCGTTATAAAGGATTTCTACATGTAGCGGCAGGGTGTTGGTTTCGCCACGAATGTGACCTGATACTACCGATACAGCACCGAATTCACCCATGGCACGGGCATTACACAGAATCACTCCGTAAATCAGACCCCATTTAATGTTGGGTAAGGTCACTTTCCAGAAGGTTTGCCAACCTGAAGCACCCAGCACAATTGCAGCTTCTTCTTCCTCTGTCCCTTGTGCTTCCATCAAAGGAATCAGTTCACGCGCTACAAATGGCACAGTAATAAACACGGTTGCCAACACAATAGCAGGAACGGCATACAGGATTTTAATGTCATGATCCATCAGCCAGCCGCCAAGCCAGCCTTGGGTGCCGAAAATCAGTACTAACATCATGCCTGCGATCACAGGTGAAACCGAGAAAGGGATATCAATAATGGTGGTTAAAATGGATTTGCCACGGAAATTGAATTTTGCTACAGACCATGCGGCTGCTACGCCAAACACCACATTTAATGGCACGGCAATTGCGGCAGTCAATAAGGTCAGTTTCACGGCAGACAAGGTATCTGGATGCACCAGTGCCTGAAAATAAACCCCAACCCCCTGTTTAAATGCTTCCACAAAGACCAGAATTAAGGGCAGAATTAGACAGCTTAAAAAGAAAATCAGGGCAATGGTCAGCAGTAAATAGCGAACCCAGGCTGGTTCACGCGTTGCATCGCGAGACTGTAATTTCTCGGCTAAGGCATTGCTATTGGTGATTAAACTCATCGTGCAGTTCTCCCGGTACGTTTGCTTGCCCAAGCTTGTAACAAGTTAATCAGGAACAAGATGGCAAAAGACAGTACTAACATGACCACGGCAATGGTGGTTGCACCGGCATAGTCATATTCTTCCAGACGGGAAATAATCATCAGGGGCGCAATTTCAGTTTCAAACGGCTGGTTACCGGCAATGAAAATCACGGAACCATATTCACCTACACCGCGTGCAAAGGCCAGGGCAAAACCGGTCAGTAGCGCTGGAAACAGAATTGGCAGGATAATTTTTGTGACAATCTGAAAACGGTTGGCACCCAGAGCAGAAGCCGCTTCTTCAAGTTCGGTTTCAAGGTCACTCAGTACAGGCTGTACGGTACGTACCACGAAAGGCAAGCCAATAAAAATCAGCGCCAGCGTAATCCCGATCGGGGTGTAGGCTACTTTAATTCCCATCGGTTCCAGATACTGGCCAATCCAGCCAGTCGGTGCATATAACGAGGTTAAGGCAATACCCGCCACAGCTGTCGGCAGGGCAAAGGGCAAATCGACCAAAGCATCAACAATGCGTTTACCGGGAAAACTGTAGCGGACCAGACACCATGCCAGTAACAAGCCAAACACGACATTGATTAAGGCTGCAAATAGAGCAGCACTAAAACTTAACTGCAAGGATTTCAAGATACGTTCTGAACTTAAAATTTCCCATAAACCGTCCCAGCCTATACCTAGCGATTTGATAAACACCGCAGATAGAGGAATAAGAACAATTAATGACAGATACGCTAGGGTAAAGCCTAGAGAAAGACCAAATCCTGGCAGCACTCGGGATCGCTGCGACATGATGATTCCTTAAAAAGAGCGAATACTGACCAATAAAGTCAGCGAAAATAAAAGTTTAATTCGGCACAAGCATAATTTGCAGGGTTTAAATTGCAAATTTAAAAAAGCACTTGCTGTCATCAGTAAAATTGATATTTTGCAGCACATTTTCTGAAATCAGATAATCAAAAATTTCAGGAAAAGGCCCAAAACCGGAAGCAACATTAATATGTCCAACCTGACCCAGATTAACCGGATTAAGTTTCCACGCCTTTGCAAGTTGCTGGGCATCTTCAAAATTTAACCAGGGATCATTTTCACTGATCAGTAAAGTGGTTGGCACCGCAATTTTCAGCTGATGAAAATAGCGTTGATAATCTTGCTGGCTATCACGTGAAAAACCGGCTTCACCAAAACGGGCAGGGTTGGCTGGTGCAACCAGAATCAAATTTTTAATTTTTTGATTGAGTTCCGGATGCTGGGCTAAAGCTGCCACTGTGGTTAAACAGCCAAAACTATGCGCCACAATCTGGATGCTGCCTTGAATAGGTGCCACGGTCTTTACAAACTCGGCAACCCAGTTTTGTAACACAGGCGTGTTCCAGTCCTGTTGCTGCACACGGGAGCATGACATGAGCTGTCGTTGTAGCCATGACTGCCAGTGGGCAGGCTCACTGCCACCTACGCCCGGAACAATTACGGTATGAATCATGTCGATGCTCCTGTCTATCGAATACTGTTATTTTGCATTATTGGCTTTAACAATCTGGTCAAATACGCCGCCATTTTCAAAGTGCGCTTTTTGAACTTTATTCCAGCCGCCAAATTCCTGATCGATGCTGATCAGTTTTAATGGCTTGAATACCTTGCTGTATTGCGCCAGTGTTTTTGCGTTGCGTGGACGATAAAAGTTCTCAGCCGCAAGTTGCTGGCCGCGTGGCGAGTAAAGGAAGTTCAAGTAGCCTTGAGCGAGATATTTGTTGCCTTTTTTCTCTGCATTTTTTTCGACAATCGCCACGGGTGGCTCAGCCAAAATAGACAAAGATGGTGTGATAATTTCAAACTTACCTGGTTGTTCACGAAGGGCTAAGTGAGCTTCGTTTTCCCAAGCCAGCAGCACATCACCAATGCCACGTTCTGCAAATGTTGTGGTTGAACCGCGTGCGCCAGAATCGAGAACCTTGGTGTTTTTATAAATTTTACGTACAAATTCCTGTGCAGTTTTGTCGTTGCCACCCGCTTGGTGTTTTGCCCAGGCCCATGCCGCCAGATAGTTCCAGCGTGCGCCGCCAGACGTTTTAGGGTTTGGGGTAATGATGTCTACACCTGGTTTAACCAGATCACCCCAGTCCTTAATCTGTTTCGGATTGCCTTTACGCACTAAAAATACGATGGTAGAGGTATAGGGTGTCGAGTTGTGCGGCAGCTTCTTTTGCCAGTCTGCAGGTAACTGTCTGGTTTTTTCCGCAATCACATCAATGTCGGCGGAAAGGGCTAAAGTCACCACATCGGCATCCAGACCATCAATCACCGCACGAGCCTGTTTGCCTGAACCGCCATGAGACTGCTTGAAATTGATTTTCTGTCCGGTACGGCTTTCCCAGTATTTGCTGAAATCCTTGTTCACGCTTTCATACAGTTCGCGTGTTGGGTCATAAGAGACATTGAGAAAATCTTTCGCTGCAGCACCTAAAGAAATGGTCGATATAACTGCCGCTAAAACCCCAAGTTTCAATTTTGCCGAAATGCTCATGCGAACCTCAATATTCTTAATGTGTTTCATTACAGGAGTACAGAATAGTCCTATTCTTTATGCATAAAAAATAATAAAAAATGAATTTAATATGAATAAAAAAGATAAAAGGGTTGGGTTTATAAAATAAGCACCAGCTTTATGCATAAAACTGATGCTTAGGGTGATTGGCTAAGATTATTTGGTGCTATTGGCTTTCACAATCTGGTCAAATACGCCGCCATTTTCAAAATGTGCTTTTTGGACTTTGCTCCATCCGCCAAATTCTTTATCAATGGTGACCAGTTTCAGTGGTTTGAATACGGATTTGTATTTTGCCAATACTACTGCATTACGTGGACGGTAGAAGTTACTGGCAGCAATCTTTTGACCTGCAGGTGAATACAGGTAATTTAAGTAGGCTTTAGCTAAATTCAGGTTGCCGTCTTTTTGGGCATTCTTTTCTACAATAGCAACGGGTGGTTCAGCCAAAATAGACAATGACGGCGTGATAATTTCAAACTTGCCCGGTTGTTCACGAATAGCTAAATGAGCTTCGTTTTCCCAGGCCAGCAATACATCTCCAATGCCACGTTCAGCAAATGTCGTGGTTGCACCGCGTGCACCAGAGTCGAGGACCTTGGTGTTCTTATAGATTTGACGTACGAACTCCTGTGCTTTGGCATCGTTACCGCCTGGCTGATGTTTCGCCCAAGCCCATGCTGCCAGATAATTCCAGCGGGCGCCACCAGAGGTTTTTGGGTTTGGGGTAATAATGCCGACATTATTTTTGACCAGATCGCCCCAGTCTTTAATGCCTTTCGGGTTGCCTTTATGTACAAGGAAGACGATGGTAGAGGTATAGGGAGTAGAGTTATTTGGAAATTTTTTTTGCCAGTCTTTTGGAAGTAAATTTGAGTTTGCTGCAATTGCATCGATATCTGCTGCAAGTGCCAACGTCACCACATCGGCACCCAGACCATCAATCACGGCACGTGCCTGTTTGCCAGAACCGCCGTGTGACTGTTTAAAATTAATATCTTGGCCTGTGGTTTTCTTCCAGTATGCAGCAAACTCTTTATTGTAGTTTTCATACAATTCACGCGTTGGATCATAGGAAACGTTTAAAAAGTCTTTTGCCAGTGCAGTAAAAGACGTTGCTGAAATAAGAGCTGCTAAAACCCCGATTTTTAGTGAGCGCATTTTGCTATCCTTTGAATTATTAATGTTTTGTAACGGAGCCAAGCATAGCGTCATCTTTTTTGTTGAAAAAATAATAAGAAACGAATTTGATATGAATAAAAAAGCTATCAATTCAGCGCCACTATTTTTAAACTAGGTCATCATTTGCAGGATATTTGTTATGCCATGTTTTAAGAATGCACGGGAAATAAATGAAGTGTCATTACAGGACCGTGCCTTTCATTACGGAGATGGCTGTTTCACTACAGCACGTGTTCGGCATGGCAAAATGGAACTCGAAAATTTGCATAAGTCGCGGTTACAGTTAAGTTGTGAGCGGCTGATGCTGCAGGCAGATTTAAGCTGCATTGAAAAAACTTTGGCTGTGTTGCAGCAGCAATTTTTGCAAGTCAATGGCACATTGAAAATCATCATCAGTCGCGGAGAGGGGCAGCGCGGCTATAGCCTGCCAGATCATCCGGCCGATGTCTGGGTGTTTTTTTATCCCCAAGCAGTGGATGATTTTCAGATAGAGAAAATTAAATCCGGGGTGCTACAACAGGCATTGGGCTTGAGCATGCCCAATCTGGTCGGCTTAAAAAGCCTGAACCGTCTGGAACAGGTCCTGTTGAAACATGAAGCCGATCAGCGCGGATGGAATGAAGCTTTGGTGACCGATGTACAAGGGACGGTTGTTGAAGGAGTAAGCAGTAATTGTTTCATTCGTTTAAACAATACATGGGTTACACCGGAACTTCGCTATAATGGCGTGCATGGGGTGATGCGGGCGGAAATTTTGTCCCGGATGCAGCAGCATGGCATTCAATGCGAACAGCGTTTTATCGATCTGGATGACATTGCAAAATTTGAAAGCCTGTTTTTCTGTAATGCCCTAAGTCCCATGAAAGTTGTGACTGAACTTAATCAACACGCCTTGAATGTTCAACCGTGTATTGAACTTTTTAATATCCTTCAATTAGATCAGATTCATTAATATGTCCAACCCAAAGAAAAAATCGAAAAAGAAAGCAACCCGCGTATTTCCATTCAAAGGCATTGTCGTTCTAATTGCAGGTTTTATGGTCCTGATTGGCGTAATCCTGGGGTCAAGCTTGTTCAGGTCCTATCCGGTGCAAGGTGAAAAGCAAATGCTGGCGATTGGAGACGGTGATAGTTATTCCAGCTTTATTGACCGTTTAGCCAAGGAAAATAAAGTCAGTTTTCCTGTCGTGTTGAAGCTTTATCAAAAAATCATGATTCATGACAGCATGAAAGCCGGTGTTTATGAAATTCACCAAGGCATGTCGGTACGTGAAGTTATGGAACTGGTCTCGAATGCTGAAAATGCACAGATGAACCGTATTCTGGTGATTGAAGGCACCACGTTTAAACAGCTGATTGAGCAGCTGAAAAAGGATGATCTGGTTACCAAGGATGTGATTAATCTGCCTCAGGATCAAATGCTAAAAGCCTTAAGTATTCCGTTTAATCATCCCGAAGGCCTGTTCGCGCCAGATACCTATTTCTTTGCCAAAGGGGAAAGCGATAAGAAAATTTTGACCGATTTATATAAACGCCAAATGAAGGCTTTGGATACGGCATGGGAAAACCGTGCCAGCGGCTTACCTTATAAGGATAAATATGAAGCGCTGATTATGGCTTCCATTGTGGAAAAAGAGACCAGCCTGGATCATGAGTTAAATCAGGTGTCGGGGGTGTTTGTCCGTCGTCTGCAACAAGGCATGCGTCTGCAAACCGATCCAACCGTAATTTATGGCATGGGCGACCGTTATAAGGGCAACATCACCCGTACCGATTTGCGCACGCCTACACCATATAATACCTATACCAACAATGGCTTACCGCCGACGCCGATTGCTTTGCCAAGTCAAAAAGCCATTGAAGCGGCTATGCACCCGGACAATTCCAACAATATTTATTTTGTGGCTACGGGCAATGGTGGGCATAAATTTAGCGCCAGTTTGGATGAGCATAATCGCGCTGTGCAAGAATATTTAACTGTCATACGTTCAAAAAATTAAGGAGTGGGGATGTTTATTAGTTTTGAAGGCACTGAAGGTGTCGGGAAAACCACACTCATTCGTAAAATCCACGAGCACTTGGTTCAGCAAGGTCAAGATGTCGTTCTCACACGTGAACCGGGTGGCACGCCGATGGCAGAACAAATCCGTTCCCTGTTGCTGTCAGTCAATCATGAAGAAAGCATGTCGAACGACACCGAACTGTTGTTAATGTATGCGGCACGTGCACAGCATTTACAGCAAGTCATTGTTCCTGCATTGGCGACAGGTAAAACAGTAATGTGCGACCGCTTTACCGATGCCAGTTTTGCCTATCAGTGTGCAGGGCGTGGCTTAAGCAAAGAAAAATTACAGTTATTGAATGCCAACTTTGTTTCACATATGCCTGATATCACTTTTTGGCTGGATGCGCCGACTGAACTGGGAATGTCGCGCGCGCGTGCACGGGGTGCACTGGACCGTTTTGAACAGGAAAAAGCGGCTTTTTTTGAGAAAGTACGTTCAGGCTATCAGGAGCTTTGGGAACGGCAGGGTGAACGGATTAAGCGTCTGGATGCCACCCAAACTCCAGAACAGGTATTTCACCAGGCACTTGCATGTTTGCAATCGGTGTAGCCATTCTCTGCGATTGGGTTTAAATGAAAAATCTTCTATAGTGGGCAATATTATGGGAGATTTTTTTATCAACAATGAAAAGTAATAAAGCCGAAATTATTGATTTTTTGCAACGCGAGTTTCCGCAAAGCCTGCAAAAATGCGAAATAGAAACCATCACTGAAAAAGGCGCATCCATTATTTATCATGTGGGAAGTGCAGATTTAAGACCTGGAGGAACGGTGTCTGGCCCAACCATGATGACTGCTGCCGATTATGCGCTTTATATTGCGATACTCGGGGAAATCGGGATTGTGGCATTGGCTGTCACGACCAACTTATCGGTTAATTTTTTAAGAAAACCCACCGCAGCACAGGATATTCGTGCAGTTTGCCAATTAATGAAAGTGGGTAAAGCCCTCATTGTCGGGGATGTATGGTTATATTCCATTGATCTGGATGAACCGATTGCCCACGCGGTAGGTACTTATTCCATCCCACCCCGGCAATAAATAGACATCATGCAGATTGAAAAAGACCGAACAAAATGTTCGGTCTTTTTATTTAGGCTACACGGATTTAAGCATCCACATTGACCAACGGGGTTTCCACCTTAAAGTTTGGTGGAGTCAGTACCGTTTTACGCAGTTCAGGTCCAAGCTCCGGATAATCCAGGGTGTAGTGCAAACCGCGTGATTCCTTGCGTTCCATGGCACACCGCACAATCATCTCTGAAACCAGTACCAGGTTACGCAGTTCAATCAGGTTTTTGCTGACCTGGTAATCCTGATAATATTCAGTGATTTCACGCTTCAACATTTCAATACGATGTAAGGCACGTTGCAGGCGTTTGGTGGTCCGTACAATGCCGACATAGTTCCACATGGTCTGACGCAGTTCATCCCAGTTTTGCAGAATAACGACATCTTCATCTGGATTCATCACTTGGGAATCATCCCAGGCAGGGATAGCGGGTGAAACATAATCCGGATTGAACAGGCTTTCTATATGTTTTGCTGCGCTCATGCCATACACAAAACATTCTAAAAGTGAGTTACTGGCCATTCGGTTAGCACCATGCAAGCCGGTATAAGAAGTTTCACCAATGGCATATAAACCTTCGATGTCGGTCTGGCTATTTTCATCAACCACCACGCCGCCACAGGTATAGTGGGCTGCAGGAACCACTGGAATCATGTCCTTGGTAATGTCGATTCCTAATTCAAGTAAACGTGCATACAGGGTCGGGAAGTGCTCTTTAATAAACGCTTCATCTTTATGGCTAATGTCCAGCCAGACATGACGGATACCCAAACGCTTAATTTCATAGTCAATGGCACGTGCCACGATATCACGCGGTGCCAGTTCCGCACGTTCGTCAAAACGCAGCATGAAACGTTCACCGTCAGGCAAGCGTAAATAAGCCCCTTCACCGCGCATGGCTTCGGTAATTAAAAAAGAACGTGCTTGCGGATGATACAGGCAGGTTGGATGGAACTGGTTGAATTCCATGTTGGCAACCCGGCATCCGGCACGATAGGCCATGGCAATGCCATCACCGGTCGCAATATCCGGATTAGAAGTATACAGATAGGCTTTCATCGCCCCGCCACACGCCAAGGCTGTAGAGGGTGCCAAGAAAGTATGGACTTTTTCAGTCTTTTCATCGAGTGCGTATAAGCCCAGGGCACGATTACTTTGATCTTTCAGGCCGAGTTTTTTTGAAGTAATTAAATCAATGGCAATATAATTTTCAAAAATAGTGATGTTTTGCTTTTCACGGGCACGTTGCACCAAAGTGGTTGAAATGGCACGACCGGTCGCATCTGCGGCATGGATAATACGGCGCTGTGAATGACCACCTTCACGGGTTAAATGCAGCTGTTCCTGTTCATCTAAGGTAAATTGCACGCCATGTTTTAACAGGAAATCGACCGAAGGTTTGCCGCCTTCTACAGTCTGCTTGACGGCTGCACGTTCGCATAACTGCGCACCTGCAATCATGGTGTCATCAATATGTTGTGCAATGGAGTCGGTTTCATCTAAAACCGCAGCAACGCCGCCTTGCGCATAAAAAGTACTGGCTTCGGTGAGTGTCGATTTGGCCAAAACAGCAATATTGAAATGATCGGGTAATGATAAGGCCAGACTCAAACCTGCGCCACCACTGCCCACAATGATCACGTCAAAATGATGTGTTGTATTTAAATTAGACATGTCCATCAGCTAATTTGAAAAAAGTTTGCTAATAACACCCCTTTTTTACTCAAAAAACAAGACCTAATATGCTAATGTATGATGAGAAAAAGTAATAAGGCAACAAACTTTTAAGAAAGATTTAAGCTGTTGTTTATACAAATATAATCCAACATATTATTACTCAAGACAGGCATATTTTGTGCTAAATACTGTTTACGCATACTTATAATGAATGGAGTGAATGCTTTACATGAACAATCGCTATATACAAAAAGGAATGTATGCTGCTGTATTCACCATGGCAGCAATGCAAACACAAGCAGCTTCTTCGGTAGACTTTTCCAATCTGGTTGAACAGGTCAGCCCTGCTGTAGTGAGTGTCAATGTCGTAAAAAAAATGACTCAGGAAGAGCTGATCCAACAGCAAATCCCTGAAATTTTAAAACGCTTTTTTGGCAATCAGGTGATTGTTCCGCAGCAACAGGCTCAGCAAGAGAAAACCGCTTACGGCAGCGCATTCTTTATCAGTAAGGATGGTTATCTGTTAACCAATCATCATGTGGTTGAAGATGCATCTAAAGTGACCATTATGTTTAATGACCGCCGTGAAATTGATGCCACCGTGGTCGGAAGTGATGCCCGTACCGATGTGGCATTGCTCAAAGTCAATGGTTCCAATTTCCCTGAATTGCGTACCGGAAATGTAGACCGGCTCAAAGTCGGTGAGCCAGTACTGGCGATTGGTTCACCTTTTGGTTTTGACTATTCTGCATCTGCCGGAATTGTCAGTGCGAAAATGCGTAACATGATGGGGGAAACCTCGGTGCCTTTTATTCAAACCGATGTAGCCTTGAATCCGGGTAACTCAGGCGGTCCCCTGTTTAACCAGAATGGTGAAGTGGTGGGAGTGAACTCGCGTATCTTCAGCGGTACCGGCGGATATATGGGGCTGTCATTTTCCATCCCGATTGATGTGGCGATGGATGTGGCAGAGCAACTGAAAAAGAATGGCAAGGTCACTCGCTCATATCTGGGGGTGATGTTGCAGGATATCGATCGCAACCTTGCAGAATCTTATAACCTGTCCAAACCTGAAGGTTCACTGGTAACCCAGGTCGCACCGAACTCTCCGGCAGCTAAAGCTGGCTTTAAGGCGGGTGATGTGATCCTGAAATATAATGGCTTGCCTATTTCCAGAACCTCTGATTTGCTTAATTACTTAAACCGGACTTCACCGAATCAAAATATTCAATTGCAAGTTTTGCGGGATGATAAGACCCGTAATATCTCGGCAACATTGACGACTGCACCGGACGACACGCCGGCACCGGTGGAACAGGCAGCCCAAAATAAAGGTCCTGTTTTGGGGGTGACGATTCGTAACTTGACGGCCAGTGAACAATCCCAACTGAATCTTAAAGGCGGTATTCTGATTCAAGAAGTCAAACGGGGAGGAATCGCTTCACAATCCCGTATCGCTGCAGGAGATATCATTACTCAAATCAATAATAAAACCATTTTGAATAGTAATGACTTCATTAAGGCAGTATCCGAATTGAAAAAAGGTTCAATTGCACGGGTTTCCATTATCCGTCAGGATCAACGCGCAATTCTAGGCATGCGGATTGAATAGCATAAATCAATCTATTCAACAGAAAACCACTCTACAGCTGAGTGGTTTTTTTATATTTTGCAATTTTACTGCAAGGCAAAATTACGTAGACTGTCTGGCCTTGAAGGTCATTTTTGCATAGCGTAAGGATCAGTAAAATAAATGAGCACAGTTTTTGATTTGGAAATCACCGTTCAAGCAAAAGATATTGACAGTCTGGGGCACGTGAATAACGTGGTGTATATGCACTGGATGCAGGATGTTGCTACTGCACATATTGATGCGCTGGGCTTGGGCTTGCGTGAGTACCTGGAACTGAAGCATGCCATGGTTGCAGTAGAGCACCATGTGCAATACCGTAAAGCGGCATTTGAAGGCGAAAAGATTATCTTGCGTACCTGGCTGGATGATATCAATGCCTTGTATTCTTTCCGGCAATATGTGTTTTATCGTCCCCAGGACCAAAGCGTTTTATTTATGGGGAATACCAAATGGGCGTGTGTGGAAATTGCCACAGGTCGGCCAAAACGCATGTCTCCCACTTTTAGCCAAGCCTACCAGCCGATATCGGAACACGTGAATCCACTGAATTTTAGCCAGTATGATGTAACGGCTTCAAACTGAGTGCATGAGTGCAATCCGGTTTTATTTTGAAAATAATAGTCAAAGCGAAAAACGAACTCATTATTTAGGATACATTGAAAAATCCATCTGCTATAATCCTACGCAATTTCTATTCAGCTTTTGCCATGCATTAACTATTGTTTGCATGGCGTGTTTTTTTCTCAAGGTAGCCCATGGCGCAAGCTAAAAAATCTGTTGATATTAAAAACATTCGTAACTTCTCGATTATTGCGCATATCGATCATGGTAAATCGACACTGGCGGATCGCTTTATTCAAACCTGTGGCGGTTTGCAAGATCGCGAAATGCAGGCTCAGGTTCTGGATTCTATGGAATTGGAACGTGAGCGCGGTATTACCATTAAAGCGGCATCCGTGACCCTGTACTATACCCATCCGAACGGTCAGGAATACCAATTAAACTTTATTGACACCCCAGGACACGTAGACTTTTCATACGAAGTATCACGTTCGCTTGCGGCATGTGAAGGTGCACTTCTGGTTGTCGATGCTGCGCAGGGCGTTGAAGCTCAGTCTGTGGCGAACTGCTATACCGCGATTGAACAGGGACTTGAAGTACTCCCTGTACTCAACAAGATTGACTTGCCGCAGGCTGAACCTGAACGTGTGATTCAGGAAATTGAAGACATCATCGGAATTGAAGCGACAGAGGCACCGACCTGTTCAGCGAAAACAGGTCTCGGTATTGAAGGTGTGCTTGAAACGCTGGTCAATGTTATTCCCGCACCTACAGGTGATCGCGAAGCACCGCTACAAGCCTTGATTATTGACTCATGGTTCGATAATTACCTCGGTGTGGTGTCTTTGGTGCGTATCAAACAGGGGCGTGTGCGTAAGGGCGATAAAATGTTGATTAAATCAACAGGCCAATCGCACATCATTACCTCAGTCGGTATCTTCAATCCTAAACATACCGAAACCGGCATTTTAGAAGCCGGAGAAGTGGGTTTTATCATTGCCGGGATTAAAGATATTTTTGGTGCGCCAGTCGGCGATACCATCACGCTTGCAGCAACGCCAGAAGTACCGACTTTACCGGGTTTCAAAAAGGTTAAACCGCAGGTTTATGCGGGTCTTTTCCCGATCGACTCAAGTGATTTTGAACCGTTCCGTGAAGCGCTGCATAAACTGCAAATCAATGACTCGGCATTATTCTTTGAACCTGAAAGTTCAGATGCCTTAGGTTTTGGTTTCCGCTGTGGCTTCCTCGGCATGTTGCACATGGAAATCGTACAGGAACGTCTAGAGCGTGAGTACGATCTTGACCTCATTTCTTCTGCGCCAACCGTAATTTACGAAGCCGTGATGAAGAATGGTGAAACGATCTATATCGACAGTCCATCAAAAATGCCGGATGGTTCGACGGTAGAAGATTTGCGTGAACCGATTGCAGAGTGTCATATTCTGGTACCACAAGAATACCTGGGTAACGTGATGACCTTATGCGTGGAACGCCGTGGTGTACAAAAAGACATGAAGTTCATGGCTAATCAGGTTTCGATTACCTTTGAAATTCCGATGGCAGAAGTGGTCATGGATTTCTTTGATAAATTGAAATCATGTTCACGTGGTTTTGCATCTTTAGACTACAACTTTATCCGTTTTGAAAGTTCATCGCTGGTGAAAGTGGATGTGCTCATTAATGGTGAGAAAGTCGATGCTTTAGCGATGATCTGTCACCGTCAGGATGCACGTCACCGTGGTATTGCACTGGTTGAAAAAATGAAAGATCTGATTCCGCGTCAAATGTTTGATGTTGCGATTCAGGCCGCGATTGGTGCGCAAATCATTGCCCGTTCTACCGTAAAAGCCATGCGTAAAAACGTACTGGCCAAATGTTATGGTGGTGACGTATCACGTAAGAAAAAACTTCTTGCCAAGCAGAAAGAAGGTAAGAAACGTATGAAGCAGGTGGGTAGTGTTGAAATCCCGCAGGAAGCGTTCCTTGCTGTGTTGAAAGTAGAAAGATAATAAATAATAGAGGTTATATCGCTCATGGATTTTGATTTTAATTTAATCCTTGTACCCGTCACACTGATTTTCTTTTTGGTGTGGCTACTCGATAAATTTGTCTTTAAACAAAGACAAACACGGGGCAAGGGGAATGAAAATTTCATCATCACATGGGCATATGATTTCTGGCCAGTACTGGCCGTCGTGCTGGTGCTGCGTTCATTCCTGTATGAGCCATTTAACATTCCGTCCGATTCTATGGTTCCGACCTTGGAAACGGGTGATTTTATTCTGGTCAACAAGTTTAACTACGGTGTACGTCTACCGATTGTCAATACCAAGGTAATTGATGTCGGTGAACCGGAACGTGGCGATGTGATTGTATTCCGTTATCCGCCACAACCGACCATCAGTTATATCAAACGTGTGGTGGGTTTGCCGGGAGATCATATCGTCTATGACCATGGCCAGCTCATTATCAATGGACAAAAAGTGGCGAAAGTTCCTGTAGAATTTAGCCGTGAAAAAGATATTCTCGATACACCAGAATCCATTTACCATCAGGAAACGCTCGGTAAACATACCTTCAAGATGCGTGAGCTTGAAGGGGTAAATGTTGCCCGTCAGGCACCCTTTATCAACTATGTTGAAAATGGTAAATATTCATCTGAAAATGGTTTATATTGGGAAGTAAAAGTACCTGAAGGTCACTACTTCGCGATGGGGGATAACCGCGATCAAAGTGCTGACAGTCGTTTTTGGGGCTTTGTACCAGAAGAAAACCTCACAGGTCGTGCATTCTATAAATGGATGCATAAAGAACCTGGATTTAAATTACCGTCGTTTAACCGCAACGGTATTATTGATTAAGCATGATTGGAAAATAACAAATGCGTAAAAATCAACAAGGGGCATCCTATATTGCAATTTTAATTGCAGTGATTGGTTTCGCTTTTTTAGTGAAAATTGCCATTGCTGTTTGGGGACCGTATGTCGATGATCGTTTGATCGATACCCAGATTACGGAATTAATGCAAGACAGTCCGGCAAATACATCGCCTGAAAAATTTGCTCAGCAAATGTCACAGCGTTTAGATATGAATGGCGTGCGTGATATCAATTTTAAAGATATTGCACAGGTGACCAATATTGATGGGCTACAAGTGAAAAAAGATTATGAGATAAGAAAGCCTTTCTTGCTCAATATAGATTTAGTGTTAAAGTTCGAGAAAAGTTTTGATCAAAGGTCAGTCCAAACTAAGTGATATGCGCTTAGTCCACCGTATCGGTTATCAGTTCAAACAGCCTGAATTATTGCAGCTTGCACTGACCCACCGATCGGTTAGTCATAAAACTAACTATGAGCGCCTGGAATTTCTCGGCGATTCATTGTTAGGGATGATCATTGCCCATTATTTGTATCAAGCCTACCCGCATGAAAATGAAGGGCGTTTAACGCGTATGCGTGCCACACTGGTTCGTCAGGAAGCATTAGGCAAAATTGCAAACGATTTGAAACTCGGCCCATGTTTAATTCTGAGCACGGGTGAGTTGAAATCGGGTGGACATCATCGGGAATCTATTCTTGCTGATACTGTAGAAGCGATTATTGGTGCAATTTATGTCGATTGTCATGATCTGAAGGTCTTACAAGACATCGTATTGAAATGGTACGCGCCATATTTGGACCATATTGAGCCTACAGACCAACTCAAAGATCCTAAATCACGCTTACAGGAATATTTGCAGGCACGTAAAAAGCCTCTCCCTGTTTATGATGTTGTAGATATTCAAGGTGATGCTCCCAATCAGCATTTCAAGGTGGAATGTACCATTGAGGGCTTGCCTGTATTGTATGGTGAGGGTTCAAGTCGTCGCTTTGCCGAGCAGGCAGTTGCGGCAGATATCTTAAAACAATTGGAGCAAAAGTCTTAATGACTACTCATTCCGATCACATCGATGCTGATCACGAGCCGCAAGACAGTGGCAATGATTTAATTAATCAATTCTTCAGTTCGCAAGGAACCACGATTCCTTCGGACTTTAAAAGTGGCTTTGTTGCAATTGTAGGACGCCCGAATGTGGGTAAATCTACATTGATGAACCATTTGCTGGGTCAAAAGCTCTCTATAACTTCACGTAAACCGCAAACCACACGTCATAAAATTGTCGGGATTGATAGCCGTGAAAAATCTCAGGCAGTTTTTGTGGATACGCCGGGGATGCACAAGAAAGAAGTACGTGCCATCAATAAAATGATGAACCGTGCCGCTCATTCGGCACTACGAGATGTGAACCTGGTGCTGTTTGTGGTGGATGCGCAAAAATGGACCCAGAACGATGAGCTGGTGCTGGAAAAGCTGAAAAATGCAGAAATGCCGGTGATTCTGGTGATCAATAAGCTGGATACTTTTGAAAACAAGAATCAGGCATTACCCTTGATTCAGGAACGTGCAAAATTGATGAACTTTGCCGAGATCGTACCTGTATCAGCCTTACGTGGTGCCAACCTTGAGCATTTGCGGAATACCATTGAAAAGTATTTGCCATTTCAGCCGCCGCTTTATTCACTGGATCAGATTACGGACCGTTCAGAACGTTTCCTTGCTTCGGAAGTGATTCGTGAAAAAATCATGCGTCAACTGGGTGAAGAACTGCCGTATGATTTGACCGTGCAAATTGAGTCTTTCAAGACTGAGGAAGCCACCATCAATCCGAAAACTGGCCGTCCAAAAGCGGCATGTACCTATATTGATGCCACCATTTTTGTCGATCGCCCTGGTCAAAAGGCTATCGTGATTGGTGAAAAAGGTTCAAAATTGAAGAAAATTGGTATGGATGCCCGTACCGACATGGAAAAAATGTTTGAACAGAAAATCATGCTGACTCTTTGGGTGAAAGTCAAAGGTGGCTGGTCTGATGATGAACGTGCACTGAAAAGCTTGGGTTATAGTGATATCTAAAATCTAGGTTTGACTTTGAAAGGAACTGTAATGATTAGAGTACTGACTGTTGTAGCATGTGTAGTGTTCCTGCAAGGCTGTATTCACAAGATTGTTACAGTTCCGGTAAAAGTGGCGTATAAAACCACCAAAGGCGTGGTGAAAGGTACAGCAGCTGTGGTGGGTGCTGTCATTCCGGATGGAGAGGATGAAGATTCTGATCCGGAAAAGAAAAAGGATTAGACTTCATTCTTTATGCGCAATGAAACCTTGCATGGCTATTTAATCCATCATCGTAAATACCGTGAGCGCAGCCATATTGTGCATCTGTTTACCCAGGAGCATGGACGCGTGGATGGAATTTTAAGGCAAACACCGCCACCGCAATACCAGCCGATCTGTTTACAGGCTTCCGGTAAATCTGAGCTTAAAAATTTTACCAAACTGGAAATTGTCAATCAGCCCATTTTCTTTTTTGGCGATGCCTTCTTTTCCGGTTTTTATCTGAATGAAATTATCCTGCGCTTGTGCCCGGTTGAAGTGGAAATGCCGCAAAGCTTTGTGCAGTATCATCAGACCTTGCAGCAATTGCAAAAGCTGGCACAGCAGGAGCATCCGGATCTTTTCTTAAGACAAATTTTACGTCAGTTCGAACATGCACTTTTGGAAGAACTGGGCTATGCACTTGATTTTACGGTGGATGCACAGCAACATAAAATTCAGGAATCACAATCTTATCTGTTTCAGCTCAATGATGGCTTTATTCCTACAGTGCAACAGTCACGTTCGACTTTATCTGGACAGCAGATTCTTTCGATGCGTGATTATGAAAAAGGTAGGGATTTCAATCATGAGCAGTTACAATTATTGACTAAGCTTTATCGGCAGATTATCACCGCTCTTTTGGGCGACCGACCGCTGAAAAGCCGTCAATTGTGGATTCAAAATACTCAATCTCAATCTTAATTTTAAACATGGTTAGGAAATTGTTATGGCTGCATTGCTTGGTGTAAATATTGACCATGTGGCGACTTTGCGACAGGCGCGCGGAACCACTTATCCAGATCCAGTGAATGCTGCTTTAATTTGCGAACAGGCAGGAGCGGAGGGGATTACCCTGCATTTGCGTGAAGACCGTCGTCACATTCAGGATGATGATGTACGCCGTATGCGTCCGGTGCTAAAAACCCATATGAACCTGGAAATGGCAGTCACGCCTGAGATGGTGGAGTTTGCCAAGGAAATTCAGCCGCATCATGTGTGCTTCGTGCCTGAAAAGCGCCAGGAAGTCACCACTGAAGGTGGCCTGGATGTAGTGGGGCATTTTGAAGAGGTTAAAGCCGCGACTCAAGCCTTGTCTGCCATTGGCTGTGAAGTGTCTTTATTTATTGATGCCGACTTTGAGCAGATTGACGCAGCCGTGGCTTGCGGTGCGCCCACCATCGAGTTGCATACAGGTGCCTATGCCGATGCTGAAACCGCTGAAGCTCAGCAGCATGAACTTGAGCGTATTGTCAAAGGTGCGGAATATGCTGCATCTAAAGGTCTGATCGTGAATGCAGGACATGGTCTGAACCTGGACAATGTCACGCCAATTGCTGCAATTCCACACATTCATGAGCTTAATATCGGTCATTCCATTATCGCCGATGCAGTCTTTGTCGGTTTGGCGCAAGCTGTTCAACAAATGAAAGCTGTGATTAAAGCAGCACGTTAAGATTTAAGTTTAAAAGTTATGTCGATAACCCATTATGATGATCTCATGAAACCTGTGATTGGCTTCCTGGGATGTGAAACGCCAAAAGCCTGGCTAGATGAAGCAGTGAATAACCTGGAATTGCTCATGCAGGATCATGCCAATTGTGAGAAAAAAGCCGCTGGAACAGCCATGAACCTGATGTTCCGTTACAGCTTTTTTACCGATTTGCAGGTCAAGCTGGCACAACTGGTACGCGAAGAGATGCTGCATTATGAGCAGGTGCTGGAATTCATGTCGAAACGCGGACAGGAATGGAAAGCAGTGAGTGCCGGTCGTTATGCAGGGATCTTGCGCAAGGAAATTCGCACCTATGAGCCTGAAGCACTAATTGACGTGCTGATTATTGGTGCCTTTGTGGAAGCACGTTCCTGCGAGCGTTTTTATGCGCTTGCACCACTGGTTGATGAAGAGTTAGGACGTTATTACCGTTACCTACTCAAGTCTGAATCACGCCATTATGAAGATTATCTGGCACTGGCTTTAGATGTTGCCAAAACGTCTAAAATGAAAGATCCGGAAGAAGATATTCAGGGACGTATCGAACATATCCGTGAAGTGGAAAAGAATTTAATCCTCTCTGAAGATGATACTTTCCGTTTCCATAGTGGTGTACCACATCAAGCTGCTTAAATACTTTTGATTTCACAAATCCTTTATTCAAATAGGGAATTTTGTATGTCTCAGTTTTATCTTTTTTAGTCGGAAATAAAAATGCCAATCTAAACTTATTAGATTGGCATTTGTTGAACCGCCTGGTTTCAGGCTGATTTTCAATTAAGCTTCAATGGTCTGAACCGCAATTTTTTTCGCAGGGTCAGCTTTACGGCGTACGGCTGGAACCGGTTCACCATAATATTGACGGTCGGCAAAGTAACTTGAGCGAACCATCGGGGCTGCCCAGATATTCTTGAATCCGAGTTTTTGACCATGGGCTGTGTAGCGCTCAAATTCTTCTGGAGTCACGAAACGGTCAATCGGTGCATGTTCTTTAGAAGGCTGTAAATACTGACCAATAGTCACGTAATCGACATCATGGGCTTTTAAGTCATCCAGCAGGGCAATCACTTCTTCTTCAGTTTCACCAATACCGACCATCAGTCCACATTTGGTTGGAACATCCGGGCAGTATTCCTTGAACATTTTCAGCAGGTTTAAAGAATGCTGATAGTCTGAACCCGGACGCATCGCTTTATACAGGCGTGGTACGGTTTCAATATTGTGGTTAAATACGTCCGGTGGACACTCGGTCATGATGCGAAGCGCTACGTCCATACGACCACGGAAATCCGGAACCAGAATTTCCAATAAGGTATTTGGGCTCAAGCTGCGGGCTTCTTTAATGCAGTCCACGAAATGCTGTGCACCGCCATCTCTGAGATCATCACGGTCAACCGAAGTAATCACGGCATATTTTAAGCCTAGGTTGGCAATGGTTTCGGCCATATGACGCGGTTCGTCCGGGTCCAGTGCGTTTGGACGACCATGTGCCACGTCGCAGAACGGACAGCGACGGGTACAGATATCACCCATGATCATAAAGGTTGCGGTACCGCCACCAAAACATTCTGGCAGGTTCGGGCAAGCGGCTTCTTCACACACTGTATGCAGTTTTTGTGCACGCAAGGTGGTTTTAATGCGTTGAACTTCATCTGGTGCCGCCATTTTCACGCGAATCCAGTCCGGTTTGCGTGGCGTTTCAACCGTAGGTACAACTTTTACAGGAATACGAGCGACTTTCTCTGCGCCACGAAGTTTGACACCCTGTTCAGGTTTACGGTTTTCAGACATATTCAACTTTTCCACTGTTTTTTGACGGGGGAGATACTAGATATATTAGGTCTCTCATTATAACGGACTTGAATCTAAATGGGGTAAAAAGGATATTCATTTAATAAATGTAGTCATCACTTAATATATGTGAGGTAAATACAGAAAATTGCGAGTATTTACGTCATAATATAGCCAAGATAGACCAATATTGAAGATAGGAGCGTTGAATGCCACGTAAAAAAGAGGTCATTAGTGGAACTTTCGTTAAATACGATGCGGTAGTTCTCGGTTCAGGCCCTGCGGGTGAAGGCGCGGCAATGAAACTTGCTAAATCAGGCAAGCGTGTTGCAATAGTTGATATGCGTGAACAGTTAGGTGGTAACTGTACACACGTAGGTACCATTCCAAGTAAAGCATTACGTCAAACTGTATCGAGTATTTTGCGTTACCAACGTGACCCAATGTTCCAAAAAGTGGGTGAATGGAAACAGTTCACCATGAAACAAGTGCTGCGCAATGCACACAAAGTCATTCAGTTGCAAGTCGATACCCACTCGCGCTTCTATGATCGTAACAAAATTGATATCTATCATGGTCGTGCTTATATACAAGACAAAAATACCATCCTGATTTTCAGTCCGGAAGGTATTACTGAAACTTTAAGTTTTCAGCAGTTGGTGATTGCGACAGGTTCACGTCCATACCGTCCTTCAGTGCTTGATTTTAATCATCCACGTGTATTTGATTCAGACAAAATTCTGGATCTGGATTTCTCCATCAAGAAAATCATCATTTATGGTGCAGGTGTGATTGGTTGTGAATATGCATCCATCTTTATTGGTTTGGACCATAAAGTTGATTTGATCAATACCCAGCCTAAATTGCTCAGTTATCTGGATGATGAAATTTCAGATGCGCTGTCTTATCACTTGCGTGAACAGGGTGTCTTGATTCGTCACAATGAACAGATTGATCATCTGGAAACTTTTGATGATCACGTAGTAATGCATTTACAAAGTGGTAAGAAAATTAAAGCCGATGCCATTTTATGGTGTAATGGCCGTTCAGGGAATACGGATGGTTTAGGTCTTGAAAATGTAGGTATTACACCAAACAGCCGTGGTCAATTGAATGTCAATGATAAGTACCAGACTGAAGTGGACAATATCTATGCTGCGGGTGACGTGATTGGTTGGCCATCCCTGGCTTCTGCTGCTTATGACCAAGGTCGTTGTGCGGGCGCGAATATGAGCGGCGAGAAAGACGTTGCACCAGTGACTGATATCCCGACAGGAATTTATACCATTCCGGAGATTTCTTCGATTGGTAAAACTGAACAGCAACTGACTGAAGAAAAAATCCCGTATGAAGTGGGGCAGGCCTCTTTCCGTCATTTGGCGCGTGCGCAAATTACCGGGGATACGGTAGGTGAATTGAAGATTCTATTCCACCGTGACACTCTGGAAATTCTGGGTGTACATTGCTTTGGTAATAACGCTGCCGAGATTATTCACATTGGTCAAGCCGTGATGAACAGCCCGAACAATACAATCAAGTATTTTGTGGAAACCACGTTCAACTATCCGACCATGGCGGAAGCGTACCGTGTAGCGACATTGAATGGTATGAACCGTTTATTCTAAGATTTTCTGAATTTTAGATGCGAAACCCGTAAGTGCATGCTTGCGGGTTTTTGTTTATTTTGAAGGATAAAATATCTCATTAGTGTATGAGCGTAAAATAGTGCTCAGTGCAAGCCAGCGGATCAAATGAAAAAATAGTGATTAGATGGATTTGCTATTTTTTCTATCAAGCATCTGCATTTAGGTTGCCATTTTACGGCATTCTGCCGCACATTGCTGGCAAGTTTCTGCACATTGCTGGCAATGTTCAGCGTCATGCTTGCTGCATTCTTTGGCGCAGTAATCACACATTTGGGCACAAAGCTGACAGATTTCCTGCATAAAGGCGGAAGACCTTTGTTCAGAACGGGCACATAAGTTGCAGATATCTGCACAGTCCAGACAGCGCTTGATGCATTCACGCATCATCTCCAGGTCATTTTCATCCAGACAAGCGGCTGCACAACCGGTACAGGTCAAAGAGCAGGTCATACACATTTGGGCACAATCTGAAAAGCTGACTATATTATTCATCCTATTTTCCTGATCGATAGGTTTAAAATTGATATCTAAATAAGCTAATCAGAAATAGAGCAAGAAAATAGAGAGATTGAGTGATTAAAGGTAAACAGTGTCCGCTTTAAGTAATCAAATGCGCTAGATAAAAACTTTCCGTATGTAAATATGAGATCACTGCATATTAGAGGCCGAATGAGAAAAGGGCATAATGATCCAATAGCCACAACAGTCCATAATAACTGAAGAAACTGCTGATTAAGGTCAGCCAGACTGGAACTTTGCTCTTAAGCAATGCAATGACTGCGATAATAAAAACAATATCTAGGCCAGACCGTATATATTTTTCACCCATCTGCACCACCAGGCATAATAACAGACCCACCACAGCGGCATTAATTCCTGCCAAAGCCTGAAATAAACGCGGAAATTGCATTAAACGTGACCAGTAAGGTAAAGCGCCAAAAATGAGGAAAAAAGAAGGCAAGAAAATCACTGCCGTTGCAAAAGCTGCATTCAGTGCCGCCGATGAACTTAAAGGCAATAAGGCACCCAGATAACTGGCAAAACTGAATAAGGGGCCTGGCATCAGCTGGGCAATGGCATAGCCCAGGTCAAAATGTTGCTGGGAGACCAGGCCGGATTCAACAAAGTCCTGCTGTAAAAATGGCAAAATAATATGACCGCCACCAAAGACTAGAGAAGCCGTGCGGTATAAACCGGTAAAACTGTCTAGCCAAATATGGGGAAAGAAATATTGTAGCGGTGGAACCAGCACAAAAGGCAAGGCAAATAAAATCAGCCAGAGATAAGCAAAAGATTTTTTAGCGGTGATGGAGATGCTCGTAACAGGTTTAAGGGTACTTTTTTGCGGAAAATAATGCAGATAAACCAGTCCTGCCAAAGCACCGAACAGGATCACCAACATCTGATTGATACTGATGGGAACCAGATAGACAAATAAGCCCGACAGCAGCATTAATACATATTGCCATTGGTCTTTGCAAAAGCTGCGTAACATTTGCCAGAATGCCCATGCCACCACGCTAAATACAATCAGTTGAATCACATGGAAAAAATCGGCAGAAAAATAAGCAGAAAATTGCAGGCCCAGCATTGCCGCAAGGGTCATAAGCAGTGCTGAAGGTAAAGTAAAGCCCAGCCATGCCAGCAGTGCACCCCGATAACCTTTCAGTTGATAACCAATTGCAATGCCCATCTGGCTACTGGTCGGGCCAGGTAAAATTTGTGCCAAGGCCAGGAGATGGCTATATTGCTGCTCATCCAGATAGCCAAGCTGTTGCACAAAACGCCGATAAAAAAACACCAGATGCGCTGCCGGGCCGCCAAATGCCGTACAGCCTAATTTAAGAAATATTTTAAATAAGCTGAAATTTGACAGCGTAGGAACAGAAGGCAACATAATGATCCAAAATATTTGAGTTTTAGCTTAAGCAAGATTAACAGGCCAGATTTGCCTTGTTATGCGGTTTTTCCGCAATGCATATTTCTAACATGAAAAAGCCCATCCCAAGTAGTTACTTTTGATGGGCTTTTATTTTTTAATTTAACTCGTAAATATTTAAACAAGATGACCATCATTAAAAATAGACTTCTTTCATGATTGTTCACACCCTCTTTATTTTTCTCCCCTAGAGAGAAATAAGGGGAATTTATGAAAGAAGTCTAATCATCCCCGATTTGATGTATCACCCGGGTCGTTACTGATAAGGGAATGGAGCATATCCTAAGATAAAGGGGTTAAAAAATTGCAGCATCATGACACATTTTTTATTTTATTTACGATTTTGCGTATTCGTAAATGTAGATGGGGTCATGATGCTGTGGAGTAATTTTATAACACTTTTTTATTGTTATTATTTCAGATCAAGGAATAGCCTTAATAAGGTCGACCGCCTGCCAGACTGATGCGTTTCAATAAGCGGCGTTGCTCGCTTGGGAAAGGTTTGCGTGAATGCAGGGTGACCTGATTATCCCAAAATACAATATCGCCCTGTTGCCATTGATGTTCATAGCGGAATTCAGGTTTTAACAGATGTTCGCGCAATGAAGCAATCAATTCACTGCCAGCCTGATCATCATAATTGACCAGCTCTACTTCGGAATGGGTATTTAACCAAAGCGCTTTACGACCACTCTCAGGATGGGTGCGCACCAGTGGATGGGGATAGGCATGGCCAATAATCGGCTGATCTTTAAAACGGTATAAGGGACTGCTGCCATAACCATTGGTATCATTATCTTTTAGGTATTGGCGGCGGACAAAGGGGTTATAGGTAATCAGTTGTAATTGATCGATCTGCTGTTTGGTTGCTTCATCTAAAGTGTCATAAGCCCGGATGGTATTAAACCAGGAGGTTTGTCCGCCGTCTTTAGGTAATTCAATGGCATAAAGCAATGAGCCAAAAGACGGTTGTGGCGTCCATTGGTGATCGGCATGCGGATTCAATTCGCCATGCCCGGTGTAATCACCCTGTCCCACTGCATTGGAAACAGGCACGACATCGGGTGGTGTACCGGTATCGGCTTGGGTGGCAAGTACGGGATTATCTGCGCTTGGGCGGAAAATGGAACCAAAATAGCTGGCAAAGGCCAAATACTGTAAATCGTCCAGACGCTGGTTTTTAAAGATTAAAATCAGATGCTCGGCCAGTGCCTGCTTCAGACGGTAAATGGTTTCACCCGCTTGGGCTTTACGCGCATCCAGGCCAAAAACCACAGCCCCTAAAGCTTCGCCCTCTAAGGGCACAATCGTAATTTCCTGTGGGTTTTGAAATTGTTCTGGCTGGTGCCAGCGCGGTGCATCATGAATAGCTTGAGAAAGTTGGGTTAATGCGGTCATGTTTGTTGCTCAGATTGTTTTTTCGTTAATACTCAATCTAAGAAAAAAGGCAGGGGATGAAAAATCAAAAATTATTCTAAGTTTATGAAAAAATACATAAATTTAACTAATATATTGAAAATACAGCTTTTAATAAAAACTGTATTTTTTAGTATAAAAATAGCTGTTGCTGTGTTTGAAAATCAGCAGTTTAATGCGCACAAAAGGCCTGATTGAAATACTCAAACAGTTGTGGGGTTTGGACCCAAAGCATAATGGCGATGGCCAATAACAGGACAATCGCTGCAGTAATCAGGATTTTAAGTCCAAGCATAGAATCAGTCATGAACCACATGCTCCTCATTGACAAAGAAATGAACCAGAACACCAAATACACTTAACAGGATAGAAAACATCCAGATCATATTATAGTTGCCGGTCATGTCATGATTGACACCACCCAGCCATCCACCAAAAAATGAACCGACCTGATGGGTAAAGAACACGATGCCACTGAGCATACTTAAGTATTTTATGCCAAACATGTTCGCCACAATGCCATTGGTCAGGGGGACAGTGGATAACCACAATAAGCCCATAATGACGCCAAAGCTGTAAATTGTCCAGGTACTCAAAGGCAGCAATAAAAAGCCAATAATGGCAATACCACGCAGGCCATATAGACCCATCAGCAAATGAGGCTTGGAGTATTTTCCACCCAGCCAGCCTGCGGTATAGGTACCGACAATATTAAATAAACCGACCAGGGCCAAGAACACTGTACCTGTAGTGGCATCAAAACCGTGATCAATCAGATAGCCAGGTAAATGAATACCAATAAAGACCACCTGAAAACCGCAGACAAAAAAGCCTAAAGACAGGAACCAGAACGGTTTATGGTTTTTGGCAATCACCAGAATTTCTTTGATGCCCAATGCGGGTTTGATGGTAGCCGATATGTTCGGATGTACATAAGCCGGAGCTTTTAATGTCCATGCCAATGGAATAATTAAAGCAATTAAAATGGCACTGACCATCAATGCGGCCGACCAGCCGATGCTCTGTAACAGCAGCAGGGTAGACGGCAGCATAATAAACTGTCCGAAAGAACCTGCAGCACTGGCAATACCCATCGCCAGACTGCGCTTTTCAGGATGTGCGGCACGTCCCACAGCAGACAGCAGCACGGGAAAAGAGGTCGCAGAAAGTGCCAGACCCAGAATTAAGCCGACACTTAAATTCAGCAGCAAACCACTTGAGCTGACCGCCATCAGCAACAGGCCAAGGCTATAGAGGGTACCACCCACCGCAACCACAACTTTACTGCCATATTTGTCAGCAAAAGCGCCGGTAACGGGTTGCACTGCGCCCCAAATCAGGTTTTGCATGGCGATGGCCAGACTAAACACATTATGGCCCCAGCCAAATTCATGGCTCATGGGCACCAGATACAGACCAAATGCATGACGTACACCCAAGGACAAAGCCAGAATAATGGCACTTCCAATTAACATGTAAATCAGAGGTTTGGAAAAACGGGTGTCTGACATAATTCATCCATGCTGGGCTGTGTTGTGGCTATGTTATTCGATTATAAAGGACGAGGCGATTAAATTAAATTTCAACAAAAGATAAAATTAAGTTATAGAAAGGTTTATAAAAATGAAAAGACGACATAACGCCGTCTTTTAATGATTGAAAACTTAGAAACGCATACCGATCCCTGCATAAGCAAGTATCGGGTTGACTTCAATATCCGCTTTGGAGGTAATTAATGTCCCTAATTTTTCATCAGATACCGTAATCGTGGTTTCATTTTTAAGATGAGCATAAGATACAGATCCCACAGCAAACCAGCGCTCATTAAAATCATAGGTGAAACCGACAGTCGCAATTGGGGCAATAGCATCGGTTGCTTCCAGGTCGACTTTAGGATTGGCTAGACTCGGTTTGCCTTCCAGTGAGGCTCCGGCATTGCCCTGTTTGATATTGGCAATCATATGACCGGCTGCAATCAAGTCCTGTTCCGTACGCGGGTTAATTTCCAATTCATTAAAATAAGCATACATCAGACCTACACCCACATAAGGGCGGAATTTATTGACTCCAGTTTTACCAAAGTGATATTGGAACTCAAAGGCAGGCGTCCAGGCACGTGCTGAAGCCGCAGGTCCATGAGCTTCCAGGTCGGTAATAAAAATATCATTTTTCAGGTCAATATTGAGGAACTCTAAAGGCAAGTTGCCAATTTGCGGTGTTGCCACAGCAGAGAAAGGTGCATAAATTTTTCCTTTACCCTGTAAGTCAACTTTGGGCGGAATACCTGCTTTCATCTCAAAGGACACATTATCGGTAAAGAAATAATTGGTCATGATCCCCAGGGTAGTAACATCATCGGCCTCAAGACCCGTACCCGGATTATCCCATTGCTCTAACCCATAAATCTGTGAGCTGCCACTGAGTTCGCTTCCCAGCTGACCTCCGGTAAAAAAGCCTAAACCTCTTAAAACGGTGGCCAGTGCAGCCTGATTGACCTCGGGATTCAGATTGTTGAGTACGGTATCAACCTGAATATCGCCATTCTTGGCCACTTCACCGTTTTTAACAGCCGTATTCACCTGAAAGGGCTGGGCTTTACCTTGAGGCATGACATGTAGTGCTCCCACAGAAACAGAAAAGCGTTTAAAGCCATCGCCATCTTTTAAACTGAAATAGGGGGAATCGGCATAGCTCACAGCAGGTAGGGCAGCAAGAGACGACATCATATAAAGGAATGTTTTTTTCATTCAGGGACTCCATGTCCATTTTGCGATTATTCATTTTTTTTCGTTCACTTTTCTTATTCTATATTTAGAGAAAAATCACTTTGTTACTAAAAAATATTAATCGGGTAGTATTCATGTAAAAAAATAGCTATTTTGTTTCAATAACATGTGGAAAAATAATTTTATGTAACACGTTATTTTGATTAATAGAAAAAAATTCTTGAGCTTAAAAAGAGCCAAAAATTAATATGATATTTATATTTTTTTAATGCATTTCTGGGGTGAATATAAGGTTCTGACCTGATCAATGAACAGGCCGGTGTGGTTAAAAACCGATCATCTTCAGCAAACTCCAGGGTTTGCAAGCTGAGTAAAAATCCTGTCTCGCACTGAGAGGCATTTTTCCGTACAATATGTCGTAGAAATCCTTGAGTGAATCACATGAGCACCCAAAATACGCCCAAGAAAAAACCCTTGGTTAATTTACCTTTCCCGATTAAAAAGGTCGATGAAAATTCTTCCGATGAAGTCTTTGAAGATTTACGCCCTAAACCGCAGCGCTATGCTGATCGTACCTGGATGCCACCACGTGGTACACGCCGTTCCATGGGCAAGCGTTAAATTCTTCATATAGAAATAAAAAAGCCATGGTCAGACCATGGCTTTTTTATTGCCGTATAACCCGGGGGGGAACCTTTAACTCGAGCTGGAAAGCTGGCTTCGTCTATCATTGTTCTGATAGTAATTCTTTTTCTGGTGATACATCTCCAGGTCAGCACGCTTCAGCATATCTTCAATCCGTTCGTGCTCCAAATTTGTCGCATGACCTATAGACAGGCTGATCGGCTGATTGGCGTAAAATTGATTGTCTACCAGCAAAAGTTCATGCAGGCTTTGCAGGCAGTTTTGCAAGGCTGCTTCATCTGCACCCGGTAAAAGGACTACAAACTCGTCTCCGCCAATGCGTGAGGCCGAATAGGGTGTATGCTGGATCAACTGGTTCAGGATATTGCCTATACGCCGCAAGACGCCGTCACCTGCATCGTGTCCCTGACTGTCATTCAGGGTTTTCAGCCCGTTTAAATCTATAAAAATACATGAGATCGGACGTAATAGATTACGTTCAAGCCGGTTCAGTTCTGCCACATAAAAAGAACGGTTGCACAGTTTGGTGAGTACATCGTGTTTGCCTAAATATTCAAGATAATGTTCAGCCTTTTTACGCGCGGTAATATCAGTCAGGGCAACCTGTACAATGCTCCAGTCATCCAGATAGTCTGGAAATACGGTAAATTGCAGCAGTACATGGCGAATGCTGCCATCAATTGCGTAATTGACCGCTTCACGTTGATGATGCAGATGACCATTCCACAGTTCAATCAATTGTTCCCGAAAAGTCCGAACCATTTCCTCGGCAAAAACGATATGAATATTTTTTAATAAAATATCTTTGCTCGGGGCACCAAACAAATCGAGTGTGGCTTGATTGACATCAATAACTTTAATTTCCTTGATGCATTCAATGACAAATTCATTATGCACATCCAGAAAAGTTGGAAAATCTTCAATGCCTAATCTACGTAATTGATCCAGTTTAATTTTAATACGGCTGAAATCTTCGATCCAAAGCGAGGTCGGAGAATAAGTAAAGCGCGCCTCTGCCATATGGCGGCTTCGTTCTTCCATACGGCAGGCTTCGGTGTAAGGCGTGATGTCTTCAGTGGTAATTAAGACTAAGGATAAATCCTGTTCATGTTGAGGCAATACAAGGCCTTTGAGCTGGATATCCAGGCGCTTTCCAGTCAAGGTATAGTTTACTGCGGGATTGGAAAAACGGGTTTCACCATTCCACAATGCAACAAGTTCGTGAATATGGGTTTTTGTCATGTCTTCCTTAAAGACTGACGCCAGGTTTTGAGATAAATGTTCAAAGTTATTGGCCTGATAAAGCTCAAGGGTCTTAGAATTCACTTTTAATAATTTAATTTTTTTTGCGCATTCAAGAATGCGCGATTCATCTTCTTGCAGGAAACTGAACAGGTCTTGCACGCCCTGATTACGCCAGAGATCAAATTGTTTTTTGATTTCACTATAGTCTTCCAGCCACATGGCAACGGGAGACAGTTCAAAAAAAGGGGAGTCCAGCATATCCATTCAAGGTGCTCGTCATTTTTATGGTCATTTAAGTATGAAGTATATGCTTAAAAAAATTATTTTAAAATCATGTGATAAGCAAAATAATATTTATCTTTAATGAGAGCTGTGTCGCAAAATAAAAAAGTAAGACGAATAAAAAAAGCCAATTCAGGAATTGGCTTTGATTCGCTGGAATTAACAATTAACGCGGTTTTCTGCGGGCTTTATTTTCTGGCTTGGGTGGAGAAATTTCACGTTCACCTTGCCAGACATCCATAAAGTCTTTTTCATTGATATTGTAGAGTTCAAGCAAGGCTAGAATGACTCCGCCAAACATCATGGAACCTTCAGAATGGTTTTGCCAGTCAAAAATCTTGCCGTTTAATACATGCAAAATGTCTGAAATTTCAAAATTTCGGTCCCGGCCATTACTGTCGGTTGGGTACATTTGAGTATTTAAAATAATTCGGGCAGCACTTTTTTCATTTTCTGACAAATCTAAAGTGGTAGTAATATCTTCATCTGGAGAGGAGAAAATAACCTCATCGGTAAATACCGTTCTTAAAAAATGACGGGTCAGTTTGGGTAAGGCTCTTTCTACAAAAGGGCGGAAAGAAATGGGGAAAATCACATTATGGGAAATGCCCTTGAACATTGGCGCAATTTCTTCGGTTTTATAGCCGGCAATCCCGCAACCCACCGAGGTAATGAAATAGGTCATTTTCGGATGGTTTTTGGTATAAATCTTGAAGTCATCAATATAGTGCTGAATTTGCGACAAGGGCATTTGCTGCAAATGCTCGTTCATGGTCGGAATGGCATAACTTTGACCGGCCCAGCCACGACCTACGCCTTGCACTGCACCAAAATGTTGTAGGGCGGTACGCGCAGCCCCACCTGCATGGTTTCCTGCCATGTTGCTGCCAAAAACAAAAACGGTATCTTCCGGTAAATTTTTGACAATACTTTCGTCATGGTAATGGTAAGTCATAGGCTTTATTGTGATCAGGATGCTTTGTTTCATGTTGCTATTGAATGCGCATGCGGTCAAGACAAAAATGTTGGAATTTTCTTGATATAAGTCCCTCAGTAAATATCGGAACATTGATGTTGAATGTTGAGCTTTAATCCTCATATTATTGAAACTGCATTTAAGTATAGAAGCTGAATAATATGTCGGATAGTCATCAACCTTTTGAATTAGTGACCAGCTATCAGCCTGCAGGTGATCAGCCACAAGCCATTGAAAAATTGGTCAAGGGCATTCAAAAAGGCTATCACGACCAGTTGCTGCTTGGAGTAACCGGTTCAGGTAAAACCTATACCATGGCCAATGTGATTTCCCAGTTGCAGCGTCCCACCATTGTGATGGCACATAACAAGACTCTGGCTGCGCAGCTGTATGGCGAGTTCAAGTCATTTTTCCCCAATAATGCGGTTGAATATTTTGTCAGCTATTACGATTATTATCAGCCGGAAGCTTATGTGCCATCTTCCGATACCTTCATTGAAAAAGACTCGGCCATTAATGACCATATTGACCAGATGCGCCTTTCAGCGACCCGGGCATTATTAGAACGCCGTGATGCCATTATTGTCGCTTCCGTTTCGGCCATTTATGGTCTGGGTGATCCGAATGCCTATATGAGCATGTTGCTGCATATTGTGCAGGGGGACCGGATCAGCCGTGATGACATTATTCGCCGTCTGGTGGAAATGCAATATACCCGTAATGAACTGGAATTCTTGCGCGGTACTTACCGTATCCGTGGGGAAATTATTGATATTTTCCCGGCCGAGTCGGATCAGGATGCAATTCGTATCGAGCTGTTTGATGATGAAGTCGATTCGATTCGCTGGTTTGACCCCTTAACCGGAAAAATGGTGCGTAAAGTTCCACGCGTGACCATTTATCCTAAAAGTCATTATGTTACGCCGAAAGATAACTTGCAGCGTGCCATCGGCACCATCCGCGAGGAACTTCAGGAGCGTTTAGGCTTCTTTCGGGCCAATGACAAACTGCTGGAAGCACAGCGCATTGAACAGCGTACCCGCTATGACCTGGAGATGATGCAGCAGTTGGGCTATACCAACGGCATCGAAAACTATTCACGGCATTTATCCGGCCGTCCGGCAGGCGAAGCACCACCGACATTGTTTGACTATATTCCCGATGATGCCTTGCTGATTATTGATGAATCGCATGTTACGGTGCCGCAGATTGGTGCCATGTATAAAGGCGACCGCTCGCGTAAAGAGAATCTGGTCAACTATGGTTTCCGTTTGCCAAGTGCGCTGGATAACCGTCCCATGCAGTTTGAAGAATGGGAACGGATTATTCCCTCCACGATTTATGTCAGTGCAACGCCAGCAAAATATGAGCTGGAAAAAGCGCAGCAGATTGCCGAGCAGGTAGTTCGTCCAACCGGACTGGTCGATCCTGAAATCGAAATTCGTCCCGTGCTGACCCAGGTGGATGATGTACTGTCGGAAATCAATATCCGTAAGGAACTGGATGAGCGTGTTCTGGTGACGACTTTGACCAAGCGGATGGCAGAAGATTTAACTTCGTATTTAAAAGAATACGGGGTCAAGGTGGCTTATCTGCATTCAGACATTGATACCGTGGAGCGGACCAAGATTATCCATGAGTTGCGTAGCGGTGTGCATGATGTGCTGGTCGGTATTAACCTGCTGCGGGAAGGTCTGGATATGCCGGAAGTGTCGCTTGTGGCTATTCTGGATGCCGACAAAGAAGGCTTCCTGCGCTCGGAGCGTTCATTGATCCAGACCATTGGTCGTGCTGCACGTAACGTGAAAGGTAAAGCGATTTTGTATGCCGACCGGATTACGGACTCTATGCAGAAAGCCATTGATGAAACCGAACGCCGCCGTGCCAAACAGATCGAATTTAATGAACTGCATGGCATTACACCGCGCAGCACCAAGCGTCAAAACAGCCAGGATATTGATACCGGTGAAGTGCTGACTGATGACCAGATTGACGAGAAAATTTCGGATCAGGCCCGTGCCTTGAGTGCCGATGAGCGCCACATTCTGGCAGACCCTAAATTGCTGGCAAAGCATTTGTCCAAACTGGAAAAAGAGATGCTCAAAGCCTCGAAGGAACTGCAGTTTGAACAGGCAGCGCGACTACGGGATGAGATTGTACGCTTGAAGGCACAGATGCTCAGTTAGTTGGATGATTTTTATTGCAAAATCATTACATAACGCTACAGTATGATTTGGTCGGAGTCGTTATTTTTAAAAGCGTAAGCACTTTAAGAATTTAAAAAATTGACTGAAGGTACTTTTATGACAAGCAATAATCTTCCAAAAGCGGGCTATACACTGGCTAAAATTGCTCTGGGTGGAGCGGTGTTGGTGGGTTTGGGCATGGCGACAATGGCATATGCACAAACTAAGCCACTGCAAACGGTGGAAAGGGTTGAGCTGGATAAATATCTGGGTGTCTGGTATGAAGTTGCCCGTAAGCCTTTATATTTTCAAAATAAGTGTGATCGTGATGTCACTGCGACCTATACCCTGAACGAGAACGGTAATGTAGTCGTAGATAACCGCTGCTATACCAAAGAGGGTAAACTCACCCAGTCAATTGGAGAGGCATTTATTCAAAATGCACCTTTCAATAGCAAATTAAAAGTTAGTTTCCTGCCTGAAGCGATTCGCTGGTTGCCTTTCGGTCGCGGTGATTATTGGGTACTTAAACTTGATGAAAACTATCAGACTGTATTGGTGGGTGAGCCACGCCGCAAATATATGTGGGTATTGTCCCGTAGCCCACAACCCGATCAGGCAGTCGTCAACGAGTATTTAGAATATGCCAAGACTCTGGGCTATGATCTGGGTGATGTGATTCATACCAAGCAAACGATCAAATAAAATACCCAATATTTTAACAAAAGTTTAAAACCATGCTTAGGCATGGTTTTTTATTTGTTAAGATAGCGCCGGTTTTAAAGTTGAATGATCCAGTATTTTGGATGGGTTCGCACCATCATGAAATGAATAATCTCCCTGAGGTAAAAGATGTATAAAGGCTTGGCTTTGTCAGTATTGGCATCTGTTACTTTTGGGGTACTGTATTTTTATACGCAATTTTTAAAACCTTTGGACAGCGAACAGACTTTTGCCTGGCGCATGCTGGCCACGCTGCCTTTTCTAACCCTGTTTATGTGGTGGTCGGGTGATTTGCAGCATATTTCCCAGATTTTCAAGCGCATTGTTCAACAGCCGGTATTTCTGATCTGGCTGATTTTTAGTTCCCTGCTTTGTACCACACAATTGTGGCTGTTTCTGTGGGGACCCATGAATGGTCGTGGCTTGCAGGTTTCACTGGGTTATTTCCTGTTGCCTTTGGTGATGGTGCTGATCGGTTGTGTACTTTATAAGGAAAAACTGTCGAAATGGCAGTTGGCTGCCGTAATGTTGGCCATGCTAGGGGTAGGGCATGAAATCTGGCGTATCGGCAGTATCGCCTGGGAAACCGTTTATGTCGCTTTGGCTTATCCCTTATATTTCTTTTTGCGCCGTGCCTTTAAAACGGACCATTTAGGCGGTTTCTGGTGGGATTTATGCCTCATTTTACCGGTCGCTTTTTACTTGGGCTTTATGCATAGCGATAGTCTGAGTTTAATGGCTCATTTTCCACATTTAATTATGGCCGTGATTGGCCTGGGTTTTTTAAGTGCGTTGGGACTGGGCAGTTATATGCTGGCCAGCCGTTATTTGCCCTTTGTGATTTTTGGATTGCTGAGTTATCTCGAACCCATGCTTTTGGCCTGTGCTTCTATTGTGCTAGGTGAGCGGGTGGAGGCTGGAGAATGGCTGACTTATATTCCCATCTGGATTGCGGTTTTATTGCTGGTCATTGAAGGCACCCTTCATATCTTCAGGCAAAAACGTAAACAGCAGGCGCTGAATCAAAATCTGGAAAACTATCAGGATCGTTTGAAATAGACTGCGTTCGGTAAGCTGGGTGAAAACTCAGCTTGTTTGATTAAGCAACATTTAACAAAAAAGTATAGTTTTTGTGTTTAGACAGCTTTCTGATCTTTTAACAGTAAAATCATGAAAATAATTACAACTATTTTATAAATTTATAGTGAATATATCGTAAAAAGCACGTTGAACATTCAGCTTTTGATTCAAAGTTGCCGATAATTCCTTTACAATTGTCGGGTTTTGAAATTTATGCCTAGATATACAATTAATTAGAGGACGTAGCTGTGAGCAAAGACACTATCATCGCCCTACATGCAGAGCACCAAGGTCGCTGGAAAAACCGTGAAGAAATCGCGGAACGTATGATTGCCCTGATTGGTCAATTATATCGTGAAAAAAATATCGTGACTTCTGTATACGGTCGTTCTTTAGTTAACCGTTCAGTAATCCAGATTTTAAAAGCGCATCGCCGTACACGTGTTATGGATGTTGAGCTTTCAGTGGTTCACACTTTCCCGATTTTAGAAGCTTTAGCTAAAATTGAAAATATTGGTTCAGCAGAAATTGATCTAGGTAAACTTGCTGTTGAATTCAAGGAAAAAGGCGGCGATGTAGACGCTTTTGTTGCTGATGCAGTGAAATCTTTAGCAGGTAATGCGAAGGCTGTAGAAGGCAAAGATGTTGTGCTTTACGGTTTTGGTCGTATCGGCCGTATTCTGGCTCGTTTAATCATTGGCCAGTCAGGTTTGGGTCGTGGTTTAAATCTTAAAGCAATCGTGGTGCGTAAATCATCTGATGGCGATTTGGAAAAACGTGCTTCATTGCTGCGCCGTGACTCTATCCACGGTCCGTTCCAAGGCACAATTTCAGTTGATGAAGAAAACGAAGCTATTATTGCAAACGGTAACTTCATTAAAGTGATCTATGCGTCTAGCCCGTCTGAAGTTGATTACACTGCTTACGGCATTGAAAATGCATTAGTGATTGATAACACTGGTAAATGGCGTGATGTAGAAGGTCTTGCTCAGCACCTTCAATGCCCGGGCGCTGCACGTGTAATCTTGACTGCGCCTGGTAAAGGTGACATGAAGAACGTTGTATTTGGTGTGAACCAGGCCGACATTCTTGATGAAGATACCATCATCTCTGCAGCAAGCTGTACAACTAACGCCATCACGCCAACACTTAAAGTGTTAGATGACAAATACAAAGTAATCAATGGTCACGTTGAAACAGTTCACTCGTTCACGAACGACCAGAACCTGATCGACAACTACCATAAAGCTGACCGTCGTGGTCGTGCTGCTACTCTGAACATGGTTATTACCGAAACGGGTGCTGCTAAAGCGGTTGCGAAAGCACTTCCTGCTCTTAAAGGCAAGTTGACTGGTAACTCTGTACGTGTTCCAACACCAAACGTATCTCTTGCAATTCTTAACTTAACACTTGATAAAGAAGTTGATCGTGAGGAAGTGAACGAATATATTCGTCAAATCTCTATCAACTCTAACCTTCAAGGTCAAATCGGTTATACCAACTCAACTGAAGTGGTATCTTCTGACTTTATCGGTTCACGTACTGCAGGTGTATTTGATGCGCAAGCGACAATCACTTCAGGCAACCGTTTAACTTGCTACGTTTGGTACGATAACGAAGTAGGTTATAGCTGCCAGGTATTGCGTATTGCAGAACAAATGGGCGGCGGAAGCTATCCAAAAATTCCTGCTGAAACAAATGCATAATTTGTAAAGCAGAATTAAAAAAGAGTCTCAATTGAGGCTCTTTTTTTATGGCGGTTGATTGCTGGAAGGGATATTTAATCAATCCATATAAACTCATCAACAAACTTGCTGCTGAAATATTATTCTGTTAACTTACAAAGAGTAAGTACATTAAAATTAGTAAGTAATAAGAATACTGAGAGGACGCTATGACAAATTATGCGATCAGCCCTGTATTGGGCCAGGTCTTATCCACGGAGTGTCCATCACGTGAAATATTGGAACATCTCGCGAATAAATGGTCAGTATTGGTTCTGCGCTGTTTAAGTGATGGGGTACACCGTTTTAGCGAGCTGAAACAGCGCATTGAAGGGGTGAGTGAAAAAATGCTGTCACAAACGCTGAAAATGCTGGAACAGGATGGTTTTATTCTGCGCACGGTCTATCCGGTGGTGCCACCCAAGGTGGAATATCAATTGACCATTTTAGGTTCGCAAGCTGCAGAAAAAATGAACTATCTGATTGGCTGGATTGAAAAAAATTTGCCTGAGATTTTGCAGAATCAGCAACGTATCAATACGACTCCTTAAGTTGAATGCATGAAAAGCCAGACCTGGAAAGGCGCTTTGCGTAACAAGTCTGTTATTCTGTACGGGTCAAGTTACACGATTCTTGATCAGTAAAAATGACTGCAATATAGCGATCATGGGTCTAGGTTGTTCGAATTAAGTTATTCGAATTAGACTGATAAGGTTTGAATAAATCAGCAATAAACTTTTTAATTTATTCCTTTTTAAAAAATTAAGCCTTCTGCATCCGCTTAAAATCAAAACGGTCAATCAGCAAAATTCCAATTGAAAAGCCCAAGCCAAGCGCGACACAGCCCATCCATCCCAAGTGTTCCCATGCATATACTGCACCCAGCGAACCCAAAGCTGCACCCGAAAAATAGATGGTCATATAGACTGCATTAATCCGGGAACGTGCTTTCAGGTCAATCCGGTAAACCAGATTTTGGTTCAGTACATGAAAGGCGGTAAGGCCAAAATAACTCATCAAAACCCCAAGCGCGTAAACCCAGATATTCTGCTGGGCAAAGAACAGGGGAATGCATGAAAACAGCATCAGGAAAATACACAGTTTTGCGACCAGGTTTTCCTTGCCTTGCCCCACGGTTTTTCCCGACCAGCTAGATGAATAAATCCCGATAACGCCGAGCAAGCCAAACAGGCCTATTTCAAAATCACTAAAGTCGTAAGGTGCATTGCCGAGAACAAAGGTCATCGAGGTAAAGACCATCGACAAGATGCCAAAGCCCAAGGCACCGGCACAGGCTCTACGGATTAAATGCGGATTGTTTCGGGCAAGAACAAACAGTGAACGGTAAATACTGCTGATGGTTAAGCCGGTTTGAGGCTCTGTATTGGGCAGTTTTTTCCACATCACTATTGCGAACATCAGGGTGATGATGCCACTGGATAAATACACACCTTCCCAGGACCAGTAAGTCGAGACAAAACCGGCGAAAGTCCGTGACAGGATAATCCCCATCACCAAACCGCTCATGAGTTTTCCGACCGTTGCAGCACTCGATTCGGGTGGACTGATTGTTGAAGCAAAGGGAATCAGAACCTGGGCTGAAATTGCCCCAAAGGTGGCACACAGGGTGAAAAGATATAAGGTACTGAGAGTCGTGCTGAATGACAGCAGAATTTGCGAGAGGGCTGCAAATACCATCAGGCTGACCACAAGCTTGCGTTTATTCAGGAAATCGCCTAAAGGCACCAATAGCATCAAGCCAAGCACATAGCCAATTTGGGCAAGCACGACGGTTAGGCCAGCCTGACTGGTGCTAATTCTCAAACTCTTTTCAATCGAATAAATCAGCGGCTGATTAAAATAAGCCGAACCGGCACATAAACCGCAGGCGATTGCCATAAGCAATACAAATTGTGATGACAACGGGCGGACAGTTTCAGGTTTTGGCAAAGACATGATCAGGACTCAAACAACGCTGCATGCACTATAAGGAGAGTTGTTCAGATTCTGAAATAAGTAAAATCAATCATGTGATCATTAATTTATATTAAGGGTCGGAAAATAATGGCTTGGCAAAAAGATCGGATAGCATCAGCTTTTCGACGCATGTTTATAAAATAAGACTGAATTCAGTCATCTTCATAAAGTGCTGAATAAATATATTCGAGAAATGCTTTAAAATATGGCAGAATATGGGGTTTTAAAGTTTTTAGAGGATTGGCAGCATGCGCTTTGTTGATGAAGCAGTCATTACCGTAGAGGCTGGCGACGGTGGCAATGGCGTAGCCAGTTTTCGCCGTGAAAAGTTCGTACCATTTGGTGGTCCAGATGGTGGTGACGGTGGTCGTGGCGGTAGCATTTATATTCAGGCCGACGACGACACCAGTACCCTTGTAGATTATCGTTATACACGTAAATTCCGTGCAGAACGTGCAAAAAATGGTCGCGGTGCAAACTGTGCAGGCCGTGGCGGTGAAGACACCGTATTGCTGGTTCCGGTTGGAACCACCATTGTCGATACAGAATCTGGCGATATTATCGGTGACCTGGTTGCAGATGGTCAGCGTGTATTGGTTGCAGCAGGCGGTGAGGGCGGTTTAGGGAATACACACTTTAAATCTTCGACCAACCGTTCACCACGTAAATGTACCCACGGTGCCAAAGGTGAATTCCGTGAAGTGCGTTTAGAACTTAAAGTATTGGCGGATGTTGGCTTGCTCGGGATGCCTAACGCAGGTAAATCGACCTTTATTCGTGCAGTTTCTGCCGCAAAACCAAAAGTTGCAGACTATCCATTTACCACCATGGTACCGAATCTGGGCGTGGTAGATGCCGACCGTCACCGTTCATTCGTGATGGCCGATATTCCAGGACTAATTGAAGGTGCATCTGAAGGTGCGGGTCTGGGTATTCGTTTCCTTAAGCATCTGGCACGTACCCGTATCTTGTTGCACATTGTCGATGTCCAGCCGATTGACGGTTCGGACCCGGCGTACAATGCCAAAGCAATTTTGAATGAGTTGAAAAAATTCTCCCCAACGCTTTCTAAATTGCCAGTGGTACTGGTGCTGAACAAGGTTGACCAGTTACCTGAAGAGACGCGTGAAGAATGGTGTAACCATCTTCTTGAAGAGATGCAGTGGACAGGTCCGGTATTCAAGACTTCGGGCTTAATGTCTGAAGGGACCAAAGAAGTTGTGTATTACCTGATGGATGAAATCGAGAAACAGCGTGAACTCGAAGCTGAAGATCCGGAATACGCAGCACAAGTAAAAGCATTCCGTGACCAGCTTGAAGCTGAAACACGTGAACAAACCATCGCTGCAAAAGAAGCGTATCGTGAGATGCGTCGTCAGCAACGTCTTGCCGGTATTCTTGGCGATGACGAAGATGATGAAGATGGCGAAGATGAAGCAGAGTCGTATTACGTACGTTAAGCTCTGAAATATGAGTAACTGAGGACAAGATGATAGAAGTGGTAGATGGGCAACGTCAGCTCAAGGCTTGTAAACGAATCGTTGTTAAAATCGGATCATCTTTACTTACAGCAAACGGAACAGGGTTAGATCTGGATGCAATTTCGCATTGGGCGAAACAGATTGCAGATCTGCACAATGCAGGGCATGAGATTATTCTGGTGTCTTCCGGAGCTGTGGCTGAAGGTATGGTTCGAATGAAACTTGAGAATCGACCCACCGATCTACCCAGTCTTCAGGCCTGTGCTGCCATTGGTCAAATGGGGCTGATTCAAACCTGGTCGAGTGTGCTGGAAAAGCATTCCATTCAAACGGCGCAGGTTTTGTTAACCCATGATGACCTGGCAGACCGCCGTCGCTATCTCAATTCATGTGATGCCTTGCAGCACCTGATTGACTGGCATGTGATTCCGGTGATCAATGAAAATGACACGGTTTCGACCGATGAAATCCGCTTTGGTGATAACGATACCCTGGCTGCGATGGTCGCCGGGCAGGTACATGCCGATTTGCTGATTATCCTGACCGATCAGCAAGGCATGTTTGACTCCGACCCGCGTTCTAATCCAAATGCCAAACTGTTCCATACCGTGCGTGCACTGGATGAAAGCCTGTTCGATATGGCAGGCGGTGGTGGCAAGTTTGGTCGTGGCGGTATGCTGACCAAAGTCCGTGCTGCGCGTCTGGCGGCAAAATCGGGTTGTCCAACCCTGATTGCCAGTGGTGAAAGCGACAATGTCCTGGCGCGTTTAATGTCGGGTGAATTGCTGGGAACCCTGTTTATTACCGACAATGACCGCATTACCGCACATCAGCAATGGCTGGCGGCACATTTACAAACCGCTGGCCGTCTGGTGCTGGATGATGGTGCAGTCAAAGCGATTAAAGACAATCACCGCAGCTTGCTCCCTGTCGGGGTAAAAGCGGTGGAAGGTCACTTTGAACGTGGTGATGTAGTGGAGTGTGTGGACCAAGAGGGACATCGCATTGCTGTCGGTCGCGTCAACTTCAGTTCGCGCTCAGCTGAAATTGTCAAAGGTCTGGCATCGGATAAAGTGCATCAGGTTTTAGGTGAAGCGCGTTCACTTGAGATGATTCACCGCAATCATATGGCGATCTATTAAGTTTTATAGATTCAAAAAATCCCGCTTTAGAGCGGGATTTTTTATATATTTTTTAATTGCTTATTTAATTAAACCACGTTGAATTAATGCACTAAATAATTTTTCATAGAGGAACATGACCCAACACATCAGTTTTGTCTGATAACGATGCCATAGTTTTAAACCAGCAAGATTCACAGCCCACGATAAAATAAAGGCACCGAACATATCAACCGGGAAATGCACTCCCACATAAATCCGTGACCATGCCACCAGCCAGGCAACTGCCAGCAAAAACCTGCCAATATCCCGTCGCGCCGAAAAATAATAGGCAAAGGCAATACTGCTAAAAATGGTCATGTGATTGCTGGGGAAAGAACCTGTTGCTTCGTGTGCAATTAAAGTCTGACCGACATGCATCACAAAAGGACGTGGAGTATTGAACAGGTAAGATGCTACTTCACTGATCGAAAGTGCGACACAACAAAATACAAAGGCTTTTAGAATCAGAACTTTTGAATTTTGATGACCATAAAACCAAAACAAGGCAAAGCAGGTAATCAGCAGATAGACTAAATCATGGGCGACAAAAGTGGCAAAGTGCATCATCAATGGGGAAGCCTGTTCGGGCACGTTCAGGATGCTAAACAGATCAAGATTTAAACTTTCAAGGGACATGGGATAGTGAGGAGAGATAAAAGCTGAAAGATAGGATGATTTTACAAGAAAAATAAAATGAAACATTCGACAGGATTGTCGCTATATTGTTCCAAATCGTCCATTTAGCTCATAAAAAAACCGTGTGTGCACACGGTTTTATTTAAATCACCCTTTAATTATTTAAACTGGATTGAACCATTGGCATTGACTGTAATTTTCGATTCACCAGCAGCAACATTTTGCGCATCTGCGGCTTCAGCACCGGCAAATTTCGCCATATTGGCACGCATCATCACCGGTTGTGGGTAATAGTTATTGGTATTCAGGTTGAGGTTCACCAGATTATAACTGGATTTATTCCATGCCGAAGTCAACATTTGTGCACGTTGCTGGAAGTTTTTTGAGGCTTCCACCATCAATTCATTTTCCACTTTTTTACGCTTTGCATCGGAAACGGTAAATTCAATCGACTGGGTCTGGAAATCTTGCTGCAATTCGCTAATTAACTGGCTGACGGCTTTAAAGTCGGTACTTTCTAAACGAATTTCAGCCCGACCACGCCATTCTTTCAATTTCTGGCTGTCATTGTCATACACAGGATAAGTGCTCTGCGTACCCGTTTCGACTTTTACTTGCGGGTATTTTTTCGAGGCTGCAATGGCTTGGTTCATGAGCTGTGTGATGAGTGCAGAAAGTTCAGCTGGCTGTTTCTTGCTTCTTTCAATATATAAAACCGCATGCATTTCATCATTGGAAATCTGGCGCGTTGCCTCAGCCTGTACGTTGACTAAATTATAGTTCAGTGGTTCTGCCTGCTGAGCAAAGGCAGCGGTTGAAAGCAGGCTGGCAAATACCAGGGAGGGGAGAGTTAAATATCGCATTATTTTTACCTATTTTTTTGTAAAGAGAAGTTCAGCCTCTGATAGGCATGGTATCGCTACTTCATGAGGATTTTTTGTAGACTTTGTGTCAAGATTGTAAATGATTTCATTTCTATTTCATTTCTTTTATAAAGAATGACTTCTCAAGAAAACATTTAAAAATTAAATACTTAATTTTATAAAAAATAAGCGATTACGTTAATTCAATCTTTTGCATAAAAAAAGTATAAAAATAAGGTTTTCTTTAGTCTGTCACACTGTAAGATGATAATTCAATCTAAGATTTGGCTTGATATATTTTTTTGATCGGTTTTGGACAGATAAAGTCATAAAACTTGTTTATTTTATTGAAAAATTCTGTATCATCCGCCGTTTAGTTATGATGTATAAATCAAGTCGTCAAACTAGATTCTATAAAGCACCGAGTCAAAGGACCACAAGTCACCCGACTTATTTCTTTCAACCCATATCAGAGATGGTAATTCGATATGAGCGTTTCTTCTGTAAATCCTGCCACTAAGTCTACTAACGAATACTATTTGACTCGCCAAAGCCAGATGGAATCCAATGTTCGTAGCTATCCACGCAAATTGCCGTTAGCGATAGCAAAAGCCTTAGGTTGTTGGGTTACTGATGTTGAAGGTACAGAGTACCTCGATTGTTTAGCTGGGGCAGGAACATTGGCTTTAGGCCATAATCATCCTGCGGTAATTCAAAGTATTCAGGACACTCTAGCGAGTGGTTTGCCATTACATACTTTAGATTTAACGACACCTTTAAAAGATGCATTTACTGAAGCATTACTTGAACAACTTCCTGGTGGGAAGGAAGAGTATTGCCTGCAGTTCTGTGGCCCGTCTGGTGCAGACGGTACAGAAGCAGCGATTAAATTAGCAAAAACCTATACCGGTCGTAGCTCGGTGATCAGCTTCTCAGGTGGCTATCACGGTATGACACACGGTTCTTTGGCCATGACGGGTAACCTGTCTGCGAAGAATGCAGTCAATGGCTTGATGCCAGGTGTACAGTTTATGCCATATCCGCATGAATACCGTTGCCCGTTAGGCATTGGCGGTGAAGCGGGTGTTGATGCCTTGACTTATTATTTCGAAAACTTCATTGAAGATGTAGAAAGCGGCGTAACCAAGCCGGCAGCTGTGATTCTTGAAGCGATTCAAGGTGAAGGCGGTGTGGTTACAGCACCGGTTAAATGGTTGAAGAAAATCCGTGAAGTGACTGAAAAACACAATATCGTGTTGATTCTTGACGAAGTTCAAGCAGGCTTTGGACGTTCAGGCAAAATGTTTGCCTTTGAACATGCGGGTATTGAACCTGACGTGGTGGTGATGTCTAAAGCAGTCGGTGGTAGCTTGCCGCTTGCAGTACTGGGTATTAAACGCAAATTTGATGCCTGGCAGCCAGCAGGTCACACCGGTACTTTCCGTGGTAACCAATTGGCGATGGGTACAGGTCTTGCAACGATCAAAACCATCAAAGAACAAAATCTTGCACAAAATGCACAAGAGCGTGGTGATTTCCTGCAAGCTGAATTGAAAAAAATGGCAGTGGAATTCCCATGTATCGGTAACGTGCGTGGCCGTGGTCTGATGATCGGTATCGAGATCGTTGACGAACGCCAACAAGCAGATCACATGGGTTCATTACCGGGTGATTCTCAATTGGCTGCTGCTATTCAGGCTGCATGTTTCGACAACAAGCTGTTGCTTGAGAAAGGTGGCCGTAACGGTACAGTGATCCGTTTACTTTGCCCACTTATCATCACGCAAGACGAATGTGTTGAAGTGATTGCCCGCTTTAAGAAAGCAATCGCTGAAGCGCTTGTTGCAGTTCGAGGTGCTTAAGGCATGGTAGATTTTGCAGAACACCGTAAAGCGTTATTCTGCAATGATGCAGGTTCTATTGCTGACTATCAGTCAGCAATGGACGAAGCGGTAAAAGCCGTTTCTGCATGGTTGCAAAACGACAAAATGTACACCGGCGGTAGCATTAAAGAGCTACGCAGTGCGATTGCATTTCATCCTTCAAAAGAAGGCATGGGTCTACACAAGTCGCTTGAACGTATGGTTGAGCTTTTCTTGAACAAAAGCTTAAAGGTTCATCATCCGCACTCGTTAGCACATTTGCATTGCCCAACCATGGTGGCAAGCCAGATTGCAGAAGTATTGATTAACGCAACCAACCAGTCTATGGACTCATGGGATCAAAGCCCGGCCGGTTCATTGATGGAAGTGCAGTTGATTGACTGGCTGCGTCAAAAAGTCGGCTATGGCTCAGGTCAGGCAGGTGTATTCACCTCTGGCGGTACCCAGTCGAACCTGATGGGTGTGCTGCTTGCGCGTGATGCCTGCATCGCGAAAAACTGGAAAGACGAAAACGGCAATCCTTGGTCTGTTCAGCGCGATGGTATTCCTGCGGATGCTATGCGTAATGTTAAAGTCATCTGTTCTGAAAATGCACACTTTTCTGTGCAAAAGAACATGGCGATGATGGGCATGGGCTTCCAGTCTGTAGTCACTGTTCCTGTGAACGAAAATGCACAGATGGATGTAGACGCACTGGAAAAAACCATGGCTCACCTTCAGTCTGAAGGCAAGATCGTGGCATGTGTGGTTGCTACTGCAGGTACGACCGATGCGGGTGCGATTGATCCACTCAAACAGATTCGTGAAATCACCAACAAATACGGCGCGTGGATGCACATTGACGCAGCTTGGGGTGGTGCACTGATTTTGTCGAATGACTATCGTTCTATGCTTGATGGTATTGAGCTGTCTGATTCCGTGACGCTTGATTTCCACAAACATTATTTCCAGACCATTTCATGTGGCGCGTTCCTGTTGAAAGACGAAGCCAACTACCGTTTCATGCATTATGAAGCTGAGTACTTGAACTCTGCTTATGATGAAGAACATGGTGTGCCGAACCTGGTGTCCAAGTCATTACAAACGACTCGTCGTTTTGACGCGTTAAAACTCTGGATGACGGTAGAAGCATTGGGTGAAGAGCTTTACGGTTCCATGATCGATCATGGCGTGAAACTGACCCGTGATGTTGCTGATTACATCAAAGCGACTGACGGTCTGGAGCTTCTGGTTGAACCGCAATTTGCTTCGGTCTTGTTCCGTGTAGTACCGGCAGGCTACCCAGTAGAATTGTTGGATACACTGAACCAGAACGTTGCGGACGAACTGTTTGCACGTGGTGAAGCGAACATTGGCGTAACGAAAGTGGGTCAGGTTCAATCCTTGAAAATGACTACTTTAAGCCCGGTGGCGACTTTAGAAAACGTGAAGAACCTGCTTGCACTGGTGCTTGCAGAAGCTGACCGTATCAAAGGTCCAATCGCGGACGGTACTTATACACCTGCAATTGATTAATCGATTGTCTGTGTGAAAGGAGGAGGCCACGCGGTCTCCTTTTTTTATACCTAAGATTATACGACCTCATTTGAGTTATGGGACATCAATAATATTGTGTGAGTTGGGTCTTAATTTTCAGGGATGAGGAATATATTCTGCAAGATAAACAAAAATCCTTTTTCGCTACAGAAGGAATATTATTCTTCCTTGGTACCGCGGCGACATCCACGTCAATTGGTCCGATTGGGAGAGATGTGGTTTTAAATTTCTGCTTTAAATTCGCGCTGCAAACTACAGGCTAAAACCTTTGAGATACCAGTATTCTGCAAGCAAGTCCCAGTCATGTTCTTTAAAGATCATATGAACGGGTCAATCAGAATTAATTTTTTAATTGTTTTACTGTTTATGGTCATATCACTGTCATTATTTATTTTTGAATATATGACAAAGCTATGTTCTATGAAATTTCAAAGATTTGGGCCAGTGCTGGCAAAAAAAAGAGCAGTGTATCTTTGAGAAGGGAACGTGAAAGTCTGATACGGATAGAAAAGAAATCCAGAAATAGAAGATTTTTATTGTCTGATCATAGAATAAACACTCTGCAAGTAGAAAAAGAAGACATGAAAAAATGACAGATTTAAGAATTATTACAAATTTGCAGTTAAAAATAATCCCTGAATAATATTTCTGATAGATTTTTAGTTATTGAATTTAAAAGGTATTTTTAAAAATCCTACAAAAGAAAGGAATTATCATAAAAGCGTCACAATGCTGTAACTTGATTGTCATATTCTAAAATCAAAATGCAATCATCGAAATAAGTACAAAACTTTATAAAAAGTAGCGTACTTCAAACTTGCATCTATTGAAGAGAGAAAAGAATGCGCTTAAACCATATCGCACTTGCTTTAGCAGTTTCAGGGGCAGCTGTAGCAACAACCGCAAATGCAGCTCGTGACACCATCCAGATTGCTGGTTCTTCGACTGTTTTGCCATACGCAAGTATTGTAGCAGAAGAATTTGGTAATACTTTCCCGCAATTTAAAGCACCGGTTGTTGGTTCTGGTGGTACATCTGGTGGTTTAAAACAATTCTGTCAGGGTGTAGGTGACAATACCATCGACATCGCCAATGCATCTCGTAAAATCAAAGATACTGAATTGGCGGCATGTAAAAAAGCTGGCGTAAACCAGGTGATTGAAATTAAAGTAGGTTATGACGGTATTGTATTTGCGTCTAACTCAAAGAAAGCAGCTTATAAACTGCGTCCACAACATGTATTTGCTGCATTGGCAGCAGAGTTACCTTCACAAGGTAAACTGGTTCCAAACCCGTATACACGCTGGAACCAAATTGACAAAGCACTTCCAAATGAACCAATTACTTTGGTAATTCCAGCTTCTAACCACGGTACACGCGAAGTGTTCCAGGAAAAAATGGTTGAGGCAGGTTGTGAATCTTATGCATATTTCAAAAATTTAGACAAAGATGCACAGAAGAAAGCATGTTCGACTTTCCGTAAAGACGGAAAAGTAATTGAAATTTCTGGTGATTACACTGAAACACTGGCACGTTTAAAAACTTCTCCAAGTGCAGTAGGCGTGTTTGGTTTAGGTTTCTATGATCAAAACCGTGACAAATTGCGTGTTGCTACAGTAAACAATGTGACTCCATCAGAGAAAACCATTCTGAATGGTTCTTATCCGGTCTCACGTCCATTGTACTTCTACGTGAAAGGTGAGCACCTTAAATCAATCAAAGGCTTACAACAGTATTCTGAGTACTTCCTGAATAAGAAAGTTTCAGGTAAAGGTTCTAAACTGGAAAAAGCAGGTCTGATTTCTATGTCAGATAAAGAGCGTGCCAAAATTCTTGCAAATTTGAAAGCCGGTAAAGCGGTTAAGTAATTAGGTTGAATGAGCTGACGGTAGAATTATTTCTACCTTCGGCTTTTTTGCATAGACAAGTTTTTCAAAGCATGAAAATTGAAAAATGCTGGAGAATACATGAATCTGCTACTTATGGGTGTGTTATTGGCATTGATCGCCATCGCCTATCAAATCGGGTTATCGAAAAGCCGTAACCTAGCAGGTAAGGGAAATAACACTGCAAAACTACACTCTCGTCCTGGCTATTATGGGGCGCTGGTGGCTTTATGGTGTGGTATCCCTGCTTTTTTAATTTTACTGGTTTGGAATATTGTCGAACCGAATATTCTGCGTCATGTGGTGTTAAATAATGTGCCTGCAAATGTTGCAGCCACATTGGATCGTGCAGGCATAGAAGTGCTCATTGATCGTGTTCAAGCGATTGCCTCAGGTTTTGGGGTGAGTGATCAAGCTGCGGCCTATGAAATTGCAGCGGCACAGCAACTCGCAAAAATTGAAACCATTAGTTCCTTTGCCAAATTGGCTTTGGTGATCTGTGCCGCCCTGGTGGGTCTGGTGATGGCCAAAAAGCGCATTGCCCAGCAATATCGTGCCCGTAACCAGGTTGAAAAAATCATTAATTGGGGCTTGGCGCTATGCTCCGGTGTGGCAATCCTAACTACTATCGGCATTGTGCTTTCAATGTTTAGCGAAGCCATGCGCTTCTTCCATTTTGTCAGTCCGATCGATTTCTTTTTTGGTACGGAATGGAATCCTGGGTTTAGTACTTCCGGAAATGCAGAGGGCAGTTATGGCCTGGTGCCATTAATCTGGGGAACCCTCATGGTGAGCGGAATCGCCTTATTGGTTGCGGTTCCTGTTGGACTGATGATTGCCATCTATCTGGCTGAATATGCACCATCAGGTTTTCGTGCCTGGGCCAAACCTGCCATTGAAGTTTTAGCCGGTATTCCAACCATTGTATATGGCGTGTTTGCATTGATGGTCATTGGCCCATTTTTCAAGTTGCTTGGCGAAAGCATTGGACTGCACATTAATGCAACCAGTGCCTTAACTGCCGGTTTTGTCATGGGCATCATGATTATCCCGTTCGTGTCGTCACTGTCGGATGACATTATTACTCAGGTACCACGTGCACTACGCGACGGTTCATTAGGTTTAGGTGCAACCAAATCTGAGACCATTCGTCAGGTAGTTCTGCCGGCTGCACTCCCGGGTATTATTGGCGCATTCCTACTTGCTGCTTCACGTGCAATTGGTGAAACCATGATTGTGGTTCTGGCGGCAGGGAACAGTCCATTACTGCACGTCAATCCGCTAGAAGCCGTATCTACAGTCACCATTACCATTGTGAACCAGTTAACCGGCGATACCGACTTTGCCAGCCCGCAAGCTTTGGTTGCCTTTGCATTAGGTCTAACGCTGTTTGTGATTACGTTAGGTTTAAACATTGTTGCACTGTATATCGTGCGTAAATATCGCGAGCAATACGAATGAGTACATCAAATACATCTTCTATGGGTCAAAGCCTTGACCCACAGGCTGCAGCTGAATTACGCGAAAAACGTAAACAGAAAATTGCCAGTTCTTTAGCGAAACGTCATCGTAAAGAAAAGACATTCCGTATTTTGGGCTTTTCTGCAGTTGTGACAGGTCTGTTCTTTGTGGTGCTTTTATTCGGAAGTATTTTAGCGAAAGGCTTACCTGCTTTCTGGCAAAACAGTATTTCTGTACCGCTCTATTTCGATCCGGCCATCATTCAGGTAGGTGCCAAACCTACCCCGAAAGAGGGTGAATCTCCAGCCCAGTTTGAAGAGCGTATCATTGCGTGGCAAACCGAAATGGGCATGGTGGATTGGGATGCACTGATCGTCAATGGCATTATTGCAAAAGACCCTTCAAGTGCATCAAAGCGTGATGAGTTATCTGGTTTGTATACCAGTTCAGAAGCCTATCGCCTGCGTGATATGGTCCTGGCTGATCCAACACTGATTGGCAAAAAAGAAGAGATCAAGATTCTGGCCGATGCCAATGTCGACGTATGGTTAGCAGGTAATATTGACCGCAGTTTACCTGATGACCAGCAACAGCTGAGTCCTGAAACTCGCCAGCTTGCCGATGATTTAAAAGCCAAAGGTGTGATTGAAAATACTTTCAATACCAATATCTTTACTACGCCTGACTCACGCAGTTCACCTGCAACTTCCGGCCTTGCGGGTGCATTCATGGGCTCATTGTTCATGATGCTGATCGTGATTTTTATCTCGATTCCGATAGGTGTGGCATCAGCCATTTATCTTGAAGAATTTGCGCCTAAAAACTGGATTACCGATGTTGTTGAAGTGAATATCAATAACCTGGCTGCCGTTCCTTCGATTGTCTTCGGTTTGCTCGGTGCCGCGATTTTTATTGGCTGGATGCATTTGCCTCTTTCTGCACCATTGGTCGGTGGTCTGGTTCTGAGCCTGATGACCTTGCCAACTGTAATTATTACCACTCGTGCATCACTAAAAGCCGTACCACCATCGATTCGTCAGGCGGCATTGGGTTTAGGCGCTTCCCGTGTACAAACGGTATTTCATCATGTGTTGCCGTTGGCACTGCCGGGTATTTTAACCGGTGCCATTATTGGGGTAGCACAAGCACTCGGTGAAACCGCACCCTTACTTCTGATTGGGATGAGCGCATTCGTGGCCAGTGTGCCAACATCGCCACTCGATCAATCCACTGCATTACCGGTACAAATTTTTTTGTGGCAGGGTAATGAATTGCGTAACTTCTTTGAAGGACGTACTGCTGCCGCAATTATTGTCTTACTGGCGCTGATGGTTGGATTAAACAGCCTGGCCATCTGGTTACGTAAGAAATTTGAAGTACGCTGGTAAGGTGAGGACAATATATGAATACTGTAACAGATATGACACAAGCAAATTCCTTAGAACAGGATGAATCCGTGAATCCAGAACAGAAACAGTTTACAGCTCCTGAAGTCGATCAAAAACATCCTGGTACTTCATTTGTTTCTCAATTCGATACTCATGCTTCAACGAAAAAAGAAAATGAAACGTCGAATGTTAAGATAAGTACTTCAGATGTCCATGTTTACTATGGCGAAGCAGAAGCCATTAAAGGTATTGACATCAATATCTATGAAAATGAAGTGATTGCCTTTATTGGTCCATCGGGATGTGGTAAGTCAACCTTCCTGCGTACCTTAAACCGTATGAACGACACCATTGATTCATGTCGCGTGACCGGTAAGGTGATGCTGGATAATCAGGATATCTATGACCCGAATCTGGACGTGGTTTTACTGCGTGCACAAGTTGGTATGGTATTCCAGAAACCGAACCCGTTCCCGAAATCGATTTTTGACAACGTGGCATATGGCCCTAAACTGCATGGTTTGGCGCGCGATAAATATGACCTGGAAGAAATTGTGGAAAATAGCCTGCATAAAGCGGGGTTGTGGAATGAAGTCAAAGACCGTTTGAACCAGCCGGGTACAGGTCTTTCGGGTGGTCAGCAGCAACGTTTATGTATTGCGCGTACCATTGCAGTTAGTCCGGAAGTCATTCTGATGGATGAGCCGTGTTCGGCGCTGGACCCGATTGCAACGGCCAAAATTGAAGAACTGATTTCAGAGCTTTCAACCCAATATACCATTGCGATTGTAACCCACTCGATGCAACAGGCTGCGCGTGTATCTGACCGTACTGCCTATTTCCATCTAGGCGACTTGATTGAAGTCAATTCAACTGAAAAAGTCTTTACCCAGCCAGACCATCAATTGACTGAAGCCTATATTACCGGTCGTTTTGGTTAATCTGAACACCAAATTTAAAAAGAGCCGTAAGGCTCTTTTTATTTGTGTGTTGGGGCTGAAGTTGGAAAGATCTGGTTTTCTTTTATAGATAATGATCATTAGATTCCTTTTATAAATCAAAAAATATTCAATATTAGATTTTTTTAAATCAGCACGGCCTCATTTGACTGATTTAATTTTGTACCTTCTCGTAGGCAATCTCTCTACTTTTGAAAGGTCAAAAGTAGACAAAAACCTTTTGTTTCCCATACACGACATCCTTGTCGATGGGAAAAGTGTGGCATCCATGCCACACTCATGAATCTAATATTGACTAAAAATCTATTTTCAATTTCAGCTTTACGAACAGTTCTTAATTTCTAAAATGATTTATGAAAGAAGTTTATTATTTGCAAAATATAAATTGAATTTTTGTGTGATTGCCCACATCTTATGCAAGATAAATATGAATTAAATGAGTCTGTATCTGTATGTTATTTCACACCCCCAAATTACCCGCTGAAATTCGTATTAGCCATTTAAACGCACGTATAAATGAACAACGTAAAAAAATTGCCCAAGCGACTGCGTCTAAACTGGAACTCTTGCATCTTGCCCAGCAGCTTTCCAAAGAAGCACGCTTACGTAAAAAGAACAATCAAAAAATTTATGTACTCGATTTCAAGGGTGATACAGCAGCCTCTGCCGTAGAAAACTTGCGTGAAGAAATTACCCTGATTTTAGCCACTGCAAAAGCAGGGCGTGACCGTGTTGTGGTACGTCTGGAAAGCCCGGGCGGTATGGTGCATGGCTATGGCCTGGCGGCTGCCCAGCTGGTGCGTTTGCGTGATGCGGGCTTTAACCTGACGATCTGTGTCGATAAAGTCGCAGCCAGTGGCGGTTACATGATGGCTTGCATTGCCAATGAAATTGTCTCTGCTCCATTTGCCGTGGTCGGTTCCATTGGTGTGGTTGCACAGGTACCGAACTTTAACCGCTTGCTGAAAGAAAAGCATATCGACTTTGAACTTTATACCGCAGGCCAGTTTAAACGTACCGTGACAATGTTTGGTGAAAATACCGCAGAAGGTAAAGCCAAATTTGAAGAAGAGTTACAGCAGACGCATGAGCTGTTTAAACACTTTGTAGAAAAATACCGCCCGCAACTGAATGTTGAGAAAGTGGCGACAGGTGAACACTGGTATGGAAAAGACGCGCTTGAACTCAACCTGGTAGATAAGCTGCAAACTTCGGATGAGTATTTACTCGGCTTGTTAGCGCAGCACGAAGTCTTTGTGATTGAAACTCGCCGTAAACCGACATTGGGTGAAAAACTGGGTTTACAAGCCGCACAAATGGCAGATGGTCTGGTGCCGGCCGTGATGAATAAAGTCATGGAAACTTTGAGCAAGGCAAATGCTGGCTTGGTTCAAATGCGAGATCCTAAGCTTTAATTGAAATTCGTTGGGCTATTTTAAAATTGCGCTCTGATGAGCGCAATTTTTTTGACTGGATCTTAATCTCCGATTCAGCTTGATCTTTTATGATGGCATTAAAATAAATGAGCACAGGTTTTTTTATGCTTCATCATACGACGAACTCTTCAACAGATTTGCTGATCCGATTTCTGCATATTGTTATTATTTTGAGTTTTACCGGGGCTTATCTCACCGGGGATATAGAAGAATGGCATCACATCCATATGGCATTTGGCTATACACTCGGTATTAGCCTGATATTAAGAGTTTTATGGCAGTTTTTCGCTCCTCGACTGGCCCATACCCAGCCTTCAGGAATAAGCCGTCGTTTAAATGTAATCAAGCCATTTGTAAAGCGTTATGGGGCGCAGCCGCAGCAATGGGTTTCACCCGCATTTTTAAAAGCAGCCAGTTCCAGTCTGTTTCAGCTCAGTATCCTGGGTATTTTTTGCTTGTTGCCTTTAACTGTGCTGGCCGGATTTTTTACTGACTATACGCATAGTCATAGTTTAAAAGAAGTGCATGAGCTATTTGCCAACCTGTTTTTAACCAGTGTGTTATTGCATTTGGCAGCGCTGACATTGAACAGTGTTCTGCTTAAAAAATGGCTGGCAAAGCGTATGTTCTGGGGCGAAGATCCCCATTCATGGTTCACCCTGTTTGCGTCAGTCCTGTCACTAGGCATGCTGGTCGCTTTCTGGCTGTGGTATTTTAGCTAAGCTTTTGCGAGAGTAGCACAGATCAAGCAGGCCATAGCCTGCTGCGCCGACTGTTGCTAGCAGCATGTCTTTATGTGCATCCCACATATCTCCCTGCTGCCCATTATAATTTTCCGCTTCCTCTGAGGATAAACCAATCGCAATCAGCCATTCAAGCCATTCATAAATTAAACTGGTGGCCATAATAAATTGAACCACCAATAAAAATAGCATGAAGGGTTTAGCTTCAGGCAGCCACACCTGAAACAGCCGCAGTAACACCGGGTAGAGCAGTATTCCATAGGCAAGATGCACCAGGCGGTCATACATATTGCGTGACCAGCCCATCGATTGGTTGAGGTCAAAGCCGAACAGCTGAATCAGCCATTCGTTATAGGGGACATATGAATAGAGGTAATGTGCGCCGATAATATGGATCAGCAAAAAAATGAGATAGAGCACAAAACTATAAAAACTCATGCCGATTTTTTTTTGGGTAAACAATAACAGCACAAGCATAAACACGGTGCCGGCTTGATGCAGTAGATATGCTTCAAATTCTAAAGGACGAATACTGGCGATGATGATCGCAACCGTGATCACTGCCAGTGCAAGCCAGTGTTTAATGCTTAATTGATGTTCAATCATTATTTCTTGTATTGGCAAAGTTTTATTGGGAGTGCTGAAATTTTATCAATGACTTATGTAGTTATAAACATAGATGAATTATCAACAGATTCTATTCTACTTAGATTAGCATTTGAAGTGCAACACCATGTTGTTGCCATAATACCTGACTCGGACTTTTAAAGCCGAGTCTTTTTCTTGGGCGATGATTCAAACGTTGAGTGATTTCTGCAATATATTCATCCGTATAGGCATTTAAATTACTGCCTTTTTTAATATATTGCCTGATTAAGCCATTGGTATTTTCATTCGTGCCTCGTTGCCAAGCGCTATAAGGATCAGCGAAATACCAGTCCAACGTTTAGAAAAACCTTCACGTAACAAAGTATAAATCTGATATCTTTCTTCTTGGGTAAGATGAGTGTAGTTCATGATGCAACTTTGACTTTGGTCGGTCGGAAGCAAAATGCTAGCTCATCTTGCTTCCTTCCAATAATTTAATCTCTGTTGCACTTCATTTGAGAATCTAAGCTAATAAAAAAGCGAAGCCGAAGCTTCGCTTTTTAGATTTATTTCGAATTAAATTTTTGAGATTAAATCTTTAATCTGTTTCGCTTGAGTTGACGCATTACCTGTATAAGTTGCAGGTGTCATTGTCGCAAGACGGGCACGGTCAGCAGCAGGAACGGCTTCTAACTCGTTACCATTCACGAAGTTCACCATCATGTCGCGAGTCATGGCCTGACCACGAGTCAGTGCTTTCAGTTTTTCATATGGTTTTTCAACTGCATAACGACGCATTACCGTTTGAATTGGTTCAGCAAGCACTTCTTGAGCGTGATCCAGATCTTCCAGAATACGGTCAGCATTCAATTCAAGTTTGCCAATACCTTTAGAACAAGCTTCGAAGGCGATCAAGCTTTGTGCAAAACCGACACCCATGTTACGAAGTACAGTCGAGTCAGTTAAGTCACGCTGCCAGCGAGAAATAGGAAGTTTTTCGCCCAAGTGTGCAAGAACTGCATTGGCAATACCCAGGTTACCTTCAGAGTTTTCGAAGTCGATCGGGTTGACTTTATGCGGCATGGTTGAAGAACCCACTTCACCTTCTTTCAAACGTTGTTTGAAGAAACCAAGCGAGATGTAACCCCAAACGTCACGGTTAAAGTCGATCAGGATGGTGTTGAAACGACGTAACGCATCAAACAGTTCCGCCATGTAGTCATGCGGTTCAATTTGAGTGGTGTACGGGTTGAAAGTCAAACCTAAAGATTCAACAAATGCTTGTGAATGTGCAGGCCAGTTGATTTCCGGGTAAGCAGAGTAGTGTGCGTTGTAGTTACCTACAGCACCGTTAATTTTACCTAGAAGTTCAACCTGTTTGAACTGTTTGATTTGACGCGCTAAACGGTAAGCCACGTTTGCCATTTCTTTACCCAAAGTGGTTGGGCTGGCAGTTTGACCGTGGGTACGAGACAACATTGGTTGTTCAGCGTGTTGTTCAGCCAAAGCAACGATTGAGTCGATGATTTGCTGCATTGCAGCAACCAGTACTTCACGACCATTTTTCAGCATCAATGCATGAGACAGGTTGTTGATGTCTTCAGAAGTACATGCGAAGTGAATGAATTCACCGGCATTTTTCAATTCTTCGATATCAGCAATCTGTTCTTTAAGAAAATATTCAACTGCTTTAACGTCATGGTTGGTGGTACGTTCAATTTCTTTAATGCGGTTGGCATTGTCTTCAGAGAAGTTGGCCACAATCGCATCAAGTGCAGCATTGGTTTCTGCGCTGAAAGCAGGAACTTCAGTGATTTCAGGACGGTTTGCAAGCGCTTGTAACCAGCGAACTTCAACAGTCACACGAGCGTGGATTAAACCAAACTCAGAGAGGAAAGGACGCAAAGCATCACATTTGCTGGCGTAACGTCCATCTAATGGAGAAAGTGCGGTTAAAGCGTTCATAGCGATTCCTTAAACTTTGGAATTAAACGTAAAGCGAATAATAAAAATTCGTTCATGATCAGGTTAAACCACCTGATACTGTAAACGGGCAAGATCTTGAATATCCTGGAGTAGTTTGCGCTTGCTAAAAATCATGCCCCATGAGCTGCCACCTAGCTGACGCCATAAGTGCGCCAGTTGCAGGCCAGTAAACAGGGAAGCGCGAATTCGGTTGGTATGTGCACTATCTTTAAATGCTTCGGCATTGCCCTTGACCATAATCCGCGGATTAATCTGTCCGGCAGTGTCTATATAGGTTTGGGCAAGGTTGGCAATAATGCTGGGATGCAGATAGTTATTATCGAAAAAAGACAGCTGTTTGAGAATTTTTTGTTGTGATTGTTCAATAATTTCAACAAATTTTGGATTGCTATAGACTTTTTTCTCTAACTGCAACAGTGCCATGGCATAGCTCATCGGCAGCTTGGCGTTGGAAAATTTCGGCAAACGCGACTTGGGAGAAGGATTAAAGGGTTGGGTAATGCTGCTTTCTAAGGTTTTTAAACCGAGGGAAATATCGGCCAGTTGATTAAAAAAGTCTAGGGTTTGACAGGATTCATTGGAAGTAGGACGGATATTCAGGCTGGCCTTAATCAGTTGTTCTAAATAGAAGCTGCCATTTTCACCAATACTGTGTTGTCCTGACATGGCTGTCATATGGGTCAGCTGTGTCGACTGGAACACAGCTGCCAACGCCAAAGCACGGTTCTGACGTACATTCAAAGTCCGAGGCTGTTGAAAGGGTAACTCAGCCATGCCTATCGCTTCCTTTTTAAATAAAATCAGGTTTTGGTGCATTGGTATGATGAATCACACCGCCACCTAAACAAACTTCATCTGCGTAGAACACTACACTTTGTCCTGGAGTCACCGCACGTTGCGGTTCGTCAAATTCAACACGTACGCCATTTGGCATATCGGCATCTTTATAAATGACACAAGCCTGATCTGGCTGGCGATAACGGGTTTTAGCCGTACAACGGAAACCTGTTGCCGGAATATCCTGCTCGCCGGCGACCCAATCAATCGCTTCACTCCAAAGTATAGTACTTTGCATCAGTGGATGCTCATGACCCTGACCAATAACAAGGCGATTGTTTTCAATATCTTTATAAAGCACAAACCATGCGCCTTCAGCTTCGCCTTTCAGACCGCCTAAGCCGATGCCGCCGCGTTGACCGAGCGTATAGTACATTAAGCCGTGATGTTCACCAACCTCTTTGCCGGTATCCAGTAAAATTTTTCCGGGTTGGGCTGGAAGATATTGTTTTAAAAAGTCATTAAAACGGCGTTCGCCAATAAAGCAGATTCCGGTGGAGTCTTTTTTCTTGGCGGTTGCCAAGCCCAATTCTTCTGCAATTTTACGTACTTGTGGCTTTTCAATTTCACCGACAGGGAACAGGGTCTTGTTAATTTCACGACCATGTACTGCATGCAGGAAGTAAGTCTGATCTTTGTTTTGGTCAAATCCGCGTAACAAAGGCGCGTATTCTTCACCGCGCGAGTTGGTCATGGTTTCACCGCGACGGCAGTAATGACCAGTGGCAATAAAGTCTGCACCCAAATTCACGGCATGGTCTAAAAAGGCACGGAATTTAATTTCTTTATTACATAGAATGTCTGGGTTAGGGGTACGGCCAGCCGCATATTCAGCCAGAAAATGCTCAAACACGCGATCCCAGTATTCCATGGCGAAATTGGCGGTATGCAGTTTGATGCCAATTTTGTCACACACGGCTTGCGCATCGGCAAGGTCTTCCATGGCCGTGCAATATTCCGTGCCGTCATCTTCTTCCCAGTTTTTCATGAAAAGACCTTCAACCTGATAACCCTGTTGAAGAAGAAGTGCTGCAGACACAGATGAATCTACACCACCAGACATACCGACGATGACACGTTGTTGCATAGGATTAAGCATCCAAAGTTGTAAATAGGGGAGAGTTTTGGTGCTCGTAAACGAGCGATAAAGGATATTTTTGACCGGATAAGGCATCTTTCACGGCTTTAATCACTAAAGGACTACGTGCGCGTGCAGATTCTTCCAGTTCGTCCAATGTCATCCAGACGGCACCCACGATTCCAGTATCCAGTTTTGCCTCTGCATGATGATGCAGATCTTTAGCCAAGAAGCAGAAACGGAAATAGGTACGGTCAGGGAACATCGGGGGAGTATAGGTATATATGCCAAGCAGGTCTGTAATTTCTACTTCATGCCCGGTTTCTTCCATGGTTTCACGAATGGCTGCCTGTATAAGCGTTTCGCCACATTCGACATGACCCGCAGGCTGGTTAAATACAGTATGCGTTACCCCTTGAGTATGTTCTTCAACAAAAAGGAATTTTCCATTTTTTTCAATAACAGTGGCGACGGTAACGTGGGCAGTCCAAGCGGTCATAGAAAAGCACCATGGGATAAAAGGGGTATTCTACAAAATTTAGCGCGTGGTGGCTATGACGGGAGGGGATTTCTTTGTGTATTAGAAAAATGATTAACTCATTTTAGAATCAAAAAGGCCACTGTACTTGATGAACATTGAACTGTGTCAGAAGCTTATTCTATGACTCAATTACGTTATCTAGGATTAAAAAAATATGAAAAAGATAGTAAATTTTGTGGATAAATCATTATAATTGGAATACTTTTATATTTATAATTTATTTTTTTAATGATTGATTTTTATGATTTATTGGGTGTTGATAACAATGAAATTAGCCAAGAAATTAAAAAGGCGTATCGAAAATTAGCTCTTAAATATCACCCTGATCGCCATCAAGGTAATAGTCATGAAGCAGAAGAAATGATGAAACTGCTAAATGAAGCTAAAGATGTATTGCTCAATGATGAAAAGCGTGAAGAATACGACGCTGCACTTTATTCATTCCAGCAATTTAAAGCCCGTCAACAGCAAGAAGCTGAACGTAGACAACGTGAACAGGCAGAACAAGCTGCACGTAAAAAACGTCAACAAACCGAGCAAGCCGAACGAGAAAAACAGGAACAAGCTAAGCGTCAACACCAAGCCAATGCCGAGCGTGAAAAACGTGAACAAGCTGAACGTGATCGACAAGCGCAAGCACAGCAAGAAAAACAAGAACAATCGCAACGCCAACAGCAAGAATCACAGAGCAAAGAACGACGCCGAGAACAATACCGTAAAGAACAACAAGCACAACGCAAACGTGAACGGGAAGAGGCTGAGCGCAAAGCACGTGAACGTGCTTGGCGTGATAAAGAATTTGAAAAGCATAAACGTGAATACGAAGAACAACTCGAAAAAGAACGTCAAGCCAAAGCCCAACGTGATGAACAGATTAAAGAGTCGATTCGAAAGCAACGCTTACGTGAAGAAGAAGATCAACGTCGAGCCAAAGCAGCACGTCTAGCAAAAGAGGCAGAAGAAAAGCTCAAGCAAGAAGCTATAGCGCATGCATCAAAAAAACGGAAACGCATCTTATTGGTTTTGTGTGTAATAGGATTCGTTATAGCTTTTTATGTGTATCAAAAGAACCATACGCAAAGCGATTATCTTGATGATCCTTATGCAGCGTATGGCTTTGATGAAAGTGCAGAGGAGGTTCAACTTCCACCTGATTTATATGATGAACCAAGTGAAAATGAATTGAATGAACAGGGTGTTCGTCAACAGGAACGAGATCAACACCAAATACATGTAGATGACTCAGATAAACATGCAAACACCGCTGCTGATGTGATCAACATGACAGCGGACGTAGCAACGACAGCAACCACTGATACGGCACCAACGGTTGAAGCACAAACTGTACCTATACAGCCAAAGATTGAAAAACCACAACCATCTGCAACAGTAAAGAAAAAGGAGGATGGTTTAAGTTTAGGCAATGATGATTTTTTTAATTAAGAGGAAATAAGATGATCAAACCATTAAGCTTAGCTTCACTTATGACGTGTAGTACATTGGCATTTGCCAACGAGCAAAAAATTGAAATTAAAAACAGCTTAAACGTAGAAAGCTTGATTAGCGAAGAAAGTAAATATATCGATGTGTTTAAAGCCATTACAGATGACATGATGAAAAATGGTTTTTATTTTAAAGTGGGCGGTAAAAAAATCGATCAAGATCGTGATGGCTATACTTTTGAGGTGCAAGATATTGAACTATTTATGAAGCGTAGTGCCATTAAACGTAATCAACAAAGAGCCAAAGTGGTGAAATCGACCGTACTCTATAAAGGTGCTGTTAATAAATTGAACTATAAGGCTGTGATTGGGCCAGATCTTAACCGCCCACGTGTTTGCTTTAAAATGGATTTAAGAGACAAAGAAGACAACACACTCGGCAGTTTTGGACTTATGCCAATGCGTGTGATTAATATGGACTACTTTGTGCCACATAAATATTGGGGCTATGAGCCAAGCAAACACATTCTGGAAGAGTTTCAATCTACGGAAGATGTTAAAATTCGTCTCTATAGAGACAAGATCACGCTCAATGTGCAATTGGAGCATTTGGCTTTGATTCATTCGGTCACATTCAGACAAGAGATTTGTAAGCCACTTGTATAGCTAAATCATAATATTGAAGCTACATCATATTGATGACACGATGTAGCTTTGTTATGCGTATTTTTATAGATGGCACTATTAAATTATAGCACTGAATGTTTTTTACTTTTGAAATGGATTGTACTTTTTTATTAATAAACGCAGCATCCTGATGCTCTATTTATAATTCCCCGCCACCTTCACATAATGCCGTGCCGAATAAGGCAAAAACTCTTTTTCTTTATCGGTTAAAGGGCGGACCTTTTGTACCGGACTGCCCACATATAAATAGCCACTTTCCAGACGTTTACGCGGTGGTACCAAAGAGCCTGCGCCAATCATTATATCGTCTTCAATAATGACATCATCTAAAACGATGGTGTTGATCCCCACCAATACCCGATTGCCAATGCTACAGCCATGTAAAGTCACATGATGGCCAATGGTCACATCTTCACCAATAATTAACGGTGAACCTTCAGGTTTATCGGCTTTTTTATGGCTGACATGCAGCATGGCATGATCTTGCACATTGGAATTTTTACCAATACGGATATGATTGACATCACCACGAATCACGGCAAACGGCCACACCGAAACGTTTTCAGCAAGTACCACATCGCCAATCACGACAGACATGTCATCGACATAACATGAGTCATCAATCTGCGGTGCAATATCTAAATAGGGACGAATGTTTTTAGCCATGTGAGAGTTTCAGTCTGTGGGTTTCAAGCATTATAAAATAAAAAAGCACCCAGACCGAAGTATGGATGCTTTAACTTAAGTCTAAAACTGGGCTTAGAACAAGTTTGCAAAGAATTGCTTGATGTGATCAATCATTTTGGCAAAGAAACCGGCTTCTTCAACAGCCTGAAGGGCAACAAGCGGTTTTTCCGCAATCACTTTACCGTTCAAGGTAGCCACATATTTACCTACCACTTGACCTTTTTTCAAAGGTGCAGTCAGTTTAGGCTGAACCACCAGTTGAGTTTTAATGGCATTGGCTTCGCCTTTAGGCATGGTCACGTTAAAGTTTTCTGCCAGGCCAATTTGAACATCATTGCTTTTGCCATACCAGACTTTTGATTTAGCCAGAACCTGATTGGCAGGTTGAACTTTTACGGTTTCAAAGTTTGCATAACCCCAAGCCAAAAGTTCACGTGTTTGTGATGCACGCTCATTCATGCTTGGTGCACCAAAAATCACGGAAATTAAACGTAATGGACCACGTTTGGCAGAGGTAGTTAAGCAATAACCGGCTTCTTCAGTATGGCCGGTTTTTAAACCGTCTACGCTCGGGTCAGTATAAAGCAAGGCATTACGGTTACCCTGTTTAATGCCGTTAAAGGTAAATTCTTTTTCAGAATAGATTGGATAATACTTTGAACTGTCATGAATGATATGTTGCGCAAGTGTCGCCATATCTTTGGCAGTCGAGTAGTGACCTTCAGCAGGCATACCCGTTGCGTTGATGAAGCTGGTATTGGTCATGCCAATACGTTTTGCTTCCTGGTTCATCATGTGGGCAAAAGTACCTTCATTGCCGGCAATATGTTCTGCCATGGCTTTAGAGGCGTCATTACCAGACTGGATGATAATCCCGCGCAGCATTTCCAGTGCCGTTGCAGTACCGTTAAGCGGGACATACATACATGATTCCGTGCTGCTGCCACGACACCACGCAGATTCGTTCATGCGAACTTTTTCATTTTCAGTCAGTTCACCGCTCAATAACTTCTGTTCGATGATGTAACTGGTCATCATCTTGGTCATGGAGGCTGGTGCTAATTTTTCATTTTCATTTTTTGATGCGAGGATTTGCCCTGTCTCATAATCCATTAAAACATAAGATTTATTATTGAGTTCTGGCGGTGCAGATAAGACAGTTGCTGCGTATGTGAAGCTCGGCAATAGTAATAATGCAGCAAGGGCGCTTTTGTGGGTCATTCTGGGTGGTTCCAATATCTTAATAATAAGCACAAAGAGCTTTGCATTTTAGGACAAAGCAAAGCTGACTTCTATGGGGGAAATCAGCTTATTTCAAAAGTATTGTAACCAATTTGTGTTATTTGCTGTATGTGGTAAGTTCTTGGCAAATTTCCTGGTTTTTTGCGTCACCTGCTTTTTTCGCATCCGTGCGTGCTTCAGCTAAAATAGGTTTAAATTTTTTCTCTTTACTGAGTTTAGCCAGGCTTGAAACCGCATTATTTTCGGCAGGTAAATATTCCTGTGCCAGCTTGGCATATCCTTGTTCAAATTTAGCATGATCTTTCACTAAACCTGGACATACTTCCGAGAGTACATAAATGGCAGCCAGCTCTTGCTGGGTGATTTTTTGTAGCGGAGTCACTTCAATATTTTCATCTTTTTGTGTGGCTGCGTGAGTCATGGAAAGAGCCATTGCGGCAGTGGTCAACAGTCCCAAAGAAAGTGACTTAAGCATAAATAATTTCATTAAAAAGACCTGAATGATTTAAAAACATCACAATAAAAATAAGCTTAACGATAATAAGCTTAACGATATTTTTCGTAATTGTAAGTACATAAATGTATTGAAGCTGTTGAACATGACCCGGTTTATAAAAAGAGTTGGAGCTGAGAAAAGCATCAAAAAAAAGCATAAAGAAGAAACTTCTTTATGCCGATGATCATTGTAAATGTTCAAGATTATGATGACTTAATCTAAAGCCAGTGTTCTATATCAAGCCTGATAATTGACCACATCATCACAAACCGATTTTTGCTCATCCTGGCTGGTTTCTTTTGCCGCCTGACGGGCTTCATTCAGTACAGCCTTATATTCTGAATCTGCTTGAATTTTATCGAAAGTCATTGATTTATCGGAATAGTCTTGCAGATAGGCTTGAATCAACAGCTGAATGTTTTGATCAAATTTTGCATTTTTACCAATAATGGCAGGGCATACTTCAGCCATCACCTGAGTTGAAGCAAGGTCTTCTTTCACAATCGTATTGGCTTCTTCTAAAGATAAGCCGTCATTGGCTAACACACTAGAAGATAATAATGCCGCAATGCCTAACCCCAATAAGCCACGAAATGATATGCTTTTAGTCATTTTTAAATCACACTTTTTGAATGGATGTTGAGCGTCAAATATATATAATTTTCTATACAATTCAATCAAATGTTCTGATTAGTCATTTTTAACCGTTAAGAGATGTTGTAGTGAATATATTAATTGCCAATGATGATGGCGTTTTTGCTCCCGGTATTCAAGCATTGGCTCAAGCCCTGGCTCCGCTTGGCCGTGTAGTCGTTGTTGCTCCTGAAAGTGAACGCAGTGGTTTTTCCAGCGCCCTGACTTTAGACCGTCCTTTACGGCCTGTTCAGATTTCAACCGATGTTTGGGCGGTCAATGGCACGCCTGCAGACTGTGTATATCTGTCAATGAACGGCTTATTTGATTTTGAATTTGATCTGGTGGTCAGCGGAATTAACAGTGGAGCAAATCTGGGTGATGATGTGCTTTATTCAGGCACCGTCGGAGCCGCCTTCGAAGGCCGCCTGATGAAACAGCCGGCTATTGCCGTATCTATGGCCGGTCCCAATGTGCGTTCCTATGACAGCCCGAATGATTATGCCGTGGCAGCAAAATGGGTACATGATTTCATTGTCCAGGGGTTGCCGATTTTACCGCCTCGTCATATTTTTAACGTGAATATTCCAGATATATCTGAATTGAAAGGTTCGAAAATTACCTATCAGGGACGTCGCAGTCAATCTAAACCAATTACCAGTCATGTAGACCCACGTGGACGTCAGGTTTATTGGATTGGATTGTCAGGAGAGGCAGTTGCTGAACCTAAAAAAGGTTTAACTGAAATCGAATCGGACTTTTTTGCGGTGGCAAATGGTTATGTCAGTATTACGCCGATTCAAATGGACGCCACAAATTATGAGATTTTGCACACATTACACGCACAGTTTTCTAAATAGTGTCCAGTAGTGTTATAACTTTGTGAAAAAGCGGAATTGAACATATTTTTCAGATGCTTTTTTGCTAATCTTAGCGCAAACCAATAAACAGACTTAATGTGTAGAGAGGAAGATTAATGCACTTGGTGTCACCGTATCGCATATTTGCTGCGCCTGCAGGCTTGTTGAAAACCATGGTGTTGTCTACAGCTGTTATTGCCACAGCCATTTTGAGTGGTTGTGCTTCAAAACCACAAGTTCATAATGCAACACGTTACGCGGCTGCGCCAGATTACTATACTGTTCGGTCTGGAGATACATTAAGCGGAATTGCTGCACGTTATGGTCTGGCTTATACCAGTGTGGCTGATATGAATGATATAGCGGCACCCTATCGCATTTATGTCGGTCAATCTTTGCGTTTAAAGGATTCAGGCTCACGTCGGACGACCACTACACAAGCGGTGACCCAGGCGGCACCGATTCAGCGCCAAACCGTTCAGCTTCCGACTGCACCGGCTAAACCTGCTGTTCCGGTAACTACGACAACTGCACCCGTGGCATCTTCGCAAGTTTCTGCTTTGCGCTGGGTAAAACCAAGTAATGGCCCAGTTATTGCAAGCTTTAATGTGGCTGCAAATGTAAAAGGTATTCGCTATGGCGGGAATACGGGTGATCCTATTTTTGCAGCGGCAGATGGTCAAGTGGTCTATGCAGCAGATGGTTTGAAAGAATATGGCAATTTAATTCTGATCAAGCATATCGATGGCTACATTACGGCTTATGCCCACAACAGTAAAATGAATGTGAGCAGTGGCCAGAATGTGACAGCCGGGCAGAAAATTGCTGAAATGGGTTCAACAGGAACCAGTCGCACCATGCTGGAGTTTCAGGTACGTTTAAATGGCAAACCTATCAATCCGACCATCGTTTTACCAATAAATTAAATTTTACAAATACAAAACATAAATTTCACCGTATAATACAATGAGTTGCTTTTATCGGAAAGATAAAGTAATCATAAGTTCAGAGGGAAATTTATGTTAGATCAACTTCGAGCAATGGGTGTGTTTGCTTGTGTTGTTGAAAAAAGCTCGTTTAGCGGTGCTGCACGTGAGTTAGGAATCACGACCAGCGCCGTGAGTCAGCAAATTCGTTCTTTAGAAAATGAAATGGAAGTCACACTTCTACATCGATCTACGAGAAAATTAAATTTGACTGAAGCCGGACTGGCCTTTTTCCACAGCTGTCAAGAAATGCTTGCCGCTGCAGAGCGTGGGAAAATCCGTATCAACGAGTTACGCGATGACTTGGTAGGGGATTTACGCATTGCCACAACCCCGGAACTTGGTGCGAATCATGTGATTCCTGCATTGTCTCACTGGATGCAGGCACACCGTGGTTTAGCTGTCCATGTAGAGGCAGATAATCAATATATTGATTTAATGGAAGGGCGTATTGATATTGCCTTGCGCATGAGTCCAAAAATAGAAGATCATCATTTGAATGTGATGCCTCTGGCTCTGGTAGAGCAGGTGTTGGTGGCTTCTCCAAGTTATTTGAATCAGTCGGCGCCTGTATCGCGGCCTGAAGATTTAAACCATCATGACCTGATTCCAATCAATATTATGAAAAATTATCAACATTTTTCATTTCAACATGCGGCGTCAGATAAAACAGTGAATCTGGAAATGAAATCACGTTTAAGTACCAATAACGTCCTGGTGGCAAAATCATTATGTTTGCAAGGACATGGTATTGCACGAATTTTATATCTGGATGTACAAAAAGATTTAGTGAATGGCTCGCTGGTGGAAGTTTTACCAGAGTGGAAACTAGAAAATTTCACCTTATATGCCATCACAGCAAAAAAAGATCAGCAGCCGATGAAGGTTCATCGCTGTTTAGAGGCATTAAAACAATACTTTAGCCAGTTACCCGGCGGAAGAATTTACCAGACAGTCTCATAAGAATAGAGCACAAAAAAAAGCCGCGATCAGCGGCTTTTTTAGATTGGGTTGAAGGCTTAAGCCAAATAATCCTTGATCATTTTAACCAGGCGTTCAATCAATTGATCTGCCTGTTCTTGGTTAATGTTTAGTGGCGGTAATAAACGGATGACAGAACCGGCAGTCACATTGACAATTAAATGATATTCATCACGTGCTACATTGACCAATTCTCCACAGGCTTTTGGTAACTCAATACCAATCATCAGACCAAAACCACGAACGCTAACGTTTTGATCAGCCAGTTGCTGGGTCAACTGCTCAACGATATAACTCCCCATTTTTGCAGCATTTTCAACCAGATGTTCTTTTTGAAGGGTATCAATAACCGTATAAACCACACGTGAACCCAGGGCAGTACCACTATAAGTAGAACCATGGTTGCCAGCCGTTAACACACCGACGCCGCGGCCTTGGGTCATCACTGCACCAATCGGAAAACCATTGCCTAAACCTTTGGCAGTGGTGAGTACATCGGGAACAATATTGGTGTGCTGGTAAGCAAAGTATTTACCGGTACGGCCATTACCCGTTTGAACTTCGTCCAGCATCATCAGCCAGTTGTGCTGATTACAGATTTGACGGATTTCTTCCAGGTAGCTAAAGCCTTGAGGGGCAGTATTGACGCCACCTTCACCCTGAATTGGTTCAACCAGAATTGCCACGATGTCTGGATGCTGAATTGCAGCTTCTTCAATCGCTTCGATATCACCAAATGGCACACGGATAAAACCTTCAACCAAAGGCGCAAAACCTTCCTGAACCTTTTTGTTACCCGTTGCTGAAAGGGTCGCCAGGGTACGGCCATGGAAAGAATGATCTGCCACAATAATTTTTGGGGTGTTGATCCCTTGCATATGACCAAATTTACGCGCGATTTTAATGGCACCTTCATTTGATTCTGCACCACTATTGGAGAAGAAAATTTCTTCCATGCCGGAAACTTCTGCCAGTTTTTGTGCAGCAGCCGTTTGCCAAGGCACTTCAAAAATGTTGCTGGTATGCATCAGGGTGGCGGCCTGTTCGGCAATCGCTTCAGTGACCGCAGGGTGTGAATGACCCAGGCCACATACGGCAATACCGGTTAAGGCATCTAAGTATTCAGTACCATCTTCAGTATAAAGATAAGAACCTCGTCCTCGGACAAAGCTGATCGGCTGACGGCCAAATACCGGCATCAAATGAGATGGTTGATCAGTTTGCACAGGAGCAAGGGTAATGTTATTCATGACTAACTCTTATCTGTTAGGAGGGAAAAATAAAAGTTTATATAAGCAAAATCCAGAACAGAATAAAAGCCCAAATGTAAATAAAAATGGATTTATTGCTTTAGAGATACTGTTTCGTCCAGTTTTGGGTATAATGCGAAGCAGATTAGTTGAGGATTTATCAATGACTGAACAAGTACGCGATACTGAAGCGTTAATTCGTGACCAAATTGCTAAACATGCAGTGTTACTTTACATGAAAGGTACACCACAATTCCCACAATGTGGTTTCTCTGCACGTGCGGTAGAAGCACTCAGTCAAATTGGTCGTCCATTTGCTTATGTCAATATTTTGGAAAACCCGGATATTCGTGCAACTTTACCGAAAATTGCCAACTGGCCTACCTTCCCACAATTGTGGATCAATGGCGAATTGATCGGTGGTAGCGATATCATGTTGGATATGTTCCAAAAAGGTGAGTTAAAACCTTTGGTTGAACAGTACAGCCCGGCACCTGAAGCTTAATTCAGTGTAATGATGCGGTATGAAAAAAAGCGCCTTGAAGGCGCTTTTTTTATGTCTTAGAAAATGTCAGCGATCTTCTGATCTGTGGTTTGGATCATTTGCAACAGTTTCAGCCGATGTGGCTGATCCCGTTTCATCCGTTGCTGCTTCAGTTTTGGACTTTTTCTTGTCTTTCTTCTTTTTTTTCTTTTTCTTCGGCTCTTCTTCGAGTTCGGCACCATCTTCCAGCGCCTGCCAATATTCTAACTGATCCATGACCGCCGCATAAATTGAACCTTTACTGTAACGACCTTTTTTATTCAGTGTGCCTACAGGACGTGCCATTAAAAGTTCTAAAGCCTGATCAATGGTTTCAATGGCGTGAATATGGAACTGACCTTGGGCTACGGCTTCAATTACATCATGACGCAACATCAAGTGTTCCATATTTTGATAAGGAATAATTACCCCTTGTTTGCCAGTCAAGCCTTGCAATTTGCAGGCATCATAAAAGCCTTCAATTTTGGCATTGACACCGCCAATCGGTTGAACCTGACCCAGCTGGTTCATGGAGCCGGTAATGGCCCAGGACTGGTCAATCGGTAACTGGCTAATGGCAGAAATAAGGGCAGAAAGCTCAGCCACGGTTGCACTGTCGCCATCGATCTGACCATAACTTTGTTCAAAGGCGAGGGCAGCTGAAAAATGCAGCATCTGTTCACGGCCAAAATGCGCTTTCAGGAAACTGGACATCAGCAATACGCCTTTGGCATGCAGTGAGCCGCCCAGTTCAACACTACGCTCGATATCCAGAATGTCACCGCCACCTTGATAGACCGACGCCGTTAAACGTGAAGGCAGGCCAAATTCAACATCGGCATACTGAATCACCGACAGCGCATTGATCTGACCCAAACGATGACCTTTGGTTTCGATGAGCTGCGTGCCACGTGTTAAATCTTGCCAGTACAATTCACGTAAATAACCCAAGCGATACTTGCGATGATCAAGTGCGGTATTGATATGTTTTTCAGAAACGGTTTTGTCACCGGCTTGCGCTGCATGATGATGGGCTTCGCGGATCAGGTCACCCAAAGTTAAGGCATGCAATGACAATGAGCTTTGGTCTTCCGCCTGACGGCTTGAATCGGTGAGTAGTGCAGCCAGCGCAGAACGGTCGAAAGGCAAGAGTTTATCGGCCTGAACATAGTCTGCAATCAATTGCATATAGGCTTGTTCGTTAATGTCATTACGTTGTAATGTGTCGGTGAAATCGGCCCGAATTTTAAACACGCTGCCAAGCTCAGGTTCCAGTTCCAGAATTTCATAATAAATTTCAGGTTCTGCAAGCAAAATCACTTTAATATTTAATGGAATAGCCTCTGGTTCGATGGAAATGCTGCCGGTTAAGGTCAGCATATGTTCCAGCGACGACAGCTTTAATTTTCCGGATTTCAAGGCACGTTTTAGCCCTTGCCATGCATAAGGCTGTTCCAGCAGTTGTTCGGCTTCAAGCATCAGAAAACCGCCGTTGGCCTTATGCAGTGAACCTGGACGAATCAGGGTAAAGTCGGTGGTAATGGTGCCATTTTGAGTAAGCTGTTCCACATGTCCCAACAAGTTGTAGTGGGTCGGAAAATCTTCGAAAATGACAGGCGCACCGCTATTCGGCTTATAGGAAACGATGATATTGGCCTGATAGCGTGAAGGCACGCGACTGAAGATGCCCGGAGCAAAATCATCCTCTTCTTGCTCAAGGATAATTTCTACATTATTGATGATATCTTCCGCATAATATTGCAGATATTCAGTCAGGCCATCGACATCTGGGTATTTGTTCTGAATCAGGTCAATGCGCGGCATCACCACTTGCTTGGCAATATCGCGGTTGAGATGCTGGACCTGATCCCGTGCGTCATCTTCCAGGTCACCCAAATGCAAGCCCAAACGCTCCAGCTTTTTATTCATGTAGCGGATGTTCGAGGCAATCTCTGCGCGCTGTTTGCTATCCAGGGCATTAATGTCTTCTTTGGACATTTCCTGATATTCATTGTCTTTCAGATGAACCGGTACGAAGCAGTGTTCATCATCTTGTGAAATCAGTTTTAAATCAAAGTCTGCACCTTCTTTGGTCAGTTCGACTAGGGCCGATTGCTGTTCATCGCCAGTTTGCTCGCGAATCATTTCAATACGGTTGTGGTAGGTTTCAGCCGTAAAGCGCCGTTCCAGCTGTTTTAAAATGGTTTGCCAAGTTTGATGCAGCAAGGCCTGGAATTTAGGCGCTTGTCCTGGTGGAAGTTCAAGTGCAATCGGTTGACGGGGGAACTTGAAATTATTGACATAGACCCAGTCATTTGGGGTTTGCATGGTCTTGGCATGTTGTTGCAGTAAACGCTTGATCATGGTGCGTTTACCCAAGCCTGCCGTACCGACTGCAAAAATATTATAGCCCGAGTAAGGCAGGGCGATGCCTGCTTCAACCGAGGCACGTGCGCGATCTTGCCCAAGAAAGTCATTGAGCGGTTTGATTCTTCGTGTTGACGCAGGAATTTTTTCAAGATTGGGAATATGCGTCAGTTGTTTGGGATGAAGCTGTGTTTTGGTCAGGGTGTTTTGAATTTCCGGTTGATCGAATGCTGAAATTAAACTGCTTGGTATAGGGTCTGGTTGAGTCACTGTAGTTGTTGCAGATAATGAAGAATTCATTTGATCGAGTTTTTGGGGCACTGTTTAAATCCAAAACTAAAATATTGCAATAGAGATTTAAAGGTATACAGGTTTAGTTGAAAAATTCAAGCGCGCAGGTCGTTTTTATCGACAAAATAAAATAATGATTTCACAATTATTGTTGAAACTGAACTTATTAAGCGTTTGAATAGCAGCATTCAGTTTTGCAGAAAAAACAACGTAATGACAACACAATCTCCAGGGTGGAAATCTGCCTTTACTGCTTTTCTCGATCGTCGTGCACTGATCATGCTGTTTTTAGGCTTTTCAGCCGGTATTCCCATTCTTCTAATCTTTTCCAGTCTGTCCTTATGGTTGGGTGAAGCCGGCATTGAAAAAAGCGCTGTGACCTTTTTTAGCTGGGCAGCACTGGGCTATTCATTCAAGTTTGTCTGGGCACCTTTAATTGACGAGTTGCCGGTGCCTTTCCTGACCAAAAAGCTGGGACGACGTCGGGCCTGGTTGCTCATTGCGCAAGTTTTAATTATCAGCGCTATCAGTATTATGGCTTTTTCTAATCCGGCACTTGGTCAGGGCTATTTGTATCAGATGGCAGCAGGCGCCGTGTTACTGGGTTTTTCTGCAGCGACTCAGGACATTGTGATTGATGCCTATCGTATTGAACTGGCTGAAACTGAAATGCAGACAGTGCTTGCCTCGACTTATAATGCAGGTTATCGCATCGGGATGATTGTAGCTGGAGCCGGTGCGTTGTTCCTTGCAGCATCGCTTGGCACGGCCAAGGGAAACTATATTTATAGTGCATGGAAAATCACGTATTTGGTTATGGCCGCAGTTATGCTGGTGGGCATTATCACCACTTTCGTGATTCGTGAACCGCAGGTGGATCGTAGCTATAAAGATTATAAGCGTAGCGATTACTATCGTCTGGTGGCTGTATTTTTTGTTGCCGTGATTGGCTTTGTCGTGAGCTATATTTTTTCTGGAACTTTAACCGAATCTATTAAGGCACAATTTTCAATTACCGATTCGTTCCTGTTGTTCTGCTTTGAAAGCCTACGTTTTATTGGATCTGCTGCGGTAGCCGTATTGCTGGGCACATTATTGGTCAAAATGGGTGCGGTCAACAAGCAAATGGCGATGGAAACCTGGATCAGCCCAATTGCCGATTTCTTTAAACGCTATGGCCTAAAGCTGGCTTTGGTTTTGCTGTTGCTCATCGGTTTTTACCGTATTTCGGACATTATTGCCGGTGTGATTTCCAATGTGTTCTATCAGGATTTAAACTTTAGCAAAGAGCAGATTGCCGAAGCGGTAAAAATTTACGGGGTGATTTTCAGCCTGGTTGGTGGTTTCCTGGGGGGCTTGCTGGCACAGCGCATGAACATTATGAAACTGATGTTTGTCGGTGCAGTTCTGGCCAGCTCAACTAACCTGATTTTTATCGGTTTGGTCAAATCCGGTCAGCCGACCCATGATGTTCAAGTTACGGTAGGTCAGCATAAGTATCAGGTTCAGTCGGATGAGGTGGGTTACTGGAAACTGAAAGTGCCGAGTCAGGTGTTGGCCCAAGCCAATGCCGTACAGGTTCAAGTCCAATATGACGATGATGCCCAGCCGCCAGTCATGAGCGCTGTACCTTATTTAAAACAGGATGCTCAGCAGCAGGGTGCTCAATCGGGCATGATGCAAATTCTGCCGGTGACCAGTGATAATGTGATTACTGCACATGAACAAGAGAACAGTCTGGTGGTGCGTGGCCAGTATTTTGGACAACCATTGACTGAGACACAAAAAATTGTCTTGCATTTGGATAAACAGAAATTTGATGCCAATCTGGACAAGACAGGGGTATTTAGCACCGCTATTCCCGCGGAAAGCCTTGCAAATTCAGCATCAAAACAGCTTGTGGCTGAAGTGATCGATAATGACAAAGCGATTTTAAGCACACAGCATCGCTATACGGTCGATATGGGTTCAGCCACAGCAAAAGGTCTGGATATTGATGTACAGCCTTTAGCGGCAGTCAATGCTCAATCAACTGACGATGTTGAAATTAGCGGCAAGGTGATTAAACCTTATAGTTCACTGTGGCTATATTTTGCCATTATTGTCGATAACCTGGCATCTGGATTGGCGGGTGCAGCATTCATTGCATTCTTGTCCAGTTTAACCAGCGTATCTTTCACGGCAGTACAATATGCCATTTTCAGTTCACTGATGACTTTAACGCCGAAGATTTTAGGTGGCTATTCAGGGACTATTGTGACCAATATCGGTTATCCGAATTTCTTCCTCATGACCACGCTGATTGGCATTCCCATTTTAATCCTGGTGGTCTGGGTGGCGAAGTTATTGCGTGAACATCAGCAACAGTCGAGCTAAACTCAAATTTAAAAAAAATGAACGAACAACCCATTTGTCTTGAGGATGAAATGGGTTTTTTCTTGAGCTAAAAATTGTGGTAAGGATTCAATTTTATCTTGTAAATAGCCTAAGCAATGACTCCATCCTTACGGCGCGCTGTGCTGTTAAGCATAATATGATTTAAAAATGTCAAAACAACAGGGAAGTGGAACAATAAATGATATCCACCGCCAGATTGCTAAATTGAATTTTCCACACCAAGTCCCTATAGTGTCTGTAAAAATGGAAAACATAGGAAAATGAATTATGCGCATGCTGCATACCATGTTACGTGTAGGCAATTTGGAACAATCTTTAAAGTTCTATACTGAAGTACTCGGTATGACTTTGCTTCGTAAACGCGATTATGAAGAAGGCCGATTCACTCTGGCTTTTGTCGGTTATGGCGATGAAAAAGATCATACGGTACTGGAGTTGACCCATAACTGGGACACAGAAAGTTATGAGCTGGGAAATGCTTATGGTCATATTGCCATTGCGGTTGATGATGCCTACAAAGCCTGTGAAGAGATTAAGGCACGTGGCGGTAAGGTAGTGCGTGAAGCTGGGCCAATGAAGGGTGGTGTTACCGTGATCGCTTTTGTTGAAGATCCGGACGGCTATAAAATTGAGCTGATTCAGCAAGATGTTAATGCCAGAAATAACTAATAGATTTCTTTCATCATTATTCACATCTTTTGTATTTTTCTGCCTGAGCTGAATTGAAATGTATTTCAAGTCTGCGCAAGAGAAATAAAAAGAATTGATGAAAGAAGTCTGATCATAAAGTGATATAGATAAACTAAATATTCAACATTGAGTTGAAAAACTGGCTTTATTTATTTAGCCCAGTAAGATGAAACTTTACCAGTAGGTAAATTCACTTATTGGGCTTTTTAATATTTTCAATGATTACAGGAAGTAGCGATGTTAAAATTATTGGCATTGGATCGCTTTACTATTTTGTTGATTGTGATGGTGATCTTGGCAAGCCTTCTGCCTATATCGGGGCTGGCTGCGGATATTTTTAGTGTAATCACCTCGGTGGCAATTGCGATTCTATTCTTTTTGCATGGGGCAAAACTGTCCCGAGAAGCGGTGGTGCAGGGCATCATGCACTGGAAATTCCATGTGGTGGTGTTTGCTTTCACTTTTGCATTATTTCCGCTTTTAGGTCTATTGGCCAAGCCGCTTCTTTTACCGATGTTGGGCAAAGAGTTGTACTGGGGCTTCCTGTTCATGTGCTTCTTGCCATCAACCGTGCAATCTTCCATTGCATTTACCTCGGTGGCAAAAGGCAATGTCGCCAGTGCAGTGTGCAGTGCTTCATTTTCCAATATCGTCGGCATGTTTATTACCCCTGTATTGGTGAGTTTCTTTATTTTAGGTCAGTCGCAACATGGCTTTGATCCTACATCCTCAATTCTTCAAATTACCTTATTGTTACTGGTCCCATTTATATTGGGGCAAATATTACGCCCTTATGTTTATCCGTATATGTTGAAATTGCCCAGTATTGTCAAAGCATTCGATCAGGGTACTATTTTGATGGTGGTGTATGGGGCATTTAGTGGGGCTGTGGTCGCCGGTTTGTGGCAAGAAGTCAGCTGGCAAACATTACTGGCTTTGACGCTGGTCTGTTCAGTATTTTTGACCATTATCATGCTACTGGCTTTATATATTCCGAAATGGCTGGGTTTTAACCGGGAAGACCAAGTCGCGATGTTCTTTTGCAGCTCCAAAAAAACATTGGCCAGTGGGGTGCCGATGGCACAAATTCTGTTTATTGGGCAGCCGTTGGGTATGATTGTTCTCCCTATTATGATTTTTCATCAGATTCAGCTCATGGTCTGTGGAGTCATTGCCAACTACTGGTCAAAACATCCTGCAGATGAGCTTAACGCGATAGAAGAATGTAAAGAATAATTCGCTATCTGTTATTTTTTCCCGTATAATTGCGCCCACTTGTTGTGCTTAGCTCTGACGGTATCCGTCTCGGTGGGCCAAAAGAATGGTCTGTTGTGGTGTTGGTCTAGCTTTTTCCTGGATTAAGCTTATTCCTCATGAATCATGAGAGTGATCAATTGCGATGACAGCATAAGCCTTTCTTAACTTAGGAGTAATCGACGATGCGCGCCGATATTCACCCAAAATATGAAAAATTAGTTGCTACTTGTTCATGTGGTAACGTAATCGAAACTCGTTCAGCGCTTGGTAAAGAAACAATTTACCTAGACGTATGTTCAGCATGCCACCCATTCTATACTGGTAAACAAAAGAATGTGGACACTGGCGGCCGTATCGACAAATTCAAACAACGTTTTGCTGGTATGTCACGTTCTATCAAACGTTAATACCCAAAATGAAAAAAACGGGCTTCTTGCCCGTTTTTTTATGCCTGTCATTTCATCAATGACTCAATGACAAACTTTGTACAAGACCTATTGGTCTTGTACATCAATCAAATGATCCAGTTTTTTCTGGAAATAATCGCCCTGAATAAAACGTGCATCCACATTCCAGGCATTTGCAAACAGGGTCATGTCATTCAGGTCACGCAGCATGATTTCGCCAGGTTTGATTTCCTGGAAAGCGCTCAGTTTTTCCTGTAACTCCTGGGTCGTTTTTTCTGCCTGCAACATTTTGGTCAAATTCTGATGCAAGGTTAAACAATTTACATCCAGTTGACGTAACATCGACTCGCTATAAATGGTATTACCAAAGTCTCTGAGGGAAACTTCAGCACCAAATTGACGTAACTGGGCAATATACTTTTGGGCATCTGAAATATTTTGACTAATATCTTCTTCCGAAAATTGTAAAATTAACGGATGCTTCAATTTACTGCGCACAATGGTAATGAGTTTTGAAATAAATTCAGGGAAAGTGCGATCGTGTAATAGAACCGCTTTATTCAGATTCACAATCAATCTTGCTTCAGGATATTGAGTAATGAAATTATGCAGTTGTTTACATGACTCCACGAGTATCCAGCGATCCAGTTTAATAGATAATTCAGGATCTTCTGCAAGTTCTCTTAAACCTGCCAAATCTTTCCAGGTATTCTCATAAATAAAGCCACTGGTCACTTCATAAGTATATAAATTGGTGTCTTGCTTATCGTAAAGTTGCTGATATTTAAGATGAATTTCACCACGATCCAGACTTTGTTGCAAGGCTCGGAGTAGGGCTGCTTCAGGCGAACTCGGTGCTGCCTTAATTTCGGGCTGGTGGAGATCAATGCTTGGAATGACTAATGGTGTTTCTAATTCAAGTGCTGGAGTCGGCTGATTTTCTGGTAAAACAGTCTTATAAGCTGAAGCAATAAATTGTTCAAAATGTTTTTCATCGCGTATTTCAGTATCTAACAGCGTATAGCCAATTCTTAGATTAAGCGGATAAGATGTTTGGTTAATCGACAGCAATTGCGGTTTTTTCAGCGAGCTTAAACCGATAAGTTTTGACTCTAACTTGGCTTTGGATTCAGCTTGGAACAAAGCAACGTAAATTCCAGAACTCATTTCAAATAAGGGAACATGAGTTTGTTCTTTTAAAAATTCCTTGATATTGCTGAAATACTTTTTGAAAGTATCCCATTCACCTTCAAAAATGCTGTCCGGGCAGGAAGTCAAGGAGAATAGAACTAATGCATTGATATCAGAAGGCTGTTGAGTAATTGTGCGATTAATCAGCTGATAAGTATTCGGCTTTGGAGCATCAGTCGGAGAGGTCGCCTGAGCTGATGGTGAAGAGTCAATATCAACGGTAATTTGTACCGCATCTTCTTCATCCGTAGAGGGCAAAAACTCGATTTTAAGCGGGTTGGGAATAGAGACCTGATCATTGAGGCTGTTGATTTCAAAACGCCCCAAATCAAACTGACCTTGTGAAATTTTTTTAAAACGTAGCTTAAAGTCATTTAAATCTTTAGGCTGAAGCAGATCCAGAAGGGGAAGTCCAACAATCTCATCTTCATTCTTAATTCCAAAAAGTGCTAAATATTCAGGGTTAGCCTGAACATGAATACCTTCCTGAATTAATGCAATGGCTTTATTGCTCTCTTGAACTAAGGACTGGGCATGCGTTTGAGCTGTTTCTAGCTCTTCCATTAAATGTTGTTGCGTCAGGACCAAACGACTGAGTGAAAGTGCACGTAAAAGCCCGAGATAAAAACGATCTGGATAATCCAGATTAAGAATGTCATAGACGCCTTTACGAATATATCCCGCATATTGATCAGCTTGATAATCATCAGGCTTGAGCAGGATCATAGGAAGGTTGGGTTGCTTAGACAGACGGATTAAGCTTAACGCCTGTTCATATTTCAGGTCATAAGCACGGCCAAAAATCACCAGATCCCATGGATGATGTAATTGTTTTTCAAAATTTTGTAAGTCATCCAGCAAGGTAGCATGTACCACATGTTCACTTGATGTTAAAAGGTCACGAATTTGGTTAAAACGGATCTGATTGTCATCGATAATGAGTAAACGTGTTTCAGTACGCTTTAACTTTTTGGACAATAATGGATTTCTCACTTCAATGCTTCCCATAAATCGTGATTCTTGACTTCATTCGTTTGCTTATTAATAAAGTTCTTGATCAGGTTTTCTTGATGCTCATTCAGTAATTCGAACTCAAAATGAATAAAACTTTGTGTAATGATTTGTGCTTTGGTTAAATAAATTTTTATTTCTTCTTGTCCCAAGCGCAGATGAATGGTTTGTTTTTCTCTAAACATATGTGAACCGGAAACGATCAGGCTGGTGGATACCTCATCAAGCTGGCTAGACTGAACGATCAGGGCAGGTTGGTAGTTATGGCTATGACGATCAGTTTTGATCATGACAGCACAAGGGAATAAATCTTGTGCCAGGACTTCCAGTCCCAGTTCCAGGCTTTTGGCTGTGGACTGCTTGATCCAGCGGATCACACCACCACGCCAGGGACTGTGGGTATTTTCCTGAATTAAAATAAATTCGCCGGTTTTCAAATTCGAAGGTGCAGCGCCATTCCATTTAATTCTGTAACCATTGACACTGATGTCCAGAACTTCTGCGGGATAAATTTGTTTGGCTTCCCGGTCTAGAGTTTTCGCCGTCGTCATTTCAGCAGGAATATTCGAATTCATCGAATTAATAAAGCTGCTTTCATTGTGGAACTGATAATTGCCATCTAGATCCAGAGTCTCATGAAAGTTTTTGCCCTTAGACAGGTAAAAATGTGCCACTGAAAGACTGAAGCAGATTTGTAATTGTGCAGAATATTCATAACGCTCATGACGACGTTCCGTATTGGTCGTAAGCAGATTGTGAATATGGAAATGCAGCGCCGGCGTTAAGAATATCTTTTCATTACGCGATAGATAACCCGACTTTTTGGTTTGGGTTTCCGAGAGGTGATCTAATAAATTTTGCGTTGAAATATAAATGGTTGGTTTATATAAACTGGATTGATTGACATTGAAAACAGGGGGATAGTCTTTATGAATATCGACAATATAACGAGAAAGCGTCGTTTCCTTAGGTAATATATGGACCAGTTTTGCCCAGTCGAAACTGCATAAATATAAGCCCTGCATTTCAGAAGGCCGAATTTGATGGGTATTCAGAATTTCCAGCAACACCAGTTGTGAATAAGCCTGAGCAACGGTTTGTAAAGGATGTTGCGTGTCTAAAATCTGGTTAATATTGGTTTGATAAAAATTATTTTTAATTGCACATTCAATCAGCTGATGTGCAATTAACCATTGTCCAAATAAAGGCGTGCTATACAGCAGATGCTGTTGATAAAGCAATAAAGACAGCTGCTGCAAGGCATAATAAGTAGACACGATTCTGGCAGTCTGCAAACTTTTCTTCTGGTTGAATGCAAATAGAGAAAACTTTTGCATGCTGAGCTGGGTGTTGCAGCGTTTTGAAATATCGATATAAATTTTAGCAAAATGACTACGTAACAGCATCGCCAGTTCAATAATCTGGTCACTGCGGTCATTGCTCGCCAGCCCCTGATTGAAAAAATGCTTTTCCAGACTGCTTAAAACGTTATCCAGGGTCGGATGCAGGATTTGAATCAAGTCAAAACGCAACATTTCCGGACATTTAAGTTCTGATATTTCCAGCAATGCATTGAAAAGTTCTTTAGAAGAATTCCCCAGTTGAAGAATGGATAAATTGGATACCCATTCTTGTAATCCCTTTGCATTCGTTGGGCAAAAGCTTAATTTTTCCAACTTTAACTCTGTTGGTGTTTGGAAGATATCTGAATTACTCATAAGCATCGTTATTATTAACTCAAAAAGTTGAAACTCCAAAAAGCGGTGTTTTATTTTTCTCGCCCGCTATTTCCCTAACGAGTTTAGGAACCAAATATCCCGGCAGGTTCTCTAAAACCTCTTTATATATCAGATTAATTTCTTCAGGACTTAAGTCAAAATGATGGGCACCTTTTACTTTATCTAATACGTGTAAATAGTATGGCATCACACCTGCATCAAACAGGCGGTAACTTAAATCCACTAACAGTTGCGCAGAATTATTAACCCCTTTTAATAAAACTGCCTGATTCAGCACGGTAATTTGTTGTTGAACCAACGCTGAAAGTTTGGAACAGGTAAAATCGTCCAGCTCAGCGGCATGATTTGAGTGTACCACTAGAATAATGCGCAGCCTACTGTTTTTTAACAGGGAAATCAGCTCATTGTCGACACGGTTGGGGATTACGATCGGAACCCGTGAATGAATTCTCAAAAATTTAATTTGCGGCATGGACTCAAGACGATCAATCCACAGTGCAAGTTTTCGGTTGGACAGGGTAAGCGGGTCGCCACCGCTCAAAATAACTTCATTTATATCTGGTTGATTTTGAATGTATTGTTTAATATTTAGCCAGTCTTCGTTTTTTGGCAGGTTTTCTTGATAGGGAAAATGACGGCGGAAACAGTAACGACAATGAACTGCGCAAGCACCGGTTAAGGTGAGTAAAAAACGCGATTTATATTTATGTAATACGCCTGGCTGCTGATTGGCCTGTTCTTCACTTAAAGGATCAGTCACAAATCCAGGATGATCTTCAAGTTCCAGATGGTGGGGCAATATTTGTAACAGCAAAGGGTCAAGCGGGTCACCAATGCTCATTTTTCCGACGAACGCACGTGGAACACGCAACTTAAACTTTTCAGAAGCCAGGATTGCCCCTGATAATAATTGATCAGGCGAGAGCTGAAGCGTTTCAAGCAACTCTAAAGGGTCCGTAATCAGGTCACTCAGTTGAGATTGCCAGTTTTGCTCTTGATACAAATAGTTTATCATGCCAGATGTTAAAAATAATGCTAGTCTAGCATTAATAGATTTAAGTTAGTAAGTTTGGAGCGAGCCTTTCATGGCCAATTATTCTACAAATGACTTTAAGCAAGGCCTTAAAGTAATGCTTGACGGCAACCCATGTTCAATCATGGAAAATGAATATGTAAAACCTGGTAAAGGTCAAGCATTCAACCGTGTAAAACTTCGTAACCTTAAAACAGGTAAAGTTTTAGAAAAAACTTTTAAATCAGGTGACTCTTTAGAAGCAGCGGACATCGTAGAAGTAGAAATGAACTACTTGTACAACGATGGTGAAATGTGGAACTTCATGGACCCAGAAACTTTTGAACAGATTGCCGCAGACAAAACTGCAATGGGTGATGCTGCAAAATGGTTAAAAGACGATTCTAACGAACTGTGTACAATTATGTTATTCAATGGCGTTCCATTGACAGTAAGTGCGCCAAACTTCGTAGTATTGAAAATCGTGGAAACTGATCCAGGCGTACGTGGTGATACTTCTGGCGGCGGCGGCAAACCGGCTAAACTCGAAACTGGCGCGGTTGTTCGTGTACCATTATTCGTACAGCAAGAAGAAAGCGTTCGTGTAGATACCCGTACTGGTGACTATTTAGAACGTGCATAATGGTTTTAAAATAGACTATTATCGAAAGGGATGATCAAAATCATCCCTTTTTTTATGCCAAAGTATTAGATGAAAAGCAAAATATGAGGAGTACAGTCGCAAGGGAAGAAACAGCAGTATACCGAACAATAAAAAATTAAGGCTGATTTATGCATTAGATATGAGGGCTTTACATGGAAACGATTCAACCGAAGTTATCAATGACTTCCAAAATAGTGTGGCTTCTGGTGGCAGTTCTAGGTGCGGTGTCATTTGGAATACTTGCCATCAGCAGAGGTGAGCATGTCAATGCAGTTTGGCTGGTTTTAGCTGCCATCTGTGTCTATAGCATCGCTTATCGCTTCTATAGCTTATTTATTGCCAATAAAGTTTTTGAACTCAATGCAAGACGTTTAACCCCCGCTCACCGTCTGGCAGATGGTCTGGATTATGTACCGACCAATAAATATGTTTTGTTTGGACACCACTTTGCCGCCATTGCCGGTGCCGGGCCTTTAGTCGGGCCAATTCTTGCGGCACAGATGGGCTACTTGCCTGGAACCATCTGGTTGCTGGTCGGGGTCGTGCTTGCAGGCGCTGTTCAGGACTTTTTAGTTCTGTTTATTTCGACCCGCCGTGATGGACGTTCACTGGGTGAAATGGCAAAGCAGGAGCTTGGATCTTTCGCAGGTATCGTTGTGATGCTGGGTGCATTAGGCGTCATGATCATTATTCTTGCCGTGCTTGCCTTGGTGGTGGTAAAAGCTCTGACCAACAGTCCATGGGGCGTGTTCAGTATTGCCGCAACCATTCCAATTGCAGTCTTCATGGGGATTTACATGCGCTTTATCCGTCCGGGTAAAATCGCAGAAGTCTCTATCATTGGTTTTGTGTTGATGATGCTGGCGATTGTCTATGGCGGTAATGTTGCAGCTGATCCGTACTGGGGACCCATCTTTACCCTTTCAGGTACGCAACTGACCTGGTGTTTGATTGTTTACGGTTTTATTGCTTCGGCATTGCCGGTCTGGTTACTGCTTGCTCCACGTGATTACTTGTCCACCTTCTTGAAGATTGGCGTGATTGCCGGTCTGGCCGTGGGCATTATGGTGGCATTGCCTGAAATGAAAATGCCGGCGGTAACGCATTTCGTGGATGGTACAGGTCCTGTCTTTGCCGGTTCGATGTTCCCGTTCCTGTTTATTACCATTGCCTGCGGTGCCATTTCCGGTTTCCATGCCCTGGTTTCTTCAGGAACGACTCCGAAGCTGGTCAATAACGAAGTGGACATTCGCGTGATCGGTTATGGCGGCATGCTGATGGAATCCTTCGTTGCGGTGATGGCGATGATTTGCGCGACCATTCTTGAACCTGGAGTGTATTTCGCAATTAACGCACCGGCCGCGGTACTGGGTACAACGGTTGAAAGCGCGGCAGAAGCGGTGCGGACTTTAGGCTTTGTGGTGACACCTGAAGCCTTGACCCTGCTTGCTCAGGAAGTGGGTGAGAGTTCAATTCTATCGCGTACCGGTGGTGCCCCGACATTTGCGATTGGTATGGCGCACATTATTACGGAAATTTTCAATAACCGTTCCATGATGGCGTTCTGGTATCACTTTGCCATTCTGTTTGAAGCCCTGTTTATTTTAACAGCGGTGGATGCAGGTACACGTGCTTGCCGTTTCATGGTTCAGGATACTGTCGGTATTGTGATTCCTGCGGTGAAAAAATCGCACAATTTCTTTGGTAACTTGTTGGGTACCGCAGTGGCTGTTGCAGGCTGGGGCTTCTTCGTTTACCAAGGTGTGGTTGATCCGCTCGGCGGGATTAACAGTTTATGGCCACTGTTCGGTATTGGTAACCAGATGTTGGCTGCTATGGCACTGATTTTAGGTACGGTCATTCTGTTCAAAATGAAGAAAGAAAAATATGTGTGGATCACGATTGTTCCTACCATTTTCCTGTTCATTACCTGTATGACTGCAGGCTGGCAAAAGATCTTCCATGAAAATCCGAAAATTGGTTTCCTGGCACAGGCCAATCGTTTCTCGGATGCGATTGCCCGCGGAGAAATCTTAAAGCCAGCCAAAGACCTTGCTGAAATGCAAACGATTGTATTCTCCAATCAGATTAATGCCGTACTTTGTGGATTCTTTATGATTGTGGCTATTGTCATGGTGTTTGCTGCGATTGGCGTCATTCGCCGTGCCTTGGCAAATCCAAATCCAAGCGTGCAGGAATCGGAAGCCATTTACAGTGATTCAATTGGGACAGGAGAGGTGAAATGAGTCTAAAAGATCAAATTCGCCAGAAACTGGCATTAGGCAAAATCATCAAGTTTACGGTACTGGCTCAACCGAAAAAGCTGTTGATGCTGAATGGCATTAAAACTATTCAGGTCATTTGGCAACGCCTGCAGCAAAGCTTTCGCCTGATGGTCGGTGTACCGGATTATCAGACCTATCTGGAGCATATGGAAAAGAACCATCCGGACCTGGTTCCAATGGATGCTAAAACATTTTACCGTCACTGTGTGGATGCGCGTTATCCAAGTGCAAGTGGCGGAATGAAGAAATGTCCTTGCTAAGCTGAAGATATGTTTGTCTGAAATCTTCTGATTTGTTTGGAAAAAACGGAAAACGGTGTATGTTAATCATGCACCGTTTTTTATTGAGGAAAGAGTGTGATTTGGGGTACGAATAAAGTTCAAAAACAAGAACTCACACCAGCGCAGCAAGAGCTGAATTTTCAGGTGGAATTTTTTGCGGCAAAAATTCAGGCATTCTTGACTCAAATCAACCGCATTATTCTGGATAAAGAACAACAGACCAAACTGGCTTTATGTTGTCTGCTGTCTGGTGGACATGTGCTGTTTGAAGACTTGCCGGGTCTGGGTAAAACCACCTTGTCCAGTGCCTTGTCGCATATTGCCGGATTGAAGTTTCAGCGTATCCAGTTTACCAATGACATGCTCGCCAGTGATGTGATTGGGGTGAACATATTTAATCAAAAAGAACATCAGTTTGAATTCAAGCAGGGACCCATTTTTACCCAGATTTTGCTGGCCGATGAAATTAACCGCTGCAGTCCCAAAACGCAAAGTGCCTTGCTGGAAGCCATGGAAGAGGGACGGGTGACGGTAGATGGAGTGCGTTATGACTTGCCGCAACCTTTTTGGGTAATTGCTACCCAAAATCCCCTGTTCCAGAGTGGAACGTATAGCTTGCCCGAATCCCAGCTCGACCGTTTTTTGATGCGCTTGTCACTGGGCTATCCATCGCGTTTGGCAGAAAAACTGTTATTACAGCAAGATTCCCGCTATGCCCTGATTTCAACCTTGCAACACGTTTTTAATGAACATGAAATTCTGGTGATTCAACAGCTGGTAGCGCAAGTTTATATTGCCGATGCAGTGCTGGATTATCTGCTGGATCTGGCGACTGAAACCCGCAAAAGACCGCATGGTTTATCGACCCGTGGATTGCTTGCCTTGAAAAAAGCAGCCCAGGCGCATGCTTTTATTGAACAGCGTAGTTATGTGACCCCGGATGATGTGCAGGCAGTGTTTGCTGCTGTGGTGTCGCATCGTATGGGCTTAAGCGAAGCAGAAGCCTTGCAGTTGATGCAGCAAGTCCATATTAGTTAAAAGGTGATTCACTTGACTACACCTTTGACCCAGCCCTGGCAAAAATGGTTAGCGAAACGCTTTCAGTTTAAAAAAGTCAAACAGCTCTCGCAAAAAGACATTTTGATTTTTATCTATCAGCAAGGTTATTTGTATCTGGTATTGATTTTGCTGACCTTTATTGCCGGGGTAAATTATGCTAACAACCTGATTTTGGGTTTTTGCTTTCTGGTCAGTGCTATTTTATGTATCAGCTTTTATTTAACTTTTAAGCAGTTGCATGGGCTTAAGCTTGAAGTTTCAGTCAATGAAGTTGGACAGGCGGGGCATCAACTGGATTTGCAACTCCATTTTCAGCAAGCGCAAAAGCAGCCGCGTTATTTGTGGGTCAAAACCAGTCAGCATCTGGAAAAAATCTACATCTCAGAATTGAAGCACAGCATGACCCTATCTTTTTTTACTGAAAAAAGAGGGCGGTTTGATTATCCAGCCCTGCAGGTATATTCAGTTTATCCTTTTGGCCTGGTGCGTGCCTGGACCTATTTTTATTTAAAAGAATATTCCTGGGTAGCGCCTAAAGCGGCCGTTTATCATGCGGAAAACAAGCAGCATCAGCACACTTTTGAACCGGATATGGATGAATTTCGCGAGCTGCGTAATTTCAAGTTGGGAGATCGTCTGCAAGCGGTATCCTGGAAGCAGGCCGCACGCGGACAAGGTTTATATATCAAGGTGTTTGAACAGCATAACGAGCAGATGAATATTGAAATTCATTATAGCAATATGCCAAGTGCCCAGCATGAAGAAAAACTAAGCCTCATGATGGGCTTGATTGAGCAATGTGAGCAAATGCAGTGTGCATATGCCGTCTTTTTACCGCAAGCCGAATTGGCGGCAGGTCTGGGTAACAGCCAGTTATTACAGGCCAAAAAACTTTTGGCGCAGGCTTAAATCATGATTCATGCACAGATCAGAACTTCGATACTGATGACTCTGTCATTGATACTTCTGGCACAGGTTGTGTTTAATCCGCTGCTATTGAGCCTTATTTTTGCCCTGATGATCCTTTTTTTATTTTATAGCTTAAAAGATCAGAGCAAGGCTTTATCCAGAATATGGACTTTTATCCTGACTTTCATTGCCTTGGCTGCGATTTATTTTAACTATCAAACTTTTATTGGCATAGAAGCCGGCGTTGCCATTTTATCGACATTTTTATTTGCCAAAGCCTTAGAAAGCAAAAATAAGCGCGATGTCATTATCCTGTTTAATTTTGCCATGTTTGTCAGTGCCAGTTCATTCTTGTTTAGCCAGTCCATCTGGATGGCGTTGATGGTGGTGCTCTGTTTACTCAGCTGCCTGATTGGCCTGTACCGTTTACAGACCCATGAATTCAGGCAATTGCAAAATTCATCCGGCGCATTGCAAAGTGACGCAAAACATGTGGGCAAATTCCTGATTCTGGCTTTGCCTTTTTTTATCTTGCTGTTTGTGTTTTTTCCGCGCTTGCCGCCACTTTGGGCGATTCCGATTCCGGTACAAAAAAGTGTTACCGGGATGAGTGACAGCATGTCACCGGGGGATATTGCCGAATTGTCACAGTCGACCAGTCTGGCATTTCGAATTATTGGGGATATGAACCAGTTGCCAGGCCGCAATGAATTGTATTGGCGAGCTATGGTGTTAGATCAGTATGACGGTAAAACCTGGACCAGCAGTTTTGTAAACGAAAAACCCGTCTCAATGCAAGGTTTTCAGAACAGCAAAGACAGTTTTGATTATCAGTATTTAGCGGCTGACCCTCATGTGATGTGGGTGATGGGACTCGAACAATCACGGCCATTGCAGCGGAACTATGAGTTAAAACACGATGGCCGTATTACGCCGGTACGCCAAATTTTGCAGAATCAGCCGATTGCATTGCAATGGCTGGGGAATGCTCAGGTGCAAGAGGAGGCTTTGTACACAACCAGCGTACTGGAACAAATCAATACCAAAATTCCAGGGCGCCTGGATGAGCAATCACGCCAGTTTGCAGTCGACATGTTCAGGCAGAGCGGACAGCAACCCGAGCGCTATATAAACAACATTTTGCAATGGTACAAAAAGCATGACTTTGCATATACCCTGAATCCCGGATTATTGGGAGAAAACCGGATAGATGAATTCCTGTTTCAATCACGTCGTGGTTTTTGTGAGCATTATGCCTCCAGTTTTGCTTTGCTGATGCGTTATGTTGGAATACCTGCACGTGTGGTGGTGGGTTATCAGGGCGGACAACTTGCACCAGATCGTGTCAGCTGGGAAGTACGCCAGCTCGATGCACATGCATGGACAGAGGTGCTATTGCATGGAAAATGGCAAAGAATTGATCCGACAGCAATTATTGCGCCCCATCGAATAGATGGTGGAATGCAGGATTATATTGAAAGTGATCGCAGCATTTTGGGCAACAAAGAGCAAAAGTGGAAATACCGCCAGTTTGCAGTGATGAAAAACATGCGCATCTGGAGTGACTACGCGAGTTATCAATGGCAAAGCAAGGTAGTGGGTTATGATGCCGAAAAGCAGCAAGGCTGGCTGTCCAGGTTAGGTATTCAAAACGCGTATACCAGTAGCATCATTATGTTATTCAGTATTCTGCTGGTGGTGTTAATTTATTTTATCTGGATTGTGTATCGAAACAGTCGGTCGGTTTCAGCTTATGAGCGTGCCATTCAACAATTTTCGAAAAAATTGGAACCCGGCTTACACAAGCAGCCTGCAGAAACTTTTTATAGCTGGATGCATCGTTTAGCGGAAACAGCAGGGCAGGAGCAGCAACAGATATTTACTCAAACAGCGCAGTATTATCAACAACAGCAATATTCATTCATGCAAAATCCCGAGCAAATAAAGCAATTTAGAGAAATGCTTAAAACTTGTGCAGATACGTTAAAAAAGAATAGAAAGCACTTGTCTTAAAAAATAAAAATGAATATGATGCACAACACTTAGGTGTATAGCTCAGTTGGTTAGAGCGCTACGTTGACATCGTAGAGGTCAGCAGTTCGAGTCTGCTTATACCTACCAAGATTCCAAACCTTATGTAATAAGGGTTTTAAGCGAAAACAGTAGCTTAAAGCCCTTTTTTATTGTCTTGAATAATGTTCGCCGTTATCTGCACTATCTTTATAATCGCTATTTTTGCCGATAATGCAGTTTAATTTACGTCATGAAATTACCGAAGCCTCGTAAGCGTGGAGAAGCTTTCTATATTGAGATCATAATCAATGCAAGTGTTCATCTGCAACTCGTGATACTGCAAAAGAATGCGAGCAATGGGCTGCACAAAAAGCGCTTGAGCCTAAGGCCAATAAATTTGCTGAAGATCAAGGCATAAAACAACATTACCCATTCAAAACACTTTTTCATAAATAACCCGAATCCTGCTTAAGCTAATAATTCCATTACTCGAATGGTTGGCTTGTTTTGATGGCATTACTGGTAAGCACATAAAGAGACTGTTGCTTCAAAGCCTAATGCATTAGGAATTGTAAAATGCGTTTGGCTTGTAGGAACTAAAGCAGATTTTATTGAGGTTAACACGTCAGCACTTACTAAGGACAAACCTAAATCAGTAGAAAAACCTGATGTGAATAATCAAACTTTAAAGTGATTAAAATTGATAGTGAAGAAAAAGCCCTCTTATCGAGGGCTTTTTCATTATTTTAATTGACCTACACCAGTAAACTTGTCTGGAACAATAACCATCGTATTTAAAGTGCCTTTTTCAGCTGCTTTCAATAATGCTTCGGCTTTAGTTTTTTCAGCTTCAGCACGAAGGAGATCAACGTATTTTTCAGAGGCATTCTCAGCAAGTACTTTTTTAATTTCAGTTTCAACACGTGCGGTTTCTAATTCATTTTGCTTTGTCTTTAAAGCATTTTGAGAATTAACAATTGCTAATGATGAATCCAAAATAGATTTAGGTGGCGAAACTTTTAAGATGTTAATTTCATTAACTTTGACAAATTTATCTTTGCCCTGAGCTTTTAATTTAACATTAATACTATTTTTGATTTCAGTTTCTATGGCTGCTCGATTGTCATTGACAGCTAAAGCTTTATATTTGCTCACAACATCATTGATTGCTGAGTTTGCAACGTACTGCACGTACTGACCTAGTAAATACACATCACCATCATCTGTAATAATGTGCTGTGCTTTTTCAGTCTTATATGCGATTGCGGCATTTGATGGCACAATCCCGTAATTCACTTTTAGTTGAAAATCTTGCATTGGAATCTTTTCAACTACAATAGGCTGAGATTCAACATTAAGCACAAGATTGCGCTTTGATACTTTGATTACATCACCAATCACGGTTTGATGTAATCCTTGCCCAAGTACGGTATCTTCAATTTCACCACTGAACGTTTGACGAATACCAACATCTGCATCAGTGATGCGCGTAAAGCTTGCCGGTATAATAATTAAGGCCAGAATAATTGCGACAATGATCGTGCCCACTATACCAGCAGTTTTATATGACTTTTTTTGCATGTTTACCCCTTTATAAAAAATGATTAATTCTTTCTATTGCGTCCTCGCTTAGCCACAGGCCTAGCGGTTAAAATCAAATTCGCTTGTTCTGGATCATAAAGGCATTTGCCACGAGTACCTTTGTTGATCTCTACACAGCGATCACGAACCGCATCAACACTAATTCCATATTGCTGAGCCAATTCAGAAGCGGATACCAATTTTGGGCTTACATCCTTGATCGATACGATCTTTGCACCGCCAACCTCAGAGCCACACTCGGAAAGACGAGAAGTACCACAAATGCTTACAGGAATGTAAGCATTTTTAATGCCCTGAGAAATGTTTTCTGTGTAAGCAATATCAGGGCCACCCAGATTAAATTTTTAATGAGTATTGTCTAACAAAAATCAAAAAATAACTAAAAAGTAACTGGGGAAAACTATTTCTGCATATTTTTTATACTTTGTAATTTACTTTGGAGTGATAACTTTTAACTACATTAAAGAGAGCACAGCATGAATAAAAATAATAAAATGGCTATCAAAGACTTCACCCGCTTAATCACATCCCCAGATTAAGCGGGTTTTTTAATATTTAATATATTATTAATCAAGTCGTTCTAAAATTTTGATTAAATTAATAATATTTTAATTTTTGATATATTCCGCCACTGAATGTTGCTTGAATAGTGTATAAAATGACCAACATTAACTGCTGTAGTTTCTGAATGCTCTTCCGGAGTTTTTAGTTTACAAGCCCACATCGTCTTTCCATGTGTGGGCTTTTTTTTGCATGGAGAAAAGCAAGGCTCCGTTTCTTAATGGGCTTATTGGGTCTTCATGAGGCGACTGAAATTGAATACACGCTTGATGCTGAAAAAAATCAAGGCATGTCGTTATTGCTTGGCAGAAGTGAAGCAATGACTGATCAAAAAAAATGCGATTAATTAAATTAATAATCATATTTTTTTTATTTTCACAATGTTGAAATAATTTAATCTTATATTCACTGAAAACAAATAATAACTCCAAAAATTCTAAGATATTAGCGCAATTAAGCCTGTTTAATCTTGGAGAGTTAAGCAGGTTTTTTTATTGAAGATTTTTTATCTTTTGTCGAAAGTATTACGACATATAAGCCTCGTCATTAATATATCGGGGCTTTTCTTTTTCTAGAATATGAATAAAACCAAGGCATGAAAATATTCTGGTTTTATCTATAAAATTTCTTCTATTATAAATTTTGGTAGTTTTTGCTATTCATATATTTTTAATACATATTTAGAATGCGCCAACAAATTGAAACGCTGTAGTTTCTTTAGTTTTAGTCCTATGCATCCCTCGCATGGGACTTTTTTTTTGGGAAAAAATGATGCTCCAATTCTTAAAGTGCTTATTCGGCCTGCATGGTACTACTGAAGTTGACTACACGGTTGATGATAAAGAAATCAAGGTGTGTCGGGATTGTTTGAAAGAGATTGATTAAAGCTGTTTGCATTTTATTTCTTGTTTAGAGAGAAAAATAAAAGGCGCTAATAAAAGAAGTTCATTAACATTATTTATCATCACGACTGTACTTCTATTTAGCGCTACGCTTAAGCTTCTCTAACTCTATAATATTTTGATCAATCTGATGCTCCATGGCAGGTAAAATCTGCCTTAAAAACTGGCAATATGAAATGGCTTCATCCGCAGCAACCGTACCTGTTTTAACCAGCTGTTTTTGCTGTTCCAGCATTTGGCTTACCTGACGTAAATCGGGTTGTTGTCCATGACTCAACGCGTCGCTAATTCCTGCAAAATCTTTATACAATTGGTCGCGCTGTTGAATGAGTGTTGCCTGACTGGATGCCGACACTGTATCTGTTTGAACTGGTGTGCCAGATACAGCTTCCCTTTCAACAGGAGCGACTACAACTGGAGAGGGTTTTTCTTTTGCCTGGGCTGTATATGATGCAGATGGGAGGGAAGGGGGAAGCGGTTTAAACATATAAACCACCAGGAAAAGTGACAAGGTCACAATAAAACCAATGATAAGACCAAGTCGTATACTGCGATCCATGCCAGAAATCCTGCTCTTGCATTTAATGAAAGCAAACCCAATCTAAAGATCAGGTCCGTACAGTTGATAAAAAATTAACAGTTAAGGTGTTGACCAGCCCGCAGGTGCATAACCGATCCGAACACGTTGCGGGTGATTTCCTACAGGAACACTCCTTACTTTTTCGCCCGTCGCAAAATCAATCACGGTAACCACATCAGTCTCACTCTCAGAAATTACACAGCTTTTGCCATCAGGACTTTGTGTTGCCCAGTAGGGTTTGCCTGCAGGAATTAGCTTGCCCGCTTTTAAGGTTGAACGGTCGACAATCGTTGCATAGTCATCCATGGTACCGGCGACACACAGTTTTTCACCATCGCCACTAATCGACAATCCATGATGACGCGAGTCGTTTACATATTTGGTTCGGTCAGAAGGAATTGTCGAGCTGCCCGGTAATTGACCAATGCGAGTAACTTTATTCTGATTCAGGTCATATTCGATTAAACCGTTAAAAAATGAAACCTGGGCATAAATTTTACTTTCATCATTGCTCAGGACAATCGGACGTACAGAGTTGGACAGATCTTTACGGCCCACTGCATCCAGCGCCGGACGGAAATCGATGGTCTTGAGAACTTTAAAGGTATTGGCATCGGCAATGGTGAGGAATCGTTTCCCCTTGGTGAAATCTTGCCATGCAGCATCCATAGAGGTTTCCACATTACCAATGGCGGAGTTTAGAATTTTTGTGCCGCCGTTAAAGAAAATATTTTCATGCGGTTTGTCGCCTGTTGCAAAGCGTCCCAATTCTTTACCCGTATTGATATCCAGCACATGAACCACATTGCCGGAAGATGCCGATACGGCTAAGCGTTTGCCATCAGGAGAAACCGCCATATGGTCGGCACGGAACCCTTCTACAGGAGTACGCCAGTTGATTTTTCCCGTCGCAATATTAATCGAAACGACATCGGCAAAACTTGGGCGAGAGGCAACCACTGACTGACCATCTGGCGTAGAGTACATATCATCTACCAGCTGATCATTACCTTCCCCGGCGGTGGCCTGGATATAAGTATAGGCAATCAGTTTAATTGGATTGAGGTGGATTTCCAACAAACGCTCTTTGCGATCAGGAACCATGTTGATCACACCGATCTTGCCAAAATCACCCGATGGACGAATGACGGTCACTGTTCCATCCCAGTTATTGCCTACAAAAAAGACCTGTTGGCTATTCGCTGGTGCAGGCATTATCGAGGTTGCTGTATTGCCATTGAGGGATGTAAATGCGAGTGATGCAAATAATGCCTTTACACTCCATTTGAGGAAAAAATTTTGATTTTTCATAATATTATTCTCCGATTCAGCTCCATGAAATCGATTTTTTATTTGAATTTTCATTGCTGTCGAATACTCCTGTATTCGCTGAAGCATAGGATAAAGAATTCAGTAATCAAATCCCCGACAATCCGATAAAAATACTTGCTGAAAATGATCTGTATGATTCTTTTATTTTATAAATATTTGAATAATAAATTAATTATTTTGCTGGAGCATATTGTTTTTCCGACGAATTGCCGAACCGTATCTTAGCTTTTGCAACAGCTCTGATGCAGGTCTAGAAAATTTGCAAAACACTACATGATCTTTGCTACAAAAGCCGTACTATAAAAATGATTTTGTTGAGTTTCCAATATTATGTCTCAGATAGATATGCTTGTTGCCTTGGCCGACATTGAAGTGAATCGGGCTGAACTGCTCTCTATTCAGCAAAATGATTTGGTTCCTTTGCTGCAGGATCAGTATCGTCTGAATCATTATGCCGATTCAGTCATTCAGGCTCAGTCCGTTCTATTAAACGGAGTCGATCCACATCTGACCCAGCAATTGAGCAGCACCATAGAACAGCTGATTCAGGCATTGGCCGATTCAAAAAAATATTTAAGCAGCCGCAAGTTTAATGCCTTGCAAAAGTGGCTGGGGATTGATGTGGAATATGGCTCCGGGCAGGTCGAGTATTACAAAAACCTGGATCAATTGCTCAATCGGGCCAATCATTTAAGTCAAAAATTGCAGATTGAAATACAGAAGTCTCAGGCTCGTTTTCAGCAGTTGCTCGGGTATCGGGAGCAAATGGCGAAATACATTCGAGCTGCGCAAGAGTTTTTGCTGGAATATCCAAATTTCGTCAGGAATGTCCATCCTCTGGATAACTTTGCTGAAAGGTTATCTAAAAAAATCAATTCATTACAAACTTTGCAAGCCAGTAATGATATTGCAATTACACAAATGCAATTATCGCAGCAGCTTTCTTTTAATTTGCTGGACCGTTTTAAAGAGGCGCAGCAGGTACTGATTCCTGCCTGGCAATATCATGTTAAACAAAGTCAGCAGAACAGTTCGGGCATTGAACTGGACAAGCTGGATCATAGCAGAGAGAAGTTAATTCGTACTTTAAGAAAATCACTAGAGAAACCCATACATTAATCATTCTATTCAGGTGAAGCATGACCGATTTTGAACCTAAAGATTTACCCGCTGAAGTCACTCAGGATCTTGTTCAGCAAAAGTTTCAGCAACTGAATTTACAAGAAATTGGTTTGCAGCATTCAGACTTTAATGAAGTGATGAATGCACATAAAGAACTGGCTGAAATGAGCCATAATGCAGTGGCGGAATATGGGAAGAATATTGCAACAAAAACGTCGGGTTATACCGATGAATTGCTGAATCTTGTACAAAACAAAGAACTGGACACCACAGGCCAAAAGTTAAATCAGGTGGTGCAGGTTGCCCGGCAGCTGAATAGCAGCAGTATTTTAAACAAGAAAAAGAGTTCCGGTTTCCTGGGCGGCCTGATCAGCAAGATGAAAGGCGCCAAGCAAAACTTTGATCAGCATTTTAACAGCACCAAAGAACAGATTGATGTGCTGGTCAAGGAAATTGAAACGTCCCAATCGGGCTTGAAAACCCGGGTGGACACTTTGGATAAAATGTTTCAGGGTGTGCAGGAGGAATACAGACAGCTGGGCATCTATATTGCGGCGGGAAAATTGAAAGAGCAGGAAATTCAGCAGCACATTGCACATTTAACGGCCCAGACCCAAGATCAACCTACGGTGCAAAAAGTCTATGACCTGAATCATCTGGCCAATAATCTGGAAAAACGGGTCAGTGATTTACAGGTTTTACAGCAGTCTGCCATGCAAACCTTGCCGATGATCCGGATTATCCAGTCCAATAACCTGATGTTGGTCGACAAATTTTATGCCATTAAAAACATTACCTTACCGGCATGGAAAAATCAGATCAGCTTGGCTATTTCCCTGCATGAACAGAAAAACAGTGTCCAGCTGGCCAATAGCATTGATGATGCCACCAATGACCTGTTACGCCGTAACGCCGACTTGCTGCACCAAAACTCGGTGGCTACGGCCAAAGCCAACCAGCGTTCAGTGATTGATATTGAAACGCTTGAACATGTGCAGAATACCCTCATTAAAACAGTGAACGACGTGATTCAGGTACAAAAAGAGGGGATGCAAAAACGCGCCGAAGCGACCACGCGTTTACGTGCCTTGCAGGAAAATCTGAACCATTTGGTGATAGAATCCAGTAACAGTGGAGTGAATAAATCTTAACTATTCGTTTAAGTTCATTGTCTGCACTTTAGGAGAAAGCGTTTGCCTCCCTTAGATGAATATGCCGTGAATCCGCAACAGATTGAAAATGGTGTGGTGATGCTGAAGAAGCGTCAACGCAATGTGATGTTATGGGCGATCACCAGCAGCACCATTTTCCTGGCTTCCGTGGTGGCTTTTTTTCTGCAACATGATTTTGTCTATAGTTTTTTCGGTATTACGACGGAACTGAAACAATTGCATATCCCGCTCAGTGTCGATGCAAACCTTGCTGAACTGGGTCAGCATCGGGATTATTTTAGTAACCTGCTGTCATGGTTTGGCTGGCTGATTCTGAAGCTGTTTGTTTCTTTTATGGGTGCGTTTTTTGTCATTCATTTTTTAAAGAAAATACGGTTTTTCTATGTCCGTTTTCAGTCTTTTATTTTGAAGTTTGTGGGCTGGCTGATTGCCTTTATTGTGCTGTGGGCTGGCTTGACCTATCTGCAATATGAGTTAAATAATGAAGAAAATGAGGCCTATAGTGACGTCATTCACTATGATAAAAATATTCAGCAAAGCGAATTGGCCCAGTACTTACAGCGTAGTAATGTAGATGAACCCGTCAAAGCTTATCTGCTGGCACAAGCTGCGCTGCTGCATACACCGGTGGATAAGGATGCGGCTATTCCACAAGTGCTGGCTTTAGTGAAAGCGGAAAAAACAGATCCTGATTTTTTTGAATATGGTTTTAAACCCGAACAGCTTTGGACCATGCAGCACCAGCTTTATGGTCAGAGTTTAACGCCAATGGCAAAAATTGTTTCCAGACAGGTAGCTCAGGCAGAGCAGATGAGTTCAGTGGTACAAATTTTGATTATTGCTGCTGCCATACTGTTCGGAATTTTAAGTGCAATTCTGCTGCTGCTGTCGCAGCATTTAAAAAGGCGGATATTCAGGGTTGAGCAGCGTATGCAGCTTAAATGATGCCATACAAAAGCCCACAGAAGGGCTTTTTTATTTTTGATGCTTTCTTTCAGTCAGGTGATTTTAGTCATGCTTAAGGGCAGGATAAAATTCATTTGATTTGGTATTTCGATTATAATAATAAAAACAAACTGTTTTAACTATTTAAATATTTATCCTACTATAGCTTTATTAAATAAGCATTTACTCCCTTGGAGACGTTAGCCATGTTAGACCAAAACACTTCAGCACAACTTAAAACACTCTTGCAACGTCTGGAAAGCCCGATTGAACTGGTCGCAACTCTAGATGGTTCGGACAAGTCGGACAAGATCAAAGAACTGGTGAATGAAGTTGCAGCTTTGTCTGATTTAGTGACTGCACGCTTCGACGGTACAAATAAACGTGCCCCAAGCTTTGGGGTGGCAAAACAAGGTGAAGAACCGCGTGTTTTCTTTGCTGGCTTACCGATGGGCCATGAGTTCACCTCTTTGATTTTGGCATTGCTACAAACTTCAGGCTATGCTCCGAAAATATCGGATGAAGTCCTGGCACAGATCAAGGGTTTAAATTTAACGGCTGATTTTGAGGTGTTTGTTTCCCTCAGCTGCCATAACTGTCCGGATGTGGTACAGGCTCTAAACCTGATCGCCATCTATAACCCGGGCACCACGGCGACCATGATTGACGGGGCATTCTTCCAGGATGAAGTGGAACAGCGCAAGATCATGGCAGTACCTATGGTGTTCCAGGACAACGCCCACATCGGTCAGGGCCGTATGACTTTGGAAGAGATCATTGCCAAACTGGATAGCAATTCTGCAGCCAAAGACGCCGCAAAGTTAAATGCCAAAGACGCCTTTGATGTGCTGGTGATTGGTGGCGGTCCTGCCGGCAACACCGCAGCGATTTATGCCGCGCGTAAAGGCATTAAAACCGGAATCGTGGCAGAGCGCATGGGCGGTCAAGTCATGGATACCATGGACATTGAAAACTTCACTTCCGTACAGAAAACCCAGGGTCCGAAATTTGCCGCCGAAATGGAAGCGCATGTACGTGAGTATGGTGTGGACATCATGAACCTGCAACGTGTTGCTAACATTAAAGGTGCAGATGAAACGGCGAATGGCCTAGTTGAAGTCACTTTGGAAAATGGCGCGAAGTTAGAATCGAAAACCATCATTCTATCGACTGGTGCACGCTGGAGAGAGATGAACGTTCCGGGTGAGCAGGAATACAAAACTCGTGGTGTAGCATACTGTCCACACTGTGATGGCCCACTGTTTAAAGGCAAACGCGTTGCGGTGATTGGTGGCGGTAACTCGGGTGTGGAAGCTGCGATTGACCTGGCCGGGATTGTCGAGCATGTAACTTTGGTGGAGTTCGATACCAAACTGCGTGCCGATCAGGTGCTTCAAGACAAGCTTAACAGCTTGCCAAATACCACCGTGATCAAGAATGCGCTGTCGACTGAAGTAGTCGGTGATGGTTCACAGGTCACTGCACTGAAATACAAGGACCGTGCAACGGATGAAGAACATACGATTGAACTGGTGGGAATTTTTGTACAGATCGGTTTGTTGCCAAACACGGACTTCCTGAAAGAAACAGCTGTTGAACTGACCAATCGTGGCGAGATCGTGATTAACGAGCGCAACGAAACCAACGTGAAGGGTGTGTTTGCTGCCGGTGACTGTACTACCGTGCCGTACAAGCAAATCATCATTGCTACAGGTGAAGGTGCCAAGGCATCGCTATCTGCCTTTGATTATATTATCCGTTCGGGACAGTAATTAAAAAAGCCAAAGTGGCTATGTAAACATAGACACTTTGGCTTTAGTTCCCCAAGTTTTTGTTTTACCCTGTTTATAGGAACTCAGCATGCTAACTCTGGGTTCCTTTTTTTATTATGACCATTTCCATGGTTATTCTGTTCTTCTGCATTTTTTGTTTTGCTTTTTTATTGTTCTTTCCCCAAGCTTTTTAAATTTAATTAAGCAAGTTATATGCCATTTTCAAATATTTTTAAGATTTGAATAAATTCAAGCTCTTAAACTTCTGAATCAACTGTTCTTGCGTTTCCACATGTTCAGGATGCGGAATAATGCACTCAATTGGACACACGGCTATACAGGTTTGGTGCTCATAAAAGCCGACACATTCTGTACAGCGCTTCACATCAATTTCATACACCTTGTCACCCTCATAAATGGCCTCATTCGGACATTCAGGCAAACACATATCGCAGTTGATACATTTATCGGTAATCAGTAAAGCCATCCTGATCTCTCAAACTAGATGGCTTGATAAGCCAAAGAAGATGCTGAAATATCTGCTGTTGAATTCGGTAAGTTGCGAATCAACAGGGCATAGTTCATATCTACATCCGCAGGAACAGGAATATCCACGACATGGCCTGAACCTTTGGCATCTTCAATCAGGTTACCTTTTTTATCTTTCATTTCTGTTAAAGTAAAAGTGATATTGCCTGAAGTGGTCATCAGCTCAAGCGAGTCACCCACCACAAAACGGTTTTTTACTTCAATCTTGATATAGTCACCGTTACGCTCTAATACTTCACCAACAAATTGCTGATGGTCAAAACGCGATGAACCGGTTTCATAATTTTGATATTCAGTATGTACATGACGACGCAGGAAACCTTCGGTATAACCACGATTCGCCAGGCCTTCCAGCTGAGTCATCAGGGATGGATCAAACGGTTTACCCTCTAGCGCATCATCAATCGCTTTACGGTAGATCTGTGCAGTACGCGCGCAGTAGAAATATGATTTGGTACGACCTTCAATTTTTAAGGAATGAATGCCCATTTTGGTTAAACGGTCGACATGCTGTACCGCACGCAAATCTTTAGAGTTCATGAAGTAGGTGCCATGTTCGTCTTCTTCAGCTGCAAACATGTCTTCTTCATTGCGTTGTAATAAAACCGGCTCGCCAAATTGGTGTTGTTCTAGGGCGTGTTGCTCATCGGCATCTTGGTTTTTGCAGCATGCTGATTCTTCGATTTGTTGAACTGGAATCACATCTCCAGTTTCATCTTCAGCTGCTTCGTGAATTTTATAATCCCAGCGACACGCATTGGTGCATGCGCCCTGATTGGCATCACGTTTATTCATATAGCCAGAAAGCAGGCAACGACCGGAATAAGCCATACATAATGCACCATGCACGAAAACTTCAATTTCCATGTCAGGAACATTATTTTTAATTTCTTCAATTTCTTCGATAGAAAGTTCACGTGACAGAATGACACGAGTGAGTCCCATGTTTTTCCAGAATTTTACCGTTGCCCAGTTCACGGCATTGGCCTGTACAGACAAGTGAACCGGCATGTCGGGAAAATGTTCACGCACCATCATGATTAAACCCGGATCGGACATGATCAGTGCATCTGGGTTCATCCCAATGACAGGTTCCAAGTCACGAATGAAGTTTTTTAACTTTGAGTTATGCGGCTGGATATTCACCACCACATAGAATTTTTTGCCCAAGGCGTGTGCTTCGGCAATGCCAATTGCCAGATTGTCATGATCAAAAGCATTGTTACGTACACGTAAACTATAACGTGGCTGACCTGCATATACCGCATCGGCACCATAGGCAAAGGCATAGCGCATGTTTTTCAGCGAGCCGGCAGGAGAAAGAAGTTCGGTTACGTGTGAAATGGTCATGTCTTTAAAGGCATAAAAAAACTATGGCTTTATTGTAGGGATCTAAAAAAATGATTCAACCTAGTAAATTAGTTGGATATTTCCTTATTTTCGGATTCGAGCTGCTTCAAAATCTGGCAGCTGTCAATGGTTTTGGTGCTACTGCAAGAGGCACGTAGCTGGATGAGCTGTTGTTGAAATTTTTGTAATTCTATAATTTTATCAGTGACTTGTTCAATGTGTTGTTCAATCAGCTGATTCACTGCACGGCAGCTTTGCGAGGGCTGCTGTTCGAGTTCAAGCAGTGCTTCAATCTCGCCGAGTGAAATATCGAGCGTGCGACAGCGTTTAATAAACATCAGTCGTTTGAATGTATTTTCATCATAATAGCGATAATTATTGTCGCCACGAAAGCTGGGTTGGAGCAGGTTCTTCTTCTCATAAAAACGGATTGTGTCCGTGCTGAGCTGAGTTTTATTGGCCAATTCTTTAATTAAATAATATTTAGGTGTATTCATACTTGACCTTGGAGTTACTCCATAGTTTTGAATAACAATAATATAAACAAGGTTATGAATAAAGTCATAGAGGTGATGAAAAATGGCATGTACTTGCAGTCATGAACCTGCACCGCAAAAGCCAAATAGCAAATTTCGGACGGCTTTGTGGATTGCGCTCATTATTAATATTGTGATGTTTATGGTGGAATTGATTGGTGGAGCTTATGCCCATTCCTCAGCACTGTGGGCAGATGCACTCGATTTCTTTGGTGATGCGGTGAATTATGGCATTTCACTGGCTGTATTGGGTGCAAGCCTATACTGGCGTGCTACAGTGGCGTTGATAAAAGGAATCACCATGGCGCTATTTGGTTTTGTGGTCATTGCAAAAGCGCTCTATGCCTATGTACAAGGTATTCCACCCGAAGCCATGACCATCGGGGCAATTGGTCTGCTTGCTTTAATTGCCAATGTCACTGCGGCCGTGATTTTATATGCCTTTCGTGACGGTGACTCAAATATGCAGTCGGTCTGGTTGTGCAGCCGTAATGATGCAATTGGCAATGTCGCGGTGATTTTGGCTGCGGTCGGTGTATTTGGTACAGGGAGCATGTGGCCGGATATTGTGGTTGCCGTGATTATGGCAACTTTAGGTTTGATAGGTGGCTATCAGGTAATTCAAAAAGCTTTACAAGAACGCAAAGAGAATAAGCCTTTTGTACCGGCATCTGAGTAATTAAATGAGAAAATAAAAAACCGAGGCATTAGCCTCGGTTTTTTAAATAGCTCAGTATCTTATTTTTCAACGAATGCACGTTCAATGACGTAGTCGCCTAACACGCCCATACGTGGAGATTCTTTTAGACCATGCTGGTCAAGAAGAGCCGCAACGTCGTCCAGGAATGCCGGGCTACCGCAAAGCATTGCACGGTCAGTTTCCGGGTTGAAACGTGGCAGACCAATTTTTTCGAACAATTGACCAGATTCAATGGCAGTGGTGACACGACCTTGAGTATGGAAATCCTCACGCGTTACAGTTGGGTAATACACCAATTTTTCTTTAGCACCTAACTCACCGAAGAATTCATGGTTCGGAATTTCGTTGAGAATCAAATCTTGATAAGCCAGTTCAGAAATGAAACGTGTACCGTGAACCACGATGATTTTTTCAAAACGTTCATAGGTTTCAGGGTCACGAATCACAGACAGGAATGGAGCAAGACCGGTACCAGAAGAAAGAAGGTACAAGTTTTTACCCGGGTTCAAATCGTCCAGAACCAAAGTACCTGTAGGTTTTTTAGAAACCAGGATTTCATCACCCACTTTTACTTTTTGCAGAATAGAAGTTAAAGGACCATCTGGAACTTTAATAGAGAAAAACTCTAATTCTTCTTCATAGTTAGCACTTGCAATTGAATAAGCGCGCATTAAAGGCTTACCATTCACTTCAAGACCGATCATCACAAATTGTCCGTTTTTAAAACGCAATGCAGTGTCACGAGTGGTTTTAAAAGAGAATAAAGTGTCATTCCAGTGGTGGACGTGAGTAATCTTTTCGACGTTGAAAGCAGCCATTAAAGGTCTCAATAAGTTATCAAATTAGAACAGCTTACTATTCTAATCTAAAAACATTCTCGATAAACTGAATATATTTAATTGAACTTATCAGAAAAAGTGATTATGACTGAGCTTAAAATGCCAATAATCGGGTATATGAAATCGCCTTATAAAGAAAAATTTGGTATTCCACGTCAACCCAATCTGGTACAGGTCGAGTCCTATATTGAAATGGTTGAGCCTTATAATGATTTAACCGCTTTTGAAGGGATTGAGGAATTTAGTCATCTCTGGCTGTTGTGGCAGTTTCATGACAATAAAAATCAGCAGCAAAGTCAAAATTTTAGACCGCAAGTTCGTCCACCGCGCTTGGGTGGCAATAAAAAAATCGGGGTATTTGCCACGCGCAGCATGTACCGGCCATCACTCATCGGTTTATCCGTTGTCCAGCTGAAAGCCGTGAAAAAAGTCGGCAAGTCCGTACGTGTGTATGTGACAGGCAGTGATCTTCTGGATGGCACGCCGATTGTCGATATTAAACCCTATATTCAATATTCAGATGCAGTGCTGGATGCTCAAAGTGGTTATGCACAGGATGAACCTGAACGAAGTCCTGTGATCTGGACAGAATGTGCCGAACAGCAAAAGCAGGCTTTGCTCAAGCAAAAGACACTGACAGCGCAAATTGTAAACGAACTGGAACAGGTCTTATCGCTCGATCCAAGGCCGGCTTATCAAAATGATGCGGAGCGGGTATATGGCATGTTGTTTGCAGACTTGAATGTGAAGTTTAAGGTGGAAAATCATAAGGTACAAATTCTCGAAATTTTGACGTAAAAAAAGGAGCTTTAAGCTCCTTTTTATATCGCTCGCTTGAGCAGTTTAAAGTTTCATTGAGTTTTGCATAAATTGTGCAGCGGTGTCGTTATACCAGCTGCATTCATTGTTCAAGGTTTCAATTTCCTCGATAGCCAGTTTGCGCTCTGCTTCAGTTAATGTACTGCTTAATTTGCCCTTTTGTTCTTGAATGTACTGAGCTAGGCTGTATTCAACTCCTTTCAGATAACGCCCAGCACCATAGTAGTCGCCTTTATATTCTGCCGCGCCATAAGTTGCGTCTGCATCTGTACCGTCATCGGATTCTAAGTAGGCAATGGTGTCTTTATAGGTTTTCTTAAAGATATGCGTGTCATTTTGAGCAAAACGTGCCGCATAACCATCAAAAGCGAATTTTTCGTCACTCTTGTCACTGGTATAGAGATATAGATTTTCTTGATTATTGCTGTGAATACTATTTTGTAAGCAATATGCACCAGCAGGGAAAGTTAGATCTTTGATTGAATTATAATAAGCAAGGCGCTGTGCCGAAATATTTGAAATTGAATTATTTGCAATGTCCCATTGATCTCTGGACTCCAGTGTAGCCAAGGCATTTTTGCCGCTGAGGTCAATTTTTTTGAAATTTGTGGTAAATACAAGACCGGTTGAGCCAACAGGAGAATAAGGCTTATGTGTAAACACTAAATTATCCAAAGATCCTGTTCCGACTAAATATCCATATTGGGAATTTTTTGGTCCTAACTCTTGATAAACACCATCTTGAGTAACAAATATGTCATTGTCTGGTGTAGGCGAGTCATCTTGAACATATACATTGCCCTGATCAAGAGTGATTATGTTATGAACAAATTCAATGGGTTCATTGACTGCATAGCCAGCTTCAATTTCAAAATAGTGCCATTGTTGAAAATCTTTATTTTCTTCGGCAGAGCCAGAATCTGTACCTTGATAAGTACTGTCTGAACCGCCGCCACCGCAGCCAACCAAAGTTAGTGCTGTTATAATTGATAAGCTCAGATATTTAAGCTTCATGATGAAACACCCCCGTTATTATTAATTAAAAATTTAAGTTTTTTGATAAAAGATAAAAAACGAAGTCGATGATTAATTATTCATCTAATAATGTAAATGACTTATTGTTACTTCAAGAAATATTAACAAAATCATTATTTTAAATTTAACTAAAGATTTAATTTAATTGATTAATAATAGTTTATAATCAAACTCGATTTAAAGTGCATTAAGCCACCAAAGTACACCGATCAAAACAGCCATATGCAGAATTTGTACAGGTGCAAAATAAAGTGCAAATTTTAAGCCTCCGCTGATGGCTGCATTAATGCATTTAGAAATGGCATGCGCAGCCAGACCTAACATCATTGCATAGAGTAAACTGCTATTTGTCGGTTCACCTTGAACAACCACAGCGGCCGCAGCGGCATGAATTTCAAACAGTGAAGCCAGCAGTGTACCTGCAATTAAACCGGAATCGCCCAGTAAAAGTTCCAAGCCATGCACGCCTGCCTGAATGACCGTGAGCGTTCCGGCAATAATCGCTGCTTCTTTTAAGCTAAACATGGCACTGTCGACAGGCTCTGTGTCTTCCACAGGTTCAGCTTTACGTAAAAGCCAGTAAGCGCAAAGTGCCAAAATGGTGAGGGCAATCAGCGAAGGCAAGATCAGCAGCTTTAGCCAGGTTAAGGAAACACCGCCTACCACAATAAATAAAAGCAGCAAAGTGGATATACATGACATTAGTGCTGCTCCGGCATTGGATCGAGCATCGGCCCCCTCATTACGTACCTGTATGCCTAAATGTGCAATCGTGGCCGTACTGGAAACAAATCCGGAAGCAATGGAAGAAAGCATGAGTGCTTTCTTGCTCGAAAGTAAACGTTTGGCCACGTGAGCCAATGCTTGCACCACAAGAATCAGGGTAAGCAGTTTTAAAATGATATGCGGATTAAGCACATTGCCCCATAAAGGCGTATCGGGGGTCAGCGGCAAGGCGATTAAGATCAGGGCCAGTAAAAATACGCCATCTTTAAGTTCTGTTCCGGTAATCCATTTTCCGGCAATCCCATGCATGGAATGTTTCATCATTAAAATGAAGGTCAGTACCACAGAGAGACTGGCAGCCAGGGTAATATTCCAGACACACAGCGCACCAATGAAATAAGTCATGACAAAAGCCAGTTCGGTGGTGACCCCGGGATCTTGCAGCTGGTTCTTCAGTGAAAAGATACCGATACCGCCCACAATCAGTGCGCCAATCACGCCAAAGATATCGCCAAAAGCAAAACACAAGGCACCCAATAAAGCGCAGATTGCAAATGAGCGAACCCCGGCAAAACTATGCTGATTTTCACGCTGCTTGCTACGTTCGCGTTCCAGACCAATCAGCAAGCCACAGCCCAATGCTGCTGCCATAACCATCAGCAAGTCTTGAAATGAGGTACTTTGAAGGGGCAGATTCAGCATATTATTCACAGGGAAAATCCAATTATTGGTTTATGCACAGTCAGCTGCTGAATTAAACAGCACATTCAGCATTATTGGCTATAAATATCCGAAAGTAAAAACATAATGCAAATGAAAACAGGCTATAGTTTATTTTGCGGTAAACGCTCATATCGATCAGTTTAGAAAAAGATAGGGGGATATTTTTTTCTAAAACGGGCTGAAGCGAGATGACCTTGAGTTTGCTATAGTGTGTGAATGTTTTGGGGCATATAACAATGAAATTTAATTTTGAAATGGATACTTCCTGGTGTCTGGAACAATTACAAAAAGATGGACGTATTACCGAGCGCAACAAGCTGCTGATCCAAACCACACACCGTCAACGTGAGCAACTGAAATGGCATCCGCTACAATGGATTGCCCATTTTAATCTGGTCGATCAGGCACATCCACAATCGACCTTAACCTTAAACCGCTTGTGCCAGTGGATTGCAGACAAAGCCCAGATTCCTTTTTATATTATTGATCCCTTGAAGGCTGATGTTGGTGCTTTGACCAATATCATGTCGCAGGAATTTGCCCTGCGCAATAAAATTCTGGCCGTCGAAATTCAGCCGGATAAAGTCCTGATTGCTACCGATCAACCCTTTAAAACGGAATGGGTGGCCAATCTTGAACACACGATTGCCCCGAAAAAAATTCAGCGGGTACTGCTTAGTCCGGATCAGTTGCAGCGCTATCTGGTGGAATATTATCAGGTCAGCCGTGCCGTTAATTCTTCGCAAAAATCCAGTGCCTATGACCGGGATAACAAAGGCGTAGAAGCATTATTGCAACTGGGTGATACGCAAAACCCGGATGCCAATGACCAGCATATTGTCAAGCTGGTGGATTGGGTGTTGCAATTTGCCTTTGAACAGGGCGCCAGCGATATTCATCTGGAACCCCGTAAAGACACCGGCAAGGTGCGTTTCCGTATTGATGGCGTCTTGCATACCATCTATAAAATGCCGGCTAATACCCTAACCGCCGTGATTTCGCGCATTAAAATTTTAGGCCGCATGAATGTGGCGGAAAAACGCAAACCGCAAGATGGTCGTTTAAAAACCCGTACGCCTAAAGGACAGGAAACCGAATTGCGTTTATCTACCTTGCCGACAGCCTTTGGCGAAAAAATGGTGATGCGTATTTTTGATCCGGAAGTGTTGGTGCGCAGTTTTCAGCAGCTCGGTTTTGAAGGCGGGTTACTGAATGACTGGCAGGCTTTAACTGCACACAGTCACGGCATTATTTTAGTCACCGGTCCAACAGGCTCAGGCAAAACCACCACGCTGTATTCGTCGCTGAAACAGCTGGCAACAGAAGAAGTCAATGTCTGTACCATTGAAGATCCGATTGAGATGCTGGAACCGAGCTTTAACCAGATGCAGGTGAATCTGGGGATTGATTTAGGTTTTGCCGATGGGGTGCGTGCGCTGATGCGTCAGGACCCGGACATCATTATGGTCGGCGAGATTCGTGATCAGGATACCGCCAATATGGCCATTCAGGCCGCATTAACCGGTCACCTGGTGTTATCCACCTTGCATACCAATGATGCACCCTCGAGTCTGACCCGACTGCATGATTTGGGAGTACAGCCCTTTTTAACGTCAGCCACGATTTTAGGGGTGCTGGCACAGCGTCTGGTACGCAAGCTTTGCCCGCATTGCAAACAGGAAACCTTTATTAATGAACAGGAGTGGAAGCATTTAACTTTTGATTATGCATTGCAAATGCCCAACTTCGTATTTAAGGCGGTGGGATGTGAAGCATGTCGCCAGACGGGCTATAAAGGGCGGGTCGGCATTTATGAATTTATGCCTTTAAGCCTTGCGACCAAACAGCTGATTGGTGCAGATGCGACTTTAAACCAGCTGCGTGATCAGGCGAAAAAAGAGGGAATAGAACCGCTACGTATCGCGGGCGCACGCAAAGTGCTGGCTGGCATGACCACTTTGGAAGAAGTGTTACGCGTTGTTCCACTGAATTGAAATACTGTTTGAAAATGAAGCTATCTTAAGATTCACCTCATCTTGATTTGTTTTAATCATGCTATCGAAATGAGCAACAACTTAACGAGGGTTTGAACATGATTTCTAAAGCAGCTTTAGTGACCGCTTTGGTCGGTGCAACAACATTCGCCGTGGCAAATACGGCAGTCAATCAGGCTGCAATTGCACCACAAAAAACTACTACGGTTAAACAGGCTTTAACTTTAAAAGATGACAGCAAGGTACAGCTTAAAGGCTATGTGGTAAAAGCAGTCGGGGATGAAAAATACCAGTTCCGTGATAATACCGGCACTATTACCGTCGATATTGACAATGAGTTATGGCAAGGTAAACCGGTAAATGCCAAAACTCCGGTGACCATCATTGGTGAAGTCGACATCGATTACAAACCGGCTAAACGCGTTGAAATTGATGTGGATGCGGTTCAATTCTAATACGGTCTATTCAACGACACAGATCATCAGTTTGAGTTGCTATCTCTTGCAAATAGTGTCTCTTATGAAAACCACATGATTGGCTCATGTGGTTTTTTTAATGCAAACAGCTGTTTAAAGCGTGCTATTTTAAAATCACAAAATACAGAATACCTGAGAACCCGACATGCGAATCTTACTGGCAGAAGATGATGTATCCCAAGCAGAAAGCATCAAAACATGGCTGGAAATGGATGGCTACAATATCGACTGGGTGGAGTGTGGCGATCATGCCATTTTGGCGATTGAACAGCATCAGTATGACTGTATCCTACTTGATCGTGGACTACCCAAAGCCACTGGCGATGAAATTCTTAAAGCTTTGCGTGCGCATCAGCAACAGACCCCTGTGATTTTTATCACCGCGCGGGACAGTATTCATGACCGTGTTGAAGGGCTGGATTTGGGTGCCAATGATTATCTGGTCAAACCCTTTAGTCTGGAGGAGCTTTCTGCGCGTGTCCGTTCGCAGTTGCGGCAACATCAAAGCAGTGCCGGACAATATCTGCGCTATGCAAATTTGGTACTGGATCCACAGGCCAAAACGCTTATTCAGGATGGAAAGACCATCAACCTAACCGCCAAAGAGTTTCAGATTTTACATAAACTAATGCAAAAGCCGGAGCATGTAATTACCCGTGAACAGCTGGAAGAATCACTTTATGCTTGGGGCGATGAAATAGAAAGCAATGCCATAGAGGTGTTTATCTATCAGTTACGCAAGAAAATAGGCAGCCAGTATATCAAGACCCTTCGCGGTTTGGGCTATCGCATGAGTCAGGGTTAATATGTCAAAAGCCGTTTCTCTACAAAGCAGGTTAATCAAAACCTCATTATTCAGTTCCATGTTGGCTGGGGTTTTGGCCTTGCTGCTTTTTGTGGGGATTTCCCTATACCAGACCATGCAGCTGCAAGACCAGCTCATGGATGAAATTGCCGACATGCTGCTGATTCCGGATATAAGCACGAGTTCAGGACAACAGGTGGATGAGCTCAGCGATGAATTTGACATTCAATACCAGTTAAAAGATCAGCAACAGGTGCTGAGCGAATCAGAAAATTTCCATTTGGACCATCTGTCTTCAACGTTCAAAAATAATGCCGATGAAGGTTATGATCTGATTTGGCACGATCAGCAGTTGTGGCGTATCTATACCTCGCAAAATTCTGAACTGAATACGTCGGTATTGCTATTGCAACCGATGGGAGAGCGCTTTAAAGCTTTGGCTCAAAATGTCATGGGCTATGGCCTGATTTTAATTGTGCTCTGGTTTATTCAATGGCTGATTCTGCATTTTGCGGTAAAACGCCAATTTAAAGTCATTCATCAACTGTCCAGAGAAATTTCAGCTAAAAGTGCGGATGATCTCGCACCGATTCAGCAGCAAGTACCCGAGTTAAAAGAATTACAGCCGATGGTATGGCAGCTGAACCAGTTATTACAGCGGCTTGAATACTCTTTGGTGGCAGAACAGCGCTTTACTGCGGACGCCTCGCATGAATTGCGTTCACCCTTATCGGCCATCCAGATGCGATTGCAGGTACTGAAACGTAAATATCCGGAACTCGACCAGGACTTGGCGAGTATTCAAAATGATGTCAACCGTGGCACACAGGTTTTAGAAAACTTGTTGTTGCTGGCACGGCTGGACCCGGCCCATACGGCTCAATTGCCCAAGTCTGAAATGGATGTGAACAGGGTCATCAACGAGGTCTTGCAAGCCTTACAGCCCTTTGCCGCCGAGAAAAATATTCAAATCCAGACACAATTCGCCGAAAATCTGGTGATTACTGGGAATGACAAACTCATTTTCACTTGCCTGCGCAATCTGCTGGACAATGCCATCCGTTATGCCGGGCAAAATGGTCACGTATTTATTAAGATGCAACAAAAGCAGCAACGGTTCAGCATTAGCATTGAAGATGATGGACAGGGGGTGACGGAAGAAGTCTTGCAACGACTGGGTGAGCGCTTTTATCGTGCATTGGGTACCAAAACCCAAGGTTCAGGACTGGGACTGTCGATCTGTAAAAAGATTATCGAATTACATGCCGGTGAAATTCAATTTTCCCGATCGGCGCATGGCGGATTAAAAGTGGAGTTGCAATTTCCATTGCCTAGCTAGAATTAAAAAGCAGCATGTTTGCGCGCATACTGCCTGTTTCCACGATTATTATTGTTGAGTGAATTATTTTTATTTGGTCAGGATCAGACGATTGTTACGGGTTAAACGTAGACGATATTCTTCTCCGGCATGCATAATCCGAATTTCTCGCCCCAGAGCAAACAGGTTGTTCGAGTGCAACATGGGAAGTGAGTGAGCATTGTCATGATTACGGGTAAATAGGCTAAATGGTGCGTTCATTCCGTCGATTCCGTGGTATGTATTGAATGTTTTAAATGATAATCATTATCGAATAGACCTGTCAATGGATGATTTAAGATTTTATAAAAAACTTAAATTTGCTTACACTCTGTAATATTTTCAGGCTGAGGAACAGGGAATGTTTAAACCCGTAATTGATGTTGCCATTGCAATTTTACTGCATCAAAACAACGTGCTGGTGGGCTGGCGTGAAGCGAAACAGCATCAGGGCAATAAACATGAATTTCCGGGAGGAAAAGTGGAAGAGGGCGAAACGCCCTTAGCGGCATGCCGCCGTGAAATTTATGAAGAAGTGGGCATTGGTCTGCATGACTGGCATGCCTTTGATGTGATTGTTCATGAATATGATGATGTAATTGTCAAGCTGCATTTATTTCATGCTGTTGTACCGACTGCTTTATTGAATGAAATTCAACAGCCGTGGACCTGGTACAGCCGCGAAGAATTGTTGAATCTCAATTTCCCTCAAGCCAATCAAGCCATAATTCAGCGCCTGTATTGGCCCCATCAGATTAAAATTTCAGCGCAGCTGGATGACCTGGCGCAATTAAAACAGGATCAGTTGTTGTATTGGCGTGTCGGGGGAACTCAGCAGCAGCTCACGGAATTGGCTGAACTCAGTGTGGAGCATTTGGCGAAGTTAATTGTCAATGTCGATATTTTTCAGCAATTAAACTCGATTCAGCAGCAAGCCATTTCCGCCATTCATTTAAAACAGCCACAACTGATGGCATTAAAGCCGGGTGATTTACATTTAGGTAAACGTACCATTGCAGCATGCCATGATCTGGCTTCAATGCAACAGGCACAGCAGATCGGGTGTGATGCACTCCTGCTAAGTCCGGTATTGCCGACGGCAACCCATCCAGAGGCGGTGGCATTGGGATGGGAACAATTCAAGCGCTGGGTTTTACAGGTCGATGTACCTGTTTTTGCCTTGGGCGGCATGCAGCCGGGTGATCTTGCGGGCGCTCAAGAGCAGGGTGCCTATGGCATTGCAGGGATGCGCTTTTTATAAAAAACGAAGAGCATGTATTTGAGGATATCAGTTCAATATATTCTCAGGTTTATAAGCCTTTCAGGGCTTTTTGTGCCTGTTGAATGGTTTTTTGATCTTTTTGCTGTTGTGCAGCTTTTAAAATGACCTGCCAAAGCTGTTTCTTCATGGGATTGGTTTGTGCATAACTAAGCCCGCGTTGCGCCAGAGCTTTGGCATTTGCAGGCTGATTGTTTTTATTGGCAATTAATGCCAGATACAAGAAGGTTTCAGCGGATTGCGGCGCAAGGCGCTGTGCCTGCAATGCCGCAGCTTCCGCTTCATTCCATTTTCCCTGCTTATAGGCGAGCTGGGTTTTTTGCATGAGCTTTTGAAATGCCGGCAGCTGGCGACCATCTTCAAACTGCTGTTTGCTGTGTTGCTCAGGAACAATCACCTGCATTTTTTTACGCTGAATTTCTTCACGTTCATAAGGGGTGATGACCACCCCCGAAGGGGTTTTAATGTCCGGCTTTTCTGCAGGGGCCGGTTTCGGTGGCTGTTTGCCTTCGGGAGAAGGCAGGCTTTGACAGCCCGCCAAGCCAATCAAGCTCAGGGCAATGAGCCCGTATTTATGCCGTTTACATTGCCCGTTCATGCTTCACTGTCACCCTTAATTGTTATAACTACCACTTGAAATGACCTGATTCGTAGAATCCTCGTTCTGCGTTTCAGTCTCACTTTCACGAATATAGTTACCAATACTATCGTTTTGATCGACAGGTGCCTGATTGTTTTCAGTATCAGGATTGTAAGCAGGTTCTACCTGATAGTTCGGTAAACCGCAGGCAGTGGCCTGACGTGGCATATTACTGCGAAGTAAGGGAATGTACATGGCGCCTTCACAACCTTGCGCAGATAAATATCCACTAGAACGGTCAATCCATTGCCATTGCACATTTTCGGTCTGACGCAGGTTAACCGGTTTCTGACGCAACTGTTTCATGACATTAATCCAGACCGGAAGCGCACCTGAAGAACCGGTTAGGCCAGTCACCTTGTTATTATCCAAACCCAGCCAGACCACACTGAGATAATTGCCTGAATAGCCTGCAAACCAGGAGTCACGGGTATCATTGGTGGTCCCCGATTTGCCTGCCAGTTTCAGGTCGGTAGGGAAAGCGCTATAAGCTGCACGTCCCGTACCCGAGCTCATGACTTGCTGTAAACCATAATTCAGAATATAGGCCGCAGAAGCATCGATGGTTTGTTGTGGCGTCAGGCCATAACGATCGAGCAGGCGTCCATTGGAATCGACCACCGAGCGAATGGACTTGATAGGATATTTGAAACCGCCAGTTGCAAAATTGCCGTAAATACTCATCACTTCCATCGGTGACATATCAATCGCCCCCAGAAAGATCGATGGATAGCTTGGAATATTGGCAGTCACGCCAAATTTTTTCAGGTGATTGCTAAAAGTCGAAATTCCAAACTCCTGACCCAAACGTACGGCAGCCAGGTTGTAGGAGTTCGCCAACGCTTCGGACATAGGAACAACGCCATGCTCGCCCCCACTGTAGTTTTTAGGCGTCCAGTTTTTACCTTCGCTATAAACGTTTAATGCACTATCTTCAACCGGTGTAGCCCAGTTATAACGTCCAGATTCAATCGCGCTTAAGTAAATGACCGGTTTAAGCAAGGAACCGACCTGACGTTTTGCATCCAGCGCACGGTTAAAGCCGGTAAAGTCCTGAGTCGAGCCCAAAGCTGCAACCAGTTCACCATTTTCAGGATGAGAAATCAAAACAGCGCCCTGCAAGTCTTTTAAACGTTTAGGGTTGGCATTGGCCAGACTGGAAACAGAAGCTTTAAACGCTTCCTGTACCTTGGTTTGGGCAATCGGGTCCAGTGTGGTAAAGATTTTTAGGCCCTGATTGGTTAAATCGCCTTCCTGATATTCGGTGCGTAGCTGTCGACGTACAATATCCATGAAATCTGGGAAGCGGGCAGGTCCCAAGGTGGGTTTTGCAATTACATTGAGTGGTCGTGCAACTTCTTTTTCAAACTGCTCCTGAGTCAGATAGCCCATCACCAGCATATTGTTTAACACGATATCGCGGCGTTTTTTTGCGCCTTCCGGATTTTTCCACGGATTAAACAGGGAAGGCCCTTGCACCAGACCGACTAAATAAGCCTGCTGGGCAATATTCAGTTCGCGTAGCGGCAAGCCGAAATAAAACTGTGAAGCCAGACCATAGCCATTAATGGAATAATTGCCATTTTGCCCTAGGTTCACTTCATTTAAATACGCTTCCAGAATTTCATCTTTGTCATAATGAAGCTCAATCAGCATGGCCATGAGGGCTTCATTGACTTTACGTTTTAAGGTTCTTTCCGGGCTTAAGTAGAAGTTTTTCACCAGCTGCTGGGTCAGGGTAGAACCCCCCTGACGTTTGCCACCGGTGAGATTGCTGACTACAGCACGCGCTGTACCACGAACCGATATGCCATGGTGATGATAAAAGTTACGGTCTTCCGTTGAGATCAGGGCTTCAATGAGCGGTTTAGGCACATTATTAAGCTTAATCAGCACACGGTCTTCATTATGTTGCGGATAAATTCCGCCAATCAATAAAGGTTCTAAACGTGCAATGCCGGTAGACGAAGGCTTGGTTGCACTGACTTCACCAATCTGATTATTGTTAAAGGTAACTTTTAAGACCTGCTCGGGTTCAACGCTGTCACCAAAGTCAAAGCCGCGGGTATGCACATACAGGGCATCACCGGAGCTTACATAACTGCCGGATTGAGTATAGCTGTCAGAACTTTTATAGCCCAGAAGTTTGAGTTCCTGAGTGAAGTCTGTCTGGTTGACCGGTGCATTGGTATAAATTTCCAAAGGACGGGCAAAAACCTTTGCCGGAATATCCCAGCGCTGTCCTTCAAATTTATTGCGTACAATATTGTCCATTCGGATTAAATAGACACTAAAAACCAAGAAGACGCCAATGACTAATATTGAAAAAATAAGGGCCAGTAAACCGATCCCGCGTTCAGACTTCATCAATGATTATAAGATCCAAATAAATTGTGCTAATCATGCGAAGCTTTTCATTTTTTTGCAATAATTAATCTGTGAATGAAGAGAAAATATAACAAGAAACCGGACAAAATATTGGTAATGAGTCTTTGATTTTATAACAGATATTATTTCTGGAATTAAAACCGTATTTGCCAATAATATGTTCCTATTAAAGCAAATAAAACAGCTTTAAACATCTAAGTTATTCCGTTAAAAGCAATTTTATAAAATGGCTGACATTTAGCGTAAAAAACCATGCTGATTTGGGGTGTTCACTATATGTAAAGTACGCCCATCTGGCTGCTGGCTAAAATCAGGTTGAGTCTTTGAAATCGCAGCATTGTCAGTGCAATGTGAACTTAAAGTTTTTTAAAATGAACAGGGTTAATGCTATGATAGGCAGGAATCGTAGCGGAGCGATGACCCAGGTGCAAATTTCACATAAAACTTTTCGGAACATTGGATTAATAGGGCGTCCAGATAAATCCTCCGTCGTGGAAACTTTAAGTCTTATTCATGACCATCTTTTAAGTTTAGGTTTACATCCTGTTTTTGATTCGGAAACAGCAGCCTTAGTCCCTTATAGCAATACGCAAACGGTAAGCCGCAGTTTACTGGGTGAAGTGGTTGATCTGGTCATTGTGGTGGGCGGTGATGGTTCTTTACTGCATGCAGCACGTGCCCTGGTTAGACACAATACCCCAGTTATTGGGGTAAACCGTGGTCGTCTGGGTTTTTTAACCGATATCAAGCCGACCGAGGTTATTTTTAAGCTGGACCAGGTGCTCAAAGGCGAGTTTCAGCTTGACCGCCGCTTTTTGCTGGAAATGGAAATCCGCTCCAAGGGCGAAAGCATTTATGATGCGATTGCCTTGAATGATGTGGTGCTGCATTCAGGAAAATCGGTGCATATGATTGACTTTGAACTGAATATTGATGGTCAATATGTCTATCGTCAGCATAGTGACGGTTTGATTGTTTCAACGCCTACCGGTTCTACGGCATATGCGCTTTCTGGTGGTGGTCCGATTGTTCATCCGAGTATGGATGCCATTTCTTTGGTGCCGATGCACCCGCATACCTTGTCTTCACGTCCGATTGTGGTTGGTGGACATAGTGAAATCAAGATTATCATTCGTGAAAACCGTGTATTGCCCATGGTCAGTGCCGATGGTCAGCACAGCGTTTCACTTAGTGTTGGGGATAGTTTACATATCCGCAAACATCCATTTAAATTGAATCTCCTTCATCCACCCGGTTATGATTTCTATATCGCCTGTCGTACCAAGCTGGGCTGGAACCAAGATTTTGACTCTCTACAACAGCAGGATTAAATGATGAATATTGAACAAATGCTGGCCGTACTCGATCCTGAAATTGTTGCGCGTTTAAAGACAGCAGTGGAAATTGGTAAATGGCCAAATGGCGTAGCGCTGACCACAGAGCAACGTCAAATCTGTATGCAGGCAGTTTATGCCTGGGAAATGAAAAACTTGCCTGAAACTGAGCGTAGTGGCTATATTGACCGCGGTACCAAAGAAGAAGATGAACACTGCGATTCACATGATCCAAAGCAGGATGAAGAGTTTAAGCCTATTCGTTTTGTTTAAATATTTATTTGCAATAAAAAAGACACTGCGGTGTCTTTTTTTATATCTTAATTTTTTGAAGGGTACGACGGTGTCTTACCGATAAATCTCAATTTATATAGAAGCTCATCCTGTTACTTTGGATAAGCCCTGAGAAGTATTCCTTCGTAAGGCCAAAGTCATCTTGCGAACACTTGAAACATGTTTCAAGTGTTCTCATCGCAAAACTCGTTCGATACTATTATTAGATGAATGTTTCGCAGAACCATTTTTATCAAATGAAGTCTAGCCTCGAACAATTGCGAATGGCTTTATCACGTATCATTTATTCTGCATCAAATTAGATTTTAGACTTGCGATTTACCCAAAGTTCCTTGGCTTTTAACATCGCCTCTTCATAAGAAGCACACGCGCCCATCGTGTATAAAGCAATTCCCATGGTTTCCGTTACTGCAACTTCACCATACTCATGATGCTGTTTGCCTTCCCATACGGCTTTAAATACAGCCAAGTCCAGTTCTTCTTCAACAGGACTACGGTTATCGGTCAGTTTAGGGAGTTCGTGTTCGTACAGCTCACCATTTTTAATTCCGCAGATTAAGGTTTTGGCATCCGGATTCCGTTCAAATTCACCACCTTCACCTTTAATTACCGCACTATTTTGATAGCCCAGTTTAAAGGCTGCCTGTTGGTGAGAGCTACGATAAGCCGGATGGAAAATCGCCTGCATGGTGGCTTTAGCATTAAATGGATTAATTAAACGGGCAAGGGTATGAATAGGAGAACGCAAACCCATCACATTCCGCAGTGAGATCAAATCACTCAAAATAGGTGAAATTGCTTGCAAGGGCAGATAGGCAAAATTGCGTTGCTGTAACTGCTGTTCCACATCGCTGTCATTCTGGCAGATTAGATAGCCTAAGTATTCCAGGACCTGTTCAGTATAAAGGCGGTTAATGGTATGTCCGGATGCACCATGCATGACCACCTTGTAGCCATGTTTGGCTAAGGTTAGAGCTGCCAGTAAGAACCAGGGATAATGCTTACGCTTGCCGGCATAAGATGACCAGTCCAAGTCTACATCCAGGGTCCTGAAATTGAGCTGGTCACGGGTGGCCTGGACAAAACCGGCCAGTTCATCGACAGATTCTTCTTTAACACGAAGTAGCATCAGGAAAGCGCCCAACTGCACATCAAGCACTTCATCTTTTAGAATCATGCTGAATGCCTGATAGGCTTCGTCAAAAGTCAGCGAACGGGCACCGTTTTTTCCTTTGCCTATAATACGGACATATTGTGCAAAAGGATGTTCAAAGTCTTTATAGATATTTCTTTTGGTTTGCATAAGCTGAGTTTTCTTGGCGATAAAAATAAGTGTAATGCTATTTTATAAAGACAAAAAAATTATTTCAGCTTAATTTATATAAAAGTGTTTTAGTGGTCTTCGACTAATGTTTAATAATTTGTGGTGATATTTTAGCCAAAATTAACAATGCGACCTGCATAAGCTTTTAAAAATCAGGTAAAATTTAAACAATTGATATAATTTTTTAATTGTTCTTATCATCTCCCAATTTAACCATTTAAATTTTTGATAAATTTTAATGGTGTTCTGATGGTAACTACTTTTTTATAAATTTCTATATATTCCAGTATCTTAGATCACTGCATACTTTTAATTTTCCTAGGTGTGAATGCCTGGAGATTAAGGGCAGTGTATTCGTAAGAATAGGCTAAAACTGAATATTTCTAGTTTTGGAAATATCTGAAGAAGTAATGTTATGACTAAGAAACCAATCTATAAGTCGCTGTATTTTCAAGTCGTTATTGCCATTATTTTAGGTGTGATTGTTGGGCATTTTTACCCAAGTTCATCCGTAATCGTGGATGGCGTTAAGCAAAGTGTTCCCGGCTTGGGCGAGCAATTAAAACCATTAGGTGACGCTTTCATCAAGCTGATCAAAATGATTATTGCCCCCGTGATTTTCTGTACTGTGGTCAGCGGTATCGCAGGTATGGAAAGCATGAAATCTGTGGGTAAAACAGGTGGTATTGCACTGCTTTATTTTGAGGTGGTCTCAACACTGGCGTTAATTATCGGTTTGCTGGTGATTAATATTGCCAAACCGGGTGTAGGCATGAACATCGATCCTGCAACTTTAGATACATCAGGTATTTCGAAGTATGTAGAGTCCGGTGCATCTCAATCGACACTTGATTTCTTTATGAATATCATCCCGAATACGGTGGTCGGTGCCTTTGCCGAAGGTGAAATTCTTCAGGTCCTTTTATTTGCATTGCTGTTTGGTTTTGCGTTACATAAATTGGGCGATGCAGGTAAACCCGTCCTTAAACTCATCGATCAGATTTCGCATGTGTTCTTTAACATCGTAAACATGATCATGAAACTTGCGCCGATTGGTGCGTTCGGTGCGATGGCATTTACAATTGGTAAGTATGGTATTGGTTCACTGGCTCAGCTCGCTCAACTCATCATCTGTTTTTATATTACCTGTTTGCTGTTCATCTTTATTGTATTGGGTAGTATCGCGCGTTTCTGCGGTTTCAGCATCCTGAAAATGATCCGCATGATTCGTGAAGAGTTATTGATTGTACTGGGTACATCTTCTTCTGAATCCGTACTTCCTCGTATGTTGAAGAAACTGGAAATTGCCGGGTGTGAAAAATCGGTCGTGGGTCTGGTAATTCCTACCGGTTATTCATTTAATCTGGATGGTACTTCCATCTATTTAACCATGGCCGCAATCTTCATTGCACAGGCAACCAATACTCAGCTTGATTTAACACATGAAATTACGCTTTTAGCAGTGTTGTTAATTTCTTCTAAAGGTGCGGCAGGTGTAACAGGTTCTGGCTTTATTGTTATGGCGGCAACATTGTCTGCTGTAGGTCATATTCCTGTAGCTGGTCTGGCCCTGATTCTGGGTATTGACCGCTTCATGTCAGAAGCACGTGCCTTGACCAATCTGGTCGGTAACTCATTGGCGACCATTGTGGTTGCGAAATGGGTCGGTCAATTAGATACAGCTCAATTAAATGCAGCATTAAACAACCCGGAAATGGTTGACCAGAAAATGCTGGATGAAACGAATCAAACCCATGCTTAATCGGTTTTGATGCTAAAAAGGAAGCTTCGGCTTCCTTTTTTATTGACCTTGGAGTCATAAAAGAAGACTGTCATAACGCATGACAGCATCCAATAAAATGAATAGGATGGGGGCCTAGAACAAATAACAATGACGAAAGACAAGGACGCTATATGTTGGCTTATGATGCTGATTTAGAATTATTCCGTGACAACTTCAGACGCTTTTTGAATGAGCATATTGCACCGCATTATGAACAGTGGGAACAGCAAGGCATTATGCCGCGTGAAATCTGGAATTTACTGGGCGAAAATGGCTTCTTGTGTGTGGATGTACCTGAAGAATATGGCGGTTATGGGGTGCCAACCCATTATTCATTAATGTTAGTGGAAGAATCGGCACGTGCCGGATTTAGTGCCATATCGACAGGGATTTCATGCCACTCTGAAATTGCGGCACCTTATATTTTGCATATAGGGACAGAAGAACAAAAGCGGTACTGGTTGCCGAAAATGGTGACAGGTGAAGTGGTGGGGGCGATTGGCATGACGGAGCCAGGTGCCGGTTCCGACTTGCAGGCAATGCGTACCAATGCCATCTTGCAGGGAGATCACTATCTGCTCAATGGTTCCAAAACCTTTATCTCCAATGGTCAACATGCTGACCTGGTGGTGCTGGCAGCTAAAACTGATCCGCAAGCACGGGCAAAAGGCGTGTCTTTACTGCTTTTGGATACACATCTGGAAGGATTTAAAAAAGGCACCAACCTCAACAAAATTGGTTTGCATTCACAAGATACTTCCGAACTGTTCTTTGATAACATCCAGGTGCCTAAAGAGCAGCTGCTGGGACAGGCAGGACAGGGTTTTGCCTATTTAATGCAGGAATTGCCACGGGAACGTACTGCCATTGCTGCAACGGCGATTGGCGCCATTCGCGGTTCAATTGATGTCACCATTGCTTATGTCAAAGAGCGTCAGGCTTTTGGTCAGCATATCAGCCAGTTCCAGAATACCCGTTTTGTTCTGGCGCAGGCAAAAATAGAGGAACAGGCGACGGCTGCTTTTTATAACCAGAACGTTGAATTATATATGCAGGGTAAACTGGATGTTGAAACTGCCGCTGCTTTAAAAAGTTTTGCCACCGACATGCAGATGAAAATAGCGGATAAGCTGTTACAGCTGTTTGGTGGCTATGGTTATATGACGGAATATCCAATTTCACGGTTCTTTGTAGATGCCCGTATTCAGCGAATTTACGGTGGAACCAATGAAATTATGAAAGAGATTGTAGCGCGTAGTTTATTGGGGCGTTAATTCATGATTAAGACGCTACAATAAAAACAGAGCGGAATAAATAGAACGGCACCCTAAAGGCTGGACCCTGGGTCTAACTTTGCGGGGTGCTTTTTTATTGATTTAAAACCATGAGACTTTCTTCTATAAACGCAGGCAAATCATCGGGTGAGCGTGATGAGATATACAGATTGTTATCATTGACCACACCCACATCATAATAGACCGCGCCGGCATTAATCAGATCCTTGGCAACCGTTTTAATGGTGGTCATCAAGCGGCCTTTTACGACTTTGGCCGTAATCAGGAGCTGCGGACCATGACAAATGCTCAAAATGGGTTTTTCTGCATGAGCAAAATTACGCACAAAATTCACGAAACGGTCATCGCCACGGAGCCGGTCGGGAGAATATCCTCCAGGAATGAGCAAGGCATCAAAATCATGCACTGTGACATCATCTATACTTTGGTCAATGGTGATGGCCGATTTCCGTTTATGGCTATAGACAATATTGCCTGCTTTGGTTTCGATATTTAAAACACTATGGCGTGCAGCGCGAAAGGCTTGCACGGGTTCTGAATATTCAGCATCTTCAAAATCATGGGTCACTAAAACGGCGATTCTTTTGGACATTGTTGTTCTCCGAATTGCTTTGTTAACAGACTATAAATTAATCATTAAGCTATTGTGATGGAGTTTGGTAAATAACTCTTGAATATGCGAAAGTCCCTATGGATAAAGCTTTGGCGCTATTTTTAACTATTTGTAAGGGTTAAAAAATTAAGTAAAAAACTTTTGTTTCTGTATGTGTCAAAAGCTGGCAGACAGCATTTTTCAGATGGCGAGTATGCGGTCAGCTAGACTTCATGGCATTTTCTCCTGTGATACAAGGCAAGACTGGGCGGCTTGGTTGGGAGCTATAAATGTTTTGATGGGCGCTTGAATATATTTATCTGGAATACTACACAAAGTCATTTTCGGCATTTCAGGTTTATGGGCCGGAACCGCTTTCATCAAAGCTGCTCAGTATTAAGCGTTTTTAACGATGAGCTTATTTGCAAATACCGATAAATTTATTCAATGAAATGACATAAAATCGCTAGCCAGTTTGCTGAATTATAAATGTACAGCTGTGCTGTCATTTTTAGCGAACTGGCAAAAGCTCATCAATTTTAAATACTCAGGGTAAAACATGAGGAATAAAATTGCTGATTAAATCAACTGTATGTTTTTAAGACTGAATCAATCAAAGTCTTATTGCGTAACATTTGAAAGCTAACTATTGTTATACTGTTTGCATAACGTTTTTGAAGGGCAACATAACAATGATCAACGACGATCAAAACACGACGACTTCTCTTGACCTTGCTCAAATCCGTGAGGATATTGATTCTGTAGATCAACAGATTCAACAGCTTATTAACCGACGTGCCAGATTGGCCGAAGCGGTAGCAAAAGCAAAGTTTGCAGCTGAAGAGAATCCATTGTTTTACCGTCCTGAACGTGAAGCACAAGTTTTGCGCAATGTTATGCAGCGTAATGAAGGACCCTTATCTGATGTGACCATGGCACGTTTGTTCCGTGAAATCATGTCTGCATGTCTGGCATTGGAAGCGCCACAAAGCATTGCTTTCCTGGGGCCAGTCGGTACCTATACCCATTCAGCAGTATTGAAACATTTTGGTCAGGATGCCATTGTTCACCCACTTCCTACCATTGATGAAGTATTCCGTGAAGTAGAAGCGGGTGGTGCACATTATGGTCTGGTGCCGGTCGAAAATTCATCTGAAGGTGTGGTGAACCATACTTTAGACTGTTTTAAATCTTCCCACCTAAATGTGATTGGTGAAGTGGAATTGCGCATTCATCACCAGTTCCTGGTGTCATCCAATACCCGTAAAGACAGCATTAAACAGATTTATGCCCATCAGCAAACCTTGGCGCAATGCCGAAAATGGTTAGATGCCCATTATCCGGGCGTTGAACGTGTTGCCTTAAGTTCAAATGCTGAAGCGGCACGCCGTATTCGCAATGAATGGCATTCCGCCGCGATTGCATCAGAAGTGGCTGCCAATCTTTATGAGCTGGAAATCCTGCACAGCAATATTGAAGACAATCCGGAAAATACCACCCGTTTCTTGGTAATTGGCCGTGAAAAAGTGCCGCCAAGTGGCAATGACAAAACTTCATTGCTGATTTCTGCACATGACCGTGCTGGTGCCTTGCTGGAAATCCTGGCGCCATTTGCCAAACACAACATTAGTCTCACCAGTATTGAAACCCGTCCTGCATTGCCTGAAAAATGGGCCTATGTATTCTTTATTGACCTTGAAGGCCATATCGAGCAAGAAAATGTCAAAGCGGCCATTGAGGAAATTCGTCCTTTGGTCAAAGAAATTCGTGTATTGGGTTCTTATCCGATTGCAGTTTTATAAATCACTCTGGTGATCGGCCTGATTTTTTAATTTTAGGCTGATCTCTTTTATCACTTGAAATAGCGGAAGAGTAACATGTCGTTTGTCCCTGCCAATGAAGGCATCTCAAAGTTAAAGCCTTATCAACCAGGTAAACCTATTAGTGAACTTGAGCGTGAGTTAGGGATTACTGATATTGTCAAATTAGCTTCGAATGAAAACCCGTTGGGTTGTTCTGACAAAGTCAAACAGGCTGTGGCAGCTGAACTGGCAGAAATTGGCCGCTATCCGGATGGTGGCGGCTTTATTTTAAAAGACCAGATTCAGGCACAATTCGGTGTGACCGCTGACCGTATTACTTTGGGTAATGGTTCAAACGACTTGCTAGAAATGTTTGCCCGCACATTCGTTTCAGAGAAAGACTCGGTGATTTATAGCCAGCATGCTTTTGCCGTGTATGCTTTGGTAACTCAAGCCATTAATGCAGAAGCGATTGAAGTGCCGGCCAAAGGTTTTGCTCATGATCTGGATGCCATGGCAGCAGCAATTAAAGACAATACCAAATTAGTCTTTATTGCCAATCCAAATAACCCGACCGGAACCTGGTTCGAAGAGGCTGAATTTGAAGCCTTCATGCAAAAAGTGCCGGCAAATGTGATTGTCGTTCTGGACGAAGCGTATGTGGAATATTTCCCGGAAAACTTCAACAGCCTGAAATTCCTGGAACAATATCCAAACATTATTGTCAGCCGTACCTTGTCTAAATGTTATGGTCTGGCTGCACTGCGTGTTGGTTTTGCCTTGGCATCGGTTGAAGTGACAGATTACCTGAACCGTATTCGCCAGCCGTTTAACGTTAACCATCTTGCCATGGTGGCTGCGGTTGCCGCACTGAAAGACGAAGACTTTATCGAGCAATCGCGTATTGTCAATAAAGCAGGCATGAAGCAGCTGGAACAGGGCTTTGAGGCACTGGGCTTAAACTATGTACCTTCACGTGCCAACTTTATTTTGGTCGATGTACAGGCTGATCCTGTGCAAACCTTCAATGCCTTGTTAAAAGAAGGTGTGATTGTACGTCCTGTGGGTATTGCAAATCATCTGCGTGTGTCGATTGGTACGGAAGCGGAAAATGCGAAGTTCCTGACAGCACTGGCGAAAGTACTCGATTTAGCGCCTGATGCGGTAGAGGAAAAAGCTTAAGCCATGTCTCAGCCACTGTTTGAAAAAGTTGCCTTTATTGGACTTGGGCTGATTGGCTCAAGTCTGGCGCGTGTCATCATTGCTGAAAAACTGGCAAAACAGATTGTTGCCTCTACACGTTCACAAAAAACGCTGGAAGATGCAAAGGCGCTTGGTCTGATTCAAGAGGGCTATAGCAATCCTGTAGACGCAGTGCAAGGTGCAGATCTGGTGGTTTTGGCTTTGCCTGTGCGGGCGACACAAAAGGTGTTAGAAACCATCAAGCCTTATCTGTCAGACAACACCATCATTACCGATGTGGGCAGTACCAAAGGCAATGTGGTGGATGCAGCCAAAGCCGTATATGGTGAAAACCTGCCGGCAGGTTTTGTTCCGGGTCATCCGATTGCAGGCGCCGAACATACTGGCGTGCATGCGGGTAAGGTCGATTTGTTTGCCAATCACAAAGTCATTTTGACACCGTTGCCAAGCAGTGCCGACTGGGCTGTGGATAAACTGGTTCAACTGTGGCAAGCTGCCAGGGCAGAAGTGATTTGCATGGATGTGGACAAGCACGATGAAGTGCTGGCGCATACCAGCCATCTTCCGCATTTGATGGCTTTTAACCTGGTTGAGCAACTGGCCAACCGGGAAGATAATCTGGATATTTTCCGTTATGCCGCAGGAGGCTTCCGCGATTTTTCGCGCATTGCCGCCAGCGATCCGCAAATGTGGCATGATATCTTTTTTGCCAATAAAAAAGCTATCTTAAATGCAGTAGATGGATTTGAACAACAACTGGCGCAAATCCGAAAGCTGATCGAAAATGAAGATTCCCAAGCGTTGATGGGCTTGCTTGGGCATGCTCAAGCTGCTCGACAACACTTCAATCATATGCTCGCTAAAAAACCTTTGATGGAGAACGATAAAGTGACACAACAATTTACCATTTTGCCGGGTGATAAGACATTTAAAGGTAAATTTACCGTGCCAGGTGACAAATCTGTGTCACACCGCTCCATCATGTTTGGTGCGATTGCTGAAGGCACGACCCATGTCACCGGTTTCCTGGAAGGTGAAGATGCCTTGGCAACGCTGCAAGCCTTTCGCGATATGGGCGTGAGCATTGAAGGGCCTAAAAATGGTGAAGTGACCATTCATGGCGTAGGCATGCATGGCTTGAAAGCACCTGCAAGTGCCTTATACATGGGCAACTCGGGGACTTCCATGCGTCTGCTTTCCGGTATGCTCTGTGCCCAGAAGTTTGATTCAGTCATGACCGGTGATGCATCATTATCAAAGCGTCCAATGGAGCGTATTGCCAAACCGCTTCGTGAAATGGGTGCGCAGATTCAGACTACAGGTGAGCGTGGTACGCCACCGGTATCTATTACCGGTAATCAGGCACTTAAAGGAATTCACTACGACTTGCCAATGGCTTCAGCTCAGGTGAAATCAGGTATTTTACTGGCAGGACTCTGGGCAGAAGGTGAAACTGTAGTCACTGAACCAGAACCGACCCGTGACCACTCGGAACGTATGCTGCGTGCCTTTGGTTATGAGGTGAAAACTGAAGGCAACCGTATTTCACTGCAAGGTGGCGGCAAATTGGTCGGTACTGACATTCAGGTTCCATCCGATATTTCATCTGCTGCATTCTTTATGGTGGGTGCTGCCATTACTGAAGGTTCCGATGTCACTTTGGAAGCGGTAGGGATTAACCCGACGCGTACCGGTGTGATTGAAATCCTGAAACAGATGGGTGCAGATTTAACGGTTGAAAATGAACGTATTGCAGGCGGTGAACCGATTGCCGACATTCGTATTCGCGGCACGCGCACCTTAAAAGGTATTCACATGCCGGAAGATCAGGTGCCATTGGCGATTGATGAATTCCCAGCCTTATTTATTGCTGCTGCCTGTGCAGAGGGTCAAACCATTTTGACCGGTGCTGCCGAGCTTCGCGTAAAAGAATCCGACCGTATTCAGGTGATGGCAGATGGCTTGAAAACCATGGGCATTGACTGCACGCCAACCGATGATGGCATCATCATTGAAGGTAAGGGTAAGTCTGGTGACTGGTCTGCAATTTTCACAGGCGGTGAAATTGAATCACATCATGACCACCGTATCGCCATGAGTTTTTCCATGGCGGGCTTGCGTACTTCCAGCGAAATTAAAATTGTCGGTACTGAAACCGTGGCAACCAGTTTCCCAACTTTCACTGAATTGGCTAACCAGGCAGGTCTGGCGATTCAGGTCAGTGAATAATTAGTCTAATTTTGTGTATTTGTTAAATAACAGCCAAGCTTTTGCTTGGCTGTTTTGCTTTTATTGCTTATGCTAAAACCATACAACAAGAAAGCCTTTGGATACACAGATGAGAAAATTACAATTTACTGCAAACTGTGAAAAGCATAGTCATGTGTCACAGCAACCGAATGACTGTCATGTGACTCAGGAATATGTTGCGGACTTATTGTCTAAAGAACTGGGTCAATACGGTTTTCAGACCTTGTCGCAAAGTGGTGATCAGGTTGCGGTAAGTGTAGACAATCAATCCTTGCCATTATCGGTCACCTGCCAGAGTCGTGATGCAGAAGGGCACCTGGTCTGTGAGATTACTTCTTACCCAGCTGAAGATCAGGATTGGCTAGACCGTATTACGGAACAGAGTTTATTGAATCAATTGGCCCAAGCAGTAGAAAACACTTTAAAAGAAGATGAATCTTTTAGCGGCTTTACATGGAAAGGTTAAATATTTATTTTGACCACATGGATAAACCAAGAGGAGGGCTAAGCCTCCTCTTTTATTTGAAGCCATGCAGAAACCCTATATAAATGGATGCTCTATGCTGTTATTGTGAGTTTATTCATCTACAAGAAAACGGGAGATAGCCACCCGTAATTGCTTTAAATATCCAGTAAAAAAATGATTCGCGCCGGGCAAGATGGTGAGTAAATGTCGCTGCGGTTTGGCCCATTCAATCAAGTCGGACAACAAGGTCACTTCGTCAGCTTCACCATGCAGGAACAGAATATCTCCTTTAATCTGTGGGGTGACGTAATGACGCACACCTGCAACTGTCGCAGTAGGTAGTCCACATAAAATCAACTGTTTGGGTTTAATTTCATCGGGCAAGGCATGAAAACACTTTGCCATGACATGGGCACCAAAGCTAAAGCCCCCAGCATAAAAAGGCAGGCTAATATGCTTGCAGCGAATCTGTTGAATAATTTCTAGAATATCATCGGTTTCGCCATGGCCTTTATCGTGTTCACCCGTACTCTGGCCAGAACCACGGAAACTTGGGCGATAAACCATACAGCCACGCTCAAGAAACATCTGCGCAAGCAACGCTGGAACTTTATGCTGGGGCGTTCCGCCTTGTAAGGGGTGAGGATGACATACAAGCGCGAATCCTTTCACTTCACCCTGTGGATAATCAACAAAAACTTCCAGCTGACCTGCAGGACCCTGAAGGAAAATTTGTTCGGACATGTAAAACCGACTCATGACAGAAGAATCGGTTATTTTAGCGCTAAGACCCAGTAAAAACACACATTGGCAATAACACAACGCTACTGTTATAGTCTGTTTAATTGTTTTTTGAACAGGTTATTCATGCTCGCCTTAATTTCTCCTGCCAAGACTTTAGATTACGAATCTGTACTTCCAACCGATGCACATACACTGCCAAGATTGCTGAAACATTCACAAGAACTTATAAATGTGAGTCGTCATCTTTCTGCGACCGAGATTGCTAATTTAATGAGTGTGAGTGAAAAAATCGCCAATTTAAATGTCGAGCGTTTTAATGACTGGCAACCGGAATTCAATTTTTCTAATGCACGACAGGCTTTATTTGCCTTTAAAGGGGATGTGTATACCGGACTGGATGCCTATGCGCTGAATGAGCAGCATATTGCATATGCACAGCAGCATTTGCGTTTGCTGTCCGGACTGTATGGCCTGTTACGTCCTCTGGATTTGATGATGCCTTATCGCCTGGAAATGGGAACCAAGCTCAAAAATCCACGTGGTCAGCATCTTTATGATTTTTGGGACAATATCATTACCGATTTGATTAACCAGGATTTAGCCGAGGTGCATTCAGATCTATTGGTGAATCTTGCTTCGGATGAATATTACAAGTCAGTCAAACCAGGCAAAATTAAAGCCGAGATCATTAAGCCGGTTTTTCTGGACCAGAAAAATGGCAAATACAAGGTGATTAGTTTTTATGCAAAAAAAGCACGTGGATTAATGGCACGTTTTATCATTGAAAACCAGGCAAAACGTGCTGAGGACTTAAAATCATTTAATATGGATGGTTACTATTTTGATGCGGACAGTTCGCTAAAAGGTGAGCTGGTCTTTAAGCGTGACGAGCAGCAAGCCGCTTAAATGAGAGAATAACGAGGTAAAAATCCCGATAAATTTCGGGATTTTTATTGCTCAAAAATAAACAGGATTTTGAAATATTTTATCATTATATTTTAGTGTGCGTTTGTTAACATCATGAGAAATGATGAACAATAAAAAATTATGATGAAAAAATTATTAGTTTCCACCCTTATTTTTGCTGTGGTTTTACTGGGATATGGGGTTTATCACGACAATCAAATGAAAAAAAGACAGGAAATGGATCAATTGATTCAGGATGCTCATCAATCTTTGAAAACTGTAGAAGCGAATCCAAATAATATGGTTCTAGAACCGCTAGAAACTGAGAAAATCTCTTCTGCAGGGCCTTTACATGTGAAATCTAGCCAGTTTTAGTACTCGGATTTTTACTATAGGTTTGAAAAATATTGTTATCTTATTGAATATTAATTCAAAATAAATTTTAAAAACAATAAAAAAGCATTGTGTTATAATTTGCCAAGATTTTAATTGAATCATTATATGTATATTGTAAGTATTTGATTTATTTTATCTATGTAGGCTGCATAAAAGTTATGCGGCTTTTTTGTTTACAATTTTTGTGATCCGGTTGTATCGAACTGAATGAAAAATTGTGCAAAATATTTGTTTTTAAAAGGAAATTTTTAAATATTCGTTGCCTGGCATCTATAAACTTAATGGTGATTTGAGAAACGGATCATTAATTTTGTAGCGTGCTGACGGCATAAAGTTTACTTACAGGGGTAAAGTCATGACGACTCCTAATCCATCTTCAGAGCATATGCTTGAACGCTTATTTAAGCTGAGTGAAAACAAAACCAGTTTTCGCACAGAAGTTCTTGCAGGTGTAACCACTTTCTTAACCATGTGTTACATCATTATTGTCAATCCAATGATTTTATCCGAAACCGGCATGGATCATGGGGCTGTCTTTGTTGCAACCTGTCTCGCAGCCGCAATTGGCTGTCTGGTTATGGGACTGATTGCGAATTATCCGATTGCACTTGCGCCTGGTATGGGCCTGAATGCTTACTTTACCTATTCTGTGTGTATGGGCATGGGTGTACCTTGGCAAACTGCACTGGCTGCTGTATTTGTCTCGGGTCTGGTATTTATTGCAATCAGTATGTTTAAAATCCGTGAAGCCATTGTCAATGCCATTCCCATGTCGCTGAAATTTGCGATAGGCGGGGGGATTGGCTTATTCCTGGCACTGATTGCATTAAAGAATTCAGGCATTATTGTCGATAATCCTGCTACTCTTGTCGGCTTGGGTGACTTGAAACAACCGACGGTATTGCTGACCTTGCTTGGCTTCCTGATGATTGTGGTGATGCATCACTTTAAAGTCCGTGGGGCAATCATTATCAGTATTCTGGTGATTACCGCGATTGCTACGGCAATGGGACTGAACGAGTTTAAAGGTGTTGTAGGGGCCATTCCATCGATTGCTCCAACTTTCCTGCAAATGGACTTTGAAGGCTTGTTCACAGCCAGCCTGATTGGTGTCATCTTTGTATTTTTCCTGGTCGACCTGTTTGACTCGACGGGTACGCTGGTGGGGGTTTCACATCGTGCGGGCCTGTTAAAAGATGGCAAATTACCACGTTTGAAAAAAGCACTGTTTGCTGACTCGACCGCAATTGTGGCGGGTGCGGCATTGGGTACTTCATCAACTACGCCTTATATCGAATCGTCTGCGGGCGTTGCGGCTGGTGGCCGTACCGGTTTGACTGCTGTGGTTGTTGCCGTGTTGTTCGTGCTGTGCTTATTCCTGGCACCTTTGGCGCAATCGGTTCCAGGTTTTGCTACTGCACCTGCATTATTATTTGTAGGTGTGTTAATGATTCAGGGTATCGTCAACATTGAATGGGATGATATTACGGAAGCTGTTCCTGCTTTTTTAACCATCGTATGCATGCCATTTACCTATTCAATTGCCGATGGTATCGCGATGGGCTTTATCAGCTATGCATTAATCAAGCTCTTCACAGGTAAAGCGAAAACTGTGCCTTATATGGTCTGGATTGTTGCGGCACTTTGGGCATTGAAATTTGCTGTATTTGGCGGCTAATTCACCCCATTCAGAATAGGGTGTAAACTCGGTTTGCACCCTTTTTTATTTTTGAAAAATTTTATAAGGATAAGATATGAATCAACTTGAGCTTATTCAAGCCCTGCCAAAGGCAGAGTTACACGTCCATATTGAAGGGACTTTCGAGCCTGAGCTGATGTTCGAGATTGCTCAACGCAATCATATTGATATTCCGTATAAATCTGTTGAGGAAGTAAAACAGGCTTATAACTTTCATAATCTGCAATCTTTTTTGGATATTTATTATGCAGGTGCGAATGTCCTGATCCATGAACAGGACTTCTATGATCTGGCCTGGGCATATTTTGAAAAATGTGCTGAAGACCATGTGGTTCATACCGAAATGTTCTTCGATCCGCAGACTCATACCGATCGTGGCATTGCTTTTGCAACGGTGATTCAGGGCTTAAAACGTGCCTGTGATGATGCACAAAGCAAATTGGGTATCAGCTCGCATTTGATCATGTGTTTCTTGCGCCATTTAAGTGAAGAAGCGGCATTTCAAACTCTGGAACAGGCTTTACCTTTTAAAGAGCAAATTATTGCAGTAGGGCTGGACTCGAGTGAAGTGGGACATCCACCATCTAAATTTGAACGTGTGTTTGCCAAAGCGCGAGAAGAAGGCTTTTTGGTGGTGGCACATGCTGGCGAAGAAGGTCCGGCTGAATATGTCTGGGAAGCACTGGATTTGCTGAGAGTGAACCGGATTGACCATGGTGTGCGTTCAGAAGAAGATCCAATGCTGATGCAGCGTTTGATTGCAGAGAAAATGCCTTTAACCGTATGTCCTTTAAGTAATTTAAAACTCTGTGTGGTAGATGATATGGCTCAGCACAATATCCGCCGTTTATTGCAAAAGGGCGTGCATGTAACAGTCAATTCAGATGATCCATCCTATTTTGGCGGTTATATGAATGATAATTTCATTGCAATTACCAAAGCTTTAAACCTGTCAAATGATGAGTTGAAGCAATTGGCAAAAAATTCGTTTGAAGCCTCCTTTATTCCTGCTGCTGAAAAGCAGAAATGGGCGAAGGAAATTGATACTTTAGCATAATTGAGCATCTTGACAGATGTTTCTGATTCAGCGGATTCATGTATGGGGCTGCTGAATAATCACGGGTTAAATATTAGGGTCGAATGTGAAAAAGAGTTTTTGCTGGCTATTTGCTGTCGCTTTGCTGGCTGGTTCTGTACCGGTTTTTGCAACGGATAAAAATTCTACTTTCACCCAGAAGATGTTGAAACCGGTGATCGAGCAAGGCTGTAAAAGTGAATTAAATGCTTCAAAAGTCTGGCAATCCTCAGCCTTGTTTATGAGTTCAGGGCAGCAAACTACAGCACAAAAACAAATTTGTGGTTGCGTTGGTGAGCATGCATTGCAGGATATCTCGGCCAAAGAACTGGCTATGGCATCGATGAATGAATCTGCAAAGAATAGTCTGATTAAACAGGCGGTGATCAATAGCGTAAAAGGCTGTGCCCAAGATGCTTTGAAATAGCTTAGCCTGATAAATTGCACAATAAAAATGCCGCATCCGTGATACACTAGTGCGGCTTTTTTATGGTAACAACATTGATTATTTTGCTTGTCGGGTCATGCTGCGCAAGATGTTATCTTTATCAATGAAATGATGTTTTAATGCCGCGGCAATATGACCGATGACAAGTAAGCCTGCAAACCAGGACAAATAAATGTGTACAGGTTTCACGATGGCTAAAAGATCGGGATCGTCCTGAACCAAACGTGGAATTTCGAATAAATATAATACAGGTGCCGGATGTCCCGCACTCCAGCTAAATAGACAGCCGGTAATGGGTAGGGCAAGTAACATGAGATATAAAGCGAAATGGCCCAGATGTGCAAAAGTTTTCATGAGCGGTGACATGCTGTCGGGTAGCGCTGGAACAGGGTGGGTATAGCGCCAGAATATGCGAATCATAACCAGGAAAAGAATGGTGGTGGCGATGTTCTTATGTAAGGTAATGACCTGACCTTTAAAGCTGCCATCGACATCATAACTTAGAAAATTTCCGCTATAAAAGCCAATGCACCATGCCGCAATAAAAATAGCAGCCATGAGCCAATGCAGCATTTGTGCCGTACGCGTATAGTATTGTGAGGTATTTTTCATGTTATACCCATGTATCCATATATCATTCTTAATTCTGGGTATGCTAATCAAAAAGCCCATATTTGAAAATGATGGATATGGAACGAAGCGTGTGCTTCTTGCAACACTGAGTGTATGCAGGTTTTTTAAGCAGATCATCCGAGTGTGGAAAATTCAATTGAAATATAGATTTCTTCCTGAGGAAAGTTTCGGCAAAATATGCTCAACAGATTTTAGACTCAAGGATTAACTGTGAAAAAAATAATTGCTGTCCTGGTACCTCTTGCTTTGGCTTTAACTGCTTGTGTGTCAACGAATACCACAACCGGCACAGCGCCTACAACACAATCGGCAACTCAACAACTTGGTATGACTGCAATTAAAATTGCAATTAATGCAAAATGTACCACCGAGTTGAATGCTATTCCGGCATGGCAAAATGCAACCAAGTTAATGACCGCAACTCAAAAGCAAAATATTCAGACCGAAATTTGTGGTTGTGTCAGTGAAAAAGCACCGCAAAACGTAACGGCAGTAGATTTGGCGACAGCTGCAATTGATCCGGCTGCACGTAATACTATTGTTTCAAATGCAGTGACTAAAACCATTAATGCTTGTGTTGCTGAAGCAATGAACTAATACAGCTTTAATTCATGTTAAAATTAAAGAGGCTGATGTGATTCAGCCTCTTTTTTGTAGGTAAAGCATTGATGAAAATTGCGGGTGTAGATGAAGCGGGGCGTGGCCCTCTGGTGGGTTCGGTGGTTGCGGCTGCAGTTATTTTAGATCCCAATAATCCGATAGAAGGTTTAAATGATTCTAAAAAACTCACTGAAAAAAAGCGTGAAAAATTATTCATAGAAATTCAGGAGAAAGCCTTGGCCTGGGCCATTGCTGAAGCCAGCCATGAAGAAATAGACCAGATCAATATTCTACAGGCCTCTTTATTGGCTATGCGCCGGGCTGTAGAGGCTTTGCAGCTTCAGCCAGAACATGTGCTGGTCGATGGCAATAAAGTTCCGCAAGGCTTAAGCATGAGCTGTGATGCGGTGGTCGGTGGGGATGCACTGCATGCAGAAATTTCAGCGGCCAGTATTTTGGCAAAAGTGACACGTGACCGTGAGATGGTGGTACTGGATCAGCAATATCCGCATTTTGGTTTTGCCAAACATAAGGGTTATCCAACCAAAGCCCATTTTGAGGCAATTGCTGAGCATGGCGTTATTGATCAGCATCGTCGTAGTTATGCACCAGTTAAAAAGGCGTTGGCCTTGCTGGAAAAAAAATAAGCAGCAGATAAATTTAAAGCGGCTATATAGCCGCTTTATATTAGAACAACCTTTAACGGTTTAACGATTAAAGTCGTTCTGGATATTTTGTGGGAAATTATCTTCTTCAAAAGAAGGTTGATAATCCTGATCCAGGTGCTGCAGATGTTCATGCATAGCGCGTTCATGTTGAATTCGTTGGTAAATTTCTTCACGATGAACAGATACTTCTTTTGGAGCATTTACGCCAATACGAACCTGGTTACCTTTTACGCCAAGCACAGTGACACTGACTTGGTCCCCAATCATTAATGTTTCACCGACACGTCGGGTTAGAATCAGCATGTTTATCTCCTTGCAAAACGCTAAACGTGCAATTGATTTTAAAAGTTAAAAACACAACCTTAGTACCATAGAAATATTATCAGAACGCTCTGTCAAAAAGCTGACACAAAATAATTCTGTTAATATTTTCAAAATCCTCGGTTACAAATATAACAGAGCCACTATAAAAAAAACTATAGTGGCTCTGTTCTTTTTGTAGTATTTCGCAAATTCTGTCCAACAATGACCAGATTTGTTACTTTACATATTTAAGCACGTGCGCTTGATTCACCAGATTCACGGTCTAAACCGAAAGCAGTGTGAAGAGTACGCACAGCAAGCTCTAAATAATTTTCTTCAATGATCACTGAAATTTTAATTTCTGAAGTTGAAATCATTAAGATGTTGATGCCTTCTTCAGCTAGAGCAGTAAACATTTTGCTTGCCACGCCAGCATGTGAGCGCATGCCTACACCCACGATCGATACTTTAACGATGTCTGAACGGGTCGCAACTTCACGTGCACCAATTTCTTTCGCAGTTTGCTCCAGAATTGCTTTTGCTTTAGCAAACTCGCCACGGTTGACCGTGAAAGTGAAGTCGGTGGTGCCGTCTTCTTCCACATTCTGGATGATCATGTCGACTTCAATATTCGCTGCACCGATTGGTGCCAGGATTTTGGATGCGATGCCAGGCAGATCAGGCACGCCCAAGATAGTCAATTTTGCTTCGTCACGGTTAAACGCGATACCAGAGATAATTGGCTGTTCCATGTTGTCTTCCAATTCAGTAGTAATAAGAGTTCCGACGTTGTTTTTGAAGTCTTCGTCAAATGCGCCATCATCGTCGTTATCGAAGCTTGATAATACGCGTAAAGGCACTTGGTATTTGCCGGCAAATTCAACTGAACGGATTTGCAGGACTTTCGAACCAAGTGATGCCATTTCCAGCATTTCTTCAAAAGAAATACGATCAACTTTTTTCGCTTTTGGTGCAACGCGTGGGTCAGTGGTATAAACGCCATCTACGTCTGTATAAATCTGGCATTCATCTGCTTTAAGTGCAGCTGCAAGTGCCACGCCAGAGGTATCTGAACCACCACGACCTAAAGTTGTTGTATTACCCAATTCATCAAAGCCCTGGAAACCGGCAACCACAAGTACGCGGCCTGCATCCAGGTTTTCAGTTAATACATCAGTATCAATAGATTCAATGCGGGCTTTGTTGAATGCGCTGTCGGTTTTAATGCCAACCTGGCGGCCAGTCAGTGATTTTGCTTCTACTCCAATTGAGTTGAGCGCCATCGCTAACATAGAAATCGTAACCTGTTCACCCGTAGACACCATCTGGTCTAATTCGCGTGGATCAGGGGTTTCGGTAATGGCCTTCGCTAAAGCAAGCAGGCGATTGGTTTCGCCACTCATTGCTGATACAACCACCACCACCTTGTGGCCGTGATCATGCCAGCGCTTTACACGACGAGCAACATTTAAAATGCGCTCGGGAGTACCCATAGAGGTACCGCCATATTTTTGAACGATTAATGCCATAGTTGTTCCATATAAACCATGACCCTGATTTTCCGGTCAGGGTCAGTTACACAAAAGGTGAAGTTTTATTTTGCTTCAAGCCAAGCAGTCAAATCTGCCATCACTGTCGCAAACTTCTCGTTAAGTGGCGCGCCACCTTGTGCCAAGTCAGGTTTGCCACCACCTTTACCACCCAGCTCGGTTGCCAAGTGTTTGATGATGTCACCTGCTTTAATGTTTGCAGTAAAGTCTTTTGCTACAGAAGCGAGAAGGCTGACCTTATCACCTTCTACAGCCGCAAGTACAATCACTGCATTGTCTAATTTAGATTTTACACCATCGTGCAGGTTGCGAAGCGATTTCGCATCCATGTTTTGCACAGTGGTAATCAATGTTTGACGACCAGCCACAGTTTGAACTTGGCTTAAAAGTTCAGCTGCCTGGAAGTTTGCCAATTTCTGGTTGAGCTGTTCAATCTGTTTTTGCAGGCTGGATGCTGTATCTGCCAGCGCTTCAACTTTCTCAATGGTTTGTTCTTTTTGTGCTTTTAACAGACCGTTGATGGTGTTGATATCACGGTCGGCTTTTTGAACCACTTCAACCGCTTTTGTGCCCGTTACCGCTTCGATACGACGTACACCTGCCGCTACACCACCTTCAGAAGTGATTTTAAACAGACCGATGTCACCGGTACGTTTCACGTGAATACCGCCACACAGTTCGATCGAGAAGTTTTTATCTTCAATGATTGAACCCATGGAAAGTACACGAACTTCATCGCCATATTTTTCACCGAACAGCATCATTGCACCTTTTGCTTTGGCAGATTCGATGTCGAGAAGCTCGGTAGAAACGGCGGTGTTGGCAATCACTTCACGGTTAACAAGACGCTCAACTTCCTGCAGTTGTTCGAATGAAACAGGTTGGTCATTGGCAAAGTCAAAACGTAAAATGTCAGATGCAACCAGTGAACCTTTTTGCTGTACATGAGAACCCAACACTTGACGAAGGGCAGCATGCAACAGGTGTGTTGCAGAGTGGTTGCGTGCAGTTGCTTCACGGATGTCTGCTTTAACAATTGCTTCAACAGATTGAGCGGCTTTTAAGCTACCCATAGTCACGATACCTTGGTGTACGAATGCACCACCAGATTTCTTGGTATCCTGAACTTCGAAGATGCCGGTATCGTTTTTGAAGATACCTGTATCGCCAATCTGACCGCCGCTTTCTGCATAGAAAGGTGTCTGGTTCAATACGATCAGTGCTTCATCGCCTTCAACCACTTCGTCAACCTGTTCACCATCTTTATAGATTGCAACAATCTGGCCTTGAGCTTGAGTGGCTTTATAACCTTCGAACTGGGTTTCACCTTCAACTTTTACAATGCTGTTGTAGTCGATGGCGAATTTACCTGCATCACGTGCACGTTGACGTTGTGCTGCCATTTCAACTTCAAAGCCGGCTTCATCAATCGTGAGGTCGCGTTCACGTGCGATGTCAGCGGTTAAGTCAGTCGGGAAGCCGTAAGTATCATAAAGTCTGAAAACGGTTTCGCCTGGAATCACTGAACCTTTCAGTTGAGCCAATTCGCCTTCAAGCAATTTCAGACCTTGCTCTAAAGTTTTCGCGAATTGTTCTTCTTCTTTCAATAATTGTGCTTCGATACGTGCCTGGTTAGCCGCAAGTTCAGGGTATGCGGCACCCATTGCTTCGATTAAAGGTTGCAACATTTTGTGGAAGAATGAACCGGTTGCACCTAACTTGTTACCGTGACGCACTGCACGACGGATGATGCGACGCAGCACATAACCACGGCCTTCATTCGACGGGTTTACGCCATCTGCAATCAGGAAGCAGCATGAACGGGCATGGTCGGCAACCACTTTAAGGGAAGCAGGATAGTCAACAGGTTTGTTTGCTGCTTTTGCGGCAGCTTCAATTTCAGTGGTATCGAGGCCAATGATTTCAGCCGCAGCTTTTAACAAGTGCTGGAACAGGTCAATTTCGTAGTTTGAGTTAACGTGTTGCAATACCGCAGAAATACGTTCCAAGCCCATGCCAGTATCGACAGATGGTGCTGGAAGAGGGTGGAGCACGCCATCCGCAGTACGGTTGAACTGCATGAATACGTTGTTCCAGATCTCGATGAAACGGTCGCCATCTTCTTCAGGTGTGCCTGGCAGGCCACCCCAAATATGATCGCCATGGTCAAAGAAGATTTCAGAACAAGGACCACAAGGACCGGTATCACCCATTGCCCAGAAGTTGTCCGATGCGTATTGACCGCCTTTGTTGTCGCCAATACGGATGATGCGAGATGCATCTAAACCAATTTCTTTGTTCCAGATGTCGAAAGCTTCGTCATCGGTATGGTAAACAGTGGCATAGAGTTTGTCTTTTGGTAAGCCTAACCATTTCTCATTGGTCAAAAAATCCCAGGCAAATTTGATTGCATCACGCTTGAAATAATCACCAAAAGAGAAGTTGCCTAACATTTCAAAGAATGTGTGGTGACGTGCGGTATAACCGACGTTGTCCAGGTCGTTGTGTTTACCGCCTGCGCGTACACATTTTTGTGATGACACTGCACGCACATAATCACGTTTTTCAAGACCCAGGAAGCAGTCTTTAAACTGGTTCATCCCAGCGTTTGTGAATAATAATGTTGGGTCGTTGGCAGGAACCAGAGAACTCGACGCGACACGTGTATGCCCTTGCGATTCAAAATAGCTTAAAAAAGCTTCGCGAATTTCAGCTGATGTCATAAAACGAGTACTCACAACCAAGTCACTCCATAAATCTTGTATTTGGCTAATAGCATGTCAAGCAAGTCTTACTTTTATAAAGCTGGCTTGAGATACTGGCTTAAAATTTTAAAACGCTAAAGTATAACGGAAAAAGCCGCATGCACCAATCACTTTAAGGTGAATTAATCACAATTCTATTTAAGCGGTATTTGGCTTTCTGGCCTTCAATTGATCAGCTGAATTCTGCTTTAGGTATAGGATATAAAGTAAATGAAAAGTGAAGTAAATATTTTGCCGCAGCCTTCTCTGAATAAATTTTGAGGCAAAATAAGCTTAAAAGCAGCAGGATGAAACCCTTGCAGCGAGATTTTTCATGCATAGAACAGCAGAAATGGTATCGGTATCTGATTAAAATCCATTAACATAGAGCTGTGTTTACATCTACCCAAGAGTTAAGGATATCTGATGCAACGAGTAGCCATTAATGGTTTCGGGCGAATTGGTCGCAATGTATTACGGGCTTGGTTTGAAAATCCTAAGGATTTTCATTTTGATATCGTGGCCATTAACGATATTGCAGATGTAGAAACACTGGTGCATTTGTTTAAATACGACACCACCCATGGCCGCTTTAAGGGCAAGGTTGAAGTGCTTTTGCAGGATGAACAGATTTTTTTGCACATTTCTGCAGGTCTGGCGCAATTAAAGGTACAGGTGTTTTCTCAGCAACAGCCTGAAAGCCTGCCTTGGAAGGATTTAAATATTGATGTGGTGCTGGAATGTACCGGTTTATTCCGTTCGCGTGCAGCAGCCACAGGGCATATTCACGCAGGGGCAAAACGGGTCATTATTGGTGCTGCGCCTTTTGATACGGTGGATGCGGCCATTGTGTATGGGGTCAACCATCACGAAGTCAAAGCCACAGACCAGATTATTTCCAGTGTATCCTGCACCACACAGGCCTTGGTGCCTTTGGTTAAAATTATTGATGATGCTTTTGGCATTGATACGGCATTGATGACAGAAATTCATGCAGTGACGGCAGATCAGTCGGTGCTGGATCATGCCCACCGCGATTTACGCCGTGCCCGTGCTTCGGGACACAATATTATTCCAACCACATCTTCGGCGCTGGGGGCATTAAAACGGGTGATGCCAAAAATGGCAGAGCGTATAGATGGCTATTCCATACGCGTGCCGACCATTAATGTAGCTGCCATTGACCTCACTTTTGTTGCGCAGTCGCATGTCACAGCACATAAAATCAATGAGATCCTGATCAAGTCAGCACGTCAGGATTATGCGGAAATTATGGATGTTACCGATGAACCGGTGGTTTCCTCAGACTTTAACCATTCGCCTTATTCACTCATCGTGGATTTAAGCCAAACCATGGTGGTGGGACATCAGGCCAAAGTCTTTGCCTGGTATGACAATGAATGGGGCTATGCGAATCGCTTGCTGGACCTCTGCGAATCCTTTACCCATAAATAGTGGGCCTTGTTTAAAAGAGAGTGCAAGATGGATTTTCCATCTTGCTGCTTTTGAAAGGCATGAAGTTTTATAGCGTATGGGGGTAAATAATGCGACCTGTAACTCAATTATTATCAATTTGTTCGAATGGTTTATTAATTCTTGAGTAAAGGTGTTGGCTTCAGTAGGATGAATAGGCTGCCATGAAGTTACATTTTATTTGATGATTTAGCATTGGCAGTGAATTGCCGACCCGAAGTCGACTTATAATGATGCTTATAATAAATATAAATCTAAGCACGGTTAATTTTATAATCATTTTTCGATTACTATATGAAAATTATAAGCTTTTGAAATTTAATCCTATCGATTCATGACACAGAGCAGTCATCAATCAATAACACGAGCAGCGTACCTATGTTGATATTTATCTGGGGATTTATTTTCCTTTTAGCCATAGCAGTAATTTTTTTGATTTGGGCACAATTTACCAATCAAGGTGCTGCCCTCGGTGAAATTCAATTGAATCAACAATTGGAAACAAAAGTGATTCATCTGGAAGAAAACCTTAAAAAAACCCTGGAAATTATGCAGGACCTGGCGAAGAAAATGCATATTCAGCAAGAGGTAATTGATAAGACCACGACTAAACTGAGTCAGGTGGAATCCCAAAATGCCGAATTGATTGGACTATTGGCAAAAACGGTTCATTCAACCGACAAAACCTCACTTTAATTTAAAAATTTAAAGGTACGCTTTATGCCCGTAGCATTCTTAAAACTGCTGTGGATGCCACACTTATGGCCAGCGTAGGTGAGAAAGAAAAACGTGATGCTGCCAGCAGGATAATGACAATAGCAATCATATTCGCGGGGTTGTCTTTGACAAAATATGTTGCAATGACTGAGTTCAGCACGCTGCCGGGCACAACTTCTATAATTTGGGATTGCTTATTGCTGAGTGTTTTATTTTTGAGTCAAACATAGCGCAGGATACGTGTCAGATAGATATTACAGAACAGCATAGGTTCACCTGAAAAGAAAGCAACATGACTGTACCTTCTTATCGCCGGGTCGAAGCAAATGGCATACGCTTGAATCTGATAGAAAAAGGTCAGGGCCCGCTGGTCCTGTTCTGCCACGGATTTCCAGAAACTTCCCATGTATGGCGTAACCAGTTGTCCGCACTAGCCGCTGCAGGCTACCGTACTGTCGCACCTGACCTCCGTGGTTATGGGGGTAGCGACCGGCCAGAGGCAGTCGGCGCGTATACGGTGCTGCAAGTGATCGGTGACATGGTCGCTCTTATGGATGCGCTTGGAGAGAAGCAAGCCGTCATTGTTGGAGGGGACTGGGGTGCGATGATAGCTTGGCAAGCAGCACTTATCCGGCCAGACCGATTTCGTGCGGTCACGGCACTGGGCGTGCCTATGATGGGACGTGCACCCATGCTACCCAGCAAGCTTTTCCCACAAACTTCCGATGCCTGGTTCTACACACATTACTTTGCATCACCGGGGCTTGCGGAGCATGAGCTGGAAGCCAATGTTGCTGCAACCCTGCGAAAAATATACTTTGCCGCTTCAGGGGATGCAGGCCCGCGTGATGATCCGAAAACACCGAATCCGTTTGGAATGGTTCCTCGCTCTGGCGGACTGCTCGCCATGCTGCCTGACCCTCAAACCCTACCAGCTTGGCTTGGTCCCGACGATTTTACCTTATTTGTGCGCTCATTCGAGCAAAGTGGCTTTCGCGGCGGCCTGAATTACTACCGCAACCTAGACCAAAACTGGGAATCAGAAGCTGCTTTTCAAGGCTTGCATGTTAATGTGTCCGCCATGTATCTCGTGGGTGAGCGAGATACCGGACTCGCCATTCCTGGGATGAAAGACATCATCAAGGCAATGCCGTCTTTAGTGCCTCAGCTCCAAATATCTCAAGTCATCCCAAAGGCTGGTCATTGGCTTCAGCAAGAAGCGCCCGATGTGGTCAATGCTCTACTTCTGGGTTTTCTTGATTCCCTCTAAAAAGACTTCGAGCGCGAGGTGGTGGTTAGCGTTCCCCATATAACATGAAGGTTCATCACAAGCATGGAGAGTGACCAGTTATATTGCAAAACAGAGGGCATTTCTGATGTTAATCCAGGCAAAATAACGTGATCCCTGTGCCTGGAGTGGTTAACTTATATTTGATTTTAAAGTCGCGAGATAGAATCAAAGTATAAAAATTATTTAATTGGCAATGAATCACATCTTTTCTGCAAAAGTCTGATGCACAGTAAAGATGATCGTGCTAGACTAGGAGAAATCGGGTGTGCTCCCGATTTTTTTATGCGGATTACTTCCGCGCTGACAAGTATTTAGGTTTACAACATGCCCATTTCAGAGACATGGTTATTACCTGATGGTGTAGCTGATGTATTACCAGAACAAGCGCAAGTAATAGAAGCTTTGCGCCGTGAAGCATTGGATTTCCTCGCATCTCGAGGTTATCAGCTGGTGTACACGCCATTTATCGAATACATCGAATCTCTTTCTTCTCTTTCAGAATCGAATCAAGATTTAGACTTAGCCACTTTTAAAGTCATCGACCAGCTTTCTGGCCGTTTGCTGGGTGTGCGTGCCGATATGACACCGCAAGTGGCCCGTATCGATGCGCATGTATATCCGGTCGAAGGTGTAGCGCGTTATTGCTACGCTGGCACGGTTTTACACACCAAGCCTCAAGGTTTTAATACCACGCGTGCACCGCTGCAACTGGGTGCGGAACTTTTTGGTTCAGACAGTATTGATGCTGACGTCGAAATGATTGACGTGATGCTCAACTTATTGAAAACAGCAAGCTTTGCGGATGGCATCCATCTGGATTTAGGTCATGTGGGCTTGTTCCGCAGTCTGGTTAAACACGCTGGTTTAACCAAGGCGGAAGAAAATCAGCTTTCGGATCTTTACCAGCGCAAAGCCTTGCCTGAACTGGCTGAATTTACCCAAGATTTAAAATTCGGTGCAGATTTTTACACACTCGGTCGTTTTTCAAGTGATTTGGATGCTTTAGAAGCCAACCTCAGTGCTGAAATTATTGCAGACCCGGCATTTAAACAGGCATTTGATGCAGTAAAAACGACCCGATCTGAAATTCAGGCACGTTGGCCAGACTTGCATATTGGTATTGATGTTGTAGAACTTCGTTCATATCACTACCACACCGGTTTAATGTATGCCGTCTATGCGCCAAACCGTGCAGCACCGCTGGCTCAAGGTGGTCGTTATGACGGTATTGGCGAACACTTTGGACGCGCGCGCCCGGCAACTGGCTTCTCTTGTGACTTATATGCACTCAGTGCAGGTCAGTTCAAACAGGTTCAAAAAGTTGTTGCACCGAAAGGTACAGATAAAGCATTGCTTGATGCAATCGCTGCTCTGCGTGCACAAGGCTTAAGTGTGATTCAGTTATTAGGTAATGATGATTTAAACTCGATTCCGTTTGCGACTCACCAGTTGGTGAACAAGGCGGGTGAGTGGACAGTCGAACCGATTTAATCGCAGAACTGGATGTTCATGTCATTCAGTTGTGTTTTCTATTTTAACAGCATGATGCAATGAGGCTATTATGGGCAAGAATGTTGTGGTACTCGGTACCCAATGGGGCGACGAAGGTAAAGGCAAAATCGTCGACCTGCTCACAGATCAAGCGGCAGCGGTCGTTCGTTATCAAGGCGGACACAACGCAGGTCATACTCTTGTGGTTGGTGGTAAGAAAACTGTATTACACCTCATTCCATCTGGTATTTTACGTGAAAACGTACTGTGCTTAATTGGTAACGGTGTTGTACTTTCACCGGAAGCGCTGATTAAAGAGATGGATATTCTTGAAAAAGAAGGCGTGCCAGTACGTGAACGTTTACGTATTTCTCCAAACTGTCCATTAATCCTTCCAAACCATATTGCACTTGACCAAGCGCGTGAGAAAAAACGTGGCAATGCAAAAATTGGTACAACTGGCCGTGGTATTGGTCCCGCTTACGAAGATAAAGTTGCACGTCGTGCAATTCGTGTTGCTGACCTGGTACGTGGTGGTGAACATCTTAAAGCTCAACTTACCGAGCTTCTTGAATACCACAACTTCCAGTTGACTCAATTCTACGGTGTAGAAGCGATTAATCTTGAAGATGTACTTACTCTTTGCGACCAATGGCGTGAAGTTGTTGCTCCATTAGTTGTGGACGTAACAGGTGAACTTCATAAATACCGTAAAAACGGTGATAACATCATGTTTGAAGGCGCTCAAGGTTCACTTCTTGACGTTGACCATGGTACATATCCGTATGTAACGTCTTCAAACACGACTGCTGGTGGCGTAAGTTCTGGTTCTGGTCTTGGTCCATTGCACCTTGACTATGTATTGGGTATCACTAAAGCCTATACAACACGTGTAGGTGCTGGTCCATTCCCAACTGAACTTGTTTACGATGCTGCGAACGATGTTGGTGATGCAATCGGTAAACACTTGGGTACTGTAGGTTCAGAATTTGGTGCGTCTACTGGCCGTCAACGTCGTTGTGGTTGGTTCGATGCTGAAATTCTTCGCCGTTCAGTAGAAGTAAACTCACTTTCTGGTATCTGCTTGACTAAACTTGACGTTCTTGACGGTTTAGAAGAAGTGAAAATCTGTGTCGGTTACGAAGCTGCTGATTCTGGTTGCGTAGGTTCTTCTGATGCGCTTGCATTCGAAACTTTAAAGCCAATCTACGAAACCATGCCAGGCTGGTCTGAGTCTACTTTTGGTGCTAAATCAATTGATCAGTTACCAGAAGCTGCACTTAACTACGTAAAACGTCTTGAGCAATTGATTGAATGTCCAATCGACATCATTTCAACTGGTCCAGACCGTGAAGAAACAATTATTCTTCGCCATCCATTCGAAGCTTAATCTGCCAAGAATCAGGACGTATAAAAAGCCCCGCAATTGTGGGGCTTTTTTGTGCCCGTTTTATTTAGAAAATATATCTACGACCAGTATGCAGACTGTTTTGCCAGACTAAAGTTGCATCTAGGCATACTGTTTAATTCACTTGCACTTGCTAGAATGTCAAATATAAAACAAATACAAGGTTGTGCATGATGCATAAAAATATATCAGCGACGATGTTTTATTCATTACTGTTTGCAATGGGTGGTGCACCGACGATTGCCATGCTGGTTATTCAGGCACAAACACAGGATCCCGCAATTATTAATGCGGCGTTCATTGGATTAAGTGTCATCGTTGCATGTATTTTGGTTCCGGTCGTGCTTATTCAAAATGCGTTTTTATTTTTTAAGCGCAAAAATGAACAACTGGAACAGAAAATTAAACCACTTTGCCAGATATATTTAGGGCTGAATGTTTTGTGTTTAATTTATTGGCTTAGTTTTCAATTTCTTAAATAAGCCTGTTTACATAAATGATATGATTGTGGAGATAATATTAATTTAAAGATTATCCACTATTTCATATAATCTCTTGAAAAGAGATATCTATTTTCAAGGTGGAGATTATTATAATGAACAGCAAGCTGATTTTAAGTTTGTGTGCAGCAAGTGTAATCACGATTTCCGGTTGTACTACTGTAGCGGACATGGCAGGGGCAGACTCATCCACATTAAATGTTACTGCTGCGCAGGGCTTTAATAAGACTGTTCAGGAAGCGAGTGCCAATAAAACCTTAGATACTTCATCTGCGACTTATAAGCGAATTAATTCGGTATTTTTACGTCTAAAACCTTATGGCGACCAAATCAACCAGACAGGCCAAAAGTTCGACTGGCAATTGGCTGTGCTGAAGTCAGACCAGATCAATGCTTATGTGGCACCAGGCGGTAAAGTGGTGTTTTACACTGGTATTGTAAATAAGTTAAATCTGACCGATGCTGAAATTGCAGCGGTGATGGGCCATGAAATGGTGCATGCCTTGGAAGAACATTCTAAACAAAAAATTGGTGCACAGGCTTTAACAGACCTGGCGTTAAACATTGGTTTGGGCTATGCAGGCAATAATGTCGGTCAATTGGGTGCAGCAGCAGCTCAGTTAGGTGCACAGGTGGGTGTGGGTTTACCCTATTCACGTAGCCTTGAAAGCCGTGCTGACCAAGGTGGTTTGATGTTGATGGCGCGTGCCGGTTATAATCCGCAAGCCGCAATCACGCTTTGGGAAAAAATGAACAAGTTGGAAGGTGCGGGCGGTACATCCTTCCTGTCGACTCACCCTTCAAATGGTCAGCGTATTGAAGCAATGCGTAAAAACTTACCAGCTGCTCAAGCCATCTATAACAGACGTTAATTAGTCGTTAAGCAAAAAGGATGCTTATTGCATCCTTTTTTTGTATGCAAAGTTTTTGATTTTAAAGAATATAAGTTATTTGACGCAGGTGAAGCAACACTTCACCTTAATGAGTTGCGGCGAAATATCTATGGTGCTGGATTCGGCTGCTGGCGGTGAATTTCTTCAATGCCCTGTAAAATTTCTGCCGATAAATCAATCTCAAAAGCCTGAATATTTTCTTTCAGTTGATCCAGATTGGTAGCTCCAATAATGGTACTGGTCACAAAGAATTGCTGCTTGATAAATGCCAATGCCAGTTGGGTCAGGGTTAAACCATGCCGTTCTGCAAGCTGAGCATACTGTTCGTTTGCCCATTCACTTTCAGGATTGCTATAACGGCTAAAACGGGAAAATAGGGTAACCCGTGCATTGGCTGGACGAGCGCCATGACGGAATTTACCGGTCAGGTAACCAAAAGCGAGAGGTGAGTAAGCAAGTAAGCCGACATTTTCATAATGGGCAATTTCAGACATGCCAATTTCATAAGTCCGGTTCAGCAGGTTATAAGGGTTTTGTACGCTGACAAATTTTTCCAGGCCTAATTTTTCAGCCAGATGTAAAAACTTTAAAGTTCCCCACGGGGTTTCATTAGACAGCCCGATATAACGGATACGGCCTTTTTTAATTTCATCACTTAAGGCACTTAAGGTTTCTTCCAGGGCAGTGACTTGCTGCTGGTTTTGCGCTTCTGTGTTGCCATAGCCAAGCTTGCCAAAGAAATTGGTTGGGCGTTGTGGCCAATGTAACTGATACAGGTCGATATAATCGCTTTGTAAACGTTTTAAGGAACCATCAAGTGCCGAGCTAATCTCAGCTGCAGTAAAGCGGGTTTTGCCGTCACGGATATGGCTGCCGCCTTGTGAAGGACCGGCAATTTTTGAAGCAATGAACAGCTGGTCGCGCTGACCACGCTGTGCAATCCAGTTGCCCAGGATGGTTTCAGTTGCTCCTTGAGTTTCAGGCTTTGGCGGTACCGGATACATTTCTGCGGTATCCCAGAAAAATAATCCCTGATCCAGGGCATATTCAAGTTGCTGAAAGGCTTCTGCCTGGGTATTTTGTTCGCCAAAGGTCATGGTGCCCAAACAAATTTCAGGAAGCAGAATCCCGGTGTTGGCTAAAGGTTTGAGTCGCATAAAGGTGGATCCTTTAATTTTTATCAAGTTTGAAATCGTGCATTAGGCTAACTGATTTTTGGATCGGCGTTAAATCATGAATTGTTTTAAAGTTGTCATAAAAATTTAAAAAGAACAGCTCAGAAATATAGACATAAAAAAAGCAAATCTCAGGATTTGCTTTTAGGGTGAATGGAAGAAAATTTATTCTTCATCATCCTCGTCTTCTAAAGACGCATCATTTTCTTCAGCAGAAACATCATAAATCAGGATGGCTTTACCATCGGTCTGGATCATGCCTTGTTCTTCCAGTGTTTTTAGGACACGGCCGACCATTTCACGCGAACAACCCACAATACGGCCAATTTCCTGACGGGTAATACGGATTTGGCGGCCATTTGGTAAAATCATGGCTTCTGGTTGTGAAGAAAGGTCAATCAGGCAGCGTGCAATACGGCCAGATACATCAATAAATGCCAGGTCAGTCACTTTACGTGTCGTATTTTTTAAGCGACGTACAAGCTGGGCAAATACGGCATAGCTCAGGTCTGGATACTGTTTGCTTAATTCGTGGAAGTTTTCATAAGTGATTTCGGCAATTTCACATACGTCACGTGTACGAACTTCTGCAGTACGTTGTGGATTTGCTTCAAAAAGACCCATTTCCCCAAAAAAGTCTCCAGCATTCAAATAAGCAACTACAATTTCACGTTCATCATCTTCACGTAAAATAATGGAAACTGAACCTTTTAAAATCAAATAAAGCGATTTTGATTCTGAGCCTGCATCTACAATTGCAGTGCGTTTTGGATAACGATTTATATAGGCACGTTTTAATAATGCTTTCACTGACTCTGGAAGTTGACCTGGAGACAGTGCATCAGTGCTAAGTTGTGAAAAGTTTGAAGTCATGCTAACGGTTCCGAATATGGATAATTAATAGATCGCACAAGACCTAAAGTGAACTTGTCACACAGAAGAGCTGAAATTCCTTCTCAACTCAATTTATGTTAGTGTACAGGTACATCGTAAATTTATAGTTTTTTTCAGGTAGTTGCAATGCAAACAAGCGTTCATTGGCTAGAGAATGTTGCTTTTGAGGCAAAATCGGAAAGTGGTCACCAAATCGTGATGGATGGGGCTGAGGCATATGGCGGTCAAAACCGTGGACCACGTCCTATGGAATTGATATTAATGGGACTTGGTGGGTGTGCTTCCTTTGATATTGTGACGATTTTAAAAAAATCACGCCAAGATGTGACGGATGTCGTGTGTCAGCTCAAGGCTGAACGTGCGGATAGCATCCCAGCCGTGTTTACCAAAATCCATTTACATTTTGTGGTAACGGGTAAAGCAGTCAAAGAAAAACAGGTCGCTAAAGCAGTTGAACTTTCAGCTGAAAAATATTGTTCTGCAAGTAAAATGTTATCGGATGGTGGTGTGGAAATTACCCACGATTTTGAAATTATTGAAGTGGAATAATAAACTTTAGATGGCAATTCATTTCCGGATTGCCATTTTTATGCTGCATCAGCATTAAAAAATACTAATAAAGAAAAAAGATTCTATCCCGGTAAAGATTTAAAAATAATCTATAGCATTTTAATAGATCTTTTCCTCCAAACCTTAAGGCCTAGAAGGTTCATCAAGCAAATGAATTGACTCACAGTCAAAATGAACTTTTATAAACTCTCATGACATTTCTCTAAAAGATATAAAAATATATATGGAATAAAATTTCATACATAAATGTCCTAAATGAACTTGAAAAAATTAGCTTAAATACCCATATTATAATTAAGGTTTATATTTAACTTTAATTATATTAGTTATTGAAATTTAAAAATATTTTTTAAAAATATTATTGAAAAATATCAAACCATTCCCATCTTTTATCCAAGTACAAAATTTGTTGTGAGGAAAATAAGAATGCGTTTTGAAAAATTTACAAACCGCTTGCAGCAAGCTCTATCAGATGCTCAATCTCTGGCCATGGGTAAAGACCATACTGCCATCGCGGGTATCCATATTTTATCGGTGCTACTGGAAGAGCCTGCCAATATCAGCCTGTTTCAGCAAGCCGGGGCAAATCTGCGTGATCTGCAAACCAAAGTGCAGCAAGCATTAAATGATGCACCGACCATTGCCAATCCGACTGGAGATATCAACCTTAATCCTGAAGCAGTACGCGCTTTGAATCTGGCAGACAGTTATGCCCAAAAAGCCGGAGATGAATTCTTATCTACCGACTGGGTGCTACTCGCTTTGGCGGAAACCGGTGCAACCAAAACTTTACTCAACAATGTCGGCGTAACCAGTGAAAGTTTACGCAAAGCGATTGAAAAAATTCGAGGTGACGAAAAAGTCATGAGTAATACCCATGAAGATCAACGTGATTCACTCAATAAATACACTATAGACTTAACTGAACGCGCCATGTCCGGCAAACTGGACCCGGTAATTGGCCGAGATGAAGAAATCCGACGTACCATTCAGGTACTGTCACGTCGTACCAAAAACAATCCGGTACTGATTGGTGAACCTGGTGTAGGTAAAACGGCGATTGTTGAAGGTTTGGCACAGCGTATTGTCAATGGTGAAGTTCCGGAAGGCCTGAAAGGTAAACGCGTTTTGTCTCTGGACTTGGGTTCATTGCTGGCGGGTGCAAAATATCGCGGTGAGTTTGAAGAACGCTTAAAAGCTGTTCTGAAAGACCTGGCCAAACATGAAGGCGAAATCATCCTGTTCATTGATGAGTTGCATACCCTGGTGGGCGCAGGTAAGGGTGAGGGTGCCATGGATGCAGGCAATATGCTGAAGCCTGCATTGGCTCGTGGTGAGCTGCGCTGTGTGGGTGCAACCACGCTGGATGAATATCGTCAGTTCATTGAAAAAGATGCCGCACTGGAACGCCGTTTCCAGAAAGTATTGGTCGATGAACCAAGCGTTGAAGATACCATTGCAATTCTGCGTGGCTTAAAAGAAAAATATGCGACCCATCACGGTGTGCAAATTCTGGATTCAGCCATTATTGCTGCTGCGAAAATGTCTCACCGTTACATCACTGACCGTCAATTGCCGGATAAAGCCATTGATTTAATTGATGAAGCTGCTTCGCGGATTAAAATGGAAATTGACTCCAAACCTGAACCACTCGACCGCTTGGACCGCCGTTTAATCCAGTTGAAGATGCAGTTGGAAGCGGTGAAACAGGATGAAGATTCAGGCAGCAAAGCAGAAGTTTCACATCTGGAAAAACAGATTGCCGAAGTGCAGAAAGAGTACAGTGATCTGGAAGAACAGTGGATTGCTGAAAAACGGCTGGTTGAAGGCACCAGTCAGGCGCAAGTGGAACTGGACAAGGCACGTACCGCATTTGAAAAAGCCCAGCGTGAAGGTGATTTGGCAGAAGCCAGCCGTTTGCAATACGGGGTGATTCCTGAATTGCAAAAACGTCTCGCTGCTGAAGAAGTCGCAGAGGAAAACGGTGAGGAACCGAAACTGATCCGTACCAAAGTCACTGAAAATGAAATTGCCGAAGTGGTCAGTGCTGCAACGGGTATTCCAGTTGCGAAAATGCTGCAAGGTGAGCGCGAGAAACTGCTGCATATGGAAGAATTCCTGCATAGCCGTGTGGTTGGGCAGGATGAAGCTGTGGTGGCTGTGTCCAATGCGGTGCGCCGTTCACGTGCAGGCTTGTCTGACCCGAACCGTCCAAGTGGTTCGTTCCTGTTCCTCGGTCCAACCGGGGTAGGTAAAACCGAATTGACCAAAGCTTTGGCAAACTTCCTGTTCGACAGTGATGATGCCATGGTGCGTATTGACATGAGTGAATTCATGGAGAAGCATTCGGTCAGCCGTCTGGTGGGTGCGCCTCCGGGATACGTCGGTTATGAAGAGGGCGGGATCTTGACTGAAGCGGTACGCCGTAAGCCTTATAGCGTGGTGTTGTTCGATGAGGTCGAGAAAGCGCATCCAGATGTGTTTAACATTTTGCTGCAAGTACTGGATGATGGTCGTTTAACCGACTCGCAAGGCCGTGTAGTGGACTTTAAAAATACGGTGATTGTGTTGACTTCCAATCTGGGTTCACAAGATGTTCGTGAATTGGGCGATAACGCATCCGATGATGAAGTTCGTGCAGTGGTAATGGGTGCTGTATCTCAACACTTCCGTCCGGAATTTATTAACCGTATTGATGAGTTGGTTGTGTTCCATTCACTGAAAAAAGCGCAAATTCGTGGTATTGCCGACATCCAGTTGGAGCGTTTACGTGAACGTTTAAGTGAAAAAGATATGAGACTTACAGTGGATGACAGTGCGTTTGATCAGTTGATTGAAGCTGGTTTTGATCCAGTGTACGGTGCTCGTCCATTGAAACGTGCCATTCAGCAGCAAATTGAAAATACCTTGGCTCAAAAAATCCTGGGTGGTGAATTTATCCCAGGAGATACCATTCATGTTAAGGGTGAAAATGGTCATCTCGAGTTCGAGAAAATGAAATTAAGTTAGTTACTTGTCTTTACTGAAAGATAAAAATTGAAAAAACCTGGCTTCGGCCGGGTTTTTTATTGATTCGCGTTTATTGTTTTTTGTGAAGTTCATCTGACTTTATTTGATTTCTCAACTTTTTAAACGCTAAAATGGCAACGCTTTATATAAATACACTTGTATAAAAAGCAGTTAAAACAAAAACAATATCACCTTCCAAAGAGAAGGTTACACATGGAATAGTAATCATGATCGAATTTAAGCTGATTCGTCTGCTCAAAAATGAGTCCTATAGTGCATATAAGAAATGCAGCCAGGTAACAGTCCAAGAACTCAAGCGTATGTATGGTATTTATCAAAAATATTATGCCAATACACGTTATGAAATTTTTGAATGTGACTTTTTAGAAAAAACCGGCGTTTTCCTTATTTTTGAACCTAAAAACAAACAAATTATTGGCTTTTCTACCGTTTCAGTCCGGTGATTACCACGGGTTCTGGCTTAATTCGCTATGTCATTGATGATGAACTGGAAGTGGTGGATTTTTATCAAGCTATTCCATGTTTCCGCTTTTTAGGCCGGAAAATGACGGTGGATTTGGTGGGTGAAAAACTGGATCATAGCGTGGCGGTCAAAGTTCTGGCAGAGTTTAGGCAAGAGGATTATTTACCCATCAGTATTTTGGGTATTGAGCATTGCAATAAGAAAAAGCCATATTACATTATGTTGAGTGAAGGAAATATTCATAAACAACCCAGTGCTGCTGCTTTAGATCAACGCTTAAAAGAAAATTTTCATTATGAGTTGGCGCGTAGTGCACTGTGTCATCCTGAACACATTGATGTATTTGCCAGCCTGATTTTTCATGCCCAGCAGCAAACAAAATTACGCCACAAATAGGCATATTGTATTACTTTGGCCAACAACGATCCAAGAATTGGTTGGATGAACAATACCAGCTCGCATGTCATTCAAGCCAAACACTATTTCCATAGTTTTAAAGCCTGTCCCTATACGACCTTTGATCGAAGTAAAATCAGTTATTTCGAACCGGGACGGATTTGACACGTTCAGCAGCATTTAAAAGTAAATATAGATTCCCTCAACATGCAATGTGATTTGGGGATCTAACTGTGTGAAAAATTACACTAATTTTATTTTTTTAACATATACTCGTCTACAAAATAAGCAAAAAACGAGACATATGATGTCAAAATTGATTTGGGGTTTGGGAAGTATCGTTGTATTGGCGACTACAGTCATAGGCGGCAATTTATATGCAGATAAGGGTCTAAATTCGTATTATCAACAGAATCAAAAATCCAATTTAATGTCGCTTCAATATCATAATTTTAATATGGGCGCGATGCAGGGCTCTGCAGACTGGGTTGCTGAATTCACCATTGATCCCTGTAAACCCAAAGATGTGCTGATTCTGAACGGGACCGATGCAATTAAACGCAGCTGGAATGGTTATCACATTGAATCGCAAATTCGCCTCAAGCAAGGCAATGAAATCTTTCAAGGTTTATTGAAAAAGCCTTTAACAGCCCAAACCAGAATTGACTGGTTGGGTGTCATTCATTCATCTTTAACCACACCGGTGTATGAAAAAAATGGGGCAGATATACAAACTCGAATTGAGCCGATGACGTTTAAACTGGATGCAAAATCTAAAGCCGACCAACTGGATGTGCTTAAGCTCAAATTTCAGATTCCGGGTATGACAGTGAATGATAAATTGGGTCATGTGCAAATGCGTGATTTAGAATTCGAGACCAATCAGGGCTTAAATTCTGTTTTAGATCCAGGGAAAACCCGATTAAATATTGCTTCTATTCAGCGAACCGATCGAAATGTACAGCAATTCGGCAGTGGAGAATTGAAAGACTTTGCAGTGCTTGTGAATACAGGAGTAGATGAGCACAAGGTCAATTTTGATACCCAGATTAAAATTGGTGAAATGAGCCTGCATAACATTCCAAGTTTTCGCGATTTCCAGATGAATATGAGCCTGAAAGCCCTGAACAGGCAGAAAACACAGGCTTTCCTGGATTTACTGGAAAAAAATTCTGAAGTCTGCGGAACGAAAAAAGAATTGAGTCAAGATCTGATGAATAGTTTTCTGGCTATTGTGAACGACGGCTTTAGTTTTGAATCGCAGAATAATCAAATCAAGGCGGGTGAAGGATATGCCAAGGCGAACCTGACCGGCAAGGTTATGCCAGGACACCAATCTTCTTTTGAAAGCTTGGTTAAAATGGCACCCAATCTGGTCGAATACCAGGCCAATGTTGAATACGATAAACAGATCATGAAAACCATCATGAAAAATTATTTACAACAGGGTGGTAAAACCTTATCCGATCAGGAACTGGAACAAATGCTGAATGGTATGCAGCAGTCGCTGCAAGCGAAAGGGGAAGGCGATATCTTAAAAATCGGCATTGAATATAAATACGGTGAAAAGAAATTTTTAAATTAACACATGTAAAAACAAAGGCTGCCAGATCGGCAGCCTTTTTAGTTAGTGCATTATCCGAAATGCATTAGCCATTTTGTGGATGCTGAATTTTCCAGGCACGGTGGATTTTGGCATTACGCTTGAAGTCCGGGCCAATGGTTTGATTGGTAATTTCATGAACATCAAAGAACGCCAGAATTTCCTCATCCATCTCGAAACCACGATAGTTATTCGAAAAGTATAAAGTTCCTTCTGTAGTCAGGCGGTTCATGGCACGCTTGATCAGGGACAAATGGTCACGTTGCACATCGAAGGTGCCATGAAACTTTTTCGAATTCGAGAAGGTTGGCGGATCGATAAAAATCAGGTCATATTGTTCATGACCTTCTTTCAGCCATTCAAAACAGTCACTGGCAAAGAACTGGTGTTGCTCATCGGCATGATCCACAGTCAAACCGTTCAAGACAAAGTTTTCTTTGGACCAGTTCAGGTAAGTATTGGATAAATCGACACTGGTGGTACTTGCAGCGCCCCCTAAAGCAGCATGCAGGCTTGCTGTAGAGGTATAACTATACAGGTTGAGGAAATGCTTGCCTTTGGCTTCTGCTGCAATACGCAAACGCATTTGACGATGATCCAGGAACAGGCCAGTATCCAGGTAATCAGTCAGGTTAACTAAAATTTTGGCTTTACCTTCCTGTACGATAAAGCGTTTAGAAGCAGTACTCTGTTTGGTGTACTGGCTTTTACCTTCCTGGCGTGCGCGGGTTTTAATGAAAATGGCATCTCGTCCTAAACCGGTCACCGCACGAATGGCTTGCAAGGCTAAGTTAAAACGCTTTTTAGCTTTTTCGGGGTCAATCGATTTCGGTGGAGCATATTCCTGTACATGCAGGCGATCACCATACAAATCCACCGCAATGTTAAAATCTGGCAAGTCGGCATCGTATAAACGCAAACAGAAAATATTTTCTTTCATCGCCCATTTTTTTAGATTCTGCATGTTTTTTTGCAGACGGTTGGTAAAGTCCTGCGCGCCTTCAATCGGCTCGAACTGTTGTGGCTGCCAGTTTGCCAAGAACGGTTCTGATACGGCAGCCGGTTTGATGGTGCCGAAACGTACATAAATTGGCAGTTTACCATTCATCAGACGCAGAATTTGCGGTTCATTAAATGCCAGCACGTCGGCTTGTTCAACCTGTGCAGCAATCACGGCTGCATACTGATTCGGGAAGTTCTTTTGTAACAGGGCAGACAAGCCTAAATATAAGGCACGGTTAGAGGCTTTATCTCCTAAACGCTCACCATAAGGCGGGTTGGTGACAATAAATGAGGTTTTGCCTTCAGCCTTGAAATCCGGCCAGTCTGCAAGTGTACGCTCTTCAATTTTGATATGGTCGAGCAATGCTTCAAAGCCTGCCGCAATAATATTTTTCTTGGTGGCTTTGACGGCTTCCCAGTCGGCATCATAGGCATAAAATTGCGGTAAAGGCTGTTGCAATGCTGTTTGATGGCGTTCTGCGGCTTCTGCTTTAATTGACATCCACAATTCATGGTCATGTCCATTCCAGCCATTGAAACCAAAACGACGCACCAGACCCGGTGCACGGTCGGTCAGCATCATCAAAGATTCAATGATAAAAGTCCCTGAACCGCACATTGGATCTAAAATAATGTCTGGCTTACGCTGTTTTAATTTGGCCTTTTGCAGAATGGCGGCTGCCAGATTTTCTTTAATCGGGGCATCGGTCATGTAATGACGATAACCACGTTTATGTAAAGAATCACCGGATAAATCCAGGCAATAGGTGTGTGCAGTTTTACCAGCAAGCACATAGAGGGTAATTTCTGGCTGCTTGATGTCGATGCTTGGACGTTTGCCCACCGCTTCCATAAAGGAATCCACCACACCATCTTTTACCCGTAACGTGGCAAATTGTGTATTGACCTTAATGTCACGTTCTACATGTAAACGGATGGCAAATGTACTTTGTGGTGCGAAAATGAGCGACCAGTCAAAGTTGATTGCACCTTCATAGAGCTCTTCTGCCACATCACGTGCGTCGTGGGTAAATTCAAGTTCATGCGTATGAATGGGTGTTAATACACGTGAAGCCAAACGCGACCACATGCAAATACGGTATGCATCTGCCAATGTGCCTTTGAAAATTAAACGGCCCGGTAAACGTTCAATATTTTGAACACCCAAACCTTCCAATTCTTCTTGGAGTAAGGTTTCAAGACCATCTGCACAGGTGACCCAGTAATTGCTTAAACGTGAAGAGGTATTCATAAAATAGAGAGACCGAAAAAAATAAAATAAAAACTTGCATAAGTTTAACTTATTTTAGGGCTGAAAACTTTTTATATTTTGAAAACTTCAAGCGATTTATGTCGATGTATTAATTATAAAAAGCTCTAAATGTTGGAATAAAAAGCCAATTGAAAATTCAGGGGATATGTAAAATTACATGGCGCTTCCAAGTGAATTTTAAAGTTTAATGCATGGATTTTATTAAGGGTAAATTATGAATATTACAGCAAAAAAGGATGATATTTTTTCAGTCGCGACATTGTTATATGCACGCTTAAGGAAAGTGAATAGCCGGGTTATTGATGTCATGTATTTAATGCAAGATCGTTCCTATGCACATCATGTGGTCACACTGGCACTTGAGACCAAGGATGCAGAACTTGCAAGCTATGTAGAACGTTTGCGTGTTCTTCTAGATTTACAAGAGGATCATGATCTTATAAATGGAGAAGACCAGCAGATTCTGCTTTCGAAGGAAAACAAGACCAATAAAAAAGCGCTTGACGAAGGCCATGTAAGTTTTAGCCTATTCTAAAATATAATAAAAACATTATTTTAAGTAAGCCCATATGTTGAATCATGTGGGCTTTTTTTATATTGGTACGAATATTGCAAACAAAATAGTCCGGTGAGGCTGCTTGATCATCAAGGAGAACACTTGATGCCTCACTTTTTTTTTTAGAGATGGGAATGACAAATGTCAGAAAGTGTAATCATTACAAATGAAACTTTTTCAGTGGCAACACTTATTTATGCACGGTTAAGACGGGTATCAGGGCGCGTGATTGATGCAAGCTATCTTACAGAGAACGTGGAATATGCCGAACATGTGATGGCAATGGCGAAACAGACCCAAGACCCTGAATTACTTCGCCTGGTTGAACGCCTGACGAAAGTGCTGGGATTAAAAGTGGATGAAGAACCCGTAAATGAAATTCAGTTCACGCAACATGTAGACTTAATTTCGGTTGAACCCACCCAAGAAGACATAGAGCGTGCACAAGGGGCTAACCGCTACATTGGGGCTCTCCGTTAGTTGCCTGGGGTAACTCGGAGCTGGACTGGGTTACCTGTTTTTATTTTTAAAATCAGATGGCTAAATCATTGAATGGTTAATTTATGTTATTGAAAAATTAAATGGGAATGATATTTTTTATTTCAAATACCGAGCTGCTTTTTAGACAAGTAAGATCAAGCTGAACTATTTAAATCGCTTAAACTCTGTATAATACGTTGACTTAACGTATAAGGAATCTCTCATGCACTTGGCGGCATTGCATACTCCGAGCCAGATTCAACTCAACCAAGATGGTAACTTAAAACACTTCCTCACCATCGAAGGCCTTTCCAAAGAAACCCTCACAAAAATATTGGACACTGCGCAGTCCTTTTTTAATGACCAAAATCAGCTGATTACAAATAACCTGCTGGAAGGTCGTACGGTAATGAACCTGTTTTTTGAAAACTCTACCCGTACCCGTACCACTTTTGAAGCTGCAGCAAAGCGTCTGTCTGCCAATGTCCTTAACATTGATATTGCCCGTTCAAGTACGTCAAAAGGTGAAACCCTGCGTGACACGCTGTGGAATCTGGAAGCCATGGCAACCGACATTTTTGTGGTGCGTCATTCATCTTCAGGTGCGCCACATTTTATTGCCAAAGATGTGTGCCCGAATGTCGCGATTATTAATGCTGGCGATGGCCGTCATGCACATCCAACGCAGGCGATGCTGGACATGCTCACCATTCGCCGTGAAACCAAAAAGAATTTTGAAGATATCAGCATTGCCATTATTGGTGACATCAAGCATTCACGTGTAGCACGTTCAGATGTTGCGGCACTGCAAACGCTAGGTTGTAAAGATATCCGCGTGATTGCGCCAAATACCTTGCTGCCTTATGGTTTTGCTGAATATGGCGAAGATGTCCGTCTATTTAACAACATGGAAGAGGGTATTAAAGATTGTGACGTGATTATTACCCTGCGTATTCAAAACGAACGTATTGATTCGCCAGCGCTATCTTCACAAGCTGAATTTTATAAAATGTACGGCTTGAACAAAGAGCGTCTGGCCCTGGCGAAACCGGATTGCATCGTGATGCATCCGGGTCCAATGAACCGCGGTGTGGAAATCGATTCCAGTATTGCTGATGGTACTCAGTCAGTGATTCTGCATCAGGTGACTAATGGTATTGCTGTGCGTATGGCGGTACTGGCGTTGGCGATGCAAGGTCAGTTGCAAGAAAAAGGTTTGTTAGAAGCAGTTGCGGGATAAGGGAAAGTCATGAGTATTGTAAAAATTGAAAATGTACGTGTCTTGGATCCCATCAACAAAACTGACAGCGTACAAACGGTTTATCTTGAACACGGCAAACGGGTTGCTGAATCAAGCAATGTGACTGAAACCATTGACGGTCAAGGTAAATGGCTGATGCCTACCATGGTGGATCTATGTGCGCGTTTACGCGAACCGGGTCAGCAGCAGCATGGGACCTTAAAATCTGAAGGGAAGGCTGCACGTGAAAACGGTATTTTGCATGTGTTTACTCCGCCAGACTCAAAACCGATCGTACAAGACAATGGCGCACTCATTCACGGCCTGGTTGAAAAAGCCATGCTGGATGGCGGCATTTACCTAGAAGTCATTGGTGCGCAAACGCAAGGTTTGAAAGGCAATCAGCCTGCCAATATGGCGGGTCTGAAAAAAGGTGGCTGTACCGCAGTTTCCAATGCCAATGCACCATTTGCCGACGATGATGTGGTGATTCGGACCTTGGAATATGCTGCAGGGCTGAATATGACTGTGGTGTTCTATGCAGAAGAACCACAAATTGCCAAAGATGGCTGTGTACATGAAGGCTTTATCGCTTCACGTCAGGGCTTGCCAATGATTCCAGCTTTGGCTGAAACCGTCGCCATTGCAAAATATCTGCTCATGATTGAAGCCACTGGGGTGCGTGCCCATTTCGGTTTGCTGTCATGTGGTGCTTCTGTGGAGCTGATTCGAATTGCAAAAGAAAAAGGCTTGCCGGTGACTTGTGATGTGGCAATGCACCAGTTACATCTAACTGATCAACTGATTGACGGCTTCAATTCACTCGCACATGTGCGTCCGCCATTACGTTCCGAGCAAGACAAAGAATTGCTGCGTCAGGGTTTGAAAGAGGGCGTCATTGATGCCATTTCGACCCATCATGAGCCGCTCAGCAGTTCTGCAAAAATGGCACCATTTGCTGAAACCCAACCGGGCTTTACTGCATTTGATACATTTGTGCCATTTGGACTTCAGCTCATTAACGAAGGGTTGTTCGAGCCTTTGGAATGGGTGGAAAAAGTCACCGTTGCACCGGCAAAAGTGGCCAATATGGTAGAGCGCTGGACTGAAGAAGCGGGTTGGGCTTTGCTTGATCCTCAGCTGGAATGGACAGTCAGCAAAGAGAGCATTATCTCTCAAGGCAAAAATACGCCACTAATTAACCAAAAAGTGGTTGGTAAAGTGATTAAAACTTTTGCGGCTTAAGCAATCAGATTGTTTTTAAAATATAAGAAAGTCAGCTTCGGCTGGCTTTTTTATTGTTGAAAAATAATACTATTCAAATAATACAATTTATTACACTGTCTAAAAAACGAGCGAATAGACTAAAAAAAGACATGATAAGAAGACAATAAGAGGAATAAGCCATGCATCTTAATTTGATTGATTTATTAAAGCAGAAAGTGTCTGCCACGGTTCTTGAGGGAGAAACAGCATACTTAAGTGAAAAGAGTCAGGCCTTAAGCAATTTTATCCCCATTTTATTATCTATCTTTAAATCTAAACCCGAGTTTATTACAAATTTACAGCAACAATTAAATCCAAGACTGGGCGATATCTTCATCATCAACCCTTCTTTAAAGCAGGAATTTTTACAACAGATTTCCGGCACGGTGCCGACCGAAATAATCGAATCAACGCTGAATCATTCTATAGCACCCACCTTGGGCGTACTGGAAGATGAGGCTGGATCTTCCGATTCCAGTGCGATCACCCATCTGATTGAAAACCATTGGCCAGCCGTATCCAGTGCTTTGCCACACTGGGCTCCCGCATTACTCAGCGCTTTGGGGATGAATACGGCATCGGGGCAAACTTTACATCAAGCACCACCGATTGACCCTGATCGGGTACCCGAAGAAAAAAGAAAATCAGGTTTTTTAATTCCCTTGATTGTTTTCCTTGTTCTAGCTGCATTATTGGCATTTATTTTCAAGTCATGTGCAGATAGAACAGAAAGTACTCCAGCCAGTGGTATACCTGCTGAAACCGCGAGTAGTGAGCCGGCAAAACTGCAACTCAGTACCGGTTCGACAGGAGATTTAATTACATGTCAATTATATTCCGGCAATGCCAGCTATATTGAGATTCTGCAAAAAGAGATTAAACAGATTTTTAATCACAACACCGGTTGCGGTGTGGAAAACAATGCCCGCTATCATTCAGAATTTATCGATCAGGATGTCATTCCAACTGTATTGAAAATGGTCAAAGGTGTGCCAAATGCTTCATTAACCTGGATGGGGGATCAGCTTGCTATTCAGACCGCTCATCCGGCGGATGCTGAGCAGCTTGCAGCTCAAATTCGTCCCCTGGTAAAAAACATGACTGTGCTGACTCCGGCTGGAATGCAGAGTGCATCCGCAGTTGTAGATCCCGATACTGCCATTGCTACCGGCAATAGCAATGCAGAACAGGCATTGGCGGAAATTAATCCGGATCAGATTCGTGCACTGGATATTGCAACTGCACTGAATATGCAGATTATTAATTTTGATACCGCAAGTGCCGAGATTCCAGATGCCAATAAATCTATTCTGGATCAAGCTGCTGCTTTGATTAAACGCGTGCCACAGGTGCATTTAACCGTCAAAGGGCATACAGATGCCGTAGGGGGTGCTGAACAGAATAAAGCATTGTCGCAAAAGCGTGCTCAAGCCATTGTAGATTACCTGGTCAAACAGGGCGTGGATCCTGCGCAGTTGCAAGCGGTGGGGTATGGTTCGCAACAACCTGTAGCGGATAATGCAACGCCTGAAGGACAGTTTAAAAACCGCCGTATTGAGTTTGAAGTATTAAATACCGAAACGGGAATTGTACGTGCAGTGGATAATGAAGGTGTGGTTGAAAAGAAAATAAACTAAGATGACTGCGTAACGAAAGAAGGACGAAGATTCGTCCTTCTTTATTTGCAGAATAAACGTAGTGTTTAAGCAGCTACTTTCTGTAAAGCCACACCTGTGACTTTTTGAATCTCATCAAAGCTGACATCGGGTGCCAGTTCGACCAGTTGCACGCCTTGTGGAGTAATATCGAGCACACCCAAGTCGGTAATGATGCGATGGACCACCGCTTTACCCGTGAGCGGTAAACTGCACTGCGATACAATTTTAGGTGTACCATCTTTGGCGCAGTGTTCCATCAAGACCACGACTTTTTGTACGCCTGCAACCAAATCCATTGCACCGCCCATGCCTTTAACTTTCTTACCTGGAATCATCCAGTTGGCCAGATCACCAGTTTCTGAAACTTCCATTGCACCTAAAATGGCGATATTGACATGCCCGCCACGAATCATGGCAAAGGAATCTGCGCTAGAGAAAAAAGCCGCACCTTTACGCGCAGTCACGGTTTGTTTGCCTGCATTAATCAGGTCGGCATCTACTGTTGCTTCAGTCGGAAATTCACCAATGCCAAGCAAGCCATTCTCAGACTGCAGCCAGACATTAATATTTTCAGGAATATAGTTGGCTACCAGTGTCGGTAAGCCAATGCCTAAATTGACATAAAAACCATCTTCTAACTCTTGTGCGGCGCGCTGCGCCATTTGATTACGCGTCCAAGCCATCTGATTAAGCCTCCGCCTTTAAAGTCATTTGTTCGATACGTTTTTCTGGAGTTGCATTCAGTACAATACGATTCACATAAATCCCTGGGAGGTGAATCTCATCCGGGTCTAAATCACCAATCTCTACAATTTCCTCAACCTCTGCAATGGTGATTTTGCCCGCCATGGCACAGACTGGATTAAAGTTTTGGGCGGTTTTACGGAAAATCAAATTGCCGGCTGTATCGGCTTTGTAGGCTTTGACCAGTGCTACATCTGCCGTTAAAGATTCTTCTAAAATATACTCTTTGCCCTTAAATTCTCGGACTTCTTTGCCTTCTGCAATTAAGGTGCCGACACCGGTTTGGGTAAAGAAAGCCGGAATGCCCGCACCGCCAGCACGTAATTTTTCTGCCAATGTGCCTTGCGGAGTGAGTTCGACCTCTAATTCTCCATTTAAAAACTGGCGTTCAAATTCTTTGTTTTCACCGACATAAGATGAAATCATTTTTTTGATTTGTTTGGTTTCGAGTAACAGTCCTAAACCAAAACCATCGACACCAGCGTTATTAGAAATACAGGTCAGTTGTTTCGCACCTGTAGCTTTTAGCGCAGCAATCAGGGATTCAGGAATACCACATAAACCAAAACCGCCAACTGCCAAGGTCTGTCCATCCTGAACCACGCCATTTAATGCAGCTTGTGCGCTGTCATATACCTTATTGGACATTTGTCACCTCTATTTATTCTCTACCTGGCATTCACTTGCCGTTGAATTTGTTGTAATACGTGTTACCTGTGTGCCCAAGCTTATTTAGGCCTACGCCGCTTTAGGCACAGGCCTTTTGCCAGTAGGCATTGGCATAGTTAGATGGATTGTTGCGCTGTAATACTTCGCTGATGTTACGGCTTGCCTGCATTAAAGCATCGACCTGAATACCCGTTTCAAAGCCCATATTGGAGAGTAGGTAATACAAATCCTCAGTCGAGACATTGCCCGAAGCACCTTTGGCATAGGGGCAACCGCCCAAACCTGCAATGGATGAATCAAATACCCGAATGCCTTGCAGTAAAGACTGATAAATATTGGCAATCGCCATACCGTAGGTATTGTGAAAATGACCTGCCAGAACTTTGGCATCCACTTGCGCTAAGCACGCTTCCCAGACTTTTTGCACACGGTCAGGCGTTGCGGTGCCAATGGTTTCACCCAACGACACTTCATAACAGCCCATATCCAATAACTGCTGTGTGACTTTAGCGACTTGTTTCGGGTCAATTGCACCTTCATAAGGGCAGTCCACCATACAAGACACATAACCACGTACTTGAATATCATGTGCTTTGGCTAGGCGCATCACATCACTAAACTTTTCCAGACTTTCATCAATCGAGCAGTTGATGTTTTTTCGGGTAAAGCTTTCTGAAGCTGCGGTAAACACTGCAACCTCTTTGCAACCCACCGCCAAAGCCGACTCAAAACCTTTTAAGTTTGGAGTCAGTAAACTGAATTGAATGTTTGGATCTTGTGGCAGGCTGGCAAACAGCACGTCGCTGTCTGCCATTTGCGGAACCCATTTGGCTGAAACACATGAACCAACTTCGATGTTTTTCAAACCCGTTTGCATTAAATCCAGAATCAGGTTTTTGCGGTCTGCTAAAGTGAGTGGTGTTTTCTCATTTTGCAGACCATCACGTGGGCCGACTTCTACAATTTTGACAAATTCAGTCATGCAACTTCCTCCGTCAATGCTTCAAATTCAACCAGTTCATCGCCAGCTTTGACCTGATCGCCTGCCTGGAAATATGAACTTGCCACAATGCCATCGAAAGGCGCACGAATTGAATATTCAATTTTCATGGCTTCAAGGGTCATCAGCACATCATCTTTTTTCACGCGGGCATTGGCCGCCACCAGGACTTGGGTAATCACACCCGGCATTGGCGCAGTCAGGTTATTTTCTGCGCCTTGTTCATCCTGCTGCTGATAATCTGGCTTAATGTAATCGAAGCTATGCGTTTGACCATTATGGAACAGGGTAATGCCATTTTCATTCTGACTAAAAGTCAGTTTTTGCTGTTTTGCATTCAGTTGCAGCGCTAAAGTGTGCGCATCAATAAACTGACCCTGAACTGGAAATTGCTGACCGTTATAGTGGGCAATAAAGCCCTGATCTTGAGTATTGAACTGAACTTTAAGCGTAATACTATTACGTTGTAATTGTACTGTATGTGCATTTTGCTGATTCAGACGCCAGAAAGACTTCTGCTGCCAGACTGAATTATTTGCAACCGGGTTTTGAGCCTGGCGTGTTAGCAGCTCAATTAGTGCAGCACTGACCACCAGTTCAGCATTGATTTCTGCAGAAGGCTTCAGTAAAAACTCTTCTTCACGTTGAATCAGGCCTGTGTCTAAATTGGCATTTTTAAAGGAATCACACAGTACCAAGCGATCCAGGAAGGCAATATTGTTGCCTAAACCATCGACATGGAACTGACCCAAAGCATGGTGCATTTGTGTTAATGCAGCTTCACGGTTTTTGCCCCAGACAATCAGTTTGGCAATCATTGGGTCGTAGTAGGTACTAATTTCATCACCTTCGACAATCCCACTATCAACCCGCACTGCGTCATTTTGTTCTGGATAATGCAAATAGCTGATTTGACCAATGGCAGGAATAAAGCCTTTCTCTGGCTCTTCGGCATAGACACGTGCTTCGAGTGCATGACCGTGAATCTGCAATTCATGCTGCTGTTTTGGCAATGCTTCACCAAAGGCAACCCGCAACTGCCATTCTACAAGATCTTGCCCTGTAATCATTTCAGTGACAGGATGTTCTACTTGAAGACGGGTATTCATTTCCATGAAATAAGCCGTACCGTCTTGTTCGACAATGAACTCTACCGTACCCGCACCGACGTAATCGACCGCACGTGCGGCATCAATGGCAGCTTGGCGCATGGCTTCAAGTTTATTTTCTGGCATTTTTGGCGCAGGTGCTTCTTCAAGTACTTTTTGATGACGACGCTGCACTGAGCAATCGCGCTCAAATAAATGCACGTAATTGCCATGGGTATCTCCAAAAACCTGTACTTCAATATGACGTGGCTGAATCACATAGCGTTCAATCAGCACATCTTCATTACCAAAGCTGGAACGTGCTTCACTTTTACATGAAGCAAGTAAGCTGAGAAAGTCTTCACTGCGTTCCACCAAGCGCATGCCTTTACCACCACCGCCAGCACTGGCTTTAATGAGGACAGGATAGCCAATTTGATCGGCTTGTTGTTTTAAAAATGCCGCATCTTGATTGCTGCCGTGGTAGCCCGGAGTTAGCGGCACACCTGCTTTTTCCATCAAGGCTTTAGAGGTGGCCTTTAGACCCATTGCTAAAATGGCTTCTACTGGTGGGCCAATAAAGACAATATTGTTGTCCTTACAAGCAAGGGCAAACTGGTCATTTTCAGACAGGAAACCATAACCCGGGTGAATGGCTTGCGCACCTGTGCTTTTGGCTGCCTGAATAATACGTTCAACTTGCAAATAACTTTGTGCCGCAGGGGATTCACCAATATAAATGGCTTCATCTGCCAGTTTGACGTGTTGTGACTGTGCATCGGCATCTGAATATACCGCAACTGTAGCAATCCCGAGTTTTTTTGCGGTACGAATCACACGGCAGGCAATTTCACCACGGTTGGCAATTAAAATCTTTTCAAACATAGTGCGATCCTTCTTTTATTATGCCGTGGTCTTGATCCAAGCCGGGCTTTGTTTATTTAAAAAAGCATTTAAGCCATTTTTCGCCTCAGTTCCTTGGCGAACATGCGCAATATGCTGTGCAGTTTGTTGGAGTAAATCTTCGGTCAAAACTTGATGATTGACCATCTGAATCAGTTGCTTAGAGGCATGTTGCGCCTCTGGGCCACCGAGCAATAAGGCTTGCACAATTTCATCAATTTTGCTGTCTAGGTCTTCGGCTGAAGTGACTTCATGTGCCAAACCAATTTGCTGTGCCTGTTCTGCAGAAATACGCTCAGCCGTTAAAAAGTAACGTGATGCCTGACGTGCACCAATGGCACGAATGACATAAGGACTAATGGTAGAAGGGGCGAGTCCTAAACGTACTTCTGAAGTGGCAAACTTTGCATCGGTGCTGGCAACGCAAATATCACAGGCAGAGGCCAAACCCATACCGCCACCAAAGGCAATGCCATGTACACGGGCAATGGTTGGTTGCTTTAAAGTCGCTAAACTTTGCAGCATTTTCGCCAGTTTTAGGGCATCGGCTTGATTTTCTGCCTCAGAGGCTTGACCTGCCTGTTTCATCCAGTTCAAATCTGCACCTGCAGAAAAACTTTTGCCGCGTCCTGCCAAAATCACCACACGAATGTCATTGCGGGTATTGAGGGCTTGAAAGCAGGCGTGTAATTCTTCAATTACTTGAGTATTGAAGGCGTTATGCAATTCTGCACGATTAATCCAAACCGTCGCCACCTGGTTGTGCTGTTCGAGTTGTAAAAATTGATAATCCATTGTGTCACCTCTTACATGCGGAACACGCCAAATTTGGTCGGTTGGATGGGTGCATTCAGGGCAGCGGCTAAACTTAATGCCAAAACTTCGCGCGACTGCGCCGGGTCAATCACACCGTCATCCCATAAACGTGCAGAAGCATAATATGGATGACCCTGACGTTCGTATTGGTCACGAATAGGCTGTTTGAACTGATCTTCTTCTTCTGCAGACCAGCTGCCGCCTTTGGCTTCAATTTGATCACGTTTTAAGGTAGATAGTACGCTCGATGCCTGTTCGCCACCCATCACCGAAATACGTGAGTTTGGCCATGTCCACATAAAACGTGGTGAATAAGCACGGCCACACATGCCGTAGTTACCAGCACCAAAAGAACCGCCAATCACCAAAGTCAGTTTAGGTACATTGGCTGTGGCAACCGCCATGACCAGTTTGGCACCATTTTTGGCAATACCTTCATTTTCATATTGGCGTCCAACCATGAAGCCTGTGATATTTTGAATAAATAACAGGGGAATGTTGCGTTGGGTGCATAGTTCAATAAAGTGTGCGCCTTTTTGTGCCGACTCGGAAAATAAAATACCATTGTTGGCAATAATGCCGACAGGCATACCATAGAGTTTGGCAAAACCTGTAATTAATGTGGTGCCAAAGCGTGCTTTGAATTCGTCAAAACGTGAACCATCGACAATACGGGCAATCACTTCACGTACATCAAACGGTTTACGTGCATCAGTCGGTACAATGCCATACAATTCAGAGGCATCAAATAACGGCGCTTCGACATTTTCTGGTAACGGATTCGGCTTTTTGTTTAAGTTCGCCACGATGTTGCGGGCAATGGTTAAGGCGTGCTCATCATTTTCTGCAAGATGATCGGCCACACCTGAAAGGCGAGTGTGTACATCGCCACCACCCAAGTCTTCACTGCTAACGACTTCACCTGTTGCGGCTTTAACCAGTGGTGGGCCGCCCAAGAAAATAGTCCCTTGATTACGCACAATAATGGTTTCATCTGACATGGCAGGGACATAAGCACCGCCTGCGGTACAACTTCCCATCACAACGGCAATTTGGGCAATACCCATGCTCGACATGCGGGCTTGGTTGTAGAAAATGCGTCCGAAATGATCACGGTCTGGAAAGACCTCATCTTGTAGCGGCAAATATGCACCGCCTGAATCGACCAGATAAATACAAGTCAGGTGATTCTGTTCGGCAATTTCCTGTGCGCGTAAATGCTTTTTCACAGTCAGCGGGTAGTAGGTTCCACCTTTTACTGTGGCATCGTTGGCAATGATCATGCAGGTCACGCCATTCACCTGACCGACACCCGCCACCACACCTGCAGCAGGCACGTCATCCTGATAGACCTGATAAGCGGCCAACTGACCAATTTCAATAAATGCAGTGCCAGGATCAATCAGGTGGTCAATCCGTTCACGTGGCAGCAATTTGCCACGGTCTAAATGTTTTTGGCGTGCCGTTTCACCACCACCCAAAGCAATTTTTTGGACTTTTTCTCTGAGGTCATCGACTAGGTTTTGCATCGCAGCTTGGTTGTTTTTAAACTCATCGCTGCGAATATTAATTTTGCTCTGTAATTGATTCATGCCAACATCCTTGTCTAATTTTTGTGATTTATTTTTAGGCAGTTTCGTTAAACAGTTCACGGCCAATCAGCATGCGGCGAATTTCTGAAGTACCTGCACCAATTTCATAGAGTTTGGCATCACGCCATAAACGTCCTGCAGAGAATTCGTTGATATAGCCATTGCCACCCAAAGTTTGAATGGTTTCACCTGCCATCCATGTGGCTTTTTCGGCAGCGTATAAAATGGCACTGGCTGCATCTTTACGTAAACTGCGGCTGTGTTCAGCTTTGTCACATTCTGCGCCTACGGCATAAACCAGTGCTTTACATGCCAACCAAGTTGAATACATATCGGCGATTTTGCCTTGCATGAGCTGGAATTCACCCAATGCCTGACCAAACTGTTTACGTTCATGAATATAAGGAATCACGGTGTCCATGCAGGCATCCATAATGCCGAGCGGTCCTGCACTTAAAACTGCACGTTCATAGTCCAGTCCACTCATCAGCACTTTTGTACCATTGCCCACACCGCCCAAGACGTTTTCTTTTGGTACTTCAACATTGTCAAAGAATAGTGGATAGGTATTTGAGCCGCGCATCCCCAGTTTGTCTAAATGGCTGCCATGACTAAAACCTGGCATGGTTTTTTCAATCAAGAAAGCAGTCATGCCTTTGGCGCCCGCCTGCAAATCAGTTTTGGCATACACCACCAACACATCGGCATCACCGCCATTGGTAATCCACATTTTTGAGCCGTTAAGCAAGTAATGATCGCCTTTGTCTTCTGCTTTTAGCTTCATGCTGACGACATCTGAGCCTGCGTTCGGTTCAGACATTGCCAAAGCGCCGACATAATCGCCTGAAACCAGTTTTGGCAAATAGCGCTGCTTCTGTTCTTCTGTCCCATTTCGCTTAATTTGGTTCACACATAGGTTAGAATGTGCACCGTAAGACAAACCAATGGATGCTGATGCACGAGAAATTTCTTGCATGGCAATGATGTGAGCCAAATAGCCTAAGTTGGTGCCACCGTATTCTTCACTTACGGTTAAGCCAAGTAAGCCCATATCACCAAATTTTTTCCAAAGCTGGGCAGGGAATTCGTTATCACGATCGACCTGTTGTGCAATGGGTGCAATTTCTTTTTTACAAAAAGCAGCGATTGAATCACGCAGTGCGATTAAGGTTTCATCCAAACCGAAGTCTAAGCTTTGTAAATTCATGTATTCATTCATCCTGAGGTTATATTTGTTGTTCCTAAAACAAGCATTGTTGTTGTGCTTAGGTTCTAACATACATCGAAAATTTAAAAAAGTGAACTGAAATTCACAAAATGATTTACAATTCATTTTATCTGGTTGAGAATAAGATATGAGTTATAAAAGATCATCATTGATGCAGGAACGTATGGAACAAAATCGCAACGCGATTTTAGATTCTGCTCGTGAACTTATTGCTCATGGGGGCTTTAAAGAAGCGTCTATACAAGCCATTGCAGAACGCGCTGGTGTTTCTACAGGTTTGGTGTATCGCTACTTTGAAAATAAAAGTCAGATTCTGATTGAAGTTTTATCGGCTGCCATTCGTCGTGAAGTTGAAATTTTGGACCACATTGCGAAGTCAGATTTAACGCCAAAACAAAAATTGCAAAAATCTGTTACAACTTTTGTGAAGCGTGCGATGAACAGTCCCCAATTGGCGTATTCGTTAATGTTCGAGCCTGTAGACCCAGAAATGGAACATGAGCGTTTTCGCAGTAAACAATTGATCAAACAAAGCATCAAGGAAATTTTGGCTGAAGGAAAAGTCAATGGTGAGTTTGATTTTGAAGATTTAAACACTGCAGCTTTAGGTGTGGTTGGATCCATGACCTTTGTGGTGATTGAGCCTTTAAATCCTTCTCGCAATGTGATGTTTGATCAAAATTATAAAGATTACTTTGTCAAACAAATTGCCGATTTTTGTGTGAATGCAGTGCGGAAACAGGAAGGAGGGAAATAAGAACAACGCACAAAATAGGCAAAAAGTAATCGTCGTCATAGAACAATTAATAGTGTTGGAAAACAAAATTACAAAGAATCAAGGAGATCGATTCAATGACACAAGTACGGTTAAGTTATGCCTATGGCACCAGTAATCAGCCTTTGTTAGGTATGACTATTGGTGAAAAGTTTGATCAGGCTTGCCAGCAATATGCAGATCAGGATGCTTTGGTTAGCATACATCAAAATGTGCGTCTGACCTATAAGCAACTCCAGCAACAGGTCAATGCCTTTGCCTGTAGCTTATTAAAACTCGGTTTTAAGAAAGGTGACCGCCTTGCCATTTGGTCTCCGAATTGTGTGGAATGGACAATCACTCAATTCGCAGCCTTTAAGGCAGGGGTGATTTTGGTGAATTTAAACCCTGCCTATAAAAGCAATGAACTTGAATTTGTGCTCAATAAAGTTTCTTGTAAGGGTTTGGTGATTGCATCGCAGTTTAAAAGCACCAATTATCAGGAAATTTTAACCAAAATTGCTCCAGAGCTGTGTCAGGCAGACAACAAAGTGCTCAATGCTAAGCGCTTACCACATTTAAAGCATGTGATTAAAATTGATGATCAAGCCCAGACAGGAATGCATCGTTTTCAGGATTTGCTGCCAAGTCCAACCACACACATGCTGAAAAAGCTGGATCAAATTGCCAGTGAATTGCAATTTGATGAAACCATCAATATTCAATTTACCTCGGGCACGACGGGCAATCCGAAAGGTACCATGCTGACCCACAATAACATTTTAAATAATGGTTACTTTGTAGGCGAGGCGATTCATTTAAGTCCGCAAGATCGTGTCTGTATTTCAGTGCCGTTATTCCACTGTTTTGGGATGGTGATGGGTAATTTGGCCTGTATCACACATGGCTCAACCATGGTCTATCCATCTGCAGTGTTTAATCCACTCGATACCTTAAAAGCCATTCAGCAAGAAAAATGCACGGCTGCTTATGGTGTACCGACCATGTTTATTGCCATTTTAGAGCATGAGCAGTTTGATGAATTTGATTTGTCTAGCTTGCGTACAGGCATTATGGCAGGCAGTCCATGTCCGCAAGAAATTATGCAACGTGTGATAGACCGTATGCACATGTCACAAATCACCATTTGTTATGGTATGACCGAAACAGCGCCTGTGAGCGCACAAAGTTCGACGGATGATTCGGTGGAACGCCGTGTCAGTACAGTGGGTCGTGTGCATCCACACTTGGAAGTTAAAATTGTCGATGAAGATGGCAAGGTCGTACCGCGCGGACAGTTGGGTGAATTGTGTGTGCGTGGCTATTCGGTGATGCTGGGTTATTGGGATGAGCACGACAAAACCCAAGAAGTCATTGATGCCGCACGCTGGATGCACACGGGCGATATTGCAGAAATGGACGATGAAGGCTTTGTGAAAATCAAAGGTCGCATTAAAGATGTAGTAATTCGTGGTGGAGAAAACCTGTTCCCTAAAGAAATTGAAGATTTCTTATATACCCACGATGCGGTCTGTGATGTGCAAGTGATTGGCGTGCCAGATCATCGTTATGGTGAAGAACTGTGTGCTTGTATTATTTTGCATGAACATCATGAATGTACCGAAGAGGCGATTCGCCAATACTGTGCAGAACACATTTCACATAATAAAGTCCCACGTTATGTGCGTTTCTTTAGTGAATTTCCAATGACCGCTTCAGGTAAGGCACAGAAATTTAAATTACGTGAATTTATGCGTGAAGAGTTAAATTTAAAGGAAATTGCTTAAAGTCGTATTTCTGGCATACATTGTTACGAGATTGACCTTTAAATTCAGTACACACCCTTTATTTCTTGCGCAGAGATAAAGGGTAAAACACCCCAATAAGTGCTCGCTCATTCTGTGAAAAATTACCCTAATTATAAGAGCGATGCGTGATCATCAAGGATGAAAATAATGACCGTACGTAATGATTGGACCCGAGAAGAAATTCAGCAGTTATATGAACAGCCTTTTCTGGATTTGGTCTTTGAAGCACAGCGCGTGCATCGCCAACATTTTTCTGCCAATACCGTACAAGTCAGTACCTTATTGTCGATTAAAACAGGCAAATGCCCAGAAGACTGTAAATATTGCTCGCAGTCTGCGCATTATGATTCACAGCTTGAAGCTGAAAAACGCATTGCGGTTGAAAAAGTCATTCAGGAAGCCAAAGAAGCTTTAGAGTCTGGTTCTTCTCGTTTTTGCATGGGGGCTGCATGGCGTAACCCGCATGAACGTGATATGCCGTATGTTCTGGAAATGGTGCGTGAAGTCAAAGCATTAGGCTTAGAAACTTGCATGACTTTGGGTATGTTAAACCAATCTCAGGCAGAACGTTTAAAAGATGCAGGTTTGGATTATTACAACCATAACCTCGATACTTCGCGTGAATATTATCCCAATGTGATCAGTACCCGTAGCTTTGACGATCGTTTACATACCTTGGATATTGTGCGTCAAACAGGCATGAAAGTCTGCAGTGGTGGTATTGTCGGTTTAGGTGAAGATACTCAAGACCGTATTGGGTTATTGCATGAATTGGCAACTTTGCCGTTACACCCTGAATCGGTGCCCATCAATATGCTGGTTCCGATTGAAGGCACGCCTTTGGCTGAAGTCGAAAAACTGGATGTGATTGAATGGATTCGTACCATTGCAGTTGCACGTATTATCATGCCAAACAGCTATATTCGATTATCTGCAGGACGTGAATCGTTGTCTGATTCAGATCAGGCCTTGGCCTTTATGGCAGGTGCGAACTCGTTATTTTCAGGCGAAAAGCTTTTGACTACACCAAATGCAGGCGAAGGCAAAGACAAACAATTGTTCCAAAAGCTAGGCCTAGTGCCAGAACGTGCCAAACCAACCGTTGAAGAATTATCGGTAGATGCGATGGCAGTGGCCTAAGCAGATCTCAAAAATAATTTAACTTTGGATGTCAGTAAATTAAATAAGAATCATGTGATATGGCAAAAGATTTTCACAGTGCAACCGTGGTTGCAGGCTATGACAGTCATATTCGGAAACTCATTCCTGGATATGAATTGGTACATCAACACATCAACGCAATTTTAAGCAGCCATTTGCCCGAAACAGCACAGCTTTTGGTGGTGGGTTGTGGCACAGGTTATGAGTTGCAGTATTTACTGCAGCAACATCCACAGTGGCAATTCACTGCCATCGACCCATCTTTAAGCATGTTGCAGCAGGCAGAAAAAAATATTCAGTCTGTGGCAGGGCATGAGCGAGTGCGTTTTATACAGGCCGATACACATCAATTTGCTCAGCAAGCGCAGGTTGAAAACTTGCAGTTTGACGCCGCATTGGCGATTTTGGTGGCGCATTTTGTACCTGTGGCAGAAAAAATATTATTTTTTCAGGATATTTACCAAACATTAAAACCTGCAGCGATTTTATTAAGCTATGATCTGATGCAGCAGACTGAAAATATAGAACTGCGTTGGATGCAGAATTTGGCTCTGGATTGTGGTTTAACCACGGTACAAGCGGAAAAAATGCTTGCACGCTTGGCCGATGATTTTCATTTAATTACTGTCGATGTGCAGGCAGCATTGCTTACTCAAGTCGGTTTTCACCAGTGTAAAACATATTGCCAACTCATGAATTATTATGGTTTTTTTGCTCAGAAATAGTTTAGGGTCTGTTGATATTTCATAAATGGCTTGCGCTGTAGGTTAAAACTGAGCAGATCAGGCATGAAACGCAAGGAATAGCGAGACTATTGCTAAGTTTCATAACGCAATCTGAGAAAGTTTTAGCCACAGCCTTTCAGGGCGAGCATATTTTTTGCTGCTATTGCGTTATGTGCCAGTCATTTAGAATGACTAAATTTCCTGTCCCATGCCTTATATCAGCTAAAAAATATGCGTCGCCGCAAACATTGACGAATTGTCAATAGACCCTATTAATAACATCATTAAGTCAACAAATATTTGTAGTAAAAGTATCAGTATAAAAAGTCAGATCAGGGAAAGAGAAAAAATGTCAGCCTATTACACTTTACTCAAACGTGAACAACATGCCGATGGTGGTTGTACTGCGTACTATCGTTCCAACATTCATGCACAGGGCGCATGGAATCCGCATGAGCAACACATGGCACCTGCAACGGGTATTTTATGTGCAGAACTTGAACAGTTTATGCCACGTGATGATATGCGAATTGGTCGGGTCAGTTTAGATATTTTTGGTTTGATCGCCTTTGGGGAGTTCAGCATCACGACTCGCATGATCCGGCCTGGTAAAACCATTGAACTGATTGAAGCGGAAATGTGTGCTGAAGGAAAAACCTGTATTGTGGCGCGCGCATGGAAAATGAAAACCTCAGACACACGTGCAATTGCAGGGTTGGAAGACTTACCTGTAGAAAACCCTGAATATTTGCCCGATTGGGATGGCATGCGCTGCTGGCCAGGGGGCTATATCCAAAGTATTGAAACCCGAGCACATTTAGACCGTCGTGCAGGTAAGGGCATTGTCTGGCTGAGAAATCAATTAGAGATGATTAAAAATCAAGCCACATCTAGTTTTGTTCGTTTAATGGGCATGGTAGATACCGCCAATGGGGTCGTACCACGCCTAGACCCGAATGAAGGTTGGGGGTTTCCAAATTTGGATTTACAAATCCATTTACACCGTTTACCGCAAGGTGAGTGGTTGGGTTTGGAAGTGACACAGCAATATGGTGAAGATGGAATCGGGCTGACCAGCGGAATTTTGCACGATACCCAAGGTCCATTTGGACGTAGTGAGCAGATTTTAACTTTGCGTCAATTCTAAAATTAATTCACGCTTAAACAAAAACATCAGGACGAATTGATTCGTCCTTTTATTCTTGGCATGCTTGGACTGAATTGTAAAACGTGAACTTAGCTATGCGAATCAGTTTTATTGGTGCAGGACGGGTGGCACATCATCTGGCTGCTGTTTTAAGCCAGAATCATCAGATTGTACAGATCTACAGCCGGACTTTAGAACATGCCCAGGCCCTGGCGAGTCAGGTCGCTGCAAAAGCCACAGCCAATATTGCAGAACTTGAACCAGATGTAGATCTGGTGATTATTGCGGTGAGCGATCAGGCGATTGCAGAGGTCATTCAACAGCTGCATGCACAATTCACAGATGTGTTGATTGTGCATACATCAGGCAGTACCGATATTCAGGTTCTGGCAGAGGTTCATGCACGCGCTGGGGTATTTTATCCTTTGCAAACCTTTAGCTTGGCCCGTGAAGTAGACTGGCAGGCCACGCCTTTGTTTGTAGAGGCAGTCCAGCCGCAGGATCAGGCGCAATTGATCCAGTTAGCAAATAGCCTAAGTTCACACGTGTATGCCTATACATCGGCACAGCGTTTAAGTTTACATCTGGCGGCAGTGTTTGCCTGTAATTTTAGCAATTACTGTTATGACATGGCAAAACAGGTGGTCGATGCGCAGCAAGTCGATTTCTCGCTGCTTTACCCGTTAATTTTGGAGACAGCCCAGAAAGCCGTACAGTATGACCCTAAGCAGATGCAGACCGGGCCAGCCATGCGGGGAGATCAGAATATCTTAAACAGGCATCAGCAGATGCTGGAGGATGCTAAACGTGAAGATTTGAAAAAAGTTTACAATTTAATGAGTCAACAGATTCTGCAATCACATCAGACTAAAGCGTGAACTAAGCTTAAAAAATTTAGCCCCTGTATTGCAAAAGGAGGCAGCGATGGCAAAAGATTTTAATAGTCAGTATGTTGTAGATGGTTATGATGAACATATCCGCAAATTAATTCCCGGCTATGAAATCGTACATCAACAGATCCGGGCTTTATTGAAAACGTATGTAGATGAATATGCGCATGTGCTGATTGTCGGTTGTGGTACTGGCTATGAGCTGGGTCATCTGGTCCAGTTGTTTCCTGACTGGACCTTTACCGCCACAGAGTTGTCACAAAACATGCTGGATAAGGCCAGACACCATATCCACGCCTTGAATGCCTCGCATCGGGTGGAGTTCGTATTGGGCGATGTAGACCAGTTAAAAACGGACCAGTCTTACGATGCGGCACTGTCCATTCTGGTTACGCATTTTGTGGCTTATCTAGAGAAGCCCAAGTTCTTTAAAGCCATTTCCTCACGTTTAAAATCTCAAGGCATATTCATCACTTTTGACTTGACCAAAATCAAGTCGGAGCAGGAGTTGCAGACCCTCAAATATCTATGTGAGGCCAATGGCTTAACGCCTTCACAGGCTGCGGTCATGCTGGAGCGTCTAGAAGATGATTTTTATCCGTTATCGGAGCAGGAAACTTTTGAACAACTGAAAGCGAGTGGTTTTGAAGCTGTGCAGGGGTTTACCCAGATTTTGTTCTATCAAGGTTATATGGCGATAAAAGCTTAAACTTTGAGTATAAAAAATGGCTCATTGATATGAGCCATTTTTATGCTGTCAATTAAGGTTATTTGATTTTCTTGAACAGAAAATCATTGATTTTATGACCTTCCTCTAAGCCGCGACGCTCAAACTTGGTTTGCGGGCGCCATTCCGGGCGAGGGTAGCTGTTGCCTTTGCCGGCCATATTTTCAAGGTTTGGACGGTTATCCAAAACATCCAGCATCCATTCAGCATACGGTTCCCAATCGGTCGCCGAGTGGAAGGTACCGCCCATTTCCAGTTTCTGTTCAACCAGCGGCATACGGTCGTGCGATACAAAGCGACGTTTGAAATGACGTTTCTTTTGCCATGGATCAGGGAAATACAGCTGGATCGCGTTAATGCTGTTGTCAGGCATTTCACGCAGTACCTGAATGGCATCGGCATCAAGCAAACGTAGATTGGTTAAGCCTGCCATACCCGCTTCATACACACATTGCGCAATACCCGGAACATGCACTTCAATACCGACATAGTTACGCTCAGGGTTGGCTTTCGCCATCAGCACCAGTGAACGTCCCATACCGAAACCGATTTCTACAGTAAGCGGACGTTCTGGATGTTCAAACTGCTGACGTAAATCACCCACCGGATATTCCAAAATTAGGTGACCATATTGTTCAAGCGCAGTACGTTGAGAGGTATTCAGCGGAGATGAACGACGCATAAAAGTGACAATTTCGCGATGTTCATTCAAGTTGTCCAGCTCTACGACTTGCTGGTCTAATGGATCGTTCGACATAATTTTGGCAAATGTAAAAAATACGAATGCGGTATTTTAAGTCCTGAGCCTGACAAGTCAAACTTTTCTCGGTTTTTTCGGTCGCTAAAAGTAGCTTTAAAAATAAAAGAACCCGAAAGCTGTTTATCTTTTATGAAGATTGATTGTATTGAGCAATCAAGGTGCTGCTGGCTTCGTTCAAGCCTATCACTTCAACCTCAATAGCTTGATCTTTAAATTTCTGCACCACGTTATTCAGCATATTCACTGAAGTAATATCCCAAACATGGGCATGACTCAGATCGATCACAACTTTGGAAACATTTTCTTTAAAGTCAAAAAACTGGAAGAATTTTTCTGAACTGCTAAAGAAGATTTGCCCGGTAATCACATAGTGGCGTTGCTGATTGTGCAAGGTCGATTGTACTTTCACTTCACTTTCCAGCTTGTTGATAATGAACAGTGCAGACAGCAGCACACCAGTCAACACGCCCAAAGCCAGGTTATGCGTTGCCAGTACCACAATCACCACAGCAATCATCACCACATTAAATGCAGCAGGATGCTGACGGAACTGTTTGACCGAGTCCCATTGGAAAGTGGTGAAGGCTACCATCACCATAATCGCCACCAATGCTGCCATGGGCACATAAGCCAGCCAGTCTTTAAAAAAAACAACCAGACAAAGCAAGAACACGCCAGCCACTAAAGTTGACAGTCGGGTACGTGCACCTGAAGATACATTAATGATGGACTGGCCGATCATGGCGCAACCTGCCATACCGCCCATAAAGCCACTGACAATATTGGCAATCCCTTGGCCGCGACATTCCTGATGACGGTCGGATTCCGTTTCAGTCACCTCATTAATTACTGTGGTGGTCATCATGGTCTCCAGTAAACCGACCGTGGCTAGAGTGATGGAATAAGGGAAGATGATTTGCAGCGTTTCGAAGTTCAGCGGAATGCCTGGAATCAGGAAAATTGGCAAAGTATCCGGAAACTGTCCCAAATCACTGACGGTACGCATGTCGGCACCCAGTAAAATAGCTAAACCACTCAGTACCACAATACAGATTAAAGGTGAGGGAAGGGTTTTGCCAATTTTGGGCAAATAAGGAAACAGATAAATGATGCCCAGACCCAGTGCCATAAATAAATAGCCTAAGCTATCCATTTTGCTCATTTCCGGCAGTTGTGCGGCAAAAATCAAAATGGCAAGGGCATTTAAAAAACCATAAACTACGGACTGCGAAACAAAACGCATCAGTTTTGCCACTTTAAAGTAGGCTGCAATCACCTGAATGATCCCGGTTAAAATCGTGGCAGCCAATAAGTATTGCAGCCCATGATCTTTCACCAGGGTAATCATCAATAATGCCATGGCACCCGTAGCCGCAGATATCATGGCAGGGCGACCGCCAAAAAAAGCAATCGTTACGGCTATACAAAAAGAGGCATATAAGCCGACTTGCGGGTCAACACCTGCGATCGCCGAAAAAGCGATGGATTCGGGAATTAAGGCTAAACCTACCACCAGACCCGCCAATACATCGGTACGGATATTGGAAAACCATTGTTCTTTTTTCAGGTTAATCACGCTAATTGATTTCACAAATTTTAAAGATGCGTATGGTAAAACAAGTTCAGTCAAAAAAGCATACGAGTTTGACTTGAAAATATGCGTGATTTATACAATATTCAAAGAGTAAGTGATTTTTATACATTTACGCTTTTTTGCAATTTACAGGTTTGATCACTTGAAAGTTTGTTAGAAGCAATTTAAAACAGTGAATAGATATATAACAAGGATCAGGTATGAAGCTTTATTATTCTCCAGGTGCATGTTCTTTGGCATCACACATTATTTTAAATGAAATTAATGTTGATTTTGACTTGGAGCGCGTTGATTTAAAAACACATAAAACTGAAAAAGGAACAGATTATTACGAGATTAACCCTAAAGGTTATGTTCCTGCCTTAGAAATTAATCCGGGTCTGATTCTTACTGAAAACGTTGCCATTTTACCTTTCCTTGCTCAGCACGACCCTAAACAAGATTTGATTCCACCATCAGGACTAGGACGTGCCAAAGTTCTGGAATGGTTAGGATATTTAAACTCAGAATTACATGATGCTTATGCAGTTTTCTTTGGGGCTCCCCTAGAAAAAGAAGCGAAAGAAAAAGCTTATGCCGAAATCGACCGTTTATTGACTTATATCGATAAAGCAATTGGCGAATCAGATAACGATTATCTGGTAGATGATAACTTTGGTCCGGCAGATGCTTATCTGTTTGTACTCACAAACTGGTCGAATGGTATTGGTCATGATCTTACGCCGTATAAAAATATTATTGCCCTGCGTAATAAAGTGGCAGAACGTCAATCAGTACAGATTGCCATGCGAGATGAAGGCTTGATTCCTTAATTCTCTTCATTGATTTGAAAAAGCACCTGAGGGCACTGCTGTCCCATAGTTTACTTTAAATAAAAAAACCTGAGTCCGAATAGTTAAAATATAAGTGCGAACAAACACTTTAACTACCAAGGACTCAGGTTTTGTCACATCAGAATACCGTATTTCATCAGCTGATTAAACCTGTCATACGACAGGATTTTGAACACCTTGTGAAAAAATATCATGTTGGACAGAAATTTAGATCGGCTTCCCGATGGGATCAGTTTGTTGCCATATTGATGTCTCAACTCTCCTGCCGGCAAAGCCTGCGGGATATTCAATCCAATCTGGAGTGCCAACAGGAGAAGCTTCATCATCTCGGAGCAAAATCTATTCCGCGAAGCACGCTGGCACGAATCAACGAGCAGCAGCCGGCTGCCTTGTATGAAAAGCTGTTTTACAAGTTGCTTCAATACTATGAACATTCAAAAGTCGCTCATAAATTTCGCTTTAAGAATCCTCTATATTCCCTTGATGCCAGTCACATTGACCTCTCGCTTTCCTTATGTGGATGGGCCAAAGTTCATGACTCAAAAGCCAGTATGAAACTCAGCACAGGATTGAATCACAGCAATCATATTCCTGAGTTTGTTGCAGTTGAAAATGGCAAAGAAAATGACATGGTACAAGGCCGAAAATTCCAGTTTCCTTCTGGCAGCATTGTGGTCTTTGATAAAGGCTATGTCGATTACCAATGGTATGCAAGTCTTACTGCTCAAAACGTTGGATTTGTCACACGTCTGAGGCCCAAGGCTGTGTATCAGGTGATCCAGCAACATTCCGTGCTTGAGTCCAAAGGCATTCTAAAAGATGAAACCATTCAGCTGAATAGCGCACATGCCCTAAAAAGAAAAGCACCAGTACTCAGAAGAATTGAATATAGAGACCGTCAAAGTGGCAAGCACTTCAGCTTTCTCAGCAATAACTTTCATTTAGCCGCCTCTACCATTGCAGCGATTTACAAAGACCGCTGGAAAGTAGAATTGTTCTTTAAAGCGATTAAACAGAATCTGAAATTAAAAGCCTTTTTAGGCCGAAGCAGGAACGCGATTCAGACGCAAATCTGGATTGCGATGATCGCCTATTTACTGGTGAGTTTCGCTCAACATTTAGGGGAAGCGGGTTGGACAGTTCAACGCTTACTCAGAATAATTCAAGTGAATTTATTTGAAAGAAAAACTTTAAAAGCTTTATTCTCACCCGATAAAATCCCCATCAAACAAGAGGAAGCTCATGTGAGCTTCCTCTTGTAAAAATTGTGGGACAGCAGTGACCTGAGGGTGCTTTTTTTAGGTTTAAAAATTGATTGGAAGTTGCTTGATCAATAATTTTATTATTGATTTTTTATCAATAGTATTTTGCAAATACATGAATTTTTATCAATAAGGTATTTAAGTATATTGGCCTCATGAAAATATATGATTCAAGGCGAATAAATGAGTAATATCCTGATCGTGAATGGGGCCAAACAGTTTGCACACTCAAATGGCGAGTTAAATGACACCTTGACTGAGTTGGCAAATACTGTGCTTGGCGAGCTGGGGCATCGCGTTAAAATTTCCCGTGCAGATAGTGACTATGAAATTCAGGAAGAGATTCAAAAATATGTATGGGCAGATGTCATTATTTATCAAATGCCTGGATGGTGGATGGGTGCGCCGTGGACAGTAAAAAAATATATGGATGATATTTTTACCGAAGGGCATGGCACTTTATATGCCAGTGATGGCCGATCGCGTTCGGACGCATCGAAAAAATATGGTTCGGGTGGTCTCATTCACGATAAAAAGTATATGTTGTCCTTAACCTGGAATGCACCTATCGAAGCGTTTAATGATCCTGAGCAATTTTTTCAGGGTGTCGGGGTCGACGGGGTTTATCTGCCCTTTCATAAAGCCAATCAATTTTTGGGTATGCAAAGTTTAGAAACTTTCATTGTGAATGATGTGATTAAGATGCCCAATGTTGCTCAATATGAACATGACTATCGTCAACATCTGATGAATATTTTTGCTTAATTGATGGGTTGTTTAGGGAGTAGGTTATGTTGATTGTGATTGCAGATATTCAGATTCGCCCGGGTGTTCAACATCGTGAAAATGTATTAAATGCCTTTAGGAATATAACACCTGTTGTTTTACAGGAAGAGGGCTGTCACGGTTATGAATTACTGGTAGATCATGATTCAAATGTTCATTATCAGACTAAAGTGTCTGATTCAATTACCATGTTAGAACAATGGCAAAGTATTGAACATTTAAATGCGCATTTACAAACACCTCATATGCAAGCCTATCAGCAACAAGTTAAAGATGACGTGCTGGATGTAAAAATCCGGATTATGCAAAAGGGTTTAAGTGCTTAGGTACATTTTGAAATCTTAGAATATAAAAAAAGGACTCAAATGAGTCCTTTTTAAGATCTTTAATTTTATTTAAAGAAATAACCGGTTTCAGGCGAGCTGGCATTGGCCATGCGTTTACGTGGCATACGGCCTGCAAGGAAGGCTTCACGACCTGCTTCAACCGCTTTTTTCATTGCAGATGCCATTAAAATCGGGTTTTGCGCAGCGGCAATTGCGGTATTCATCAGTACACCGTCACAGCCCAGTTCCATTGCGATGGCTGCATCACTGGCAGTACCGACACCGGCATCCACCAGTACCGGAACTTTGGCATTTTCCTTAATAATGGAAATGGTATGCGGATTTAAAATGCCAAGTCCTGAACCAATCAGGCTACCTAAAGGCATAATTGCCACACAGCCCATGCTTTCTAATTCTTGTGCAATAATCGGGTCATCCGAGGTATACACCATAATCTCAAAACCATCATCAATTAAGGTGCGAGCTGCTTTTAAGGTTTCAGTGACATTCGGATAAAGTGTTTTTTCATCGCCCAGTACTTCCAGTTTCACCAGGTTGTGCCCATCCAGCAGTTCACGTGCCAGCATACAGGTACGCACAGCACTGTTGGCGTCAAAGCAGCCGGCTGTATTGGGCAGAATGGTGTATTTTTCTGGTGGCACTACAGAAAGCAGATTCGGCTGATCAGGATGCTGGCCGATATTGACCCGACGGATGGCAACCGTGACGATCTCTGCGCCGCTGGCCTGAATAGCCAAGTCGGTTTCAGTTAAGTCTTTATATTTACCTGTACCGACCAACAAACGTGAATTAAAAGTACGAGAACCAATTATAAGCGGGGTGTCTTCCATGGGAGCTCCGAATTAGCCGCCACCGACGGCATGAATAATTTCAATATGATCTTCAGCGCAAATCGGGGTTTGTGCCAGTTTGCTTTTGGAAATGATCATTTCATTTTTTTCTACAGCAAAGCGTTTGCCTTCAAGTTCAAGCTCTTGAATTAGTTCTAATAAATTGCTGCATGTGGTATTTTTTGCTTCGCCATTTAAATAAATCTGCATCATTCATTCCCTTTATTTATTTCACGTATTTAAAGGCATTCCACGCCAGAACCAGCCAGCCAGCAATCATCAAAGCACCGCCAATTGGAGTAATGGCACCTAAAACGCGGGGTAGGCCTAAGGCCATGACATACAGTGAGCCACAGAAAAAGAAAATACCGACCTGAATCAGGATAAAGCTGGCTTTAATGGGAAGCTGGGGAAGCACTTTGGCTAAAATGGCAAGCGCCAAAAGTCCAAGCGCATGATAGAAAAAATAATCAGTTGCGGTATGCCACCAGGCCAATTGAGCTTCAGTAGCACGTGTTTTTAAGCCATGGGCACCAAAAGCACCAAGCATGACGGCAAAAGCTAAATTGAGGGCTGAAATTGCAATCCACATAAGCAATGACCACCTGAATAAATTTGCGCATAACTTAGCATATTCTGGCACTTGCACGAAAGGCAAAAAGCAACATTACCGCAGCCTAAAGATGAAAAAAGAGCACTCAGCCCTTTTTTCAAAATACCCTACATGTATTCGACCACTTAGTTGGATGACATAGCCACTTTAATTTTTTCCATGGCATTTTTTTCAAGCTGGCGAATACGCTCGGCAGACACGTTATATTCTGCAGCCAGCTCATGCAGTGTCGATTTTTCATCATCCAGCCAGCGACGCTGTAAAATATTGCGTGAACGGTCATCCAGTTGATCCATCGCATCATGCAGGGCAGAAGTACTTTGTTCTTCGTAGTCTTCTTCTTCAGCCAAACGTGCCGGATCGTAGCGGTTGTCTTCTAGATACAAGGCTGGAGCGACGTGAGTTGAACCTTCATCGTCATCATCACCTTGTGCTTCAAAAGCAGCATCATAGGCAGTCAGGCGGCCTTCCATTTCCAGCACCTGTTCAGGCGTGACATTCAAGTCATTGGCAATGGATTGTGCTTCGTCCAGGGTAAGTTTTTTACTGGACTTTTTTAAGCTGCGTAAATTAAAGAATAATTTACGTTGGGCTTTCGTGGTGGCAATTTTAACAATACGCCAGTTACGAATCACGTATTCATGAATTTCAGCTTTAATCCAGTGTACGGCAAATGATACCAAACGCACGCCCATATTGGGGTCGAAACGTTTCACGGCTTTCATTAAGCCGAGGTTGCCTTCCTGAATCAGGTCGCCTTGCGGCAAACCATAACCGGCATAACTGCGGGCAATATGCACCACAAAACGTAAATGAGACATCACGAGCATTTTCGCAGCATCTAAATCTTGGTCGTAAAAGTAGCGTTCGGCCAACTCTTTTTCTTGTTCAGCCGTTAAAATAGGAATCTGATTGACAGTACTAATATAAGCACCGAGATTTACCCCTGGTGCCGATAATGACAGGGGCATCAATTGATTGCTGCTGTCACTCATGTGTTCTCCTTGAGAGTTGGATGACATAACCATCTTAATAAATTTATCTTAATCCAATATTTCCCTGAAATTAGGAAATTTGGGTAGAGAAATGTAATTTTTTATGCACATTTGAAATGTTCTAGTTTAATTGAAAATAATTAAGATTCAATTAAGTAGTGATACTCAAAATCAGAAATTTTGGTCATATTGCAGTTCATTTGATGCATGGAACAATAACGCGTTACATCTTGCTGACTATGCGGATCTGAAGATTTGAGTAAAAAAATGCCGCCTGATTTATTCTTGATCGCTCGTTTAAGCATCAATAAGGGCATGGGGCAAGGCTTGCCCATCGCATCAATGATTACTGCTGAATTGGCCAGATCATTCATCACATTCAATATCTAATTCAATTTAGTTAAATCTTAGCAAATTTGGTGCCAAAGCCCAATAAAATTATATAACTTAAACATAAAAGTACTTATCTAAAATAAGGAAATAATTAGTAAAAAAGAAGCGGAATCAAAAAGAAGATTAATCAAAAAAAACAGTATGAATTGTCATAAACCCGTGTTAAGCTCGTTGCGTATTCAAAATTAATGACGCTATTTCAGCTGCCTTAAAATGAATATTGCAATGGATGTAACCGGGATTTTGTTAATAGTAATACAGAATGATTACAAGCTTAGAAATAATAATTATTTTTAAACCTTGTTTACTCTGCTGTTTGCAACACCGGGTGGTCCTTTAATTAAATACAATGAGGATTAACTTATGACAGCTCGTGAACAAGGCGTAGTTAAATGGTTCAACGACACTAAAGGCTTCGGCTTTATTCAACGTAACGGCGGCGACGACGTATTCGTTCATTTCCGCGCTATCCAAGGTGACGGCCACCGTTCACTTCGTGATGGTCAACGTGTTGAATTCAGCGTAGTTAAAGGTCAAAAAGGCTTCCAAGCGGAAGAAGTACAACCTTTAGACTAATCGCCTGATTATTCATGAGAACGCCCCAATGTAATTTGGGGCGTTTTTGTTTATAATAGATTCCTATTTTTCCTGATCATTAAGTTAGAGCACCTTTATATGTCATCTGGTTTTGAAACCTTAAATTTACATCCGAAACTGAAACAGGCGATTGATGCTTTAGGTTTCAAAGAAATGACACCTATTCAGGAAAAGGTTTTAAAATTCACTTTGGCTGGACATGATGCCATTGGCCGTGCACAAACCGGTACAGGAAAAACAGCGGCTTTCCTGGTCAGTGTCATTAATGATTTGCTGAATAATCCGATTAAAGAACAACGCTTTCGTGGCGAGCCGCGTGCGCTGATTCTTGCACCTACACGTGAGCTGGCTTTACAGATTGAAAGTGATGCCAAAGAGCTGACCAAATTTACCGACCTGCATCTGGTGACTTTGCTGGGTGGGGTAGATTTTGATAAGCAGAAAGCCCAGCTGGATAAAAATTTTGTCGATATTATTGTGGCGACACCAGGTCGTTTAATCGACTTTGTAGAACAAAAAGAAGTCTGGCTGGACCAGATTGAATTTTTGGTGATTGATGAAGCAGACCGTTTGCTGGATATGGGCTTCATTCCATCGGTAAAACGTATTGTGCGTTTTTCTCCACGTAAAGAACAACGTCAAACCTTAATGTTCTCTGCCACCTTTAGCTATGATGTGTTGAATCTGGCGCAACAGTGGTTGTTCGAACCGGTGACTGTGGAAATTGAGCCGGAAAAGAAAACCAATGCCGATGTAGAACAGCGCGTGTATATGGTTGCCAAAACAGATAAATATAAGTTGTTGCAAGAAATCCTGCGGGATGAGCCGATTGAAAAAGTCATGATTTTTGCCAACCGTCGTGACCAGGTACGCAAGCTTTATGATCACCTGAAAAAAGACGGTTATAAGGTGGTGATGCTTTCAGGTGAAATTGCACAGGACAAGCGCCTGAAAATGCTGGATCAGTTTAAGAACGGTCAGCATAATATTATGATCGCAACCGATGTTGCAGGTCGTGGTATTCATGTGGACGGCGTTTCACATGTGATCAACTTTACCTTGCCTGAACAGTCAGATGACTATGTTCATCGTATAGGTCGTACCGGTCGTGCGGGAACGCGTGGGGTAAGTATCAGTTTCCTGTCTGAAGATGATGCGTTCTATCTTCCGGAAATTGAAAAAGCCATTGGCCAGAAATTACCTTTGACCCGTCTGGAAGGCTATTGCTAGTTTTAAGAAATTTATTTCAGCATTAAGAATAGATAAAACAAAAAGCCGCTTCAATAAGCGGCTTTTTTGTTTGGGCTTTAGACAGCTTTATTCAATGAAAGATGAAACAGGCCACTATTTAGATGCTAGTTGGCTCGACAAGTGAAGGTCAGTACGGTTTGATAGTCTTCATCGCGTGCCAGACTGCCACTTTTGCCAGCCAAGGTACCAAGGACCGTGGTTGCAGCCTGAATCATTTGTCCGGTTTGCTCATCGACTACCCCTTTTAAGGCACCGTTGTATTCAGTTTTTTCATTCACGATGACAGGGGTGGCTTTTTTACCACAGGCATTATTTGCTGCAGTAATCGCGTTATTTTTAGAAATTAAACTGCTTTTACCAATTCCCGTCACTTCATATTGATTATTTTCTTTTTGAATCGCTAAAGATGTGGTCGGATTGGATGCACAGGCAGTTAAGGCGAGAGCAACGGCAACTGTTGAAGCGAGTGCAAAGACGTGTTTCATCTTTTTCCCCCTGGATTGTTTTAAAGAGAATTTAAGCTATTTGAACATGATTTTTTGAATGATTTTTGAAGGGCTTGTATGAAATATGCAGCTTTATATGAACTCTCTGTGACTGAAGCTTAGTTCAGTCGGCCATTGTGGAGTAGACATTCACTTAACGCTCTAGAGTAACGGAACAAGATTATGCTAATCTTGGTGAAATATTTTAGTAAACAGATATCAAAGTCAATGACGGATTCAGCGGTAGATACGGTTCATCAGAATATTCATCAGCGTCAGTCGATTGGGCATTTGGTTGAGCCTGCTCCGAATGCAGAGCAACTGGAGAAAGCCTTTCAGGCGGCTTTGACTGCGCCGGACCATCATCGGTTAAAGCCCACCCGTTTTGTTGTTATTCCGAGTGATCAGCGTGAAGCTTTTGGGGAGTTGCTTTCCAGAGCTTTGGCGGATTTAGGTGAAACTGATCCTGTTCAATTGGATCGGGTAAAAAATCATCCATTTCGTGCACCATTACTGGTTTTGGCCTTAACCCAATTTCAGCCCCATCCGAAAGTGCCTAATTTTGAACAGACCTTAAGTTCAGGCGCAGCAATTGAAAACTTCTTGTTGTCTTTGCAAGTGCAGGGCTTTTCAACCATGTGGCGTAGCGGGGCAGTGGTTGAGTCGCCATTGTTTAAACGAATCTTGGGGCTGTCAGAAGATGATTTAATTTCTGGAATTATTTATATTGGAACCGCAGCGAAAGCGATTCCAGCGCGTACAGCAGTGGATACACAAAACTATGTCAGTTATTGGAATAAGTAACTGTATTGAATCATAAGTTGAGATATAAAAATAATGTCAGAGTTGAAATTTTCAGATCTTGTTGAACCGGTTGCAATTGATCAAAAAACGGCCTTGCGTGTAACCGTGTTGGGTGGTGGCAGTTTCGGTACGGCAATGGCCAATACTGCTGTACGCAATGGTTGTGACACCATGATCTGGATTCGTGATGAGGCAGCAGCAGCAGAAATTAATCAGACCCATATCAATAAACGCTATTTACCCGATTTTGTTTTGGAGCCGGGTTTAAAGGCGGTATCGGATTTAGAAACGGCTGTCTGTAATCGTGACATTATTCTGGTGGCTATTCCTAGCCATTCTTTTCGAGATGTACTGAAACAAATCAAGCCTTTTATCAGCTCGCAGGCCGTCATTTCTCTAACCAAAGGCATTGAGGCGAAAACTTTCCATTTCATGAGCGATATTATTCGTGAAGAATTGCCTCAGGTTCCCTATGGTGTGCTTTCCGGGCCGAATCTGGCCAAGGAAATTATGGCCGGGCAACCTGCAGGAACGGTGATTGCCAGTCAATCTGAACTGGTACGTTATGCCGTACAGCAAGCGCTGCATAGTGCATTGTTCCGGGTTTTTGGTAGCGATGATGTGCATGGTGTGGAACTGGGTGGAGCTTTAAAAAATATCTATGCGGTTGCCATGGGCATGGCTGCTGCTTATAAGGTGGGTGAAAACACCAAGAGCATGATTCTGACCCGTGCACTGGCAGAAATGAGCCGTTTTGCAGTGAAACTGGGTGCAAACCCGCTGACATTCCTGGGATTGTCTGGTGTAGGTGACTTGTTTGCTACCTGTAATAGTCCGCTCAGCCGTAACTATCAGGTGGGTTTTGCCTTGGGTTCAGGTAAGACCCTGGAACAGGCCACTCAAGAATTGGGTCAAACTGCGGAAGGGATCAATACCATTGTGCAGGTGCGCAGCCGTTCGGAAGAATTGGGTGTGTATATGCCAATTACCAGTGCTTTATATGATGTGATTTTTGAAGGTGCGCCACCTTTAAGCATTGCACTTTCACTCATGAAAAATGGCCACCGTAGTGATGTGGAGTTTGTTTTACCTCATAATGAAGTGTAATTTTTAAATCATCTTATTGCGTTCATAAAGCTTGGTTATAATTGCTGCATATTTGAAAATAAGGAATTTTTATGCAACTTACCTTAGTCCGTCATGGTGAAGCCGCTCCTGCGGTGCATGGCAATGATGACAAGCGTCCTTTGACCGAGCGTGGACATACGCAGGCCCAACTTACCGCAGAATATTTAAAGGATATCATCCGGCCTGATGCCTTTGTGGTGAGTCCTTTATTGCGTGCGCAGGAAACCCTGGCACATTTGCAACATTATTTTCGTGATGTACCCGTGCTGGTATGCAATAAGATTAAGCCGGATGATGATGCAAAATTGGCAGTGGACTGGCTGTCACAGCTTCCTTATGAGTCTATTGTGGTTGTGTGCCATATGAATGTGGTGGCGCATATTGCAGCATTGTTGACAGCAGAACCTTTTCATCCGTATGCTCTGGCTGAAGCGCGGATATATGAACAGGCAGTGATTGCAACTGGTTTATCAACACAGTTAAAAAGTTTTATTCCAAACGCATAAAATATTAATTAAAACGGCAGAAAAACATTAATGTTGTATTTATGGATGCCTGAAGCCAATGGGGTTTGGCAATGGTCGACTGGAGAGAGCTGGTCTCAGGCCTCTAGTCTTGAACAATTAATTCAAGATATTCAAGGCTATCATGGACAGGAAGCGATTGTATTTTTTCCCAGTCGCGATGTACAAATGCTGCAACAAAGTCTATCCAGGCCCCAATACAAGAAATTGGGTGCGGATGGGGTCAAATATTTATTAGAAGAATTTGTGGTTTTGCCCATCGATTCAATGAAAATATTGCATCATTTTCAACATCCAGATCAATTGATCATTTTAGGTGTAGCCAATAGCACTGTTGAAACCTTACAGCATGCCTTGAACTTAATCCCGGTCAAAGTTGTTTCCTTATTACCGGATTTTCTTATTTTACCGGTTCCAGAGGTGGGGCAAACCATCATTGCGAATCTGTCAGGACGCTTGCTGGTCCGTGAAAGCGAATTTATGGGCAATTCGGTAGATGATCTGGCACTTTTTTTAGATTATCAGACTCCGGGGCAATCTTATAAAATCAGCAATTTTACTGCTGAACAAATGCAAAGCCTTGAAGCCATGGTGACGCATGAACGGATTGAATCTTTTCATTATGAAGTGCCGGTATTAAAAAAAGCGCAACATCATCCTTTTAATATTTTGCCTAAAGCTAAAAACAGTCAGGGTATATCGGGCTATTGGAAAGCCTGTGCTGCGGTCTTGGTTGCTGCTGTTGTGGTCCAGTTTGGCTATGACGCAACACGCTGGTATAAATATAAAAAGGTGGCGGATCAGACTGCATTACAAGCCATTGATCAGTATAAGTACTGGTTTGGTCAGAGCAGCCGTGTGACCGAGCAGAATTTAAAAAGCCAGTTTGAAAGTCATGTACGCTTGAATAAAAGTGCCAACACTCAAGCTTTACAGTTACTGAGCCGGATTGGTCCGGTACTGATGCAAAATCAGATTGTGGCTAATCGGATCAATTATGATGCTTCTATTTTAAATATGGAATTGAAAGCCAACTCTGCGACTGCTTTGCAAAACTTGACCCAGCAGCTCAATCAGCAAGGCTTTAAGGCAGAATTAGGCAATATTCAGCCCAATGGTGCAGGTGCAATTGGATTGGTGAAAATACAATAATGAATACATCAGAAAAACTGCAAAACTCGATTGACCAATTCATTGAGCGAGTCACGGATTATCTGGATCAGCTGTCGCAACGTGAACGTTATCTGGTGATCTTTACCACGATTTTTGTGCTGGTTGCGGCTATTGGTTCAGCCCTTTGGTATATGCATGCCGCTGCGAATAAACAGCAGAATCGGGTCAATGACTTTAAAGACATGATCGTGTGGATGCAAAGCAATGCAGTGACCATGAAAGCTGCAGATGATGTGCAGTTAAGTGCGGCAGATAAAGTCCAGCGCGTTGCCCAGCAGCAGGGATTGTCTGTGGCATCCCAACAAACAGGCGAGCAAATCCAGATTGTCGCGGCACATGAAAATTATGCCATTTTGGCAAATTTTTTAACCCAATTGGCGCAGATGGGTCTAAGTCTTGAGAAAATAGAATTAATTTCCGAGGCGGGACAGATTAAATTAACAGCGACAGTGCAATAAAGGGTAAAAATAAAGATCTGCTAAGCATGGTGTTTTCTCCGGGCTATGCCTATAATATGGCGACTTAAAAAGCAGTAGACTTTTATAGATATGTTGTATTCTCTTGCCCGCCCTTTGTTGTTTTCTTTAGCACCGGAGCGTGCACATGAGCTCACACTATCGTTATTGAAATCAGCTCATCGCATGGGCATGATGCGTCAAAACGTAGCGTCTAAACCTGTGACCTGTATGGGAATTGAATTTCCCAATCCGGTAGGTTTGGCGGCCGGTTTAGACAAAAATGGCGCTTATATTGATGCCCTGGCTGGACTGGGATTTGGTTTTATTGAAATTGGAACCATTACACCACGTCCCCAATCGGGCAATCCGCATCCCCGTTTATTCCGCTTGCCTGAAGCCAAGGCCATTATTAACCGTATGGGCTTTAATAATGACGGGGTAGACAAGCTGATTGAAAATGTCAAGGCAGCAAAATTCAAGGGCATTTTGGGTATTAATATTGGTAAAAATGCCGATACTCCCGTTGAGAATGCCGTTGATGATTATCTGATTTGCCTGGAAAAAGTATATAACTACGCTTCCTATATCACGGTTAATATTTCATCGCCGAATACCAAAAATTTGCGCAGCCTGCAAAGCGGCGATGCCTTGACCGAGTTGCTGCAAACCTTGAAAAAGCGTCAGCTTGAACTGGCGGAAGAGCATCAGCATTATGTGCCTCTGGTGCTGAAAGTTGCGCCGGATCTGACCAATGAAGATATTCAGTTCATTGCCAAACAGTTAATCCAGTTTAAAATTGATGGTTTGATTGTGACCAATACCACCTTGTCTCGTGAAGGGGTGGAAAACCTGAAATATGGCAATGAAGCGGGTGGCTTGTCTGGCGCTCCTGTATTTGAAAAAAGTACCGCTTGTCTTGCCGCTTTTGCTAAAGTATTACAAGGTCAGATTCCATTGATCGGGGTAGGCGGGATTTTGTCTGGCGAACAGGCCGTTGCGAAACAGCAGGCAGGTGCCAGCCTTGTACAAATTTATAGTGGCCTCATATATACAGGTCCAGCCCTGATTAAAGACTGTATTGATGCTTTAAACACGCCATGAATACGCTGGATATCTTCATACTGATTATTTTGCTCATTGGAGGGCTCAACGGTTTGCGACAAGGATTGGTTTCAGCCTTTGCGAACTTGGTAGGATGGGTTTTTGCACTCATAGTCGGTGCAAAATACGCAACCATCCTGGCACCTTCGATGGTCTCACTCAGTGGAGATCCGGTAGTACAAAAAATAGCAGCTTTTGCATTTATTGTATTGCTGATGGTGGTTTTAACCTGGATTATTACTGCCTTACTCAACAAGATATTAAAAAGCCTGAAACTCGGCCCGTTAAACCGTTTGGCGGGTGGCGCTTTTGGCTCTTTAAAAGGTTTATTGATTGTACTCATCACCATGCAGGGCCTGGGCCCCTGGGTGGAAAGTTCTCCGCACTGGAAACAGTCTAAATTTGTACAACTCCTTATTCCGTATGCACCCTGGGCGACCGAACTTTCTAAAGAAGCAGCGCAAGGGGCACTTTCTCATATCAAGTCTGAAGATGCAGCGTCATCTTCCGACACATCGTCTGAAAAAACGCAGAAACATGCAGTGCGTACAGGCGAATCAACAAATAATCCTTTTTATTAATCCTAGCTTGTTTGCGAGGTTGCTATGTGTGGAGTAGTTGGTATAGCTGGTAAGTCACCCGTTAACCAAATGTTGTTTGATGCATTGACGATGTTACAGCATCGTGGTCAGGATGCAGCCGGAATAGTAACCTGTCATAACGGGCGGCTATTCCTGCGTAAAGACAACGGTATGGTACGAGATGTCTTCCATACGCGTCACATGCGTGCACTGCTAGGCAATTACGGTATTGGTCATGTGCGTTATCCGACAGCGGGTTCTTCAAGCAGTGCAGAGGCACAGCCATTTTACGTGAACTCGCCTTACGGGATTACCTTGGCGCATAACGGTAACTTGACCAATGCTGAAGAAATTCATGAAGATTTGTTTAAAACAGATCTTCGTCATATGAATACCGATTCGGATTCTGAAGTATTGTTGAACGTTTTTGCCCATGAAATGCAGAAAAGTGGCAAATTGAATCCAACACCGGAAGATATCTTTAATGCGGTGTCACGTGTACACGAGCGCTGCAAAGGTGCTTATGGTGTGGTTGCCATGATTACCGGACATGGTCTGGTGGGTTTCCGTGATCCAAATGGTATTCGTCCACTGATTTATGGTTCGCGTGAAACTGAAAACGGCACTGAATATATCATTGCTTCCGAGTCTGTGGCGATTACCGCTCTAGGCTTTAGGGTTGAACGTGATATCGAGCCAGGCGAAGCCATTTTCATTACCTCGAAGGGTGAGTTGTTTAGCAAGCAATGTGCGGTTAATCCTGAATATCGTCCTTGTATCTTTGAATATGTGTATTTTGCACGTCCAGATGCCATTATTGACGGCATTTCAGTGTATAAAGCACGTTTAAAAATGGGTGAAAAGCTTGCCAGCAAAATCATCCGTGAATGGGGAGATGAGCACGACATCGACGTGGTGATTCCAATTCCAGATACTTCACGTACTTCAGCTTTAGAGCTTGCAAATACTTTGGGTGTTAAATTCCGTGAAGGCTTTGTGAAAAACCGTTATATCGGGCGTACCTTCATTATGCCTGGCCAGAAACAACGCGAGAAATCAGTACGTCAAAAGCTCAACCCGGTTGAACTGGAGTTCAAAGGCAAAAACGTTTTACTGGTAGATGACTCGATTGTACGTGGTACCACCTGTAACGAAATCATTCAAATGGCTCGCGATTCGGGTGCGAAAAAAGTATTCTTTGCTTCGGCTGCACCGATGGTGAAATATCCAAACGTGTACGGTATTGATATGCCAGCAAAAGCGGAACTGATTGCATCGAACCGCAGTGTTGAGGAAATCCGTGAAATTATTGGTGCAGACCGTTTGATTTTCCAGGATCTGGAAGATCTAAAAGGTGCAGTTCGTACTAACAAGGTACCGGCATTACAGGAATTTGACTGTTCGGTGTTTGATGGTGTGTATGTAGCGGGCGGTATCGATGAAGCTTATCTGGATGAACTGGAAAGCAAGCGTAACGACTCTGCTAAAAAGGCTCAAGATGGTTATATTGATGTCAATATTGATGCAGCATCAGTAGACTTGACTGGTGTGAAAGAAGAATAAATTCTTCTGGCATACCATGAAAAGCGGGAAATTCCCGCTTTTTTAATTTATGATGTGTGAATAAATACAATGTAATACAGGAAATTTACATTGAAAAGTGCGGGTTATTTGTTCATAAAAAATAAAAATATGGTTTGGTCTGCAAGTATTTGTCTGCTTGCGGTGCTGCTTTCGTTATTTATTTTAAATACTATTGTCGGATTGAACGTTTTCTATTTTGACCAGACTCAATCCATCTTCTGGCATGTACTGAGCCCTTATCTGATTGTGCTTTTGCTGAGCGTAATGGCTATTTCTGTATTGTATGAGTTTTATGTCTTTCGTTCAGGCGGACACTCACTGGCAAAACAGATGGGGGCTCGCCGCTTAAGTCTTATCGAAAGTATTCCTGAAGAAAGCATTGCCCTTAAAATTACTGAACAACTGGCGGATACTTTTTTAATTGAGGCACCGGCAATCTATGTGCTTCCCGATGAGGTTGGCGTGAATGCACTGACCGCAGGGTTTTATCCGCGCGATATTGTGATTATTTTGACTTGGGGCGCTTTACAGAATCTGGATGAATTGGAACTTTATGGTTTGCTCAGTCATGAGTTTAATAAAATTCTGTCTGGTGAAACCGCTGAAAACACACGCTTAAAAATTCTCTACAGTAGTCTGACCACTTTAAGCCAGTGGGGCAGTAAAATTGCCAAACTGGGTTTTACCAAGCATGGTCAGGCACATACACATAAATTTGCCACTTCTTTCGTGGCCCTGGGAGGAATAATCTGGCTGATTGGAAGCCTGGGGGTGTTGATTACCCGTCTGATTAAATATATTTCGCTGGGTAGCCGGACCTTTAAAAATGACCAGAAAACCAGGCGCCTGATTCAAAACGATGCCAATGTGCAAACTTTACTCAGAATTTATGTCCATCATTCAGGTTCGCAAATTCACAGTGAATATGCCGAATCCATTTCGCACATGTGTTTTGCCAACTCTTTAAGTCCACAAAACTGGATGAATATTCATCCCAGCATCGAACAGCGTATTTATGAATTGAACCCTGGTCTGGTGCAGGATTTGCAGCTTGAAAATTTAAAAAAATTGCGTAATCAGCCACTATTCAGTCTGTTTCGTTCGCTTGATGAGCTGAACAGTGAAGTCTATACGCCGTGGAGTTCACCACAGCCGTTGCCATTGCTGCGTTTATCACCAATCAGTTTTGCGATTAATGATGCCATCAAGCCCTTAAAACCAGAAATTCGCGACAACATGCAACGTCCTGAACTGATCCAGCGGGCATTGCAGACTGCAACCGGTTCACGCGAGGTGATGGTGGCGATTTTAATGATTCGCCAATACCGTGAATTTATTCCTGCCGAGGCAGAAGTCAGTCGCGCCATTGTCGATTCATTGCTGCATCTGGATGGTCGGGTGCATATCTCCATCTTTTACGAAGCCTGTAAAAATATCGGCACGATGCCTGCGACCATTGCACGCCAGTTTTTAATGAAACTGGCGCGAATTATTCAGGAAGATGGGGAAATTGGTCTGCTGGATGCTTTATTGCTGGAGTGTGTGAAATTTGAATTAAATCTGCTGCCATTGCATACCCCGACTTCACTGGAAGATGTCAAGCCGCAGATCGTACGCCTGATTGATGCTTTGTTGCATGTACAACAGATTAATAGCCAGAATCAGCTCGATGTGCGGAAAAAAATTCTCCACCGGGTATTGACGGTACAGGAACTGGAAATGTATGCCGAAATTTCGGATGAGCCGATTGATCTGGCAGAAATATTAAATGATATTGCAGGTTTGCTGCTTCGTGACCGTTTAAGTATTTTAGGGGTTGCCGAGTTATGTTTGTGGAATGACCGGATTATTACCCAGGACGAGCTTGATGTTCTGCAGCTGCTGTATTGGCGTTTTGGTTTTGAAACCGATGAAATTGTCGAGTTGATGCAGAAGAAAAACAGTTTAATGATTGTCTGAACAAGCTGCGATAAAATGGGTGATGATTCAATAAAAGCACAGCAAAAAATCAGTAATCTCGTTAGAATACCCAGTATTCAATTGGTGATGAAAAAAGATGATCGGGCATCAGCGTGACATATTGGCAACATTGGGGATCGATATCTGGATTCCTCGGGATGTTGCATGTCAAAAAATGCCATCTTCATCGCTGTGGCGAGATCAGGCTGCAGCTGAATATCAGACTGAAATTGTGCTGGAAAAAACGCCAGCTGTATTGCCATTAGAGCTTCAAGAAAATCAAAATCAAGCATTTGAACATGTCGAGCCGTTGAATGCTCCAGTTACAGCAAGTGTAGAAAAAGCTGAATTTGTTGCTGAAGTGATTGCAGAGCGTGCAGCACTACAAATAGCAGCGTTCCAGTTGCAGGCCTTGAGTTTGTCGCATTGTGTCATTGTGATTGATGCAACCGAAATCACCGCCGAGCAGCAGCAGCTTTGGAATAATATCCAGCATGCGGTGCTGGCTGAATATTATGAATTGCAGTGGCCATTTCCTTTAATGAGCTTTCAGGATGGTCATGGCGCGGAAAGTTATGTGCAAGGCTTTTTAGACGCAATCAGTGCAGATAAAAACATTATTTTTCTCGGACAATGTGCTTATTTTAAACATTCAAAAAGCATCAATCTGGCGGGTTTGCAGGAAATGCTGGATCAGCCCCTGTTAAAAAAACGCCTGTGGCAGTTTATGCAAAAATCGCCTCACAACACGGATGGAACATGAACAAGAAAGTCGTGGTTTTTAGCCAGTTAGATCGGGATATCCTTCAGCGATTACAACAACAATATCAGGTGGTCATCATCAACCCGAAACAGGGTGATGTGAATGAACAGATACGTGACCAGGTGAAAGATGCCGATGCAATGATTGGTGCAGGGCGTTTGCTCAATGCAGATAATTTGGCGACAGCACAACAGCTTAAAATTATTTCCAGTGTCAGTGTGGGTTATGACAATTATGATCTGGCCTATTTAAACCAGCAAAAAATCTGGTTATCCAATACCCCGCATGTATTAACCGAAACCACGGCCGATTTAGCTTTTAGCCTGCTGATGAGCGCAGCACGTAAAGTTCCTGCCCTGGATCAATGGACCAAGCAGGGCAATTGGCAACGCACTGTGGGGACGGCACAATTCGGGCAGGATATTTTTGGTAAAACGCTCGGCATCATCGGTTTGGGCAATATCGGCGCTGCGATTGCACGGCGTGGTTTTTATGGTTTTAACATGAACATTCTTTACCATAACCGCCGTGAAAAACTGGAACTGGCACAGCCCTTAAACGCCCGCTACTGTGCCTTGAATGAGTTGTTGAAACAGTCTGATTTTGTGGTGGTCGCTGTGGATTTAAATGCAGAATCCCAAGCTCTGATTGGGCAGCACGAGTTCGATCAAATGCAGCCACATGCAGTTTTTGTCAATATTGCCCGTGGTTCCGTGGTGGATGAGCAGGCAATGATTGATACGCTCAAAGCAGGTAAAATTTTTGCTGCCGGACTGGATGTCTATGCCAAAGAACCTTTACAGGCATCAGAACTTTTTGCTCTGGAAAATGTGGTGACTATGCCACATGTGGGTTCTGCGACTGCGGAAACGCGTAAAAAAATGGCTGAACTGGCTTATCGTAACCTGGTTGAGGCCCTGGAAGGACGTACACCTCCTTATTTGGTGAATCCTGCCTTTTCTTAAAATTTGATAACACTTCATTGCAAATTGCTCCAATTTTCAATGTTATATTCGGATAAATTGAAAAAAAGCAGTTTGAGTACATCACATTGAAACGGTTTTTATGGGCTTGCAACATCACTTTGATTTCAGCCATGGCATTAACGCACAGTGCAAATTTCAATTCAACGCCGCAATTGAATGTTCCTGAAATTGGCAGTGGGGTTGGTCTGATTGACCAGCAAAAAGAAAGAATGATTGGTGAAAAAGTCTTTCGTGAAGTACAGCATCAAATGCCCGTTTTGCAGAATCCATGGCTGGAAGATCAGTTGGGGAGTGTATTTTCACATATTTTAAGCCAGACCCAGCTGGGTCAGCCCATAGGTCTGGTGATTATCAATGATCCGCAAATCAATGCTTTTGCTGTTCCGGGTGGGTTATTTGCCATCAACACGGGAATGGTGATATCTGCCCGAAATATGGATGAAGTCGCTGGAGTGATGGCGCATGAAGTGGCGCATGTGTCACAACGTCATTACAGTCGTTCACAGGAAGCTTTTAAGGGGCAGGGCCTGTTAACCTTGGCGGGATTGCTGGTCGGTGCGCTGATTGCTTCTCAAGCGGATGGCGATGCCGGAACTGCAGTGATGTTGGGTTCTCAGGCAGCGATGATGGATAAACAGCTGAATTATAGCCGTAATCAGGAGCGTGAAGCGGACCGGATTGGCATGCAGTATATGTATAGCGCAGGCTATAATCCGCAAAGTATGGCGGATTTTTTTGAAGTGATGGACCGGGCAACCAGTAAAGTCAGTTTTCTGCCTGATTTCTGGCTCACCCATCCACTCAGCACCGAGCGGATGAGTGAGGCACGTTTAAGGGCCAATCAATTTCCGCGTATAAAATCAAATTTACATGATGAAGATTTTGAAATCCTGAAATGGTATAGCCGGGTCATTTCAAATCAGGCGACGGAACAGCAACTCCAGGTTTTGGCAAATCGCAATAATTTTGCCGGCCAGCTGGCTTTGTCCGCATTTTATTTAAAACAGGGCGATTATGTTCTGGCACAGCAGGTTTTGAATCAGGCGAAAGCACAGCAGCGTCCAAATAACTTATTGGTTTTAATTCAGACCGATATTTATTTGGGACAAAATAAAACCGAGCAAGCCTATCAGGCTGTTCAATCGGCAGCACGGATCATGCCGGAAAACCGGGCTTTGGCTTTTAAGCTGGCAGAAGTCTATATCCGTCAAAAAGAGCCTGTACAGGGATTCAGTCTGATTCAGCGTTTTATCAATAAAAATCCGCGCGATATTCAGGCCTGGCGCCTGATGCAGCAAGCGGCCAATATAGACCGGCAGTCACCGTTTAGAACGGTGAATGTGCTGCGTTACCGGGCAGAAGTGGAATACTGGTCAGGATTGGAAGAAAATGCGATTAAATCCTTATTGCATGCCCAGCGCCTGATTAAAGGTAATGAGATGCTGGCGGCAAAATTAAAAGCACGGATTCAGGAAATGCAAAAAGAGCGACAGCTCAGAATTTAGCCGGATATGATTATGCTGCAATGATAATAAAAATAAGGAGTGACGCATGCTAGAAGGTCAATGCTTGTGTGGAAGAGTAAAGTATCGTTATGAGGGTGAAATTGAAAAAACCATCATCTGTTACTGCAAGGATTGTCAAATGGCTCAAGGTTCCATCTTTGGCTGGAATAGTCCATTACAGAAATCAGAATTTGAGATTACCCACGGTATTAAATTTTTAAAAGAATATTTCCATACTCCGAATAAAGCCCGGGTTTTTTGTCAGGAATGCGGTAGTCCGATTTATTCATATCGGGTCGATGTGCCGGATATTATTCGTTTACGTTTGGGAACGGTAACGCAAGGGCATTTACCTGTACCTTCCGAGCAAGCCTATATCCAATATAAACCTGATTTTTTGCATATCGATGAATAAAATCTGCAGCTGAAATGATGAGGCCTGTGATAATCTTTATGCCTTGTGAATTTTAAATAATGAACAGAATCGATTTATGAAAAAAATATTATTGGCTTTATTGGTATTGGGGTATGTGGGGTTAAATACGGCTTTTGCAGGCGTGGAGCAATATGTCGCAGCAGTGGATCAAATCTCTGAGCAGTACAAGCAGGAGAGCAGAAACTTTTTTAGCAGTCTAAATGCGCAACAGACGAGCTTTACGCCACAGCAACAAACACAGTACTGTGCAATAGTGGGCAGTTATATTGATCGGTTATATCAGGCGGCAGATCAGAACAGGGAAGCTTTGGATCGTCAATTTAGACAAATGACTAGGCAAGACGTCATTAATAAAGTGATGTCATCAAAAGAAATGCTGATTTTGAGAAAATATAATATTCAGTGTGATCTGAAATAATCGGAAATGTTTATGAGAGATTAGGGGAAATATTTGAACTGTCTTTGCTTAAAGGCAGTTCAACGCTAAAGAATGATTCTGGAGTTGGGAATTAGCTCAGTTTTGCTTTAATTTTAGCTGAAACTTGTGCAGGATCGGCGCGCCCGGCTATGAGCGGACGCAGAGAATTCATCACCTTACCCATATCTTTCATGCTAGTAGCTTCTTGTGCAGTAATTGTCTGCGCAATGATAGAATCAAGCTCTTCCTCAGTCATAGCTTCTGGTAGAAATTGAGATAACACTTCAATTTCGGCTTGCTCTTTACTAGCTAAATCATCTCGGCCAGCGCCTTCAAAGGCTTTAACCGATTCTTTACGTTGTTTAATTTGTTTTTCAATGACCGCAAGAACTTGAGCGTCGTCAAGCTCTTTGCGCTCATCGACTTCGATTTGCTTAATTGCTGCCTGCAGACTACGAATAACCGTCAACTTATCCATTTCTTTAGCACGCATTGTTGCTTTCAAAACTTCAGTGATTTGGTTTTTTAAAGTAGTCATTTATTTAGTCCAAGCAGTCAATCACAAATTAATCTTAGTAAAGGCGAGTAGTACGAACTGATTCGCGAGCCAATTTCTTTTGGTAACGTTTAACAGCAGCAGCTTTTTTACGTTTACGTTCTTGAGTTGGTTTTTCGTAGAATTCACGTTTACGAACGTCAGCTAAAACACCTGCTTTTTCGCATGAACGTTTGAAACGACGGATAGCTACGTCTACTGGTTCGCCTTCTTTCAATTTAACTTGTGGCATGAAGAATCCTCATTAAGTTATGGATAAGATCTATAGCACGATTGCCTTAGATCACAAGTGAAGGACAGTATTTTACTCATTTACATCTCATATCACAAGTCTATAATAGCTTTAGCAATATTTAGATACGGGTAAAAGGCAGTTTAATGATCGTTCTGGGCTTGGAAACTTCTTGTGATGAAACCGGGTTAGCACTCTATGACAGTGAAGTCGGCTTAATAGGACAGGTGTTATATAGTCAGATTAAACTGCATGCCGAATATGGGGGCGTAGTCCCGGAACTGGCTTCACGTGATCATGTGCGCAAGCTCATTCCTTTAATCAATCAGTTGCTTGAACAAAGCAAGATTAAAAAATCAGACATTGATGCAGTCGCCTATACACGTGGTCCCGGCTTGATGGGAGCCCTCATGACTGGTGCATTGTTTGGGCGTACCCTGGCATTTGCACTGAATAAACCGGCCATTGGTGTGCACCATATGGAAGGTCATATGTTGGCGCCCTTATTGTCTAAAACGCCGCCAGAGTTTCCGTTTGTCGCTTTATTGGTCTCTGGTGGGCATACCCAGCTCATGGCAGCGCACGGCATCGGTCAGTATGAATTGCTGGGTGAATCGATCGACGATGCTGCCGGTGAAGCTTTTGATAAAGTCGCGAAGATGATGGGCTTGCCTTATCCGGGTGGTCCGAATATTTCACGTCTTGCAGAGCAGGGTGATGCCACAGCTTTTGATTTTCCACGTCCGATGCTGCATCAAGGTCTGGATTTTTCATTTAGCGGTTTAAAAACTGCTGTTTCGATTCAGCTGAAAAAAGTGGAAGGTCAGAACCGTGAGGCGGATATCGCTGCATCCTTCCAGGAAGCACTGGTAGATACACTGGTTAAAAAATCGGTAAAAACCTTGAAGCAGACTGGGTTAAAGCGTTTGGTCATTGCCGGCGGGGTAAGTGCCAACAAACGTTTACGTGAGCGTCTGGAAGCAGATTTGGCTAAAATTAAAGCCCAAGTTTATTATGCAGAACCGGCTTTATGTACCGATAATGGTGCCATGATTGCTTTTGCCGGTTATCAGCGCTTAAAAGCAGGTCAGCATGATGGTTTGTCTGTGACGACGACGCCACGCTGGCCAATGACGGAATTGACCAATCCAAGCGAAGCTTAAATATTAAAGAATTAAAAAAGAGGTGCTTAGCGTCTCTTTTTTAATAATCAGCTGAAGCGGTTGCAGCAAAATATAATTTGATATATGCGCGTTTATATTTAGAATCGGTTTTGCTCAATTAAAATATATTTTAAAGTAAATCAAAAAAATATTTATTTTATGATCATCATCATAGGTTTGTTCATATGGACCATATAAATTTCAGAAGTTTTCAAGAGGCGGGGCAAGCGGTTTTAAAGTTTCTCCATTCACGCTTCGGATTTAACTTGTGGATGATTACCCGGGTAGAAGGTAAAGACTGGATTGTGCTGCAAAGCGAAGACCATGGTTATGATGTTCAGCCCGGACAGGTATTTCAGTGGGCGGATTCATTTTGCTTTCACATGATTGCCGGTAAAGGTCCTAAAATTGCTCCGCGTTCAGAAGACATTCCATTATATGCGACTGCACCGATTAACCAGCAAGTCAATATTAAGTCTTATATCGGTCAACCGCTCATCCATGAAGACGGCAGCTTGTTCGGTACCCTTTGTGCCATTGATCCGCAAATCAAATCTGATGCAATTATGCAGGAGGTGGAATTAGTCGAATTATTCGGTAATTTATTAAGTAATATCCTTCAAGCTGAACTGCGCCAAAATGAACAAATCCGTCAGCATGAGCGTTTAGAAGCTGAAGCTCTAAGAGATGGATTGACGGGCTTATACAACCGCCGGGCCTGGGAAAAATTGGTTACTACAGAGGAAGAACGCTGTAAGCGTTATGGACATCCGGCAGCCGTTTTTTTTATTGACTTGAATGATCTTAAAAAAGTAAACGATAGTTTGGGACATGATCGGGGCGATGAGCTGATCCAACAAACGGCGAATGTGCTCAGAAATACCGCACGCAGTAATGATATTGTGGCGCGGTTAGGTGGTGATGAATTTGTGATTTTAAGTTTAGAAAATGATGAGGCAGGAGCAGAAGTACTCTTGAGTCGCCTTATGCAAGCCTTGAAGCAGGAAAAAATTGCTGCGGCGATTGGTGTGGCCATGCGTCATCCTGCTCAAGGACTGTTTAAAGCAGCTGCTGAAGCAGATAGAAGAATGTTTGAGCATAAACGGCAACTCAAGTCTGAAGCATAAAATTGGTTAGGATGACTTTGAACTGTTTTTCTTAATAAGCTGATTAAATTGGTCTTTTAATTCAAGATACTTGCGATGTGTCTTGGCCTCTGTTTATTTTGCTTGAAACTTTGCGCAGCGGCAGCCTTTTCTTGATTTTCTGGACTATACGGTAATTCAGCACGTCCATGCGGGCCGCTTAAGCTTTTTTATCGTCAGGAACAGCGCCAAAGTTTTTTAAGAAACCTCTGGAAGCCCGTGTAGGGATATCGTTTTTTTGTGATGATTTTTCATCTTTAATTCCATGAGAAAGTCATCATCTATTTTTCAGCCGGAGATACTTAAGGCGACTTTTTATTGTAATGGTAGCGAAATTTCCGATCTGCTCTGGTTAACCATTATGGAACGACAAGAAATAAGCTCAAATATAAAAAGCTTCGCTATGACGGAGCTTTTTATACTAGCTTAATCACTCTGTTTTTAAAGGGCTTTTAACTGCTGAGAACCAATCCAGTGCTTCGAAAACTGATACGCTGCACGCCCTGAACGCTGTCCACGTGCCTGACACCATCTTAAGGCTTCGGCGCGTACTTCATCTGTCATGGACATGCCGGCTTTGGCTAAATAGTGCTGCACGATCTCCAGATACAAATTTTGATCCATGGGATAAAAAGACAGCCACATGCCGAAACGGTCAGACAGTGAAATTTTTTCTTCAATGGCTTCTTGCGGGTGCAGCTCCGTATATTGCGGTACATCCATACGCGTTACGGGCGTGTTTTCATGCATAAATTCAGGCAATAAATGACGGCGGTTGCTGGTGGCATAAATAATAAAATTGCTTGAACCAGATTGTAATGAACCATCCAGGACACTTTTTAAACTGCGATAGTTTTCATCTTCTGCGTTAAAAGCCAGGTCATCACAGTAGACAATAAATTTTTCCGGGCGATTTTCAATCAATTTCTGAATCATCGGCAGATCGGCCAAATCATCACGTTCAATTTCAATTAAACGCAGGCCTTCCGATTCATACTCGGTTAACAGTGCACGTACAATGGATGATTTTCCTGTACCGCGTGAGCCAGTCAGTAGCACATCGTTGGCAGGCAAGCCTTTTAAAAATTGCCGGGTATTTTGAATTACTTTTTCTTTTTGTTTTTCTATACCCTTTAAATCGTCCAAATAGATTTTTTTGGGCTGCTGAATGGCCTTTAATTGTTGATTTTGCCACTTATAAGCCGAAGCTTCAAAGTTGGTTTCTTGTTTCAGTTCAGGGAGGTTTTGCTGTAGCTGTTGGAGTACAGTAGAAAGAACTTGTAAGATATTGTCAGGTAAATCAATTGTTGCCATGATGGTTCAGCTTATACGGATAAAGTGAAAAAAGGTCATTTTATATGGGAACTGTATATCAAATAGTCATAGTTTGCCAATTGAATAGGGGGTATCATGATTGATTCATCATTTGTGGATTGTGCGAATATGATGTTTGATACCCGATCTGGGACAGGAAATAATAATGAAAGTGTTTGAGGGATAAATATGTTATTTAATAATTTCGCGACAAATATTAATCCACATCAAGCGTATCGTATAAAAAAATTAAAAAGTCAGCTCGCCTCGGCTGAAACATATGAAGAATGGAAGAGCATCGCCCTAAAAATAGATGAAGAATCTGGCGCTCAAGAATGGAAATTTGATAACTGTTCACCTTATTTTGATGCGGAAATTATTTCTGAGCGGTTAAACAGGTTAAAACGCTACCGTTTTCAAAAACGTACTCACGATCTCATGTATATATTACGTGAAGGGCTAAGCTACGATATCGCGAATATTGCACATCCCATGCTTTTTAATGCCACTTATGTGGGGACTAAAAAAATCATTGAAGATTATGTGGAAGAAGTCAGTGAAAGTCTGGCTTACATTGCTTCGAGCAGCTGTATTTGCTTGTCTATGGAAAAAAAATTAGAGTTCTTTCAGCAGTGTAAAAAGGCTTATGGGCAGCCTGCAATCATGTTTTCTGGTGGGGCAACTTTAGGACTGTTTCATACTGGTGTATGTAAAGCACTGCTGGAACAGGATTTAATGCCTAAGGTGTTATCCGGTTCGAGTGCCGGGGCAATCATGACCACCATGCTGGGTACCTCAAAACCTTCAGATATTACCAGTCTTTTAAACGGTGAAAACTTTTTTACGGAAGCTTTTCATTTTCGAAAACTTGGCGACATTTTAAAAGGTAATGGCGGTTTTGCAGATGTCAAATATCTGAAAAAATTCCTGATTGAAAATTTGGGTGATGTGACTTTTGAAGAAGCCTTTAAAACTTCCGGCTTACATATTAATGTCGCTGTAGCACCTTATGATACCTCACAACAAGCCCGCATTATGAATACTTATACTTCGCCAGATTTACTGGTCTGGAGTGCGGTGTTGGCCTCCTGTGCTGTGCCTATCCTGTTTCCACCGGTTAAGCTCACCAGTAAGCGTTATGATGGTAAATTGACCCCTTATATGTCCAATACCCGTTGGGTGGACGGCAGTGTAAGAAGTGATTTCCCGCAAGAAAAAATGGCGCGACTGTATAATTTAAATTACACCATTGCCAGTCAGGTGAATCCGCATATTGTGCCATTCATGCAAAGTGATGTAGAGCGCTACCGTCAAGATATGATGAGTTGGCCAGAACGGATTGTTCGTCGGCAGGGTAAAGTCATTACCAAAGGAATTATGGATTTTGCCCGCGGTCGGGTTGGCATGTTTCCGCCTGTACGCCGTTTGCTCGATCATGGCTATGGGGTGATTGATCAGGGTTATTATGGTGATTTGAATATTGTGGGGGATTATAGTTTACGCCATTATACCTATATGTTTCAGAATCCACGGCCATATTTATTCAAGTTATTGCAAAGAGAAGGTGAGCGGGCAACCTGGCCGAAAATATCCTCGATTGAAACCCATGCCCGTGTAGGTAAAACCATCCAGCACTGTTTAGAACTTTTAAGTTATCAGCATGATCCAGAGAAAAAAACCGCAGAATTTATTGCAGTTTAAAGATGTGGATTTTTCTAACATCCATTTAATGTTAAAGACCAAGCCCAAAAGTTTAACTTTTGGGCGTTGTTTATATACCTTTGAATATCAGCAGCAACGCTATTGGCTAAAAACCCAAAGCTTGAATAGCCATCCAAGCGTTGAAGCCGGGTTCTGGAATGAACTGGTTTTTTATCAGCAATTTTCAGCTCAAGCCAGTTCTTCCAACAGCGTGCCTGATTTTTTATTGCCGTTTCAAATCATTTCTCATTTTAAAAACCTGGCTGAATCAAGCGTGTCGGGCAGTGCAGCACTGATTCTAAGCGATGCAGACTTATTGCTGGATGATTGTGCCGGGATGTCACTGCAGCAGATCAAACAGACTTTCATAAAGCTGCTGGATGCCGTGGAGCAGTTGCATCAGCTCGGTTGGATTCATGGCGATTTAAAACGCGAGCACTTGGTTGAATATCAAAACCGTGCATGTTTAATCGATTTTGAGCAGGTACAGAAAATCAATGCAGTCCACCCTCTGAAAAGTCTGACTGCCACACCGCGCTATATGGCACCCGAACTTTTTCAGGGTGCCGATAAAACCGTACAAACCGATATTTATGCTCTCGGCATTATTCTTTATGAATGGCTCAACGGGCAGCGTTTGAGGGCAAAAAATTACCGGGACTGGGCTTATTTACATTGTCAGCAGTTAACGATTGAACTGCCACAACATTTTTTGCCGTTTGAACGCTATTTGCGTGGAATGCTGGCGAAGCAAAAAGAACAGCGATTTACTGATATTTACACCATAAAACAGGCCTTACTTACTGAAATTGTTTAAGAAAAATACAGAAAAACGTTTTTTGTTTTTTATTTAAACAAACAAGTGGATTTTTCATAAAAAGGTCTTGTCATGAGGAATCTATCTCTATAATATACACAGCCATTGGGGACGTGGCGAAATTGGTAGACGCACTGGATTTAGGTTCCAGCGCCGCAAGGTGTGAGAGTTCGAGTCTCTCCGTCCCCACCACTTAACTATCAGCATAGTTTGATAATTAGGTTATAGAGGATTGGTGTAATGGTAGCATGACGGTCTCCAAAACCGTTCGTCAAGGTTCGAATCCTTGATCCTCTGCCAAGCTTTAAAAAATCCAACATCAAGTTGGTACCCTGATGGGGACGTGGCGAAATTGGTAGACGCACTGGATTTAGGTTCCAGCGCCGCAAGGTGTGAGAGTTCGAGTCTCTCCGTCCCCACCATCATATTAAGGCAAGGTAAGCTACCTTGCTTTTTTGTTGTAAGAAAAATCCAGCACTAAGCTGGTCCTGATGGGGATATGGCGGAATTGGTAGACGCACTGTGTTCAGGTCGCAGCGCCCTCTGGGCGTGAGAGTTCGAGTCTCTCTATCCCCACCATATTAAAGCAAGGTAAATAGACCTTGCTTTTTTTATTGCCTGTAAAAAGTGAACATAAATAAAAAGCCCAAAAAATGGGCTTTTAAAAATAGATTTAAAATTATTATTGTTTTTTCCTAATCCAAAATGACCGATACTCTTTTAAGCTTTTAAATGATCTTCGAATTCTTCACCAAGTTGCATGGCAAGCGCATTACCTGCTAAATCACATGTGACCAGACCATATTCTTTTTTGAAGCTAAAGGTAAACCCACGATTATCAGTCAATGATTTTACTGAATAGCCCAATTTTTCTAACCAGATACGAAATGCAATTAAATTTTTTGCCTTAACAACTTTCTTCACGAAAAAACTCCTTGTGTATATTAGATACTGACTGCAATTAAATAATTAATAGGGATGCAGGTATTTTTTTAAAGGGTAGCTTGAACAGGTTTTTTATAAAATAAATATTTTGTATTTTTTTTATGCAGGAAATGCATAAATAATAAGTGAATTTTGGATGGAAAATCATCGGGTATTGAAAGAAATAATTTTATATATTATTGATTTTTATTTATTTTAATCTGGGTGTTTTTGATTTATTGAAATGGAAATATTTAAACACAATTTTCGGTGTTGCAGATATGTTCTTATCTTGGAGTTGTTTTGGGGATATTTCGATAGCGAAGTGAAGTGAGCATCTCTCTCGGTTAATGATCTATTCACTCAATGCTCCATGCAATAGCCATCAAAAAATGACGCTGCTTCGGATTTAAAAAACAGATAAAGTATAGACTGCCGTACCGAGGAATTTTTTGAATTCTGGTCGGTGTAAAATGTTGATTAAGATGAAGACTGGATTGCAATGATCACAGAAACCATTGAACAGAACGTACTCAAGCAAATTCAGCACATGCAGCAACAAGGCTTGGTACCTGTTGCTGTCATGCTGGGCCATGAGGATTGGCTATTTTTTGCAGAACAATCCAAAGTGTCCTATACGCCTTTTGGCAGCTCCCGTCGTTATCAACCCGCTTTGGGCGGTTTACTGTTAGTTCGTGTTGACGACATGCAGGTCACCCAAGTGGTGACGCAAAATGAGCTGGATGCTTATACCGAAACCCATCAAATTTTATAAACCTGCCGTAATTAACATAAAATCAGTTAAAAGTTATCTTTTAACTGGCGTATGTTCCGAAATTCTTCCACGCTTTCCACCCTTAAAAAGGGATTGGTTTGCAGTTCCAGTTCAATGCTACTTGGCAAGGTGCTTTGACCGAGCATACGCAGTGCTTCCACCTGTTCGAAGCGCTGCTGAATTGCCAGATTGTCAGGTTCGACATGTAACGCAAACTTGGCATTGGCCAGCGTATATTCATGGGTGCAGTAGACTTTGGTGCGTGCAGGCAAAGCAGCCAGGCGATTGAGCGAATGGTACATCTGCTCATAGGTGCCTTCAAACACGCGGCCACAACCCATGGCAAACAGCGTATCGCCACAGAAAAGCACATCCAGCGCATCAATAAAATAAACGATATGACCCAGCGTATGTCCAGGTACAGCAATAATCTCAATATTTAAATCATGAAAATTAAGATGATCTTCATGTTGCAGGGGATGAGTGATAAAAGGAACTTTGCTTAATTCTTCCCGGGGACCATAAACGGGGATATGACGATTTTGTAAAAGCTCCGGTACACCGCCAATATGGTCTTTATGCCAGTGCGTCAGCCAGATCTGAGCCAGCGTTAAACCGTTCGCTGTACAAAACTCTTCGACCAGATGGGCTTCAGTGGGGTCCACTGCAACTACTTCTTTGCTTGGGATATGTTCTAATAACCAGATATAGTTCTGTAATTGATTTTTCACATCAATCATATGGACTTGAAAATTCATGAGATAGAAATCAATGATATAGATATGAATAAGCTAGCCTTAAAGCCAGGTTTTTTCCAGGGGAAAATCGCAATTAATAGGCCAGTATTTATACATAACGTTGCTGATCTGTAGTTGGATATAAAAACAGTCTTTCTAGATCGGCTTTTTGTTTTTTTAAATTATCAAATGAAGTGCAACAGAGATTAAATTATTGGAAGTAAGCAAGATGAAAATGTATCAGGTGGATGCCTTTACTACGGAACTGTTTAAAGGGAATGCTGCGGCAGTGATTGTGACTGAACAGTGGCTGGATGAAGCTTTGATGCAAAATATCGCCCTGGAAAATAATCTGGCAGAAACTGCTTTTGTAAAAATGCTTGATGCAGAAAACTATGAAATCCGCTGGTTTACCCCAACCACAGAAGTGAACTTTTGTGGCCATGCAACGCTAGCCAGCAGTTTTGTACTCTTTAAAGATTATACTGCTGCAAAAACCCTTCGGTTTCATGTTAAAGAGCTCGGCATTTTTGTGGTAAGCCAGGAGGCTGATGGCAAAATCAAGATGAATTTTCCGATTCGCCGTGCAAAAAAAATTACCGATTATCCTGAAATTTTAAAGCAAATTTTAAGCAAGCCATTTAAAAATGTTTATTTAAATCATCAAGCCTACATTATGGAATATGCAAATCCGGAAGATGTACGGGATGAAAAGCCCAATCTGGAATTATTCAAACAATGGACACTCCATCAAGCTGGGCAAACCCAACCCAAGTGTGTCCTGGATCTGGCCATTACTGCTCAGGCTGCTGCGCCCTATGATTGTATATCGCGCTATTTTGCTCCCGCGAATGGCATTCAGGAAGATCCGGTTACCGGTTCAATTCATACCGCGATTGCACCGCTTTGGGCGGAGAAACTGGGCAAAAAAGACATTCTGGCTTATCAGGCATCCGCGCGTGGGGGAAAATTATATTGTGAATTGCTTGAAAATGAACGGATTGAAATTTCGGGTTATGCAAAATTATATATGCAGGCAGAGCTACATCTGTAAAATATGGATATAAATGAACGACAAAGCTGTTGAAATAAACGGCAATGCTTGCAAAAAGTGACTACTCAACATCATGATCATTTTCTAAGATGTGATGCTTAAAAATTCATATGACTGAATAAATTGGAATAATTATGCTCATGCGGTTCAAACAACTTACTATCTCATTATTATTTGTTGGTTTTAGTGCAACTGCCTGGGCACAACCGATTTTGGTTAAATCTGAGCAGAAGATTGAAGAATATACATTAGACAATGGTTTTCGTGTGGTGCTGGCGCAAAACGATAAAGAAAATAAAGTGTTTATGAACACCGTCTATCTGACTGGTTCGCTCAATGATCCGCAGGGCAAAGGCGGTCTGGCGCATTTGCTCGAACATCTGGCATTTAAGGGAACACAGAATATCAAGGGTGAAGAATTTCAGCGCCGCCTGGATCAATACACCTTAATGACCAATGCCAGTACCGATTATTATTCCACTAAATATACTAATATTATTCGTCCTGAACAGAATGCGATTAATCAAGTGATTCATCTTGAAGCTGAACGTATGGACAAGCTGGTGCTGCAGGAAAAGTTTGTGCCTTCTGAAATTGCCATTGTGAAACGCGAACGTGAAGTTCGTATGGATCAGCCTTTTGCAGTGATGATGGACCAGATGTGGAAATCGGCTTATGGTAACCAGTATCTGGGACGTTTGCCGATTGGCGATTTAAAAGAATTGCAGTCCATCAAAATGGATGAGCTGAATAAATTTTATCGAACTTGGTATGCACCGAATAATGCGGTGATGATCATTTCCGGTAAGTTTGATAAAGCCGCTGTGTTAAAACAGATTGATCAACAGTTTAGCCCTATAGCAGCTCGCCAGGTTCCAGCACAGACCAAGGTTCCTGTGCTGGATTCGGCCAAAATTCAGCAAAGAAATTTTGCCGTGGAAAAGGGCAGTGATCTGGCTAAATTCAATATTTACCTGAATGGCAAAAATGAAAAGATCAAGTCTGCTTTGGCACTGACACCTTATTTATATACCATGCAGCCGAGTGGGCATCTTTATCAAAGTATGGTGGAAACCGGTTTAAGTACCGGCGTTCAATCCACCACCTGGCTGGATCAGGACTTTAATCTGGTGTTTATGGGCGCCATTTATGCCCCGAATCATGATGAAAAAAGAGTGCAATCCGAACTGGTGGCAGGGGTGGAAAAGAGTCAGCCATTTAATGAGACCGAACTGAACCGGGTAAAAAACCTGATTCAGAATCAGGCAGACAGCGTGCTCAGCAATGCTGCCGCCTTGGGTGGAAGATTAAGTGATTATTATGTGGCGTATCAGGGAGACTGGGCGCAGTACTTTAGCGATTTGAATAATGTAAAGCAGCTTAAGCTGAACGATGTCAATCAAACCCTGACCCGGTTTTTAGTACCAGAACATCGCATTTCTGGAGATATTAAACCGACCCCGGAAGATCAGAAAAAAGCATTACAACAACAGGCCGCCGAGCAGCCTAAAACCTTAGATCAGGCCAGTGTGCAAGAAGAACCGCTTAAAGACAGCAGGGTGTATAAGCAGGAGGTTGCGGAATACGTCAAAAGCTCGAAGCAGTATTTGGTAGATACTGAAAAGAAAATCCAGCGCGGAAAGTTGAAAAACGGTATTGCATACGCTTTATATCCGACCTCAACCCGTGATGATAAAACCTATGCCACCATTTCTGTGGACTTTGGTACGAACAAATCTTTGTTTAATAAAGGTGAAGTGCTGGATTTGATGGCCTATTTACTGCTGCGCGGCTCAGATCAATACAGCTTGCAGGATATTGCCGACAAGTCGATTGAGGCCGGTGGTGGCGCAACGGCTACTGCATCTGCAAATAGCATTACCATTCAGATTGTGGCGAAAAAAGACAAATTTGACGATTATTTCAAATTTATGCTTGATGTTCTGAAAACACCGAAGTTTGAACAATCGCAGTTTGACCTGATTAAATCACAGAGCTTGTCGAGTCTGGATCGTCCATATACGGAACCTGAAACGGTTGCCGCATTGACGATGACCCGTTTATTGGAAACCTATCAGCCAGGGGATTTACGTTACCATTTTGAACCGAACCTGTCCAAACAGCAGCTTCAAGCGGCAACGGTTGAGCAAGTGAAAAAGTTATATCAAGATTTTTTTGTCAGTCATCATGCGCAAATTGCCATTACGGGTGATTATCAGGCTCAGCCCATGCTAAAACTGCTGCAAAAAGAATTTTCAGGATGGAAAGCGCAATTGCCTTATCAGCGTCTAAGTGCTGATTATCAGGCATATCAGGCACAAAAAATTCATGCCTTATCGGAGCAACGTGAATTTGGGAATTATCAGGCCATTTTGACCTTGCCAGTGGGTTCGAATCATGCCGATGCACCAGCACTCATAGTGTTGGGCTATATTATGGGCGATTCGCAACTGTCTTCACGTTTAGCCCAGGAACTCCGTGAGAAAAATGCCCTGGTGTACGGTTTTGGCAGCAATCTGGATCTGGATGAATGGATTGATTCAGGGGCACTCAGCATAGAAGCCAATTATACGGCAGCGAAGTCGGCGCAAGTATCACAAGCTGTGCATAAAGTGCTGAATGATTTACTCACTAAAGGGGTGACTGAACAGGAGCTGGAAGCAGCCAAAGCCAATATTTTGAAAAAACGGGTAACTGCTTTGGAAGATGAGCGCAATATTCACGCAATGCTTATGCCACAACTGGAACATAACCGCGACTTACTGTACCGTGAAAAACGTGATCAGGCTTTTGCAAAACTCAGCAAAGCCGATGTAGACGCTGTCATCAAGAAATACATTAAACTGGATCAGCTGGTAGAAGTCATGGCGGACCAGTATGGAAAGCCACAAAACAAGTCATGATTCTTAATCCGCTTTTTTCAATTTCCCTCTCCATTCAGGAGAGGGCCAGGGAGAGGTGATTAAAGCCGATAAAACTGCTTCACATTATGATGGAATACCTGTTCCAATCCATGAGGATTATAGGCCACAACCGCATTACTAAAGGCATCAATAATGTTCAGCAGTGCGGTACTGACCCGATCCATCGGGAAGTTGGAGGCAAACATCACGCGGTAACTACCAAAGTATTGCAATACATGGCCGATCATTGGAAAGGCCAGATCATACACTTCCTGTTTGCTGGCCAGTCGGTTTTGTTTATGGAACTGATGACCCAGCACAGGCATAAACATGCCCGACATCTTGGTATAAACATTCGGACAGCTGGCCAGCTCGGCAATATCTTCCTGCCAGCGTACCAGAATGTTTTCCCGCGCGACTTTGGTTAAGCCGGTCAGAGCACCGACATGGCCAAAAAAGACCGGCAGGTGTGCCAAAATGATCCAGCACAATAGAAGTTTCCGGAAACTGCTGGGCTAATGCAATCACATCACTTAAGTGTGTGGAATACACCCAGGCATCAAAGCTTAAATTGTTTTGCGCGAGGGCTTCAAAGCCCTTTAAAAATTTTTATTGCGGTATAAATGTGGTTCATCTGCCCAGGCTCGAATTCCTTTATCTTCATGTACTGCCGCCATTTTACGAATGCCCTTAAAGCGCGGCGAAGCTTTTTTATGCAGTTGCAAAATCTTCTTGAAATTGCTGTCGCGTGGATCGGCAGTTGCAACAATGCCACCGAGTTTGACTGTTTCTGCGTTAAAGGGCAGTGATTCAATAAAACGGGTTTCACCAATCACGCCTTTACCTTTATTTTTATGCCAGCTGGCTTCGACATGCACCACTTGTTCTATCTGATAATGGCCAATATCTTCGACATAGTGTTCAGGCAAATAGGGTGCTGTCACATGGTGGGTCAGGCCTAATGTTTCAATCAGATCATCAGCATTCATCATGCGGACCGCTTTGTCGAGCAGGTAAGGGTGTTTGCCCAGCAATTTGACCGCCAAGGCGGCAGCATGGGGCGTGTTATACGGATCCCATTGGTAAATATGTGCATCAATAATTGCAAAATCCAGCGCTTGCATTTCTGTCCTTAATTCAGCAAGTCTCTGTTATTTAACCATACTGTAAAGAGCCCTGACTTTAAATGACCTTTCATCCAAAAACTCAGCACATAAAAAAAGCCCCGTAGGGCTTTTTAAACTTCTGATCAGTGCTGATGATCATGGTCATGTTTGTTGGCATGAAATTCTTCATTGCGACGAAAGCGAAGATAATTTTCAAACTGTTCGCAATATTCATCATAATTGTCTTCCAGCATCATCTGGAATTGCTGCATGATGTAAGACATGACCTGATCTTTGGCATCACGCATTTCATTGCCATCTTTAAAATTGTTGGCTGCGACCCAGGTATTAAAACGGGCAGTGGCAAACAGCATGGCAGCGCTGACTTGTCCGCGCATTTCAGCAGGTTTCACGGCTGAACCTTTTTCGACACGGCAAAATTCGTTGGCTTGTTTAATAAATTCATCAGCACGTTCAAAAAAAGCAGCATTTAACGCTTCTTCTTCGGTTACATCTGTTGCTTCAATCTTTTGAACCATGAACTTTTCCTGCAAAAACGATCTAATCGCTTATTATAGGCAAAGCCTTGCAGAAACTAAACCTTTGGCTTAATCTAAAAATAGCCTAAGCATAGAAATGGATACTCCAATGCAAGATGCCATTGCCGTACAAAGTTTAAAAAGTGACATCGCCTTGCTTCGTCAAAATATTTGGCCACCTGCCAATCTGGCCAATGTAGAGGGCTTGCCCATTTATTATGGCTCTAAAAAAGAAGTGGACGAATATTATCGGCAATGGACCGGCTTGATTGAAAGGGCGCAAGACCTGTTTCAGCCTTTTATGCAAGATGAAACCCTGGATGCCGTACATTTGCCCAGCCATTTAAATCTGCCTTTATTTTATTTTCATGTCGACCGCATCCGGATTAACAAAACCCGTGCCAAAGAGTCCAAAACCTTTCGGGGGATTGCCAGCCTGCTCGATAAGTGCGGGAAATTTGAACCTGAGCAGATTCAGGCCATGCGTGCCTGGCTGGAAAGTGATGATACCGCAGCGTTGGTGGCTCATCGTGAATTCATCGATTTGCGCACTTATGTGTTCCAGCATGGACAAAGTGAGTACACACGCACGCGGTTTTATGTAAATGGCATTGTGCTGAGTACAGAGCCGCATTTTGAACTGGTAGATGCCCGTGACAAGCCGCGCAAACAGCGCAATGACAGTTATAGCGATCCATTGGCAGATAATGGAACCTGGAAAATATTTGGCAAATACCGCTAATCTTGGCTTTGCGTTTGCCCCTTACCAGAAAATAGCGGTTTTAGAATAATCCTCTAAATGCTGCTGAGCCTGTTGCAACACGGATTCTTTCTCGTTGGCTATCCAGCCTAAGGCAAACCAGAGTTTTTGTTTACGTTGCACCATATCCTGAAACAGCGCTTCAGCCACCATCAAATCATTATACTGTCCCAAACTTTCCTGGGCGGGTTTTAAATCTTTGAGATAGCGCTTTACATCTTGAGCAGGATAAAGCGAGGCAACGAATTCTACGCAATAACGCAAGCGTTTGACCCGTTTGCGGGTACGATGCCGTGACTCGATATCCAGCTGTAAAAATTGATCGGCATCTTTGCAGATCTGTTGATGCAATTTTTGTAGTTTTTTTGCGATATCTTTTTTTAATCCCGCTTTTTTCTGCTTTTTACTTGGCTGATCGACAAAGCGCAGCAGATGCAGAATCAGTTCTACAAAGTCTGAAGAACGTAAAGATTCATCAATCGGAATGCCGGATTCTTCAGGCGTACGAGGAAGCTGGACAAAAGGGGCACCGGCCTGTTCGAGCTGAGGTAAAAGTCCTTCACTCAAGGCATCGCGGTCACGGGTTGACCCCAGTTGGCGAAACAGCTGAGTCAGTTGTTCCTGCCAGTCTGGGTGAACATCTTTGGACCAGTCACCAAACACACGCAAGGCACTTCTTAAACGGCGAATGGCAACCCGGGTCTGGTGAACATGATCGCTATCATACTGTCCGGAAGCAATCGCAGATGCATTCGGCAATAGGTGTTGCAAGGTATTATTGATGATCTGCTTCAATACGTGATCAGTCGAGTCCTGTGGATTCAGTTTGAGCGGACTTGCAAACTGAGCGGGAGGAATTTTTAAATCCTGTGCCAGCAAATCTCCACGTTGCGCTTTACTGCGCACATCCAGCCATAAATGATATCGCTGTACCCAGGGGTGAATAAACTTGAGCAGGTCTTGAACAGAACCTTGTTTAAGCTCAAATTCAATTTCATAAATCGCCAATTTCTTATCGTTATGGCGAATCTCGCCGCGATCCAGACTCACCTCAATTTCTGAACGGTTAAAATGAACCACGTGCACCAGACGCTGCACGACCGTTTCGTATTGCACCGTCAGGTTTTTAGCCTGTTTGCCCAAAGCCTTTTGCAGCAATTGTTTTGCTTTTGCATGCGACTGGTAAATCTCCAGGTTCAAACCCGGATTTTCCAGCTTGCCTAGATCGGTTTCCAGTTCAAGGCGCTGCAAGGAATGATCGCTGGGCGCTTTTAAAGTTTGTATCCAGTGACCGTCTTCAAGACGTTGCCGTAATGAAATGTTTTTTTGAGCTAAATGCCGTTCGGGCGTGTCGTAGTATTTTGCATATAAAGAAATCAAGCGAGCATTCTTGTTCAAGAATAGCTGATAGAGCTTTTCCTGATCTGATGCGGGAATCTGAAATTTTAATTCTACTTCGAGCATGTTAAAACTCCTGACGCTTCATCATCCGATAGGGTCATGACTTTTATTGTAAACGGCTATTATTGTAAGCCAATATCATGGTAAGCCAATATCATGGTAAGCCAGTATCGAAACAAGAGTAGGGTTGTGCCAGAAAGTAGATCAAGCGTATGTCACCCCACTCTTAGGGTACATTAAAAGATCATGCCATACGCTTTGATTTGACTGGTTTAATTTTGTTGCTTTATTTGTTACTTAATAAATTTACGACTCACCAGGAATTGTTCCGTCGCTTCAAGCAGCTTTTGTGCATACACTTCCTGTTTCGCTGTCAGCCAGCCCAAAACAAACCAGTCACTGGCTTCAAGTTCAGTTTGCTGAATATACTCGGCAGAAGAGGCCAGAATCTGATATTCACTGGCTGCAAGTTGAGCATCATTCAAGGCTTTGCTGTATTTCTGCAAATTCTTGACATCATAAATCGAGGTTAAAATCGGGAAGCTAAATTTCAGTTCATGAATTTTAGTGGCTAACTGATCCAGACTTTCAAAATTGGCAATATCGGCATTCGCAAGATGCTCTTGCAGCTGTTTATATTGATTTTGCAGGGTATTTTGCGCGAACCACTTTAAGTCATGCGCTTGCGGCTTATCCTCAGGCTCTAAGCCAAACATCAATAATTCCAGATAATGATGGACGTTTTGCGTTGAACGAACCAGATTGGCCAACTTTTCTTTGGCATACAAAATATCTTTGGCTAAATTCGATGCAGTATTCGGATTCTGTAAAAAAGCACCTAGCGTTGACTGCATGTGCTGCAAATGCTGTAAATGATCAAACTGATGCTTAAATGCGCCCAGTTGCGTCGCCCATTTGTCTGAAACTGCATAATTCCAGTCTTTAAATAAAGACAGGGTCAAATGCAAATGATCCAGGGCAATTTGTGCTTGCTGAATATGTGTTTTCTCGGCAACACCGGCAGAAATGGCCGCGATATTCGGCAGTAAATGCTGTAACTGCTGGGTAATCAGCAGACGCAAGTTTTTATTGGCGGGGTCTTTTTTACTTAAGTTAAATTCCTTGGCCAATTTTGCCGGACTGACGGGTTGCTGGATGGCCAAAAGATTGCCGATTTCGGCCTTGCTGCGCACATCCAGCCAAAGATGATATTTCTTTACCCATTCAAAGCTAAAGGCGAGAAGTGACTGGACCAAGCCTGATTTCAATTCAAACTCAACTTCATGCACTTCACTGTGTGCTGTTTCAGTCCTCACTGCACCGACATCTAGGCTGACCTCTATTTCGGTTTCTTCAAAATGAATGACGCGAAAGGTCCGCTGTATATCGGTTTCAAACTGCAATTTAAGCTGATCCTGTGCCTCGCCCAAAGCATTTTTCAGGATGTGCTGCGCTTCGGCATCCTGCGCGTAAATGGATAAATCCAGCTGCGGTGCCTGTTCCAGTTCGCCTAAGTCATGGTTATGCTCAAAACGGTGCAAATGGCTTTTACCGGCAGCTTTCAGGGTTTGAATCCAGCGCGTGCCTTCGAGACGTTGTCTTAAGGCCACACCATGCTGTGACAGTAAACGTTCCGAGGTGTCATAATATTTGGCTTTCAGTTGAATAATTTCAGATTTTTTAGGATCCAATGCTTTCAGTAGGGCATTGCGTCTTGCTTCAGGAATCTGAAATTTTAATTCAACTTCAACCATGATCTTTCATCCAAATTTTGTGATGCGATGTCAGCAATACAACTCGTCATCATCGATAGCTTACAAATGCGTTATGAAATCTGTTCTTTTATAGCGCCGGAAATTGTATTGTTCATTCTAGGCTCCTGATTGTAACGAAAATGATTTTTGATGTAAGACTTGACGAACAGATTCTTGCCTGGTTGCTTTGCAAATGATCAAAAAAATGATGAGGGCTGACACTTTAATTTGAACAAAATATGCGCTAACTTAAATCAAAATATGCAGGGCTATGACCATGAATACAACAATCCAGCTCAAATTTGAACATCATCCAGAACCGGAATTTCAGCTGCCGATTCAAAACTATCATGAATTCTATCGGTTTTATTTAACTGAGCACCGTAATGTCATGAGTCGCCGTTTGCATGTGGTGGGCAGCAGTATCGGCTTATATTGTGTGACTAAAGCGATACGCTATAAAAAGGCCAAATATGTGTTATATGGTTTGGTTGCAGGCTATGCCTGTGCATGGGTGGGGCATTTTGTCTTTGAAAAAAACAAACCGGCAAGTTTTAAACAACCGCTGTATAGTTTTATTTCGGATTGGCGCATGTTTGCCGATGTACTGCGCGGTAATTTAAGTTTGCAAGACCGTTCTAAAGATAAAATGCCAGGTTAAATTGCGGCTTATTTATACCATTCAGACAAAAAATCACCATTTTGTGATTATTTTCATAAAAAATGTAGAAATAAAATTAATTTTGTCTTGAAATGCTAGAGTGAATATTTTATTAATAGAACAGACATTTAAGAAGCTGAATTTTTACTTCGTGCCTGTCCCCAATCTTAAAGTTTTCCAAGCCTAGAGTGACCTTCTCTAGGCTTTTTTTATGCAGGCGGTACGTTAAAAGCTCAGCTTAAAAAATATCAACATTCATCATGGACTAAAAGAGGATTCATCAGGATTGAAAGTAGGATGCAATGTTGGCTGGAATACCCGGATAAAAAATAAGGCAACTCTCTAATTCTTCATTCGCTTCCCCAAGCGCGTTTGATAACAAAGAATTAGAAAGTCTGATCAGGGCTGCAAGTTTTATTATTATAGTGTCTTTATTAGTTATTGTTATTCTGTGATTTATTAAACCGTTTAATATCCAGATGATCCATCCCTGAAAATAGGTATTTTTTCCCAAAAATTTCATTACAGTTGTTGGGGGCTGGGTTTTCCGATTTTTTGCATATTTATCTAGAGTAATTATAAGTAATTAAGCCAGTTCCGCTGAATCTTGTTGCTGATATGCCTATAATAGGGCAGTTTTCATTTTGGCAGTATGTTATGCGCGGTTTATATCTGATTACCAATGACGATCCTTTAGAACTTTTATTGGCTAAGCTTGAAGGGGCAATGGCCAATGGCGGTATTTCAGTATTGCAATACCGTCGTAAAAAAGTCGCCAAACAAGACCAAATTTATGAAATTGAATACATGAAAGCCATGTGTGCTGAATATCGCGTGCCTTTCGTGATTAATGACGATCTTGAAACTGCGGTTAAATACGGCGTAGGTGTGCATCTGGGGCAGGATGATGGCTCGATTCAGGAAGCGGTTGCGCGTTTGCCGCAAGGTGTGCTGATTGGTCGCAGCTGCAACAATTCACTGGAATTGGCAGAACAGGCAATTGCCGATGGTGCAAACTATGTGGCTTTTGGAGCTATCTATGCGACCGAGTCTAAGCCTGAAGCAGGTAATATTGGTCTGGACACCTTAAAACTGGCCAAAGAAAAACTGAATGTGCCGATCTGTGCCATTGGTGGCTTAACTGTTGAAAATTCCCAGCAGGTGATTGAATGTGGTGCAGATTATTGTGCGGTAATCAGTGATATATTAGGTCGTCCGATGCACGCGATTCCAGAGCGTTTAGACGAGTGGTCTGCATTGTTTAAAACTACAGCCTTAGCATAAAACCTTATTGCTTATTGATTTAATTTTTAGTTGAGTGTCTCTATGAGCTTATCTCCAAAGCAAGAACAACTGTTCAAACAAGCCAGCAAACATATTCCAGGCGGTGTGAATTCACCGGTACGTGCCTTTAATGGCGTAGGCGGTACACCTGTATTTATTGAAAAAGCCCAAGGTGCCTATCTGTATGATGTGGATGGCAAACGCTATGTGGACTATGTGGGTTCATGGGGACCGATGATTCTGGGTCATGCCCATCCTGACATTATTCAAGCCGTGCAAGATGCTGCTGTGGATGGATTAAGCTTTGGTGCGCCAACGGTTCATGAAACCACTTTGGCGGACATTATTTGTGAGATCATGCCGTCTATTGAGTTGGTGCGTATGACCAACTCAGGGACTGAAGCGACCATGACCGCAATCCGTTTGGCACGTGGTTATACGGGTCGTGACAAGATTGTAAAATTTGAAGGCTGTTATCATGGTCATTCAGACTCGCTTCTGGTTAAAGCCGGTTCAGGTTTATTAACCAGTGGTGAGGGTGAAGCGACTTCTGCTGGTGTTCCTGCCGACTTTGCCAAACATACTTTAACCTTGCCGTACAATGACATTGCCACCCTGAAAGAATGCTTTGCTAAATTCGGTTCTGAAATTGCAGGGGTGATTGTTGAACCGGTAGCTGGCAACATGAACTTGGTGAAACCAATTGATGGCTTCCTGCAAGCGATTCGTGATGTATGTGACGAACACGGTTCAGTATTCATCATTGATGAAGTGATGACCGGTTTCCGTGTCGGTTTGGGGGGTGCGCAGGCACATTATGGCGTAACACCTGATTTAACCACTTTGGGTAAAATTATTGGTGCAGGTCTGCCAGTCGGTGCGTTTGGTGGTAAACATGAAGTGATGGAATGCATTGCACCTTTAGGTAAGGTCTATCAAGCGGGTACATTGTCAGGGAATCCGCTGGCGATGCGTGCAGGTATTGAGATGTTCAAGCATCTTCGGGCTGAAGGTTTTTATGAAAAATTAACCGCGCAACTCGAAAAATTACTTGCCGGTTTACAAGCGGCTGCCGATGAAGCAGGCATTCCATTCAAGACTCAACAAGTGGGCGGTATGTTCGGTCTGTACTTCACAGATCAGGAAGACATCACCAGTTTCGATTCCATGCTGAAATGTGATGTTGATGCTTTCCGTAAATTCTTCCACGGCATGTTGAAACGTGGTGTAAACCTTGCACCTTCTGCATTCGAAGCAGGTTTTATCTCTGCTGCACACAGTGATGAAGATATTGAATTTACCATTCAAGCTGCAAAAGAAACATTTGCTGAAATGAAAGCTTAAGTTTTTAAATCCTCCCTCTTGCGAAGCGGTGCTTCTCACCTTTTCAAAGGAGGGAATTTTAAGAATTTTTATATTGGAGTTCCCCTCTTTTTTAAAGAGGGGTTAGGGGAGATTAAATTCTAAAATTAGGGATATTTATTCATGCAAACCAAACATTATTTGACTTTAAGTGATGCTGAATTTTTATTGAATACAGCTTATGAATATGCGATTCAGAACAATTTTAATGTCAGTATCGCCGTGGTTGATGAAACTGGAACTTTATTAGCGATGAAGCGTATGGATGGTGCTTCACCGATGACAGCCAATCTGTGTTTTGAAAAAGCCAAATGCTCGGCAATGAGTCGTCGTCCATCCAAGCTGTTTGAAGATATTATTAAAGGCGGTCAAATGGGCTTCCTGACAATGGACAGTTTTTCTGGCATGCTGGAAGGTGGTGAGCCGATTATGTATGAAGGGCAGTTGGTGGGTGCAATGGGGGTGTCGGGTGTGAAGTCATTTGAAGATGCGGAAATTGCACAGCAGGCGATTGAGAAGTTTTTGGCGCAGATTAAAGTCTAAAATCAGTTATATTTTTTAATAAAATTGAATATTAAAGTGTAATTTTGATTAAAAATTAATTGTGGAATGAAAAAAATCAACAAAAGCCCAATAATTTGTAATTTGGGCTTTTAATCGAGTCATAAGCCAATGAATTAAAATTAATTAATTTTAAAATTTTATGTGATGTGTATTATGTTAATTTTAGAGAAATTAAAAAATAGTCTTTAATCAAAAAATACATATGAAAATAATCGATCTACACCATATCCTCTACCCAATGGTGACATATTATCCAAGTAATGATGAGGTCATTAGCTATGGACTCGATTTTGATATAACAATTCATTTAGAAAAATCCAGAAATAGTCAGCAATGGTGTTTGAGCTTCATTGAAAGAGGAGTCTTACGGAAAGATACTTTATATTTTACAAATGAGTATTTGGCTTGCTTGGGATTCTTAAAAATTGCAACTAAGATAATTTCGGATATTCCAGATGAAATGAAAGTATTAGATTATCGTGAAGGGGTATGGTATTTATTGGAAAAACAGCAAGAATTCTTCTTGGACGTGCAATGCGATCTTCGCCATTATAGTTATTCTTGGAATATAAAGTTAGATTTAAAGGAGATTCTTGAATATAGGGCAAAAGGGATAAAAAGCCTCGATGATCTTGCTGAAAAGATCTATTCATCTCAACCATTCTATGAAGAATCTATTTTTCATTTTCGTAAGTTAGATCAGAATATTAGTGCTGAAGAAGAAAATGCAATTATAAAATTTAATCAAAAAAGAGCTGAATATGTTAAAAAACACTATAAGTCTTTTACAAAATCTGATCCGTCGATTGATATATCTAAAAATATATTTTCAAAAAACATTCTGTATTGGTTCATGCTAATTTTTTCAGTAATTATAATATTGATAATAGCTAAATATTTTCAGTAACATTTTAATTGGTGAATAACATTATTTAAAAAAAAATTTAACTACTTTCAAACTTATCAAGCAGGTTAATCTAAGCTAGCATATCGTAACTATGCAAGTATTAGATGAATCATCTCCCATGCTGTACCCCATGCCCAAAAAAATCCAACTTGCACCATCACAAGCCAAATGGCAGCTTTCATCAATTGAATCTGTCCTGGTGTTGGTGGGATTACAAAATTTAAGGACGATGGCAGGAATACAAGACAGCGACCTAATGACTCATCTGGTTCAGATCACTAATAAAGCTAAAGCTTTAGATATTCCAATTGTTGACTTATATGGCGATGACCTGACGCAGGGTATGCAGCAACTGGGTGAATATGCATCATCGCATCCGCAGCTGATTTTTGCAGGACAGGTCACGCCGATGCTCAAGCAAATATTGCCACATCTACAAAGTGTCACCGAGCAAATCTGTGTTGTGGATGATGCGATTTTATTGTCGAATCAGGAACAGCATATTCAATGGATTGATAACATTTCGGCACAAGCTTTGCATCACATGAACAGCTATAGTTTGACTCGGTTATGGGATTTAAGTGCACCATCCCATTACGTGCTTTCCTCCAGGGGAATTATGCTCGCAGTTGCAGAGCAACTGAACATGGATGCACTTGAAATTGATCCTGATGTTGATTTAAGACAATACAGTTTGGATTCTGTAGCCATGGTGACGTTGGTGGGTATTTGGCGGGCGCATGGGGCAAATATTAGGTATGAAGATGTTCTAAAACACAATTCACTGCATGCACTGGTCAGCTTTGTATTGCAATCAGTAGGTTCATAACACGAGATTGAAATAATTTTTGAGCAAAATCGGAAAATCCGTCACCAATTCGAATATTGTGCATTGTAATTCTGTGCCAAGCTTTCTATCATTGCCGCCTTGTTTTCGCGATCAGCCTGGGATTGAACATTGAGTAATTTTCTAACCGAACATCTGATACATCGTGATGAAGATTTTATGGTCATCCATAAACCTGCAGGTGTACTCACCGTTCCCGGCAAAACCGAAGATTTACAAGATTGCGTGATCAACCGGTTATTAGAAATAGAACCCAAAACTTTACTGATTCACCGGCTGGATCGGGATACTTCCGGCATTCTGGTGTTTGGCCTGAGCAGATGGGGACAAAAAACTATTTCCCGCCAGTTTCAGGAACGTCAAACCGACAAAACCTATCAAGCCGTAGTAGCGGGACATCTAGAAGGGGAAGGCACGGTTGATGTGCCGGTTGTTTATGACCCTGAACATCCTCCTTTACATATTGCCGATCCCAAGCATAACAAGCCTGCACTCACGCATTGGCAGGCCATCGAACATTTTGAAATTCAGGGACAGGCGGTGACGCGGGTCAAACTTAGCCCGATTACCGGCCGTTCCCATCAGCTACGCGTGCATATGCAATATCTGGGTCATCCCATCATAGGTGATACTTTATATGCCACTCCTGAGCAGCAACTGTTGATGCCACGTCTGTGCCTGCATGCTGAAAACTTAAGTTTTTATCATCCGCAAACAGAACAGCTGATGGAGTTTTATGCTCCCGTTCCTTTTTAAAGTAAAAACTTTTTAATCCTCATCGATTTTGCGCACTTTTTAGTGGGCTTTATGTCAAAATATATTGCTTAAAGACCTGGTTTTTTGCTCAAATACCAACCAGATTTTGGGCTTGAAATTAGTGTCCTCATTTTTAGATAAAGGTGGAAAAATTGCATCAGTTTGCTATTGGTCAGCGTTGGTTATCAGACACGGAAACAGAACTCGGTTTAGGGGTTCTTATAGACGTAGATGAAAGATCGGTTAGCATCTTATTCCCAAAAAGTGATGAAACACGTGTCTATGCACGTAGCAATGCACCTTTATCACGTATTGTGTTCAATGTGAATGATGAACTGCAGGATCAGGAAGGCACCCAATGGACAGTTGAGTCGCTGGAAGACCGTCATGGCGTAGTGCGCTATAACGTCGTGCGCAATCTGGAAGATGGCTCAGAAGAACGTAAATCACTCAACGAAACCCGTATTGGTGCGACCATCCAGCTCTCTAAACCGCTTGACCGTTTGCTGGCCAGCCAGGTCGACTATAAAGAATGGTATGACCTGCGTATTGAAGCTTTGCTGATGCAAGCCAACATGAAGAACAGTCCTCTGCGCGGCATGGTCGGTGCGCGTGTAGGCCTGATTCCGCACCAGCTGTATATTGCCCATGAAGTGGGCCAGCGTTTTGCGCCGCGTGTCTTGCTTGCTGACGAAGTGGGCTTGGGTAAAACCATTGAAGCAGGCCTGATTATTCATCAGCAACTCAAAACTGCCCGTTCTGAACGTATCCTGATTTTGGTTCCAGACTCACTGCAATATCAGTGGATGATTGAAATGCGCCGCCGTTTCAATCTGGAATTTTCACTGTTCGATTTGACCCGTACCGCTTCGATTAAAGAACATGACCCTGACTTAAACCCGTTCCTGACTGAGCAGCGCATCATTGCTTCTGTTGACTTGATGGTCGATCACGAAGATTTGCGTGAACAGGCTTTAGAAGCCGGTTTTGATCTTCTTGTGGTCGATGAAGCACATCACCTGATGTGGAGCGAAGAAGAAGGCGGTAATGACCGTTACGATCTGGTTGAAGAACTGGCGGAAAAAACCCCGGGTGTGTTACTGCTTACAGCAACCCCAGAACAGCTGGGTGTGGAAAGCCATTTTGCCCGTTTACGTTTGCTCGATCCGCAACGTTTCAGTTCACTCGACCGCTTTCTGGATGAAGAAGAGCAGTATCATCAAACTGCAAAAATTGCTGAAGTGTTGATGTCAGACCTGCCTTTGGAAGAAGGGCATTTAAAAGCGATCGAAGGCTTGTTGGGGCATGGCATTCAGGATGAGCCGGAACAGCGGTTCCGTGCCATTCACGAGTTGTTGGACCGTCACGGTACCGGCCGTATTTTGTTCCGTAATACCCGTGAAGCGATTCAGGGTTTCCCGGGCCGTGACTGTCAGCCGGCACCTTTACCAGCACCTGCCAACTGGTCGAAAGACGGCAAGTTGCGTGAACAGATGTGGCCTGAAGAAGCACAGCTGGATGGCTCCTGGATGGAACATGACCCACGCGTCATGTGGCTTATGGAAATCCTGCGTACCGAGTTAAAGCACAAAAAAGTCTTGCTGATTGCACGTAGTGGTCCGGTGGTGGAAGCACTGGAAAATGTGCTGCGTTTACATGCCGGTATCCGTACCGCGATGTTCCATGAAGGCATGAGCCTGCTTGAACGTGACCAGGCAGCAGCGTATTTCGCTGAAGAGTCTTATGGAGCACAAATTCTGTTGTGTTCTGAAATCGGTTCGGAAGGGCGTAACTTCCAGTTTGCCTCTGACCTGATCCTGTTTGACTTGCCTGCGAACCCGGATGTGCTGGAACAGCGTATTGGCCGTTTAGACCGTATTGGTCAGGAAAACCGGATTCAGATTCATGTGCCTTATCTGGTCGGTACTGCGCAAGAACGTATGTTCCGCTGGTACAACGAAGGTTTAAATATCTTCAGCAATATTTCCCCGACGGCACAAACCCTGCAAGAAAACTTCATTGTGAAATTAAAAGGCTGTTTACTGGCAGATTTAGGCCAGCAGTTTGAAGATTTGCTTGAAGAAGTCACTGTTCAGCGTGAGGCTTTAGAAGCTGAATTGCAGGAAGGCCGTGACCGTCTGCTCGAATACAATTCTTGCCGTCCAATTGTGGCGCAAGAAATTGTGCAGGCGCTTGAAGATTATGACGACAACACCACTTTGCCAATGTTCATGAAACGCTTCATGGCATCGACCAACATCGATTTCGATGAGCAAAGTAACGGTACCGTGATCATCAAGCCAACCGATCAGATGCAGGTTCAAGGTTTGTCTTTAGATGAAGAAGGCATGACAGCGACTTTCTATCGTGATCAGGCGCAGGTTCGTGAAGATGCACAATACTTGACGCTGGAACATCCATTCACAGAAAGCGTGATGGAAATGATTAATACCCAGGCTTTTGGTAGTACCAACGTTGCGGTATTAAAATCTGCAGCCTTGCCACAAGGTTCGGTGTTGATTGAAGTCTGGTTTAAGGTGGATGTGGTTGCACCGAAGGCATTGAACTTGCCATCTAGCTTGCCACAGCAGCTGATTCGCGTATTGCTCAGTGAAAAAGGTCAGGATCTGTCTGAAAAGATTGCACCGGAAATCCTGAAACCTTATTTACATCACCTGGATGGCAATAGCTGCCGTCAGGTGGTGAAAGCACGCCGTGAAGTGATTGAACAGCGTTATGCACAAGCCTTGGATATTGCCAAAGCTGCATTGCCTAACTTTAAGCAGCAGGCTAAAGAAGTGTATGGCAACAAATGGCAATATGAAATTGATCGCCTGACTTATCTGAAACAGTTCAACCCAAGCATCCGTGAAGATGAAATTTCACGTTTGCAAAAATTCCAGAAAGAAGGTTTGAGCCTGCTGGATGGTTTATCAGTCACACCAGAAGCCATTCAGGTGATGGTAGTGGTTAAGCCATAATTTTAAACTGAAATATAAAGCACCTACGGGTGCTTTATATGTTTAAGATGAGGCAGTTGTGGTTCATCTGGCTTAAAATTCAACTCATGCTAAAATAAGAAAATAATTTTTATAAAATATAAGAAGAATAACAATGGCTCAGTCTTTAATTACCATGGGTTCTAGCACGTCGCACGGCGGAATAGTCTCGGAATGTGATCCTTCTTTTATCATAAATGGAATCGCTGTGCATTTGCATGGTATGAAACATTATTGTCCAAAATGCCAAATGGTTGTGTCAGCCATTGCGGCGAAACAGTCAACCACTGTGAAAGGGCGTGGGGTGGTGATTGCAGGGGACAAGACGACTTGCGGAGCAACTTTTTTAGGCAGTCAGTTTCTGGTGGTTTGGCGAAAATAAACCGCAGCAGTCAAATCATTTATTGTATAGAATTCTGTATTTAAGCCATCTGACTTGCAAGTCAGTGAATCATGCATTTATGGATGTCATCCCAGTCTATTTTTCCTTAAGCTACGATGCTGTTAATCAGATAAATGTAAATGAAAATAAGAGTAGCTTATATGGCAGATGGATTATTCAGAAAACAGGCGATTCATTTTACCCATGCCAATGGGATTCCTTCGGCCAGCTATCAAAAGTTTTTCCGCTGTTTGGGACCAGAATTTGATCTTAAAGCCATTTCGGTGATTGGTCTGGATCTCAGATATCCGGTGACTCTGACCTGGCATTATCTGGTTGAACAGGTAATTGCAGACATTGAACGGCAATTTCCAGAACAGCAGGTGATTGGTTTGGGGCATTCATTTGGTTCTTTGCTTACTCTAATGGCGGCCTATAAACGTCCTGATCTGTTTTCACAGCTGGTCATTATGGATCCGCCTTTTGTGATCGGACCTAAATCTGCCATTTTTGAGGGTTTGCAAAAGCTGAAATTAAAAGCCGTGGATAAAATCACGCCAGCCGCGATTACGCTTAAACGCAATGATCATTGGTGCAGTTTTGATGAAGCATATACATCTTTGCGAAATAACCGCCTGTTCAAGAATTTTGATCAGCAGTGTTTTGATGATTATTTTGCCCATGCTATTACAGAAGATCAAAGCAGAGGGGGCGCGACCTTAACTATTCCTAAAGCGGTTGAAGCTGAAATTTTTAGAACAGTACCTGCGTGGTGGTGGCGTACTCCACGTAAAGCACCTCAAGTTCCGGTACATCTGATTACCGCAAAACAGAGCCACTTTTATAAACAGGGCTTACCGCAAGGGATGAAAAAAATCTATGGCATTGAGTTTAGTGTGGTCGAAGGTGGGCATATGTTTCCTTTAGAGCAACCGGAAAGCACAGCCGAATGGGTGAAACAGAGGATTGCCAAACAGCAAAGTATTTAAGGAAAAGTGAAGGATTTCATTTTGCATCCTTCACGAGCAATCACGTTATAGATTATCGAATTTGAGCTTCATCCAGATGACGTGCACCTTCTATAATCATGCGAATCATGATCATGGTTTGTTCGGCAATTTCATTGCGTTCCTTCGCAGAAATATCGATGACCGTTGCACCCATATTGAATACCAGCTGGGTAATGGCTTTAGCGGCAATGTCGGGGTGAGAAAGCCTATTGTTATTGAGGCGTTCCAGACGAATTAAATCTTCCTGCAACTCTTGCTGGAAATAATTTAGCTGGCGTTGCACTGCTGCTTTATAAGACGCAGAACCGGTATAGGCTTCACGCAATAATAGACTTAAATTTCCTTCATCTGCATCTAATTGTTCAATAAAAATTTCGACTGAACTGCGAATAATGCTGTTTTCCTTAGAAGCCTTTAAACGCGCTTGATGCAAAATTTGACGCAATACAATCCCTGCACGATCAATCAATTCAATTGCAAGTTCATCTATATCTTTAAAATGTCTATAAAAACTGTTTGGAGCAATACCTGCCTCACGTGCAACCTCACGTAGGCTTAAGGAGGAGATGCTTTTTTGCGGTCCAATTAAATTCAATGCAGCTTGAAACAGCTCTTCTTTGGTAATGGTTGCTTTTCGGCCCACGGTACGGACGATCACCGGCTCATGAACAAAATTCTGTTTATCAACAGGCGCATCAACACTTTTTTTGATTGAAGACTGGTTCATATTTTTCAAGGGATTAGAAACACAAAAACATTATAGCGGTTGCAGTGCAACTTGGGAAATAATTAGAAATAATACAAATATATATACAAATATATATACATGTGTATAATAATTAAAATTCAATCGCGTGGTACTGACTATGCATGTTGTAGAAAAAATGAAAAAATCTCCCCTGAGTTCACTAGCTGAAAGCGTTATGGATCAGCACGCAGCCAATTTCTGGCTGCAGAAATTCAATACGCTTTGGTCAATCAATCAAGCCTTAGGCAAAATTGTCCAAAAAGAAAATTCTGCACAAAATATGATGAGTTTGACTATTCAAGTGAACCGTCATTTTCAAATGGGGCAAGCAGGGCAGCATCATCCAGTTTTTGTGGAAGTGAATGGTGTTCGCTATGAACGTAGCTATAGTCTGACCCAACTTGATGCGCAACATGTCTTATTAATAGTGAAAAAAGTTGATCAGGGTAAAGTTAGTTCCTGGCTGGTTGAGCAGGCACAAGTCGGCGATATTCTTGAATTTGGGCAGCCTTATGGGGACATGCTGTTACCAGAACAAGCTCAGCCGATGATCTTGCTCGCTGCGGGTAGCGGTATTACCCCAATGTTAAGCTTGCTTAAAGCGCTTTCTAAAACGGATCGTATGACTCAAGCACCTATCCAGTTGTTGTATTGGGTCAAAGAATATGCCGATGCAGCTTTTAAAGCGCGTTTTGAAAAGCTTGCGGAACAATATCCGAATTTCTCATTTCAGGTTTTTTATACCCAGGAAGAAAATGCGGGCAAACGCTTAAACCAGGACCATCTGGCTTTGTTGGACAATATCGAAAACAGTCTGGTGTATGCCTGCGGCCCATCCGGATTTGTTGCACAGGCTGAACAGTTATTTGCCCATGCCCAAAGTTTCAAAAGTGAAGCTTTTAGCATGAGTGCCGTTGAAAGTTCTGGCATGGGCTTTGTTAATGTAACTTTGTTGCAGTCAAAGAAAGTAGTAGCCATTCCTAAAGGGCAGTCTATTTTAACCAGCCTGGAACAGCAAAATATCAGACCTACCCACGGCTGCCGTATGGGCATCTGTAATAAATGTGTCTGTAAGAAAGTTGAAGGTTCAACCAAAAATTTGGTGAACGGTGCTCAAAATTCAGAACCCGGTAATGTCTTAAAAATATGTGTCAATTCAGCGCAGTCTGACCTTGTCATTGATTTATAAGTGAGAAAAATATTATGAATATGCCTGTTAAAATAGAATATTTTAAAAATCCTAAAAATGGTGAGCTCACTCAATCTCAACTAGATGATTTGGCCCGTGAGCTGGATGCCATTAAACAAGAAGTGCTTGATGATATTGGCGAAAAAGACGCGAAATATATCCGTCGTGTTTACTCAACCATTCGTTATGCTTCAATTGCTGGACGTGCCTGTTTATTTGCTGGCTGGTTTCCGCCGGCCTGGGTATTAGGTACAGGCTTACTTGGTTTTGCCAAAATTATGGAAAATATGGAATTGGGTCATAATGTCATGCATGGTCAATATGACTGGATGAATGATCCTAAATTCCATGGCCCAAGTTACGAGTGGGATATCGTCGGCACAGCGGATAACTGGCGTCAAACCCATAACTACAAGCATCATACTTATACCAATATTAAAGGGATGGATGATGATATCGGTTATGGCTTGCTGCGTTTGTTCCCTGAACAGCGCTGGAAACCAGGCTATCTTTTACAGCCGATTTATGCGATTCCATTTTGTCTGTTATTCCAGTGGGGTGTAGCCATTCAAAATCTGGAATTGGGTAAAGTTTGGTTTGGGCGCAAGAGTAAACAGGTACTCAAAGAAGAGTGGAAGCCACTCCAAAAGAAAATCGGTAAACAATTGTTTAAAGATTACGTTTTCTTTCCATTGATTGCGGGTCCAGCTGCTTTACCGGTATTTACCGGCAATCTGGTTGCGAATGGGATCCGTAACATCTGGACTTTCAGTATTATTTTCTGTGGTCATTTCACTAAAGATGTGGAGGTTTTTCCGAAAACGGTACTGGAAAATGAAAGTCGCGGACATTGGTATATGCGTCAGATTCGTGGTTCATCCAATTTGACAGGTTCAGAAGCATTCCATATTTTGACCGGTCACTTAAGCCATCAAATCGAGCATCACTTATATCCGGACATTCCGGCACGCCGTTATCGTAAAATGGCACCTAAAGTTCAGGCAGTATGTGAGAAATATGGTTTAAATTATAATAATGCCAACCTGTTTAAGCAGTATGGCAGTGTAATTAAACGTATTGCTAAATACGCTTTTCCATTCAAGAAGTAAATAAATTTAAATAGGTGGAAGAATCATTAAAGTTGTAAAAGCGATTTGAATTGCGATAAGACATGATTTTTTCATCTAGGCAAATTTTTAACTAAAAGTGACTTTGAAAGAGTCACTTTTTATATTTGAGGAATAGATCAAACATTTAATTCATACAGTAGACTGTTTCAAACAATACTTTTTTTAATTTATTGGTGAATTTTTTTTCAAAAAAACATGAAATTTATTATTTTGAGCATTTTTGCTATTGTTTATTTTTGAAAATAAAAGTTAGTAAAAATTAATCTCTTATACATATCTTATTATAAAAACACTTTCAAACTATTTTGCTGAAAAATTCATATATTTTTTATTTAATTTTTACATCCTATTGAAAAATAGAATTAAATTATTAATTTAACATATTTTATGAGAGCTAAATGTAAGGATTATTTTAATTTTAAATACAAGGTAAAATAATAATAATTATCATTTATATTTATGATGGGGTGTTTGTAAAGTAAAAAATGAGCATTTATACAAATTAAACCTTAATTACTTTATGGTATTTTACTTACAGATAGTTACAGACTGTAAGAGATTAATAAAATGTATACTAATAGACAGATCATTCATCATTCTAAGCAGTCCGGTTTCACACTTATCGAATTAATGGTCACTGTTGCAATTATTGCAATTTTAGCAGCGATAGCACTCCCAAGTTATACGAAATATATTGTGGCAAGTCATCGTACAGAAGCACAGTCCGCAATGTTAAGTTTAGCCCAGTATTTAGAAAGTAAATATAACGCGAGTTTTAGTTATCCAGCGGAAGCAAGTATTCCTGCCAGTTTAAAGAATCCTAGCAATGTGTCTGCCTATTATACGATTTCAGTCAGTATCGCGAATGCCTCGCAGACTTACACCATTACAGCAACACCAACCAGTGCTCAAAATGATTCCATGTGTGGCACGCTCACACTGAAGGAAGATGGTACAAAAACTCCAACAACATCAGGGTGTTGGAAATGAAAAAACAAAGCGCATTCACCCTGATTGAATTTATGGTTACCATAGCAATTTTGGCAATCATTGCCACTTTGGCAGCACCAAATCTAAGTCAGATGCTTCACAATACTAAAGTGAATACGAGTAGTGGAGATATTTTGAGTTTTCTACAACAATCGCGAACAGAAGCGATTCGACTCGGTAAAACAGTGATTGTATGTGGGAGTTCTGATGGTTCAAGTTGTCTATCAGCAAACAAAACAAATTGGTCAACTGGTCTGATTGCTACGCATTCTGGTTCAACTACTCCTATTCAGAAATTGACTTTTGACAGTTCTCAACTTTCTATTACTGGTCCTGAAACAATAACCTTTAACACCTTCGGATCAACAACTGCTGAACATGAAATAACAGTTACTATTCCAGATGCAAATACCTATTCTGTGTGTGTAGAAGTCATTGGTAGAGCGTTTAAAAGTAAATCGGGGTGCTAACTTATGCAAAAAATGAACTTACAACAAGGTTTTGCACTTTTGGAAGCATTAATTGCGATGTTTATCACCGCTGGTGTGCTATTGGGGCTGGGGGTGTTACACATAAAATCTGTGCAGCAGAGCGCGCTTACAACACAGCGCACGATTGCAAGCATTCAAGCCAATGATTTAATTGATAGAATGTGGGCCAGTGTCTGTTCTTTGGATAACAGTACAGGTCAACCTGATACGACAAAAGTTAATGCAATTAAAACACAATGGGAAAATCGTTGGAAAGTGACGGGGAATACAAGTAGCTTTGTTAATGGGCTGACTACCGAGCAGATTGCTTTACATAACCGTATGAATGGCTGGTTGGGAAATCTTGAAATAGTTGATTCAACCAAACGACGTTATAAAATAACGATTGAATGGGAAAATAAAAAAGCGAAATGGTATGAAGCTAATCCAGCAGATAAAGAAAGCTTTATCTATTATTTTTCAGTACCAAAATGTGAAGTTTAATTGGGGGAACATCGTATGAAAAGAAAAATAGCAAGTCAGCGATACTCTCAAGCGGGAGTTTCTCTGATTGAACTTATGGTGGGGTTAACGGTAGGTTTGATTATTACCGCAGGTGCATTCACAGTCTTGTTTTCCAATCAGAAACTCATTCTTGAAAAAGATGTGATGGACCGTTCACAAGAGAATTTTCGCTTTGCTTCGACAACGATTACACGCTTAGTAAGACAAGCCACTTCCTTTGGATTCCCTGCAAATAATAATGAGTTAATTGTATATTTTGATAGTTCACAAAGAGATTGTTTAGGTGAGACAAATCATTCCTCTGTAAATACATTTAAGCTAAATACAGACAATGAACTTATTTGTGAACTTGTTTTGAATGATGGAACCACACAAACCGTTACCTTAGCAAAAAATGTTTCGGGATTAAAATTTGCTTATGGGATTCAAAATGGAACTGGTACTACCCCTTTAGCGTATCAACCGTATTTAGATTCTAGTGATGCAATCAATTCTACTGTTGATGGCGTGTGGGGAACAATAACCAGTGTATTAACCCAAATGAGTATAAACGATGGCAGTGCTCAGCAGCCCACTATTGACTTTGTTGCGACCTCTCACCTTCGGGCAATGACTCAATTGGCTTCGACGGGAGGAACTAGCCTTGTAAATCCATCAACAGGTGGTAACGGTAACGGTAACGGTAACGGTAACGGTGATGGTAACGGTAACGGTAACGGTAACGGTAACGGTGATGGTAACGGTAACGGTAACGGTAACGGTAACGGTAACGGTGAAGGTACTCCAGCACAATGTTCTAGCACAATGTTAGCGAATCTTGATGTTTCTGGGACTGGATTTAGCACGGCTAAATGGAATGCTATCTCAAATCCAACTATTGCCAATGGTCAAAGTGTTTCGGTAAGTGTAGCTACTGGTGTCGCTATTACAGGTTGGAAAATACAAAAGGATAGCTCAGGTTTTAATGATCTACAGATGACGAATAGCTTTACGCTTCCAAGCGGAAACAAACAACCCATGAGCCTTACAGTGAAATGTGGTGAGTACGTTTCAAGTCCAATTAATTTTGTCACACCTAATTGTCCTAGTGATGTGTTGGGCAAGATTAATGTTACTTACGATGGTAATGTGACTAAAACGTGGAGTGCATTACCAGCAACTACCAGTGGCATTAATAATAAATCTACAGTTAAAGTTGATGTAAGTCAGGTTGTAGATAAAGGGGATTGGAAGCTTAAATGGCAATATAATAATGGTGATAGTAATATTGAACCGTTGACAAATTGGTCATCTTGGACATCTGGTCAATTACAAGGTAATGAGAGTGTTACATTGACATTACAATGCGGTAATGAAAATCCTAGTGTACGTAAGGTGTCGAGGTAATAGCCATGAAAAAACAACAAGGCTCTGTCCTTATTATTACCGTGGTGGTGTTATTTGCAGCGACCATGATCAGTCTTTATGCTATGCGTGGTACGATCTTTCAAGATAAAATGACCGCCAATATAAACAATAAAGTCATTACGACCAATGCTGCTGAAGATGGTGCTACACAATTTTTAACTTGGTTAAACGGTCAGTTTAAAGCGTCCGGTGGTGGGTGGCCGACGGGAACAACGCAACAAAACTGGAATACCTCTGCCGGTATTCCAAAGACCAACTCAGGGACATTGACGGTTAATTCGGGTAATAATGGATATTACTGGATTGATCCTTCTAAACATCCTGTGGGTTGTGCAAGCAATCCATGTTGGGATAACACCAATAAAATTGTCACCGTAAAAGTCACGGGCAATTTAATCAAAACCAGTGGAAGTACGACTAAAATTTTGGGCGAAAGCGTTTATCAGATCAAGATTAAGGGGCAGTTTCCTGGTGCTGTAAAATTACCTGACCTTCCAGCTGCTTTGACTTTGGGCGGAACAGTTGGCTCTTTTACCGGTAAAAATAGTAATAATTTTAAAATTGATGGTCAAAATAAACTTGCTATTGCGACTATGAATTCGAGTGCCAGTACTGTGCTAACTGGTATACCTAGCAATAGACGTGATTCAGACCATTATAGTGGGGGTGCTGATTGCCCTACTGGAAGTGGGGCATGTGTGAAAAATACCGACTTGGGTATTTGGGGTGATGCAAATAACGTAATGGCATTGGTTGAATCAATTAAGAATGCGTCAGGTGTAACTTATATTAACGGAAGTGTATCCGGTAAGTTAGCTGACTCTGTTCCATCATGTGCAGGCATTGTCATTATTCGTGGTGATTATTCCCCAAATGGTAACCAGTGTGATTTCAAGGGTGTTCTAATCATTTTAGGGTCATTTAATGGCAATGGTGGTGGTAACACGTCAATTCGTGGTGGAGTCTATGTAGCGAATATTCAGGGAAGTAGTCCAGGTACATATACTTTTGGCAATGCTTCTATGAATCTTAATGGTGGTGGTAACATGTCTATTACTTATGATGCGAGTTTCCTTGGAGGTGACCCTAATAATCCGTTTGCGGGTGGTGGATCAATCAAAACTACAGTATTGGCTTGGAATGAAGTTGAGCTGTAAAAGCTTCTATTTGCACATACTTGCATATAAGCTATCAACTGTTTTTGAAACGAGATGTTGAAATGAATTGCAGCGGCTTTCCGGTTTTTGCCTTGTTAAACGCTACATGTAATTTTTCAAAAGCTAAAAACCCACAATCCATTGTGGGTTTTTTTATTGCATTTGATGTTTAATATTAAAACAATTAAGCCAATTTTTTATGATCTAAAATGGTGGGCAAATGATCAGACTCACCAACCATGTAGCCATGATCAGCAAGCGCGAGCATCTCTTGGTCTTCATGACTATTACCATAAGCATAAATCACAGCATAATCAGCTAAATGATATCTTTCTAAAATTCGTTGTCTTTTCTGTTTCGAACTACAATCGGGTGTGGTGTATTGTCCCGTATAGATATTATTGACTTGTTCAGTATGAGTACAAATTAAATCAATATTGAGTAGCTCACAGACATGTTTGAGATAGACATCGATGGATGCTGAAACCAAAACCACATCATCGCCTAAAGCTTGATGCTGCTTAAGCTGCTTAAGCAAAGGCCGATTTAATTGAGACATTAAACTTGTTGCGTATTCTCGTGCCATTTGTTGCAGTTCTAAGGCATTGGCATTGCTAAACATCGCACGAAACAATCTGGAACGCATGGCAGGTGCAGAATAGACATTCAAATAATAAGCTTGAATCCAGGGCAAAATTTTAATGCCTTGTTTGACAATATGGCGTTTAGATAAGGCGTAAAAGATAAACCCTGTAAAACTGTCCTTTTTACATAGGGTTCCATCAAAATCAAAGAGCGCTAAATTTTTATTCTTTTTGCCCGTTGCATACATGATTGATATCTTCCGTTTACGCGTGTTGCAAACCAGTTGGTATTATAATCACGACTCAGTTTAGGACCAGAAATGACTACTTCAGGCATGATAGCATAAATTGGATCTTTGCCTGTTTTCTCTTGATATAACTTGGTTACAGCACGATAAGTTGCCGTATCTTCGAAACTTTTCTCTTTTTCTTTTTTCAGGTCAGAACGAATTTGCCGTGGTGTCACCAGAATATTGTTGGCTGCAAATACACTGATCAGTTCTCGTTCAGACTGACTGGCTGCAGAACGGATTGAACCATCTTTGGTGTAAAGCAACAAATCGCCATCAAGATCAAGCTCTGTTGCCGTCAAGTCATTGAGCATGCTTTGAAAAGCTGCGTTGCGGCTTGAATACATGCCAGAGTTATAATCTGCAAAACGATAAATCGCTTTATCATAATCGGCAGGGTACATCATCAAACGGTGGATGCCATAATACAAACCGCCATATTGACTATATAAGTCGGTACGTAATTCGGCCATATTGCCGCCTTGGCGTTTATGTTCTTTGGCATAGCCAATATGAACCTGCATAGAACCTAAAGTTGTAATCGGATTTAATTTTTCGCCCATGTCTTGACCGACCAGTTTGGCTGCACCGGTTAAGGCACTGACATGATAATGTTTTGACATATAGTCAAAAATTTCACGATAGAGTTCATCTAATTCACGCTCGGTTTTTACACGACGCATTTGGCTTAAATAATTATTTTCAGGACTGGGCTGATTCTTTAAAACTTGTTGGAAATATCCTGCAACTGTTCCACCAATAGTATCACCTAATTTATCTTTAAATTTTTCATCCAGACGATCTTGAACTTCCTTCACCGCTTTTTCGCCTAAACCGGGAACTTGCGGGTCAGCTACGAAGTTGGATTCCTGATCGACGACGGCAACAATACTGCAAATATTTTCTTTGGTTTGGGGAATACCGAGCTGATCGGTAATGTCGTAAATATCCTTGGCCCAAGAACTACGATCGTTGACGCGGGGTGGAATAAGACGTTTGACCTGATCTTCTTCTAGTGTGGGTTCATTGTTTTTTGACCACCAAGAACCATCGCCGCATGCCACCAGGCTCAAAGACAAAGCCAGAATACTCAAAGATTTAAACCGGGACGAAGTAAAAAGAGTTTTTTTCATAATGATGAAAACATGTTCCAAAAGGATGAGCCTATACAGCAGATGCAGTATACTATGTCAGTCGAAAAAGTGATGAATTTATATGTATATCGGTCCATATCAACTGTCAAATAATTTAATTGTTGCTCCCATGGCAGGTGTTACGGATCGTCCTTTCCGGACGTTGTGTAAATATTTTGGTGCAGGGCATGCGGTCAGCGAAATGATGACTTCAGACCAGACCTTACGCATGAGCAAGAAAAGTCTGTACCGGGCCAATTTTGACGGAGAACTGGCGCCTATTTCTGCGCAGATTGCGGGTTCTGAACCCAACGAGTTGGCGGAAGCGGCACGCTATCAGGTGGCGAATGGGGCGCAGATTGTCGATATCAATATGGGATGCCCGGCCAAAAAAGTCTGCAATAAATTAGCAGGTTCTGCATTATTAAAAGATGAAGATCTGGTGGCACGAATTTTAGATACAGTGGTTGCTGCTGTAGATGTTCCTGTGACTTTAAAGACCCGTTTAGGATATTTAAATGGGCATGAAAATATCCTGCGGGTTGCCAAGCGTGCCGAAGAAGCGGGGATTGCCGCATTGGCTCTGCATGGTCGTACCCGTGAAGATATGTACTTGAATACGGCACGTTATTCTTTGATTAAAGATGTCAAAGAAATGTTGAATATTCCAGTCATTGCCAATGGCGATATCGACAGCCCTGAAAAAGCCAAATATGTGCTCGATTATACGGGTGCCGATGCTGTGATGATTGGACGTGCCGCACAAGGCCGCCCCTGGATTTTTCGTGAAATTGCACATTATTTAAAAACAGGCAAACAGCTTGCAGCACCCAGTATTGCTGAAGTCAAAGATGTGTTATTGGGACATTTATCTGAACTGTATGACTTCTATGGTGAATACTCAGGTTGCCGTATTTCGCGTAAACATATTGCCTGGTACACCAAAGGTTTGCGTTCAAGCAATGAATTCCGCCAAAATATGTATAAGGTGGAAAGCACGACTGAACAGTTTAATGTCGTAGAGGACTATTTTAACCAGCTTCTTGCTCAAGGTGAAATCATGAGTGATGTACAGGTGGAGCCGGTGAACTTGCTTGAAACCAAATAGTTTTTATTTGTTCTTTATTTCTTCATTTTAAATAGCTTCACTGCTCTTTATTTCAAAGAATTTTATGAAAAAAGAGTAGTGGTTTTTTCTTTATCGAAACTTTTTTGCGTAATTTGTATAACAATATTCAAAGAATTACATGCGACAACATCTCATCACCCAATCAGGACACTTATAAGACAGAGCTGGTCAAAAATTACCTTATGCTAAATTCTTCTGAAGCTCATTAAAGCTGCTTATCTAAAAAATTTGATGATATGGATCTGACAGAAGGAGAAAGAAAATGGTGAATAACAAGAGACCAGTTTCAGAGATTAATCCTGCTTCAACAGAAATGTCTCCAGAACAGGGTGATGCATTCAATCAGGATTCATTGAAATCTAGTCCACCCACACTTGATAGTGCACGTCCTGACCTGAATTCGCCAGCGACTGAAAGTCATCGTGTACCCGATATGAATGAAGCGGGCGATCATCTGGCTGCGACTGGTGCTGGTACTTTGGGTGGCGCAGCTGTAGGGGCTACACTAGGCATGGTAGGTGGACCTCCAGGTGCAGTGGTTGGGGGTATTGTCGGGGGGATTGTTGGTGGCATTGCGGGTAATGACATCGCGCAAACAGCAAATCCGGAAGAGGAAGATGCCTATTGGCGCGAGCAACACCGTGAACGGCCCTATTTCCATGAAACCCGCAATACCTATGCCGATTTAGATTATGATCGTGATTACTGCAGTGCTTATCAGGTCGGATATGGCAGCCGCTCCCAATACGACCCTAATGTCGAGTTTGAGCATGTGGAACCTGAATTGAGAAGCAAATGGGAAAATACCAAGGATCAGTCCCGTCTCAGTTGGGAAGAAGCCAAATATGCGGCCAAAGATGCCTGGCACCGGGCTACCCGTTAAGTTGACATCTGTAAAAAACCTCTCAGATGAGATAATACCAGTCAGTTAAGAAACTGACTGGTATTTTTTTTAAATTCATGATTTTAGTTGATATATGGAAAAGTCATCCGCAATTGTTTGAGGCAGGACTACATTAAAAAGTGATTGTTTCTGCGACAAATTTGCTAGTTGATGGTGGTTGACGAGTTTTGCGGATGACAAATGCCTTTGGTTACTTTGGGCGAAACCAAAGTAACAAATGAGCTGCAAGAATTTGATTTAAAACGATAAGACTCCGCCATGAATTACTAAAAATTAAGGAGTTTATTTCTAAACTCCTTAACTGACCAGCATTACTCAGATGAGAGGTTTTTTATAATCTGTCTATGCCGTAAGCTTAGGCCTGACTGATTTCCAGAACCAGTTGATTGATTAAATCTGCAGCTTCGATCTCCCGAATCTGGGCAACATTGGTTCCCGCCCAAAATGCTCCAAAACCATGGTCACCTTGTGCAGATGCTGCGGCATGCAACTGTTTCCCCAAGTCATAGCAATAGGGGTAGGTGGCGACTGGAGGACGTTCAGGCTGATCGATTTGGGTATGCCAATGATTAATTAAACCCCGAGCAGGCCGCCCCGAAATGCTGGCCGTAATTTGGGTAATCGGTTTGCTAAACAGGGCTTGCCGATAGGCTGTGTTGGCATTGGAGCTTTTGCACTGTACGAAAGCAGTGCCCAATTGGACAGCTTCAGCGCCTAACTGCATTAACAGTTGGGCCTGCGTGCCATTCATAATCCCGCCAGCAGCCACAACAGGCTTGCTACAGTACTGTTTTAACAATTGCACCAGATCGGAAGTTTTGACGGCACTGTCAAATGTTTCATTAAAAATGCCACGGTGTCCACCCGCTTCAATACCTTGCGCAATAATGACATCAATGCCGGCAGCTTCAATCTGCAGCGCTTCAGCCAGATTGGTTGCTGAAACCATCGTCATGATACCTGCCTGTTTTAAGGCCTGAATCTGGTGTGCATGCGGAATGCCGAAATGAAAGCTTACTGCCTGAGGTCGAGTTTCTAAAACCAGGTTTAAATAGTCATCGTTATCAAGAAAACTGGGATAAATACATTTTAATTCTGTCGGCGGAGTTGCATGATACTTCTCGAATTGAGGTCTTAGGTATTCAATCCATTGTTTGGCAATAGTGGGGTCAAGTGCTGAACTTTGATGGCAAAAGAAATTGACCTGAAAGGGTTTATGCGTAAGGGCTTGCGTTTCTAAAATTTGTTGACGCGCTGCCGCAACGGTACTGGCACCCAAACCCAATGAACCCAAACCACCTTGATTGGAAACCTCCGCAGCCAATTGAGGAGTAGAAACACCCGCCATCGGTGCGAGGAAAATAGGATGTTTAATCTCAAGTTGTTCTAATAAAGTCATATTTGGCTCCTATGCATATCATCACTTTGCCCAAGCCCTATAAATTAAGCAAATAATATTCGTTATTTTTTTATGAAATAAAAAGTTTTTTACAACTAAAAATAAATGAAAATGAAATGATAAATAAAGCGTCAAACTATGTCGCATAAAAGATCAGTGTCCATGCTGCTTGAGTTGAAAATTTTATAATAGCTATTCATTTTTTAGCGCTGATTACACATGTCTGATCGTATCCGTGAAAAACTGCAAATTTTAGCCGATGCTGCCAAATATGATGTCTCCTGTTCCTCAAGTGGCAGTAACCGAAAAAATAAGGACAAAGGCCTAGGGAATACCGGTTCGGGTATCTGTCATAGCTATACCGAAGATGGTCGCTGTGTATCTTTGCTTAAAATTCTGTTTTCCAATGTCTGTATTTATGATTGTGCTTACTGTGTGTCACGTCGTTCCAATGATGTAAAACGGGCGGCTTTTACCGTGCAGGAAGTGGTGGATTTGACCATGAACTTCTATCGCCGCAATTATATTGAAGGCTTGTTTTTAAGTTCGGGAATATTCAGGTCGGCTGATTACACTATGGAGCGCATGCTGCAAGTGGTGAAAAAATTACGTCTGGAAGAAAATTTTAACGGTTATATTCATTTAAAGGCCATTCCTGGAGCATCACCGGAAATCATTACTGAAGCGGGGCTATATGTCGACCGGATGAGCATTAATTTAGAAATGCCGACTGAAGCAGGCTTGCAAAAATTCGCTCCTGAGAAAACACATGCCGAAGTACAGAAAGACTTGGGTATTGTGCGTGACCGTTTAATCCAGTTTAAAGATGAACGCAAGATGATTCGCTCAGTTCCTGCATTTGTTCCTGCAGGGCAAACCACGCAAATGGTGGTGGGAGCACATAGCGAAAGCGATCAAGACATTATTTTAATGGCAGACCGGCATTACAAAGAATTTAACCTGAAACGGGTGTATTACTCGGGTTATATTCCAATTAATGAACAGGAAAAAGCCTTGCCGGCGATTGGTTCAGCACCACCCTTATTAAGAGAAAATCGGCTCTATCAAAGCGACTGGCTGATGCGTTTTTATGGTTTTGAGGCGACAGAACTGGTCGATGAAAAACACCCCAATCTGGATCTGGATGTTGATCCCAAACTGGGATGGGCATTGAGGCATCCTGAACAGTTTCCTGTCGATCTGAACCGGGCAGATTACCGCATGATTTTACGTGTTCCGGGTATTGGCGTGCGTTCAGCGAAAAAAATTGTACAGGCTCGTCGCTTTGGCAAAATCCACATCGATCAACTGAAGCGTATGGGCGTTGCATATAACCGTGCGCAGCATTTTATCCGCTGTGCCGATACGCCAAAATTTATTAAGGAGCAGTTGCCCGGCCAGATTCGGAGCCAGATTTTGCAGTCGGGACAGTCCAAATATGTGCAGCAGTTATCGCCACAACTGGGTTTTGCTTTTTAATGGCAACTTACTGTTTTGATGGCAGCATGACCGGTCTGTTGAGCTGCGTGTTTCGTGCCTTTCAATTTAAAGAATTTCAGGTGCAGGTAACGAGCAATCCGCATGCACAAAAGGGTCTGTTTGATGATTTTATACAGGTGGCATCGAATGAAGAACATGCCCAGCGGGTCTGGCAAGGATTGAAGCAAAAAACATCGGGTCAGAGTCAGCGTAATTTTTACTATACTTTTCTCTCTGAAAATCCAATCGCTCATCAGCACCTGTTTAATTATTGTCTTTATGTTTTTCAAAGTCGCTACAAGGTTGACGAAAACTATGGGCATGCTGATGTGCTGGCTTTAGCGCAATGGGCAAAGCAGGTAGGTCGTGAAAAGCATCGTATGGAAGCCTTTGTGCGCTTTAAAAAATGTCAGGATGGTCTGTTTTTAAGTCTGGTTCGGCCTGATTTTAATGTGTTGCCGCTGATTGAACGGCATTTTAAGGCACGTTATCAGGATCAACGCTGGCTGATTTATGACGAAAAGCGTAAATACGGCATTTATTATGATTTGCAAAATGTGCATCAAATCGAAATGAATGCTCATCAGGTCGATGCCACACTGGCGAGTGGCTATAGTCAGGCATTTACTGTAGAACTGGACGAACAGGAATTACTGTATGACCAGTTGTGGAAAGATTATTTCCGCAGTGTCAATATTCAGGTTCGGCAAAATATGAAACTGCATATTCAGTATGTGCCGAAGCGGTACTGGCGTTATATGAATGAAAAGTCAATTTAGCTGAAGATTTCAGGCATACTAGTGCAAGATTTAGTGATGAGGACAATTTATAATGAAGCCGTTCATTTTGGCGACTTTAATTTCAAGCGTAATAGTTTCAGCATGTTCATCTTCCGAGCAGCAAAAAATCCAGATTGATCCTCAAAAATATAAGGTGCAGGATGCGGCAAGCTTGCAGCAGCGTTTTGAAAGCTTAAATCAGCAGCTATCCAAAGATTATCAGGCTTTTAAAAAAAGCAACAATATTGCCTTTTCAGACCAGTCGCTGCTTGATGTAAACCAGTTGCAGACTTTGAACCTGCATGCGGTGAGCAGTACTTCTTTAAAACCGGTCAAACAGGCATATTGTCAAATGATGAATGGCTATTTTGCCGAGATGTACCAGTTGGGCCATCAAAACCTGAATATTATCGGACAGGTGAAATTACCCCACGCGCAGGGTGAAAACTTAAGCAAAAATTTTGTAGATGCAGACCAGTTTTATGACTTTATTTTAAACCGTTATACCTCATACCGTCAGGCTCAGGAAATTATGGGCTTTGGCTGTAATTTAAAAGCGGCGCTGCATTAATTAAAAATAGCATAAATCAAAAAAAGCCCATCGTTGGATGTAATGCTGATCAGTTAAGGAGTTTAGAAATAAACTCTTTAATTTTGGGTAATTCATGGCGGAGTCTTACCTTTTTAAATCAAACTCTTGCAGCTCATTTGTTACTTTGGTTTCGCCCAAAGTAACCAAAGGCATTTGTCATCCGCAAAACTCGTCAGCTACTATCAACTAGCAAATTTGTCGCAGAAACAATCATTTTTTAATGTAGTCCTGCCTCAACAGTTGCGGATGACTTTTCCATTTATCAAATATATTCATGAATTTAAAAAAATAAAATGCCAGTCAATTTCTTAACTGACTGGCATTACATCATTGGATGGGCTTTTTTATAGGCTGAAATCTGGATTTAACAACCGGTTAATTTTTCGGGTTGTGGTCGTTCACCAGGGAAGAACATGGGACGAAGTTTCACGCCAAGAGCGTTACCTATAAAAGCAAAGATCAGCCATAACCAGCCATGCAAGCTGCCTGAAGCAATGCCGCTAAAGTAAGCACCAATATTACAGCCATAGGCGAGGCGTGCGCCGTAGCCTAATAATAAACCGCCAACAACAGCAGCAATGAGTGAGCGTTTTGGAATGTTGAGATTTGGCGCAAATTTACCGGCAAGGCTTGCTGCCAATAATGCACCAAGCATAATGCCGAAGTTCATCATTGAGGTAATATCGAACCACAATGAATTGGCCAAGGCTTTGGCATTGGCAGGTTGTTGCCAATAGGCCCAGGAGGCGACGTCTACACCGGCAAAGCTGGCCGTTTTTGCCGCCCAGACTGCAAGTGCAGAAGTCACACCCCAAGGACGACCGGCTAAAGCTAATGTGGCAAAGTTAAGCAGGGTCAGGATGATACCGCCCCAAATAAGCGGCCATGGGCCAACCAAGAAGCGTTTAAGACCTTTAGTTTGAGCTTTGGGTTCTACTTCAAGTGAACCATGACGTTTCGTCTCAAAAAAGACGGTTGCAAGAGCAATTGCAGCGAACAGCACAAAGCTGACGATAAGTGCAGGAATTACGCCTAAACTCGATACAATCGAAATGGGTTCAAGATGCGGCAGGTTAAACCACCAGTCTAAATGCGTAGTGGCAATTAAAGAGCCTAAGCAGAAGAAAATCAGGGTCACAATCATGCGCGCACTACCGCCACCCACGGTATAAAGCGTACCTGAAGCACAGCCGCCTCCCAGTTGCATGCCTATACCAAAGATAAAAGCCCCAATCATTACAGACATGGAAACAGGATTGACATTGCCTTTGACGGGATTGCCAAACAGTTCGCCTGCACCTAAGGCTGGAAAGAACAGCAATACGGCAAGCGCCAGCATGATCATTTGGGCACGTAAGCCACGACCACGACGCTCCAGAATAAAAACACGCCAGCTTGAGGTAAAACCAAAGGATGCATGATACAAGGTCATGCCCAGGGCACCGCCAACCAAAAATAATAAGGCTTGATTAAGACCAACAACTTGATAGGCACCCAGCGTGCCGACGAGCAAAAGAAAAAGAGCAACCCAAACCGAAAGATTAGATCGATTGGATTTCGTAGCAATAATAGACATGGGGGAATAAAAACAACTAAATTAGTCGGGATATTTTACTGTATTATTCACACATAATATTATTTATTGTAATAGATTATTAAATTTATAATTGAGAATATTTGATTAAATATATTTTAAAAAATAATAAACAAAATTAAATCGGGCTGACCTTAAATAATGAGCCTGTCCTGATTGCAAAGCTCATGGCAATCATTTTCCAAATGGAAACCTACAAACTTTCCTTAATTTCAGTGTTATCCGCAAAATAAACAGACAAAGCATTTAATGTAGTCCACCAGCAATGTTCATCGTCATAACCCTAATTGAGCGATATTGTTTGGGACTGACTAATTAGAAATCATGGAAAATAATGCACAGGCAGAAAATGCAAGGGCAGAAGAACCTGCTATCTGTAAGGGATTCGCTCTGGTATTTTCGTGAATGCAGATTTCATTCTGGGCATGCGCTTCCAGAAGATCATCGGCAATAAGCTGTACGGCAACCTGATCCGCCAGCTCAGGTTTTAAAGCACGTTGAATATAAATGTACATTATTTGTTGTAATGACCATCGAAGAAATGTCATAAAAAAGCAAGATTAATCAATAAAAAAGCTCCTTTTAAAAGGAGCCTTTTTATTTCAACGATTCACATTATTGTTGAGCTCTTTCTTTCACATTGGCTGCTCCATCTTCTACAGCACTGGCAGTCGCTACAGTGGCATCTTTAGCGGCTTCTTTAGCATTTTGGGCAGCGGCCTCAGTTTTTGCAGCGGCTTCTTCACCGGCAGCATCAATTTTAGCAGTAGCTTCTTCAGTCGCAGCCTCGGTTTTTGCGGCAGCCTCATCAGCAGCTTTTGAAATGTCATGACCTGCCTGATCTGCTGCGTTTTCAAGATGTTCACCAGTGGTTGCACCTGTTTCTGGTGCTTCTTGTTTGTTACAGCCCACCAGGGCAACGCTAGCAGCAAGACCTAAAGCAATAAGCAATTTATTCATTTTCATTTCCTTCTAATTGTGGCACCCACCTGAATAGGGGTATTTTGAATATAGCTAAAAAAATGCATAAATAATGAGCTAAAATTGTTAATTAAATGTAATTATTTTTTATAAAAAAATGAGTGAAAAAAAAGGCTTATACCACCTTGTAATATAAGCCTGATCAAGCGACGTATTATACCGAATACAGATTACTGCCCCGAACGGATAATGTAATCAAAAGCAGACAGTGATGCTTTGGCACCTTCACCGGTGGCAATAATGATCTGCTTGTATGGCACCGTGGTACAGTCACCGGCAGCAAATACACCTTTCACACTGGTTTCGTTGCGCTCGTTAATCACGATCTCGCCACGGTTGCTGAGTTCAACTTTTGATGCTTTCAGGAAATCCGTGTTTGGCAACAGCCCGATCTGTACAAAGATTCCCGCCAGTTCAACCGTGTGTTCCTCATCCGTTGCACGGTCCTTATATTTCAGTGCCGTCACCTGTGAACCGTCACCGACTACTTCAGTCGACAGCGCATTCATGATCACGGTGGTATTCGGCAGGCTGTTGAGTTTGTCCTGCAAGACCTGATCGGCACGCAGTTTGGTATCAAATTCCACCAGCGTTACATGCTCCACAATCCCGGCCAGGTCAATCGCGGCTTCAACACCCGAGTTGCCGCCACCAATCACCGCAACACGCTTGCCCTTGAACAGTGGACCGTCACAGTGCGGGCAGTAGGCCACACCACGGGTTTTATATTCCTGCTCACCCGGAACGTTCATCTCTCTCCAGCGTGCACCGGTCGACAGGATGATGGTTTTCGACTCAAGCTTCGCCCCGTTTTCCAAAGTGACTTCCACCAGGCCATTCCCGGTTTCATCCGCGCCCTTGATCGCGGAAACCTTTTGCAGGTTCATGATGTCGACATCATAGGCACGTACATGCGCTTCCATCTCGGCCGCAAATTTCGGTCCCTGGGTTTTCTGTACCGAGGTGTAGTTTTCAATGTCCATGGTGTCCATGACCTGACCGCCAAAGCGTTCCGCCACGATCCCGGTTTTAATGCCTTTACGCGCCGCATAGATCGCTGCGGTGTTGCCGGCAGGACCGCCGCCAATCACCAGCACATCAAAGGCGTCTTTGGCATTCAGCTTTTCAGCGTCTTTGGCCGATGAACCGGAATCCAATTTGGCCACGATTTCTTCCAGGGTCATACGGCCCTGACCGATGTGGTTGCCGTCCTGAAACAGCATCGGTACCGCCATGATTTTGCGCTGTTCCACTTCCTCCTGGAAGAAAGCCCCGTCAATCATGGTCGCGGTGGTGCCCGGATTATAGATCGCGATCAGGTTGAGGGCTTGCACCACGTCCGGACAGTTATGGCAGCTCAGCGATACAAACACCTCAAAATCAGCCATCAGGTTCAACCCCTTGATCTGCGCCAACACCTCATCCGACACTTTTGGGGCATAACCCGACACCTGCAGCAAGGCCAAAATTAAAGAGGTAAATTCATGTCCCATCGGCAAGCCGGCAAAGTTGACGCGCGGCTGTTCACCTACCTTGGCTACCCCAAAGCTTGGGGCACGTTTATTGGTACCGTCGAAACGTGCCGTGACTAAATCAGATAAGGCTGCAATTTCAGTCACCAGTTCTTTAATCTTATCCGACTTGTCCGAACCATCTAGAGTTGCGACCAGTTCAATCGGGCTTTCCAGACGTTGCAAGAGTGTTTTAAGTTGTACTGAAGTGTTTTGGTCTAACATGGCTAACGTCTCCAAGGGAGTAAATGCTGATTTAATAAAGCTATATTAAGATAAATATTTAAATAGGTAAAACATTTCATTTTTATAAAAACAATCGGTTTAATAGATTGATAAATTTTTTACAAAAAATACTGTCTTAAGTAAATGCTGGTTTAGTGTGAATATTCAAGTATTAAGTAGAAATTAAAGCATTTTTTATCAATTTCTGCATACTTCTGGGTAATTTTGATTATGATGGCATCATGTTTTAACAAGGTCATAAAAATGCAACTCAAATCCGGGATTTATCAACACTATAAAGGCAAGTTATATCAGGTCTTTCATGTGGCTACCCATAGTGAAACGGCCGAGAAACTGGTGGTCTATCAATGTTTATATGGCGATTATTCAATGTGGGTACGTCCCTTGGAGATGTTTCAGGAAACGGTCACACTCGAGAATGGTGCAGTGGTTCCACGATTTAAATTAATTCAAGAAACCGCATGAACTGGATTAACGACCTCGATAAACGCTAGACTCAACAGAATAATAAGATGGGAATAGCTGTGATGAGCATGAGTGATACATTCCAGAAACGAATGCAGGAGCTGCATCAAAGTTTTATCAAGTTTGATGCCTTGCAAAAAGACCGTATTCAGCGTTATCGAAATATCGAGCCGGATTCTGCATTATTTTTAGCCATGCAGGTACGCATCCAACAATCTAAAAATATTTTGGAGATTGGCACTTCAACAGGTTATTCGACTTTATGGCTCGCCAATGCAGCACAGACTTCCCAAGGTCATGTCACTACTTTGGAAATTGATCCGGCACGTACCCAGCAAGCTCAGCAATATGCCCAAGAGCTACAACTGAGTGAAGTGATTGATTTTTGGATAGGGGATGCGCAAAGTTTTCTTGAAAAGGCCGAACAGCAATATGACTTTATTTTGTTGGATGCCGAACGGGATGCCTATGTAGATTACTGGCAGTATTTGCAGCATATGTTGCATCCTGAAAATGGCGTCATGTTTGTCGATAATGTGATCTCGCATGCCGCAGAAGTTAAACAATTTATGGCGTTGGTGAAAAGTGATGAACGTTTTATGAGTATGACCCTGTCTATTGGCGCAGGCTTATTTATGATTTGTTATAAATAAAAAATTAATTCAGGGTATTTAAAAATCAGGGATAAACCCTGATTTTTTTTAATCAATCGAAACCCGGGTAAAGTGCAAATCATATTCGAGATATTTATGGACAAATGCTGCCTTATCACTGCTGCGAAGCAGGTTGTTATAAATGAATTCAGGCACAGGATGGTACAGTTCAGCTGAACCATTATTATAAAAAATTTTTAAATAGCGTGATGATGTACTGTATTTATAAGAAGTTACGACAAGCATTGTTCCCATAAGCACCTCATATATAACCAAAGCGTTTTGATGTCTTACTGAGCATGACCATACTGATAAGATCATAATTGATGTATAACAGAAATAATTGCTGAAAGGTAGCTTGGAATTAAGATTTAATTTGTTGTTATTTTCAAATATAGCACCAGCTAAAACCGATAAAAATTAATACTGTCAAAGTACACCTTTCCATTATTAATTTAGCCAATTGATTATTGTATTTTTGCCATGGCAAGGGTTTATGGATGAGCTTTGGTTTTCTCAAAATGGCTATTTAAAACAGTACAGTCTCAGAGTAAAAACAATGAAATTGCAAATGTTTATTAATATATATCTTTCATAAATCAAATATAACAACAAACGATTGACCAAAAAAACCACGCTAAAGAGCGTGGTTTTTTTGAATCAGTTCAATCTAATTTAAATTAGATTTTACCCACTAGGTCGATTGAAGGAGCTAGAGTAGCGTCGCCTTCTTTCCATTTAGCTGGGCAAACTTCACCTGGGTGAGCGTGAACGTATTGAGCTGCTTTAACTTTACGAAGAAGTTCTTGAGCATCACGGCCTACGCCACCAGCGTTGATTTCAACGATCTGGATTTTGCCTTCAGGATCGATTACGAAAGTACCACGGTCAGCAAGACCAGCCGCTTCGATTAATACTTCAAAGTTTTTAGCAAGAGTCCAAGTCGGATCGCCAACCATTACGTATTGGATTTTTTTGATTTCTTCTGAAGAATCGTGCCAAGCTTTGTGAGTGAAGTGAGTGTCAGTAGAAACTGAATAGATTTCAACGCCTAATTTTTGGAATTCAGCGTAGTTGTCTGCAAGGTCACCCAGTTCAGTTGGACAAACGAAAGTGAAGTCAGCTGGGTAGAAGAATACAACAGACCATTTGCCTTTAAGATCAGCTTCAGTCACTTCAATAAATTGACCGTTTTGGAATGCAGTTGCTTTAAATGGTTTAACTTCAGTATTAATTAAGCTCATCATTGTCTCCATGATTGAGGTTTGTATTTGATTTCCAAAAGGATAGCGAATTTTTTCTTATTGCTGAAACAGTATTTTTACATTATTGAAATCGGAAAAACCGAATTAACTAATATAAAGTCTACAATTCCACCAAATCTGACTCTTTATCTATTCAATCATTTAAAAATGATTATTAAATGACAAATATGCAGTTTTTCAGCTTGCCTAAGAACATGAAGGTTGCACAAGTAAAATTCAAGGGTAAATTTTTAAAAATTTAATTTGTTTTTAGGGCAAAGCATTTTATTGGTTTCTCATTCTGCTGGCCAAGGGAAAACCGAGTGATAAAGTGCCGGTTTATTGTCTTGATGGTGCCCAAAGCTGAAGGATTTTAACGCTTGTCGCGCTTAAAAATAGCAGCAATAAATATCAGGCTGGCTTTCTCTTGGCTGCGTTACAGCGTAAAATACTCAGTTCAATTTTTTGTTTTGGGATAAGGTATCTGTGTTCAGTCATTTAAATGTAGATCAATTGGTCATGGCTCGTGACTGTCATCGTTTAAATCGACTCCGCAAAGGTAAAGATGCCAACGAAAAACAATATCAAGAGTTATTTGAAAAATCGAATCATAAAGTTCGTGAGCGTATTGAGCGTGTTCCGGACATCAAGCTGAATCAAGACCTTCCTGTTACCCAATATAAAGACAAGTTGATTGAAGCGATTCAACAGCATCAAGTGATTATTGTGGCTGGGGAAACCGGTTCGGGTAAAACCACACAATTACCACAAATTGCCATGCTGGCCGGTCGCGGGTTAACTGGAATGATTGGTCATACCCAACCGCGTCGACTGGCTGCGCGTAGCGTATCACAGCGTATTGCCGAAGAAGTGGGTGAGAAGCTGGGTGAATCCATCGGTTTTAAAATTCGCTTTAACGAGCAGGGTTCGCAAGACTCGATTGTTCGTTTGATGACGGACGGTATTTTACTGGCTGAACTGGCTAATGACCGTTATTTGACCAAATACGACACCATTATTATTGATGAAGCGCATGAACGTTCATTGAATATCGACTTCATCATGGGGTATTTAAAGCAGCTTCTGCCACGCCGCAAAGATTTAAAAGTCATCATCACCTCAGCAACCTTAGATGTAAACCGTTTTAGCAACTACTTTAACGGAGCACCTGTTTTTGAAGTGGAAGGGCGCAGTTATCCGGTAGAAGTGCGTTATCGTCCCATTTCAGAAATGAGCATTGGCGGCAGTGATGACGACGAGTTTGATGACTTTGAAGAAAACCTGCCGCGTGCAGTGGTACAAGCGGTAGAAGAATGTTTTGCCGATGCACAGCAAAAAGGCCATCCTGAACATGCCGATATTCTGATCTTTGCCAGTACCGAACAGGAAATTCGTGAACTGCAGGAAACCCTGCAAAAGCATGGACCACGGCACACCGAAATTTTGCCCTTATATGCGCGTTTAGCTATTGCAGAGCAGCAAAAGATTTTCAATCCTTGCGGTGGTGGGCGACGCATTATTATTGCCACCAACGTAGCTGAAACGGCCTTAACCGTACCCAATGTCCGTTATGTGATCGACAGCGGTTTTGCGCGTATTTCACGCTATAGCTACCGTTCCCGTGTGCAACGCTTGCCGATCGAAGCAGTGTCTCAAGCGGCAGCCAATCAGCGTAAAGGCCGTTGTGGCCGTATTGCGCCGGGTGTCTGTATCCGATTGTATTCTGAGGAAGATTTCCAGAGCCGTCCTGAATTTACCGAACCCGAGATTAAACGAACCAACCTGGCTTCGGTGATTTTGCAAATGCAAAGTCTGAATCTGGGTTCACTGGAAGAATTTGACTTTATTGAGCCGCCAGATCACCGCTTAGTGAATGATGGCCGTAAATTGCTGATTGAGCTTGGGGCACTTTCTGAGAAAAATCCCCCTAAAGGTCAAAATCCAAATGCAAATCCTCCTAAGTCCCCATTTGATAAAGGAGGACTTCAAAGCAGTGGATTAACCAAAATCGGTCAGCAGATGGCAAAAATGCCGATTGATCCTCGGTTGGCCCGGATGATTTTGGGTGGAGCGCATTTTGGTGTGCTGAATGAAGTCCTGGTCATCGTCGCTGCGCTAGCAGTGCAAGATCCACGTGAACGTCCTGCGGATAAACAGATGCAGGCAGACCAAAAACATGCGCTGTTCCGTGAAGCAGATTCAGATTTCCTGTTTTATTTAAAACTGTGGGAAACATTGCATGCCAATCGAGAAAGTATGAGCGAAAACAAGCGTCGTACTTTTGCCCGCAATCACTTCCTGAGCTGGCTGCGTTTGCGGGAATGGAAAAAAACTCATGAACAGCTGGTGGATTTGGCAAAAGGCTTGAAGCTGTCCTTTAATGAAAAGAAAGCCAGCTATGAAAACCTGCATCGTGCCTTGCTGACCGGTTTATTGTCTTTTATTGCTAATAAAACTGATGAGCGCAATGTGTTTATGGCCGTGCGTCAGCAAAAAGCCCGTATTTTCCCGGCATCCACCTTGCATAAGACCAATACGCCGTGGGTGATGGCTTTTGAAATGGTGGAAACATCTCAGGTGTACTTGCGTACACTTGCAAAAATTGAACCGGAATGGATTCTGCTGGCTGCGCGTGATTTGCTGAAACATCATTATTTCGAGCCACACTGGTCGAAAAAGGCCGGTGTGGTCAATGCCTATGACCAGATTTCATTATTCGGTTTGATTGTAGAGCCGAAACGTCAGGTCAACTATGAAAAGGTCGATCAGGCTGCTGCACATGAAATTTTCCTGCGTGATGCTTTAACCACCGGGAATTTGGGTATCACGCCGCCATTCTTGAAACACAACCTGCTGAAGCTGGAAGAAGTGGAACGGGTAGAAGACAAGCTGCGTCGTCGTGACCTGGTGGTGGACGAAGAAACCATCTATCAGTTCTATGCCTCTAAAGTGCCGGCAGAAGTGGCTAGCCTCCGTAGTTTTGAAGACTGGCGTGCAACGGTCGAGCCGCAAAATCCGCGCTATTTATTTGTCGAAGATGATGCACTGTGGATGAACGACCGTCCAACCACGCAGCAATTTCCGGATTATTTGCATAATGGTACATTGCGTCTGGCGGCCAGTTACCGTTTTGATCCGAGTCATGATGAAGATGGTGCAACGGTTAAAATTCCAGTACAGGCCTTGCCACAAGTGGATGAAAACATCTGGTCATGGGGGGTTCCGGGCTGGCGTCAGGATTTAATCGAAGCTTTGTTAAAATCTTTGCCTAAAGACAAACGCCGTAATCTGGTGCCGATTCCGGACACCGCACGTAAACTGATGAAGGTAATAGATGCGGTCAATTTACGCGAGCATATTTTCAGCTTCCTGTCTTTTCAGCTGCGCGGCGAACAAATTACCGAAAAAGACTTTTCTTTTGAACGTGTCGAACAGTATTTGCTGCCGTTCATTAAAGTGATTGATGAAAAGGGCCGTGTGATTGAAAAAGGCCGGGATCTATCTGAACTGAAAGCACGCTGCCGTACTGAAACGCATAGTCCAGTCAAGCAGTTAAAGGGCGAATTTAAGACTTTCCCCGAAAATTTCACTTTTGAAGCTTCGCAAAAAGTGACCGGTGTTGTTGTGAAACAATATCAGGCATTGGTACCGACCAAAGCATTTGCAAAGCTGGAAGCGAAAGATGAATCCGGTATGGTGATTCAGACCTTTAATGATCAGGCTGAAGCCATTAAACAGCATCGGGAAGGAGTGATTCACCTGGTTTATTTGCAGCTAGGCGATTTGATTCGTCAGCTGAAAAAACAGATTCCGAAACCGCTGGCTTTGGCCTATTCACCGCTGGGTGACAAGGCCCAACTGGAGCAGATGTTGGTTTATGCCACACTCCAGATGACCATAAATGAGCTTCCTGTCAATGCTGAAGAATTTCAAAACTTGCTTTTAAATGTAAAAAAATCTTTCCTAACTCATGGTCAAGTGGCATTATCTATACTCAACGATATTTATATCCAGTGGCAGGATATTCGTCGGAAATTATTGGTTCTCGACGATTCTATCTTTGGAAAAAATATCGATGACATTGAGGATCAGCTTGATTTGATGAATCTTTCCAACTGTGTATATGTGAAATCTTCGGATATCTGGCAGGAATTTCCACGCTATTTGAAGGCATTGGTCTTGCGTTTGGAACGCTTGCCCAATAACCTGCAAAGAGACAATTCTGCCATCGATCAAGTTGACCCATGGATGGAAAAATTGTTTAAGTTTAAAAATGACGCTCGCCTGAAAGATTTGTACTTTATGGTCGAGGAGTTCCGCATTTCCCTGTTCTCACAGCCAATGAAAACAAAGATGCCGGTTTCTCCAACCCGATTGCAAAAAGTATGGAATCAGTCAGGCATGAATTAACATAGCGCAAAATTAACGGGAGTTTTACATGGGCATTCGTATTACCGGTACTGGTCTTTATCACCCAGAAGAATCGATTAGCAATGATGAATTGGTTGAAAGTTTAAATGCTTATGTGGAACAGTTTAACCACGACAATGCGGATAAAATCGCAGCGGGTGAAATTGAAGCGCTTCGCGGTTCGAATGCAGAATTCATTGAAAAGGCGTCTGGTGTTAAAAGTCGCTATGTTGCTGAAAAATCAGGCGTCCTAGACCCAAAACGTTTATATCCACGCTTACGTGAACGCAGCAATGATGAGCTTTCTATTCAAGCGGAATGGGGCGTAGCTGCTGCCAAACAGGCGATGGAAAATGCCGGGGTTACGGCTGAAGATATCGATGTCGTGATTCTTTCATGTTCAAATATCCAGCGTGCCTATCCTGCTGTAGCCATTGAGATTCAAACGGCTTTGGGAATTCAAGGCTATGCCTATGACATGAACGTTGCCTGTTCTGCTGCAACTTTCGGTTTAAAACAGGCAGCTGATGCAATCAAAAGCGGTGCACGCCGAGTGTTATTGGTCAATGTAGAAATTACCTCTGGCCATACCGATTTCCGTTCACGCGACTGTCACTTTATTTTTGGTGATGTAGCTACGGCATCAATTATTGAAGATACGACCACTAAAACCGGTTTTGACATTTTAGATACGCATTTGTTTACGCAATTTTCCAACAACATCCGCAACAACTTTGGTTACTTGAACCGTAGTGAAGATGCGGTGGTGGATGACAAGCTGTTCCGTCAGGACGGTCGTAAAGTGTTTAAAGAAGTGTGTCCGCTGGTTGCGAAAATCATCACCAAGCAACTTGAGAAAAACGAAATTGCGCCAACTAACGTGAAGCGTTTCTGGCTGCATCAAGCCAATGCCAGCATGAATGACCTGATCTTGAAATATGTGGTCGGTAAAGATGCTGACCGTTCGCTTGTGCCGATTATTCTCGATGAATTTGCCAATACATCTTCTGCAGGCGTGATCATTGCCTTACACCGCACCGCACATGAAGTGAATGATGGCGAGTACGGCGTACTTTGCTCATTTGGTGCGGGTTATTCGGTCGGTTCCGTTCTGGTACAAAAACACGTTGTTGCATAAGGAATCATCTATTGCAGGTCGAGCATGATGCAAGATGGATTAAATGCCTCAGCGCATTGTCCAAACTGTATTTCACCCCAACCTTTTTGGGAGCTGAACATATTGATGCTGCCAGTCCTGCAATATATGTCGGGAATCACACCCTCTATGGGGGGGGTGATTCCCCGGTTCTGATTGATTATTTATATAATCATCATCAGGTGGCTGTGGTCAGTGTTGCTGATCATGGCCATTTTTATTTGCCTGGCTGGCGTACCCTGTTTAAGAAGTTCGGTGCGGTCGATGGCGAAAAAGCATATATCCGTGCAGCGATGCAGCAGGGCTATTCGATTCTGGTCTTTCCTGGAGGCGGGCGGGAAGTTTTAAAAAGAAAAGGTGAGGCCTATCAGCTGATCTGGAAACAGCGTTACGGTTTTCTAAAACTCGCGCAAGAATTTAACTATGATATTGTGCCTTTTGCTGCCTTAGGTGGCGATGAAATCTTTGAGCTGGGCTTCGATGTCAATCGGATTATTGAAAGCGCGTAGTTTCAAAAACTGTTAAAGTTGCCGCAACTGGATAAATGGTTGCGCCATGGCGATGTCATTCCATCCTTGCCAAAAAGTATCATTCCGAAGCGCCTGCCTTTTTATTTTCAATTTATGCCGCGACAGAATTTAATGCATATCGAAAATAAGGAACAATTAAAAGATTTTCGCGATCAGATCCAGCAACAAATTTATGCGAGTTTAGAATATTTAAAACAGCAGCGCGATAACAAAAAAAGCTTGAACAGGCTTGGCCTGTATTTTATTTCCACAATGATAAATGGATGAACCAGTCATTAGGCTTTAAGGATTCATCGAGCAGATTTGATTAAATTATGAACTCGGCATACAGTATTTGGATTAGATTACTATATGATTAAAATGATTAAATTCATTTTAGGATGATCATTTAATTTGAGGCGAGTATGGAACAGGATCGTTTAGTACTGCAAGATCAAGGGATTGCGAAACAGTTACTCAGAATTTCTAAAAATCTCAATGAAATTTTTCAAGATCAGCTCAATATTGTCGGTGAGCTGAATGCACAAAATATGTTTCGTATCGATCAGGAGCGGCATATTGTACACGTGGCCAATGGGTTGTTTCAGTTGCAATTTCATGCCTCTGATTCGGCGCAGACCAGCATTTTGCATTTTGATTTCACGTATCTGGGACAAAAAGCTGAATTGCTGGAAGAATTCATACTGCATGATCTGTACTTTCTCACCAATGACTTAAAGCCGCAACATTCTCTGTATCTGCGTCAAAAAGCCCAGCAGCTGCGCCAGCTCTTACTCGATCAGGTGTATCTGTGGGTGCATGGTGCCGAGCGGGTGCGGGCTTATTTGAAAAATCTCTCCTTGCTTGAAGCTGAAATCATTGATCAGCTGATGATGAAAGCCAATATCTATTCTTGTGCCGTTTTGACAGATTATGTCGTGAATAAAACGGCCTTGCCTGAAGCGCTGATCCAGATGCTGCAGGAGATCTGTTCAGTACAACGGGTGTATGGAAATGAATTTTTACCCTTGCAAGCTTTAATGGAAGCGCTGGATGAATTTTGTTTTAGTGCAGCCCAGTGTTTGCCTGCAGCGATGTACCGCATAATGGCGCTTTCATTTGAAGAGCGCTTTAACTTGAATGAACTAATGGAACATCAGGATGATATCCATTTGCTCTATCGGCATGCTTGCGAGCAACCAGCCTTGCTGGGCTTTGTTCGTTTGATGCGGCGTGAACTCTGGCAGCGTGATAATTTACTTTCCAAACACAATTTTCTGCACAGCTCGACCGGGGTCTGGCAAAAGAAAGTCGCAAAATTGCCCTTATTTGATTATCCGCGAGCGGTAAACTGGCTGTTTAAACAGTCTGCCGAGGTACTGGACTGGCTGAGCCGCAATATTCAGCAGAGCAGTGTACGGGTTGCAGTCACGGCATTCAGTTTTATCGATAGTAGTCAGGTTCATCCTCAAGTTATTTTAGCCACCTTGCAGTACTTTCAGCATTGTTCAGCACGCATGTTTATTCATAGCTGTCATTATTTTGCCATGCAGGAAGCCTGGTTTGAGCATGAACATAATCATAGTGTGATGCTTAAAGGGCAGAATCAGGCTTTGGATGACCAGCGTATTGCCATCAGCCCATCCATTTTGTATCTGGATGAATGGATGGAGTTAATGCGCAATGTCACCCAAGGCAATGAGCAAACCGTGAAGAAAATCTATTTGCGTTTAAGCCGAGTGATGCAGGCCTATATGTTGTACTTGCACAAAATAACCAGGGTTTTCGGCGATGATTTAATGGCTTATATTCGACCGGAAACCCATCAGAATCGCGAATTTTATAGCGTGTTGCAGCGTTATAAAATGCAGCTGGATGAGTTTAGGCAGATCTTTTACCTGCGTGGCCGAAATATCCGGGTGTCGGTGTTCGACGCCTATGTGCGGGATTATCTGGTTGAGTTTTTTAAGGATAATCAACCTGTAGCGAAAAGTACCAGCTGGATCGGGTTTTATCATCAGGCCACGGACTGGCATAATTACATCCAGAAGCAGGAAATTATCAGCCAGTTAAAGTCAAGTTATGCAGCTTCAGTATGGCAGCCTTTAATGCCGGAAAAAGTCATGCACTTTTCCAGCTGGAGCTTTGAAGAATTGACAGATCTGGACCGGATTATTGAAGAGTCGCAAAGATGTCAAAATTGTCTGGCTGCCAGTTATGCACAGCGGATTATTGAAAGAGAGTATGTGGCTTTTCATATGGTCTCGCAAACCGGCAAGCTGCATATGACTTTAGGCTGTTACCTGCGTGAAGGTCAGCTGATCTATGACCAACTTGAATATCCGCATAATAGAAAAACCGAATATCTTTTTGTCAATATCGCGCTGCAATTTATCTCCTGGTTAAATGGCCAGTTTGCGCCGTTTAAGTGACAGCCGCTGTCGCTAAACTTTTTTCCGGGCTTAACTTTTAGCAAAAAAATCGGTAGGCTATAGCCGTTAATTTACGGTTATAGGTCTTATGAAACAAGAAACTGCACTCAAGCTTTTGAAAGCGGGCGAAAATGTCTTTTTAACAGGTTCGGCTGGTGCAGGGAAAACCTATACACTCAATCAGTACATCAATTATCTGAAAGCCCGCAAGGTACCTGTGGCGATTACGGCATCAACCGGTATTGCGGCAACGCATATGAATGGCATGACCATTCATACCTGGGCGGGAATTGGCATCAAGGATTTTCTGGGTGATGCTGACCTGAAAAACATGAAAGAGCGCAAGTACCTCAAAGAGCATCTGGAAAATGCCCAGGTACTGATTATTGATGAAATTTCTATGCTGCATGCCAAGCAGCTGAATCTGGTCAATCAGGTTTTAAAATATTTTAAAGAAAGCGATGAAGCCTTTGGCGGGATTCAGGTCATTGTCGCCGGTGACTTTTTCCAGTTGCCGCCGGTGGGTAAAAATGACGAACGTAACCGGGACAAATTCTGCTTTATGTCCGACGCATGGGTGGAAGCCAAATTTCGGGTCTGTTATCTGACCGAGCAGCACCGTCAGGGCAATGACTATTTAAATGATATTTTAAATGCCATTCGCAGCCAAAGCATAAGCGCTGAGCATCTTCGGGCTTTGGAACAGACCCGCCAGCAGGATGTGGGAGAAACCTTCACCCGCTTATATACCCACAATATGGATGTGGATAGCATCAACTTTAAGCATCTGAATGCCATCGATGCCGAAAGCAAGCAGTTTGACGCGATCTGTGATGGCAATGACAAGCTGATTGAAACCTTAAAATCGTCCGTACGTGCGCCTGAAAACCTGACTTTAAAGAAAAATGCCAAAGTCATGTTTGTCAAAAACAATTTTGATATGGGCTATATCAACGGCAGTCTGGGAGAGGTCATTGGCTTTGAAGAAGATGATGAATATGGCATTTTGCCCAAGGTAAAACTGACCGACGGTACGGTATTGCTGGTGGAGCCTGAAACCTGGTCCGTGGATAATGATGCCGGTAAAACCATTGCCAGTTTTCAGCAAATTCCATTACGTCTGGCGTGGGCCATTACCATTCATAAATCACAAGGCATGACGCTGGAAGCAGCCGAGATTAATCTGGCGCATACTTTTGAAAAAGGTCAGGGCTATGTGGCACTGTCGCGTTTAAAAGCATTAAGCGGTTTAAAATTGCTGGGCATGAATGAACAGGCTTTGGAACTGGACAGTTTGGCTATTAAGGCTGATCGCCGTTTTCAGGAACTGTCGGAAGAAGCGGAAAACCACTTTGAACTGATCGATTTAACACCGCAGCATAAGGCCTTTATCCGTCATTGTGGCGGCACCTTGAATGAAGCTGAAATTCAGCGTAACGAGAAGAAAATTGCCAAAAGTGGCGGCAAAACCAATTATGCCACTGCCACACTGGATGAAACCCGTGAACTGTTTGAAGAAGGTTATGAAATTCAGGATATTGCCGTTGAGCGCGGTTTGACGCCAGCGACCATTATCAATCATCTGGCGAAATTGCATAAAGAGCAGGGCTTGGACATTTCCGTGGCTCATCCGGGCCATGAGGTAGTGGAACAGGTACGGAAAATCTATAAGCGTTTAATGAAGCGTCAAAGTCCTGAAAACTTTAGTGAAGATGGTGCAATCAAGCTGCGCCCGATTGTGGAAGCGACCAGTCCGCGTATGGGGTACGATCAGGTGCGTTTGGCTCTGTTATTTGTGGAATAAAGCATTATCAAACTCCTGCTCATGAATGATCAGTCAGGATGTATTGATCATTCATTACATCATCGCAAACTTCGGTTAAACTAAAGTCCTTTCAATCACGATATGCACGGCTATGGCATTTACTACGTGGTATACACTAAGAAAATTCGTTTATAACAATTTACATAATGAAGACTACGAAACAAAATTTAGTCGGGCGATCAACTATTTTTTAATTTTACTGATTCTGGGCAATGCGGCAGCCGTGTTGTTGGAGTCGGTGAATGACCTGTATCAATCCTATACAGCATTTTTCGATTTTTTCGAATATTTTTCCATCTTCATTTTTTCGCTTGAATATCTGCTGCGTTTTTGGTCGGTTGCCGAAGTAAATCCATTTTACAGTGCCTGGAAAAATCGCCTGAACTGGGTCAAAAGTGGTGCCGCAATTATCGATTTATTGGCCATTCTGCCGGCTTATATTAATTTCTGGGTGCCGATTGACCTACGTTTCCTGAGAATTTTACGGCTGATACGACTGTTAAAATTAACCCGTTATTTTGTTTCCCTGCAAATTCTATTGCGTGTGATTGAGCGAGAAAAAGGATCGTTCCAGGCAGTCATTTTTATTCTAGGCATTATGATCATGATGGCTGCTGCGAGTATTTATGTGGTCGAAAGCAAAGCCCAGCCAGAGGTGTTTACCTCCATACCTGCTTCCATGTGGTGGGCTGTGGTGACCCTGACTACTGTAGGTTATGGGGATGTTACACCGATTACCCCTTTGGGGCGTTTTTTTGGCGCAATTATTACCATTTTAGGCGTCGGGCTGGCTGCTTTGCCGGCAGGTATTTTGGCCACAGGCCTAACGCACGAACTGGAACAGCGTAAGCAAAATCTGGAAATAAAGTTTAGAGAGCTATTGCAGAGTTCGGAAATTGATTTATTGAGGGATCAGGAGAAAATAGAGATCATGCGCAAAGAGGTGGGGCTCACTTCGCATCAAACTCGAGATATTGTTTTCCAGCTGCTGCGCGAACAGCGAGAAGAAGCATTAAAGCAAGAACGCGAGCAATATGCCTATTGTCCACATTGCGGAAAAAAATTGCCAGAGTAAGCTGATATTTACGGTCCGTTGACATTTCACACATGGTTTGCATTGTAGATTAAAATTGATGACTGGGCTTGATTGATGATTAGGCTGTGAAGGAGGTGTGATGTCTTCGCTGAAATTGCTGGACTGATCTCCATGATAGTTTGAAATGCGTATATGTAGAGCGCACAGGGCATGGAATTGACTCAAAGGAAGCCCCGTAAAAATAATCACTTTGAGTCGGAAAAATAATTTGCTATGTTGTTTGTGAAGAACATTAAGCTGGGTCAGTTTTAACGTTGAAAAAAACAGGATGATTTTTTCATTCAAACGAAAATAAAAAAAATGAAAAGGAAAAGATATGAAACAGTACCAGAGAGCAGCGCTTGCCCTAGTGGTGGCCAAGCTGGAGTTTGGCAATCATAAATCAAATATTTATGATTATAATGAAAGTGCATATCCCCAAATCAGCGGTAATGTAAATGCACATGAGGCAAAACTTTATGATTATCAGCGCTCAGCAGTTTTTGAAGGACGAAATACCGGCCGGGAATTTAACCTGTATGACTATGGTCATAGTGAATTTATCAGTTTAAAAAAGAAAGGAATCAAGAAATATGAGGGTTACCATTATGGCAACTCGAGTTATTATGAAATCACGGTTTCCGGTTCGACCATTAGTCTGTATGACTTTAGTACAGGGCAATATTACAACTTTAGCTGAGTCATAATGTTTTAAGGTTAAAAATATTCTCTAAAAGAAGCTCACTTGTTTTGAAAATCCTATGCCATGTAAATGGATGAGGCAGCCTCTCATTCTTTCGATCCTTCTTTAGCCATTGCAACAAAGTTGCCAAGGCAGTCTTTTATCCCATGCCCGCGTGTTCAAGTCAAAAACTGGATTCACCCATAAACGTTCTGCAGCAATGCTTTTTAATAGCGCTAAACCAGAACAAGAAGTTTCAATGCCAATCACCTCTGTATCCCTCTGTAATTTATGCTAAGCGGTCTTTAAAGTTTCAATAGCCCATGTGCGTATGAAGAAATTTCCTTAAAAGAAAGATTGTTTTTGTTGAAAACCTCATCAAATAAAATTAAACATGAAACATACTAATTAATTTAATGCTATATTGAATAATATTCACTTATTGGTTTGATTATTCATTTTAGTAGTGCGAATAACTTCAAATTATTAATCTTATTTATTTAAAGCTTTGTCTTAGCCTCGCTACTTGAAGCATAGCTTCTCGTCTTGCACTCAGGCAAAGCTGCTTTTTATTGCCTCTTCGCACTTCCAGCATAGCTGAAAGCCTTGCGAAGATTATTTTTAATGGTTTTGTCTAAGCCTTGCCACTCGAAGCATAGCTTCTCGTCTTGTGCTCAGGCAAAGCCGTGCTTTTATTGCCTCTTCGCACTTCCAGCATAGCTGAAAGCCTTGCGTAAGGGCAAAACGATGTTTTGCTGGATCCTTGCTCATGCTTGAAATTCGTCACTTAAAAACTTTAACGGCATTGCGTGAACATGGTTCACTGGTGGCTGCTGCCAATGACCTGTGTTTAACGCCATCAGCCATTTCTCATCAGCTGAAAGAACTGGATCACTGGTATGGAGTGGAAGTGGTCAATCGCCGTAGCCGTCCGGTTACTTTTTCCAATGTAGGACAGCGTTTGCTCAAATTGGCAGATGACATATTACCGCAAATCCAAATTACCCAAACCGATATTACTCGCATTGTGCATGGACAGACGGGACGCATTATTTTCTCGTCAGAATGTCATAGCTGTTTTGACTGGTTAATGCCCTTGCTGAACCAATATCGTCAGCAATACCCAGATGTAGATCTTGATTTCGCTTCAGGTTTTGAAGCCAATCCGCATGAACTGCTGCAAAATGCCGAATTTGACCTGTTGATTACGGCAGATCCGATTGCCTTAAAAGGCATTGAATATTTCCCGATTTTTGAATATGAATCCCGACTGGTCTTATCCAATACCCATCCGCTGGTACGTGCAGAACGCATCACCGTGCAAGAACTGGCGGAGGAAACCCTGATTACTTATCCGGTGGATAAGCACCGTCTGGATATCATGGCGAAACTGTTTATTCCTGCCAATATACAGCCGAAACAGATCCGGACCACGGATCTGACCCAGATGCTGATTCAACTGGTGGCCAGTGGGCGCGGCATAGCGGCACTTCCAGACTGGGTCGTGAATGAATATGAGCAAAAGGGCTGGGTGACTTCGCGCCGTTTGGACTGTGTTGCTGCGAGTGGTTTGCGCCGTACTTTGTATGCAGGTTATCGAACAGAGGAAAAAGAAAAAAGCTATTTTGAGGGTTTCCTGAAACAACTGGAAAAATTCTCGCAAAAGCGTAATCCGTATTATTCTGCTTAAAAAGTCGTGCCCGAATTTGTTACAGGATCAAGGCTTTATAGGGGAGTTTTTCATGATTTGAGCTAATGGTGGATTGATTGTTGCGAGCTCTTAACTTATTCAAATCAACGATAAATAACCGTTTTTATTCTTGCTAGTCTAACGCTGGAATCGCTAAGGGAGAAGGGTTGTGAGTTCCGTGCGTTGGCTTAGCAAAGATTTATGGATTATTGCAGCTGGATTTGTCGCTGCCATGCATGTAGGCAAGTTGCCACCGGCGGTTCCTGTTCTGCAAGCCGAGTTAGGCATCAGCTTGGTGCAAGCCGGTTTTTTATTGTCCCTGGTGCAAGTTGCAGGCATGTGCATGGCACTTTTGCTGGGCAGCTATACCGCTAAAATTGGCTTAAAACGCTGTGTACTATTGGGCTTGAGTTTACTCGCAATTGCCAGTTTTAGCGGTGGTTTTGTAAAAGAATTCCCGGCATTGCTGGCACTGCGTGTGGTTGAAGGTTTCGGATTTTTACTGATTACCTTGAGTGGTCCCGCTTTTATCCGCCAACTGGTTCCGGTCGAGCAGTTGCAAGCCAAGATGGGCCTATGGAGCGCCTATATGGGAGGTGGAATGGGAATAGGCTTGCTGTGTACGCCATTCCTGATCAATAGTATGGGCTGGCAAGGGGTGTGGATGGGTTTCGGGATATTATCACTCGCTTTGGCTGGCGTGATTTACACGGTTATTCCCGCAGTGCAAACCCATACCCAATCGGTTGCAATACTTGATTTAATTAAGCTGACTTTAAAACATCCTCCAGCCTGGATTCTGGCGACTGTTTTTGGTGTATATGCCGGACAATGGTTAAGTCTGGTCGGTTTTTTGCCCAGCATTTATCAGCAATATCAAGTTTCTTTAGCGGTTGCCGGGGCCTTAACGGCAATCGTGGCGATTGCCAATGCGGTTGGTACCTTTGGGTGTGGCTTACTGTTACAGCGTGGTTTTCGGCCTCAAACTTTAGTCCAAACCGGTTTTGCCACCTTAATGGTCTGTGCCTTAAGTTTTTATCTGTTACGCGAATTCTTGCCCTTTATTCTGCAATTTATATTGGTTTTGAGCTTTTCATTGTTTGGCGGTTTGGTCGCAGCGGTCGTGTTTTCTCAAGTGTTAAATTTTTCCGCAAAGCCGATTGCCATTACCACCACAATCGGGTTGGTGTTGCAATTTTCTGCCACCTCACAATTCCTGTTGCCGCCTTTGATTGCCTCAATTGTAATGGCCACAGGTGGATGGTTTTGGGTGGGAATTTTAATGGCCACACTGTCACTCATCGGTATGCTTTTAACCAGAATTCTATTTCGAAAAGCTGCATAAGCCATGAAGATCAAGTGTGAAGAGTAGCAGGGATCAGGTTTAAAATTAAAAACTTAAGAATGTCCAATAAACAGGGTCAATATCCCTGCTGCAATTAAAGGACCGACAGGAACGCCGCGCAATACTGCCACGCCTGCAACTGTACCAATCAGCAATCCTGCAACCACATCTGGCTGGTTGCTCATCAGTTTGACCCCGCGTCCACCCAGCCATGCGACCAGTACGCCAACGGCGATGGCAAGCAATGATTTGAAGCTTAAAAAGGATTTTAAAATGGCATCCCCGGGAATTTTGCCACTGGCAATAGGCGTAAGTACTCCAATGGTTAAAATGATGATGCCAATATTTAAACCGTGTTGTTGCAGATAAGGAAAATATTCACTCAGCGGGGTAATGCGAAAAACGATCAGTACCCCCGCAGCAATCGTTACGGCACTGTTGTGGCTAAAAATACCGCAGGCCAATAACACCAGTAGAACAATCAGGTTTAAATCGAGATGGGACATGATTTTAAGGGAGAAAGTGATAAATCATGAGTATTGTATAAGGTTTTGATAAAAGATTTGCCTGAAAAAGCGGGAACAATAAAAAAAGCCGTCATTTCGGTATAGAATGCGCATTCCGTGAGAGTAAAAGGTTGGTTCTATGTTGTTGGAAAAGATGTTGCAATCGCAGGGCTTTGGTTCGCGTAAACATTGCCAGCAGCTCATTAAAAACGGAGCGATTGCCATTCAAGGGGAAGTCATCAGCAATCCCAAACATAAGCTGGATTTAAAGGATTTAACTTTTACGGTTTATGGTGAAAGCTTTGATTATCGGGAAAAGGTGTATATTGCCCTAAACAAGCCACAAGGTTATGAGTGTTCCCATCAGGCCACCCATCATTTTAGCGTATTTGACTTGTTTGACGATGTGTTGATGAATCGCGGCTTGCAGTGTGTGGGGCGATTAGACCAGGACACCAGCGGACTGTTGTTGCTGACCGATGATGGGCAATTTCTGCAAGCCTTAACCCACCCGAAAAAACATGTGGCCAAAGTTTACCGTATGCAAACTGCCGATCCTGTAAGGGCAGGGCAAATTCAGCAGCTAGAGCAGGGCGTGGAATTGCGAAATGAAGCGGGTATTTTTGCCGCGACAGATATCATTCTACTGGCCGAAAACGAATTGCAATTCACGATTCATCAGGGCGTTTATCATCAGGTGAAGCGAATGTTGGCGGCAGTAGGCAATAAGGTTGAGCGATTGCATCGTCAGCAAATCGGCGCCTTGACATGCACAGATTTGGAAGAAGGGCATTGGACCTATTTAAGCCCGGAACAGGTAGAACTGGCCAAGACACGAATGACGGTTTAATGGTTATTTCAGGAAACAATGATAGATTTGAAATTCATCATCCTTAACAAAGCCCATTTGTTGATAAAGTTGATGGGATTGATAGTTGTTTTTTTGAGTCTGCAGGCTAATACGCTGAGCATTTTCATGACGAGCAAATAAAATTGCAGTATCGATGAGCTGTTTGGCTGAACCCTGACGACGAAAAGTCGGGGTGACGTAAACATCATCCAGAATGTAATAATTTGCGCAAGCCACCGATGAAAAGCCGAGATATAACAAAATAAAACCGGTAAAAACATCATCTTTGACATGAATGAAAATAACGCTTTCCTGATTTTCAAATCGCTGCTTTAAAAATTGATAAGATACATCCAGATTAGAAGAAGCACCATAAAATTGACGGTATTCATCAAAAAGAACAGAAAGCGGGTGTAAATCTTCTAAAGAGGCGCGTCGTACGATCATGCGATACTCCATGCTTTTTTATAGTCTTTGCATGAAGCATACCTAAGTTTTTATGAGAATTTTTCTAAATTTTGTTTGTAAATGCGACACTGTTAAGTTTTGTCACTTTCACCCAAAATCGCATTCAGTTCTTCAAATAAGTCTAAATGGTCATCATCCAGATCAAAGTCCTGATCATGAGAAACAGCTTGTTCTGCAGGAGCGTTTAAAGTGTTTTGTTGTTGTTTTAATTTTCGGATTTTCTGTAGTTGATCAAGATTAATATTTTGATTTTCAATAGAAAATGGAATGGATTTTGTTAAAACAACCTGTTTGAAAAACAGTCGGACAGCTTGTGCTGGCGTAATGCCCAATTGTTTAAACACTGCAAAAGCATGCTTTTTTTCTTGGGAATCAAGTCGTATTTGATAAACTTCGGTTTTTCTCATGATTTTTTAAATACGTCTAATTACTTAACTTTTCAGCATTTATTTTAATCAAATTGAATGTAATTTCAATATTCATACACTCGATTTACCAAAATATTTTGTAATGACAAGCATATTACAATGTCAATTCGAAATGCGATGAAAAAGCCATGGCCTGCCCGCTCAGGGGGTCAATAAATGAAAGATGCTTGGCTAACAGTTGCAGGGGTGCAGAAAAATCATCTTCCCTTTTATGTTGTACTGTTGGATAAAAAGGATCGTTTTTAATGGCAATGCCTAAACTACTTAAGTGTAGCCGCAGCTGGTGCTGCTTGCCGGTGGTCGGTTTCAGCTCATATTTTCCCCATGCTGCATCATGTTCGATCAGATCAATCTCTGTTTCACTATTTATTTTGCCTTCAACCACTTGCATGGTATAGAAGGGTTCACCTTTTTCCATGCGGTAACGTGTATAGCAGGGAAATGTTAAATCGGTATGAAACGGTGCAATGGCATGATAGGTTTTTTTCACCTCACGTTTGGCGAACATCTCCTGATAGATTGCACGGCTAGCAACCTGTTTGGAGAATAAAACCACCCCGGCAGTTTCTCGGTCCAGACGATGAATCGGGGTTAGAAATTCATTGCCGGTCTGTTTTTTTAAGCGAACTAAAAGCGTTTCCTGGACATATTGTCCGGTCGGACTGATGGTTAAAAAATGTGGTTTGTCGATGACCAGTAAATGTTCATTTTCAAATAAAACTTTATGTTCAAAAGGAACAGGTATTTCATGGGCTAAAAAGCGGTAATAGAACACATGACTATTTTCATTATAAGGTGCATCAACCGTTAAGATATTGCCTGCGGCATCATAAATTAAACCATCGGCAAAACGTTGTTGCCATTCAGCAGGCGCGATATGCGCAAATTGCTGACAAAGATATTGATAGACACTGTCTGGTGCAGGAGAGGTTTTAGGCAAAAAAACTTTACTTGCGCTAACACCCTCAATCATGGGTGGAAGAAATTCAGTACTGGTCATGTGATTTGTGGTAGATCAATCTGCTGTGCATAATATCCTGCTATTTACAATGAAATGCAGGAAAAGTTCCATATTTGGAAGTGTGAACATGGGCAATAAAGCGGTGCGATGCTATCATAATTGTTCTTTTGAATTTTGTCGTGAGTAATATGCAGTATTCATTTAATTTGGCTTTAAACAATGAAGACGATACCCAAAATTTAGCACAGGTTTTGGCAGAGCATTTTACAACGGGTGTAATTTATTTAATTGGTGATTTAGGTGCGGGTAAAACCACACTGACACGCTATTTTTTGCAAAGTTTAGGCCATCAAGGTGCGGTAAAAAGCCCCACTTATACCTTGGTGGAACCGTATAATATTCATGGAAAAGACATCTTCCATTTCGATCTATACCGTTTAAATGACCCTTATGAACTGGAGCTGATGGGCATTCGTGATTATTTGGAAACGCCGAATGCGCTATTTTTATTTGAATGGCCATCCAAAGGTGGCGATGAAATTCCACAGCCTGACCTGATCATCAACATTGAAAAGTCTGAAGATGAGCTGACGCGTACTGCAAGTTTAAGTTTCTCGTCTGCAGCATTAAACCAAGCATTAGAGAGCCATTTTAACAATGCGTGATAATTTAAGCGAACGCCGTATTCATGCACTTAATCCTGCACTGGCGAACCAGATTGCAGCAGGTGAGGTGATTGAACGTCCTGCATCGGTGGTCAAAGAATTATTAGAAAATTCAATTGATGCGGGGGCGACGGAGCTTATTATTCGGGTTGAGCAAGGCGGCAGTACCCTCATTGAAATCATGGACAATGGTCATGGGGTTCATCCTGACGATTTGGCTCTGGCCGTCATGCGGCATGCCACCAGTAAAATCCAGACGGCAGATGATTTGCATGCCATTGTCAGCTTGGGTTTTCGTGGTGAAGCCTTGGCATCGATTGCTGCGGTGTCACGCCTGACCCTGACCAGCAGTCAAAATGATGAAGGCATCGGTTATCAGGTAGAAGTCAATGGTACGGCTTTTGATCATCAGGAAATTCAAGCGGTTGCAACAAAAAAAGGTACCCATATCCGGGTACAGGATTTATTCTTTAATGTACCCGCACGTCGCAAATTCTTAAAAAAACAGGCGACTGAATTTGGTCATATTGAAGAAATCGTGCGCCGTCTGGCATTGACTCATTTCGATATCCGTTTTGTGTTGGAACATAACAATAATATCCGCCTGAATTTGCCGGTTGCAGATAGCGGTGAGCTGCGTTTTCAGCGTGTGCAGCAGCTCTTGGGCCGACAATTTACCGAAAATGCGTACTGGATTGATGCCGACAGTATCAATATGCGCTTGTCCGGCTGGTTGGGACATCCCTCAGATGCGCGTGCGCAAGCCGATTTGCAATATGTGTATGTGAATGGCCGGATTGTCAAAGACAAGACCATCTCGCATGCCTTGCGTATGGCTTATGATGGCATTCTGCACGGTCACCAGCATCCGGCCTATTTGCTGTTTTTGGAAGTTGATCCTGAAAATATCGATGTCAATGTGCATCCCACCAAACATGAAATCCGCTTTTTAAATCAGCGTGAAGTACATGAGTTTGTACGTCATTTTGCTAAAGAAAAGTTGTCTCAATTTCAAACGGCCACAGCTGAACTGGCTTCGGCCATGAAAAGGGATGAAGCAGATCAGCTTGCTGCTGTGCAGCCGCAACCGCGTTATCAGGAACAGTTTCAACTGCATAAGGCGGTAGATGCGTATACGCCACAACCGGAAGCGCAAATTTCTACCGATTTGCTAAGTGATTTTAATGCCAGCAGTCCGCAAACGGTGCATTATGCTTCATCTCATGTCGCAAATAGCTATTCAGGTTCACAACAGCTGAATAATGCCTTAAAAAGCTATCTGGCACCGTTACGCGAAGAAACGGATATTCCATCTTCTCAAATCAATAGCCTAAGTAGTCATCATATTGAAAAGCCGCAATCGACCTACGTGGATGAACATCCGCTGGGTATCGCCATTGCACAGTTACATGGCATTTATATTCTGGCGCAAAACAGCGAAGGCCTGATTATTGTCGATATGCATGCAGCGCATGAACGCATTGTGTTGCAGCAAATGAAAGCCGCATGGGATAAGCCTGAATTCTGGACATCACAACAACTGCTGATTCCTAAAGTGATCAGCATCAGTCGTATGCAGGCGATGCGGGTGGATGAGTTAAAAAGCCAGTTGGCACGACTGGGTCTGGAAATTGACCAATATGGCGATGAACAGGTGATTGTGCGTGGTGTTCCCGCCATTTTGCACAAGGCTGATTTTGCAGCCTTAGTCCCTGAATTGCTGAATGATCTCGATCCCAATGATGAAGCACAGGGATTGTTGCAAAAGCGTGACCAGATTCTAGCAGGTATGGCCTGTCATGGAGCAGTACGTGCGCATCGTATTTTAAGTCTTTCTGAAATGAATGCTTTACTGCGCCAGATGGAACAAACCGAATTTGCCAGTCAGTGTAACCATGGACGCCCCACCTGGCGTGCATTTCCACTTTCACAATTAGATAAACTTTTTGCTCGAGGAGAGTAGTTGTACATGTCGAATCAATTGCCGGTCATCAATTTAATGGGACCAACTGCAAGTGGTAAAACCGCTTTGGCATGTGAACTTTATGAGCAGGGTCATTTCGAGCTGATCTCCGTCGACTCTGCGCTGGTTTATCAGGACATGGACATTGGTACCGCGAAGCCGACGAAGGAGGAGCAGGCACGTTATCCGCATCATCTCATCGATATTATCACTCCCCTGGAAGTCTATTCGGCAGCCCAGTTTGTCGAAGATGCCTGCAGGTTAATTGATGATATCCATGCACGCGGTAAAACCCCAATTTTAGTTGGTGGTACCATGCTGTATTTCAAGGCTTTATTGGAAGGATTGTCGAGTAATTTACCGAGTGCGGATTATGCGGTACGGGCTGAAATTGAGGCCAAGGCGGAGCGTGAAGGCTGGGAGTCGGTCTATCAGGAATTATGTAAGGTCGATGCTTTGGCGGGTCAGAAATTTAAGGTCAGTGATAAGCAACGCATTATTCGTGCCCTGGAAGTATTTAGACTGACCGGACAGCCAATTACAAAACTACAAGCTGAACAACCCAAAAATATACCATATCGCTACACATTTCATAATCATGCTTTATTGCCTGATCGTGTAGAATTACACAAGCGTATCGAACAACGTTTAAAAACTATGTGGGATATTGGATTTTTACATGAAGTAGAAGGTTTGATTGAAAAATATGATTTAAATGATAATTTGCCCTCCATGCGCTCAGTTGGTTATCGACAAGCTCTAGAATTTATACAAAAAAGTGATCTAAGTGTCGAAAAACGACGGGAAATGGAGGATAAGTCTTTATTTGCAACACGACAACTGGCAAAACGTCAATATACTTGGTTAAGATCTTTGCAAGAATCGCATAATTTTAAAACATATTTGACGGTCCAGCAGGCTCAAGAAGACTTGCGAAAGTGTTACGGATAAAGCAAAATTTAGTAACTATCTTTTTTATAATTTTTATTGAGAAATAAAGATAGTTTTTTGCGCTGATTTTTAATTTTTTGGAGTTATAACATGTCTAAAGGTCAAACTTTACAAGATCCGTTCTTAAATTCTCTCCGTAAGGAACGTATTCCTGTTTCTATCTTCCTTGTAAATGGTATTAAGTTACAAGGTCATATTGAATCATTTGACCAATATGTTGTTTTGTTAAAAAATACTGTAAGCCAAATGGTTTACAAACATGCGATTTCTACAGTTGTTCCTGCACGTAATCCACGTCCTGCCGGTGCTCCTGCTGGTGCTCAAGGTGCTGGCGGTTTTGGTGGCGGTCAGCCTCAAGGTGGCTTCGGTGGTCAAGGTGGCTTCGGTGGTCAAGGCGGCTTCGGTGGTCAAGGCGGTTTTGGTAGCCAAGGTGGCTTCGGTGGTCAAGGTGGTTTTGGTAGCCAAGGTGGCTTCGGTGGTCAAGGTGGTTTTGGTAGCCAAGGTGGCTTCGGTGGTCAAGGTGGCTTCGGTGGTCAATCAAACCCGGGTTTTGAAAGCGAAACAAAATTTGAAGATTCTCAAGACGACGAAAATAATCGTTAATTGTTAATGCTTAAAAGCCTCTCTTTATGAGAGGCTTTTTTATTTGAGCACAAGCGAATAGATATAATGTATTTTCTTGTCGACAGTAAAAAACCAGTTGTTTAGGCAACTGGTTTTTTAACTCAAATCATCTAAGGATTATTTATTTTTTTTACGGTCCAGATTTAGATCTTTGATTTCTACAAAAGCATTGCTGCGAATTTCACGTAACCAGCTATCCAGTTCAGCATCAAATTGACGTTCACCCAGAATTTGACGTGCCATACGTTGCTGATATTCGCGCGTCATATCTTGTTGACGTGTATCAGTCACTTGCAGAATGTGCCAGCCAAATTGAGTCTGGAACGGTTGACTGGTCTGACCGACAGGTGTGTTTTTCATTTGTGCTTCAAATTCAGGCACCATGACACCCGGGTTCACCCAGCCTAAGCTGCCGCCATCGCGTGCAGAACCGGGATCATTGGAAAAAGTAGAGGCCAATACGGCAAAATCTTCACCCGCTTTTAAACGGTTGTAAATGCTGTCGATTTGTTGTTTGGCATTTTCAGGGCTTACTACTTCAGAAGGCTGAATCAGAATGTGACGTACCTGATATTGCGATACGATCGCTTTTTGCTCGCCGCCTTTGCGTTCAATCAATTTTAAAACATGAATGCCGTCACGTACCGGAATCAGGTCGGTCGTTTGACCTTCCTGCAGCGTGCTTACGCGGGCAGCCAGTTCAGCCGGGATGTCAGACAGGTTTCTAAAACCCATATCTGCACCTTCGACCTTAACGGTCTTGGTGGTGAACTTTTGGTCAATTGCTTTAACATCATTGCTGTTATTCAGTTCGGCTTTGACAAGTTTTGCCGTTTTTTCTAATGCTGCCTGGTCATTACCCGATACACGGATATGAATCACATGTGCCTGGCTGCCTAAAGCTGCTTGACCTTGTGGCGTTTTTAAAAAGTTTTCTACATCCTGATCACTAATTTTGATTCGGGACATTACAATTTGCTGACGCAGGCGATTAATTGCCAAATCTTCTGCAATGCGATTGCGCAAGGATTCATAAGTCCCTGGAGCAAAACCATCAAGCTTTTGCTGGAATGCTTCTAAACTCTTGGTGCCAGATTGGCCCGCAACCTTAAGCACAGCTTCATTCAGTTCTTTTTCATTCGGTTTGATATTGTAGCGTTTAACCTGTTCAAGTTGCGCTTGACGACTAATGAGCTGGTCCAGTGCCTGCTGCTGTAAATACTGTTCCGGTGGCAGCTGTTTTTTTTGTGTTTGTAGCTGATGTTTGAGTTCGGCGATGCCTTGTTCTAAATCACTTTTTAAAATGACACTGTTATCTACCAGGGCAACCACTTCATCTGAGGGTTGCGCAAATGTAGTCATTGATGAAGATAAGGCTAAAGCAAGCGCAGTCGCTTTAAAAAAATGTTTTAACTGTATTGTCTTCATTAACGTTGTGTCCAAGATTGATTAATATTATTGAAACCTAGAATACGGCTTTCGAGTAAAGATGACAGCTTGTTGTTGAAACCGCCTAAACCTTTGAGGCTAATTTCAGCCATAATGGCACGTTTTGGTGAAACACCTTCATCATTCACGTTGTCCAGGTCGTTATAGTAAGAACGACCATATACCGAAATGCCCCAGCAACATGACTCATAATTTACGCCGAGTAAATACTCGCGAGCGACATTATTGTCCAGATCATATTGGGCATGACCTAAAATACGCCAGTTATTGGCTACAGGTTGAATGAATGATGCAACAACCTGGTCATACTGGTCTTGGCGGTTTGGAATATCTTTGCGGTAGAAATAACCCAGGTTATAAAGGTTACCCTGATTGCCGGTGTAATACAGCTGCAAATCACGCTGGGCATTATCACCATTCGACATCCATGCAGAATTTGCACCTAAGGTGAAATTTTGCGACAGTTGGCTGGATACGCTTAAAATTGGACCGGTACGGCGCTCAGTATCAAACTGATCAGTTTCATTTTCTAGCGTTACCCGACGATCTTCAAAAAAGAAGCTTTGACCGACGCTGGTTTTTAGGCGTTCCAAACCGACTTCATCAAATAGACTATAACTTAGTCCTAAAGACAGGAAATTATTATCTTCTAAACGGTCATGTCCATAGAAACGACGAGAGTTAAAGAGCTGATCGTAATTGATGGATGCAGGAGCCGAGTCAAAGTTTGGATGCCCATCCTGATTTTTATAGGGTGCATAGGCGTAGAAGGCACGAGGAGTCAGTGTTTGTAGATACTTGCCTTCTTTTTCAAAGATTAAACCGGTATCTAAAGTGAATTCAGGGATGGTAACCGATTGATTTTCACTTGAAGAGCTAGTCTGGCTTTGTTGGTTAATAACTTGTTGCGTGTCTTTATCATAGAACGTATTTACATTGCGTAGCGATACTTCAGGAATGACAAACGACCAGGGATTGCGATAGTTGTAACGTACCGAAAAATCATTGTAAATTCGCGTGCCGCTCGGTTCGTAAGAGTTATTGTTGGTTAAACTGGAAGCATTGATATCTTTTTTGAAATAAGCCGTATCATGGTCAAATTCAAATTGTAAACCTTGCGGGTCACCGCCTGTATAGTTGAGTAAAAATTGCGGCAAACGTGCATAAGGACGATCTTGGTCGGAAACCGACTTATCTACAGTCTGGAAATCTTCTACTTTTAACTGGGCTCGAAGGCCAGGGATGCCATTGCCGTAGTTCAGTTCCCAGGCACGGCGCAAGTTTAAAGTGGTTTTAGAATTTGGATTATTGTTTAAATCGGCAAAATAGTCTTTATCTGAAACATAGTTATATTCAACATTGGTAGAAAACTGATTGTTGATTTGCCAGTTGTGTAAAAATTGTAAAGCTTTACGGTCTTGGTCGTTATATTCGCTGTCTGAAGCCAAGTAGCCGCCCCAAATCATACCCGAGCCGTAATTTTCCGTTAAATAGCGGAATTCGCCTTCAAGCATTGCACCGCGATTACCGATGTAGCGTGGTGTAACGGTTGCATCGTAATTCGGTGCCAGGTTTAAATAAACAGGAACTGCAAGCTCTACGCCACCATCGTTAGAAAAACCGAAATTTGGATTCAGGATACCTGTGGTACGGCGATCATCAATCGGGAAGTTGAAATAAGGTACCGCGAGCACCGGAACTTCTTTGACATAGAGTTTGGTTCCGCGTGTTTCACCGCGTCCTGTTTCCTTGTTCAAGGTGATTTTATCCGCCTGAATTTTCCAGCCCGGCTTTTCATCGGGTGGGCAGGTGGTATAGGTGGCATTATTCATCACCACCACATTTTCTGATGTGCGGGCAATTTTTTCTGCCATGCCATGCGCATGCTGCTCTTCAGAAATGTAGTAGCTGTTATTTAAATCGCCTTGCTGGGTCTTTAAGTTGTAATTGATCTGGTCACTTTGTGCCAATAAGCCGGCTTGTGCCATTTGCACACGGCCTTGTGCATTGGCATAAGTTTGGGTCTGGTCAATGGTAATTTTATCGGCGCGAATCTGGCGGCCTTGCTGGTCAATTAATACATTGCCTTCGAGAACGGAATCGCCATTCGGGTCATAATGGCCATAATCTGCAGTTACTGTAGATGTTGCATTGTCTGGATCTGCAGCTTTGGTATCCGGGCTGATCGGCGTAATCCAGGCACCTTTACAATAAGCAGAGCTTAAATGCTGTCCTTGACGCTGCTGGGCTTCCGGGGAGGATTTGTCTACATAATATTGTTCAAAAAATTGTTGTCCAGGATACGACTCCTGAATACTGTCTTTCATTTTTTGGTTGTCGACAGTCGAAGCCGGAATTGTGGATTCAGCATAGCTTGAGATCGAGCTGCCACATAAAAGGGTTAAAATAGCAGTCGCTAAAGGATTAAATTTAAACTGATGCTTCATTTGTTTCATTAACCAAGTATGCTTAATCGCAATTAATTATTCTCGCATCATAGAGAAAAAGTTGATAAGTGGCTACACTTAGCACTTTAAAAACTCAGCCTGTATTAGAATTTATCGCAAATGAATACACAACGTGAACAATTGATACAAACATGGATTACATCTGTACTTGGTTCAGATCAATTTGAGACTCATTTTTTGGCAGGCGATGCAAGCTTCCGTCGTTATGCACGAATCAAATTGAATAATAAAACATTTATGCTCATGGATGCACCACCAGAAAAAGAAGATTGTGGGCCTTTTGTGACGATCGATGAATTTTTTGATAACAATGGTGTACGTGTACCGCATATTGTTGCCAAAGATCTGGAATTGGGCTTCTTGCTGCTGGAAGATTTTGGTGATGTCCTGCTTTCGACCTTGCTCAATGAGCAAACGGTAGACCATTATTATGAGCAAAGTTTTAAACAGCTGATTCAATTACAGGCGATTGATGGAACACATCATTTTCCAGATTACTCATACGAAAAACTGATTGCAGAAATGCAACTGCTGACGGACTGGATGTTGCCTTCACTGCACATTCAACCGACAGATGAGGAGAGTGCTTTAATTAAACGCACTTTTGCCATTTTAGCCAACGCTGCCTTGGCGCAGCCGCAAGTGATTGTGCATCGCGACTTTCACAGCCGCAACCTGATGAAAATTGAAGGCGAAACCAATCTGGGTGTGATTGACTTTCAGGATGCCGTCATTGGCGCAGATACCTACGACTTGATTTCAATTACCCGCGATGCTTATGTACAGTGGAATGCGGACCGTGTTTATACATGGTTTAAAACTTTCTATGACCTGTTGCCTGAATCGGCAAAGCAGGACCGTGATTTCGAACAGTTTAAAAAAGATGCTGACATGATGGCTATTCAACGCCATATTAAAATTTTGGGCATTTTTGTGCGCTTATTTGAACGCGATGGCAAATCGGGTTATCTCAAGGATTTACCGCGTGTCATGTGGTATTTACTCGAAGAAAGCAAGCCTTATGCAGAACTGCAACCTTTTATGCAGTTTATTCAAGCGAAGGTAATGCCGAAATTTGAAGCCAAATATGGTTGCTATGAGGTTGCTGCATAAATGAAAGCCATGATTCTTGCTGCGGGATTGGGTAACCGCATGCGTCCACTGACTTTGCATACGCCAAAACCCTTGCTGGAAGTGGGTGGAAAGCCCCTGATTGTTTGGCATATTGAAAAACTGCAAAACATTGGCATAAAGGATATTGTGATTAATACGGCATGGCTGGGTGAAAAGCTTGCCCAGACATTGGGAGATGGCTCTCAATTTGGCGTCAATATCTTGTGGTCACATGAAGGCGAAGGCTTGGAAACAGCGGGTGGCATTATTAATGCCTTACCGCTTTTGGGTCAAGAACCCTTTATTCTGGTGAATGGTGATGTCTGGAGCACCATGGATTTTTCAACTTTACTGGATGTGAAACTGGAAAATGATCTCGCCCATCTGGTTCTGGTTGAGAATCCGGCTCAACATCCAAATGGTGACTTTACCCTGGCCAATGGTCGCGCATATACTTTTGATCAAAACCAGCCAGGTGAAGCACTGACCTATAGCGGCGTTGCGGTGATTCATCCCGGGATGTTTGCAGGCCTGGAAAATGGCAAGCGACCACTGGCACCTTTGTTAAAGCAAGCCATGCTTGAGCAACAAATTTCTGCATCCAAAATGCAGAGCGTTTGGGTCGATGTTGGCACTCCTGAGCGATTAAATGTACTGGATCAACAAATTAAGCAAGGCTTGTACGATTAAGTGCATATTCACTAAGCACAAGCTACTGTGACTTGTTGTATAAATCGGTATACTTCCATTAACTTTTCGAGACGTTATTTGTATATGCATCAGTTTTTCAAAGAACTTAAGCAGGGTAGTCAAGCTTTGGGTTTGGAGCTTAGCGATGAGGCTTTAAATTTATTACTCAAATACCAGGATGCTTTGGTACTGTGGAATAAAGCATATAATTTGACCGCGATTCGTGATCCCAAAGAGATGCTGGTGAAGCATCTGCTGGATAGTTTGAGTATTTTGAAAGATTTGCCTCAGGGCCGTTTGCTGGATATCGGAACGGGTGGCGGTATGCCAGGCATGATCATTGCATTATGCCAGCCTGAACGCCAGTGTGTATTGCTCGATTCGAACGGTAAAAAAATCCGTTTCCTGAAACAGTTTATTGCCGATTTAAAACTAAAAAATGTGGTAGCTGTACAGACGCGTGTCGAAAATGAAGAAAGCATTCAGGAACTGGGTCAGTTCGATGTTATTACCAGTCGGGCATTTGCCTCTTTAACCGATTTTGTGGCTGCATCTCAACCCTTTATGCATGAGCAAAGTATTATTGCATCAATGAAAGGTTTAATTCCTGAAGATGAAGTGAATGCTTTAAAAAATGAATTCAGTTGTGAGATTATTGAGCTTAAAGTTCCACGCTTAGACGAACAACGTCACTTGCTTTTATTGAAACATATTTAATTTTTTCGAAGGATTGGGGTCACCATGGCACAAATTATTGCGATTGCGAACCAAAAAGGTGGCGTAGGTAAAACCACAACCGCAGTAAATTTGGCAGCATCGTTAGCTGTTCTAAAAAAGCGCGTTTTACTTGTGGATATGGATTCACAAGGCAACGCCACGATGGGGTCTGGGATCCAGAAAAATGATCTTTTGTATTCGGTCACTGATGTTTTATTGGGTGAAGTCCCGATTGAAACTGCAATTACCAAAGCAGAAGTGGGATATAAAGTTCTCGGGGCTAACCGTGATTTGGCGGGTGTGGAACTTGCGATTGCCGAGCAGGATGGCCGCGAATATATTTTACGAGAAGCATTGCAAGAAATTGAATCTTCTTTTGATTATATTATCGTAGATTGTGCACCTAGCTTGAGCTTGATCACGGTGAATGCCTTGGCAGCAGTGCAAGGCGTTCTGATTCCGATGCAGTGTGAATACTATGCCCTGGAGGGTCTGGCCGATTTAACCCAAACCATTGACCGCATTCAGCAGGCTTTGAATCCTGACCTTGAAATCGTGGGTGTGCTGCGTACCATGTATGATGCACGCAATGCATTAACCCGTGATGTGTCGGAAGAACTGGAACAGTATTTTGGCAAAAAACTCTATGATACGGTGATTCCGCGTAATGTACGTTTGGCTGAAGCACCGGCACATGGTTTGCCGATTATCTATTTTGAAAAAAGCTCCAAGGGTGCAGTTGCTTACCTGAATCTGGCAGCTGAGATGTTAAAGAAAAGTAAAGTAAAAAAAGGAAGTAACGCATGACCACAAAAAAACGCGGACTAGCTAAAGGTCGTGGTCTGGATGCCTTGCTTGGCTCAATCCAGAAAGAAAAATTACAAATGGAAGCTCAAGCGTTAGATCATGGTCAGCTGAAACAGATTGATGTCCATTTATTAAAACGCGGTGAATATCAGCCGCGTCGTTTTATTCATGAGCAAGATCTTCAGGAGCTGGCAGCATCGATTGAAAAGCATGGGGTCATGCAGCCGATTGTGATTCGTCCAATTGATGATGAAAAGCATCCCTATGAAATTATTGCTGGTGAGCGTCGTTGGCGTGCTGCACAACTGGCGGGTTTAACAGAAGTTCCTGCAATTGTTCGTGACTTGAATGACCAGGTTGCCATCGCCCTGGCATTGATTGAAAACATTCAGCGTCAGGATTTAAACCCGATTGATCAGGCGATGGCACTCCAGCGTTTCCATGAAGAATTCGGTTTGAGCCATCAGGAAATTGCAGATACTGTCGGCAAGGCGCGTACCACAGTCAGCAACCTGTTACGTTTACTCACATTGGCTGAATCGGTAAAAGACTTCATGCAGCAAGGTTTGCTGGATATGGGGCATGCACGTGCCATTCTGACCTTGAAAGCCAAGGACCAGCTTAAAGTTGCAGAACATGTGATTGAAAAAAGTTTATCTGTACGCCAAACCGAACAACTGGTACGCGACTTTAATACGCCAAAACAAGAAAAACCAAAAGCTGAAATTGCACCCGATATTCAGCAACTGACGCAGCGTTTGGCAGAGCGTTTCAGTGCAGATGTGAAGATTGATCATAATAAACAAGGCAAGGGAAAACTTGTTATTCAATACCATTCACTTGATGAATTGGACGGTATTTTAAATATCTGTTTTGCAGAATAATTTTTAAAATTTTTATTGGGGAAAACATATGTGGGAATTAGTTAAGGCGGGTGGGTGGCTTATGCTTCCCCTTGTTTTATGTTCAATTTTTACCGTTGCAATCACGATTGAACGCTTTATTCGCTTAAAAAAATCAATGATTTTGCCTAAGGTATTGTTGCTAAACTCTGCGCAAAATACTGATGCGGTCATGCAGCAGTTACAGCAGGATCAAGCCTTGCAAGCGAGTACTTTAGGTCGAATTTTTATGGCGGGTTACCAAAGTAAAAATCAAAATCAGCAATTTGCCCGTGCACAGATGGAAACGACTGCATCGCAAGAAATTGGTTATCTGGAAAAAAACATCAACTTCTTGGGAACGTTGAGTGCGGTAGCACCACTTTTAGGTTTGTTGGGTACGGTTCTGGGCATTATTGAATCCTTCCTGGTGATTGATTTAGGCACCAATAGCAATCCCACTTTAATGATTCCGGGTATTTCAAAAGCGTTGATCACGACGGCAGCCGGGATGTTTATTGCCATTCCGGCACTGTTTGCCTATCGCTATTTTCAGCGTTTGGTACAAGAATATATTGCAGAACTTGAACAGCAATCGACCTTATTTCATGCAGCACTTTTCTATCAAAATTCTACAGATGAAGAACAAGATATTAGAAAAGCAGGTTAAGGTGGTGAAACATGAAATTCAAACGTACACAAGTTGAAGATATTCACATTAACCTGACACCCATGATTGACTGTTTGCTGTTTATCCTGGTTTTTCTACTGCTATCCACCACATTCAACCAGTTTAGCCGCATGAATTTAACCTTGCCGGATGCGCAAGGGGTGCCTCCCAAGCAGTATGATCATAAAATTGAAGTGGTGGTAGATGCTTCTGGACACTATTCTATTAATGGACAATCGATTGCCAGTAAGGAAGTGGTCGACTTAAGTACCGCAATTAAACAGATTTCCAATGATCGGCGTGATTTAATGTTTGTTATTGCTGCGGATGCCAAGGCAACGCATCAGGATGTCATTCGTGTGATGGATGTAGCAGGACAGTTAGGTTTTGTGAACGTCAATATTAGTACCAAAGTTCCGTCTAGGGGTTATGAGTGAAGCAAGATTTTAAGGTCTATCTGCGTCTTTTAGGATATCTGAAACCTTTTTGGGGTGTGGCAATACTGGTTTTTATCGGTTTTGCAATTAGTGCAGCGACTGAGGTTTCCATTGCGAAATTACTGGAAAAAATCATCACCGCCATCCAGCACAGAGACCAGAACTTTACTTCTATATTTCCTTTTCTGGTTATTTTATTGATGTTTTTTCGCGGTTTAGGTTCCTTTATTGGAGGCTATTATACCGCAGTCATCTCACGTAATCTGGTGTTTAATATCCGACAGGAAGTTTTTGGAAAATTACTTAAACTTCCATCGCAATATTATCTGGATAATACCAGCGGACATATTACCGCTAAAATCATGTATAACGTGGAGCAATTAACGGCTGCTTCATCTGAATCTCTAAAAACCCTTGTCCAGCAAGGTCTGATTACAATTGGTTTGTTAGGCTATCTGTTATATAGCAATTGGCGCCTTACCCTGATTATTCTGATTTTTGCTCCACTGATGGGGTTGCTGGTTCGCAAAGCATCAAAACGTATGCGTAAATTATCCCTGCAAGTTCAGGACACCATGGGGGATGTTAACCATGTGGTGCAGGAAACGGTGAATGGGAATTTAATTGTTAAGGGTTTTGGCGGGCAGGAATATGAACAAACGCGTTTTCGTGAAAACTCGCTGGAAAACTTAAGACGCGGTTTGAAAATGGTGGTGGTGCAGCAACTGAATAGCCCGGTTGTGCAGTTCATTATGTCCATTGCCATGGCAATTATTATCTGGATTGCCTTACGGCCAGAAATTTTACGGGATACCAGCGCAGGTGAATTTGTTGCCTACATTACAGCAGCCGGTATGTTAAGCAAACCGATCAAGGCATTGACGGATATCAATGAAAAGCTGCAACGTGGTATGGCTGCTGCACATTCCGTTTTTGAATTGCTGGATTTGCCGGAAGAGCAAAATGCAGGCGCTTTAACGCCAGTGCTTAAAGGTAATATTCGGTTTGAAAATGCCAACCTGATTTATGCAGATGGGCATCACGCGATTCAGGATTTCAACCTGAATGTCAAGGCTGGAGAAACCATTGCATTGGTCGGTCGTTCAGGTGCGGGAAAAAGTTCTCTGGTCAATTTGCTGGTACGTTTTCAGGAATTGAGTTCTGGCCATATTTATCTGGACCAGCAGAATATTCAAGATATAGACATGCATAGCTTGCGTACACAAATTGCCATGGTGAACCAGCAGGTGGTATTGTTTAACCGCACTGTACGTGAAAATATTGCCTACGGCCAGCTTGAAAATGCGACCGATGCAGACATCATTGCGGCCGCAAAAGCTGCCTATGCCCATGACTTTATCATGAGCTTGCCACAAGGGTATGACACGCAACTAGGTGCGCAAGGCTTGAACCTTTCGGGTGGACAGCGCCAGCGTATTGCCATTGCACGTGCCATTTTGAAAAATGCACCGATCCTGATTCTGGATGAAGCCACCAGTGCACTGGATAATGAATCAGAGTATTTTATCCAGAAGGCATTTGATGCAGCCATGCAAGACCGGACAACGATCGTGATTGCCCATCGTTTATCCACCATTGAAAATGCGGATCGCATTGTGGTGATGGATCACGGTAAAATTGTCGAGCAGGGTACGCATGCAGAATTGATTGCCCAACATGGAGCTTACTATCAATTGCATCAGCGTAATTTCGAGGAACACTGATTTATGTCATTCGCACAATTTATTCAAGATGCTTGGAATAGACAGGCCAAGTGGTTGATTGTGCTTAGACCTTTGTCATGGATTTATCGTGGTGGGTTTTTACTCAACAAAAAGCTTTACCAATGTGGCGTTAAAGCCAGCTATCAATCTCCCGTTCCGGTGATGGTGATTGGCAATATTACCGTTGGTGGTAGCGGTAAAACGCCGCTGCTGATTCAGTTGGTCAATTATCTACAAAGCCAAAATGTCCGTGTCGGTGTCATCAGTCGCGGTTACGGTGGAAAAGGACCATTTCCCGCCTATGTGGATTTGGAATCGCTCCCCGAGATTGTGGGAGATGAACCCTGCCTGATTGTGCAGTCAACTGGTGTACCCATGGTGGTAGGTTCAAACCGTCAGCGTAGTATTGAATATTTGTTGTCTAAACATGAGCTGGATTTAATTATCAGTGATGACGGTTTGCAGCACTGGGCTTTGGCGCGCCAGATTGAGTGGATTGTGTTGGATCAGAATCGTGGTTTGGGTAATCAAAAGTTATTGCCTGAAGGATATTTACGCGAACCGCCAAGCCGCTTAACAACAGCAACGGTCATTGAGCATGCCAGTCAGCCCAATTCCGAACTGAATATGCATTTAGAAGTTGCTGCGCCTTATTTGCTGAATGATGCGGAAGATGAAAGATCTTTTAATCCGGCGGATAATTTTTATGCTGTCGTGGGTATCGGTTTTCCGCAACGTTTTTACAGCACCCTGGATTCCATGGGAATTCACCAGTTTCAGTGCCATGAATTTCCTGACCACTATGATTATGAAATTACGGATCTGCAGTTTGAAGATAACAATCCCATTATTACCACGGAAAAAGATGCGGTAAAACTGCTGCCCCTATTAAAGCAAAATCCAAATTTTAAACGGGAAATCTGGGTGGTTCCTGTTGAAGCAGAGCTTTCACCACAATGCTACGATGTCTTGCATCAACAGTTACAGCAACTTGGCATTCCAATCTCTTAAGGTTCATTGTTTATGAAACATATTGTTATTCCAGCACGTTTTGCAAGTTCCCGTTTGCCGGGCAAGCCGCTATTGGAAATTCATGGTCGTGCCATGATTCTACGAGTGGTCGACCAGGCGAAAAAAGTGGCTGGTTTTGATGATTTATGTGTTGCAACCGACGATGAGCGTATTGCAGAAGTTTGCCGTGCAGAAGGCGTGGATGTTGTCATCACCAGTGCAGATCATCCCTCTGGCACCGACCGTTTAAGTGAAGTTGCCCGCATTAAAGGCTGGGATAGCGAAGACATTATTGTCAATGTACAAGGTGATGAACCTCTGCTTCCGGCTCAATTGGTGCAGCAGGTGGCTCAATTACTGGAATCGCAACCTGAATCTTCCATGTCGACACTCTGTGAGCCAATTCATAGTCTGGAAGAGTTTCAGCGCGACAGTATTGTGAAAGTGGTGATGTCCAAATATAACCAGGCTTTGTATTTTAGCCGTGCCACGATTCCTTATGACCGTGATGGTGCAAAACAAGAAATTCAGCAATTACATCAGCAGGCATACCGTCATTTGGGCTTGTATGCCTACCGTGTGAATTTGCTGCAAGAATATGTGTCCTGGGATATGGGTGCGCTGGAAAAACTGGAAAGTCTGGAACAATTACGTGTACTGGAAAATGGTCATCGTATTGCAATTGCTGTTGCAGAAGCCAACTTGCCACCGGGTGTAGATACCCAGGCAGATCTGGATCGTTTGAATCAGATGGATGTTTCTTGCTTCGAATAAGGTGAACAGCTCCATGCAAAATAATGTTGTGGCACAAGTTTATCCATGGCAGCAAACGGTTTGGGAGACCTTGACCGGACGCTTTCCTAAACTGGGGCATGGCCTGCTTTTTTATGGTAAAAAAGGCTGTGGCAAGGAAGCTTTTGCACAATATTTTTTGGCTTGGGTGTTATGTGCCAATCGTCATGAAAATAATGCCCCTTGTGGTGAATGTGGCAGTTGTTTGTGGTTAAAGTCTGATACCCATCCCAACTATGTTCATATCAGCACAGATGAAGACAATAAAAAGCAGAATGCCAAAATCAAGATTGAGAAAATCCGTGATTTATTGCCCTTTGTGCAGCAAACCGTAGATGGCTGGCGTGTGATTGTGATTGAACCGGCAGAGGCTTTAAATATCGCCTCTGCCAATGCATTACTCAAAACCTTGGAAGAGCCGGGTGATCGGGTAGTCATTATTTTACTGGCCGATCATTATCTAAAGCTTCCTGCGACCATTCGCAGCCGTTTGCAGCATTTTGCGCTGGATCGTATTTCTTCTTCGCAAGCAGATGCGTATTTAACCGAGCATTTACCCAATTTAGATCAAATGCAAAAACAACTGTTGATGAATTTATCTAATCAGATGCCATTACAGGCCATGCAGCTGGCTGAAACGGAGTGGTTAAATAAGCGACAAGAATTTTTAATGGACTGGCAAAAACTGGTCACGCAAAAAAATATGCCGATGGCGATTGCGACCAAGTGGAATAAAGTCTTAAATTTTAGTGACTTTTCACAAATGTTTGAATACTTGTTGTCAGATTTAATTTGTGTCAAGCTCAGTCAGCAAGTTAAAAATTCCGATCTTGATTTGAGTGTATTATCCGAACAATATACCTTGGAATTTTTATTTGTGGTTTATTCTGATTTGCAGCAAGCTAAACAATATATTGAGCAAAATGTACAAAGCAATTTAGTGCTTGATCAATTGTGTATAAAACTAATGAACATTTAAATATTTTTAAGGGGAATAAAAATGCAACCACGTATGGGCGGTATTATTCATGCCAATATCCCGGATATAGAAACTTTGTATGCCAGCTATATGCCTTATGTTGTTGGTGGAGGATTGTTTATTCCGACCAAACAGCCGGTTAAGCTTGGTGAAGAAGTGTTTGTGCTGGCAACCTTACCCGAACAATCACAAAAAATTCCTTTAACAGGCAAGGTTATCTGGGTCTCCCAAAAACAAAATGGCATCAAATTACAAGGTTTTGGTATGCAATTGACCGGAGAAAAAGGCGTTTATTACAAATCAGAAGCTGAAAAGTTGCTTACAGGTCTTAAGTCTGAGGGTCGAACTAGTTACACTATGTAGATATTTAAAAGATTTAGGAAATCACTGTGTTTGTAGATACTCACTGCCATTTAACCATGCTGGATCTAACGCCTTATGATGGCAATCTGGACTTGGCATTAGCTCAGGCGCGTGAAGCAGGAGTATCCAAATTCATGACGATATCGGTTGATTTGGATGACCATATCGAGCTTGCTAAAATTGCAGCACGTCATGCTGATGTTGGGTACAGTGTCGGTGTTCATCCCTGTGAAGATCCGGCGGTCATGGCACGCGCCACGACAGATTATCTGATTGAACTGGCACAGCCTGAAAAAGTCTGGGCAATTGGTGAAACCGGCCTGGACTATTTCCATAGCACCGATTTTATTGCCGAACAGAAACAATGTTTTGCCCGTCATATTCATGCCTCTCAGGCGGTGAAAAAACCGGTGGTGGTGCATACCCGCGCTGCCAAACACGATACTGTGGATATCATCCGGGCTGAAAAATCCACGCATGGCATTTTGCACTGTTTTACTGAAGATTGGGAAACCGCTAAAGCTGTACTGGATTGTGGTTACTATGTATCATTTTCCGGAATCGTTTCTTTTAAAAATGCCCAGGATTTACGTGATGTGGTAAAACAGGTGCCACTGGATCGGGTGTTAATTGAGACGGATAGTCCTTATCTGGCACCAGTTCCCTATAGAGGTAAGTCTAATGAGCCAAAATACGTCCCCTATGTAGCCAAAGCCTTAAGTGATGTATATGATAAGTCCGTTGAGGAAATTGCTTTCATTACAATGCGGAACTTTGAAAACCTCCTTAATTTAAAGTAAATAATTTAAATTGATATAAGCGCAGAAGAGAATTACAGAGTGAAGATGGATCGTCAGGCTCAGTTTCGAGCAAGAGAAGCGTTAATTTTTCAGGTTGCAGAGCAGCTGCTGTTAGAAAATGGCGAATCAGGGATGACGCTAGATGCGTTGGCAGCAGAACTCGATCTGGCAAAGGGAACTCTATATAAACATTTTCAAAGTAAGGATGAGCTTTACATGCTACTCATTATTCGTAATGAGAACATGTTGCTCGAGATGATTAAGGACGCGGAGAAAGCTTTTCCAGAGCATCTGGCCTTCTTTATGCTGCATCATTTACATCATCCTGAGCGAACAGTACTGTTCCATCAAATTGAAGAACGTCTTTCTACCACCGGTATAGGGATCAATCTTTTATTTAGCGAACTGTATCAGGTCAGAAAACAGCGGTTGCGCATTATTATCCGTATGACTGAAAGCTATCTGGAAAGTATTCAAAGTGGCATGTCTACACGCGATTATCTGGCATCTATTTGGGCCCTAACGCATGGCGCTGCAGCTATTCTGAATTCCAGTTTTTACCAGCGTTATCTGGGGTCGCGTGACACATTACGCGTAGCTTATATTGATCAGGCCTTGGCAATGCCCAAGCAGGTCAGTTCTGCGGAACAGTTTACTTAAAGGTATGCCATGAAACCAATCCGATCATTTTCAATTCGTGGTTTTACTTTGATCGAGTTGATGGTGGTTATCGTGATTATGGCAATCATGGCATCTTTAATTCTGACCAATATTAACGGGGTAGACCAGCGTAAAGCCATGCAGGCACGGGAAGTGTTTATGATGGATTTACACAGGATTAACCGTGAAGCCAATGATCAGGCACGGATTTTTGCCCTGGATGTACACAGTGCCACAGATGTATCGCCGTTTCATTATGGGGTAATGGAATATTTAATCCCATCCTTGCAAAATAAACAAAATGCTACTTTGACTGAAAATAAAAAATGGCAGAAGTATTCAGAATTTCCCGAGCGAACTTTGCCTGAGCATGTTTCATTCAGTATTACTGCCCTCGATCATCGCCATGAAAATGCCAATAATGACGATTTGCTGAATTCCAATGCACCTAAATTGGTATGGCTGGGCAATGGCGAGGCCAAACCGGTACGGATTCAGTTTTATTTCGAGCAGCGTCCGATTGGTGAAGAAATCGAGATTGATCATCTGGGTAAAATTAATGCAAGCTAGATACTCAAAGCATCACTGCACCTCAGATACAGCTTTCGGACTTTCTTGCGCGACAATGCCGCTCAGGTCGAGTATTATTCGAATTAATCGTGTGCACTCCGAACATGGTTCGTCATCTTGCGCTCGGACGAAACGTTGTTTGCCTCATCGCTGCTCCTCAAGCATAGCTTTCGGACTTGCGGCACGATCGAGTAGTACTCGACTTAATCGTGTGTACTCCGAACATAGTTCGTCATCTTGCGCTCGGACGAAACGTTGTTTCGTTTATCCTCGCTCAGGCTTTACGCTATTGGAAGTGATGGTGGCCCTGGCAATTTTCGCCACTGCTGCAATTGCCTTTACCAAAGTGGCGATGCAATACACTCAGGCCACTTCAAATGCCATTTTAAGGACCAAGGCGCAATTCGTGGCCTTAAATGAAGTGGCGCTGATGGAAGTGAATCAGGAATGGCTGCAGGGAACCCAGTCCAAACAGGTCACCCAGCAAGGAGAAACCTGGCAAATTGACAAATCTGCGCAATCGACCATCAGTCCCAATGTACAACGCATAGAAGTACAGGTCAGTTTGTTTAATGCGGAAACTGGCAAGGTTGAATCAGGGGTGACCCATGTGGTTTTCTTTAACCCGAAGGCCAAAGCATGAAAAAGCAGACTGCAAAAAATAAAAAAGGTTTCACTTTGGTTGAACTTTTGGTGGCGATTGCCATCTTTAGCGTGCTTTCGGCATTAGGCTGGAAAGTCTTTGATTATATGATCAAGGTCAAGGACCGTAATGCTGAACACGAAATGCAATTGGGTCAGTTGCAGGAAGCCTATCAGCAGATTCTGCGTGATACCGTTCAGGCTGTGCCACTGAATGCCAATATCAATAACGATATTCAGCCTGCTCTGGTTTTGCAAAATGGCCGATTTAATTTTAGCAAAACCGGTGTGACTGATCCTTTGCAGCAGGGGATTTCGCCGGATGAGCGCGTGGAATATCAATATCGTGCCGATGAAAAGAAACTGTATCGGCTGAAATATCGCAATTTAAACAGTACAGGGCGGGATCAGCCTGAGTCCAGTGTGCTGTTAAATGATGTCGACCAGTTTGAAATTGTGGTATTAAATCCGAATGAGCTTAATGCGTGGCCAGAGGGGCAGGCGGATTTAAACGATGTCATACAAAAACAGGTCTTGCCGAAGGGCATTAAAATTAAACTGACCGTCAAAGATGTGGCCTATGAGTGGATTTTCAGTTTATTAAACACCGATTATTTAAAACAGCAGAATAGTACTTTGAATAACAATGCAAATAGCAATACAAATAAATCTACATCTTAAGGTGTGACTCAATTGAACATAAAGCCGCAACAGGGTGTTGCCTTAATTACGATTCTGGTCATGGTGGCATTGGCCACCATCCTGGCTGCGACCATTGCCAAAAGACAGGCCAATACAGCTGAAAACACGGCATATTTGATGCGTCAAAACCAGTCACTGTTGTATGCTAAAAGTGCTGAAGCCTTTTTTTCAGAGCTTTTGGTCGATGATGCGGAAAATGCCGGTAATATTGATTATTTGCAAGAAAACTGGGCCAAACCGATGCCGGCTTTTCCTGTAGAGGATGGTTTTATTGCGGGAACTTTAGAAGATCAATCAGGCAAATTTAATTTAAACAGCCTGGTAAATACGGATGGTACGCCCAATCCTCAGGCAAAAGCCTGGTTTGAGAAACTGCTGCTGCGTGTGGGATTGCCGGAAAAGTTAAGTGAAGCGGTCATTGACTGGCAAGATGCCGATAACGAAACCATAGGCTCGATGGGTGCAGAAGCCAGTTATTATCAGGGATTGCCACAGGGCTATTTACCGGCAAACAGCAAATTTCATCGTGTAGAAGAACTGAAACTGGTACGTGGCTTTGAAGGAAAAAAATATCTGCAAATTGCCGATTATGTGAGTGCTGACCCCAATGTTGATACCAAGGTGAATATCAATACTGCTCCGGCAATGCTGCTGGCCAGTCTCGATCCCAAACTGGATATCAACACGGTGCAACAGCTGTTGCAACAACGCCAAGCCAATTTAGAGTATTTTTCCAGTGTGAATGAGCTTTGGGAGATTGAACCGTTTAGACAGCTTGGTGCAGAGGTGAGAAGTGAGGCTGGCAATCTGTTAGATGTAAAATCTGCGTATTTTAAAGCCAGAATTGAAGTGCAGCTCGGTGAACGTAAACGCCAGTTCAGTAGTGATCTGGTGCGAAAGGATAAGGCGGTGTATGTGGCATCTCGCAGCATGGCACCATTCTAATCAGATTCCGAGAAACGATGAAAAATGAGAAACACCTCTATTTAACTTAATGTATTTCTCCAATGCTCTTGAACAGTAAAATTAATGTTCAGAATTTCACTTTTGCTTTATAACTTTCACTTTTGCTTTATAATCAAATTTAATTCACAGATTTTTGATTGCATCAGGGCACATGTTAATTCGTAAGTTATTTAAGTTTGAAAATGCTCATATTGTGCGAAATTGCACATCGGACCGCTGTAAGCGTTCAATTCATGGTCATAGCTATAAAGTTGAATTGTTGCTCAAGGCGTCCAGGCTCGATCATGGTCAAATGGTATATGACTTCGGATTATTAAAAGGGGTGATCAAGGATATTTTTGACAGTTTTGATCATGCAATCTGCTTCTGGCAGCATGATGATGCTGAATATATTGAGGCGTGCAAAAAATTTAGTGCACGCTGGGTATCTTTACCTGTTTCACCCTCTGCAGAACAGTTCTCACGTATTTTTTTCTATCTGGCCCAGCAAGTGCTGGCTTCGACCATTACCCAAAATGGGGAAGGCGACGTGGAGGTTTATTCGGTGATTGTGCATGAAACCGATACCGGTTATGCACAAAGCTTTATCGAAGATATTGAAAATACGCAAATGGGTGTGCTCAGTCTTGACCAGATTGTGTTTTCTGAACAGGTTCAAGTGGAGTGGGCAGATCCTAAAATGTATGAAAAATTACAACAAGGCATGAAATTCCAAAATCCAACCGTAGATCTTCAAGTACACATTTGAAGACAATAAGAAAGTTTGGTCTGGTCGAAAAAATTAGGAAGCAGGTATGTCTTTAACGGAACAACAGCAAGCTAAACTCGATAAAATCCAGTTGGATGCAAGTTGGAAAAATGCATTAAGCGATTTTTTGCTGAGTGCGAAAATGGATGATTTAAAACAGTTTTTGCTGACTGAAAAACATGCAGATAAAATTATATATCCTCCTAATTCCCTTATTTTTAATGCCTTAAATACAACACCTTTCAACCGTGTTAAAGTCGTTATTCTGGGGCAGGATCCATATCATGGGCCTAATCAGGCACATGGATTAAGTTTTTCTGTGCAAAGAGGGGTTGCATTACCGCCATCTTTACGTAATATTTTTCATGAATTAAACACCGACTTGGGGATTCCTGTTCCCAAGCATGGCGATTTAACCCATTGGGCTGAACAAGGTGTGTTATTGCTCAATGCGGTATTGACTGTTGAGGCTGGACAGCCGACATCACATCAAAAACGTGGATGGGAGGACTTTACCGATCATGTGATTGATGCTTTAAATGAGCAGTGTGAGCATATCGTATTTATCCTTTGGGGAGCCTATGCACAACGTAAAGGACAACGTATCGATCAAAATAAACACCTGGTATTAAAAGCTGCACATCCTTCTCCTCTGTCAGCAAATCGTGGTGGTTTTTTTGGTTGTAAAGTATTTTCAAAAGCAAATAATTATCTGAAACAAAATGGCATTGAGCCGATCAATTGGCAGCTGGACGCATGACACAATCTCCTGAATTAAAAAATTATCATCCTGATCTCATTGTAGAAGAAGCCATCAATGGTTGGCGCATTGTTCGCCTGAACCGGCCGAAATCTCTACATGCCCTGGATGAATCTATCGTTACCGCACTTTTGGAAGTGTTCCAAGATTTTCACCATGATGATGCGGTAAAAGCGATCTGGCTGGATTCAACTACCCCGAAGGCTTTCTGTGCGGGTGGTGATGTGCGTAAACTTCGTCAGCTGGTGATTAATGATGAAGTTGCAACGGCAAATAAATTCTTTGAACAGGAATATGCACTGGATTTATTGCTGCATAACTATGCCAAGCCGGTATTGGTGTGGGGCGAAGGTTATGTGATGGGTGGTGGTCTGGGCCTGTTTATGGCTGCACCATTCCGTCTGGTGACGCCTTATTCACGTTTGGCAATGCCTGAAATCAATATCGGCTTGTATCCGGATGTCGGTGCGACACGCTTCCTGGCAGACCGGGGAGCAATTGGCCTGTTTACCGGTTTAACCGGTTCAATTATGACCTCTGCCGGTGCTTATGGAATTGGCTGGGCAACCCATATTTGCGATGCACAGCGTGACAATGTGCTGGATAAAGTGCTGAATATTGATTGGGGACATTATCCTGCTGGGGATTTTCGTGCCATTGATGACACTTTAAACAGTATGCACCGTCCGGTGGGTCCGGGTCCCTTACAAAATTCACTCGATGTCATTCATAGTGTTTGCCGCGGGGTGAACTTTGAACATGACTATGAATCTATTATTGGCCTCAGTGATGCACGCAGTGACTGGCTCCGTCAAGCCAGTGAAAACCTGCAAAAAGGTTCGCCTACTACAGCTGCATTAACCTGGCTGCTCTGGCAGTGGGGCAAGCGCGTTCATTCCTGGAATGAAGTTTTCGAACTTGAAACGCAGATATCCAACTGGAAGATTCGCCATCCTGATTTTGTTGAGGGTGTGCGGGCACGTCTGGTCGATAAAGACCTGTCTCCGGAATGGGTAAAAGGCAGTGATTTTTCTTTAAAAACCATCTTGTCTGATTGTCCGCCAGTGACCAGTATTCAAAGCTGGAATGAGCTGTTGAAGCATTACGGCATCATCAGTTAACCCTATGACTGATGTTACACAACTGACTGATGAATACTGGATGCAGTTTGCTTATGAGCAGGCTGCAATTGCAGCTTCAAAACAGGAGATTCCTGTGGGCGCGGTGATCGTCAGTCAAAACCGGATTATTGGTGCAGGACATAATGCACCCATTTCTTTAAATGATCCGACCGCCCATGCTGAAGTTCAGGCTTTGCGCCAGGCCTGTACAAATCTGAATAACTATCGATTACCTGAAGATGCGGTGCTTTATGTGACGTTGGAGCCTTGTACCATGTGTGTTGGGGCTTTGATTCATGCACGGGTTTCCAAGGTCGTGTTCGGCGCAACTGAACCGAAAGCAGGTTCCTTAATGAGCGTGCGTCGATTATTTGAAACAGGGTATTACAATCATGTTTTCGAATATGAAGCAGGTTGTATGCAGGAACAATGTTCCCAGCAGCTCAGCAATTTTTTCAAGAAGCGCCGTGAGCAAAAGCGATTGCAGAAATTACAAGAAAAATCTCTAAATGATCAAAATCATTAATTCAAATCATGTAAACTATAATGACAATGAGTATTGTCAATAAAAATCAGGATAAGTCATGAATTCTATTCAAGTAAAAAAAGAATTTAACGCACCCGTCGATCAGGTTTTTGATCTGTTATCCAAGCATGCGACCTACAATGTGGCTTTTGCACCGATTCAGGTCGAACGGGTTAAAGATTCCAGTGATCCTGAGCGTCCGGATGGGGTGGGCTCGATACGCCGTATGGGTTTTGGTCCCATCAAGCCTTTACGGGAACAGATTACCCTGCTGGAACCGAACCAGCGTATCGAATACCAGATTGTGAAGAATCCTTTGGTGAAACACCATTTGGGCATTATCGAGTTCGAAGCCAAAGCTGCCGACAAGACCCTGGTCACCTATACCATTGAATTGCAGGCACGTGCACCTTTTATCAGTAAATTAATCCTTGCACAGCTTAAATCTGCGATTAAACTAGGTTTTTCAAAATTAGCTAAAACTGTATAGCGTAAAGTGGAAAATTAATGACAGTTCAAATTATTACCATAGATGGGCCGAGTGGTTCTGGAAAAGGCACACTTGCGGCTAAACTGGCAGCACATTATCAATTTCATTTGCTTGATTCAGGTGCTCTATATCGTCTGCTCGGGCTGTCATTACATCAACAGGATTTACTTGATTGCCTGGATTCCGAACTGGAGCAGTGCGTTAAAATTGCAACAAATTTAGACATAAAATTTGTGACGACTGAATCGGGTACCCGAATCGAACTCGATGGTGAAGATGTGACTCAAACCATCCGTACCGAACGGGTGGGAGAGTTTGCTTCAAAAGTTGCGGTAGTTCCAGAACTTAGAGCAGCGCTATTGGAGCGTCAACGTGCATTTGCACAAGCTCCGGGACTGGTTGCAGATGGCAGGGATATGGCAACCTCCATTTTTCCGGAAGCTCAAGCCAAGATTTACCTGACGGCATCGGCTGAATCCCGAGCGGAGCGACGAGTAAAGCAGTTGCAGGCTATGGGGCTAGATGTTAAAATAAACGACATTTTAGCTAATATACAAGCTCGAGACAAACGTGATATGGAGCGCACCGTCGCACCACTCAAGCCAGCAGCAGATGCTTATATTATCGATAGTTCTACATTGGGCATTGATGAAGTATTCAAGTTGATGACCACCTTTGTTGACCAGCAATTAGCCAATTAAAGAATTTTCAGCTAAAGCATAGCTTGATCAGTTTATTACGGACTATGTGGAAGCTTAATTAAACCGGCCTTGTCTGATCCAAGACCGCTGACTTTATCAGGTATATCATGACCGAATCTTTTGCAGCCCTCTTTGAAGAAAGCGAATTAAACCTCAACGTTGAAAAGGGTGCAGTCATCCAAGGCGTTGTAGTAAACATCGACTCTGACTGGGTAACAGTTGACACTGGCCTTAAATCAGAAGGTATCGTTGACCGCGCTGAATTCTTAAACGACCAACGTGAACTTGAAGTTCAAGTTGGCGATACTGTTGACGTTGTTGTTGAAGCTCTTGACAACGGTATGGGTCAAACAGTTTTATCACGTGAAAAAGCGAAACGTGCTGAAACTTGGACTAAACTTGAAAAAATCTTTGAAGACGGCGAAATCGTTACTGGTGTTATCTCTGGTAAAGTTAAAGGCGGTTTCACTGTTGACATCGGTCCAGTTCGTGCGTTCTTGCCAGGTTCATTGGTAGACACTCGTCCTATCCGTGACACAACTCACCTTGAAGGCAAAGAGTTAGAATTCAAAGTAATCAAACTTGATGCTAAACGTAACAACGTTGTTGTATCTCGTCGTGCTGTTATGGAAGCTGAATCTTCAGCTGACCGTGAAGCTCTTCTTGCTCAGCTTGAAGAAGGTCAAACAGTTACAGGTACAATCAAGAACCTTACTGATTACGGCGCGTTCGTTGACCTTGGTGGTATCGACGGTCTTCTTCACATCACTGACATGGCTTGGAAACGCATCAAGCACCCTTCAGAAGTTGTTGAAGTTGGACAAGAAGTTACTGTTAAAGTACTTAAATTCGACCGCGAACGTAACCGCGTATCTTTAGGCCTTAAACAATTAGGCGAAGATCCATGGTTAGCGATCATGAACCGTTACCCTAAAGGTTCTATCGTTAAAGCACGCGTAACTAACCTGACTGACTACGGTTGCTTCGCTGAAATCGCTGAAGGCGTTGAAGGTTTAGTACACGTTTCAGAAATGGACCACACTAACAAAAACATCCACCCATCTAAAGTTGTTCAGATTGGTGACGAAGTTGATGTTATGGTTCTTGAAGTGGACGAAGAACGTCGTCGTATTTCTTTGGGTATCAAACAAACTCGTGCTAACCCATGGGAAGAGTTTGCTAAAGACCACGACAAAGGCGAAAAAGTTTCAGGTACAATCAAGTCAATCACTGACTTCGGTATCTTCATCGGTTTACCAGGTGGTATCGACGGTTTAGTTCACTTGTCTGACATCTCTTGGAACGAACAAGGCGAAGAAGCGATTCGTCGTTACAAGAAAGGTGACACTGTTGAAGCGGTTATCCTGTCTGTAGATGCTGAAGGCAACCGTATCAGCCTTGGTATCAAACAAATGAACAGCGATCCGTTCAACGATTTCTTGGCTGCTAACGAACGCGGTGCGCTTGTTAAAGGTACTGTAACTGCAGTTGACGCTCGTGGCGCGACTGTTAAGTTAGCTGACGAAGTTGAAGCGACTCTTAAAGCATCTGAAATCAACCGCGACCGCGTTGAAGATGCAACTAAGTTCCTTGAAGTTGGTCAAGAAGTTGAAGCTAAAATCATCAATGTAGACCGTAAATCTCGCTCTATCAACTTGTCTATCAAAGCGAAAGACGAAGCTGAAGAGAAAGAAGCGGTTGCTAACTTGAAAACAGCTGCGGCTGGTCAAGACAATGGTCCTAAGACTATTGGTGATTTGATCAAAGCTCAAATGGGCAACTAAGTAGAGGTGAAAATGTATTGTTAATGTAAATTAACTAATACTTTTTACACAAATACTGTAAACGGTAGCGTAGTATTAACTTATTACGCTACCGTTTTGTATTTAAACAGGTTATTATCGTTTCATCTACAAAGTAGCTTGATAATTAAAGAGGTCGCAGATGACTACGGAAGCACTGAATAAGTCTGACTTAATAGAACGAATTTCCCTAAAAAATCCACACTTGGCAGAGCCTTTGGTTGAAGAAGCTGTTAAGATTATGATTGATCAAATGATAGCTGCATTATCGTCTGATAATCGTATTGAAATTCGGGGTTTTGGCAGTTTCGCTTTGCATCACCGTGATCCACGTGTGGGGCGTAATCCTAAAACAGGTCGATCTGTTGAGGTGGCGGCAAAAGCGGTTCCGCATTTTAAACCTGGTAAAGCATTACGTGATGCAGTAAACGAATCTGCACAGTAATAAAAAATTTATGGGGTGTTTATGCGTTACGTTTTAGTCGCATTACTCATTGTACTTTTTGGCTATTCATTAGCGCTTGTACTACAAAACGGTACTGAACTTTCGGTTGATCTGCTGTTTACGCAGGTACCTGCAATGCGTTTAGGTTTATTGCTGTTATTAACCTTGGCATTAGGGGTGGTATTGGGTTTGTTGTTAGGGGTTCAAATTTTCCGGGTATTTCAAAATCATTGGGAAATTAAGCGTCTACGTAAGGACATTGAGCATCTTCGAAAAGAACAAATACAGGCTGCACAGTTGGCGGCGGCTGAGGCAGCAGCCCATAGCAGACATGAAAAAACAGTTTTAGACATTCATCCGAATGATCGTTCGTCTAATCCCTTGTAATTCTGTATGTTGGCGATATTTTTTAGGTTTTAGCCAGCCAGCTTGAACCGAAAGATTGAATCAATTTTAAAACACCCTAAGGTAAATGCTTCAGGGTGTTTTTTTATCTATATACGTTAATCTCATCATGAAAATTCAAAGCAATAATTTCGCTTAACTAATTTTTTATCACTTTGTTAAAGCTTGGAATACCTTTTATAATAGGCTTTCTTTTTTGTCTGAGCGAAGGTAAGTCTCTTGAGTATCATTGTTGCACTGGATGCTAAAAGCCAATATGACGCATTAACGATTGCAGAGCAGTTAGACCCTGCATTATGTCGGGTGAAAGTTGGTAAAGAGTTATTTACGCATGAAGGCCCAAGTGTGGTGAAAGCATTGCATGACAAGGGTTTTGAAGTTTTCTTGGACTTGAAGTTTCATGATATTCCCAATACTACAGCTCAGGCGGTATGTGCTGCAGCGGACTTAGGCGTTTGGATGGTGAATGTGCATGCATCTGGTGGTCGCAAGATGATGGAAACCTGTGTAGAGCGCTTGAAAGCGGGTAATTATAATACCCAGTTGATTGCAGTGACTGTGCTGACTTCAATGGGGCGTGAAGATTTAAAAGATATTGGTCTGGATGTTGAGCCATTTGAGCAAGTAAAACGTCTTGCAAAACTCACTCAGGAAAGTGGCCTGGATGGCGTGGTCTGTTCTGCTCAGGAAGCCAAAATGCTGCGTGAAACTTTGGGCCGGGAATTTGCTTTAGTGACCCCGGGAATTCGTCCAGAAGGTTCTGCGGCAGATGACCAAAAACGTATCGTAACGCCGAAACAGGCTATGCTGGATGGTTCTACGCATTTGGTGATTGGCCGTCCAATTGCCAAGTCGGAAAATCCGCGTCAAATGCTGAAAGATATTTTGGCGACCTTGTAACTTTACACCCTCTCCCTTGTTGGAGCAGTGCTCCTCATCTCCCAAAGGGAGAGAGAACGTCTCATTATTGTAAAAATGGACAAGCCTTCTCCTCTTGCGAAAGGAGTTAGATTAGTAAGGCCAGTCAGTTAAGAAATTGAATGGCTTTTTCTTTTTAAATTTATGACTATATTTGATATGCGGAAAAGTCATCCGCAACTGTTTGAGGCAGGACTACATAAAAAATGATTGTTTCTGCGATAAATTTGCGAGTTGATAGTGGCTGATGAGTTTTGCGGTGAGGAGCATTGCTCCGCAAGATGTCTTTGGTCTTACGAAGCAATGCTTCTTAGGGCGAAACCAAAGTAACAAATGAGCTGCAAGGATTTGATTTAAAACGGTACGACTCCGCCATGAATTACTAAAAAATTAAAGAGTTTATTTCTCAACTCCTTAACTGATTAGCATTACTTAGATGAGGGATAAATATGAAAAATTAAATCGCCGCTAATATACTCACCACTACAGGTGCCAAGACTGACAAAATAAAACCGCTGACCATGGCATGGGGAATAAAATCATTGCCACAGGCCTGTTTGACCATGGGCAAGGTGACATCCATTGCTGTTGCGCCTGCAGAAGAAATTGCAGAACGTGGGTAACGCCAACCAATCATATACATCAACACAATCGCCAGAATTTCTCGGAACAGGTCATTCATCAGTGCAATACTGCCAAGATGGGCATTTTTGAGTTCAGTGACCACAATGCCGGTCATGGAATAAAAGCCATAACCTTGGGACAGCATGATGAGATCTTTTAAGCTGATGTCCTGAATCAATGTCGCTGAAACGAAAGCACCCAGTAGTGAGCCGACTATACAGCCCAGCGGTACCAGTAAAATTTTCCAGTTCAACCAGGAGCGGTCTAAGGGTGAATAGGCGAGATCCAGGCCAATCAAGAACATGAATACCAGCAATAAATTCCAAGTAGTGATCTGTAAGGTATAGCCCATGCTGGTTACAGATTCAGACAGTACATAACCGAAGGCCAGAGCAATAAAAGCATAGCTGATATTGATGAGGGATTTGCTGACCAGGTTTATGGATACTTTGCCGTGACTGGGTTGATACCCCAAGAGTTTGAATAGCACATAACAGCAGAGGAATGCACCGATGCTGGTAAGTAGGGCCAAAACAGCAGCATAATTCAGAATTTGCCAAGGCTGAGCAATCGTATGCAATGTTTGCGTAAACTCAATGGCAATCGCAATCAACAGAATATACGTAAAATAGGGCAGCGTCTTAAAAGCAAGATGTTCTAGCCACGAGGGTAAACGTTTTGCCAAAACAAATCCGAGTGCCAAACAAATGAGTAACTGGAAAATCAACCAAAAGGATTGCATAAAGAATTAAGCAGCGAATAAATACCTGCCTATTATGAGCCTTAATGATTTAGGCTGCACGACTTCCAGCTGTTTTATTTAGCAGACGAAAATCAGCAGGATTAAGCTTCTTGGTCTGTAGCCAGTATTTCCAGGTATAGGTTGGCCACAGGGCGAAGTTTTTGCCACCATCTTGTTGATACCAGCTCACACAACCCGATTGCCAGACTGTGCCATCCATCCATTTTTGTACACGCTGGTTGAACTGGTCCTGTGCCTGATCTTTGATCACAATGGCATGACTCTGAGTGTTTTTGACCAGTTCAATCATTTGCAGAATATAATTGACCTGAGATTCAATCATAAAGATCACGGAGTTGTGTGCCAAAACAGTATTGGGTCCCAGCAACTGAAATAAATTCGGAAAGCCTTTGGTGCTGATGCCATAGTAACTTTCTGCACCGTCTTTCCAGGTATCTTTAAGTTCCTGCCGATGTTCGCCAGTACAACGAAAGGATTTTAAATAAATCCGTGGATCGGTAATAAAGCCGGTTCCATAAATTAAGCAATCAATCTCGCGCGCTTTGCCATCCTTGGTAATGATGCTGCTTTCGGTTAATTCCTGAATAGCCTCGGTCACCAGTTCAACATTGCCTCGGTTAAAAGCGGGGTAGTACTTGTTGGATACTAAAATACGTTTGCATCCCATAATGTAATCGGGTGTCAGTTTTTGAACCAGATTTTTGTCTTTGACCTGAAACTTGATAAATGCTTCTGCCAGTTTTTGGGTGTATTTCATCACTGCAGGTTGAACTATGGGAACCACACGAGATTCGTTTGACCAATATAGGCGTGCCCGATGCAGCTTTCTGAACCAGTCTAGTTTTTTGAATAATTTCTTTTCAATATTGAAATAGCGGCGTTCATCTCTGGGAATGACCCAAGCCGCAGTACGCTGCAACACATAAAGTTGCTTAACTTGAGCTGCAATTTCTGGAATGTATTGAATTGCACTGCCACCTGTGCCAATGGAAGCAACATTTTTGCCTGTCAAGTCGTATTGATGATCCCATTGTGAGGAATGAAAAACTTTACCCTGAAACTTTTCAATGCCCTTGACATGTGGGATATGTGGCACATGTAAAGGGCCGGATGCAAAAACCACGAATTGAGCAATCAAAGTCTGCTCATTATTCAGGCTAAGTTTCCAGTCGCAACTTTGTTCATTGTATTGAGCAGCCAAAACTTCACAATTGAACTGGCAGTACTTTTCTAAATCATAATCGGTCATTAAATCTTGTATATATTTAAAGATTTCAGGTGCTTCAGCATAACGTTTTGACCAGTCGCTTTTGGGTGCAAAAGAAAGGGAATACATATGGGACTGGACGTCGCAGGCAGCACCGGGATATTGGTTTTCGCGCCAGGTTCCGCCTGCATCAACAGCTTTTTCCAGGATCACAAAATCATGCATATTGCTTTGTAGCAGACGTATAGCCATTGCCAAACCGCCAAAACCTGCACCAATAATGGCAATCTTTGTTTGTACTGGCATAGGCTGGGGCTGGGCTTGAGCATACATATTTTTATTGGCCTTATGATTTCTATTTTTTTATAGGTTATAGCAAGGCTGAGATCACTGACATGATAGCCATGACAAAAAAATTGATAGTTTCGGCAATTTGCAAGCATGAAAAATTATAGTAAAAATTGAGAGGTTATTTTGATGTGATCCTGCTATGAAACGTTCAATTCTCGGCTTGATGTATTTAATTCAAGGCATGCGTAAAGCTGGGATTGATGTTGATCCGAAACTTCAAAGTATTGGATTGCGCGCGGATGCATTGGATCCGAGCTCAATTATTCATCCGGGTCTGGAATGGGATGTGCTGAAAGTCATTGGGCAGGATGTGGCACCAGAAAAAGGTCTGTTCATTGGCCAGCATTATGCACTTGCCGGCTATGGTCCTTTACTGATGTTGCTGGTTAGCAGTGAAAATATCCGTACTGCTTTAAAGCAGGGGATTCGCTATCAGGCATTAACCCATTTAACAGGCGTATTAAGCCTAAAATATAAAGCACAAAAGGTGGCTTTGTGTTACGCACCTGAGGATTTAAACAGTAAACTTGGACTGTTGCGAGCACAATGTGAAATTTCAGGAACTTATAAATTTATTCAGGATCTGTACAAAATGATGGGCTTAAGTATTCCCCGAATGCATATAGAGCTGCCATTTGCACAGCCTGAAAATCAGCAGGCTTTAGATATTTATCAGGAGTACTATGGTGCTGAATTGCAGTTTGCTGCCGAGTCTGCGGAATTCTGGTTTGATGATGCCGTGTTAGATGTGCAGATCCCTTCAGCAGACAAAATGACCTTTAATCTTTATGAAAGCAAATGTATTGCTGAGTTGGAGCGGTTGAAGGGAGATGAGTCCGTACCTGCTCTGGTGCAGCGTGTACAGGATTATCTGGAACTACAAGAAGGGGGAATGCCTAGCATGGCGGAAACAGCACAAGCCCTGCAAATTCCGGAGCGCACATTGCGGCATCAATTGCAACAGGTGCAAAGCAGTTATAAACAGATACGTGAACAATTGATTAAAGACAAGGCATTAAGATTAATGGAATATAAAGAATATTCCATTGAAATGATTGCAGAATTACTGGGGTATTCGGAGCCTGCAGCTTTCAATCATGCCTTTAAGCGCTGGTTTGGACACAGTCCACGGCAGTACTTTAAATAGTTTAGTAAATAGCCTAAGTGTGTTAATGCCAAAGTGTTATATATTCCATCTCAATCTTCGCTATACTTTCAATAGCCTAAAATAGTATTCAATCATATGTCAGATTTAAATTCTAAGCACAGTACAGCCTTTATCCCTTTGTCACCTGCGGAGCGTTATGCACAGGCCATCGCGTCTGGCCAGTTCATGCCGGATGATGCACAGGCGCAGGCTGTACATGAATTGGATCGTGTTTGGCAAGAGTTGATTCAGCGTTTTAAAGCTTCAAAAAAAGCGTTTCGCCGTTTCCGTCGTCAAACTTCACCAAAAGGCGTATACATGTGGGGTGGAGTTGGGCGAGGTAAAACCTGGTTAATGGACCAGTTTTTTGAATCAATTCCGTTTCGCCGTAAAATGCGCATGCATTTTCATCATTTCATGCAGCATGTACATCGTGAGCTGAATAAGTTGTCAGGGCAACGTAATCCGCTGGATCAGGTTGCAGACCAGATTTACCAGCAAGCGGTGGTGATCTGTTTTGATGAATTCTTTGTTTCCAATGTCACGGATGCCATGATTCTGAGTGAGTTATTCCAGAAGCTGCTTACCCGTGGCATTACCTTGGTGGCGACCTCAAATATTGCGCCAGATGGTTTGTATAAGAACGGAATCCATCGTGACCGTTTTATCCCGACCATTGAAATGGTGAAAAAACATTGCGTGGTTCTCAATGTGGATGCTGGCGTTGATTATCGTTTGCGTGTGCTCAAGCAGGCACAATTGTTTAAACATCCATTAACGCATGATCACAAGCTCTGGATTGCCCAGCGTTTTAGCGCTTTAACCCAGACCCAGACCCAGTCACAAGAACCGATTATCATTAATAACCGTATTGTGGAAACCATTGGTCATACCGAAGATGTGTTGTGGTGTGAATATTCGGAGCTGTGTTTAAAACCGCGTAGCCCGGCTGACTTCATTGAAATCGCCAATATTTATAATACGGTACTGGTCAGTAATGTGCCGCATTTGACCGATTACCTGTCGGAAGGCACACGCCGTTTTATTTATCTGGTAGATGAGTTTTACGATCGTGGCGTCAAACTCCTGTTGACTTCGGAAGACAGTATTATTGATATTTACCAGGGCGAGAAACTTGCTTTTGAAATTGAACGCACGCGTTCACGTTTACTGGAAATGCAGTCCGATGAATATCTGAATTCTGAACATCGACAAATACAGGGGTCGGCCTCGGAAGCCAGCTAAAGATCAAGCGCCTAAACAGGCGCTTTTTTTACATAAATAGTTTGAGTATTTTATCGACATTTTGTTCTATTCATGGCTTAATCTTTGCTCGACAGCGATGAGAAATACAGCTTTTGGGTGGTTTTAAAGCAAAATTCTGCACTTAAGTCTAATTTCGACATTTTTAAAACTTTATAAACTATAAAAAGGTATTCAGGCAAATAATAATGTTGCATTGGTGATCTTCATTTTTTTGAATGATGTCTATATTCATTTATTAGAAAATGATCATTATTTAGGAATGTGATAGTACTATTCAGCTAGGTATAAATCGGTATACTAGAATCTCTTGTTATAAAAAGTAGCAATATCAGGAAAGACAATGACTGCACGTATTCAAAAAGGCAAGTTAGCGATTGCTAAAGAACTTTACGATTTCATCGAAAATGAAGCACTACCAGGTTCTGGTTTGGACAGCGAAACATACTGGAAAAACTTTGAACAAGTCGTTGTCGATCTTAGCCCAAAGAACAAAGCACTATTGGCTAAGCGTGACGACCTTCAAGCTAAAATTGATGAATGGCACCGCAACAACAAATTTGAACTCGAAGCTTACAAAGCTTTCCTTACAGAAATTGGCTACTTATTACCAGAAGTAGAAGATTTCCAAATCAGCACAGAAAATGTAGATGAAGAAATCGCATTATTGGCTGGTGCGCAATTAGTGGTTCCTGTGCGTAATGCACGTTACTGCTTAAATGCTGCGAACGCTCGTTGGGGCTCTTTATACGATGCGCTTTACGGTTTTGACGTAATCTCTGAAGAAGGTGGCGCGGAAAAAGGTAAGGGCTATAACCCGGTTCGTGGTGCAAAAGTTATTGCATTTGCTAAAAACTTCTTAAATGAAACCTTCCCATTGGCAAATGGCTCACATGCCGATGCAACCAAATATGCGGTTGAAGGCAAAAAATTGGTTGTGACGCTAAAAGATGGTTCAACCACTACCTTAGCGAAAGAAGCTCAATTTGTAGGTTTCAATGGTGATGAAGCTGCACCAACTGAAATCGTACTTCTAAACAATGGCTTGCACGTTATTGTTGAAATTGATGCAAGCAGCCCGATTGGTCAAACTGACGCTGCTGGCGTAAAAGACCTCGTGCTTGAAGCTGCTGTAACAACCATTCAGGATTTGGAAGACTCTATTGCAGCGGTAGACGCTGAAGAGAAAGTTGAAGGCTACCGTAACTGGTTAGGCTTAATGAAAGGTACACTGTCTGAATCAATCGAGAAAAACGGTAAAACCGTGACTCGTACATTGAACCAGGACCGTACCCACAAAAACCTGATTGGTGGTGAAACGACGCTTCACGGCCGTTCACTCATGCTGCTTCGTAACGTGGGTCATTTAATGACAAACCCTGCGATCCTGGTAGATGGTCAAGAGATCTACGAAGGCATCATGGATGCGTTAATCACGCCATTGCTGACTTTTGCAGACATCAAAGGTGAAAACACGATCAAGAACTCGCGTAAAGGTTCGATGTATATCGTGAAACCAAAAATGCACGGCCCAGAAGAAGTTGCATTTGCAGTTGAACTGTTTGAACGTGCTGAACAGGCGCTTGGCTTACCAGCGAAGACCTTGAAAATCGGGATCATGGATGAAGAACGCCGTACATCTGTGAACCTGAAAAACTGTATCGCGCAAGCGAAAGACCGTACCATCTTCATTAATACCGGTTTCATGGACCGTACAGGCGATGAAATCCATACCTTCATGGAAGCTGGTCCATTCGTTCGTAAAGGTGAAGTGAAGTCACAAATCTGGTTCCCGGCATATGAAAACCGTAACGTGATGATCGGTCTTCAAGCGGGTTTACGTGGTAAAGCGCAAATTGGTAAAGGCATGTGGCCAAAACCGGATATGCTTGCCGACATGTACAAAACCAAGATTGAGCATCCGGAAGCGGGCGCAAGCTGTGCATGGGTACCGTCTCCATCTGGTGCGGTGATTCACGCGATCCATTACCATCAATGCAACGTGTCTGAGCGTCAAAAAGAATTGTTGAACACTCAGCCGTTATCATTAGATGACTTGTTAACACCGCCTTTGGCAACAGATACCAACTGGTCTGAAGAAGAGAAAACCAAAGAACTTGAAAATAACCTTCAAGGTATCTTGGGTTATGTGGTTCGTTGGGTTGACTTGGGTGTGGGTTGTTCTAAAGTTCCCGATATCAACGATGTGGGCTTGATGGAAGACCGTGCAACATTACGTATTTCTTCTCAACACGTTGCAAACTGGTTACGTCACGGTATCGTAACCAAAGAGCAAGTTGAAGAAGTATTCAAGCGTATGGCGAAAATTGTGGACGAGCAAAATGCAAACGATCCGCTTTATACGCCAATGGCTCCAGCATTCAATGGCTATGCTTACCAGGCAGCTTATGACCTGGTATTCAAAGGTGGTGAACAGCCTTCTGGTTATACCGAACCGCTACTTCATGCAGCACGTTTGAAGTTAAAAGGTTATACAGGTGACTAATCCTGTGTAGTAAAAAAGCCTCTTCGGAGGCTTTTTTATTGTCTAAAAGTTACGAAATTCTTTTTACACTGGCGCTTTGAGGTATTAGGTTTTACATTAAATATAAAACCAGAATGATAAAAAGGATGAGGTATGCAAGCTTATCAATTTTCCGATCAGCAATTTATTGCCGGTCATTGGCTGAAAGGAACTTCAACGCATACGCTGAATAATCTCAATCCTTATACTCAAGCACTTATTTTGAAATTGCAGGCTGCGAGCCTTGTCGATGTAGATAGTGCTTATTCGGCAGCGGAAGGGAGTTTTGCTACATGGTCGCAAACGTCAGCCTCTGAGCGTAAAAGCTTCATCCTCCGAGTTCTGGATATAATCAAAAATAGACGTGAAGAAATCATTCACTGGCTTATTCAGGAATCCGGCAGTACACGTTTCAAAGCCAATATTGAAGTAGATGCAGCATTGGGCATTATCAATGAAGCCATGACATTTCCTGAAAGAATGAACACCCAGGAATTGCAATCGACCGATCCTGGTCGCAAAAGTTATGTAATCCGGAAACCTTTAGGTGTCATTGCGGTAATTAGCCCTTGGAACTTTCCCTTTCACCTCAGTATGCGTTCTGTGATTACAGCTATCGCGATAGGAAATTGCGTGGTGTTAAAGCCTGCAAGTGATACGCCTATTACAGGGGGATTGTTGCTGGCCAAGATTTTTGAAGAAGCAGGTCTCCCTCAAGGAATATTCAGTGTAGTTGCGGGTTTAGGCAGTGAAATAGGGGATTACTTTGTTGAGCACGATACACCGAAACTGATTTCATTTACAGGTTCAACTTTGGTAGGAAAACGTGTCGGGCAACTGGCTATTGCTGGCAATCATCTCAAACGTATTGCGCTGGAATTGGGCGGTAATGCACCTTTAATGGTGCTGGATGATGCTGATCTGGATCTGGCGGTGGAACTGGCTGTGATAGGGCGTTTTTTGCATCAGGGACAAATTTGCATGAGTACCAATCGGGTGATTGTCGATGCTAAAATTTATGATGCTTTTGTTGAAAAACTGGTCATTCGGGCTAAGAATATTGCCTATGGTGATCCTCAGCAAGAGGATACCCTGATTGGCCCGATGATTAATGTCGCGCAAGTTGAAAAAATCAAACAGATCATTGCTCAGGCACTACAAGAGGGAACCAAACTCATTGTACGAGGGGAGATTCAAGATAATGTAGTTCCACCTCATATTTTTATTGATGTAAATCCAGAGTCCTGCTTAGCCAAAGAAGAAAGTTTTGGTCCCGTTTTGCCGGTCATTAAGGCTCAAGATGAAGCCGAGGCTTTGCGTTTAGCCAATGACACGGCTTATGGACTATCCAGCGCAGTATGTACTTCTGATTTAGAACGTGGAACCCGTTTTGCGATGCAAATTGATGCAGGGATGACGCATATCAATGCCATCACCGTGGCGGATCAACCGAATGCACCCTTTGGCGGGGAGAAAAATTCAGGCTTGGGGCGCTTTAATGGACAGTGGATATTGGAAGAGTTTAGCCGTACACATTGGTTAACGCTACCACATAGTACAGCAAAGTAAAAAGTATCTCATACAAGCTATAATAGAGTAAGTTTCAATTTATATCTGGTTTTATGTGCGCTAATTTTAAACCGCTTAATTTAAAGCAGCTCCGTGATTTGAATCTTCCTGATATTCCATTTGACTATCCAGATGAGGTCTATCCAAATTATGAGTTGCCTTTGCTATTTAAATCAGCCCAAGGTTTGGAGTGGCGTAAGGTTAGGTTTGGCATGGTACCGAAATGGGCGGAAGACAAAAGCATTGCCCTGAAAACATATAATGCTCGAAATGAAACATTGCTCCAAAAACCGACTTTTATCAATGCTGCTTCAAAATGCAAATTTGGCGTGATTCCAGTGAGTGAATTTTATGAGTCGAAATATATTGAGAACAAGCCGCAACGCTGGGGAGTATGGCGAAAGGATGGACAGGCTTTTTATATTGCAGCGCTCTATGAGATTTGCCGAATCGGAGAGGAAATTATTCGTTCAGCAACCATGATTACGATGGATGCGATTGATCACCCCATGATGAAAGATTTTCATGAACCTGGAAATGTGAAACGCTCGGTGATTATTATTCCTCATGAGCGTTTAGATGAATGGCTAAGCTGGAACTCCCCAGATATTCGTTGTTTTGTAGAAGGGTTTCCAGAGGTTGAGTTTGAATGCTCACATGTTCCAAAAGCAAAAATTGAAAAAATGAGCCCCCAGCTGAATTTTTTCGATTAAGCCTCGATTATTACGATAGATTTTTAAAAATCTGTTTAAGGGTTTCCATCATTTTTTCAATTTGTAAAGGAGTTAGACCCTCGTAGGATTGTTCCAGAATAATATTACTCAGATCCTTAATTTTCAGGGTCATTTGTTGTCCTTTATCTGTTAAGACTACTCGGGTAATACGGGCATCATTTTCACATGAATACGTTTCAACCAGCCCTTCATCTTTTAGGCGATAGACGATTTTGGTGGTGGTCGACATTTTGGACACCACCATTTCGGAGAGATCTGATACGCTGGCATGCGGCTTGGATTTTAGAGACAGTAAAATACGGCGACGCGAATTGTCCAGGCCATATTTTTTCAGGGCATGGTCTAGTTTTTTTACACCTTGCGCATGAACTTGAGTAATCCAGTAGTAGGGAAATTCTTCTAAATCAAAATTTTCACTGGATAAAAGTAAAAATTTACTATATTTCTTGGTCATTTTCTTATTTTCCCCGTTGTTTTAAATTCAACTTTTAATTTATTAACGTAATATTTTCGTTAAAAAATAGAATAAAATGTATTAATTTTGTATTTTTTCGAAGTCTAAAATAGAAAAAGTCAGTATTTAACTGAAATTTAAAATTAAACTATCGTGATAAATTTTTAAAAATATGTTGCAGACTTTCCATCATTTTTTCAATTTGTAAAGGAGTTAAACCGTCAAAGGACTGTTCCAGAACCACATTGGTCAGGTCATTAATTTTCTGCGTCATTTGATCACCTTTATCGGTTAACACTACGCGGGTTATGCGTGCATCATCTTCACAAGAATAAGTATCAACTAAACCTTCATCTTTTAAACGATAGACGATTTTGGTGGTGGTCGACATTTTGGACACCACCATTTCTGAGAGATCTGACACGCTGGCATGCGGTCTAGATTTTAAAGCGAGTAAAATACGACGACGTGAATTGTCCAGACCATATTTTTTTAATGCATGATCAACATTTTGTACGTATTGAGCATGGACTTGGCTTACCCAGTAATAGGGGAAATTTTCCAAATCGAAATTATCTGTAGACGGTAAAAATTTACTGTATTTTTTTGTCATCTGTATTTTCTCCCCAGAAATTGTTGTAATTGTATTTTATTATTGTAACTTATTTTTAATGAATTTAAAGAGAAAACAATATATTTTACAATATTGTAAAGTAAAACTAAAAAATAATTTTGTTGATTTGTGAATTCAACCCAACTTAATGGGCTAAATTTCTAAAAATATATTTTAAACTTTCCATCATCTTTTCAATTTGCAGGGGAGTGAGGCCTTCAAAAGATTGTTCCAGAACCACATTGGTCAGGTCATTAATCTTATTGGTCATTTGTTGCCCTTTATCCGTTAAAACCACTCGGGTAATACGGGCGTCATCTTCACATGAATACGTTTCAACCAGTCCTTCATCTTTTAAGCGATAGACGATTTTGGTGGTGGTCGACATTTTGGAAATGACCATTTCTGAGAGGTCTGACACGCTGGCATGCGGTTTGGATTTTAGCGACAGTAAAATACGGCGACGTGAATTGTCCAGACCATATTTTTTCAAAGCGTGATCTACATTTTGTATGTATTGGGCATGCACTTGAGTGACCCAATAATAAGGAAAATTTTCCAAAGAGAAATCTTCAGCAATGGAAGGTAGGAATTTGCTGTACTTTTTAGTCATGGAGAAAAGCCTCCCTAAGATTGTTGTAATTTTAATTTGTTGAAAAGCGTCTTATTTAAATCGGATTTTGCCAAACAACACACATTTTTTATTGATATTAATATATATCAAGTTTTTTATATTGCAATAAGCAAACTTATTATTATAAGTTTCCTTACAAAAAATAAAATTAAGCCGGATCGTTGAGTCCGGATATGCTGCAGGAGGCTTTATCTTGATGAAATCTGGCAATACCCTGCAATATCCTGAGTTGAGCAAAATTTACACTTCTACCCGGGCCTGAGGATTTGGATAAGTTCTGAAAATAACCTTGCTGTAAGGATGTCATATTGGGAGTGAGCAGCCAGGACATTTTAAACTTTTGGCAATTACGAACGCTCATCGACCGCACCTGACATGAATTAAATAAGAAATCTAAATTAAGCTACCCCTTCATTACTGGTTGAGGGCACATTTTGGAAATTATCTATACGGTCAATACTTTTCATTGGTTAGATTAACACGTGCTGTAAATGTGTTGCCTGGAGTGGAAGCCTGTTTGGTTGAATTTAGCTTTCATTGATTCAATTCAATCATCCTGGTTATCTTTATATTCGGGTGAAAAAAGCTTCGGAGGCTGATCTTGTTAATGAGAGAAACTGATATTTTCTCAAGCCAAAAATCAGATGAAGAGATGAAGTAAAAGCGTCAAAATAGGCCGAATTGTATATCTGGCTAAGATTAAAGCGCTAACAATACAAAAATTTAATTACAAATTTAACAGATTGTGCATAATAAATTTATCTATTGTTGAAAAGGTCACTTATATGGATCCCTCGCCGTGCCGGTTTAAATTTGTTTTTAACCCAATTCGTGAAAACGGAGATGTGAACTAATGGAGTTTTTGTTAGATCCGGGAATTTGGGTGGGTTTACTAACCCTTATTATTTTAGAAATTGTTTTAGGTATTGATAACCTTGTCTTTATTGCCATTTTGGCAGAAAAACTTCCTCCTGAACAACGTGATAAAGCACGTATTATTGGCCTTTCTCTCGCATTAATTATGCGTTTGGGGCTTCTATCCGTTATTTCTTGGCTAGTGACACTCACAAAACCCATTATTGAAATTGCAGGTCTATCCTTCTCAGGTCGGGATTTGATTTTACTCTTTGGTGGATTATTCCTGGTCTATAAAGCCGTGACCGAACTGCATGAAAAAATGGAAGGCAAGATTGAAGTTCAATCGACATCCTCAGTTGTTTATGCCGGTTTTTGGGCGGTAGTAGCGCAAATTATAGTCTTGGATGCAGTCTTCTCCCTGGATTCTGTCATTACCGCAGTGGGGATGGTGGATAATATTTACGTGATGATGGCTGCTGTGACCATTGCCGTGATTGTCATGTTGATTGCTTCTAAGCCATTGACGGCATTCGTCAACCGCCATCCGACTGTCGTCATCCTGTGTTTAAGCTTCCTGTTACTGATCGGGATCAGCCTGATTGCCGAAGGTTTTGGTTTCCACATTCCTAAAGGTTATATCTATTCAGGTATTGGTGTGGCTATTCTTATTGAAGCCTTTAACCAGTTTTCAAAACGCAATGCTACAAAGCATGAATCCAAAATTCCATTACGGCATCGTACCGCAGATTCCATCCTGAAATTGATGGGTGGTAAAGTGGAAACCATGGCTGATAGTGCACAACACTTTGAAGCACAAGAAACCTTTGCTGATGAAGAGCGTTACATGATTGGGGGAGTATTAACCCTGGCAGAAAGATCAGTTGCCTCGATTATGACACCTCGAAGCCAGATTTCCTGGGTGAATCTGGATGACAGCGCTGAACAGATTCGTGAACAGGTACTTGCTGTACCGCATAGCCTGTTTCCAGTATGCCGGGGCAACCTGGATAAGGTTCTGAGCGTGGTTCGGGCTAAAGAGCTCCTTGATGTACTGGAAGATCCAGAACAGCTCAAGGCTTTAATCAAACGCCATCGTCCAATTTATATTTTTGAAAAAATGAAAGTCATCGATGCCATTAATACCTTGCGTAGCTCGAAAGGTTCATTGGTATTGGTGAGTGACGAATTTGGTAATGTGCAAGGTCTGATTTCTCCTCTGGATGTATTTGAGGCGATTGCTGGCGAGTTTCCGGATGCCGATGAGCAGCTTGATCTGGTGAAAATTGATGACCATACCTGGAAAGCTTCTGGCATGCTTGATGTGTATCAGCTGGAACTGGAGCTGGGTATGCTGGATTTGGTTGAAGAAGAGGCAGGTTATATCAGCCTTGCCGGTCTGATTCTGGAAAAAACTCACGGTAAAGTCAGTCTGGGAGCTAAACTGGAATATCGTGGCATTTACTTTGAAGTGACTGAACTGGAAGAGAACCGGATTAAGTCCGTGCTTATTAGCTATCCTTAGATAGTATGAGTAAGTCACGTTGAATAAAGTGGATGATTTAAGATTGAAACCAGAGATTGATATCTTTTAATCCACTCTTTTGACCAATCGAAACAGCCTGACAGACTTGATCTGTTGGGCTTTTTTATTGTGCTTTACTGTTATATCCAAGGAGGGTGCAGTCATGCGGCAACCGTGTGAAAAAATGGATGAATTGGATTTAAATCACCATTTCTAGTGATATTTAAGTCAGCTGAAATCAGTAATAATTCATAAATATCAAAAAATTGGATCAATTTGATGCGTATTACAGAAACGATTGTCGATTTTGCAAAACTTGCATCTGAAGAAAAGCATCGTTTTTTTAAAGTGATCTGTGAATTTGATCGGCAAATTTTTCCGGATTCGTGCGAGGAAGAAATTTATAATTTTGTCTATGATCAGGATGCCGTTTCTGTTCTGGTGGTTCATTATTATCATAAAGATACACGGGTGGGGCAAAATATTATTCCTGTGCTTAAGCTTTCTCTGGAGGGACAGCCTATCTTTGTGGTGAGTTACCGGGCGAGTATTTTACCGGCTTATCGTAAAGGCAACAGAACCCTTAAAACCGCAATCCGGGTTGCAATCAATCACCGGATTCGACATCCCGTCATTCCATTATGGTTTGTGCCGACCATCATACAGCCTAAAATTTATACTTATTTTGCATCCCGCTCACAACATTTCTTTCCGCGTGTAGGCAAAGAAATTCCTCAACAATATTTAACAGTTCTCCAAAAGATTCAGCAGCGTAAATCTGAAGTGCAAAAACGTCGAGAAGATATTTTTGTCTATCCTCATGTCATGCCCCAAACGACACCCGAACATATTCAACGTCTCAGAAATAAAGCCACCCCGCATAGCAATTTTTTTATGCAGCATGTCCCTGACTATTTTGATGGCATGGGTTTGCTCTGTATCTGCAAATTGGATTTGCAAACGATTTTGGAAACTCTATTTAATTTATTTATAGACCGGAAAGTCTATTAAATTTTCATTATCATTCACATTTTATACCGATATTGCATGGATATAAGCTTAGACCCGGTCATTACAATCTGAGCCAGGTCAACCTTAGTAACAGGAAAGAAGACTAAACTTAAAGTGCAAGAATTTTAAGATCCGCATATTGCCGGATGAAGTCCGGATTTAAACTGTGGATGTGATCCATAAAGGCCACATTAAAATGTCCGATCGTTTGAGCTTGATCGAATGCCAATTTTCCGGCAATGGCAAAATGGGTATGGGCTGCAATCGTCGCAATCGTTGGTGACGTAACAGCGCAATAAGCTGCGATTAATGCACCCAGTGCACAACCTGTCGCAGTGACTTTGGGCTGTAAATAAGAACCGCCATTGACCTGAATTACGACATCTAGCTCTTTAGTCAAAATAAAATCGGATTCACCAGAAATGGCAATACAGTCAGCATGGGCTAACAGTACTTTAGCCTGATGATAGACATCGGCACTGTCCAAAGTGCTATCCACGCCTTTGGATTCTACCTGGTTGCCTGCAAGCGTACTGATTTCGGAAGCATTACCGCGAATGACCGTGGGATGGTATTGCAGTAATTCATCCACCATGTCCGAGCGCCATTTTAGAATGGGACCATAACCAACTGGGTCGAGCACCCACGGAGTATGGGTACGCTGCGCCGTTTGTGCAGAAATTTGCATGGCCTGCATCTGTTCCTGAGTTGGGGTGCCCAAATTAATGCTCAGTGCAGCGGCAATCGTGGTAAAGCTTTCGGCTTCGAACGGATTGTCAATCATGGCTGGCGAGGCACCTGCAGCCAGCAATACATTAGCTGCATAATTCGCTGCAACACTGTTGGTCATGCATTGCACCAAAGGCTGCTGGCTTTGCAGTTGTGTCCAGGCTTCAACAATCTGCTCGACCAATGTTGAAGTTTGATGCATGGGATTATTCCTTAAATTGTATAGGGTGGAGTCGGAGAAACTGGACATATGCTTCACCGTTTAGCGGGTGAAATTCTATTGGGTAAAATAGTGGTCTTGATGCTTACAGGTTCGACAGCAGAGTGTCACATAATTTTCAGCATCATAATCGACAGTAAGTTCATTAGAACCACAATACATACAGCGTTTTTGTGAATAAAAACTTAATCGCGATTCAATTTTTTTCCATAACTTCCAGATGGGCTGGAAAAAAATACTTTCATCATAGCCCAGAAAGCGGAACAACAGGATTTCGCTCATCTTGCTAAAAGGAATATTGTGTGGACGAGGCAGGGTGGAGGTTTCCCATTTTTCAGTCACGGACCGTTCACGATATTGCTGTAAGGTTTTCTTTAACAAATTGGTATTAATAAAATTTTCATTGCGTGGTTGCAAGGCTTTTTGCTGATGCAAATATTCTAAAGCAGTTTGTACCAGATAGTAGATCTGACCCACCGCCAGAGAATCCATCAGGCGATAGCAGAACGTTTGAAAGCTGTTATTCCCGGCAATCTGAATGCCCCAGGTACGACAGTAAAACTGGGCGAACTGAATAATTTCCTGATACAGTACCAAGTATAGTGCATTTTTGACTTCATCGGCATTCTTGAAGGGTACGCCCAAGCTTAGATTTTCATAAAACCAGTTTCTGAGTTGCTGGGTAATGCTAAACAGACTCGGTTCCGAATAACCGTCCAAACGCACATTGACATAGTACTGACTGGCTTCGGAGGCAAAATCTTTGGCAATCAGGATCTGTTCTTTTACCAGTTGCTTGATCAAATAATTCTGGAACAGGTAATTCGGTGTAAGGGAATGATATTTAATATTTTCCCAGTCTATATATTCATGATGCGTAGTATATTCCTGCACCTGATTATCCAGAATACTGAGCAAAAACAATTTATTTAAAAAGCTGATTTGATCCAGACGGTATTCAACAGCATCTTTTTCTTTGGACTTGAGTTGACGTTGTTCCTGAAGGCGTGTTTCAGCCAGCATTTTTTTACGCTTGGCCAGACAGGTGTCGCAGTGGCAGTTGCCGCGACCGTCCTGAAACAGACGGTGATGGCAGTGGCTGCATTCATGAAAATTCATTGCCTGATCGTACTGCTCAGCTTCTATCCAGAACATGGATGCCTGACATAAAGGGCATGATGTACTTTCATCGAGCTGTTTTTGCAGAATTTGAAGAAGCATGGAAGGAATCGATCACAAGTCGGGTTAATCATTGCACCGATTATACACCTGTCTTTTGCCGTGACGTGATGGAATAGTGCTGAATGGAAAATAATTCGCTAGGCACGGCGAGCCACACAGTATGGAGCTGAAAAAATAGCCTAAGTTTTACAATGCATTGAGAAATGTGGAGATGAAGACCAGATCTTTCATCTCCACCATGACACAATAAAGATAGGGTTGAGTCAGAAGGATGGGGGTTGAATCAGTAGGTCATTTTCCGGTTAATAAGAGGCAGGGCAAGGCAGTGACTCATCCTCCTCTCCTAGCTGCTTTGCATTGATCAAGGCCTGAACTTTTTTGGACGGAATTTTTCTGCTTCCTAGGGCATCGTAATTGTTTAAAATTGCGCAAATGTCCGCCGATTGCATCGGAATACCTTCACAGCTCAGAAACATGGCAATTACTTTGTGATCAATTCCGGCAGCATCAAGGTTTTGCATGGTTTTGATATTTTCGACACGAACAATATGGTCTTTTAAATACATAATACACCTCTTCTGGTTTTGCTTTAATTTTATAGTGCGCTTTACACAGATGAATACAAGCAAAAAGCGTGCTCAAAATGTAGTCATCTTGAAAATGAGTGTCAATTTGGGTTAAGTCTTTTTATCTAATCTGAAAAAGTTAAAGTTATACAAATATATATGCAAAAAGCACTATCTCGACCTTCGAAGGTATAGCTGGAAAGTAAGGGCATACACAATGTTGATGTGTAGCATGTGCTTCATTTATGCACCTTAAGTCATCAATAAGGACATTAATCGTACCAATGTGCGCAATTTGAATTGAAAACTGAAAGGAACATGCCCATATATGACTTAAATCAATGGCACAGACAGATTGCGAAAGTTGTCGTATGATCGAAGCATTTCACAACAACAAAGTCTTGGCTTAAGAACGACAGGATTAGGACATTATATGAATATCGCGGCAAACCCGGTGGTTGAAGCAGACCAAACAGTTTATTTAAAAGACTATCAAAAACCTTCTTTTTTGGTGGATTCAATCAATCTGGATATTCAGGTATATAGCGATCATACCCAGGTCAATGCAAACCTGGTGATGCAGCGCCAGACTGCCGGAGATTTGGTGCTGCTGGGCCGTGATCTGGAATTAAAATCCATTAGCTTAAACGGCAAGCTGCTGACTGCATCGGATTACAGCCTCGATTCAGAACAACTGGTGATTGCCAATGCACCAGATCAAGTCATTCTGGAAACGGAAGTGGTTATTCACCCGGAAAGCAATACCCAGCTGGAAGGTCTGTATCAGGCAGGTGACGACTTGTTTGTAACGCAAAACGAGCCTGAAGGCTTCCGTAAAATTACCTTCTATCCAGACCGTCCGGATGTGCTGTCTGTATTTACCACACGTGTCGAAGCTGATAAAAAATTTCCGGTACTGTTAGCCAACGGTAACCTGATGGAAGCGGGCGAGGCTGGTGAAGGCCGCCACTATACCATCTGGCAGGATCCGACCAAAAAACCAAGTTATTTATTTGCCTGCGTGATTGGTGATTTGGCGGTACTGAAAGATTCCTATGTGACCTCTGAAGGCCGTAACGTTTCGCTGGAAATTTATGCCGAAGAAAAAGATATTCCAAAATGTCACATTGCCATGGAAGCACTGAAACATTCCATGCAATGGGATGAGGAACATTATGGTCGTCCCTATGACCTGGACAATTACATGATTGTGGCAACCAGTGCATTTAACATGGGTGCCATGGAAAATAAAGGTCTGAATATCTTCAATACTTCATGCGTGCTTGCCGATGAGGAATACACGACTGATGCAGCAATTATGCGGGTACAGTCGGTGATTGCGCATGAATATTTCCACAACTGGACCGGTAACCGGATTACTTGCCGTGACTGGTTCCAGCTATGCCTGAAAGAAGGTTTAACCGTATTCCGTGACCAGTCTTTCTCGGAAGATTTACAGTCCGCGGCAGTACAACGTATTGATGACGTTGCTGTACTCAAAGCCCACCAGTTCCCTGAAGATTCCGGTCCGTTATCGCATCCGCCACGTCCAGATCACTTTGTAGAAATTAACAACTTCTATACCGCAACTGTGTACGAAAAAGGTGCGGAAATTAACCGCATGATGTCGACGCTACTTGGCAAGGAAAAATTCCGTCAAGGCACAGACGAATACTTCCGCCGTCATGACGGCCAGGCGGTAACGGTTGAAGACTGGGTGTCTGCATTGACAGTCGGTTCAGGTGTCGATTTATCTGCATTCCTGATCTGGTATAACCAGCCGGGTACACCAAAACTGCAAGCCACAGGCGAGTACGATGCTGCAACTCAAACCTATCGCTTAAGCTTTAAACAAAGTTTAAAAGCGAATGCAAAATATCCAAACCTGAAAGCGGTTCCTATCCCGGTCGCTTTAGCACTGTTTAATGCGGAAACAGGTGAGCAATATACGCTGCAATCTGAAGCGCTGTTTGAAAATGGCGTAAAAGATGGCGTGTATTTATTTGATCAAAATGAGGCAACTATTGAATTTAGCGGCCTAACGGCAAAACCCGTGGTTTCATTGCTGCGTAATTTCTCGGCACCGGTCAATCTTGAATTCAACTATTCAGACGAAGAACTGGCTTTCTTGATGCAATATGAAACCAATGGTTTCAACCAGTGGCAGGCCACTCAAACCCTGCTGGAACGTATTTTGCTGGAAGGTCATGATGCTGGCATTTATATTCAGGCCATGAAAAATACTTTGCCTGAAGTCATTGAGAAAGATCCATTATTGGCTTCACGTTTGCTAGATGTCCCGACTGAAGGCTATTTGGGTAGCCGTATTGATGCCGATTATCATCCTGCCAAAATTCAGGAACAGCGTAATGCTTTGCTGGACACATTGGCACGTGAACTGGGTACATTCTGCAAAGAGACTTATCTGGAGCTAGACCCAGATAATCAACGTGAATTCTCTCAGGCGATGGGTGTACGTGCACTCAGAAATATCATGCTGGGTATGATGGCGCGTCAGGGCGATGCCTATGCCTTTGACCTCGCTTATGAGCAGTATCATACTGGTAACATGTCGGAACGTTTGGGAGCGCTTAAAGTTCTGGTCTGGAATGATGCACCACAAGCCGAGGAAGTCTTGGCAGACTTCTACAGTCGCTTTGAAGATGAAGCCTTGTCGCTAGATCAATGGTTTATGGTTCAGGCAGCGCATCCAAAAGCAAATGCAGAAACCATCAAATACCTGACTTCACATCCGGACTACGATTTGGGCAATCCTAACCGTATTCGTTCGGTCAGTGGCGGCTTAAATGCTAATCCGGTCAATACCTGGAGTTTTGGTGTTCAGCACTACATTGATCTGGCCAAATATCTGGATGAGAAAAACCCGATTGTCGGTTCACGTTTATTACAAGTGCTTTCTCGCTGGTATACCTTGGCTGAACCACAGCGCAGTGAAGTCAAAGCAGCACTTGAGGCCTTAAAACCACAAGTGAAATCGAAAAACGTTTCTGAAACCTTGAACAGTATGTTGAGTATCTAACCGAGCATTGATTGAATCATGAAAAGCCTTTTCTTGGTGCAGACTGGGAAAAGGCTTTTTTGTTGATATTTCAAGCATTGTAAGGGCTGAAAATGCTGCTTATGTTTAGATTGACTTAATTCAATCCTGTCAGAGTAAGACATAATTCATATTGTATAATTACTTCAAAAGTGTCGAATAAATCACTGTTATGGCTTAAAATAGCCAGGTCAAAGCTCATCTTCAGGTGAGCTTTTATCATTTAACAGACTGTGATTGCATTAGCCTGTCATTTTACTAAATAGACTGGAGATTGGTTTTGTTAGTTAAAATTGAAGATGGTTTTTACCTAAATTCTCAGCATATCATTGCAATTCGGGTTTCAAAAAATGCGGCTGACGGAAATTTTGCTGTGCTGATTGAATATACACCGAACAATATTCAGGCAATGGGGAGTTATCAAAAAAACTTTACCAGCAAACTTGAGGCAGAAATTTATCTGCAAAACTTGCATCAGCATATTTCCAAAACATAAATTTTGTTGTGGCTATATTTAATGTTGATTCAAGATCGCTTCTTTGGCAAATATGACCCAGACCGTTCACTCGCTTGAGATCAAGTGCATGGAGGTCAGCAGAAGCCAATGATAGACATGCCTATATAAAAAGTCCCTGATTACAGGGACTTTTTTATGGTTCAGACTTTCATAATCAGTACGGGAATTGGAGACTGGGTCAAGACTTCTTGAGCCACACTTCCCAGCACTAATTTTTTAAATCCGGTACGACCATGTGAGCCCATAATAATCAAATCGGCACCCACTTCATCGGCAACCTGCATAATACCTTCAGCAGGTGATACACCGCGAACGATTTTGGTATCGACTGTAATGCCATCGCGAATGAAAGATTGCTTGATTTCTGCCAGGTTTAACTGTGCATTTTTTTCAGCTTCGATAAAGTAATCGGTAATTGCCGGTGCGACCTTATAAAAATCAACACCAACAAAAGGATCAACAGCAATCACGCTGGTAATGGTGACCTGGCAATTTAAAGGCTTGGCTAAAGCCAGTGCCTGTTCAACAGCTGCATAAGAAATAGGGGATTCATCTACTGGAACCAAAATATGTTTATAAGTCATGAAATTTCCTTATGAATGTAGCTGAATAGATAAAAGTACGAATGATATAGCCAGTTTGGATAATCATGTCATGAAAACAGGAAACCAAAATGAGCCCTGGATTTTTAAGGGCTCATTTTTTTTAAACTTATTCTTTTACCACTAAAACAGGAAGCTTGGTGGTTTTTAAAACATCCTGAGCAAAGCTGCCCATGAGGAATTTTTGAAAACCTTTACGCCCATGAGAACCCATCACAATCAGGTCGGTTTTCAATTTTTCAGCCGTTTCAAGAATGCCTTCTTCCGAGATGTTGCCTTTAATGATTTGAGGGGTTGCAATCACGCCATACTCAGCGGCAATCGCTTTGGCTTTTTCCAATGCTTTTTCGGCATTGGCATAAGCCTGAACAAAATATTCTTTCATGATAGGAGATGGATAATAGAAATCTGCTTCAGAAAATGGGTCTTCAGTAACCAGGCTGATCAGTGTTAATTGACTGGAAAACGCTTTGGCAATTTGAGCTGCATTTTTAACCGCAGAGAAAGAAATCTCAGAACCATCAACAGGAACTAAAATATTTTGATAAGACATAAGAATGATTCCTTAGAGTTTATTATGTAGCTATTATTTATAGATAGCATATTGTGTCGGATTGATCAATTTACTCTGTGAAAAATGTTTTAAAATTCATTAAATTATATAAAAATCATAAATATAAGTGTGTTCTGCTTTGCATTTAAAACCGACTCAAAAACTCGATATTAAAACCAGTATTTTCAAATGTTTAAACAATCTTTAAAATGCTTGAAAATATAATGATTCCTTTTAGATTCTGAGGGGAAGTTGATAGGGCAAACTGTGTATTCCAAATCCTTTAGTCTAAGTTTATGTTTCATTGCTGCACTCTCCAGTAGTGCTTGCCAGAATATACAAAGCAATAGCAAGGTCATTGCCAGTGTGTTTAATGCATCGACCAATGTGCAAAAAAAGTTTATTGACCGGCATGCTCCTGAAGTGTTGGTGCAAACCAACATTGTCTATCTGCAAAATCCGGCACTGCATCTGGATATTTACCAACCGCATGATATTGCAGCGTTGGGAATTCGGCCTACCGTGGTGTGGATTCATGGCGGTGGTTGGATTTCAGGCTCTAAAGAACATGCTCGAGGCTACTTTAAACGATTGGCTGACCAAGGTTATAACGTGGTTTCAGTCGAATACCAATTTGCGCCGCAAATGATTTATCCTGAGCAGCTCTTGCAAATTAATCAGGCATTAAAATTTATTAGCGAGCATGCCAAGATTTACCATATTGATGCCCGGCGCATGTATTTGGCGGGCGATTCGGCAGGCGCCAATTTAGCCAGCCATTATGCCGCTTTAATCAGTAATCCAGATTTTTCCCGGCAGTCTGCCATTACACCGTTTATTCAACGGGAGCAAATTAAAGGCTTGATCCTGCATTGTGGTATTTATGATCTGAATGCCTTCATTAATACTGCTCCGGATAAAGTGAAACTCATCGAATGGGGCATCGTTAATCTGGTCCAGGCTTATACGGGCAATAAAAAGGATGATGCGGATTTTTTAAAAAGTATTTCTCCCATTCAATATTTAACCGTGAATTATCCTCCGGTATTCATTAGTGGAGGAAATAAAGACTTTTTGACCCAGACCCAGTCGGTACCTTTTGTAAATGCTTTGCTTCGCCAGAAAATACCGGTAACCGAGGTTTTTTATCCGGAATCTAAAGAGTTTCTAGTGCATGAGTATCAGTTTATGATGGGTAAAAAGGCCAGTCAGCAGACCTTTCAGCAAACAATCCAGTTTATACAAAAATATAGTGCTTCTGCTTTATTGTCTAATTTCTAGATCATTCAATATTTCAAAGACTGGAAAAGACTTAATCTAGGTAAGATAGCCTTATAAAGACAGATTGAGGAAGAGATGAGATGAATGCTATTTTATAGGCTTATATCTTATTGGGTTTGGCTATTCCTTCAGAAGTAACCGGTGCAACTTTTCTGGTCCAGCCCGAAGGCTTTGGCAAACTGGGACCGGATCTGCTGGTATTTGTGTTTGATGTCATTTCATTCTATTTATTATTGCAAGTACTTAAAACCATTCCTTTAGGAATTGCCTATGCCATCAGGCATAGCTTAAGAAGAAATATTAAAAAAATCAATATCCTGCATAACCCTGTACTGGATTATGAATGGTCCAGAAGATGTTTATTTTTCAGGATTTGGCGACTTTAAACTTGAATATGATGGATACGGCAATACCAAAAATTAACCCCCAGAATGCTGAACTTATACCAAAAAACTGGATTCCAGAAGCGCTGAATAAAAAAGTTAATAATGCAGCTTCGCGTTCAGCAGGCTGATGAAAAGCAAGTGCAATGTTGTGTCCAATGGTCCCGAATAAAGCAATACCTGCTAGTGCGGTGATAAACACGCTAGGGAATGACATTAAAAGACTGGTCAGCGTTGCCGCAAACAAACCCATCAGGATATAAAAAAAGCCGCAGCTTATTCCGGCAATGTAGCGCTTTTTCGTGTCGGGGTGTGCCTGATCATCCAGGCTGATTGCAGCACTGATTGCGGCAATATTTACGGAAAAACATCCGAACGGTGCCAAAACACTTTGCGCCGTACCTGTCCAGCCAATCAGCTGGTTGATATTTGGTTCATAGCCATAACTCTTGATCATGGCCAGACCCGGTAAATATTGGGATGCCATATTAATGACGAATAAAGGCAGCGCTAAACCCAAAGTGGCCGACCAGCTAAATTCAGGCGTTGTCCATACCGGCTGGGCTAAACTAAATTGAATGTTTGCTGGATGGAACTGCATGAATATGGGGCACAGCAGCAGTCCGGCAATCACCGTAATGACGATGCTATAACGCGGTGACAGGCGTTTAGACAGAATATAGACGGTTAATAATGAAAGGATGAATCCCCAATCATTTTGCATGCTGGCAAAAAGCGCAATGCCGAATTTGAGCAGTACCCCCGCTAACATGGCACTGGTTAAGCTCTGGGGAATATAGGATAACACGCGCTGAAAAATACCAGAAAAACCTAATATGGCACTGAGCAAACCGCAAACCAGAAATGCACCGATGGCTTCCTGCAAGCTATAACCACTGCCGGTGGCTAAAATAAGCGCCAGTCCAGCAGTAGACCATGAGGTGGCAACCGGATATTTAAATTTCCAGGAGAGAATCAAACCTGACAGCCCAATTCCTAAGCCCAATGCCCAGAACCAAGATGTGATTTGTTCAGTAGATGCGCCCAGTAATTGGGCCGATTGAATCACCAATACCGATGAAACACTGATCCCAACCAGAAAAGTAATAAAACCTGCAAATACCGCAGGGACGGAAAAGTCTTCTAGAAATTTTTGCATAAATCCTTTGCTGTGATCATCTTATAATGATGAAAAGTGTACTAATCATACGCCTTTCATTTTTAGCCGAAAAGCCATCATCGCCATAATTTATATGCTGTTGATAAGTTTAATTTGCTTTGATGCGCCTAAAAATTACAAGGTTGAGGTGGCAAGCTTAATACCAAAACCACAAAATAACAGCCCCACAGCTGCTACACATGAGGCTGTCACTTTATAACGGGAAGTAAAATAAGACGCCAGTTTTACACCAGAAAAAATCAGAATGGTTAAATAGCTCATGCTAATGATCTGCAAGATCACTGCTAGTGCAGTAAAGGTAACTGCCGGATAAGCATAAGCCGGATCGACAAACTGCACAAAAAAAGACAAATAAAAGAGAATGGCTTTGGGGTTTAAAATACTGATGGTCAGCGCAGTTTTAAAGGGTTGCAGCTGTTCAATATTTTCTTTTACTGTTGCTATCTGGGCATTTGAAGGCAGTGCATTCCAGCTGTGATATGCAGCAATCAGTAATTTTATGCCTAAATAACTTAAATAAATTGCACCAATAATCTTCAGTAAGGTAAATACCCAGGGGAAAGCATGTAGTAATGAGGCTGCACCCAATGCCGTCAGTAGAATTAAAATCAGGTCGCCGGTATAGACACCGAAAGCACTTTTATAGCCGGCTTTTATTCCGAAACGCGAAGCGATGGACATCACATACAGTGAATTTGGGCCGGGTAGCAATACAATTAGGGTGGTGCCAATAATATAGGTGCTAAGATCGGTTATGCCGAACAAAATAAACTCTCAAATCATAAAAAAAGCCGACCTGTTCACTATAACAAAATCGGCTTTTTTTAGGGGAAGATATGAGTCAATTAAGCTTTAATTTCAGCATCCAGGCCAAAAGACTGGCGCAATAAAGTACTTAACTGCTCACGTGCCTTAATAAATCCGTCAATGCCGCTTTGTAAGAGTTGTGAAGACATTAAGTCTTTTTCAATCTGGGCTTTAAAACTTTCTTTGCTTAAAGGCTCAACCTGATGCTGGCAATGCGCCTGAGCATGATCGCTGGAAAGCTGGGCCACCACTTCACGCTGATCCTGTTCCAGTTCTGCCAAAAGGTTTGGAGAAACAGTGAGCAGGTCACAACCCGCCAATCCCAGTACCTGATCGATACTGCGGAAACTTGCACCCATCACTTCTGTTTGAATGCAATGCTGTTTATAAAAATGGTAAATCTGTTTGACTGAAAGTACACCCGGGTCTTTCTCAATCGGATAATGATCGACATTTTCTGCTTTTTTGTACCAGTCCAGAATACGGCCAACAAAAGGGGAAATAAGGGTGACGTTGGCATCCGCACAGGCTTGGGCCTGATGCAAGCCGAATAACAGCGTCAAGTTGCAATGAATTCCTTCAGCCTCGAGGGCTTTTGCTGCCTGAATGCCTTCCCAGGTAGAAGCAATTTTAATCAGGATACGGTTCTGATCGATACCGTAGGTTTTATATAATTCCAGCAGCTCTTTGGCTTTGGCAATGGTGGCTTCAGTATCGTAAGACAGGGCTGCATCCACTTCAGTAGAAACACGTCCTTGAATCAGTTTTAGAATTTCCACACCAAACTTGACCGTCAGGATATCGATGGTACGCTCGACCAGAAGATCGCCGTTATAACCTTCAGATTTCGCCTGTTCATAGGCAGCTTCAATCAGTTCCTTATTTTCGGGCTGATTTGCCGCAGCTGTAATCAGCGAAGGATTGGTGGTTGCATCAAGCGGGCGAAATTTTTCGATCGCGGAAAAATCGCTACTGTCGGCAACAATGGTGGTGAGGTTTTTTAATTGATCTAAAGCTGATTGAGTCATTGTCGTGTGGTTCTTAAAGTTATTTCCCGTTTATTTGTTATATCACAATCTACTGTTATCCAAAGTAAAAAGCGCGTATAAGGCCTGTCTATTTTATGTTTTTTCTTGAATTTCGGATGTGATTAATCAAAAAATGAGCAGCTGCGCCGAGCTGGATTTCGCGACTCCAGACCAGGTCGACAAAATATTCAAATTTCGGAGTGAAATCCAGAAAATTAAGAATTTTAAGTTGCTGTTGAATATGTGGATTTTGATTTAACATTTCTAAAGGTAAAACACCCCATCCCAGACCTTGCTGAATCATGGCACAAGCAGATAAATGGTTATCTGTACGCCAGTAGCTTTTTGAAAATAACAGTTCCGGTTTGATGCTGCGGTCGCGACTTGCCACCACAATTTGCCGGCTTTGCAAAATTTGCTCATAGCTCAGCTGTTCAAATCTGGCTAATGGAGAGTTGATCGCTGCAACAGGCACCAAGGCCTCACGTTTGAGTTCGACAAACTGTTCACGCGCTTCCAGCTGTTCACGTTCAAACATGAGTGCCAATTGCGCAGTCTGGTTGAGCAGCATTTTTAATGCATCTTCCTGTGGCGCGGAAAAAATGTTGATTTGCAGTTCAGGAAACTGTTTTTCCAGCAGTGAAATATAGTCAATCCATTGTGTATGCAGCAGTTCAGAAACCACCACAATATTTAAGGCAGATTCCAGACCTTGACTCAGGGCAAAAGCCTGCTGTTTCCACTGGTTAATTTCAATCAAGAGTTGTTCGGTTTTTTCATATAAGGTCAGGGCTTGGGGTGTGGGAACTGGCTCACGACCAATACGTGTAAAAAGCAATAAATTGAGGTCAATTTCCAGATTGGCAATCGACATGCTGACCGCCGAAGGAACTTTGCCGAGCTTTCTGGCCGCGGCAGAAAATGAGCCGCTTTCAATCACGGTCTTAAAAATGATCAGCTGTTCCTGATTAATATTCATTTATCAAAACTTTTGAAAGAATCTAATTCGATTGATCAATATTATCAAAATAAAATGCTTTCATCTAAATGAACGAGTTTTAAAATGTTGATGTCCAAAAGAAGGATAATTCATGCACTGAGTTATGAAATGATCCTGCTGGTGATCATTGCGATTGCGTTGAGCTTTATTTTTGATATGCCTATGGAAGTGACCGGTACGCTAGGCATTGCAATGGCCGTGACTTCAGTGATTTGGAATATGGTTTTTAATCATTTTTTTGAAAAGTTTGAAGCCAAACGTCAACTGAAAAGAACAGCCGGGGTGCGTATTCTACATGCCATTGGTTTTGAAGGTGGCTTGATGCTGGCGACCATTCCCATGGTGGCGTATGCCTTGGACATGTCAATTTGGCAGGCAATTTTGACTGACCTCAGCATGACCTTGTGCATTTTGATATACACTTTTATTTTCCAATGGTGTTATGACGCTATAGAAAATCATTTAGAGATAAATCGTACCTATCAAGCATGAGTTAAAAATCAATTAATATTTTGATTTCTTTTTTAAGAAAAGATTTTTATCTTTCAACGTACATTCCTTAACCTAAAACTGACAGTTTACTGCAATTACTACGGCTTGATCTCCTTTATATTAAAATCTGCACTGCTTTAATGTGTGAAAAGTGCATAATTTTTTTACCCGCTGTTTTAAACCTGATTTTAAAAGCATGATAAAAGGATAAGACCAATATGAATGATAATTTTGATCGTGACGTTGTAAAAAACCTTCCTAAAGATGCTCGAGATGATTTAAATGCAGATCCAATTACAGGTGAACCTGGCGCACATCCGGTCGGAACAGGTGTAGGGGCAGTAGGTGGTGCCACAGCAGGGGCAGCAGTTGGAGCAATCGGCGGTCCAGTTGGAGCCTTGGTGGGTGGTGCAGTAGGTGCTGTAGTCGGTGGTTTGGCAGGTAAAGGTGCTGCTGAGGCAGTAAACCCGACAGAAGAAGAAGCCTATTGGCGAGAAACTGCACCTAGCACACCGTATTATGCAGAAACACTTAGCACCTATTCAGACCTTGACTATGAGCGCGATTATCAAAATGCCTATAGAATTGGTTATGAAAACCGCTCTCACTATGAGGCAAGCACACGTTTTGAAGATGTAGAAAGTGATCTAAAAATTAAATGGGATCATGAGAAAGGATTGTCGCGTTTAACCTGGAGTGAGGCGAGAATTGCAGTTAAAGAAGCTTGGGATCGTGCTACGCGATAAAATTTAAAGTTTCATCAACCAAAAAAAATTAAAGAACCCTCAGAAGTTAAACTTTTCTGAGGGTTCTTTGACTACAAAGTGAAAGCAGCCAGATTATTTTTCAATAATCGCTGTCACACCTTGACCACCCGCAGCACAGATCGATACAAGCACACGGCCTGAACCTTTCTGGTTAAGCAGTTTGGCAGCAGTTGCAATGATACGGCCGCCAGTAGCTGCAAATGGGTGACCCGCTGCAAGTGATGAACCTTTAACATTTAATTTAGAACGGTCAATTGAACCCAGTGGAGCATCCAAGCCTAAACGTTCTTTACAGAATTTAGGATCTTCCCAGGCTTTCAATGTAGAAAGCACCTGTGATGCGAATGCTTCATGAATTTCATAGTAGTCGAAATCTTGAAGTTTAAGGCCAGCACGTTCAAGCATACGCGGAACCGCATAAGCAGGAGCCATCAACAAGCCTTCTTTTTTCTCTACAAAATCTACTGCTGCAGTTTCCTGGAAAGTCAGGTAAGCGAGAACTTCGTGACCATTGGCTTTAGCCCATTCTTCAGAAGCCAAGAGTACACATGATGCACCATCAGTGAGTGGAGTAGAGTTACCCGCAGTCATGGTACGTGCATCGCCTTTACCAAATGCCGGTTTAAGTTTTGCAAGTTTTTCTACAGATGAATCAGCACGTAAGTTGTTGTCACGTTCTAAACCGAGGAATGGCGTGATCAGGTCATCGAAGAAACCTTCTTCGTACGCAGCTGCCATTTTTTGATGTGACGATGCAGCCAGTTCATCTTGGGCTTCGCGTGAAATGCCCCATTCAAGTGTGGTAATCGCCTGGTGGTCGCCCATAGACAGACCGGTACGCGGCTCACCATTTTTAGGGGCATCCATCAAGTCTTTCACATTGATTTTGGTTAACGCTTTTAAACGGTCTTTCGCAGTTTTTGCGATGTTAAGCTCCAGTAACGCTTTACGTAAACCGTCACCTAAAGCGATTGGCGCATCAGAAGTCGTATCTACACCACCGGCAATACCCACTTCAATTTGACCCAGCGCAATTTTGTTGGCCACCAGGAACGCAGCCTGTAAACCCGTACCACATGCTTGCTGAATATCGTAAGCAGGTGTTTCTGGAGCAAGTTCAGTATTTAACACGCACTCACGGGTCATGTTAAAGTCACGGCTGTGTTTTAAAACCGCACCGGCAACGACTTCACCTAAACGTTGACCCTGTAAATTGAAACGCTCAATCAGACCATTTAATGCTGCAGTAAACATGTCGCTGTTAGAAGCAGTAAAATAAGCGCCGTTTGAACGGGCGAAAGGAATACGGTTACCACCGATAATAGCAACGCGGCGAACTGTGTTTTGGCTCATGGTTTTATCCTGTTGAACAGACGTTTGAGGTGTAGATTCAGGTGTTGTTTTCGTTGAAGCTGTAGTTTTACTACGTGCAGATGTGGAACGGGTACGGGTCGTTTTAGTCGTATTGTTTGCTGGCTTGGCTGCAGTGCCAGAAGTTTTAGCTGTACGCGCAGTACTTTTTGATGGTTTTGACACAGTTTCCATAGCAGAATTTTCGACTGCCGGATTTTCTTGAGTTGTTTTGCTCATCAGGCTTTTCCAAGCATTTTACAGTATTCTTGCCCCGTACATTAACACAATCTAAAAACAGCTGAATTGACTAAAATGACATTCGGCAAAGCATTCAGGTCAAGTCATCCATGATTTAACTCAAGTATGATTCTATGGAAACTGATGGATGTATTGAAATATAAGTGCCTGACATCATATTGAAGTTAAAAGGATATGTTCAAAACCATCAAAAATTAATTTGTAAGAGAGATAATAAACATGACTGACCAATACCAAACCTTTGCAAAATCTCCTATTGGTAAATTTGTCATCAAAAATTTAGGTTTGCCATCGCCAACTTCATTAGAGCGTTTTGAATCCGCTACACCTGTAGTGAAAGGTGCGGTGTTATTTGGTGCTGCATCTTCAAGTACATTGTCGGGTGCAATTGCACAGGTTTTGGCCAATATTCATGCCAATGGCTATGCCGGTAATAATGCAGAACTGCAACAGGCTGCTGCAAAAGTGGGCTTAAACCTGAGTGCCTTCAACGAAGGCGATAAAGAGTCTAAATTTAAAGCAGTTATTTTTGATGCCTCAGGGATTCAAAACTCAGAACAGCTGAAAGAACTTTATAAATTCTTTAACCCGATTGCGCGCCAGATTCAGTCTTCAGGCCGTGTCGTCGTTGTAGGGATTAGCCCTGAAACTGCAAAAACGGTAAAACAGGCGATTGCCCAACGTGCGCTTGAAGGTTTTGTAAAATCTGTAGGTAAAGAATTCAAGAAAGGGATTGCAGCACAATTGGTTTATGTCGATGAAGGTGCAGAAGCAAACCTTGAATCTACATTACGTTTCGCACTTTCTCCACGTTCTGCTTATGTGTCTGGTCAAGTCATTCGTGTTTCCAAGGCAGAGGTTGTCGATGTAGACTGGGCCAAACCGCTGGCGGGTAAAACTGCTGTAGTCACCGGTGCCAGCCGTGGTATTGGTGAAGCGATTGCCCATGTACTGTCACGTGATGGCGCACATGTCATTTGCCTGGACGTTCCACAACAGCAGGCGGATCTGGACCGTGTTGCCGGTGAAATTGGCGGTTCTACGCTTGCGATTGATATCACTGCTGCGGATGCGGGTGAAAAAATCAAGGCTGCTGCAGCGGCGCAGGGCGGTCTGGATATTATCGTGCACAACGCCGGAATTACCCGTGACAAAACTTTGGCCAATATGAAGCCTGAGCTTTGGGATCTGGTGATCAACATTAACCTGTCTGCAATAGAACGAGTAAATGATTACTTGCTGGAAAATGATGGCTTCAATGCGAATGGCCGCATTGTGTGTGTGTCTTCAATTTCAGGTATTGCAGGCAATTTGGGGCAAACCAACTATGCGGCGTCTAAAGCAGGCGTGATTGGTGTAGTGAAATTCACGGCACCGATTTTGAAAAATGGCGTGACCATTAATGCGGTGGCACCGGGCTTCATTGAAACTCAAATGACCGCAGCGATTCCATTTGCAATTCGTGAAGCAGGCCGCCGTATGAATTCAATGAGTCAAGGTGGTTTACCTGTCGATGTTGCTGAAACGATTGCATTATTTGCATCTTCAGCGTCTACAGGTTTAAATGGCAACGTGGTTCGTGTGTGTGGTCAAAGCTTGCTAGGGGCTTAACACATTAAAGTCCTCTCCCTTGGGGAGAGGATTTAGGAGAGGGAGATAAGGGGATATATTATTAACCCTCTCTCTAGCTCTCTCCCAGAGGGAGAGAGAACTCCATTAAATAAATTAGAAAAACTTCTCAAAGGTTCTGTATGAATACTCGCCATTTTAGCCAACTTCCAAAACCTTATTTAGCCTATCCTAAAGTGATTCAAGGCTTGATTTTTAAAAAGCCTAAAGGTGAAAAAGTGCTGCCGCAAGTGGAATATGTGGTGGATTCATTCAAGGTTGATCAAAAGCATCTTAAAGCTTATAACGAAGTCTGTGGCTTCAAGAATAATGGTTATATTCCTGCCATTTATCTGGCGGTGCTATCGCAAAGCCTGCAAATGCATATGATGACGACGGAAGCTTTCCCGTTTGCAATTTTAGGTCTGGTACATATTCGTAACCAGATTAAACAAAGCCGCAAAGTGGGGACCAATGAGCCATTAACCTTGTCCTGCAAGTTTGGTGAGTTGCAACCGCATGACAAGGGCGTGCAATTTGATTTCATTACCACGGCGAAAGTGGGCAATGAAGTGGTAATGGAAGGGACAACTACCTATTTGGCCCGTCAAAAAACCAGTGTCAAGGCTGCGCCTAAACTGGTCGACAATAAAACGCCAGCCTATGAATTGAATGCAGAATGGAATGTCTCTGAAAATATCGGGCGTCGTTATGCTTTAACGTCTGGTGACTTTAACCTGATTCATATCCATGCCATCACGGCAAAAGCCTTCGGTTTTAAACAGGCGATTGCCCATGGGATGTGGAGCAAGGCGAAAGCATTAGCCAGCTTAACTTTGCCAGATGCTTATGACGCTGACGTGTGGTTTAAACTGCCGATGTATCTCCCTTCAAAAGTGGAGTTCTTGACTGCTCAGGAAGGAAAGGATACCGAGTTTGTCATCCGGAACAGTAAAAATAAAAAGCCACATGTTACGGGAAGTGTGAAAGAACTTTAAGACCAAAGCCTAAGTCACTGTAGATTTAGGCTTTTTTGTTTTAAGCTCGATAGAATGTCTTACTGGTCTATGGAAAGCACAGTTGAATGAAAGAAATCAAAGCATATCTCTTCGCCAATACAGCAAATTATCAAGGTCATGTCGATGAACGATTTATGGACCTTGCTACACAATTCAGCCGGATGCAGGATGCGCGGACGAATTTAGGTGGCGCTGCTCTGGTGGTTTATTTTCAGGGACGCAAGGTTGTTGATATCTGGACCGGGAAAAAGTCTGAAACCGAAAGCTGGCAAGCGGATACCTTGTCGCTCTGCTATTCCACCGGTAAAGGGGTTTTATCTACCTTGGCGCATATTTTGGTCAGTGAAGGTTTTCTTGACTATGACATTCCAGTAGCACGGTACTGGCCTGAATTTGCCCAACAGGGTAAAGATAAAATTAGCTTAAGGCATATGCTGAGTCACCAAAGCGGTTTATATGATATTCGCCATCTTGTTGCTGATGCTTCGGAAATGGCGGATTGGCCGCACATGCTGGACGTCTTGGCCCAGGCCAAACCCCGTTTTGAAGTCGCGACAGATGCAGCATATCAGCCCTTAACCTTTGGTTGGCAAGTGGGCGGGGTATTGGAAAAAGCTACAGGGAAGACATTGGCAGAACTGATGCAACACTATCTGATTGATCCATTGCAATTAGATGCTGCCTATTTTGGCGTGCCGAAGGAAAAACTGGCTGACGTTGCCCGGATTGTGCCTCAGCAAAAAAATTCAACAGATAAACCGCAAAAGGCCAAGGCTAAAGTCAAACCTCAACAGGCACGCAAAGCATCTCCCTTGGATAAACTGTTAGAACTTTCCGGCCAAAACCCTCAAGACTTTCAGGATGCGATGATTCCCAAAGGGATGAAAAATTTCAGCTTCTTTAGTGATGCAGGACTACAGGCCATCATTCCTGCGGCAACAGGGGTGTTTAGTGCCAATAGCCTGGCGCGAATTTATGCCATGCTTGCCAATGCTGGGGAGTGGCAAGGGCAGCAGTTGATTCGCCCTGAAATCTTTAAGCAATTAAGTCAAATTCAATATACCCGACGTGACCGCATCATGCCGTTACCGATGCATTGGCGTTTGGGTTATCACCGGATTTTAACTTTAGGAAAATCATCTTCAGGATTTGGGCATATGGGCTTTAATGGCTCTGGCGCATGGTGTGACCCTGAGCGTAGTTTAAGTTTCGCTTATACCCATAATTTTTCCACAGCTTCCATCACAGGTGATTATCGGCTGTGGGGCTTGACCCAAGAGACGCTACGCTGCACGGATCGGGTCTTGGCGGGTCGTAAGGGCTGGTTTTAATTTGCAACATGTTGTTAAGGAAAATAACGGCAAAATATGCTACTTTGCCTGCGATTCTAGCTGCTGTTGATATTTTATGAAAAATGTCGTGTTAATTCCTTTATTGGCAAGTGCTGCGTTATTGGGATGTCAGGATGCCAACCAATCTGATACGCAAGGCAAGGCATCTATAGAATCGCAAAAGCAACTGGCCGCCTGGGCAGGAGAATATGAAGGTACAACGCCGTGCATGGGCTGTCTTTCACGTTGTGATGATTGTCCGGGCATGGCTGTGACTTTGGCATTGCATGAGGATCAAACCTATACTTTAACCCGCGAAAGTTTAAGTGGTCATAATGAAGTCGAAACCTTGAAGGGTAAGCTGCGTTTTAAAGATGAATCTAAGCAGAGAATTGAGCTGATCAATGTGGCAACGCGTAATTTACTCTATGTGGATTTAGATGAAAAAGTCCTTGAAATTCGTGAAGATCAAAGCGGTAAAAGCTACCAGATGCAAAGTGATTTTCTTTTGGGAAAACTGAGCTAATTGTGTTGAATGTATAAATAAAAATTTCGTCTTCGTTTGGATGGAATACAGGATTTTTATTGTTCATACCTCCGCCATTTATTTCACTATTTTATAAAAAAACAGTATGCTTAGACCTGTAAAAAGGAGCATACATGTATCAAGTACTTGCACGAAAATACCGTCCACGTAATTTCAATGAATTGGTGGGGCAAAACCATGTGTCACGCGCACTGACGAGTGCCTTGGAACGTGGTCGGTTACATCATGCGTATTTGTTTACCGGGACTCGTGGGGTAGGTAAAACTACCATTGCCCGTATTTTGGCGAAATGTCTGAACTGTGAAACTGGCGTGACCTCAACGCCTTGCGAAGTATGCCCAACCTGTAAGGCAGTGAATGAAGGCCGTTTTATCGATTTAATCGAAATTGATGCAGCATCACGTACAAAAGTAGAAGATACACGTGAATTGTTGGATAACGTTCCCTATGCACCTACACAAGGTCGTTTTAAGGTTTATCTGATCGATGAAGTGCATATGCTCTCGACGCATTCCTTCAATGCCTTACTCAAAACATTAGAAGAACCGCCAGAACATGTAAAATTCCTGTTCGCTACAACCGATCCACAAAAATTACCGATTACCGTGATTTCGCGCTGCCTGCAATTTACCTTGCGTCCGCTGGCAGTCGATGAAATTACCGAACATCTGAGCAATATTCTCAAGCAGGAACAGATTCAGGCCGAACAGGACGCGATCTGGCAAATTGCCGAATCTGCCCAGGGTTCACTGCGTGATGCGCTATCATTAACCGATCAGGCCATTGCCTATGGTCAGGGTGAAATTCAGCATCAAGATGTCAAAGACATGCTGGGCCTGATTGATCGTACCATCATTTATGATCTGATTTTAGCCATTCACCAAAACCAGAAAGCCCGTGTCAGTGAATTGCTGATGCAATTCCGCCAGCAGGCGCTGGATGTGTCACTGGTTCTGGATCAGTTGATTTCAACCTTGCATGAGCTGGCATTATTGCAGTATTTGCCTGAGCTGAGCTTGAAATACAGTGCTGAAATCAATCAAAAGATTATGCAGTTATCTCAATGCATTTCAGCACAAGATTTACAATTGTATTATCAGGTGGCCTGTAAAGGCCGTGCTGACCTGCAACTGGCGGTGACGCAAGAGCAGGGCTTTGAAATGTGCGTTTTACGCTTATTGGCGTTCCGTCCATTACAGCCCAATGAAATTCCGGTATCACAAGCATCGGTCGTTACACAAAACGTTCAGTCCGTGGTACCACAGCCGGTTCATTCAGAGGTTTTACAGCAGCAAGCATCGCAGCATGTAGCGGTAGAGCCGGACCCTGTTGAATCAACAGCTGTATATGATGATTTTGATGAGTCTCAGTATGATGATGACCCATTTAATGAAGTTGCAGCTCAATCTTCTATAGATGAACCCAGTTCGGATGATTTCCTGGAACAGGATACGGTAGAAGATGAAGTTCTATCTCCAGCATCAAATACGCCATTGAATCCGGCTCAAGCACAGTCGGAAAAAATTGTCTTTGATCCCTCCAGTGACGATGCATTATTTGGCTTTGACGATGAGCCTGCAGCAGTAAGCACTACAGCTGATGAAGGCAGCAGCGATGATTTCCTGTTTGATGAAATAGCACCTTTAGCAACCGGTGAAGCCACACCGACCGAATCTCAAGCTGAAGTTCCGGTGCAAGCTCAGCAAGCTGTAGAGGAAACAGCCCAAGATTCATTATTTGATTTGGCACCTGAACCGGCTGTTTCGGCACATCGAGAGGTACAAGACAATCTGACAGATACCTCATCGAAACTGATGCCACAGGATATTCTAAAATTAAAGCCTCAAGTGCTTGAAGGCGAATGGACGGTGGATAAATGGGAGTACTGGTTCCGAAACAGTGAGTTATCACCTGCAGTTCAAGAGTTGGCACAACAGGGTGTAATGACGGGGCAAATCAATGGTGAAACGATTTTCCATATTCCAAAGCAATATGAAGCGTTGTTGACCCAGTTGCAGCATGCCTTGGAGCAGGCATTAAAAACCGAATGGCCGGGTACACATTTTCAGGTTCATTATGCAGATGTAGAAACCACAACGCCGTATAGCATGCAAAGTGAGCGTAAAGAAAAAGCCTATGCACGTGCGGCAGAGCTGCTGCATGCAGAACCAGCAGTCAAGGAGCTTCTGCAAAACTTTGACGGTGAAATACAGAATATTCAGCTCAAATAAGCTTATTCATTCACACTATATTGGTATAGCGCATCCCGTATTTTAATTGGAATCGGGGTGCTTTTTCGTGTTTGCCGGTCTACAAATACATGCACGAAATGACCTTGTGCAGAAGCCACCTCATGACCCTGTTTAAAAATGGCCAAATCATATTGTACGGATGAATTGCCCAGTTTAGAAATTGCTACTCCGACATCAATGATTTCAGGGTAAGACAGTTCCTGAAAAAAGCTGCATGCCGAATCGACCACCAGGCCAATGACTGGTGAATAGCGAATGTCAAAGTCTGCTTTTTCAATCAGCAGGGCATTGGCAGCGGTATCAAAATAACTGTAATAAGTCACATTGTTGACGTGTCCATAAATATCATTATCCGACCAGCGGGTTTGAATCGGTAAAAAATATGAAAAATCGGCACGATGTTTGGGAATCTGTTTCATTGCTATAGTCACTTTAATGATTTCATTTTTTTCTGGAAAGCCTATGAAAATACAAGTTAAAAATAGCTCATCTCAATAAAACTGGATGACCTGTAATAACTGTAAAAGCAATTTGGATATTACTTAAATCTTGATTTTTATCAGCAGTATAAGTTTGATTTATGCATAAATGGCTTGATAAATTTCCCGTGCGTCATGTTGGCTGAGATCACGCGGGTTATTTTGCAACAGCCGGGTTTGCAGCATCGCATCATTGGCCAGTTGATCCAGCATATTTTCAGGTACATTCAAATCTTTCAGCCTTAAAATCAGGCCGCTTTTGTCCAGATGATTCTGCATGTGGTCAATAAATAAATCGCATAAACCGTCTGTACTGCCGTTGCTTTTCGGGTCAAGCCAGCACATCAGTTCGGCATAGTACTGTTTGGCATTCGGGGCGTTGAATTTTAACACTTCGGTCAACACCAGAGCATTGCTATGCCCATGTGAAATATGAAAATGTCCACCTAAGGGATAAGCCAGCGCATGAACTGCTGCCACTGGAGCATTGGCAAAGGCCTGTCCGGCGAGCATGGAGCCAACCAGCATATTTTGCCGTGCTTCTAAATTCTGCCCATCTGCCAGGACCAAACTTAGATTTTTATTGAGTAATCTTAATGCCTGTTTGGCTAACATGTCGGCATAGGGATTCTTTTTGATTTTTGAAGTATAGGCTTCAATTGCATGTACCATCGCATCGATGCCGGTTGCCGCTGTAATATGCATAGGCAGGTTCTGGGTAAAGGTCGCATCTAAAATGGCGACATCGGCAAATAAAACTGGAGCAACAATACCGGTTTTGCTGGTTTCACCTGTAGTGACAATCGAGATGGGGGTAACTTCGGAACCTGTACCTGCCGTGGTGGGAACCAGAAACAGCGGTAATCTAGGGTGTTTGGCATTATTGATGCCATATAAATCCTGCAAGCGCTGTTGTTGCTGCGGATGGGCCAGAACTGCAATTACTTTGGCAACATCCAGTGAACTGCCACCACCGAACCCCAATATGATATCCGCTTGTTCATTTTTGGCGAAGTGTACGGCATCCAATACAATCTGCTCAGGAGGATCGGCCTGAACGTTGGAATAAATCGCATAGGGCAGTCGAATGGTTTCTAAAATTTCTATAATCGGCACATGCAGTTGCTGCTGAATGATGCCGGCATCGGTGACCAGCAGCAGTTTTTTATAAGCGTGTTGTTGTAATAATGGCTTTAACTCATAGATCGAGCCCAGTCCAGAAATAATATTCGAGACGGTTTGAAATTGAAAATGGCTCATCTATTGCTTCCTTTTTGATATCAAATTCAAGATTATTGTTTTAGTGTTCTATAGGATTCATCCTCTAAATAACTTAACATAAGACACCTGAAAATAAAGCAGTAATTGAGGTTGTTATGTCATCCAAAACGCCCTATAAGGTGTTATGTGTATGTTTAGGAAATATTTGCCGCTCTCCCACGGCAGAAGTTGTTCTTAGGCATTTTTGTGATAAACAGCAACTGAATATTATGATCGACTCCGCAGGAACCAGTAATTACCATCCTGGAAAAGCACCAGATGAGCGTAGCCAGAAACATGCCTTAAAGCGCGGTTATGATTTATCATCGTTACGGGCGCGCCAGTTAAAAGCGCAAGATTTTCTTGAATTTGATCTTATTCTGGCGATGGATCATGAAAATTTATTCAATATTCAAGCGCTTCTACAACAGGCTGAAAAGGCCTATGCTGCCAGTCAAATTCGGGCAAAAATTGCATTGATGAGTGAATACGATCAGAATTATCCCAAACAGGCCTTGCCGGATCCATATTATGGCGGGGCGGATGGCTTTGAGCGTGTACTCGATCAGTGTGAATCGAGCAGCTTGGCGTGGGTGGCTATTTTTGAACAGCAGTTCAAACAACAGATTGATGTGAAATAAAGGTTTAAGCACATGAATATTCAAACTCAAATTCAACTTAAGCCTTTTAATACCTTGAGTCTTGATGCAACCGCATCGCATTACTGCAAAGTACAATCTACCGCTGAATTGGTAGATGCCTTAAATTATGCCAAGCAACAGCAGTTAAATGTTTTGATTTTGTCGGGTGGCAGCAACATGCTATTGCCTGAAAAAATCCATGCGCTTGTGATGCATATGGACATTCAGGGTATTGAAGATATTGCCGAAGATGATGACAGCAAGACCATTCGTGTCGGGGCTGGGCAAGTCTGGCATGACTTTGTGCTATGGACCACAGAAAATCATTTATATGGCCTGCAAAATCTGGCGCTCATTCCAGGTCTGGTGGGTGCGTCTCCGGTACAGAATATTGGTGCTTATGGAGTAGAAGTGGGCGAGTTTATCGAGTCGGTTCAAGTCTATGATCGTCAGCTGGAACAATTCAGCACGATTCTGGCTCAAGATTGTCACTTTTCCTATCGGTATAGTATTTTTAAAGACGATCCAAATCGTTTTGTGATTACTCATGTGACTTTTAAATTGCTTAAGCAAGCACATTTAATGCTGAATTATGGTGATCTTAAGCAGGCGGTAGGTGAAGATCAGACGGCTGAAAACCTGCAAAAACAAGTGATTCAGATTCGTCAAAGCAAATTGCCAGATCCAAAAGAATATCCTAATGTGGGAAGTTTCTTTAAAAATCCGATTATTTCTGAACAGCTTTTTGACCATTTAGCACAGACATTTCCACAATTACCCCATTATCCTCAGGCCAAAGGTGGCGTTAAAATTGCAGCAGGCTGGTTGATCGATCAATCGGGCTGGAAGGGTAAAAAACTGGGCATGGTGGGCATGTTTCATAAGCAAGCCCTGGTGCTGGTGAATTATGATCAGGCCGATCTGGCGGATGTTCAAGCTACCTACCAAGCTGTACAGCATGATGTACAGCAAAAATTTGATATTTTGTTAGAGCCTGAACCGGTGCTGTTTGATGAAACCGGTTTAATTCGTTCACACATGGAATAAAAATGATGGCGAAATCGCATTGGATGGTACGACTGGTACAAATAGCTTCAGTGCTATTTGTACTGTTCGGCTGTTTCATGGTTTTGCTTTATTCACCCTTTTATTCTGGTTGGGTAGTGAGTGCGCTGAACAGTTTCGTACCTGTCGAAGTGAATCAGGTGGCGGCAAAAAGCCAGCAAATGGCAGCCTTGAGTGAACATGAAAATCTGGAGCCTGGTTCCAGAGTCTGGATTGCCCGTCAGGCCTATCTCAAATTGATGGAAGAGGCAATCAAATCGCATAATTCACAGGATCTGGTATTGATTCAGGCGCGTTACAAAGCCTTGCAACAAACCATTGAAGATGCCCAGCTCCAGGAGAAAGAACAACAGGACAAACCGCAAGTTCCGCTGCTGGCAAAGCCGGTTGATGCTGCATCTGAAGCAGAAGATCCTGCCCAAACGGTAAAAGATTTGCTGGATTTGAACAGTACTGAAAATAAAGCGTTAATGGAAAAATATCTGGATTTTCTGCGGACTCATGAAATAGAACAGGAAAAGGTGGCCAGCGAAGCGGTCGATGAAACCATCTATCAGGATATTGCCTTGATTCATGAGCAAAATGAACAATCACAGTCACAAACTTCTAAACCTTATGCGATTGTGGTGCTGGGTGGAGGGTTGACACTGGATAAAAACAGAAAAGATATAGTAGTAAACAAATATACCCGCCTGCGCCTGGAAAAAACTTTAGCCATAGAGCAGCAGTATCGCTTACCTATTGTGCTGAGTGGTGTAGAAGCGCCGTATATGCAGCGCTGGTTAAAAGCGCATGATGTCGATGCAAAACTGCTGGAAGACCGCAGTATGAATACGTGTGAGAATTCACGCTTTAGCTCGTTATTGTTGCAGAAAAAAGGTGGAGCTCCACGGGTGATTTTGATTACTGACCGTTATCATATGCCGCGTACCCGTCGTTTATTTGCCTTAAATGGTATTGAAACTGTACCCGTAGAAGCACCCATGCCGACTCAATTGACCAGGTGGCGTCCAAGTGAACAGAATTATGATCATAGTCGCCGTGCCAATTATGAAATGTTAGCCACTATCCGTGATATCTGGTTTGGTTCCAGTGATTGCCGAGAGGTACCTTAATGCCCGATATTCCATTCTTAAATCCTGCCATTTTAAAACAGCTGGATTTACCCGTTCCAAGCCGTGAAACTACACCTCAGTTACTTGAAGCATTAAATCTGAAAAAGCCTTATCAGCCTTCAGTCGAAATTCAGGCCTATCGCCAGTTATATGGTTTGCATCTGCTGGATTGTGAGCACTGGCAAGGCTATGTACAAATGCCCTTGTTTAAATTGCATGTACAGGTGTTTCAACCACATCTGGAAAAAATTGCCTTGGCGAAAATACGCGGTACGGTATTTTTACTGCATGGCTATCTGGAACATAGCGGAATTTACCAGCCGATTATTCGTGAATTGCTGGAACAGGGGTTTAGTGTCATTACTTATGATTTGCCCGGTCATGGCCTCAGTGACGGTTCTCCGGCAAACATCAAGAATTTTGACCATTACCAGCAGGTATTGCATGCGGTTTATCACTACATTAAAAATGCCGAACAATTACCGAAACCCTGGTTAGGCATCGGGCAGAGTACGGGTGGTGCCATCTGGATGCATCATTTGCTGGAATTTGCCCAACGTCGTGAAAATCCCTATGTAGACCGTGTTTTATTGCTTTCACCCCTGATTCGACCGGCCAAGACGGCGTGGTGGCATAATTCGGTCGGTCTGGGTATTATCCGGCGTATTAAGCGTCAGGTACCACGGCATTTTAGACGTAATAACCACAATCCTGAATTTCTGCGTTTTGTTCGTTTAAAAGATCCGTTACAGCCCCGTATGATGGGAATGGACTGGATTCTGGCCATGTCAAAATGGATGCAGGAAATGGAAGCGCGTCCTGCTTGCCGCATTCCTGTCTGGCTGGCACAGGGAGCGCAGGATCAGACTGTGGACTGGCGTTATAATATCGAGTTTATTCGTCGCAAGTTCCGTTTGCAGACCTTATTGATGCTGGAAGAAGGGTCACACCAGTTGATTAACGAACGTGCCGATATTCGTGCAGCCTTAACTGGTTTGATTCCAGCTTTTTTACATGCCCAAAGCTCGTCTGGTTATTATTGATATTCTCTATTGCATCCACACTTAAAAGAGGCCACATGGCCTCTTTTTTATTATTCTTAGATTAGCATTTAAAATGAGTCTCTCTGAATTGGTGCCATGATTAAAATCTATCCGCATGGGCTAAATTCCAGATACGATAATAGAAGTTTTCATCATCTCCCGCTTTGCAGTTGAGTAATTCACCTTCTTTTAACCAGAAGTGTAACTGGGCATAATTCTTGATTTCCCGGTCATTAATGCGCTGGGCTAAATGATGTGGCTTGATATCCGCCGGATGTTTCAAGCCGGCGACTGCAATCATTTCGGATAAGGCACGCAGGGTATTTTTTTGAAAATTCAACACACGAACGGCCTTGCTGGGAACATGCAGGGCTTTTTGCCGTTCCTGATCCTGGGTGGTAACACCCACCGGGCATTGGTTGGTATGACAACTTTGCGCCTGAATACAGCCGATGGCAAACATAAAGCCACGCGCCGAATTGACCCAGTCTGCCCCAATCGCCATGGTGCTGGAAATGTCAAAAGCACTGATAATTTTGCCGCTGGCTCCGATCTTGATTTGATCTCTTAAACCTGCACCGACCAGGGTGTTATGCACAAACAGTAAACCTTCCCTTAAAGGCGTACCTACGTGGTCAATCAGTTCAATCGGGGCGGCACCACTACCGCCTTCAGAGCCATCTACCACAATAAAGTCCGGCACAATGTGAGTTTCAAGCATGGCTTTGACAATACTCATGAATTGCCAGGGCTGACCAATACAGAGTTTAAAGCCCACCGGTTTACCGTCAGACAGTTCACGCAGTTGCTGGATAAAATGCATCATTTCAATTGGGGTGCTAAATGTAGAGTGCTGGGCCGGAGAAACACAATCATGTTCGCGGCTCACTCCGCGTATCTGGGCAATCTCTTCTGAAATTTTGCTTTTAGGCAAAATTCCGCCATGACCGGGTTTTGCGCCTTGAGACAGCTTGATTTCTATCATCTTGATTTGCGGTAATCGGGCTTGGCGGGAAAATTTTTCCGGATCGAACTGACCCTCCAACGTGCGGCAGCCAAAGTAGGCGCTGCCGAGTTCCCAGACAATATCTCCGCCATTTTCCAGATGATATGGACTGATACTTCCTTCACCGGTGTCATGATAAAAATTGCCCATTTTCGCCCCTAGATTCAACGCCCGAATCGCATTGGCGCTCAGGCTGCCAAAACTCAGGGCGGAGATATTCATGATGGAGGCGCTATAGGGTTGCCTGCATTGATGATTGCCGATTTGAATACGGAAGCTTTCAGGATCGGCAGGTTTGCATGGCGTAATGGAATGGGTGATAAAACGGTAATCTTGCTGATAGACATCAATCAGGGAACCAAACGGTTTATCGGCATTTTTATTCTTGGCACGTCGGTAAACCAGACTGCGTTGCATCCGTGAAAATGGCAGGGCATCCTGATCGTTTTCAATAAAATATTGCCGGATTTCAGGACGAAACTCTTCAAAAATAAAGCGAAAATGTCCAATGAGGGGATAATTTTTCAGGATTGAATGCTGATTTTGCAAGATATCATATACGCCAACCAGCGTCAGGATTCCTGAGATCAGCCATAAAGAATTCAGAAAGGGATCGGAAAGAAAATAATGAATAGATTGGGGTTCATAGATAATCCGAAACCAGCTAATAGTTAAGGTAATGAAAATACAGCTAAACCAGACCGAATATCGTGAGAAAAAAGTATTTAAAAATCTATGTCTGATGGCTTGGGCTGGAACTGGCATTTTCATGTTTTCCATCAAATGGTTCATAACATGAATTTGCCTATTTTATATACACGGTACAAGTTCTGATTTGTAAAACCGCTAAGGGGAAGTAAGGGTAAATCTCGGCTTAGGGTTGAGTGCAGGCATTATTGATTTTAATGATCCTTGAATTTAATCAAAGTTGGAATGCGCACTACAGATGAGCGGCATATAAACACAGGGAAATAGAAATTCAGAATAAATGCTTAATAAATAATCAGCTTAAAACTTCAGATCTTATGCTTTCACAAAGCAGAGATTATAGATTAGATTGGTTTTATCCAAGCCACAAGAGGTAATTGATATGACCATGAAATCCATTCGCTATAATAGTGGAGAACTGGCGTGCTAAAGCACAATAGGTTTTTCTCCATGTGTAAAATCAGTCACTATCAAGCTTTGTGTCGGGGTGAGAAAATAAAGCTTGATGTTCTAGAAGCCCACCAGACCATACTAAAAATAGATCCAAGCAGAAATATTCTATAGTCCCAAAGATTGGGACTTTTTTATTGTTTATTTTCAGGGCTTTTATTCATCTGCGATTTGGCGAACTGCATTGGAAACTTCAAGCGGTTCGATGTGCTGAATCTTGTTGCCAAAACTCCTTAGCCACCATGCTAGTTGTGAAGTAAAAGGCACGCTTGCAGTGACTTGGGCCAAACCGTTTGCTAATTTTTCAATCACCTGGTCAGTGCTGAGCTGGCTTTCATCAAAATAATGTGCATCTTCTTCTGTCATGGTCAGTTTTAAGGCCACATTATGGGTCGGTTTGTTGTAGTCGACCCTAAAGCCTAAGGCACCGGATTCAATATAGGCATCAATATCAAAGTTCACCGGGTGCATTGCACGCGAATTGAGCACCACAGCCGATTTAAAACGATGCAGGGCAAAGGTTTGAATATCGGTTTTATCATGGCGGGTACAAATGAGATAAATAATTGCACCTTTTTGTACCAATGCTAAAGGATTCAAAATATAGGTTTTTTCTTCACCAGAATGGCTGCGTCCCTGATAGACACATTCCAGCTGTTTGTCTTGCAGCAAACCTTCATAAATGGACTGCTGCGCCAGTTTGTCGACGACAGGGGGAATCAGCGGTTGAGTCGCCGGGACAATCCGCACGCGGTTAATCCATTGGCGTACATTGTTTTGGGTCGACAAGCTGCGACGCGCCAGATCGAACCACGGATTCATCTCTTCAATCAGGCTAGGCGGCAACAGGTGTTTTAAATGTTCCTCGACCATCATAAAAGTGACCGCCTGTGAGCTGGTCATATGCGGCAAACTTTGAATAGGCGCATCTGAACGCCAGCGCCAGCCCTGAGGCACGGTTTTACTGCTTTCAATCGGAAAACGTAGCGAGATCTGATTTAAATCACGTTGAATAGTACGCAGGCTGATATCAATCCCTTCACGCTGCAAAATTTCCTGCAATTCACGGGTACCCATCCATTTCCCGGTAGAAAGACGAGATAAAATTTGCCACTGACGATACAGGCTATTTGACGTTTCTTTTTCTTGTGAAGACATAACTAAAATTAAAGATCGGGTAGAGTGTTTATATATCCATTAAATGATGAACACAATAAAAAAACTGAATTATTTTCGTAAGTATGGTTGCTAGAAACTGTGCATATTTTGACCTGGATTTATCCGGAAATTCCTTGAAATGAATAAAACTATAATAAATCAAGAACCTAAATAATAATTGGCATGCTTGTTGCTTGATTCTGTTGACAATAGAAAATACTTACGAGGTTTGTATGCTTAAAGAAAATCAAGATACAAATTCGATGGCGTCAATGGAGACGTTTTCCCACAATGAAGTGGTAGAGAAGGGCAATGAGTCTTTAACAACCTCATTTAGACCTCAAACTAAATTGAATTCTTTATTTCAACAATTTAAATCACATTTTTTTAATGAATTGGTTGATGAACAGGGAATGACGGGTGAAACCTGCCAAAAGATAGAACATTGGTTATCACAGCATACTCTGGAAGAGTTAAAGTCGCTTAACCAGACCGCCAAGGAGCATTTTTTATATGATGGTATTACTTTTACTGTCTATGGCGAATCTAAAGGAATTGAACGAACCATTCCCTATGACCTGATTCCACGGGTGATGGAGAAAAAGCAATGGAACAAGGTGTCGCTTGGCTGTGCGCAAAGGGTGCGTGCACTGAATTTATTTTTACATGATATTTATCATCAACAGGACATTTTGAAAGCCAATATTGTGCCTGAGTTGCAGGTATTGGCGCATGAAGCTTATCAGCCACATATGTATGCACATGACCTGAAAGGAAAAATTTACAGCCAAATCGGTGGGATTGATATTATCCGTGACCGTCATGGTGAATTTTATGTGCTGGAAGATAATTTAAGAACACCATCCGGTGTGTCTTATATGCTGGAAAGCCGAAAAATTAGCCAGAAATTAATGCCACAGCTGTTCCAGCAAAATAACGTTTTGGGTATCGAGCAATATCCTCAGTTACTCAAAGAGATTCTGGCTGAAAATGCTTATGTCGATAAGCCTTTTATTGTGGTCCTGACGCCAGGTCGCTACAACAGCGCATATTATGAACATTCCTTCCTGGCAAGGGAGATGGATGTGCCTTTAGTGACATCACGTGACCTTTTTGTAGAGAACGATAAGGTTTATGTCAAAACGATTCGGGGCAGACAGCGGGTTGATGTAATTTATCGTCGAGTCGATGACGCATATCTCGATCCTTTATGCTTTTTGCCGGATAGCACCTTGGGTGTACCCGGCTTAATGTCAGCTTATTTAAATCACAATGTGGTGATTGCCAACGCGCCGGGCACCGGAGTGGCTGATGATAAATCAATCTATCCGTATGTGGATAAAATGATTCATTTTTATCTGGGCGAGCAGGCCATCTTAAAAAATGTGCCGACTTATCTGTGCCGGGAAAGTGAAGATCTGGAATACGTCCTGGCCAATCTGGAACAACTGGTGGTGAAAGAAGCCCAAGGCTCAGGCGGTTATGGCATGTTGATTGGTCCGCATGCCTCAAGCCGCCAGATTGAAGCTTTTAGAGACAAAATTAGTGCGGCTCCGCATTTGTATATTGCACAGCCGACGCTGGATTTATCGGTTTGCCCGACCTTGACTGATTTTGGCGTGGCAGAGCGTCATATCGATTTACGGCCTTTTGTCCTCAGCTCACCATACCGCACCGAGATTGTTCCGGGTGGTTTGACAAGGGTCGCCATGCAGGCCGGGTCGCTGGTGGTGAATTCTTCACAAGGGGGTGGCGTTAAAGACACCTGGGTTGTCGATAACCTGCATTCATAAATATCTAACCATGGGAAGGAATTATGATTTTATTAAATAGCAATGCTCAGCATATTTTTTGGTTGGGGCGGTATTTAACCCGGATTCAATATACCTGTAGCCAGTTTCCGTTTGTGGAAGATCAGGATGCATTGCAATATGCCCATGCTTTTTGCTTGCCTGCTTTTGATGCAAGTTCACTCAATGCATTATTGCTGGATATTGAACAGCCGTCGTCTTTTCATCAACAATTTCTACACGCCAAAGACAACATACAGGACTTGCGTGGCGTACTTTCAGCAAAAGCCTATGCAGAATTAAATCAGCTGATTAAAAATGCCCATACGAATGCGAGCTATATTTGTGACGTGGCGGCAGATTGCTATGATGTTGTCGAGGCTGAATCGGAAGATGTGTTCCTGTTTTTTAGCCTGGGACAGAATATTGAGCAGCTGGACCGGCAAATCCGTCTAAAACAGGACCAGAGCTCTACTTTGGACAATATGGATCAAATTGTTGACCTGCTGGCGCAGATTGGCTGGGATAAGCTGGATGAGGCCTGGCAGCAGCTTAAATTAAGCCCGGATAGTATGAATTTTTATCACTTTAGTGATCATATTCAAAACCTGTTTGAGGTGGATGTATGAAGTTGATGATCAATCACCAAACGCATTATCAATATAGTGATCCGGCTTGCAACAGTATCCAGTACATTAAAATGACGCCAGGCAGCAATGCTCATCAGCAGGTTCATTGTTGGGATGTCAGTGTGCCCGGGCTTAAGGAAACAAAAAACGATGCCTTTAACAACATCTGGATTACCAGTTCGCAGCGACAGCCCTACAGCCAAATGACTATCATGGCGCAGGGCATTGTCGAGATTAACCCTGATACGCAATTTGGAATTGGTACGGAGCTCAATCCACAAATATTTTTGCAACCGACATCAAGTACCCTGTGCAATGCAGAGATGAAAAGTTTTGCAGATTGCTATGTTCCCCGTATCAATCGGGCTAACCTGATAGTACTGTCCGAGGCCATCCTGAATTATGTTCCCTATACACCTGACCGTACTTCGGTGCACACCTCTGCAATGGAGGCTTTTCAATGCCGGCAAGGGGTATGTCAGGACCATAGCCATGTCTTTATTGCCATGTGTAAATATTTAGGCCTGCCGGCACGTTATGTATCCGGGTATTTATTTGTACCCCATACCTCTCATCTTGCCAGTCACGCTTGGGCAGAGGTTTTTTTTGAAAATTCGTGGTATTGTTTTGATACCAGCAACCAGTTATTTACGCCTAATGCACATATATATGTCGCCATAGGTCGTGATTACTGGGATGTTGCGCCAGTGCGAGGAATACGGGAGCGTGGAGGTGTTGAATCCATGAATTCTATCGTTCAAGTGCTCGCTTGCTGAAAATTTTAAAGTCATAAGGAGTTTCTCATGACTTATTGTTGTGCGCTACGGTTAAAAGACGGCCTGGTTTTTGTCAGTGATACCCGTACCAATGCCGGGGTGGATCACATATCGGTATTTCGCAAGCTTTATATTTTTGGTATAGAAGGCGAACGGTTTTTAACGATCCAGACATCAGGGAATTTAGCCACAACCCAAGCAGTCATTGGTCATTTAAATAACCATCTGGAACTTAAGCAGGAACCGAACCTATATAGTGTCAACACCATGTTTGAAATGGCCGAACTGGTGGGGCATACCCTGAAAAAAGTGATTGCCGATGTAGTGGAAGATGCTCACACGCATGAACAAAGTAATTATTACTGCAGCATTTTGCTGGGCGGGCAAATTCAGGGGGCAGAAATGCAACTGTATAATATTTATCCGCAAGGCAATTTTATTTGTGCCACAGAAGATACCCCTTATTTTCAGATTGGCGAAAGTAAATATGGCAAACCCATACTCGACCGGGCCTTAATTTATGAAATGCCTCTGGATGAAGCTGTGCGCTGCTGTTTAATTTCTTTTGATTCTACTTTGCGTTCCAATGTTTCTGTGGGGATGCCGCTTGATACGGTGGTGTATAAAAAAGATTCTTTACATATTCCAAATGGCAAACGAATTTATGAAGAAGATCCCTATTTCTGGAAGCTCAGTAAACAGTGGTCAGATACTTTGCGCCGTGGCTTGCAAGAATTGCCCATCCCGACTGATGATTATCTAGAGTAATAAACAGTTATGAGATTGTAAAAACCCAAGCACAAGCTTGGGTTTTTTTATTCGGATTTTAAATCTTACTTTCTTATAGGACGTGCACTTAAACGACATAGTAGTTCATAGCCAATGGTGCCATTGGCTTCGGCAACATCATCAACCAGGCGGTTTTTACCCCATAGCTCAACTTCAGTTCCAAGTGGCGCATCGATACCGGTCACATCAATCGCAATCATATCCATGGCCACGCGGCCAATCACACGGGTCGCTTGACCGTTAATTGCCACATAATTTTGTTTAGGGAAGGCGCGAGGGTAGCCATCTCCATAACCAATTGAAACAATAGCGAGGTCCATGTCTTGGTCAGCGGTAAAGGTGGATCCATAACCGACATGTTCACCTGCCTGAATATGGTTTAGGGCAATAATCTCGGCCGTAAAAGTCATCACCGGTTTAAGGTCTAAATCATGGACAGATTGATCTGCAAATGGCGATGCACCATAAAGCATGATTCCTGGACGGACAAAATCGAAATTCAATTCAGGCCACTTATAAATGGCAGCCGAATTGCAGCAAGAGCCCATCACTGGGGCGCAGGCTTGTTTTACTTGCAGGAACTGATTTTTTTGCTGTTCATTTAAAGGATGTTCGGCATCGGCATTGGCAAAGTGCATGGCCAGTACACAGCTAAAACCTTCAGCTTTAAGCGAATTAATCACTTTAATGATTTCGGGTACCTTAAAACCCAAGCGGTTCATGCCGCTGTTGAGTTTGACCCACACTTTTAAGTTTTTACCAATGTAGGCTGCTTTGTGTGCACGTAACCAGTCTAATTGCTGCTGATGATGGACTACACATTCAATATTGTTCTCTATTACCACTTGCATTTCATCTTCCGAAAAAATGCCTTCAATCAGGGTAATCGGTTGTTGATAGCCAAGTTCACGAATTTCTAAGGCTTCTTCCAGGCAGGCGACACCAAAAGCGTCCGTTTCACCTAAGGCTGCTAAACAGTCTTTGACTCCATGTCCATAAGCATTGGCTTTAACCATACTGACAATTTGGGCAGTCGGTGCAAGTTGTTTGACACGGTTTAAATTATATTGAAGGGCTTCTCTATCAATATAAACTGTTGCTTGGCGCACCCTCGTTACTCCTTGGGGTTACAATAAAACATTACAGCAATTTATGAGATCAAATTGCTTATAAGCTACGTAAGAATATTATAGATATGCTCATTCCTCAGTCTTGAAAATGAGGAACTTAAACAAAATGAAGAAGGGTATTGTAGTCCTCTGACTGAAAATAAACACTAAGTTAAAGTGTATTTTTCACCAAATTTTAGACAGAAAAAATTTATGCAATATTAAGCGGTGATGAATTAAAGCAATAGCGCGATTAAGTGAACTTTAAAAAAATGCGGGGGAGTATAGGCCAAAGAGTAAAAAACGAGGTCAGCACCCACTGCTGTCCCATAATTTAAATTTTATTTCCGCACCAAATCAACATGATAATATTTTACATTTAAGCACTTGATATTCGTTTATATTTAATTTTTTCACAGCCTTATCTTTTCTTTAAAAGTTTAAGTCACTTTGTGTAGGCTGAACCCTACTTTTGACAGACCAAAAGTAGGCAAAAGTCTTTATTCCCCATACACGACGTCCTGTCGTGATGGGGGAATGTGTGGCATCCTTGCCACACTCACAAATCTAACACCTGCAATTTAACTATGGGACAGCAGTGGGTCAGCACCTCGTTTTTTATGGCTTATTCTTCATCATCGTACTGGGCATAGAACTCAGGCGAGAGATTGCTAAAGCGCGTGTATTGACCTTCGAAAGCCAGACGTACCGTACCAATTGGACCATTACGCTGCTTGCCGATAATAATTTCGGCAGTACCGGCTTCTTTAGATTCCTTGTTATACACTTCGTCGCGGTAAATGAACATGATCAAGTCGGCATCCTGCTCGATCGCACCGGATTCACGCAAGTCGGACATCACTGGACGCTTGTTTGGACGGTTTTCCAGCGAGCGGTTCAGCTGGGAAAGTGCAATCACAGGGCAGTTCATCTCTTTAGCCAAGGCTTTTAAGCTGCGGGAAATTTCCGAAATCTCGCCAACACGGTTATCGCCCATGCCCGGTACTTTCATCAGCTGCAAATAGTCGACCATGATACAGCCAATTTTCCCTCCATGCTGTTTGGCAATACGACGTGCCCGTGCCCGGACTTCGGTTGGTGGAAGAGCGGAAGAATCATCAATGTACAGATGCTTTTCCTGCAGCTGTAAAATGGTGCCAGTGACTTTGGACCATTCATCACCATCCAGTTTGCCGGCACGCAGATGACCCTGATGGACTTTACCGTAAGCAGAAATCAGACGCATGGCAATCGAATCTGCGGGCATCTCCATAGAGAAAACCAGGGCAGGCAAGTCACAGTTAAACAGCACACTTTCGACCAGGTTCATGGCGAAGGTGGTTTTACCCATGGATGGACGTGCAGCCACAATAATCAAATCTCCGGCTTGCATGCCTGAAGTTTTGTTATCCAGTTCCACGAAACCTGATGTTAAACCGGTAATGTTGCCTTCCATTTGGGAAAGTTCATTCAACTTGTCAAAAACATCGGCGACTACCGCATTGATCGGTTTCGGGCCTTGGGCCTTGGCATTGTTGTTATGCTGTTCAGCAATCGAGAAGATATTGGTTTCAGCTAAATCCAGAATTTCACTGACCGTACGACCCTTGGTGTCATACGCGTTCTGCAGAATTTCAGAACTCACCTTGATCATGCTGCGTAAGGTTGAAAATTCTTTAATTTTATTGCCGTAGGTTTCCAGGTTATAAAAACTGGAAGGGGAGTCTGCCATCAGCTGCATTAAATATTCTTCGCCACCCACAGCCTCGAGCAGATTTTGTTTGATCAGCCAGTCGTTGACCAAAACCGCATCATAAGGCGAGTTTTCCTGGGCTAATTTTTCAATGGCACGGAAAATATATTTATGACGTGTGGCATAGAAATCATTTTCATTTAATACATCACCGACTTGCTCAAAAGATTCGGCGACCGTCATCAGCGCGGCAAGAACGGCTTGTTCAATTGCCAAGTTGTGCGGAGGAGTACGAAACTCTTTAAGTTGGCCTGACTCATTTGCTTTATTATCTACTTTCGCTGAGTTAAGCATAGCGCTGGCATTCGCCTGTGACATATAAAACCCTAATTTTAAATGCAATAAATGAGTAATTTGAAAAAAGTGCCGAAGAATAAAAAAGGTATTATCTTCGTATAAGCAGATGATACGCGCTCTTAAAAAAAATGCGAATCGAAAATTTCATTTATTTAAGTCATTAAAAACAGTCAAAATAAATGAACTGAACAAGGTTTATATACATTAATTCAACTATTTTGACTGTTTTTAGAGATAAAAAAAGAGCATGCAAAAGCATGCTCTTTTTCTTGCAGAAAATTACTCAGATACGATAGTAACGAGAACTTCAGCAACAACATCATGATGCAATTGGATTGCGATGTTGAATTCACCAGTGTTACGAAGCGCACCATTTGGTAAACGAACTTCTGCACGGTCAACAGTAAGACCAGCATTGGTTAAAGCGTCAGCGATGTCACGAGTACCGATAGAACCGAATAGTTTACCTTCGTCACCAGCTTTCGCAGTGATTACGATATTCACTTCGTTCAATTGGTCAGCACGTGCTTGAGCAGCAGCTAAAACGTCAGCTTCAGCTTTCTCAAGTTCAGCACGACGAGCTTCAAAAGCAGCAGTGTTCGCTTCGGTTGCTGCAACTGCTTTACCTTGAGGGATAAGGAAGTTACGGCCGTAACCAGCTTTAACTGATACTTTATCGCCTAATTTACCAAGGTTTTTAATGCGTTGTAATAAGATAATATCCACAGCTCAACCTCACTTATGATTGTCAGTGTAAGGGATCAACGCTAAGTAGCGAGCTTGTTTGATAGCAAGCGCCAATTGACGTTGGTAACGAGCTTTAGTACCTGTAATACGGCTAGGAACAATCTTGCCGTTTTCAGTGATGTACTGTTTCAAAGTATCGATATCTTTGTAGTCGATGTACGTAACGTTCTCAGCTGTAAAGCGGCAGAACTTGCGACGACGGTAAAAACGTGCCATTGATGTTCTCCTTATGCTTCAGCAGAGTCTTGAGCTTGTTGTGCTTCTTCACGTTGAGCTTTACGCGCACGTTTTTCTTCAGCACTCTTAGCAAGTAAAGACTCTTCAGTGATTGCGTTTTCACGACGAATAATAACATTACGAAGGATTGCGTCGTTATAACGGAACAATTCTTCTAATTCATTAAGCGTAGCTTGACCACATTCAACGTTCATTAAAATGTAGTGAGCTTTGTGAATTTTGTTAATTGGGTAAGCCAATTGACGACGGCCCCAATCTTCTAAACGGTGAATTTGACCTTCAGCTTCTTTGATGTGGGTTAGGTAACGTTCTACCATACCCACAACTTGATCGCTTTGGTCTGGATGTACCAAAAGTACGATTTCGTAGTGACGCATTGTCAGCTCCTTACGGTTTATACAGCCTCTGCCAATAAAAGCAGAGGCAAGGAGTCACAACCAAAGTTGTGTCGCATAAATTGCGAAGCGTGAATTTTAGAGCCTTTGCAGGTTAAATACAAGGTTTGGGAAGAGCAAAAAGCAAAAATACTGAAAATAGTGCTGGGCTAGATTTTGCTCGTCATGAATACTTAAAAGGTATTCACTTACTAAAAGTTTGTTTGTGGAGATAAGGAAAGTAAGCAAAGCATGACAAGGAAAATGAAAAAGCGGATGGAATATCTAATTAAAAGATAGAGCAGGACTCTATCTTTTAAAAAAATATGATGGGTAATTGTGGTGCTGTTGAAGTGAAACTAAACAACAGGCTGATGACGGTGATTAATTTGACAGAGAACATGAAATATTGCTTTGCCCATAACTGATCATTTTCAGCTTTAAAGCCTTGAATACTCAAATACACCCAGTACAGACACAAAAGGTTCAGTACGACCACATAAATCCAATTTGTATAACCATAAACAAATAATCCATTCATGGTGATACAGAACAATACAACGTAGATGAGCGACTCGATCTTGGTACGATGAATTGAACGTGCTACAGGTAAAATTGGAATCCCTGCATTTTTGTAATCTTCAAAGCGGTAAACTGCAATTCCCCAAGAGTGAGGCATTTGCCAAAGTGCATACCCAAGAAAAATAAGTAAGGCACCCATGTCAAACTGGTTTGCAACAGCGGTATAACCAATTACAGGGGGAGCTGCACCAGAAATACTACCGACAATGGTTTGGTGAATGGTTGTCCGTTTTGTCCATAAGCTGTAGAAACCAACGTATACGACAAAACCAATGACAGCGAATAAAAAAGCGTACGCATTGACCCAAAACCACAAGATGCTAAAACCGGTGACTCCGAGTACCAGGGAATAAACCAAGGCAACAGGAACGGAAACTGATTTTTTTACCATCGCACGATTTTGCGTACGTTGCATCTTTTGGTCGATGTCCTGGTCAATGACGTTATTGACCACACAACCTGATGCCACTACTAAAGTGGTACCGAGAAGGGTAATGAGAAGAAGAAGGAAATCTACAGAACCTTGGGCAGCTACAAAGTAGCCACCCAAAGTGGTAACGAAGTTACCAAAGAGAATTCCTGGTTTAGTCAGGAATAAATACTTTTTCAGCATGACAACCAGTTTAGATCATCATGTTGTAGTGAAGGTAGTTCATGATCCATACAGAACCAACCAGAAGGATGGCAATGGTCAGAATCGTATAAACGAATGCAATAACGTTCCAGCGTTGCTCTGAAGAAGAGTTCATGTGCAGGAAATAAATTAACTGTACAAGAATCTGAGCAACTGCAGTAATCGCAATCACGGTAATCAAGATACCGCGGCCAAAACCACCAGCCATCACCATTCCGAAAGGAATGATGGTCAGGATGATAGATAGGATAAAGCCAACAGTATATTGCTTAACGTTACCGTGTGCTGCACCAGCTGAATTGTGATCGTGACTCATTAGAGAACTCCCATCAAGTAAACTACGCTGAATACACAGATCCAAACGATGTCAAGGAAGTGCCAGAACAAGCTTAAGCATGCAAGACGACGAGTGTTTGGAAGTGTCAAACCATATTTCTTGATTTGAACCATTAACACGATCATCCATACCAAACCAGAAGTTACGTGAATACCGTGTGTACCTACCAGCGTAAAGAACGCAGATAAGAATGCACTTGTGCTAGGACCGTGACCAGCATGAACTAAATGATTGAACTCATATAATTCCATGCCGATGAAGGCAGCACCAAATACCCAAGTAATTGCAAGCCAAGTCAGAACTTTAGATACGTCTTTCTTGTAGGCAGCAAGAACAGCAAAGCCGAACGTTACAGACGAAATCAAGAGAGCGAATGTTTCAGTTAATACGAAACCGAGAGATTCACCAAAAAGATCTCGTGCACTTGGAGTACCAACTGGAACGTGACTGCTTAATACAGCAAACGCGATGAAGAGTGTACCGAATAGGATCAAGTCACTCATCAAGTAAGACCAGAAACCAAAGACCGTGATGTCAGTATCATCGTGATGATGATGTTCATCGTGTCCGTGGTTATCGTGATGAAGTACTTCAGCCATAGTCTTAGTCCTTCTTCAAGTGTTTTTCAAGTTGTGCATAACGTTCGTTTTCGATGCGTTCAACTTCAGCAGCAGGGACATAGTAGTCCACTTTCTTCGTGAAAGAAGACACGATGAAGCTAATGATCGCAGAAACGAATGTAATCGCTACTAACCACCAGATGTGCCAGATTAAAGCAAAGCCCATGGTAGTAATGAACATTGCGATAACAAAACCAGCCGCACGGTTGGTTGGCATATGAATGTCTTCATACTTGGTTGGTTTAGCGTATGCAATACCGTTTTCTTTGTCAGTCCAGAAAGTATCAATACCATTGATCTTTGGAATATAAGCAAAGTTATAGAACGGAGCAGGAGATGAAGTAGACCATTCAAGCGTACGGCCATCCCAGATATCGCCAGTAACGTCCATGTTTTTCTCGCGTTGCAAGAAACCAACCACGATTTGCATAACGAAACATGCAATACCAAGTGCAATCAGAACCGCACCGAACATAGCAATATTTACATATGGATCCCATTCAGGGTTGTCAAATGTATTCAAACGACGAGTCATACCCATGAAACCAAGGATATAAAGTGGCATGAACGCAAAATAGAAACCGATGAACCAGAACCAGAACGCTGCTTTACCCCAAGCTTCATTTAACTGCCAGCCAAACATTTTAGGCCAGTAGAAAATGATACCTGCGAACATCGCAAATACTACACCACCAATAATTACGTTATGGAAGTGAGCGATAAGGAATAAAGAGTTGTGTACCAGGAAGTCCGCTGGTGGAACTGCCATTAATACGCCTGTCAAACCACCGATACCGAAAGTCACAAGGAAGCCAAGTGTCCAAAGCATTGGGGTTGTATAGGTAATGCGGCCCTTGTACATGGTGAATAACCAAGAGAAGATTTTCACACCAGTCGGGATCGCAATAATCATGGTCATGATACCGAAGAACGCGTTAACGTTGGCACCTGCACCCATGGTAAAGAAGTGGTGAACCCAAACAACAAGTGATAAAACACCAATTGCTACAGTAGCGTACACCATTGATTTGTAACCGAACAAAGCTTTGCGGCAGAATACGGCAGTAACTTCCGAGTAAATACCAAAAGCTGGTAATACCAGGATGTATACTTCCGGGTGACCCCAAGTCCAGATCAAGTTTACATATAACATTGGGCTACCACCCAAGTCATTTGTAAAGAAGTGGAAGTCGAAGTAACGGTCAAGCGTCAACATTGCAAGAGTCGCAGTCAATACTGGGAAAGTCGCAATGATAAGTACAACAGTGACCAAAGATGTCCAGGTGAAAATAGGCATATCCATAAGGGTCATGCCAGGCGCACGCATTTTAATGATGGTAACGAAGAAGTTAACACCTGTTAAAAGCGTACCCAGACCTGAAACCTGAAGTGCCCAAATGTAGTAGTCTACACCTACGCCAGGAGAATATTCGATACCTGAAAGAGGAGGATAAGCCATCCAACCTGTTGCGGCGAACTCACCTAAAGCAAGAGATACCATCATTAGACCCGCAGCACCGGCAAACAGCCAGAAACTTAAAGAGTTTAATAACGGGAAGGCAACGTCACGTGCACCAATTTGAAGTGGTACAGAAATGTTCATTAAGCCAACGACAAGACCCATCGCTACGAAGAAGATCATGATTACGCCATGCGCAGTAAAGATCTGATCGTAATGTTCTGGGTGCAAGTAACCTTCACCACCACCTTTTGCAAGGAACTGCTGAAGACGCATCATGATCGCATCGGCAAAGCCACGCACAAGCATGACAATAGACACTAGGATATACATGATACCAATTTTTTTATGGTCTACAGATGTGAACCATTCGTTCCACAAATAGCCCCATTTTTTGAAATAGGTGATACCTGCAACCATTGCAAGACCGCCTAGGACCATCATGGCAACTGTCACCAACACGATTGGATCGTGAGGGATTGCATCCGGACCTAACTTACCTAAGAAGCTCATGTCTTATTCCTCTACAGAAGCAGTCGCATGTTCAACATTTGCATGAGCTTCAGAAGCAGCAGCTTCATGACCAGCAGTTGCCGAGTGATCAGCACCGTGGTAATTACTCATGTATTTGTTAATCACAGATTCGAACAGTTTAGGTTCTACTGAAGAATAATAAGTCACTGGATGTGGCTTAGTCGGATAAGGCTTCAACGCTTCAGCAGCAGCCTTCTCTTCAGGAGTTTGGGCATTCGCAACGATTGCTTCGATTTGGTACTTAGAACGGTTACCGTCACGTAGGGTTGCAAATTCAGCCTGGTCTAAAACTGTTTTTTGAACAGCTTGAGGATTAATGGTATTACCATTACCAGCTTTAACTGCAGCCACCCATTCAGCAAACTGAGCATCAGTCACAGAGTGTGCACGGAAACGCATTTGCGAGAAACCATAACCTGAATAGTTAGAAGAGAAACCGCGGTAGCCTTCAGCAGGACTGGTTTCATTTGCCAAGAAGTTCAGGTGAGTTTGCATACCCGCCATAGCATAAATCTGACCAGACAATGCAGGGATAAAGAACGAGTTCATTGTGAAGTTAGAAGTTAAACGCAGGCTAACCGGAGTTTTTTCTGGGAAACGAATTTCGTTAACAGTCGCAATGTTTTGTTCTGGATAGATAAAGATCCATTTAAATTGTTCAGCAATAACCTGAACGTTTAAAGGTGCTTTATCTGATTCTAGCGGACGGTATGGGTCATACTTGTGGGAACCCCACCAAGTTAACCAAGCTAAAATACCAATAATAATAACAGGAATACCCCAGACTACAATTTCAATTGCAGTAGAGTGTGCCCATGTAGGTTTATAGTCTGCATCTTTATTCGACGCGCGATATTTCCATCCGAACCATAATGCCATAATCGCTGATGGAATAACCACCAATAGCATTAAGTAAATCGCAGTCAACATGAGGTTTGATTGACCTTCAGCAACTGGACCTTTAGAGTTCAGAAGTACCATATCACCACCACACCCAGTCAAGAGTGCAGCCATCGCAGATAAAGACAATACAGCTAAAATTGTTTGTCTCATTTTACAACCTCGGTGAAGAGTCCCATTCCCTAATTTAATATGGGATAGCGATTAAAGTGTCGCATGATTGGAAATGTTTTATTTTCGCTTAGACATTCTAAACATAGAAAATCCTTCCCAATCATGAGACACCGCTACGTTGTAGGGCATTATGCCTTATATCGAGAAACTAAGCTATATGTAAAGTGGCTTTAAATACCTGTTATAAAAACTGATTTTTTTAGTCGGAATTGAACTTTAATTATATGAATTTTATTTTAATATCAATATTATGGGGAAAAACAGGGATATAAAACAATCCCTGTTGAATTGAGTGGTTACTGTTTGACCACTTTGGTTTTAGCTAATTTATCATGCAAGGTTTGGCGCTTTTCGCCAAGTGCAAAAACATGATCAATAATTGTAATAAATGGCATAAAGAGCAAATTTAATACGATAAAAATAAAGCTGCGTAAAGTGAAAGCACGCATCAGGCTGACTTTTTCACCACTGTCAGCATCTACAATTTTAATTTTAGTCAGTTTTTTACCGATGCTTTGCCCGGATTTTGCCAACATGAATGCCTGTATACCTAGCATGATGATGAGGTAAATAAACATGGTCTGCCAGGCTTCAGGGGGAATAAGGGTAAATAATTCCTGTTGTAATTGCATGGCTTGAGTAGAAGTCTCGGCCGTCTGCATTTTTTGCTGGATCTCGGACAACTGGTTAAATTGCTCCGGTTTCAGGAAAAATGACGGAATTGCGGCGGCAGGTAGCCAGAGTAGCAAGTCAATAATTTTTGCCAAAATACGGGTTGAAATTGAAGCAAGTTCCTGTTGGGCAGTGGCTTTTTTTCCCACCTGAACTTTACGAATAGCTGCATTCTGTGAAGGATTGTGTTCTGGAAAAGCCGTAGGTGCAGTATAGCCTTCAGGTGTATATACAAGTTTACCTTGGGTTAATTCACCTAAAGCCTTCCATTCGGTCATGCCTTGATGCCAAGCCAAATCTGTAAGCAGCACTTGTTGGCTAGCGAGCATTTGATTAAGCTGCTCTAAGGTGTAGGGACCGGCTTGTTGATTATTTCTCGCCAAGTAAATTTGCATAAAACTCAATTCTCAAAATAAATCTAAAAATATAAAAATCGTAGAAGAAAAAAAAGACCCACGAATGGGTCTTTTTTAACATGTTTTATTACGCTTGTTGAGCTTTTTCTTCTGCAAGGAAGAACCAAGTGTCTAAAACAGAGTCCGGGTTTAAAGAAACAGACTCAATACCTTGTTCCATCAACCATTTAGCCAGGTCAGGGTGGTCAGAAGGGCCTTGACCACAAATACCTACATATTTGCCGGCTTTACGGCATGCATGGATTGCCATAGAAAGAAGGGCTTTAACCGCTGGGTCGCGTTCATCAAATAGATGTGAAACGATACCAGAGTCACGGTCTAGACCAAGCGTTAACTGAGTTAAGTCGTTAGAACCGATAGAGAAACCATCGAAGTGCTCAAGGAACTGTTCAGCTAACAATGCGTTGGTTGGCAACTCGCACATCATGATCACTTTCAGACCATTTTCACCGCGTTTAAGACCATTCAGTGCCAATAATTCAATGACACGTTTCGCTTCGTTTACTGTACGTACGAATGGAATCATGATTTGAATGTTGGTTAAGCCCATTTCGTCACGAACTTTTTTCAACGCACGGCATTCAAGCTCGAAGCAGTCACGGAAGTTGTCAGAAACGTAGCGGCTTGCACCACGGAAGCCAAGCATTGGGTTTTCTTCTTCCGGCTCATATAACTTACCACCGATCAGGTTGGCATATTCGTTTGACTTAAAGTCAGACATACGCACGATCACTGGTTTGTCAGCGAATGCAGCAGCAAGGGTAGAAATACCTTCAACCAGTTTTTCGACATAGAACTCGATTGGAGAAGCGTAACCTGCAGTACGTGCCATTACAGCTGCGCGAGTTTCGCGTGGAAGGCTGTCAATGTTGAGCAATGCTTTAGGATGCACGCCAATCATACGGTTGATGATGAATTCAAGACGTGCCAGACCAATACCTGCGTTTGGAATTTGCGCAAAGTCAAATGCACGGTCAGGGTTACCCACGTTCATCATGACTTTAAATGGAAGCGCAGGCATAGATTCGATAGAGTTTCGTTGAACTTCGAAATCTAAAGCACCTTCATAGATAAAGCCTGTATCACCTTCAGCACAAGAAACTGTTACTTCCTGACCATCAGTAAGGACTTCAGTTGCATTACCACAACCTACAATCGCTGGAACACCCAGTTCACGTGCAATGATGGCAGCGTGACAGGTACGGCCACCACGGTTAGTGACAATGGCAGCAGCACGTTTCATCACTGGTTCCCAATCCGGGTCAGTCATGTCAGATACAAGCACATCACCGTCTTGAACTTTGTCCATTTCTTTAATCGAAGTGACGATGCGGACTTTACCAGAACCGATACGTTGACCGATTGAACGGCCTTCACAGACTACAGTCCCTTTTTGTTTTAACAGGTAGCGTTCCATAGTGCCGACATTTTCACGGCTTTTTACGGTTTCTGGACGTGCCTGAACGATATAAAGCTGACCGTCATCACCATCTTTGGCCCATTCGATGTCCATTGGAGCACCGTAATGTTCTTCAATGATCAAAGCCTGTTTTGCAAGTTCTTGCAGTTCATGATCATTTAAAGCAAATTGTTGACGCTCTTGTTTTTCAACATCGACAACAACGACAGATTTGCCTGCTGCACCTTCTTCACCATAAATCATTTTTTGGTGTTTAGAGCCCAGGTTGCGGCGCAGGATAGAATGTTTGCCGTTTTTAAGAAGCGGTTTGGAAATATAGAATTCGTCAGGGTTAACTGCACCTTGAACGACCATTTCACCCAAGCCATAAGAAGCGGTAATAAACACTGCATCACGGAAACCAGATTCTGTGTCCAGTGTGAACATTACACCAGCTGCACCAGTTTCAGAGCGGACCATGCGTTGCACGCCAGCTGACAACGCTACGATGTCGTGAGCAAAGTTTTGGTGTACACGGTAAGAAATTGCGCGGTCGTTATAAAGTGAAGCAAATACTTCCTTAATGGCGACAAGAACGTTGTCGATGCCACGGATGTTCAGGAAGGTTTCTTGTTGTCCTGCAAATGATGCATCTGGTAAGTCTTCTGCTGTTGCAGATGAACGAACGGCAACCGCGATGTCAGGGTTGCCGTTTGAAAGAGCAGCGAAAGATTCGCGAATTTCCTTTTCGAGTTCTGCTGTAAGCGGAGTTTCGACAATCCATTGACGGATTTTTGCGCCTGTTTCTGCCAGAGCTTTTACGTCATCAACATTAAGCGCTGCAAGCTCGGCGTTGATTTTAGCGTTTAGGCCACTTTGCTCGAGGAATTCACGATACGCAGCAGCTGTGGTTGCAAAACCACCCGGTACTGATACACCAGCATTAGACAAATGGCTGATCATTTCACCCAGTGATGAGTTTTTCCCACCAACGAGTTCAACGTCGTGTTTCCCTAATTTTTCTAGACCAATTACGCGCGCTTCCAAAGTTGTTACTCCACTTATGCAGTATTAATCACTATCTTGGCATGAAATTATAACAAATCGCCCAGCTTTTTGATTTACTCGGCGACACTCATGTAAGATCGGTTTACTATAAAGATTTTACAGCACTTAGACAAATATTTAAGGAGAATTTTAATGTCAGAAGGTAAACAGATTAAGCGCAGTGTGTTTTTTATCTCCGATGGGACTGCAATTACTGCTGAAACCCTTGGACATTCACTGTTAGCACAGTTTCCTCATGTAGATTTTGACATTCATATTATTCCTTATATCACCTCAGAAGAAGCTGCGATGAATGTGGTGGCTGAAATCAACCAGCGTGCCGATCAGGACGGGCAACAACCTTTGGTGTTTGATACCCTAGTAGACCCGTATGTGCGTGATATTATCAATACCGCAAATGCAGTAAATCTTGATGTTTTTGAAGGTCTTATTGGTAAATTGTCGGAAGTTTTGGGTACTGCGCCTACGACTTTAGTCGGACAAACCCATGCCGTGACCGATTCTGAGTCTTATAAAGCACGTATTGATGCGGTACATTTTGCCTTGGATAACGATGATGGCGCACGCACGCGTCATTATGACAAGGCCGATCTGATCCTGATTGGGGTTTCCCGTTCTGGTAAAACACCGACTTCAATTTATCTGTCATTACAGTTTGGAATTCGTGTGGCAAATTATCCGCTGACCGAAGAAGACCTGGATGATAACCGTTTACCTGCAGTATTAAAGGCACACAAGCATAAGCTGTTTGGCTTGATGATTGATGCAGACCGACTTGTAGCGATTCGGAGCGAACGTAAAGCCAATAGCCGTTATGCAAGTTTTAATCAATGCCAGATGGAACTGCGTGCCGTAGAAGGCATTTATATTTCAGAAGGGATTAAATATCTGAACGTTTCTGAAATGTCGATTGAAGAAATTTCAACCCGTGTCTTACAGATGACAGGTTTAAAACGTCGTATTGGCTAATTTGAAAATGGAGTTAAATACCAATTTAACTCCATTTTTTATAATCGAAAATAAAGAGCTTAATTATATGAATAAACTATTAAAAATAAATGAAATTGCTCTTGGTTTTGTTGGATTTAGTCTGATAGGTACGCATGCTTTGGCAGAACCGCTGACTGATTTTGAAACTCAAATGGTCAAGCGATATGCTCAAATCCGTTTAACTGATCGCTATGAAATGGAGGCTGTGAATCAGGAAGTGGCTTCGAAAATTGCTGCATTTATTGAACAGAATCCGCAAAGTTTTGCTTATGATTTTAAAAAATTAACCAGCAAAAACATGGTTTTTGTGAATTATAGCCCTGACCGAAAGCTGAAATTTTATACATTTGATATTTCATCTGGCGGTACGATGCGTGAATTTGAATCCTATGTGCAGTTTAAACAGGGCAATAAAGTCGTTACTCAGGCGGTGAATGATGGGGGATTTATACGATTCATTCAGCAAACCGAGCTGAATAAAGTCCCCACTTATTTTATATCAAGTACCTATATTGGCAGCAGTTGTGTAGGCGCATACGATATTCAGGCGGCACAAATTAGAAATGCGAAATATCAAGCTGCCGATGTGTTTAAAACCAGAACTCAAACCATGAACCATATCGATGTCGATTATGACTGCAATTATTATCCGAAGCATATTCAGCCTTTCGATATGAATCGGCACTATATTCGTGTTGCGAATGATCTTAAAAATATTGATATTTTAGTCATTAAGCCATCTGGTGAATTAACATCCAGTTATTTGCGTTATCAAAAGACTAAAAATCATTATCAATACATTGGCATAGTAAAATAAACAGAATGAAAAGAGGCTGATATGCCTCTTTTTATATTGCCACCCTCAATAGGTAGTAATGATGACATTCACTAGATGTTCAACACCTTCCATGCTTTGTACAGCATGTTCAGTGATTTTTACCACAGGCCAGGTAATCAGCTTGCAATTCTCCCGTTGCAGCGCAGTGTAATAACGATCCGATTTCAGAAAAACCTTGTTCCCAGATGCTGAGTTGGGCATCAGCTGGCGTTTTAACCAGGTATCCTGAACTTGCGACTCCAGATAGCGAATAGCCAGTAAAGATTTGATGCGGGTATTAAATAAGCGGCGATTTTTAATAATTAAAGGATGCGAAAGCAGTTTGTGAATGCCTTTTTCAGTTTGAGGCAAGATAAAAAGTGGCGTAATTTGAAATACTTTTACAAATTTTGCAGTATTACAGATCTGTTCCAGGTGCATGACTGTCATTTGATTGCCCCCAACCACAGCCACATTTAAATCTGTAAAATCAAAGTTTTTAATATCTTCAGAAGCGACGATTTTTCCCTGAAATTTCTGAAAAAAATCGGGTGAATTCTGAAAGAACCCATCCTGTGGATTCTTTTTCTTGTTAACCATTTTTATATCCTTTCTTATTTTTTACTTTGTTGCAGTTGGTTCTGTAGTTAACTGGTATATCCAAGATGGAACTTTAGGTAAAGATTTTTCTGGAATCTTGTCAGTCATCGTCACCATGGCATCAACAGGAATATGAAACCATTTCTGTTTGCGGTCGATTACCTTGTAGGCATGGAACTGGATAATCTGATACCAGGGATTACGGCGACCCGCAGCAGTTCGGCCGCCAATTCTGGAAAATTTGCTCATTGCGGCATAGAGTTTTTCCTCTGCAAGCCCCAGTTTGATCACATTGTCACGCATTTTATTGATGAGCGGTAAATAAGCCAAAATACCGAGCAGTATGCGAGGGTCTATGGCTCGGGCAGCCATCTGGGCAAGTTGAATCAAGGTTTTATTATAGCCTTGGGCTTCCATGACACTAAAACCCACACCAAGATGACGTGCTTCATCGCCATTGATCAATTTAAATGCCTGGTGACAAACCGGATCATCGACGCTGTCCAGCAAAAAAGTACATAAAGCGCCATCCAGGGCAACTTCCAGCATTGGAATGACGGCACCCAAGATATAGAAGGGCATATCATCTGCATAGCGATCTAGCCATTGAATAATCAGACGCAGATTTTTATTGGGCTTGGGTATGTCATGTTCGAGCATGTCCCAGCGTTTCATGAGTGCCATTTCTGCGTTGGCATGCCGTTGTTCTTCAGCATGAAAAATGGCATACATTTCTGCCAATACAGGATTGGGCGCCTTTTTTGACATTGCTGCAAATGCGCGTGCACCGACATGCTCAATCCACATTAAATCGGCCATAAATTCTTTAAGATTTGGCCATTGTTCAGCGGTGATCAATTCCTTTCCTGGGGCATCCCAGTCAATATCAGATAAAGTCCATTGGGTATTTTTGACTTTATCCAGCATTTTTTCCAAGTCGATTGAAGCCATCCTGCACACCTGTAAAATCATTATTTCGCTACAAGTGTATGAGAAAGACTGGCAATGTAATTTGCCTAAGTGCTTAAAATAATATGAGCATTTTTGTTAATCATTTAGGCTGCTGATTTATTACGTTAATTTGTTCAACTATTTGATAATAAAAAATAAAGACGTATCATTAGGGGCCAGATTTTATCATTAAAATGTATTGTTTTATATAATGATGTCTATGCGAACCAAGCGCGTAAGTGCAGTTTTATCTTGTCGGCAAAAGTCGATTAAATGATAAACAGAATGGGCATTGGAGATAAAAAATAGCACCTCAATAAGATGCTATTTTAAATGCTCATCTAAGAAAGTATTAAGAATTTTTAATATTCATCAATAATTCAAAGTTTTCAATTCGTTTATCTGTGTCATAGATGTCACAGGTAAAGATAAATTCATCTACATTATATTTCTCTAACAGCTTTTCTAAACCGGCTTTGACCGTTTCAGGAGAGCCAATTTGTGCCATGGCATAGAAATTATCGACCGACATTTTTTCTGCGGGTGACCAAAGTCCTTCCATGGTTTTAACCGGTGCTTTCAGTTTCAAGCTTTGGCCGCGCATTAAGCCCAAAACACGCTGGTAGGCACTGGTTGCCAGATATTCCGCTTCTGCATCTGTTTGGGCCACCACCGTAGGAACACCCATTGAAACATAAGGCCGATCCAGATATTCAGAGGGTTCAAAGTTTTCCCGATAAAGCTTGATGGCTTGATCCAGCATACGTGGTGCAAAATGTGATGCAAAAGAATAGGGAAGTCCCAATTTTGCGGCCAGCTGTGCACTGAATAAACTTGAACCGAGTAACCAGACCGGAACATGCGTATTCTGTCCAGGTGTGGCAACGATACGTTGATGTGGAACAGGCGCTTTAAAATATTGCAGAATTTCCAGCACATCTTGCGGAAACTGGTCTTCAGTTTCCTGGCGACCACGACGCAAGGCACGCATGGTGACCTGGTCGGTACCTGGCGCACGTCCCAGACCGAGTTCAACACGATTCGGATACAGGGTAGCCAAGGTACCAAATTGTTCTGCAACCAACAGAGGGGCGTGGTTCGGTAACATGATGCCGCCTGAACCCACCGTTAAAGTGTGGGTATTGGCGAGGATATAACCCAGTAATACGGCAGTGGCTGAACTGGCAATACCATCCATATTATGATGTTCTGCCAGCCACAAGCGGCGATAACCTAACAGTTCCGCTTTTTGTGCCAGTGCCAATGCATGATGGAGTGAAAATTGAATGCTTTTATCATCCCGAACAGGAGCAAGTTCGAGAATTGAAAATTGGGTATCTTTTAAAGAACGCATTTGTTTTCTCTGATATCAAGGCAAAGAAAAGCATACGTTGCCTGACCGGATTTGTATATCGTTTTTTTTCGATATAAATGTTGTGTAAATATGTTTAGGTGAAGTACAAGTATGAAAAAAGCACCCGAAGGTGCTTTAATGTCATTTGATATCGCGATGAATTAACGTTTACCGTTTTTGTACCAACCTAAGTGACGACCATTGTCATGGCGGTCACTGTAACGGTAGCTGTCATAACGGCGATCATAGCGATCATTATAACGACGCTCATCACGATCATAACGGTCATCGTAGCGACGGTCTTCGCTTACTTTTTTACCCAGTACTGCACCACCGGCAGAACCTAAGCCAGCACCGATATAGCCGCCGTTGGTACCACCCATATTTTTACCTACGGTATAACCGCCAGCACCGCCCAAAGCACCGCCAATTACGGCACCCGTACGGTCACGTTTGTTGGCAGCCACACCTGCACCTGCACCACCACCGATTGCAGAACCGATCATTGCACCAGTGGTGCCACCCATTTGTTTACCCACTGCGGCACCTACGACACCGCCTAGGGCAGAAGTTAAGGCTGTATTTGTTGTATTGCCTGCATAGGCTGTAGTCATGGTTAAAGCAGATGAAGTCACTACAGCAGCAAGAATGATGGAATTAAATTTCATGGCAAAACTCCTTTTGGAGGCTTTTGTTATTTCTTGAGTTAAATGTAAGCAAAGATTTAGAAATGAAAATGGATGAGTTGTTGATTATTTGTATTTTTTATCTTCCAGATTTGTTCATAATTAATATGAATAATAAAAAGCACCCGAAGGTGCTTTAAAGAGTTCGATCATTAATGGCGAATTAACGGCGACTGTAACGACGGTTGTCATAGCTATTATAACGGCGATCATAACGGTCATCATAACGGCGGTCTTCTGAAACTTTTTTTCCCAGTACCGAGCCACCTGCAGCACCTAAGGCAGAACCGATATAGCCACCCGTAGAACCACCCATGTTTTTACCGAGGGTATAACCGCCTACGCCACCTAAACCAGCCCCGATTGCAGCGCCAGTACGGTCACGTTTATTTGCTGAAACCGCAGCACCGCCCGCACCACCAATGACAGAACCAATCATTGCACCAGTGTTACCGCCCATTTGTTTACCTACCGCTGTTCCTACAACACTACCAAGTGCAGAAGTTAAAGCAACATTGGTCGTATTGCCTGCATAAGTGCTTGTGGTCGCAATAGCAGAAGTGGCAATGACTGTAGCAAATAAAACTGAATTAAATTTCATGGTAGACTCCAGTGGAAAGCGTTTGTTATCTCTTGAAATAAGAATAGAACAAGACCTGGCATTGAAGATGAATGGCGTGTTAAAGGTGTGTGTTTTTTTCTGCCAAATTTATCCAAAATTAACAGCGGATAAGGCAAATAAAAGTAAAAAAGCACCCGAAGGTGCTTTTTTACTATGTGCAGCTCGTGCATTAACGGTGGCTGCGATAATATTTTTTAGAATGTTTTTTGTATTTGCGTTGGTCAGCACGACGGTCTTCCGATACTTTTTTACCCAGAACCGAACCACCTGCAGCACCTAGTGCAGAACCGATATAGCCACCCGTCGTTCCACCCATGTTTTTACCGACTGCATAACCGCCTACACCACCTAGGCCGCCACCGATGGCAGCACCGGTACGATTGCGTCGGTCTGCAGAAACTGCTGCACCACCCGCACCACCAATAGCAGAGCCAATCATTGCACCGGTATTGCCGCCCATTTGTTTGCCAATTGCGGTACCTGCTACGCTACCTAATGCAGAGGTTGCCGCAATACGAGTAGAGTTGTCGGCATGAGCAGAAACGGTAAACATTGATGCAGTTGCCATTGTTGCGCTGAGTAATAATGCATTAAATTTCATAGTTAACTCCATGTCCAAAAGTGAACGTTGTAAGTAAGTTCTTTCGATGTCGGCAAATGTAACAAAAATTTTTTCCAACAATGTGGAGAGGATCAACTAGAGTTGTGGCGTTTAGTGTCTGCTTTGTAAAGTTTCTTTAACAAAGTTGGAAATTGCTCATAAAACGCACGTTTATCAGGCAAATCTGCGTAAAACCGACGTGATTTGATGTTTCATCGTGAACCAATCCCTTTTTATATGTGGTTTTGTCCCCACAATATCTATGTCATTTAACCCTTAGAATCGTTACACTAGGCACAATTTTTTTGAGCTGCTCTATGTCCTATAAGGCATGGAGATAGCCTTTGTATTGAGATATTTAGCAAAATGAAAGAATCGTTACGTTTACGATTAGATCAACTTTCTGACCGTCACGAAGAATTAAACGCATTACTTGCCGACGTTGAAGTGATTTCAGATAACAAACGCTTCCGCCAATTGTCTCGTGAGCATAGTGATTTATCTGAAATTACTGAAGTCTGGAGCAAATTCCGTCAGGCAGAAGAAGATATACAAACTGCTGAAGCCATGTTAAGCGATCCTGACTTTAAGGAAATGGCGCAGGAAGAAATAAAAGACAATAAGGCGCTGCTGGAGCAACTGGAAGCAGACTTAAATATCCTGATGATTCCGAAAGATCCAAATGATGCCAACTCTGCCTATCTTGAAATTCGTGCTGGAACCGGTGGCGATGAAGCTGCAATTTTCTCGGGTGACTTATTCCGCATGTATAGCAAATATGCAGAAAGCCAAGGCTGGCGCATAGAAATCCTGTCTGAAAATGAAGGGGAGCATGGCGGTTATAAAGAAGTCATCTGCCTGATTAATGGTGAAGGGGTATATGGTCGCCTGAAATTTGAAAGTGGTGCTCACCGCGTACAGCGCGTTCCTGCAACCGAATCACAAGGCCGTGTGCATACCTCAGCCTGTACGGTGGCCATTTTGCCTGAAGTCGATGTCGATACCTCGGTAGAGATTAACCCGGCAGACTTGCGTATTGATACTTACCGTGCATCCGGTGCCGGTGGTCAGCACATTAACAAAACCGATTCGGCAGTCCGTATTACCCACATTCCAACCGGTACGGTGGTGGAATGTCAGGATGAACGTTCACAGCATAAGAACAAGGCCAAAGCCATGGCACTGCTGGTTTCACGCCTGGAAAATGCCAAACGTGCGGCAGCCGATGCGGCAACCTCGGAAATGCGCCGTGATCTGGTCGGTTCGGGCGACCGTTCGGAACGTATCCGTACCTATAACTATCCGCAAGGCCGCATGACCGATCATCGTATTAACCTGACCTTATATAAGCTGGATGCCGTTATGGAAGGTGATTTGACCGAATTGCTGGACAGCTTGCATCGTGAATATCAGGCCGACCAGCTGGCACTTCTTGCACAGCAGAATGGTGGCTAATGAATATTGCACAGGCCTTGGCCTTACGTGGTGATGCAGAAAGTTATGAACGCCAGGAAAATGCCTGGTTGCTTGAGCACATTACCCAAATAGATGCTTTTGATTTGCCGTTGAAAAAAACTCTGGAATTAACAGCAGAGCAAGAACAGGCATATCGTAATGGCCTGGCACGTATTGCAGCAGGTGAACCCCTGGCTTATGTCACGGGGTCACAGCCATTCTGGACACTGGATTTAAAAGTCACTAAAGATACCTTGGTGCCACGTCCAGATACAGAAGTACTGGTGGAAACGGTACTGAAACTTGACTTGCCTGAAGATGCCCGAATTGTCGATTTAGGTACTGGAACCGGAGCCATTGCTTTATCTCTTGCCAGCGAACGTCCAGATTGGTCTATTACGGCAACCGATATTTATGCACCGACTCTAGAAGTTGCTCAGTTTAATGCCGAAAAGCATGACCTTGAACATGTGCGCTTTGTCTGTGGTTCCTGGTTTAAACCTTTGGGACGTGAGTTCTTTGATGTCATTGTTTCCAATCCGCCGTATATCGATGCGGAGGATATCCATATGCAGGATCTGGCGACTGAACCGGAGCGTGCTTTGGTGGCAGACAAACAAGGTCTGGCAGATTTGGAGCAGATTATCGTACAAGGCAAAAAGCATTTAACCGTCAATGGCTGGGTGGTGCTGGAACATGGTTATGATCAGGGGGATGCGGTACGGCATATCTTTACTCAAGCCGGTTATAAGCAGGTGCGTACCGTAAAAGACTATGGCGGTAATGACCGTGTGACTTTAGGGCAGTGGCCACATTAATCTTAAAAAAGATAAAAAATAAAGCGCAGCATGCGCTTTATTTTTTGACCACATCACGCCAGCGTAACAGCCAGCTTTCAGCAATTTTCATTAAGCTATCGGTCATTTTGCCTAAAATGGCCAGTAAGATAATGGCAATAATCACAATGTCGGGTCGGGAGGTTTCCCGGCCATCACTGAGCAAATAACCGATCCCTTGGGTTGCGGCAATCAGTTCAGCTGCAATCATAAACATCCAGGACAAGCTCAGGCTGTTGCGTAGACCGGTTAAAATACCCGGGGATGCTGCAGGAAGTACAATCTCCTTAATCTGTTGAAAGTATTTCAACCGATAGACTTGCGCCACTTCAATTAGCTTGCGGTCTACGCCGTGAATGGCGGCAACGGTATTGGTATAGGTCGGGAAAAATGCACCGATGGCAATCAGGATAATTTTAGAGGCTTCATCAATGCCTAACCACAACAATAATAGTGGAATCCAGGCCAGGCTTGGAATCGACTTAATCGCTGAAAAAGAAGGTTCTAGAAATTCTTCCGCCTGTTTATTTAAACCTACAAAAATTGCGAAAATCAGTGCAAGTCCGCTACCGATAAAGAAACCAAGAAATACCCGCCAGGTACTGGTCCAGATATGTAGCCACAAATCGCCTGAAGACAGTTCCAGGAGTGACTGCCATAAGCTGCTTGGGGCAGGAAGCAGGTAAGGTTCAATCACCCCATTTCTCACGAATACTTCACACAGGATTAACGCAAAAACTGGGATGACCAAGCCCTTCAGCTTGCTTAATAACTTAAGCAAGCCAAGCGCTGGGACTTTATCAACTTCAGGTTGAATCGGTGATTTATTCGTTGTTAGAGACGAACTCATTATTTTTTCACAACCTTGTTCGCATATTTGGCATCAAACAGCTGATCAATCACCTGATTGACATTGGTTCCTTTACGCACCAAATCCTCTTCAGTCAAAATGGTTCCAGATTTTTTCAATGCATTGATATGTTTGACTGTTGGGATGTTTTGTTCAAAATTGGTACGGCTGAGTTGCAGTTTGGCTACAGCAATAGGCAGTTTCGATTCACGTGCCAGCAATTCGGCCAGTTTAGCAGGATTGGCTTTGGCCCATTTACGTGCCTGTTCATAGGCTTTAATGACCGCTTCAATCGCTTCCGGACTTTGGCTGGCAAATTGTTCCTTGGTGCTTAATACGCTATAACTATTAAAACCGACATTTCGATACAGCAATTTTGCACCTGACTGCACTTGAGCAGAAGCCATCAGCGGATCTAAACCGGCCCATGCATCGACTTGTCCACGTTCAAGTGCGGTTTTACCATCCGGATGTTGCAGATGGACAAGCTGAACATCCTTTTTATTCAAACCCGCAGTTTCCAGTGCTTGCAGAGTAAACAGGAAAGGGTCTGTACCTTTGGTGGCGGCAATTTTTTTCCCTTTTAAATCTTTTAGGCTTTTAATTGGAGAATTTTTTGCGACCAATAAAGCCGTCCATTCAGGCTGACTCTGGATATAAACGGTTTTAATCGGGCTACCATTGGCACGGCTGAGTACAGCAGCCAAGCCTGCCGTAGAGGAAAAATCCACACTGCCACTATTTAAATACTCGAGTGAACGGTTACTGCCTTGGCTAAATACCCATTTAATCTGGGTATTGGGTAAAGCCTTTTCCAATAATTTCTGCTCTTTAACGACCAAACTGGTCGGAGTGTAATAGGCATAATCGAGCTTCAGTGTATCCGGGAGGGCTGCCAGGCTATATTGACTGACCAAGCCGAATGCGATCGCTGTGAGTATTTTGGTTTTAAAGCCGGAATTTTGCATAAACGCCCCAATTAAATGATTTGAATGAGATGCGGCGAATAGTGCCAGTGAGTGAAGACAGAAGACAAAAAAGTAATTTTTATAAAATTATCTTAATTCCAGATATGCTGATGAATTTATATTAAGTTTTTGAAATGTAATTAAATTTATTTTTAATATTTCTATTTTTTCATTTTATATAAAAAACATACATCAACATGAATAAAAGGAAATAAAGAAAAGTTTAAGGTGTAAAAGATTTTTGTTATTGCATGGTCATTTCAATGTAATGACAAATAGTTCTAGGCGGAGACAGCTGAAATAATAAAAATACCGATAAATTGATGACTCGTTGGAGATGTGAATGATCCTGACATTTTAATGCGGTTGAACGATGATGGAGCTCTGTTTTTCCAAGAAGATATTACACCGGAAAACTTAAACAGGTACACAAACAAAAAAGATCAGAATTAGTCCCAGGACCGCAGCAAGTTGTTCAAGATTGAAGCATGGATATTCATGCAGGTTAAAGATTGAGGAATAATAGGCATTAAAAACGGCTCCTAAAAGCCGTTTTTTGTATTCTGCAAGATTACATCGGATAATCTTGTAAGCAGTCTGAAACTTCAACCTGTGCCAGAGCATCGGTTTCAAGGGCTAAACAAAGCGCCACAATTTTTGCCGTATCTGCAACATATTGATCATCCTTTAATGCTGTAGCGGATTGCAGCGCGGCAATGCGTTCAGCACTGATATCCAGTGCTTTCGCTGCTTCAATCGCATCTGCACGATTGAAGAAATTGACCACTACATTTTGAAGTGCAGAATCAGAAGTATTTAAAATGCCTTGCTTGAATAACTCATCAAATTGACCGGTGTGAGAGTTGAGAGAATGAGTAAAATTTTGCACCAGGCTTTGCTCTAGTACATCAATCATCTTAAGCATGTCAGAACCTTTAATATAAGGTGATTTAACAGGGAGAGTACAGCAGAAAGACATAAAGATATGCCTTTAAATTGGTTGAAAAATAATCTATTTTGTCACTTTTTGCAAATAAATTCCGACGAAAAATAGATCAATTTTTTAAACTCATGAAAAGCAAAGAATTATTAAATCATGAGAAAGGAAACACTGTTTTATTAATTAGATTAATTCATAGATCCTTGTTTTGGCGATAAGCACCTGGGCTGACACCCGTCCATTTCTTGAAAGCACGATGAAATGCACTTGGATCGTGAAAACTTAATTCATCGCTAATTTCCTGCAAGGTTTTTTCAGTTTTAGTCAGGAATTCAATGGCTGTATCACGTCGGATATCATTTTTCAGCTGTTGATAACTGACGCCTTCGCTTTTTAAACGTCGTTGCATCGTGGCATCAGACATATTTAAACGCTGGGCAATTTCATTAAGTTCAAGCCATTCGGCAGGTGGAACATTCATTAAATGTTTACGGATTTGAGAACTAATGGCATGCGGATTTTTAAAACGGATCAAAAGGTTGTGCGGGGTCTGCCTGATAAATTGATACCAGGACTGTTTATCTTGTTTAATTTGAATATTTAAATAATTGGCATCGAACTGGATATAGTTTTCATTGCTATTGTATTGAATGTTTTCACAAAAGCGGACTTTATAGTCCTGATCATCCAGCGGTGCATCACATTTGAGCTGAATCTGGTTGAGTAAAACCCTTTGTCCGCTGAGCCAGCACATCAAAGCATGAATCAGCATTAAATAGGTGGCATAGCTAAACATTCTTTTGGTCTGTTTCTTTTCATAAATCACAATATAGGCATAGTTTTCCTGTACAAATAATTGACTGATAAAATCATCCAGAACCAGATTTAAAAACTGCAAAATTTGCTGTAAGGCTTTTTCCAGGGTTTCGGCATGCATGACCGATTGGGATAACAGTTTAAAACTGCCGCGACGCATGGGGTGGCTGTCCATCCCAAAAAATTCGTCGTTCATGGCATCGGCCAGTTCGGTCCAGAGCTGGGCATATTGAGAAACAGATACACGGGCTTTACTGGAGTGCAGCAGCTCAACAGGAATACCGGATTTGATCAGGATGTTTTGTGTGTTTAATCCCTGATGTTGGGCAGATAAAAGCGCTTCATGCACCAGACTGATCGAGATTGTACCTTTACTGTAATTTAGCTCTTGTTCATTCATGTACAGATATCCGTATTCCGTATTTTTGCTGCCGTGATCTGGATTGTCCAAATCCATCATAAAGGATGCAAGGTTTGGAAATTGTACTCTAGCTGAACTGCATTTACTCTGCATCTTAAGTCGAGTGTTTATTCAAAGAATTAACAGGAACAGAAAATGAAAATTCAAGGAAAAGTATTTGTCGTGACAGGCGGTGCATCGGGTTTGGGTGCAGCCACAGCCACTTATCTGGTGGGTCAGGGTGCTCAGGTGATTATGGTGGATATGAACCAGGAACTGGGTCAGGAAATGCAGCAGCGTTTGGGCGAACATTCGGTCTTTGTAAAACTGGATGTGACCGATGAGCATGCAGTCAAAGTCTTCTTTGAAAATATTGAACAGCAGTATGGTCAGTTAAATGGCCTGGTGAACTGCGCAGGAATTGCACCGTCTGCCAAAGTACTGGGTCGTGATGGCATTCATGATTTGGGCATGTTCCAGAAAGTACTGAATATTAATGTCAGTGGCACCTTTAACATGATCCGTTTTGCGGCAAGTTTGATGGCGAAATATCAATTGCAGGCAGGTGAAGAAGAGCGCGGTGTCATTGTTAATACCGCTTCAGTGGCTGCATTTGAAGGACAGCTCGGGCAAGCGGCTTATGCTGCTTCTAAAGGTGCTGTGGTATCTATGACTTTACCGTTGGCACGTGAGCTGGCACGTGAGGCGATTCGTGTGATGACTATTGCACCAGGCATTATGGAAACGCCGATGCTGAAAGCCATGCCGCAGAATGTGCAGGATGCTTTGGGACAAATGGTGCCGTTTCCATCGCGTTTGGCGAAACCGGAAGAGTTTGCACATCTGGTTGGGCATATTTTTGAAAATACGTATTTGAATGGTGAAGTGATTCGTCTGGATGGCGCGATACGTATGCAGCCTAAGTAATTATTGATAATTGCGGCGGCATGATGGAGTCTTTTCAATATGTAATAAAACTCTGTTTAACCTTCGGTTCGACCTACTTTTCTTTCGGGAAAAGTAGGCAAAACCATCCCCATTCGCAAAACCTGTTTAATCAAAATTACAGTCCCTTGTCTCGCAGAAACATTATCTTTTAGATGTATGTCAGGTTGCGAATGGGATTGTCGTGTATCAAATATTTCTTAAATTTTTATAAATAAAGAATTTTAAAAACTGAATGTGAAACATGAGAGGGAAGCTCAATGATTTTAAATGACGAACAAAAGATGGTTCAGGACATGTTGCGCAATTATTCGCAAAACAAACTGAAACCAACTGCGGCAGAACGTGATAAAACTGCGCAATTTCCTGCACAAGAACTGAAAGAACTGGGTGAGCTGGGTGCTTTGGGCATGACTGTGTCTGAACAATGGGGCGGTGCAGGTCTGGATTATGTGTCCTTAGTCGTTGCCTTGGAAGAAATTGCCGCAGGTGATGGCGCGATTTCAACCATTGTCAGCGTACAAAATTCATTGCCGTGTGGCATTACCCAGCGTTATGGTACAGAAGAGCAGAAACAGAAATATCTTACCAAACTGGCTACAGGTGAATGGCTTGGATGTTTCTGTCTTACCGAACCGCAAGCCGGTTCCGATGCCGGTGCACTGGAATGTAAGGCAGAACGTGATGGAGATGAATGGGTATTGAATGGCACCAAACAGTTTATTACCACAGGCAAACATGCCCAAGTGGCGATTGTATTTGCCGTGACCGATAAAGCTGCCGGGAAAAAAGGCATTTCCTGTTTCCTGGTTCCTACAGACACAGAAGGCTATATCGTGTCTCGTCTGGAAGAAAAAATGGGACAGCATTGCTCAGATACCGCCACCATCATTTTTGAAAATTGCCGTATTCCTGCTGAAAACCTACTTGGCAAGGAAGGAGAAGGCTACAAGATCGCTTTATCTAACCTAGAATCCGGTCGTATCGGCATTGCAGCACAATCCGTCGGCATGGCGCGTGCTGCACTGGATGCTGCGGTGGAATATGCCAATGAACGCAAAGCTTTTGGGGTAGAGATTGTGCAGCATCAGGCGGTCGCATTCCGTCTGGCAGATATGGCCACCCAGATTGAAGCGGCACGGCAACTGATTTTCCATGCGGCAACCTTAAAAGATGCAGGGCTGCCTTGTTTAAAAGAAGCCTCTATGGCCAAGCTGTTCGCATCCACCATAGCAGAGCGGGTGTGCTCCGATGCCATTCAGATTCATGGCGGTTATGGCTATGTGTCGGATTTTCCGGTAGAGCGGATTTACCGCGATGTACGGGTCAGCCAGATTTATGAAGGGGCTTCGGATATTCAACGCCTGGTCATTGCACGCGAGGTGACTAAAATCTAAACCGGCTAAAGCTTCAAATGGCTAAATTTTAGACTTTAGTCGGTGTTCAAATCCTGCACATTTTCTGATGGATAAGGAAATTGCAGGAGCCTGGAAATCATGTTTATCTAAGTCAAATGTGAAGTAAAAAAGCTTAAAGATGCTGAATCAGGTTTGGCATGTTTAGAGTAAGAACAATAAGCAAAATGGATCAGCAAAGCAGGAGCTTTGCTTATAAAATAACGGATGAGAGGTGGTCGTCATGAAGACACTACAACAAGCATATCAAGAGTTTAATTTTGATGATTTTCTTGCAGAGCAACTGGTCGGTACCGCCGAGTCAGTCAATGCCTATGTGGAATGCTGTGATCGTTATCTCGGTTTAAATAAAACGGCTTTAATCTGGGAAGGCAAAAATGGCGAATCTGCGGAATGGACATTTGAACAGCTGGCAGAAGCCTCTGGAAAACTGGCTAATTATTTCAGCTCGATTGGCTTAAAGTCAGGGGATTGCATTGCCGGTTTATTGCCGCGTACGCCTGAACTGCTGATTACCATTTTAGCCACCTGGCGCATGGGTGCAATTTACCAGCCATTGTTTACTGCTTTTGAGTCCAAAGCCATTGAGCACCGGATCAATACCGCCAAAACCCAATTGATTGTGACCAATGCAGAACAACGCTCAAAACTGAACGGTGTGACCGTACCGCATATTTTAACAGTCCATCCAGGTGATGCTTCAAGTCACCTAGACGCCGATTTCTGGACAGAACTGGCTGGGCAGTCAGAATCTTTTGAACCGGTGATGCAGACTTTTGTAGATGATTTCCTGATGATGTTCACTTCAGGTACCACAGGTTTGGCAAAATCGGTGCAGGTTCCTTTAAAGGCGCTGCTGGCATTTAAAGGCTATATGATCCATGCGGTGGATTTGCGTGAAGAAGACTCTTTCTGGAATCTGGCCGATCCGGGTTGGGCGTATGGCTTGTATTATTGCATTACCGGACCTTTAAGTCTGGGGCACAGCATCATTATGGATGAACGTGCCTTTAGTGTAGATAACGCCGTGCAGATCATTAAGAAATATAAAGTCAGCAATTTGACCGGTTCACCAACTGCTTTCCGGATGTTCTTTGGATTCAAGGAAAAATTTGATCCTTCCATTAAAGAGCATTTACGAGCGGTCAGTAGCGCAGGCGAGCCATTAACCCCGGAAGTGATTCACTGGTTTAATCATGACCTGAATGTCAATATTTATGATCAATATGGCCAGACTGAACTGGGCATGGTGATTGCCAACCATCATGCTTTGCAACATGAAAAGAAAGTCGGTTCCGCAGGTTTTGCCAACCCGGGACATCGTTTTGCAGTATTGAATCAAAACCATGAAGAAGTTGAAAAAGGCGGCATTGGCACCTTGGCGATCGACTTTTCCCAATCGCCTTTAACCTGGTTTAAAGGTTATGGCGGCAATAACCGTAAATCATTTGTTGGGCATTATTATTTAACCGGTGATACGGTGAAATTAAATGAACTCGGAGGTGTAGATTTCATTGGTCGTGCAGACGATGTCATTACAACGTCAGGCTATCGTGTGGGGCCTTTCGATGTGGAAAGCACGCTGCTGGAATGTGCCGAAGTCTTGGAGTCTGCAGTCATTGGCAAACCAGACCCGGAACGTACCGAAGTGGTGAAAGCTTTTGTGGTGCTGAAACCGCAATTCTCAGCTTCGGATGAGTTAAGCCATAAACTTCAGGAATATGTCCGTTCGCGTTTATCGAAGCATGCCTATCCTAAAGAAATTGAATTTGTCGAAGGCTTGCCTAAAACCTCGAGTGGTAAAATTCAGCGCAATTTACTCAAGCAGCAGGAAATTGCCAACATGCAGGGAATCCAGAAAGTCAGTTAAACCCTTTTTTGTTTTTTAAAGTTTCATGCTCTTGCACCCGAAAGGGTGCTTTTTTTATTTAGTCTTCTTTAGTCATTATTTTGAACTATAATTCATGCTGAATTTAGATAAAGCGATTGTACGGATAGGGATTGGCAAGTGACTGATGTAGATATGGACCTAGAGTTAACTGATGAAGAAATGCATCTCTATAGCCGTCAAATTCTGCTGGAGGGCTGGGACATTGAAGCACAGGAAAAACTGAAACTTGCCAATGTCCTGATTGTCGGTTGTGGTGGAATTGGCTGTACCACAGCTGAACTGCTTGCTCGGGCAGGTGTGGGGAAAATCACCTTAATTGATGCTGATACCATTGAAATGAGTAATTTGCAACGGCAAATCGCCTATGTAGAAGAAAATATTGGCTTCTATAAAGCTGAAATACTGGCCAAGCGATTACAGCAGATCAATCCGCATATCCGTGTTGAATCTCAAACAGTAAAACTGGATGAGGGCAATGCAGAAGCATTCATTGCAGCGCAAGATCTGGTTTTGGATGGCTGCGATAATTTCACCTCGCGTTACCTGGTTAACCAAGTCTGCAAGCAATTCAATGTCCCTTTAATCAGTGCTTCCGCGATTGGTTTTCAGGGACAGCTGTTTATGGTAGAAGGCGAATCTGCCTGCTATGAATGTCTGTTTCCCAAAGAACAGCATGCTAATGAAAACCTGCGCTGCGCCGATTCTGGCGTATTAGCCACAACCCCGAATGTGATGGCCAGCTTGCAAGCCCATCATGCTTTACTCTATTTGGGACTGGGCAAAACAGCACTGAAGCAGAAACTGATGCTTTGGGATGGCTTAAGCATGAAACAGCGTTTGCTTGCTTTCGAAAAAGATACAGATTGTCCAATCTGTCAGGCAAGATAAACCTGCAAGCGCATATTTTTTTGCTACACTCACTACAATTTAATTCTAAGCTGACATTATGAAAAACAATATCTGGTTAGATGGTCTGCGTTCAGTTGCCCGTGTTGGGGAAACGGCTGTAATTGCAGCAAAAGCCGGCTTTAAATACGCCACAGAAAAACCAAGTAACGCCAAGCTCATGCGTGAAACTTTTGAATCACTCGGTTCAACTTATATCAAGCTCGGACAGTTTATTGCCAGCACACCGTCATTATTTCCACGTGAATATGTGGAAGAATTTCAGGGCTGTTTAGATCAGACCCCATCTTTGCCTTTTAGTTATGTGCAAGGCGTATTGGCTTCTGAATTTGCAGGCAGAAATCTGGATGAAATTTTTGCGTCCATTGATGAAAAGCCTTTAGCTTCAGCCTCTATTGCACAGGTTCACGCAGCCAAACTGGTGACTGGTGAAGATGTTGTGATTAAAGTGCAAAAACCGGGTGTAGAAACCATCCTGTATACTGACTTGAATGTCTTGCACTGGGCCACCAAGGTTCTGGAAAAAGCCGTACCGAAAGTGAAATTTGCCTCACTTGCTGACATAGTCGATGAAATTAAAACCCGTATGGTGCGCGAAGTCGACTTTATTGAAGAAGCGCAAAACCTGGATGATTTTGTTAATTACCTAAATATAACGCAAAACCAGAAAGCCACTGCACCGAAGGTTTATCATCAATATTCAACCCGCCGTGTATTGACCATGCAGCGCTTATATGGCGTACCATTGACCGATTTTGATGTAGTGAAAAAGGTGGCGAAAGACCCGTCTCAGGTGCTTATTACCGCCATGAATACCTGGTTTGGCAGCTTGATGATGTGTAACAGCTTCCATGCAGACCTGCATGCCGGAAACCTGATGCTGCTTGAAGATGGCCGGGTCGGTTTTATCGATTTTGGCATCGTCGGTCAACTGAAACCTGAAGTCTGGACGGCCTGTATTGCCTTTATGGATGCACTGCAAAAAACCGACTACAACTTGATGGCAGAAAACATGCTGAAAATGGGCATGACCGCTGTTGCAATTGACACCAAAGTCCTTGCTGCCGATTTGGAACGTCTGTTCAGTGGGGTACTTTTGGCCGATCCTCAGGAATTACTGACTTCCAATCCGGCCGATTTAAACGACATCATGATGGATATGGTGGGCGTGGGCGAGCGTCATGGCATTCGTTTCCCGCGTGACTTTGCCTTGCTGTTTAAGCAAATGCTGTATTTCGATCGCTTTATGCGCATCCTCGCGCCATATACCGATATTTATGCAGACCAGCGCCTGCAAATGGTGCAAACTCTGGATCCAAATGTGTTGTTAAAACATTAATTTAATCCCTCCTTAACTCGCTTTCATAAAGGGAGGAGTGTCTCATTGCTGGAAAAATATAAGCGATGAAAAGTCCCTCTTTTATAAAGAGGGATTTAGGGAGATTATTTATAAATATCATATGCTCGAGTGATCAAATGGACGCAATTATCATTGAAGGTTTAAAGGTTGAAACCGTGGTGGGCTGTTTCAACTGGGAACGCCAAATCATGCAGCCTTTAATGCTGGATATGACCATTCAGACCAGTCTGGAACAGGCTTCCAATTCGGACAAACTGGAACATACTTTAAATTACGCTGAAATTTGCGAGATTTCTGCCAAAGTTATTCAGGATGCCAAGCCAGAACTGATTGAACATGCAGCAAAACTTGTGCTCAATGCGCTTTTTACTACCTTTCCTGCAGTAGAATCGATTATGATTACTATCCGTAAGCCTGCCATTATCGCGCAAGCAAATTCTGTAGGAATTCGTCTTGAACGCCACCGAAACGATATTCGCCTTAGCTCTGGCGAGTAATTGTCATCCCCAACAGCATTTTCAAAACGCTATGAAACAAATCTCCGGTTTGGGAGAGGCTCAATTTTCTAAAATTTATGTGATTCCATGCCGCGATGCTGTAGGGGCGGATTACTGGAATGCAGCCTGTTTATTGAAAGCAGCCATGTCGGCGGATGACATCATCGCATTATTGAAAAAAATGGAAACAGATTCGGGGCGTGTACGTCCTTCACATCAAATTTCTTTGGATGTGGACTTAATTGCATGGGGACAGGACTTAGAGCATATGCGGTTTAACCCCAAAAAATTACCTTTGGCTCTAGATGTCAAAATTCCAATGCTCGATATTTGGCAGAGCACTGATTTTCAGCACGAAAATCATCAATTTCCAGTGGTGAATTGGACAAATTAAAATTCAGTTCTCACGGATAAGCGAATTAAGTTATAAAAATAGCCTAAGTGAGATGAGATTAACCTGAACATTTGATTTGTTTAATCAAGCAATAAACATTGGACAAAAGGTGAGTGCTTATAAAGTCTAAGTTATTTAAATTATGAAAAAATGATCAAATATTAGGCGTGGAACATGAAAAATCAATCAAAAAGCCTAATATGCAAGGATTAAGCTTTTTGATTGGAATTAAATTAATGATTTATATAAAATAAATTTTAATGTTAGAAACCATTTAAAGTGTCTGTATTCTCACCAATAAAAATGTCTGGTCTATGATGCGCATCAACATCATGGACTGGATATACATTTGAGATGCTGATCACTATGTCTGACAAGGAAATACAACGTATTGCAGTGCTGCAAGATGTTCGAGATCGACGTATTACACAAGTCCGTGCTGCTGAAATTCTGAATCTTTCAACCCGTCAAATTACCCGGTTATTGCACAAGCTCAAGCAAGACGGTATTTCAGGTCTGACACATGCCAGTCGTGGTCAACCGGGTCATCGTCGCCATGATGAAGCCGTAAAGTCTGAATGCCTTTCCCTTATTTCTGAACATTTGCTGGGCTTTGGCCCAACCTTGGCGCATGAGAAGCTCATCAGCATGTTTGACCTGAATATTCCTGTAGAAACGCTTCGTCGCTGGATGACTGCCAATGATCTCTGGATTCCTCGATCCAAGCGTCTGAAACGGCCATATCAGCCTCGATATAACCGGGATTGCTTCGGTGAGTTGATCCAGATTGATGGTTCATATCATGACTGGTTTGAAGGACGAGCCGCCAAATGCTGTTTGCTGGTTTATATCGATGACGCGACTGGAAAGCTGTTGCATCTGCGCTTTTGTGAGGCTGAAACCACCTTTGACTATATGCTTTCCACCAGAGCCTACATTGAGCAATACGGCAAGCCGCTGGCCTTTTATAGTGACAAACATTCGGTATTCAGAGTGAACCAGAAATCCAGTCAGGACAGCCAGATCACGCAATTTGGCCGGATTCTGAATGAGTTAAACATTGATATTATCTTTGCCAACTCACCACAGGCCAAAGGTCGTGTGGAACGTACCAACAGGACACTTCAGGATCGTCTGATCAAGGAGATGCGTCTGGAAGGCATCAGTTCGATTGCCGAAGCCAATGCCTGGCTACCCTGCTTTATTGAACACTTCAATCAGAAGTTCGCCAAATGTGCGAGAAATACAAAGAATTTACATCGGCCATTAACGGAATCTCATCTTGCACTGGATGACATTTTTACCTGGCAGGAACCGCGTAAGGTCACAAAGAACCTGACCATCACTTATGACAAATGTATTTATATGCTTGAGCCAACAGTACTGAATCATAAGCTGGTTGGGCAATACATTTCATTTCTGGAGTACCCAGATGGCACTGTGGCAATCCTGCATGAAGGACGGAAGATCAACTATAGCGTCTTCAATAAACTGGCTGGACTACAGCAAAATGCAGTGGTTGAGAATAAACGATTAGGCTCGGTTCTGGCCCATATCCAGCAGCAACATGAGGAATTGGAAAAACAGAATAAACGTTCCCGTCTCAAGAAAAGTATGCCGAGTCGTAAAGCTCAGAAAGCCATCATTGAACAAAGGAATTTAAATCCTGTTCTTGACTCTTGCAGTTAAAAACTGGACATTTTAAATGGTTTATTACATAGACATTTTAATTGGTGAATAACAGCTCTCTATAAATTGAATTAAATCAAGATATTGAGATCCACTAAAAAGCCCAGTTTGAACAAACTGGGCTTTTTAGTGGATCATTCACGCAATATGCCGATTTATTCAGCAATTTGAGATTCGTTTCATTAGCCAGCATAAACAATGCCCCTACCCATTCGGCAGGAAAAACCGGCTTAACCACCCTCTTTTCGGCTGTTCCGGTTCAACGTGTTCCGGCACTGGAATACGCTTATTTTCCGTCTGCTCCGGAGTAGTCAATCCGTCATGTTTAGCTTCTGCTGTGTCCGGTTCGGGATCTGTTTTGGCCATGCTTGATTGCACCGGTTCTTGATCGGTAAACGTAGTCATATTAGGTTTTGGGGCTTCTAATAGGCGTTGCATCATTTCAATTTGGTTTTGATAGAAAGATTCCCGATCTTTTGCATCATCAAGCTGATTTTTCAGCATGTCTATCTGTTGTCTAAGCAGTAAAACTTCTGCCGAATTTGGACTGTCTATTTTTACAGGTTCTTTTACATCCTGTTTTTTAACTGGTTCCCCCAAAACGCGTATGGCTTCTGCTAGATCAATCTTATTATCAGAATTTTTACTTAAAATTCCTTTCTTTATGTTGTTGTAAATTGTTTGTCTATTGATGTTGTACAGCTTGGAAAGTTCAAGAACTGTAAGGGTTTTCATACTGTAAACCTATGCCTAAACTTGTAAAAAAATATTGTCTATTAGACTGTCAAATAGACAAATGAGCAAGTTTAAATTTTAGGCACATTGAAAGCCAGTTTTTTGCAGATAAGGGAGTAACTCTTCAAATTTTTTAGGGTCTTGAAGCATTTCGGCAATGCGGATAGCAAATTGTTGAAAGCTCTCAGAACCTTCTGAATAGTGTCCCATTTCAGGTAACTCAGAAAGTTTATTGGCAAATAAGTAGCGTTGTTTATCGCTCATTTTTGAGAATAAATCAGTTGGGTTTTGCTCTTTAACTACCTTGGTAGAAGAAGCTTTCTTTTGTTTAAGGGTAAAAGAAAAACCTGAAATAGTACGTCCTTTTTTATGCTGCTCATATTTAGCAGTTATATCTGTTAGCTCATTAACTTGGTTGAGTGCGAAATCTAAAACGTATGTTTTAAAGTTACTCATAGTTTTATATTGTTGAGTTTCGACCCCTAGTTGCTGTCTAAAAATGGAGAGATCAAAAATAGGAGTTTTACCTACAGATCGCCATTGGATTAATAGTTCATATAGCCGAATAGCATAAGAGCTTGTTAATCTCGAAACTTGTTGTAGTTCATATTTAGTAAAGTTTTCTTCTAGTCTTGTTATTAGCGGAACAATATCTTGTGTAAACCTTAAGAAAACGATTCCAGATTGGGGTTCATATCCAATTTTATCTACCCAACGACAATGAAAGCTACGATCCTTGCCTGTCTTAGGATTGATGTCATGATAAGTCACATAGCGATCAAATAAACTTCTAGAAGCATCTCTAAGTACGGTGTAAGCAGTGTGCTTTTCAACATTAAAAGTATTTATATAACTACTAGCATGTACTTCTAAAAGGCTATTTTCAGTTATTCCATGTCCTGTTTCTCGAGCTTCAGCAATTGCTAATAAGATCAGTCTTTGTTCAACTGTGTCTAGAGTATAGCTGGCTTGAATTAAAGCATTATCCTTTACGATTAATTCACTCATTTCTAATAATAAATTTATAATTAAACTAGGTCATACAATAGACTATTTTAATTGGCTTGTAAATTAACCTAGCTTTAAGGGTCGATAAACCTAGTTTTAAGGTCGATAAACCTAGCTTTAAGGGTCGATAAACCTAGCTTTAAGGGTCGATAAACCTAGCTTTAAGGGTCGATAAACCTAGCTTTATAGTCGTTGAAAGCCTTATAAACAAAGAGATTCAGCTTACTTAAAAGCATTTAAAAACTTAAAAATAATTAAAAGCCTTTCAAAGGAAAAATTGCCCTTGGTTTTCGCTACGCTCAAACTCTATTGAATCTCGCTTTCGCTCAATTCGAGGGGCAATTTTTTAGCTAATCTCGTTGTGACTTTAAGAAAAATCAAAAGCAACTCGGAATTCGCTTCGCTCATAAGTTTTTTTATGCTCGCTACGCTCGAACGAGCAGCCAATATTGATTGTTCGCACCCATTCGGGATGCTCTGAAATAAAAGTGATTAATGGATAGGGAGCCTGTAATCAAAGAAAAAGCAGCGCGAAATTTTAATTAGGCTTAATCACTCGTAGACACTCGTTCGGTTTTTTTCAATATCAGTCTGATATGGAAAACTGCTTTATAAAAATTGTCATTCGTTTTACAGCCTAGTTGCATTTCTCATTCTAAATAGGCCTATTTTGCGTTTATTGGGCTTTTTAACCTTGTTTACAGAGATTCCCCTCTTTTTTGAAGAAATGCGCTTCAGGGCGATTCTAGGCAGTTTTATAGCTATGTAGAAAATCCCAGGATTCTGATTTCAATCGATAGCCTTGATTTGGCATTTTGGGATTTTTCATTTCTGGTCAGCAGATCGGAATGCACGCTTACGCGTTTCTCCCAGAGAAACTGAAATAGCGGATTTTAATTGTCTGATTTGACTTAGTTATGACGAAGAAAAATTAAGGTGAAAAGCGATTACTTTTTCTAACATAGGATAGGCAACAGCGGTTCAATCAGCAGTATTGTCACATAACTTTGACACTTAAAAATGAGTGAAATTCTGAACAGGCAGAGGTTTATCATTTTCCGACAGCAGGAGGGAATGCACGCTTCCGCGTTTCTCAAATAGAAACGGAATTTTTCTTTCTAAAATTAGAAAAAAACCGTCTTTAAGTAGACGGTTTTGATGTTTAAAAACGACGGAATTATTTGTAATAACTCTTCTTTAATATTTTGGGGAGAATTGGTTTTAACTCATCTGGATTTAGCATGAACTTCATGTAAAGCCGTCCAGCTAGAAGTTCTGGAGGCTCTCCAATATAAGCAGATAAATATGCAAATTGAGGATCTTTAGACATTCCTTTACACCATCGTTTTGTGTCATCAGGATCTAAAACTAAATACAGTTTGTTTGGGTCTAATCGAATACTCATGACTACTGTTTTCTAATGGTATATTGACCATCTTGCCTTAATTTTTAGTATTTTTATTCCTAGGTAAAAAAATGAATACAGAATCATTCCAAGAACCAAAAAAAGATGAACTTATTGGACTTGAAGAACAGCACGAGATCTCATGTTTAGTCCAAAAATTTGCTATAGAAAAATTAGGATATTCAAAGGTGAAAGTTTCATCTTTTGAGCTAATGCAAAAGAAGCCTCAATCAGTAGTGACTATTGCATTTAATAAGAGCCAAAATGATCTCTATTTACGATTCGGAAAGTATGATTTGGCTGATCTTAATGATCAGAAAATCATTGTTGTTGCTCGAATTGGATTTCGTAAAAAGAAACACGGTTATGGAACAGCTCTGCTAAAGGAACTTTGCCATTTTGGAACGCAATTTGGATATGGACATTTAGAAATAGAACGCCCAAATCCTGATTGCCAAGCTTTTATGAAAAAATTAGGCTTTAAGGACAAGTTCTATCTTCCTATTGACGAATTGAAACGTTCAATTCAAGCATATGAGCTGTCTAGGCAGACTAAAGCCAGTTTCGTATAAGAGATTTTATGTTAAATATTTTTGAATTTTAGATCCCAAGTATCTATACATCTCAAATGTACCTCTGGTATATTAAGCCATATTTACATTTAGAGTTTAAGGTAGATGACTGTTAAGCAAATTCACATAAAATTAGCTGATGAAATACATAAACAGCTAAAAATGAATGCAGTTTTACAAGGTATTAGTCTTCAAGATTTAGTATCTAAATTAATTGAGGATTACGTTGCTGAAGAAGCAAAGAAGACTAAGTAATGATAAAAAAAGACATTATTTTAGAAGGAAATTGCCTTAATATTCTAAAGACGCTTCCCGATGAATCTGTTGATTGTATTGTTACTAGCCCACCTTATTATGCTCAAAGAGACTATAACGCTGTAGAACAGATTGGTAGTGAAAAAACTCCTCAACAATATGTTGAAAGTTTGTCTAAAGTGTTTGATGAGTGTTTTCGTGTTTTAAAGAAAGAAGGTAGTCTTTGGCTCAATTTAGGTGACAAATATTTAAAAGGTAGTCTACTTGGAATGCCTTGGAGAGTTGCTATTGCTCTTCAAGATAGAGGCTGGATACTTAGAAATGATGTGATTTGGCATAAGCCCAATGCGATGCCTAGCTCTGTAAAAAGTAGATTAACTACCGATCATGAGTATTTATTTTTCTTTACTAAGAACTCCTCAGATTATTATTTTGATCAAGATTCTATTAGGGAACCTCATGTAACATTTTCAGAGACTAGCAAGATGAAGGGTGGAAGAAACCACTTTGGAAAAAATGGTAGCACACCTGAAAATGGAAAAAATGGAGGCAGTTCCAACCTTCATGATGCTAGATGGGATCAAGCGTTTCACCCGAAAGGTCGAAACAAGAGAACAGTATGGCAAGTGCCTTTATCGAAATGTAAAGAAGCCCATTTCGCTGTGTATCCAGAAAAATTAATTTCACCTTGCATAATGGCATCTTGCCCACCCGAAGGAATTGTTTTAGACCCATTTTTCGGATCAGGAACAACAGGTCTTGTTGCCAAACAGCAAGGTAAACATTATTTAGGTATTGAATTAAATCCTGAATATATCCAGATTGCTCAAAAACGCTTGAATGACTTAACTGATAGAAGTGAAAACCGATATGATCTTTTTGATCTCAGCTTCTAAAGTATTCATATTAGTCGCAATTTGATTGGGATTAATCGGTAAGTAAATGTAGTTTTGGCAAGGTAAAGATTGTAAATTACCTTGCCAACTTTCAGCAAAAATTACGGGTATACAGATAAAGCCATGATCTTCTGCTACAGAAATTGATTTGTGAATATCTCTTGTGAATAATTGAGCATGTCCTCCACCCATGGTTTCTCTAGATTTCACGGGCATTAAAATAGTCCCATTGGGACCTGTAATACTCACATCATAGGTCTCACCACCAAGAGCAATCTGCTTTGGAGAAATATTTAAAGTTGATAATTTCTGTTCAGAAAAAACACTAAATAAAATAGACCTTACAATTCCCTCGATAAATCCACCTTTTAAGGCGCGACGGCTTCCCTCTAATCTATCTAACATGACTTCCATAAATGCTTCCCACGTCCAAGATAGAGGACTAGGAAAAATCGGTCTAATATAATCAATTAACTGAGTAATTAGATAAATTTGATTTGCAGTTTTATTACCTTGACTAAGGCTAGAAACAATAGGACGTAACCTTTGTTCTGGTGCATCTCTTAATAACCAACAGATAAATAACCATTTCGCTTTATCTGCTTTGTAAGCATTTCCTATTCCATCATATAAATAAGATGTAAATGGAAGAGAAAAGTAAGCTGTTAATACATTATGTAGATTAAGAGGTGACTGTTCTTGAATGAAATTATAGATTGATGCGTATCCATACTGAGTCAGAAATTTTTCAAACTCTTCATAGTAAGCTTTATTTTGTTGAGTGATAATCATTAGCTCACTTAGTCTAATGTTATCAATAATGTAATTAGTCATCTTTACTTCCATTCTATGAGTAAAGGCACTAATTTATGCTTTTTAATTTTAAGATCAATTTTTTTTCTAAAAAATTCAAGTACTAATTAAGATTTCCTAAAATTAACATAATACACGTTATACGAATCTAAAAATGGGAGCCTTTAGCTCCCATTTTTATTGTTAAACATTGAATCCTATATGTTTTCCTGTTGGAAGCTCTACATCAATACGGAGCTTCCCGCCCATTGCCTCAACATACTTTTTCATGGTTGAAATCTTAAGATCATTGCCACGATTTTCTATTGCTGAAAGCGATGGCTGTTTTATTCCCAAAGTTTCAGCAAGCTCTTTTTGAGAAATTTCGAGTTCTTCACGAATAAGATGAAGCTGATTTTCTAGCAGTAATTCATCTGCCATTTTTTGAATACGGGCTTGGCTCTCTGGAGAGCGATTAGCTAATAATTCTTGCAAAGTTTTAGCCATTAGATTGTTCTCCTAATGTTGAGAGATGAAGTTCATATTGTTGGTCTGCAATTGCCAGCATCTCTGTATAGAATCGTTTTTTACCGCCTTTATCAGCAATACATAGCACAATGGCCTGACGTAATGGATCAAATGCGAAGAAAGCTCTCAGTGGTTTACCTCGATGTTGAACACGAAGCTCTTTCATGTTGGTAAATTTAGAGTCATAGACGGTATCTACTAAAGGGCGGCCTAAACTTGGTCCTTGCTGCTGTAGAACAACCAGGGCAGCCAGAACCTTCTCTTGTGTTGATTCGTCTTGCTGTTCAAGCCACTGATTAAATAGATCTGTCGTAATGACTGTCCACATACCACAACCAAAATATAGATTATAGTCTATATTTTAGGAGCATTATGCTTGTTTTGCAAATGAGAAATGATCGGCAATAAAAAACCCCGGCATCCTGCCGGGGTTTTTCGTATGGGTTCGCTCGGTATAACTCCTATCATACCTTACAGTCCTTGTGCGTATCGTGGTTCTTATTATTGTGTAGAACTTCCTGTTCCTGATGAATCCATCATAGAAAAATTCCAGGTGCTTGGACAGCCGCAAAGGGCCGGAATTGTTGTGAGCATATGCGTACAAGGTCGGCTAAAAAACGTCCCAGGTTTATCCGCAGAAATTGGGGATAATTTCATATCCTGGAACTTTGATAACCGGGCAAAAATGCCAAAATTGAGCGTTTTTTAGACGATTCTATTGGCTAAACATTACAAATTTGCTTAAAAAACACACGAGTTGTTAAAACGTGTGTTTTTTGATCTTTTTGGTTTGCTCTTTATTGATATAAATATTTGATAAATAAAAAATTTTAAAAATGCATTTCGTATAACGCCCATTATGTTAAATGGAGGAGTTTGTGCTTTCTGTAATTATTTCATCCCTAAATTTTAAACAAATTTGAGTATTGTCTAACGTATCATATAGATCTTCATATAGAAGATTATCTTCTATTAGCTCTATAAAATCATGATTAATAAAGCAATCATATTCAATATAATCTTTATCCATAAAATAACGAAAACTATAAACTTTTAAGCAAGTAATTTTTTTATCGATATTTTTAAAAATATCTTTATATTTCATATTTTTAGCCAAAAATAAATTATGGGCAAACTCATTGACTTTATAAATATTTTTATAATCAGATAAATAACTTTTTTTGATATTTTCATGAAATTTTAAAATTTGATTATCCGCATGAAATTCAATATATATTAAAGTTTCATCTATTTGATATTCATTAATAATATTCCCATTTTTTAAATTATATTGAGTTAATGGTGCTGAAAAATCAATATACATATTTTGAAGATTTCCTAAAATTAACATAATACACGTTATGCGAAGTCAAAAATGGGAGCTTAAGCTCCCATTTTTATTGATGATTTTTTAATTCTTTCAGCATAGCATCCCGTAAAATTTCATTCATTCGTGTTTGATAACCTTTGCCTTGAGCTTTGAACCAAGCAAGTACATCAGCATCTAACCGAATTGAAGTTTGTTGCTTCACTGGGCGGTAAAATTGATTTTGGCGTACAGCACTGCTCCAATCGGTAATTTCAGGAATATCTGATAGATCTAGCTGATCATCCGGAACCGTGCCTTTAGCAAGCAAGCGTTGAATTTCAGCATCTTGCTTCTCACCAAATTTCTCATTCAGCTCTTTGCGTGAGTATCTAACCATGCTCATATTTGTTTCGCTCCGCTTTAGTCACTTGCCTTGCACTAATGATTCGTATGATTTCACAGTCATCTTCATCAAAAATGGTGTGAGCCACCAATAACATTAGTACGCCTTTAACTCGTCCAATGGTTTGCCAACGTTCTTCACCATCGGTATGTCTGTCTTGGATTGAGATCCGTAATGGATCTTCAAAAACAAGGCTTGCAGTTTCGAAAGAGATATCATGCTTTTTCTGATTCTTTCGATTCTTAGCCTCATCCCATTCAAAATACTGTTTCATAAAAAACATTCAAATTTGTATATACAATAATGTATCACAAAATTGTATCACTCAACCCAATTGGTGTAATTTTTAGTCAAAATTATTGGCAAAACACTCCAAAACCGCTCATAAAAAAGCCGACTTGTTTCCAAGTCGGCTTTTGAACATCATCGAGCAAATAATTTATATCATAAGTTTTTGATTTTTATATGTTTCAATTTGTGAATTTCGTATAAGCTCTATTATGTTAAATAAATGGTTTTACAAACTAAACCTAATGAATTTAATGTGGCAGCATATTGATGGTACAAAAAAGACTTAGGAACTTGATCAATGAGTCAACAAATTGAAAATACATTAGTCATTGAGGCTTACCAAGCAATTGCTGAAGAAATTCTAGCCTTTGTTGGAGAAAATTCTTGGGATGAAGCTGGAGCAACCTACGAAATTTTTGGGAAAATGATTAGTAGTACATGGTGGTCAAAATATAATAGTGAATTAGACCGACTCGGTAGTGATATTCCTAGAGATGTTAGTAAATTGGCTAAAGAAAAAATTTTTTTCCTTAGAAAGCATTTGCTTGATTTGACAGGTGATCGTATTTGGGGGCTAACTTTTACATTGTATCCAACTGGAAAGTTTAATATTCAATACGACTATAACAAGCCAAAAGATTATGAAGAAACTGATTATAGCTGAAGAACTAAATAATACGTGTATGAAAAAGTAAAGGCTTTGGAGGATTTGGGTTCTAGCGAATTAAGGAGTTACAGGTTCATTAGATTTTACCTTTTTAAGCTTTCCTAAAATTAACATAATACACCTTATACGAAATGCTCTTGTTAGAAACCATTTAAAGTGTCTGTATTCTCACCAATAAAAATGTCTGGTCTATGATGCGCATCAACATCATGGACTGGATATACATTTGAGATGCTGATCACTATGTCTGACAAGGAAATACAACGTATTGCAGTGCTGCAAGATGTTCGAGATCGACGTATTACACAAGTCCGTGCTGCTGAAATTCTGAATCTTTCAACCCGTCAAATTACCCGGTTATTGCACAAGCTCAAGCAAGACGGTATTTCAGGTCTGACACATGCCAGTCGTGGTCAACCGGGTCATCGTCGCCATGATGAAGCCGTAAAGTCTGAATGCCTTTCCCTTATTTCTGAACATTTGCTGGGCTTTGGCCCAACCTTGGCGCATGAGAAGCTCATCAGCATGTTTGACCTGAATATTCCTGTAGAAACGCTTCGTCGCTGGATGACTGCCAATGATCTCTGGATTCCTCGATCCAAGCGTCTGAAACGGCCATATCAGCCTCGATATAACCGGGATTGCTTCGGTGAGTTGATCCAGATTGATGGTTCATATCATGACTGGTTTGAAGGACGAGCCGCCAAATGCTGTTTGCTGGTTTATATCGATGACGCGACTGGAAAGCTGTTGCATCTGCGCTTTTGTGAGGCTGAAACCACCTTTGACTATATGCTTTCCACCAGAGCCTACATTGAGCAATACGGCAAGCCGCTGGCCTTTTATAGTGACAAACATTCGGTATTCAGAGTGAACCAGAAATCCAGTCAGGACAGCCAGATCACGCAATTTGGCCGGATTCTGAATGAGTTAAACATTGATATTATCTTTGCCAACTCACCACAGGCCAAAGGTCGTGTGGAACGTACCAACAGGACACTTCAGGATCGTCTGATCAAGGAGATGCGTCTGGAAGGCATCAGTTCGATTGCCGAAGCCAATGCCTGGCTACCCTGCTTTATTGAACACTTCAATCAGAAGTTCGCCAAATGTGCGAGAAATACAAAGAATTTACATCGGCCATTAACGGAATCTCATCTTGCACTGGATGACATTTTTACCTGGCAGGAACCGCGTAAGGTCACAAAGAACCTGACCATCACTTATGACAAATGTATTTATATGCTTGAGCCAACAGTACTGAATCATAAGCTGGTTGGGCAATACATTTCATTTCTGGAGTACCCAGATGGCACTGTGGCAATCCTGCATGAAGGACGGAAGATCAACTATAGCGTCTTCAATAAACTGGCTGGACTACAGCAAAATGCAGTGGTTGAGAATAAACGATTAGGCTCGGTTCTGGCCCATATCCAGCAGCAACATGAGGAATTGGAAAAACAGAATAAACGTTCCCGTCTCAAGAAAAGTATGCCGAGTCGTAAAGCTCAGAAAGCCATCATTGAACAAAGGAATTTAAATCCTGTTCTTGACTCTTGCAGTTAAAAACTGGACATTTTAAATGGTTTATTACATAGACATTTTAATTGGTGAATAACAGAAATTAATTTAAATATTAAATTTCAAATACTTGAGTAAATATTAAATTTCTAATAAAACCGGATTGGAAACAAGTCGGTTTTTTTTTAGTCAAAAGTGGAATCTTTTACCAATAAAAACGGTCATTTTTTAATCTAACTGAAACTTTTTTCAGTGTTTTCGGTCTTTCCACGGCAAAAGTTATCCCCAATTTCTGCGGATAAATCTGGGACAATTTTTAATCGACTTTGTACGCATTTGCTCACATGAATTCAAGTTCATAGCTTATGGTTGGAATACTGGAAATTTCATATGATGATTTCATCAGGAACAGGAAGTTCCATACAAGAATAACAATAGACAAACACAAGGACCGTTAGGTACGACAGGAGTTATACCGAGCGAACCAATACGAAAAAGCCCGACAGGATGTCGGGCTTTTTTATGGTTGATCAATGACTGAGTAATCTAGTGCAATCAACCTTAACGGTCTTCCAGATGGCAAACATAATCGATAATGTCATCCGTGATAATTTTAAATTGAGTGTTTTTAGGAACATAAAAAGACTCGCCCGCATAATAGGTTTGACTCTCGTGATTATTGCCAATTTGAACCAAGCACTTGCCTGAAACAATTTCTATCCGCTCAGCAACCTGAGTTTCAAAAACCAGAGGGTGTTCCGTGGGAAGAATCACGCCTAAGGTCTTTTTGGTTCCATCTTTCAACTCAATCACATGACTGATAGAACAACCATCAAAATGGATATTAGATTTTTTTTTGACAGAGACAAAATTGAACTGGGTAGACATACCTTGCTCCTTAAATTATTTTTGTTGTTGGTTTTTTTGTTATTTGTGCAGCTTGTATTTATTTTTATAAAGTATACGGATGAATTTTTTTATATGTTTTGGTCATCGTATTGTATAAATTTTACAAAAATATAAGCATTAAATGGTGCTATAAAAGCCTGTTTATCCCACTTAGATTTTAGACACGTGTTGTAAGTTAAAACTTACAAGAAAACAGGTTTATTTCTGATATTTTTAGATTCATTTTTTTTGGGTGAAAAAGCGTTTTTAAAACAGTTTATTAAAGATAATAAGATCTATAAGTAATGCCATGCCCATGACGAAGCTAAAAGCAACACATCTTGATGAGGTCAACCAAGCAATCACTTTATTTTACTGATGAAATATAAATGCCTCATAAAGCAACCAGACTGATCTTTGCAATGAAGAGTGATCTGGCGATGATAGTAAAATTGTCATCAGGCACATTAAAAAAATGAACTGGGCTGATCTGTTACAACATTATGGTTATTTTGCCATTTTTATTGGCACCCTATTTGAAGGTGAAACCGTCCTGATACTCGGTGCCTATGCGGTGCATCAGCATATTATCCATTTTTGGCTGCTTATAATGGTCGCGATGGCGGGTAGTTTTGTTGGCGATCAATTTTACTATCAGATTGGCGCACGTTATGGCCAGAAAATCATACAAAGCAAGCCGCAACTGGGGCAAAAATTTGCTCAGGCCAGTAGTGTCATCGACAATTATCCGGTGCTGACTATTTTATTGATGCGATTTGCATGGGGACTTGGAACCATTTTACCCATTTCTATTGGAATTAAAGCTTATCCGCTAGGGAAATATATCCTGATTAACCTGCTGGCCTGTTTTATCTGGGCTTTTGTTGTTGTGAGTGTAGGTTTGCAGATCAGTCACTGGTTACATGCATTTTGGGCAAAAATACTGCCTTATCATCATGATATTTATATTGTGCTGGCTGTGGTGGGCTGTATTTTACTGGCGCGGATGATTTATACGTTGCTCATTCAGCATAAACATTCAATTAAATAGGCATAAAAAAGCCCACATTCAAGTGAGCTCAATCATGCCAAAACAGATTAAATATAATAACTGGTCTTGGTCATCAGTTTGGAAATGGCTGTCATGGTAATCCGGACCGGTACTGGCAAATCTACACCGCCAGCATTCAATGCCGTATCTCTGTGGTGCAGTTCATCTTCATTCATTTGCACCAGTATTTTACGTGAACGTTCATCCTGTTCAGGCAACTGGCTGATGTGATGCTGTAAATGCAAGCTGACCTGACGTTCGGTTTCTGCCACAAAACCCAGGCTGTATTTGTCACCGGCAATACCGGCAATTGCACCCATGCCAAAAGACAGGCCATACCAAACCGGATTGAGCAAACTGGTATGGCTGTCCAGTTCTTTTAAACGGTCTTCACACCAGGCCAGATGATCCTGTTCTTCAATTGCAGCCTGTTCCATTTCACGGCGTACATTGGGAAGTTTGGCGGTGAGTGCCTGACCATGATAAAGCGCCTGGGCACACACCTCACCACTATGATTGACTCGCATTAAACCTGCGACATGGCGTGCTTCGCTAACGCCTAATTTGGTTTCTGCATCATGGCCTGGATTTTCACGATGTGCAGAGGTTGTTCCGGGAACCAGACTGCGTAGCGCCTGGTCAAACGAATGAATAAATTTGTCGATACCGGTATATTGGCGCATAAAATTAATCCTCTAAAGCATCTTGTTGCTGTGCAGCAAGCATGGGCTTGAGCTTGAACAGGAGCCATGTAGTGAAAATGGCGCTTAGAATCGCTGTGATACTAAAAAGTATTTTAATATCAATCTTAAATATACTTAAGATGATAATGGAGAATATTGCAGAGGATACCATGAATACGGCATTGAGAATGTTGTTTGCAGCAACCACCCGGGCACGGTGTGATTGTGGCGAAAAGGCCTGCATCATGGCATAAAGCGGTACGATATAAAAACCGCCACTGATGCCGAGCAATGTCACAGCAAGCATGACATGATAATAACTCCAGCCTTGGGTAAAGACATCTTTTAAGCCGAGCATCTCGCCTGTACGTTCAGGAACAAAAGCCAAACTTGCTGCCAGATAAAAAGCAAACACAGTCAGGCCAACTGCCCCAATGGGAACCATCTTCAAATTGATTTCCGTACCGCCAATTCTGCGGCACAATAACGAACCCACGCCAATTCCTACAGAAAAGAAGGTCAGTAGTAAACTCACCACATTTTCAGAGGCATGCAGGTTTTGTTGGGTCAGCTGCGGAATCTGGGTGAGATAGGTCGCGCCATAAAACCAGTACCAGGAATTGCCCAATAAAATCAGAAACACCACCGGTAAACTTTTGGCATAGCCCAGCGTCTGAAAACTGGTTCTAAAAAAGTTCCAGTCAATCTGAACATCGGGTGCAGTCACTTTTTGCTTTAATACAAAACGGCTGGAGAGATAACCTAAAATGGCAATGGTTACGATGGTGAGGCTAATCCAGATCAGATTACCGTCAGATGCGGAAATGACTGCACCGCCTAAAATCATCCCGACCAAAATGGCAATCGAGGTTCCCGACTGAAATAAGGCATTGCCCGACATCAGTTCATTGGGCTTTAAAATCTCAGGCAAAATGGCATATTTGATTGGCCCGAAGAAGGTCGAGTGAGTGCCCATTAAAAATAAAGCCACCAATAACAGCCACAAATGTCCCAGTAGAAAGCCCGCAGAGCCAATCAGCATAATCACGATTTCGAGAATCTTGATGCCCCGTACCAGTTGTGAGCGTTCGTATTTATCGGCAATCTGTCCCGCTGTCGCAGAGAAAATGAAATAGGGTAAAATAAACAACAAGGCCGCAAGGTTATTCAGTGTACTGACACTGGCCGCTTGCTGATTGATCCAACCATAGGTAATGACCAGTAACAAGGCTTGTTTATAGACGTTGTCATTCAAGGCCCCGAAAAATTGAGTAACAAACATCGGTAAAAATCGACGTGTGCCTAAGAGATGTTCATTTTTTTCCATGGTTTCTGGGCTTCATTAAGTTTTATTAAGAAATGTGAGCATTTGGTAAAACACAATAAAAATCATGTATGATGTTTTCAACCTATACTTTTGGGAAAATTCCAATAGATTTGAGTTTGTTAGCAAGCTTTCATCGGACGTTTCCATTACAAATATTATATGAGTTTAGAGTTTTTTATGCTTTCAAAACTGAATTTTAAAAAGTCGGCACTTACTTTAAGTGTCAATTCCATTTTACAGTGGAACAATGAGCATAAACGATTCGGACTCAGTCTGGTAATCATGTTACTGGCTCAGCACAGTTTTGCACAAGTCAATCAGCCAAATCCTCCTCTCACTGAAGCAGAATTTCAGCAACAGCTCAAGAATGAAGCTGTTCAGCAGGGTATGAGCAGCAGTGCAGAACTGAAAAAACTGGAAAACCTTCAACAAAACCCGCCTGAACCTGACAGCCTGCAAATGCTGGAGCAGCAAGAGCAGGAAACACAGCCGCTGGAAGAATTCAAGCCGATTGAATTTGAGGATCTGGAAGAGCTGCCGATTACTCCTGTCAGTGCAGAAATGGCAAATGAAATTTTTCGGGTGGCTGAAGAGGCGAAACAGGAAGCTCAGCAATACCGTGCAGGTCAGGGCACCGAAGCGGTGGTTTCAGATGCCACGCAACAGGAACTGGTTGAAATTAATCAGGCACCAGTGAATATTGATCAGCTGATGTCGAATATTCAGGCCGATAGCCAGATTGTGGTTGAAGCCAATGCAGCCGGTAAAACCTTGCCTGAACTGGCACCCACTGATGAAATTGAAGAACCGAATTTCTTTAAACGCTGGTTGTATAAAATACGTCCGCCGCGACAACTCAACACCGCCAAACTGGATCGTATCAGTGCCGATGTGATTATTGTCCCTACACCCAATAGTAGCGATGTGTCCGCCAAGGCTTATGCGCAGGCTATGGAAAATCTGAAAGAAAATATCAGGGCCAAACTTTCCAGCTTTACCCGGGAATCCTTCAGTGATTTTCCTTCGGCATTGCCGCAGCTGAGAACGCTGTCGAATCAGGCTGCACAAGCAGTCGGCTTTTATAATGCCGAATTTAAATTCGAGAAACTCAGTGAGAGTCGTGTCCGGGTCAGAGTTACGGCAAATGCACCGGTACAAATTAAAGCACAGAATATTGAATTTAGCGGTGCAGGACAAAATCAGCCCCAGTTCCAGGTAATCCGGCTTTTACCTGAACAGGATGTAGGCGATATTTTCAATCATGGTTTATATGAAGAAACCAAAACCCGCATTAGCGATGCCGCCACCAATAACGGTTATTTTGACAGCTATTGGCGCCTGCATGATGTCAAAGTAGCCCAGCCGCAAAATACGGCCGATGTAAACCTGCGCTATGAAACGGGAGACCGCTACAAGTTAGGCCCGGTCGAATTCCGCATGAGCGATCCGTCACAGCCATTTCCGATTGACATGGATGTTCTGCAAAGCATGGTTTCTTGGGAAGATGGTGCCGATTACACCTTTTGGCGTGTCAATGGCTTAGCCAATAACCTCACCAACTCACGTTATTTTAATTACACGTTGGTGGATGCAATACGCCCAGACCCAGTTGAAAAACCGCTGGAACTGCCACCCGATATTCAGGCTCTGGTCGATCAGCAGAAAATATCTGAAAGTGAAGCTGCGGTTCAGGATAAAAAACAGGTCGCTTCTGCCAGAGAAGTGACCCAATCTGTAGCCGATGAAACCCAGTTTGCGGGTAGAGATGAAACTGAAGGTGACGAGAATCTGCGTCAAATGCGTGCAGAGCAGGAAACCAAACAATCTGAAGAAGAACGTTTAAAAGTTCAGGCACGTGAAGAGAAAAAGATTCCGGTAATCGTGACCTTGAATGCGGACCGTTTAAATAGTGCAGAACTGGGGGCGGGTTATGGTTCCGATACCGGAGCACGATTGCGTGCTCAGTACCGCCGTGCCATAGTCAACCGTCGTGGGCATTCTTTTGATGCCAACATGGAAATTTCGCAAATTCGCCAGTCTATAGACGGACGTTATAATATTCCCTATCACCATCCCATCAATGACTATATCAGTATCGTGGGTGGTTATGAACGTGAAGAACGTGATGACGTGGCACAGGGCAATAGCTTGATGATTGAATCTGCTGTGGCAGGTGCTGACAGAATTATTAAAAGACCGCGTGGTAGCTGGCAACATACTTTTGGTCTTCGCTATCGTTTGGACCAGATTTCCCAGCAAGGAACCATTAATGCCAATGAAATTCCGGATGCATTTATTGCAAATGCCAATGACCAACAGCAATCTTTATTGTTGGGTTATGAAGCATCACTGACCACGAGTGATAAACGCGTAAACCCGGGTAAGGGCTTTAAACAGACGTATAAAGTGGAACTTGGCAGCGAGTCATTATTGTCTGATGCCGATATGGCCATTCTCAACGCAGGCTGGCGTTTTATTTATTCATTGGGTGAAAATGATAGTCACCAGTTTGTCGGGCGGGGCGATTTAGGTTATATCTTGACCCAGGATTTTAACAAGGTGCCCTATAACCTGCGTTATTTTACCGGGGGTGACCAGACAGTACGTGGTTTTGACTATAAAAGTCTATCGCCGGAAGAAAATGGATTTAAAATCGGTGGTCAGGCCCTGGCTGTTGGATCACTTGAATATAACTATCAATTTAAAGAAGGCTGGCGTGCAGCCATTTTTAGTGATGTCGGCAATGCTTACGATAAAGATTTTAATACACCAACTGCCTACAGTGTGGGCTTGGGGCTGCGTTGGGCATCGCCAATTGGCCCTATCCGTATAGATGTGGCTTCAGGTATTTCTGATGACAATCATCCAATACGTCTGCATTTCTTTATTGGTTCACAATTATAAATGCTGGTTTTTATAAATTTTAGTTTTTAGAGAGTATTATGGCTGAAGTAGAACAGCAACCGGAAACGGAAACACCTAGACCGAAAAAGCGTCGTATTTTAAGGAGTGTACTGTTTACGCTGCTTATCGTGTTTGTGTTGCTGATTGCTTCTTTCGCCGTCATGTTTAGTACCGATAAAGGCAGCAAATTCTTGCTGGACCGAGTTTTAGAGCGTCAGCAGATTATTCATTATGAATATGAAGGCGGTAATCTGCTCAGTGGCATCATCTTAAAAAATATTTTAGTCACGCTCAAACCTGTCGACGTTAAAATCGACCGCGCAGATGTCACTCTGGGCTGGCGTGCCATCCTGAAAAAAGAAATTCATCTGAATCGTGCCGATGTGCGCAATCTGCAAATTATCAGCAAACATCCACCAAGTGATAAACCCTTTAAATTTAATGAAATCCGTTTGCCCTTTGTTTTGCGTTTAGATACGGCAGATGTCGATCATCTGTTGATTAAAACTGCTAGTTCCAGTGTAAAGTTCCACGATATCCACCTGAATAATGCGCTATGGTCCGGTACCGAATTGAAGTTTGAAGATTCCCGGATGGATATGGGCTATCTTTCCGTCAAAAATGCCAGCGGAAACATGAAATTTGAAGGGAAATATCCTTTAGATGCCGTGGGAGATCTGAACATACCTGCACTGCATAAAAGCCTGAATATTCATGATATCAAGGTGGTGGCAACCGGCTCTTTAGATACGATTCAGGCCGGTGTGGCGACCAATACCCCAGATTTATTGACCGGTTGGGTGGTGCTGCATCCGGTACGCAAACATGTGCCGATGTTTGGCGAGTTAAAGTTTAAAAATTACCATTGGCCTTTGCTGACGGAACAAAAACTGTATACCAAGAAAGGCGTGGCTAAATTTAATGGGGACATTCAGCGTTTAAATATCGACGCGATTACGGACTTAAGTGGCAAGAACATTCCGCAAGGCCAATATAACGGCAGCATGCATACCGACCTGGTACATCAGCTCGACATTAGCAATTTAAATGGCCAGCTGATGAATGGGGCGGTGAATGTTGAAGGTGTGGTGAGCTGGAAAGACCGTGTCACCTGGGACATGAATGGCCGTGTCGATAAAATTAATCCCAAAGACAAACTGATTCCGCAAATCATCCAGGATTTCTTGCCGCCTAGCCTGGATGCCAAAATTGCCTCTAAAGGCCGTCTGGAAAAAGGTCTGCATTTAACTGCACTGGTTGATTTTGACCGCTATGAAACCTGGAACTTAAAGCTCGATCAGGACGAGCAAAAGGGCAAAAAAGCCAATCCGATGCTGCTGAATGTGGCCTGGCAAAATATTGATCGCGCCGTGCCTTATGTGGGCTGGTTAAGCAGTAAATCGGGCGACGCAAAATTGGCGCTGGTTGAAGGTAGGCAGAATATTCATGTCGCCACTGCGGTGAGCAAAAATGATAAGGGCTGGTTGCCTGAAGGCTTGTATACCGCACAGCTCAATTTCAAAAATAATGATTTAAATATCCCGACTTTTAGTTATGTGGCCGGTAAAGGCAGTTTAAGCGGCAGTGCCAAAGTAGATTTGCCAACCAAAAAACGTCAATTGAAATGGAATGCCATTCTCAATGCCAAAGATTTTAATCCGCAAACGGTTGCAGCGGCTGCACCGGTGAATCTGCTCAATGGGCAGGTCAAAGCCAACGGTTTTGCCAAACCGAATCAGCAGATTATCCATCTGAACGGAATTAATTTAACCGGGCGTCTGGCGCAGCAAAATAATAACGAAACGGTACGTTTAACTGGTCGTAGTACGGTCGCGATTCTGTTTAATGATCAGAAAGCAGGAGGCGCATTTAAAAGTTTTGCGGTCAATTATGACGGTGCACTCAATGCCAGTCAGATTCCTGTCAGCGAGGGCATGCTCAAGTTCAAAATCTCCGGTACGCCAGAACTGGTTAAAGTCGATGAGCTGAAACATTCAGGCATTGCCGGGAAAATTTATGCCAGTGGTCTGCTCCATCTTAAAAATGGTTTGGGCTGGAATATCAATGCATCCCTGGTACGTTTTAAACCGCATTATTTTATCTCGTCTGTGCGCGGTGAATTGTCCGGTAATGTGAAAACTGAAGGGGTTTGGTCGGACAGCTTAAAACGTATTAATATCCAGAAACTGAATATCGCCGGTATTATCAACAATAAACCTGTGCGCGGAACAGGAAATTTGGCAATGGTGATTAATTCAAATCAAAAAGGCTTTTTGCCACAACAGTTTGAAGCCAATAACCTTTATCTTTCCTATGCCAAAAACCAGGTTCAGGCCACAGGCAATGCACAGAACTTAAGACTGAAAATCAATGCACCGGCCTTATATGAAATTTACAGCGGTCTGCGTGGTCGTGCCTATGGCTATTTGAATGTGCAATCACAGCCACGCTTGCAGGCGACGGCCAATCTGGCAGTTGATGATTTTGGGTTTAACCAGTTATTCAGTGTTAAAAAGTTACGGATACAAGGTGAATTGCCGACTTCAGAGCTCACCCCGACGTTGATGACTGCGAAAATGGATAACTTACGTAGCGGTGCGCGTGAGATTCAGCATGGTGAAATTTCACTGGCGGGCACACGTAAAGCCCATATCCTGAAAATACAGGCGCAAAACCGGATTTCCAAATTCTATGTGCAATTGGCCGGTGGGTTTAATGCACAGAATGACTGGTTGGGACAAATCCAGAACGGTGATTTTGATTCTTTACGTGCACGTTTGGTCCAACGCCAAAATGCTTCTGTGATTTATAGTTCTGCCAAAAGCGAATTGTTTGTCGGTGCACATTGCTGGTCGAGTCAGCAAAGCCAGTTGTGTTTTGACCAACCGATTCGGATCAGTAAAACCAGAGGTAATGTTTCATTCATTACCCAAAATGTCGATTTAAACGATTTCGCTGCCTTTATGCCGGAAGGTCTGGAAATTACCGGTAAGGTGAATGGCTATGCCAAAGCCGCCTGGGTAAAAGGTGCTAAACCAAAAATTGATGCACGACTGGTGACACGTAGTGGCGTGATCGGGCTGGCAGCTGAAGATCCCCAAGATGTGGGTTCTACACTGAAGTATAATGAAATTGCAGTGGTGGCAAAAAGTGTCGCTGAGGGTTTACAGCTTCGTTTAGATGTTAAAACCCCTGAAATTGGTACCGGTTATGCCAATGTCATTATAGATCCTTATACAAAAAGTATGCCGATGCGCGGTGAGATCGCCTTCGATCAGGTACAACTGAAAGTCTTTAAGCCTTTTATTCAAGATGTTCGTTCAATGGCTGGCAACCTGTCTTTTGCGGGAAAAATTGGCGGCACCTTAACGCAGCCTTTATTTAATGGTGAAATGCGCCTGAAAGATGGTGCCATCAGCATGATTTCCCTGCCGGTGAATTTAACCAATATTCAGGTCTATTCTTCCATTCGCCAGGATCATGCCACCATTAACGGGGCATTTAACAGTGGTCAAGGTGCAGGCGCATTAACCGGCAGTGTAAACTGGAAAGATGATCCCCGCATTCAGTTGCATTTAAAAGGTGAAAACCTGCTTATGCGTCAGGCGCCGTTAATCACCGCTGTGGTTACTCCGGATTTGTCTTTAGATGTGCTGCCGTTTAAGAAGAAATTAAGCTTAAGCGGTAAGGTGGATGTGCCACGTGCCTTAATCTCGATGCCTGAAGCTTCTGCACCGGTAATCAATGTCTCTTCAGATGTACGAATCGTGCGTGAAGGACAAGATCAGCTGGCCATATTAAGAGCAGCCCGACCTTGGGATATCCGTGCCGATGTTATGGTTAACTTAGGTAATCAGGTGATTTTCCAGGGCTTTGATAGCCGTATTCCACTGGCAGGGCGTTTGTATCTGTCACAACGTGGACTTGAAACCGCTATGCGTGCCAATGGTGCAATAGGGGTCAGCCAACGGGTAAAAATTGAAGCGTATGGGCAAAGCCTGGATTTGAATCGTGCGATTGCACGTTTTAACGGTCCTTTATATAACCCGACTTTGGATATCGATGCCAATAAGACCGTACAGGGCAGCCTGGTTGGGGTGCGCGTAACAGGTACTGCAACCAGTCCGAATATTCAGGTCTATAACGATGCCGGATTGTCTGAACAGGAAGCCTTAAATGCCATTATTACCGGCCGTATTAATGAGGGGGCTAGTGGTATCAGTCAGGAGGCGGGCTTTAGGTCCGATGTCAACAATACCATTGCGGCTGCCGGAATCAGTATGGGCTTAGGTGGTACACGTGCTCTCACCAACCAGATTGGACGTACTTTTGGTCTGAGCGGTCTGGCGCTGGATGCACAGGGAACGGGAGATGATACTCAGGTCAGCGTGACAGGCTATATTACGCCGGACCTGTTTATCCGTTATGGTGTAGGGGTATTTACACCGGTCAACAAATTGACCCTGCGTTATCAAATGAACAAGCGTTTATATCTGGAAGCGAGCCAATCGCTGGAACGTGCGATCGACGTGTTCTATAACTGGCGTTTCTAAATTTAGCGTTGTGATCTTCTTTTCATCATTAACCGCCTTCGGGCGGTTTTTTATGATATAAAATATTGTTTTTACTGTTTTATTATTAATTATAAGAAGGGTTAGAATGAAAAAATTATTGATTGTGGGAATGGTGGCGAGTGGCTTGACCGGTTGTACGGCTATTCAGGTGAATAACAGCACTGGATTTCATCCGGAGTCGATTAAGCAGGTATGTATTGTTCATAATCCAAAAGTCATCATTAATAATTTTGATCAATTGGTTGTGAAGAGTTTTGCACGCTACAACATTCAGGCACAAACCTACAAAGAAACCGATAATTTAAGTTTCTGTCAGACTACACTGCATTATACTGCTTTAAGAGCATGGGATCTTGCGCCATATATGGTGTCTGCACGGTTTAACTTGATTCAGAATGGCCGCCAGGTGTCTGAAGCATCCTTCAGATTAAAAGGCAATGGAGGATTTGCATTAAATAAATGGCGGAGTACCGAAACTAAAATCAATGAACTGGTAGATCAATTGTTAAATAAAACGCCATAAGTTAGCGCATAAGCATTTTATAAAGCACAAAAAAAGCGAGAGTTTGACTCTCGCTTCTTAAAAAAATCACGCTTGCAGCAGGCAAGCGTGATTTTAAAATTATAGTGCTACGATGTTTACAGCATTCGGGCCTTTTTGACCTTGAGCGATGCTGAATTCAACTTGTTGGCCTTCAGCTAAAGTTTTGAAGCCAGAACCTGTGATTTCGCTGAAATGAGCGAAAACGTCCGGGCCATTTTCTTGTTGAATAAAACCGAAACCTTTAGTTTCGTTAAACCATTTAACAGTGCCTTTTACAGTGTTAGACATAATACAATCCTATAAAAATGTTTTTAGCTTATTGAAAAGCCAGATAATTTAACTTGAAAAGAAGAATGGAACTTTAAATCTGAAAAACGAAGGATTATGACTAAAACTGCGAAATACAAGAAGATTTACCAGAACAAACTATTTTTCTAGTTATCCTTAAGCATACAGCTATGTTTGAGCTTATGCAAATGAATAGACTACCTATCGCTGTTTTTTATAACTGAAATTTGTAACTGACTGATTATTTGAAATGGCGTGCATCATTTAAAGCAGATGAGTTAAAACATACCCAGGTTCCATTCCACGTATTTATTGAACACCTTAACCTAAAATAGGGTTTATCTTATTTGTATCATTCATCTTATTTCGCTCATGATTTTTCTGGATATCCGGTTTCCATGATTTCGTATTTTGCCTAACTTTGATTATGATAGGAGGCAACAGGAGAGATATTGATGAAAAAGTTATTCACTTTGGTGGCATTGGTTGCTTTGGTGGGCTGTACTGAAAAGAAGCCATTAACACCTGAAGAGCAGTGGAAAGGCTATTGTACAAGTATGGGTAATGCGGCAAACAATATTATGTATGACCGTCAAAATACCATTACCAAAGAGGCAGCGATAGAACACGCCAACAAGATTGAAGATCAAATCACCAAAACCTTTATTCTGGATATTATTGAACAGGTTTATGCATTTCCATTGCAGGAAATCACTCAAGATCCGGAAGCCAGCCGTAATCAGTTCAAGCAGAAAATCACCGAAAAATGTATCGCCACGCCGCATGACAAGATGCCAAATTATAAACCGTTCTAATGAACGGTTTTTTATAACCATGTATAAAATAGCCTAAGCAAAATTAAAAAATAAATTGTGACATTTGCTTAAGCAAAAATATAGAAAAGCTTATCTTGTTATTGAATAATGAGGTGAAGAATTATAACGACTGGAGTAGAAATATGGATGTGATTGGCTACTTGCATCATGAAGATTTGCTCTTGGAAGATGAGCACGGTGTAGCGATTATTGGTGGGGCAAATTATGTCCTGAGTGTGGGAGATAAAGTGTTTCTGCGCAAAAAATTGCCAGATCAGCATTATCCACGCTATCTGGTTGATATTTCATTTGCCAGTAATCAGTATCAAGGCTTGTTTGAAGATGAATGTGCCGTTAAATTTACCGGGAATCGCGCGGAATTAGCTCAATATTTAACAGCAACCACTGTCCACTAAGGTTGAATATTTTTATAAAAGCAAAAAAGGCAACATAAGGTTGTCTTTTTTATGTTTAATGTTCCATTAAAAGTGAATTTTCATCATTAAAAAGCTTTAAAAGTGAAGGATTTGCTTATTGTGTAATCGATATGCGCATCATTTAGCTACAAAATAATGGGCATCACAAAGAAACACTGTACTTGCATTAACTTTTAACTGGAATTTTAGTAAAATTTAGCAGTCCATATTATTTGCGAAGCTTTGAATAAGCTGGAATTCGTAAATAATTTTTTAAAAAAGAGGAATAACACCGTGCTAGAAGCTTACCGCCAACACGTTGCAGAACGTGCTGCACTCGGAGTCCCACCGAAGCCACTTGACGATGCTCAAACAGCTGACTTGGTTGAACTATTAAAAAATCCCCCAGCTGGAGAAGAAGCATTTTTAGTTGACTTGCTTGAAAACCGTGTTCCAGCAGGTGTTGATCAAGCTGCTTATGTTAAAGCTGCTTTCTTGGCTGCCGTGGCAAAAGGTGAAACAACTTCTCCATTAGTTTCTAAAGAACGTGCGGTTTACTTACTAGGTACTATGCTTGGTGGTTATAACGTTGCGCCTTTAGTTGCTTTACTTGATGATGCTGCTCTTGGTGAGCTTGCTGCTGAAGCGCTGAAAAAAACTCTTCTTGTATTTGATGCATTCCACGACGTAGCTGATAAAGCGAAAGCAGGTAACGCAAATGCAAAAGCTGTGCTTCAATCTTGGGCTGATGCTGAATGGTTCACAAGCCGTAAAGATGTTCCAGAAGAAATCAAATTAACAGTATTCAAAGTTACTGGTGAAACCAACACTGATGACTTGTCTCCAGCTCAAGACGCTTGGAGCCGTCCAGACATCCCATTACATGCAAATGCGATGTTGAAAAACGTACGTGACGGTATTAACCCGGAAGTTCCTGGTGAAGTTGGTCCGTTAAACCAAATCAAAGAACTCATCGCGAAAGGCAACCAGGTTGCTTATGTAGGTGACGTTGTTGGTACAGGTTCTTCTCGTAAATCTGCAACTAACTCTGTACTTTGGTTCTTCGGTGACGAAATCGCTCACATCCCGAACAAAAAAGACGGTGGTTACTGCTTAGGTTCTAAGATCGCTCCGATTTTCTTCAACACGATGGAAGATGCTGGTGCATTACCGATCGAGATCGACGTTGCTAACATGAACATGGGCGACGAAATCGTTCTTAACATCGATCATGCCGCTGCAAAAGTGACTGCTTCTAAAAATGGCGAGCAAATCGCTGAAGCTGAACTTAAAACTCCAGTGCTTCTAGACGAAGTGCGTGCTGGTGGCCGTATCAACCTGATCGTTGGTCGTGGTCTAACAGCTAAAGCACGTGAAGCTTTAGGTCTTGCACCTTCAACTTTATTCCGTACTCCGGTTCAACCTGAGAATACTGGTAAAGGCTTCACTCAAGCTCAAAAAATGGTAGGTCGCGCTTGTGGTCTTCCAGAAGGTCAAGGTGTTCGTCCAGGTACTTACTGCGAACCTAAGATGACGACTGTTGGTTCTCAAGATACAACTGGTCCAATGACTCGTGACGAATTGAAAGACTTGGCTTGCCTAGGTTTCTCTGCTGACCTCGTTATGCAATCTTTCTGTCACACAGCTGCGTATCCAAAACCAGTTGACGTACAAATGCAACACACGCTTCCTGATTTCATCATGAACCGTGGCGGTGTGTCTTTACGTCCAGGTGACGGTATTATCCACTCTTGGTTAAACCGTATGCTTCTTCCAGATACAGTTGGTACTGGTGGTGACTCGCATACTCGTTTCCCAATCGGTATTTCATTCCCAGCGGGTTCTGGTCTTGTAGCGTTCGCTGCAGCAACTGGTGTTATGCCACTTGACATGCCTGAGTCTGTACTTGTGAAGTTCAAAGGTAAAATGCAGCCTGGTATCACTTTACGTGACCTTGTACATGCGATTCCTTACTACGCAATTAAAGAAGGTGACTTAACTGTAGAGAAGAAAGGTAAGAAAAACATCTTCTCTGGTCGTATATTAGAAATCGACTTAACAGAAATGGAAACTGACCTCACTGTAGAGCAAGCGTTCGAACTTTCTGATGCTTCTGCTGAACGTTCTGCTGCTGGCTGTTCAATCACGCTTTCTGAAGAGAAAGTTGCTGAATACCTTCGTTCAAACATCACCATGCTTAAGTGGATGATTTCTGAAGGTTATGGCGATGCGCGTACTATGGCTCGCCGTGTTGAGAACATGGAAAAATGGTTAGCGAACCCATCACTTCTTAAAGCTGATGCTGATGCTGAATACACTAAAGTGTATGAAATTGACCTTGCAGACATCAAAGAACCTATCCTTTGCTGCCCGAACGACCCAGATGACGCTAAACTTCTTTCTGACGTTCAAGGCGTGAAAATTGACGAAGTATTCGTTGGTTCATGTATGACAAACATCGGTCACTTCCGTGCTGCTGGTAAATTACTTGATAAAGTACCTGGTGGTTCATTGTCTACTCGTTTATGGTTGGCTCCTCCAACTCGTATGGACGAGCACCAATTGATGGAAGAAGGTTTCTATAACATTTATGGTAAAGCTGGCGCGCGTACTGAAATGCCAGGCTGTTCATTATGTATGGGTAACCAGGCACGTGTAGCTCCGAACACGACTTGTGTATCGACTTCTACTCGTAACTTCCCGAACCGTTTAGGTCAAGGCGCTAACGTTTACTTGGCTTCTGCTGAACTTGCATCTGTTGCTGCTGTACTTGGTAAATTACCAACTCCAGAAGAATACCAACAATATGCAGCTCAAATCGACAGCATGTCTGCTGAAATCTACCAATACTTGAACTTCGACAAGATGGGCGAGTATACAGATGCTGCTAAAGACATCGATACCAAGAAAATTGCTGCTGCTCAATTGTCTTAATTGATTGAAAATTAAGATAAAATGAGTTAAAAATAAGGGCTGATTTATCAGCCCTTATTTTTTGAGTATAAAAATGGATAAGCCAAATATTTTTAAATATGCAACAAAAGAATTATCGCAAGATGCTTTTATTTTTTGGTTATTAGATCATGCAAATCCTAAATATATGCATGTTAATCAAGATCTAAAAAATTGTGCTTTAAGTTTAATCTCAGAATTTTTTAAATTAGAAAATAAAGAAATGCCTGAGAAATTTGAAAACTTCAGTCTTTCTAAACAATATAAAAATATTGATATCCTACTTAAAATAAATGAATTTTCTATCATTATTGAGGATAAGACTGGTACAAAAGCACATGGTGATCAATTAACTAGATATAAAAATATAATAGCCTCTGAAGTTGGAGAGGAAAATGTATTAGCTATCTTCTTTAAAACCCATGATCAATCAAATTATAAAAAAGAAATCAATGATGGATTTAAAATCTTTTCTAGAAATAAGCTGATTGCAGTTTTAGATAACTTTGAAGATGTATCAAGCGACATTTTTAATGACTTCAAAGATTATATTAAATCTATTGAAAATGAAGTAAATGCATTTGCGGTTAAAGAAAAGTGGAATAATAAAAATTGGATTGGATTTTTCAAATATCTTCAACAAGACTTAAAGCGTGGAGATTGGGGGTATGTATCTAACCCTAATGGTGGATTTATGGGTTATTGGTGGGCATTTCAAAGAAATGAATTTTGTCTACAATATTTACAAATCCAACAAGATGATTTGGTTTTAAAAATTAATAGTAATAAAGCTGAAAATGATAAAAAATTTAGAGATATTTGTTATAAACACTATTTAAATAAAGCTAAGCAGGAAGGTTTAAGTTTCGAAAAACCAGCAAGATTTGGGAAGGGAGAAACAATGACTATCCTCACTACAAAATATCTTGTGAAGAATAAGGAAACAGGCTTAGTTAATATTGACCAGACAATTGCAAGACTAAGAGAATACACACAATTTATTGAAAAGCATGCTTTAACAGCGGATGAATTTTTAGGATAGCTAGAAAATCAACATCTTCTAGTATTTTTTACTCGGATTCATATGTATTGAATATGATTTTAAATTATCAGATCAAGATGTACTTGGTCTGATTAAAAGTTTCTATATTCATGTTGTTGGATACACTTTACAGTTGTAGCAATACATCGTTTAATCACGCAAGTTGTAGTGATTTAAAAAGTTGATCTAAGCACATGCCCAAACAATCCCGCTTCCTCTGTATTGGTGGTTTCCTTAACGGAACCCAAGTCAAAGACCAAGGCGACAGCTTTGTCTGTGTCGAAAATGGTAAACAGGTGGCTTACAGCAAAAAAGAAATCTTCCATCAAGATGCATGGGATCATGACTACTATGTCTGTGAAAGTATCACTGACCAGCAAGCCAAAAACTGGGTGTATGACATCGAATCAAGCTAATAGATTATTCGGTAAATATATTTTTTAAAACAAATGTTCATATCGTAAAAATGATTTGAGCCTTGAATCCTAAGCGGTATTAGCCGTACTTTCAGAATTTTTATTGTCCACATGTGGTGGAAACTTCGACAGTCAGAATTCATCGACAGCCAAGTCAAATATCAATCCACCACAACAAACGTATGCAGAGATTTTAGGTATGGCTTTTTCATAGCAGCCTTGGGCTGATGCGAATGTAAAATGGACTGCTGATAGTAAATTTTGAGCCAATTTATAATTTAGTTTTTCAATTTTTCAGCTTTAAATTTATACTGTGATTTACGCATTAAGCTCTGGTTCCAGTTACTCAAGACCAGAGCTTAAAAGCATAAATGATCTAGTTTATTTCAAATAAATTTGTTAAATTAATCATTAAATATGTTATAGAATGTAAATAAAGTCACACTCGTTCGGGATCAGGTTTTTGAAACAGATTCTTTTGGCACTTAAATTAAATCTTCGCAAACTGATCCTGATTTCAATTATTATCAGTGTTTCGTGCTTGTTTATTGTTTCTGTATTTATTCTCAATTATGTCATTAAAGACCAATTAATTCAGAATTCACTTTTAGTGAATGTCAAATATGCTTCAAAAGTTGCCAACAGCGCAGATCAGCATTTCGATGATATGCTCAAAGAGTTAAAGTATAGTGCTGACCTGTTAGGACAGGATTTTTCTAATCCTCAATTAATACAACAAGAAGCAAAGCGTCTTAAAAATCAGTCCAACAAATTTAATAGCTTATTAATTGTTGATAAACAGGGAAGAGTCATCTCTTTTGCACCGCAAAGTTTAAATTTGAGCCCCCATATTTCATATAAATCAGTGGGAATTGTTGAATCTTTAAAGCATAAAAGCACGTATATTTCTCCTCCCTATTGGTCAATTAGACATAATCTTGTTGTGCTGCTGTCTCAACCTATTTATGACCAGAATAAAAATTATCTGGGTATGGTGGGGGGCACAATTTATTTACAAAAAAATAATCTGATTCAGAAAATGCTTTCAACCGAGTATGACTTTAAAAAAAGTTATATGTATGTCATTGATCAGGAGAATCGAATTATTTTTCATCCTGATCCGAGCAGAATTGGAGAAAAAATTATTAATAATACTGGCCTGGATTATATGACACGTACACGAATGGGAAGTGTCCGGTTAATCAATAGTCGGGGTGTCGAAAATTTGGCAGGTTTTGCAGATATTCCCAGTGTGAACTGGATTATCGTTTCCCAGCAACCGACGGAAGAGTTGTTCAAACAGGCGAATGATATTCTTTTAAAAGTTTCAGTTGGAATTTTAATTTTTTATTTGTTTATCTTTTTTATTGTCTGGCGAATGTCACGCTTTATTTCTTCACCTTTAAACAGTTTGGCAAAAATGGCCAGCATGCTTAATCAACCAGACATTCAAGATAAAATCAAACAAGTCGATCCCTGGTATTTTGAAGTTTTAAAGTTTAGAACGTCATTATTACTCAGCTCGCAAACGTTCAGTGAAAAGATTACTGAATTACGTCATCATGTGAATACTGACCCACTGACGGGTTTATATAATCGGCGCGGTATGCAGATTTTCTTGAAAGAATTGGTGAGTTTAGGAAGAAGTTTTGCTGTGCTGGCAATTGATATCGATTTTTTTAAGAATGTGAATGATAGCTATGGTCATGATCAAGGCGATGCCGTTTTAAAAACCCTGGCCAGTTTGATGAAAAATAACTTCAGGGACGAAGACATCTGTTGTCGGACAGGAGGCGAAGAGTTTATTGTATTAATGACCACTTCAGACCCTAAGGTTGCTTACAATGCTGCGGAACGCTTAAGAAAAACAATGGAATCAAGCAACAGCAATACTATCGGCACAATTACCCTGTCTATTGGAATCGCATTTTGGCCTAAAAGCTCAACCGATGTGAGCGAAGTTTTTAAAATGGCGGATAATAAACTTTATCAGGCTAAAAATAGCGGACGTAACTGTATTCGTTATTAGAGTGGAACAGTATTTATTTTCATACTCATCCTATCTACTTATAATTAAGTTTAAGCTCCCTAAGAGCAGCTGGTTTGGCAAAATAGTAGCCCTGAAAATCATCACATTCATATTTTTTTAGAAACTGGGCTTGATCGTGATTTTCTATTCCTTCAGCAACCACGTGCAATCCTAGTTGATGAGCCATAACAATAATGGCTGCGACAATCGCGCCATCTTTTTCATTTTGAGGTAAATGTTCAATAAAGCTGCGATCAAGTTTTATCTCATCCACAGGTAAAGTGCGTAAATAACTCAGACTCGAGTATCCTGTGCCAAAGTCATCGACAGAAACCTTGATACCCAAATCACGAACAGCTTTTAGAATTTCTAAAGAACGGTCAGCACCCGCAATTAACATGGTCTCGGTGACTTCAATTTTTAATAGGTCGGGTTGTAACTGAGTATCAGATAACGTTTCCTGTAAGTCATGCAAAAAGCCTGTGCGCTTAAATTGTAAAGGGGAAAGATTGACAGCTACACTCAGGTTAGCCCCATTTTTCTTGTTCCACGCAACAATATCCTGACAGGCTTGCTGTAACACCCATTGACCAATAACTACAATCTGGCCGGTTTTTTCAGCAAACGGAATGAATTCTACCGGAGAGATAAAGCCTCTTTGTGGATGCTGCCAACGGATTAAGGCTTCGACACTTTTTAATTGGCCTGAGCGAGCATCAATAACGGGTTGATAAACCAACCTGAACTGCTTTTCTTGCATGGCAACCATTAATTCGTGGCGCATCAGCACGTAATCGATTTTCGGTGTGCCGATAGAATTAAACGCATACCAATGCCAGGCATTTCCGCCTTCTTTTTTCGCTTCATTCATGGCATGTATCGCATGATGAAGTAATTGAGTCGATTTTTCTATTTGAGGGTCATCATCTGCAATGCCAATACTCGCACTCATATGAATTTTATGGCCATCAAGCTCAAATGGAGCTGACAGGCTTTTTAATATTTGCTCTGCAATAACAGCGACCTGTTTTAAATCATGGCATTTATTCAGAAGTATGCCAAATTCATCTGCTGAAAAATGGGAAATGATATCTTCTTCTTGAATGACCTGACGCAGGCGATTTGCTACAGCAATCAGAAGTTGATCACCAATGATGTGCCCCAAACTTTGATTTAAAGGCTGGAATCCATCTAAATCAACATACATCACAATCAGGGAGCGAGGATTGTCATGCTGAAGGTGGAAGGCAACATCCAGTATTTTTTCAAAAGTATGATGGTTAATTAATCCGGTTAAACTGTCATGGGTTTGCTGACGGGCAATATATTCGCTATTCGCCCGCTGTTGGGTAATATCTTGCTGAATCCCGATAAAGTGCGTGCAAAAATTTTTATCATCAAAAACGGGTCCTAATATGAGCTGGTTCCAGAACCAGCTGCCATCTTTACGATAGTTTTTTAAGGTCACCTGGATTTCTTGCTGTTCTTGAAGTGCATTGTGGATTTTATACACTGCCTCTGGATCTGTTTCGGGACCTTGCAGAAAGCGACAATTTTTACCGGTGATTTCTTCTTTTTTATAACCCGTCAGGCTTTCAAAAGCAGGATTCACATATTCAATGGCCTGGTCCGCGGTGGCCTTAGTCAACACGATGCCATTAGGATTGGCATCGACACTACGTTTCAGTAGCCGTAACATTTCTTCGGTTTCATGCCGTTCGGTAATATCATGGGCAATCCCAAATACACCGACCACCTGTTGGGCTTGTTGAATAGGTAAATAAGTGAGGTCTAGCCAGTAACATTTCCCCAAGGCATTCTGTGCCTGGATTTCCAGGTGTTGACTGTGGCCTTGCAAGGCCTGTTCAAATGCAGTTTGAGCTACTGACTGAAAGTCAGCACAAATAAATTTTGAGAAATGTGAGCCCCGAGTCTGTTCAAGATTAAATTTAGTGATCTCTTCAGAGGCGAGATTGACATCAATAATGATGCCTTCAGGATTATGTTCAAAAATCGCATCGGGATGGTAGGTGAAGAACGAACGGTATTTATCATTGAGCGCCAGTCTCTGTTGCCGTTCTGCATGCAGGTCCATACTCAGGGCAATCAGAGATGCGGCATGAGAAATTAACTTAATATGAGTAGAGGTGGGGCATTTAGGGGAACGATAATAGGTTGCAAAGGTCCCATAGAGCGTTCCCTGGGCATTAATAATAGGTGTTGACCAGCAGGCGTTCAGATTTTCTTCTTGAATCAGGCTATGGAAAGCTTCCCAGTTTTGGTCAGTGGCTAAATTTTCACAAATCACCAGTTTTCGGTGAAAAGCTGCCGCACCACATGCTCCCACATGTGGACCTATTTTTAAATCAGAAACGGTTTCTATATATCGGTTGGAAAAATGCTGGCTACCACTAATTAAATTTAAAGTTTGTTTTGTTTCTGAGTACAACATGATGGAGACCATTGAATCCGGTATCCGGGCCTCTAACCATTCACTGACGGTCTGAAAGATGATTGCTAAGTCTGCATGTTGCCCAATTAAATTAAAGATGGATTGAGTATCTAAATAACTCGCTGTTTGACTCATATAGCATACCGTCCTTGAGTTGTATTGCGCATTTTTGATAGATTCTCAAGCGAAATTAGTAAAATCAGAGCTAAAGGTTGATTATTAATCTCACATAAATAATATAACAAAAATACGATAACCTTCACACATAATTATCAGAAAGTCTTATAGATAATCAGGCTTTAATTTAAACCACTCGCCTAAACGATGCTAATTTAATCCTAAACATCATCGGGGCTGAAAGTAGAATTTTGTCTTTAAGGCTAAACAGTGTATTCACGCAGTTGCATTGCAACAGTATATTGTCCTTCACAGTCAAAACACGCTGTAAATTGTATCCGGCGGAGTAGAACCTGTAATCGAACCATCAATAATAGAAATAGAATGATTAAGCAGGCATTCAATACACTCAAAATATTGAATAGACTTGTAGGGTATTGAAGCAGAGGTCAAAGATTGGAGCTGAGAATCGGTGCAATTTTCGGGATTTATGCTATAGAACTGAGCAAAAAGCGACCTGTGAAAGGCATACCCGTAAGGAACACTGAGTTTTTTGAGCTTATCTAATCCAGCTTATTTGAGGCTCCATATAGCAACATTTAAAACATTTTGATTGATTATTCAAATGAATTGGCCACTCCGGTTGTTGAGGCAAATGGGCTTACTCATATTTTTACACCCGAAAATATTATGGAATGTCTCATTAAAGAAGAATAGGCACTCGAAAAAATTTAGAATCCATCATATTGATATATAATTGATTACAATCAAGTGAACTGAGCGACTGGAGCAGCGATGTCTGTACAGCATTTCGATGATGATACCCATGAAGATGATTTAATTCATCCAGAACACCGGGCACAGGCAGCAAGTAAAACCACTTGGGTGAGTGTATTTGTTAACCTGTTTTTATCCATCTTTCAGATTGTGGTCGGCATTTTTGCCAAGTCCCAGGGCCTGATTGCGGACGGTATTCATACCCTCAGCGATTTGGTGGCGGACTTTATTGTCCTGTTTGCGAACCATCATAGCAAAAAAGAAGCCGATGAAGATCATCCTTTTGGTCATCACCGTTTCGAGACAGCAGCCTCTTTTATTCTAGGCTTGCTGTTATTGGGAGTTGGTATCAGCATGCTGATTATGGCAACGAATAAAATTCTTAACCCTGAAGACATTCCAAAAGTACAGGCAGTGGCCTTGTATATCGCAATGCTGGCGCTGGTAGGGAAGGAATTATTGTTCCGTTATATGCTGAAAGTGGCCAAAAAAGTCAAATCCAGTATGCTGGTCGCGAATGCCTGGCATGCCCGTTCTGATGCCGCTTCATCTCTGGTGGTACTGGTCGGGATTGCCGGCAATCTGTTGGGTTATCCCATTCTTGACCCGATTGCTGCCTTGGTGGTCGGTTTGATGATTATAAAAATGGGTTGGGAATTTGCCTGGCAAGCATTAAGTGATCTCATGGACCGGGCGGCAGATGAACATGAAATCAAGGCAATCGAAAAGACATTTCTCTCTACTGAAGGTATTCTGGGGGTGCATAATATTCGGACCCGCAAAATGGGCGATATGATTATTGTGGATGCACATATTGAGGTCGATGGTAATTTGAGTGTGCGTCAAGGACACGATATTTCAGTGAATGCGAGAAATTTGGTGATGAAGAAGCATCAGGTGATAGATGTCATCACTCATATGGACCCTGTTTAATTTATCTTGAAGGTATTTGATACACAACCTCAGAGACTGAGTGTTAAACCACGGTAGATTGACAGCGCAAAGTCGCTTCATCCGTTCCACGGTCACCTGGTGCTGCATATTGAGGGTGACCTGATGGCTATAAAATAATTTTGAAAGATGTCTTTAGAATAAAATTTGGGTAAATGCACATGAATATAAAGAAACTCTCTGTTGTCGGTGCAATTGTGATGCTGGGGTTGGTGGCCTATATGGTCTGGAAAAACATGAATCAGCCGGATACACAGGCGTTGGTCAGTGGCAATGGGCGGATTGAAGCGACTGAAATCAATATCTCCAGTAAATTGTCTGGCCAGCTGGAAGAAATCCTTGTGCAGGAAGGTGACTTTGTCGAAGCTGGTCAGGTTTTGGCACGGATTAAAGTTTCTACCCTGGAAGCACAGCTGCGCGAAGTTCAGGCCCAGCAGCGTCAGGCCCAGGATGGCATTGCGACCGCAGAAGCCCAGGTGGCAATGCGCATCAGTGAAAAAGCGGCAGCCACAGCCATGGTCGAGCAGCGTGAAACTGAACTGGTGGCTGCCAAGAACCGTCTGGCACGAACCGAAATTTTGGCCAAAGACGGGGCAGTCTCTAAACAGCAGCTGGATGATGAGCGCGCCGATGTCAAAAGTGTTGCAGCCGTGCTGAGTGCGGCAAGAGCACAAGTGGACAGTGCACAAAGTGCGATTGTGGCAGCGCGCAGTCAGGTGTCGAGTGCACGCTCGCAAGTCGACGCCATCAAGGCCACCATAGAGCGGATCAATTTCGATATTGAAGATGCCCAGCTCAAGGCCCCCTTGAAGGCACGTGTCCAGTTTCTGGTGGCACAGCCGGGTGAAATGATTGCCGCAGGCGGACGGGTCATGAACCTGATCGATCTGTCGGATGTTTATATGACGTTCTTTTTGCCCGAAACCGTGGCCGGCCGGATTGCGATAGGCAGCGAAGTCCGTATTGTGCTGGATGCAGCCAAAAACGTGGTCATTCCCGCCCGCGTTTCTTTTGTCGCTGATACAGCTCAGTTCACCCCAAAGACGGTGGAAACTGAAAGTGAACGTCAGAAGCTGATGTTCCGGATCAAGGCAAAAATTGACCCGATACTGCTACAAAAATACATCCAGCAAGTCAAAACTGGCCTTCCGGGCGTGGCCTATATCAAAATTGATGATAATGCTCCTTGGCCCGATTTTCTCAGCAATCTGGTTAAATCATGACAGCCTTATCTGCACAGGGCACGATTGTTGCCGACATTCAGCAGGTCAGTCTGAAATACGGCAAGACCCAGGCTTTAAAGGACATTTCCCTGTCGTTGCCAGCGGGTTGCATGATGGGTCTGATCGGTCCGGATGGCGTGGGAAAATCCAGCCTGCTGGCATTACTGGCCGGTGCCAAGGTGGTTCAGCAAGGCCGCTTGATGGTGCTTGGTGGCGATATTGCCGATGCCAAGCATCGTAGAAAAGTCTGTCCGCATATTGCCTATATGCCGCAGGGACTCGGCAAAAACCTGTCCAAAACTCTTTCGGTTGAAGAAAACCTGCAGTTTGTCGCCCGCTTATTCGGACACAATGCAGCAGAAAGCCGAAAACGTATTGATGCACTGACCAAAAGTACGGGACTGTATGAATTTTTGGATCGTCCGGCCGGGAAACTCTCTGGTGGGATGAAACAGAAGCTCGGCCTGTGCTGTTCTCTGATTCATGATCCGGACTTTTTGATCCTGGATGAGCCCACCACCGGGGTTGACCCCTTGGCACGTGCGCAATTTTGGGAGTTAATTCGCCGTATCCGTAGCGTCCGTCCACAGATGAGTGTCATTGTCGCCACGGCGTATATGGATGAAGCGCAGGGCTTTGACTGGCTGGCGATGATGGATGCAGGCAGCATCCTGCAAACGGGTACACCGCAAGAGTTGCTGGCACAAACTGACAGTCATAGTCTGGAAGAAGCCTACATCAAGCTTTTGCCGGAGGAAAAGAAACAGGGCTATGAACCGGTGGTGATTCCGCCTTTAGCGGATGATGGTTCGGATGGCTATGCCCTGGAAGCCCAGAACCTGACGGTTAAATTTGGCGACTTTACTGCAGTAGATCATGTCAATTTCCAGATTCGCCGTGGTGAAATTTTTGGATTCTTAGGCTCCAATGGTTGTGGTAAATCGACCACCATGAAGGTCTTGACCGGATTGCTGGAGGCTTCGGAAGGGCAAGCCTGGCTGTTTGGGCAATCGGTGCAAGGCAGTGATATTGCCACGCGGCGGCGTGTCGGCTACATGTCGCAATCCTTTTCCCTTTATAGTGAATTAACCATCATTCAGAACCTGGTGCTACATGCCAAACTATTCCATGTGCCGGCAGAGCAGATCGCGTCACGTGTGCAAGAAATGCTGCAGCGTTTTGACCTGATGGGGCTGAAAGACAAATTGCCGGATGATTTGCCACTGGGGATTAGGCAGCGTCTGTCACTGGCGGTAGCATTGGTGCATAATCCTGAAATCCTGATTCTGGATGAGCCAACTTCCGGTGTAGACCCAATTGCCCGGGACAAGTTCTGGCATTATCTGATCACCCTGTCGCGACAGGATGGGGTTACCATTTTTATTTCCACCCACTTTATGAATGAAGCCGAGCGCTGTGACCGCATGTCGCTGATGCATGCCGGACGGGTGCTGGACAGTGCTGCACCGGCCAAATTGATGCAGAACCGGCAGGCCGAAACTCTGGAACAGGCCTTTATTGGTTATCTATTAGATGCGGGTGCGGGCAGCCAAGCTGCAGCGGAAGAGCAGGAGGAAAACAGTTCAGCCGATCATCCGCCCGTCAAGACGCAGCAAAGAAAATCCAGCCGATTCAGCCTGCAACGGCTGCTCAGTTATGCCTGGCGCGAATCACTGGAGCTGGCCCGTGATCCGATTCGTGCCACCATGGCCTTGGTCGGTTCGATTATCCTGCTGTTTGTGATGGGTTACGGCATTACCATGGATGTGGATGGTCTGACTTTTGCAGTGCTGGACCGGGATCAGACCGGACTGAGCCAGAACTACAACATGAGTATAGCCGGTTCACCTTATTTCGTCGAAAAGGCACCTTTGCAAAGTTATGATGATCTGGACCAGCGCATGCGCAGCGGCGATATTGCTTTAGCGATCGAGATTCCGCCGGGTTTTGCCCGGGATGTGGCCCGGGGTGAAAATGTCAAGATTGGCGCCTGGATTGATGGAGCCATGCCCCAGCGTGCCGAAACGGTGCAGGGCTATGTACAGGGCATTCATGCACACTGGTTGATGCAGCAGGCGCTGGAGCAAAGCGGGTATAAAATATCAAGTACAGTCAATGTTGAAACCCGCTTCCGCTATAACCCGGATATCAAGAGCCTGCCGGCAATGGCACCGGCCTTATTTCCGCTGCTCATCCTGCTGATTCCGGCCATGCTGACGGCGTTGTCTGTAGTGCGGGAAAAAGAGCTGGGTTCGATAGTCAATCTGTATGTCACTCCGGTCACCCGCAGTGAATTCCTGATCGGCAAGCAGATTCCCTACGTGGTGCTGGCCATGCTGAACTATGTCCTGATGTGCCTGATTATTGTGCTGATGTTTGATGTACCGATCAAAGGCAGTTTCCTGACCCTGACCCTGGCTTCATTCCTGTTTATTATTTTTTCTACGGGCACGGGTTTACTGGCCTCCGCCCTGACCAAAAGCCAGATTGCCTCGATGTTTCTGGTCATGCTGGGTACGCTGATTCCGGTGATGCAGTTTGCCGGTATTATTAATCCGGTTTCCTCACTGGAAGGATTTGGCCGCTTGTTTGGCGGGATTTATCCTGCTACACATATGGTGAACATCAGCCGTGGCGTGTTTAACAAGGCTTTAGGTTTTCAGGACTTGCATCAGTCTCTTTGGGTCATCTTGCTGTCGGTGCCGGTCATTATGTGTGCGGCAATCCTTGCGCTAAAAAAACAGGAGTCTTAGGATGTTCAGTCAGAAAATACAGAATATCTACCAGCTCGGTTGCAAGGAATTGTGGAGTCTATGGCGTGACCCGGTCATGCTGATCCTGATCATCTACACCTTTACCGTGGCGATTTATACGGCAGCGACCGCCATGACCGACAGCCTGAACATGGCGCCGATTGCGATTGTGGATGAAGATCATTCGACCTTGTCCGAGCGAATCACTTCGGCATTTTACCCGCCTTATTTTATTCCGCAAAGCACTGAGCTGAATTATATGGATGCCGGAATGGATGCCGGGGAATTTACCTTCGCACTGAATATTCCGGTTAATTTTCAGGAAGATGTGCTTGCAGGAAAAGCAGCTGCGGTTCAGGTCAATGTCGATGCTACGCGCATGTCTCAGGCGATGACCGGGGCTGGCTATATTCAGCAGATTATTCAGTCGGAAGTCAGTGAATATGTGTTGCACAACAGGAAAGTGAGCAGCATGCCGGTTGAACTGGAGATGCGTGCCCGCTTTAACCCGTTGCTGGACCAGAAATGGTTCGGCAGTGTCATGGAAATCATCAATAACGTGGCGATGCTGTCCATCATTCTGACCGGAGCAGCGTTAATCCGCGAGCGTGAGCACGGTACGGTAGAACACCTGATGGTGATGCCGGTTACGGTGTTTGAAATTATGATGTCCAAGGTCTGGTCCATGAGCCTGGTGGTATTGATTGCAGCTTTTACCGGGCTGAAACTGGTAGTACAGCTAGCCTTGCAGGTTCCGGTTGAAGGGAACCTGCTGCTGTTCTTCTTTGGGGCATTATTGACCCTGTTTGCCACCACTTCGATGGGTATTTATCTGGCCACCATGTCGAAATCGATGCCGCAGTTTGGTTTATTGATGATGCTGATTCTGATCCCGATGGAAATGCTTTCAGGCGGGATGACACCGCGTGAAAGTATGCCGGAGGTATTGCAGTATCTGATGCTGATTGCCCCGACCACGCATTTTGTTGAACTGGCCCAGGCTATTCTGTATCGAAATGCGGGACTGAATATCGTTTGGCCGTCGTTTCTCTGGCTGGTTGGCATTGCCGTGCTGTTTTTCTATGTGGCCTGGAAACGCTTTAAAGATACCATTCATACCATGACCTGAGCATTTATATGAATATGCAAGAAAAACCGGGGGGCAGGTAAATATCAGTATTTTTAAATAGCGCTAAGTGGCCCGTAAAGATAGCTTTGCTTGGACAGGCCTCATGCTGATGGGATACGAGCAAGATTTCACTGGAGCTGAATGCGTTGAAAATAAAGATGCTTTTTAACTTAAAATGACATGCTTGATCAATATAAAGCATGTCACATATTTCTATCTATAGACTGAGGATTTATGTCCATCATGGGCAGAGACTGGGAAACATATCAAAAGCGGTCTTATGCGACACTCACATTAAATAATGATCCGATCCAGGCGCTGAATAACATGGCGATAATCCCCCAAAGCATGACCCGGATTGAGCCTCTCCAGATGCTGACCCCACCAGCATAACTCGCTAATGCCCCCATAATGCCGAGACTTAATACCCCAATTACCATCACGCCTTTCTCTAAATATTGCTCGGGCAGCAGCAGAATTGAAACTAAAGGAAAGAGTGAGCCGATGGTAAATGCAGCAGCTGAAGAGAAGGCCGCGCGAAAGGGCTGGGCAGAAGTATGATCTGAAATGCCAATTTCATCACGCGCATGTGCATCTAAGGCATTGTGTACAGTCAGCTGGCGGGCAACTTCTTCAGCTAAAGCGGGTTGCAATCCGCGTTGTATATAAATGTTCTTTAATTCTTGCAATTCTGGCTCAGGATGGCGTTGCAGTTCGCGCTGTTCCATCTCCAGATCATTCTTTTCAATGTCCTGTTGTGATTTAACCGAGATATATTCGCCGGCAGCCATTGATGCCGCCCCAGAGATTAATCCGGCGACACAGGTCACAAGTAAAGTATGGGTAGATGCGCCACTGGCCGCGATTCCGACCACCAGACTGGTGACGGAGATAATGCCGTCATTTGCCCCCAGCACAGCTGCACGTAACCATCCGGCACGTTCGATATAATGTTTTTCAAGATGATATGAATGGCGCACAAAGTATATCCTTTTTTATTATCATGATGATTATAGTTAAATTTATTTCAATGTAGAGATGATTATTGAATAATTTTGAAAAAGCTGCTGAATAATATCAGTGAGTTGGCTATCTCATTGTTCCTTCCCATTGTTCCTTAAAGCTTGCACAATTCAACAAGTGGGTGGTGTATTGTTGTTAATTGACGAGTTTAAAAATCGTCAATTATATCAATTATGTATAAAAAACAGATTGGATGGCGTTATTTCAAATGTGTCAGATAAATTGAATTTAATTACGCCAGAAAATATCCTTTTAAACGGTATTATGTTTGAACCAGTGGTTGATATGGCAATGAATCATTTGATGGAATTATTGCTCATGGCATGCCTTAAAGACGAAAGCAGTTTAAGCAAAGGCAGTTAAAATATTTTATTTTAGATATGAAAAAGCCCCATGGTTAAGTGCTATCCCAAATTGATGAATTATAAGTGGTTTTCTAAAAAATAATTAATAAATAATTATAAAACAATTAATTAGGATAATTTATTTAGCTTTAAATCCTTAGATTACCACCCTTAAAAGTTCTTTTAATTGAACATATTGGACGTTTTTGACAAAAAATAAGTTAATATGAAACATTATTTACGCCAAGATTACGCCAGAAATGAAACTACCAAAAGCAAGAAAGCGTGGGGAATCATACCGTATTGAGTTAATGTTTAATGGTAAACGCATCAGTGCTACACGAGATACTGAAAAGGAGTGTGAGCAATGGGCTATGCTTAAACTTCTAGAATTAAAGACTGAGCAAAATAAGAATCAGAGCGAAGTTAAGCAACACTACCCATTTTCTGCACTACTGCATAAATACTATGAAGAGATAGGCAGGCATAAGAAATCCAGCAGAACTATTAGAATTTCAATCAAGCAGTTTATTGACAGCTATCCGGTTATTTCGCAAATGTCTGTTCACGATATTACACCTCAGATATTGACGGACTGGCGCAACTCAAGATTAAAAAGTGTCAGTATTGGTACTGTACTCCGTGACATATCTTTATTCTCAGCAATTTTTACCTATGCACAGAAAGAACTTTTTCTCATTGAAAGTAATCCGTTTTCTATGGTGAGCAAACCATCTCAGCCAAAATCAAGAAATCGACGTATAAGTGATGCTGAAATTGATCTGGTACTAAAAGCCCATAATTATGAGAGAGGACAAGTACCAACAGAGATACAGCATTTTATAGCTTGGGCTTTTCTTTTTGCGATTGAGACAACAATGCGACAAGGGGAGATACTTTCCATTAAAAGGTCGAATATCCATAAAGACTATATTCACTTGCCTGACACCAAGAATGGTCATTCGCGTGATGTACCATTAATGGATAGTGCAAAAGAACTATTAAAACTCATACCTGATAACGGATCTGATAATTTGCTTGAGATAAGCAGTAGCACTTTTCAGAATACGTTCAGTAAGAGGGTAAAGAAAGCAAATATCAAAGAATTGCATTTCCATGATACCCGGCATGAAGGAATTACAAGACTGGTTAAATTAAGAAAGGTACCAATTGAGATTCTAATGAAAATTACTGGTCATAAGACTGCAGGGATTTTGATTAATACTTATTATAATCCTACAGCAAGCGAAATAAGTGAAATGCTGAACGGGTCTAATTGACCCGTTTTGCTCCGCGTTTATTTTTCTGAGGCTTTGATAAAATCATCATAGCTGTCTTGGTTTCGTAAAGATGCTTACCATCAGTACCTTGATTGTAGCCCTCAAGCTTTTTAATGATAGTTGTTTTGGTTAAACCGTATTTTTCAACCAGCCAAGATACCGGAACCAAAGCTGGCAATTCTTCCATCTTAAGTTGAACAATTTTCCCACCAAAGATGTTTTGACCAAGATAAAGCTGAGGCTCTACATCAGCCTCAACAGTAATGGTGTACTTAAGAGCTCCCATCACGCCACCTTTTCTAAATTCACATCTAACGGACTAACCAGGTGAACCTGGTATTCCTCATAAAGCACCTGGCAATTTCGATTACCAGTTAAGTCTTTTGCAACCAGCACATAATCCAGTTTTGTGCCTTTGCCTTTAAAAGTTGCACCACCATCAGCAAGGTCTTTCTTTACGTAGCCCAATTTTTCGAGCCATAATTTAAAGCCAGCTACATGTTTGTTTTTGATACGGAAGATCATCGATACCCCCAACTATTCACAAAATCCTGAATACAATCTTCAATACCAAAAAGATTGATGTTCTTGTATGTCTTAACCCGGCCATTGTGCTGCACAAGCAGCACACGGGTGATGGATGAATATTGGTAGCTCATTAAGGCTCACCAATTGCCGCAGTAAAAGGATCCAATTCAAGTCGACGCTTCTCAACCAGTTCCATTAATCTTGGTTGAATTTCCAGATCACATGCCGATACATCGATTTCTAGGGCATCCAACTCAGTCAGGTCTTCAGCTTTCTGAATACGAACTGCGAGTGATGATTGAGCCTTAGGGGGATTAAGCTCGACCAGGCGTTTATTGATTGCATTAATTAATGGCTTGCGCTGTTCTTCGGTCCAGTGCTTGGTGTACTTGATTTGAGTATTGGCTTCTATTGGTGTAGCTGCATTGGCAACATTTCCAAGTAATTCATTTAGTAACACCTGGTGAATATTGTCTACATCGGCCTGAACTGGCGGTTCCAGATGCTCATCTTTTTGGGATTGAATGAGACTTTCAGCCTCTTGTTGCAGTCGCTTAAGTTCATCAACGCTTAAATCATTAACCAGTTCAACCTTAGGCGTGTATTGCTCAGGGTCAAGTTCAAGTAATTTATCTTCAGTCAGCTTGCACAAGTGTTGTTGATCTTCACGCTCCAGATGGCCATTAGCCATAAAGACATGGCGTAGAGCCAAAACATCCCGTGTTGTTGTGCATTCATCAATTTGAGCCGTAAACTTCTCAACCAATTTCACCACATCAGTTTCAACAAATTCTTCTGTTAAATTTTCTTCTACTGCAGTAACTGGACCTGGCTCGGTAATCTGAATATTAGACTGGCTTTCAAATGTCTTTTCTTCTACATCATTTGATGTTGAGTTTTGGTCATTTGCAGCTGGTTCTTCTGTTTTACGGCTACGACGTTTTTTGGTTTTACCTGTATTGTCAATTGTTGGTGGATAAAAGATGTTCCGTCCAAACAGCTCGCCAATTGCCTGCAGCTGTAGTTCTGCATTTCCTTTATCTGCCTGGGCGAAACCATTACGCACAGATGCGAAGTATTCCATGCACTGTTTGCTGTATTTAACCTGGGAAATATGGTCGGGATAGACAATGAATATTTCCTGACCTTCCGCTACATCATCAGGAGTTAAAGGCTTGGTGAATGTAATACCAGCCAACTCCATGGTTTCAACTTTGATGCAAAACTCATAACCAGGTTTAGCAAAGATGTTGGCAGGGAACTGATCGATATCAGTGAATTCGATCAATTCACCAATAGCGCGGCACATGATATTCCGACCCGCCATCATTGCTGCAAAAGCTTCATTACTATTTAAGATATTCATGCTGACCATCCCTCCATATCTGATTTAGCCTGGCAGGCATTTAAAATTTGTTGTTCGTACTTTGTGCCTTTGAAGTAGGTAGCAGGACGATTAAGATCATTAATCTGGTTGGCATTTTGAATGTCTTTTAACGCAGCCTGATAATCATTTTCTAAACGTGCTTCATTCTCGGCATGTAGTTGCTGTTCATTAGCTTGTTGTGCTTGTTGAGTACGTTGAATGATTGAGTGAATACCAGCACATGTCTCATCAAACTTCTGCTGTTGAACATCGTGAAGGCTATTTAGTCCACGTTTGGCACAATACTTTTCAATATCAATCCCAGCTTGTTGCATAAGTGCTTCAAGTTCTAAGAATTGATTACCATTGATACATGCATCAGCAGATCCAGAGCTAAGCCATTGTTTGAGCAATATGCCAGCCTGTTCAGAAAGAACCATAGGCTCACTAAAAATGCGGGTACGATCCTTTGTTCTAACCGCATAGTTGTCATGGGTTAGATCCAGAACGGTAGTGAATTCATATTCAATTCCATCGCGCTGTTCAGCTTTCATGCCCACTTTTTCGACTTTCTTTTTACCGTTGCCTGCATCAACCTGAACGGTATCCATTTTGCTGCGCATGGTCACAATGATATTGATGCTGGACTGAAGCATTGCATCGATAAACTTGCGATGACGTGGTGTAACCTGACTCCATGCACCCCAGCTATTACCTTTGAAAGTGGTACCGGAAAGTTTGTCGACAATCTCCAAACAGCCGCCAACGCCAGACCATTCATGAGTAATACTGTCCAGGATTAAGGTATCAAAACCTGCTTTCTCAGCAGCATGAATAGCATCAATAAATTTTTCAGGCGTGTAGGGCGGTTGAATGTTGGCATGTTCAAATTCAACAACATCTTCATACAGCTCAGCACTACTGTTTTCTGTATCAGCTACAGCAATTCGTCCCCCAATTCCTTTAGCTAAAAGGAGTGCACCTAAGGTTTTACCTGAACCGGTAGGACCGGCAAGGGCAAGGCGTAATTTCGCGTTTTTGCGTTCAGCTTTCTTAAAAAATACAGTCATGATAATTCCCCTTAAGCCCCAACCCAGCCCATACGTTTTTTGTACGCACGACGTTCACGCAATGGAATATGTGAACTCTGCAAACCCATGGCCAAAGCCTTACGACGTTGGAAAGCACGTTCACGGTCAAAGTTTTGACGGATCCAAGGCTTGGCAACTTGTTCTTCAAGAGTGACTTTTTGAAGCTCACCGGTTTTACGATCTTCAGCGAAGATGTCTTTACCTTGTTCAACATAAACAGTGTGGCCAAGACGCATGGACATGTTGTTTTGTTCAAAGCCGCCCAGGTATTCAGAGAATTTTTGAGTAGAAGTAGTCATTTGCTTACCTCCATCTGAAACTTAACCGCCTGCAAGGTCTGACGATCCACATCATCTGAACAACTGCGGACCATGAAAGGTGTTGCTAAAATTGGCGAACTAAAAACCACTACTGCAATCGCATCACGCATAAAAGCTTTGAACTTGTTCCAGCGATTTGCCCGAGCAATCTGCTCACTAGAAGGCGGCTGCTGGTAAAGAATCCCGGTTTGCGGGATATGGCCAAACTCTGGGGTTTGACTATGGGAAGGTGTTTGGTTCATACTTATCTCACTCTTTGAGTAAAAGTCCCTCTGCCTGCAAGTGTTGGGACTTTTTTGTTATCTGGTGATATAAATATTACCTAAAAGGTAATTTATTGCAATAGGTAAATTATCTTTTTATTATCTTTAAGGTGTTTTTGTTTTATAGTAGACAAAAGAAAACCCACATATAGTGGGTTCGAGATAGGTATTGCTTTGTCATTACAGATCCCGTCTTCGTATGAGATCTTGAGTAAAGAATAACCATTTAATATTTCAGAAATAAGAAACCCACCGAAGTTGGCTTATGTAGATAGGCTTAACTTTGGCATTCAATATTATCTTTTTTCTTGTAGTAGTCCAAAGCTATGTCCAGATCCTTCAATAGTTGTGCTCGCGTATATTCAGTGGGTGACAACTTAAGTAAGGCCGGCATGTAATTGGTTTTGTATTCAGTAGGGTAGTCCTTACAGAGTATTTGAGTTCTTTCCGCTTGTGGGGTTTCAGCATTATCCAGCTTGTCCAAGTAGGTATTTATAATTGCATCTGACTTCTCAAATTCGGCTTTTGCTACAAGATTAGTTTTACCCGTAGCAGCTGTAGTTACTTCCTCTGGTTGTTTTTGGCAGCCTATGAGGGCTAAGGAAAAGAGTAGGGGAATAAGAGTAGTGATTTGTTTCATTAAGTTATTCTTTTATTATTTACATATATATTCAATTGATGTGTTTAAAAAAAACACTTTTAGATTTACCACTATACAATTATAAGCTGTATTAGGTTAATATTAAATCACCTTTATCGGGTGGTTTATCTTTTTTTTGGATGTGAAAATGGCTTTTAAATCACTGACTGCTATAGATTTATTTTGTGGAGCTGGAGGGTTGACTGAAGGCTTGAAGCAGGCAGGATTTAATGTATTGGCGGGTATTGAGCTGAATAAAGTAGCTGCTCAAACATACCGACTAAATCACAGTGATAGTATATGCTTTGAGTCAGATATACGTGAGCTTAGTGCCGAAAAAATTTTAAAAGATTTAAATATTAAAAAAGGTGACTTAGACTTACTTGCAGGTTGTCCACCGTGTCAAGGATTTTCCACACTTAGAACACGAAAAAAAATGTTAGCTCAAGAAGATGTTAGAAATGAGCTTATTTTTGAATTTTTAAGACTTATAGAAGGACTTAAACCTAAAGCTATTATGCTTGAAAATGTTCCAGCCTTAGTGAACGATTATCGAATGGAGTTTTTCCTTAAAAAATTATCTTCTTTAGGATACATCGTAAATGATAAAACTGTTCAAGTAGAAAATGCGGCAGATTATGGTGTTCCACAACGCAGAAAAAGAATGATTGTGAAATCATCAAGAATTACAGAAATAGAACAGACCCCCTTATCAGATAAAAAAGTTACATTAAGAGAATGCTTTACTAGAGCAAATTTAGGTACAGCAGGGCTATCAGGTGATTGGCTTCATGATTATCCTCAAAAGAGAACAAAAAAAGTAATGGAATTAATCGCTGCTATACCTAAAGATGGGGGAAGTAGAAAGGAGTTACCAGATCACTTGATCCTCGAATGCCATAAAAAAAAGCCAAATCAATTTGCTGACGTGTATGGTCGAATGAAATGGGACGATGTTTCTCCAACAATTACTGGTGGCTGTTCTTCACCTTCAAAGGGGCGGTTTTTGCACCCTGAAGAGGATAGATGTATTACTTTAAGAGAGGCTTCCCTTTTGCAAACCTTTCCTAAAGATTATAAATTTCCAAATGTGTCACAAGGAGCAATTGCCTTAATGATTGGTAATGCTCTTCCACCAGAATTTATTAGACAGCATGCAATTTCTATTAAAAACTCATTAGAGAAGATAACAACTTAACTTGTTATCTTCTCTAAAATAGATTGTCTAATTTCTTCTAGTTCTGAATTATTTTGAGGTATAGTCTTAAGCGAGAGCAGCTGGGTAAAATAAATCATATCACTATCTAGTGTAGATAATGGCAACGTCTTAATTGCTAATTCTCTAAATTTAAGTTTTGGATCATGTACAGTAGTATCAATTTGTTCTTTATGATCGGAAATCATTTTTTCCCAAATCAAACTTTCTGGATTTCCATTAGTAGGTAAAAAAATAACCTGACTTTTTAACCATTTGATAACTTTCATGTTAAGTTCGATCTTGTCTTGTTGAGACATATTACTATTTTGTGGAATCTCTAATTTTCCATCACAAAATTTATTAATATCATGTGAAAGTTGGAGTTTATCTTTTTCTGTTAAATCCGCTAAATCTGGTAAGGTATTACGCCGTTGATCCCCATCAAGATAAAGAAATACTTGATAATTTTCTGCAAGAGCATATACAACTGCAAAATTATTAAGGATATCAAATGCTCCACCTTTATAAAATTCAACTTCAAAAAGACTTTTTTGAGCTGCTGTAAATTCATTTGTAGCGTATTCAATTAAAGATTTGGCAAGTTTATCTTCAACAATAAATCTAATTTTATTGTTAGTAATATGCCCTAAATGAAAAAAAGCCTCTTCAGCATTACAGCCTTTATCATTAATTTCAATTTTCTTACTTGAAGGATTTAAATGTAATGTTTTGATTGATTTATTAGGTAATCCTTCAATAAATGTTGGAGAGTGAGTAGCTATTACAATTTGGAGTTGTTTAAGTTTACATTGTTCGAGCAAAAAATTTTTTAAGCGTGTTTGAGCTCCAGGATGTAAAGATACTTCGGGTTCATCTAATAAAATTAGACTTTTTGGATCAGCTTTCAAGATTTCATGAACAATTTTTATAACCGCAAACTCTCCACTTCCTGCAAAAGCTTCGGTATATTCGACTTCATCTTTTTTAATTTTACAAGTTATACCTGTGCAATTAAAAAAGGTATGCTCAACAATTTGAATATTTGTATAGTTGGATTGAAGAATTTCAGAAATATATTTTAAAGCTATATTATTAACATTATAATTTGAGATAACTTTTTGTTTATTTCGGAAAGTATATTCTTGTAAGTTTTGAACAATAACTTTATTTAAATATTTTGAATATCTACGTATATGTTTTTTTCTAGAAGCTGTTTGACTGTATTTTTCAACAGTGTCTCCATAATAAAAAAACTTATCAAAAGCACTAATAGTTTCTCTAAATGTAAGATAGGAAACTTTTTTGTCGATTTGTGGCCATCTAGTAGTTACCCCCCATTTCTTCTTAGAAGATGGATCATCAGGTAGTTTATCCATGCCTAAACCTGTAAGAGGTCTAGCCTTTTCCCAATAATCGGGGTTTCCGTCTCTTTTATATTTTGCAACTAAAACTTGAGCTTCTTGAATTTCTTTACCTGATTTTAAATTGTGTGCATACCAAAACTGAGGAACTGGATCGTGAGAAATAGCATCTACGTCTGTAGAAAACCATCGATTACTAATAATTTTATCTGGACAACAAGATTCAAGCGCTTTTAGTATTGAACTTTTATTGGTTCCATTTCCACCAACAAGTACAGTAATAGGAAAATCTAATGTCAATCTAGTTTTTTCTTGAAAATTTTTAAAGTTGGAGAATTCAATAAATTTAATATATGGTTCAAAAACGCCTTGGGAAAACATTTGTGAAATATCTTTAATATTACTACTATCCAAAACTAACCCCTGAAATTTTCAATTAAATTAATGTTAAATATATTTTATATTTAAATGATTAATTTTAATAATTTTATTTGAAAATTTAAAGTGAAATTTAGAAATTTTAAAAATTTATCTTAGCTATTCTAAATAATTAAAACCCATTAAGAATGAATTTTTTAAATGTTTTCCCTGTTATACAATTTAAAATAAGGTTCTTTAAAGGGTGAATTTTCCTTACTTTTTACCGCCCCTATACAACCCATAAACTTTACCGATCCAATTTCTATTCAACTAAATAAAAAGCTGAATACGCCTAAACTTCTTATTCGCTTCAATTTCTATTTTATAAAATTTGTCTCTATCAGCTGCTTCTATAAATTTAGTAAACGTACTTGATTCAAGAAGTCGGTAGAGAAACCTTTCACCGGTTTTAAGCACCACTGTTAATAAGTAGTGCTGATAAAGCACATGGCTGATCTTGCGGGAATTTATTTCAATTGTTTGCATTCATAACGCCCCAAGTCACCGGTAACTTACTTTTTAAACATCCCGATACAACCCAACAACCTTACCCACCAACTTACATCCATCCATTAATGGAATGGTTTGTTCTGGCCAATTTGGATTAAGTGGTTGTAAATACATATTGCCGCTTTCAACAATTAGTTTCTTGAACGTAGCTTCAGCATCACCTTCACATGACACAATCACCAGATCGCCAGTTTTCAACTCACTTGGTTGAAAGTCTGGATTCACATATATTTTGTCACTTGGGCGGAAGTCTGGAAGCATTGATTCACCAACAACTTCTAAACCATAGCCATTTTTGCCACATTTAGGATTTGGTGGTAACCATTCATCAAATTGTGTTCCAGCTGGAACAGCATCTACAGTAGTCCATGAACCAGCTTGTACCCAGGAAATGACAGGAACGAGTCGACCAGCAATAGGAAAGGGTGCAGTGACGTTTGGTTCAATTTTTTGGACTTCTGCCTCATGTGGAATATCCAACCAGCCATGGGGCTTGCCAAAAGCTTCTTCAATTTCACGAGCAACTTTATTTCCAATTCCTTTGATTGGATTGGTACCAGCAAACTGACTTGTTTGTGATTGTCCTTTTCCAATTTTTTCAGCAAAACTGGATACTCCACCAACTTGATCAACAAGTAAGCGCGTATTTTTATATCTGATTGATTTGCTGTCCATATTTTTCCTAATTCTTTGTGACAAGTCACATTTATCAATTGTAGTTTTATCACCAAAAAGGTAAACAAGAAAAAAGGTTGTATTTACATTACCTAAAAGGTAATATTTAGATTGATACGAGAGGATCAATCTATGAATTTTCGAGATTTCATACTTAATCAAAGTCCTGAGGACTTAGCAAAATATGCAAAAAATGCTGGTACCACAGTGGGATATTTAAAGTCTCATTTGTTGTACGGTTATAAAGAACCAAGAAAAAATCTTAGAAAAGCTTTGGCATCTGCAAGTGATGGACAAGTTTCTGAAATGGAAGTTTTGCAGCATTTTGGGTTATATCCTGCTCAGCAAGGTAATAACCATAATGGTAATAAGGCAGCTGTTTAATAAATACGTTCGAAGGAATTTCACATGAACATTATCGATGCTGCATATAACACGGTTCATGACTATCCAGGCGGTTCAAGTGCTTTAGCAACCCGTATGGGAATTAAAAGTCCGGCTGTACTCAACAGCAAAGTGAATCCAAATACAGAGACTCACCACTTAACACTTGCTGAAGCATCAAAGCTTATGGCCTTAACTGGTGACTATCGAATCTTGCAGGCATTAGCTGCTGAACACGACAAGATAGCAATCGATCTGCCAGATATTCCTGAATGTCGTGATATGGCGCTTACCGACACAATCTTATGTATTGGCACGAAAGGTGGGGATGTGATGAGTAAGTTTCGCGAAATGATGGCAGATGGCCGTATTACATCAGGTGAGGCTAAAGACATGTCGAAGATCATTCACCAGATGCATATCAAATTAGGGCAGCTTGATGCAGAGATTCAAGCATGTATCGAAAACCCACAAAAAGAAAAAGCCTAACGGGAAAGGTCAGGCTTTTCAGTGTGTTCACAAGTCTATGAAGGAAAAATGAACATGGAATCAAATTTAACACAACATCTATGTGCTGGTAAATGCACTGACTACAAAGAAGAACAGTGTAATACCTGCTTAGTCCAGCAAATTGAAAAACGGGAATTCAATTTAGGACTGGCACCGGATGATGCCTACGTGCAATACGATTTTATTAAAGGGGATGTGGTGGTGTATTCACATCGAATTGCAGATAACAGCCTGGAAACCGTAGAGGATTTTGTCCTAGATGAATACTACAGATTGGACGGTGGGCAGATTATTCACAAAGATGACATTCAGCTCGCATCACCAGCTGAACTCAAGGCCAAACGCCGTCTGGATCAACCCATTGCATTATTTGTCTCGGAGTGATCCATGAATAGACAGTTCCAGAAACAACCGGATTTTAAGCAACAGCAGGGCATTCAATCATTTTATGAACCTGCTTTACGTGTGCTGAATGAAATCCATGAACAAAAGAAATTAAGCCTTCGCAAAAAGGGCTATGACGAAAACAACGCCGCCGTTACCAAAATTGAATTATCCCAGTTAATGGCCCGGAGATTTCGCATCACAATTTTTCTGGCTGATCAGATCATATCAAGCCTGGTGAAGTCGAATTCAGTTGAATCATTTGGTGGATACGTGAAGCCAAAAGCAGTTGAGGTTTAAATATGAGCTTAGATGCCAGCAAATGGGCATGGAGTGTAGAAGTACCCACTAAAAAAGGTGGGGCTTTGAAACCGCTCAAGAAATTAGTGCTGCTATCACTTGCGGACCGGGCTGGTGAAGATCACTGTGCTTATCCAAGCATGTCTAGATTGGTGGATGATACAGAAATGGACCGCAAAACGGTTTTAAAGATCATCGATGAGCTGATTGAAGATGGATTAATTGCAGATACTGGTGAGCGAAAAGGGAAAACCAAACAGGTCAAAGTGTATCAATTGGTTGGGGTAAATGGCCGTGAAACAGTACCAACAATGGAACCCTTAAAAGATCAAAAAGCCGATTTAAAGAGTACCAACAATGGAACAGTACCAACAACGGAACAGTTCCAACAATTCCATGAAAGGGTCCCAACAATTCCGTTAAAGGGTCCCAACGTTGGGACACGGAATCTATCAAAGAACCTACCAGAAGAATCTAAAAATAAAAAAGACTGGTTTTGTTTTAAAAAACTTTGTGAAGAAATTTATCTGGCTGATGACAGCATCGATTTTGAATCCATCATGAATTCGAAATGGGCGGAACGTGAAAAACGAGCATTCGAGAATTACAACGCTGAAAAACCCATGAGTGATGATCTGATGATTTATCACTTTGCTGACTGGTTGATTAACGCCTACAGAACCAAGTATTCGAATACTCAAAATCCAACTTCTGGAAAACCTGCAGGTACCGGCGGTAAATCTCAGCAGCTTTCTGAAAAACAGATTCAAACCTTTGCTCAGAAACTTTCACAACATCCTGAGTTCTCAAGCAAGTTCTCTGAACCGGGTGAGTCCTATGAAAAACTCGCTGCTCGTATTGCCGTGAAACTTGAAGATCCAGCACAAGCCAAAAAATGGGAACCGTATTTGAAACAGGTTGGGTTCAATGGATCACTCCCGGGAGCTGCAGCATGACGGATGCAGAGCGCACCTACACAAACCTGATGATCTTCAAAACCATGGCGTCAACCAAAGGCCGTATCTCTGTTAAGCAAATACATGCAGCGATAGAGCCAAACATGGGGATTTCAATTCGCAGCCTGCAGCGTTATCTCAATGGCCTGGTTCACTGGGGATTGGTGGCAAAGGATGGTGAAACACCACAGGGATTTACTCTAACTGATCACGCAAAACAGCTTTTTGCAGAGTTGGCCAGTGGGACAGATGCATGACCAGCTACTCAATTGCTGAATACAAGAAAATGATTGGGGTACCTAAACCTAAACGAGGCTCTAAGCATCCTAAGGTCAAGGGTGAGAAAGTACCGAATGAGTTTGAAGCAAAGTTGGCCAGAGAGTTAAGGGCCTTAAAAATCAACTTTGAACAGGAATATCAGTTTCATCCAAAACGGAAATGGAGAGCTGATTTTCACCTGATAGGTAAAAAGATATTGGTTGAAGTTGAGGGTGGGATCTGGAGTGGTGGTAGGCATACGAGAGGTAAGGGATACATTGGGGATATGGAGAAATACAACGCTGCAGTAATGATGGGTTACCAGGTAATACGGTTTAGTACAGAGCAAGTGAAGTCAGGTTTAGCGGTTCAGCAAATAGAGAAGATGGTTGGGGATTTATAACGATGAGTACTGCAGTAGCAAAGCAACATATTTTACAGTCGGTGGATTGGTCACGTTTTGATTTAGAAGGCTGGTTACAGCAGTTTGGGGCATGGTTATATACGAACACAAGTTCAAGCGGTCGCACTGTGAATCCTATCGCCGTGGCTATGGACAATGCTGTGAAGGTGAAGAAATCTAAAAAGCTTAATACCGATCAGCAGCTGCAAATTATTGCGGATTATCTTACAGGTGACTATTTACCGCCTAAACCACGTAAAACGAAAATGACCTGTGAAATTGATGATAACGAAGCTCGGGCAGTCCAGCGTCTGGTCCTGGATCTGCAGGGGCAATCAGAAGTACTGGATGATTGGATGGATGCCATCATTAGCCGTTATTTTTACAGCTGCTCATGGTCGGAGATGGTGACAGATGAACGCAGTCAGTTAGATGCCCGGATGGATGTGAAGTGTGGGTTGGCTGCGTTGCATAGTCGGTATGGGTTTATTGAATACATTTAAGTTTTAAAACAGTCTGTTTTAAAATGCCAATATCATCATAAGCAGGATTTATTTTTGTTTAGTATATGATTTATTTCATAAAACTTTAATTTGAGTATTTTAAAATGGTTTATTTAAAGATTCATAAAAGATGGGTGAAGTCATGAATAAACTAATTTTAATAGGTTTAGCTTTATGTGGTGTTGTGCATACTAGCCATGCAGACACCCTAATACCGAGAAGCGTATCTGGCGATAAAGGTCAATACTATTTGCTCGCATCAATGCGTAATGGAAATATTGTGACTGCTATTCATAAACGTGTAGGACCAAATGATACTTATTACACCAAGACAGAAACGAACTGCACAAAAATGAAAATGCGCGAAATTGGCGGAAGTGATGTTTCAGTTAAATATATAAAGCCAAATTCTACAAAATGGTTTGATTTGGTTCCAGGTTCGAGCAAAAGTGATTTAGCTAATTTTGTTTGTAAAAAACGCTAAGAAAAATCTGGGTTTTCACTTTGTGCGATGAAAATTCAAATAAAGCAAAATGTATAAGCTTTGAATGAAACTTTTTATTCCTTAAATGTCTCATTCAAAGCCTGTTGCACTGCATCTACACGTGACTTACAGGCTTTGTAGGCGGACATAGACTCTTCAACGATTTTCATTAAATTATCAATATCAGGTTCTTCTTGCGACTCAAGCAATTCAGCATTCTTCTTAAGAACCTCATAGCCTTCTTTAAACGTTAATTCTTTTTTAGTCATTGCTTAATACCTGGATCACGTTGGCTTCAATGGTACCATCCTGTAATTCTACCTGGATGCTGTCACCTGAAATTTGATGGATGGAACGGATAGCTTTGCTCTGGCTGCGGACAATACCGTAACCTTTGGCCATCACATTCCGGGGATTTTGTAATAGGGTTTCACGCATCAATGACTCAATCTGGTTAGAGGCTAATTTAATTTGCTGATGAGCCAAATATCGTGTTGTGTCTTTAATCAGTTCTATAGACCGGCTGGCTTCATTAATCTGGTTTTGAGCATGGGTCTTAATCACTTTGATTAAGTGGTCATTCTGGCTTTGATACGATGTGATCTGGTGCTGAGATAAAAGCTTGATCGTGTGGAAAGACTCGAGTACTTCCTGAGTGCGCTCAACAATCAGATTACGAATACCCCCGATCACTTTACTGGGTGTATCAAACGACCGGTGTGCAACTTCATCCAGGATGGTCCGATCCTTTTCATGGCCAATACCGACCCAGATTGGAACTGAGCGTTTGCATAGTAGAGCTGCCAATTCATAGTCATTTAAATAAGCCAGATCATTCACGGCACCGCCACCACGAATGATTACAATCAGATCTGGTGCAGCTTTAAAGTCTTTAGCCCATTGACGTAAACCATCACCCAGAGAACTAATGATAGAAACTGCAGCTGTATTTCCCTGAAAGGTCGCGTTGTGATAAACGAAATGGCAAACACCGGCTTTATCTAAAGCATCGGCATCTTTCTTGAAGTCACCAAGACCCGCTGCATTTTCAGGTGCAATCACCAGGACATTTTGAATATCAAATGGAGTAGGGAGAAGTTTATTTTTATTGGCTAGACCTTCTTTAGTAAGGCGTTCTAGTATCTGCTGATAACGCCGTGCAATATCCCCTAAGGTATAACTCGAATCAATATCTTCAACATTGACTGAGAAACCGTATTGAGGGCTGAAAGTAGCTTTAACCTTAATCAGAACATTCAGGTCTCGGGATAATTCAATCCCACTTTCTCGCTCAAACCTCAATACCATTTTTGCTGCAGCAGATTTCCAGATTGTCGCTTTACAACTGGCGATGACTTTATCTGTATCTTCTTCTTTTTCTGCCAGCTCTAAATAGTAGTGGCCACCTTTTATACTCAGGTTGCGAATTTCAGCTTTGACCCATACCGGTTCATCAAAAGTTATTCGTATAACTTCCTGGACTGTTGCAAGGTAATCACTTAGCGAAAGCTGTAAATCTGACATAAACAAGGAAATGCCTAAATTATTAGTGAAAATAGTATACAACGATGAAATTAAAGGCAATGTGGAGATATTGACCTTGCGCAAGGGATATGGCATATTTCAGCTATAGTGACCGAAGTGTACGTTAAAGCACTAGATCGATTTAAAAGCCTCGCAAATGCGGGGTTTTTTCATATTGTAGATGGTATAGTGGGCTACCAACTCAGTAATTTTTTTTATGTCAGAATTTTATAAATACCGATACACTCAAATAAGTGTATTTGGCTCATTACCAACACACAAAGTGCTTATAAGTAACATTCCTAATAAAGCAAAATTGGTATTTGCCGATAATACTTTTATATATGGCTCAATTTCTGATTGGGTGTTAGGTAATTCAGATTTTGATTCACGAGTATCAACATGGTTGGAAGAGCCAACGGCTTTTTTAGAAGATGAGAGAAGAAGATTGAGCCTTTATAGGGCTTCTCATCCGCTGTTTAAGACTGAGTCGAGTATTGGTTAAGGTATTAATTAATCTAATTGCTTCTGTAAGTGACTATATTTCTAATAAAGTTTGCATTACTGGTTGTTAAAGCGTATAAAGCTAACTCGTTGATGCGGGATGGAGCAGTCTGGTAGCTCGTCGGGCTCATAACCCGAAGGTCGTTGGTTCAAATCCAGCTCCCGCTACCAACGAAAAAGATTCAAAGTTTATAGCCCAGTCTATCCAGACTGGGTTTTTTTATGGCGGATTTATTAATTCATAAGGCAATTGAATTGAACATATGTATTGGTGGTGACTTATCCGGTCAAGTAGTTGAATTTGACAAACGATTCTTTAATGCGAAGGAAATCGAAGAAAATAAGACCTCGGAATACTATAAGCAGAGATATATTGTTGGTGATGCTGAGTACAGATTTTGGATATCCAAAGATATGAAGTTGTGCGATGCTACAGATCAGGCTGAAGTGTATATACGGAAGCCAAAGAGTTAAATTTAAGGGCTCGCCAAATGGTGGGCTTTTTTGATATGAGATATTCATAAAATTAAAGTATGATGTTTTTTTAATGTTTGGGTTCAATTCAAATGCCAAATATCAATGTAAAAAAATTAGATAAACTTATTGGTGATATGGTCTCAAAAAATCAAACACCTGAAAAAATATTAATTGGCTATAAGGCGTATGGTGAGCTGATGAAAGATCGCAAATTCTTTGAAGAAGTGGTCGGATCAGCTATGGAACCAAATAAGCGAAAATACAAGAAGATTAAAATTAGAATCACTCAAGATGATAATCAGCTTGAGGTGAAGTGTTTAACATAATTTTTTCTATACCAACAAAAGCTTGCCAGATGGTGGGCTTTTTTGCATCTACAACCTTTTAAAAATTAGAACAAGCCACAATACATTTTTTGTACAGCGTAATGGTAAGTGTTCATTTATCTTCATTAGTCGAAGTTAAACTGCTGGACATTACTATGGTCCAAGAGATCTTTGAGTTTATTTATGATGAAGCTCTAAAGGAGTATGAGCCATCAAAATATGAAATAGCCAATAAGTTAAAGTTTTTTTCAATAACTCTGCGATTATTTGCAGAGCTTAGGGATGAAGATGCTTATATTGAAATCAATACTTTGACCGTCATATTTAAATGCAGGTCTAGATCTACATGTTATTGGGTATTTGATATACCTGAGATAGGGTGCAAAAAGCAGCTCGTTGAGTATCTGTCTTCTGAATTAAATAAATTGTGAGGGCAGATCAAAATCTAAAGAACGTACATCCTTTCGTGTTAAGGTGTTGTTGTCTTTCCCATGTGAAGAGTATGAGTCATGGGTCTAGTTCTTCTTCTGATCATTGTTCTAATAACATTTTTTGTCATGGTGAAGCCCACCCAATATAAGTCCGGTGGAAAGTTTAAAGAAATGACTAAAAATAAGTTTGGTCATCAAATTTACAGTGCAATTGACTTTCAAGAACCAATAATTGAAATAGTTGGCCCTCAACTTGATCATTCTGTCAGTAAAGTTGTCAATGCTCTTTTGATCATGGATACCACAAACACAGAATACACTTATGCAATTATGGTGATTGTAGGTGGTATTCAAATAGGTTATCTAAGTGATGAAGATGCAGAAAAGTTTCTCAAAATTTTAAAGGATAAGCATCTATATGAAGATACTGGAATTGAAGTAAAAGCGCTTATTTATGGGGATTGGGGCAATGCTGATCAAATTGCGAATTTTAAAATAAATTTAAATCTCCCTAAAAATTTTGAAGATTCAAAAATCACCTAATTAGATTGCTAAATAGGCCTCCCTTGGGAGGTTTTTTAATGCCAGGAGAAAAGTATCTTAAAACCCATTTTCTATAGTTTGCTGATTAGCTAAAGCCTGTTTGAGCAAATACGTATGGGCCCCACGAAAGAGGGTACAACCCATGCAGTTCATCGAGCATGAATAGGATATGCAGGAAAGTGAAATCAGAATTGGGAGTGATGCCCCGCCGAAATTTGAATCGAAACCGAAAATTGATTAGTACTGTGCCTATTCAGTGGCAATCAAAGTAGGGATTAGCCATGGACCACAGCATGGATCTTTTGTGGCGATCAATTCAAAATCAGATCAGTCGTGAATTAAACGTGATATTTATCAAAAAATTACGAAATAAAACGATTGATTGGATAGCAAATCCCGGTTAATTTTTTATCAGGTTAGACGAAGTTATCTATCGCCTAGCTGGGAAAAACGACTGACACTCGGAAAGACGAGAAGTACCACAAATGCTTACAGTAATGTGAGCATTTTTAATGCCCTGAGAAATGTTCGGTGTAAGCAATATCGGGGCACCCAAATTAGATTTAATGATCATTGTCTAACAAAGATCAAAAAATAACCAAAAGCAGACACAGGAAAACAGTTTCTCCAAATTCTCTATACTTTGTAAATCAAAGCCTAGTGATATATTTTTTTTGCTCCAAGAGAAAGCGCAATAAAAAAAATAAAAAAGATGATACACCATACTAGTCCGTTTAACTTCCCCGAGTTAAGCGGGCTTTTTTAATGAATTTTCTTCACAAGAAATTCACGAATAAGTATATAGGATGGCAGGTAGAAACTGCTGTAGTTTCTGGATGACCCTCCAAGGTCCTTAGTTTACAAGCCCACATCCTCTTTCCATGTGTGGGCTTTTTTTTGTATAGAGGGAAAGATATAAAGCTGTGTGATGCCACAGATCAGGCTGAAGTGTATATACGGAAGCCAAAGAATTGAATTTAAGAGCTCATCGAAAGGAGGGTCTTTTTAATGTTCTGAGAAATGGCATGTGTAAGCAATATCGGGGCACCCTCATGGCGGTTACCTTAATCAAATGGTTTGAAATCAGGTACCGCCTCCAGATTTCATATGGTGAGAAAAATTGTTTATTTATTGGGCTTTTTAATACTCAATAAGGCATAAATTAAGATAGGTTAATAATTTGATTTAATTAACATTATTTTTGTTTTTGGTATATTCCGCCACTGAATGTTATTTGAATAGTGTACAAAATAGCCACCCAGAAACAGCTGTAGTTTCTGAATGACCCTCCAAGGTCCTTAGTTTATAGGCCCATATCCAACTACTACTGGAGTGGGCTTTTTTTTGCATGAAATTTAGGAGAAAAGTGATGCTCCGTTTATTGATGTGTTTATTCGGCCTGCATGGTGCCACTGAAATCGATTACACGATTGATGATGAAGAAATCAAGGTGTGTCGGGATTGTTTGAAAGAAGTTAAATAGACCCTTGTCACTTCGGTGACATTTACAGGGCGTATTACGGCACATAAGACCCCGCTACATACTAGATATTGGCGGGGTTTTCTTTTCTTATTGGTGATAGAAGATGAATTGAAAGCAGAAGAAGGCCAAGCAGCGAGTGGCAAGAGAGCTTACAAAGAAGCAAGCAAAAATTAAATTAACTCCACATGAAAAGCAAAGCATTCAAACCTGGAGTGATAGTCAAGAGTGGTTTGAGCGTGAAATCGAAAAGCAATTTGAGCCACAAAAAATACAGGTAAATGGTGCTTATTGATTGCTGCAGTATGCTTGGTCATTACATGGCTTATATTTAAAAATTGATTGGTGGTCTTATTACAGACAAAGTACAAGCGAAACAAGACTTAGAATTTTGCACTGCTGAGCTGTCTAAGTATCAGAGTCTAAGTTGTTGAATGTTAGGTTAGAACACGCCACGCAGCTCTTATGCAGATTACGATTAATAAAATGACTATGTATAAAAGAAACTTACCAATTCCAGATGCTTGATCAAGCCTGTAGTGGTAAGCAATAAAGAGCAGAAACAGAATCCCAAAGATATAAAGCATTGTGGTTCTTAATTTTTTAATAACTATTGGTAATATGATAAGTATTGAGGTGAGGAAATGCAAAAAGCTTTGCTTCCTATCAACTCCAATTCAGATGACTGAATATTTGAATCACTTGCATGATTTTACTATCACAAAATTGGGTATTCATTTGACTGTGCCGGATGATGTGAAGGGGTGTTATGAAGATGGGTTAAATTAAGTTTTAATGATAAATTATAGGGCCAAATCAACATAAGGCACTACAATGAAAATTATAGCCAGAGTTCAAGATACAGGTGAAATGATAGAGCTTAATGCTGAAGAGGATGTTACCTCTGGCACCTTAAATTTTTTCTATCATGATCAAGAAGGAAATTATCTAAGATCCACAATCCGTCCTTATAAAAAACTACCGAGAAAATCAGTAGTACCTAATATGACTTTTACCCTGGGTGATAGGACGATCGTGATTATTGAAATAATAGAGTAGAGCCTCCTCCGGGAGGTTTTTTATTGGGGGAATTTATGGAACTGGACGTATATAAATCCCTAACCAATAAAAAGCCCATTAAGACAAAACCCCGCACCAGACCACTACCCAAAGCTGGTGAAAAATACTTGGAAGCATTCGATCGACTCAAAAAAATCCTTGATCGTATGGAAATTAAATACGAAGAGTATTTTCACTTCAAAAGCACCAAGCATTGGCGGTTTGACTTTCATTTGATTGAGTATCGAATGTTGATAGAAATTGCTGGTGGTCCCTGGTCAGGTGGACGTAAAGGTAAGCTGGCCACGAAGGCATGGAGTGTCGACCGATACGATCATGCTGAAGAAATGGGATACCGGTATAAGCGCTTTGAAACCGGTGATATTTACATGGGCAGAGCTACGATGTGGCTTAGAAATTTAAAGGCATCTTATGGACCAGTTCAGACCATTCCCGCCGTCGAATCTGATTGATCAGGCTGAGGAAGAAGAAGCGATTCGCCTGGCACCCGCCGTGGAATTAAAAGAATGGGTTGTTAAAAACTGGCTGACCATTGGCGGTGAACTTCATAACCCAGATCATGACCACATTGCTGAACTGCTGCATGACGATGAAACATTCCTGGCATTTGCTTGGGCATCATCGGCCGCCGTAGCGAAAAAGCGTATGGTGCTGGGCCAATGTGAAAAGGTTATGTTTAACCAGGGCGGATGGAAGAAAGCACGGCAGGAACAGCAGATGCGTGACTGGTTTGGTTTTGTGCCGGTGTATCTCATTACTGTGGATGCAGCATATTGTGAGCAAACTTCAGATCGTGAGTTCTGTCGTTTGATTGAGCATGAGTTGTATCACATCGGTGTTGAACGTGATGAAGATGGCGAGATCATTTATAGCGACCATACCGGTCTACCCAAGCATTACCTGGCTGGCCATGACGTTGAAGTGTTCTTCGGTGAGACCAAACGATGGGGCGCTGATGAGTCAGTAAAACGACTTTTGGAAATCGCCAAGAATGCGCCGTTTGTATCTGAAACTAATATTGCTGCGTGCTGTGGGAACTGTGTGATTAATTGAGCCTAAGGGCTCTTTTTTTGCCTATCTTGCTATACGTAGCTATACAAAGGGGTGTTTATGGCAGCACTAAAAGAGCCTGTAAAAATGTTTATAGTTCAGTCTCTTGCATGCTTTGAAACCCCTCAGCAAGTAGTAGAAGCTGTAAAGCAAGAATATAAGATTGAAATTACAAGACAGCAGGTGGCACTTTATGATCCAACAAAAGTTGCTGGACGGAATCTGAGTAAAAAATTAAAAGACTTGTTTCATCAAAAGCGCAAAGAATTTCGAGAGAATATTGAAGATATTGCGATTGCGAATAAGGCTTTCCGGTTAATGGAACTTCAAAAAATGTATGAAGATTCTGGGCGAAATAAACGTGCAAAGCAAAATCTATTGAAGCAAGCATTTCAAGAGACGGATGGCCGGGTAACCAAACAGGAAATCACTGGCCCTAATGGCGGTCCTATTCAACAAGAGAACAAACCCTCACCTCAATACACACCTGAAGAACTTGCAAAGCTGTCTGCACAGGAGCTTTCGCGTTTGGCAATTAATGGCAAGTTATGACTTATGCAATTGAAGATATAGCGCCACTAATTAAAGAGTGGACGATCAACACACGTTTGCCTGAAGTCATTGAAGAAATGACACGGCGTTATTACTACCGAATGCTGATAGAGCAGAATGAACTAAGTACTCAGGCTGAAATCTATAAATGCAAAAGTGATCCGGCACATTGGTTTAATCACTGGGTATGGACCTATGATCCTCGAGGCATGCCTTTTGGATTGCCGGCGAATATTCCTTTTGTTTTGCGCCCTGGTCAGGTTGAACTTGTAGACTGGCTATTAGAGCGTGAAAGCACCCAGACACATGGATTAATTGAAAAAAGCCGTGATGAAGGGATGAGTTATGTAGTTTTGGGATTTTATTTGCATCGGTGGTTATTTGTCGAAGGCTTCGCTGGAGGTGTTGGTAGTCGTAAAGAGGATTTGGTCGATAAGAAAGGTGATCCTAAGACATTACTGCATAAGTTTCGGGATATGTTTTCCAAGTTGCCAGATTGGATGAAACCTAAGGGTTTTGTTGAAAAAATACATGACAACTACATGCGAATTATTAACCCAGATAACGGTGCAACCGTTACCGGTGAAGCTGGTGACAACATTGGCCGTGGTGGTCGTACCACAATGTATTTTCTGGATGAATGGGCATTTGTAGAGAGACAAGAAGCGGTAGACGCTGCGATCTCCCAGAACACAAACGTTCATATCAAGGGGTCTACTCCAAATGGTATCGGAGATCGCTTTCATCAGGACCGTTTTAGCGGTCGTTACGCCGTCTTTACTATGCCTTGGAGAGCTAATCCGGACAAAAACTGGCAGGCTGAGCTACATGGAAAATTGATTTATCCATGGTATGAAAAACAAAAGGCCACACTCGATGATGTCGTTTTGGCTCAGGAAGTGGATATTGATTACGCTGCATCGGTTGAGGGTGTATTAATTCCCTCCGCATGGGTTGAAGCTGCTGTTGATTCTCATCTTAAGCTCGAGATTCAGCCGTCAGGACAACGCAACGGCGCACTTGATGTGGCGGATGAAGGTAAGGATAAAAACTCGTTTGCTGCCCGTCATGGGATCGTACTGCAATATCTGGATACATGGTCGGGTGTTGGTGATGACATTTTTGGTACCACGCAAAAAGCTATCGATGCATGCCTGGATCTAAAACTGAATTTATTCTTCTACGATGCGGATGGTTTAGGAGCTGGTGTACGCGGTGATGCTCGTGTCATTAATGAGCAGAATCAAGTGAAGGGGATGCCAGAAATTGAGGCTAATCCTTTTCGGGGATCAGGTGCAGTGCATGACCCTGAGCAGGAGATGGTTGAGGCGCGTAAAAACGTGGACTTCTTTGCTAATCTTAAAGCTCAGATGTGGTGGTCATTGCGGCTTAGATTTCAAAACACCTACCGCGCACTCCAGGGCATGCAATACGATCCAGATAATCTGATTTCTTTATCAACTGCTGATATTACCAAGCAGGAATTGGAACAGCTCAAACGCGAACTTTCTCAGCCAACCTATAGTAAAAATGGTGCAGGCAAAATTTTGGTGAATAAGCAGCCTGACGGTGCACTGTCACCAAACCGGGCTGATAGCGTGATGATTTGTTTCAGTGATATTAGAGAGCGGAAAAGAAAAAAACCTGCAGGTGCGGGTACTCGAACTTATTAAGGTGTTTACATGGCAAAGTCTAAAAAGGACAAAGCGTCAAAAAAGGCTTTGTCTTATGGCAACTTATACACTCAAGAAGCAGTCACTCAGTTCTTGGTGAATTTTGGGAAGCAACCAGATACTGATGAAGTATTACGAAAAGCAGGGATTGCACGCCATAGATTGCGTGTACTACTGGATGATGATGAAATTGCCCAAGCAGTTGAAACACGTCTAGATGCACTTTTGGCCACGCCGTTACGTATTGAACCAAGTGATAGCAAAGAAGCAGAGATGCTGAATTTGATATTGAAAGAGTGGTTTTATGAAATTGCTGCAGCCGCTTTTAATGCTTTGCTATTTGGATATTCAGTGCAAGAAGCTGTGTATGAATTAAAGCCGGAAGGTTATGTGGGTATTCAGTGGATCGGTGAGAAGCCGATGCAATGGTTTGAGCCTAAGAACGATGGTCGGTTGATTTATCGGCAGGATGGTCATAATGCAGAGCGTGAAGTTGATCAGGCGTTTAAGTTCTTCTTAACACGCCGTAAAGCTACATACGAGCAGCCCTATGGCAAGGCCTTGCTGGCCACACTGTATTGGTTATTCTTCTTTAAGCAAAATGGTTTTAAGTTCTGGGCAAAATTCCTGGAGCGTTTTGGTACGCCAATTCTGCTTGGTAAATGCAAAGATACTGAAACTGATGATATGAGCAAAGCACTGCTGGATGCTCATGCTCAAAGTGTTTTGTCTATTGATATTGAAGATGATGTGCAAATCCTTTCTGCACCAGGAACAAGTGGGACAGCCGGTGCAGCATTTGAGGCCTTTAACAATCAATTGGTTCGCCAGATCCAAAAGGTTGTATTGGGGCAGACGCTCACCAGTGGTACAGATGGCAAGGGGAGTTATGCACTAGGTCAAGTACATGAGAATGTACGAGCAGATAAGCTGAAGTCGGATATTCGCTTAGTAACACCAACTTTGCAGGCAGTGGTTAATGCCCTTTGTGCATTAAATGGCTGGGGTGAATATAAGGTCATGCTTGGCGAGAAGCCAAAGCCACTCAACAAAGAACAGGCAGAACGTGATGCTCATCTTAAAAATGCCGGGGCTAACCTGACACCGCAATACTTTCAGCGTGAATATGGCTTACAGGACGGTGATATTGCTGAGTCTCAGCAACTACCGATGAATACTCAATTCTCTGCATTACCTCGCCAAGCATTCAACTTTAAGGCATCTGCCAACAAGTTATCTGCAGCGCAGCAAGAAGTTGAAGAGCTGACGGATGGCCAGGGTGATTTAGAGCTTTTAAATCAGGATCAGATTAAACAATTGGTGGCTGAATCCGATAGTCCTGAAACTTTAGTTTTTAACTTGGCAAAGTTAATACCTAAGGCATCACAGACTGAGTTCACAGCTAAATTGGATCAAGCTTTATATGCGGCTGATGTGCTGGGGTATGCAATCTCAAGTAAGGGTGAATAACGATGCAACCAGTCACATTCCTTGAGGCGCTCCAATACGCTCACAGTAAAAAGATTGTACTCCCGGATGAGTTCTATTCAATGGACCTTAAGACTCGGCAGATGGCGACTACAGTCAGCTTCCTATCAAGTCTTGAGCAGATTGAAACCGTCATCAAGGCTGTTAACAAATCTATTGCCGACGGTGGAACGTTTAACGACTTCCAAAAGCTGATTGCGGAATCTGAAATCATTCTGCCAAAGCATTATTTGGACAATGTATTTCGTACAAATATCCAGAATGCTTATGGCCATGGGCGGTGGCAACAACAGCAACGTAATAAGGCTAAACGACCGTATTTGATGTACTCAGCTATCAATGATAGCCGGGTCCGTCCCAGTCATTTGGCTTTGAATCGAATTGTATTGCCGATTGATCATCCGTTTTGGCTGACACATTATCCACCCATTTCATTCCGTTGCCGGTGCACCGTGATTGCCTTAACCGAGAAACAAGCATTGAAATACGGCATTACACCTGATGATCAGTTATCAGAAGTAGCTGAGGCTTTGGACTGGTCATCACATCCATTGCAGTTTGGTGAGCTTGAATCGCTGGTTGATAAGAAGATTGGTGCTTCATCACTGGATAAGGAGTATCTCCTTGAGCAGAAGGAGGTCATTAGAGCTGAGTGGACAGCAAGTAAAAAGCTCACCAGTCTGTTTGCTCCGATGGATGATAAGACTCGGGACCTATTCGATACGGTGGCCAATACAGTGATTCCACTAGATCCAAGCATTCGACCAAGTGCAATCCGCACCTTCCTAGACTATGTGCAGGGAAATGATGCTGCACTGACCAGTTACTTAAACTCTGCCACAAGCTCACTGGCTGATGATGTGCTGAAGCGCTGGGTTAAAGAAGATATGGCAAATATCCAGGTTGTATCAGCAAACACTTCACCAGTTGTAACGGGATCTGTTTCATTGGCTTATGCAGCATCTTTAGAGGTGGGTAAGGTCATCACACTAGATTCGCCGTTGCTGATGACTGGTAGTGGCTCAAGCATCGTGATTCAGATTGAAAATGCAAAAGGTCTAGGTATTGATCTTGAAAAGCTTAATGCTGGGCGGGGTGTTTTATTTGAAATTGGGCTGTCATTTAAGGTTGTTTGGATTGAAGCGACTGACGGGCGAATGGTTTATACGTTAAAGGCATTGGTGAATTAGATGACTGAAAAATGCGAATCATGCCGCTGTGGCTTTAATGGTCGCAATGGGAATGGATATAGCCCATGCGGTTGCAAAAAAGTGGCTGTGATTGGTGCCAAAGAATCAGGTATTAAAAGCTTGGTGAATGCATTCTGTCATGCACTATCTAGTCCACCAAAAAAAACCATAAACAAATTTAACTTTAAGCACCTTCGGGTGCTTTTTTTATTGGAGCATGAAAAATGCCAGATCCAAATGAAAATCAAAAAAAGGAGCAAGACCAGTTTTGCTTCCAATTAGGTCAAGTCAGTGTAGACAAGCCTGAAGATGGAAAAAAGAAACGCACATTCTCGGGTATTGCTTACAGTGGTGAAGCAATTACTGATCACTGGTATTGGGACAAAGTGGTATTTGATCTTGATTCAATTCAAATCAAAGGTCGTATTCCTGCACTACTTGAACATCGAACCAGTCAGCGTGTTGGAGCAATCAACTCCCATTCCATCAGTCATGCTGAAGGTCTGAAAATTGAAGGCAATTTGCTTTCAAATGAATTTGGCACTCAAGTCGCTCAAGACTCTGATGATGACTTCCCATGGCAAATGTCAGTTCGAATTTATCCGACCACAGTTGAGGAAGTTAAAGAGGGTTCGATCATTGTAAATGGTCGAACATTCCAAGCTCCTGTTGCAGTATTCCGCGGTGGACGTATTCGTGAAGTGTCTTTCTGTGCTTTGGGTGCGGATGACAACACAAACGCAGTGGCAGCCAGTCACTCTCCAAAAAACTTTAATCAACCAGAGGACACAGACGTGGACCTAGAACAAGCGAAAGCAAAAATTAAAGAGCATGAGCAAACCATTTCGGGTTTGCAGGATCAGGTTAAAAAATTTGCTACAGATAAGCGCAATGCTGAGATTGATGCTTTGGCAAAAGCCTTGAACAAAGAGTTTAGTGTTGATGAAAAATCCAAGTTTTCTGCAATGCCAGATGATGCATTTGATCTGATGGCTGGAACGCTTAAGCAATTTGCAGCAGGCAACCAACAACCGCCAGCTGGACAGCAACAACAAACGCCGGCACCAGGTGTTAATCCAGCATATGCACATTTGTTTAATCATCAGGCAACTGGTGGTCAGGGTGGGCAAGCTCCACAAGGATCAGCTTTGGATCAGGCATTCGCCAAATTTGCGGCAGCTCAGGAGTCTAAATAATGGGAACAATTACTCAAACCATTACGACCAATCAATTGGTGGTAGGTGATGGTATTCGTACCGAAAATGCCAAAGTAAAAACAGCAACTGCATACAAACGTGGGGATCTACTCAACGTTGGTGCAAATAATGTGGCTGACCACCCTGTTGTTACCACTGGGGTGGTAGGGGATTGGAACGCGATTGCTGTATCAGATTTCACGGCAGAGCAATCTACATATCACGCCAACAATAACTTAGAAATGCCAATCTACACACAAGGTCCTTTCGATATTGCTGTAGTTACTGTGAACGGAGTTCCATTAACAGCAGATCAATACGATGCAGTACGTGCACAGGCATTGGCTAATAAAATCGAACTTCGTAAAGTTGTGGGGAACTAAGACATGAGTCAGACTTTTACATTTCAAAATGCACCAGTTGAATTGCTGGATGTACCACAACTGGTGCTACTCACCGATACTACTCAAAAGGTAGATACCTGGTTGATGGATCGCTTTTTCCCTCAACGTGTTTCATACACCAAAAAGGAAGTTCCAGTTGGTGAGTTGAATACAGCAACTCCACTTGCGCCGTTCGTTACTCCGACGGCTGCTGGTCGCCAAATCAAAGTAGGTGAATCTGGCAACGTGAAATTCGTGAAGCCTGCTTACTTAAAGCCAATGATGACGGTTATGCCAAGTGAAGTGCAAAACACTGCTCTGATCGCACGCTTACGTCAGTTTGGGGTGATTGCGACCGGTTCAAATCGTTTATCCGATGCGGATCTATTGTTAATCGATCAGGCTCAAAAAGCTTTGTATCTTCGCCAGTCTATCGAAAACCGAAAGTTATTGATTGCCCGTGATGTCTTACTCTACGGTAAAACCACTTTCGCTTCAGCAGACTTCCCAATGTATGAAGTGGATTATGAGCGCAACCCTGCTTGTAACTTCACGCCGTTGATCAAATGGGGACAAGCCGGTGCCACTCCTGTTAAAGATATTCAATCAATGATTGACTTATCTGTTGAGCACTCAGGTACATCGCCAAATATGGCTTTGACCACATCTAAAGTATTTAATGTCTTGATTAAGGACCCTGAGTTTAAAGAAAAATTCATTGCTCCTTATGCAGGTATTAGTGTTCCAATCACGCCAACTTTTGACCAGGCAGATAAGCCTCAGTTCCGTGGCACAGTGGATAATATTGAAATCTGGACGTATGACGTTAAGCACAGCATGGAAGGTGTTGCGGAACGTTTTATTCCTGAAGATTTCTTCGGTCTTGTTTCTGATGCAAATGGCTGGATTGCCCATTGTGCATTGCAAAACGTTGAAGCATTTGGACAGGCTTTGGAATTCTATTTAAGCCAATGGCAAGAAAAGAACCCTTCAAGCATTCAATTATTGGCTGAATCCTCTCCACTTGCTGTTCCAAATAACAAGAACGGTTTAGTGGGTGGCCGTGGATTCGTATAAGGAGAACTAAATGCCAAAGTATATTGCAAAACAGTCGATCGGACATTTTCGTCCAGGTGATGAAATCCAAGGGCTTGAAGAGAAAAAACTTCAGGCCCTTTTAGCATCTGGGGCTATTGAAGAATATCAAGAGCTTAAAGAACCTAAGGCAGACGGTACCGCCGCACGGTTGGCTGAGCTGGAAAAAGAAAATGCTGAGCTTAAGGCGAAAGTGGCTGAACTTGAAAAAGCAAAGCCAGTAGTTAAGCCAAAAGCCAGTGACAAGCCAGCTGACGAAGCTAAATAGGTGATCTATGTACGCTACTCGAAATGACTTAGAGGCGCGTTTTGGGGAGGGTGAACTTCAGCAACTGGAAATAATGCAAACTGTGGGCAATTCGATAGAAGAAGCCCTACAGGATGCTTCTGAGGAAATCGATAGTTACATTGCTGTGAAATACGTCCTGCCTTTGCCAAGTACACCTAGTACCTTAAAACGGATAGCGTGCAACATTGCACGTTACCGACTTTACTTTCAGCAACCCACTGAAGAAGTTGAAAACCGCTATAAAGCGGAAATTGATTTTCTGAAACGGATTGCGGATGGTAAGGCGACACTCAACATCTTGAATCCTCAAAATGAAGTCACTGAAGAACAACCAAAAAATAAACCTTCCACCATGCCAATCGGTACCACCTATACCGGCGGTGTATTTGGTGATGATGTTTTGAATATGATGCCAAGCATCAAGTGAGGTCCGTATGGCCGGAGTGCTTATAGAAATTAAGACGGATGAAAATTCCGTCTTAATGGCTTTGTTGAAAAAACTTAGCGACTTTGAAGACCGAAAGCGTGGATTGTTTGAGGATATTGGCTCAACGGTCACTGAAAATATCCGAGAGCGTTGGACGCGTGGTGAGGGCTTAAATGGTCGTTGGCCATTATCAGTTCGAGTGATGCGTGAAGGTGGTACGACACTGCGAAAAACATCACGACTAATGAACTCTATTACATACAACGCAACAGATAACGGTTTAGAAATCGGAACTGATGCTGAGTATGGTGCAATTCATCACTTTGGTGGTGTGATTGATATGCCTGCACGAACGCGCACACTATATTTTCGACAGGATGGTCGCACAGGCTTGGTGGGTAATCGTTTCGTGCGTCAAAGCCGATCTAATTTTGCTCAAGACGTACAAGCCAAAGCCTATAAGGTGAATATGCCTGAACGTCCTTGGTTGGGTATTACGGACGATGATGCACAAGATATTGTCAACTTGGTAGAAGGAACCATTCTTGATGAATAATTTAGAAGAAGATGATCTTTTTGCGGTTTTGAAAGAGATTGAAGCGCGTCTAACGCCGTTCATGCAGGAATGGGGTGTACTGAAGATCTATACGCCGATGAATGTAGGGGCTACCAGTGAATTAAGTCAAGTAACCCCTAATATCCAAGTGAACTACCGTCGAATGCGAAAAACTGATGAGAAGGCACGTGGCAGAGCGGTTGCTTTAGCACCTCAATGGGAAGTAACAGTGGTGGTGCGTCATGCAGCTTCACAGCTTGATGCAACACAAGCGTTTTTATTAGGTGGTGTGCTGATTAAAAAAGTGATTAAAAAGCTCATAGGCTGGCAACCAAAATCAAGCAATGAGCCTCTAAGTCTTTTAAATATCGATCATGATATTTCAAAAACGTGTCTTTATGTCACGGGTATTTTTGAATCTAAAACCAATGTTATAGCGGATTAAATGTATGGAAAAACAATACAAGGCATTGCAGCCCGTCGGTCGCTTCAAAAAAGGCGATGTTGTCGGTGGGCTGAATGATGCTCAACTCAAAAAATTACTGGCAGATGGTGTAATTCAGGAAGTACCTGAACCTAAAGCTGTTCCAGCCAAGAAAACCATAGGGGATGAAAAGTAATGGCTAATTCAAATGTGATTTCACTTCAGGGTGAACTTCATCTAGCAAAAATGGTTAGTGGTGTACCTGCTGCATTATTACCAGTCGGTAGTACTCCGGAATTACAGATTGCTATTTCTACTGAGTCTACTGACCATTATGAAAGTAAAACTGGTCTACGTTCGAAAGATGCAGTCTTGTACAAGCAAACTGGTGTTGCTATTTCGGGAACAATTGAAGAGGTGACTAAGGAAAATCTAGAGTTAATCCTTAGCGGTAAATCAATTGAAATTCCTGAGGCTCAGCTGACTGATATCAATATTGGTACTGTACAGGCTGGCGCTATGATTGATTTAGGCCACCGCAATTTAAGTAATGTGGCTTTTAAAGATAGCTCAGATGTAGCCATTACTTCAGATAAATATGTACTGGATGCTGTTTACGGCACAGTAGTATTTAATGAAGCTATCGTTGGTCCAGTTAAGTTTTCTGCCAAGGCTGGTGCTAAGACACGTACTACAATTGCTAATAACATTGGGAGTGAATATCGAATCCTCTTCAAGGGCATTGATACGCTTACTGGTGACAAGGTTGTCATGACGTTATGGCGTGTGAAATTCTCACCAGATACTGAATTTGATCTGATTCATGAAGACTTTGGATCTTATTCAATTGAAGGTGAGGCATTAGCAGATATCTCTAAAGCCAATGATGCTGAACTCAGTGTGTTTGGTCATATTGAGCGCTTTAGCGTAACAGCGTAACTCCACACAGGCACAAAGAACCACACAGGCGCTTAAGCGTCTTTTTTGTGCCTATTACAATGCAGCCTTTTTATATTGAATATTGTCATAATTTTTTTTACCTTTTGGTTGAATTAATTGTTGAGAATATTCTTATTTGTCTGTATAAAAAAAGAACAATTAAAATCAGAGGGAAAAGAAATGACAGCAATAATAGAAGTATTGGTAACATCATTTTCAGCTCTAATGCTTATGTTGGTTATCCACCAATTTGGGCAAATGTTTAATTGAATCTTTAGAAAATAAAAAACCACTCTTCGGAGTGGTTTTTTATGTCCAAAATTTACATTGAGACCTTATCATGAATGATTTTTTCTTAGCCACAAATCGATCTGTCCTGGTGAATGATATTGAAGTTCGCCAGATCCAGATGAAAGATTTTGATACTTGGGCTACATATGCTGAGGTAATCAAGCAGTTCCTTAAAAATAAAAAACATTCAGATGAGGTTTTGACAGAGCTATTTGCAGCGCATGGTATGCAGGTCATTTCTACAATTGCATGCGTAACGGATCTAGATAATGAACCCCTATTCAAACTTGCTGCAGATGAGCAGGCCTTTAAAGAACTGCTTAAAAATGTGCTTCTGGTAAATCAAGCCTATTTCAAATATGAAAAGCCAAAGCGTGGGGCTAAGGAGAATACTCAAACGGCATCCACCTGGTTTGATTCATTTCAGTTTCTAGTATCAATGGGCCACCAACATAGCGAAATCATGCAGATGACCTACGGTGCGTTTGATGGTTACGTTAAGGCTGCAAGCAAGATGCATAGGCAAGGGATTGTTAATTCTGCCGTTGCTGCGCGTGTGGCTCAATCAGATAAGAAAGGATTTGAGGCATTTAAAAAAGATATGGGCTCTGATTGATCATGCCAATGCTAAAGAATTTAAGAAGTTTTTGAGGAATTGAAGGAATAATATCTGAGTGATTTTTTAATACCCAAAATTAGCTTCAAGTTGTATTGAAGCTTAATACAACGCTAATAAATTTTAATTTTTACGTATTTTATTTAACTTAAAGCTGGTCGCTGGTCAGTATTTTAGCATTCAAAATAAGCAAAAAGCCTGTGACTAGTAATCATGGGCTCTTTATTTAGAAAAACCGCAGGATGAACTCTTTTTTAAATCTAAATAATATCTGAAAAGCAAAAACCCCAGTGCGCCAACACTGAGGTTCTTAAATCAACTCAACCGACATAAGTTATGGAGTTAAATTTGTATGAATGATCATACCTCAAATTCACAATTAAAGGTAGATGGAAAAATGAGCGAAAAAGGCGCTGATCGTGTTGGTTTTTTACAAGCTATTGCACTGCTTATACTTGTATGTGGAATAGTCGCTATTGGTTTAGTCTTGGCTTTAAAATAGAGCAAATTAATGAATACATATTAGAACCCACCCAATAAGAGGTCGGTTTCTTATTTCTGTGCGCCTAAAGGCGCTTTTTTTATGCTTGAAATTTAGAGGTCAGCATGTCTAGTAAAAATTTAACATTTAAGTTGGTGATGGATGCTGATACTAAAAGCTTTGTCACTAATGTTAATCAGTCTAAACAAGCTGCGGAAAAAGCAATAGCTGCAATTAAAGATGGATCTGCAAGTATAGTTGGTGTTTCAGATCAAGCAGCCAAAGCTATTGATGGCATTATTCCAAAAAATGCGAATGAACGAGCGATCAAACTTACTGAGTCATTGAACGCTATTACAGGGTCGTTAAAAAGTACAGATATTGCAGCGGATGGGGCGATTGATGGGTTTAAAAAGTTGGGTGTTGATTCGGTTCGATCGCTGAATATCTTAAAAGCCAATTTGGCGACTTCAAAAACAAAGCTTGAAGAGTTCTCAAAAACCAATGCAACACCAGAGGATATTCGTAATGCGCAACAGCAAGTAGATGCGTTAGAAAAAGAGATCTTGCAAGCGGATAAGGCGTTCAAAAATTTTAAATCAGAATTGGGTTTAGTTGCCCCAGAGATTAGCGCCCTTGATCAAGCTATAGATAAAACAAATACTGAGCTTGCCCAAACTGACACAGCAGCTCAGACAGCTCAAAAAGGCATAGCTGGGCTTAGAACTGGTTATACAGCTCTTATTGGTGTGATGGGTGGTATTGGTATTGGCTTAGGCATTCGAGAGCTTGCTGCGGCCGCTGATTCATATACAAACCTATCAGCACGTATCAATATCGCTACTAGTGATGGTGGAAACTTTGAACAGGCTATGGCTGGGGTGCATCAGGTTGCACTGATGACCAATTCAAGCCTTGATGCTACTGCCGGATTATTCACTAAAGTGAATGACGTTGGTAAGCAGATGGGGTTAACCCAGCAGCAGAATTTAGATTTGGTTAAGACCATTAACATGGCTATCCAAACTGGTGGCGGATCGGCTGCATCTACCGAGGCGGCTGTTTACCAATTCACTCAGGCTTTGCAATCTGGTGTACTTCGTGGTGATGAGTTCAACTCAATCATGGAACAGGCCCCTGGTATATCCAAAGCTTTAGCTCATTCGCTCGGGGTTGCTACTGATGAACTCAGAAAGATGGCTGAGAATGGTGAACTATCATCAGAGAAGGTTATCAAGGCTATACAAAACCAATCTAAAGCAATTGAAGCTGATTATGCCAAGTTTCCTTTAACGATTAGCAATGCACTGCAGAAAATTTCTACGCAGTGGCAGATTCTGATTGGTGAAATGGATCAGGCCAATGGTTCGAGTGCAACAGTAGCAAATGCTTTATCAGTAATTGCAGATAACCTTGGTATCTTAAAAGTATTCTTTGATGATGTTGCTGCCGGGGTAGGATGGTTTCAAGACCAGTTGTCAGAGATTGATCCATCCACCATTGAGTCCATTAGAAGTACTTTATCTGCTGTGTATGACACGATTAAAACGGTCATATCCAGTCTTGCAGGAATTGGTGAAACTGCATGGAGTGCTTTCTCATCTACCTTAGATGCTATTGCTCCTTTGTTTAATGCAATTTTGAATGGCAAAGAAGAAGTCAGTGGATTAACTACATTATTTAATGTTTTTAAAATTGCATTAGGCGTAGTTGCTGATGGAGCAACAGGGTTAAATATTGCCTTGAAGTTGCTTCTTTCAGGTATCCAGTTTGTTTCAGGCGGTATTCATTCACTTAGTGCAGCAGTGCTTGATTTTCTGGGTTTTGATGACCTTGCAGCACAGGCTCAGCATGCTTCAGACGCCTTATTCAGACAGGCCGAAAAGAATGCCTCAGAAGCTAAACATCTAGCCTTAGAAAGTAAATCAGCTACCCGTGAAGCCATTAGAGATATTACTCAAACAGAGGCAGAGGCCAATCAGGAAAGGGTAACCAATGCCCAGCAAACCCTTGACCAGTTAAAAGCCCAGGAGGAAAAGCATAAGGCTGACTATAAAGCCATAAGTGACGAGCGAGTTAAGGCAGAGCAACAGCTTTTTGATGCGCGTAAATCTGGTAATCAGGCCGCAATTGATTTAGCTGTAAAAGGTCTTGCTGACTTGGATACCAAGGAGAAGGCATACCAAGCCGAAAGCAAAAAGATTACCGATGAGAAAATTAAAGCCGCTCAAGACTGGGTAAATGCTCAGCTTGTGGCAGCAGATGGGACTCAAAAAGCAGCCGATGCAGCCACTCAAAAAACTATGCAGACGACCCTTGCAGCACAAGGGTTAAAGCTTGAATTTGATAGTGCTGGAAAGGCTATCGTAAAAGCCATGGGTGATGGATCGGTTGGGGTAACTAATTTAAATAATAAATTGGTTGCTGGGCGCAAAGGTGCAGAAGCATTAGGCTTGGATTTAGACGTTGCTCTCAATCGTGTATCAGAAGGGTTTGCTGGGAAAAAGAAAAACCTTGATGATTTTGTTAATAGCCTTGAACTTATGGGGGTTAAGGGTGAGCAAGCCGCAGATGTCACGTATCAAGCTTGGTTGAAGTTACTTGAAACAGCCAAAAGCCAGGCTGAGATTGATTTTGCAAAAGCAAAGCTCAAAGAATTTGGTGATCAAGGTCAGATTTCCACATCTCAAGTCGAGCAAGGCTTAATTGCAATCAAATTGCAGGCTCAAAAGCTACCCGATGATATTGATCCTGTGACCGAAGCTTTTAAACGTCTCGGAATTGAAACTAAAGAAAACCTAAAGCTCGCAGCACAGCAAGCTTTAATGGACTACATCACAATCCGAGATAGTGGTAAAGCTACAGCTGAAGGTGTTCAAAAGGCTTACGAAAAAGCAGCTCAAGCAGCTGCAGCTTCAGGTGATGCCGGTGTAATAGCATCTACCAATGCAGCCAATGTGGGGCGTAATCTCGAAGTCCAAATTGATGCCACCAGTAAAGCCTCCGTTAAATCCATGGATGAGCTTGAAACAGCTATCACACGTGCCGGCAATAGCTTTAAGGGTATTGAATATGGTGCTCGATCTGCAGGTAATGTTATGCGGGAGGAGGCTGAAAGTGCTGGTGATGCATGGCAGGCTGCTGTAGAGAAAGCAAACCAGGATTTTAAAGCTGAAATGAAGGCACAGGGTGAAGCTCTTAGCTCTATGTATGATTATCAGTCATACAGTAAATCAGATGTTTTGGCTGCGCTTAAGAGCAAGGGTTATAGCGACAAAGAGGCTCAGAAATTAGCGGGTTCAATTTGGTCTGAGGGCTTGGCGGCGGATCGGGATGCGAAATACTCAAGCCTTGGCAGAAGTGGTCCATTAACCGCATTGATTAATGCTGAATTTGATAAAGCCGCGTCTAAGGGTCTAACAACTCAAAATGGCACAAACAAGATCAATGAATTGCTTCGCTCTATCAATATGGCTTCAACCGGTTCGAGTAACTTGAATGACTACGCGCCGTCTATTCCCTCAGTATCTAATGCAGCCAACAACATTAACTCAAGTCCTACAACCATAATCCGCTTCGAGTCGAATGGGCAGGAGGTAGAGGCTCAGGTTGATGCAAACCAGGTAGATCCATTGCTAGCAATGCTTGAAAAATTAAAGGTAATAAAGAAATCATCATGAAACTTATTCGCTTAGCAACATCCGAAACCGTCCCATTAGAGGACGGTTTTTTATGGCCTGATGAATTCTCTTGGAAGGCTATTGAGCAGACTCAAAACTATGCAATCGATGGCTCTCTGGTGATTCAAGAAGGCAAAAAGAAATCTGGTCGACCGATTACGTTACAGCCGGCAGATAAGGAAATGGGCTGGATCAAGCTGCGTGAATTACTAACTGTTCTGGAATGGTCGAAGCTGCAGAATGAAGTGTTTCAACTGCAGTTTGAGCAGCCACATGACAACCGGCAATTCACAGTCAAATTTAATCACCAGGATGGGGCTTTAGAGGCTGATCCGGTTAAAGGGATTCCAGCGGTATCACTGGATGATTATTACAACGTAACCTTACGCTTTACGGAGTTAAACGATGGTGATTGAAACTAAGGATTTAGTGATTTACAAGTCTGAGCGCTTGACCGATAACTCTGATGGCGGCGGTAAATATTCAGGCGTTGTAGTACAGGACGGCATCAGCAATAACCTGTTCAATGATGTGTCAGAGATGGACCGAACCATGGGCGATGTATCCATGCGTAAGGTTTTCCCGGCAGTTATTACTGAAGATACCGATTTGCTGATGGGTGCAACGGCCTTTGTATCTGAATTGCCTGCCGATCCAAATGTTTCAGCGCTCTTATTCAGCACAAAAAACTGGACGGATGAACGTCAAGCTGCCAAGAACCGGGTGGAAAACTACTCAGCTAAAGGTGGGCAAATTGCTGGAACACCAATGGATACACATTGGAAGGGCATGTCATCACTTCAGGTGGCCATGTTTCCACAAGAAATTGAATCTTCCGTGGGTGATACGATTGTCCTGATCAGTGATGAGGGCAAGGCTTTGGAATATGAGCAATATGTACGTATTACCAAAGTTGAAACTCGTACTGCAATCATGGTTATCGATGGTAAAGATGTGCAATACAAAATTGCCACTTATACACTTAATGATCCACTTGAAATTGATTTCGTGGGTCTATCGGCCCGTCAATGGTATTCAGGCAGCACATCAAAAACCATTATCCGGGACACCATTGTTGCCGATACCGGGCTGTATTACTCGTCTACTGCACTGGCATCTAATGCAAATGTAGGAGAATTTACGGTCAATGCCAAAAGCATCTTTGCCCAGCTGATCCCATCTGCCCAGACTGAAACACCAATTATTGATGTCAATGCTGCTGGTGAAAGCGTGGTATTGGTCGCGGGTAATACCGGCACCATTACGGCCAGTTACCCCAATATGGTGATTGGTGTCAGCCAGAATCTTTATATCGGTTCTGCGGTGATTCCTTCAAGCGTATCATTCACCTTGCAGGGTCAGCAAATTACCGATCAAGGCGGGCTACTTAAAAACACCCAAGGTACACAGGTCGGAACGATTGATTACCAGCGTGGCTTAATCCAGTGGACTGCTGCAGCGCCAACAGGAACTGTGAGTTTGAATATCACGTTTAAGCCAGCAGCAGCGCCAAACCAGTATTACCAGAGCCATGCTATTCCGGTGACCCAGAACAACCAAAGTACCAACTGGACCGGGGTTTTAATTCCGATTCCAGCCCCAGGTGCTTTATCGATTTCATACATGAGTCAAGGCAAATTTTATACCTTGCAGGATGATGGATCGGGTCAGCTCAAAGCTTTAAGCCCATCTTTTGGCTCAGGCATGATCAACTATGAAACCGGTTCGTGGTTATTGACGACTGGAGCTTTGCCAGATGTAGATACACCGATTCTGCTTAACTGGGGTACACCAATCGCAACTTATCAGCGCGCTAATTTGCCTGTGCTACCTGCGAAGTTTGAATTTGATCTTCAGCAAGAGGCTATTCTAGCTGGCAGTGTGACAGTGACTTGGATGCTGGAAGGTGTAACAAAAACAGCAACTTCAAATAATGCCGGTCGGTTTACTGGTGATGCAACAGGATTTATTAATTTTGCATTGGGTAAAGGTGTCTTGATTCCAAATCAGTTGCCACAAAAAGGCACTATATTTAACTTTAGCTACCAGTTTGGTGAGGCAAAAACTCAGGATGTGCCAGCAGCCATACCTGATATCAATCAACAACTCGCCTTTACTATCGGCACTGGTGTAGCACTGCAACCCAACTCGGTCATGATTGAGATTCCGCTTACATCTGCATTGGGTGACACGGTTACGCTTGTGGTTACAGACAATGGCTCCGGCTCGCTGATTGATGCTTTTAGCCAGGTGCAGGGAACAATCAACTACACAACAGGTGCAGTAAGCATAACCCCGGTTGTTTTAACTTCATCTTTCTATGAAAAGACACCTGAGACTTTCAGCCTTTCCAGTTCAACCCAAAGTGGCTCTGGCTCATCACTACCGACAGCCACAGTAACCACTATCTATAAGCCACAGTCAAACCCGTGGGCAAATTATGTTGCCGGTTAAGTGAGGAAATATGACAATTTATCAATCACAGCCAAGTAATGTTGCTCTTGGAAATACAACATATAAGGCTTTTTCTGAAACGACAGGAATTAAAGCGCATTACCGCGATGCTTCCGGCAGTACATCGGGAACGAAAGCTGTAACGAGTGGTGATTTAAAGTTTGATCTCACCTATGGTTTCAGTGAGCAGATTTTATCTGGATCGGTACGTTTTAAACTGGGCAATAGCACTTTTATTGATCGTGACGGATTGATTTACCGAGATGTCAATCCAAGCAATGGCAGTGGTATTCAATCCGGGTTGATTCGATTGGGCACTGGTGAAATTGAATTGAGTTCATGGACACCAGGGCAAACCAATTCATTAACGCTTGAATCTCTGATCACCACAACCGATCTACCGCCAATCAATAAGATCAGCTTCAGAACACCAATTATTCCGATCCGCCCGCAGTCGATGACCATTGTTGTGGCCTCGCTTGAACACGGACAACTTACACTGACAGCTGATGAAAATGGCGTGATTGAAACCAGTCGGGCGCATGGTCAGGTGAACTGGGATAATGGCTTTGTCACGATTTACTTTTACACCAAAACTAAAATCACTGAAGCCAACCGGGCGGAGATTGAGGCCAATGATTGGTATGACCCGTTGCTGGAGTACCAGGAAGGCGTGGACACTTATATCAATGTCCCAGTTTGGGTAGACGCTTCATCAGTGCGATACAACGCAGTGGCCTATACCTACATTCCTCTGGATTCTGAAATTTTAGGCCTGTCTGCTACGCGCTTACCGATTGATGGCCGGGTGCCGATTTTCCGTGTTGGTGGTATCGGGATTGTCAGCTCAAGCAAAGCTCAGGAATTACCAAGTGTAATTGCGGGCACTACATACAATCTGAATGATCAGCGCATTTCATGGGCAGAACTGGAGGATGCCAACGGAACGAAAGTACCGTTTGATTTATACACGGTCGATTATGATTATGGCCGTGTGACATTGGGCGGTGACTTTGTGTTAGGTAATCTAGTTGCACCGCTGTCAGTGAAATACCGCTATCAGGATATGGGTCTGATCCGTGATGTACAGATCAATGGCCAGCTAACCTTCACCAAGCCTTTAACTCATAACTATGATGCGGTGGATACGATTGTGGGATCTGCTTTGGTTATTGGTGATATGCAGGCACGTTATACGCGCAAGTTTGTGCAAGGTTCATGGAATGGTACTTGGGCGGATGAGCCTGTGGGTGCCACAATTCCAGCCAATTACAACGATGCACTGTATCCGATTCAGGTCACAAACAAGGGTGCAATTCAGGAACGTTGGTATATCCAGTTTACAAGTACAACAGACTTTCGTTGTGTGGGTGAATACTCTGGTCAGATCGGAACTGGCACCATAAATGCAGACTATGCACCAATAAACCCGGTCACTGGTGTGCCGTACTTCACGATCAAGAAGGAGGGTTGGGGTAGTGGTTGGGTTAATGGTAATGTCTTGCGCCATAATACAGTGGCTGCCAATTTCCCGGTCTGGGTGATCAGAACAGTGAAGCAATCCGAACCCACGGTACTATCCGACCAGTTTCAGATCATGCTGCGTGGCGACATTGATCGCATTGCTTAAAAATTTAAATCAAATATGACCGCTATAAGCGGTCTTTTTTATGAGTGAATAAAAATGGTTGCAAGTACAGATATTAAGTTCTATACACATACCAATAACAATGCACCACAACTTCAAAATGCTTACGGTTCAATGATTGGTGTTCTAGATGCTTGTTTAGTTAACGGAATACAAGTTGGAATTGTTAGTTCTCTTACTGCAATTGGAGCAGTAGTCACTGCAACATTTAGTGCCGCCCATAATTTATTGCAATATCAAGTCATCATGATTACTGGTGCGAATCAGGATGAGTTCAATGGCGAGCACCGCATTTTAACCGTACCAAATAGCAATTCGATTACATTCCAGCTTGCATCCACACCTAGCGTTGCTACTGCTAGTGGAACAATCAATTGTTCTTTACCACCATTAGGTTTTTCTAAGCCGTTTAGCGGATCAGGAAAAGCCGCATATCGATCTACGAACACTTTATTATCTAGTCGCCCATATTTGCGCGTAGTTGATGCAATTGATCCAGTGTGGAATCCATCTTATGCTAAATTTGCAAAAGTTGGCATTGTTGAAGCCATGAATGATATTGATGATCTTTCAGGTTTTCAGGTTCCATTTGATATATCAGCATCAAATAAGAATTGGGAAGGTACTGGCAGCGGTAGTGCAGCATCAAATGGTTGGGCGAAATGGTATTACGCATTAAGCTCTGCAGCACATATTTCACAAAATGAAACTCAATCACCGGACAATGGAATTAGGCCGTGGCTTATATTTGGTGATGGTGATGTATTCTATCTATTAAATAATGTCTCAATAAGTGATGGTAACTATATTATGCATGGTTTTGGTGTAATAGATAGTTTGCTACAAGGCGCTGGTAATGACACTTTCTTAATTTCATGTCTAAATAATTCTATAGCATCAACAAACCAAACTGTTGCTGAAAAAATTGGTGGTGTAAATGCATTTAAAACTATTTGCTTGCATAAAGGATTAACAGGTTCATCTAGCATTGATGCGTTCACAATGGGGCTTGTCTGGGATATGAACTATGCAAGTGGCTGGTTTAACACAATTGGTACATCAGCAAGCATAAATCAAATGACTTCTCAACCCATTCTTTATGAAAATTTTGTGCCCATCGGGAAAATGCCGTTGCTACATTGGTTATATACAAAAATTCCGCTTAATTCAGGTGTGAGTGGTAGAAATGTAGATTTTTCATTCTATCCAGTAGGCGTATCAACAGGGATTGTAAGAGCAGGGCAAATATTGATGAGGATTATGTGATGGTTGTACTTACAGTTATTGATAATCCAGTTATCTTGGCAAGACAAGATAAAAGCAATCCCAATTCATTTGTTGGTAGTTGTTTCAGAGGGAGAATTGCTGGCTCAATTAAAAAGTTAGGCTGGTCATTGGATGCAAGAGTGATCTTGCTCAACAGACAAACATTTGAAAATGTTGCAACTACCGTATCAAACTCGGGAAGTTATGAATTTAATAGTGTTCCAATGGCAACATATGTGGTTATTGCATTTGATCCAGATTCTCAATATAACGCAGTCATTCAAGATAACGTGGTGCCGAAATGAGTAAAACATCAATTAATGCTCGGCTTGCCATGATTCAAGCCTTTGCCAACTTTATGGATAACGGTAGCCAAAGTGCTACCGTTATTTTTTATCAAGGCGTACAGCCTACAAGCCCAGCGATTGCAGCAGACTCAAACAATGCTTTGGTGATGTTAACTTTTCCCGAGCCATGCATTAAAGAAACAACAACCACTCATGTAGAGTTTCATTCAACTGATACAGCCACTGTGATTAAAGGGGGTACAGCAACATGGGCGCGTATTTATAACGGTGCTGGTGAAGTGGCTGCCGATCTTAGCGTGGGTACAGATATTGCGCTTGATAATACCAATCTTGTACTGGGCGGCTCATTGTCGGTGATATCAGTAAAACTCAGACCATAAATTGAGGTGTGCATGTGGAAATTAATAACGAGATTGATGCACATCATATAGACCTTGATTTTAAAAAACCTTTTGAAACTGTAGATGCCCATAATGTTGTTTTAAATTTTGGTGATGAAAGTGCTGTAGATAACGCAATCGTAGACACGGTACTCGATACCGAATTCAGCTTTGAAGTTGCTGCAGTCTTTAAAGAAACTACTGATGTCACCGGGCAGATTGATACAGTCTTAGACACCAGTTTTAGTTTTGAAATTGAAGCCGTATTTAGTGAAAATCTGTGCACGATTGATGCAGTTTTAGATACTGGATTTCAGTTTGAAATTAAGGCGGTATTCGATATCAATCACCTGGTTGGCGTGTCTTATGGCTTTGACATGCGATATCAGAAAGCGATTGCATGTCTGAGTACTGCAGAAATCCCTTGGGCCAAGCCAATATTAAGAGTCTCGAATGAGGCTCTTTTTTATGAGCAGGGCTTGGTGATTTCAAATCAGGCCACTATTCAGCATGAGCAAGCAGGCTCATTAACCCGAGCGATTAGATCGCTACATGAACAGGCGACCGGTTTAAATTCTGATGCATATGTAATCTGGGAAGAAGCTGATAAGCGCTTTATTCATCAGCTCTATGCGCATCAAGAAACAATCAAGCTACGTCATAACCGCGAAGCTGTTTGGCAAGAAATGATCCGTAGGCGCAAGACATTTGCTTACTCACATGAAGTGGCGCATGTCTTTGAAAAACGTTTCTCATTTGAGTGGGATAAAGGCCTTGAGATTATTACCAAGTCAGATTTGCCATGGGACAAAGCCAAAGCAATTCATTACCGCAAGCACCCGGTTCAACCCTGGCCAAAGCCTGAAATACCTAAATATGTTGGCTCAACAGATCTCAATTTTGTTTGTCTGTGTCATGACGTTGATTCACATAATGTTGTTTTAAATTTTGGTGCAGATGACTGTATTCCAGCTCTGCCGAAAAGGAACTGGTGGTATATCGTGAATGTATTAACAGCCGAGCGATTAGATACCGGCGAAAAAATTAAAGTGATTGATGGCACCTATAGTACCAGCCGATCACAGTGGTGCTGGACCTATTCCGTTACTGTGGCACCCACCGAAAAAGAAAAGCTTCAGCCAATGGATGGCCAGCCGGTGATTTTAAAAGTCATGATCAATGGATTCGAGCATCACATTCTGCTTGAGGACCCAGAAGAAACTCGACGCTTTGCCAGTGTGCTATACACTTACCCGGGCCGAAGTGTTACTGCATTAAACTCTGATAAATATGCGCCTTCGCGTTCATTTATCCAGGATAATGAACGCACCTCTGTGCAGTTGGTACAGGCTGAAATTGATCGAGCTCAATCTAACACCACTCTGGACTGGAAACTGATTGATGAACTGGGCTGGATCGTACTGGTTGAGAGCCTAAGCTATGCAGAACTTGCGCCAATCGATGCAATTAAACAGGTGGTTGATGCGGGTGGTGGCTTTATTTATAGCCAGAAAGCAGGCAATACACTCACTATTTTGCCTCGGTACCAGAAAGGCTACTGGGATTCACTGACCGTATCTGACTACGATATCCTGCTGCCTGAAAGCGTTGTGATACAGCAAAACATCAAACAGAACGATGAATATATTGCTGACTTCAATGCCATCACTGTAGTGAATAGTCGCAGCGGTGAAAGCTTGAAAGTACAGCAGCGTGGCACATCAGGCGATGTGCCATTGGAAGCAGTCACAGGACCACTGTTTAACGTGGTATCCGGTGCCAGCTTTGGCAAGGCAGAGTTGATCAAGGCAAATATTCAGGAGTTGCATACCTTTGCAGATCTTCCGGTAAGCCAAGCAATTGGCGAAATGCTACCAGGTAAAACCATTGCTTTTAATGGCCAGTGGTGGGGTGTGATTGATGGGGTGAGTGGTCGTTTCTCACATGAAAAAGTGAATGAAACTATTACAGTGGAGCGTATCAGTCGTGACTAATCCTTTATTTGAATTACGAAAGCTTCTTAATCCAACCCATGCTGAATACCGTGGCACCATTACATCGGTGAATCATCCGGAATACCGGGTGCAAGTCGATGGCGGATCTGGTCCAGTGCTCTGCACATCAGGCACCACTTACAATTTAGGTGCCCGGGTGTTTATTGCAAATCAAGCTATCTTGCGACCTGCACCCAGCGGGTCACATTCAGAAATTGAAGTTTAAGTAAAAACAAACCAATGGCACCCAATCGGGTGCTTTTTTATTGCCAAAAATTAGGGGTAATTAAGTAAATGGAGCCAGTCTCTACAAGTGGCATAGCCACATTTTTAAAGTTCTATGGAATGGTTATTGTCACTACTTTAGCTATAGCCATGGTGGCTACAGTTGTTCTTATGATGCGTTTTCCACGTTCACCACAGGAATGGGCTGTCGGTTTGATCTGTACGGTTGTTTCCAGTCTGGCAGGTGGAGCATTCATCATTGTGAAATGGGGGCTGCATGAATGGGTTAGGGATATATGGGGAGTTATTGCTTTAGGCGGTTTCTTTTTTGTATGCGGATTGCCAGGCTGGGCTATTGTCCGGTGGACCTTTAACTTCATTAATAAACAGGAAGGTAAAACGATTATTGAAGTAGTCAAAGAGCTTAAAGATGCAAAAAACGATTTAAGAAAATAGTTATTCATGCTCAAAAGATAAAACCCCGATGCTGGAAACATCGGGGTTTTGTTTTTCCAATCCACAGAGACAGAGTAAGTAAAGAGGAAAAGTATTTCGTATGGAGCATTTTAAACCAGTAGTGGAGCTTATAAAAGTGTCTATTGAAAAATACGGATTGTGGCAAACAATATTTGCATTCTTAGTGTTATTTTCCATTCCGATTTTGATTTGGAAATTACCAGAGATTATTTCAGCAGTTAAAGCCTAAACCGACCCAATATGAGGTCGGTTTTTTATTATCTATGCGCCTTAAAGCGCATTTTTTTCGCCTATAGGAAAGTGAAATGAATAAGAAACTTACTGAAGCACAAATTGCAACACAAGCCAAAGTATTGGGTATTGAAGTTGCAGCACTCCGGGCTGTGATTGAAGTTGAGTGTAAAGGCTCTGGCTTTAATGCAGATGGAACGCCGGTCATTTTATTTGAACGGCATGTCATGCGTCAGCGTTTGATCGCAAACAAACGTGATATCGATCTGAGTCTAATCAGTGCTGAACGACCAGATCTATGTAGTAAGTCTACCGGTTCTTATGGCCTGTATTCTGCTCAGCATGGACGATTAAATGCAGCTGCTCAATATCATCGGGATTCTGCCCTTGAATCTGCATCTTGGGGATTAGGGCAGGTGATGGGCTATCACTGGCAGGCTTTAGGTTATCTATCATTACAAACCTTCATTAACGCAATGTACAAAGATGAGGCCTCACAGCTTGACGCAATGTGCCGGTACATCCAGGTAAATAACCTGGTTAATGCTCTGAAGAACAAAGACTGGAAAGCCTTTGCACGTGGATATAACGGTAAGGCATACGCAAAGAATAGCTATGATATTAAGTTGGCGAATGCTTATAAGAAGTGGTCAGTTCAATAAACTCTATTTTAGATTAAGGCTCATCTCTATACATATTTTCCAATGTGGTGTATATTGTATATATACGCTATACGAATGGATGCTAAAGCTTGATTAAGAGTTTTAAACATAAAGGTCTTCAGGCTTTCTTCCAAACTGGTACGACATCAGGTATTCAAGCAGCCCATTCTGCCAAATTGCGTTTAATACTTGCGGCATTGCATGCTGCATCTACAGTGAATGATCTGAGAACACCACCCAATTGGCGTTTGCATAAGTTGAATGGGAATCTGCAGGATCAATGGTCACTAACTGTAAATGGTAATTGGCGGGTAATTTTTAAATTTGAAGATGGTGATGTCTACGTTGTCGATTATCTGGACTATCACTAAGCTTTCAGCTCAGGAGTACTAATCATGAATATGATGTTTAATGCACCTCATCCAGGCGAAATGCTGCGGGAGTATATTGGTGAAACTCCTGTGACTGAGGCTGCTCAAGCTCTAGGTGTTACGCGAGCAAATCTGTCTCGTATTTTGAATGGCCATACCGGTATTTCGGCAGATATGGCGATTCGTTTAAGCGAGGCTTTAGAAACTTCACCAGAGTTTTGGTTAAATTTGCAGATGCAGCATGACTTATGGATTGCGAGTCAGCGTCAGCGACCAGTCATAAAAAAATTGGTTCAGGATTTTGCATAAATAGAGCGCCGTGAGGCGCTTTATTTATATAGAACCGAGATTATTCGACAAGATATAACTTGTGTTTTTTCTTTGGAGATTCAATTTTAGCTAAGGCATCAAATGTTAATTCATTAAAATCCTCTTCAGAAATTCCAATTTCATCAAGCATTTGATTCTTATCAAATGAAGGTTGGGCTGCTAATACAGAGATAATTTTAGGCAGCATTAAGCTTTCATCACGATGAGTTTCTTCAGGCTCGTTAATGTTGTAACCCAAAGAGTTAATTTTCATCGAGTTACTTCGATTAACCCAGTCGCTAATTAACCCAAGCTTATGTGCTTTATAGTTAATAGCTTTTAAGGACGTCCGCCAAACCTTTTTATACTCAATCATATTCTCAAGTGAAAGGTAGCGTGGGGCTGTTGCGAAGAATGAATCGGTCGGCATTAAGAATTCGGAAGAAAACTGGTCTGCTTCTGTTTCTAGGACACGATTATCTTTTTCGACACGAATTTTCTCATTATGCGTATGCATAACAATATGGCCAAGTTCGTGTGCACAATCGAAACGAGCTCTTTCGGCTGACTTGAATGTATTTAGAAAGATAAAAGGGCTTCCACTTTCATCATCAAAAAAAGATAGAGCATCAATTTCTCTAATTTCTGTAGGCAACCTAAATACACGGATTCCTTTTAGCTCACATAATGAAACTATATTGTTGATAGGTTGGTTACCTAAAGCCCATAGCCCCCTGAGTTCAGAGGCTAGATGGTCAGCATATTTAGACTCCCCAAGAAACTCGGTAATGTCTAAATCTGGGCGCTGAAATGTTGGTAACTTTACTTTCTGATTCAGGTATTTGTTAATGTTGATTGCTAAAAGTGTATATGCCTCATTAGCTTTTCTGTGCTGTGCCTTAATACGGGCAACAGATCTATAAAATATCCTGTCGGTTTCGTGAGGTTGTGTTTCATACCCCATAAAGAAAGACATAGGTAAATTTAATACACGACATATTTCAACTTGATCATTTTCATTGATTTCTTTTTCCACATCCAAAAGTTGCTTTACCTTAGAGATAGAGCAACTTAATTTTTCTGCGAAATCGGTATTGCTAAGACCGCGTAACTCTTTAGCAATACGTAAACGATCTTTATTAAACACATTAACCTCAGATTAAACTACAAGCTGAATATCAAAATCATCAGGTTTAATTTCATCAGATGGTTCCAATACTGGCTTAGGATCAGCTTTTACAGGAAGTGTATTATCTATCTCAAATGCAATTCTGCAAGTATGGTTGCTTGGCAGAATGGAGATTTTTTCAGCTTTTGAGTTTTGTACAAAGCTAGTTGGATATGCAAACTCAAAAGGAATTGTTGGGATATCAATACCTTTGTAAGCTGGATGAGAGGCTGAAGGGAAGTACAAAATCCATGTCCGCAATTTTGTCTCATCATCATAAGTCGACTGATTTTCTTTAATGTTTTTTAAGGTCATAAATCCTTTCTCACAATGTGCAGAAACAATTTGGTCAGCATGACCTAAAGCAATATTGCCACTCATAAAAATGATTTGAATTTTCTTAGCTATATTCTCAATTCTTGGCTGACTGTCATTGTGAAATACCCAAGCAGGATCAGAGTGTCGAAGCAGTAAAGCAAGCTGCTCCCCAATTTTTCCCCAGCGTGCAATAAAGCGGGCACGGTTATAGTAAGTATTTGTCCTAAAGTCAGCATCGCCAATCATGATGGCCTGTCTTACTAGCTCGAGATCAGGTAATCCTAACTGTTTAGCTTTTTTGACTGCATCTTCACCTTTGAAAAAATTACAGGGCTTGGGTTCAGAGGGTTGCATTGATTCTTCATCGAGAAGATTTAAATTCATGAGATATACATCCTAAAATAGCGAATGTCTTTTTTATAACATCTTTTGATGTTTGAAAAAAGACATTTTTAAAAATATGTGCTATCTTCAGCAGCAACTTGAGAATAAGAATGTTATAGGGGAGTAGATGAGTAACTTATTCATTAACCATAAATATTGTCCTGAATGCGGTGGGCGTATCAAAGGCTATTATTACTACTGCGGTCGATGTGGAAACCAAGATGTCATAAATTGGAAATACACAGGTATATTTTTGATGATTGCTGCTTTAATTTTTCTTTTCGCGATATACTTTCTAACTAAGAATTTTTGTGAGAATCCATTTTTTTCACAAGTAGAATTTTGCAAAATCTTTAGTGTTTAAAATTTATAAAAGGATAAGTAAAGAATGACTGAAATTGTATATATCAGCACTAATCTTGGAACGAGTTGTAAAGAGTGCGAACAATGGATTGATGGTTCACAGGATTTTGAGGGTAGTGTGAACCACTATCTTATAGAACACAGTTATAAAATTGAGCACATCGGCTCAGAGACTATAGACGGTCCAGATGGTAAGCCTTGGCTTACAACGGTTGCAGTTCTATCTAAGTAATAAGGAAAGCGCCTAATGGCGCTTTTTTAAATTTTATTGAGGGAAATAATTCTCAAAACTAATAACCATGCATAAAAAGTATCAATACGGTTAATTGAATTATCATTTAATAGGCCATGTGCGACATTGTTTCTTAAATTAAAACCAATATTTTCAGTAAAAAGAGCCTTAATCTCAAATATTGTATTTTCGTCAAACAACTGGCTTACCTCAGGCTTTTGCATTAATGAACTTAAACCTATTTCATTTTGAACAGATGTTTCCTTGTCATATACGATTGTTGAAACTCCTAAGGTTTGAAGCTGCACTCTAACTAAATTTTCTAATTGTGGTGCAAGAATATGTATTGCTTCACAAAATTTAAAGTTAAATCCATAACCTATTCCTAATTTAAATAACTCTTTGCGATCTTCAGGTACAAGTGCTGAATTATCTATTAAATCAGAGATGAAATTTTCATTAATTTCATTTTTGAATTTATTTATTATAAAATCAAATGCAGGAAAAATGCTTGAGAAAACATGATAAGTAAAAAGTTGATTAAACCAAAAAAAATTCCTATAAGTTAGATAATTTTTTATCAAGTCCTCGTTATCTAAAGTTTCAGGTCTTGGGGGGCTGTTGTGTATTATTCTTCCATCTGCTGAATAAGCAGTTTCATTATTAAATAAAGAGGAAAATAATAAAGGTTCTCTTAAGTCTTTTTGAGAAAATTTTTCTAGTGTATTAAAAAATATTTTATTTTTTTGAAAATTGAATAATTTATTTAAAGACTCATTTAGATCTAAGTCTTTTATTAGGTTTAGATGTGAATCAACTAAATCTGTAATATCTATTTTTTCTCCTTCATTTTTATTTATTTTATCAATCATATCTTTACCAGCGATTGAAATTTTATTTTGCAATAATTTCATTAGTTCTTCATAGTTTAGACTGCTTCTTTGCATTATAGGTATTTTTGATTCTAGAATTTTCTTTAATCGTATTAAGTATGAGTGATTTGTGAATATTGGAGTCGTTTCTCCTACAATATTTTCAATTCCATTAAACAATATATTTATTCCTAATATTTTTTTATCTGCTATTTTGGAGTAAATTTCATAACAGTGCACATAAATATATAATTTATCTTGAGCGAATTTTTCGTCTTGTGTATTTTTTATCAGTTTTTCTGCAATTGAATTAAAGTCATGTTCTTTGAAAAAACTAAAATCATTCAAAAGCATCACCATTTGAAGTAAAGTATATGATTCATCAATATCATTAGTATTTAATATTAAGTTATATACATTGGTGGCAATTAAATTAAATAAATCTTGATTTTTTGTTTGCGTGGATAGAGTTAATGCACGTCTAATGAAAATAGGAGTATCAATCATTCTCCAAGTTTCAATAGACAAAGGAATTTCGGAATAACTTTTTAATGCTAATTGACTATTTTCATACTTATTTTCTCTGCTTGTTATAAATTTTAAGTCATATAGTCTAGCTCTCAATGCAGGTGAATTAATTGAAGAAATTAATTCATTACTTAGATTAAATATTCCATTGAAATAATCATCTATATTTTCACCTGTCTTTTGGTGCGTTACGGATCCATCTTTAACTATAGGTTTTTTAACCAAATAAGGTTCACTCTTTTTCTTTGCATCTAGACTTATGGTTTGAATGATTATTTTTATTGCTTTTAAATCATCATGTATATTATTTTTATACTCTAAGTTACCTATTTCCCACTGTATATCATCTAAAAGCGCAAATTTAACATTGGTTTCAATGATTTTGTTGAGTTGCTCGATATGTTTCATAATTTCCCTTATGTAATAATTAATAAAATTTAATCCCTAAAGCTCTCACTTCTAGGAATAGAGTACCAGTAACGTATTTTTTTCCCGTCATTTAAAGTTTCAATATTGATTAGTTGATACTGAGGATTTCTATAAAAAACATCAGAAATCATACTTTCAACACGTGCAGTCCTTTCATGAAGAGGTTCTTTTGGATAATCTTCAATACAATTCATGTCTTGGAAATAAATAGAACGGCCAGAGTCTGCTTTAGTGTTTAATAATGCTTGCTCCAAGATGTTAACGATCTCACCATTCATTGTTCTATTATTTAATTTAGATCTTTCTTCTAGAATAGATTTCAATTCTTGCGATAGTCGTATTTTTAGCTGTGCATCTTCAGTCATTGTATGAGCTCCGTTTGTTGATAGAAAGCAATTTAACAGATTGACTTGTGAACCACAATGGTTTAATTTTGGTTTAAATATGAACCAAAATATCCATAACCTCAGATTGAGGGTGTGGAGTTTAAAAAGTTCAAAACAAAAAAAGCCCCTACAACTTGGCGGAAGGAGGGGCTTTCTATCTAAACCCTGCAAGGAGATTAGACATGAACAGTCTATCATTTAATGACATGAATTTTAATCCAATTAATCAGAATGATGATCAAATTTGGATAACATCATCTGAACTAGCTCGAATGCTTGGATATTCACGATTAGATAAAGTAACTCAGATCTTTAATCGTAAAGCTGACGAATTTACCTCTAAAATGACTAGAGTTATCGAGAACCCCTCTAACGTCAATTTGACGTTACGGATATTTTCTTTACGTGGCGCTCATTTAATAGCAATCTTTGCCCGCACAGCTGTTGCCAAAGAATTCCGCAAATGGGTACTCGACGTACTGGAAAAAGAAGTTCTGCAGCAGCAAATTGACACTCGAGTAAAAATAAACTCAGAACAGCAAGCTGAACTTAAAGAAATTGTTGACCGACGTGCTCAAGGTGAACGCAGACTTCATGCAGAAATGTGGTCACGTCACAACAAACACTTTCGCATCACACGTTACAGCGAACTCTTGGCTATTCATTTTCAAGATGCTGTAGATTACCTGGAAACGATGCAGATCAAGGCAAAAGGGGATATTCATATAGATGAAAATCAATCTATAGAAATGCTCTGTAGTCATGCTCGCCTATTTCAAGCATGGTGGAATACCCATAGTCCGACATTGGCCAAACTCAATCCGCAACTGGTCTATATGTTGCATGACAATATGTTCTCTATGAACCATGCCATATCGGATCTATGTAAAAAGTTTGGTATAAGCCTTCCAGCCTATGACTATGACCATATGTTTGAACTGAAAACATTTCCGCATGAACGATACAGATTACTGAAATAACAAAAATACCGCCTGAAAGGGCGGTTTTTTATTTGAGTCTACAAAAATTCTAAATATTTCCCCATGCTTTAATATCTGCTTGATGTGAAAATATTCCCATGTTTTCATTTTTATAATTCAGTGTTTTGCTCATAAATCAGATGATATAATTAATACTAACAAGCAGTTATTACCTGTGGATAACTTTGTATTTACGCCAGTTTTACGCCGATTAATTTTAAGTTGTTGATTTCAGGCATTAAAAAGCCCCATGGTTAGGGGCTAGTCGTATGCACATCCAGGGCACATACTGTAAGAGGCTCATCTCATACTGCGCGTATTAAAACATAAATACATTCGTTTGTGTGATTGAAATTCTTAATCTTTCAGATTATTCAATCATCATTAAATCGGCAGTATTGGCCAGTTTTAAAGGCCTTAAGGCAAAAATCGAACGGGTATGACGGATTCCATTCATGCAATATAAATTTTTACGCAGAAAACGCTCATAGTGTTCCGAATTTTTTACCGCAACTTTGACCAGATAATCATAATCTCCCGTGACCAAATGGGCTTCCACCACTTCAGGCATATTGGCTAGGGCTTCACTAAACTGTTCCAGAATTTCATCATCATGACGTTCCAGGGTAATCTCAATAAAAAACAGCTCATTAATACCAATCGCCTTGGGATTGATATTGGCGGTATAGCTATCAATGACTTTCAGGTTTTCCAGACGCTTAAGACGCGTCCAGCAAGGAGAGGAAGACAAACCGACTTTTTCAGCCAGTTGCGTCACCGTTAAACGGCCATCACGGTGAAGTTCAGCAAGAATACGGCGGTCAATCTTGTCCAAACTGTAATTATTTTCCTTCATAACACAAACTGCAAAAGATTCTTCTGAATAAATGTTATTTATAGCATGAATATGCTGTTTAAAAGAAAAATCATGGAAAGTTAGGCAAAATTATTGGTACAAAGGTTGCTAATATAAGCACATCAACTCAGAGTTGTTTGGGTCAATAACCTTGAGTGTGCATACGGCACCTGTGTAGCAATACATCAGGTGCCGTATGCATTTTGAGTGATGAAAATAGAAAATATTGCAGCAGATAACGGATCAAATGGTGAAGAATGAAAAAGGAAACTAGACAGATAGGTGCTGTTCAATCACCGGCCACAAGTTTTGATGAGATTTCCTAAACATCAGCATATGACCTATGCCTTTGTGCCCATATTCCTGCGGTTGCAGTTCAATCATTTCTGTATGTGCTTTGGGATATAAACGCAGCAGGTCTTTCACATTGGCTTGAGTGGCGATCTCATCATCCGTTGCCCAAATGGACGTAATTGGACAGGTGATCTGGTTGTGATAATCATGTGCGGATGCCACTTTTTTACCAATTGCGTTGATGATATAACCTGGTTTGCTACAGAACTGTGCCCATTCACGTGCCACATCTTTAGGCAAGTTTTCGCCCATGCCGATAGCCTGGGTTGGGCCATATCCTTTGGTAATACGTGCCAATGGAAAAATGACATTAAACATGACAGGAGCGAGCAATCTGGTACGGCCCTTTAAGCCTTTAACATGTCCTGTTGAGCCTGAAACCGCGACGACTTTGGCTACTTTTTCATGGTTAGGCACAATACCCAAAAGCTGACCGCCAGCACTGTGACCCACTAAAATGACCTGATCTGCTTGAGTTTTATATAATAAGGTTTCTATTGCAGCAGGAATATCCAGTTGCCCCCAATCTACAATACTGGCTTCAGATTGGCTAACCGGACCATGTAAAGAACGGCCAATTCCGCGGAAGTCAAAACTCAAAACATCATAGCCTTGCGTGGTTAACCATTCTGCAAAAGCTTGATAAAAATTTTGGGTAATCCCGGTTGCTGGGCAGATGAGGACGGGACAATTCTTTTTTTGCATAGCGCTGGCCGTATAAAAGCGAGCGCTGAGTGAATATCCATCTTTACAGGTAATTGTTAATGCTTCAAAAGTGTTCATATGAGGGAATATAGGATAAGTGGGTATGATGACTACTGTAGCTAAGTTCTAAAAAGAAACTTGTAAAATGAATGACTTTAAAGTCAAAATAACGGTCTAAAAATAAGGATATAAATCAATGGAAGCGGAAAATTTAACGCAGGCCGTAGCTTGGGCAGTGCTATTTAGCGGTATTTTTCTTTGGGTGGGGATGCTGACCGGAATATGGAAATATTATCAAATCAGGCAGTCAGCACAGGCACGTGCGCATTATTATGTCGATATTGCGCATAGAAGCAGTTTGCTCTATGCACCTGCCAGCCTGATTATTGCAGTTTTAGCCTATTTTTCAGTATGGAATGAACTGCTCAATTTAATCTTGGTATTGATCAATCTTTTCTTTTTTAGCTTTTCAATTTTAAGCTATATATTGCATGGCTGGCTGAAAGATACCACCAATCAGTTTAAGCAACCGCATCAGGTGGGACGTTGGCATTTACCGAAATGGATGCTGAGCAGTGCAATGATTTTGCTGATCGTCGGGGAATTGGGGGCTACAGCAGGATTATTGCTGGGTACAATGAGGGGCTTGGGCAAGATTTTAATTTGATGGCTTTTTTTTTTAAGTACTTGATCATTAATCTTTTTAGTTCTTTTTAAGATGGGTGATAGTTCACCCATCTTTTATTCTGTAGATGTATTCTGCTTCTGGTAACGATATTTCTGATCGACTATAGCCCACACATAGAAAGCCACCGATACAATAAAAGCATATATGAAGAATTCAGGCTTTAAATTGCCTTGAATTAAACCATGAATAATGAGCGTCACAAGCAGAGCAGCAGTGGTACTCAGATAAGTGACCATATTCTTATTTGCTTTTAGAGCGTTAATGAAGATTTCTTTATTGAAATGTAATGATAACATCTCCACCCCTCCGGTTGTTTATTGACCTAAACCTAATTGTTTTAGTCAGATTAGTTTCTAATGTTGTACTTGTTATTTCATTTCATTTCAATAGTAAATGTCATTATTTTGTAATAAAAGCATGTTAATGCATAAATAAACATGATGACCTTATTCACATGAATATTGGTTATTTTTAAGCATATATCTATGCTTATCATCTGCTTGTGAATGAGAAACCATTAAAGTTACAACAATAGTGAATATAAAGAAGCAATATTGATGCCAGTCTGGAAGTGCATCAATGTCTGAAAGGAGATTACAGGGATAATTTGCCTGGTAGGGCTGATTTTATATTTTTAACAAACCGTATTGGGGCGATGAGAATGTAAACAATAAAACCCAGTTTGGGTAAAACATGGCATTTTATTGATCACGGTTAAAATCTGGTTTGGGTAAAACGAGATTTTAATCCTATCAACAGCGGTTATTTTCTAACTTTGTCGATGACGATGGCAATAATCAGCACAATAATAGAGGGAATCAGCCAGGCTAAATTTTGTGCATTTAAAGGTAAATTTTGAATGAAACCCGGTAAGTATGCTTCGAGTCCTGCAACTTTCAGGCCGTCAAAAATACCGAATAGCAAAGCCACTGCAGTGACGGGTGCAACCACATAAGCGGGCTTGTTGAAAAATTTCCACAAGAAGCTCAGTAGAATCACCACAATTGCCGGTGGATAAATGGCACTTAAAACAGGCACAGATACTGCAATCAGTTTGGTTAAACCGAGGTTTGAAATGATGAAAGAGAATCCCACTAAAATGAAAACCAAAATTTTATAAGGAACTTTGGTCAGTTCCGAGAAGTATTCTGCACATGCACAGGTTAAACCAATCGCTGTGACCATACAGGCCAGGAAAATCATGCCGGTCAGGAACACCGAGCCAATATCACCAAAAGCATGCTGCACATAGGCATGCAGGATCACTGCACCATTGGCTGCATTTGGCGCGACTTCATGGCTGCCTAAACCGAGCTTGAACAGGCTTAAATAAACCAGAGTTAAACCTACACCAGAAATCAGGCTGGCAATCACGGCATACTTGGTGACCAGTTTTTTATCCGTTACGCCACGTGAATGAATCGCGTGAATAATGACAATACCGAAAACCAATGCACCCAAAGTGTCCATGGTTAAGTAGCCATTGACAAAACCTTCAGAAACCGGGGCAGCAACATAATTGTTAATTGCAGGTGGAATGAATCCGGCAGGAATGACAAATGCGGCGATACCTAATACCGCCAAAGAAATAATCTTTAAAGGTGCCAGGAAATGACCGACAGTGTCGAGCAGTTTATTGGGGTATAAGGAAATAGCAGTGACGACTGCAAAATAAATTGCACTATAAATGAGCAGACTGCTACTTGATGTTCCAAAATAAGAAGAAAAACCGATTTCATAGGAAACCGTGGCTGTACGAGGCGTTGCAAATAAAGGACCAACAGCTAGATAACATACAATGGTTAAAATCAGACTGGCGACTTTACCCAAAGGCGAACTTAAATTCTGGATTGATCCTTCTACACGTGACAGTGCCATAATGGTGATAACAGGCAGACCAACTGCGGTAATCAGAAAACCTAAAGCAGCTAACCATACATGTTCACCCGCTTGTTGAGCGACAATTGGTGGAAAGATAATATTGCCCGCACCAATAAAAAGTGCAAAAGTCATAAAACCCAAGGCAATAATATCCCTTGTACGGAGATTTGTCATAAATGGGGAGAGGAATTAAAAAAAAAAGCGATTTTAGAGGATATCCGCGCTTTTTTATAGTTCCTTTTATGAGACTTATAAATTTTAGTAATTTAATCATCCACTAAAATGAGCAACTGGGAAAATTTAAGTCTATTTATATATTTGATTAATGGGTAAAAAATAAAAAAATATAAAATATTATTCTTTTTTAATTATTTAAGTAATTTTTTAATTTTCGGTTAGGGTTATTTAAATGTATATAAATTAATCACACAGTTGGCTAAAAAGGTTCAAAACTCCACTGTTTATCTGCTCATATTAAACAAAATTAATGTAAAAGGACTATAATCATAAGCCTTATTCCTGAGGATGATGCAATGAAAGCTTCCACTATTACCATTAAAACTGAGCAAGATTTAGAGAAACTCCGTATTTCCGGACGTTTGGCTGCTCAGGTTTTGGAGATGATAGGGAAGTATGTCAAGCCTGGAGTAAGTACGGAGTATCTGGATGATATCTGTAATGATTTTATTGTGAATACCTTAAAAGTAATTCCGGCCAATGTAGGCTATTATGGCTACACCAAAACCACCTGTATCTCTCCAAATGAAGTGGTGTGTCACGGTATCCCATCGCCAAACACCATTTTGCAGGATGGTGACATTATCAATATTGATGTGGCAATCATTAAAGATGGTTATTTTGGCGATACCAGCCGGATGTATTATGTCGGAAATGTAAAACCGGAAGCGAAAAAACTGGTTGAAACCACCTATGAAGCCATGGTGGCCGGCATTCATGCGGTGAAACCGGGCGCAACTTTAGGCGATATCGGTTTTGCCATTCAATCGGTGGCTCATCGTGAAGGTTATAGCATTGTCCGTGAGTATTGCGGTCATGGCATTGGCAAGGTTTATCATGAACAGCCGAATGTGCTGCATTATGGGCAGCCTGGTCAAGGTCTGATCCTTAAAAAGGGCATGGTTTTTACCATTGAACCGATGGTCAATGCAGGCAAGGCGCGTGTCAAAGAGCTTAAAGATGGTTGGACCGTAGTGACTGCTGACCGTTCCTTAACCGCCCAATGGGAACACATGGTTGCTGTAACAGATACCGGTTTTGAGCTTTTATCTCCTTGGCCAGAAGGTACCGGTACATATCCTGAAATTTAAACGAGAAAGATAAAATGAAATAGATTGTTTTATACTTTGGTATAGAATTGTTGATTTTATGTTCAAATAAAGTTTTAAAATCTATTAATTTTAATTTAAGTTGTTAATTTATATAATAAAATTATTTTTATTATTATTTTGTAATATATTTTATATATTAGATTTATATATTTTTTCTTTGTACTATACAACTATAGATTCTAGCTGTAGTTTCTTATTTTTCCTTATTTAAAGTTTATAAGCTTATCCACCTCGGATAAGCTTTTTTTTGCCTAAAATTTTGTATTACTCAAGTGAATTTTACTTTTTTGTGATCAGGCTAGCTGTTTATAGTGTGCAATTAACAACTCAAAGGCATTGTCCGCTGGCTTGAAGATAAACCTGATTGTTTTCCAAGATTGTTTTTCCAAGCAGAGGTATAGGTATTAATACTTGCTGAGCTGTTCCACCAAATAGTCGATAAAGACACGGACCGCCGGGAGCAAGCCACGGCGTGAAGGATAGACTGCATGAAAAATACCATGCGGTGCTTTCCAGTCCGGTAGTACACGTACCAGTTCACCACTTTGAACATAGTCCTGAACAATGCTGTCCGGCAATAACACAATCCCGCAATTTTGTCGTGCCAGTTGTGCCAGCATCATCAGGTCAGACCCCATCACCAGGGGATTGACCTTGATTTTCTTCTGCTGTTTTTTATTATCGTGTACAACAATATACTGGTCTAAATGCTCATCCGACATGCTGAGAATTTGATGATCGCTTAAATCTTCCGGCTGTTTTAAGTCGCCAAATTCATTCAGGTAGGCTTGGCTGGCAAACAGGTGCTGTTCGATATTTTCAAATTTGCGTAAAACCAGATTCGGGTCATCATCCAGATTAGAACGTACCCGGAGTGCCACATCAATGCCTTCATTGATGATATCGACACGGCGGTTACTGACAATGAGCTGTACCTTAATTTCAGGATAGGTTTTCAGGAATTTCGGTAAAATCTTGGCAATTTCATTTTGCGCAATTGAAACAGGCAGGCTGACCTTAATCACACCGCGTGGCTGAATGCTGAGATGATCGACCAGATCGTGGGCCGCTTGTGCCGCATTCATCATGACCTGGGCATGGCGGTAAATATTCATGCCAATGTCGGTTACGGCAAAATGGCGGGAACTGCGCTGGATCAGCCGCACGCCTAAATGTTCTTCCAGATTGTAAACGCGGCGGCTTAATTTTGATTTTGGAATATCGGTTGCACGTTCTGCTGCGCTAAACCCTCCATGTTCCACCACCAAGGCAAAGCAATAAAAATCATCAAGATCGGACAGCATTTAAGAATTCCATTTATGCAACAATAAGCAGATTAAAAATTTATTGTTGCATTATGTCAATCGCTGCTGTGTCGTTTTGATATTGAACAGAATAGTTTAGTGCTGTTGTTCTAACCATTCTTTTAGATGTTGCATGCCTTGAGTAGCGGTCATCACAATTTTCTGAAATTGTGGTGGGAGCTGTTGCTGGTCCGCCTTGGGGTCAATATAGTAAGCGCTACAATGCGCTGGAATTTCATGAATTAAACCTGCCACGGGATAAACCTGCAGGCTGGTGCCAATCACGATAAAAATATCCGCATCCTGTACGCAGTCTTGTGCATCGGCATAAGCAGGCACAGCCTCGCCAAACCAGACCACATGTGGACGTAAAGGATAGCCATCCTTGCAGAAGTGTTTACTCAAATCCTGCTCAGAGCCTTCGACCGGATAGAATTCAGTGCTGTACTCAGCGTTTGGACCGGAGCTTTTCGCCAGCCGAATATTGCCATGCAGATGAATGACCTGGCTGCTTCCAGCGCGTTCATGCAGGTCGTCAATGTTTTGGGTAATGACATGCACATCAAAAAACTCTTCAAGTTCGGCAATCAGTAGATGGGCGGCATTGGGCTTGGCAGAGAGAATATGTTTGCGCCGTTGGTTATAGAAACGCTGGACCAGTTCCGGATCACGTTTCCAGGCTTCAGGTGTGGCGACGTCTTCGATTCGGTACTGCTCCCATAAGCCATCACTGTCCCGAAAAGTGTTGATGCCACTTTCGGCACTCATGCCAGCACCGGAAAAGACCACCAGTTTTTTCATTTTGGCTCCTGACTTGATTCAGCAGTTTAAGGTTGATGAGCTGCATTGGCTTTCAAGAATGCGCTAATTTCTCGCGCAAACTTTAGCGGTTCGCTAAGCAAGGGGGTATGTCCAGATTTCTCAAAACGGACTTGTTTGGCATGGGTAATACTTTCTGCAATCAAGGTTTGACCTTTCACCGGATAAAGCCTGGATTGCGTGCCACTGAGAAAAGTTACCGGACATTGCAGCTTTTGCAGGGCTTCGCGGTAATCTTCCTGATGGTAAAGATAGTTGTTGATATACCAGGCCATATAGTCGACCCGGTGAGAGGGCAGTAATAAGCTTTGCAATCGCGACTGGTTGAGTACCCATTCAAAGGCTTTTAAACTGTATCTATTGCTATTTTGCAGGCCAATAAACTCTAACCAGAGCTTGGCAAGCTGTCCGCGGGCTTGGCTATTCAGGTCTTTTATATATTGAATGTGTTGATGCTGAGCCAGCAACTGCGACAGCTCGGTCAGAATAGATATAAACAGCTGATGCTGTGGACCAAATAAACCATAATCCCAGCTATCATCTACCGAAATTTTAGGGGTCTGGTCAATATGTAAATAGGCTGCAATCTGTTCGGAAAAGTTGCCATATTGCATGCCATGCATGGCCGTGGTTGCACCCATGGAATAGGCGATCACTACAATATCGTTTAACCGAAGCTGTTCAATCAGGCTGTCAATATCACGCCAGTGACTGGAAATCGCATCCAGTTCGGGAATGGCACACCCTTGTGAAGCCCCAAAACCGCGCCAGTCCGGAATAATAAAGCGATGCGTTTTAGCATGCCGGTAAAGAAACGGAAGCCATTGCCAGCTTTGCATCCCCAGACCTGACAGGACCAAGACCGGTTGTCCTTGTCCAAACTCGCGAACAAAAAGTTGTTCATTATCAGGCATCAGGTAATGTGGCATGTGTGTGTCCTTTTTTAGTTCTTATGTTCAAATGCTTTTAACTGTGGAATCATGGTCTCTAACCACTTGATCCAGCCCATTTCCAGGTCAATGCCCAGTTGCAGAATCATTTTATGAATAAACAGGGTCCGGTCCTGATCCTGTGCATGGGCAAAATCTTTGGCAAAGATCGTTTGATAGATTTTCAAATTTTGTTGATGCAAGATCAGGTGCCTTTCCAGTTCAGGCAACACCGTATTGCCACCGAGTTGAGCTTCGGCACGCAAACGCACCATTAAATCGTCACGCAATTGTGCAGGTGGACTTTGTTTGAGCATCCAGTCGGCCAGTTCGGCGCGCCCCAATGCTTCAACCTGATAGGTCTTTTTGCGGGTATTGGAGCTGTGATCTTCAAGCGTAGAAATCCAGTTCTTTTGTTGCATGGCGCTGAGTTCACGGTAAATCTGCTGATGGGTCGCATTCCAGAAAAATCCCATGGAGCGGTCAAAGCGACGAGCCAAATCAATACCGGTACTGGGTTTTTCAATCAGGCTGGTCAATAAAACATGGGCTAAGGACATAAACGGCTCAGTCAATAAATCTTTACAGCTTCATTATGCAACATGTTGCATAAAAAACAAATCTGGAATATAAGTTATGCAACAAGTTGCATTAAAAGATATTTGCCAGCTGAGAAAGCACGCCAAGGAGATTGTATGTCTAATTACCCGCATTTATTAGCGCCTTTAGATTTAGGCTTTACCACACTTAAAAACCGCGTTCTGATGGGATCCATGCATGTCGGTCTGGAAGAGGCTCCACGTGGTTATGAGCGTATGGCGGCATTTTATGCAGAACGTGCACAAGGGGGTGTCGGGCTGATTGTGACGGGCGGAATTGCACCGAATGATGCAGGCCTGACTTTCGCAGGCGGAGCGAAATTAGATTCTATACAAGAAGCGGAAAAACATAAGGTGATTACCCAGGCGGTGCATGATGCCGGGGGTAAAATTGCCATGCAGATTTTGCATACCGGGCGTTATTCCTATCAGGCCGACCTGGTGGCACCATCTGCCATTCAGGCACCGATCAACCCGACTAAACCGCATGCATTAACCAGCGCAGAAGTACAACAAACCATTGCAGACTTTGCCCAATGTGCAAAACTGGCACAGTATGCCGGATATGATGGCGTAGAAATCATGGGTTCGGAAGGCTATCTGATTAATGAGTTTATTGCGGCACGGACCAACCATCGTGATGATGAATGGGGCGGCAGCTATGAAAACCGTATCCGTTTCCCGATTGAAATCGTACGCCGTACCCGTGAAGCGGTAGGTGAAAACTTTATCATCATCTACCGATTATCGATGCTGGACCTGGTTGATGGTGGATCTACTTTTGAAGAAGTGGTGCAACTGGCCAAGGAAATTGAAAAAGCCGGTGCCACCATTATCAATACCGGGATTGGCTGGCATGAAGCGCGCATTCCGACCATTGCCACCAAGGTCCCGCGAGCAGCATTTACCTGGGTTACAGAAAAACTCAAGGGTTTGGTCAAGGTTCCGCTCATTACTTCAAACCGTATCAATACCCCGGAAATGGCGGAACATGTGTTGGCTTCGGGTCATGCAGACATAATTTCCATGGCGCGTCCCATGCTTGCCGATGCCTTCTTTGTGCAAAAAGCAGAACAGGGCCGCAGTGATGAAATCAATACCTGTATTGGCTGTAACCAGGCCTGTCTGGACCATATTTTCTCGATGAAAATTGCATCCTGTCTGGTCAATCCGCGTGCCTGCTATGAAACGGAGCTGATTTTTAAAGAAACTGTTCAGACGAAAAAGATTGCGGTGATTGGTGCAGGACCGGCAGGCTTAAGCTTTGCCACCTATGCGGCTGAACGTGGACATCAGGTCACTCTTTTTGAAGCCGCCAATCAAATTGGGGGGCAGTTCAATATTGCCAAAACCATTCCGGGTAAAGAAGAGTTTTATGAAACCTTGCGTTACTTCAAACGTAAAATTGAATTACAGCCCAATATTAAGCTGCTTTTAAATCATCCGGCGACCTATGAAGCATTAAGCCATTCTGATTTTGACGAGATTGTTGTAGCGACCGGTGTCACTCCGCGTCAGTTAGAAATTGAAGGTATCGACCATCCGAAAGTACTGACTTATCTCGAAGTATTAAAAGAACGCAAGCCAGTAGGGCAACGTGTCGCGATTATTGGGGCGGGCGGTATCGGCTTTGATACCGCGGAATATTTAACCCATGAAGGAGATAGTGCCAGCCTGAACCCTGAAAAATTCTATAATGAATGGGGTATTGACACCCGTTATGAAAATGTCGGGGGATTGAAGAACGCACAAGTAGAACAGTCCAATCGTGAAATTTACTTATTGCAGCGTAAGGCAAGTTCAGTGGGCGCAGGTCTGGGTAAAACGACGGGCTGGATTCACCGTACCGGATTGAAACACCGGGAAGTAAAAATGCTGGCAGGTGTCAGCTATGAAAAGGTGGATGATCAGGGCTTGCATATTGTAGTGAATGGTCAGCCGACTGTTTTAGAAGTTGATAATGTCGTGATCTGTGCCGGTCAGGAACCTTTCACCGCAATGTTCGAGCAACTGAAAGCCGATGGTAAAAATGTGCATTTGATTGGGGGGGCCAAAGAAGCCGGCGAACTGGATGCCAAGCGTGCCATTCGTCAGGGTGCAGATTTGGCGGCAGTGATTTAATTTCTTTCAATGAAGTCCCCCTTTATAAAAGGGGGATTTAGAGGGATTCTTATCAATGAATGCTAAAAATTAATCCTTCCCAATCTTCCTTGCGCTTCGTTTTAAGGCAATGCTTTAAAACTTGCTCAGGGAGGAGTTTTTTTAAATACACAACAAAAAAGGAAGCCTAAATGACCATTGAAACAACAAAACAGGCCATTAAACGTTGGCACACCATGCTGCAAACACGTGACATGTCGATTTTAAATGAATTACTGGCTGAAGATGTGGTGTTTCGTTCACCAGTCGCCTATCAACCTTATCCGGGTAAACAGGTGGTGTTTTTTATTCTGAGTAATGTCATTCAGATCTTTGAAAACTTTACGTACCATCGCGAATTCTATACCGAAGATGGCATGAATGTGGTACTGGAGTTTTCTGCCAATGTCGGTGAGAAAAAACTCAAAGGCATTGACATGATTCAGTTGAATGAACAAGGTCAAATCATTGATTTTGAAGTGATGCTGCGTCCGAAGAGTGGACTGGAAGCATTGGCGGCACAGATGGGAAAACGTATGGCTGCTTTTATACCAAAAGTATAAAGAGTATAGTAAAGATATATGCTGTTAATGGAGTGACATGTACTAAGTATTTTGCGTTACATCATTTTTGAGGTAAACCGAATATGAAGTTTGTGCTCAATAAAATCAGTCAGTTGGTGCAAGAAATTGTCGATCAGGTGACAGGGGCTGAATTACCTACCCTGTACTATGATCCACAAGGTGAAGCAGGGCAGATGCTTGAAATTTTGCCCCAACTCAAACAGAAATACCGTCCAACGCCGTGGTTGTCCAATACACATCTGCATCTGATCTATTTTGACTTAATCAAAAAAAAAGCGGTGCAACTCCAGTATGATGTGATCGAACATCTCAAGATGTCTGATGGTGGAGTTACCGCCATTGCCTGGTATGGGCTTCATGTTGCTGCAGATACGCCAACCATTGTGTTGATGCCTACCTTGACGGGTACACCGGAAAGTATGGCCGAACTGGTCCGTGACTTGCATCGACATACCGGATGGCGTGTAGCCTTATGTTTGCGCCGTGGCCATGCCAATTTACCGCTGCCTGTTCCCAAAATTTCCATGTTCGGTTCGACTGATGATTTGCGTGAACAGATTCAGTATATTCAAAGCAAATTTCCAGATTCCACCCTGTATGCGGTTGGCTCATCTGCGGGCACCGGATTATTGGTCCGCTATTTAGGAGAACAAGGCGAGCAAACACCGTTCAAGGCAGCATTTGCATTGTGTCCCGGTTATGATACTGAACTGGGTTTTCAAAATGTGCATCCTTTCTATAGTAAAGTGATGACGAAAAAACTATTTGAATCCTTTATTCATCCTTATAGCGAAACATGGCAACAAACCGCTTCCTTGCCCAAAGTGCTGGCTTCCAGGAATTTATTAGAGTTTCAATCTCATTATTTTGAACTGGCAGGCTATAGCAGTTTTGAAGACTATAATCAGGCCACCAATCCGATTCATGTATTCGAAAATGTCAAAATTCCATTGATGATTTTAAATGCGGAAGATGATCCTGTGTGTCATATCCGGAATCTGGAACCTTATAAGGAAACCCTTCAGAAGATGCCGAATATTGTCGTCGTGACCACTAAAAAAGGTAGCCACTGTATTTTTTACGAAGGTTTTAAACAACCGGAATCTTGGGCATCACGTTTGATTGCAGACTATTTAAGGGTATATCAGTAATTTCCTGTATTTCTCGGTTTCTAAGGAAAGGGAGGGCTTAAAAACTGAAATATTTAAATACAATTTTAATTCATAACGCTGATATACTGATGTATCTTAAATCAATATTTCTGTTATAATAATTTCAACAATAAAACTGACATGAAAATGTTCTCGTTCAAAATTAGTAAACGAGAAATCTCCGCTCATTTGAGTGATCCCAAGTTAAGGTTGTTATTTTGAAATGCCAATGGTGGCTTTTCTATCTGTATTAAAAAATTGGTGTAAATGTTGAATAAAACTGAAAATTTAGTTGCAAAATCTGTAAATGGCCGTGAAATTGTTGTATCGCTGATTCCTTTGAAAAAAATGCAAAATACCCGTGATGGCTTTAAATGGGTTGAAGTAGGCAAAAAAGTCTTGCTTGAATCCGGTATTGAAATTGAGTTGAATCTTGATGGCCGCAGTTTCTATACGGGCGTAAATGAAATGTTCCGGCTTAATGCGCATGTAAATGCGGTGTAAGGGTGAGAACAATACAAAAACCGTCTTCAAGGCGGTTTTTTAATGCCTGAAAATTTTACTTGAGCTTGCCTGCTGAACAAATCGGGAAATGTTTGCTCGATGGACCACTAGGCAGCAGTAAGTGAAGAAGATCGAAAGTCTACAAGTTGTAAAAAAAATTAAATCCGATTCTAAAACCCCTAAAAATGAGTCGCAAAAATTAACAGGAAAGTTCAATTATATAGGGGGATCTGAATATTCGAAGCTAAGTAAAAAAGTTGAAAAAGTTAAATTATTGAATTTTAAGTAATTGAAAAATAAAAATATATTAAATAAATAAACTGCTATAAAAACAAGCGACATATTTTGCAATGAATTTTTGTATTTGTGATGAGAGAAAGTGTAGATTTTAAAATGTGATATTTATATTTTTAGTATTTTTTGATACATTTATGTCAATAATTGTTATTGTCTGACAAAAAATCTCAGTGTATAAAGAGTGTTCCACGATAAGGAAGTGAGAGTGGGTTATGAAAACAATAGAACTCCTTGTAACTTCATCATCTGCACTGATGCTGATGTTTGTAATCTATGCATTTGGGCAAATGTTTAATTAATCAGAAAAGTATTGCACAAAAAAGCACCCAAGGGTGCTTTTTTAACGAGTAGAATTTAAATGGAAATTTTTTCATTCCTTTACATTCTGTCCCATGCATCTTTTACGGCATGTTTCGCTTGTTGCCACTTTAAGCGAGAGTTCGCTTTAAACTGCTCCCATTTACTTTGAAGATCATTTTCCGAGTCTTCAAAACGGGCATTTTCGCCGTATTCAGAACGTGAATGTTTTCCAAATTCATAAGCAGAGGATAAATCCTTGTCATAATCAATATCGGGAATATCACGCTGTAAATCTTGATAATAAGGTCGACTGGTATAATTTTCACGCCAATACCGATCAGATTCACTATTTGACGTACGGTTTTGATTTTCTAAAGTGGGATCAGTCATTCTGTGTAGCTCCTCATTTTTGAATCAATAGCCAAGCAATGAAAGACAATTTCACAATCTAAAATGTGAAAGTGAATGTTCAATCAACGCATTATTGCTGTTGATTGTTTTGGTCATTCTGATTTTGTCTAAAATTTTGCTGTTGACCTGTTTGCTGACGTTGCTGATCATTTTGCTGCTGTTGTTGCAGGTTACCTTGCTGCTGACCAGTTTGTTGGCGCTGCGGGTCATTTTGCTGTTGCTGTTGGTTAGGTTGTTGCTGCTGACCAGGCTGTTGGCGTTGCTGATCATTTTGTTGCTGCTGTTGTGGCATGTTGCCCTGCTGCTGACCAGGCTGTTGACGTTGCTGATCATTCTGCTGTTGCTGTTGGCGTTGTTGGTCGTTCTGCTGTTGCTGTTGGCGTTGCTGATCATTTTGTTGTTGGGGTTGATTTGGATTAGTCATCTCTACACCTCATATATATTTTTTAATAACATCTGTTTAACCAGATATAATTATTATTAGCATGAATATTTCATTAAAAAATAAAAGGGATGTTACATAATGTTTGAAATGTAATTATAATGATTCGTTTATATATTATATCCATGAAATATATGGTTTATTGGAAAGCCTTATATTTACAAATTTAAATTTTAATTATATTAATTTAAATTTTTTTAATAATTTTAATGAGGCTTTTACATATGGATTGGATAAGCTTGTTTAATTTTTCTGTTTTCTTTCCTTTACACAAACATCGGTAATTATATATTTTGTTTTTGTATAAAATTGAATAAAAAAAAGTTCCTACAGGTTTTTCTGGAGTTTCAGAACCGCCGGGTTTGAGTAATCCAGTACATCCCACATATATATCCGAGGTAAATATATTCTTTGCTTTTTTTACTAATTCTTCAGTAATTTCAATAGATTCTGCAGTATATTTTTTTATGAGCTTGGGAGATATCTTAAGTACTTTTTCTTTAACTTTTAAATCATAACATACCAGAGCTCCATTTAAGATTTCGCCAGAAAATGGGGTGAGTGAAAAACGGTAAGCCAAATAACCTGCTGAAGCACTTTCAATGAAAGTCACTTTTAATTTTTTTTTAGCCAGTAATTTACAGCATTGAGTAGTCATATTTCTTCACTTTATTTTAATATCATATTTTTATTTTAGATAATAAATAAAATATTAACAATAAAATATTTTAAAAAGAGAACCATTTCTCATTTTAAATCGTGATTATAATTTTAACTTTTTGATTAATCAGATTTGATTACTATTGAATCAACATAAATTAAACGAATGAATAACAATTATAGGGTTTTTTCATGAATCGCAAGTAGATTAAGGTTATATGCTAATTACCGCTTGGAGAATAAAAATGCCAGTAGCAGTAAAAAAACAGCCGCTAGAATCAGTAGATAAAAATCATCAGAATTATTTTGATATGGTTAATTTTTTTCTTAATGGAGATGTTTCTGTTCAGGAAAAGGAAAGAAAAGCCTCATATTTTTTAAAAAAAGAAATTCAAAATCTAAATTATAATTCCAACGATTTTCCCGCTGATGTGAGTAAAATCCATGACTGGATTCTAAAGAATAATAAGCTTCAATGTGCTGAATACCAGGCCTATTTAGAAAGAAGAAATAGCGGAGCAGGGCGAGAATATTTTAAAAATGTGGGGCAGGCATTCGAGTTTCTGATTAAAGTTGCGCCTGTAAAGCAAGTTGACGGTTCCTGGTTGTTTAGCATTACCCATTACTGGAATGATCCAGTTTTCAGAGATCTAATACAAATTTATCTGGAAGAGCTGGGTTTGGGCTTAGCCAAATCCAACCATGTGTGCTTATTTAATGATCTTATTATCAATTTAGGACTGGAACATTTTGTACTAGATCTGGAGGATGAATATTATCATCAAGCTGCAATTCAACTCGCGCTGGCTTATGCACCACCCGAGTTCATTCCGGAAATCATTGGTTTTAATCTGGCCTATGAGCAACTTCCGTTACATCTGCTGATCACCAACTATGAACTGCAAGAATTAGGTATAGATTCAAAATATTTCAATCTGCATATCACCATCGACAATATTGATAATGGACATGCAAATTTATCCATTAAAGCATTTGAAAAAATTTACAGTAAATTCAATGACAAGCGGTCTTTTATAGAAAAAATGAAGGCCGGTTTCGCTTTGAGTGATAAAGGCTTGTCCTCAAGGCAAATTATCAAGAATCTAAATCTAGACACTTTGGTGATTAAGATTTTAAAACGTAAAGCCCTGGTCGGTAATGTCATTCACAATGATAAATGCACCTTTAATAACAAAACCATTAATTCTTGGCTTGCATCACCCGAGTCAGTGGAAGAATTTGTTGATGTACTCATTGATAAAAAATGGATCAGGCTGGGTAGAAATCCAGAAGAAAGCCGCTTCTGGAAGCTGATTAGCCAGGAAGATGGAAAAATGTTTGGCGTATTTACGGCTACTGAAAAGCAGATCATTTATGACTGGATTGCCGGTGAATCTGCTCCAGATGCCGATTTAAATGCACACAGAATCCAACTTGAACATGAGGATCAAACTGATTTTATGTTCAGTTTTTTATCTGATGGAGAACTGGAAGATATTCAGCATCAGATTTATGAAACCGGCAATCTGGCCATGAAAATCAATAAACTGCTGCCTTATTTAGCTCCTCATGCCCATCATCATGAAACAGGTCTCTGGTGTACCCAACGTTTTGCCGATTACCTGTTTCCCTTTCTAAGCAATCAGAAGTTTACTCATTAACTTCAATCATACAGGCGAATGTCTATTGATCAACGCATTCATTTTATCAAACACATGTTTAATGGAATAGAAAAGAGGCGCAAATATGAATCATAAAGCTAAGCAAAGTGAAGTTGCAGGCACCGATGCTTTAGACAAAAAGAATGAAAGTGCAAAAACCCAGCAGTTAGATGCTTCACGCAGTGATGCTACTGATCATGCACTGACCACCAATCAGGGCGTAAAGATTGCAGATAATCAAAACAGTTTAAAGGCAGGTGTACGAGGTTCGACCTTACTGGAAGATTTTATCCTAAGGGAAAAAATCACCCATTTTGATCACGAACGTATCCCTGAGCGAATTGTGCATGCGCGTGGTGTAGGGGCACATGGTTATTTTCAGGCTTATCCGGGCAATGAACAATATACCAAAGCGGGCTTCCTGACCGATTCCAATATCCAGACCCCCATTTTTGTACGATTTTCTACAGTACAAGGCCCACGGGGATCTGCCGATACCGTGCGGGATATTCGCGGTTTTGCGATTAAATTTTACACACAGGAAGGCAATTACGATTTGGTCGGCAATAATGTTCCGGTTTTCTTTGTGCAAGATGGTATTAAATTTCCGGACTTTGTGCATTCTGTCAAACCGGAACCGCATACGGAAATTCCAACCGGAGGGTCAGCCCATGATACCTTTTGGGATTTTGTCTCTTTGGTACCGGAGTCTGCCCATACCGTGATGTGGGCGATGTCGGACCGTGCCATTCCCCGTAATTTGCGCTCGATTCAAGGCTTTGGTGTCCATACTTTCCGTATGATCAATGCTGAAGGTAAAGCCATATTTGTCAAATTCCACTGGACACCGAAACAGGGTTTAAGCCAGTTGCTTTGGGATGAAGCGCAAAAGCTGTCAGGGAAAGACCCGGATTTTCACCGTCGGGATTTATATGAAGCGATTGAGTCGGGGAATTATCCAGAATGGGAACTCGGTATTCAAATTGTCGCTGAAGAAGATGAAATGAAGTTTGATTTCGATTTGCTTGATCCGACAAAAATTATTCCGGAAGAACTGGTTCCGGTCACGCCAATTGGCAAGTTTGTACTGAACCGTAATGTCGATAATTTTTTTGCAGAAATTGAACAGGTGGCATTTTGCCCGGCCCATATTGTACCCGGTATAGATTTCACCAACGATCCACTGTTACAGGCACGTTTATTTTCTTACACCGACACCCAGTTGAGCCGCTTAGGTGGGCCAAACTTTCATCAATTGCCCATTAATAAACCGGTTTGTCCATTTCATAATAACCAGCGTGATGCCATGCATCAAAGCTTTATTCATCGCGGTCAGGCATCCTACCAACCCAATTCGATTGATAACAATTGGCCAGCCGAAACTCCGCCTGCTGCCCAGGAAGGCGGTTTCGAGAGCTATCAGGAACGCATAGACGGTAAAAAAATTCGTCAGCGCAGTGAATCATTTTCAGATCATTTCTCGCAAGCACGTCTCTATTATCAAAGCTTGGCGCCGCATGAACAAAAACATGTGGTGGATGCATACACCTTCGAATTGAGTAAGGTACAACGTCCACATATCCGCCAACGCGAAGTGCAGGAAGTGTTGGCCAATATAGATCTGGATCTGGCTCAACAGGTGGGTAAAAACCTGGGTATAGAAGTCACTGCCCCACAAAATCCGGCAAAAAATTCTTCAGTAGAAAAATCGGCGCGTCTTACTATGACAGCGTTTATTCCTGAAGATATTCAAGCTAAAAAAATAGCCGTATTGGTTCATGATGGCGTGAGTCAAGCCAATATTGACGCGATTCAGCAATGGGCTAAGGCTGAAAAAGCTGTTGCGCATATATTGACCCCAACGCCGGGCCCTGTGCTTAATCAACAGCAGTCTCCCGTTGCATCAGATGGCATGCAAAAAGCTGAGCCTTCCATTGCCTATGATGCTATCGTCCTTGTAGATGGTGATAATTACCCGCAGGCTTTAAAAGATGGGGTAACAAAACATTATCTTTTGGAAGCCTATAAGCACCTGAAACCGATTGTATTGTTGGGTGATAAACAAAAACTTTTACATGAGCTGAAATTGCCACACGATGAAGGGACTTTAAATGCAGAGGACTTTACCGCTGTACAGGAACAGTTTAAAACCCTGATTCGTCATCATCGGGTGTGGTCGCGTGAAGCCATTGCCGACACCGTACCAGCTTAAATCATGATATTTTCGTATTTGTCTTTCATAAAAAACCCATCTTTATGATGGGTTTTTTAGTGCACATCCTTTGTAAAAATTGACTTGCCAGTGTTTTCTATGGTCGAGCCAAAGAATTAAGGATGAGCCATTAAGGGCTTTTAATAATTTAATTACACATTGTATTTTTTAATCAAATAATAGAATTTGTTATCAATAAACTGATGAATATAGAGGTTTTGTTTGCATGTTTATTTATGTATTGTTTTTGTTTTAGATTTTGTGAAATAAATATTATTTAAAATCTATATAAAATATGGAATTTTATGTATGTGTTGGAATTGTATGTAGATTACTATTAAAAATAATGTATTAATAATTTATTTAGTAATTGGGTAATTTTTTTTGTTTAGTCAGGATGCTTAATATTATTAATGTATTACTATTGTAATATTATATTTTGATACATCATCATTGTTTTTATTCAGTTAACTTGGGTATATTCTGATAGAGTGATAAATAATTAGGCCGTTAATTGTTGTTAATTGATTGGCATCAAATAATGACAAGAAGGAATAGTATTATGTCTAAGTCAAAATCTCAAAATCAAACAGATATGAATCAAAGGAATCAACCGATAAAACAACCCCATCATTTACCACAGCAAGACCATAAGCATAATCAGCAGAAAGATACTGAAAAGCAGTCTCAAAATGAAAAATAAAACAGGAGTCATTGCTATGGTCATTGAAGTTTAAAGGGAGCGAAGCCCGTTTAAACATAAAAGGAGTTAATCATGAATATCAGACCTGTAAAAGCCCATAAAATGAATGAGGATTTCGATACATCACCCACCGTAATTTATACGGGGGAATATGATGAGGAGAATCATTTGATGAATGTATATGATTCATCCCAAGAACAATTGACAAAAATGATGGGCACCAATCAATGGATTTTGAATTCTACAGGTGAGGTATTCTTTATTGAAGAGGATGTACCTTATTTTGCTAATTAACAAGGTCAGGTAAAATGAATAATATAGTAACTACATATCCACAGAAACTCATTACATTTTATAAACTCGATAGCCCGGATATTCAACGAGGTGTATGGGCGAATTACGACAAGAATGGAAATTTTCTCAATCTGACCAATTATTATGGTCATAGATTGGATTTGATTGGACCGGATCGAGTACGTATAGATGGTGAAGTTTGGGTATGTAAAGATAATTTTAAATAAAAATAGGTTTAATTTTATGAAAAACTGATTTTTAAATATAAAATATAAAGAAATTTATAGAATAAAAAAGGCTATTAAAAACATTAAAATCAGAAAAATAATATTTTAAGCTTTAGTATAATTAAATAGAGCTGGTCAGCTCAAGCTGTTTTAATATTGTTAAATTTTAAGGGATCAAATTTAAATAAGCCCTCCAGAGCGAAGAAAGGGCTTATATCAAAGGGCTTATATCAAGGTGTTCTAAACTGTTTAAGCAGTAATCCAATGACTTTTGACTTCTTCGGCATCCACATTAAGCATCACTTGATTTTCTTTAATTTCACTTACCCATGAAAGTGGAATAAGGTGATGACTACCTTCTTCATTTCTTGTTAACTTAATTTGATCTGTACCTTGAAGGTGATCTACTGTTCCTACTTTTTGACCATCTGAAGCAATTACATCTGCATGTTTGGTAATGTCATTTACGTTCATAGTAGTCATTTCATACCTCTCCTATATAGCGGTAATCTTGTACCTTCTAATTTAAGACATTCTCTCATCTTTCGCGCCATATATATGCAAAAGGGAACAAATCTTTAAGCAACTTTACCTTAGTGCATAAATATCAAGCTTTAGAAAAAAATTTATGTCTTATTAAAATTTATAGCGAAACTCAGTATTCGATGTTCTCTCTTTTTGATCATTTTAAGTTGAAGAAAATAATGATTGAGAAAAATTTTTAAATTAAATAGGCCTGATTTTTATCATTTAAAATGAATGTAATGATGACTTACGATCAATAGTGAACATTAAAGTCGAGTCATGACTGCGCGATTTTTAGGGACAGCAACATATTCATTCTGCATTTCAAAGAAAAATTGACTCGCTTCATTATATTGGCAATTCAACCAGTCCATTCTCGCATTTTCGGGAATAACAATGACTGAGCGCTTTTCATCTTTGGGTGTGTGAAATTGACGCATAAAGGGATGATGGTCAGCATTGATGGTCAGAAGGCTCATGGAGCGAACCTGCCTGTTTTCAATTACTGCATTTTCATATATGGCAGCGAGGGTAAAGGGCAGTTCATCTTTACGAAAAATGGCGTACCAGTGCGGTTTGCCATCTATATATTTGGGTTCATAGATCGCATCGACAGGTACAAGTGCAAACTGATTTTTATGCCAGGCATGACGAAAACTGGGCTTACTAGACACGGTTTCAGTTCGTGCATTATAGGTATGACGGCCATATTTTAATTCTTTTGCCCAAGAAGGAATCAGGCCAAATTTGGCAAGGTCCCATTCTGGCCGATCTGCACCATGAATTAAAATTGGGGCATCATATAAGGGATAAATATGGTCAGGATATTGGAACTGTAGCTCGGAAAGACCAAGAAGAAATGCCCTATTTTTTTTAATTGCTTCAAAATTTGCGCACATAGCTCAGTTCCTATTTTTTATTGATCCTCATTACAGCAAAAAACATGGGCCAGCTTCCTCATTCTTACAAATTTAGCACTATTCGTATTCAAACCTTTAAGGTAGTTGATGATCAGTTCTAGCTGCCCGACTATTTTGATCAATAAACAGCTATTTAAATAAAATTGTCGGGCAGATCATAGATAGGGGGACAAATTAAAGTTCATCGTATTCATATCTGTACAAGTTTATTTCTGCCTGGATAAAAGACTCTCCATAATAGGTATTTAGAAAAACTTCTGCTTCAGTTTGTGTAATAAAAATTTTTGCTACATTTTTATCGGTCGTCCAGTACCATGGGCTTGCTAAGGCTAAATCCAGGTCAGACATTTGCCAATTATGGCAGTCATCAAATTGATCTCGATAAGCGAGAAAATGCTGATTCTTTTTAATGCAATAGAGTGTCATCTGTATCACCCCTTTGACGGGTAAACTAAGATTTTAAATGAGTAGATTCATTGAAATCTTTAAAAATTGTGAACAGCAGACGCATATATTTTCTAAAGCTAATAATAATCATGCTGTTATATTATTTTTCTGATGACATTATCCGACAAATGGTAAAATGGCCTGATGATAGGTGGGTCAATTAAATAAAGCTCTGATGAAAGAGCTTTATAAAACTATAAATAACTATTAATGGTGTCTTTTTTTCTTGCCACCACCATCCTGCTTATTTACGGTAGCCCAAGCAATGCGTTCAGCATCCTCCTCGGAAAGCCCACGCTCTTTTTCACTTTCCTCAATATGTTTGGCTTGCCGCTTCTGTTTGGCAGTATAAGATGATTTATCGCCTCTAGGCATAATGAATCCCTCTTTGAATTTACAGCCTCATTCATTTAAGCAAAAAAAAATGAATGGTGGGTAATAATATGTCAATGTTTGGTGTGGATTTGATTCATCATGATTCAAATTATTCTTACAGGCTAAATGGTTAAAGAAAATTCCAACCGGTAATTTTAAATGCTTTAGCCATTAATAATGCTGCCACCATTAACATGAATGACTTGTCCAGATATATAACTTGCTTCATCCGAGGCTAGAAACAAGTAAGCAGGAGCCACTTCACTGGGTTGTCCCATGCGTCCCATCGGCGTGGTCTTACCAAAATCTTTTAACTGTTCTTCATCAAAACTGCTTGGTATTAACGGTGTCCAAATCGGTCCGGGAGCGACTGCATTGACTCTAATCCCGGTCTTATTTTTCAATAAATTTGTGGATAGACTTCGGGTAAATGAGGTAATTGCACCTTTGGTGCTTGCATAATCGATGAGTAGATCATGGCCATGATAACTGGTGATGCTGCTGGTGTTGATGATTGCATCGCCTTGTTTCATATACGGAATCACCATTTGGGTCAGATAAAACATAGCCAGTATATTGATTTCAAAGGTTTTAAAAAGTTGCTGGGTATTGATATCTGTAATATGTTTTTGCGGGTACTGAACGCCGGCATTGTTAATTAAAATATTGATGGTTTGAAATTTTTGCAGCGTTCTTTCAACTATCTTGCTTATTTCATCGTGATGTTGCAAATCGCATTTCAACAGCAGGCAACGACGACCTTCTTGTTCTACCATTTTCTTGGTTTCTTCCGCATCTCCATCTTCTTCCAGATAGCATATGGCAACATCTGCACCTTCGCGTGCAAACAGCACGGCGATTGATCTGCCAATGCCGCTATCACCCCCCGTAATCAGGGCAACTTTGTCTTTTAATTTATTGCTTCCCTGATAGTTGGGTTTGATGACTTCGGGCTGGGGATGCATTTGCGATTGAATACCCGGTTGATGGGCTTGGACTTCAATGGATGGGCTTTTAGGATATTTGTTCATATTCTGCTTCACTATTTTTTTAAATGCTTAAAACATATTAGAAGCTTTAGAAGATGAATTTAGATGAGGCAAACATTAAATAACATAATGTATAAAAAGTTATCAACGCTACACTTGGATATTTCTTTTTATTTTTTTCTCTTTAGATTGGAAACTAAAAAGCTAAACCAGTTTACATTCAAGCTAACAAATTAATTCACACTTTAAGCTCTAATTTCTTATGATAAAGATCAAAATATAAATGAAGATCAATGGTTATGATTAAAATTAGAAACCCCAATTCAGGCGAAGAACGAATGATTAACAAGGTTTTAGGCGATGAAGTCACCTTGGCTCAGGCACAAGATCATGCTGGTTATTATGATATGGATAATCATCAGTTTATTCCCAAGTTGAATGAAAATGATGAAGTAATCGGCTTTGTTGAAACTTCAGAAAATTCGATCTTATGGGAAATTTTGACCTAAATTTCATCGCTTAAAAAATATTCTCGTAGTTCGAATCAACAGTGGATCATCTAGAGAAATATTGGCAGTTATTATGAAAATTTTCCTATCCCGATTGTTTTTTACTCAAAAAACCGTAAATAAAAATTAAATGAATAAGCCGTTTTTACATTTTTGCTGTAAAAATTGAACCGTGTAAGTCGGTATCTCTTCTATTCTTAATTTTGATAGAAAGAATATAAGGATTGATGATGAAAAAACTGCTATTTATAGGAGTAGTGCTTATGCTAGGTCTAAGTGCCTGTCAAAAACAGGATAATGATACGTCGCAGCAAGATAAAACCACCACTCCTCATTCCATGGATAAAGACCAGTAAAGTCCAAAATTGCCAAATTATTTTAATATCTTGCTCTGAAATTTTGACCTTATTATTTGAAAGTTATGCTGTTTATACCCATATTATTAAGTATTAATCCTTTTTCTGAACCGGTAGGTGAGGTGAAAGATATGCTTAATACATTTCGTAAATTTTTTTGTATTCATGTTTATGAATTCAATTGGGATCACAAGCACGGCTACGTCCAGGAATGTCGCAAATGTGGTAAAAATGACTAAGGCATTTTAGCGGTTAACTCAAGCGAAAATGACAGTTCTGAATAGTTTAACTTACTCCAATTTGATTGGAGGGGAATAGATTTTGTCTTAGAAAAAAACGCTCATATCATAAAGAAATGTTAACAGGGTTAAAATCGCCTCGTTGCAGATCAATCATATAGATGCATCTAAATTACATTGAATGAAATTGACACAAAGTTAAGATTGGATAAAAAAGATTAAATAGTAGATTAGCTCATGTAGATTCTAAATTGAGGAAGGACATGCAAATGATTAATCAACAACCTCTTCAAATGAGCCAGCATAATCAAGAGCGCGATCGCGATAAACAAAAGGAAAAACAAGAGAATCGGCAAGGTAATCAGCAAAACCAGCAGTCCAATGTGCAGCAACAACCTAATCAACAAAACAATCCGCAAAAACAACATAAATAACATGTTGTTCTGTTCTTAAGCGGAATGCGTTTTTTGAATGATTCAGGTAATAGGATTGATCAATAAAAGCCCTCTGATGAGGGCTAAGTTTTATCCGTATTCTCTATTTAAGGTTCTTAAACTTAAGTACCACGCGACGATTGTTATCCAAGAGCTTTAATTCACTATCGGTCGCATCATAGCTGACCACCTGGTTTAACGCCTGTGAAAATTTTTGCGGTAAATCGGTTGGATTTAAACAGGCTTTTTCGGTAGTGACCAAATTTGAAAATTTAATCTGGTTGCCTTTTATGGCATACCCACCCATAAATTGGTTACAGCCATCACTGCCGCTGAGTTGGCTGTGACCAAAACTAAGCGTTGGAACTGCGGATAAGGTAGGGTCGGCTTTATAATTCATTTGATTAATTTCGGTCATCACCCAGTTTTTATTTTGCAATTTCGCTAAATTTCTTTCGGTAGAAGGATTCAGCATTGAGGACGTACAACCTGCCAAAACTATAGAGACAGCGAAGCTGCTTGCGATCATCGTTTTATTTAACATTTGCTTTCTCCAATTGATTTACCTAAAAGATAATTGTGAGACAAACAACACATGATAATTTTATAAAAAATTTCTCAATTCATTTGATTATTAACGAATAATCCACATAAACTGATCGAAAAATAAACATGGATTTTTCAAACGAAACAGCAATTTTTAAGTGAGTCCGTTTATATCTGTACTGATTTTTAAAAATGCAATAGAGCATTAAGGTCTTTGACATTATGCATTTCAAATCATGCAATTGCAGGTATCATAGTCAACTGGAAAGCGTGATTTTAAAATAATTAACTTTCAATTAAGTTAATTTAAAAATTGTGTATGATTCATATAGATCGTTTCAATTTAGCGGTCTTTAAATCCTTTTGTAAGGGATGTTTTGAATGCGTTCATTTTTAGGACGAATTTTCTAATCGTTTTGACTTGAGGGGGAGATAAGACTTTAGGGATGGTCTTTAAAATCAGCGAGATTCCATGAAGCCTCATCCATTCTGTTTGTAAAGGTCGAGCCCAAGATTTCTAGCCCAATGCATTTCTAATATGAAGACCGTCAGTTCATTGACTTGATATTAGAAGATTTTAACGGCGTTTAAGCAGGCTATTTAATTTATCAATGTCCTGTTCAGTATATGGTTTCCATCATTTGCGTAAAAGCTGTCTGGAAATACCACATCTCCGACAAACTCATTCAGCATTGTTGAATTTCTCTGTTCATAGACATCCATTATATTCAAAATGCTGTCTATGAATTCCATAAATAACTCGTATAACCTTGATTCTAAAGATTGCATCTAGGCTATTTTGCACTGCAAGTGCTTAAGCTTTTCTTATTTTCAATTGAGTTTATAAAATTTCCAATTAAAAATTCACTTTGTCTTAAGGAGTCCCGATGGTCGCCTTCTTTCAAAGGATAAAACGCAATAGGTTTTTCCATCTTGCAGATTTGTTGATAGTAGGCATAAGTACCGCGTGAATCCACTAACTGATCTTTCTCACCTTGAACAACCATAACTGGCACAGTGGGGATCATATTCTCAATAGACTGCTTCTTTAGATAATTGGTCAAAGGTGTCAGATTTACATTCGGTTTAAAGACAGTTTTAGGTGCTTGCTTCAGATCAGATTGTAATTCGGATAAACAGCGGCTACGTGCCTGATTAAGAATTTCCCCCATTTCCGGGCTAACTAAATTTGCTGGAACGAGGCTAGGGTCTGCAGCTTCCGCTCCCAGAAGAACGATTGGAAAAAATGCTGCAACACTGGTGTCAATTTGAGAGTGGGTTGCTACATATTCTGCAATTCCTTCATATTGATAACCGCCTGGAGCAAGGGCAATTGCCCCGCGCAAATTAAGTTCGGGTGCATCTTTTTGTCCATACGCTGCAACAGCAAGAGATGCAGCCCCGCCTTGACTATGCCCCATGACATACCAATTTTTATTAAATTTGTAAGGTTTTAAATGGTGTGTCGTCCTTACAGCATCCACTACAGTATGTAATTGGCTTTGAGCATTCATATAGGGATGTCCGCTTGGTGTACCTAAGCCCTGATAGTCTGGTGCAACCACCGCATATCCACGAGCAAGCCAGGCATTCAAAGCTTTTGCTGCTATTTGTTGATATATATGAACAGGTCCACCCACATAATCACTCGAAGGAGCACAAGTATCTGCAACACCTGTTGTACCATGCGCCCAAGCTAAAATAGGCCAACCTTCTTTTGGTGCTTTTCCTTTAGGCAGTAAAATAAATCCGGAAGCTACAATTGGTTCCGACTGTATTCCGCGGCTGCGATAGGTAATTAGGAAGCGTTGTGATGCATTCGGAAATAGATCGGTATTTTGTGCTTGTATGGATAATAGGGTACCGGGTGTTTTAGCGGGAAGATTTGATATTTGAATTTTACTGTTATTGGAAAGTTCAGGCGAGGCAATTGCGTATGTTGAACCTAAACATAGGCAGCTCACTGTCAATTTGAGAACAAGGTCTTTAATTTTCATCACGTGCACCGTCCTTCTTTTTTATAATGTCATTTTTAATGTATCAGTTTTTACTTGTCTTTCTGAATGAACTATTAACAAAGTTTGTAAATTAAATAAAAATAGGTAGATACCATGCTGTATATGGCTTTAATTACTAACATTTATAAATTACTTTTTAAAAGTGAGACCCTCATTCGAGGCTGACTTAAATTTATTTTCATACTTTCAAATCTATTTTTTCTTCTTTAGATATTTCTTCGCATGTCCACCCGGCAAGCAATCATATGTTTGACCATTGCTGTTAAGGTCTAAACTTTTCCAGTTTTTTGTCCTGATTTTTTCGTTGTTCAAACCATTTTTGCGCTTGTTTGAACTGAAAAGAATGCCACAGCAGAAATATAATTTACTTATATAAAATAGACTGTCTGAACGGGCGGTTTTTTATATGATGTCGCAACTTTTTTAATTTTTTACCTGTACTGTGCTTGGTGATAAAATATTAAAAATTAATGACTTTTTAAAATGTTGCAGTACAGGAATAGACAGTTATATGCAAATATGTGCGACTCTAAATGAATTTAAATTATTGATAATGCAAGGATATGCAATGTAATGCAGCCTATTTCAATTCAGCACAGACTGGCAGGATTCTACTTCTTCTACTATTCCATAGTCGGTACGTTCATGCCTTTTTGGAATTTGTATCTGGAAGATCAGGGCTTTAATTATCAAGAAATCGGACTGTTATCTTCAATCGCAATCATTACCCGCTTTTTCGCACCGTTCATTTGGGGATGGATTGCCGATAAATCGGGCAAAAGAATGCTGTTGGTCCGTATAGCCACCTGGATGGAAGCCTGTATCTGGTTCATGATTTTTCTGATTCCAAATACCTTCCAGTCTGTGGCATTGCTGATGCTGATTTTCAGCTTTTTTCAGAATGCCATTTTAGCGCAATTTGAAGGGGTTACGCTGTTCTGGCTGGCTGAAAAGCGTACTCAGCTGTATGGGAAAGTAAGAAAATGGGGCTCGGTGGGTTTTATTGTGGGCGTTTTCGGTATTGGTGCCTTACTTGAAATTGTCCCTATTTCCATGCTGCCACTGATGTTGTTGTGTATTGCATTTTTGGCTTTCCTTTGGTCTTTTAGCATCAAAGAACCCAGCACAGCGCCGCGATCACAACAAAAACTAGAACCATTAATGCCGATATTAAAACGACCTGTAGTTGCTGCATTTTTTGCTATTGAATTTGTTTTATTATTTTCCCATGCTCCATTTTATAGTTTCTATAGTAACTACTTGCATCAAACAGGTTTTTCGACCACTGAAATTGGCCTGTTGTGGTCAGTGGGGGTGGTTGCGGAAATTATTATGTTTGCATTTGCGCATATTTTTTTAACCCGTTTTTCATGGCGCAGTCTGGCCAGTGTGTGTCTGGTCCTGACCGGTGCACGCTGGATTGTTGTGGGACTATTGCCTCATTTCTTTATGGCACAGTTCTTAGCCCAGAGTATTCACGCTTTTAGTTTTGGCCTGTTTCATATGATTGCCATGCGCATTATCTTTCAAAACTTTTCTGCCGGTCAGCAAGGTCGTGGTCAGGCCATGTACAGTACCATGTGGGGTTTAGGCGTGGCTTTAGGAAGTATTCTGGCGGGAAAATATTGGCAAGTCATCTCCGGCGAAATGGTTTTTGTTCTGGCTGGGCTTTCAACAGCTGTGGGTTTGCTGTTTGTACGCTGGCTACCGAAAGATATCCAGCAAAGCTAAAAAAACCGTAAAGAAAAGTCAGCATTCTACGCGGTTAATGACAAGATTGCTGCTGTGCTATGGTTCTGGGCAGTATGCAACCGGTTTTATATCAAGAAGCAATGGTGATCTGATTGCGTCCCAAAGCTTTTGAACGATACAGGGCATGATCTGCCTGATTAATAATATGTTGCAAGCTCAGCTCGGTAGGCAAGCTTTGATGGGCAATACCAATACTGGTGGTAATAAACAATAAATCTCCATCAGGCAGTTGCATCGGGGTTAGCTCGGTTTTAATCCGGATTCTTTCAGCAATAGTTTGGGTTTCCTGTAAAGTCGTATTCATGAGGAGGATCAGAAATTCTTCACCCCCTATACGGGCGAAAAGTTCATTGGTCCGGATATTGTCTTCCACCAGTTGCGAAAAATGTTTGAGAACCAAATCCCCAATATGATGTCCATATTGGTCATTCATTTTTTTAAAATGATCCAGATCGAGCATAATCAATGAAACCGTATGGCTTTTAGCTTCACTTAGATATCTTTCACCTTTTTCAAAAAGATGACGTCTGTTTATGGTATTGGTCAAGCTGTCATGATTGGCCAGATGTAACACTTTTTTGTACAGTTCACGGCGATTACTGGTAATAATGCAAAGAATGAGAGGGGCTAAACCTAACATACATAGACCAATACGTACCGAAATGGTGGTGGTTAAATATGCCGATGATGACTCCGATAAGTAAAAATAAGTCAGACTATGATAAGTCACTAAACAGACAATGCTGTTGATCAGGGCAACGCTAAAAATGGGATAACTTAATGCCGCCCAGATTAATGCAGCCAGAGGATAAAGCAAGGCACCCGGTCCAAAGAAAATATGGGTAAAAGTCACGGAAATCACAATGGCAACCAGCGGGAGCAGTTTAATTAACCGGAACTGTTTAAGCTTCATATTTTTAAATTTTTTACCCATTTCATTCAGGGTGGGAAAAAATAAAATAATTGGCAAAATGGTAATATAATTGACAATTTCACCGGCCCACCACATGCCAAAGTCCACCCCAAGACGTTGCGTGGACATGAAAGTATCAGAAAGATAAGGAACTGTGGCTATGGCAAACAGGGCACTGACCAAGCTCCCCCCTAAAGCACAAATGATAAATAAATATAAGAAGGTAAAACCCTGATTGTAATTGCGATAATTTAATTTCCAGAAGTTGATAAGAAACAATGAAACCGTGACATTCATTAGATTTGCGAGACTGAGAATAAAAGTCAGTTGTAAAGAACTGCCCGTCATTAAATCTGCCAGCATGTAAGCGCTAAAGGCACCTAACCATCCACCCCAGAGGTTTAAATGCTTAAAGCGTAAAAATAGACCCAGCAAAACCGCATTTGCTGGCCATAGATAGGCTAAAAAGGTGACAGGCCTGGATAAAATCCCGCATAAACAGCAAATCAGGACCACAGCACCCAGGATAAAAAAGGCATTCACCTGTTGCTGTATGGAAAATGATTTAGATGAAGTCAGCACAATATGCAAGATCACATCCTTGTCACTCTAAGATGGTGACTTAGTCAAAAGTATTAAAAAAATTATTTTGCTATATTCACGATTAAATAGAAATATTTTCAAGACGAATGAACATTGAGGATGCCGCTGCATCATTAGTGGGAGGCTTGCTTCAGTATCCCCCAAAGGCATTGATTCTTTTCAACTTGGCCGCTTGCTTTCCTGTGCAGTTATAGTACGAAATTATATTGTTATAATATGGTGATAAATACTGGTTTTTCATAAAAATATGCTAAGTTATAGCAAAGGATTTTTAGCACTGAATGAATGTATGAAAAAAACATATCTTACAATTTTACTTACATTGTGCGCATCTGTTGCGATGGCAAATGACAATCAAGCGGTAGTGGCAACAGAAGAAACGGATCGAGCTGAAAATTCGAATACCATTCGTATTGTGACTCGTCCAGAAATTGTGGGCTTATGGGGGATGCAAGTGGCCAACAATAATAAATGCATTGAATATTATAATTTTAAAGCGAATAACAATGTCATTATTAAAAGTGGGCAAGAGTGGTCATCCGGAATTTATGACTTTCAGCCGGCTCAAGAGGAACGTTCTTTATTGTCTGCGCTGGTTTTGCAAGTAAAGTATGACAATAATGAAAAGGATTGTTCCGGTTTGCAGGAAGATCAGACCGGAGAAATTTCCCAATATTTCGTGCAGTGGAAAAATGCCTCGACCATCAATTTCTGCAGTAATGAAAAGGCCGAGCAGTGTTTTGCCACCTTGCGCCGTGTATTGCCTTAATCATTGTTCATGATTTTATAAATATATCCGTTATACACATAAAAAAACCGCTCATAAAGAGCGGTTTTTTAAGTCTTAATGCTTTATTTAAGACGCTTCTTGATAAGCTTCCAGCTTTTTCAACAAGTGTTTTTCCAGATAATGAATATCCATCGCTTCCTTACAGAAATTCTCATCTTCCAGAATTAAATCCCTATGCAAAGGAATGTTGGTTTTAACACCAGTCAGGATGGTTTCTTCTAATGCCTGTTTCATGCGGGCAATAGTCGTTTCACGATCTTTACCATGGGCAATGAGTTTTGCAATCATTGAATCATAGTAAGGTGGAATGCTGTAGCCTGGGTAAATATGCGAATCCATACGGATACCGGCACCACCTGGGGCATAATAATTTTCAATTTTGCCCGGAGATGGAAGGAATGTAGTTGGATCTTCCGCATTGATACGACATTCTATGGCATGACCACGTACTTCAACTTGATCTTGTTGGATTTCAAGACCGAGTCCGCCAGCAATACGTAATTGTTGCTCAATGATATCGATACCCGTCACCATTTCGGTCACCGGGTGTTCAACCTGAACACGGGTATTCATTTCAATGAAGAAGAATTCACCATCTTCAAACAGGAATTCGAATGTACCTGCACCACGGTATTGCATGAGTTTACATGCATTAACGCAGGCTTCTAAAATTTCAGCACGTGCTTCTTCAGGCAGGCCCGGAGCAGGAGCTTCTTCCAGTACTTTTTGATGGCGACGCTGTAAAGAACAGTCACGATCATACAAGTGAATGGCATGGCCATTACCATCTGCCAAAACCTGAACTTCGACGTGACGCGGTTTTTGCAGGAAGCGTTCCATATAAACCGTGTCATCACCAAACCACATTTCAGCATCACGCTGTGCAGCCTGAACCGACTCAAGCAGGGTGTCGACACGTTCAACAATACGCATACCACGACCACCACCACCGGAAGCGGCTTTAACGATCAGTGGAAAGCCAATTTCTTTGGCTTCTGCAAGAGCATTGTGAATAGTCACTGCATGGTCACAGCCCGGTACGGTTGGTACACCGGCTTTTTTCATGGCAATAATGGCGGAAACTTTGTTCCCCATTAAGCGAATATGTTCTGGACGCGGACCAATAAAGATAAAACCAGAATTTTCAACAATTTCTGCAAACTCGGCATTTTCCGACAAGAAGCCATAACCAGGATGGATGGCATCTGCACCGGTAATTTCAGCAGCAGTAATAATTGCTGGGATGTTTAAATAGCTTTCGCTACTTGCGCCCGGACCGATACATACGGCTTCATCACAAAAGCGTAAATGCATCAGGTCTTTATCGGCATCGGAATAAATACCTACGGTTTTAATTCCTAAAGTTCTGCAAGCTCGGGTAATGCGTAAAGCAATTTCACCCCGGTTTGCAATTAAAACTTTTTGCAACATTGTGAGTCCCCGTGGTTTTAGGCGCGATAGCGGAACAATGGTTGACCGAATTGAATTACTTCACCATTTTTCACCAGAATTTCTTCAATCACGCCACTTTGAGTCGCTTCAATCGGGTTCATGATTTTCATGGCTTCAATAATACCCAGGGTTTCGCCTGCAGAAACGGTTTGGCCCACTTTGACGAATGGTGCTTCACCCGGGTTTGGTGCTGCATAGAACACACCAACCATAGGAGAAGTTTCAACTGCGCCGCGCGGTGTTTTTGCAGCAGGTGCGGCAGGTGCGGCTGTAGGCATTGCAGGAACAGCTGCTGCTACCACAGGATTGCGACGGGTGAGGGCGATGGATTGATCACCTTCTTTAACTTCGATCGCTTGTAAGTCAGATTCAATCATCAGGTCGATGAGTTTCTTGATTTTACGGATATCCATGAGACAGTATTCCTAATTATGATTGCGTAGAGAGTTGAATTTTATCGATGGCGAAGTCCAGTGCAGCGCTATAACCTTTTGCACCTAAACCACAAATCACGCCAACGGCTTTATCGGATAAATATGAATGGTGTCGGAATGCTTCACGTGCGTGTACATTGGACAAATGAACTTCAATAAATGGAATGGCAACACCAAGAAGCGCATCACGTACTGCAACAGAGGTATGGGTTAAGGCTGCAGGATTGATAATGATGAATTGAACACCTTCTTTTTGTGCCTGATGAATTCGGTCGACAATCGCACCTTCCCAGTTGCTTTGAAAAGTATCCAGGGAAAGAGATGCATTTTGAGCTTGAGCGATGAGCTTTTGATTTATATTGTCTAGAGTAAGGTTTCCATAAACTTCAGGTTCACGCATACCTAGTAAATTTAGATTCGGTCCATGAATAACCAAAATGGTTAAGCTCATTCAGCTTGCTCCAATTATAAGTTTGCAAATATACCTTGCAAGATGTCAGCAAAGTTTGCGTATTATGGCATATATTCCCGTATTTCTATTATAAGTTGTTTAAATTGATACGAGAGCTATGTGTCAGAACTGAGCTATATAATGAGAACTTTGCAGGTAATTGGCAATGTTAAAAAATGACATTTTTTATAATTATTACTATTTCTTACATTGTAAGCTAAATTGACCAAAACAGTTCATTTATTTTGTGTAACAGTCAGGGCAGATTCATGAATTGTAAGCAGTTCCTTCCAGCAGGTGGTGTAACGTGGAGAGCGGTGCTGCTGTTTCATCTGCCAGGCCGGATTGGCAGAATGATAGCCAACCTGTATACAATCCGAGCCATAGCGTTGTTGCATTTTCAACAGGGTGTTCATTAAATTGTCCCGTTGTTGAATCAGGGCTAAAGGTTGCCATAAGTCATGAATATAGTGCTGTTTAATATGCAAGGCACTCAACATGATTTCAACTTTAATATATTTCTTGTTTTCTTTAAATAAAACATCTATTTGCTTTAATGCTGCGCCATTTAAGGCAAGTAAGTCATCGCTTGCATATTCCAGGCCTAGCGCATAAGAAAGCTTCTTTTTATAGGGTGGGACGGATATTTTTTCATAGAGTGAAACATGTACGCAGGCACAAAGCTGTCGCTGTTGGGTTAAGCGTTTATGGGCACGGTTGACATGAAAAATGACCGCCTGTTTGATGATTGATTTTTCGGTTAATGCAGAAGCAAAACTTCGTGATGAAAGGATGTTTTTTGCCGGTGTTGCAGGGTCATTGAGTGCAATACACGATTGACCTTTTAGTTCACGAATTGTCCGTGCAATCATCACCGAAAATTGTTTGCCAAGATGATGTTCATTGGCAAAAGTTAAGTCATAGCAACTATAAATTTCATAGTCTTGAAGCTGTTTGCTGATTTTACGACCAATCCCCCAAATCTCGCTAGCCGGTGTCTCTAAGAGCAGGCTTTCATAACTGCATAAATCTACATGCGGTAAATAACAGAGCGACTGAAAGCCACTTCTTTTCTTTGCAAAGTAATTGGCCAGTTTGGCCAGGGTCTTGGTTGTGCCAACGCCTATGCAGCAGGGCAAACCCAACCATTGCTCAATGCGCTGGATTAAATCCCGGCAATATTGCTCTACATCAAAATATTCTGCATAACTGCCGAGCTGAATAAAGCACTCATCAATCGAATAAGGTTCCAGGTCATCCGGATGGAAATGCTGTTCCAGAATCGAAAAAAAGCGCCGTGACATGTCTGCATATAAAGCGTAATTACTGGAAAATACTTTTACACCGGTTGCCAAAGCCTGTTGCTCGACCTCATACCAAGGCACGGCCATGCCGATATTTAAGGCCTTGGCTTCATTACTTCGGGAAACCACACAGCCGTCGTTGTTGGAGAGTACAACCACAGGCTGGCCATTTAGACGGGGATTAAATACCCGTTCACAGCTGACATAGCAGTTATTGATATCAATTAAGGCAAAAAGTTTCTGGTTCATTTTTGTTCTTGAAATTGTAACGTTTTCAAGTAAGGATAATAAAATCGTTTATAAATTTCAAATTTTAAAAATGCAGAGAATCAAGCGTCCATTCGATAAAGAGCTTGAGCAGCATGTAAGGTTCAGTGTAATTAGCGTTAATAGCGTAAAGCTGAGATTTGTCGATGCACTAAAAATCAGTCAATTAATATTTTGATCATTACAATGAATTAAGTCGATACAGTTTGCGGGTTGGTTAACGGTAAATATCCGCTAGATTAATAAGAGTCGTAATACATACGGCATATCCCTAGCACTCCACGCTAGTAATCAATCGAAAGGATGGATATGAAAATGGCTAATCAACAACAATCGAACCAGCAAAGCGAAAATCAAAAGCATCAACAGCAACAGCAGCAGCAAGACAATCAACGTCAGCAAAACCAGGGCAATCAACGCCAACAGCAGCAAAAAAACCCTCAACAGCAAAAATAATCCTCAAGCTTGCTTAGGATTTATGATGAAGCCTCAAGTTTACTTGGGGCTTTTATCTGTCTATTTATGTTAAGAGTAAAATTTTGATCTGTTCCGATTATATATCCACTCATAAAATTTATTAGCGTAATTTTTTTAAAATACAGGTCACTACACCCCAGATCGTCAGCTGTTCTTCGCTGCGTAAATAAATATCCGGGTATTCAGGGTTTTCTGCTTTTAGCCAGATTTTCAGTTCCCCATTTTTCTGTTTCTCTTTCATCAGCCGTTTAACGGTAAATTCATTATTGATTAAGGCCAAAACGATATCGCCGTGTTCTGGTTTCAAGCTACGGTCAATTAGAATCTGGTCATCAATGTCTATGCCTGCATTTTTCATCGACAATGAATTGACCCGTAATACAAAGGTACTTGAGGGGTTATGCACTAGGTATTGGTTCAAATCGATGACATCTTCAGTGTAATCCTGAGCCGGAGAGGGAAAACCGGCAGCAACCGATTCCAGAGGATAGGGAATATCGAGTCGGGTTTGAATCTGTATAGGATGCAGTTCGATCTTCTGACTACGGTCATCGGCAGGTTTGGGCTTTAACCATGCCTTGATTTCAGATACTTTAGACTCGGGAACGCGCATCACCACGGTTTTTTCCTGATACTGGGTTTTGCGGCCAGAATTTTTACGTCTACCGCCGTGACCATGCCCAGTGCTGCTTGCGAATTCTGTTGTATCTTGAAGTTTCATTTTAATCTTTTTGATTTTGTAACTTTTTCAAGCTTAACAAAAAATCCTGCAAATAAAAAGTTTAGCCATGCTAAATCGTTCTAAGTTAAACTGTCGCTATTCGGTTTTATATGCCAGAGAAATGCAATGTCAAAAAAATCCCCACAACTTTCACCCTTAGAAGAACTGATTGCAGAACAAAAGTTATTGTGTGAAGAATTTGATTCTGCCTATATCCAGGTCAGTGGTGATGATGTTGTCGCCGTTGCAGTTCAAACTTTAAATAAAGAACCCATTGTTGGAATTCGTAAAAAGCCTGAAACAGATGAAAACATTGGCTGGTTTATTTACGGTGGCGAGCTGGAAGAAGGAGAAGATTTTTTCCAGACCATGACGGTTCGCGAGTTACAGGATATTTTACCTGAAGCGCTGCCATACCTGGCTTTGGCTGAAGGTTTCCGTTTTATGATTGATCGTGAAGACTATGAAGATGTGTGGAAAGAAGATCAATGATGCATGAGCCGCTGAACCAGTAGTTTCGGATCAGATTCACTGCAAAGCGTTACATTTCTATGTTGGTGTATTTATAGACAATTATTGCGGCTATGTTAATATAATAAGCAAATACACCTTGTGTAACGGGAGTTGTTCCATGACAGCTTATACCATCATGAAAGCAGGCAAATATGAGGATGAGATGATTCCTAAACTTGCCATACATGCTTTCCGTCATGCCTTTAACAAAGCATGTACGGCAGCAACGGTCGTGTATGCAAAAGAACAGCAACTGTTAAAACGCGAAGTAAATGGACAGGAAACCGTGATTGCGGACTTGCATCAGGCATATACAAATGTGAATGATCTTCCTAAAGTTTTAAAACGCAAGAGAAAACAAGAGGCAGCTGTATAACTGAATGCCTCCACCAAGAATAAGGATGTTTGCCGGTCCGAATGGGTCTGGAAAGAGCACAGTCAAGGAATATTTATTGCCCCATCATATTGGAGCTTATTTAAATGCTGATGAACTGGAACAGAATCTTCGCTTGAGTCAACGCCTGGATTTAAAGTCCTATCATCCCGCATTAATGGCCCAAGCTTTGATTGCTTTCCTTAAGCAGAAAAAACGCCCTCAATCCGGGCAACTCATTCCTTTACTGCAACAAGAGCCTTGGGTAGTTGATGAATCGAATATCCAGTTTCATGAATCCGAAATCGATTCTTATCTTTGTGCACGGATTATTGACTATATCCGCCTGGAATTTTTGCGCTTAAAAATCAGTTTTACCTTTGAAACGGTAATGTCGCATATCTCTAAGGTTGAGTTTTTACAACAAGCGCAGCTGCAGGGTTTTAAAACCTATTTATATTATGTTTCTACGGTTGACCCACGAATTAATATTGCGCGGGTGAAATACCGGGTGAGTGTGGGTGGACATTCTGTTCCAGAGCAAAAGATTGTGGAGCGTTATTACCGCAGTATGGATTTGCTTATGCAGGCGATTGATGCCAGTGATCGTACCTATTTGTTTGATAACTCTTCTAACGGTGAAAAAGCGGCTTTTATTGCTGAAATTGAATCGGCCGAAACATTGAAAATGAATCCGGAAGTTCAACAGTTACCGTGGTGGTTTGCAGAAAAAGTACTCAAAGAATTTATAGAATAATAAAAAATGATCCAGAGCAGGTATGACAATATAGTGGATTATGATGCGCCGTCAGCAACAAGAAAAACAATGCAGGCTGATTTAATCATAGAGTATGCACATTAAAATAGCCTAAGCAAAATGACTTTTTGAAGTTTATTTCCATACCAATTATTGTGTAATTCTTCTAAAAGGGCAGTACAGTTACTTGATTCAACTCCATTCAAAAATTTATCAGTTGAATAATCAACTCCGGGTTTTTTCTTTGTCATGTTGTCACGATTATTAACCTCAAGTTAGAAAAGAATAACGCGCTATACAAGAAATATTTTCCTAAATGAAAATACAACAAAAACGGGTTTTGTTGAGATGCGTAACCGCCGTGATGCGACTTTGTCCATGCCTAAACTGATTTTACCTGCAATTCAAATCAATATGGATGGAGGGCGGTTGCCTGCACCTGAAGCCAACGGTATCCGCTATTTAAAATTGCCTCTGAATTATTTTAAATAATTAAATTTAGAGTAAACATTAGGCTTAAAAAGAACATTGAGCCTGATTTTGTCATCTTAAAATTTTACTTCAATGTTCTTTTGAACTGCTTGCCCAAACAACACAAATTACTCATTTTTTACCTCCATAAATAGCCTAAGCAAAAAAATATTTTAAAAAATTGGCAGTTGATTAAATTCCTGATTTACTCAAAAATAATTTCATCTAAAAAGTAATGAAAGACGTCCATGATTTTAAATCACCAAATACATCTTAAAGAAGTCGCTACAGCAAAAAATACGCTGGTATTTATTCATGGTCTCTTTGGCAGTTTAACTAATTTAGGCATGCTGGCACGTGCATATTATGACTTTCATTCAGTCATTCAAATTGATGTCCGCAATCATGGTCATTCAGCACATGCAACAGAAATGAATTATGCTGTCATGGCAGCAGATATTCTGGAAACACTAGATTCTTTAAATATTCAAAAATTTTCTGCTATTGGTCATTCCATGGGTGGAAAAATTGCCATGCAATTGGCAAGTCAGGCAGGGCAGCGATTAGAACAATTGATTGTTCTGGATATGGCACCATTTGCCTATCAGGAAAGTCATCATGAGCAAATTTTTAAAGCTTTATTTGCCGTCAAAAATGCCCAGATTGAAAGTCGGCAACAGGCGACCCAAATTATGCGTGAGTATTTACATGAAGAAATGGTGATCCAATTTCTAATGAAATCCTTTAATAAGGGACAATGGTTATTTAATGTCGATGCTTTATTCCATCATTATTCAGAAATCCTGAATTGGAAGACGATCCAGCCATGGCCAAAAGAGGCCCTGTTTATTCGCGGGGGAAAATCCGCCTATATAAGCAAGGATGAGCATTTTGCTGCAATCCAGCAGCAATTTCCCCATGCCAAAATAGCAGTGATAGAAGATGCGGGACACTGGCTGCACGCTGAAAAAACGCAACAGGTTCTGGATGAAATGAATCAATATCTAAATTAAGTTTAGATATCAAATAGATTTGCTGTTATTCAAAAGCGTCATGTAGATGATTGGCCAACAGTTGACTGTCCGCAGTTAACTGTTCAGCCATTGCGGCTGTTTTTTTGAGTCCGGGCATACGATACTCACTATGACCATAATCTTGAATGGATGTCCAACGGCCACCCCAAGTTAAACCGACTGATTCTGCAACTGTTCCATATAACCGATAACCTTGCATTGCCCAGGGATCACGTTCTGAAATAACCACTTTACCATTCCGTTTAAATGCAATATCGGCAGCCAGGCCAAATTGGTGATAACTTTGAAAGCCTTTGGCACGGGTAATATGACTGTTACCAGCCAAGGCATTCTGGCGCTCTGGACTACGGTAACCTTCTAGTAAAACCATTTCATAGCCATAACGTTGTTGCATGATTTTAAATACCATCAATAAACGTTGTTTATAACGTGGATTCATTTTATGCCATTTACGATCGGCGGATACGAGATCACCATGTAAATGTGAAGTCGCTAAACTTTCTATATTGGAGTTAAATGTTTTTGCCTGAACACTGAACTGACTAGCCTCAATATGACGTGCAGAAATAATGGCTTCTTCAATCAAGGATTGTTCTACTTCAGGAGGCGGTGCAAGTATTTGCCCATCGAGCAATGCATAAATTTGAGGATCAACTGACCTTAAATAATCTGTTTCAATTTTAGTGGGAGTTACGGGACGGGTAAAAGCAAAAATCAAGATGCTGGAAAATAGTGAAAGACCCGCAACCAGTATCCACCATTGTTGTAAATGCCAATATGACTGGAGTTGTTTAGGTGCAGCTGCATCATTGAACTGCTGAGCAAATTCCCGGGCAGAATAGAATGGTTTCTTACTTTGCAGAATAAGAACGAAAAAAAAGTCTTGTGCTTTAAGGCGTAAATCAGAGGAAAATAACCAGGCCAGACTGCACGCCAATATAATAAAACCAGTAAAAATAGTAATCGTCATGGAGATACGGCGGTTTCTGCGAGTATGAAGAGTGTTTTAGCCTCAGAAATTTTTATAGCAGCTTGTGACAATTCCTCCGGTTCAAAATCTTTTGCCGGATTTTTTCTAGAGCTGACGGGTTGATTCACAAGTCTTATTTTTGCGATAGAGGTGGCGATTATACTTTTTGTCGCCATTTGAGCCACACTGTTATTATGGGATGAGTATGTTTGGTCCCTATTTTTCTTATATTCTAAAACCTCTTGCCTGGACAGATCCATATTGCTAAATACAGAATGACCTTGAATTTTCTGATGATCTAAACTGTTTAAATAAATATAACCCACAGTAGCATTTAAAATATCGCCAGAACAAAATCCTGAACGTCTAGAGGGAACGGCTAAACGATGTGGCTCTTTTGCAGGCTGAAATATTCTTAAAAATTTTGGTGTTAGGGCGGACATGTTCAAATTTTCTTTTTTAAATTTTAGGGTAAATGAATGGTGATATAGGCTTGCTCGGCGGGCTGAATGATAATGTTCTGATAAATAGATAATGATTTATGATTTTGATTTAAAAGCATAAAATTCAAGCATGCAAATGATATTAAAGTAAAAAATGCCAAAAAGATTAAAATCCAGAAAAAAGGTAATTCTCGATGAATGACATGCCTAATTTGGTCAGGCAAAGCAGAAAAGGGCGAAAAAGCTGTTTTTTTGCCTTTTAAGAAATCAATTTCATCGCCAACCCGAGCCACTAGGTGATTCAAACTTTGTAGGGATTCAATTCGAAATTTGCCATGAAAGCCAAGTAGCATGCAGTAATGAAAGACTTCTAGGGCTGCGAGACGTTCTTTACCCAGACTACGTAGTGATTCCAGAATTTCAAAAAAACGATAGCCAGCAAGTTGCGAGCCAAAAAGGCTTAACTGTAAAGGGCTGACCATCCAGTAGTTCTGTAAATCAAAAAATTGTACATCTTGTTGAGTTATAATGGTTTCATCGAGCAATGCGCAATAAGCATATTTTGCATCATGAATATCCGCTGCTGAAAAGTGCAGTTTTCGCGCCTGATTCTCAAAATGATTTAACAGGGTTAAAATTTTCTCCCGAAACTCATCTGGATTGACTGGAATATATTGATTCTTCAATAGAAAAATCACATAGAAACCCTCATGTAATAAATCAACAAGATTTGTTGCACTCGTGACTTTAGATGGAGTTGTCGTTGAGTCTAAACTCCAACCCGTTTGATCATTCTCAAATAGTGAAGGCACTTGATTATTCATATACGGATTCCTTAGCTATTCATCACTGCAATGACATCAACCGAAATATCCTGAAAGCCGGCTGGGATATAAATACACATGGATTCAGCATCCAACATGCGTTGATATAATTCATTGTTAGGCTCAACTTCAAAATAACTGACACCAGAACGTACTGGAATTGCAGTGGGAACCTGCATGAGATGATGTAATGGAATGACGGGAAGGGCAGCTATAACACGCTGTTCGACATCCACAGAATTACCTACTTTAAAACGAAGGGGTACCAAATGAACCAGCTCATGGCTTTGCATTAGACCACTCGAAACGGCAATATACAGTCGCGTGTCACGCGTAATTTTGTCGGATTCCAGACTTCCAATCCAATAGGAGGGACGTGCCTCTTTTAAGGCAATGCTGATATAGCGATTTGAAATAATGGTATCGAGTAAATCGCGCAGAATGGCATCGAGCTGTGAAAAGCTTTCCTGTAAATGATGATGTTTATAATGAGGTAACTGATCCACTGCATAGGCTGTAGAAAAGGTCAGCAGTGATCCAGTTAAACGCAGTAATTCAAAAAACAATCGTTCAGGATGAATATGTGGATATTGTAAAAGATGATTCAGGGAGGCATGTGCGGTGTTTAAGGCATTCACTAGCCAGAAAGAAACAATATCACCGGAACGGAACTCTATGAGTTTTTGCTCATTTTCACGATTGTTGCTTTGAATGGCCTTAATTTTCGCTTTAATGATATTCAGGCTACGTTTTAAACCTGACATCAGGCTCGCAGATGCCTCAATATGCAAGATCGGTGGAATAAACTTGCAATCAAATTCAAAATTTTCCGAACTTTGCCGTTTAACTTTTGCTACTGCTAAATACAGAAATCCATCCAGGTCATGATTGGGTTCAGTGCCAGATTCGAGTAATTTAAATTCTGCACGGCGTCTTAATAAAGTAATATCTGCGGCTGTAGCATCGGTAAATAAATCATGCGTTTCAGTGAAGTGTGAGTGATAACGGCTAGGCTGGCTGCTTTCCTCAAAAGAGACATTTCGTTTATTGGGTTGAATCATCGGCAAGGCCAAATAGACTGTCATTTCTCCCCGTAAATTTAAATTATCCAGTTGAATGGGCTCTGGTAATAAGTCACGTGCCGGCGCCTGGTAAATTTCGCCATCTTGCCAAAGCATATCCACTTTTTCTAAAGCCAGAACATGAGTACTTAATTGCACCTCATCAAATTGAATAGATTGAATGCCATAAGCAAAAGGAATGGTAGAGCGGATGGTGTGATTCAAGCGCTGTTCATGATAGGCATCTTGTAATTGAAAATGTTGTGGACGTAAAAATAAGCCTTCGCCCCAAAGAATTTTTTCTGCTTTAAACATTAAATTTACCCATTATTATTTGTGTTATGAGGATTATTTTTGCACACCCAAAAGTTCATGTACTGTTTCTAAAGGATTGTCGTTTTTAATCACCTGACTCAGCCATTCATGTAAAGGCATCTGGTTCCATTTAATCGTTTTTTGTAGCAGATAGCTGACTGGACTATGTGGTTCATTCATCTGGAAATAATCGGCAATATCTTGTAAAAGCTGCATGGCTTGTTCACGATTTGCTAAATGACTCTGCGCGTGTGGCTGAAATTTTTGTGCACTGGTTATGGCTATTGTGGGATCAATTGCTGTGTGTAAGGTTTTAGGTGAAGCGATCATGCCAGTTATAGAAGTTGATGGACCCGTCATGAGTACTGAACCCAAAGCATCTGTTTTGTAAACCTTTTTCAGGCTGCCATGAATAGATTCCAGTTGAGCGTCAATAGCTGCAAAACTTGGAGCATCCAAACCCATTAAGCTATCTAACACTTCCTTTAAAATATTCCACTGATTCAAAATTTCTAAAAAAGCCTGATAATTTTGATATTGCAAAGATTTTGGTGTGCTTAATAATGCCTGTTCCAATTGCTCCAGTGTGGCAGCAGGATCAACATCGCTGTTTTCTTCGCTATGCATACGGTGTAAATTCTGTTGATGTAATAAACCCTCATAGTCAATTAAAGAATAAAAAGGTGAAATATTTATCATGGGTATATTCTTAATCAACTTGGGCAGTTGATTAATCAGTCCTTGCAACAGGCCCAGACGTTGATCTAAATCATCCTCTTCAATTTTCGGGTATAAAAATAACCAGAAATTGCTTAAGCTACGTTGGGTTAATTCTAAACCTTTGGCTACTCCGTCAAACCCGTACAGATGGGACCAGGCTTCAACGAGCCAGGTATATAACCGAATATCTTTCGTTTTTTCCGTCAGTAGTTCAGTGGATTTTTCATTTACAAAACTCCAATCGGCTAGTTTCGGTTCTGCAATCCAATCACCTTGTTCTAAAAGTAAATCATCCTGAGTTCGTGCTTTTTTAATGGCATGAAACTCATTGGAAAAAGAACAATCCATCCCGCATGGGACGGCTTCTGAAATTGCTCTTAATAATTTTTCCAGTTCTAAACTCATGTTTTGCCTTCTGGTTTTTTTAATTATGCTTCAGTAAAACTGGGGCTTTTTATTACGTTTTTTTCGGCTTTGATTACCGGATCGATTTGATAAGATATGTCATTCTCTTGAACATCTATCAAGATGTGTCGTGGTATTTTTTGTTCCGCCAAACCGAGCAAAATTTGTGTGGCCAAAGCTGGCAATATTGATGAATTGAGGATGTCATCCACATTACGTGCACCACTATCAACTTCGGTACAACGGCTGAGCAATAGTTCAATCAAGCCTTCACTATAGCTAACTGTAGTGGTGTATTGTTGTTCTAGACGTGCAGTAATTTTTTCCAATTTATGTCTGATGATGCGTAGCAGTAATTCATCGTGCAGAGGTAAGTACGGCACAATACGCATACGACCTAAAAATGCCGGTTTAAACTGTTGATATAAACTTGGCTTTAAGTGTTCTGTTAATTGTTCTGCTGTGGGCCAGGTCTCCACTGTAGAGTTTAAGCAGGCTTGCATAATGACATTGGAGCCGACATTGGACGTCAACAGGATCGTGGTATTTTTAAAATCAATTAAACGACCTTCGCCATCTTCAAGCATGCCTTTATCAAAGACCTGATAAAACAATTCCTGGACATCGCCATGTGCCTTTTCAATCTCATCGAGCAAGACCACACTATAAGGATTTCGTCGTACTGCTTCAGTTAGAATCCCGCCTTGACCATATCCCACATAGCCGGGAGGAGCACCTTTCAATGCAGAAACCGTATGAGCTTCCTGGTATTCAGACATGTTAATAGTAATTAGATGAGATTCTCCACCATATAATTCATTGGCAAGTGCCAAAGCTGTTTCTGTTTTACCGACACCGCTTGGACCGACCATTAAAAATACGCCCTGAGGTTTATTCGGATCTCCCAGTTTTGCTTTAGAGGTTTTGATCACCTGAACCAGCTGGTTTAAGGCATCCTCCTGACCCATAACTCTCAAAGAAAGCTTATCTTTTAAAGTCAAAATTTGCTTAATTTCATCATTGGCCATTTTTCCTACAGGAATTCCGGTCCAGTCAGAAATAATTTCATGAATCATCTGCGCATTTATCCGTTCAAAAACAAGCGGAGTTGTGCCTTGAAGCTGAGCCAGTGCTTCACGATATTGAGCAATATCTGTATGTGACTGACTTGTAACATTTTGTTGTTCTCGTTCTTTAATCCTGTTTACCAGTTGCAGTTCATTTTGCCACTGGGCTTGCGTATCACTGATTTTCCCGGCTAATTCAGAAATTTCTGCTTTTAACTGCAAGATTCGCTCATGATGAATAGGCATATTTTGCTGTTCTTTTTCCAAGATATCCTGTTCCAGATTCAGGTTATGCCATTGTGCCTGTAACTGATCTAACTTAACAGGCTGGGCATTTTGAGTTAAAGCCACTCGGGCAGCTGCCGTATCCAGCACACTGATGGCTTTATCTGGAAGTTGACGCCCACTGATATATCGATGAGAACTATGTACTGCTGTGACAATGGCTTCATCATCAATTTGTACATTAAAATGTTGGGTCATTACAGGAATCATGGCGCGAAGCATATCAATGGCCACTGCCTCTGTGGGTTCTTCCACCTTAACCACCTGAAAGCGACGGCTCAGGGCCGCATCTTTTTCGAAAAACTGTTTATATTCAGTCCAAGTTGTAGCTGCAATGGTACGTAATTCACCACGTGCAAGCGCTGGTTTAAGTAGATTCGCTGCATCGTTTTGTCCAGCCTGACCACCTGCACCAATTAAGCTATGTGCTTCATCAATAAATAAAATAATGGGGTGACTAGAATTTTGAACTTCCTGAATGACCTGTTTCAGTCGGTTTTCAAATTCACCTTTGACACTGGCACCTGCCTGTAAAAGCCCCATATCCAACATATGTAAATGAACATTTTTTAAAGCATCTGGAACCTGATCATTGGCAATTTTAACTGCCAAACCTTCTACTACAGCAGTTTTACCGACCCCGGGATCACCCGTTAGAATGGGATTGTTTTGACGACGGCGCATTAAAATATCCAGCATTAAGCGAATTTCAAACTCACGGCCAATCACTGGATCAATTGCACCTTTTTTTGCCTTTTCAGTTAAATCAATGGTGTACTGATCTAAAGCTGGTGTTTTGAGTCTCTGTTCAGATAGCTGTATAGTTTTTATGGTATCTGGGGAAGAAGCGGAATTTTGTTCCCATACTTGTTCAATACTCTGTGTACATACTTCTAAAAATCTATGTTTCATCTGATTTATTGGAAAAAATTCAAATAAGCAGGAAGCACGGACAGCGATTTGATAAAGATCGGAAGCAGTTAATAATGCTACAAGGAGGTGACCCGTTCGAATCTGGGGCTTTTGTGCTGCCGACGCTAATAACCAGGCCTGTTCCAATAAACGCACAATTGATTTTGCGAAAATAGGAGTACGTGTATTACCTTTAGGTAATTGTGTAATACTTTTCTTTAAATCATTTATTAGTTCATGGCGCGATATTTTGTAGTTTTCCAATAACAGCTGAATATCATGCGTTGCGTGATTATGTAGAATTTCTAAAAATATGTGTTCAATTTCAATTTCATAATTTTGTTGAGCTATGCAGCTATTGGCCGATTTTTCCAGGGCTATACGGGCACAAGAAGATAATTTTGTAATCAAAATTTTTAAATTATTCATATCAAACTCAACATCTGTAAAAGAACTTCAGTTTTTATTTTGCTGATTTACTGAAATTTCCTGTTTTTTATATTTTGTATTTTTATTTTTTAAAAACAATGGTTTGTTATTGTTTTATATAAAAGCAATGAGCACATCATACACATATTTTTTATAAAATTAAAAAAATATATGCTGTTTTTTGTATTTTTTACATTAAATAACAATAAAAAGTATTGTTTTATATTTAATCACTGTTGACTTTTGATGGTTGTTTTTTGTTAAATCTGCGCATGGATAAAAAGTCAAAATAATGAATTAAAAATTTTAAAATCATTTAATTTACTTAAACATATACTAATAATTACATTTATAACTAGAACAATTAGAGGCATCTTTTGAATAAATATAAGTTTTTTGTACCTTTGCTGGTCATGCTATCGGTCAGTCCATTCACTTTCGCGAGCGAAAAAATTCTTGAACTCAAAAAATCCTGCATTCAGGATTATCCTGTGGTTCGTGACGAAACCGATCCAGACTTACTCAATATTTATCGTCAACTATGCGATAGAAAAAGTAAGAAAAATATGCAATTAAAAAATGAATTATCAATTCAGGCTGCCCAAAGATTTCAAGCCATGGGTAAAAATCTGAAAGCTTTGCAATGGGTCGAGGAGTTGCGTCAACAAAATTTTCAGCGTAGAGAGTTGACTGATGTTGCTTTTCTGGCCGGGGTAGGGATTGCCGAAAGTAATTTACAGTATATGCGTAATCATGAAATGCGTTATCTGAATGCGGAAAGTACGTATCCTGCAGCAAAAAAATTGTCTGATCATATTCAGATCGCATTACCTGAACCTGATACATCCAATTCTAAAGCTGTCACTGTCAACACGATCAGGTTAAAACAACGGATGAAACGTAATGGTTTATCGAATCGTACCGCTGGAAAAACCAGCTCGTTAAGCCGTCACGTCAATTTGCAGAGCAGAGTCACAAAAACATCTGCACGAAATACAACCGCCACCACAAAACTTCAAAGTAACAACTCCATAACTTTGGGTTCAAGCCCATTTGCTTCATTTAATAAGAACTAAAATAGGATAGTCTTCATGGCTAAACGTGAAAGTGTACAAAAGAAATTACAACGTATTCGTCCGCCACGTGTACAACTGACTTATGATGTTGAAGTTGGCGATGGCAAAGAAATCAAAGAGTTACCTTTTGTGATTGGGGTATTAGGTGACTTTTCAGCTGCCTCCGAATTAGAAAAGACCAAATTAAAAGATAAAAAATTTATCAATGTAGATTTGGACAACATTGATGAGGTGATGCAATCGCTGGCACCTCGTGCGGCTTTTCAGGTTGAGAATACCTTGACCGAAGAAGGTGGACACATGTCCGTAGATTTAACCTTTAATTCAATGCAAGATTTTCGTCCAGAAAATATCGTACAACAAGTCGATCCCTTACGGAAATTGGTTGAAGCACGAGAGCGTTTAACCGATTTGCGTAACAAGATTTCAAATAATGAACGTCTTGAAGATTTGCTGGAAGAAATTTTAAAAAATACAGACCAGGTTCGGAAGTTAAGCATGGAGGCAGAACATGAATAATTTACATGCTGCTGCCATCTCTACAGATGTGAAAGAATTTACCTTACTGGATTCAATTGTTGAGCAAAGCCGTATAGCCCGTAATGATGAAGAACATGAACGCGCAAAAAGCCTGATTGGTGAATTGGCCAAAGAAGTCATGACTGGAACCATAACCGTTTCCGAAAATATGACCTTGTCAATCGATAAGCGAATTGCAGAAATTGATGCCTTAATTTCAAAACAGTTAAGCAAAGTTATTCATCATGAGCAATTTCAAAAAATTGAATCCACCTGGCGTGGCTTGTACTATTTCTGCCAGGAAACACCATCTCATTCTTTAATTAAAATTCGAATGCTCAATACCAGTAAAAAAGAACTGGTTAAAGATTTTCAAGGTTCAACAGATTTTGATCAAAGCACTTTATTTAAAAAAATATACGAGGAAGAATATGGCTCCTTTGGTGGTGCACCTTATGCCACATTAGTCGGTGACTTTGAATTCGACCGTACGCCAACGGATATGTATTTATTGGAACAGATTTCCCATGTTGCTGCAGCGGCACATGCACCTTTTATTTCTGCAGCCAGCTCTAGCATGCTGGGGCTAGAGTCTTTTACCGATATTGATCGTCCACGTGATGTTTCTAAAATTTTTGAAACTGCTGAATATGTGCAGTGGCGTTCATTCCGCGAAAGTGATGATGCGCGTTATGTTGCATTGACCATGCCCCGTGTATTAGGACGTCTGCCGTATCATCCCAAAGATGGAACGGTTACTGAAGGTTTTAACTTTATAGAAGAAGTGACTGGTCAGAATCATGCTGAATATTTATGGATGAACTCAGCTTATGCATTTGCGACGCGTTTAACCAATGCTTTTGATATGTATGGCTGGTGCGCTGCCATTCGTGGCGTGGAAGGAGGAGGCCTGGTTGAAGGTCTGCCGGTGCATTCGTTTAAGACCAATGATGGGGAAGTGGTATTCAAATGTCCCACCGAGATTGCCATTACTGACCGTCGTGAAAAAGAACTCAGTGATTTAGGATTTATCCCGTTAGTGCACTGCAAAAATACCGATTATGCCGTTTTCTTTGGTGCACAATCGACTCAAAAACCGAAAAAATATGACAGCGATAGTGCAAATGCCAATTCTGCTTTATCGAGTCAGATTCAATACATTATGGCTGTTTCACGTATTGCACATTATTTAAAAGCCATGATGCGCGACAAAGTGGGGAGTTTTGCCTCTGCCGGTAATGTGGAAGCATTTTTAAATGAATGGCTGTCGCAATACGTTTTGTTGGATGATGGCGCATCGCAAGAGGCGAAAGCACAGTATCCGCTTCGCGAAGCTTCGGTAAAAGTTGTAGAGAACCCAGCTCAACCTGGGCACTACAAATCTGTGGTTTTTTTACGGCCACATTTTCAGTTGGATGAGTTGTCGGTTTCTTTGCGACTTGTTACTGAGTTACTTCAGTCCTCTAATTAACTAATTAGAGCGCAATTTTATAATAATTTAAAAATAAAACAGGAAAATTTATAAAAATGAAAGATATATACGTCCAATTTCGTGGCAAATATAAAGTTGATGGTGAATCTCGCGACTCCGAACACAAAGACTGGCTAGAAGTAAATTCTTGGGCACACAATATCCGTCAACCTAAATCCGCGACATCTTCAAGTGTAGGTAGCCATACTGCCGAACGTGTCGAACATTCAGATATGCTGTTTGTAAAAGATTTAGATGCAACCAGTCCAAAACTTTGGGAAGCATGTTCAGCTGGATATACCTTTGACGAAGTTCAAATCGATTTTTACCGTGCGAATGGTGACAAGCGGATTAAATATCTTCAAATCAAGTTAAAGCATGTGCTTGTTTCAAGCGTTACCCCAAACGTCAATGAAGAAGGGGTTCCGACCGAATCTTTTGGTTTGAAATATGCTGCAGTAGAATGGACTTATAATCAGCAGGATATTAACGGTACACAAAAAGGTGCGGTAACAAAGAAATGGTCACTTTCCAATAATACAGCTTCTTACGCTGCATAGTGTACTGACCCAAATAGTGGCCAACTGCCGTTGGTCGCTATGAATAATTTTTTCATCATTAAATAATAAAAAATGAACTTAGACCAATTATATCCTTACGGTTTTAAAACCACTTTATTTGAGCGGCTATTAGCGGATTATGAACAGAATGAGCGTGGAATTTCACTTCAAAAATTACGAGAATCTGTAGCCTCGGATCTGGAGGATTTACTCAATAGCCGCATGTCGCTACTGGATGGAGTCATTCATGATTTTCCTTTAGTAAAGCAGTCTGTTATGCAGTTTGGGATTATTGACTTTGTGGGGTTGTCAACGGCCAATCCCACAGATCGGGATAAAATTTGTCAATCTATTCAACAATCGATTATTGCCCATGAACCCCGACTTAAGCAGATTAAGGTCACCATGCTAAGCGATGGTCATAACATGGGAGCATTATCTTTAAGTGTTCAAGCTTATTTAAACATACAGCCTTTATTTGAGCCGGTCATTCTGGACGTTTTATTGAAACCAACAACGCAACACTATGTTATTTCTGCAAGATCTTAAGTGGGTTCGCTGTGATTGAAGAACTGTTACCGTATTATGAGAAGCAATTACAAGAATTTGGGCAACAATCGCGTGAATTTGCACAGAAATATCCGAAAATTGCTCAACGTCTATCGCTCAATCAAGAACAAATTGACGATCCGCATATTGAACGCCTGATTCAGGCTTTTTCGCTCGTCGCTGCACGTATTGATAAAAAACTGGCAGACAGTTATGAGGTCTTTACCCGTTCATTATTCCAGGTCATGTTTCCTCAGTATCTCAAGCCATTTCCCGCATGTTCAGTCGTCAGTTTTGAAGATTTAAATAAAATAAAAAAGCTGACTGAAGTACATGAGATTCCTAAAGCGACTTCGCTAAAGTCACGCAGTTTTAAAGGCATACAGTGTGAATTTAGTACCACCCAGCCTGTACGATTATTACCCATCACTTTAAAGAGCCTGAATTTTAAAACCCATCCTCGTGCTCACATGCATTTAAATCAGAATGCGACGCTCAGTTTAGGCTTTGAAATTTATCAACAAAGCCAACAGTTGTTAATCAGTGAGAAATTACCGATTTACCTGGATGCGATTGCAAATTTCCCTTTGCAGGTTTTGGACAATATATTTCATGCCAGTACAGGATTTTCATTAAACACGGGCAATCGCATTATTGAAATTGCTAATCCATTTGCAGTCATGGGCTTTGCTGAATCTGAAAGTCTATTACCGATTGATCAACATACCCATCATGCTTACCGTTTACTGCTGGAATACTTTTGTTTTCCTGAAAAATTTAATTATCTCAATCTTAATTTAAATTTCTTAAAACATTTAATAGGCGAAGATACAGAATTTGAAATATTGATTCATTTAAAGATCAATTTAAATGATCAGGCCTGTATCCGTAACTATACTGAGCTGAATGTTGCAAATTTTAAACTGTTTTCAACGCCTGTAGTGAACCTATTTTATAAGCAGGCTGAACCGCAAAAAATAAATCATAAACAATTAGAATATCCATTACTCACCGATATCCATCATCCTGAATTTTATCAGCTTTATTCAATAGTCGAGATGAATATGATTCGGGAAAAAAGTAATCAGGATCAGACTACAGTTCCTATTTTTCCATTTTTTTCCATGAGCCATTATCATCAGCATAATGAGCACTATTTTTATAGCTTGAATTCTACACAATTGCAGAATAATCTGGGTGAAACCCGTTATTCCATTGTTTCCAAACATTTATCACCTCATAGCACCAAGTCTGATTTTATCAGTACACAACTACTCTGTTGTAATGGGGATTTACCCCATGAAGTTTTAAGTCAGGCCAATAATGTTCTGCATTTGAATGGAAACCACCTTGCACGGCGTGCATTTATGTTAAAGCGACCGTTCAAGCCGTATTACTTTGCGCAAAATAAAAATGAACAATGGCGCATTATCTCTCATTTATCCTTAAATACCTTGTCCCTGATGAAAGGGGATGCCCTCAGCCATATTAAAGAGCTTTTAGTGCTTTATAACTTGCCTAAATTGAAAGAAAACCAGCTCGTTATTGAAGCCATTAAAAGGATTGATTTTTCTTTGACACAAAAATTGGTGGAAGCGCAACCTTTTCCCTTATTTGTCCGTGGAATTAAAGTGAATTTAGCTATAGATTCACAAATTTTTAAAGGCCATAGCCTGTATATTTTTAGCCAAATTTTAAGCCATATTTTTAATTTAAAAGTTCAAATGAATAGTTATGTTGATCTTGTGGTCAGTGATTCAAATACTCAACAGGAGTTATACCAATGCGTACAGAACGTTGGTGGCAAGAAACTTCTGTAATAGAAGATCTCTTTACCACCCCTACAGCTTATGAGTTTATTCAGGCGACACGTTTGTTGCGCCATATGCCACATTCAACTATCACCCAATACTGGGCGAATGATTTTAAATTCCAGAGTTCTTTAAATCTTCATTTTCCAGTGACTGAGATAGAATCGCTAACTTTTGAAAACAAGTACATACAGATCACTAATCTTATGATGGGGATCACCGGTATACAAGGTGCTTTGCCTTATAGCTATACTTATAAAATTAAGCAAAGCCGTCGTCAGCAAAGACAAGAAACTCTAAGTTTTCTAAGCTTATTTAATCACAAGCTGACCGCACAATATGTTGATGCAAGTTTGAACTATCATTTACCCATACGGTATGAAATTGAAAAGGAAAATGATTATCTGGATATCCTGCATGCTTTAAATGGTTATGTCAGAACACAACAGAATCAGACTGAATTAGATGATTATTTTGCTGAATTTTCAGGTTTAATGCAGGGACAAAATAATACCGCATACGCTTTAAAAACCATGCTTAACTGTATTTTCAAAACTGAATTTACAATAAAACAGTGGGTAGACGAAAAATTCAAATTGCAAGAGGCACAACGAACAACTTTAGGAAGTTTAAATGGCAGTTTACTTGGAAGAAATACCTTTTGTGGGGAAAATATTCGGCAACTGGGCGGAAAAATAGAGATTCAGATTGGTCCATTATCTAGAATGGATTATCTCAGCTTTTTACCCAAGCAAAAAATGAGTGAGAAGTTAAAGAAAATACTTTCAACTTGGTGTAGTCCCACAATAATGGTAGATGTACGCTTAATATTAAAAAAAGAAAATATACAGGCGCTTTGCCTGGATTCAAAATCAGAACATGGCTTGGCCCAAGGGGCTTTTTTAATGGCTAGACATACAGAAAATCATGCAGAGACCTGTTATAGCTTATTGGGAGTCATGCAATGAATAAGCTGATGCTGTGGATTTTCAGCAGTATGTTTCTATTGTTAAGTATAGTCATTATTTATTATTGGCGTGATATTCAATATGATCCTTCGAGCCTAGATTTAGTTTCATATTTTTTTATTTTACCCATTCTTTTATCTTTAATAATACTTGCGCCATATTTTATTTATCAGGCTTATCGGGCCTATATACGGCGTAAAAAACAGCAAAATCAGGCATTATTGGAACAGCAATTAAATAAAGCACAGACAAGTCACGAATCAAAAGTTGAAGGGATTCAATGGTTCAATTTGAATGTTTTTTCATCCTCCGTGTGCCATGCATGGGGGGAAAATGCATCAATAATTGATGGGTTAAAAAAATTTAAATCGCCGGAATTAGATTATAATTTAGAAAACAGTTATGGCTTAGCTATTTTATCCTACAGGATTCAAACGCTTGATCATATATTAGCGTTTGAGCCAGAAGATGATGAGCAGCATGAAAAAGATGAAGCAGGTCGCTTAGCACGTATAAAGGCTTTAATTCAACAACAATTAAAACAACAGTCTGAAACCTTAATGCAAGTGGCTGAGCATTTAAAGTGGTCAGCATTATTTTATGATAGAGAACTGGCCTACCAATACAGAATGCATCCTGCCTGGAGTAATTCGGATGCTCCAGACACTAATGATAAAGACATCTCCATTGAACAGGTGTCACGTCTAAATCGAATCAATGTTCATATTTTATTATCGAACCAGGTATTACATGTTTGGGATGAATATTCAAGCCGGGAAATATTGCTTAATTTTATGCAATCGTTGGGAATAATTTCGCAGCAAGTCCATCTGCAACATCATTATATCGCTCAGCAAAGTGCTTATGAGGACTGGCTTAAATTATTGCATCAAATATCGGAACAAACTGAGGAATTTTCATTCATCGTTAATATAGATTCTGAAATTGACCAGACATTTCTGGATGAAAAAATGTGGCTGATGGATGATTATTTGCCAGCAGAATTTGCATCCAGTTGGTGTGTGGCGGCTGAAGATGTGAAGATCAATGATATAGATGCAATCAAGCAGCTTAAAGTTGCAAGCAACGTAGACAATTTATTGACTTGCCTCAATCAGGTGATGCCTGAGCATGCAAATCAGTCCCACCAGGAACGACCTTTTGTACTGGTTTTAGATGATGCAATGGATATCAAAAGCATTAAAAAAAATAATCAGACATTTTTACCCGCTTTAATTGAACCCCACCATTGTATCTATACAAAACCAATTTTGGGCCATACACAACAACTCGCAAAAATTTTTGGTTTTATGTTGGGTATGCATCTGCCTGAAGAGTTGACCAGCATGATATACAGTGCTGACCAGGCTTTAACCCATGCTTTTTTTAAACCCATGTAGTATTAAATTAATTCTAAAAACAAAACATTTAAATATAAATAAAATAATGAGAATCACATGTTTTACACTATTTTAAATTATGTCTGGCAATATGTAACCCATCCCAAAGCCATTATTGCACTCTCTATTTTAGTGTTACTGGTTTCTTCTTACCCGGCTATTCCGCGAAATATTTTTTGGACCTTAGTTGCAGCTTATGTTTTTACAATCATCGGCTATGGCATCTATAGACGGGTTCAAAAAAATCGTCCTGCTCAACAGGGCACAGTGCTTGCAGAAGCAATTGAGCAGGATAGAAATGCAGAATATGGCCAACCAAAAGAAACGCAAGAATTACAGCTCATCAGCCTGCAAATGAAAAAATCAATCCAACTGATTCGCAAATCAAAGTTGGGGAACAAAAAAGGCAACACGGCATTATATGAATTACCCTGGTATATGCTGATTGGGAATCCTGCCGCAGGTAAAAGTTCAGCTATTTATCATTCAGGGCTAAAATTTCCCTTTGAAAATTCCCATCAAAAAAGTATTTCTTCTGGCCTCAGCGGGACAAAAAACTGTGACTGGTTTTTCTCTACGGAAGGGGTATTGCTGGATACTGCCGGACGTTATTCAGCTTATGCTGAAGATCATCCTGAATGGTTGGGATTTTTGAATCTATTAAAGAAAAGCCGTACTCAAGCACCTGTGAATGGTTTAATTGTGATGGTCAGTATTACAGAACTGGCGAGCCAAAGTCCTGAACAATCTATAAAATTGGCTAAGAATTTAAGAACACGTATTCAAGACATTACTGAACGTTTAGAGATATTTGCACCCGTATATGTGGTGTTTTCCAAAATGGACTTGATTGCAGGCTTTACCGATTTTTTTGAATGTTATGATGTCGATGAATTGAATCAGGTATGGGGCGCGACCTTAAAATACGAACCAGATGCTGTGCAGGATGTAATGGCACTGTTTGAACAGCATTATGCTGTTTTATATGAGGGTTTAAAAGGATTAAGTAACACGCATCTTAGCCGACGTCATAGCCAGAATATTTCACCCAGTGTAATCACATTTCCCTTAGAATTTAAAAACTTAAAACCGGTGCTGAAAACTTTTATAGCGACTTTGTTTGAAGACAATCCCTATCAGTTTAAACCCGTATTTCGTGGCTTCTATTTTACCAGTGCCTTACAACAGGGAATCACTGAAAGCCCAATGACCGAACAGATGGTACAGGATTTTCATTTATCAGCAAGCTTAAAGAGTGAAAATACTGTGCCGGGTCATTCAGTTTCACAGAACCGTGGGTACTTTCTGAAAGCTCTGTTTTCGGATGTGATTTTAAAGGACCAGCATCTGGTTAAACAGCATATTAATCCTAAACGCAAGAAACAACGTCATGTTGCCTTTATGGCTGCCTTGCTGGGAATCTCCATAATATTGAGCTTGTGGATTTGGTCATATCGCAATAATCAACAGCTGATTGCCGATGTTCAGGCCGATTTAGACAAGGTGGTTCATTTGCAAAAGCAATCTGGCCAACAGCTCTCTACACAACTAGATGCGTTGCTCATTTTGCAGGAGCGTATGCAGCAGCTTGATCAGTTTGAACAAAATCAGCCTATACGATTTGGCTTTGGTCTGTATCAAGGTGATACATTGCGAGAAAAATTACAAAGCGAATATTTGGCGGGAATTAGACAGCTGCTTTTGCAGCCGACCCAGCAGAATATTGCGCAGTATTTACAACGTATAAAAACGAATGAAGCCACTTTAAAAGCCAACCATGTCAATGTGACAATAAATCAGGGAGTTAAAAATCAGCAATATTTGGAACCCTCTGAAACCAATCCTCAGGATGCTTACAATGCTTTAAAGGCTTATTTGATGCTGAGTAATTCTCAATATATGGATTCAAGCCATTTAGGCGATCAGTTGACTCGTTTCTGGCGTCCTTGGCTGGATGCAAACCGAGGACAAGTGCCACGGGGTGAAATAATCCAGAAAGCCGAGCAGATATTATCCTATAGCCTTGCGCTGGCAAACGATCAAAAATTTCCCATACTTGAAGCTGACCCTTTGCTGGTAGATCAGACCCGTCAGGTCTTGTTGGCTGTTATTCGGGGGATGCCTGCACGGGATCGTGTGTATAACGAAATCAAAATGCGCGCTGCAGTGCGTTATCCTGCTGTAACGATAAAACAGATCGTTGGGGAAAATAATCAAAATACTGTACTGGGAAGTTATGCCTTACCTGGCATGTTTACATATAAAGCCTGGCAAGAATATGTAGAAAAAGCCATTGATGATGCGTCAAACCGCCCAACCGATAGCAAAGACTGGGTATTAAATATCACCCAATCGGATGATCTGACGTTGAGCGGCAGTTCAGACCAGATTCGTAAGCAATTAACTGCATTATATAAACAGCAATATATCACTGAATGGCACAAATTTTTAAATGGCATTTACTATGCAAAAGCCAACGATTTTAACCGGCAAGCAAAAAATATTGAAATCTTGGGAGAGCCAGAAAATTCACCCATTCGAGCCATTGTCCAGCAGGTGGCTAAAGAAACCAGCTGGGATAATCCAGTCATTCAGGCTGAACTGGTTACACCCAAAACGGGATTCATGGCGTGGTTTAAAACTAGAGTTTTAAACCGGAATGAACCTAGAGTCGTACAACAGGCATCGAGTCAGGCACAGGGCACCATTTCAAAAGAATTCCAGATGTTCTACCAAATGGTGCGTAAACGTGATGATCAACAAAACCAATCTTTATTAGATGAATACATGCAATCATTGGCCCGGGTGAGGAGCAAGTTCAATGATTTGAAAAGTGCAGGGGAAATTGGTCCTGCAGCAATCATTCTAGTCAGGCAAACGATTAATGATCAGAACTCTGTGTTTAATCATAGCCAAAAAATGATTGATGAAAAAATGACGGTTGGCCTGAATGAGCGGGATCAACAAGTTTTGCAGAAATTATTGATGAGTCCATTAACCCAATCCTTTGAAGGTTTATTGATTCCCGCACAACATGAAATAAATAAATTATGGATGATACAGGCCAATCAGCCATTTATGGCTAACCTAAGCCAAAAATATCCATTCACTGCTTCTGCGACCTTGCAAGCAACCCGTCAGGAAATCAGTCAAATTTTGGGTGAAAATGGCAGTATTGCACGGTTTGTCAAAGACAATCTTGATCCACTGGTCATTCGTCGAGGTTATCTATTAACGTCTAAAACCTGGAAAGATTTGGGAATTAACCTCAATCCACAATTTGTGATGAATTTCCAAAGTTATGTTGCCCCTAATAATGGCATGGCCACCGGTGAGTTGAACCAAACCACAGGAACGGCCACAGTCAATCCATCAAATTTCCAGTTTTATCCCTTAGAGAATCCACAACTGCTTTCTTATACCATTGATATTGATGGCCAAAGAATGGTTTATGAAAATGGCGTTCAACAATGGGTGAATTTTGTCTGGCCAAATCAGGGAGCTATGCCTGGAGCACGTATTACCGCAGTAGATTTGCAAGGACAAACGCATACCATTTTTGATGAACCGGGAGAATATGGCATTAACCGCCTCATTGATCATGCCCAACGTACCCAATGGGGAAATTATTTTGAAATGATCTGGAAAGACCAGCAAAACCCTGGTTTGGCTGTGAAAGTAAATTTCCGATTGATTAGTGGCAATTCAGGCCATATTGGTTCGAGTCGAGGGTACGCCGGCATGCAACTGGTGGATCAGGTCGTAAATGATAAATCGGTTCGTGTTGTTTCGGCACAGACAGCTCCTGTACCTGTAACCGTGGTTAAAACAAATACAACGAATAGTGCTGGAGCTATACCATAATGAATAAAAAGCAGCTTAGCACCATCCAAGACATGAAAATGTTTAGAAAAACCTTTATTAATGAATATAATATTATGAAAAAACAATGCATTAAAAAAATTTTTCAGGGCGCTTTTTTAATTTTGAATTTATCTATAGTGACTCATACAGCACCGGTTGTCATTGAGGGGGCAGTCCCCAATGAAGCCAGTAAACAAGAAATTTTAAATAAAATGTACATCATGTATGGTCAGGAAAATATCATTGACAAGATTCAAGTCCGTGCTGTAACAGCTCCGAATGGCTGGAGTAATGCGATCAGTCATGTCATTACCGAGGATTTAAAAAAAGTCAAACAGGGTAAACTGAAGGTACGTGGTACGCAGATGGATTTATCCGGCAAACTCAATAATGTAAATACCATTCAGCCAATGACTGCAAAATTTCAAAGTCTGGTATCTGCTCCTTATCGCTTGAATGCACAGTTATCCGTAAACCAAGCGGAGCAGCAAATGATTGATGCTGCATTGAAGCACCGTATTATTGAATTTGAATCTGGAAGTGCCACCTTAACTGCATCCGGTCAACAGATTTTAGATGAAATGGCGATAGCTTTGAATAAAGTCGGTGGCAAGAAAGTGAAGGTGATTGGTCACACGGATAGCTCTGGTGATGCAGATAAAAACCTGACTTTGAGCCAACAGCGTGCAGCAGCAGTTAAAAACTATTTAATTGGGAAAAATATTGCAGCTGAAAATTTAACCGTAGAAGGTTTTGGTTCAAATCAACCTGTTGCTGACAATCTCACTGCTGAGGGACGTCGGAAAAACCGTCGTATTGAGTTTGAGGTTCAATAGATACCTTTCTAAGTCCCTTTTATTTCTCCCTGAGCCTGGTTTTAAGCAGTGTTTTAAAATCAAGCGCAAGAGAAAAATAAAGAGGGGGCAATAATAATGATGAAAGACATTAAATCATTGCATTTAATAGGATATGCAATAAGGAAGTGAGCAGCTTCCTTATTTGTTTTTATGATCAAGCATCCTGAATTCTACGCCAGGGTTTTGCCTGTTCAATTTCATAGGCCAATTCAATTAAAGTTTTTTCATCCCCAATATTGGCAGAAAGTTGCATGCTAATTGGCAAACCATCCACTTGCGTTTGTCCCATCGGAATTGACATTCCTGGAGCACCCACCACATTCTGAATAGGAGTAAAAGTAACGTAATTTTGAATCCGGTCAAATAATTGATCGAATGGAAGCCGAGGCGATAGATAACCAATTTGTGGCGTTGTATGGGCTAATACGGGTGAAAGGAGCACATCATACTGGTTAAAAATGTCTTGATACTGTTGCTGCATTCTTTTTAAACGGTATAAAAATAAGGGCGTTTTGTAAAAATTCTTCTTATAGAGTCCGGCAAGCCCCACGGTTAAGTTATCCAGCTGCTTGGCATTAAATCCGGCACCAAAAGCCTTTTTGCCAAAAGTTTGCAGCATGAAGGACAAAAAGCCCCAATATTCACTAAAATCGTCAACAAAGCTAATGGAGATAGGTAACTGGAATTCTTCAACATGATGTCCTAAATCTGACAGTAACTTTGCAGTCTGGTTGAGGGTGAATGAAGTTTCCTGATCAATTTGACCGGTGATGGATTGGGTAACCAGGCCAATACGTAAACGGCGCTGGTTAGGGTGTTCAATTAAACCGATTTTAGGCAGTTTTTTATTATGGAATCTTTGTTCCATACCTGCATAAAAATAAGCTGTATCCCGGACACTACGGGTAACGACACCTTCACTGATAATATTAATCGGCAAAGAACGTGCGGCATCACTGTCAAAGGTACGACCGCGACTCGGTTTAAGACCAATCAGACCACAACAGGCAGCAGGGATGCGAATTGAACCGCCACCGTCATTAGCATGGGCAATAGGTACGACACCTGAGGCAACCATGGCAGCCGAACCACCCGAAGATGCACCGCAAGAATAGTCAGTATGCCATGGATTGAAAGTTGCACTGCCATCCTGAAACTCGGTGGTGGCATTTAAACCAAATTCTGGCAGGGTCGTTTTGCCTAAAACCACAAAGCCCTGATCTAAAAATTGTTGACTGATTTTAGGATTAATTAATACGGTTTTACCATTTACAGCTTTAGAGCCATGATTGGTTGTCAAGCCCTGATAATCGGTATTGTCTTTAAAAAAGAAGGGAACACCAGCAAAAATTCCTGTTTGCTTGAAATGTGGCTTTGCTAAAGCACGCTCAAAACATTCAAGCTGAATTGCATTAAGATGCGGATTGACACGTTGTGCACGTGCGATAGCCGCTGCGGTGACTTCTTGTACGGAAGCCTGTTTGTTGCGAATCAATTGTGCGATACCTACGGCATCTAGATCTGACATGACATCATTATCAAATGCATGAATACGTTTAGAATTTTGCGATTCCATTTCGTGATAATCCTGTATTTCCCTATATTTTTTTGTTTTTCATTTTGTATTAATAGCGATCAGCATAACAAAACCATGCCGATCAAAATCATTTTACAACATAGTCATGACAATACCCGCTGTCAATTTAAACTATTCATCTCTTATAAATTTTTGCAGCGTAACAATAACCTGATCAAGTGAATGCTGAACTGAGTCTGACCATTCAAATGAACAGTTTATTCTTAAATAATGCTGTTTTTGTGCGGTAATATTAAAAAGTTGTCCTGGTGCAATGCCAATTTTCTGCTGGATCAGGCTTTCATAAATAGGCATGCTATCTATATTTTTGGGCAGTTTTAGCCATAAAAAATAGCCGCTCGGATGATATTCGATTTTACACTCAGGGGGTAAATTTAACTCTAAATATCTATAAAATAATAATTTATTATGCTGTAAGTTTTTTCGTAGATTGCGCAGATGTTTTTCATAATGAAAGTTGGACAAAAATTCCACTAATGCGGTTTGTAGTAAAGAGTTGACCGAGATCGTGCTCATTAATTGCAGGTGCTGAATATGCTGTGAATATTTTCCGGCATGCACCCAACCCACCCGAAACGTCGCACCCAGGGTTTTCGAAAAAGAAGAGCAGTGTAGAACTAAATTATTTTGATCATAATAGGTCATGGGCAAAGGCTTTTTATGCCCAAAATACATTTCCTCATATACATCATCTTCAATCATATAAACTTGATATTGATGCAATAATTTTGAAATTTGAAACTTTATATCCTCTGAAACTGTAAAACCTACCGGATTATGGCTATTCAGCATGAACCAGCAGAGTTTCACCGGATAGGTTTTTAAGATATGTTCAAAAGCGTCCAGATCAAATCCATGTTTGGGATGTTCAGGAATAGTCACCACTTTCAGGCCTAAGCGTTCGGCTGCTTGCCAGGCGCCATAAAAAATATTTTGCTGCAGGATTATATAGTCACCCGGTTTGGCAATCGCCTGTAAAGCCAAATTCAGCGCATCCATAGCACCCGATGTAATGACAATGTCATCAGGATCAGTGGGTATACCTTGCATGCAATAGCGTTGCGCAATCAGTTTGCGTAAGGCAAAATTTCCCGGTGGCAAGTTATCAATGGCATCATAGCTTTTTTTATTACGCGCAATTTGTCCCATAATCTGGGTCAGTTTTTTGGAGTAGACCAAATCCCTGGAGGGAAATGCTGAACCAAAAGGAACGATGTGTTCGCCTTGAATGGATTTCAGATATTTAAAAATTAATGAATTGATTTCAATATTGGAATTGAGAGAAACAATTAAAGGTGCATTGTAGTCATGCTCGGCATATGTATTTGCAATGTAGTAGCCAGATTTTTCTTTCGCATAAATCAAGCCTCTAGATTCAAGCTCTTGATAAGCATTCATCACGGTTATCAGGCTAAAACCGGAAAGCTGTACTTGTTCACGTAAAGAAGGAAGTTTTTCATGGGCTTTCAGTGTGCCACTTTCTATCAATTGTCTTAATTGATGAGCAAGCTGTTCTGACTTATACATATTGAAAGATGACTGATGAAAAGTGACTGTATATAAATATAGCGATATTTAATTAATATTAAAGTATTTTTATAACAGATTTTTTTAAAAATACTGATCTGTTATAAATTTTATGATTAATGCTGTATCTATGAAGTTTAAAAAAATTTGCGATACTGGCGAACACTTCATGCAAACGTGTGATGAAGGTGTGTAAAAGGTTGAAATGGAGTAACAAATGTTTGAAATATCGCAACTTAATTTGATCAATCAGTTGCTGGCAGGATACGAAATTTCTTCGCAGGTTAAAAGCTTACTCAAGCAAAAATATGTAAATGTTGAAGCCACATTAGTAAGAGCAAAAAAACTCAGAGAGATAGAGAAAGCAGGGCAGATCGTGATTCTGCAAGACCCTATTACAGAGCAGGTTGAAGATTTAGCCTATTTATTCTCACCCTTTATATTGGCGAATCTGAACCAGAAGGTGATTTATCACACAGTTAAAAATAAACAAAGTTTGAGCATTTTGTCGCGTTATTATCAGGCGAACCATAACAACCTTAGCTTTAACTTTGATGAATTATTGGACAGCCTGGGACTGTCTTTACAATTAAATGATGAAGAAATGACAACTGAAGATTCATTTTATCTAAATTTAATCAATAGTTTATGTAATTCAAAAGTATCGAGAATAATCTGTATTACACGTTTAAATGTTAATCTGGAACTGATTGATTTCATTGCTTATTTTTTACATGTACAAATACAGGTCATTGCGCTGGAACAACAATCTGAATACTTAGATATAAATAAAATCAATATGTTACAATTATTATTTAAGAATAAAAATGATAAATATATCCAGCTTTGTACAAAATTTTCCAAAATTAATGCCAAGTTGCTGAAAATTTTAAATTTATATAGCTTTGACCAAGCGCAATTGCTGATAGATGATATGTTTTATTCAGAACATATTTTTGAAAAGCTTTCAGTTTATGGTGAATATATGCAAACTAAAATTCAATATCATTGAACTAAAAAGCAGCATGTTTTCATTAAATATGCTGCTTGATCATAAATTTAGTGATAGAGGAATTAGGGAAGATATGAGTTATCTGCACCAACCACAAATGCCACACCAATACAGAACAATAAAGCGTAAATTCCAAACCAAATAATGGCTCGTTTGAAAGCCTTATCTGAAATTTCACTGTCAGCGTATTTTTGCTGCTTTTTTGGCTCTTGATTGTTCATCAGACTGTCTCAATTTGTCTATCTGTTAGATTGATTATTGACGATGTAATAGAACATCTATAGATACAAAAAAGTGAAATATTTATATAACAGTTATAGTTGTTCATTTGCAGCTATGGCTTGGCGAAGTGTAATGTAGAACGTAGAGCTATAAAAGAATAAAGCTTTCTGAGTATGGTATAGCTGTAGTGTATTCATTCAATAAATAAGTTTAAGTTGTCTAAGCAACAAGTAAGTAGTCAGGAATACTGGGGATGTTCCGAAGATATTTGATTTCGTATAATGTATATTATGTTAAATCCGATACACCTAATCATAACTTCATATCCTTCTTACTTAAACCACAATTCAATAACTTAAGTGATTTCTATTTCACTTATAAAATATGATATGTTGACCTCAAGAATACTTCATAAACTTTACTATGTTTGCTTTAAAAACAATTCATTTAGAAAAGAAAGTCTCAAACGAAAATCAAATTATTCTTTTATTTGATCTGGATTCATCTTGTCCATGTTTGTACCCCATGCTGTACACAATGAAGTTCCTTAGATTTCAAAGCATATCCACGCAGCATGCAGATTTGATAGCAATAAAATTTTGGTATGAATTTTGGCATGAAAAGTTTTCGACATCCTTTTGTGAGTCGTTCTACTCGACAGCCTACAATTTTGAGATCATTCAAGGTGAAATTGATAATTTCATTGTCTATTTAGAAAATAATAAAAAAATTGAAAGCAATCTTATTCGGCTAAGAAATACAGACCATACTAATTACACGACAATTGGTCATAGAATTAGATCCTTTCTAAAGTTTTACAGCTTTTTGATTGATGAATACCTAAGCATCCAATCACAGCCACAACTTACTTTGAAGGAGATTCAAAAAATTAAAGAAAACTTGAATAAATACATGACAATAAAGAAAAAAATTATAAATAATTTTTCAAAAGCTAATAAAACAATTAAAAGTGAGATAAATCACAATTTTAAGAGTATGAATCAGGAAATGATTAAAGGATTGTATTCAGTTATTTCACCAAGTAATTCTAATAAATACAATGAATTAAATCCTTTTAGATCTAAAAACGTACAACTCAGAAACTTTCTGATCATACATCTCATGCTTAACTATGGTCTTAGAATTGGTGAACTCATGCTACTAACAACCAATTCCATTAAAAAATCAATTCAGAAACATAACTTTAGTTTAATTATTACAAATACAGATGATGAGTTCGATGAACGATCAAAAAAACCAAAAATCAAAAATGAATATTCATACCGAGTAATAAAACTACAGGAACGAGACTATAGAATTCTTCAAATTTATATAAATGAAATCCGAAAAGAAATTCCTTCACAAATTTTATTTACATCTTTAAAGCCTCCCTACTCTGCTTTAAGTTATGCCAGTGTTAAAAAGATATTTGATAAAGTAGATTTGTCATTAAAGGCGTTGTTACCTGAGTGTTTTGATGCTTCAGCTTATGATTCAATAGAACATCTAACTGAACTGTACCGGGTTTGTCGGAGACTTTTTTATTTAAGTTAGGCCACCTAGCTTAACGGGTTAGTCTTATCATAGTAGACCAATAAATAATCTCTTAGATAGGCTGTCTGATGTTTTTAAAATGCCATAACGCCCGGAGCTTTCTTTCCAAATTCGTTTAATTTATTCAGCATGATGCAAATCATGTAGATCTCGCTTTGTTTGATGTTCCCTTGCGAAGCGAAGCTTCCCATCAACTAGATCTAGGGGTAATACCCCCATTTTTAATTAAATTAATAGGTAGAAGCTGCGATCGGTACAATCTTACAATTCGCCTTAACGCCATATAGGTCTTTATTGTTATGGATGAAATCCAGCATTATTTGTGTGGGCGTTCGAGCTCCACCTGGGCGAAAAAAGTGGCTGCTTTACGGAGAATTTCATTCGCACGTTGCACTTCTTTATTTTCACGTTCGGGCTGTTTAATACGTTCTTGATATGGAAGTTGCTGTACTTTAATTGAATTTTGTTGATCTAAATATTTTTGATACCAAACTCGTAAAGTTTCAGGAGTGCAACCAATTTTAGGCACAATCGCAGCCCAATTTGATGGATAATCTTTTTCAGATTCAATCAATAATTGAACCGCTCTATCTCTGATTTCAGGGGTATATTTAGGTTTTTTCATCGGATCACTACGCTTCGCTACGTCTTGCGAAGCAATGCGTCTCATCTCAGAAAGTTTGGTCTCCGACAAACCCGGTACGGTTCATCATTGAGATTTTTACGTACCACACCATGGGCACGTGAAAAAGTAGAAAGCTTATATTTGTATGTCTTACGCCAAAAAGCCAAACAGAAATCGTAGCTTTCAAAACCCCAACCTCAGCCTAATATTTTATACTAAACAGTAAACTAAACTTATTGAATAGCCAATGATTTTGTAGACACCTTTTAATTGGTGGTGGACTGCCACCACTCTCCTGGCAAAATTTAGTCTATATCCCTATGGTTTATTTAAAAACTTATTTTCTATCTTTACTAGGCTCTATGATCAAAATCATACTGGCACTCAACACTGTAAATTTGAGAATGAATCTGTACGTACAGACTCATTCTCTATCGATAAAGATATTAGAAATAGCTACATAGAGTTTATCTCTAGCTTATTCAAATTTGTCTTTGAAATTAGGCGTTACTACGGATGAACAATAATTTTTACAGCAGACTCATTATTATGAATCAATGTTTCAAAGCCTTTAGAAACAAGATCATCTAATGCAATCCGTTGGGTAATAAAAGGTTCTAGATTAATCTTACCTTGCTCAACCAAACGAATAGTTTCCTGATGGTCATTGACGTAAGCTATCGTGCCACGAATGTCTAGTTCTTTCATCACTACACTATGTACATTAATCGTGGCAGGATGGCTCCAAATAGAAACAATTACAACGACACCAGTTGGTTTCATCGCTGCGACGAGTGTATCCATAACTTTATTCACACTACTACACTCAAAAGCAACATCTACACCGCGGTCTTGAGTAATTTTCATTACTTCATTTACCACATCAACCTGAGATGGATCCAATACATAATCGGCAACACCAGCCTCTATCGCTTTTTCTTTACGTTTTGCACTCAGTTCAGTGATGATAACCGTAAGACCTTTGGCCTTTAAAATGGCTGATAAAAGTAGGCCTATTGGGCCTGCTCCACCAACCAGTGCGATATCACCAGCTTTTGCACCACTTCTGACATAGGCATGATGACCGACAGATAAAGGTTCTATCAATGCTGCTTGGTCTAAAGGAATATCATTTGAAATAGGATGTACCCAACGCCGCTGAACTGCAATTTTTTCAGAAAGACCACCACCGCGTCCGCCTAAACCAATAAAGTTCATATTTTTTGATAAATGATACTTATCATTGGGGCCAGTCGGGACATAATCCGCAATAATATAGGGTTCAACTACGACATGTTGTCCAATTTGGATATCGTCTACACCCTCACCAACTGCATAAACTACGCCTGAAAATTCATGTCCCATTGTTACAGGTGCAGATTCTCCCGAAATTGGATGTGGATGACCACAAGGTGGAATAAAAATAGGGCCTTCCATGAATTCATGTAAATCTGTACCGCAAATACCGCACCATGCAACTTGAATTCCAACTGTGCCTGGAAGTACTTTCGGTTCAGGGATATCTTCAATTCGAATATCCCCTCGGTCATAAAAACGAGCTGCTTTCATTGTGTATTCCTTATGTTGATATTAACGGTAAACCATTCCACCATCTGTCAAAATAGACTGACCTGTAATATAGTTTGCATCCTCGCTGGCTAAAAATGCAACTAATGCAGCCACGTCATCTGGTGTTTCAGCACGTCCTAAAGCAATACCATCTACATATTTTTTATACGTTTGACCAATTGGTGCACCTGTAATTTCAGAGAACCGCTGATCTATTTCGACCCACATGTCTGTACCAACAACACCTGGACAATAGCTGTTTACCGTAATTTTAGCACTGGCATATTCTTTAGCCGCAGCTTGCGTCAATGCACGAACTGCAAATTTAGTTGCCGAATAAACACCGAGTAAAGCAAAACCTTCATGACCTGCTATTGAGCATGCATTAATAATTTTTCCAGCCTGTTGGCGTTGTTTAAATTTATTTGCTGCGGCTTGAATCCCCCAAAGTACACCACCGACATTGATGTTCATAATTTGGTTAAATTCACTCGGCGTTACTTCTGCCAAAGCTTTGACTTGTGCAATACCTGCATTATTAATCATGATATCAAAACCATTAAGTGTCGATTCTGCATGATTAATAGCGTCAATGATTTGTATTGGATCTGAAATATCCGCAATAAATGTGGTGGCTTTTACGCCAAAGGCTTCAACCTCTTTTTGAACAGTATTTAACTTTTCTTGATGAAGATCGACCAAGGCAATATGAACACCTTCTTGTGCTAAACGTAAGGCAATACCACGTCCAATGCCTTGTGCCGCACCCGTAATTAAAGCAACTTTGTTGTTTAAACCTCTAGGCATGTTGCGACTCCTTAAATATGGATTGCACGTTGCATCGCCGACAAGACCGACTCATGCATCGCCTCAGACAAAGTAGGATGAGGGAAAATGACCTGCGCTAAGCTTTCATCTGTAGCTTCTAGGTATTTCGCGATGGCAAAACCTTGAATGTGTTCGGTGACTTCATGTCCAACCATGTGAGCACCCAACAATTCACCCGTTTCCTGACTAAAAATGGTTTTAATAAATCCTGCGCTATCGCCCAAAGCCAATGCTTTACCATTCGCTTGTAAAGGAAACTTACCCACATTGATATTCAAGCCCGTAGCTTTCGCTTTCTGTTCTGTCAAACCAATACTGGCCACTTGTGGATGGGTAAAGATACAGCCCGGAATTTGTGTACGATCTAAAGCATGTACATGACTTAGGCCTGCAATTTTCTCCACACAAAGAATGGCTTCATGACTGGCTTTGTGTGCCAAACACGGTGCACCTGCGACATCACCAATTGCATAAATGCCCACTACATTGGTTTTACACCATGAGTCGACTTTAATAAAACCATTCTCAAATTCAACTCCCAAAGCTTCTAGGCCAAGATTTTCAGCATTCGGTTTCACGCCAATAGCTGAAAGCACCTTTTCAACAGTAATGATTTGCACACCTGTGGCAGTTTCAATATGACAATGTACTTGAGCCTGATCAGTTTCTATTTTTTTTACAGTCGCTTCGGTTAAAACCTGCATACCCTGCTGTTCAAATTGCTTTTGTACATACTTCGCAACTTCAATGTCTTCGCTAGGGAGAATCTGCTTTGCAATATCAACCAAGGTAACTTGGCAGCCTAAGTCTTGGTATAGGCTTGCAAACTCACTGCCTATAGCCCCCGAACCAATGACCAGTAAAGATTTTGGTAATTGTTCCGGAACTAAAGCCTCTTTATAACTCCAGACCTGATGGCCATCTACAGGAATATGAGGCAAATTGGCCGCACGTGCACCTGTTGCGACAATAATATGCGGTGCAGAAATCTGCTGTTTTTGACCATTCGCATCTGTAAGCTCTAATTGCTCTTTGGCAATAAACTGGGCTGCTGCGTTAAAAACAGTGATTTGATTTTTTTTCAATAGTTGACCGATACCTTGCACCAGTTGCTCAGAAACCTGTCTGCTATGATGGACCAGTTTTTGAATATCAAAATCAATCGCGTTAAGCGTAAAGCCAAACTGCCCTGCATGTTTGAACTGCTGCGCAAGCACAGCCCCGCTCAATAATGCCTTGGTTGGAATGCATCCCCAATTAAGACATACTCCGCCTAAGTGTTGTTTTTCAACGATTGCCGTTTTTAATCCCAGTTGCGCTGCGCGAATCGCAGCGACATATCCTCCAGGACCAGCACCAATAACCACAAGATCAAATTGTGTATCTGACATGACTATTCCTCCTACACCAAAATTAATGCAGGATTTTCGACAAACTGCTTAAATGCCGATAAGAATTGAGCACCCAACGCACCATCAATGACACGATGATCACAAGACAATGTTGCGGTCACCATTTCACGAACAACAATCTCATCATTTTCAACTACAGCACGTTTCTCTGCTGCACCTAAGGCTAGAATTGCACCTTGAGGCGGGTTAATAATGGCATCAAACTGTTGAATACCCAGCATTCCCAAATTGGAAATACTGAAACTGCCCCCTTGAAACTCATCAGGTGCCAATTTTCCAGTTTTGGCACGTGTCGCCAGATCACGCATATCATTGGAAATTTGCGCCAAAGATTTACGGTTCGCTGCTTTAATAATTGGCGTGATCAGTCCATTTTCGATGGCTACAGCAACCGAAATATCAGCCTGTTCAAACTGTAAAATCTGCTGATTCTCTTCATCAAACTGAACATTAACTTGTGGAACTTTAATCAGTGCAGCAGCAGCAGCTTTAATCAGCATATCGTTAATGGACAGTTTGACTTGCGGTACAGTACTGTTAATTTGCTGACGCAAAGCCTGAACCGACTCAACATTTAAGTCTATCGTTAAGCGAAAATGTGGTGCATTGCGTTTTGCCGCTTGTAGCCGTGCAGCGATTGCTTTACGCATACCATTCATAGCTACGGTGGTGAATTTTGCTGACTCTGTTGGATGCGCATACTCAGTATGTTGAGCTTGTACAGGATTTTCCCGTTGATATACAGCTTCAACATCTTCCTTACAGACTCGTCCACGTGAACCCGATGCACGACAATCATGCAAATTAATGCCCCATTGTTTTGCCAAACGGCGAGCAACAGGTGTTGCTAGAACATCACTATCATCTGCTTTAGATTTCGCGGCTTTCGTACTAGCTTGATGACGTACATCTGGCCAAGAACCACCAGCAGCTTGAACTGCGGCCTGAATATCTTGAACACTGATACGGCCTTCACGTCCAGAACCCGTAATCTGAGCCAAGTTTACATTATGCTTTTCAGCCAATTTCAAGGCATGTGGCGTTGCAAAAATATCATCGCTTTGTTGGTAGCCTTGTAACTCATCAGGAATAGAATATCCGCCCTGAGTCACCGCTTTTGATCCATTACCAACACTGTTCTGTTTAGGAGCAGCTTGTACTTTGGTTTCAACTTGAGCCACATCGACTTTTTCAGGAACCGCTGCTACCGCTTTATTTTCAGTTACAGCAGGTGTTCCACCTAAAGACTGTGCAAATGCTTCAACTTCTGCATCGGAAACTTGAGCGTCTGCACAAATTGCAATGATTCCACCTACGACCAGTGTGTCACCATCGTTAGCAATAATTTTTCGTAGCAGGCCATCAAAAGGTGCCTCCAATACATTGACGATTTTTGTGGTTTCAATTTCACAAATTTCCTGTCCTTTACTAAATTGGGTACCTTCCTGAATCAGCCATTGGGCAATCGTACCCTCTTCCATGGACAAACCCCATTTTGGGATTTCTAAAGTTTTAATTTCGCTCATCCTAAGCCTCCAACGTCTTGCGTACAGCCTGTTCGATGCGTTCTACACTAGGTAGCCATTCTTTTTCTAGTACTGGTGAAAATGGTACGGGTGAGTGTGGTGGAGTGACTAATTCGATTGGTGCTTTAAGATAATGAAAGCCTTTCTGGGCAATAAGCGCAGCCACATCATGTCCGAAACCACAACGTGCTGCTGATTCATCTACAATCACCACACGACCTGTTGAAGCTACTGACTCTAAAATGCCATCTTCGTCTAATGGTGAAATGGTTCTAGGGTCAACCACTTCAACCGAAATGCCTTCTTTTGCGAGCTTATCAGCGACTTCATTGGCACGATGCACCATCAAACTTAAGGCTATAATGGTGATATCTGTGCCTTCACGGGTGTAATTTGCGACACCAAAAGGAATAGTGTAGGACTCATCTGGCACTTCGCCCTTAATGTCGTACAACAACTTGTGTTCACAAAAGACTACTGGGTCGTCATCTCGAATGGCTTGAATCAACAACCCTTTTACATCATAGGCACTTGAAGGCACCACCACTTTTAAACCAGGCACTGAGGCAAACACGTTATATGGCGACTGAGAATGCTGCGCTGCTGCGGAAAAACCTGCACCGATCATGCCTCGTACAACGAGTGGCGCTTTGGCTTTGCCACCAAACATATAGCGGAATTTAGCCGCTTGGTTATACAGCATGTCATAACACACGCCGTAAAAATCCATAAACATTAAATCTGCTACAGGTCTTAAACCCGTTGCAGCAGCCCCTGCCGCCATACCAATAATCGCTGATTCTGTAATTGGCGTATCAATGACTCGTTCAGAACCAAATTCAGTCCATAAGCCTTTGGTTACACCAAGTACACCGCCAAAACCTTCCAGTTTATTGTCATCGGTATTTTTGCCACCATGCCCACCACGAACATCTTCACCGACCACAATGACACTTGGGTCTCGGCGCATTTCTAATTCAATTGCTTCTTTAATCGCGTTTCGATAACTTTTATTTGGCATTTTTCTACTATTCCTTTAGTAAGAGACGTAAACATCAGTAAGTAACTGAGAGACTTCTGGGTACTTAGCTGCGCGTGCCTTTGCAACGGCATCGTCTACATTGGCTTTAGACTGAGCGTCAATCGCATCGAGCTTGGCTTCGTCAATTTTGTCTTTGACTTTTTCGCGGAATATTTTCAATGGATCTTTATGTTCTTTGACATAATCCAGTTCTTCTTTAGAACGGATAAGCCCTGGATCACCTTCAAAATGTCCATAAAATCGGTTGGTTACCGTTTCAATCACACTCGGGCCTTCACCACGGCGGGCACGTTCAATGGCTTTTTGTGCAACTTCATACACAGCAAAAAAGTCTGTTCCATCTACTTTTTCAGCGGGTAAGCCAAAACCTGCTGCTCGGCCTGCAATATCTTTACTGCCTACGGCATAATCATGTGCAGTACCTTCACCAAAACCGTTATTTTCAAAAACAAAAATGACAGGAAGCTTTAACACAACAGCCATATTAATGGCTTCAAAAGTTAAGCCCTGATTTGAACCGCCATCACCGGTAAAAGATAGACCAATCCCACCATTTTTGAGTGTTTTAGCACTTAAAGCTGCCCCAATAGCCAAAGGTGGACCACCACCTACAATACCGTTTGCACCGAGCATGCCTTTATCTAAATCCGCAATGTGCATTGAGCCGCCTTTACCACGACACAAACCATCATCTTTGCCAAAAATTTCTAACATCATGGCGTGAATGTCACAGCCCTTAGCAATACAATGTCCGTGACCACGATGTGTTGATGTAATGAAGTCCTTATCTGTTAAATTTTCACAAATCCCTACTGCAACAGCTTCCTCACCGCTATAGAGATGGATGAAACCTGGGATATCACCTGTATTGTTTTCATCGTGAAGTCGATCCTCAAATTCACGAATGTCGCGCATTCTTTTGTATGCTGCTAGCAATTGCTCTTCCGTTAATTGCATATCTTTGTTCCTTATTTACTACGCTTAAAAGAAAATCCAAAATTGAATAATTGGATTTTTAAATCGTATATTTATATAAGAATATTTTTACTTAATTTCATATTAGACTAAAAAAATATAATCCATAAAAAGATGAGATAAATATTAAAAACAGAAGGTTATGAAATTAAAAATTTTTGTAAAATTTTACAATAGTTCAATCACATACAAAAACAAACCTTTAACCAACCTTTGTTTTATATGATAAGTTTTTTGCCCTGTTTTAATATTATTAATCCATTTAAATCAGTTTATTTAATATCAGGGTATATATTAATTATTTTAAATGATGGAGTGTTTGTAATGGATTTAAATAACACAGTATTAACTGGAAAGAAGCTACGTGGCGCTGAAAAAATGGCGCGTATTCCAATTAAAGTTGTTCCAACGGAAACGACACCGAAAAAGCCAGAATGGATTCGGACTAAAATTAGTCAACCTGAGGAAGTTCAAATCATTAAGGATTTATTACGACAACAGGAACTACATACGGTTTGTGAAGAAGCGGCCTGCCCCAATTTGCCACAATGCTTTAGCGGAGGGACTGCAACGTTTATGATCATGGGAGATATTTGTACTCGACGCTGCCCATTCTGTGATGTCGCACATGGTCGTCCTAATATCCTAGATACTAATGAGCCAAAGCATCTGGCTGAAACAGTCAAGAATCTAAACTTAAAGTATGTCGTGATTACTTCTGTTGATCGAGACGACTTAAAAGATGGTGGTGCACAGCATTTTGCAGATTGCATTCGAGAAATTCGTCAAACCAGTCCAGAGACTCTGATAGAAATTTTGGTTCCTGATTTTCGTGGTCGTGCAGATATTGCCCTGAAGATTCTGAGCCAAAACCCACCTGATGTTTTTAATCATAATATTGAAACCGTGCCACGTCTGTATAAAGCTATGCGACCAGGCTCTAACTATCAGCATTCATTGGATTTACTCAAGAAATTTAAACACTACTGTCCCGATATTCCAACCAAATGCGGTTTGATGGTCGGTTTAGGAGAAGTCGAGGCTGAGGTTATTGTCTTATTAAATGATTTGAAAGATTACCACGTTGACTATGTCACAATCGGTCAATACTTACAGCCATCTAAGTCTCATGCGCCAATTCATCGTTTTGTTACGTTGCAAGAGTTTAAGCATTATCAAACACATGGAGAGCGCTTAGCGTTTAAAAATATTTGGAGTGCGCCATTAGTACGATCAAGTTATTTTGCAGACCGTCAGTATTATGGAGAGTCTGTACCTGCCCCATATATACGTGAATGACTTTTCATTATTTACATGCTTCATTGATAAATATGACGGTTACGTTTATTAACATTTCAGATGGAAATAGTCATTTTCAGCCCATAAGAACCCTTTTAAAGTAACTCAAGGACTGGTAAAGCCAAAAGATATGATTTAATCAAGCAAAGATAAAAGCATTTAAAATCGAAGCAAGAAGAAATGACGTAAATCACTATAAATTTGGAAGCTTATTTCTAAAGTTTTAAAATATTACAGTCTCATCATAAAGGAATATGATATGAACCTGTTCAATACAGCACCTGCAAAAAAGCTGCAAACAACCCATTTAATTAATCAAACTACTGTGCATGCTGCCCCTGTTTTAGCATTGCCTCAAGAAGATAAAACGTCTTTATTCCGCCGTTCTATTCAGCATAATTATGCAGATTTACTCAAAATAGCAAATGATTCAGATATGGCGATTGGTCTTACAGATCATCACGGGACTCTCTTGTGGACATGGAGTAGTTCAGCGATGCTTTCTTCTGCTGAACAAGTTCATTTTATTGAGGGCGGACATTGGTCTACACAGGCAGTTGGAACCAATGCGATTGGTATGGCGTTAAACAGCCAAATATCAAGTTGCGTCTATTCTCATGAAAACCAAATGGACAGCGTTCGTGATTGGGTCTGTTATGCAGCACCTATCTGGGATCCGACTTCAGGTCAATTTCATGGCATTATCAATCTTTCCACAAAATATAAAAAACATACCCCTCTAGGCATTCTTGCTGTGGAACGCTGTGCAGACTTAATACAGCGTGCCATAAAATTTGAACAGAAAAATTTTTTATACATTAAAGCGCTAGGTTCGCCTTGGGTTCAATTTAATGGGCAAACTTTAAACTTGAGTCACCGTCAAATTGAAATACTTTGCATTTTAGCTTTGCATCCCCATGGAATTGGCTTAGAAGAGTTACACTATGCCCTTTATGGTGAGCGTAGTGTCAGCCTAAAAACCCTAAAGGCTGAGCTTTCACAACTTCGTAGCCTATTACCTCATTCAATTGAGGCTCGCATTTATAGGCTTAGTTGTGAAGTCCAATGTGATTTTTTATGTGCTGAACAATCATTAAATGCAAATCTTATTTCCAGTACATTCTCACTATATAAAGGTAGCTTTCTCTCTAAATCAGAAAGCCCTTTACTCAGCACTTGGAGACATTGTTTTGATGCCCGTTTGAGCCAGTTGATCTATCAAATAAAGGATATCGATCAATTATTAAGAATTATTGGACAAACACATGACCGAATTGATGCGGTACAGCGTTTATTAGAGTTATTACCACAGGACAGTATCCACCGTAATTATTTTTCAAATCTGATTTAGATTTGATCTGTTGCTTCAACTCTAAAGTTTTATTGTGAAACAGATTGAAAAGGAAGTATGATTTTCATACTTCCTTTAATAAAATTTAAAATTGAGAACTAAATACAGTGAAGTCTAGTAATTCACTTACCCAGCTTTGACACCTAGTTTGTCGCTGCAAGGTGTATCTATGCCATTACTACAGCTTTGCCGTTGTCAACGGCATTCTAAAATTGCCCCCCTTTTACCTTACAAATGGCAAAGTAAAATTGACCCCCTTGATTTCGTATTAAGTTTCAACCTGAGGTTGAATCCCTATTCTTTTTTATCTTCAAACGATAACTCTCACCCGATATTTGTACCACATGACAGTGATGCAATAACCGATCTAACATCGCAGCGGTCAACGTGACATCATCTGCAAAGGATTTGGACCATTGGCTAAAGGGTAAGTTACTCGTCAATATCGTACTGGCTTTTTCATAACCCTTGGCAATCACGTTAAAGAATAGATTCGCTTCTTCACGTCCAAAGGGTAAATAACCAATTTCATCGATAATCAGTAATTTCGGGGCGAGTATCACGCGTTGCATATAAGTTTTCAGTTTACCTTGCTGATAGGCTGTACTTAGTTGCAGCATTAAATCCGCTGCGGTAATGAACTTGATCTTAATGTTGTTCATGATGGCCTTATAGCCTAATGCCATAGATAAGTGCGTTTTTCCTACTCCGCTAGCCCCGAGAAACACCACATTTTCTGCTCTAGCAATAAAGCTCAGATTGAACAGTTCAATCACCTGTGATTTAGGGGCCCCTAGGGCATAATTAAAATCATAGTCTTCCAGGGTTTTGACTTGAGGCAGGCCTGAGAGTTTCATCAGTACCTGCTGGCTGCGCTGTTGCCTGGCAGCATATTCATGCGTCAAGATCGCTTCAACAAAGTCGGCATAACTTCCATCTTGACCTAATGTTTGTTGTGCATGATGTGACCATTGTGATGCGATGGCAGGCAGATTGAGCTTTTGGCAAAGTTGCTCTATACGGTCGTATTGCAGATTCATCAGGAAACTCCCAGCAACTGGTCATATACCGATAAGGGATGCTGCAAACTCTCGTAGGGCATGACATGCTGTGCTGCTGCAACAGGTACAGTGCCAGAACCCGTATCTGATTGCGGTAATGGCGTAAATTTTTGCTGCTCCTGTTGCAGTCGAACAGCCGGTTTTTCTTGCGTGGTGGCATGAATCCGCTGATTGGCGGTTTCATGCAGCCACCGGCCAATGTGGGCATTGGCGACATTAACATCTAACAGTAAACCCGAAGTCTTCAGGCTTGCTTTCAATGGCACAATAAAGCTTGATTTGAGGTATCCATTAAAGCGTTCAACTTTGCCTTTGGTCTGTGCACGATAGGACTTACATACGCGAGGACGAAAGCTGTACTTCTTAGCGCAGTCGAGCAGTTTGGGATTCCATTTTTGCTGCCCCTCCTGATAGGCATCCCGTTCAATCATGATCGTTTTAGCGTTATCAAACAGGATTTCCTGAGGGCAGAGTAAAACTTGAAGTGCGACATAAACCACCTAATTAATTTAAAAGGTTTATGGAGTATATAAAATTGTCACACCATCATCTTAACTTTGA
>NZ_FMYO01000013.1 GCF_900096895.1 Acinetobacter kookii | reverse complement strand
AGGATGTTTATTTATTTTCTAATTAGTAAGGTTTAATTTATATTAAAAATATTAAATCACATAAAAAAAACAAAAGGCAAAATTTATGAGGTTTTACATGTATTACGTTTAATATAACAAATTATCTTGTTGTTATAATTAATAAATTGTTAATTATTGTTTATTTTTAAATTGTAAGAAATCATTATGTAAAAATTCTTTAAAATTAAAATTTACATCAAAATTTTAATTAAAATAATATTTTTTATATATTAAAAAAATCAAAATCTCATACACCAAAACTGCAATTATGAAAGCATTTTCAATTTTAGAAAGTTGTAAACTTTGATTTTATTGGAACTCCTACTAAAATGTGACGCACTTCTACTTTTTTAGTAAAATATAATTAACCAATCACAGTTAAGCGTATTTATAAAGTAATTCTGGTAGAAAGATAAATTTTTTTAGCAGGATGATTTCCATTTCAAAAAATGCCTCCACCCCAGCCATAAAGCCGGGGGCAGGAATGAATAGCAGCCTTGATCTGGCTGATTCAATTGATTAATCAAATACAAAAAAGCTGGGCATAGGTAATTTCGTCTTCCCCATCCGTCCCGTGCAAAAGGAATCTGCCCCCAGAATAGGTTAATGATTTTATTCTTATCAATTAAATCAATAATTTATTTAAAAAAGAGGCCTAACTATTTACCAATAGTTAAACCTTTAGTCATGTTGCAAACGGGGTTACTTTACGGTTACGGTGATGCTACCTGTATTCACCGCACCAATGGCAGAAGTTTTAATACCGTTGATATTATTCTCGGTTCCTTCTGTGATTGTATTTACAGATGCGTCAATAGCGCCGGAGTTAAAGGCGACATTGGCTACACTGTAATTGCTCAAGGTTTGATTCAACTCCTCATTAAAGCTGGCATCAAGACTTTGACCAAGCGCACTTTCGATCTGTGATGACGAATCGCTCTCAGTATCGGTCAACGACTCCAATTGACTTTGTTGATCTTCAAGCGTTGCATTGAGTGTACCGGTACTGAGAGCACTCAGGCTGCCTTGCTCCACAGCGAGATTACCTGTATTTACAGCACCCAGGGCCGAGGTCTCTATGGTGTTTTCAAAATTATTGACAGCATCAAAACCTCCCTCTGTGTTGACGCTTGCATTAATATCCGCTGTATTGACTGCAAGGTTAAGCGCAGAGCCATTGGTGACCTGCTGGGATAAAGTAGCCAGAGCCGTTTCCAGACCCGTATCTACAGCCACTTCCGTGTCTTGAGCATTTGCCATGCCTGCACCGGTCAGGAAGGCGACGGATAAGGCGATTGTTTTAACAGTTTTTTTCATAGCTGTTCTTCCTTTTCACGTTTTGAAGCACCTCTCGCTAAGTACTTCTTCTGATCATGGGAGCGAGCCCATTTTCATAGTGCTTTTAATCAAGCTGCGTGATTGACCAGTAATTCTCGACCACTTCGGGGCGGACATCCTCCAGCATTGAAGTCTCTCCCTCTTGCTGGTCTTTCTTATCCTTCCGGTCATCTGTCTTACCTAAAGAAGATGAGTTCTGTTTCCTGCTGATGGATTTAATCAAGTCCTGTTTATTCATCTCAGGCTCCTGTACCAGGCTGAACGGCTTCTTGCTTGAGAATGGCAAGCCGATTCGGCCCGAAAGTAAATAACCAAACAGGACATAGATACCCCCCAGAAGATCTGCTGTTTTGGGTGAACGGAAAATTCAGCATAGCGAGTCTCCCGATGGGGTGCTTAAGTTAGGGCATTGCGGATTATTTTGAGTAGTCGTCGAATTTAAAGTCCCGTCATTCGCAGTATCACTGGAAATGTCTATGTCGTTATTTGCACCACTGATATTGATATTGTTGGTCGGGGTATTTACCGTACCGATAGAGCGGGTATGGGTACTATTGATGATGGTTTTTCCCAAGCCGGAATAATAATCGGAATCCTTGAGCTCGATCAGATTTGCCTGCACCAGATTCTCATTGGAACGGGCACTTGATGATTTCCAGCGCTGACTCCATTCATCCGATGTAGCATAAGCAGTGTTCAGAAAACAGTAACAAAATAAACCCAGATTGATCATTAATATTCTCATAATCTTTGAAGCCCTCTGACCTGAGATGTTAATTTATCTTTGACTAAAATAAGTTTTAATAAATCTAAGTAAAATTAAATCACATAAAAAAAATAAAAGGCAATATTTATCCAGATTCACATTTTTTCTGTTTTTTACAAAAAATTATCCATTTGTTTTATATTATAAAAATAAGGATTTGTTATTTATTTGTGATTTGTAATAAATCATTATATAAAAATTTTTTGAATATAAAATTCACATAACAAACTTGATTAAAATAATATATTTTTTATCTAAAAAGTAATAAATAATTTCGCTAATAAAGCGTGAAATTATGTTCTTCACTTATTTTATAGAATGGTAAATTTCGATTTTATGAGGACTTCTTTCTAAGTGTGATTTCCATCATATTTTATTAAAAATATAATTAATCAATCACAGTTAAATCTATTTATAAAGAAACCCTGAGATAAAGGTAATTTTTTGCCTCTATTCCTCAAATCGGTATTTCCCCTCCCAGCCTCCATAGAATTGAACCCAAGCACACTTAAAATGAAACTTGAACAGAGGACCGGGGCAGCCTCACCCTGCTTGAAGTTGCAGAACCTAGAGAACAAAGTAATTGCTCATGCTTTTAGAGCTGATGAATACTTAAAAACCCATCCGCCCCCCTATTCGATGAAGAATGAATGTGTTTACAACTCAGATAAACTGTTTTGACTTTATTTCCACTAGAATCAGGTTGGTATGAAATGTTCCTGACATCCAGATGTAGAACAGACATACTGTAGCAACATGTCATAAATACCCGCTGACCTTGAAGCCCTTTCTATTCCATATAGCCCAAGATCGGTCAAGCTAACTTGTTGATGGAAAACTCTATGCAATGTCCTAAATGTGGATCGACTGAAGTTGAAAAACGTGATCATGAAAAGAATTTAAAGACCATTAGTGGAATTTTAATGACCTCAGCCGGAGCAACCGCAGGAACAGTCGGTGGGGCTGCAACAGGCGCATCCACAGGCGCAGCGATTGGGGCAATTGCCGGACCATTAGGAGTGATTTTCGGTGGCACTGTAGGCACCTTTGTAGGTGCCATTGCCGTAGGGGTGACAGGCGGGGTACTCGGTAATATTTTCGGTAAAAAAGCCGGAGTCATTATCGATAAAAATGTGTTCCTGGATTATAAATGCTTGAAATGCAAGCATCGCTTTAAAGAAAAAGCATAAGCATTCAGATACTTAAACTTTAAGTTGCAATAAAAAAGACCATTCATTTTTAGAATGGTCTTTTTTATCTCTATATTTTAAGAACAGGGTGAGTTGAACCCAGTTTCTCAATAAAAAAATCAGCTTGCCTGCAATTTTTTAACCACATCACCCAAGCGCTTACCCTGCTCTTCACACAGGATTTTTTCATCCTGACTCAGTCCCAAATCATGGCGCGGACCACTCACATGGCTTGCTCCATACGGCGTACCACCCGATTTGGTATTGGATAATGCCGGGTTGGCATTCGGCAGACCCATAATCATCATGCCATGATGAAACAGGGGCGGAAGCATAGTCAGCAATGTACTTTCCTGCCCGCCGTGCATAGAACCTGAAGATGTAAAGACACAGGCCGGTTTCTGATGTAAGGCGCCATTCAGCCACAGACTGGTGGTCTGATCCCAAAAATATTTCATCTCGGAGGCCATATTGCCAAACCGTGTAGGCGAGCCCAGAGCCAAACCTGAACAATTGGCCAAATCATCCAAGGTGCAATAAATATCCCCTTCCTCCGGAATACTCGGTTCAGCCTGTTTCACCACAGTGGATAGATTAGGCACCGTACGAATTTTTATCGCCATACCTGTAGATTCAATTCCATTGGCAATTAAATGCGCCATTTCTTTGGTTGAACCATATTTGCTGTAATATAAAACAAGGACATAAGACTGCATAATTTTTATAAACAAAGCCAAAAGAGAAAACTATACGGTATTTTTCCCATTTTTTGGTTAAGCTTGGTATTGAAAATTCATAAAGACGACTAAAAAAATTGAGACTTCATCACTATGTTAGAAAAGTATTTAAAAAAACTTCCTTTTTATAATGAGACCTGGTTTCAATTTGCTTTATTTGTTATCAGACGTTTTGAAGCCGATCGTTGTCGTGATCAGGCAGCTTCTCTGACTTATACCACGCTGTTTGCAGTAGTTCCCATGCTGACGGTTTTTCTGGTAATCATTTCTTCCATTAAAGCTCTGGAACCAGCAAGACAGCAATTACAACAACTGATTTACAGCCATTTTCTGCCCCGAACCACCATCGCCTTTGACAAGGCCTTTAATGCCTTTACCGATAAATCCAGCAACCTGACCGTGATTGGTATTTTATTTCTGTTTGTGACTACAGTTATGATGCTTTCCAGTATCGAGACCGTGTTTAACCGGATTTGGCGGGTTCAGGAAACGCGAGGTGGAATCATTGGATTTATGCGTTACTGGACCATTATTTCCCTCGGTCCAATTCTGTTAGGCAGTGCTTTTGCTATTTCATCGACTGTGGCTTCATTAAATGTACTCAGCAATAATTTTGCCGGTTATGAGGTCAACGGCGAATTTATCTTGTGGGGCATTTCCTTTGTCCTGACCATTTTGGGGTTCTTTATTTTAAACTGGACCATTCCCAACCGTAGCGTCCCAATTAAAGCCGCCTTGATTGCCGGTACATTCAGTGCAGTCGTGTTTGAATTATTGAAGAATCTGTTTGGCGTCATCATGTCAAATTTTACCAGTTATGAAATTGTCTATGGCGCTTTTGCAGCCATCCCGATTTTCCTGTTATGGATTTTCCTGTCCTGGAACATTGTTTTGCTGGGGGTCGAAATCAGTTATGGCCTGACTGCGTTTAATTCAGGTAAAGAACAGAAGCGTCATCCGGTAATCATGCTGTTAGACGTGCTTGAGCTGTTTTATAGAAAGCAGCAAATTGGCGAAACGGTTTCAGATGAAGAAGCGCTGCTGGTTTTGGGTCGTGATGAAATTGGACGCTGGCCAGGTTATGTACTGATGCTGGAAAAGCAAAATCTGGTGAAACGTACCGACGATGATCAATACATTCTCGCGCGCAATCTGGCTCAGGTGGATTTCTGGAGTTTTTATAAACAGTTACCCTACCCGCTTCCACGCAGCAAAGATGTTGCCAATATCCGTCCGGATGATGAATGGATACAAAGACTCGGACCCGCACTGGTTGAATCTGATGATTATCTGGCTGCAAAACTATCCATTCCCCTGTCCGCTATTTTTGAAAAGAAATAGCGTTAACTGACGTTGACGATGCCATAAAAAAGCCTTCACATATGAAGGCTTTTTCAATGACTACGCGGAGGTATGAGCGAACAAAAATGTCTGATCCAGTCATGCAAACTGACCGTCATGAAAAAATTCAGAACTTAAAAAGGCCGCATTTAAGCAGCCTTTTTATTCAATCTTTTTACTTATTAAACAAAGGTTTTCCAGACAAAATCCTGGCTCTGACCTTGCAACGTCATGGTGAGTTGATCGCCTGATTGCAATGCAGCCACACCCGCCGGTGTACCTGTCATCACCACATCCCCTTCTTCCAGGGTAAAGACCTGGCTGATATCAGCAAGTAAAGTCGCAATATCAAAAATCAGCAAAGATGTATCGCCTTTTTGACGCAGCTCATCATTCACATGCAAGGTGTAATGTACATCTTTCCAGTCTTTCACTTCTGAAAGCTCAACCCAGTCACCCAACAGGCATGAACCATCATATGCTTTGGCACGTTCCCAAGGCTGACCTTTCTTTTTCAGGTCATCCTGCAAGTCACGCAAGGTTAAATCCAGGCCCAAAGTTACCGCACCCACAGCTTCCAGCGCTTTAGCCGGATCGGTCTCCGCCTTTAAAGTACGGTCAATCCGCAGGCTGAGTTCGCATTCATAGTGACAATTACCCCAAGCCGGGTTCCATGAAATCCCCTCTTGCAATGCCATTAAGGCACTCGGTGGCTTGATAAACAAAACCGGACGATCAGGAATGGCATTGCCTAATTCTTTGGCATGGTCCGCATAGCTACGGCCGACACAGACAATCTTCGATGGACGTGTACTCATGATCTTCCCTTTTTATTTCACTGTTAGGTTATTTCAGGCTTACTTTTTAAATGTATTTTCAAATACGGTTTGCTCGGCAGAGTGTTCAAAAGCACGTTTCGGCACAACCACCACGGTACGGTTCTTCAATTCAATCATGTACGTCAGTTTACCTGTAGCAAATTTTTGCACGTCGCTATAGTTAAACATCTGTTTACGACCATTGGCATAAATTTCCGCATGATCCTGAAACAATTCGATGCCTTGTTCACTTTTACCAAGCTGGTATTTTACAAATTGACGCTTAAACATCATTGGTAAAAACCAGTAACGCATAATCAGCTGCAAAATTAAAAAGAAAGCACCGAGCGCAACATAATAGCGACCCACGCCATTAAAGCCGAGGTAAAAACCCCAAATAATAATTCCGATACTTACGAAGGGGGTAATAAAACGGCTAATCTGCTTTTTACCAAACGTCGCAAGCGCAAAACCGTCTTGTGATTCTTCCAGATTTAAAAAATAACGTACCGATACAGCAGGCTTGGTCTCTGACATGATTCATCATCAAATTATTCGAACAATTGTGCTAGATATTACACCAGATTCGGCCTTTTCCTTATTGTTTTTGCTCGGCTCATTACAAGCTAAATTACATAAGTTTGCTTCACAACCGTTTTGAAATTGATTAAAACATCATCATTCACTTAAAAAGCATAAACAGGATGTGAAATGCAAAACAATAAAAATAAATGCGGTTTGCTGCTGCTGTGCTGCCTGCTCGGCACGCAGGTCTCGGCAAAGATCATTCCATGGAAAGAACAGATTCCCAGTAGTCTGAGTGTATTCCAGGGAAAGACCCAACTTCTGGCTGACTTAACCGCAAACCGTATTTTGATTTACGCCCATCCGGCACAGGCAATTACTTTACCGACCTTTAAAAATCCGCACAGTATCAGTGGCAAGTTTTATACCGGTGCAGTAGTGGTACCCGCCAGCAGCCAAAACGTAGCGCGGCTTTTAAGCAACTATAACGGGTATAAGGGGCTATTTCCGACCTTAAAGTTAGCAAAGGTCGTTGAGCAACAAGGCAACATTACCCAGATGAAATATCAGGTGTCCATCCCTACACCCATTCCAATATTAAACTTTAAAGAAAATGTGCTGATGCAGCACCATTTAACGGCGAACAGTATTTCAACCCTTGTCCTGGATGCGCCTATTCCTTATGGTGCAGGCAAAATTGAATGGTTTGATTTAGGCAACAATAAAACCTTAATTACCGTGACCCAATGGGGCGACTTAAACCATCCCAAAGGCTTTTTATTCAGCAGCATTTTGAATGCACTTCCGGAGGCCAAACTCGGCATTCCCTCTGGCACCAACGCTTTTTTACTCGAAGCCCTGCAACAGCACTTTAAAACACCGAGTTACCACAGCTTGAAAGCTGGAGAATTACCCGAAGCCCCATTAAGCTCGAACCAGGTTCAAAAAATTGCCACACTGAGCCAACTGTCCCAGGAACCGGTTTCTTTTATCTTGCCCTCCAGCAAGGTGCCCTATCCGCACGGTCTGGAAAGCTTGCGTTTTAGCAGCAGCTATCAGTACTTTGCAAAAAAACCGCAACAGATGCAGCACTGGCTGAGTGCGCCGGCTTATCAAGAGCTTTTTCCACGCCAGATTGAAGAGATCGACCTGAAAAAAATTAAACCCAACACCATTGATGCAGATTACAAAATTTCAGTCGGATTGGGGGTGATCAATATTCCCTTCGATTTTAAGCTGCGTTTTGACTATCCCAACAGTCTGGAAAATCAGTTTGATGCGGTGGGTGGGGATTTGCAGTTTGTCAAAGGCGGGATGCATCTGATTCCGCAAGGTCAAGGCACCTTGTTAAATGTCACCAGTGCCATGAAAATCCATGACAAAGCGCCCTTTCTGCTCAGAGCAATGAGAAGCCTGCCTTATCACGACATGTTACCGGCCATAGGGGGCAATACCGTATTGGCATTAAAGATTAAACACAAGATGAAATAATTTTTTCACACATTTAATTTATTCTAGGCACAAAAAAACCGCATTAAATGCGGTTTTTTCCAGTTTTACATCTATCGATGCGATCAAGTTGGTGCGCTCAGAGAGATTCGAACTCCCGACCCCTTAGTTCGTAGCCAAGTGCTCTATCCAGCTGAGCTATGAGCGCGACGTCTTGATGTGGTGCATTATACGCGTTTTTAATATTCTGTTAAGTGCTTTTTAACAAATACGCAATCAAGTGAACAGTTATTGGGCAAAATTAGATTTTTCATCTATTTTTTAAACAACATTTGTTTTTTGAGGATTGCACAGATTACTTTGAGATCAAAATAATCAATTTCACCAGTGCATTTTTACTCCAGGTTTCGTCCAGATATCTGGAATGTCTGGAGTAGATATTTAAGATGCCCTACTTTTTTAAAGACATCTCCACTCATCGAAAAAACTTACCCGCTCAACTGCACCAAATTTCAGGCACAAAAAACCGCAACATGTGCGGTTTCTTCCATTTTTACATCTGTCGATGTGTTCAAGTTGGTGCGCTCAGAGAGATTCGAACTCCCGACCCCTTAGTTCGTAGCCAAGTGCTCTATCCAGCTGAGCTATGAGCGCGTACTTGAGTTGCTTTTCAGCATTCGTTACTATAAAAAATTGCCGCGTTTAACTTGATTGGTGCGCTCAGAGAGATTCGAACTCCCGACCCCTTAGTTCGTAGCCAAGTGCTCTATCCAGCTGAGCTATGAGCGCATTTCAAGTTATTCGTGGCGGTGAGAGAGGGATTCGAACCCTCGGTGGGCTTTAAGACCCACGCTCCCTTAGCAGGGGAGTACCTTCAGCCACTCGGCCACCTCACCGTAACGAGCCGCCATAATACAAATTAAACTTCGTTTCTTCAAGTCAGATTTCAAAAAATTCTGATATTTTTAATCAATCATCTATTTTTTAAACAATTTCCGAGCTGGCTCTGCCCTTTTCGCTGTTTTTTATGGCAAATGCTGCTGAAATATTCAACCTGGCCCGAAAATTTGCACTGAAAAACACAATATTGCAATCATTTACGTGCAGTCTGTTGCTGCATGACTTATGCTAATCCTATCTTCTGACATGAAGCCAAAGACATTATGAAAAATTGGGTCGATCCTGAAGCTAAAGCTGAAGCTGAACGCTATGAAAATCCTATTCCCAGCCGTATTCTTATTTCTGAAACGATTGAAAAACTACAAGCACCACAATCTCATGCAGATCTAGTGGAACATTTTGAAATTGCAGATCAAAAAAGTATTGATGCCCTTAGCCATCGCCTGATCGCCATGGTTCGGGATGGCCAGTTGATGAAAGATGGCTACAAGTTCCAGCTTGCCGTCAGCCAGCCGACGCATGAAGCCACCGTGTATATCAATTCCAAAGGTCTGGGCAGTGCCTCGATTGCCGATCATGAAGACCTTTTACTGCCTGAACGCGAGCTGCGTCTGGTCTTTAATGGTGACCGCGTCAAGGTTCGTCAAACTTCGGTCGACCGCAAAGGCAAGGCTTGGGGTTTTATTACCGAAGTGGTGCAGCATCGGGTGAAACAGATTATTGGTAAAGTGGCGGTTCACGATGGCGAATACTTTATTCAGCCCGGCAATCCGAATGCTCACCAACCCATTACCCTGGAAAAAGAACTAATTGAACATGCTCAGGTCAAAGTGGGTGATTCGGTCCGGGTGGCCATTGACGACTATCCAACCCGCGAAGAGCTGGCGACCGGTCATATCGTTCAGTCTATGGCAGACAAGGCCGATACCGAAATCATTATTCCGCAAACCATTCTAGAATTTGGCTTGCCTTATGAATTTCCGGAAGAAGTGATTCGTGATGCGGAACACTTTAAAGAACCTTCTGCACAAGACCGCGAGGGCCGTATCGATTTACGTGATTTGGCCCTGGTCACCATTGACGGTGAAGATGCCCGCGACTTTGACGATGCCGTATATGCCGAAAAACGTCCAGGCGGCGGTTACCGCGTGGTCGTGGCCATTGCGGATGTCAGCCATTATGTGCGTAATGACCAGCCCTTGGATGATGAAGCAAAAGAACGTGGCACGTCAGTCTATTTCCCGCACTTTGTCTTGCCGATGTTGCCGGAAGCTTTATCTAATGGTCTGTGCTCGCTGAATCCGCATGTCGATCGTCTCTGTATGGTCTGTGATCTAAAACTGTCACGTGCAGGTCGCGTCACTGGTTTTGAATTCTATCCATCAGTCATGCATTCCAAAGCGCGTCTCACCTATACTCAGGTGGCACAGTATTTTGATGGCGACAGCAAAGCCGTTCCTGAAGATCGTGATGTACGCAAATCGCTGAATACCTTGTTCCAGCTGTATCAGATCCTGAAAGGTTTACGTACAGAGCGTCATGCCATGGAATTCGAAACCGTCGAAACCTACATGACCTTCGATGAGTTGGGTGGCATTAATGAAATTCTGCCGCGTACACGTAATGATGCGCATAAACTGATTGAAGAATGCATGTTGCTGGCCAATGTGGCCGCCGCCGAATATGCCCTGGAAAATGACATCCCGATGTTATACCGTGTGCATGAGCCACCTGAATTTTCACGTATCCAGAAAGTGCGTGAATATGTGAAATTGCTCGGCCTGCCTTTCCCTGAACAGCCAACGCAAAAAGATTATCAGGCGGTGATTGATGCCACCAAAGACCGCATTGATGCACCAAGCATTCACGCGGTGCTGTTACGCTCCATGATGCAGGCTTATTACGGTGCAAATAATGCCGGACATTTCGGTTTGGCGTATGAAGCCTATACGCACTTTACCTCCCCGATTCGGCGTTACCCGGACCTGTTATTGCACCGTGCCATTAAGGCCCATTTAAAACAAAAGCCTTTCGCGCTTTCCGGTGCAGCCCTGGATGATGCCGGTGAACATTTCTCGCAAACCGAACGCCGTGCCGATGAAGCTTCCCGTTCCGTCACCACCTGGTTGAAATGTCATTATATGCAGCAGCATCTCGGTGAAGAGTTTGTCGGTGTGATCAGTGCCGTGGCCGAGTTTGGCCTGTTCGTGACCTTAAAAGACCTGTATGTCGATGGTATGGTTCACGTGAGCCAGCTGGGCGATGACTATTTTGTCTATGATCAGGCCAGCCAAAGCTTAATCGGTCAGGCACGTGGTCAGACCTTTAGTCTGGGCGATGAAGTCAAAATTAAGGTGGCAGCGGTCAATCTGGAAGATCGCAAGATAGACTTTGAACTGTTGCAACAATTGACCCATGCGGGCCGGGTGATTCGTAGCCGTGCCCCACGTGTGGCCAAGACCACCACAGAGGAAGTCTTTGGTTCACGAGCCAAAGCTGTGGCAAATGAAGAGGGCGAACAGCCGGTTCGCAAGAAAAAGCCAAAAGCTAAATCTGCTGCACCTGCCAAAAAGTCAGATAAAAAATCTTCAGCCAAGGCAGATGCAAAAGCCATAGACAAGCTGAAGAAAAAATCCAAGCCGAAAAAGAAAAAGTCGAATGCGAAAGCCAAGACAGAATAATTTTTCGATATAAGCCCTACTCCGGTAGGGCTTTTTATTAGGTCTGGTCTACCAAGTATTTACCGACTGAAAAATAATAGCCCTTGATTTAACCCTCTCTAAGCCTTACATCTACTATTAACTTTATAAATGATATGGCGTATTAGAAATGACTTTAGAAAAGGCGACCTTGCCCGTTCCACAATTTGACCAGATTCAACTGGCCGATTTAAAACAACAGATTGAACAGGCCATTCAACAAGGACAAAGTTTTTTAAACGATTTAACCGCAGTTCCAGAAGATACTCAGGCACAGCTCAATGTTCTGGAACAGGTCGATACGCTGGAAAACAACATGAGTGAAGCTTGGGGTGTGCTGTCACATCTGAATGCAGTGATGAACAATTCAGAAACACGCGAACTGTACCAATCCCTGCTTCCGGCATTAAGCGAATACTACACCCAACTGGGTCAACATACGGTGCTGTATCAAACCTATCAGCATGTGCATGACTCATCCGTATTTAGCACGCTTCCAGCAGCCCATCAAAGTGCCATTAAATTGGCGCTTCGCGATTTCAAACTGTCAGGGGTTGCTTTAGAAGGTGAAGCGAAAAAACGCTATGCAGAAATTTCTGCCCGTTTGTCGCAGCTTTCATCTGACTTTTCTAACCATGTATTGGATGCCACACAAATCTACTTCAAGCCGCTGACTGAAGAACAACTCAAAGGCTTACCGCAAAGCAGTATCGATTTACTCGAACAATATGGCCAGCAACGCGAACTTGATCAGCCGGTGGCGACTTTAGACATTCCGGCTTATCTGGCCATCATGACCTATGCCGATGACCGTGGCTTGCGTGAAGAGCTGTATAAAGCCTATACCACCCGTGCTTCCGACCTGTCGGAGCATCCTGAATTTGACAATACCCAGGTGATGGAAGAAATTCTGAGCCTGCGCCATGAAATGGCTCAGCTGTTAGGTTTTAAAAACTATGCCGAGTTATCGCTGGCCAGCAAAATGGCACCGGATGTCGAAACTGTAGACAAGTTTCTGGTCGACCTGGCTGAACATGCACGCACACCGGCCAGCAAAGAAATTGCCGAATTAAAAACCATTGCCATTCAGGATGGCATTTTCGAGTTACAGCCATGGGATACGGGTTACTATTCGGAAAAACTGAAACAGCAACAGTTCAATTTATCGCAGGAATCACTCAAACCGTATTTCCCTGCACCGAAGATTTTGCAAGGCCTGTTCAGCATTGTGAACCGTCTCTATGGCATCAACATTGTGGAACGTGAAGCGCCGCTCTGGCATCCCGATGCACGCTATTATGAACTGGAAGATCAAGGCAATGTGGTCGGCGGCTTCTATCTCGATCTGTATGCACGCAGTGGCAAACGCGGTGGCGCCTGGATGAGCGGTTTCCGCTCGCGCATGCAAACCCGACAAGGCCTGCAAAAACCGATCTGCTACATGGTCTGCAACTTCACCCCTGCAGTCGCTGATCAACCAGCGTTACTTACCCATGATGAAGTGAATACCCTGTTCCACGAGTTTGGTCACGGTCTGCATCATCTATTGACCGAAGTCGACCATATTGCTGTGGCAGGAACTCATGGTGTCGATTGGGATGCGGTCGAGCTACCAAGCCAGTTTATGGAATTCTGGACCTGGGATACAGACAGCCTCGATCTGCTCAGTGAACACATCGAAACGAAGCTGCATTTGCCAGAAGATTTGCTTAAATCCTTACTGGATGCCCGTTTCTTCCAGTCCGGCATGCAAACTTTGCGTCAAATCGAATTTGCCCTGTTTGACCTGCATATTCACAAGCACAGTTCGGCTTTAAATGCCGAACAGGTACAAGCGACGCTGGATGAAATTCGCCAAAAATATGCAGTCGCGCCCACAGCCAGTTACAACCGTTTCCAACATAGCTTTAGCCATATTTTTGCCGGCGGCTATGCTGCGGGCTATTATTCTTACAAATGGGCCGAAGTTTTGGCCAGTGATGCCTTCGATCGTTTCGAAAAAGAAGGAATCTTTAATGTTCAGACCGGAAAAGAATTTCGTCAATTTATTCTAGCAGTTGGCGGAAAAGATACAGCACTTGACGCGTTTATCAATTTCCGCGGACGCGAGCCAAAAATAGATGCGTTATTACGTCATCAAGGTTGGACGAAACCCTCTAAAAACGCTTAAACTAACTGTCTAAGATTGTTCGGAAGGTTAGGATGATGACTATCAAACGTCGTTTCATTGCAGGTGCTAAATGTCCAAAATGTGAAGCGCTAGATCGGGTTGTCATGCTAACTTCTGGCGACGATGAATGGATTGAATGTATTGACTGTGGCTATAGCGAAAATCGGCCAACGCATGTCGATGAACCACAGATGCCGGAACAGCCGGATGAGATTGGTGTCATTCAGTTCAAACCGCGTCAGCCTAAATAAAAACAGGTTCAATATGACATTAGATCAAAGAAACAGCCCAAAACTTTTATTGGGCATTACTGGGGGACTGGTTGCAATCATTGCGCTTTTTTTGGCCTATCAATGGTTTTTTGCAACTTCAAACGAAACACTGCCTGAACATGAAGGAGCCAGTTTAACGGCGCCTGCAAAACCGGCGGTTAAAGCTGAAAAAGCGCCAGAACCGCTTGCTCAAACCGAGCAGGAAACCATTCAGCTGGTGGATGAAAAAATCCTGAAAGAAGCTGTTCCAGAAAATGAATCACTCGCCAAAGAAGAAGTGGCTAAACTGGAAGATATTCAAAGCCAGCTAAATGAACAGGAAGCCATGCTGAAAGCCCAACACGCCGATGCAGATGAGCTGATTGCCCTGAAAGAAGAACAGATTAAATTACTTGAAGCCCAATTGGCTCAAAAACAATAATTTTATAATTGAATGTTCAGCTAAAATAGCAGCACATATTTTAGCTGAATTGTTTCATGTCCCTACCGACCAGCAATCGGAACCTGCTTAAAGCACTCGCTTTACTGACCTGCTCTGCCTTTTTATTTTCTCTTATGGGTGTCTGTATTCGCTATGCCTCACACACGGTAGATAATCCCACCATTGTATTTTTTCGCAACTTTGTCGGCCTGTTTATTTTTCTGCCGCTTATTTGCTCTAAGGGAATTGGCTTTTTTAAAACTGAAAAAATCTGGATGCATAGCTGGCGTGCCGTCATCGGGCTGATTGCCATGTATGGCTTCTTTTACGCAATTGCCCATTTAAAGCTGTCCAACGCCATGGTCTTTACCTATTCTTCCCCGATTTTTATTCCACTGATTGCCTGGTTGTTTCTGAAAGAAAAAATCACCAAATCCATGCTGCTCGCCGCAGCGATTGGCCTGGTCGGGGTCATTTTGTGGCCAAGCCCGATGCTGGCATGTTTTAACCAGATGTCTGTGATTGGGCTAGGTGCCAGCTTGTTGGCAGCCATGGCATTTGTAACAGTCCGCGCGCTCACTAGTACCGAATCTCCAGAGAAAATCGTATTTTATTTCTGTTTTATCGGCACACTCATTTCCATGATTCCGATGTTCTGGTTATGGCGTCCTTATACCTGGACTGAACTGGGTTTCTTGATTGGCGCAGGTCTGCTTGCCAATATTAGCCAGATTTTCATGTCCAATGCCTATAAACTCGCCCCTGCCGGACAGATTGGCCCCGTGAATTATATTGCCATTATTTTTGCAGGAATCTCGGGCTTTATCTTCTGGCAAGAAATACCAGATCATTATAGTTTAATGGGTTTCGGCCTCATTCTGGCTGCCATTATCCTCTGTAGCCCTCTGGTTCAAAAACGTGCCACCCGATAATTCAGGCAGATTTCCCGCATATAATTCCCTATATAAAAAGTCATAAAAAAGCACCCGAAGGTGCTTTTTTTATGATGGATTAATGATACCAACCGAACAGCTTAAATACATAAGGAATATAAGCGATGATCAACATGGCAGGCAGCATCACAATCACCGGTAAAACCCAGCGTTCATAGCGGTAGTAGAAAGATAGATGACGCACTTCTGCATCCGCCTCAGCCACCTCGGCATCTCCAACAGACTGCCGGGCCAGAAGATGGTTCAGCGCTACAGGCGGGGTGACATAACCAAGCTCAAAACCAATCAGGGTAATCATCCAGAAATGTACCGGGTGGATACCGTATTGATAGGCTACCGGAGCCACTGTAGCGGAAATCAGAATAACGGCACCAAATGGGTCCATGATCATGCCCACAAAAATCATCAGTCCGACAATCAGGGTAATGACGAGAATGGTACTACTGATATCGGTCGGGAAGGCCTGCATCACTTCGATACGTTCCAGTAATCCCCCCACACTGACAGAAAGCGCCATCAGGATTACCAGGGCACCAATATGTCCAACCGTTTCACTGGTAGAAATATGTAACGATTTCCAGAATCCGACATTACGCAAACTTTCTCCATAAGCAGAACGTTTCACGCCATGATCAACTGCCAATTCTTTGCCCTGCTGTTTACCATGCTCTGCTTCACGGTATTCGGCATTTACCGCTGCACCGGCAGTTGCCAATTCAGGGATCGATCCCTGATTCAACTGGGCGGTCAGGGTTTCATCCCAATGTCCCACTGCGGGTAAAGGTGCAGGTTCATGGCGTAACTTGTCGAAAAGTACCACCAGCAACAGAATCACTGGCATCATGACTGGAGCGGTAAATTCATTCAGATCGGTCGACAAGGCATATTTATAGAATAACCAGATCAAGATGAAAATCACGACATAAGGAATCACCGCCACTACAGCACGAGCCGATTGAGGTGCTGCTACACCTGGGGCTGCAATACGGAATTTACTTTCGGCGAAGAACAGTGAAATGATCAAAAATAAAGTTGACGTCAGCAGGAACACATACACGCCGTAGTGATACAGCAAGTCCGTTGTCACTTCCTTATTCAGTGAGGCAACCACCACAATCAATAAGCATGGACGTAATACCACACCTAGAGAACCTGACATAGCTGTTGCTGCCAGAGCAAACTGACGGCGTCCACCCGCATTCCAGACTTCCTTATAAATAATCGCACCTGCTGCGATCACGAAAATCCCCGATGCTCCTGTATAGGCCGTTGGCAACGCAGCTGCCACCAAGATCAGCCAGGTCAGGGTTTCAGGTGCCAGATTCCATGGACGCAGGATATTCAGGAACATGTCCACGACACGGGTCTGTTTCAGCAACATACCCGCCCAGATGAACAGTGCCAGATTCAGGAAGATACTCGAAAACTCGACCAGCTGTCCCAGGTAAATACCCTGTCCCATTGGATAATCCATCAGGAAGGTAAAGCTAATCCCGGTAATGATCGCCATATAGCCATACAGCGGCACACTCAGAAAAGCCATTCCTAAGCTACCGCCCTCTTGGCTCTGCTTGGGCTGTCTGAATATCTGATACAGGCTGATCAAGGTCAGCGTACTGAACAGGATCATCCACAACCAGTAAATATATTTCATGTCTCCGATCGGAACACCCGAATTCAGCATGGACTGATATTGGCTATAAGACGAGTAAGCCAAAAAGGCGTTACCAGTCAGCATTGCCACCGAGTACACTTTAAAATCGATACGCGTTGTGGGACTACGTAAACCAATATGATGGGTTTTCAGCGTTGCACTGATCGCTGCAAACACCACCATGATAACCAGTAACAGGGCCCGGTTTTCAGTACCGAACTTGAATACGCCAAAGAAAGACGTTTCAAAGGTACGATATGCGCGAATACTCGGATGAGCCTGCATATGGGCAATCGCTTTATCATAGAACTGATAGGATTCTTCACAGACCTGTTGAGCCTGTACTATCGCCGCACGCACATCAGCCTCTGAACGCACACCGAAAAAATCAGCATACTCGTCGGCTGCATCGGCTTTCATCTGCTCTTGCACTTTACGATCGACATCGACATTACGTTCACAGGTTGGGGAACTCGGTTCGGCACGTAGAAACGAATATTGCATGCCAGTCGCCGGATCACCGTACAGACGCTCACCCATACGCAACAGCTGGCCGTGAATCATTTCACCGGTACCAATAATCAAAGTCAGCAAAAGTAAGACAAGAACGACAAAGGCCGAGATCCACTCTGTCCATATATAACGTAACAGACCTAATCCAGATCTGTTGTTTTCATCATATTGCATGTGTATTCCTATTTTTTATTTTGGTCATTACACGGTGGTTTGGTAAGGCCAATTTTGATTTATGAACGGAGAATATCCTTTCCCGATCCAATTTCTTTATTGTTATCTACAAATTTGCATTAACCCGACATTAATGAAAATGACAATATGTATTTTCTTTTCTGTTTTAAATGTCAATCTCGCCACTATTCAACGAAATATTCCCATAGAACATACGCCAAAGCGATGATTATTCCTCCAATCACCCCCAATAAATGAGCTTCAACCAATACCGGACTGCCAATAAGTTCTGCTGTGCTGACACTGCCGACGGTATTTTCCCAAAGCAATTTTCCCAGAATCAGGCACAACACCAAGGCAGCAAAATTGCGCTCTTTCCTATACAACAAATGCACGCAGGCAACGGTGACATAAGCCCCATGCAAGACTCCGGACAAGCCGGCATAGGCTTCTATATCTGGAAAGAAATAATAAAAACACAGGCTGATAAACGGCGGAAGCAATAACAGTAAAGCAACGAAATGCCAGATTCTGACGCGGGGAAAAATAAAAGGTAAGCAGGCAAAAGCCAGCATATTGAGCAGATAATGGATCCATCCCACATGTACCCAATGGGCGGTCCATAAACGCCAGAACTCTTTGAACAAGCCAGCTTGCCAATAGATAAATGAATCTGCAAAAACTTGAAGACATGCCGAAAAAGACATTACAAATGCAATAAAAATAATCTTTTGCATAAGAAACTGGTCTTTCATTGGCATGTCCCCAGCTTAGAAAAGATGGATTAAAGATCAAACATCATTCCAGCCCATCTTTTCTTGTATTTTCTTTTATTCCAATCAACTTAAGAGGAGGCTGCACTCTCATTTTCATCAAATAAATCATCCAATTCTGCAGAACTGTCCTGATCATCCCAGAAACGTTGCATGCCATCATCACCCGAACGGATTCCGGTATGTTCAGTCCAGTAACGATCTGAAATACCCTGCACCATATTTTGTGCCATACTGTCGACCAGTCTGAACTGCGGATTGACCGGCTTTTCTTCAGAGCGTGCTGTAGCAAATGTTTTCAGGGCATCGCGAATCTTGGCATCATCACCACTGGCTTGAGCTGCGACTGCATACAGGGCATGAGACAGGCGTACACCTTTTTGTTCACCCAGTTGTACCGACTGTTTTAAAGTCTGGTAAGGATCGGGCTTACCATCGCCTGCGCCCGGCAACAAGGTCCAAATGACGGCTCGTGCCGCTTCTGGCGCACCCCAGAATTTGGCATTATCCAGACACACCATCCCGCGTTCAACGATGGCTGCAATATCTTTGGGTACATGGACTGCACCGCCAGAATTAATGTCATTGGTCATGGCCTGCAAACCGCTGATCATCCCCATTAAATATACAGTTTGATCAAGGTCGCTTTTCATTTTCGGGCATCCCTCACCCAAGGCCTTATTATATTTTGTCGCCCAACGCTTTTCTAATAGCTGGTAGCCCGCGTACTGACGCTGTGCAGCAATGGCAGCCCAGCGTTTTTGCTGGATACGGGCATCCTGTGCTTCTGAAACCCGCCCCGCTTTAGACGCGCGTAAATAATCTAGTTCTGCTTCCAAAGCCTGATTTTCGGCACAGATCCCGGATGAAGCATATAAAAGTACGGCAATACGGGTTGGGTCTGCCCCCATATCTTTGGTTGACATAATGGCGGGCGTTAAGGCATTGCCTGAATTACACGCCATATCCGCATCATCCATGGCCAAGATTGGCGGCACAATATGTTTCTCACTAAAACCCAGGGCAATATTTGCACCTGATTTAACCACTTGAGAACAACCTGATAATAAAGAACTTGTAATGATGATGACTGCCATACCCTGGCATATTTTTTGGACTTGCGACATTTTCCTGTCCTCTATAATTGTGTTTATGTCCATAGCACCTAAACATATCAGATGCGAAATCTGAATAAAAGAGTATTCACTCTAATTAGGTTTGATACTTTGCCACGAAATGACGTACGGAAAATTGACTATATTCCATCAAGTTAAAAATTTTGGGCAAAAAAAAGTAGCATTGCGACGGTTCGGCACATGCTACTTATCAAGGGGTAAAAGCCTATTGGCTTTCATGTTGTGCAAATCGATCCTTCAGCACTGTTCCTAGTCGTCCAATAACAATTGCCAAAACAATTGCTACCACCAGAAACATCCAAGTTGGAATCATCATGATGATTTCCTCATTTGCTGTTGGTGTTTTTAATTTACATTTAGCTGAAATAATTTAGCGGAAAAATTGTCCGACAATTGCAATATTTGTTATTTTTTTCATTAAACTGTCTTACAAAATATCAAAAATTAAAATTATATCAATTATTATCAATATCTTAGTTAAAACAAATTTTATACAACTGTCTAACAATTAGGTTAATTTTGCCAGTTGTTTCAGTGCTTTCCATTGCTTAAAAGGCAATTGATCCACCCAGATCAAGAGTGGTTTTTCCTGAAAATGCTGGAAATACACCACAATATAAAGCTGATGATCAATCAAATGACTAATCGAAACACGTTTAACCTGTTGCGATTTTAAATGGGACAACGACCATTCACGTGCATGCAAATGTTCAAGACACATCGGCGGGGGTACTTTCAAACCATAGATATAGGTCAGCACACCCAGCACAATGCACAGCAACCATAACCATGCCGGCAACAGCTGCTGCAAAAGTATAATCAGCAAAGTAAAAATGCTCAGCTGAAAAACAAATGCCAGACGGCTGCGTTTCAGCTGAAAACAACGCTTAGCCATGGACGTAATGTTTTAACTTGACAATCAAGGCTTTCATTTCCGGGCGTGGAGGTTCAGAAACTTCCATAAACCAATCTAGCAAGTCCGGGTCCTCTTGTGCGACCAATTCAGCAAAAGCTTCTTTCTCTGCTGCATCTGCCTGCAGATAATGATTTTTTACATAGGGATCAAAATAAACATCAATCTCTTTTAAACCGCGACGGGCACGATAAATGACTTTGCGTTCTTCCAAGCTGATTTCTTCGCTCATAGCCTTTCCCCAACCGTATGAAATTTTTTGCTAGTTTACCCTATCCATCCCCTGCATTTCGAGCCATTTCCCCGAATTGACCAAATTCATCATTTTATCTGTACATTTGAGCATTCATCTCATTGCCGCTTGTGTCTCAATCTTTTAATTTTTATCTGACAATCACTTTGTAGATGGACAGAATAACAATGCAATCAGCTGCAATCCGACCTTTAGCCCCTATGCTGCCCCGCCATTTGTTTAATGCCGAGCACGATGCCTTCCGTGAAACGGTGCGCAAATTTTATGAAAAGGAAGTGGTTCCAAATACTGCCAGATATGAACAGCAGCAGCATGTCGACCGGGATTTATGGAACAAGGCGGGTGCAATGGGCTTACTCTGTGCCACCATGCCGGAACAATACGGAGGATCGGGTGTAGACCGTCTTTACAGCATGATCCTGATTGAAGAACAGGCCTATGCCATGGATTCGGCAACCGGCTTTTCGCTACATTCGGATATTGTGGCCAACTACATCTTCAATTTTGGCAATGAAGAGCAAAAATCAGCCTGGCTGCCCAAAATGGCTACAGGTGAAGTGGTCACGGCCATTGCCATGACCGAACCGGGAACCGGATCTGACCTGCAAGCGGTACGTACAACTGCTGTTTTGGATGGCAATGATTATGTCATCAATGGCTCTAAAATTTTTATCACCAATGGCTACCTGTGTGACATGGCGATTGTGGTCTGCAAAACGGGCAGCAGCGATAAAGGCTCTGCCAATTTATCTTTACTCATCGTCGAAGCTGACCGTGCTGGTTTCAGTAAGGGCAAACCTTTAAATAAAATTGGCATGAAAGGACAAGATACCTGCGAGTTGTTCTTTGACAATGTGCGCGTGCCCAAAGAAAATTTGCTGGGTATGGAGGGCATGGGCTTTATGATGCTGATGAAAGAACTGGCCTGGGAACGCATGCTGGTCGCAATCATTTGCCAGGCGGGAGCCGAAGCGGCATTCGCGCATACCGTGCAATACACCAAACAGCGGCAAGCTTTCGGCAAGCCGATCAGCGCTTTTCAAAATACCCGCTTTAAACTGGCTGAATTAAGAACCGAAATCGATTTCTGTCGAGCTTATTTAGACCGCTGTATGGAATTACAGCTAGAAGAAAAACTGGGCATTGATGCAGCGGCAGCAGCGAAATACAAAATTTCCGAAATGTTTTCTAAAGTTGTGGATGAGTGCCTGCAACTGCATGGTGGTTATGGCTACATGATGGAATATCCAATTGCACGTGCCTATATTGATAACCGTGCCAACCGGATTTATGCCGGCACCAATGAAATTATGAAAGAACTGATCTCGCGTTCCCTGTAATCCAAAGCCCATCTGCTGATGGGCTGTTTCTCTTAACTAATCTCTGCTAAAAATTCACTAATCAAGGCCAGTACCAGTTCGGGTTGTTCTTTATGCGGCATATGATGTAAGTCCTCTAGAATTTGCAATTCAGCTGCACCTTTCACTCCTGCAAAGATCTGCCGAGGCTGTGCCAGCGTGCCGTATTCATCTTGCTCCCCATGAATGATCAAGCTGGGGCATTGTACTTGGGGCAATACCTGACTCAAATTCCAGTCCTTAAATGCAGGTGCCAGCCAGGTTTCAGTCCAGGCATCCAGCACCCACTGCGCTTTATCAGCATGATATTTGGCGAGGCGCTCCATTTGTCCCGCTTGCCGAAATGCCTGCTTGGCTTCACGGATGCCGGCTAAAGTTCGTTCTTCAACTTCATATTGCGCAGCAATGGTCACCAAAGCCTGACAACGCTGTGAATATTCAGCAGCGATGGCAGCCGACATTCCCCCACCCACACTATGTCCCAGCACAATAAAATCTTTCAGCGCAAAATAATCAAGCACGGCCTTAAAACCATGAGTCGCCTCAGTGATGACAAAATCCAGGCCTAAAGGCTGGTGATTGACTGCTGACTGTCCAAAGCCGAGCCGGTCATAAGCATAAACAATACGCTTGGTCTGAGCGGCAAGTTGTGCAGGAAAATCTCGCCATAAAGCCACACTGCCCAGTGAATCATGCATCAATATAATCGGTGCTAATTCTGGATTAGCTTCAGTAGACTGCCAGGACTTGGCATAAAGGTAATAGGAGTCAAATGACAGTTGATATTCACGCGCTAAGATACTCAAAACTTATTCCTGTGCCGGCTCAATTACTTTTACTCCATACTGTAGGAATTTGCAGCAGAACTAAAGATTACAAATTGAACTCGTGATTCCAATATTCATAAAAAAGATGCTGAGACTAAACCATATCAATTACGAGACCAAACGCGGTGTCGAGCTTTTCTTATCCTCTTGCTCACGCTTATGAAATTTAAGCACACCATCCTCAAAACGCGCATGCTTCAATTGTTTGCGGTCAGCCAGATAATTATTGGAAACACTCCAAGGTGCATGCTTGCCCTGCTTCGGCATCACATCAGCAGCACGGGCAATATAGCCTGAAGACAGACTGCCCATCACCGTATCTTGCATTAACTCCGTCGCATCACCTTGCGGAATCACTTCATCATAGCCATTTTTGTCCATATAGTTGATCAGACGGCAAATATAATCCGCTGCAATATCCACTTTAAGTGTCCAGGAGGCATTGATATAGCCAATAATCATGGCCATATTCGGTACATCACTGACCATGATGCCCTGATACAGCATATGCTGGGAAGTATTCATCGGCTTGCCATCAATGGTCGCCTGAATGCCGCCTAAAATCTGAATATTCAAACCGGTAGCAGACACAATAATATCCGCATCCAAATGTTTACCGGACTTTAACTGAATACCTGTTTCAGTGAATTTTTCAATTTGATCCGTTTCAACCGATGCACGGCCTTCACGCAAGATTTTAAACAGGTCACCATCCGGAACCACACACAGACGCTGATCCCAAGGCTCATAATTCGGAGTAAAGTGTTTCATATCCACCTTACCCTTGAGCTGAAATTTTACTGCATTCAGCAAAATTTTCTTGAGCAGTTTCGGCTGTTTCTGCGCCAGGGCATAAATACCGCGTTGCATGCCAATATTACGTGCGCGCGTTAATTTATAGGCCACATCTTCTGGCAAATACTTGCGCATTTTGTCATAGACCAGATCTATCGATGGCACAGAAGCAATATAGGTCGGAGAACGTTGCAACATGGTGACATGCCCTGCCCCACCTTTCGCCATCGCAGGCACCAGGGTGATTGCGGTTGCCCCACTGCCAATAATCACCACTTTTTTACCCGAATAGTCTAACTGCTCGGGCCAATGCTGCGGATGAATAAAATGGCCTTTAAATACAGACTGATTTTGGAATTCAGGCTGGAATCCCTGATCATAATTATAATAACCTGTGCAACCTAGAACAAAATTGGCCACCCAGGTTTGCTTTTGTTGAGCTGCATCTTCAATTTCAACCACCCACTTTTTAGTGGCCGAATCATAATTCGCCGTCAAAACCCGATGCTGAAAATGGATTTTATTTTTAAGCTGATACTCGTCAATCACTTCAGCTAAATAATTTTTGATGGATGGACCATCCGCCAAGACGCTGTCTTTTTGCCACGGCTTAAAATTAAAGCCAAAAGTCGACATATCTGAATCTGAACGAATGCCTGGATACTTGAATAAATCCCAGGTTCCGCCAAAACTTTCCCGACGCTCAATAATGTCAAAAGAGCGTTGCGGACAATTTTTGGAAAGATGAACAGCCAGACCAATACCAGAAATACCGGCCCCAACAATCAACACATCAATATGTTTTTCCATGTTTTTTTTATAACCTGTTTTAAGCTTTATTTTATTAAACCACAAAATTGACAATACTCAATGTCAAGTTAGTGTAAAACTGACGAAAAATATATCAGTTCAGGACAAAAGCTTAAATTGTCAGACAATTTAAAATCTTCAGGCATAAAAAAGACCGGTGAAACACCGGTCTTTTTTAGAACAACTAAAGCTATTCTTGCGAAATTATTTAACTTCGCGATCTACTAGCTCAACGTAAGCCATCGGTGCAGCATCACCTGCACGGAAGCCCGCTTTAAGAACACGTAGATAACCGCCGTTACGTTCTTTGTAACGAGGGCCAAGAACGGTAAATAATTTACCAACAGTTGCTGCTGAACGAGTACGAGCAAACGCTAAACGACGGTTTGCAACAGTATCGTTTTTAGCTAAAGTGATTAAAGGCTCAGCTACACGACGTAACTCTTTCGCTTTAGGCACAGTTGTTTTAATCAACTCGTGCTCGAACAAAGAGTTAGCCATGTTTTGGAACATCGCTTTACGATGACTGCTTGTACGGCCTAATTTCACACCACTATTACGATGACGCATGGTGATAGTCCTACTTAATTAACGGCTACGATAGGCGAAACGATCGTCCATACGGAGACTAGCTGGTGGCCAGTTCTCTAAACGCATGCCGAGTTGTAAGCCTTTAGAAGCCAGAACATCTTTGATTTCAGTTAACGATTTTTTACCAAGGTTAGGAGTTTTTAACAACTCCACTTCAGTACGTTGAACCAAATCACCGATGTAGTAAATATTTTCTGCTTTCAAACAGTTAGCAGAACGAACAGTAAGCTCTAGATCATCTACTGGACGAAGCAAGATTGGATCCACTTCTTCGCGAGGCTCTTGAGCAACAGGAGCTTGATCTTTCTGAAGATCAACAAAAATTGCAATTTGTTGTTGCAAGATTGTTGCCGCTTTACGGATTGCTTCTTCAGGATCAACTGTACCGTTAGTTTCAAGATCAATGATCAATTTATCAAGGTCAGTACGTTGTTCTACACGCGCGTTTTCCACGGTGTAAGACACACGTTTGATTGGGCTATAAGAAGCATCTAACTGTAAGCGACCCACAGGGCGAGTCTCGCCTTCTGGGAAACGTGAGTCAGAAGTTTCATAACCACGGCCTTGAGAAACTTTCAGGCGCATTTTTAAATTGCCTGAAGCACTTAAAGTGCCGATCAAATGCTCAGGGTTTACCACTTCAACATTATGAGGTAAACGAAGATCAGCCGCTGTTACATCGCCTGGACCTTGTTTTTCTAATGTCAAATATGCTTCGTTTTGATCGAACAGCTTAATCGACAATCCTTTTAGGTTCAGCAAGAGCTCGACGATGTCCTGCTGCAAGCCTTCTAAGGTACTGTACTCGTGCTCGACACCTTCTATCTCAACTTCTACCACAGCAGCGCCAGGTAAAGAAGATAATAGGATACGACGTAAAGCATTACCAAGAGTATGGCCAAAGCCACGCTCTAATGGTTCCAGAATAACTTTTGCCGAGGTCCCGCTAGCCGCTTCGACCTTGATCGCTTGCGGAGTTAGAAACTCATTTGCAGTACGCGTCATTATTGCTACCTCAAGGGATTATTTAGAATACAATTCTACAATCAAGCTTTCGTTGATTTCAGCAGGTAAATCAGAACGATCCGGTGCAGCTTTAAACGTACCTTCTAGTTTTGAATGGTCAACTTCCATCCAAGAAGGGATACCACGTTGAGCAGCCAATTCAATTGCGCTTTTAATACGTAATTGTTGTTTAGCACCTTCGTGAACCGCGATTACATCACCAGCTTTAACTTGGATAGACGCGATGTTAACACGACGACCATTCAAAGTAATGCTACGGTGAGATACAAGCTGACGAGCTTCTGCACGTGTAGAACCAAAACCCATGCGATAAACTACGTTATCAAGACGGCTTTCAAGCAATTTCAACAAGTTTTCACCTGTTGCGCCTTTCACACGAGCAGCTTCTTTATAGTAGTTACTAAATTGACGCTCTAACACACCGTACATACGACGTACTTTTTGTTTTTCACGTAATTGTAGTGAGTACTCAGATTGCTTAGCACGGCTTTGACCATGTTGGCCAGGAGCTTTAGCATGTTTTTTTGTCTTAACGTCAAACGGTTTAACGCCTGATTTAAGTTGCAGGTCTGTCCCTTCGCGGCGAGAGAGTTTGCATTTTGGACCAATATAACGAGCCATGAATGTTTCTCCTTACACGCGACGTTTTTTAGGTGGACGACAACCGTTGTGCGGGATTGGCGTCACATCGGTAATGCTGTTAATTTTATAACCCACTGCACCTAAAGCACGAACCGCAGACTCACGACCAGGACCAGGACCTTTTACAAGGACGTCCAAGTTTTTCAAACCGTAATCCAAAGCTGCTTTACCAGCAACTTCAGCAGCTACCTGAGCAGCAAACGGAGTTGATTTACGTGATCCACGGAAGCCTTGTCCACCAGAGGTAGCCCAAGCCAGTGCATTACCTTGACGATCGGTAATAGTCACAATGGTGTTATTAAAAGAAGCGTGAATGTGTGCAACACCTTCAGAGACGGTACGAGTGACCTTCTTGCGTGTGCGAGTATCTTTAGCCATCTTTTAGCTTCCAGAAATCTTATTTCTTAATAGGTTTGCGCGGCCCTTTACGGGTACGTGCGTTAGTTTTGGTGCGTTGTCCACGGACAGGCAAGCTGCGACGATGACGAAGACCACGGTAGCAGCCTAAATCCATTAAACGTTTAATGTTCATGGAAATTTCGCGACGTAAATCACCTTCGGTTGGAACCTTGGTAATTTCCGCACGAATCGCATCAAGCTGAGCATCATCCAATTCACGGATCTTAGTAGTTGGTGCAATACCAGCAGCAGCTAAGATGTTCTTAGCAGTGTGGCGACCGATACCAAAAATATACGTGAGGGAGATAACAGCATGCTTGTTATCCGGAATGTTTACACCGGCAATACGAGCCATTCACTTTCTCCAAAAAGGCAGTAGAGATAATCAACCGCCCCACAAATATCTTGAGGGGCGGATAATAACCTAATTAGCCTACTGAAATCAACAGGTCTTGATCAGATTAACCTTGACGCTGCTTATGACGAGGTTCAGCGCTACAAATCACGCGGATAACCCCATTACGACGGATAACTTTACAGCTACCACAAATTTTTTTAACAGAAGCTTGTACTTTCATGATGAAACCTCAAGTGCGCTTATCCCTTAGGATGAGCAGTCGTTTTTCTCATTAACGTTTGATTGTCATACTGGTGCGAAGTAAGATGGGCTTGTAGCTGTGCCATAAAGTCCATCACAACAACGACTACGATCAGCAAAGATGTACCACCCAAGTGGAATGGAATACCAAAAGAACTTTGCAGAATCATTGGCATCAAACAGATGACCGTAATATAAATTGCACCAATAAAAGTCAAACGATTAAGAATATGATCTAAGTAACGAGCAGTTTGCTCACCTGGGCGAATACCAGGTACATAAGCTCCGCTGCGTTTCAAGTTCTCTGATACTTCTTTAGGACTGAACACAAGTGCAGTATAGAAATAACAGAAAAAGATAATTAACGCACCGAAGAGCACCAAATACAAAGGTTGTCCAGGCGATAATACCAATGCCAAATCTTGTAGGCTACGCTTTATGATTCCTGCATTTGGATCAGAACTACCCAACCATTGACCTAAACTTGCAGGGAACAGCAATAATGAACTCGCAAAAATTGCTGGAATAACCCCCGCCATATTCAATTTCAACGGCAAATGTGTCTGCTGTGCAGTAAATACGCGACGCCCTTGTTGCTTTTGAGCATAGTTAACCGGTATACGACGTTGTGCCTTTTCAATAAATACAATCGCAGCAAGAACTGCAACTGAAAGTAATGCAAATATAGCCAGACCAATTAAGCTTGATTGACCATTATCCACCGAAGTGAATGCTTGCATTACGATATTTGGCAAACCAGCAACGATACCTGCAAAAATGATCATGGAGATCCCATTACCAACACCACGTTCGGTAATTTGCTCCCCTAACCACATTAAGAACATTGTGCCTGCAACCAATGAAGTTACAGCAGGAATGTAAAAAGCCAGTCCTGAAGTCAAGGTTATTCCTTGGCTAATCAGACCAGCACACATACCTACACCTTGCACCAATGCAAGTAATAACGTGCCGTAACGCGTATATTGATTAATCTTACGCTTACCCTGCTCGCCTTCTTTCTTTAATGCTTCCAGCGAAGGAACCACTGTTGACATCAACTGCACAATAATCGATGCAGAGATATATGGCATGATCCCCAACGCAAGAATTGACATTCGCTCTAATGCCCCGCCAGAGAACATATTAAACAAACCTAAGAAAGTACCTTCATTAGCTTTGAAAAAACGTTCTAAAGCGACATTATCAATACCCGGCAGTGGAATATGTGCTCCTAGTCGAAAGACCAACAATGCGCCAACCAAAAACATTAATCGACGAATAATTTCACGATATTTCACATGAAATGGTTGGCCTTTCATCATGTTAACATGACCTGAAGAACTAGGAGACATAGACACTAGCGATTACTCCTCGACTTTACCGCCAGCAGCTTCTACAGCAGCTTTAGCGCCTTTAGTCAAAGCAACACCTTGTACAGTGAATGCACGAGTAATATCACCAGAAAGTACGATACGAGCACGAGTCATATCTTTACGTACAACATTGGCAGCTTTTAAAGTTTCAAGTGAAATGATATCACCTTCAACTTTAGCAAGCTCTGATAAACGTACTTCAGCAGTTTTTAAAGCAAGTTGGCTAGTGAAGCCGAATTTAGGTAAACGACGATATAACGCAGTTTGACCACCTTCGAAACCTGGACGTACGCCACCGCTCTTACGTGATTTTTGACCTTTGACACCACGGCCACCAGTCTTACCAACGCCAGAACCGATACCACGGCCTAAACGAAGGTTATCACGCTTAGCACCTTCTGCAGGTGCAATAGTATTTAAACGCAGAGTCATGGCTTATTCCTCTACACTAACCATATAGTAAACTTGGTTGATCATACCGCGGTTAGAAGGAGTATCAACTACTTCAACAGTGTGACCGATACGACGCAGACCTAAACCTTTAAGGCTAAGCTTGTGATTTTTCAAGCGGTGCGCAGAAGATTTAGTCTGGGTAACTTTAATCGTTTTCATGATTGATTACCCTTGAATTTGTTCTACAGACAAACCACGTTTCGCAGCGACTTTCTCAGGAGAAGTCATATCACGCAAGCCTTTGAAAGTTGCGTTTACTACGTTAGCAGCATTTGTAGAACCATAGCATTTTGTCAATACGTTATGTACACCAACAGCTTCTAGAACTGCACGCATAGCGCCACCAGCAATTACACCAGTACCTTCAGAAGCAGGTTGCATGTAAACGCGGCTTGCACCGTGACGAGCATTAATAGGGTGTTGTACAGTACCGTTAACAAGCTCAACAGTAATCATGTTACGACGTGCAGCTTCAAGTGCTTTAGAAATAGCAGCTGGAACTTCACGCGCTTTACCACGACCAAAACCTACGCGACCATTACCATCACCCACAACAGTTAATGCTGTGAAAGAGAAGATACGACCACCCTTAACAACTTTGGCTACACGATCAACGGCAACCAGCTTTTCAACAAGACCTTCGTTTTGTTCAACTTTAGCCATGATTAGAACTCCAAGCCGTTTTCACGGGCAGCATCAGCCAAGGCTTTGATACGACCATGATATTTGAAACCAGAACGGTCAAATGCAACTTTAGTAACGCCAGCTGCTTTAGCACGTTCTGCAATTAAAGCACCTACTTTAGTCGCTGCATCAACGTTACCAGTTGTACCAGCACGCAAAGTAGCATCTAAAGTTGAAGCTTGAGCTAAAACTTTGCCACCATCTGCTGAGATAACTTGAGCATAGATGTGACGCGGTGTGCGGTTTACACACAAGCGAGTCGCACCCAATGCACGAATGTGCAAGCGTGTGCTTTTCGCACGACGCAAACGGGATTGTTTCTTTTCGTTCATAAGAACCTCGCGCCTTATTTCTTCTTAGCTTCTTTACGAAGTACAACTTCGTCAGAATAACGAACACCTTTACCTTTATAAGGCTCTGGTGGACGGTAACCACGGATGTCTGCAGCAACTTGACCCAAAGCAGCTTTATCAGCTGATTTAAGAATGATTTCAGTTGCAGTAGGAGTTTCAGCAGTTACACCTTCAGGAAGCGTATAATCGATCGGGTGAGAGAAACCAAGGTTAAGGTTAACAACGTTACCTTTAACCGCAGCTTTATAACCAACACCGATAAGTTGTAACTTACGTTCGAAACCTTCGCTAACACCTTTTACAAGGTTGTTAAGCACAGCGCGAGCAGTACCAGCTTGCATCCAAGCGTCTTTCGACTCAGCTTTAGGAGCAATTTGAAGTTGACCTTCTTCCTGTTTTAGCTCGACCAGCGCATGCAGGTTGAAAGACAATGTACCTTTGCTGCCTTTCACTTCGACCTGCCGGCCGTTCTGAGTAACTGTTACACCGTTAGGTACAGTTACTGGGGCTTTAGCCACACGAGACATGAGGAATCACCTATTAAGAAACAAAAGCAATAACTTCACCACCGATGCCCGCAGCACGTGCAGCGCGATCAGTCATGATGCCTTTGCTTGTAGAAACAATTGCAATACCTAAACCTTGCTTAACGCTAGGAAGTGCATCTTTACCGCGATACTGACGTAGACCTGGACGGCTTACGCGTTTCACAGTTTCGATAACTGGTTTGCCTTCAAAATATTTTAACGTAATGGTTAAAGTTGCTTTGCCTTCAGCATCTGCAACTTCTACGTTTGAAATATAACCTTCTTGTTGAAGTACGTTTGCAATTGCAACCTTCAACTTAGAATTTGGCATAGAAACAGTTTGTTTCTTTGCCATTTGTGCGTTACGAACACGGGTTAACATGTCGGCAACGGTATCTTGCATACTCATTTATAGTGCTCCTTACCAGCTTGCCTTAACAACGCCCGGTACATCACCTTGCATTACTGTGTCACGTAATTTGTTACGGCTTAAACCGAACTTACGGAAGTAACCATGAGGACGACCAGTTAAACCACAACGGTTACGTAGACGTACTGGAGACGCATTACGTGGTAATGCCTGTAACTTCATCATCGCATCGAAACGTTCTTCGTCGCTCGCATTTACATTTGCAATCGTCGCTTTTAATTCAGCACGTTTTGCAGCAAATTTAGCAACTGTTTTTTCGCGTTTCAATTCGCGATTAATCATACCTTTCTTAGCCATATCGACCTCTTATTTGAACGGGAAGCCGAATGCACGCATAAGCGCACGGCCTTCGTCATCGGTGCGAGCAGTCGTAGTGATGGTAATATCCATACCACGAATACGATCAATCTTATCGAAATCGATTTCAGGGAACATGATTTGTTCCTTCAAACCCATCGAATAGTTACCACGACCATCAAATGATTTCGCAGAAAAACCGCGGAAGTCACGAATACGAGGGATCGCGATAGAGATCAAACGGTCTAAGAATTCGTACATTTGTTCGCCGCGTAAAGTAACTTTACAACCAATCGGCCAACCATCACGGATTTTGAAACCAGCGATTGATTTGCGAGCGAGTGTAAGAACTGGTTTTTGACCAGCAATCGCTTGCATATCAGAAAGAGCGCCATCTAACAATTTCTTGTCAGCTGATGCTGCACCAACACCCATGTTAATGGTGATTTTAGTGATGCGAGGAATCTCCATCACATTTTTAACGCCCAATTGCTCTTGTAACTGAGCTTTAAGTACGTCGTTGTAACGTGTTTTAAGTCTGGCCATTGCCTATTTCAACCTTTTACTTCGCTACCGCCACTGATTCACCGTTAGATTTGTAAACGCGAGTTTTCACGCCTTCAATCGTTTGGTAACCAACACGGTCAGCCTTTTGGGTTGTAGCATTAAAAATTGCCACGTTTGAGATATGAAGCTCAGCTTCTTGAGTTACGATGCCGCCTTCAGCGCCAGTAGCTCGGTTAGGCTTTTGATGCTTCTTCACCAAGTTAAGGCCTTCAACCTTAACGCGGTCATTAGAAACTGACAATACAGTACCCTGTTTGCCTTTTTCTTTACCTGCGATCACGATTACTTGATCGCCTTTTTTAATCTTAGCCATGAGTGCCTCTTATAGAACTTCAGGAGCCAATGAAATGATTTTCATGAACTGTTCAGTACGAAGTTCACGAGTCACTGGTCCGAAAATACGAGTTGCAATCGGCGCTTTGTTGTTGTTCAAAATAACAGCAGCATTGTCATCAAAACGAATGATAGAACCATCCGGACGACGTACACCAAATTTTGTACGTACAACTACAGCATTCATCACGTCACCTTTTTTAACACGTGCGCGTGGAATAGCTTCTTTTACAGTAACTTTAATAATGTCGCCAACAGAAGCATAACGACGATGTGAACCACCAAGTACTTTAATACATTGTACGCGGCGAGCACCACTGTTGTCTGCTACGTCGAGCATACTTTCGGTTTGAATCATTGCCCTACTCCAAAACCGAGCATCACCGGTCACATTTCGAAAGGCTCAAAGAGTACTCGAAATTGACCGATGATGCAACAAGAACGTCTAATTACTCAGCAGCTGCTTCAATCACTTCAACTAAAGTCCAAGACTTAGTTTTAGAAATTGGGCGGCTTTCTTTAATGGTCACTACGTCGCCAGTTTTAGCAACATTGTTCTCATCATGAGCGTGTAATTTAGTTGAACGGCGGATTGATTTGCCATACAACGGGTGTTGAACGCGGCGTTCAATAAGCACAACAATAGACTTGTCCATTTTGTCGCTTACAACTTTACCGGTTAACGTGCGAACTGTTTGTTCACTCATTGTCCGTTCCCCTGTTTTTCGGTAAGGAGTGTCTTGATACGAGCAATAGTCTTACGAGTAAGTGCAACTTCGTGCGATTTACCCAATTGACCAGTTGCCTTAGCCATACGAAGACGGAATTGGTTAAGCTGTTGCTCATCAAGCAAAGCTGTCAACTCTTCTACCGATTTTTCACGTAGATCTTTAGTTTTCATTACATTACCGTCCGAGTCACGATAGTGGTTTTAAACGGAAGTTTAGCAGCTGCTAGCGTAAATGCTTCACGAGCCAATTCTTCGTTAACACCATCAATTTCGTACAAGACTTTACCTGGTTTGATTTGGCAAACCCAGTATTCCACAGAACCTTTACCTTTACCCATACGAACTTCTAATGGTTTTTCAGTAATTGGCTTGTCCGGGAAAACACGGATAAAGATCTTACCACCACGTTTAATACGACGGCTGATTGTACGACGCGCAGCTTCAATTTGACGCGCAGTCATTTGACCACGTTCAATAGATTTAAGTGCGATAGTACCGAAAGATACTGTGCTACCACGGTGTGCTAGACCAGTGTTACGGCCTTTTTGCACTTTGCGGAATTTAGTACGTTTAGGTTGCAACATGGATTATTCTCCTTTTTCAGCAGAACGATCATTGCGACGACCACGACGCTCTTGACCTTCACCACGACCGCGACCGCGTTTAGCTGGACGTTCTTCAGCAGGAGCAGGGTTCATGACTTGTTTCATGCCACCTAAGATCTCACCACGGAAAATCCAAACTTTAACACCAATCGTACCGTAAGTCGTTTCAGCACGCATAGTTGAGTAGTCGATGTCTGCACGAAGCGTATGCAAAGGTACACGACCTTCACGATACCACTCAGTACGAGCAATCTCAGCACCACCTAAACGACCAGAAACTTCAACTTTGATACCTTTAGCACCAGCACGCATAGTGTTTTGAACCGCACGCTTCATAGCACGACGGAACATTACACGTTTCTCTAATTGAGAAGCGATTGCTTCAGCAACTAAACGAGCGTCTAAGTCTGGGCGATCGATTTCGTTGATGCTTACTTGCGCAGGAACACCCATAATAGATGTTAATTCGCGTTGTAATTTTTCAATGTCTTCGCCTTTTTTACCGATCACGATACCAGGACGAGCAGTGCTAATCGTAATTTTAGCAGCGCCTGTTGGACGTTCGATAAGAATATTGCTTACCATTGCGTTCTTAAGTTTTTTAGTTAAAAACTCACGAACTTGCAAATCTTTAAGCAAGTATTCAGCGTATTGTTTCGGATTCGCATACCAGTTAGCGTTATGACGTTTCACAACACCTAGGCGGATACCGATTGGATGAACCTTCTGACCCATATCAAACCCCTACCTTAACGGTGATGTGACAAGTACGCTTAGTAATACGATCTGCACGGCCTTTAGCACGTGGCATAATACGTTTAAGGCTGATGCCTTCGTCAACGTAAATCGTAGATACTGTAAGGTCGTCTACATCTAAACTGTTATTATGTTCAGCGTTTGCAATTGCAGATTCCAACGCTTTTTTAACTAAAACTGCAGCTTTTTTGTTGCTGAAGTTCAAGATATTTAAAGCGTGAGCAACAGATTTGCCACGGATCAGATCTGCAACCAAACGTGCTTTTTGTGCCGAGATAGCGGCACCGCGTAATTTAGCAGTAACTTCCATCATCGCACCTTAACGTTTAGATTTCTTGTCAACACCGTGACCACGATAGGTACGAGTTGGCGCGAATTCACCGAGTTTATGACCAACCATGTGTTCAGATACGATCACTGGAACATGGTTACGACCATTATGAACAGAAATTGTTAAACCAACAAAATCTGGGAGAATCATCGAACGACGCGACCAAGTTTTGATCGGCTTGCGAGAGTTACTCGCTACAGCCGCTTCAACCTTAGCGAACAAGTGCGCATCGACGAATGGGCCTTTTTTCAGAGAACGAGGCATTGTCAGATTCCTTTACTTGTTACTTAACGCGACGGTCGCGAATAATCATCTTAGTCGTACGCTTGTTGGTACGTGTCTTGTACCCTTTAGCTTTTTGACCCCATGGGCTTACAGGTTGAATACCTTTGTTACGCCCTTCACCACCACCGTGTGGATGGTCAACCGGGTTCATCGCCATACCACGAACGGTAGGACGAACACCACGCCAGCGTGATGCACCAGCTTTACCTAGTGAACGAAGGTTGCTTTCTGAGTTAGAAACTTCACCCAAAACAGCACGGCATTCAACGTGAATTTTACGCATTTCACCAGAACGTAAACGAACGATAGCGTAAGAACCGTCACGACCCAACAACTGAACAGAAGTACCAGCTGAACGAGCTAATTGCGCGCCTTTACCGATTTTAAGTTCGATGTTGTGAAGAGTAGAACCGATAGGCATGTTGCGAAGTGGCAAGCAGTTACCTGGACGGATTGGAGCATCGTTACCAGATTGTACTTTATCACCAGCACGCAAACCTTTAGGCGCAATGATGTAACGACGTTCACCGTCAGCATACTTTAACAAAGCAATATGCGCTGTACGGTTAGGATCGTATTCAATACGTTCAACTACAGCTGGAATGCCGTCTTTGTTACGTTTGAAGTCAACGATACGGTAGTGTTGTTTATGACCACCACCAACGTGACGAGTTGTAATGTGACCGTTGTTATTACGACCACCAGTACGTTTTTTAGCTTCAACCAACGGAGCATAAGGCGCGCCTTTGTGAAGATGGTCGTGAACGACTTTCTCTACAAAGCGACGTCCTGGTGACGTTGGCTTACATTTTTGAATAGGCATAATTCTCGTCCTTATTCCGCTGCGCTTTCAGCGGTATCGCCCAAGTCAGCCATTTCAACATCTTGGCCAGCTTTCAGGGTGACGTATGCTTTTTTAACATCAGAACGACGTCCTAATGTTTTACCAAAGCGTTTAGTCTTACCTTTAGTGATCGTTGTGTTAACTTTAACAACTTGAACACCAAAGAGTTGTTCCACTGCTTTTTTGATTTCAAGCTTGTTTGCATCAAGTGCAACTTTAAAAACTTGAACACCAGCAGTTTCACCTAAAACTTGTGCTTTTTCTGAGAATACAGGTCCTTGTAGGACTTGATAGATACGTTCGTTGTTCATCCGAGTTCTACCTCAATTTTCTTAGCAGCAGCTACAGACATAACAACTTTGTCGAACGCGATCAAGCTAACAGGATCGATTGCAGCAGCATCAACCACATCAACGTGTGGAATGTTACGTGCAGCAAGATACAAGTTCTCATCAACAGCATCAGTAACGATCAATGCACGAGTAGCATTCAAGTCGTTAAGTTTTGCAAGCAACTCTTTAGTTTTTGGAGCTGCAACAGCAAACTCTTCAACTAAAACCAAGCGATCTTGACGAACAAGTTCAGCCAGGATGCATTGCATAGCACCGCGATACATTTTACGGTTTACTTTTTGAGACCAGTCTTGTGGACGAGCAGCAAAAGTTTTACCACCGCCAACCCAGATTGGGCTACGAATAGAACCAGCACGAGCGCGGCCAGTACCTTTTTGACGGAATGGTTTTTTACCACCGCCAGAAACGTCTGCACGTGATTTTTGAGCTTTAGAACCTTGACGACCACCAGCTAAGTAAGCTGTAACAACTTGGTGTACAAGAGCTTCATTAAATTCACGACCGAACGCAACTTCTGATAATTCAACAGCAGAGCCGGAAACAGTATTTAAATTCACGTTATTTCCCCTCAGGCCTTGATCGTAGGACGAACAGTTACGTCGCCACCAGTAGCACCAGGAACCGCGCCTTTCACAACAAGAACTGAACGTTCAGCGTCGATAGCAACGATTTCAAGACCCTGTGTAGTTACGCGTTCAGCACCTAAATGGCCAGCCATTTTTTTGCCTTTGAACACGCGACCAGGAGTCTGGTTTTGACCTGTAGAACCTAGAACACGGTGAGAAACAGAGTTACCGTGAGTAGCGTCTTGAGTACGGAAGTTCCAACGCTTAACACCACCTTGGAAACCTTTACCTTTAGACTGACCAGTTACGTCAACGATTTGACCAACTGCAAACAGATCTACACCGATAGTAGCGCCAACTTCACGACCTTCAAGCTCAGCTTCTGAAACGCGGAATTCTTGAACCAGACGACCAGCAGCAACACCAGCTTTCGCAAAGTGACCTTTCTGAGCATTAGTTACGCGAGATTCGCGACGTTCACCAGTAGTGATTTGAATCGCTTGATAACCATCAGTTTCAAGCGTTTTGATTTGAGTGATGCGGTTAGGATCAACCTCAATCACTGTTACAGGTACAGAAACACCAGCATCTGTAAAGATACGTGTCATACCGCACTTGCGACCGACTAAACCAATAGCCATGTGCATAAACCTCTAAAAAAGCGGCCTAATTAACTTAGAGTGTTAATTAACCCGAAAGCCTTAACCCAAAGCGATCTGAACATCAACACCAGCTGCAAGATCTAACTTCATCAATGCATCAACAGTTTTATCTGTAGGTTGAACGATGTCGATCAAACGTTTGTAAGTGCGGATCTCGTATTGGTCACGCGCATCTTTGTTAACGTGTGGTGATGTTAAAACGTTGAAACGTTCGATGCGAGTAGGCATCGGGATTGGACCACAAACTTGTGCGCCAGTACGTTTTGCTGTTTCTACGATCTCTTGAGCCGACTGATCAATTAAACGGTGATCAAAAGACTTAAGACGGATACGAATTCTCTGGTTAGACATACCAGTTAACTCCAAGCCAAATATATAAAGAATCACTCTTGACGCATCTCACCCCACTTTAATGAGGGCAAGTGTCAAGAGCAGTGAAATATCACTAAGGTCATGATCGATGCCACGACTGTCACGATGTTAACTACTTTATTCGTAGCCAACCCCCTTTCATCAAAGGGTCGCCCATTATAGCGATTGTTTAACGCTTAAGCAAATCTCTTTTTAACTTTTTCCTCTTTTTTTACGTTTATCTATTGAGTCTCTTGTTTAAAAATAAGTCAGCATGAGGTTTTTTGTAAAACGTACTCTATAGCTTGGTTTAGTATCTGATTTCCTTTAATAAAGTCACTTTTAGGCATACTTTTTAATTGACGTTCAGTTTGTACATATTGACCGGAAAAATGCTCTAATTCTTCATCATTTTCTAAAAATAGTTGTAGCACTTCGGGAGTTATTTCAGGATGAAATTGAAATCCCAAGACATTTTTTCCAATTTGATACATTTGATTGCGACAGACATCATTTTCAGCCAGATGAATAGCACCTTTCGGGATTTCAAAGGTTTCACTATGCCATTGCATCACCTTAAATTGTTCTGGCAACTCAAAGCACTGTTCAGGTACATGCTTCACCTTGCGTACCTCCGTCAAACCTAACTCCTGCTGTTCATTACGCCTGACCGCCGCCCCCAAAGCATTGGCGATCAGTTGCCCACCTAAACACAGACCAATCGCAGGTTTCCCCATAGACAGATAACGTCTGATCCAGCGCTTTTCCACTTTCAACCACGGATAATTTGCTTCATCGTTCACACTCATTGCCCCACCCATAATGATGAGCAAATCTACATCTTCCACTTGCGGTAAAGCTTCGATGTCGAGCGGTCGATCTACAGGTAAAGCGAAAAATTCAGTTGCGGTAATTTTAGCGTGGTGCTGTTTTAAAAACGGATAACAACTGCCGAACCCTTCGCCAGCAATATGCTGAAAATAATGTACTTTTAAATGCGACTTCATGCCCCTCGCCTATTGTTCTAGCTTTGTTATAGGTTTAGCAAGAATGAAGCCAACTTTATATGTGCATTAACCTTTCTATACATTTCGGCATTTATATAGCCTATTCCGCGTGTTTCTCTTAAGCTAAGGTTAATTTTGATACGACTTAGAGCAACACCTTGAAAAAAAACGCGCAAACAGCACTGATTCATGCACCACGAAAGGCCCCACAATATATTTCTACGGTTCAACCTCCCCTGTTTCGTGCATCGACCATTATTTTTGAGAACACCGATGCACTGTTTAATCGCCACTGGACGGATGACTATGACTATAGTTATGGCACCCACGGCACGCCTACAACTTTTACGTTAGGCGACAATATTGCCCAGATCGAAGGCGGAGAATATTGTTTACTGGCACCGAGCGGTTTATCCGCCATTAATCTGGTGAATTCATGTTTTCTTGCTCAGGGTGATGAAGTCTGGGTGGCAGACAACATTTATGGGCCAAATATGGAACATCTGCGTAATCTGCAAACGCGTTATGGTATTAGCGTTAGAGTCTATAACCCGATTGATGCGGAGACGTTCCAGCCCACCGATCGAGCCAAACTCATCTGGTTAGAAGCAGCAGGTTCCGTGACGCTGGAATTTCCCGACCTGATCAATCTGGTGAAAAAAGCCAAAGCGCACAACATCCTGACAGCACTCGACAATACCTGGGGTGCAGGCCTGGCTTTTAATGCCTTTGATTTTAGCGATGAGCATTTGGCAGTGGATATGACCGTGCATGCGCTGACCAAATATCCAAGTGGTGGCGGTGACATCTTGATGGGTTCTGTCGTGACCCGTGATCAAAAGCTGCATCACCAGTTATTCCGGATGCATGCCATTCAGGGGATTAGCGTATCGGGCGACGATGTGGCACAGATCCAACGCAGTCTGGCTTCAATGCAAGTGCGCTATCAACACCAGTCTGAAAGCTGCCTGACACTGCTGCACTGGCTCAAACAGCAACCAGAATTTGTCCAAGTGCTGCATCCTGCCGATGCAGAATCTGCAGGACATCTGCATTGGAAAGAAATTTGCACAGATGCACAGAGTGCAGGTCTGGTCAGCGTGATTTTCAAACCTGAATATACCCTGGCAGATATCCGTAGATTCTGCGATGCACTGGAACTGTTTAAGCTGGGCTTTAGCTGGGGCGGACCGCTCAGTCTGGTTATGCTGTATAACCTGAAAGATATGCGTGTTTTAGAACATACACATTTACAACAAGGTTTACTGGTTCGTTTTTGCATAGGACTGGAACATCCGGCAGATTTAATTCAAGATATAGAAAACGCATTAAAACAGTTGCCTGCACGACAACATGAATAAAATAAAATAGGAAAAAATATGGGTACACCACTCGTTATTGCTAAGAAAACCACCAACACTCAACAAGAGATTGTTTTACATTCACAGTTTGCCAACCGTCATGGCCTGATTGCCGGTGCAACGGGGACCGGAAAAACCGTCACCTTAAAAGTATTGGCAGAGAATTTTTCCCGCATTGGTGTGCCCGTATTTCTCGCCGATGCCAAAGGCGATGTTTCCAGCCTGGCCAAAGCCGGTGAAAGCAATCCAAAGTTTGATGAACGCATCAAAAACCTGCATATTGAGTCCATCCCCTTTGCCGCATCTCCTGTAGTATTTTGGGATTTGTTTGGCGAGCAAGGCCATCCAATTCGCAGCACAGTTTCTGAAATTGGACCGCTGTTACTGGCACAAATCCTGAACTTGAATGACACCCAGGAAGGGGTACTTTCAGCAGTGTTCCGCATTGCCGATGATCAGGGCTTATTGCTGATTGACTTTAAAGACTTAAAGTCCATGCTGACTTATGTCAGTGAACATGCCGCCGAATTCAAGGCGGAATATGGCAATCTGTCTCCCGCAAGTTTAGGCGCCATTCAGCGCAATTTACTGGCACTGGCCGATCAGGGCGGTGACAAGTTCTTTGGTGAACCTGCACTCGACATCCTGGATTTTATTCAGACTGACAGCCAGGGGCGCGGCAACATCAATGTGCTGGCTGCCGATAAACTGATGAATACCCCCAAGCTGTACGCCACCTTTTTGCTCTGGATGCTGTCTGAACTGTTTGAACAGCTGCCTGAAGTGGGCGATCTGGACAAACCGAAACTGGTGTTCTTCTTTGATGAAGCACATTTGCTGTTTGACAATGCCAGTCCGGCGCTACAGGAAAAAATTGAACAGGTGGTACGATTAATTCGCTCCAAAGGTGTTGGGATATACTTTGTCACGCAAAATCCGCTGGATTTACCTGAAAGCGTACTGGGTCAGCTCGGCAACCGGGTGCAACATGCCCTACGCGCCTTTACCCCTAAAGACCAAAAAGCCGTCAAGACCGCTGCTGATACTTTCCGCGCCAATCCTGAATTTAAAGTGGATCAGGCCATTACCGAACTGGGGGTCGGTGAAGCCCTGATTAGCTGTCTGGATGAGCAAGGCACACCGCAAATGGTCGAGCGTGGCTGGATAATGCCTCCCTACTCTTCCTTTAGCCCGATAACGCATGAAGAACGTCAAGCCTGTATGAATCAAAGCATAATTGCAGGCGTGTATGAAAAGCAATTGGACCGTGAAAGTGCCTTTGAAATGCTGCAAAACAAAGTCGCTGAACGGCAACAGCAAGCCCTTCAGGCAGAACAAGAAAAAGCAGCAGCGAAAGAAAAGGAGGCTTTAGAAAAACAGCAAGCTAAGGAAGCGGAAGTATTGGCCAGACAGCAAGCACGTGAACAAGAACGCCTGGCACGCGAGCAACAAAAAGAGGCGGAACGCGCAGCCAAACAACGCGAAAAACTCACCCAAGATATTGTGGGAACTTTTGCCAAAAGTGCTGCACGCAGCCTGGGGGGCAGCACCGGACAGAAAATCGTGCGGGGTTTACTGGGTTCACTATTTGGTAAACGATAATTCAATAATCTGATCAATTATTAAGAAATTATGGGATATTTTTATATTCCATAATTTTTTTATGGTTTTGTTGATTTTCCCTATTGTCAAAGCATTCTATAAAATGTATTTTAAATACATCTTATAAATAACCGCCATGAGAGATCAAACATGACTCCGCAGCAAATTGACCTAGTAAAAGCAACAGTTCCTGTACTTCGCGAAAATGGCGTAGCCCTGACTGGTTATTTTTATAACCGCATGCTGGGCAATAATCCAGATCTAAAAGAAACTTTTAATATGGGGCATCAGCGTAGTGGTGCACAGGCGCAAGCCTTGGCAGGCGCAGTGTTGGCTTATGCTGAAAACATTGAAGATCCTTCCGTGTTGTTGCCTGTGGTTGAGTTAATCGCGCATAAACACGTTAGCCTGAACATTCAAGCACCTGACTATAATATTGTTGGTGAAAACCTGCTCCATTCAATCAGTGAAGTGTTAAGCATTTCAATGGACGATCCACTGATTGGCGCCTGGGCAGCAGCGTATGGTCAACTGGCAGACCTGTTCATCAGCACCGAAAAAGCCATTTACGATCAGCATCAACAAACCAAAGGCAGCTGGTTAGGCTGGCGCAATTTTAAAATTGCCAAAAAAGTAGTGGAAAGTGATGAAATCACGTCTTTCTATCTGCAACCTGTCGATGGCGGTGCATTGCCGAAATATGAAGCGGGCCAATATATTTCAGTACGTGTTTTCGTTGAAGAACTTGGCTTGAAACAACCTCGTCAATATACGCTTTCAACTAGCCCTCAAGCGGACTATTTACGTATCTCGGTAAAACGTGAAGACCAAAAAGGCGACATGGTTCCAGGTTGGGTATCGAATACTTTACATAGCCTGCCAGAAGGTTCAGAAATTGAAGTTTCAGCACCAACAGGTAATTTTTACCTGATTGACCCAAATAAACGTAATGTGTTTATCAGTGGCGGTGTAGGCCTGACTCCAATGATTGCCATGCTGAATCAGCTGGTGACGCTGGATATGCCACAACCTGTGACATTCATCCATGCCTGCCGTAGCAAACAAGTGCATGCAATGCATCAGCACATTCAGGACTTAAAAGCAAAATATCCACGCCTCAGCACATTTACCGCTTATGAATTCCCACATCCAGGCGATAAATTAGGTGAAGATTATGATGTTGCCGGTCGCCTGGACTTAAGCAGCATGGATAGCGCATTGTTACCTGTCAATGCCGACTACTATCTCTGCGGCCCAATGCCATTTATGGCTGAACAGCAAAAGGCGCTGGTTGCTCGCGGCATTCCTGCTGAAAATATTCACAGTGAAGCGTTTGGTACAGGTGGCGTTAAGCACTAACCCGCTGGGTCAGCATAAAATAAAGAGAGGGTTAGTCTGGTTATGCTAGACTAACCCTAATTTTTTACTTAAAAACATCAGTATTATCATGCAACTGAATAAATTCACTGACTATGCCTTGCGTATTTTAATCTATATCGCCCAACCGCGAGATATGCCTTATACCATTGCAGAAATTGCTCAGGACCTGCATGTGTCCAAAAACCATTTGGTGAAAATTGTGCACTTTATGGGCAAACAGAACTGGCTGATTACCACACGTGGCAAAGGCGGCGGTATTGCGCTCAACCCCGAAGCGCTCGAAATGCCCCTCGGTCAAATCGTGCGGATCCTGCAAGGTGAAAACCAGATTGTCGAATGCAATACCCCTCCTTGCGTACTGCGTCCTCAATGCGGTCTAAAAGGCATTCTTGATCTGGCACTCGAACAGTTTTATCTTAGTCTGGACCAATACACCCTGGCTCAGGTTTTAAATAGCTCTCCTGCGGCAAAGTACACCACCCAATCCCCGATCCAGCTGATCAATCTTTAATTCCTGCCTTGCAAAGTTCGCTTGACCGAACGACTTCCTTTATAATGTTCGCTTGTAGATCATTTATTGAAGTTGAGTTATGCATCACAGCAGAGGAAAATCCAAAAACAGTAAGACAGCCCATGCGCCTAAGCAAAAGATCAGCTATGAGAAAAAAGTTGATCCTGCCATTACTGAGTACTCTGTTCGCGCGTTGAACTGGTTGCGTAAAGCCGAATTCTTGATGAGTGCGCCAAAGCTGAGCCTGTGTGTTGAAGACACCGGTTATGAAGTTGCTTTTGCCGGACGTTCCAATGCCGGTAAATCTAGCGCCATTAATGCCTTAACCAACCAGAAGCAGCTGGCACGTGCCTCTAAAAAGCCGGGCCGTACCCAAATGATCAACTTTTTCAGCCTGGGTAATCCAGAACAGCGTCTGGTCGATTTGCCAGGTTATGGTTATGCAGCCGTACCGGAAGCGATGAAAATTGTCTGGCAAAAAGAACTGGAAAATTACCTGATTCACCGTAAAAGCCTGCAGGGCTTGGTATTGCTGATGGATATTCGCCATCCACTGCAACATTTTGACGTGATGATGCTGGAATGGGCCTATTCACGTAAATTGTTCGTGCATGTTTTGCTGACCAAATCAGACAAACTGAATCGTGGACCGGCATCCAAAGCCTTGCAGGAAGTGAAAGCGGCATTGAAAAAGATGAAGCTGGATTTCTCCATTCAGTTGTTCTCGTCACTCAACAAGCAAGGCCTGGAAGAGCTGGCCAGTGTCATGGGTGGCCGATTGAACTTCACCCTTGAGCAATCCACACAATTTGATCTGGACAGCATTCCTGAAGCGAGCCTTGGTGATCTGGATGAACCACTCGAATCTTTAGATGTTGCAGAGGAAGAGTGCGAAACCGAAATTGCAGAAGATGCCACCGATGCAAGCCGACAAGCTGATTGATGGGGTCTGATTGAGCTAGACTGTCCGACAAAAATCATCATCAATTGATATTTCCGTGTCCCGTATTGCTAATCACAATGCGGGACATTTTTTTCATACTGGCCTTGAGCTCAAGTGCAGCACTGCACGCCAAAACAATAAGGACAGCATGATGAAACTTTTCTCCCGTTTAAGAAACTCCAAACTCGGCTCATCAATTGCCTATCATATTCATCCGCGTAAAGTAAAATTCGAGTGGCAAGACACCCCGATTGACTGGATTCCAAATCAACCTTATGTCAGCTATTTTATTAATGAAATCAACATGATTTTGCCTTCTGGCGAATTCTGGTTCTGTCGTTTATACAACAAGGTTTTGCCACAAATTCAGGATGAAAAGCTGAAACAGGATGTACAGGCCTTTATCCGTCAGGAAGCCATGCATGCCCAGGCCCATAACTCGGCCAACAAAGAATATCTTACCGTGCGCAACATTGATATCCAGCGCAATCTGGATGTGATGGATTTCCTGTTCAGTCAACTACTTGCCGATCAGCCTTTGGGTGTAAAAGTACCTAAATTGCTTGAACATCAATGGGATTTATTCCGCCTTGGCATTATTGCCACGGTAGAGCACATGACCTGCGTACTGGGGAAATATGCCCTGTACAACCAGGAGTGGGAAAAACTGGGGGCTGACCCTGCCATGCTGGATTTGATTAAATGGCACGGCGCAGAAGAAATTGAACACCGTACCGTCGCCTTTGATTTGTATCGTCATTTAGGGGGCAGTTATATTGCCCGCTATTATTTAAGCATCATTGTAATTGTGGCAGTGATTGGCTTGTGGGTCGATGGCACGGCCCATCTGCTCAAGCAGGATCCACGTTTTCAGTCTATCCGCCCTGCAGTGTACAAGCCGTGGATCTGGCGCGAATGGTATGCCATTGCCCAGCGTGACAACAATTTAATGCCCAGCCCCTTCTGGCTGGTATCACAGCAACTGGGCTATTTGATGCCCTGGTACGATCCGCTGCATGAAGGCAAAACTGAAGATGCCATTGCTTACCTGAATCGCTCCCCTGCGGCCAAACGTGCAGCCAAACTGAAAGTGGCCTAATCCTTTTTATCATTCATTTGATAATTAAATACATGTATACAATTTAACCACAACAGGGCTTTATGCCCTGCTTTTTATTTGTTTTAAGATAAAAGTCGAGGAAAACAACAATAAGGATCATTTTATGCAAGCACGGATTTCAGTCATTACACTGGGGGTGCGTGACCTGGAAGCATCTTTGCATTTTTATCGCGAAGGCTTGGGCTTACACTGTGAAGGAATTATAGGGCAGGAATTTGAATATGGTGCGGTGGCCTTTATTGAACTGCAGTCAGGTCTGAAACTGGCTTTATGGCTGCAAAGCAGCATTCAACAGGATACCGGACTGGAGCTGACGCCAATGTGTGCCACTCAAATGACGTTGGGACAAAATGTCTATAGTCCTCTGGAAGTGGATCAGGTCATGGCTCAGGCAGCACATGCCGGTGCCAAAATCATTAAACCCGCACAAGCCACTTTTTACGGGGGTTATGCGGGTTATTTTCAAGATCCGGATGGCCATGTCTGGGAAATCGTGTTTAATCCCAGCTGGGAAATGGATTAGGACACTTCTGGTTCACGGCTATAACGATCCACCACCACGCTAATCATCATATCGCCCTGAACATTGACCACGGTACGCACAGTATCCAGCAGACGGTCAATCGGCAGCAAGATTGCAATGGCTTCTGCCGGCAACCCGACCGATTGCAACACCATAATCATGGTGACCATGCCTGCGCTTGGGATACCCGGCGCACCTAAGGAGGCAATCATGGCGGTTGCACAGACTACCAGTTGCTGACTGATACTCAAGTCCAGCCCCATCAGGTTGGCAATAAACAAAGCCGCAGCTGCCTCATACAGTGCCGTACCATCCATATTCAGCTGGGTGCCCAAGGGAATTACAAAGCCTGCCGTTTGTGGACGTACCTTTAAATTTTCCTGCGCGCATTTCATTGACAGTGGCATGGTGGCTGAACTGGAACTGGTGGCAAATGCGGTAATCAGTGCAGCTCGGGTACCCTTGAAAAAGGTGACTGGACTCATCTTGCCAAATATCCACAGCAATAAAGGCAACACTACTGCACCATGAAAAATGGTGGTTCCGGTTACTACGGCGGCAAACTCGGCCAAACGGCTTAATACGGAAATATCTTCGGTTGAAATCAGTTTCGCCAGCAAGGCAAAAATGCCGAGCGGTGCCAGCTTCATCACCCAGCCGATCATCATCATCATGATGTCAAAAAATTGCAGGCTTAACTTGCGCACACTGCGGAAATTATCTCCGCCTTTGACCAGCGCAACCCCGATAAACAAGGCAAATACCACCACAGCCAGCACATTGCCTTCGGCAAAGGCTTTAAAGGGGTTAATCAGGGTATTTTGAATAAAGTTGGTAAAGAAGGACGATGGCGTTAAGGTATCAGGCGTTTGATGACTGTTCATGGCATCCTGAAACATCACGATATCAACGCCCTTGCCCACATTAAACAGGTGCGCACAGCTTAAGCCCAAAATCAGCGCCAGAGTGGTGGTGGTCACACAACAGAGCAGAGTAATTTTCCAGACCCGACCCAGTTGTCCACCTGCCTGCAAGTTTGAAACTCCGACCACAATTGAACTGAAAATCAGTGGAATAAGCAGCATTTTCAATAAACCAATAAAAATGCTGCTGGCTAGACCCAAGCCATAAAGACTGACAGAAAAAAACTGAGTATTCGGAAACAGATTTAACAGAAATCCAAATGCCACTCCTAAAATTGCAGCAATCAATATTTGTGTATTTAAGCTCATCACGACATGCTTTTTATCATTAAGTCCTGTCAGGCACTATGCCATGCCCTATTTTTAGAATCGAGAATTTTTTTGTCACAAGCTCAGCAGAAATAGATCAAAGCCAGTAACTCACTTTATCTGAATCTACAATACTTTAATAAACTGATGGCATAGAATCTGCTTATGCATAGATACTCATTCAGCCAATAATTAAAAGAGAAGCCATATGAAAAAAATCATGCTCATGACCGCACTTCTTCTCAATATAAGCGTGGCAGTTGCCCATTCAGGCCATGGCTGCCATAAAGATGTTTCCGAGGACATCCCTCGCTGCCATTAAACGCCCATAAAAAACCGGACAGCAGGTCCGGTTTTTTTATGACAGTTCAGCCCTTATTGGGTTTCAATTTCACGCAAGCGAATCAAACCTTCCTGGGTTGTGCTACACACCAGCTCACCATTTTGCCACATGCGGCCGAAATTCAGTCCGCGCGAACTGACACTGACGGTCGCCTCCATATCATAGAGCATCCATTCATCGACACGGAATGGCTTATGGAAATACATGGCATGGTCAATGCTGGCACATTGCAGACTTGGGGAAATATAACTCAGACCGTGTGGGCGCAGAGCCGTGGTCATTAAAGTAAAGTCTGAATAGAACGCAGCAATGGCCTGATGCAGCGAAATTTCATCGACCTTATGGGCAATCTGGCCATGGGTTCGGATATAGTGAGCGTATGACGGAGCTTCAGGCTGAGGCTGGAAAGGATTAACCGGCATCACCGGACGAATTTCCACATGACGGTCACGCATAAAGCTGGCACGCACATTTTCCGGCACGAATTCGACCAGCTGTGCTTTAAGTTCTGCTTCACTTTTCAGGTCTTCAACCGCAGGATATTCCGGCTCTGAAATCTGGTAATTCAAGCCTTCTTCCGGATTGGCAAATGAAATCATGGCGGTAAAAATGGTGCGTCCATGCTGAATGGCACGCACCTGACGACTGACAAAACTCTTGCCATCCCGCAGGCGGTCTACTTCATAAATAATCGGCGCATTGACATCTCCCCCATACAAAAAATAGGCATGCAAGGAATGCGCAGGACGATTTGTGGTATAGGATGCCGCGCGTAATGCCTGACCCAGCACCTGCCCACCAAAGACCCGCTTACCGACCAGATTACGGCTTTGACCTCGGTAAATATTTTCTTCAATTTTTTCAAGGCTCAGTAATTCAACCAGTTCTTGGGTTAAGGCGTTCATAAGCAACCTGTTTTTAATGTGGGATACCTAAAATCTAGGCGAAAAATTTCAATCAATCAGCTAAGCTATAATTGCTATTTTGCCACAAATCCCAAAGAAAGCCCTAAAGTTCTACTGACTGGCCTGTCACGCGATTTGTGCTGAATATTCGCTAAAAATACGATTTTTAACGATAAAATTTAACACTCGAAATGCATTTTGTCAGAAAATGACATATTGTTTTAAATTACAATGATGCAAAACTGTTTCCCCCCTCAGAAAATCTGTGGTTTCGGTCATTTAAGTAGGAGTATGTATGTCCAAGAGTGGCTTTGGTCAAATCTATCGTCAGCTTTCCAGTAAGCTGCTTGACCTGGTGGTAACCCCACATGTTCTTGGTGAGGTTCCTACTGAACCGACAACTACAGAAGTAAATTCCCAGACAGAGCAACCCGTTCAACAAAAAGTGGTGTGCTATGTATTACAAAATTATTCGCGCAGTAATGCCCTGATTGTCGATGGTGAAACCCGCCGCCTAAAACTGTCACCGGCATTAGATCCGCTGGTGGTGGGCGATCATAAGGAAAAAGCATCCATACTGTTCCTGCAGCACCATGATGAAAACAATTTACTCAATTCCCCACCGCATGCCTTTCCGCCGCGTTTATTGCGCCTGATCGAGATTCTGGAACACCATCCTCAGGTGGATATTGAACTGATTCCGGTCACCGTATTATGGGGACGTTCGCCAGATAAAGAAGATTCCTGGCTGAAACTGCTGTTTACCGATACATGGGCAACGCCAGGTACCGTTAAACAGTTGGTGAATATTGGTCTGCATGGTCGTCAATCCTATCTGGAATTCCATCAGGGCCAGTCTTTACGCCAGCTGATCGAATTTGCCAAACAGACCCATCCAAACCTGTCACCTGCAACGTATATTCTGAATAAATTAAACAACTATCTGGATGGTCAGCGTGAAGTCGTGCTCGGTCCGGATCTATCCGACCGCCGTAACGTGATGCATTCACTGATCAAATCTACGGATGTTCAGGATGCCATCCGTCGGGAAAGCATCCGTGGCAAAATCAGCATGATTGAAGCTGAACGCCGTGCCATTGGCTATTTAAACGAAATTGTATCAGACTATTCGCATTCAGCCGTGCGTTTTGCCGATATGGCACTGACCCGCTTATGGACCCAGCTCTATGACGGCGTAGAGGTACATAATTTTAGTACCGTGCGTGAACTGGCCAAAGACTACGAGATTATCTATACCCCCTGTCACCGCAGTCACATCGACTACTTATTGCTGTCTTATGTGATTTATAAACGTGGCATGATGGTGCCCTACATTGCCGCAGGCGATAACTTGAACATGCCTTTTGTCGGGCAATTATTGCGTGGTGGCGGTGCGTTCTTTATTCGCCGTACTTTCCGCGGTAATGGTTTATATACCACTGTATTTAAAGAATATCTTTTCAATATTCTGTCCCGTAACACGCCACTGGAATACTTTATTGAAGGCGGCCGTTCACGTACCGGACGTTTGCTGCCACCGAAAACCGGCATGCTGGCCATGACCGTGCACGGGCATTTGCGTGGCCGTTCTAAACCGATCGTGTTTGTACCGACCTATATTGGCTACGAGCGCCTGATGGAAGGTGCCACCTATGTCGGCGAAATGAACGGTAAAGACAAAGAATCCGAATCGATCATGGGCATTTTGAAAACCCTGCGCAAAATCGAACGTATCTTTGGTCAGGTGCATGTGAACTTTGGTGAGCCGGTATTCCTGGATGACATGCTGAAACAGCATGGTGCGGAAAATATTAAAATTGCCAAGAATGATGATCCGATTCCGCAAGAAGTCTCGGATACAGTGAACAGTGCTGCACATGCCATTTTGGAAAACATTAACCGTGCCGTGGTGATCAATCCGGTATCGCTGCTTTCGCTGATTCTTTTGGCTACGCCTAAACACACGCTGGATGAAGAGATCTGCATCAAGCAGCTGGATGTCTACCGCAAACTGTTGACTGGATTGCCTTATGATGCACGTACTCAGGTGACACCGCTTTCAGGCAAGGAAATTATTGCCTACGGGTTAAAACTGAAACTGATTAAACGCGTGAAGCATGTTCTGGGCGATATTATTGCGATTGAAGACAATCAGGCGGTATTGCTGACTTACTTCCGTAACAACATTCTGCATGCTTTCGTGTTGCCATCGCTAATTGCTGCGCTGGTTGAACATAACGGTTCGATTCGCCGTGGCGATTTGATTAATGTCATCCGTACGCTTTATCCATTCCTGAAAGCGGAACTGTTCCTGAAATGGAAAAAAGATGAAGAGCTGAAAGATCAGATCTGTGCCTATGCAGAAGCGTTGATTCAGGCGAAACTGATTTCTGAAGATAGCGAGGGCAACCTGGTTTCTCCTGCACCAAATTCAGAAGATCACAACCAGCTGGTGGTGCTCGCTGCGCCTGTGATGCAAAGTCTGGAACGTTACTACATGACCCTGGCTTTAATCACCCAGCGTGGTTCGGGCAATATCTCCACCCGTCAGGTGGAAGAGCTCAGTCATCTGGTCGGTCAGCGTCTGTCGGTCCTATATGAATTCAACTCGCCAGAATTCTTTGATAAATCGCTGTTCCAGAGTTTTATTAAGGTTCTGACCCAACAGGGCTATATCCGCAACAATGAAGATAACGCCATTGTGTTTGACGAGAACTTCCAGAACGTGGCGCAGTACGCCAACCTGGTACTGGATGATGTGACCTTGCAGATGCTTCAGCACATTACCACCTTCAGCGATGAAGAGCTGAAAGAAGCGTTGGATGCCGTTGCAGCGCAGCAGGCAAAACGCCGTTTGAAACGGAAGAAGAAATAATCTTCATTCTCCGTTCCCTCTCCTTCTAGGAGAGGAATAGGGAGAGGTCTGTTAAATACTATCCTGAGCTAGAGATAAAGTACTGCTTTAAATCTAGCGCAAGTGAGGGCTAGGGAGAGATTGATTAAAAACCCTCTTCCTAACCTCCTACTATAGGGAGGAGGAACTTCAAATATCAGAGTGACACTCACTCTACCTTTAACAATTCTGCATAATCCCCAAAACAATCCTCATGTTCTAACTGAAATCCAGTTTCAGGCATTCGCGTCGCATAAATCCGTTTACCCGTTTTCTTCTGGCTTTCAACAACCAGTTCAGACAGATTGAGTTGCCGCTGAAACCACTGAATCACTTCATGTAAAGGCACAGGCTGATTATTCGTGACAATATAAGACGGTTCTGGATGTTCCACGTGAAGCAAGTGAGCCAGGAAGCGCGCCAGATCATCAATATGAATCCGGTTGGACCAATGCATATTGGCATAGGTTTTGGTGCTCTCAGCAAGTTTGATCATTCTCGCTACAGAAGTACCATAAATCCCAGTTGGGCGAATGACAATACATTGCTGGGGAAATGCCTGCTGGTAAAGTTGCTCCATTTTCCAGAGTAACTTGCCCTGCTCATCCACAGGCTGAAGAGCAGATTCATCATCAATGCGCTCACCGGCATTTTCACCATAAACCCTGGTTGAGGACACCACCACAATCCTTTGCAGCGGATGCTGTTTTAAGGCATTTACAATGGGCTGAACCGAATCGACATAGGTCTGCTGATAGCCTTGTACCGTGCTTTGTGACGGCGACAATAAAACATAGACCCAATCCACAGGTTCAAGATGATCTAAATCAAGCTGATGCACATCCTGAATCAGATGAGTCGCATAAGCATCCGTTTTCGAACTTTGGCTGATTGTGGTAATTTGGTGGCCTTGCTGAAATAATTGTTTGGCAACCCGGGTAGACGTTTTACCATAACCTATAAATAATATACGCATTAAGCACCTGATGATTTAACTCAAGTTGAGGGCGAATGGCTGCAGTCCATCAATTGCAAGGGGTAGGAACTGCCTCTGCTGCATTACTGGAAAAACTGAATATCTTTAGCACAGATGATTTACTGTTTCATCTGCCGCGTGATTATGAAGATCGTAGCACGATCATCCCCATGAACCAATTGGTCGTGGGGCGCAGCTATTTACTGGAGGGAATCGTTAAAGGGGTCGATTTTCCGCCCGGTAAGCGTAAATCCATGGCCGTACAGCTACAGGATGATTTCGGCAAAGTCACCTTGCGTTTTTACCATGTCTATAAAGCCCTGACCGATCGTGCCAAGGTCGGCAACCGCTTGCGCATTTTTGGTGAAGTCCGCGTGGGTGCACGGGGTCTGGAGCTGTATCATCCGGAAATTCAGCTCATTACTGAACATACGCCCTTACCGAAAACCCAGCTCACCGCGATTTATCCTGCAACCGATGGCCTAACCCAGCCTAAACTGCGTGAATATGTCAAACAGGCGCTGAAACAGCACAGCGATGACCTGCCCGAATTGTTACCGGAAAAATTTACCAATGGTTATGCACTGAAACAGGCACTGGAATATATTCATGAACCGCCGCTAAATGCCAACATGTTGCAACTGGCTCAAGGTTCTCATCCAGCCCAGCAACGGCTGATTTTTGAAGAACTGGTGGCGCATCAGATCAGTCTGTTATCACGGCGTGCCTATATTCAGCAGATTGCCGCCCCTTCTTTTAGTCCAAGTAAGAATTTTGCCAAACAGTTATTGGACAGCTTGCCCTTTAGCCTGACCTGTGCACAAAAGCGGGTTTCCAAGGAAATTGTGCAGGATTTAAAACAGAACAAGCCGATGCTGCGTCTGGTTCAGGGCGATGTCGGTGCAGGAAAAACCCTGGTGGCTGGTGTTGCCGCCTGTCATGCTTTAGAAGAAGGCTGGCAAGTGGCGCTGATGGCACCGACCGAAATTCTGGCAGAGCAGCATTATCTGAACTTTAAAAAATGGTTTGAACCTTTAGGCCTGCATGTGTCCTGGCTTTCAGGCAAGCAGAAAGGCAAAGCCCGTACAGCGGCCGAGCAAACCATTAAACAGGGAACAGCCAATCTGGTGGTGGGTACCCATGCCCTGTTTCAGGAAAATGTTGAATTCAGCAAACTCGGCCTGGTGATTATTGACGAGCAGCATCGTTTTGGGGTCGATCAGCGGCTGGCGCTGCGTAATAAAGGTGCCAATAACATGACTCCGCATCAACTGGTGATGACCGCTACCCCGATTCCACGCACGCTCGCCATGTCGGCTTATGGTGATCTGGACACCTCGGTGATTGATGAACTGCCGCCCGGCCGCACCCCGATTCAGACCGTCACCATCCCCTTGGATCGCCGCGAAGAGGTACTCAGCCGAATTGCCAGCAATTGCGCCGAAGGCAAACAGGCTTACTGGGTCTGCACTTTGGTAGAACAATCGGAAACGCTGGATGCACAAGCAGCTGAAGCGACTTATCAGGAAATTAAGGAACGTTTTCCGCAGCTCAACATTGGTCTGGTGCATGGCAAGATGAAAGCTGATGAAAAACAGGCAGTGATGCAGCAATTTAAAGACAATCAGCTACAACTCTTGATTGCCACCACCGTGATTGAAGTCGGCGTGGATGTGCCCAACGCCTCCATCATGGTGATTGAAAATGCCGAGCGTCTGGGACTTTCACAGCTGCATCAGCTTCGTGGTCGGGTTGGCCGAGGTGCGACTGCCAGTTTCTGTGCCCTGCTGTATAAAAATCCGCTTTCGCAAAATGGACAGGAACGGCTGCGGATTATGCGTGAAACCAATGACGGTTTTATCATTGCCGAAAAAGATCTGGAAATTCGCGGCCCGGGTGAGCTGCTTGGCACCAAGCAAACCGGTGACATGGGTTTTCGGGTAGCCAAACTGGAACGTGATGATCATCTGCTGAATCAGGCACATTATGTTGCGCAGCAAATTCTGAAAGACTATCCGGAAAATGCAGAGGCTTTACTGAAACGCTGGTTACCTGAAGCGCCGCGCTATGCCTATGTGTAAAAATAATTTTACCTAAACAATTTAGCGGATTATTGATTACAGTATCAGCAGCATGAATGCTGCTGTTTGCTACCTAAATACTGCCTATGCAAAATTAATATTCATCAGAAGAAGAAAAATATGCTGTCATTTATTCCTCCCTTACTGCACAAAGCCATGCAGCGGCTTTCTCCATGTGTACTTTGTGGCATAGACCATCAACGTCATCATTCACTCTGTACCGACTGCTGGCAACAACTCCCCTGGTTGAAACAGAACATCCAGCGACAGGAAATGCAGATTCAGGTGGCCTGTCATTATGCCTACCCGATGGACCGTATTATTCAGAAATTCAAATATGAACAACAGCTGCACTTTCAAAGCGTGCTTGTTGGCTCGCTTATCGACCTCAAGCTTCCCAAAATCCAGGCCATCGTCCCGATGCCGATTTCCAGTCAACGACTGGCAGAACGCGGCTATAACCAGTCATTGGTGCTTGCGAAAATTTTGGCAAAACAGCTGAACATTCCGGTCTGGCAACCGGTGGCACGACTGGCCCAGCATTCGCAAAAAGGCTTGAGCCGTATTGAACGGCTTGACCAGATTGAGCAGCAATTCGTGATTGCCACAAAAACCCGCGTCCGTTACCGTACGGTACTGATGCTGGATGACGTGGTCACGACCGGCAGTTCGCTGCATGCCTTAAAACAGAAACTTGAACAATTGGGCTGTCAAAAGATTTATGCAGCCTGTATTACCAGTGCTGAGATTTAAAGCTAGGAAAGGAAGTCTACTGATTTCCTTTATTTCCTGGCAGAAGCCTATGCTCATCCTTGCGAGGAAGAATTTATTTTATCCATCAGGACATCGTGCTTTCTGTTAAAAATTGCTTCACCCAAGGCATGACAATTTCACGGGTTAAAGGTGCCAGTGGGGTGGTTTTATCCTCTAAACCGACCCACTTCATCTCGGCAATTTCAGCGTCAATTTTTGGAGCGTGATCTAAAGTTACATGATAAATATAGCTGACCAGCTGATGATCTGGCTCGTTGGCGGTTGCCGTTTCAAAACGACCGACGAATTGTTCAATTGAAGCCTGGCAGCCAATTTCTTCCTGAATTTCACGCAGCATGGTCGCTTCAGGTGGCTCGTTGGGTTCCAGCTTGCCACCCACCTGCATAAAGCAGGAAGTATTCTGCTTACGTACCACTAAAAGTTGCTGTTGCTCATTTAAAATAATGGCAGCCGCCACTGTAATCACTTTCATCTTTATTTCACCAATGCTTGCTGATCAGCCATACCCCATTTCGGCTGTGGTGCCTGAAAAGCATCAAACTGTTGCAAAATTTCTTCAATGGAATCAGAGGCAATAATGCTGTCCGCAAAACGTGGCTGGGTAAAACCTTTCACTGTCGTAAACTGAATAAACTTGAGTAAATCATCATAAAAACCGGCCACATTTAAAAATGCGCAAGGCTTTAAATGAATACCGAGCTGCGCCCAGGTCCATTGCTCAAAAATCTCTTCCAGCGTTCCTGCACCACCCGGCAGTGCAATAAAGGCATCGGACAGTTCCGACATTTTGGTTTTGCGTTCATGCATATTGGACACCACATGCAATTCGGTTAAATGCGGATGAGCCAGCTCACGATCGACCAATACATTGGGAATGACACCAATGACTTTTCCGCCTGCCTGTAAAGCACTGTCGGCCACTACTCCCATCAAGCCAGAACGGCCGCCACCATAGACCAGCGTTTTACCTTGCTGGGCGATGGTCTGCCCCATTTTTTGCGCGGTGTCTAAAAAAATGGAATCTGTCCCAATAGAAGAGCCGCAAAAAATTGCGATTGATTTCGTCATTTTTTCACCATGTTTTACAGATGTCATATTAATAAAGTAAATTTTCAGGAGATTTTTTAATAAAAAAGCGATTGAATCAGTGTTTTTATTCAATTCCTTGTCTAAAATACACCCATCAATTAACCTATACTGCGCAGGGAAAAGACAGCATGCTTGAAGCCTTTTACGCCACAGAGCGCGGTAGTTTGGAAGATGCCACCATCAATGGTGGTTTTGATCTCCACCCGGATTTAGTGTGGATCGATCTCATTGCCCCATCACAAGAAGAACAACAATGGGTCTTAGATGCTTATGAGCAAAATTTACCCACCCTAAAATCTTTAGAGGATATTTCTTCATCGGCACGATTTTACCGTGATGATGACGGTATTTTACATATCAGCACCTACTTTTTGACGAAAAATAAAAATTTTCAGGTCGATGGCGAAACAGATGACAATTCGAGCATTTTAGCAACTGTGCAAACGGTGGCTTTTATTCTGCATAAAGAGCGCCTGTTTACCCTGCGCGGTGAAAAACTGGTGGCCTTTCGTGCTTTTCGTGCCCGTGCCCGCCGCAATGACTATGAGATTGACTACAAAGACCCGACCTGGGTGCTGCTGGGCTTACTGGAAGCCAAACTGGACGAGCTTGCGGATATCCTGGAAGATATCCACAAGGATCTGGAAAAGTATTCCACAGAAGTGCTGAACAACCGTCATCGCGAACAGATTCTCGATCTGGATGACATGATTACCCGTCTGGCACAACTCGAAGACATGCTCGGAAAAGCGCAATTGTGTTTAATCGATTTGCGTCGTGTCCTGACTTTCCTGTCCCGTCCACGTGCTTTGGGTAGTCATATTTATGATGCCGATATTCGGGAACTCAGCGAAGACGTTCGGTCTCTGGTCGAACATGATGCCTTCCTGTTCCAGAAGGTTCGATTCTTGCTGGATACCACCTCCGGATTCATTAATACCGAACAGAACGACACGATTCGTCGCTTCTCGATCTTGCCAAGCATGCTCGCGCCACCCATGCTGGTTGCCAGTGTTTATGGCATGAATACCGATGTGCTACCTTTTGCACGAGGCACCACCAGCTTCATTATGGTCAGTATTATTTTAGCGGCTTTCTTTATCGGACCGCTGGCCTATTTCCGCTGGAAAAAATGGATTTGAGGCATCATTTATCCTCCCTCCTTCCAGGAGGGAGTTAGAGGGAGGTATTTTAAATCCCATCAATTTCATTACTTATCTAAGCTGCTTTACGCGCCAATCTAGCTACAGGAAGAAATCTAGAATTCTAATTTTATCCCCTCTCTCTAACTCTCTCCCTCAGGGAGAGAGGACTGCTCAATATTCATCTCTTACAAGCTCAGCTCAATAAAAAAGCACCTCGCGGTGCTTTTTTATTGGATTAGGCAATCAGCTGCAGATCATCATGCAAATGACAGGCCTGAATGATTTTCAGCATCTTCTCAGGGACTGCTTTAAACTGTAAGCCTTGGGCTTTCGGGGTCTGACGCAACCAGCGCACCAATACGGCCAAAGCCAGCGTACCGCCCTGTTCCAGCTGTGCCAGATTGACCACCACAGGAAACTGATTCTGCGATTGAATCAGTTTCAAACCTTGCTGGTAATAGTCCTCTGCATTGGCATAATCTATTTTGCCGGAAACCTGCAATTCCTGATGAATGAATTGAATCACTGAACACCCTTCTTAGTTATTTTTTATCTACAGATGCATCTGGTTCGAAGTTCGCAATGGCTTTATCGATATTGCCACCATTACGTTTTACCGTTGCAGCAAACTGATTGCGGAACTGTAAACCTAAATCAATACCAGCCACATTGATATTACGTACTTTCCATTGATTGCCTTTATCCACCAACTGGAAAGATACTGGCGTTTTTTCGCCTTTGTTGTTGAAATCAATCGTGACTACAGGATTTTTGCTATTGGTTTCTTTATATGGACGCAGGCTATACGTCTGGTTGGTATATTTAGCAAAAGCTGTACCGTAATTTTCGATTAAAGTTTCACGGAAATTGTGTTCAAACTTGGCACGCTGAGCAGCCGTACTGTACTGATTGGTGGCATAAGTTCCCATCACCAGACGGGTAAAGGCTTGTGAATCAATATAAGGGTCAAGGTTTTGACGCACAATCGCTTTCACTGCAGCAGGATTGTTTTGCAATTTTCCCTGATCCGCTTTTAAACGGCTAATCAGGCCATCCGCCACTTTTTTAACAAACGCCGGTGGCGTTTCAGCCGGTTGTGCAAAAGCAGTACTCGCCATCATTGTTGATAAAACACTTATGCCAAGTGTATGTTTAAGTAAAGTATTCATTAAATTCTCCTCTCAAAATTACTCAACAAATGAAGTTTGCGCATCTTCTGTTGATTCAGTTGATGTGTTTTCTTCCGCCGCCTTCGCTGATGACTTGCCCGCACCGCCAGTAATGAACTTGCTGATCAAATCTTCAAGATCCATGGTGCCTTGGGTATTGGCAATGCTTTCACCACGTTTAATATAGTTCAGGCCACCACCTGGTACCACTTTCAAATATTTCTCGCCCAATAAACCATTGGTGGCAACCATAATGTAAGCATCTTCATCAATACTGGTGATGGAGTTCATGTTAGCAACAAGTTGCTTTTCCATTTCTTTTTGTTTCGAAGGAGCCGCTTCGCTGTATTCTGTGCTATAGCGCAATTCTTCCAAAGCATTGGCTTGAACCTTTTTCAGCTGTTCTTTATTAAAAGACGTCAACTTGCCGTCCAGGTCAAAACGCACCGTTGCCAAACGCGACACCGGATCAAGGGTAATATCGGTAACGCGGCCAATGGTGACACCACTCATGGTCACTTTGGCACGCGGTTTCAGGCCGTTGACGTTGTCAAAACTTGCCGTCATGCTATAGCTGTCACGCAGGTTGGTTCCCATCAGGCCACTGACTTTCATGGCCAGGAAAAATAATGCAATACCGGTCAGAATGACAAAAATACCTACGGCCAGCTCACTTGCACGTGATTTCATTAAACACCTCCAAACATGACCGCAGTCAACACAAAATCAGAACCTAAAACACACAATGAGGAATACACCACTGTTCGGGTAGTCGATGTTGCAATTCCTTCTGACGTTGGTACACAGGCATAGCCCTGATAGACCGCAATCCAGGTACAAAGCAATGCAAAAACCAGGCTTTTAATAATGGTCCCGTTGAAAATATCTTTATAGAACTGCACGCTATTTTGCATGCCACTCCAGAAAGAACCCTCATCTACCCCTAAAAAATCGACGCCGACCATTTTACCGCCCATGATGCCAATCGCACCAAAAATAATCGATAACATCGGCAGGCTGACAATTCCGGCCCATAAACGCGGTGAAACAATCCGTTTGAGTGGATCGACCCCAATCATTTCCATACTGGCTAGCTGTTCTGTGGCTTTCATCAGGCCAATTTCAGCCGTTAAAGCCGAACCGGCACGTCCTGCAAACAGTAATGCCGCCACCACAGGAGCCAGCTCTCTTAATAATGTTAGAGATACCATGGTGCCCAGCATGGCTTCTGAGCCAATATTGACCAAAATGGAATAGCCCTGTAAGCCCAGTACCAAACCAATAAATAAACCCGATACGGCAATAATCAGTAAAGACATCACGCCTACCCGGTACATTTGGTAAATAAACAGTTTGACCCCAAGCCAGGTCGGCATGGAAAACAGGATTTGCAGCAACATCTGGGTTGCCACGCCAATCCCCTGAACGCGTTCAATGACGCGTTTACCTAATGAGGCAATAGCATTCATGAATGCACCTCATCACTTAAATAAGCCTTATGGCTAAATTGATAATCGACAGGACCTTCAGCAGCACCGGTTAAGAATTGACGCACAAATGCCGATTCATGCTGCTTTAATTCAGCAGGCGTCCCCTCACCCTGAATTACACCCTCAGCAATAATATAGATGTAGTCGGCAATTGATAAGGTTTCCCCCACATCATGCGACACAATAATCGTGGTTAAATCCAGAGCTTCACGCAAGGTACGAATTAAACGCGTAAGTACGCCTTTTACAATCGGGTCTTGGCCGGCAAAAGGCTCATCATACATGATCAGTTCCGGATCAAGCGCAATTGCACGTGCCAGGGCCACACGACGGTTCATCCCGCCTGAAAGTTCTGCAGGCATGAGCTTTTCGGTACCGCGTAAGCCTACCGATTCCAGTTTGAGTGCCACCAGCTCTGCAATAAGATGTTCAGGAAGCTGGGTATGCGCACGTAACGGAAAAGCCACATTTTCATAGACGCTCATATCGGTAAACAAGGCACCACTTTGAAAAAGCATGCCCATACGTGCGCGCGCAGTAAATAATTCCTGACGCGACATATGTGCAATACTTTTGCCGTCCAATAGAATTTCACCGTGCTCTGGTGTCAATTGACCACCAATCAAACGGAGCAGAGTCGTTTTCCCTGTACCTGAAGGTCCCATAATGGCGGTAATCTGACCACGCCGAATCTTTAAACTGACATTATCGAAAATGACACGTTTCCCTCGTTTAAAGCTCAAATCATTGACTTCAATCCAAGATTGAGCTTGTTGAGGCATTTGATTATTCATAGCTGAGGGTTTTCCTGCATTTTTTTCAGCATGCATACTATAAAGGATTCGGGTTTAAAATGTTACCTTTAGATAAAAAGCAACCAATTTACCATAATTTTTAATTTTTTTAATTGTCGTCAGTTATTTGACCCAGCAAGAGACCGGGTTACAGAAAAGAATTATAGATATAGTATGCGATGTTACTGAGTAATAAAATTAAACCAATATAAGGCATAATCACCTCTTGATTAAAATTCCCAACATAGTCATTAGATTCATTATTCATATTTAACAGAATTAAAACAAACTATGATCCAGTATACATTTTTATTCGACAAGGTCAAAGATTAATCCCATAAAAAAACCGGTGTTTCCACCGGTTTTTTACTACCCAAATCTAACGTTATTAGTCGTTAAATTTGCGACGTGGGCGATCTTCACCAAAACTGCGCTTAGGACGATCTTCACCAAAGTTGCGTTGTGGACGGTCACCAAAATCACGCTTAGGACGGTCGCCGAAGCTGCGTTGCGGACGGTCGCCATTGAATTCGCGACGTGGACGGTCACCACCTTCACGCGCTGGTTTATAGTCTACGCGGTTGCCACGGTTGTCATCGTTAGAACGCGGTTTGTCACCAAAACTGCGTTGCGGACGATCACCGAAGTCACGACGTGGACGATCTTCACCGCCAAAGCTACGTTGTGGACGATCACCGAAGTCACGACGTGGACGATCTTCAAAACCACCTTCGCGACGTGGACGATCGCTGTTGAATTCACGACGTGGACGATCTTCGAAAGAACGTTGCGGACGGTCGCCATTAAATTCACGACGCGGACGGTCGCTGTTAAATTCGCGACGTGGACGGTCTTCACCAAATGAAGGACGTTCGCTGCGTGGTTTGTCATCATAGCTGCGACGTGGACGATCTTCACCGCCTTCACGACGTTTGAAGTTACTTTCACCTTCAAAACGACGACCGCCACCGAAACCGCCACGGCCACCACGACCGCCGTCACGACGACCACGACCGCCATCACGGCTACCACGTGCAGGAGGTGGAGATGGCTCAAGGCCTTCAATTTCAGAAACGTTTAAACGCGTTTCCAAATAATCTTCCAAAGCACGGATTTTGCCGCGTTCACGGTATGTTGCCAAAGTAATGGCTTTACCAGTACGACCCGCACGGCCGGTACGACCAATACGGTGTACATAATCTTCATTCTTCATTGGAAGGCCGAAGTTAATTACGTGCGAAATGGTTGGTACGTCCAGACCACGTGCTGCAACGTCAGTCGCAACCAGGATTTTTGCACGACCTTCACGAATACTGCGTAAACGACGGTTACGTACGGTTTGTGGCATCGCACCGTGAAGTGCTACAACAGATAGACCCGCTTCTGAAAGTTCTTCAGCCAGCATGTCGGTATCTTCTTGAGTAGAAGCAAATACTACCGCCTGATCCAGATCTTCTTCATTTAACCAGTGGGTAAGCAATTTTTTCTTGTGCTCGAAACCATCAGTCCAATGTAAAGTCTGAGTGATGTCAGTATTGGTTGAATGACCTGTTTCAATTGCAATACGTTCAGGATCATTCATCATGCGTTCAGCAAGATTAATGATACGTGGTGCAAATGTTGCAGAGAACATTAAGGTTTGTGTACGGTTAACCGCTAAATCACTGATGGCTTCCAGGTCTTCAGAGAAACCGAGGTCAAGCATACGGTCAGCTTCATCGACAATTAATGAATCCACTTTATCCAGTTTAATTTGACGACGGTTAACCAGGTCAAGCAAACGACCTGGAGTCGCTACCACAACCTGCGCGCCTTTTAACTGCTGGATCTGTTTACCGAAAGGCATACCGCCCATGATCGCAGCAACACGAACGCCTTTCATATGGCGAACGAATGCAATCGCATCCTGACATACTTGTTGTGCAAGCTCACGCGTCGGTGAAATCACCAAAATTGACGGTTGGGTAATTGCTTTCATACGTTCTTTAAACGGTACGAAAGTGTCTTGATTTGCAAGCGCGTTCAAAGTCGGAAGCAGGAATGCAGCTGTTTTACCAGAACCGGTTTGGCTTGATACTAAAAGATCTTTACCTTCAAGTGCAGCAGGAATCGCTTGTTCTTGTACAGGAGTTGGCGTAGTGAAGCCTAAGCCTTCTAGAGCCTGTGTTAACGACTCATCAAGGGAAAAATCAGCAAAAGTTTTGCTCATAGAGAGTATTCACCCGAAAATGGGTGCTCCATTTAATAAATTACAATATGGACATCGGCAAAAAGCGGCACAGCAATTAGAGCTGAAAAATATAAGAATTCAGCAGCGATCCGAATAACGACGATGTGGATATAACGCACGCATGATTACGGCCGCAAACCTGAAGGAATCGCTTAAGCGATTGGGGCGCGAAGGATATGTCCTCTCTATGGACAGGACGCGCATACAATGATTAGAAGATAATGTTCAGGTAAAGAACGGAAATTTAAGTGCGTGGCGGCATAATAACAGAATCATTTTAAAAAGTAATCATTTTTTTCGATCAAATTGCGCATATATACGGTTTTTTTCAGTAACAGCCTATTTTACAACTCAATTTTGTTTAATTTTCAAACAATCCAGGTTGTAACTTTTTTCTACTGGATAAAAATACACTCCAACCTTGATTCATGGGTATTTTCAGTAAATCACGAATTTAATTCAAGAATAAGAAAAGCCCTCGCAAGGAGAGCTATTCTTTGTCATATCGCTCGATTTAATCGATCTTACTTGGCTGCTTCACCCCAAGCTGGAACAACAGCCTGCATTAAAGGTTTCAGCATTTTCATAGAGCAAGCAAGTACTTGACCATTTTCCATAGAATCGGCACCGCCACGTGCATCCACTACAGTACCACCCGCTTCTTTTACAATAAGCTCACCAGCTGCAATATCCCAAGGCTTCAAACCAAGTTCAAAATAACCATCCAAACGGCCTGCAGCTACATATGCCAAGTCTAATGCAGCAGAACCTGCACGACGGTATTGTGCACCCGCTTCAGTTACGTTTAATAATGAATCGAAATGGTTTTTTGCATAAGAAATCACTTCACCGTTACGTTTAGCACGGTAAGCATGACCTACGGCAAGAAAAGTATTTTGCAGGCTGTCTTTAACATTTACGCGAATACGGCGTTGATTCAACATTGCACCACGACCACGACTGGCAGAGAATAACTCGTCTTTCACAGGATCATAAATGACACCGTGTTGAGTCACACCTTTGTGCTGAACAGCAATAGAAATACAGAAATGCGGAAAACCGTTAATGAAGTTTAAAGTCCCATCCAGCGGATCGATCACCCAACACCAGTCGGCGTCGTGACCTTTACCTTCTTGCAGACCAAACTCTTCACCAAGGAAGCTGTGGTTTTTATAGCTTTTACGTAGCGTATCGATAGTCAACTGTTCCAAATAACGGTCTACGCGCGTTACCGGACCATCAATCCCTTTTTCTTCGACTTGTAGATCGAGTTTATGACGATTTTGATGCGCTTTTAAAAGCTCTTGACCAACTAATTGAGCCGCACGCGCAGCCATCACCACCATAGGTTCCATTGAACACCCATTACAATTTGAAGATATTGATAAAGAATAATGCATAAAAGCCCTCGCATTTTAGCAAATACGAGGGCTTTTAGGGAAAAAATGTTTCTAAAATTTTTAAGCCGATCAGGACACCGACTGCACAAGTTTTGACCAGGCCAATTCAACTGATTTTTCAATGCCTTTAGCATCCAGTCCGGCCTGTTGCAGCATCTGTGCATGCGAAGCTTGGTGCATAAAGATGTCTGCCAGCCCTAAATTCAAGATTGGCTTAACAATTTGTGCCTGAGCAAGGTATTCGTTTACCGCACTGCCTGCACCAGCCATCACGGCATGTTCCTCAACCGTGACAAATAAACTGGTTGTCGCAGCCAGCTGTTCAATAATCTGCTCGTCCAAGGGTTTAACGAAGCGCATATTTACCACACGCACCCCCACCTCATGGCTAGCGGCGAGAGTTTGTGCTGCTTCTACCGCCACACTGACACGGCTACCGAATGCCAGAATGCTGATCTGGTCTTCTTGAGATTCATTAAAACTGGCCACAATTTCTGCTTTGCCAATCTCCAAAGCCGTCATCTGTTGCTGAATTTCCACGCCTACCCCATTGCCACGCGGGTAACGCACCGCTGCGGGACCATTGTATAAATAAGCAGTATGCAGCATCTGACGACATTCATTTTCGTCTTTAGGCGCCATGATCACCATATTCGGGACAGTACGCATAAAGGCATAGTCATAAGCCCCGGCATGGGTCGGGCCATCTTCACCCACCAGCCCGGCACGGTCGATGCCGAAAGTAACATCCAGATTTTGCAAGGCTACGTCATGAATCAGCTGGTCATAACCACGTTGCAGGAAAGTCGAATAAATCGCCACGACCGGTTTTAAACCTTCGCAGGCCATCCCTGCTGCCAATGTTACGGCATGCTGTTCAGCAATCGCCACATCAAAAAAGCGTTCCGGGAACTGTTTGGCAAACTGCACCATGCCTGAACCTTCACACATAGCCGGCGTAATGGCCAGCAAACGCTGATCTTGAGCGGCTTCATCACAGAGCCATTGTCCAAACACATCGGAATATTTCGGTGCTGGATTGCTTGAAGATGCAGCATTTAATTTGCTGATGGCATGGTATTTAATCTGATCGGCTTCCGCAGGCGCAAAGCCTTTACCTTTTGTGGTATAGACATGAATTAAACGCGGACCTTTACGTTTTTTCAGGGCATTAAACACTTGCACCAGCTGATTGACATCATGACCGTCAAATGGGCCAAAATAGTCAAAACCGATAGCTTTAAACAGGTTGTCTGCAGCATCTGTTGCAGCACTGTGCAAACGTGAGTTATAGGTCCATGCTGGATGAGGCTGCACATAGGCTTCACCTTCATCCGAAACATTGACCGACTGGCCCCGTTCCCATATGGCAGCCAGATGTTTGGCAAAACCACCGGTACTGCATGAAATCGACATGTCGTTGTCATTCAGTACCACAATTAAATCCGCGTCATGTGCAACGGCATCATTCATGGCTTCAAAGGCCATACCGGCGGTCATGGCACCATCACCAATAATGGACACCACTTCACATGGGTCTTTTTGGTAACGGCGCGCCAGTGCCATGCCCAGTCCCGCAGAAATGGCTGTTGAAGAGTGCCCCACCCCAAAGGTATCGAATATCGATTCTTCACGTGCAGGAAAGGCAGCCAAACCGTCTTTGGCACGAATGGTGGTCAACTGTTCACGGCGACCGGTCAAGGCTTTATGCGGATAGGCCTGATGACCCACATCCCAGATCAGGCGGTCATGCGGGGTATTAAAACAATAGTGCAAAGCCACCGTGAGTTCGATCACACCCAGATTGGCACCAAAATGCCCACCGCTTTGTCCTGCTGCATACAAAATGTACTGACGTAACTCATCCGCCACTTGTTCTAGTTGGCTACGCTCGAGCAATCGTAATTGTTGAGGATGATCAATCGCATCCAGCAACGGAGTTACAGGGCGGTGAGTCGGTATTTCTGTATACAACATAAATGGCGAAGCCTTCTAAAGCCTGGCAAATCCTAAGCTAGGTCAATGGGTTTATTCGAGCATAATGATCGAATTGTATCACCTTTAAATCAGCCACATTTCTAGCGATGCAGTTTAGAGGCAAATCTCTACACTGGGTGTTTGTTCATGAGCGAGATTATCCTGAATAATCTTACTATTTATCAACCATTATCGTTCGCTTTATACAAAAAAGAAAATCTTCTGCATAAATTCATCTTTACAATTCAACTAATGTCCAATCATTCCGCTATACTTTAGCCAATTAATGAACTATTTAACGAGTTAAGCAGTGCCCATAGAATTTGTCGCGACTTCAAGATTACCAACCGCTTTTGGTGAATTTAAAATCACGGTATTTCAAGACCCTAAAACGGGCGAAGAACATGTAGCACTTTCTAAAGGTCTGGATACGCCGCCCACTGAGCCGGTATTGGTCAGGATTCATTCTGAGTGTTTAACCGGTGATGCCTTTGCCTCACTGAAATGCGATTGCGGTCCGCAACTGCAAGCCACCCAGAAACTGATCAATGAAGTCGGTCAAGGCGTGATTCTGTATTTACGTCAGGAAGGTCGCGGTATTGGACTGACCAACAAGATTCGTGCCTATGCCCTGCAAGACCAGGGACACGATACGGTGGATGCCAACTTGATGCTGAACTTGCCGGCGGATGCACGACGTTATGACATGTGTACCATCATGCTCGACCATTTGCAGGTGAAGCAAGTTAAACTGATTACCAATAATCCTTCCAAGATTCAGGCATTACAAGAACTGGGCATTGATGTGGTTGACCGTGTGCCGCTCACTGTCGGTTTGAATCCTTTTAATGCCCAGTATTTAAAAACCAAACATGAACGCATGGCGCATATGTATAAGAAAGGTGATTTTTAATCTCTTTTTTATAAATCCCTCCAAACCTCCCTTTAAAAAAGGGAGGCTTCCCCCACTACTGTCCCATAGTTTGCTTTAAATAAAAAAACCTGAGTCTAAATAGTTAAAATATGAGTGCAAAAAAACACTTTAACTATAAAGGACTCAGGTTTTGTCACATCAGAATACCGTATTTCATCAATTACTCAAACCTATTTTAAGACAAGATTTTGAACGT
>NZ_FMYO01000021.1 GCF_900096895.1 Acinetobacter kookii | reverse complement strand
AAACACTTTAACTATAAAGGACTCAGGTTTTGTCACATCAGAATACCGTATTTCATCAATTACTCAAACCTATTTTAAGACAAGATTTTGAACGTCTGGCTAAACTGCACCACTCTGGGCAAAAATTAAGATCAGCCACCCGCTGGGATCAGTTTGTTGCCATATTAATGTCCCAACTTTCTTGTCGGCAAAGCTTAAGAGACATTCAATCCAATCTCGAATCCCAGCAGGAAAAGCTCTATCATCTTGGCGCGAAAAGAATTGCGCGAAGCACCTTAGCAAGACTCAATGAAGAACAGCCCGCCAGCCTGTATCAGCAATTGTTCACACAGCTGCTTCAGCGCTGTGAAAACTCTAAAACTGCACATAAATTTAGATTCAAGAATCCGCTGTATTCACTAGATGCCAGTCATATTGATCTTTCACTGTCATTGTGCGAATGGGCAAAAGTGCATGAATCCAAAGCCAGTATTAAACTAAGTGTTGGCTTAAATCACAGCAATACCATTCCTGAATTTGTAGCGCTTGGGGATGGTATTGAAAATGATATGGTGCAAGGCAGAGCATTTAAATTTCCTGCTGGCAGCATTATCGTCTTTGATAAAGGATATGTTGATTATCAATGGTTTGCTCAGTTGACACATCAGAAAGTCAGCTTCGTAACTCGGCTACGCCCAAAGACAGTTTATCAAGTTAAATCAAGCCGCAACGTATTAGCGACTAAAGGCATTATTGCGGATGAATGTATTGAATTGAGCAGTACGCATGCCAAGAAAAGAGGCGCACCTAAATTATTAAGACGTATAGAGTTTTATGATACAGATAAGAAAAGAACATTCGAATTTCTGAGCAACAATTTTCATCTGGCAGCATCCACCATTGCTGCAATTTATAAAGACCGCTGGAAGATTGAGTTATTCTTTAAAGCCATCAAGCAGAATTTAAAACTGAAGTCATTTCTAGGTCGAAGCCGCAATGCGATACAAACGCAAATATGGATTGCATTAATCGCCTATTTGCTGGTGAACTTCGCTAAACACATGGCACAAGAAGAATGGAGTGTTCAGCGTTTATTGCGAATTATTCAGGTCAATTTATTTGAAAGGAAACTTTTAAGGTCACTCTTTGTGCCTGATAAAAAATGGCGAAAACAAGAAGAACC
>NZ_FMYO01000014.1 GCF_900096895.1 Acinetobacter kookii | reverse complement strand
CGAGTAATTTCTACCATCAATCAATGAAAATAATTTCGATCGATCAACCAGTAAAAATCCACACAAGTTGTTCTTCATAATCTCTTAATGATCTTCTTCCTGGTTCGTCACCAGCAAGCTAGGTCGGCTATATTACGCTTTCTTTTCAGAAAGTCAACCAGTAATGAAAAATATTTTTAAACTTTCTTCCTAAAAACCCAACTCAATCAATTTTAACTAAGTTACTGTTTTATCAGAAGTTTTAATCTTCATCACCGCCGATGGATGTGCATTCTACAGTATTTCCAACCCAATGCAACACCCTTTTTTAACTTTTCACATCATCAGGATATTTTTTAATCATTTTATCTTTTTTTTCCTACATATTTTGATCAAATTTGTTTTAATAAGCCTATGCAGAGACCTGTTAATATATTTTATTACGTATTTTTAGCTTTAAGTACCGGCTTCATAGAGCTCTAGGATTTTTTATGCGTCACTTTCATTATATTTGGGCTAGCTTTTTATCTTTAGGGTTAATTTCTCCTGTATTTGCACAAGATTTAGTTCCGTCTGCTGAATCTCAAACTACATCGGATCTAGACTCTTCTACATCACAAACTCAGACAGCTCAAACCTCCCGTCTTGATGCACTCAAAGAGTTAAAAAATATTAAAGCTAAAGACTTAAGAGTAGACGCCAATGCAACTCAACCTGAAAACCAGAAGGATCCTTTACAACCTTTAAACAGACAGATCTTTGCTTTTAATGAAGTATTGGATCGCAATGTTGCCCGCCCTCTCGCCATTCAATATAAGGAAAAAGTACCAACTGAAGTGCGTGGCTCTTATCGCCAGTTTCGTAAAAATTTAGGCGAACCATGGAATGTGGTAAACCAGCTGATTCAAGGCCGTCCGCTTCGTGCGGCAGAATCTTTAGGACGCTTTACCATTAATACCCTCACCACCTTAGGCTTTGCTGATCCTGCTCGTCGTATCGGTTTATCTGCCGAAGAAGAAAACTTTGGCACGACACTGGGTTATTACGGTATTCCTTCCGGTCCTTATCTGGTGTTGCCTGTGTTTGGCCCAAGTACATTCCGTGATACTGTGGGGCTGGTTGTCGATGGCCAGGCCCGTCCCCAAAAGTATCTTTTAGAAGATCGTGAAGGACTGTACTGGAGTGAGCAAGTGCTACGCGGTATTGATGCGCGTTCGCAACTTTTAGATATTGAAGATGTGTTACAAGGTGATAAATATTCTGCAATTCGCGATATTTATTTACAGCGTAAAAACTTTTCAATTGCCGAAAAAAAAGGACTGGAACCTGAAACCCTGTTCATTGAAGATGACCAAGACAGCTCTCAGGATCAGGATCAGGATCAGGATCAGGATCAACAGGACAATCCTGATCAATCCAGTGATGCAACCTCTGAAGATTATGCAAACACCACACAAGTCGCATTTATTTAATAGTAATATGATCAGCACAGCATCTTCCTTTGCTGATCATTAGATTGTTATAGTACAGCTCTCGATGTTATCAATTTAAGGATCATACAATTTCTTTATGTATTTCATTCAACCGACTCGCAATATTCCTTATTTAGATCAGGTACTCAGCGCACTTTCCGGTGTGCAAATGATTCACATAGACGATATTGATTTGTATGACCCAACCATCCTGGCAATTGCTGATGTACAGGACTATCTTATCCATCAGTGGTCACTTCCCACGATTGTGCTGGCTTTTGAAAATGAAGGCACAGCTTTAGCCCAAGCCTGGGAGCTTGGAGCTTTAGCCGGCTGGATCTGGAACAAGCTGCCACGTGATCCGGAAGATTCCTTACTGAAAATTGATGCTCAGTACAAGCGCAATCAGGATAGTCGCGACCTCCCTTCAGCCGCAGAATTACAAAAACGCTTACTTCCCAACCCTATAGAATTGATGAACTATAAAGTTGAAACCCTGTTTCAACCTTCTGCCTATCTGTCTGGTGACTGGTATGATTACTGGAAAATCAGCGATAAAGAGATCATGTTCTATCTGGCGGATGTTTCCGGACATGGCGTGACCAGCAGTCTACTCACCTCCTGGATGGCGGCTTTTCACGGGCGCTCTAAAACACCACGTGAATTGGTCAAAAAACTCAATGGCATGCTGGTGCAAGAAAATATTGAAAAACACATCACCATGATTGCCGGAATTTTAAACCTGGAAACGCATCAACTGCGTTGGTCAAGTGCCGGGCATTATCCTCCCGCCATTATCTTTGAACCCAATCAGCCGCCTAAAATTTTAAATACCAGCAGTTTCCCTTTGGGACTCACTGAAGACCTGGAAGTTGAAGAGTTTGAATGCGTACTGAATCGTCATGCCCGGTTTATTATTTGTTCAGATGGCGCACTTGAACCATTTGATGGCGGACTCAATGAACAATTTGAAAAATTAGTCTTTCATTTGCAAAATCAATCATTCCAGGCCCCGGAACATGTGGCAGACGATATTGCCATCTTAAGTTTACGCCGAATGAATTAATCACATAATCAATACGTTAACTTTCAACTAAGCAATATACGACTGTTGGCTACTTGAGTCTATAGTGGCCCTATGTGATAATTTTAATATCCTTCTCTGCAAATGGCATTTATATGTCAACAGGTCATGTTGAATATGCAAGCTTGAATGGAACGCATATTTTTAAGCTTATTGGCGAAGTGCGTGCTCAATCTTGTATCAGTCTAGACAAACTTCTTAGTAAACTTGAACAGCAATCAAATGTCGTTGGGGCAATCGTAGATTTAACCCAAACTACATTTATTGACAGTACGGTTTTGGGTGTGCTTGCCAAGCTGGGTTTAAAGCTGAAGCAAATCCATCAAATTCAGGCCGTCATGTTATCTACCAATCCTGATATTACCACCTTGGCCAATAGCATGGGTCTGGGACAGGTTTTTGTGATTTTAAATTACTGCGGTGACCCGAAAGTTTGTACCCGCGAGTTAATTGAAGAGCACATTACCCATAATGCCATGTTAACCACTGTTCTAGATGCGCATAAAACATTGATGAAGTTAAATGAAAGTAACCAGAACATGTTTGAGCCTTTGGTGAAACAATTACAAAAAGAACAAGAGAGCCTAGAACAGGTCTCTCAACAAAACGTATAAAAATGATGATTTAGAGCTCACGCCATGACTTTACTCTCTGTTGTACAAATGAATTCCCAGGATGATATTGAAGCGAATTTCATCGTGATCGAGTCATTGATACAACAAAGTAAAGCAGATGGAGCCGAGCTGATTGTTTTCCCGGAAAACTTTGTTTGTTTTGCCGCAGGAAAACAACGCGAGACTGCAGCGCAGTTCGAAAACCTACAGCAGCGTCTGGAAAAACTGGCACATCAATATGAAATCTGGATTGTGGCAGGGACACTTCCCTGCCCGTTCCGCCCGGATGGTTCCATCATTACTGATGGCCGTGTACGCACCGTCAGTTTATGCATCAGCCCTGAAGGGACTGAAGCACGTTATGACAAGATTCACCTGTTTGATGTACAAGTGGGTGATGCTGTTGGTGGATATCAGGAATCTCGATTCTTTGAGCCGGGTACCGAGGTGGTCGTTGCCCAAACCCCATTTGGCCATATTGGTCTGATGGTGTGCTATGACTTGCGTTTTCCTGAACTGGCTTTAACTTTACGCCATCAAGGTGCAAATATACTTACTGCACCTGCTGCATTTACCTATACGACTGGCCAGATGCATTGGCAGTTATTGCTTCAGTCACGCGCGCTGGATAGCCAATGTCAGGTTCTAGGTGCGGCTCAACAAGGCTGGCACGGTAAAAAACGTCAGACTTGGGGACATGCAGCTGCCAGCAATAGCCGCGGCCAAATTTTAGATATCGTTCATAGTGAAGGCGCAAGCTTAATTACCGTGCCGTTTGATTTAGCTGAACAAACCCAAATCCGTGAGTCAATGCCTTTAATTCAGCATCGTAAAATTATCAACTTCTAATTTGCCTGCCTTAAATCGAATTTTCATCTCTGGACTTCTATAAAATTACAAAATCACTGCTTATTCTTTATTCAAAATCCCACACCATAACAGCTTCAACAAAAATGTAGGGATAAAAAAATGGCCTTAGAAAAAGCAGTCTATACAGCAAAAGCGAAAGCTACAGGTGGGCGTGACGGACATGCAACCTCATCGGACGGAATTCTGGATGTCCAGTTAGCCGTGCCTAAAGAAATGGGTGGAATGGGGGGCGGCACCAATCCCGAACAACTTTTTGCCGCAGGTTATTCAGCGTGTTTTTTAGGTGCCATGAAATTTGTCGCCAACCGGGATAAATTCAATATCAGCAAAGATGCCTATATTGAAGGTGAAGTCGGCATTGGTCCTATTCCAACAGGTTTCGGTATCGAAGTGACATTGAATATTCATTTAGAAGGTATGGATCAGGCCGAAGCACAAAAACTGGTGGATGCCGCGCACATTGTTTGTCCTTATTCCAATGCAACACGTAACAATATTAATGTAATCCGAAATGTGATTGTCTGATTTTCGAAACCTACTTAAAAGCAGGCCCCCCTTTTGAGTAGGTTTAATTTTTAAAAATATTCTAAATTGACCTTAAGACCGAGATCTTCTAGTACACTCTATGTAACTTTTTATTGACTCAAACAACGTCTAAATCATATCTAAAAATGAAATCACTTAGAAAATCAAATCACGACATTCTTATACAGCTCACCAATATTGCACGTAATTTTAAATCAACTGAAGAAAGCTATTTCCTTTCTTATCCTTATTTTTTAAGTTACTTCAAAAATTTAAAATCTATAAACCTGGAAAATTTGATTATCGGGATAAGCTTTACTTATTCTTGGATGCCAACGACCCTCAAAACAATAAATCTTCAAAACTCAAAGGAAATCATCACCCTATTGAATGATGTAAAAAATGGTGAGCTCATCGATGAGAAACAACTTACCACTTTAAAAACAGCCTTTAATAATTCTTTGGTCGGCACATCAAAACTATTGCATTTCATCAACCCAGAGCAATATGCCATATGGGATAGTCGTGTTTTTAGATTTCTAAACAATTCAGAGCCACATAAATACAAACTCGAAAAACCCAAAGTTTATATTGAGTATTTAAAGCTTATCGAAAAGCTAAAAAATGAAAAAGCCTTTGAAGCATTTTTTGAGTTAATGAAGCAAAATGTTGGTTATGAAATTACCGAATACAGAGCATTAGAACTTGGATTCTTTATAGGCGCCAAATTTCAGCACAAAGGAATCTCCTGACTTTGCATATTTTAAAATATGAATTCACTCCTGAGCCTTATTCATACTTAACTTAGTTGTAAATTTTCTTATAAATAATGAGGAAAAAGCAAAGCCGAGGAAGAGTCCTTCTAATCACTCCGCGGCTTCATTGGTCACACGCAGCACTTCTTCTAAAGTGGTTTTCCCTGCCAGCACTTTGCGTAAGCCATCATCGCGGATTGAGCCGGACTGTTTACGTGCATAGGCTTCCAGTTCATATTCGGCAGCATTGCCATGAATCAGACGGCGCATCGGTTCATCTACCGGGACAATTTCATAAATGGCAGTTCGCCCCATAAAACCGGTATGCGAGCAGTGATCACAACCTTTCGGTTGCGGTAATTTTAATGCATTGTCTGTTTGTAAATGCTTAAAAATTTCGCTTTCAAAAGCATCCGCCTCATGCCAAGTTGCACAGCGCGGGCATAAGGTACGCACCAAACGCTGAGCGATCACGCCAATTAAAGAACTGGCCAGCAAGAACGGTTCAATCCCCATATCTTTTAAACGGGTGACCGCACCAATTGCCGTATTGGTATGTAATGTAGATAAAACCAAGTGACCGGTTAAGGATGCCTGCACGGCAATTTCAGCCGTTTCCAGATCACGAATCTCACCGACCATCACCACATCCGGGTCCTGACGTAGCATGGCTTTTAAAGCGCGGGCAAAGGTCATGTCTACTTTGCTGTTGACCTGCGTTTGTCCGATACCTTCCAGTTGATATTCAATCGGATCTTCAGCCGTTAAGATATTTTTTGAGCCGTCATTCAAGTCAGATAAGGCTGCATATAAGGTGGTGGTTTTACCCGAACCGGTTGGCCCGGTCACCAAGATAATGCCATGTGGACGATGCACCAGATGGGTCAAACGTTCATAATCCGGCTGCATTAAACCCAGATGGGTCATATTCAGACGTCCAGCCTGCTTGTCGAGTAAACGCATCACCACACGCTCGCCATGCGACGACGGCAAGGTCGAAACACGCACATCCACTTCACGTCCTGCCAACCTTAAAGAAATACGGCCGTCTTGCGGAATACGCTTTTCAGCAATATCCAGTTTGGCCATAACCTTGATTCGCGAGACCAACAGGGGGGCCAGTTCACGGCGTGGCTGCACGATTTCGCGCAGCTGTCCATCGACACGCAAGCGCACCGACAGTTTTTTCTCAAAGGATTCAATATGAATATCCGATGCACCCACGCGGATGGCTTCAGACAGTAAGGCATTGATCAGCCTGACAATTGGAGCATCATCTTCCTGATCCATCAGATCTTCAGCTTCGGGCACCGAATCTGCGAGGCTAAGTAAATCCGGATGATCTTCCAGACCGGCTGCCACTTGTTGCGACTCACCGGTATCGCCCGCAAAACTGGAACTGAGCAACTGGTGAAACTCCTGCTCAGAACATAACTGGTGCTGTGCAGGATGCCCCAAATAGCGACGTGCTTCCTGTATTGCCAGCAGCGGCGTATTTTCACGACGCACAATAAAAGCCTGATTACCCTCGTAGCGCAGCAATACGCCATGTCGTTTGGCAAAACTATATGGTATTTGTAATTGTTTAAGTACTTGCATCAAAGTTTATAATGATGAATAAATTGATTTGAGTGTACTCTAAGCATAAGACAGCGTGAAGTCTGTTTTTTCATGATTAAGCTATAAAGGAAATATGCCGTTGTCTAAAAACGATGAACTGGTAGATGCAGAGCAGCCCAATTTAATCAAATGGTGGGGCGAACAAAGCTTCGAATTGAACCAGCCTAAAGCCTGGCAGTTTGGTTCACTGTTATTTCGTCTGACCCGTGGTCTGCAGGAATGGCGCCTGGAATATCATCGTCCACAGGTGCAGTATGACTATGAACAGAAGTGGAATGCGATTGAAGATCCGAATTTTGCTTTTCCGCAACCACTCAAAGTTGAACGTTATATGTTCAAGTCTACCCAAAATAAATTACAGCTGATGCCGCGTCTGGCTGATCGCTCGGTGGTGATTAAACCGGTCGATCCGATTTATATTCCGGCTGGCCAGCGCGGTACGCTGTATATCAGTACACCTTTATGGATTGCCGGTTTTGTCGAAGGGCAAAAAGATCCGCTATTTGACATTCCGGTGATTCTGCCCAAAGACACCTGGTTTGGGCCCAATCATCGTCATGGCGAAATTTGCTATGCCACAGCAGTGGATGGCCGTACTGAACTGCATCAGCTCAAGCCACGTGCCTTTCGCGCGGTGACCCCGATTGAATTTCATAATACCAGCCATCAACAGTTACGCTTTGACCGGATGAATGTGCCGGTTTCTGCACTCCCCCTGTTCTATAGTGAAAGTACCGGTCGCCTATGGACGTCACAAATTAAAGTTTTGCATGAAGGCTTGGATAGACCGCCGCGCATCCGTATTGAAAACCGTACCCCTCCTCATGCGGGTGAAGTGATCTATGTCCATCCGCCACGTGAACCGGCAAGTGCCTTGTTTAATATGTTTGATTCATTTTTCTAGGGGGTAATATGGCCGATTCAAATATTCCTAAAGAAATTACCAGCAGCTTCAAAAGTATTTTTACCAATATCAACACAGAACGCCTGACCGAGATTATCGTTGCCATCGTCCTGTGTTTTATTGGTTTTTTAATTGCACGTTTTGTCTCCAATACCTTTATCCGTACTGTTGGCTCACGCTTTAATGCCCACCAAAGTCTGGTTTGGCGACGCGGGATTTTTTATTTCATCTTCCTGATTTTTGTGATGGCCAGCCTGAAAGAAGCCGGTTTTAAACTAAGCGTGTTTTTAGGTGCAGCGGGCATTTTAACCGTAGCGCTGGGTTTTGCTTCGCAAACGTCTGCGTCTAACCTCATCAGCGGTTTGTTCCTGATCGGGGAAGGTTCTTTTGAAATCGGTGATACGGTACAAATGACCCTGATTCGCGGACATACTATTGAAGGTGAAGTGATTTCGATTGACCTGCTTTCAGTGAAACTGCTGACTCAGGACAATGTCTATGTGCGCGTACCGAACGAACAGCTGATTCGTGCCCCCGTCTACAACCTGTCCAAATTTCCCATTCGGCGAATTCCCATCACTTTAGCGATTAACTTCCACGAAGACATCATTAAAGTCCGTGAGGTATTGCTGGATGTTGCCAATAAATACCCGCTGGTTTTAGCGGATCCAAAACCGGCAGTAACCGTAACCGCTTTCCGTGAGTCCTCGATTGAGCTGTTATTTGCCATCTGGTGTAACCGTGAAAACTTCCTGAAAGTTCGTGATGAAATGCAGGAACGCATCCGTAACGGTTTTCTGGCCAATCAAATTGAAATTCCGGTACCGAAAATGGGCTTTGTCGACCGGCCAGCACCTGCCCAGCCTTTAAGTGATGAAGATATTGACCCGTATGCCAATGCCAAAGAAGTGAAGCGTGAGGCGGGGTTGAAATAATAAAATCCCTCCTAACCTCCCTTTCTTACACTTCATTTAAAGCGGCGCTTTAAATTTGCTCAGGGAGGAAAGTCCCTCTTTTTCAAAGAGGGATTTAGGGAGATTTTATTTATTTGCATCTAAAGAAAAGAAGTTACCTCTCCTTCTCTTGCGCCATATATGGCTCAGGGAGAAGGTCGGGATGAGGGATTCGTATTTTCCCCTTCAGGAATCGGTGCAATATACGCAATCATCAGCATCACAAAGCCTGCACCCAGGAATGAAATCACCCGGGTTAAGGTGCCAATATGCGACAGGTCAAACAGCACCAGTTTCAAGGTTACAATCACCAGAATACTACCGCCCAAAATCCAGACTGAACGCAACTGTTTTCGGCTGGCCAGACTCATGGTTATAAAGGCCAAACTGACCCATAACAAAGTCAGACTCAGTTGAACGGTTGCATTTCCCCACACCGCCATTTCATTAAACGGCGTGTTTAAATAAACATGCAATGCTCGCAGCACAATATAGCTGCTAAGCCAGAGCAAACTCAGCACCATCAGCACCGCGACAATGCCTTTATCCAGTCCCGATTTAACCTGCAAGGACAACATCCAGATAAAACCTGCCAGCACGGCAATACTGACCAGATCAAAAGGATTGATAATTGGCAGGATATAGCCCTGAAAGGCTTGCTGGCTAAACAGTTGCGAGCAGATAATCCAGCTCGCCATCAGCACCAAACTAATGTGGGCTTGCCAGAACATTTTCCAGTCCGGATTATCCAGCTGCCAATAACACCAGGCACAAAAAAGCAAGGGCAAGATCACCACACTGATATAAGGCATACCCGGAAGGAGGGTTAAACTGGTCATGGCCAGACTGGTCAGGGTACCAAAACTGACCCACTCTTTTTCAGTCCGCACACCTAGTAGTGGACGAAGCCACAATGCCGTCAGCATTAATCCGGAGAGTGCAAAACCCAGGCGGTCAAACAGCGTTGGCCAAACAATAATCCCCTGCTGACTTTGATCAATCACAATAATCAGGGCAAATACAAAGACTGGAATCAGACCTAGCCATTTGGGAAATAGCCAGGTCCAAGTGGCTTTGCACCGCAACATGGCTTCATTGATCAGCAGATAGAATCCGCTCACAATCAACAGGCTCATCACCAGCTGGCTGGAATGCTCAATTTCATCCAGTAACAGCACAATCAACATGGTGGTGGCTGACAGCATCTGCAAACAGTGGAAGGCTATCGTGGAGCTGCCCAGTTGCTGCCTAAAGGACTCTCGGCTATTTGCCACCACAACCACGGCAAAATAGCTCAGGCATAAGCCCCAATACATTTCATTGGGAAACTCATTCAATTCCACCAGGTAATACAAACTGGATAAGCCGGCAACAATCATCAGTCCCATAGCCAGATAGCGACTGATATCCGACTGGCGATACAAGGCATAAATAAATATGATCAGCCCTTCCACAGCCCAGCCGATTACGCTCCATTGTTTGTGCAACAGAATCGGTGGAATTAATGCCAGAAAAATCAGCATTAAACTGAAATAGCTTTGAGAAATCAACAGCACCGCCTGATGACGTTTTGAAAGTTGATACAGGCCTGCGTACACGGCTGCAAAGGCTAGACTCGCTCCAGCCTGCCAGCGCGTTTCTTCAAAATGCATTAAATAAATAAAAATATAACCGACCAGAGGTGCGCCAAAAATCAGGGCAATATCCAATACCGGTTTGAGCTTGAACTGAGCAATATCTTCTTTGGCAATCAGCTGGCTAAAACGAAAACTCAGCCAGACAAAGATTGCCGTATGCACTGCCACCAAAAAGGTTAGGGTATTTTTCTCGAATTCTTTGCCCTGATAAAAGGCATAGCCACCGCCAACGATGACCGTCATCAAGAACGCGATCTGGTTCAGCATTTTCCAGGGGCGTAAGGTACTTAAGACCGCCACAGCCAGATTGATCACCACATAATAAGCAATCAGTTCAATCGCGGTCGCATTGCGAACCGGCAAGGTAAACGGTGCAATATAGGCAATGATCATCGCCATCAGCACCAGTTCAATCGATTGCTGTTTTAAGCTGAGAATCAGGGTCACGCCCATGATGAGGGCAAAACATAATCCAGCGATGGCGAGCGTCGGAATCACCGCATTGTAATAGGCAAAGAAAAGCGTCAAAAATAAGGCTGCTAAACCCAGACCTTCCAAGGCCAGGGCGAAACTGCGGTTTTTAGTCTGCATCCAGTAACCAAGTGCGGTTACAGCCCCACTGATGCCTGCAACAATTGCCAGCTTCACCGCCAGACTGAGTTGCCAATGTTCGGTGGCAAAACGCAGTAACAGAATAATACCAATGACCAGTACCAAGATGGCCACTTTTAGAACCGGATTACCTTGAAAAATCCACTGCTTAAACTGTTCAATCAATTCCGATGATGATGCAGGCTGAGTTTCATGAGGCTGAGACTGTGGATTTTCGACAACCGAAGAAACCGGCGTTTGAGGGTGCTGTAATCGCGTTTGAATCTGGTTCAATACCCCTTCTAAACGGCGTAACCATCTTAAAAAGAAAAAAACCCAGCCTGTGATCCCGACAGCAATTGCAAATTCCCAATCAAGAATACCGCCGACAATGGCAATAATTGAACAAAGATATAAAGGAACTTTAGAGCTTTCCTGAACTGAAAGATGTGTTTCTGCAGCAATTTGTGCTGCCGGGGAATAGATCGCATCGACATATTGCATCACGCTCATGACAAAGGCTAAGCCACACAAATAGGTGAAGATGCGTACATCCAAAAACCAGGCCCCCACCCCGACAATAATCAATACCATCAGCCAAATCATCCGGATTTCGCTCTGTCCTTTCCCCATTTTTTCTTTATCTCAATCCTGATTGATTCGATGATACAACAGCTGTGACTTTGATTTTTAAGCATTCATCAGATATTCGGTAACACGCATCTTGAATGATGTGTCTATGTTCATGTGCAAAATCACGTACAATAAGGCCGATATTTGAATTAGGAATCTTTCAATGCCACCATTTGTTTTGGTCGATGGCTCATATTTTTTATTTCGTGCATACCATGCACTGCCACCACTAACCACTTCGACTGGTTTACAGACCAACGCAATTCGTGGTGCCATTTCTGCGATTCAAAAGTTGATGCGCCGTATCCAGCCGACGCATATGGCGGTGATTTTTGATACGCCTGAGCCGACATTCCGTCATCAGCTTTCGCCCATTTACAAGGGTGACCGCCCAAGCATGCCGGATGAACTGTCTCAGCAGATTCCCTATCTTCACAACCTGATTCGCGCTTTGGGCATTCCTTTACACACCCTTCCTGGCGCTGAAGCAGATGACGTGATCGGTACCCTGGCCAAACGCGCAGAAGCCAAAGGTTATCAAGTGCTGATCTCGACCGGCGATAAAGACATGGCACAGCTGGTCACCGATAAAGTGACCTTGGAAGACAGCTTTAAAGACAAGCCGATGGATGTGAATGCTGTCTTTGAAAAATTCGGGGTATGGCCCAACCAGATTGTCGACTACTTAACCTTGATGGGTGATACGTCAGATGGCATCCGTGGCGTACCGGGTGTCGGCGCGAAAACCGCGGCCAAACTGTTGACCGAATACGGTTCGATTGGTGGCATTCTGGAAAATGTCGATAAAATTAAAGGCAAAGTCGGTCAAAGCATTAAAGACAATGTCGAAGGCATTACCCTGGATCATCAGTTGGCCAGTATCGTTTGCGACCTGGATATGGGTCTTTGTTATGAAGACCTGAAACTCGGTGATCCGAATGTTGAAGAATTGCGTCGACTGTATACCGAACTTGAGTTCCGTAACCAGTTACAGTCCCTTGATCATCCGAATAATCCCAACAATTCAGTTTATAAACAGGCAGCCAAAAGTATTGCAACTGAGATCAATGCCCCAGCTGTCATTAACACTGAAGATGAGGCTGAACTGACCAGTGCAGATGATCAACTGGGCAAATCCACTTATCACACCATTTTAACTCAAGCGGACTGGGACCCGCTTTTCCAGCGTTTAAGCAGCAGCAAACGTTTTGCCTTCGATACCGAAACCACCAGCCTGGATTACCGTATTGCAGAAATGGTTGGCTTTTCACTGGCTTTTGATGCCAACGATGCCTATTACATTCCGCTGACTCATGACTATGAAGGTGCGCCTGAACAGCTGAATCGGGAAACTCTCCTGGCGCAAATCAAGCCGATTTTAGAAGATGCAGCAGTTGAGAAAATTGGCCATCATTTAAAATATGATGCGCATATTTTGCAAAATCACGGCATTGAACTGCAAGGCTGGTATTTTGATACCATGCTGGCATCTTACGTCCTCAATTCTGTGGCGACCCGTCATGGCATGGATGATGTGGCGCGCGTGTATTTAAGCCATTTGACCACCACTTTTGAACAGATTGCCGGTAAAGGTGCCAAACAGAAAACCTTTAACCAGATCGAGATTGAAACCGCGGCACATTATGCGGCGGAAGATGCACATGTAACCTATCGTCTGTATGAAGTCCTGTCGAAAAAATTGCAGGCGATTCCTGAGCTGAACAATATTTTGCACAATATTGAAATGCCGGTAGCGCGTGTGCTCACCATCATGGAAGAGAATGGCATTGAACTGGACCTGAAGTTTTTAGACCAATTGAGCGTGGATTTTTCCAATACCATCCAGAATCTGGAAAACCAGATTATCGAACTGGCTGGTCAGCCGTTCAATGTCAGCTCGCCGAAACAGGTCGGTGAAATCCTGTTTGATAAACTCGGACTCAAAGGCGGCAAGAAAACCTCGACCGGCCAATACAGCACCAGCGAAAGCATTCTGGAAAAAATCGACCATCCGATTACCGATTTGATTTTGCAGTATCGTGGTCTGTCCAAATTGAAAAGCACCTACACCGATGGCTTGCAAAAACAGGCCAACAATGACAGCGGTCGTGTGCATACCAGTTATCATCAGGCTTTAACGGCAACAGGTCGTTTATCCTCTACCGATCCGAACCTGCAAAACATTCCGGTACGTGAAGAAATTGGCCGCCAAATCCGTAAGGCCTTTATTGCCCCTGAAGGCCGGGTTTTGCTGGCTGCCGATTATTCACAGATTGAACTGCGTTTAATGGCGCATCTTTCCCAGGACGAAGCCCTGGTGGATGCCTTTAAGCATGGTCAGGATGTACACCGCCGTACTGCTGCCGAAGTTCTGGGCATTGCGCTGGAAGATGTCACCAATGACCAGCGTCGCCAGGCCAAAGCCGTTAACTTTGGTCTGTTATATGGCATGTCCGAATTTGGTCTGATTCGTCAGCTTGGCTTTACCCGTGAAGAATCGCAAAACTATATCAAGCAATATTTCCATCGTTATCCAGGCATTTATGAATATATGCAACGTACGCGTCAGGTGGCTTTGGAACAAGGTTTTGTAGAAACCATTTCAGGTCGCCGTTTATATACGCCGGATATTGATGCGCGTAACATGATGGTGCGTAAAGCAGCTGAACGTGCGGCCATCAATGCCCCTCTACAAGGAAGCGCTGCTGACATCATTAAAATGGCAATGGTGGAAGTGGATAAAATGTTGCCGAAAGATCAAGCCAAAATGCTGTTACAGGTACACGATGAATTGGTATTTGAAGTCGATGCCGATATTGCCGATGCACTGGCACCGAAATTGGCAGAAGTGATGCAATCGGTGATCCAGCTTTCCGTACCGCTTATTGTCGAAGTGGGTAAAGGCATGAATTGGGACGAGGCACATTAAAAGCCCTCTCTGACTTCCTTTAAAAATAGGGATAGCCCCTTCCTCCTTCTAGGAGGTGAGGAATATATTCCGCAAGAGGATGGAGGTCATTTTTAAAGCAGACATCTCTCTCTTCTAAGCTCTCTTGCGTTTTACTTGAAAGCAGGGCTTTCAAGTTTGCTCAGGAAGAGGAATTTTTCCAATAAAAAAGGACTCGATCGAGTCCTTTTTTATTGCCTGGATTTTACTGTTTAAACCTTAAAGTCCAGTCAGAAGCGCAATTGCCACTTCATTCATAATAATTTCGGCAATATACAGCGCCAGGAATGCAACAATTGGCGACAGGTCAATCATGCCCATATTCGGCAAAATACGGCGGAACGGAGCCAGTAATGGTTCTGCCAGTTCTTGAATCACTTCAATATAAGGTGAGCGAGATTGAGTAAACATCACCACCCAGCTTAAAATGATCGTTGCAAAAATCAGGTAACGACAGAAACGAATCAGGTCCTGAATCATAGTGACAAAGGTCAATATCACCAGATGTACCGGACTGTTCGGCATGGCCCCTGAAAGATACATCACCCCAAAAATCTTGAGTAAATATAAAAGCACCACCAAAGCCAAGGCTGCCGAATTGACACGACCTTTTGCCAGGGTGGGGAAAATACGCCCAAACACATCGACAATTTTCGTCGCTTTCACAGTAGACATGACGACGGGATTATAAGCGTTCACCGCTGCAAGCTGCATGAGAAAACGGAAGAATACGAGCAAAATCGCTACGTTAATGATAATGCCAAAAATCAGCGCAGAGTTTGCACCCATACTGGAACTTTCCTAAATAAAAACGAGTTATTTGCTACTTTCACTTAGCTCTTGAGCAAGTTCTTGACTGCGCTTTTGCGCTGCAGCCAAAGCGGCCTGAATATTTTGAGAGATTTGCGCACGATCGAATACTTCCAGTGCAGCTTGGGTCGTACCATTTGGAGAGGTCACATTTTTACGAAGTTCTGCCGGTGTATTTGAACTGGTAATCGCCATTTGTGCGGCACCCAAGGCTGTTTGCAGCGTCAATGCAGTCGCCACTTTTTCATCCAGACCCAGGTTTTTCCCTGCACGAATCATGCTTTCCATCATATAGAAGAAATAAGCCGGACCAGAACCTGATACTGCAGTGACAGCATCAATCTGTGCTTCTGAATTGACCCAAATGGTTAAACCGGTTGCAGCCAAAACCTGGCTGGCCAATTCACGGTCCTGTGCATTTACAGCTTCAGTTGCATACAAACCGTGCGCTCCTGTTTGTACCAAAGCTGGTGTGTTCGGCATGACCCGAACAATACGGTTGGTATCTAGCAGGTTAGCGATAGTCGCGATTTCAGCCCCAGCCACAATCGACATCACCAATTTGCCTTCCAGCAAGCCCTTGAGCGGTTTTAATACGCTGGCCAGGACTTGCGGCTTCACTGCAAAAAGGACGATATCGGCATCACGAATGGCAGCAATATTGTCATCCGTCACATGTACATCTTTTTCTGTTAATAAAAGACGGACTTTCTCGACCGGATCAGAAACTGTAATACGTGTTGCTGGCAAGCCACGTGAAATCAGCCCGCCAATCAAGGCCTGGGCCATATTGCCACCACCAATAAAACTAATATTACAATTTAAAGCTGCACTCATGGATTTATACTCGACTTAGAATTTTTAACTAAGAGATCAAATTTGGTTGCCATCCACCGATTTCACAATACTCAGATTGGGCTAACCAAAACCCTTTTGGTGTAAAAACACCAAGCATAACATTATCTATGCTTAATATTTGAATTCTATAACGCTGCCAGGGAAAAATTTGTGCTTCCTGAATGGCTTTTTTTAACGGCCAAGCCCCCACTCGTCCATACAAATGAATTTTTTCTCCACCCCGACGCATGACCAGATCCAGTTTTTGACCCAGCAATGCTGTTGACAGGCCTACTTTTGCAGTTTCAGCCAGATAATCACCTGAAAGCGTTTCAACCTTTTGTCCTAACTGCAGCAAGATTGTCTGTTTATTAGCAATCGATTGATTTTTTTCAGCCAAATATTCTGTGGTACTTAAGCGGAAAAGTTTTTGCTGATAACGCACATAATAATATTGATTCCAGTGCAATGCAGCCTGTGCATCAGATTTAGACTCAATGACTTCATGCAACAAGCGTTGCACCATCTCAAAACTTGGGCGATAAGTATCTTGCCCTTTCATCCAGGCAGAGAGCAGTTGCCTTTGTCTCGCACTTGATAATTCAGCTAATTTTTTTAAATCCAGTTCAGTGGCCGATCCGCAATGCTTTAAATCCTGCTGTAAAACGTCCAGCAAAATATCTTCCGCATCCTGCATCAGATAGCTGGTGCGGCTGAGTGCCTGCTGCATTTTCGGATAGCGTTTTTGCAACAGCGGCCACAGTTCATGACGGCACCAGGCCCGATCGTAGTGGGTATCCAAATTGGTGGGATCTTCAATATTTTGCACACCCAGCTGGGTTGCCCATTGGCAAATCTGCTCACGTGAAATATCAAGCAGCGGTCGCCAAATGGTAAATTGCTCTCGTACATCGACCTGTTTCATCGCAGCGAGCCCATGCACGCCGGCACCGGAAAGCAGACGCAACATCAAGGTTTCGGCCTGATCCTGCTGATGATGTGCCAGAACCAAAATTTCATTGGATTTTAGATGTTTTGAATACGCTTGATAACGTGCGTTACGTGCCTGATGTTCCAGGTTGCCGTCTTGCACTTCAACCGCTTCAACAATACACGGTACATTCAGCGCTGCGCATTGATCAGACACAAATCGTCCCCAATTTGCACTGATACTTTGCAACTGGTGATCGACATAGATTGTACGGATTTTTTCAGGAACTAAATAAGACATCAGATGCAAAAGCAGCATGGAATCCATGCCGCCGCTACATCCAATCAAGAAAGTGCTTTCAGGAGGAAAGCACTGGATTTGCTTTAAGACGCCAGACCGGAATTGTCGCTGCCAAACTTCATTAAACGCTGGTAACGTGCTTCGCATCTTTCATCCGCATCCATCGATTGCAATTCTTCTAAAGCCTGTTGTAACACATCTTTAAGATCTTGCATCACTTTTTCAGGCTGCAAATGCGCACCTTCACCTTCATCAACCACGTATTCAACAATACCGAGTTGTTTTAATTTCTCTGCAGTTAATGCCAGAGCTTCGCTGGCTTGTTCCGCTTTCTCTGCTGTTTTCCATAAAATGGATGCACAACCTTCAGGAGAAATCACGGAATAAATACTGTGTGAAAGCATCACTACACGATCCGCCACACCGATACCGAGTGCACCGCCTGAACCGCCTTCACCTAAAACGGTGGCAACCACCGGAACTTTCAGGCTAGAAAGCTGTGCAAGGCTGGTGGCAATCGCTTCCGCCTGACCACGTTCTTCCGCACCGACCCCTGGATAGGCACCCATGGTATCGATAAAAGTAAATACCGGCAGGTTGAAACGTTCAGCCATGTCGAGTAGACGCTGTGCTTTACGGTAACCTTCGGGATTACTCATGCCGAAGTTGTGTTGCAATTTTTCACGGGTGCTGCGACCACGATGTTGCCCAACAATCATCACTGGCTGACCATTAAAACGTGCCAAGCCACCGATCATCGCACCATCGTCACCAAATACCCGATCTCCATGTAAAGCATCGAATTCAGTGAAGATTTCACCAACATAATCCAGGAATTGCGGACGTTCCGGATGACGTGCAATTTGAACCGTTGTCCATGCTTTAGATTGAGCAGCTTTATTTTTCATAGGTCGACCATTATCCCTAAATTAACAATACCTTGTTAACCAATCACTTGTTAATAGATAAATTGTTCCGACTGAATATTCAATTCAATATCCCAATGCTTAAACTGCACCTGTTCATCATGCAAGTCTGCTACAAGCAAAGGCCATTGTTTGGCATCGCCAGAAACGCTGAGTTGCCATTGTTGCTCATTGATGACACTTAATTCAATGGCAGGAAGCATCTCATCGCTACGACTATGATTAAGCAAAACTGCTAAACGCAGCAATAGACATAAGTACACAAGTTTGCTACCACCGACCTTTGCAACATCTACGCGCGCATCGCCACGAAGTTTACGACGATGATGAGCGACCAAATGTGACAAATGGTTTTGATCAATTTGCGAGAAACCGGGAATATCCGAATGTTGCAATAAATAAGCCCCATGGCGATGGTAACCACTGTGACTGATCGCCAGGCCAATTTCATGCAAACATGCAGCACGACGCAGTAAGTCACTGTCATCACTGGTTAAATTTAGCGATTGTGCAACGCCATTAAACAATTGCTGTGCGGTATTGACTACACGTTCAGCCTGTTTGCTATCGGCGTTATAGCGTCCCATTAAGGCATGTACAGAACGGTCGCGAACGTCTTCATGCTGGAAACGGCCCAGCAAGTCATACATCACGCCTTCACGTAAAGCACCATCTGAATAGACCAGTTTATCCAGACCCAGCACATCAAATACGGCATATAAAATGGCAATCCCTGCTGGCAAAACTGCTCGACGGTCTTCTTTCAGGCCATCAAATTCCATTTCAGCCACGTGCCTATATTTAAGCAACTTGTCTTTAAGTTTTTCCAGGCCTTCACGGGTGAGTTCTTCTTTTTCATTGCTCCAGCCCATATTCACCGTAATCTGACGGCAGGCTTTAATCGTTCCGCTTGAACCCACTACCGTATCCCAACCTGCAGCTTTATAGGTATTGGCAATCCCTGAAATTTCTTTACGTGCAGCGGTCACCGCCTTATCAAAAACTTTCTGGTTAATTTCGCCATCCATAAAATAGGCTTTCGTAAAGGCAACACAGCCCATTTGTACAGATTCGGTATGAATCGGTTCGAATGCTTCACCAATAATCAGCTCGGTCGACCCCCCGCCAATGTCAATCACCAGACGGCGGCCGCTATTGGCCATGGTATGGGAGACCCCCAAATAAATCAGACGGGCTTCTTCACGACCAGCAATAATTTCGATCGGTTTAGGTAAAATGTCAGCAGCTTTCTGAATGAATTCATGACCATTTTTAGCCTGACGTAAAGCATTGGTTGCCACAATACGCAAACGGTTTGGCTGCACTGAACTTAAACGTCCGACAAAACGTGCCAGACAGGCCAACCCACGTTGCTGAGCCGCTTCGGTCAAATTTTTATTTTCATCTAAGCCAGCTGCCAATTGTACTTTTTCTGACATCGAAGCCACTTTTTTTACTTCGCCATGATCTACACGTGCAATTGCCAGGTGAAAGCTGTTCGACCCCATATCGATGGCAGCAAGTAACTCTTCATCAATCAAAAAATCAGACATTATTCAAACAAACCTATAAGAATTGTGCTTAGAGTAATTCACATGCATGCAATTTAAAAGCCATTTATCAGTTCAACTGAACCAGTTTTTAATTTTTTTAATACCGTAAACCATTGTAGGACACGATAATCAATATCGTGAGCATCAATTAGACAAACTCAATATAATGATTGAAAATTTACATATCCCCCTACATAGTTAAACGAGGCTATGTAATACTTATAGTTATAGAACTAACTTAAAATTTATTTGGAGCATTCCATGTCTGGCAATATCGTAAATACAACTGATGCGAACTTCGAAGCTGACGTTTTACAATCTGACATTCCTGTACTGGTCGATTTCTGGGCAGGCTGGTGTGCACCTTGTAAAGCCATTGCACCTGTACTTGAAGTATTGTCTACAGAATTTGAAGGCAAAGTAAAAGTTGTTAAAGTTGACGTAACTGCTTGTGAAGCGACTGCCGTAAACTACAATATCCGAAACATTCCTGCACTATTGATGTTTAAAAATGGTGAAGTTGTCGCTCAACAAGTCGGTGCTGCGCCAAAATCTAAATTGACTGCTTTTATTGAAGAAAATATCTAATTTAAAACAGCTTGATTGAATCCAATACGCTATCGCCCGATAGCGTATTTTTTTCGTCTATAAATTGACAAAAATACGATTAGCTCTTATATTGCTTGTTCAAGGAATACAGGATTTCTGATCCGTCATTTTCTTACAAGACACAACACATAAGATCGCCGCTCGGCAACAGAAATTGTTTTTACACTTTTCTCTTCGAAACAATGAATCAGACCTCTGAATTGTTATTGTGCAAATACAATTGCGTTACGTTTATTGCGTGTAAGCGGCTGAATGTTGCTCCCTTTTCTCATCTCTATCCCAGAATTTTAATTCTATCTGACCCCCTATGAATTTAACTGAACTCAAGAAAAAACCGATTGGCGAACTCATCAAGATTGCCGAGTTTATGGGCCTGGAAGGAATGGCCCGTAACCGTAAGCAAGACATCATTTTTGCCATCTTAAAACGCCATGCAATGAATGGCGAAGAGATTTTTGGTGATGGTGTTCTGGAAATTCTGTCTGATGGTTTTGGTTTCCTCCGCTCAGCAGCGGGCTCTTATCTTGCAGGCCCGGATGACATTTATGTCAGCCCATCGCAAATTCGCCGTTTCAACTTACGCACCGGTGATACCATTACTGGCACAATTCGCCCACCTAAAGAAGGCGAACGCTATTTTGCGCTTTTAAAAGTTAATCAAATCAACTACGACACACCTGAAAACTCGCGCAACAAAATCCTGTTCGAGAACTTGACCCCATTGTTCCCGACTGAACAATTGGTCATGGAACTGGGTAACGGTACCACTGAAGACTTAACTGCACGTGTCGTTGACTTGGTTGCACCAATTGGTAAAGGTCAGCGCTCGATTATCGTTGCACCGCCAAAAGCGGGTAAAACCATGTTGCTACAAAACATCGCGCAATCGATTGTTCGTAACAACCCTGAATGTTTCCTCATCGTCCTTCTAATTGACGAACGCCCTGAAGAAGTGACTGAAATGGAACGTACGGTTCGTGGTGAAGTAATTGCCTCAACCTTTGATGAGTCTCCAGCCCGTCACGTACAAGTGGCTGAAATGGTGATTGAAAAAGCCAAACGTCTGGTAGAACACAAGAAAGATGTGGTCATTCTGCTGGATTCGATTACCCGTCTGGCACGTGCCTATAACACTGTAATTCCTTCATCAGGCAAGGTTTTAACTGGTGGTGTGGATGCGCATGCGCTTGAACGTCCAAAACGCTTCTTCGGTGCTGCACGTAACATTGAAGAAGGTGGCTCATTGACGATCATCTCTACTGCCCTGATTGAAACAGGCAGCAAGATGGATGAAGTGATCTACGAAGAGTTCAAAGGTACCGGTAACCAGGAAATTACGCTTGATCGCCGCATTGCCGAAAAACGCGTGTTCCCTGCAATGAACATCAAAAAATCCGGTACTCGCCGTGAAGAACGCTTGATGAGCGAAGATAACCTTCGTAAAGTCTGGATTCTGCGTAAATTGCTGCATACTCAAGATGAATTGGCAGCCATGGAATTCTTGCTGGATCGTATGAAAGAAACCAAAACCAATGATGATTTCTTCGATCAAATGAAGCGTAAAGCGACCAACTAAACGGGTCATTATTGTTTTTCCATAAAAAGGCTATCTCTCGGGATAGCCTTTTTATTTGGTTGACTTTATTTACATAAAGCTACAATCCACCCTTTTCTTTGTAAAGTTAATAGACAAGTTAATTATTCTTAAAAATATTAGATTTATAAAACCATAATTTTTAGCAAGTTATTTAGTATTTATCCAATATAAATCTTCCAATTGATTGTTATTTTCTGTTAAAAAAATGCTCATTTTTTATCTTTTTTTGCATTTTTTAATAAGCACCTAGTAGTAATTCAAAATGCGCAGTGATAGCATATTCGCAGACCAGTTAGACTGCCTCTGCATTGTTACTGCCTAACAAATTTTAGGAAGAATAAAAGCACTCAACAGGCTAACATAGGTTTTTTTTAATCTCATATTTTAGAGAGTGATGCCATGTTATTCAAAAAAATCGCTATTGCTGCTGCAGTTGCTACTACTTTAGCTTTCGTTGGTTGTGCTAAAAAAACTGAAGAAGCTCCTGCTGCTGATGCTGCTGCATCTGAAGCTGTTGTAGCTGCATCTGAAGCTACTGCTGCTGCTTCTGCTGCTACTGTTGAAGCTGCTTCTGCTACTGAAGCTGCTGCTTCTGCTGTTGACGCTGCTCCAGCTGCTTCTGAAGCTGCTGCTTCTGCTGCTAAATAATCTTTACGATTATTCAGTAAAAAAGAGAGCCTATGGCTCTCTTTTTTTATGACTGAAATAAAGGTCAATCAAATCATATTGAATAAAAATATCCAATTTTCAAACAATACGCTTCCTTGCCTATCCTAGATAGAAAACCAGAATCCTTTAAAAAAACTTAAAACAAAAAAAAGCAGATCAATCGATCTGCTCATTTCCTACGCGCTGACGGAATTTCTGTCCTGCGCGGAATGTGACTACACGGCGTGCTGAAATTGGAATTTCCTCGCCGGTTTTCGGGTTACGGCCTGGACGTTCACGCTTGTCACGCAACTCAAAGTTACCGAAACCCGAAAGTTTAACCTGTTCACCCGAGATTAGCGCCTGGCTAATCTCATCGAAGAACAATTCGACCATTTGTTTAGCTTCACGACGGTTTAAACTCGTGAGCTCACTTAAATGATCAGCCATTTCTGCTTTTGTTAGTGCTGTCATGAAGCCCTCAATGTCGCTTGGTAAGTGTTTTCCAACACTTGAAGGATATTATCCATACCTGATTTAATTTCAGCATCTTCCAATGTACGGCTTGGATGCTGCCACAGAAGGGCAAATGCCAGTGAGCGTTTCCCTTCTTCTACTCCTTGTCCAGTATACACATCGAATAACCATGTCGAGTCTAGCAGCTCCCCACCTGTTTTTTCGATAAGTCCCTGAATTTCGCTAACATTAATCTTATCATTAATTAAAAGCGCAATATCACGCCTTACCGATGGAAAACGTGATAATTCTGTAAAATTAGATACATAAGTTTGCAAAACAGCCTTTTGATCAAGTTCGGCAACCCAAGTCATGCCCAAGTCGAGTTCATCTTCCAAAGAAGGATGTAAACGACCGAGATAACCCACAGACTGGCCATCTACTAAAATTTCAGCCGACTGTCCAGGATGTAACCAGCTACGCTCTGAACGAACATATTCAACTTTAACCCGTCCTGCTGCCAAAATTTCCTCAACTTCACCTTTTAAGTCAAAGAAATCCATTGGCTGAGCTTTGCCATGCCAAGATTCAGCTGTTTTGGCACCCACTGCAATTAAAGCCAAAGTCGGGATCTGTTTTAGATCATGAATGCTTTGCGCATTTTGATAATCAAAACGTAGTCCTAACTCAAAGAAACGCACACGGTTTTGCTGACGGTTGATATTGTATTGCACACATGGAATCAGGCTGGATAACAGCGTAGAACGCATTGCTGCCAATTCACTGGAGATTGGGTTCGCCAACATCAACGGATTTACCGCAGGATTCAGCTGTTTTTCAAGTTTGGCATCAGCGAAGCTGAAACTGATCGCTTCCTGATATCCTAAAGTCACCAGGGTTTGACGAAGTTGAGCCACCTCAAACTGATCTTGATGTTTGGCAAGTTTCACGTCAATCACAGGCAGGCTGATTTTAATATTGTCATAACCGTGAATACGGGCAACTTCTTCAATCAGGTCTTGATAGATTGCCATGTCATAGCGATGTGATGGAGGAACGACGCTCCATTGACCTTCAGCTTTAACTGTCACATCACAACCTAAACGCGTTAAGGCATCGGTAATAAAGTCAGATTCAACCTTATAACCCAATAACTGATCCACCTGAGCCTGGTTCAGTTCAATCGCTTCACGTTTTGGTAAAAGCTCGGTTTTTTCTGCCACGGTAATTGGACCAAACTCACCACCCGCCAGTTCAGCAATCAACTGTGATGCGCGGTGCATGGCAATAAGCGGCAATTCAAAATCTACACCACGTTCATAGCGCTGAGAGGCATCGGTATGTAAACCAAAGCTACGCGCACGGCCCGCAATATGTAAAGGCGCGAAGAAAGCAGATTCCAGGAAGATTTCCGTGGTTTCATCAGTCACAGATGAAGACAGGCCACCCATGATGCCCGCAATCGCCAATGCCTTTTCATCATCTGCAATCACCATCACGTCATCAGATAGCTCAACTTCCTGTTCATTGAGTAGAACCAGTTTTTCGGCAGCAATGGCTTGACGTACATGCACTGAACCTTGAACTTTTCCGCCATCAAAAGCATGCAGTGGCTGACCCAGTTCAATCAGTACATAGTTGGTAATATCCACCAAAATGCTGTGCTGACGGATACCTGAACGGGCAAGCGCACGCTCCATCCATTCCGGTGTAGGGGCTTTGGTATTGACGTTTTTGATGACACGACCTAAATAGCGTGGGCAGCCTGCAGTTTCCACAACGACTTTTTTCTCGTCAGTAATGCTTGCAGCCACTTCTGTGATTTCAGGTGCAGTCACAGGCAATTGGTTAATTACCCCAATCTCGCGCGCGATACCACGAATACTGAAACAGTCACCACGGTTTGGCGTGATACTGATGTCAATCACGTGATCATCCAGATCCAGATATTCACGGATGTTGACACCAACAGGTGCGTCGCCTGGAAGCTCTAACAGACCATCAATTTTATCTTCTAGGTCAATTTCAGAAGCACCACACAGCATGCCTTGTGATTCGATACCACGCAGTTTGCCTTTCTTGATTTTGAAATCGCCCGGCAATACTGCACCAATGATCGCTAGAGGGGCTTTCATGCCTGCACGCACGTTTGGCGCACCACAAACAATCTGTAAAGGCTCACCCGAACCGATATTTACGGTAGTGACACGTAAACGGTCTGCATCTGGATGCTGTTCTACAGTGAGTACTTCACCGACAACCACACCGGTAAATGGTTTTGCAGCTGGCGCCAGCTCATCAACTTCCAAGCCCAGCATGGTGAGTTGATCGGATAAAGTTTCGCTATCAACTGCCGGGTTTACCCAGGTGCGCAACCAATTTTCGCTAATTTTCATTTATAAAAACCTGTAATTTCAATCTCTAGAATCCCCCTCTGACTCCCCCTTTTTCAAAGGGGGAGAACCCCTATCTTTTCGCGGAGTCCCTCTCCTTTCTTAAAGGAGAGGTTAGGAGAGGATTAAATAAAAGCCTTAAGCAAATTGGCGTAAAAAACGCACATCATTCTGGTAGAACATACGCAAATCGTTAATGCCATAACGCAGCATCGCAAAACGTTCTACACCTAAACCGAACGCAAAACCTTTATATTTTTCAGGATCAATGCCTGCTGCTTGAAGGACATTCGGATGCACCATACCGCAACCCAAAACTTCTAGCCAGCGACCGCGTTCATCCATGATATCCACTTCGGCACTTGGTTCAGTGAACGGAAAGTAAGACGGACGGAAACGCACGGTTAAGTCTTTTTCAAAGAATTCGTTCAGCAGGTTCACCAACAAACCTTTCAGTTCTGCAAAGCTGGTGTTCTCAGCGACATACAGACCTTCAATTTGATGGAACATTGGCGAATGGGTCTGGTCCGAGTCACAGCGGTATACACGACCCGGGCAGACAATACGGATTGGCGGCTGATTCTTTTCCATGGTCCGTACTTGCACACCTGAAGTGTGGGTACGAAGCAGGTGGTTGGCATCAAAATAGAAGGTGTCATGCATGGCACGTGCCGGGTGATGCCCCGGAATATTCAGCGCTTCAAAGTTGTGATAATCATCTTCAACTTCAGGGCCTGTCGCAACCGTGAAACCGGCTTTGGTAAAAAATTGGCAAATGCGTTCCTGCACTTGAGTCACAGGGTGAATACTGCCCACACTTTGACCGCGACCCGGCAAGGTAATATCGATCGTTTCGCTGGCGAGTTTTTGTTCTAGTGCAGCTTTTTGTAATTCCGCCTGGCGTGTTGTGAGTGCGCCAGTGATGGCTTCACGGACCGCATGAATTTTCGCCCCAAAAACTTTACGTTCTTCAGGATCCATTTTACCCAGTGCCTTGGATTGTTCCGCGAGCTGGCTTTTCTTCCCTGTAAATTGCACTCGCACTTGATCGAGTGTAGCAAGGTCCTCTGCTGCTGCAATCGCAGCGAGCGCTTCAGTGGTCAGGGCTTCCAGTGACATAGTAACTCTCAAAGCAACAATTTAAAAATATAATAAAACCCCATATTCTAACAGTTTTTGAGCGCGTTGATGAAGTTCCCTGTAGAGGAAAAATTAGATTGGCAACCATATTTAGAAAAAGTATAAGATAAAGCCAATATTTATGAGATCAATAACAATGGCACTCGATCAGATTTGGAAACAGCAGCTTACTTTGGTGACCTATGGCAATGAATACCTCAGCCAGAATCTGAGCTTTAATCATTGGGTACAACATGCCATTTTCAACCAGCACAATTTGCGTTTCCGTGATCTGCTGTCACAACATTTATTGGCACAACATTTTCAAATCTGGCTGGAAGGTCTAAAAAAACAGGGAACGCTGCGCATCAGCCTGCACAGTTCCAGTCTGCTCAATGATGAACAGAACCCCAATGCTAATGTTGAACTGCTTGCCATTCCGCATTTTATTGTCAGCCATGAACACAATAAGAAAACCGCCTGGATTTTCGGCAAGGAATTGGCGGAATGGTATAACGCAGATCATGACTATGCAGCGCCCAAGCCACAACAGGAACAGTGCCGTCAGGAAACCTTCTGGCGTTTCGAGCTGAATTCAAAACTGGCAAAACGTATCGATGCCGATTTGCAACAGCCGAATTGGGATGACATTCAGGTTTATACCAACAACGAATTATTTGACAGCAAGTTTGCCCAAGGCTTTATCGAGCCTGCGAATCGTGATTTTCCGTATTATGGAATGCCGCAAACAGCAACGGAAAATGCGGATGGCTCCCCATTGCCGGAAAGTAAATATCTGCCTTTACTACCAAGCGATTATCAGGCGGATTATGCGCATACCACACTGCATCGCCTAGAAGCTTTGTCCATTTATATTCAGCAAAAACAGCAACATCCCTATCATGCGGATGGCAGTGAACTGACACCTGAAGAACAGCTGAATCTACGTCATTTCTCGCAAAAGCTGGATGATTTAACCGCAAAATTTATAGTCAAAGTTGCCAATCATTATCAGTCCGCACGATTGACCAAAGTTGAAGTGGCCAATCCACTAGATGGCGCGCCAAGCACTCCGCATACTGCCCCACAGGTGAAAAGCCATCCTGCGCATGCCTCGCATAAAGTCGGTACATCGGGCGTGATTAAACTGATTTTGCTAACCATTGTCATTTGTGTACTAGCTTATTATTTTGGACTTTAATTTTTATTTTTATAAGGTTTCAAAATCCAGATGAACCCGATCACAGCGCATCGGGTTTATCTTTTTATGGGCTTCTAATTTTTATCGTTATGAGGTCATGGCAGTTTTTTAGGCTTTTTCAAGGCCAGTTTTTTTAACACTTCTGATACCGCTACCATGGCAAAACTTGAAGTCACCACCACTGCCGAGCCATAACCGCCACAGCGCAGGCCGGCACTGGCACAGACTTCTGCACCCGAGAACGGATTATCAATAGAATACACACAGCTAATGCCAAATTTTTCTTTGGGCTTTTTACAGATGCCTTTGGCACGTAGCTGGCTGCGCAGTTTCGCCAGCATTGGGTCCTGTTCGGTTTTGGACAAATCGGCAACCCGAATTTTTAACGGATCCAGCTTACCACCTGCTCCACCCGATACAATCAGCGGAATTTTATTAAACCGGCAATGTAGCATTAACGCCAGTTTGGCTTTGACATCATCAATACAGTCCAGAACGACATCAGGGGTATTTTCTAACAGTTCTTTGACATTGTCCGGGGTTAGATAATCATCCACCAGATTGATCTTGATCCGTGGATTAATCGAATAACAGCGCTCGGCCATCACTTCTATTTTTTCCCGCCCCAAGGTCGAAGTCATGGCCGGCAATTGACGGTTAATATTGGATGCAGCAACCACATCCATATCAATCAGGGTCAGTTCACCAATACCGGTACGTGCCAGGGCTTCAACAGCCCAGGAACCAACGCCGCCAATCCCGATCACCATCACATGGCTGTGTTCATAGTGACGAAAAGCCTCATCTCCATAAATTTTTTCTACCCCGGCAAAGCGGCGCTCATATTCATCATCTTCAGGAAGATTAGTCATTCGTCATCTAACAGCTAAAAAACACCGCTGCATTTTATCAAATTCCAGCTGAATTCGATAACCTATCTCTTTCGCATTATTCAATAACTGTAGCAGGCATAAAAAAAGAGGCTTTCGCCCCTTTTCCATTCATCTATCAACACTGCTTTATTTATTCATAATAAAGAAGTATTCACGATAGTATTTCAGTTCGGCAATCGAATCACGGATGTCATCCATCGCCAGGTGTGAAGCATTCTTTTTCAAGCCGCTCATAATTTCCGGGCGCCAGCGTTTTGCCAGCTCTTTCACTGAAGATACATCCAGATTACGGTAATGGAAGAACTGTTCCAGTTCCGGCATTAAACGGTGCAAGAAACGGCGGTCCTGACAAATGGAGTTACCGCACATCGGTGATGATTTTGGATTAACCCATTTTTTCAGGAATTCCAGGGTTTGCTGTTCGGCATCTTGTGCAGTCAATTTACTGCGGCGTACCCGTTCGATCAGACCCGATTGACCATGTTGACGCGTATTCCATTCATCCATCGCATTTAACACGCGATCCGACTGATGCACAGCCAGCACTGGACCTTCCGCCAGAATATTCAGGTTATCGTCAGTCACAATTGTTGCAACTTCAATAATTTGATCGTTATCCGTATCCAGACCTGTCATTTCCAGGTCAATCCAAATCAGGCGGGTATCAGGGGTGCTGCTCATAAATGTGCAATCTTATTGGGCTTAAAAACCGCTATAGTAGCAAATTTATTGCAACTTGGCTGTAACTCCTACCCCGCTTCATGCTATTTTTGCCATTCTTAGTCCATGCTTTTTTTAGGATATGAATGGCTTTAATTCGTAAACGTCGTTTAACTGAACAGCAGCAACGTCGCATTCAGAAACAACATCAAACACGTCAAGAAGAACTCGACACTTCAAATGATTTAGAAGGCCTGGTGGTGCAACATTATGGCCGTCAGCTTGAAGTGCAAGCCCTCTCAGCGCCCGAAAAGCACCCGAGTAAACCTATCGTTGCAGCAGGTGAACCAGAGCCTTTCTGGAAGCCGATTGAAGTCGGCAGCGTATGGCGCTGTCATACCCGAACCAATCTGGAAGCGCTGGTCACAGGTGACCGCGTGAAATGGCAGGCCGATCCGAATACCGGGCTCGGTATTATTACCGCCATTCATCCACGTAAATCGCTATTGACTCGTCCCGACCGTTATCACAAGGTTAAACCTGTCGCGGCCAATGTCAGCCTGATTGTGATTGTATTTGCCTCCTTTCCGGAAGTTGCACCCAGTCTGATTGACCGTTATCTGGTGGCCTGTGCCGATGCTGAAATTCCGGCACTGTTAGTGCTGAATAAAGCTGATTTAATTCAGGAAAATGACCCGATTCTAGACCTGGTCAAAGAATACCGAGACTTGGGATATGAAGTCATGCAATGCCAGTCTACCGGTGAGGTGTCGGTTTCCGCTCTGGCAAAACGCCTGGCAGGTGAAACGGTCGCCTTTGTTGGCCAGTCCGGTGTCGGCAAAAGCTCGCTGATTAATGCCATTGTTCCCGAAGCGGCACAAAAAACCAATATCATTTCGGAAAACTCGGCGCTGGGTCAGCACACCACAACATCTACCCGTTTAATTGCCTTTGGTGAAGGCGCTGCCCTGATTGACTCTCCGGGAATCCGTGAATTTGGTTTATGGCATCTGGATCTGGCCAAAGTGCAGCATGGCTTTCCTGAAATTGAAAATCTGCTGGGACATTGCCAGTTCCGTAACTGTACCCATAAGCATGAAAAGCAATGTGCTTTGCGTCAGGCGGTGGAATCTGGTGAAATCTTGCAGCGCCGTTTAGACAGTTATTTGCGTTTAATCGATGAAATTACTGAAGCACAGCAAAAAAATTAATTTTTCTTAACCCTTAGCCCTTGAAGCAGTGATTTTGATCGCCATATTTATAGGCTATACTCTACGCAATTTTGAAATTGTAATTAGGTGACTTGTGGAACGTTGGTTCGAATTTATGGGGAATCACCCCTTCTTGTTTGGAACGCTCGGGGTATTGGTTGTTTTGTTCTTTATTTTAGAAGGGCAACGCAATGGCCGTAAAATTTCACCACAATCTTTAGGTATTTTAGTCAAAGCTAAAAATGCCATGCTGATTGATTTACGTGATGCCAAAGATTTCCGTGAAGGTCATATCAGCGGTAGCCGTAATATTCCCTATAGCCAGATTAGCAGTCATATTGAAGAGTTAAAATCTGCAGACCGTCCACTTGTGTTTATTTGCAATTTGGGTCAAATCGCAGGTTCAGCATTACAACAAGTGGGACATGCCGACAGTTACCGTCTAGACGGTGGAATCAACAACTGGAAAGTGCAAGGCTTACCCCTGATTAAAAGCAAATAATACGCTTGGAGATTTTGAATGGCTGAAGTAATTATTTATTCCACCACCGTATGCCCATATTGCATTCGCGCAAAGCAACTTCTTGAGCGTAAAGGCGTGGCTTATAAAGAAATTAACTTATCTAACGAAGCGCCTGAAGTACGTGTCGAATTGATGCAACGCACCAATCACCGTACTGTTCCACAAATTTTTATTAACGACCAGTTTATTGGTGGTTTTGATCAACTTTATGCTTTAGAGCGTGAAGGAAAACTAAACGAACTATTGGCTTAACATTTTATTAAGTCAGCTCTTCAATTAAGGATTAAAGAATGAGTGAACAACAAGCTCAACCACAATTAGCACTAGAACGTATTTATACTAAAGATATTTCTTTTGAAGTACCTGGGGCACAAGTATTTACTAAAGAATGGCAGCCTGAACTTAATATCAACCTGTCTTCTTCTGCAGAAAAAATTGATGCAACGCATTACGAAGTGGGATTACAGGTCGTGGTTCAGGCCAATAATGCGGGTGATACAGCATTTATCGTGGATGTGACTCAAGCCGGTATTTTCCTGATTGACGGTGTTGAAGAAGAACGCCTTCCATATATTCTGGGTGCTTATTGTCCAAATATCCTGTTCCCGTTCCTACGTGAAGCAGTCAATGACATGGTCACCAAAGGAAGCTTCCCGCAATTGCTGCTTACGCCAATTAACTTCGATGCTGAATTTGAAGCAAATATGCAACGTGCTCAAGCTGCCGCTGCTGAAGGCCAAGCTTAAGCGCTTAAGCCTGAATATAAAAAAGACCGCAAATGCGGTCTTTTTTATTGGCTTTTAAGCCCCTCTTTAATAAAGAGGGGTTTGGGGAGATTTAAGTATGGATAACTTTCCGAAATATAATCCTCCCCAACCCTCCTTTAAAAAAGGAGGGAGTTTTTTATTCATCATCCATCATCAAATCGGCGCTCATACCTACAGTATTAAAGCCGGCATCAACATACATAATTTCGCCAGTAATACCATTGGCCCAAGGTGAGCACAGGAACAATGCCGCATTACCGACATCTTCAATGGTCACATTACGTTTCAGTGGCGCAACTTTTTCATTCAGGTCGAGCATTTTACGGAAAGACTTGATGCCTGAAGCAGCAAGGGTACGGATTGGACCTGCAGAAATGGCATTCACGCGAATACCTTCAGCACCCAAACTAGAGGCTAAATAACGTACACCCGCTTCTAACGATGCTTTCGCCATACCCATCACGTTGTAATTCGGCATTACACGTTCAGAACCCTGATAAGTCAGAGTCAGCAGGCAGCCTTGGCGAGCCAGTAATAATGGTTTTGCAGCACGTGCCATGGCAATAAAGCTGTATGCACTGATGTCGTGGGCAATGTTAAAACCTTCACGGTCGGTAACATCGGTAAAGTCACCATCTAAAGTATGCGCTGGTGCAAAACCGATTGAATGAACCACGCCATCCAGGCCATCCCAATGTTTTGCCAATTCTGCAAAAGCCTGGTCAATTTCAGCATCTACAGCCACGTCACAAGGGAAAACCAGTGTTGAACCGAATTGTGCAGCAAACTCATCAACACGTTTTTTTAATTTTTCATTCGGATAGGTAAATGCCAGTTCAGCACCTTCGCGATGCAAGGCTTGAGCAATACCAAATGCAATGGATAATTTACTTGCAATACCCGCGATGAGAAAACGCTTACCCGCCAATAGTCCTTGTGCCATGTGAATCTCACTCAAAATAATTTACCAGCATAATGCCAAGTCTGAAGCATTTGCGAAATTGCATAATGCGCCTTTTTTTAACATGTTGTGTAAAAACCATAAAAAATGCTCCACCATCGGGGAGCATTTCTGGATTGATCCTGGGCTGTCATGCTGAAAAGGATTAATCATCCCCTTGCAACAATCCCAGCAAGCGTAGGAACGAGTAATACATCCAGACCAAGGTTGCCAATAAGGCAATACCACACAACCATTCCATCGCTTTCGGTGCATACTGTGCAGCAGATGATTCGATCAGGTCAAAATCAAGTATCAGGTTTAAAGAAGCAATGACTGCGACAAATGCAGCAAAGCCAATCCCCAGCCAGTTGCTTTCAAAGATATAAGGGATACTTGAGCCAAAAACCAACCCCATGACCATTTGCACCACAAATACAATGGCAATGGCAATCGAAGCAGACATCACCACAGCTTTAAATTTTTCTGTGGCACGAATAATCTGAAAGCGGTATAACCCAAACATGACCAGTGTGGTAACAAAAGTTGCCAGCAAGGCCTGCAAAGGTACACCTGGAAATTTCAGCTGAAATATGACCGAAATGCCCCCCAAAAATGCCCCTTCAAACAGCGCATAAGGAATGGCCAAGGTGGGTGCTGTGTTGGGCTTGAATGTGGCGATAAGTGCCAGGATAAATCCGCCAATCGCCCCCACCATGGCAGCGGCATAGGCAATGGATATATTCAGCGTCATAAAGCTATATAAAAAAAGCGATACACCGACTACAGCGGCAATCACGGTTAATAACACTGACTTCTGGATGGCGCCTTGCACCGTCATGGCCTGGTTAAAATCACTCCGGGTTTCGACCCGGGTTAAAATAGGATTATTACTTTGCATAATTTCCTCATTATTGTCGTTTAATTTTTAAAGGAGTATAGATAGCATTTAAGAACAGAAAATGAATCTTTGCAACTTTGCATAAAATATCGCTCAGACAGGCAAGCCAATTCATGGCAAAACATAGCTTAAGAACCCACATTGATGGATCAAATCTGGTTTTACAATGTTTTTTAAGATGTCAGCCTTAGGGCATCCAGGGAATTTTGCCAGAGTTGTGCGGCAAGAAAAGCCTGGTCCAGATTCAGCGATTGTGCCAATCCATCCAGCACATAGGGTAAATTGACTGGCGTATTGCGGCTTCGCTGTTCAGTGGAGCTTTGACAGCATAAGGGGGTCATATCCGGACAGTCGGTTTCCAGAACCAGATGTTCAGCACCTATAGCCTGCACCACCCGATGCAGTTTTTTGGCATTGGGATTGGTAATTTGCCCGGTGACACCAATTTTAAAACCCAGTTTAACAAAGGCCTTGGCTTCTTCTATTCCGCCACTAAACGCATGGGCAATTCCACCCAAGCTAAATTGTTGCTGTTTTAATAGGGCCAGTGTTTCCGCATGCGATTTGCGGATATGCAATAACACCGGCTTATCAAACTGTTGCGCCAATTCGAGTTGTGCAGCAAAAAAATCTCGTTGTTTCTGAAATATGTCTGGCTGCTTGTGCTGTGCCAAAAAGGTATCCAGGCCAATTTCACCCACCGCAACACAATCTTCTGTTTTTAAAAGCTGTTCCAGATCGGCCAGATGCGAAGTTTGATGCTGCTCAATATAAAAAGGATGCAATCCCGGTGCTAAATAGCTTTGAGGAGCCCCCTTTAACTGATTGAGAAAATGCTGCGTGTAGAGCAGATCCTGGAAACGGGACTGGACAAAACCAATCAGAATCAAACGTTCTACCCCCACCGCTTTGGCTGCATGCGCCAGTTGTTCCCGATCTGCATCGAAATCGGGAACATCAAAATGGGTGTGGGTATCAAACAGTGAATAAGACATTAAGATCGGGCTTTATTTGCGACAGCTGCACTTGCCGATGCAGCATCATTTTTGACTTCCACTGGAGGCAAGTACTCTTTCTTCAGCACGCTTTGCAATTGTTCATACGGAATGGTCAAACGTGGCAATCCAACGACATAAGGCCCGATTTCATATTCGCCATATTGCAAAATCAGGCCTTGAGTAGACAGGTAGAAATTGTCCGATAAGGTAAATTTCCACGCCTGTTCATATTCTTCAACGCTATTTGCCAACTTGGAATCAATAACCCAACGTTTAAACTCTTCATGGGCTTTCTTTTCCAGTACCGCTTTCTGCTTGGGCAGCAAAATATCATCCAGTGCGACCAATTTTTTCTTTTTCAGGTCAAAATTATAATAATACTGTGAGGATGAACCATGTGCACCGCCCAGATAACTGCTGGAATTTAACACCACAGTTGCCAAAGGTTGGGCTGCATTGAGAATCTTCGGCTTGATCATCAGGCTAATCTGATGACTGGCACTTAACGCTTTCAGTTCTCTATCCAGCGCTAAAAAGGTCTGCAGATAAGGAGCTACCTGCTTTTCCAGTTTCTGTTTCGGTGTTTCAATAGTTTCCGATGCAGCAGCTTCCGATGCCTGGGCTGAATTTGAATCTTTCGAATTTCCGCTCGCTGCAGTCTCCTGCTGCCCTGCCTTTAAGGATTTCGGCGAAATATCTACACTTTGCTCCAGCTGCTTTAAAATTTGCTGATCGATAAATTCATCAATAAAAGCCTGGTTACTGGAAAGACGCTCAATGCTGATTTCAGGACAGCTATTCCCATCACATTCAGGCAAATTTAAAGTCAGCTTTTCCGTGTCTCCTGCCAATGTTAAAGCTTCGGCTTGAGCAGCTTGCGACTGGGTCACCTTGTCCTCTTTTTTAGGCTCAGGCTGTTTAGGTTGGCATGCACTCAAGGCCATTGCTGCCGCAACGGCACTGAGGGTAAAGATCGTTTTATTTTTTAGCATCATCTGACCTATAAACTTAAATCGGGTAAATGGACGTTCACTTGATGTCTGGATTTATTCAGGATGACTAAAACATATGCTGATAAGCGTCAGCTTTCAATATCTGCTTGGTTTGTTCTTTGGTTAAATAAATATCCAGCTGGGCACCATCCTCCACAATTTCATGGGTGCGATAATGCAAACCGATGCCTTCCTGATCAAAGAACCAGTCCGCCTGCCCCCAATACAGTTTTTTTGGCGCTTTCTGTCTGGCTTCAGCCTTTTGTTGCTTTAACCATTTTTGATAAGCCTGCTGCACAATGCCATTCATGGCGGTTTGCTGCTGAGGTTCCAGAATATCCAGCAAAGTCACCGCCTTCTGTTTTTTACGGTCAGCCACAAAGAAGTAATATCGCTCTTTTACTTTTACTTCTTCTTGCGTCGTATCGACTCCTAACTGCATGAGCACATATTGATTCCGCTGATAGGCAATTCGGGTATACATTGACAGTTCATAGGGCTTATTTTTGGCAAATTCAGCCTGCCAGGCATCCGACTTTTTCACATAGGCATTCACGGCCTGCTGCAGGCTCATGTCCTGTTTTAAACCAATTTGATCTTGAATGACCTTGGACTGGCTCTTGGCAATCCAGTCATTTAACCAAGCATCTTCGGTATGTACCGTTTGAATACTCAGGTCTATACAGTTCTTGGTTTCGCAAAAAGGCAAGGCAATTTTTGCCTGCTGCTCCTGAATATTTAAATAGGGCAAGACATCCGCCTGATCGGTTTTAAATACCGAAGTTGGCGCTTGCTGCTGATCTGGTTGTTTGGATTCTTGTTTTGAAGCATCACAGGCACTGAGCATCAGACCAATGACGATTATCGATGCAGCCCCGAGTTTCCCGTTCATGCTGACCACTCTTTTTCTCAAGTAATTCATCTATCTTTATGATTCTAATAGGGCAGCTGACACTTCGTCTATGTTTGCGACAATACATATTGATGAAATGCCATCCACTCCCTAAAAAAACAGCTTCATAAAGAAGCTGTTTTTATTTTCGGTGATTTTAGTGTTCGCGAGTGGCGCGGAACTGGATATCCGGATAACGTTCCTGCATCAACTGCAAATTCACCCGGCTTGGTGCCAGATAAGTCAAATGACCACCCCCATCTACTGACAGCTGGTCATGGGCTTTTTTCTTGAATTCGTTGAATTTCTTCTCATCCTCACAAGATACCCAACGTACCGTATTGATGCTGACCGGTTCATAGATGCAGTCCACTTTATACTCTTCTTTCAGACGGTATGCCACCACTTCGAACTGAAGTACACCCACCGCACCAACGATTAAATCATTGCTGTTTTGTGGCATGAAGACCTGGGTTGCACCTTCCTCAGACAGCTCTTTCAGGCCTTTTTGCAGCTGTTTCGACTTCAATGGATCTTTCAGGCGAACACGGCGGAACATTTCCGGAGCAAAGTGTGGAATACCGGTAAACTGCAGTTTTTCACCTGAAGTAAAGGTATCTCCAATCTGGATGGTGCCGTGGTTATGCAGACCGATAATATCGCCTGGCCATGCTTCTTCCAGGTGCTGACGGTCACCGGCCAGGAAGGTCAAGGCATCACTGATGCGCACGTCTTTATCAATACGTACGTGCTTCATTTTCATGCCTTTTTCGTACTTGCCTGAACAGATGCGCATGAAGGCAATACGGTCACGGTGTTTCGGGTCCATATTGGCCTGAATCTTGAAGACAAAACCGGTAAAACCTTCTTCAGTGGCATCCACTTTACGATCTTGGGTCGGATGTGCTTTAGGTTCAGGTGCATAGTTGCTGAAAGCATCCAGTACATGGTCTACACCAAAGTTCCCCAGCGCCGTACCGAACAAGACCGGAGTTTGACGGCCTGCCAGGAATGCTGCATGGTCCAGTGGCTCATTGGCCATTTGGACCAGTTCCAGCGATTCTTCAAATGCCGCCCAAGCCAGTTCACCAACTTTTTCACGCAGGTCGGCATGCTCATAGCCATCACGCACTTCAATATCGGTAATCACTGAACCAAAACCGGCTTTATAAACGTAGAATTTTTCTTCCAGAAGATTATAAACACCGGCAAAATCGCGACCGGTACCCAGTGGCCAGGTTAATGGGACACATTTAATTTTCAGGACGTTTTCAATCTCATCCAGCAGCTCCAAAGGCTCACGGATTTCACGGTCCATTTTGTTGACGAAAGAAATGATGGGGGTGTCACGCATACGACACACGTCCATCAATTTAATGGTCCGTTCCTCGACACCTTTCGCACCGTCAATCACCATCAGTGCTGAGTCCACCGCGGTCAGGGTACGGTAGGTATCTTCCGAGAAGTCCTCATGCCCCGGGGTGTCCAGCAGGTTGATCATCTTGTCTTTGAAGGGGAACTGCATCACCGAGGTGGTGATCGAAATCCCACGCTCTTTTTCCATTTCCATCCAGTCAGAAGTGGCTGCACGGTCCGATTTACGGCTTTTCACCATACCTGCAACCTGAATCGCCTGCCCCCATAACAGCAGTTTTTCTGTCATGGTGGTTTTACCGGCATCGGGGTGGGAAATAATGGCGAATGTACGTCGCTGAGCGACCTGCGCCGCTAACTCATCTTTAAAACTCATGGAAAATACCTACTGCAGAACCGCAGTGCTCAAGATCAAATACGATCAATATGAAAAATTGGCCATATTGTAGCAGATCATAAAACTTTTGAAATGAACTAAACCTGTTCAACCCGCATCAAGCTTAAGTAAATAATGCCCTGTCCATGGTTTCCAGACGGTTCACATCCATCGGTATTCCTAACAAAAAGCCCTGCAATTGCTGACAGCCCAAACGGGTCAGAATGTCTGCCTGCAAAGGTGTTTCGACCCCTTCTGCCGTGACCACCAGACCCAGTTTTATGGCCAGCTGGATAATACTGGCCAGAATGATCTCATCTTTTGAACCAACGGCCAGATCCCGGATAAATTCCCGGTCTATTTTCAACTCATCCACCGGCAGGTTCTTCAAATATAAAAAGCTGGAATGCCCGGTTCCAAAATCATCAATGGCCAGTTTAATTCCCATCTGACGTAACCGCTCAAAACTCCGAATGGTAGAGTCAACATGATGCATGGCTGTCGATTCCGTAATTTCGATGGCTAAATGATTGGGATTAATCTGATATTGAGCAAATAATTTTTCCAGCGTTGAAAACAGGTGCTTATGTTCAAATTGCACAGCGGATAAATTCACCGCGACAGGGAAATAATTAGCACCTTTTTGCTCCCAGATTTGAATCTGTTTACAGGCCTGTTCAAGCGCCCAATAGCCCATCTGGATAATCAGCCCGGTTTTTTCAGCGCCCCCGATAAACATGTTTGGCGTCAACATTCCCAGACTTGGATGATTCCAGCGGATCAGGGCTTCTACACCGCAAATAGCATAATCCCGGGTGGTAAATTTAGGCTGATAAAACAGAACAAATTGTTGTTCTTCCACCGCTTTATATAAATCATTAATCAGCTTGGTCTGACTTTTGGTTTCCTGCTGGTCCACGCTGTAACTAAATACGGAATAGGTGTTTCTGCCTTGATACTTCGACATCAGCATGGCTGCATCGGCATTAATCAGCAGATCCTGCAAATTATTGCCATGATCGGGGTACAGGGCGATGCCAATGCTGCTGGAAATATTAATTTCTTTACCGGCAATCAAAAAACTGTCCTGGATTTGCTCCAATAACTGCTCGGCCTTTTCAACTGCATGTTCAAGGGTGGCCTGTTCCAGCACCATCAAAAACTCGTCTCCGCCTAGACGGAGCAGTTTTTCATTTGGTTTCAGCTTGTGCTGAATGCGGCTGGCCAGTTGCACCAGCAACTGATCCCCCACATGATGTCCAAAGACATCATTCACCGCTTTAAAGCGGTCTAAATCAATATAAATAAAAGCAATTTTATCATCGCTATAACGATGGTCCGTAAACAAAAAGTGTGAGTATTCAGCCAGGAATAAACGGTTGGGTAATTTGGTTAAATTGTCCTGCACGGCCTGATTGGCCAATTCACGATTGGCTTTAGAAAGCTGTATATTGCGAACTTCGAGTTTTTGTTCCAGTATGGCAACACAAAATGCTGCAAGAAAAATTAAACCAGTGACTAAAATCACACTCAATAAAATTAATCCTTGCTCGGTTTGATAATGTGTAACCATCTGATCTGCAACAATGGCATGAAAAAAAATTGCCCCCATACCCATATAGTGCATTGCAACTATGGTCAGCGCCATCATGCATACCAGGGAAATCTTGATCAGCAGTTTTTGCTGTACTGCATTTTTATATTTAAAGATGAGCCAAAATGTTAAACCTGAACCTGCTATTGCCATTAAAACGGAAAAAATCGTCAGCAAAGGATCATAATAAATTTGGTGCTGATCGAAAACCAGTGCCATCAGGCCGGTATAGTGCATCCCGGCAATACCCATTCCCATCAGTACCGCACCTAACACAAGCCGGCCAAAGGGTAAGGTTTCCCGCGTGGTCAACCAAATGGCAAAGGTCGATGCGATAAATACAATAAGATAGGAAACAAAAGTAAGGCCATAATCAAAAGAGTAATCTGCCGGGAAATGACAAGCGAGCATGCCGGCAAAGTGCATACCCCAAATTGCAGCCCCGAGCGTGAGACCACTAATAATGAGAAGCATTTTTTCATATTTCTGACTCAAGCCACGGAATAATAATTGTTCGAGTGAGACTGTAAAATAGCAGGCTAAAATAGCAATAATTATTGAAACAATTACCAGGCTAAAATCATAATGTATATGAACCATATTCAGTTCCGTAAAGGTTATCTTTCTTGTTTTAATCCACGTGATTCATACTCTTTATACAATCAAAAAAATTTCTATCTTTAAAGAGTAATTATAAAAACAATCAATTAAAACAAGAATCTAATACTATTCTATTTTGGTCAAGTGATAATTACTCTATTCTTTTTTATTTCTAATTTATTCATTTTACAAAAGAAACATAGTTCAACTTTTTTACCGTTATCCGTACACCGTTCATATTTTTAGAGCAGTTTAAAAATCATTTCGCTATTTGCTCACATCCCCATAAAAAAACCAGTCAGATCAACTAACTGGCTTTTTTGAATATTTAAATGAAAAATACCGAATTATATATCCTACTGACGAGCAGCAGCCTGAGTGGATTGTAATTTTGCATAATCCAATAAAATATTGGCAGATTCTTTAACAAAGGTTTCTTCTTCAGGCAAGGCAGGTCGTTGCGTAGCTTTCATTTTCGCACGCGACTCGATTAAAGCATCCATTGAGGCTTGATAACTTTCCCAATTGGCATAAGGCTTTTGCCCCGTCAAGCTACGGCGCTGATTTTCCGCCTCTAAAGTTTTCTGCTCAAGTGCATTCAACTCGGCTTTGCGCAGGTCAATATCCAGCACTACACGCTTTTGCTCATCGGTTTTTTTCGCAATCGCTTTACGTTGCTCCAGATATTTAAATTGTGGATCAACACTGACACGCTGTTGGGACATTTGCGCCAAAGTTTGCACATAAGGCTGGACCGAACCTTCACGCTTAAATGGGGCGGTTGGAATAGTATCCCATTTCAAGGCATTCTTCGCCTTACGCTCACCAAATTCTTCATTGTAGATATCGACCAGCTTGATGTCAGGAACCACCCCTTTATTTTGGGTACTTCCCCCGGTCACCCGGTAGAACTTACGCTGGGTCAAGGTTGCCTGACCATAGGCCAAGGTATCCAGTTGAACCTGAGCCGTGCCTTTACCTGTGGTGGTACTGCCAATTACGATACCGCGCTCATAGTCCTGAATAGCGGCAGAATAAATCTCACTGGCCGAGGCGGAGGCCAGATTGATCATGACTGCCAGTGGACCGGCATAGGTTTGTGCACCACCATCGTTGTCTTCAAACACGCTGACATTGCCATTACCGTCGCGAATTTGCACCACTGGACCTGACTTGATGACTTGCCCCAGCATACGTGCAACCTCTTCAAGCGAGCCGCCCGGGTTATTACGCAAATCGATAATAATCCCTTCTACATTCTTGGCTGCTAGGCTCTTTAAAGCATTGTTGGTATCTTCAGAAACAGAACGATACTCAGTACCTGCACGACGCGCTCGATAATTCAAATAAAACGACGGAATTTCAATCACACCAAAGGTATGATTTTTACCATCACGTTTGATCTCTACCGTACGTGAACGGACCCCTGCATCTTCTTCCTGAATCACATCACGCACCAGGCTGACTGTACGTGCCTGCCCCATGGATGCACCCGCACCCAATAAACGCAGGCTGACCTTGGTTCCGCGCTTGCCACGAATCAGGCCGACCACTTCATTACTGGCCCAACCGATCACATCCACCATTTTATCGCCGTCTTGCGCCACCCCAATAATGCGGTCTCCCGGTTTAATCTGGCCTGATTTGCTGGCCGGTCCACCTTCAACAATGCTTTCAATCTTGGTGTAATCTTCATTGCCGCGTTCAGGACGAATCGAAACCCCAATCCCTTCTAGCTGCAAGGTCGTCTGACGGTTCAATTCCATCGCATCTACTGGCGGGAAATAGTTACTATGCGGATCATAGGTCAGCATCATCGCATTCAAAGTCTTGTCGAGGACATCATCACTTTTTACACGGCTGGCACGTTCAAGCTGGCGAGTATAACGCTTGGTCAGGGTTTGAACCGGCGTTAGGTCCTCAGGGCTTGCCAGATCCTGACCATTGGCCAGCGTCGGATCTTCTTTCAAGGCTTTTTGCTTCGCAGCCTCTTCTTCCTTGCTGATGGTCAGGTTAATCAGCTGCGACACCAGCATTTTTTTCCAGTGTTGCTGCTGCTCTGCGGCAGTCTTGAAATAAGGTGCTTTTTCACGGTCAGTTTCAATATAGACATTACCTTGTTTCAGATTTTGCGGCTTTTTCAACTCTGCCAACATAAACTCATAAAACTGTTTTAAACGGTCACGATATTGGGCATGAATTAAATAAGGTCCAGATAAATCCCCTGCTTTTAATGCAGCACCAAAATTTGCACCATAATTTTTCTTATATTGTTCAACTTCAGGGGCTAAAAACAATGAATGGTCTGCATCCAGACTATCTAGATAAAAATCAAGAATACGATTGGAGGTTGCCGCATCTAAACGCTGATTTAAATAATGTTGACGGTCAACCAAAGTCGCCAATTGACGAGAAACCAACGCCTGTTCCTGCGTGGGTTGAATGGTTTGAGAAACTGCCTCTGTATTATTAGCTGCAATTGCCTCGTTCATTACATGAGAAAAGAAAAATCCTCCAGTCGCAATTGCAACTGCACAAGCTAATGTCTGAAGTTTCATAAATAATTCGTACTTCCTTGGTCTTAGACCAATATTGCAACGTCGTTTTTCAACATGAATCGAGTATATTCAAAATCTTAAACAACTTAATATGTATGTCGTGTAGTTTTATCATATTCTGTACTGTCAAAATGTAGCAAATCATTGCAGAATTCGGGTATTGTTTTTTCTTTATAAAATTCCAACACGGACACCGATATGATTGGCGCATTGATGCTAGACATCGCTGGCACAGAACTTACTCAAGAAGATATTGAACTATTACATGCACCGCAAGTAGGCGGCATGATTTTATTTTCACGAAATATAGAATCACCACAACAAGTTCGCGCCTTAACCGATCATATGCGTCGCATCAGACCCGACATTTTAATTGCCGTTGATCAGGAAGGTGGCCGGGTACAGCGCTTGAAACAGGGCTTTAGCCTGCTTCCAGCGATGGGCCGGTTGGGTGAACTTTATCTCACGGAACCTGAAAAAGCTGTTGATTTAGCCGAACAGTGCGGCTGGCTGATGGCCACCGAAGTGCTTGCCGTAGGGATTGATTTCAGTTTTGCACCGGTACTGGACTTGAATGATGTCAGTGATGTGATTGGCGATCGTGGATTTGCCAAAAATATTGATGATATTGTCCCGCTTGCCAGTGCGTTCATCAAGGGAATGAAACGTGCAGGCATGGCCAATACCGGTAAACATTTTCCAGGTCATGGTTCAGTGAAAGCCGATTCTCATATCGCCGCACCGGTAGATTCACGTTCTTATGAGGAAATCTATCACAAGGACATGCAAACCTTTATCCAGCTCATGCCGCAACTAGATGCCTTAATGCCTGCGCATGTGATTTATGACCAGATCGATCCGAATCCTGCCGGTTTCTCGCCCTACTGGATTCAAAATATTTTGCGTCAGCAACTCAACTTTGATGGCGTGCTGTTCTCCGACGATTTAACCATGCAGGCAGCATGTGTTGCCGGAGGTGCCGATGCCCGTATACAGGCCGCCCTCAAGGCTGGATGTGATATGGGTCTGGTCTGTAATGACCGCTTAGCAGCATGTACAGCACTAGAAGGAATTCGTGATTTACCTTTACCGGACCAAGCACGTCTGGAGCGTATGCGAGGAAAAATCCCAGAGATCAGGGTTGGGCAAACTCTGGACTTGGGGGCAGAATGGCAAAAAGTTCGTGACACCATCGAAAACTTTAAAAAATCATTGAATTAATACGACAAAAGGAACACGACAAGGTGTTCCTTTTTCATTATGATAAACAAAAACAAGCCAGGTATGTCCTGTAACAAACTCAACAGAACACAGTAATACATTAAAAACTAAAAAAACAGATAAGGTCAGGATGACATGACACAACAACTTTCAGAACATCGACATATTTCATTTACTGCCCATTACACCGGTTACATCTGGTATACCATGGGCATTTCTCATCCGGTTTTTGCAACCTCTAAAGGGAAAATGCTCGCCAAGCTGGTACATCCTTTAGAAAGCTGGGCTGAAAAATTTGTGGGTGGTAGTATGCGTACCACCTTGAAACAACGTCACCGCATGATTGATCAGCATCTGACCCAACTGATTGAACAGCACCCAGATATACAGGTGCTTGAAATTGCCAGCGGGCTTTCTCCGCGTGGCTGGAATTTCCGAAAGAAGTTTCCGGATATTGATTATCGTGAACTGGATTTACCCGATATGGCAAAAGTCAAAACCCAAGCTTTAAAACAGATTGATGCCAATAGTCCGGAAGTTTTATCCGTGGATTTATTCACGGCTGATTTTGAACAGGCTTTTCACGTATTCGATCCGAATCGCCCCTTGGTGGTGATTAGTGAAGGCCTGATCAACTACTTTAATAAAGACATGTTGTTACAACTGCTTCAAGCCATTTACCGTTACGGTCAAAATTTCAAGGAACTACATTACCTCACCGATATTTATCCAGAACCGGTCAAAAACAAATTGGCCAATTTTATTTGGGCCAGCAGTAAATTACTGAAATGGATGTCCAAGAGTGCTTTTAGTTTCCATTTTATTGATCCACAACAGGCACAGGATTTTTTCCAGCAAGCCGGTTTTGAACAGGTCAGTATTGTGCAACCACAACAGTATTTTCAAAATCCAGCAGTACCCTTCACATCTAATGAAGAACACCTGGGTGATCTGGTCTGGATGATTCATGCCAGCAAAAAAAACAGCGTTATATAACGCTGTTTTTATTTGAGCTTAGCTCAAATTAACTGACCGATTCCAAAACCGTCATCACTGCTTTTTGTCGTTGTACATAACGCAATAAACGTTCTGCCACATCAAAACTGCCATGCTTGAACAACGCCCGAACTCGTGTTGAATGAACCTCAAAAATTAAGCATTCAATTTTAAACTGACCTTCTTCATCTTCCAGATGCAAGGCCAAATCACGCGGGTATTGTTCAGCTTTTTCTGCCAATCCTGGCGTAAACTCAAGTAAAACACCAAAAAAGTTTAAATCCACAATACGGGTAGGCAACTGCACATCTGAATGACGATGCGTTAATACGGTCATCGGCTTCTGTACAGCAATACGTTCTTCACCACGGCGCTCCAGGGTCAGCAACTGGGCACGTGTCATCGGGATGACCCCTTCTACATCTTGAATAGATTGTCCCTGCAGGAATGTTGCAAACAGCCCCATGGTTTCTTTACGGCGCTGTAATTGTGGCACATGGTCAGCATTTGCAATCATTGCAAATTCCATATCTGGACATTGCAAAGCAAAATTGGCATTTTCATGCGGCAAGGTAAAACTGTCGTATTGCCCACATGCCACCAGTACTTTACATTGCGGAATAGGAACATCGGTTAAACGTAACAAGCGGCTACAGTTGATTTCATAGCGGTCTTGCTCGGTTGCGGTAAATTCAGCCATCTGTTTAAAGAACAAACGCTTTGCTGTCGGTGACATGCGGGTTTGATCGATTTTGGCATGATTCACCAGATACAGAATCACTGCCTGGCCAAACTCGTCCATGCGCTGTTCATTCATTAAATGCAAAGATTCTTCCAGCAGCATACGCCAGCTTTTACGCGTTTTTTGCATCACGCCCATCAGAATCATGCGATCGACCAGTTCCGGACGTTGCACGGCAAAACTTGAAGCCACAACCGAACCCAGTGACATGCCCATCACTGAAACTTTGGATAAATTTTCAATATCGACCCACTCCCCCAACATTCGCGCCAAGTCAGGCAATTCCAGTGTTCCTGCAGAAATGCCGGTATCGCGATTGGTAATTTGCTGATTGGCGCCCATGGAAGGCAGGTCAATTAAAATGATCGGGCCAGCACTAAGTAATTGCTCCACACAATATTTATAGGAATTAAAATTTTGGAAAGCCCCTCCAATAATAACAATTGGAGTGTTGTGGATGGTTTCTGGTTGAGCAATGGCCATGTATTCAATTTTCCAGCCATCAATCCAGGTGGTACGTGCGGGTTCTTTAAAACTGTTCCTATGGTAAAGATCAAAAAAACCAAAACTTGCGTTTGATTCTTCTACATCCGAGTCCATTTGGATCATGGAATTCATATCCCTTCCTCCATTCTTGCCTTATTGTTATTTTGCAAGAAAATAAATATAGAATTTCTGCGTCATGCTGCGTCCATTCTTCGCTGTAATTATCAGACTTCACTGTCTTTATCTTTTCATAATATACAGAGGATGCTTGCCCAAGCAACTGATTCCATGACCACTTATCTAAATTTACCTAGAAAAGGATTTCAAAATATTAACAGCCTGAAAGTTTCAGGGACTTTTTTCCAAGCAGATGCTTCATTGTCGGGTTCCAGACTGTTACTATCAAAGATGTAATTTCTAAGTGATCAAACCGCTATGCAAGATTCGATTGAACAATATATGCAAACGGTAGGACAACAGGCACGCCAAGCTTCTCGCGTGTTAGCAAGCGCTTCTACCCAAACCAAAAACAATGCCTTATCTGCAATTTACACTGCATTACAAGACAGTGAAGCTGCAATTCTGGCTGCCAACCAAATTGATATGACCAATGGTCGTAACAATCATTTGGACAGTGCATTACTTGATCGCTTAGAACTTACCCCCAGCCGCTTTAAAGGCATGCTGCATGGCTTGAAAGATGTCATGAGTCTGGTTGACCCGATTGGGGAAATCACTGACCTGGCTTACCGTCCTTCAGGCATCCAGCTTGGGAAAATGCGGGTGCCTTTGGGCGTCGTCGGCATGATTTACGAATCACGTCCAAACGTGACGCTGGAAGCCGCCTCACTGGCCTTGAAATCAGGCAATGCCATTATTTTGCGTGGCGGTTCGGAAGCCCTGCAATCCAACAAGGCAATTGCTGAAGCGATTCAGCATGGTCTAAAGGCTTCGGGTTTGCCTGAAACTTCGGTACAGGTGATCAATACGGCTGATCGTGCCGCAGTCGGACACCTGATTACCATGTCTGAATATGTGGATGTGATTGTTCCACGTGGAGGCAAAGGCCTGATTGAACGGATCAGCAATGAAGCACGTATTCCGGTGATTAAGCATCTGGACGGCAACTGCCATGTCTTTGTTGAAGCACAGGCCGATTTGCAAAAAGCCCTGCCGATTGCATTAAATGCCAAGACCCATCGTTACGGCGTATGTAATGCCATGGAAACCTTGCTGGTGGATGAGAAAATTGCCGAAGATTTCTTGCCAAGCATTGCTGAACTGTATGCAGAAAAACAGGTGGAACTGCGTGGCTGTCGTGAAACCCAGCGCATTCTCGGTTCAAACGTCAAACCGGCCAGCGAAGAAGATTGGTACACTGAATATTTAGGCCCGATTTTAGCGGTTAAAGTGGTTAGCGGAATCGATGAAGCCATTGATCATATTAACAAATATGGTTCACACCATACCGATGCCATCATTACCGAAAACTTCAGCCTGGCGCGTCAGTTCCTGGCCCGTGTCGATTCAAGCTCAGTGATGATCAATGCCTCTACCCGTTTTGCCGACGGTTTTGAATATGGTCTGGGTGCTGAAATCGGCATTTCGACCGACAAGATTCATGCGCGTGGCCCAGTCGGTCTGGAAGGCCTGACTTCGCAAAAATGGGTGGTATTTGGGGACGGTCAAATTCGCCAATAAGCCCTCTATTTAAAGAATCTTTTGGTGTTCAGTTTCAGGCATGAGGCTGAACACAGCGACTACACTATCCCCATCTTAAATTTTGTAACATGATAAAAATAATGAGAAAGATATAAGGAAAATCGCATGTTTTATTATTTAATCATTTGTACCTTTTTACTGGCATTACTGGTTTCTTTTGCAGTAATGAAAATTTTTTCCAATTCTATTAATGCCATTTTGGCACGTATCATTCACGACCCGATTCATGAAGCCTGGGCAAAATACACCAAATTTGCCGGCATGGTGGTCGGCACATCTTCCGGCATTCGTATTTACGATATGGAAAAATACATCACGCCCCTGACCTATACAGAGAATGACAAGAAAATTGTGATTGAACTGACCCAAGAGCGCTGGGTACTGGAAATTTACCGGACCATTATTGAAACCTTACAAGGTCTGGCCTGGATGATGCTGGTCTTTTTTATGGTGGCATTGATTGCCTATGTCATTGTACGCTGGTCAGAAATAAAGTATCAAAAGTAAGCAATAATACAACAGGAATGCCCTGCTCAAAATACATCATGCATGCCATTCTAGCTTTGAAAATGGGCTTCTAGTAAACATTTTATGATCGGGTACTATTTTATTAATAAATGAAATCTATTAACTGATAAATTTTAATTATTATTAGTTATTGGGTCGATAGTGCTTAAGTCTAATCTCCTAAAGTCTATCTAGGACAAAAAAAAATCGCATGTTAAAACATTATCACTGATCTAAATTGCATCAATAAACAAAACTGCGTTCAGATCAACGTTATGGATGAATATTTCAATTAAAATTTGGGTAAGAAAACGTGTCTACATCAGTATTAGTAATTAACTGCGGATCTTCTTCAATCAAATATGCGTTGGTTTCTGAGCGCCGTGAAGACCGTATCTTTGGTCTCGCAGAAAACCTGGGGGCTGCTGACGCCCGTATTAAAGGGATCACTGCGGGCGGTGAACCCCTTGAACTATCCATTCCACATGCTGATCATGAAAAGGCACTGGAAACCATCTTAGAACGCTTATCTCATTATAATCCACAAGCGATTGGTCACCGTGTGGTACACGGCGGTACATTGACCAAAGCAGAATTATTAAATGAAGAAATTGTAGAACGTATTCGTGCAGCAACACCACTTGCGCCTTTACACAACCCTGCGCATTTGGTCGGTATTGATGCCACTATGCGTTTGTTCCCGGAACTTCCACAAGTGGCAGTTTTTGATACCGCATTCCACCAGACTATGCCAGCGCATGCTTACCGTTATGCATTGCCAAAATTCCTATATACAGAACACAATGTGCGCCGTTACGGTTTCCACGGTACCAGTCACGCTTATGTTTCTGAACGTGGTTCTGAATTGGCTGGCAGCTTGAAACAAGGTGGCTGGTTAACAGCTCATTTAGGCAATGGCAGCTCGACTTGTGCCATCTGGAATGGACAAAGTGTAGACACTTCAATGGGCTTAACCCCGCTTGAAGGCATTGTGATGGGCACCCGTAGCGGCGATGTCGATCCAAGTTTGCATAGCTTCCTGGCTGCAAACCTGGGCTGGGATGTCTATAAAATTGACAAGATGCTGAACAAGGAAAGTGGCTTGCTCGGTTTATCAGACAACCTTTCAAATGACATGCGTACCCTGATTGAAGCATCAGAACAAGGCAATGAAGATGCAACGCTGGCCATTGAAGTATTCTGCTACCGTCTGGCTAAATCTCTGGCTGCTTTAAGCTGTGGCTTGCCGCGCCTTGATGGCCTGTTCTTTACCGGCGGCATTGGCGAAAACTCGGCTTATATCCGTGAAAAGACCATGGCTTACTTACCTCATTTCGGTTTCAACTTAAGCAAAGAACAAAACGATAATTTGAAACGCGGTACAGAAGGTCGTATTGATGCTGGCACAGGCCCTCAAATCTGGGTCATTCCAACTGATGAAGAAGGCCGTATTGCTAAAGAAACTGCACACGTTGTAGAAGAGGTGAATCAGTCAGCTGCAAAAAAGCCTGAATGTGAGGCTACGATTGCTTAAGCAATTGTAGTCTACGTATGCTTTCAATAAATCCCTTTATGATTTAAAAAAAATGATGAAAACAATACTTTTGGTTCCTACAGAAATTGGTGTTGGCTTAACGTCTGCATGTCTTGGTTTAATTTATGCACTGGAATGCCAAGGCATAAAAGCAGGTTTTCTAAAGCCTTTCTCTCAAGAATTACAGCCTGAAGCAGACCGCACCACTGCACTGTATCGTCACCTGTTCAAGCATGAAACCGTTGAACCGATTTCCTATGCGGCCCTGACTGAACGTTTAAAAAATGATGAAAATGACGAGCTGCTTGAAGATGCAGTACGTTTACACCGTGAAATTTCCAAACATCACGATGTCATTATTGTAGAAGGCGTGCTACCAAACGGACGCGATCCTTATGCAACAGAACTCAATGCCACTCTGGCAAAAGCGCTTGATGCCAAAGTGATTATTGTCAGCAATGCCGACATTAACAACGCAGCAAAAACTGCGGCAAAAGTTGATAACCAGTTACGTTTCTTTGGTGGTGCGACTTGCGAGCGTACTGCAGGCGTATTGTTCATGCGTACCAAAGGCTTGCCGGAAGATTCTGCACAAATTCCTGTTACGCTTGATCCAAACCTGCGTTTAATTAGCGATACCAACCGATTTGTGAGTGCGATTCAGACCACGCACCCAATGATTGGTAAAGACTGTATGCCAGTGATTGGCTTAGTTCCATTCAGCAACACTTTAAGTGTGCCACGCATGTCTGACTTGGCTGCACATATTTCAGCTGAATGGATTAACCAGGGCGAGGCAAAACAGCGCCGTGTATTACACAGCAGCTTAATTGCGTCCAATATTGAACACGAAATGCATAAATTCGTGGCAGGTGAACTCATCATCAGCGGTTCTGATCGTGTTGATGTCTTGCTTGCAAGTAGCTTGGCAAGCAGTAATGGCATTCCACTTGCAGGTTTGGTTTTAACTGAACATCAGGCACCAAGCACTCAAGCTTTAGAATTCTGTCAAACAGCAATCAAAAATGGCTTGCCAATTTTACACACCAAATTGAGTACTTTTGACACAGCACAACAATTGCTGAACTTAAGCAATGAAATTCCGGTAGATGATACCGAACGTGCTGAGCAGGTGACCCGTTTCGTGGCCAGCCACATCAATGCAGACTGGTTGACGCAGTTAATCAGCGATGCCCATAAACCACGTTTATCCCCTTCTGCATTCCGTCATGAACTGGTACAAAAATCAATTGCAGCGAAAAAGCGCATTGTTCTTCCTGAAGGAGATGAACCACGTACCATTCAGGCCGCAGCAATCTGTCAGTCTCGTGGAATTGCCCACTGTATTCTGCTGGCAAAACCTGAAGCTGTGGTTGAAGTAGCAAAAGCACGTGGAATTGAATTACCGCATGATCTGGAAATTCTTGACCCAGACCTGATTCGCGAGAATTATGTCGAAAAAATGGTTGATCTACGTAAAGGCAAACTCAACGAGTTACAGGCGCGTGATCAGCTACAAGATACGGTAGTTTTAGGTACCATGATGCTGGCTCTTGATCAGGTGGATGGCCTGGTGTCAGGTGCAGTTCACACGACAGCCAATACGGTTCGTCCTGCATTCCAGTTAATTAAGACTGCACCGGATTATTCACTGGTATCTTCTGTGTTCTTTATGCTGCTGCCAGATGAAGTCTATGTCTATGGTGACTGTGCGATTAATCCTGATCCAGATGCAGAACAACTGGCTGAAATTGCCATTCAATCTGCAGACTCGGCTAAAGCGTTTGGTATTGACCCGCGCATCGCGATGATTTCTTATTCAACCGGTACTTCGGGTGCAGGTGCGGATGTAGAAAAAGTGGCGAAAGCGACTGAAATTGCCAAGCAACGCCGTCCAGATTTACTGATTGATGGTCCATTGCAATACGATGCAGCATCGGTTGAAAGTGTTGGACAGTCAAAAGCGCCAGGCTCACCTGTTGCAGGTCGTGCCAATGTCTTTATTTTCCCGGACCTCAACACAGGGAACACCACCTATAAAGCAGTACAACGTTCAGCAAATGTAGTGAGCGTGGGACCAATGCTGCAAGGTTTAAATAAGCCGGTGAATGACTTGTCACGTGGTGCATTGGTGGATGACATCGTGTTTACCATTGCATTGACTGCGATTCAGGCAGAGCAACAAGCTGCTCAATAATTCGTAAATCTAAGTTTTCCAAACCATCTGATTGAAAAATCGGGTGGTTTTTTTATGTGTAGATTTAGTATAACAGCCATTATGTTAAACTATTCCAAACTCTTTAATTCAATAGAACTCTTAGAATGTTGAAAATTGATGTTCAAAACAAATCCAAAACTGATCATAAATTATTTATTTTAAATACTTATTTAGACTGCATGGCTACTTTAAACAGTCGTACTGTAGCATATGATTTTTATATAGAGCCTATATATAGAAAAGGTTCACTTCAAAGTAGTCTCACAGAATTTTTTACCAGGGAATCAATAAGATATTCTGAATTAAATCACTTTCCATTTTCTAAACTAGATTTTACATATGAACCAATATTAGATTGGAAAACGGAGCTTAATAAATCCTTAAATGAATGGCTCTTTGGTTATGATTTCCCAATTTCAAATTATTATGAGACTGTTAAAAAAAATATAATTTCAAAAATTATAGAGCTCCTAGAAAGCATTTCAGAATATGAGTTAAAGCTATATTCGTTAGATAACAGCTCATTTGATGTTTGTTATCTTGATTATGTAGTTACATATCAAGATGACTATTATTATTTACACTTTTCTTGGAATGATTAGAAAACCTAAAATTAACATAAGACAGCTTATACGCAATCCTTTTGAAATTGTTTTATAATTCAATATGTTGATTCTAGTTTTATAGCCCACTCACCCTCGAATGGGCTTTTTTTATGGTTTTTCACGCTCAATTCTCAATCATTGTTCCACATTATTATTTAGCATGACTAAATCACAACTTCTGTGCCAACCACACCGTATGCCCAGCACAGTCGGGATCTTCCGCGAGCATTTTCACAACCTCATAGCCATGATCTTTTAACAATTGTCGATATTCCTGCTGTGACAAACTGGCATGATACAGTACATCACCAAACATATCCCCTATCGCCTCACCTGCAGCAGGCCCACTGGTAAACATTAAAACCGTGCCCTGCTCAGCAAACCTAGAAAACTGAGCAAACATCTTGCGCTGATCATCTTGGGTCAAATGAAAAAAACTGTCCCACGCTAAAATCCCCTGAAACTTTTGCCCTAAATCCAGCTGACGCATATCTGTCTGAATCCAGTGCTGTTCAGGAAAGTTGTGCTTAGCCATTTCAATCATGACATCAGAACTATCTACCCCGACTACGGAATGCCCTTGTTCAATTAAATAGGCAGCAATCGGTTTGCCTGAACCACAACCTAAATCCAGTATTTGAGCATGTTCAGGAATCAGCGAAAGAAAATAATTGAGCCATGCTTTTTCATACAGCAACTGGCCGCGTAATTCCGTCCACGCACGTGCATGTTTCTTATAAATTTTAATGATATTTTTCGCAAACTCAGATTGATCTTTCATGAGTGGTTTTTCTAAATGTGCCTTTCAATAGTATAGGCAGATTGAGATCAGGATTTGAAGATTTGAAGATTTGAAGATTTGAAGATTTGAAGATTTGAAGATTTGAAGATTTGAAGATTTGAAGATTTGAAGATTTGAAGATTTGAAGATTTAGCATGTTTTTATTTCGAGAAAATTTAAAGCAAAAAAAGAAGATAAAGCCTATACCTCATCTTCTTGCTGACCGAAACCCTATCCCTGCACGACATAAAGAAAAATCAATGACTCGAACAATTGAAAGGAGTCTATATGTATCAGATGAACTTTTATGTGCTTATTACATAAAAGTTTTACGACAAAATTATCTTACCTAACTTCATTTAAAAAAGATCAGACTTAACTTTTATTTTTCAGAAATTTAAAATAACAAACGAATTAAAAACAGTTTAATCAATATTTTAAATATAATATTTACCCGGAAGAATAATTACCTTTTGTCATCTTTATGACAAAAATCACTCAAAAAACAACAGTTCATCTGAGCTGAAATTCACCATTAAACTTTCGGCCAAAAAGCATTCAAAATACCCACAAAACCTGCTTTTTATCTTATAATTTAGCCCGCTAGCTAACAGCCCGCTCAAGAGATATTTGATATGACAACTATTATCAAGCAAGATGACTTGATCACATCGGTAAAAGATGCGCTTCAGTTCATTTCTTACTATCATCCACAAGACTTCATCCAAGCGATGAGCCGTGCCTATGATCGTGAAGAGAACAAAGCCGCAAAAGATGCTATTGCACAAATCTTAATTAACTCTCGTATGTGTGCAGAAGGCCACCGTCCTATCTGCCAAGATACCGGGATTGTGAACGTATTTCTTGAAGTGGGCTTAGACGTTAAATTTGATTTAACCATGAGCCTGGACGATGCAATCAATGAAGGTGTGCGTCAAGGTTACCTGGAAAGCTCTAACGTACTTCGTGCATCAGTTTTAGCTGATCCTGCATTTGGCCGTAAAAATACCAAAGACAACACGCCTGCGGTAATCCACTACAAACTCGTACCGGGCAACAAAGTCGACATTACTGTTGCTGCCAAGGGTGGCGGTTCAGAAAACAAATCTAAACTTGCCATGTTGAACCCATCTGACTCTATCGTGGACTGGGTACTGAAAACTGTTCCAACCATGGGTGCAGGCTGGTGTCCTCCTGGTATGCTCGGTATCGGTATCGGTGGTACTGCTGAAAAAGCCATGATGCTTGCCAAAGAAGCATTGATGGAAGAGATCAACATGGACGAATTGCTTCGCCGTGGTCCACAAAGCAAAATGGAAGAACTCCGTATCGAGATCTTCGAAAAAGTAAATGCATTGGGTATTGGCGCGCAAGGTCTTGGCGGCTTAACCACTGTACTTGATATCAAAATCAAAGATTATCCATGTCATGCTGCAGGCAAACCGGTGGGTATGATTCCAAACTGTGCTGCAACTCGTCACGCACACTTCCAGTTAGATGGTTCAGGTGTTGCACATATTCAAGCACCTAAACTTGAAGACTATCCGGCTGTCACTTGGGATTCTTCATCTTCTAAACGTGTTGACCTGGACAACATCACCCAAGAAGAAATGAATTCCTGGAAACCAGGCGATACCTTATTACTTAACGGTACCATCTATACCGGTCGTGACGCTGCGCACAAACGTATGGTGGATATGCTGAACAACGGTGAAGAACTTCCTGTAGACCTTAAAGGCAAGTTCATTTACTACGTTGGCCCTGTCGATCCTGTAGGCGACGAAGTGGTGGGCCCTGCTGGTCCGACAACTGCAACACGTATGGACAAATTCACTCGCCAAGTGCTTGAAGCGACTGGCTTGTACGGAATGATTGGTAAAGCTGATCGCGGTCCTGCTGCGGTTGAAGCCATCAAAGACAATAAAGCAACTTACCTGATGGCTGTAGGTGGTGCTGCTTACCTGGTATCTAAAGCTGTTCGTGAAGCTGAAGTTGTGGCTTTTGCTGACTTGGGTATGGAAGCTATCTACAAATTCAAAGTTGAAGATATGCCTGTATCTGTAGCGGTTGATGTCAATGGTACTTCTATTCACGCGACTGCGCCAAAAATCTGGCAAGCGAAAATTGGTAAGATTCCAGTGGTTGATGCTGCTGCGAACTAAGATTGCACGCTAAAAAAGCACCCAAATGGGCACTACTGTCCCATAGTTTGCTTTAAATAAAAAAACCTGAGTCTAAATAGTTAAAATATAAGTGCAAACAAACACTTTAACTATAAAGGACTCAGGTTTTGTCACATCAGAATACCGTATTTCATCAATTACTCAAACCCATTTTAAGACAAGATTTTGAACGT
>NZ_FMYO01000020.1 GCF_900096895.1 Acinetobacter kookii | reverse complement strand
ATTCAACGATACGAGCATTACCAAAGGGTGAGTTGAAAAAAGACTTATTATCCTGTCTGCGTCATGAAAATAAAAAGCGAAAAGCTAACGGTGAATCTAAAAAAGATTCTATATTACAGGATATTAAAACTATTCATAAGCGCCCAGCCGAAGTTCAAGAAAGAAAAATACCGGGTCATTGGGAAGCCGATTTAATTAAAGGTAAAGACAATAAAAGTTCGATAGCAACACCTACTGAACGAAATACACGGCTCTGTATCTTGGCAACATTACCTGATGCAAAGGCAGAATCAGTGCGCAAGGCTTTAGCTGAAGCTCTGAAATATTTACCTGCAGAACTGCGTAAAACGTTGACCTATGACTGTGGACATGAGATGTCAGAACATAAAATACTCGAAGAAGATTTAGGCATAGATGTATATTTCTGTGACCCCCATTCCCCCTGGTAAAAAGGCACATGCGAAAATATGAATGGTTTAATTAGGCAATATTTACCTAAAGGGATTGATTTAAACCAGGCAGATCAGCATTATTTAAATCAAGTTGCCATGTCACTGAATATTCGTCCTAGAAAAGCGTTAGATTGACTTACACCATTAGAGAAATTTGCTCAGCTTATTGATTATCATAAGACTTTTGAAACTGTCGCACCTCATGTTTGAATTCGCCCCAATATGTAGTTTACGCCATTGGCGACGATATTCAGGTCCATGTTTCTTGCGTTTCCATTCGCCCTCACCTAGAAACTTCATCCCTGTAGAGTCCATGAGTAGATGCAGCCCATCGCTACTTTTTTGGTAACTGATTGCAATATCAATATGCTTTTGTCTTCTACAAAGCGTGGTGTAATCTGGTGGTGTCCAATTTAATCCGCAAAGTTTAATCAGACTTTGCACAAAGCCAGTGACAATACGTAAAGACAGACGAAATAAAGATTTAATCATTAAGCAGCATTGGATGGCTGCGTCGGAGTAGATTTGATTTCGCCCTTGTTTGCCTTTTGATGGAGCATATCATTGCGTAGCAGGATCAAACCAAATGGCAATATTTCCTCGACTCATGAGTGCTCGGTTATATGCGGGCCAATTGGTTGTGCGGTAGATTTTGTGTGTAGGCTTCTTCATTTGAAAATTATATCGCTGAAAAAAACGTTACAGATAGGGTTGTGCAACAAAGCCCTTAGTTGAAAAAAAACTTTTAGATTTCATGCTCACACACCACCTAAAACAAAAAATATCTGATTGATTTTACAGGATTTTAATTTAAGTCTTTATTCTACTCACTCGCAATATCAACGTTTAGTATCACGACTCACTAACTCATTAACTAAATATGGAGCAGTACGGCTATCTTGATTTTCTGTTATTTGTTTTGGTGTTCCTGCCACAACAATATTCCCACCAGCATTTCCAGCACCTGGTCCCACATCAATCACCCAATCTGCTTGTGCAACGGCACGCATATCATGCTCAATCATAATCACGGTATTACCCGCATCGACTAATCGCTGCAATTGAACTAACAATCGATCTACATCTGATGGATGCAAACCTGTAGTTGGCTCATCAAGTATATACAGTGTATTTCCACGCTGATTGCGTTGCAGCTCGGTCGCCAATTTAATACGTTGCGCTTCTCCACCAGATAGTTCAGTCGCTGGTTGCCCTAAACGTAAATAACCAAGGCCAATTTCCTTTAATAATTGTAGTGAACGAGCAATCGAGACCTCTCCATCAAAAAAATCACGTGCTTCATTGACGGTCATTCCTAATACTTCAGCAATATTACGTCCATTCCAGCGAATTTTCAGAGTGTCATCATTATATCGAGCACCATGACATGTCGGACAAGGGGCATATACACTTGGCATAAACAATAATTCTACACTGACAAAGCCTTCACCTTCACAAGTTTCACATCGCCCTTTAGCCACATTAAACGAAAAACGTCCAGCATCATAATGAGCTTGGCGAGCTTCAGGAGTCCCAGCAAATAACTTTCTAACATGATCAAATAAACCCGTATAAGTTGCCAGATTAGAACGTGGAGTACGGCCAATTGGTTTTTGATCAACCTGTACCAGACGCTGTATAGCCTCCACATCACCAGCCAGAGAACCCTGTGTAACCTCGGTAACCAACATTCCTTCATTTAAAGGATTATTTTCATTATTGTTTTCAGTTTCAGATTCATTGCCTAAATATGAAAGTACTAACTCGGGTAAAGCTTGAGAAACGAGACTAGATTTACCTGAACCTGAAATACCTGTAACTGCTGTAAGTACACCAAGAGGTATACGAGCATCAATATTATGCAGGTTATGTCGGTAAATATTGTTAAGTTCAAGCCAACCAGAGGGTGTACGTCCATAACTTTGAGTAACTGGGATTTTATTAAATAAATAACTTGCAGTACGTGAAGCTGAAATCTCACTTAAACCCTGAGGTACTCCACTATATAAAATATTACCACCTTGCTCTCCTGCATCTGGTCCAACATCCACTAACCATTGAGCACGACGCATGAGCTCTAAATCATGCTCTACAACAAATACGGAGTTTCCAGCGTCTCTTAATTTATCGAGAGAATCATATAATGACTGACTATCTGAAGGATGTAATCCAGCAGACGGTTCATCCAGTACATAAACTACACCAAATAGCATAGAACTTAATTGTGTTGCTAAACGCAAACGTTGTAACTCTCCCGCTGAAAGAGTCGGTGTGGCTCTATCTAATGTTAGATAACCAAGACCTAACTGGCGTAATTGATTTAAACGCCCCACCACACCATTTGCTAAACGCTGGGCAGCAATTTTCTTTTCATCTGAAAGTGCTGACGTACGTCTTACATCTGGAGATACAGAATGCACAGCTCTACCTGTTGTTGCTCGTTCAGATCTGTCAAGTTGGGTTACTTTATTATTAGTCTTTTCTCCAGCATCATGAGCGTCGAAATTGCCAAGAACAATGGGCTCAAGCAGGCAAGTTAACTTATCCAAAGAAAGTTGCATAAACTCACCAATATCTACTCCAGCAAAGGTAATAGATAAGGCTTCTGGTTTAAGGCGTTTACCATGACAGGAAGGGCATATTTTTCCTTCCATAAAACGTGAAACACGTTTTTTCATCAACGTACTTTGGGTATTAGCAAAAGTATGAAGGACATAGCGACGAGCACCAGTGAAAGTGCCCATATAGCTGGGTTCTAGTTTACGTTTAAGTGCAGATTGAGTCTCAGCGGGGCTTAAACCAGCATAGACAGGAACTGTTGGGGTTTCTTCAGTAAATAAAATCCAGTCTCTATCCGATTGCGGTAAATCTTTCCATGGTCGATCAACATCATACCCTAGGGTTACTAGGATATCGCGTAAGTTTTGCCCGTGCCAAGCAGGTGGCCATGATGCGATAGCTCTCTCACGAATACTGAGTGTTGGGTCAGGAACCATTGTCGATTCTGTAACTTCATAAATGTGACCTAAACCATGACAGGTAGGACAAGCACCTTGAGGAGTGTTCGGTGAAAAGTCCTCGGCATATAACATTGGCTGATCGGCAGGATATGCACCAGCACGCGAATAAATCATTCGCACGAGACTTGATAAAGTTGTTACACTTCCAACAGAAGAACGGGTATTACTTGCACCACGTTGTTGTTGCAATGCTACTGCTGGTGGTAGACCATCAATAGCATCAACATCTGGTACTCCGGCCTGATCTATTAAGCGTCTTGCATAAGGTGCAACAGATTCGAAATATCTTCTTTGTGCTTCAGCAAAAATAGTTCCAAAAGCAAGTGATGATTTTCCTGAACCCGATACACCTGAGAAAACAACAAGTGCATTTCTTGGGATAGAAACATCTACATCCTTAAGGTTATGCTCACGTGCACCTCGAACTTCAATACAATTATTAGATAAAGTAATGTTATTGTGTTCACCAAAAGAATGTATTTTCATGTTTCTACGAGCCTGTAAATTATTTTGTGTAAGTCCCATTTTTTATAAATGATCTTTTAATCGATCATCGAACTGAATCGTAAAACAATTCATTGCTAAACTAATACATTTAAATATGGCTGTCATTTGGTTTAAATCTTCAGGAGTTTTTAAACCTTTAGCTAATTCAGCTGTCATACTTTTGATTGTAGGGCGAATTCAAACATGAGGTGCGACAGTTTGAAAAGTCTTATGATAATCAACAAGCTGAGCAAATTTCTCTAATGGTGTAAGTCAATCTAACGCTTTTCTAGGACGAATATTCAGTGACATGGCAACTTGATTTAAATAATGCTGATCTGCCTGGTTTAAATCAATCCCTTTAGGTAAATATTGCCTAATTAAACCATTCATATTTTCGCATGTGCCTTTTTGCCAGGGTGAATGTGGGTCACAGAAATA